>CANLTJ010000058.1 GCA_947493995.1 uncultured Arachnia sp. | reverse complement strand
CCCCCCCCCCCCCCCCCCCCCCCCCCCCCCCCCCCCCCCCCCCCCCCCCCCCCCCCCCCCCCCCCCCCCCCCCCCCCC
>CANLTJ010000057.1 GCA_947493995.1 uncultured Arachnia sp. | reverse complement strand
AAAAAAAAAAAAAAAAAAAAAAAAAAAAAAAAAAAAAAAAAAAAAAAAAAAAAAAAAAAAAAAAAAAAAAAAAAAAAA
>CANLTJ010000056.1 GCA_947493995.1 uncultured Arachnia sp. | reverse complement strand
TAAGAGGTTCCGCCAGTAGGTAATCCGGTGTGAGGGCGTGTCGGTGACACAAAGCAGGCACGAGCCTCGGTAAAGGAAG
>CANLTJ010000055.1 GCA_947493995.1 uncultured Arachnia sp. | reverse complement strand
CTTCCTTTACCGAGGCTCGTGCCTGCTTTGTGTCACCGACACGCCCTCACACCGGATTACCTACTGGCGGAACCTCTAAG
>CANLTJ010000054.1 GCA_947493995.1 uncultured Arachnia sp. | reverse complement strand
CGTCGGATCCGTGGTTCGGTCAGTAGCCCGGTCAACCGGCCAACGGGGAACGTCGGATCGGGGGTGTGCCCGGATCGACCGGC
>CANLTJ010000053.1 GCA_947493995.1 uncultured Arachnia sp. | reverse complement strand
GTCGGATCAGTAGCCGGATCAACCGGCACCGTCGGATCCGTGGTCGGATCAGTAGCCGGATCAACCGGCAACGTCGGATCCGTGGTCGGATCAGTAGCCGGATCAA
>CANLTJ010000052.1 GCA_947493995.1 uncultured Arachnia sp. | reverse complement strand
CGGGGGCTACTCAGGACACGGTCCTTGATTCGGTATGCCTGGCTCCTTCGTCGGGGGCTACTCAGGACACGGTCCTTGATTCGGTATGCCTGGCTCCTTCGTCGGGGGCT
>CANLTJ010000051.1 GCA_947493995.1 uncultured Arachnia sp. | reverse complement strand
CTCGGCGAGGACGTGGCGGGCGGGATGAGATGGTGTCACGACATCTGGTGCGTGTACTGGATGTCCATATCCAGATGTAGGGGCTCCAGATCGCCCGATCCGGTGCGCCGC
>CANLTJ010000050.1 GCA_947493995.1 uncultured Arachnia sp. | reverse complement strand
ATCCGTGGTCGGATCAGTAGCCGGATCAACCGGCAACGTCGGATCCGTGGTCGGATCAGTAGCCGGATCAACCGGCAACGTCGGATCCGTGGTCGGATCAGTAGCCGGATCAA
>CANLTJ010000049.1 GCA_947493995.1 uncultured Arachnia sp. | reverse complement strand
ATCCGTGGTCGGATCAGTAGCCGGATCAACCGGCAACGTCGGATCCGTGGTCGGATCAGTAGCCGGATCAACCGGCACCGTCGGATCCGTGGTCGGATCAGTAGCCGGATCAACCGGCAA
>CANLTJ010000048.1 GCA_947493995.1 uncultured Arachnia sp. | reverse complement strand
TCGCCACCCCTATGCGCGCTTCCTGAGTGCCGACCGCGAAAAGTCGCCACCCTCTCCCCGCTCCCTGAGTGCCGACCACGAAAAGTCGCCACCCCTATGCGCGCTTCCTGAGTGCCGACCGCGAAAAGTCGCCACCCTCTCCCCGCTCCCTGAGT
>CANLTJ010000047.1 GCA_947493995.1 uncultured Arachnia sp. | reverse complement strand
TGGGAGTCCTCATCTTGAAGTGTGCTTCCCGCTTAGATGCTTTCAGCGGTTATCACGTCCCAACGTAGCCAACCAGCGGTGCCCTTGGCAGGACAACTGGCACACCAGAGGTTGGTCCGTCCCGGTCCTCTCGTACTAAGGACAGCTCTTCTCAA
>CANLTJ010000046.1 GCA_947493995.1 uncultured Arachnia sp. | reverse complement strand
GGCATCACGTTTCCCCGCGCAAACGCGGCCCCAAAGAACTCACCGGCATGGTGGACCTGACCCGCCACCGACACCCACAGACAGGTAAACCGGTAGTCAAGGCACGGTTACTCGATCTCGTAGCGGGTCGTTCCGGCACCGTCTACAAGACCTGG
>CANLTJ010000045.1 GCA_947493995.1 uncultured Arachnia sp. | reverse complement strand
GGCATCGACCAGCTCCGCCACCGTTCGGCCGTGGCCATGCGCCACGACCCCGCAGACCGGGCATCCCATCACCGTCGACGCCGACTCGATCGTGACCGTCAGCTGCCCATGGTCTTCTTTGACGTCGGTGACGTGGAAACCGTCCAGGCCCACCA
>CANLTJ010000044.1 GCA_947493995.1 uncultured Arachnia sp. | reverse complement strand
TGACGATCTCCGCACGTCGATCGCGACCGTCGCCGAGTACCGCAAGGTCGCACTCGCACCATTGCTGCCTACGCTTGAGCCGATGAACGAACGCGCGCAGCAGAAGTACGGTGCATGGCGCACCCGATCTCACCGCCAAGGCGAACTCCCCGCAG
>CANLTJ010000043.1 GCA_947493995.1 uncultured Arachnia sp. | reverse complement strand
CGCCATCGCAGGGCTTGGGCTTGCCGACGGGCTCGTGTTCGATCCGGCGAGCGTCACCGCAACAACGATTCGTGATGGGGACGAGTACGCCGGGGTCAGGGTCAAGCTCATAGCCACGCTCGGAACTGCCCGCCTGACCGTTGGAATGGACGTGA
>CANLTJ010000042.1 GCA_947493995.1 uncultured Arachnia sp. | reverse complement strand
GGCATCACGTTTCCCCGCGCAAACGCGGCCCCAAAGAACTCACCGGCATGGTGGACCTGACCCGCCACCGACACCCAAAGACAGGTAAACCGGTAGTCAAGGCACGGTTACTCGATCTCGTAGCGGGTCGTTCCGGCACCGTCTACAAGACCTGG
>CANLTJ010000041.1 GCA_947493995.1 uncultured Arachnia sp. | reverse complement strand
AGTGCACAAGGGAGCTTGACTGCGAGACAGACATGTCGAGCAGGGACGAAAGTCGGGACTAGTGATCTTCTGGTAGCACATGGAAGCGCCAGGACTCAACGGATAAAAGGTACCCCGGGGATAACAGGCTGATCTTGCCCGAGCGTCCATAGCGAC
>CANLTJ010000040.1 GCA_947493995.1 uncultured Arachnia sp. | reverse complement strand
ACGATCGATGAGACCGTGAGCAAGGCGATCCGCGCGCTCCGCCAAGATGCCATGGCGCGAGACCTCTCGGCAGACCTCACCGATGAAGAGACTGAGTGGCTGGATGCTGACGCCAGGTGATGTCGTCGTGCTTGACCTCGGGATGCCCGCCGGCAGT
>CANLTJ010000039.1 GCA_947493995.1 uncultured Arachnia sp. | reverse complement strand
AAGCTGCGGCTGGATCACCTCCTTTCTAAGGAGCCATTGGCAGCCCGTCACACACGTGTGTGTGGGTTGTCCATTTTGTTCAGTTTCAACGCGAGTGTTGTTGGCTGGGCTGGCTACTGGTTTGTGGAACATTGACTTTTGATCAGCTGACCTTTCTCTTTGC
>CANLTJ010000038.1 GCA_947493995.1 uncultured Arachnia sp. | reverse complement strand
GCAAAGAGAAAGGTCAGCTGATCAAAAGTCAATGTTCCACAAACCAGTAGCCAGCCCAGCCAACAACACTCGCGTTGGAACTGAACAAAAATGGACAACCCACACACACGTGTGTGACGGGCTGCCAATGGCTCCTTAGAAAGGAGGTGATCCAGCCGCAGCTT
>CANLTJ010000037.1 GCA_947493995.1 uncultured Arachnia sp. | reverse complement strand
AACACCACTTTTTTCGTGAAAGACTGCGACGCGTCCACTGTGAGGTATCCCAACATACGGACACCACCCCGGGGAAACACACCCCCCGGAGGGTGCTGCACAACAACTACATACACACCACACACACTTCAACAACACACACCGTCTCGGTGGTTGTGTTCGTGGAAAAGAGTTGTTTCGGTGGCCA
>CANLTJ010000036.1 GCA_947493995.1 uncultured Arachnia sp. | reverse complement strand
TCCTTTACCGAGGCTCGTGCCTGCTTTGTGTCACCGACACGCCCTCACACCGGATTACCTACTGGCGGAACCTCTTAGTCGGGACACGCATGCACGAGTGACTCGACTGGCGACAGAACGTCACGAGACGATCGATGAGACCGTGAGCAAGGCGATCCGCGCGCTCCGCCAAGATGCCATGGCGCGAGACCTCTC
>CANLTJ010000035.1 GCA_947493995.1 uncultured Arachnia sp. | reverse complement strand
ACATCCGCGAAGTCGCGCCAGCGGGTATTGGCGACGCCGCGGCCGACGGCAGTGACGATCTTCTCTGCGAGCACCATCGTCAGCGGGTACCCCAGCAGCGTCAACGGGGGGAGACCAAGATCCATAACGCGAGGCAGTTCGACAAGCTGAGGTGCTGGCCAGATGGGGTCGCCGAAGTTCACGTCCATTCCAACGGTCAGGCGGG
>CANLTJ010000034.1 GCA_947493995.1 uncultured Arachnia sp. | reverse complement strand
CCTGGAACCCTTGGATATTCGGCGGACGGGTTTCTCACCCGTCTTTCGCTACTCATGCCTGCATTCTCACTCGTGTGTACTCCACGGCCGGGTCACCCCGCCGCTTCACCGCGCACACGACGCTCCCCTACCCATCCACACGACCTCACGGCCACATGTGTGAATGCCATAGCTTCGGCGGATAACTTGAGCCCCGCTACATTGTCGGCGCAGAATCACTTGACCAGTGAGCTATTACGC
>CANLTJ010000033.1 GCA_947493995.1 uncultured Arachnia sp. | reverse complement strand
CCTGGAACCCTTGGATATTCGGCGGACGGGTTTCTCACCCGTCTTTCGCTACTCATGCCTGCATTCTCACTCGTGTGCACTCCACGGCCGGGTCACCCCGCCGCTTCACCGCGCACACGACGCTCCCCTACCCATCCGTGCGACCTCACGGCCACAATGCACAGATGCCATAGCTTCGGCGGATAACTTGAGCCCCGCTACATTGTCGGCGCAGAATCACTTGACCAGTGAGCTATTACGC
>CANLTJ010000032.1 GCA_947493995.1 uncultured Arachnia sp. | reverse complement strand
GGAGCTGACGTCCGCCCCGGCGGACTGCAGTACCGCACGGGCAAGGGCATCGATCCCTTTGACGTGGAGGCCCGGTGCGCCGAGTTCATTCTAGAATGTGAGCTCGGGATCCAGCCGTTCAACCTGACTCGTGCCACTTCCCCGATAGACAAGGGCTGAAATAGCTGTGACTACTGGCTTTGGTCTTCGGCTGAGTCCGAAAAGGGCACTAAGAGGTTCCGCCAGTAGGTCATGGGCGGCGGGTTGGTCGGGTGTCCCAGCGGTGGGTGGTCCAGGCGGTGCG
>CANLTJ010000031.1 GCA_947493995.1 uncultured Arachnia sp. | reverse complement strand
CGACGGTGATGGGATGCCCGGTCTGCGGGGTCGTGGCGCATGGCCACGGCCGAACGGTGGCGGAGCTGGTCGATGCCCCGTGTTTCGGGCGGTCGGTACGGCTGCGGTGGCGCAAACACCGATGGGTGTGTCCGGAGCCGACATGCCTGGTGGGCTCCTTCGTCGAACAAGACCCCGCTGTTGCGTTGCCGGGACGGAAGCTGACGATCCGAGCGGTCAGGTGGGCGATCGGGCAGCTGCGTGACGAGCAGGCCTCCATCGAAGGGCTGTCGCGCCAGCTGGGCACCACGTGGAAGACGCTGTGGCGGGCGATCCAGCCAGTGTTGGAGATGGCCGCCGAGGATGAGTCCCGTTTCGAAGGTGTGACCTCGCTGGGTGTCGACGAACATATCTGGCATCACGTTTCCCCGCGCAAACGCGGCCCCAAAGAACTCACCGGCATGGTGGACCTGACCCGCCACCGACACCCA
>CANLTJ010000030.1 GCA_947493995.1 uncultured Arachnia sp. | reverse complement strand
CCTTTACCGAGGCTCGTGCCTGCTTTGTGTCACCGACACGCCCTCACACCGGATTACCTACTGGCGGAACCTCTAAGAACCTCCTCTTGGGGAAGCCATGGGCGCGGATTTACTGTCCGAGCACCGAGTCAAGACCGCGTCCGCGGCCCAGATCCTGGCGCGGGAGACGTGGGATTGCGTGGCCCGGCCTGGTTGGCGGCGTGCATAGCGTTGAGGAGGCTGTTCTGGGGTTCCAAGATCTCCCAATTGTGTCCCCATTTGGGCAAGATGCTTCTCAGTTCCGTGCCGTCACCGCGGTCAATGGTCCCAATGGTCTGAAAAACGGCTACGACCCTCTCGGTTTGGACGCGAGCGTCGCAGATGCCACGTCATCGACGCCTCAGATGTCACTAACCTATTGGCACGAGTCCGGGAGCTGACGTCCGCCCCGGCGGACTGCAGTACCGCACGGGCAAGGGCATCGATCCCTTTGACGTGGAGGCCCGGTG
>CANLTJ010000029.1 GCA_947493995.1 uncultured Arachnia sp. | reverse complement strand
AGACAGGTAAACCGGTAGTCAAGGCACGGTTACTCGATCTCGTAGCGGGTCGTTCCGGCACCGTCTACAAGACCTGGCTCGATGAGCGCGGCGACACGTTCCGCAGTGGGGTCAAGATCGCGACCCTGGACCCGTTCCACGGCTACAAAAACGCCATCGATGACAAACTCGCCGACGCCGAAACCGTCGTGGACGCCTTCCACATCGTGAAACTCGGCACCTCCGCCGTTGACGATGTCCGACGCCGCGTCCAACAAGAAATCCACGGCCACCGCGGCCGCACCGGCGACCCGCTCTATGGGATCCGACACCTACTGCGCGCTGGGCAAGAGCGTCTCACCGAGAAACAACAAGCCCGCCTCCACGCCGCGTTCACCGCCGATGAGCGCCACGTCGAAGTCGAGGTGGCCTACCTCTGCTCCCAAGACCTCCGCTCCGTCTACCACCAACCCACCAAAGCCCGTGGCAAGGCTGTTGCGGAGAAAGTCGTTGGTTCGTTCCCGACCTGCCCGATCCCCGAGATCCGTCGGCTGGGCAACACACTGAAACAGTGGCGCACAGCCTTCCTCGCCTACTTCACCACCAACGGGGCCAGCAACGGCGGTACTGAAGCGATTAACGGCCTGATCGAACTCGCCCGCCGCGTCGCCCGCGGCTTCCGCAACCGCGACAACTACCGCCTCAGAATGCTCCTGATCGGCGGCGGACTGCGCCTATGACCCCACACTCAAGTCCGAAGAGCC
>CANLTJ010000028.1 GCA_947493995.1 uncultured Arachnia sp. | reverse complement strand
CTAGAGCGTGTCTCCTAATGTGTTTTGAGGTAGATCAGGCCCGCTGCAAGTAGGACGCCGCCGAGGAAGGTGCGGGCGTGTTTGTCGTAGCGGGTCGCGAGGCCCCGCCACTGTTTGAGACGTCCATAGCCGCGTTCCACAGTGTTGCGCTTCTTGTACAGGCTCGGATCGAAACCTGGCGGCCTGCCACCTTTGGAGCCCTTGGCTTTGCGGTGGGCGATCTGGTCGGAGCGCTCAGGGATCGTGTGGGCGATCTTGCGTCTGCGCAGCGCTTGCCGGGTAGAGGGATGGGAGTAGGCCTTGTCCGCCAACAGCCGGGCCTGGCCCGGGCCGTGACGGAAGTGGTAATCATCCAGCAGCGGCATCAGCTGCGGGTTATCTCCAGCCTGGCCCGGCGTCAGACGTACCTGGATGGTGGCGGTGGCCTGGTCTGCGAGGGTGTGGATCTTGGTCGATAACCCGCCCCGAGAACGGCCCAAGGCGTGGTCAACGGGCTCAATCGGAGATTTCTTGTGATTCGAATGAGCCCCCTGTGTGGCCCGGGGCCTGGGCCAGCGCCGAGTCCTTCCGGGCCCCAGCCGAATGTTGATGGGCCCGCACGATGGTGGCATCGACCGCGAGCAGCTGCTCCACAGCCGCCTCTGTCTCCTCCTCTAGCATCCCGGCCGCCTGCACCGCGCCAAGCATCTGCTCATAGGTGCCATCGGTCGACCAGCGGAAGTGGCGTTTCCATACTGTCTGCCATGGCCCGAACTCCGGCGGCAAGTCCCGCCACGGCGCGCCGGTACGATATCGCCAACAGATACCCTCCAGCACCCGACGATGCTCGGCCCACGGACGGCCCCGCCCACCCACAGGGGGCAGCAACGGTGCCACTATCGCCCAGAACTCATCAGAAATTGCGCCTGCTCGAACCATGCTCAACATCGTTCCGC
>CANLTJ010000027.1 GCA_947493995.1 uncultured Arachnia sp. | reverse complement strand
AGAGGTTCCGCCAGTAGGTCATGGGCGGCGGGTTGGTCGGGTGTCCCAGCGGTGGGTGGTCCAGGCGGTGCGGAGTAGTCGCCTCACGATGATCGCGGCGTTGGCCAGCGCGATGAAGGCGTCAATGACGCGGGCGCGTTTCTCGGTACAGATGGCGAGTTTCCTGAAGCCGCGATTGTGCCAGGAGTTGGTGCGTTCCACCACCCAGCGGGCACCGGCTTGGAGAGGGAAGCCCTTCTTGCTGATCACGGCCGTGCAGCCCAACTCCTCGAGGAGGTCTCGGGTGACCGCGCTGTCGTAGCCGGCGTCCAGGTGCACCGTGATCTGGGCGGGCAGCCCGATGCCCAGGCCCTCATCGAAGCGGCCCAACTTCTCCAACGTGGGGCGCAGGAACGGCGAGTCGTGCCGGTTCGCGGGCGCGACCACGCACCCCACCGGGATACCCGAACCGTCGGTCATCAACGACCTTTTGGTGCCTTGTTTGCCCCGATCGACCGGGGATTTACCAGCCGCTTCACCACCGCAGGGTGCTTTGACGATGCACCCGTCGACGGTGACGTCGGCCAGGTCGAGACCTACGATCCGGTCGTAGCCCTCCAAACAGATTTGCTCCAGGGTTTCGAAGATCCCGGCGGTGATCCACTCATCACGACGCCGACGGATCGTGGTCGCTGAGCAGGTGCTATCGGCGATCCGTTCATAGGCGGCGCCGAGCACCGCGACCTGAACAAGCTTGTCGAAGATGATCCGGTCTGCGATGCGTGGGTTGTGACATCCCAGCGGGTGGTTGTCGATGTGTTCGGGAACCAGCGCGGCGAATTGGTCCCACAGCGGTTCGATGACAGATGATGGTAGAGCGGGCATGAGCACCTCGGGGAAGGAAGGCGGCGTAGGACACCTCTTCCTTTACCGAGGCTCGTGCCTGCTTTGTGTCACCGACACGCCCTCACACCGGATTACCTACTGGCGGAACCTCT
>CANLTJ010000026.1 GCA_947493995.1 uncultured Arachnia sp. | reverse complement strand
CTCATTGGAACGCCGCATGGCGGAGGGAAAGCTCACCCGCTACAAGAACGGCTTCCGCGTACTCGTCGACCTGAACGAGGTCGACTCCCTCTTGCGAGGCGACGGCCGCTGACATCGCGCGGGAGGGCATACAACCAATCCCGACCGGCTGGAGGTCACCTTCTCCCGCAGCGGCAGCCACCAGCACGCGGTACGAACCAAGGCCGTTCAACGATAACCATAACAGGTATGATGTATCTGTAACAGATTCTGCTGGACCGGGGGTGATCATGGACATCGCAGCGCTGCCCGATTTACTGAGCTACGACGATCTGGCCCCACGGGGTCTCACTCGGCATGGCCTCGACCGATTGCTTGCGTCCGGCGCGTTCGAGCGCATCGCCCCTGGACTCTTCCTCAGATCAGGGCTCACGGACGACACAACAGCAGCGTGGATCGCCATCGCCACCAAGAGACCCGGCGCCACGCTGTGTCTGCTCACAGCACTGTCGCTGCACGAACTGACCGACGAGATTCCCGCCCGGAGCGACATCGCCATCCCCCGCGGCACACAGCCGGTCACCGTTCACCACGCACCCATCGCCTGGCATCGCTTCGACGCGGACACTTTCGGCATCGGGCGCACCGAGCATACGCTGCCGGACGGATCGGCCATCGGCCTCTACTGCGCCGAGCGGACCCTCATCGACCTGTTCCGTCTACGTCACGCCTGGGGCAACGACCTCGCCCTCGGTGCACTCAAGCAGTGGTTGCGCCAGCGCGGTAACAGCCCCAGTTCGCTGCTCACGATGGCCGAGGAGTTCCCGAAGGCACGCCCAGCCATACAACACGCCTTGGAGGTGCTGCTATGAGCCCAAACCCGCAACACGGCACGCCGGCGAGCGACGCGACCATTGCTCTCCGAAAACTCGCCCGCCAAACCGACGGAGATGTGCAGGAGTTGATGACCCTGTACGCACTCGAAGGGCTGCTTGCACGCATCGCGGCCTCCGAGTACCACGATGACTTCGTTCTGAAAGGCGGCGTGCTGCTCGCCGCATTCGCAGCACGCCGCCCCACAAAGGACATCGACCTGCAGGTAACGCGGCTCACCGATGACCCTGACGAGGTCGCCGAGCGCGTCCGCGCCATCGCAGGGCTTGGGCTTGCCGACGGGCTCGTGTTCGATCCGGCGAGCGTCACCGCAACAACGATTCGTGATG
>CANLTJ010000025.1 GCA_947493995.1 uncultured Arachnia sp. | reverse complement strand
CCTTGGGTTCAGGACATCAACGCAACACCTTTGATGATCTGGGGTGTGGGATGGGTAAGAGGAAGAGGTATACCGATGGGCAGAAGCAGGAGGGGCTGAGGCTGCTGCGGTTGGGGGCGTCTTTGAGTTCGGCCGCCAAGCGTGCGGGTGTGCAGAGCGGGTCGTTGTCGGGATGGGCGAGAATCGCTGGTGTGAAGCTATCTGCGCATCGAGGTGACGTGTCGCGCTACATCAGCGACAACCCTCCCACCCGTAACGGCCGTCTCAGTTTGCAGGGCCGCATCGAGATCCAGCTCGGTTTGGTGCAGCAGCACTCGTGTCGAGATATCGCTACCGCGATCGGGGTGTCTCCCTCGACGGTGTCGAGGGAGGTGAACAACAATGGTGGACGCGACTGGTATTCGGCCTGCATCGCCCACCTTGATGCGTTGGAGCGGCGGAAACGTTGCAGGCCGGGCAAGCTGGAAGAGCCGGCGTTGCGGCAGCTGGTTATTGATGGTTTGAATCAGCATTGGTCACCTGAGCAGGTGTCACACAGGCTAGCCAAGGAACATGGTGTGATGATCAGCCACGAGACGATCTATCAAGCCCTCTACGTTCAAGGCGTAGGTGCTTTGCGCGATGAACTGAAGGTTGACAAGGCATTGCGTAGCGGCCGTAAGAAGCGGGTGCCGCAATCACAGCTCCCACGGCGCACCAACAAGCCCTGGATTGTCGGGCACGAGTTATCCACCCGCCCTGCCGAGGTGGCTGATCGGGCTGTTCCTGGGCATTGGGAAGGAGACCTCGTGATCGGCACCGATTGCACCTCAGCGCTGATCACGTTGGTGGAACGCCAGACCCGATTTGTGTTGATCCGCAGACTCGGCCTGGGACATGCCTCCCTGGCGGTGACCGATCAGCTCATCGACATGGCTGGCACGATCTCCTCGGAGTTGATCAAGACCATCACATGGGACCAAGGAGTTGAGATGGCCCAGCATCCTCGTTTCACCATGGCCACCAACGCCAAGGTGTTCTTCTGTGATCCACACAGCCCCTGGCAAAGAGGCAGCAACGAAAACACCAACGGTCTGATCCGACAGTTCCACCCCAAATCCACCAACTTCGCCCACGTCACCGACGACGACATCGCCCACACCCAACACCTCCTCAACACCCGACCCCGGATGACCCTTGACTGGGACACCCCATCTGAGAGACTGAACAAACTACTGGCGCGTGTTGCGTTGACTCCTTGAAACCGTCG
>CANLTJ010000024.1 GCA_947493995.1 uncultured Arachnia sp. | reverse complement strand
GGGCAGCAACGGTGCCACTATCGCCCAGAACTCATCAGAAATTGCGCCTGCTCGAACCATGCTCAACATCGTTCCGCACAGCTCACAAATCTTTGGGAGACACGCTCTAGCCACTCCAGTTGTCCTGGCAGTATGGGTCTTGCGCCCCTCGGATTGGGCCCTTGACCAAACTGTTTGGACGCTGGTTCTCTCCATCGGGTTAGCCAGCTTGGTTTGGTCAAGTTATAACGCGGCCATCGCAAGTGCAAGAGGTTACCTGACAGCGCTAGTTCACATGGACACCGCCGCTCCAAGAAACGAGACTTAGATAACGAGCTATCCCATTGGTTGGCCGCAGTCAGGGCACGTGGTCTTCACGCTGGTAGAAATCTCTTTGCCGCACCGGCAGGTCACGGTGCGCGTCTTGCGCTCCTCTTGCCCGGGCGTTCGGTCATCGACCATATCCAAATGTCTCGCAGACTGATCGTCGTGTCAACCCCATCCCACTGACATCAGGAGAATGTGGTGGGTGGCCGCTCCGCAGGTATCGACGTGGGAGCCAGTATGCCTCCGAGTCTCATTTTCTCCGGCGAGCACTTCGGTGCATCCGCGGCAAGGAAGGAGAGCTACGTGACACCTGCTCATCGGAAGTTCCCGAACGTCCGCAGATCGGCATGACCGTGAAATCAGGACCATCTGCAGTTGCGAATGTCCGCTCACTCAGTCCTGCCTTGGCCGAGTCACATTGGAGACGTCCATCAAGGTCAGCGCGACAGGGTGAGCGCCCTACCCTGTCCCCCACCTCCGCGCAGCGCGACGGCCGCCATCTACCAACCCTGCCGGCGCAGATCCTTTGCTACATGCAGCGCCAGTGGGGCGCCAACGGCGTCGATGGGACGACCCAGCGCGAGGCCCCTGCATGGATGTTGACCACCTCTGCCTCCAAATCCGGGTCACGGATTGACTGGACGGCGACGGCGGCGAGCGCATCGTTGTCCTCGATGATGGCAGCTCAGTGACGCCGATCCCTATCGCCTCAGTGCGGCCTAGATGGCCCGTGCGGGTTGAAGCACAGGGAGTGGCCAGGCCCAGCCACCCGTCTGCCTGTCGCCACCGGTGCGAGCCACGTCGAGTCATGCGCTTCGGCGAGCCCTGGGCTGGCGAGGACAATCACTCCCGCGCCCGGCACTGAGGGACAATAAGAGGTTCCGCCAGTAGGTCATGGGCGGCGGGTTGGTCGGGTGTCCCAGCGGTGGGTGGTCCAGGCGGTGCGGA
>CANLTJ010000023.1 GCA_947493995.1 uncultured Arachnia sp. | reverse complement strand
CACACGAGTGAGAATGCAGGCATGAGTAGCGAAAGACGGGTGAGAAACCCGTCCGCCGAATATCCAAGGGTTCCAGGGTCAAGCTAATCTGCCCTGGGTAAGTCGGGACCTAAGGCGAGGCCGACAGGCGTAGTCGATGGACAACGGGTTGATATTCCCGTACTGGCGAAACAACGCCCGTGCCGAGTCCTGTGATGCTAAGCACGCGAGCACCACCATCGCGCCTTCGGGTGTGGGGTGGTGTGAGTCTGTGACCCGAACAGGTAGTAGGCAAGCTGCGGAGGGACGCAGGAAGGTAGCTCATCCCGAGCGTTGGTTGTCTCGGGCTAAGTGTGTAGGGGCAAGACGTAGGCAAATCCGCGTCTTGGTGATCTCTGAGACATGATGGGTCTGCCACTTTTCGTGGTGGATTGAGTGATCCTATGCTGCCTAGAAAAGCTTCGTTAGCGAGTTGTGAGCCACCCGTACCCCAAACCGACACAGGTGGATAGGTAGAGAATACTGAGGCGATCGAGATAATCGTGGTGAAGGAACTCGGCAAAATGCCCCCGTAACTTCGGAATAAGGGGGACCGGATGCGTGATACACCCTTGCGGTGTTGAGGCGTTGAAGGTCGCAGAGACCAGTCCCAAGCGACTGTTTACTAAAAACACAGGTCCGTGCGAAGTCGTAAGACGATGTATACGGACTGACTCCTGCCCGGTGCTGGAAGGTTAAGGGGAAACGTCAACCCGTAAGGGTGAAGCGTTGAACTTAAGCCCCAGTAAACGGCGGTGGTAACTATAACCATCCTAAGGTAGCGAAATTCCTTGTCGGGTAAGTTCCGACCTGCACGAATGGAGTAACGACTTGGGAGCTGTCTCCACCACGAACTCGGCGAAATTGCATTACGAGTAAAGATGCTCGTTACGCGCAGCAGGACGGAAAGACCCCGGGACCTTTACTATAGTTTGGTATTGGTGATCGGTGTGACTTGTGTAGGATAGGTGGGAGACTATGAAGCTTGGACGCCAGTTCAGGTGGAGTCATCGTTGAAATACCACTCTGGTCACTCTGGTTATCTAACCTCGGTCCATCATCTGGATCAGGGACAGTGCCTGATGGGTAGTTTGACTGGGGCGGTCGCCTCCCAAAAAGTAACGGAGGCGCCCAAAGGTTCCCTCAGCCTGGTTGGTAATCAGGTGACGAGTGTAAGTGCACAAGGGAGCTTGACTGCGAGACAGACATGTCGAGCAGGGACGAAAGTCGGGACTAGTGATCTTCTGGTAGC
>CANLTJ010000022.1 GCA_947493995.1 uncultured Arachnia sp. | reverse complement strand
TTTGGGGTGTGTTTGTGTTTTTCGATGGAGAGTTTGATCCTGGCTCAGGACGAACGCTGGCGGCGTGCTTAACACATGCAAGTCGTACGGTAAGGCCTCTTCGGGGGTACACGAGTGGCGAACGGGTGAGTAACACGTGAGTAACCTGCCCTTGACTTTGGGATAACAGCCGGAAACGGTTGCTAATACTGGATATTCAGCTTCTGGCGCATGTTGGGGGTTGGAAAGCTCTGGCGGTCAGGGATGGGCTCGCGGCCTATCAGCTTGTTGGTGAGGTAGTGGCTCACCAAGGCGTCGACGGGTAGCCGGCCTGAGAGGGCGACCGGCCACATTGGGACTGAGATACGGCCCAAACTCCTACGGGAGGCAGCAGTGGGGAATATTGCACAATGGGCGCAAGCCTGATGCAGCAACGCCGCGTGCGGGATGACGGCCTTCGGGTTGTAAACCGCTTTCGCCTGTGACGAAGCCTTTTGGGGTGACGGTAGTGGGTAAAGAAGCACCGGCTAACTACGTGCCAGCAGCCGCGGTGATACGTAGGGTGCGAGCGTTGTCCGGATTTATTGGGCGTAAAGAGCTTGTAGGCGGTTGGTCGCGTCGGGAGTGAAAACTCAGGGCTTAACTCTGAGCTTGCTTTCGATACGGGCTGACTTGAGGAAGGTAGGGGAGAATGGAATTCCTGGTGGAGCGGTGGAATGCGCAGATATCAGGAGGAACACCGGTGGCGAAGGCGGTTCTCTGGACCTTTCCTGACGCTGAGAAGCGAAAGCGTGGGGAGCAAACAGGCTTAGATACCCTGGTAGTCCACGCCGTAAACGGTGGGTACTAGGTGTGGGGGACATTCCACGTTCTCCGTGCCGCAGCTAACGCATTAAGTACCCCGCCTGGGGAGTACGGCCGCAAGGCTAAAACTCAAAGGAATTGACGGGGCCCCGCACAAGCGGCGGAGCATGCGGATTAATTCGATGCAACGCGAAGAACCTTACCTGGGTTTGACATATGCCGGAAGCGCTCAGAGATGGGTGTGCCCTTGTGGCCGGTTTACAGGTGGTGCATGGCTGTCGTCAGCTCGTGTCGTGAGATGTTGGGTTAAGTCCCGCAACGAGCGCAACCCTCGTCCAATGTTGCCAGCGGGTTATGCCGGGGACTCATTGGAGACCGCCGGGGTCAACTCGGAGGAAGGTGGGGATGACGTCAAGTCATCATGCCCCTTATGTCCAGGGCTTCACGCATGCTACAATGGCCGGTACAATGGGCTGCGAGCCTGTGAGGGTGAGCGAATCCCAAAAAGCCGGTCTCAGTTCGGATTGGGGTCTGCAACTCGACCCCATGAAGTCGGAGTCGCTAGTAATCGCAGATCAGCAACGCTGCGGTGAATACGTTCCCGGGGCTTGTACACACCGCCCGTCAAGTCATGGAAGTCGGTAACACCCGAAGCCGGTGGCCTAACCCGCATTCGTGTGGGGGGGAGCCGTCGAAGGTGGGACTGGTAACTAGGACTAAGTCGTAACAAGGTAGCCGTAGCGGAAGCTGCGGCTGGATCACCTCCTTTCTAAGGAGCCATTGGCAGCCCGTCACACACGTGTGTGTGGGTTGTCCATTTT
>CANLTJ010000021.1 GCA_947493995.1 uncultured Arachnia sp. | reverse complement strand
CAACGCGAGTGTTGTTGGCTGGGCTGGCTACTGGTTTGTGGAACATTGACTTTTGATCAGCTGACCTTTCTCTTTGCTGGATGCAAGTACTGCTGTTGCCTGTCGCACTGGTGTGTGGGGGGTGGTGGTGTGGAACGTGGATGGTGGGGGTGGGTGGTTGTAAGCATGCTGTTGGGTCCTGAGGGATCGGTTGCACCCTGTTGGGTGGCTGGTTTTTCTGTGCGGCTCCATGATTGTCCTGCGCTGTGTGTGGGGGGTTGTGGTGTGTGCCCGTATTTTGAGAACTTCACAGTGGACGCGAGCATCTTTGTAGAAAATTGTTGTTGTATGTGTGTGACAAGCTACTAAGTGCGATCGGTGGATGCCTTGGCACCAAGAGCCGAAGAAGGACGTGGTAACCTGCGATAAGCCCAGGGGAGCTGGTAAACGAGCGCCTGATCCTGGGATTTCCGAATGGGGAAACCTCGAAAGACCGGAGTCATGTCCGGCGACCTCTGTCTGAATGTATAGGGCAGTGGGAGGGAACGTGGGGAAGTGAAACATCTCAGTACCCACAGGAAGAGAAAACAATAGTGATTCCGTGAGTAGTGGCGAGCGAAAGCGGAGCAGGCCAAACCTGCATCGTGTGAGAGCTGACAGGCGTTGCGGTGTGGGTGTTGTGGGGCCGCCCTGGAGGGGCTGTCATCCCTTCGAGAAGTGATAAATGATTCGTGAAGTTGAAGCAGTTGGGAAGCTGCAGCGTAGAGGGTGAAACTCCTGTAGACGTCGACGAGTCACTTCTGGGTGTTACCCCAAGTAGTACGGAACCCCTGAAATTCCGTGTGAATCTGGCGGGACCATCCGCTAAGCCTAAATACTCCTTGGTGACCGATAGCGGACAAGTACCGTGAGGGAATGGTGAAAAGTACCCCGGGAGGGGAGTGAAATAGTACCTGAAACCGGTCGCATACAATCCGTCGGAGCCTTACGCTGCCTTTGGGTGGTGGGGGTGACGGCGTGCCTTTTGAAGAATGAGCCTGCGAGTTAGTGGTACGTGGCGAGGTTAACCCGTGTGGGGGAGCCGTAGCGAAAGCGAGTCCTAATAGGGCGATCCAGTCGCGTGCTCTAGACCCGAAGCGGAGTGATCTATCCATGGCCAGGTTGAAGCGACGGTAAGACGTCGTGGAGGACCGAACTCACTTCAGTTGAAAATGGAGGAGATGAGCTGTGGATAGGGGTGAAAGGCCAATCAAACTCCGTGATAGCTGGTTCTCCCCGAAATGCATTTAGGTGCAGCGTCGCGTGTTTCTTGCCGGAGGTAGAGCACTGGATGGTCTAGGGGGCCCACAAGCTTACCGAAATCAGCCAAACTCCGAATGCCGGTAAGGTGTAGCGCGGCAGTGAGACTGTGGGGGATAAGCTTCATAGTCGAGAGGGAAACAGCCCAGATCATCAGCTAAGGCCCCTAAGCGATAACTAAGTGGAAAAGGATGTGGAGTTGCGGAGACAACCAGGAGGTTGGCTTGGAAGCAGCCATCCTTGAAAGAGTGCGTAATAGCTCACTGGTCAAGTGATTCTGCGCCGACAATGTAGCGGGGCTCAAGTTATCCGCCGAAGCTATGGCAT
>CANLTJ010000020.1 GCA_947493995.1 uncultured Arachnia sp. | reverse complement strand
TTTACCGAGGCTCGTGCCTGCTTTGTGTCACCGACACGCCCTCACACCGGATTACCTACTGGCGGAACCTCTAAGCCCAGACATGTCACGCCAGGGCGACGTTCACGATCTAGCTTCAGCCGCCGCATATGCGGGGCTGCTGCCTGAGAACCCCTTTGCCTTCGCTCTTGATTGCGCTGGTTCGCTGGTCGGCGTCGTTGCGGTCAACGTCGACCAGGAGCATCGAGTGGGTTGGTTCTGGTACTGGACGCATCCTTCCCATCGCCATCGGGGCCTGACAAAGCGGGCGGCAGCGACGGTGGCCACCTGGGCACTGGGCGACGGCGGGATCGAGCGCCTTGAGCTGGGGCACCGTGCCAACAATCCTGCTTCGGCCGCCGTTGCTCGCGCCGCAGGTTTTGTGCAGGAGGGTCTGGAGCGTGAAAAGTTCCTGATCGACGGCACGCGAGTCGACGTGCTGACGTATGGGCGCCTGCAAACTGATCCTCCGCCGAGCACTCCGCAGCTTCCTCTGACCATCTCATAGACCTCGAATCAAACCCACCCGGAATCACCGCATGCGGCTTCATCGTCTGTTCGTACCCGAGGAAGCGCGAATGCCCATTTCTGCTCAGGACCCCAGAGATACGTCTCATCGCAGCGATAGCCCCTGAGCCAAGGCTGGTCATCCACAACTCGGAGATAAAAGCCCTTCGGGTATTCGACGTCCTCACTTGGCGGTGGTGAGGCCACGTGGATTGCGTCGGTGGGGGCCCGTCCGGCAGAGAGAATCGAGTCAGACGCGTTCGATTGGTCCAGCATTGCGAGACGCAGGTAAGGACCAATACCCAGAGGGCACTGCAGCAATCCATGCGTGGCCGCTGCAGCGAACACTTGGTCCATGGTCCCGCCCTCGGCGAGGCCAAGGTCCTGCACAGTGCGGATCACGATGGATACCGTTTGCGATAACGGAGCTTCGGCCTTCATGTTCCACAGGAGCGTCCGCGCATGGTCGTTCAGCTGCACGCCTGCGTCATGCAGTTGCTGGAGGAGCTCCCCCTCAGACTCTCCACCGCATCGCACGTCGATCCACCCGGGTCTGGCTGCGTTCTCAATGGGGACATTGTCGCGGAACGGACCCACGGGGCGGTGTAGGCTGGCATCACACACAGGGGAGCGCCACAGGGGCGCTGAGAGTGCGGACATCCGCAGACCCTCATACCTGATCCGGTTAGCACCGGCGTAGGGAGTGAGACTCATCTCACCAGCCTTTCGGCTGGGCCCGGCGACGGGAGGTACAACACCATGTCATCCACACGGCTGCAATCACCACGCACGCCCTCAGGAATCACCACCACCCTTGCGGCACTCACCGCGACCGCGGCACTCGCCGCCTGCTCACAGACCACTACTCCGGGGACCGATTCGGACGGTGCGAACACCTCTGCGCCACCCGCCTCGACCTCCACCGAATTGACCGTGGTCACGCACGATTCCTTCGCCATCCCCGAGGAGCTGCAGACCAGATTCGCGGAGGAAAGCGGATTGGATGTCACCTACGTCGCACCCGGCGACGGTGGAGCGCTCGTCAACCAGCTGATCCTGACGAAGGACTCACCCCTGGGCGACGTGGTCTACGGTATCGACAACTCCTTCTCCAGCCGCGCGGTGGCTGAGGGAGTCATCGCCGACTACGACTCCCCCGCCCTGCCCGATGACGCGTCGCAGTTCGACACCGAGGCGCTGGTCCCCATCGACTTCGGCGACGTCTGCATCAACGCCGATACCACCTGGTTCGAGGACAACAGCATACCTGTCCCCACCACGCTGGACGATCTGACGGAGCCTGAGTACGAGGACCTGCTCGTGGTCAGCAACCCCGCATCCTCCTCCCCGGGCCTGTCCTTCCTGCTGGCCACCATCGCCACCAAGGGCGAGGACGGCTATCTCGACTACTGGGGCCAGCTCGTCGACAACGGCGTCTCCGTCGTGCAGGGCTGGTCTGACGCCTACTACACCGAGTTCTCCGGCGCCGACGGCGAAGGTCCCCGCCCGCTCGTGGTCTCATACGCCACCTCACCCGCCTACACCGTGACCGAGGACGGCACGGAGTCCACCACCGAGGCCCTGCTGGACACCTGCTTCCGGCAGGTGGAGTACGCCGGCGTCATCGAAGGTGCACAGAACGTGGAGGGCGCCCAGCAGTTCATCGACTTCCTGCTCTCCGACGACGTGCAGGCCAGCATCCCCGAGAACATGTTCATGTATCCGGTGACCGGCGTCGACCTTCCGCAGGAGTGGGCGGATTTCGCTCCGCTGTCCGAGGATCCCCTCTCCCTCGACCCGGAACAGATCAGCGAGAATCGCGACACCTGGATCCAGGACTGGACCGCGCAGGTGATCGGTTGATCCGACGCCTCGGCGCCTCCGTCGGGGGGCGCGCAGCATGGGTGGTGGCCGGGGCCATCCCGGCCATCTTCCTGACCCTGTTCTTCGTGATCCCCGTTGCCAACCTGGTCCTGAGTGGCTTCCACGACGACGGCGTGTGGAGTCTGACCGGTTTCACGGAGGTGTTCTCCGCCCCCCGGACCTGGCGCATCCTGTGGTTCACGATCTACACCGCCGCCCTCGCGACAGCACTGTGCGTCGCTCTCGGCCTGCCGGGCGCCTACCTCCTCTACCGCTGCCGCTTCCGCGGACGCGGACTGTTGCGCGCCATCGTCGCCATCCCGTTCGTGCTGCCGACGGTGGTGGTGGCCGTCGCCTTCGGGTCGCTGTTCAATCCCGGCGGGCTGCTGGCCTTCCTCCAGTTGAAGCAGTCTTACCTCGCAATCCTGCTGGCGCTCTGCTTCTTCAACGTGGCCGTGATGGTCCGCACCACCGGCTCCATGTGGGCACGGCTGGATCCCCGGCTCGGGGAGGCCGCCCGTGTTCTCGGTGCCTCACCGATGAGAACGCTGTTCACCGTCACACTTCCGGCCCTGGGGCCGGCCATCGCAGCGGGGGCCTCCTTGGTGTTCCTCTTCTGTTCCACCGCCTTCGGGATCATCATGGTGCTCGGTGGCGTGAAGTACTCCACGCTGGAAACCGAAATCTGGTACCAGACGACGCAGTTGCTCAATCTCCGGGCGGCGGCCGCACTGTCGATCACCCAGCTCGTCATCGTGGGCGGCACACTCGTCGTCACCAATGCCCTGCAGAGACGAACCCGGCAGGCGCTCCGCCTGAGCGTCGACGACAGCTCCGAGAGGCCTCTGGTGCCGTCGCGCGACTGGTTCCCCATGACCGTCACCGGGCTCGTGATCGCTCTCCTGCTGATCATGCCCATGGCCAACCTGGTGGTGCGTTCGCTACGTCGCGACGGCGCATGGTCACTGGTCAACTACGCAAACCTGGCCACCACCGGCAGCGGCGGGACCCTCACCGTGCCCGTCTGGCATGCCCTGTGGAACTCGGCCTGGATTGCGGTGGCTGCCTGTGCCATCGCAGTCACGATGGGGGTACTGGTCAGCCTCATCGCCTCCCGTCGCCCCCGTACTCCGGCGGGCCGCCGCAGCATCACCGTGCTGGAGGGAGCGTTCCTGCTTCCCCTGGGCGTCTCGGCGGTCACCGTCGGCTTCGGCTACCTCATCACGCTGAACCGGCCGCCTCTGGATCTACGCAGCAGTCTGGTCCTGATTCCCATCGCCCAGGCGCTGGTGGCGCTTCCGCTCGTGGTGCGTAGCCTGCTGCCGTCACTGCGGGCGATCGATCCCCACCAGCTGGAGGCGGCCCGTTCACTGGGGTCCAACAGCTGGCAGGTGTTACGTCGCATCGAACTCCCCCACCTTGTGAGGGGGCTGGGACTCGCCGTCGGTTTCGCCCTCGCGACGTCGCTGGGCGAATTCGGCGCCACCTCCTTCCTGTCGCGCCCCGACAACCCCACCCTCCCCGTCGTCATCTATCGACTCTTCGGACGGCCCGGCGCCGACAACTACGGCATGGCGCTGGCCGCCTCCGCGCTGCTGGCATGCTTGACGGGCATCGTGATGGCTGCCGCCGAACGCGCCCGACCGAAAGGGGTCTCCACGTGGTGACCGATCCCTCAGGATTGCACATCCGCAACGTCTCGGTCCGCTACGGCGAACTTCTGGCCGTCGACAACGTCACCCTGACTGTGGCACCCGGTGCGGTGCTGGCGCTGCTCGGGCCATCGGGCTCCGGGAAGTCGTCCCTCCTTCGCGCCATTGCCGGCCTCGAACCCCTGGCCACCGGCGCGGTGCTCTGGGACGGGGTGGACCTGGCATCCACGAAGGTCCATCAACGCAACTTCGGCTTCGTCTTCCAGGACGCGCAACTGTTCAGCACCATGGACGTGGGCCACAACATCGCCTACGGGCTCACCAAACTTCCCCGGCCCAAGCGCTCGGAACGCGTCCGCGAGATGCTCCGCCTGGTGGGACTGGAGGGGTACGAGAACCGCAAGGTGACTGAGCTTTCCGGCGGGCAGGCACAGCGCGTGGCACTCGCCCGGTCGTTGGCGCCGTCGCCGCGGGCACTGCTGCTCGACGAGCCGCTGTCAGCCCTCGATCGCAACCTCCGCGACCACCTCGCGGATGAGCTCGCTGGCATCCTGCGTGCAGTCGGCACCACGGCCATCCACGTCACGCACGACCAGGACGAGGCATCCAAAGTTGCCGACACGGTGGCCGTCATGGATCGGGGACGGCTCCTGCAGCGCGACACTCCCGATGTCCTCTGGCGCAGCCCGGCGTCCAGGGAGGTGGCTCGCTTCCTCGGCTTCACAGCTTTTCTGGATGCCACGACGGCCCGCGATCTCGGCTGGCGTGGGCATCTGAAGGACGGGGCTGTTCTGGGAATTGGTCCGCGCAGCCTCGAGCTCGACGACGACGGCGTCGCCCTGCCCATCACGAGTCAGGGCTTCGCCCTCGGGGAAGTGGAGGTGGGCGTCCGCCTCCCCGACGGCCAGCTGGCCACCGTGACCGCTCCGGAACGCGTGGAAGCCGAACAGATTCATGTGCGTCTGACGGGTGGGGCAGTCACACCCGAGAACACCATGTGACTCTGCGAACACCGTCATCACTGCCCCCCGCACATCCGGGCGCGCCCCGACGGCGCACGGCTCACTGCCGCGCAGCGACAATGTCCGCGTCGCTGCCCCGATACGCTGCAGCAATGCGCTGAGCAACGGTGACGACGCTACCCAGTACCACGACTCCCAGTGTCAACGCGATGACCCACTGGGGTGCTCCCAGACCCACAGCCAGCGTGCCCGCAAGTGCCACCACCAAGCGGTCCGCGCGTTCGAAGAGACCTGCGGATGCATCCCAGCCCTCCACCTCCGCGCGGGCGCGCGCGTAGGACACCAGGAAGCCCATGACCAGCGCTGCGGCTGCCATGGCGGCACCCACACCGTCGCCGAGTACGACGCACCACCACCCGATCGCGATGAACACAACACCGTCAGCGAACCTGTCCAGTGTGGAATCGAGGAAGGCGCCGAATTTGGATTCTCGGCCGGACATCCGGGCCAGGGTGCCGTCGAGTCCGTCGCCCAACAGGAACAATGCAGTCAGCAATGATCCGAGGACGAGGTGTCCGCGCGCAATGAACCACAGGGCGGTCAACGAGACCCCGACAGTCCCGATCACGGTGACAACCGATGGCCCCAATCCTGCACGCATGAAGATCCGAGCCAGGGGTGTCAGCGCCTTGCCATACATGACCCGCAGTGTCCCGAGCATGCTTCCATCATGGCGTACTCACCCCAACATTCAGAGCGGTTACAGTAGCTGCGAGCGGCAGGAAGGACATCCATGGCCCGGGAACGGTTTCCCCAATCGGTGTATTCGCAGGGCACGGAACCCGACGCCCGCTTCACGCTCGCCAATGAGCGAACATTCCTGGCGTGGATACGGACCGGTCTGGCGCTGCTGGCCGGTGGGGTGGCTCTCGAGGCTCTCGGTCTCGGTCTGCATCCGACGTTCCAGCTCTCCGCATCACTGCTCCTGATGATCACAGGCATCGTCTCCGCTTTCCAGGCCTGGCTCGGTTGGGCACACTATGAGCGGGCTCTGCGTCAGAACACCCCCCTGCCGAATGCACCGTTGGCACTGCCGATCACGATCGCAGTCGGAATCACCGGCGTCCTCGTGGTGCTGGGGGTTGTCCTGAGGTGAGTGAGCGCCCGTTCGACCGGGGTCTGCAGCCGGAGCGCAGCGCACTGGCCTGGCAGCGCACTGCCCTGTCGATCGCCGTCGGGTCGCTGATCTTCGGGCGCATCCTGTCCACGTCGCTCGGAATGTGGGCGCTGCTGCCCATGATGGCCGGACTCGCCATGTCGGCCGTCCTCGGCGTGAAGGCGCACCGACGCTATGCCCACCACCACCGCGCGCTGACAAGCGGCACCGGATTCCTGGCCGACGGCCGTCTCCACGCGGCCCTGGCTATTTTCGTGGTGGGTGGCGGCATCTTCTCCCTCATCATGGTGTTGGCGTGGAGACTGGGCTGATCCTCGCTACCGGCTGAGATCACGCAAGGACGCCAGATTACGGGCTCTTCGGACTTGAGTGTGGGGTGAGCGTGACACGCCGATGGGCGTGGTGAGACGGGGATAAGGGGTCGGGGCC
>CANLTJ010000019.1 GCA_947493995.1 uncultured Arachnia sp. | reverse complement strand
CCTTTACCGAGGCTCGTGCCTGCTTTGTGTCACCGACACGCCCTCACACCGGATTACCTACTGGCGGAACCTCTAAGCCTGAATCGGTGGATCTGGAGGTGGTGGCGCGGTGGGTCGGAGCGTGGAAGTGCCCTTTGAGTAGGAGAATTAGGAGTGTTGAGGTGCTGATCTACCGCACTCAAAGGGTCACTGAAAGTGAAGCTACACCATGAATGGAGCAAAGCCACCCCGATCTTTGATGACGAGAACTTGGTGTCGTATTCCGGGTTGATGCCGGTGATGGGTTTGGCGGAGCAAACAGGCTTGTCAGAGCTGATCTGTGAGAAGGTTCGGTTCAAGAGTTCTCGGGTGAAATCGGCGGGGTCGAACCCGGCAGGCAAGCTCGGCTCGATCATCGCGGGGATGGCAGCTGGCGCGAAGTGCTTGGATGGGCTGGATGTGATCCGCTCCGGCGGTATGAGACGTGTCTTCGGGGCTGTGTATGCACCGGCCACGTTGGGGCAGTTCTTGCGGGAGTTCACTCACGGCCACACGTTGCAGTTGGCGTCGGTGTTGCGTGGGCACCTGGTGAGGCTGGCTGCTCGCTGCGATGTGCTGCCCGGGGCCGAGAGGCAGGTGTTTGTCGATATCGATTCGTTGTTGCGTCCGGTGTTTGGCCACCAGAAACAGGGCGCCAGCTACGGTCACACCAAAGTCGCCGGACGCCAGGTGCTGCAAAAGGGGCTCTCACCGTTGGCCACCACGATCAGCACTCCCGGCTCGGCGCCGCTGATCTGCGGGATCCGGTTACGGGCAGGGAAAGCAGGCTCCGGCAAGGGTGCTGACACCATGGTGGCTGACGCCATCGCCACTGCCCGACGTGCTGGCGCCACAGGGGAGATTCTGGTGCGCGGGGATTCAGCCTATGGCTCCCACACGGTGGTGGCGGCCTGTATCTAGGCTGGGGTGCGGTTCTCGCTGGTGTTGACCAAGAACCCCTCGGTTGCCCGGGCGATCGAGGCCATCGAAGAGGATGCCTGGAGCGCGGTGAAGTATCCAGGCTCCTTCGAAGATCCCGACACCGGAGAATTGATCTCGGATGCCGAGGTCGCCGAGGTGGAGTTCACCGCATTCACCTCCACCAAGAATCCAGTCACAGCCCGGCTGATCATCCGCCGGGTCCGCGACGTCGCCAGGCTCGATGAACTCTTCCCCGTCTGGCGCTACCACCCATTCTTCACCAACAGCACCGAGAAGGTGGAGGTCGCTGATGTCACTCATCGCCGCCACGCCATCGTCGAGACCGTGTTCGCCGACCTCATCAACGGGGCCCTGGCCCACATGCCCTCCGGCCGGTTCTCCGCCAACAGTGCCTGGACGATCTGCGCTGCGATCACCCACAACCTGATGCGCGCCGTCAGCACCCTCACCGACAGCCCCACGATGGCGGTTGCCAGAGGCTCAACGCTGCGTAGCCAGATCATCAAAGTTCCAGCACGACTGGCCCGTCCACAACGCCGCCCCTGGCTCCACCTGCCTGAGCATTGGCCCTGGGCCACCCAATGGATGCGGCTCTGGACAAGCGTGTTCACCCCCGCCACCGGGCCACCCCTGACCGCGTGAACTGACCAACCCGCCTCACCAGGCCCGACCCGAGGAACAAGACAGTGGAAAAGCTGGGCAGACCAGCGGCTCAGCCACGCGTACAATCACCACAGCATCACAGCGCCGCCGTCGGCGCCCTCAAAAAGTCAGTCCGAAAGTCGATCCACGGATTCAGGCTAAGCCCACCTGACGCCTCATCTGATACCGAGGCGAGCAGTACTCCCATATGGGTCTAGCCCCGCTGATTCATGAGGTGGTGTCAGGGCTACGTTTTCCGCTGCGGTCCAGGACCGGGCGTTTCAAGCGGCATTTGGGCATGGTGGAGGGCCGGCTGGCGCTGCCGGGCTGCGGTTCTCCAGGGTTCCCTGGGGTGGTGGGCGGATAGGGGGTCAGGCTGGTTGTGGGATCGCGGCGAGGCGGGCGAACGCGGCCACGATGTCGTCTACCCATGGCCACGTTTTCGGTATTTTGAGTCGTCGGCGTCGTGCGCCGTGGGCCAGGCTGGCGGGGACGTGGAGCATCCGGTAGCGCAGCGCTTTCGGCTCTGCCGTGGCCAAGACACTGTCTTTCAGCGCCAGGATTGAGCCAGGCCCCCAGGTCGGCGGCGATCATGCTGAGCGCTAGCCATGCCTAATTGATGGCGAACCCGCGGGAGGGGAACCGTCCCAGGCCGGTGGTCTTGGCGTGACGGATCCGGTCCTCGACCCGGGCATGAGCCCGATGCCGGGCCTCCAGGAACGCCAACTGACCGGTGGCCGTGTTCGTGATGAAGGCTTGGTAGCGCCACCCGTCGGCCTCTTCGAACAGTGAGAGCTGCACTCCGGGGTGGGGGCGCTCACGCCATAGGATCACCCGCATCCCCTCAGGCCAACCGCTGAGGTCGAGCAGGTCGGTGACTTCGGCAACGTCGCCGCCTTCTCGGGGTCCACCATCGGCCTGCAATGCGACGCTCCAAGCCTTGTCAGGTAGTTCGGTGATGGCGTCACGAATCTTCTCGGTGATGGCGAAGCCGAGGCTGTACTCCAGGGTGCGGCCGCGTATGTGTCCTTGTTCGACAAGCCACTCCACCAAGGCATGTGAGGATCCGGCCCCATCGCAGCGCACCAGCAGATGCTTGCGATAGGGCCCCGGGATCTGGTTGATGGCATCGCCGAGGACCTCGATGTGATCGGTCGCGGTATTCGACCCAGCCCTGCCGGTGCGGAGCTTGGCGGCGAGGAACTCTTCGGTGTTGTCGCACCAGACACCGATCGGGTGGTACCCAAACGTCTTCTTGAACGTCGGGGCGGCCATCTCTTTCTCCGAGTGGCAGACCACGATCGTGGCATCAACATCCAACATGATCGTGGTGTCCAGGTCGGTGTCGGCAACCTTCGACGCCGGGACACCGCCTGCAGCTTGCAGGAGGGACCAGACGTGGCGCCGGACCCTGGCCCGGCCGGTATGGATCTTGCCCAGCCTGGCAGGGGTGATCTCGTCCAAAGTTCGCCATACTGTCGGAGCTGAGGCCACCGGCCCCAAGACCTGGGACTGGTGCCGCAACACATTGATATCGGAGATGGCCTCCCCGCCGTCAGCGAGCATCACCGCGACATCGGTCAGGACTTGGCCACGGGCATGGACCGGAACAAACGAGCGCCTGGCCATGGCCTTGGACAGGTGCTTCACCAACCCTGTCCGCTCCGCCAACAACCGCAACGTGATGCTGCCAGTATGGGCGACTACGCCGACACCATCGCCGGTAACTGACAACCCTGACCACCACGAAGTACGCTTGTCGGGTAGCCCGAGCGCATTGCTGCGCCCGAGCCCCCTCAGAACCGGACGTGCGATTTTCACCGCATCCGGCTCAAGCAAGCCCCTATGGGCGTCGTCTTGTGAGCTGGTCCCATTGCTGCCCCGCGTGTTGGCGGCAATGGGCGTGAGTGAGGCGGTACGTGGTCGGATCGTCGCCGCGGGCGTCGTCCAAGACGATGGCGGTTTTGCGTAATGCCTTCGTCAGGGACGTGGTCCAGTGTTCCCACTCGCGTGGGGTTTGGGGACCATGCTCGGCATTGAGCAGAAACGTCTGGCAGACAGGGCAGCGTCCTTGCTGGCGAAGCAGCATGGACGCGGTGAGGCCGCCCAGTAGCGAGTACGTTCTGCGTCGCCGCTGCGCCCAGTAGCAGTCAAGGGCAGGGTCATCAGGAGATGCGGTGCCCATGACCATCTTGTGGCGAACGATCTTGGTCCAGGCGAACTGGCGCAGGTAGATGCCGCTGTCGCGGTCACCGAATACCCAACGGTCGTTCCTGGACCGGTTGAACTTGCCGAAGTAGCGGGCAGCAGCCCAGTGCCTCGACTTGTTCGGGTGAGCACGCAGTGCCCACCGGTAGAGGCGTCGCCATAGATGATTATCGATGGTGGAGAACACCTCTTTGGAAACCACGCCCCGGTAGTAGGCGGCCCAACCCCGGATGATCGGGTTGAGCCTTCGGATCACCGCTATGGCGTTGCTCCCGTTCAGAGAGCGCACCTCAGCGGTGAGCCGTTCCCGGATTCGCCTCACAGCCGCTTGGCTGGGTTTGATCAACAGTTTGCCGTTGTAGCGACGAACGTTGAACCCCAGGAAGTCGAAGCCGTCATCGAGATGAACAATGTGTGTCTTGTCCTCGTTGAACGCAAGACCTCGTGGGGCCAACCACCCAGCCAGCCGATGCTGGACCTGTTCTGCTTGGTCTCTGGTGTGACACATCACGACGAAGTCGTCGGCGTATCGCACCAACACCGAAGAGTCCGGCGCCACGTGTGCTCCTCTCGGATCACAACGCAGATAACGGACTCCGGCGGCTTCTTCCATCCCGTGCAGCGCAATGTTGAGCAACATCGGGCTGATCACCCCACCTTGGGGAGTTCCCTCCTTGGTGGGGGTGAACCGGCCCTGTTCGATCACACCGGCTGCCAGCCACCCGGCAACCATTGCCCTCGCGGGAAACGTCCCCAGATGGTTCAGTAGCCGGTCATGGTCGATGCGGTCGAACGCTGCTGACAGGTCCGCGTCGAGTATCCACTGTCGTTTACAGGATCGACCCTTCAGGGTCCAGTAGATCGACTCGATCGCGTCATGGCAGCCGCGTCCGGGCCTGAACCCGTAGGAACGCGGCTCGAACCGTGATTCCCACTCAGGCTCCAGCGCGTTGGCGACCCGGGCCTGTTGCACCCGGTCCCGTAGCACCGGAATCCCCAGCGGTCGCTGCTTCCCATTGGCCTTCGGGATGTAGACCCGCTTGACCGGTCGGGCCTGCCACGGCCTCGTGTGTCGGTGGAGGTCCACCGCCAACTCTGCCCTGGCCCGGGAGGTCAATACGACCTCACCGTCGATGCCCGCGGTCTTGCGGCCAGCATTGTGTTGCGTCACCCGTCGTACGCTCACCAGCGTGTTCGACCGGCTCCGCAACATCAATTTCTGTAGGTTGCGGACTCGCTTAAGGTCCCCTTCCTGCGACGCCTTGAAGATTCTTTGTCGTAGACGCCCTACGTTGTCCTCGACCGGGCGCCAATACAGCGCATCCCAATCGAGCCCATCGTCTTGCGGTCTGTTCACCTCAACGGCGTCTAACTTGTCCGCAAGTGCTGGCATCACCATCATCGTCTCCTCAAAGGCTCACCTGACCCACGTCAGCAGCCCCCGCAGGGGCCCGTGCATCGCACGGTATCCGGCCAGTTATCCGAGCCCGCCGCCTGGAAGAGAGCGGCACCACGGGGATCGGTTTCCTGTTGCCTTTCGGCCACCGGCATTGGCTTCTTGGGTCATCCTGTTCCCGCCGAGCAGTTCAGCCTTCCTCACGGTCGGCCCACCAGAAACATTCTGGATCTGGGCGGGGTTTCCACGTTCCACATGCGCAAGACCCGGCCGGGGAGGGTGCCGCCTCAATCCCGGGGTGGCGGTGTTCTCGCGACCGGCTAAATGCCTCCGGTCGCCGCCTGCCGCTTCACAACGGCTAACCCTGCACCCCGGTCACACGTCCACCCACCCGGGGCTCACTCTGACGAGACGATTCAGCGGTTCACTCACGTTCACCCGTCCGGCCTTCCCCTCGCCTACGCCCTCGGATGGATCGAGGATCGCTTCGGCTTCTTCCCTGAGCTTCGCACCCCACCGTTACCGGTGGCGCACGTCAGAGCGGGGACGAGCCATCGAACACTTACCCGGGCTACGTCATCAACGTCACCGCCGACCTCCAACTCAACGTGCCACTTGCACATGCGACCTCGTGTCGCACCACTATCGGAGTGCCTTCCACTTCGGAGATTTGAACCATCGCAAGTCCAATTCTCCCGTAGCCAGAAGGCACTCCGGCTCATTTACACCACGAGTCTCCCGATCCGCCGTGAACGGTCGAGGTTAGCCGCTGAAAGGGTTGATCGCTTCCATGAAATCGAGCATCCATGGAGAAGAGAAGAGCCCAGCTAAGACCATGGCCATTAGATATATGAGCGGCAAGCCCCACACGCCCGAAGGTCGATGAGGGCCGAATCGCGCCAGCCACCGTGGCCGAGAGTTACTGACGAGCGCCAGCAACAGACTAAGCGTTCCGACCTGCCGAAGAGTCAACATTACGGAGATTACGAGGATGTAAGCGAGGGCAAAAAGCTCGAATACAAGGTAGTAGAGCAGGTTTGAATCCAGGAGAACGCGAATTCCCTCGGTATTCATGCGCTGTGTCACCTCTGAGTAGGTCCCGGATGGCGTGGATCGGTATGTGAGATAAATCAAGAGACCGAAAGCCAAGGCGAAGGTCAGGAGAATGAAGCTCCATGCAACAATGACTGGGCGCTCGACGGACAGTGCACGCTTAATGCGGAGCATAGTATGCAAATTGGCCAAGAAACACAATAGCGTAAGTATTGCAACAGCAAGAAGAACCCAAGTCCTGTGTTCCAAATACATCAGGAGAGCGGCCGTCAAGGCGGCTAGGACGAGCCCCCATATGGCCAGATCGTCGATGGATGAATCTGAATCCGAGTTTTTCGGATGATCCGGTTCACGTCCAACACCCTCTGGATGGCTCGTGGGATGCACGTATATGAGCTGGGTCACCGAGACAGTAGACCCCGCACCGAGCTCTGCTACCTGGCCACTCTTCTGGACTTGGATCACTAGAGAAATCACGGCCACAACAGAGCCGATGATCGCGAATATATCTGTGGCTACACCTAAAAGATCCACTGGTCTCCCTACTTCACTCGATCCCGCCAACGCTGCGGTTCGTGCATTCGCTCCTCAAGACCTCAGGCTCGCAACCAAGCCTGAACCTCAACCGGCGTGCGCGGCGCCCGAGTCTGTGCGTCTCAATCATGGAAACAAAGTTAGCCCCGACTCGTTGTCAATAGTATAAGTATAAGCAGCGCGATCATCGGGATCGATCTGGCTGAGCGCAAACAGATGGTCGTGGTCTGCGATCATGACTCGAGGGTGTTGGCCCGGCGGACGTTCCGCTGTAAAGCGTAGGACCTCGGATCAGCCCTGGAATGGGCCGTGAGCATGCCCTGAGGGCTGGCTTCGCCGGTGTGACGGTGGCCTGTGAACCGACCGGGCCGGTGGCGGGTGCTGGGCCAGCTCGCGGCTGATCGCGGCATGGCTTATGTGTGCATACAACCAGCGCTGTCGTCGTGGGCCCGCAAGACCGAAGACCTCACCAGCGACAAGACCGACGACAAGGACGCCGTCCTGATCGCCCGGCTGCGCTGCCAATTACAACCACCTGGGTCGCTGCACTCACCGTGATCATCATGCGTGACGGCGCACTTCCAACCGACCGGAGACGTCGATCGCCACTTCGGTTAAATACTCCGTCATGCTGACCAAATCCCCCTCGAGCACGTCCAGCGAGTCCCTGGCGCCGTGCGCGAGGGCGTTTCTCACAGCATTGCTCGACTCGATGACATCGAGGTGCCAAGAACTGATAAGCCCCTCCTTAGCCAAGGCGCGGGCGAGGCGAGGCGTGGAGAGCCGCGTCCTTGTATCAAGATCGACTTGGCGTGACAAGCTCCGTAAAAGTTCTTCAACCTCGGCATGCACGAGGAGCAGAGCTCCATCCGGAGTTATGCGCTCGATCTCGCGTCTTCGCGCGTCATCCAAGAAAAGTGGAAGCTCTTTGGTGCCCGGGAGGGCCCCCCGAGCGCTATCCTGGTCTGTTGCAGGTGACTCGTCTTCGGCATCGACACGTGACTCGTCTTCGGCATCGTCGTCGTCAGGTCGATGATCAGCGGTGGAGGACCCAGTGGTCCCGCGAGGGACGGCTCGGCTCCCTGCTTCCGAAACAGCGTCAGCCGCGCTTGAGACGGCTTCTTGGACAGCGCGGATCTGGCTGAGTTTCAAACCTGCAAACTCGAGTTCCATCGTGCCAGCCCGAACTTTCGCTTCGATCGTGCGTATGAGTCGATTTATCGGTTCCCATAAAAGAACCAATCCAAGCACCGCCACGGTCGGCCAAGAAGCGATGACAGAGGCCACAGCACCCACGCGAGCGACACTGTCGCTTGAAGCCTTGGCTGCCCAAAAAAGGATCAGCGCGCAGGCTGTCACAGCGATCACGATCACTGCGATGGTCCACCCGTGCAGACGAGTCTCCGAGCGGGGCTGCGGCGCAAGGACCGGTGTTTTTGTTGATGGTGACGCGTTCACGAGTCAAACTATAAGGGCGTAACAAGTTCCATGGGAGATTCTCGTCGTGGTGGGGCAAAGATTGATAAGTCGCGACCTGCGCACATCGCGCTTCTGCGGACGACGACCGCCACGAGTCCATGCAATCCACATCAAACACGGAGTGCGCTGGGTGGCCGAGTCCACTGGAGTTTGCCTCACTAAGTCGACCCCTGTGCGCGTCACGAGCCGACGCGCCGGTCGACTCCACGGCGCTGCACCGATTCCAAAATCGTCCGGTCATGGCGAAGTGCACGAGAGTTTGTGCGGCGCGGCGCGGGTAGGGAGGTAACATCTTAGGGCAAAATGCGGGACATGGAGGAGGCTCCGAACAAAGATCAGCCAGCTACCTTGCCAGATTCCGGGCTTTCACAGTTTGCAGCTAGGGTGCTTGGCCAGCTGTCATTGAGCGCTTGGCTGCCCGCCGCCCTTCTCACGCTAATCGGCACCTTGGTGGTGCAGTTCGCAGACCAAGGTTCAATCGACCTCGGGAATGCGATCGCCGCGCTTACCCGTGACAAGTGGTCCGTCGTCCTGTTGGTTGTCCCTGTTCTTGTCATCGCCACATTGGTGACCCAAGCGTTCTCGTTCGAAGCCATCCGCACACTCGAAGGATATTGGCACCGGGGGGCCTTGTAAAAGTTACTCAGACATTTCTTATTAACCGTCAATTGTTGCGCAAGCGCGAGATCCATGACAACAGGATTGCCCTCAGTCATCAGGCTTTCTTCCAATCGCGCGGTGCGTGGCTCGAAGCCGGGTTCTCCACACCTCTCATTAACGCGCTAGAACGATTGTCGCGAGATGAACCCATGGAAGAAGATGATTCTGATGAGATCATTACCGAGACCGACCGCCGCAAACTCCAGTTTCTGAACTGGCGGACCCGTTGTTCGCCTATCGTGATGTCACGTGTGTACCACTTGAGTCGCGCCGAGGAGGACTACCCGGCGGACCACCGTGTGCTGCCCACTCGCTTGGGGAACATTATGCGGTCCACCGAAGATCGCCTCACAGGGGCACAAGATGATGTGGAGGGATTTGCACTGAGGCACCGCCAAGGCGTCAGTCCGAGAGTTCAGCTTCAGCATGACCAATTTCGAACCCGGCTCGACATGTATTGCACTCTCTTCTACGTATCTCTCGTCCTGTGCCTAGAGCGTGTCTCCTAATGTGTTTTGAGGTAGATCAGGCCCGCTGCAAGTAGGACGCCGCCGAGGAAGGTGCGGG
>CANLTJ010000018.1 GCA_947493995.1 uncultured Arachnia sp. | reverse complement strand
CGTTCAGGTCGACGAGTACGCGGAAGCCGTTCTTGTAGCGGGTGAGCTTTCCCTCCGCCATGCGGCGTTCCAATGAGCGTCGAGAGCTCCGGCAGTACTCAACAGCCTCAGCGAGCGTTGCGTAGCGTGATGTGCCTTGGTGGACGTCCGGGTGGTGGTCATGGTGGATCGCCTTTCAGGAGTCGTGTCTGTTGAGGACACCGTCGCTCCCACACCTCCTCCAAAACGTACCCCCGAGTCATCGCGATGGACGTACCCCCTCGGGGAAACGTGCTTTGACTAGGGCGAACAAACGTACCCCCGAAAGTTGGGCGAATTGCTCGGAGTTCCCGGAGCGATGCTTGAAGATCACGCCGCACTCTCCAACGGCTTCTCGGCACGGACAGACGATGGGCAGGCATCGAGTCGCGAGGACCTACTGGAGGTGACGAAAACTATAACCCTCGACCGAGACACAAGCCCCGTCATAATCAACAGAGGCGAAAAGTTATGGTGCTGGTTGCGATGCCTGCATAGCCATAACTTTCGGCGACGATCCCGTGCGCTTTGAGGGTGCGTCCTGTGACCTACCGCGTTTCGAGGCGGACGGGAAGAAGTCGGCTTCATCGGCTTGGTCCTTGTTGGGGTGGTCTGCGGACGCGCTCGGCGCGACGGTTCAACTCGTGGACGCGCCGGGACTCCGCCTCGTGGGCAGCGATCAGTGTCTCAGTTGGGTCCTTCACATTCCCGCGCTGTTCGAGGCGCTCTTGGGTCGCGAGCTGCCGATCGATCTCGCGCGGGCTGTCATGAGCGACGGTCTTGTCGAGTGGGGAGACCGCACCACGTCCTTGCGTGACGGCTTCTGCGTCGGCGCCAACCTGAGCTTCGTCGATCAGGCTCGCGGGCCGGGCCGGCGTCGGTGGTACCGCTCCGCCGTGATTGTCGTGGTTGACCTGTCGCGCCAGGCGCCACCACAGCGCGGCGGCTGTGTGCTCAGCCGGCAGGGGTCCGTCGGCTGCCGCTCTCGCGAGAAGATCGGGGACGTCTGCCTCGCTGGCGTGGAGGTCTGCGAGGTGGTGGGTGAGGACGACGGAGAAGGGGTCCTCGTGGATTCTCGGTCGGATGGCCGCGAGCACGTCAGCCCAGGGACTGATGACATTCGGCTGGAGACGTGACTCCAGACGCTTCTGCCACGTCCGGACTGCGTTGCTGAGCTGGACGGGTCCGGTCGGGCGTCGGTCTGAGGGATCGACCCCAACCGACGCCCGCCAGACCTCCACCTCGCGGATCAGCGCTGGGCTCAGGTGTTGGCCCGACATCGCCCATGATGGTGTTCCAACAGTGTGTGGCTGGTCGACAAGCGCCCGCGCGCATTCCTGGACGAGGCTGGCACGGTCGGTGAGGTATGTGCCCCAGCCGGTGGTGCCCATGAGCTTGTCCGGAACCGGGGGTAGCCACGGCAGCGGACCCTTTCCAGAAGGGTTGGGGAGACGCCAAGTCAGTACCGCCGCCGGATCGTGGGCGGAGTACAGCTCGCCAACGGCAGCGGCAACCCGGAGCTCCTTCAGCGGGTCCCGATGGTCGACGGCATTGAGGACCAACGCCGAACGCAGCGTCGGCCATGCTGCACAGGCGGTCAGCCCATCGACGACCTCATCCGCACCGCGGTCCAATGCTTGCAGGACACCCGGATTGAGGATGGTTTCCGCGGCGAGGTGAAGCGCGTCGAGGTAGCGGGCTGTGGCGTCGGTGAGCCGGGTCGCCGGTGTGGAGGCTTCGCGGGTTTCGGTGGTGGCGGAGCGGGCAGCGCCATCGCGAGCGAGGATCGTCTCCAGAACGTCGGCGGGGGTCTCGGGGCGGAGTGTGGTCGGGTGGAGAACAGTGTGTTCGTCGCCATCTCCGACGACTGGGACGTAGGCGTGGTTGGCGATGCGGCCGCGGGTCATCATCACGTACAGCTGCTGTCTGGACTCGAACCCGCTGAGCACGCCATGGGTTGTGTCGACGGTGATCCCCTGGGCGGAATGAACGGTGACGGCGTAGCCCAGCTGAACATGCTCGGCGACATAGCCGGCGGGAAGGAGCACCCGTAGACCGGAGCTGCGGTGCCTGGCCAAGAGCGCGCCATCGGCCTTGACTTCCTGGACGGTCCACCGGTCGCCGTTCTTGACCCAGTCGGTCGCGGAGATCATCAGTCGGCGATCGTTCAGGCGCGTGATGATCACATCTCCTGCGGAGGCGTGGTTCCCGTCGCCCAGCACCACTGCGGGGCCCGGCCTTCCGCTCGTGGCGAGTCGCTGGTCGCGGGCACGACGGTTCAGTTCCGCGACCGCTTCCCTCGTGCCGGCGAGCATGAGACTGTCACGACCACCCGCCAGATCCTCGGCCCAGGCACGGAAAGCGGCCGCGGTGCTGGAGTCGAGGGTGCCGGCATGGATGCGGTCGTCGTCGAGGTAGAACCCCAATGCTTCCGGCCGACCCTCCCGCAGTGCGAGGGAGGCGGCTGCCTCGGCGGGGTCGGCGAACCGCATCAGCTCGCTCAGGTCGACGGCGCCGTGGGAGTGGGCGATGTCCCGCAGGACGCCGCCCGCGCTGATGGCGGCCAGTTGTTGGTCATCCCCGATGAGCCGTACCGACCCGCCACGCGCCACCACATGATCAACGACATGGGCGAGAGAGACGGTGTCTGCCATGCCTGCCTCGTCGATGACCACCAGCGTCGCCGGACCAATGATGTCATTGGTGCGGCCGTGGCGGAGATCCCACACCAGCTTCGCCAGGGTGGTGGGGTCCCCGACCTGATCGCGCAGGAGACTGGCCGCCACCGCAGACGGTGCGAGCCCGAGGACGTCTCCGCCGCCTTCCCGCCACGCATCAGCGAGCACGCTCAGCGTGGTGGTCTTGCCGGAGCCAGCCGGCGCCAATGCCAGCTGCACCCTCGCCCCGCTCGTGGCCATCCGGCACACCAGGTTCGTCTGTCCGGCATTCAGCGTGACGCCGTTTGCGGTGGCTTCGAGCAGCGCCAGCGAGACGTGCATCTCCTCGACCCTGCGGCCGTCGCTGAGCCCAGCGAGCGCGACGATTCGCTGCTCGGCCGCCACTATCCGCCTCGACGTGTACAGCTGCGACCCAGCCAGCGAATACACCGACGATCCATCCCGGCGCCGCAGCGCAGCCGGCTCGCTGATTCCGTCGGCCCCCTCGTTACCGACCGGTTCACAGGTCCGCAGCGCGCGTCGCAGAAGCTCCTCGGTGAGCGCCTCGGTCGTAGTCGGATTCAGTGTGTGTTGCCTGGCTCGGCGGGATGCTTCGGCGCGCAGGTGCCATATCTGCCACGTCGCCCTCGCCATCTCCACCGTCGAGACGATCTCCATCGCGGTCGCATCGATCCACTCCTCTGTGACGCGGGTCGTCGGCGTGCGTCCCTGCGAAGTCACCGTCGCGACCATCTCCGCAATGCCCTGTTCGCCCAGGACTGCTCGGGCCTCGGCCCACCACGTCCGACGTTGCTGTGTGACGGAGCGGGGTTCGTGCTTGGCGTCCCGGGTCTCCAACGTCGCCTGCTGCGCCAGCTTCAACGCCTCCACCGGCGTCGGCGGCCGATGATGGTCGCGCTGGAAGGCGGAAGCGAGCTGCGCCTGCCGGACCAGGATCGCCGTCCGCCTCGAGGACCACTGCTCATTCAGGGCCGACGGGACCCCGACCACTTCGCGCACCTCACGTTTGGCCGGGTCACTCCCGGGACGCGGAGCGAATCGGATGCCCAGACCGGCGAGGTGGGATTCGAGTTGGGTGTTGTAGGTCTCCGAGATCGTCACCTTCGACTTGAAGATCAGCCGTCCGTCGACGGCCAGCCATTTCTCGTCCAGGGTTTGCACCTTGTTCGCGATGGCCACATGGGTGTGAAGATTCGGATCGCCAGCCCGCGAATCCCGGTGAACGAACGCCGCAGCCACCAAGCCGGTGACGTCGACCTGCCGAACGCCAGCCGCACCTTCACGGGAGTACAGGGCGCGCTGCTCCAGGAACCGCAATGCGTCCGCCACGGCAGCGTTGTGGGCCTGTTCGATCCTCGCCGCCAACTCCGGGGGAGCGACCGCCCACAGCGACGACACCGACTTCACCGGGGTGAACGTCATGTCGTATCCGGCGCACGCCGTCGACGGATCCCGTGACAACCGGTTCACCTCCGACGACAGTTCCAGCTGACTCGGTGTGCGGCTGAGCCGCCTGGTGAATCCCTCGCGGGCGATGCTGTTGCGGATCTCTGCCCTGACAAAGACCGGCACCTCCGTCACCGTCGGGTTCAACGCCTGCCACTGGCTGCAGCGGATCGCGACCTCCTTGTGGAACGCCGTCGCGGCCGCATGCACCGGGAACGGCCGTCCTTCCGCCGTCACCCGATCCCCGGCTGCCAGATCTTTCAACCCGGCCAGCCCGCTGCCCAGCCACATCCCGGGGACCTCACCCTTCTCCGAGTAGTACGACGCCAGGGTGGCGTGGCCCCTCTCGGTGGTGTCCTGGGCAGCAACCTGCCGGGTCAGGTAGTCGTATCCCGACCCTGCCGTCAGCTTGTGCAATGATGCCGCCATACATGTAGATGGCCCACCCAACAGAAGTCACAGCGCAAAAAATCCGTCAGTGCAGTGGGTGTGTGGTTCTTCAAGGTTTCGGGGGTAGGTCCGGAGCACAACGGCGAAGTGGTCGCCGTCGGTTGGTGGGAGTGCGGATCCCATGTGGGTACCTGCAGGCGAGCGACGGCTACGTTCCTGGCCATGGTTCATGAGGGGGGCGTGCGTCGTGCGCGTGAAGCGGATGCGGCAGCGATAGGCGGGCACATGTGCGCGCTGCTGTGAGCCCTGTGGTGGCGGGCACGGCCGACGGCTACCACCGAGCCAGCAAGCCCATGTCATGCGTGGCGTGCCCAATCCGAGAGGTCCCGACGGCCAGCCGTACGGCCCCTCACGGCGCACTGTCAGGACGGCCACCCGGGAACCTTCCGGCAGAACACCTCGTCCACCACGACAACGCATGGACTGAACTCCCACTCCCCCGGCGGGTCACCACGCATGAACAGCGCGTCCAGCTCCTCGCCAGCGTCGATGCGCTTCGCCAGGCTCCGGGCCAGACCCTTGTTGGCGTAGCCGACTTGGGAGAGGCGACCGGAGGGTGTGAGGGCGTAGACGGCGACGGCGCTGGGATCGAACTTATTGTTGGGCTCCCGCCGGAGTATGGCGGGCTGCCCCGGTGATGTGTCAGCGGACTTCGCACCGTGGTGATGCTGGGTGCCCCTCACCCGGAAGCTGATCACACCTTGGGCAGCCAGCACTCTGTTGGCGGGCGGCATGAGTTGCCCGGTAGGCACGTAGACGAAGTACCCGTCCTTAATCGTGACGGGCAGCTTCCCGGTCTTGTCCGACACCAGCAGTCGGGGTTGATCCTTCGCACTGAGGTACTCACGCACCTTGCCGTTCTCGCTATCTAAGGTGGAGTTCACCGGGGACATCTTCGCCGGGATGGACGGCTTCCTCTCCGTCGGCGGCACTGTTCCGATAGGGACAACCTCCGGTGCGACCTGGGCCGTCCGTGTCTGGGCCGGTTCGACCTTGGAAGCGGCAGACTTGGCCTCAGCTATATCCGGCCCGAACAGCGCGCTTTTGAGCTTCTTGATGATCCCCACGAAGAACACCGTAGGCCAACACGTCAGGCTGACAGCGAGACAGTCGCCCCTGCCCTCGCACGGCCTCCGTCACCGAAGCGATTCAGTTTGACCATCAACGGCTGGCCAGACGGCCCTGGAACGTCACAGGAGCGGCAATTGCGGACTTTCGCAATCGGTACTGACTGGTGATGGGGTCCAGCACACTCTGGCTGGAAGAACTGCTTGCCATGGTCACCTCCAGCCCAAGCGGTCAGCCGTGAATACGAGCGTTTAGCGGCGACTAGTGGACCATTGCTTGTCTACGGCATCCGACCGCGCAGGCTGAAAGGAGGACTGCCTTGCCCTCCACGAGATTCTCGGGACCCGAGCACGCTCTGTTGACCTGCCGAAAATACAATCAGGCGGCGACCCCCTAGGATCGATTGGACTGACCGACAGTGGGAGGACCATGCATCAGGTGATTCGTGGGATCGTGACGGTGGTGTCCGTGTTTACCCTCGCCGACTGCACAGCGGCACACAACCCAAACGAGGAGGCAGACCGTCTCCAACAGCTTGATGAGGCGACGGGCCATCCCTTGGCCCATATGCCCGGACTACCGGTGAGCGATGAGGCATCCGATAGCTGCATCGAGGCTTTCGAGGCAGCCAAAGGTGCCGCCGACGGGCCGGATTTGATGGACGAGACTTTGGAGACATGCGGCGATGTGCCCGAGTGGGCCTACGCACTGATGACGGTTGGGGGGTTGTCCACGAAGGCCGGTGAGCGTCCGCTCGTGACCAGCCTTGAGGTCGCCTGCTACGAAAAGACTTTGGTCGTGTGCCGCGACGGTCAGGAGCGAGGGCTCCTGTAGGGAACTGGGAACTCCCATTGGCATACGGGTGGAGAGTAAGCGCACTTCGGAGCTGCCCAATCAACTCGCGGCAGAGTCGGATATCGGCCAGTTATGGTGCGATGAGTCCAAGGGGGACGACTGCGATCTCGTCGGGACGTCGGTAGGCGTTCGGTCCGGTGTTGATCACTACGGCGTCCAGCAGCTTGTCTCCCATTCGGTCGGCCAGCCAATGGAGGTGCTTGGTGTCCTGGTCGGTGACCGTGCTGGCCAATTTTACCTCGACCGCCAACGCTCGGCCGTCGTCGCGGACCACAACCAGATCGACTTCATGGTCACCATTGCGGGTCCGCAGATGACCCACGGTGGATTCCGCCGCCTGCGCCGGGATCCGGACGCATAGAGTCACCAACGACTCGAACAGGTGCCCGAGCACACTGCCTGACTGCGGACCCACCGGGGTGCCGGCGCCGTCGAGCAACGCGTCGCGGCTGAGACCCAGGAGCCGCGCGGCAAGCGCCGGGTCGGCTAGGTGATGCTTGGGTGTTTGCCCCAACCGGGTCAGCAGACTCCCAGTTGGCGCCCACGCCGGCACCGGGTCCAGTAACCACAAGCTGGACAGCACATCCCGGTAGGCGATCGACGTGGACCGGGCCGGCTTGTCGCCCTGCCCCGGTGTGGCCGCGTCGAGGATTTGGGCGTAGCTGGCAGTGGTCGATGTCGCCGCCGCATAGGCACGCAGCCATGTCAGCATCGTCTCAGGTTTCCGGACCGCCAGCCCCTGCTCTGGGACATCACGGTCAACCGCGCTGTGCAGGTATGAGTCGAGTTGGAACCGCCGCGACCGCCCCACCAACGGCCGCATCGCCGGGAAACCCGACGCGACGATCTCCTCCACATAATCGGTCAATGTCAGCGAGCACGACCCCGCCAGCGGCCCACGACCGCCCCCCAGCAGCCCCCGAAGGCTGACCGTGGGCTGAGCCACCCCCCTCTCGGACAAGGTCATCGGGCGCATCCGCAGCCGACCGATCCGACCAGCCCCGGAATGCGCCGTCGCCCCCGGCGCCGGCGAGGCGCTGCCTGCCAACAAGAACCGGCCACCCGCAGGATCAGCATCCACCGCTCGGCGTACGACGTCCCACACCTCAGGAACCTTCTGCCACTCATCGATCAACAGCGGACGCCCACGCTCCAACACCTGCTCCGGCTCCGCCGCGATCGACTCCCGGATGGCCTTCGAGTCCAAGCGCACCACTCCGGCGACCCGCTGCTCAGCGGTGGTGGTCTTCCCCACCCCCTTCGGCCCGTCGATCGCGATCGCCGGAACCTGCCCGAACAGCTCATCCAATTCGTCATCCAGAATCCGGCGCGTGTACTTCATGATCGAACCATACAAGACGCATCATTTGAATCAGTCAATCCGCATGCCCTAAACCGGACAGATCGCATGATCGCTCATCGGCATGAGAGGAAAATGGGCTCAACATGACGGTGCCGTCGATGGGCCGAGGGGACCGGCCAGCTCAATTTCGGTGACTGTTGGTTTAGATTTAGGACACTTGCCGGTGCTGGAGGAATTGGCGGCAATACAGGACCTTGGACCGACCTTGTTCGCGAGGAAGACTCGGATACCGGTTGGCGACTTGCGTCCCAAGTACGGGCAGCCTTGAGTGGGGTTGTTGGACCTGATCTCGACGATGTAAGCACGGGGCTGCCGAGACCCGCCAAGCCCCTGCATTTGTCTGGGCTGGCGATCGAGATGCTTCAGCCCCTGGGGCGAGTCGGCTTCCGCGCGTTGGTGGTCGGGCAGAGCAGGGAGTCGATCATGGCCGCTCCGGTTTTGTCCCGCTCAAGCTCTGGCACTTGGTAGAGGTTCGCCATCGCGGCTGTCGTATGACCGAATCGGCGTTGCACTTCCCGATCCGTCATCCCCGCCTGCTTGGCCAAGGTGGCAGCTGTTGCCCTCAGGTTGTGCAGGGTCAGGGTCGGGCGGCCGATGATCTTGGCTGCTCGGCGGTGGGCCGCCGCAAGCACAGTCTTGTTCATCGCCTTCCGGGTTCGCCGTGCCGGGAAAAGGAGGTCGTCCGGGGCGAAGTCGCGCGTCTTGAGCCAGGGGCCGAGGTAGTCGAGGACGGTGGCGGGCAGGTAGACGACCCTTCTGCCGGCTGGCGTCTTGGTGTCGGTGTAGGTGCGTTTGTACTCACCCTCGGTCACTTGCTCTCGTCTGATAGCACCGCCGATGCGGACAGAACCCTGCTCCATGTCCAGGTCGCGGCGGCGGAGGCCTCGGATCTCTCCAGACCGGAGACCACCCAACACGGCAACTGCGAGGGCAGGCCGGTAATAGTCCTCTACGGCCTCGAGGCAAGGCCCGACCTCACGAATGCTCACGCCTCGGGGGCGCCCTTGGCCCGGGGCTTGCCTGCTCCGACGATCCGGCAGGGGTTGGTGGAAATCAGTTCGTCGTTGACGGCGTCGTTCATCAAGTGCTTGAGCAGGTCGTAGGACTTGCCGTTGATCGTCGGCGTATCGGGGAGGCCTTCGTGCCAGCTCCGGACCTTGGCTGGGGTGAGGAGCGTCACAGGGATGTCGCCCAGGACGTCTGCGATCCGCAGTCGGAAGGCTCGGTTGTAGTCCTCGACGGTGCTGCCGACGATTGGGGACCGCGAACGCGTCGCCCATGCGTGGATCCTCTGCTCGGCCCACTCGGAGAGAGTGAGCGCGGCGGCGCTCTGCTTTCGCTCGCGCACCGCCGGGGGAGTCCACTCGCCCTGGTCCATCATCCGACGCTCGAATGCTTGCCAGTACTTGGCGTCCTCCAGATGGCTGAAGCTTTTGGAGTACCGCTTTCCGTCAGGTCCGATGTAGCGGACCTGGTAGCTGTCGCCCATGATGCGCACACCGCTGGGGAGCTTGACTCGCTTGCTTGCTGCCATCATCCACCGCCCGAAGCTCGGAAGTTGGGCTATCCATAGCCCACCGTTAGCCCATTATGCCCGATCTATAGCCCAATCTGAGCCCAATTCCTGGCATCCAGTGGCGGGGTGTGGCGTAGTCTGTCGCAAGCTAAATCGCGGCTGACTAGGTGATTTACGGTTAATCTGCCTTAAAGAACGTGGGTTCCGGGTTGTGGAGCATAGGGGACTCGAACCCCTAACTTCCACCTTGCAAAGGTGGCACTCTACCAATTGAGTTAATGCCCCAAAGTGACAGCCGCATCATCATACCCAGTGGGCGGCGTGGTGGCGAAACGGAGCAGGTCTGGAGTCTCGGCAACATTTCGGTTGACAGTCCAACCGAAATGTTACGGAGGTTGTTGGGGCCCTGAGGGATGGGGTGTCATGCTTGGCGCATGGCACCTCTCGTGTTGACGTTCCCCGACATCGACCCTGTGGCGATCAACCTGTTCGGTCTCCAGATCCACTGGTACGCGATCATGTACCTCTTGGGCTTCGCGGTTGGCTACCTGTTGATGCGACGAAGACTCCACCACGAGCCGTACCGCTCCATCACCCGACCCAAACCATGGACCTCCTCGGACATCGAGGACATTCTCCTCGCGGCCGTCGCGGGAGTGATCATCGGTGGGCGCCTGGGATACGTGCTGTTCTACAGGCCAGCCGACTACTTTGCGGACCCTCTGAGCATCGTCCGTCTCTGGGACGGTGGCATGAGTTTTCACGGTGGCGCCATCGGTGTGGTGGTGGCGCTGGCCATCTATGCGTGGCGGGTGGGCCGACCGTTCCTGCAAGTGGGGGACTTCCTGGTCCCCGCTGCTCCGCTCGGGCTGATGTTTGGCCGGATCGGCAACTTCATCAACGGGGAACTCTGGGGACGGGAAGCGCCCGCCGATCTTCCGTGGGCCATGATCTTCCCCACCGGCGGCGACGTCCCCCGCCATCCTTCGCAGCTGTACCAAGCACTGCTGGAAGGACTGCTGCTATTCATTCTGCTGTGGCTGTACGCACGCAAACCGAGATACCGCGGCCAGGTCACGGCCCTGTTCCTCGTGGGTTACGGCGTGTTTCGATTCATCGGTGAGTTCTTTCGCGAGCCCGACGCCTACCTGGGATTCCTGTCCCTTGGACTGAGCATGGGCCAGTGGCTGTCGGTCCCGATGGTTCTCGTGGGCCTCGTGCTGTGGTTGTGGTGTCAGGGACGAGCGGTCTCCGATGTTGGAGTAGGAGACGGTGACCGTGTCGAGTCAGAAGAATCGACGATCACCGAAGCATCTGTTGACAACGACGGCGATTCTGTGGACAACCGGCCTGGCAGCACGCGTGCTCACCGCCGATCCGCGGACGACGACGTATGATGCGGTATCACGGCTGGAAGATCAGCCGCAACTTCGCTCCGTGTCGCGGATTCAGGGTTGTCAACACCTGGCGCGTCCTTGTGGACAACGGTAATGGGGAACAACGTTCCTAGTCAAAGGCATTTGAATGAGGGTTTCTTCACAATTGTCCACAGTTGTGAACAGGTGTGTGGAGTATCGCTTCAGCGTGGACCTGTGAATTTCTCCCAGCGCGTGACGACCCTCCGAATCGTCCCTGCGCAGTGGATGCATCGGATATAAGTGCCCTGTGGAGAATAGGTCAGAATCAGTGGAAAGCTTCCCCTTCCCCGCTCGGCTTGGGCGGTGACCCTAGGCTGCACATATGAGACGCCTCACCCCCTTCCGTAGCTTCGCCGTCGCTGCGGTCGCCAGCTCCTTCCTCCTGTCTGCGTGCGGGGAGGCCGACCCCGACGCGGATGTCACCCCATCACTGGACCCGGACGTCGAATCGTCTGCACCCGTGTCACCGGACGGGGCCGCACCCTCGGAGGACGCCTCCGCACCGCAAGAAAGCCTTCCTCCTCAACCGACCTCGACGCGGGAGCCCATCGACGCTGGGCCGCTGGAGGGCACGGAGTTGAACGACGCTGGTGTTGCCTGGTTCGGGGCCTTCTGCTCGGGTATCGGCGCGCTTTCCCAGTACGGGGTGCCCGATACCGAGGAGCTGAGTGTTGAGGAAACTGCCCAAGCGGTGGGAGCCATGTACATGCAGTACGGGGTCGGCTTCGATGCAGCCGCCGCCGACTTGAGGGACCTCGATGCAGACATGAACTTCGAGAACGCTGAGGCGTTCGCGACGGAGGCCGTGGATTCCATTGAGGAAGTGGGTGCCGTGTACACCGCCGGGGCCGAGGAAGTGCAGTCCGGCAGTTACTCCGGCGAAGAGGACCTTTTCGTCGAAGTCCGTGACATCGAGACCCAAGCGGTGGAAGCTGGGGCCGGAGATTTCGGACTCTCGAGCCTGGACGAGAGCGTCTTCGACGCTGTCAATGCTCAGGTACCAGCCTGCGCCAATCCCTGAGCAAGGAACGGCGAAAGGGACTTGGGGAACCACTGATCAAGCATGTCCTGGCTGCGGCGCACCGGATCGGGCGATCCGGCGCCCGAACATCTGGCCAAGGACATCCACGTGTTTGCGTCCTCCCTCGGCACCGGTTTCAGCGTCCCTCAGTCCGCGGCCATGAGCGCCACGATGGCACCCCCGGGCAGGAACTCCGCGCCGGCGCCCTCCGCCAAGGGGTCCCAGCTGGCGAGAACCTTGTCCACTCGTCCGAGTTCCAGCGCTACGGAGCGGTCCGTCGCTCTGGTGGCAGCCACGACGAGGCGTCCTCGCCGCATCACGAGCGTGTCGTCGTCCACCTTCTCGACGGTTGTCCTCGTCAGCTGGGGGTCCATGGCGTCGGGCTGTTCGTGGCGGAGCCGAATGAGGAGCCGGTACCAGTCGAGCATTCGTGCATGGGCGTGCCGTGAGCGCTCGTCCCACCGAAGGACGGCCGACTGCATGGTGCTCTCTGCCTGAGGATCAGGCACCGGCGTGTCCCAACCCATGCGGGCGAACTCGCGGGTGCGGCCAGCAGTCACCATGGGGCCGAGTTCCGGCCCGAGGTCGCTGAAGAACGGGAACGGTGTGGAGGCCGCCCACTCCTCACCCATGAACAGCATCGGCGTGTAGGGCGAGAGCAGGTACAGCGCGGCCGCGGCCGCGTGCTGGCTGGGCGTTATGGTCGCGTGGATGCGGTCGCCGACGGCGCGATTGCCCACCTGGTCGTGGTTCTGCAGGAACGCCGCGAACGAGTGGCCATCGTAGTGCCGTGATTCCTGATCCACCTTCGCGCCCCACGGCTTGTCGCGGAACGTGGAGACACTGCCATCGTGCACGAAGACGCCGTCGAGTGCCTTCTGAAGAACCTCGACGGTGCCGAAATCGACGTAGTAGCCCTGCGTCTCCCCCGTGAAGAAGCTGTGGAGCGCGTGGTGGATGTCATCGGCCCATTGGGCGTCCATGCCCCTGGCGTCCTTGCTCGAACCGACGGGGGACACCATGGAGGGCTGGTTCAGGTCCGACTCGGCGATCAGCAGCAGGGGGCGGCCCACCTCCGTCTCCCACTGGGCCACGGACTCGGACAGTTCCGCCAGGAAGTGCTTCTCGGAGTCGTCGGCCAACGCCTGGACGGCATCGAGTCGGAGGCCGTCGAGGCGGTAGTCGACGAGCCATTGGCGCGCCGAGTCCAGCAGGAAGGAGCGCACCTCGTCGGAGCCGGGAGCGTCCAGGTTCACGGCCGGTCCCCAGGGGGTTTCGTGGGTCGCCGTGAAGTACGGACCGAAGTGGGCCAGGTAGTTGCCCTCCGGGCCCAGGTGGTTGTGCACGACGTCGAGAATCACGCCCAGTCCCAGTGCGTGGGCGGAGTCGATGAAGCGGATGAAAGCTGAGGGGCCACCGTAGGCACGGTGGACCGAGAAGAGGCCCACCCCGTCGTAGCCCCAGCCGCGAGTGCCGGCGAAGTCGGCCACCGGCATGACTTCCACGGCATCGACGCCCAGGTCGACTAGGTGGTGCAACCGCTCGATGGCAGCGTCGAAGGTTCCCTCCTCGGTGAAGGTACCGATGTGCATCTCGTAGAGGACGGCGCCCCGCAGGTCGCGACCCTTCCACGGTTGCGGCCGCCCGAACAGCGGCGGATTCACCAGCATGCTGGGACCGTGGGGCCCGTCCGGCTGGAACTGCGACCGCGGATCGGGCAGCGCCTCACCGCCGTCGACGGAGAAGGCGTAGCGCGTGCCGGGCTCGAGTTCGTCAGCGAGGAGCCACCAGCCCTGACGGTCGGGATCGGGGATCATGGCGAGGCGTTGGTCCTCGACGATGGCGTCGACGCGCGCGGCGTTCGGCGCCCAGACAGCAAGATGGCGGGAGTTGCGGGTTGGCATTGCGGATGACGCTCCTTGGGGCTGTGCCCATCAGTGGAATGAATATCAGGTGATCGGGACGAGAAGTGCGACGGGGAGTTCGGCCAGCACGTCGGCGAGGAGTGTCTGGCCACCCGTGACCTCCACGTCGGACAGCACGCAGCGGAACCGGCCCTCAGGGAGGAACAGCGTGTGGTCCCCCCAGCCGCCGCGCTCGTGCAGCCCGGACGGCAGCCGGGTGGCGACGGTGATGGCCGTCACCTGCTCCGCTCCGGCTTCGGCGCGTGCGAACGCGACAGCGTGCCCGGTGGTGGAGGCGATGGGCCGGTACTCGGCACCCTCCCCGCGGAACGCGTCGGGGTGGTCGCGGCGCAACCGCAGCGCTCGACTGGTCACAAGCAGCTTCTCGGCGTCCAGCCCGCTGCCGCTGCCGGCATCGACCCCGGCGAGCAGGCCGGCGCGGCGGTAGAAGTCGACGGGACGGCGGTTGTCCGGGTCCACGAGCGAGAGGTCGACCACCTCACAGCCCTGGTACACGTCGGGGACGCCGGGCATCGTGAGCTGGAGCAGCTTTTGTCCCAGCACAGCAATCCGCACCGACGGGGCGGACAGCGCCACGAACTCATCCAGTGCGACCGCCACGCGCTCATCCTGCAGCGCAGCCGCGGCCAGGCTCTGGACCGCCTCTTCATAGACCTCATCGACGGAGGTCCACGTGGTGTGGGACTTGTTCTCCCGCATGGCCTTGGTCAGGTAGGCGCTGAGCCGCTCCTGGCTGACGGGCGTCTGGCCGGCCGTCGTTCCGGGCAGGCGCCACATCCCGAGCACCGTCTGCCAGAGCAGCACTTCGGTGGGCCCGTCGACGGCTTCGGAACGCACGTCCTCCGTGGCCGCCCGCAGTTCCATGAGACACGCCTCCCACTCCTTCGGGAATTCCGTGAGGGCGGACAGTCGCGCGCGGACGTCCTCGGAGCGCTTCGCGTCGTGGGTGGAGAGGGTGGTCATGGTGGTGGGCCAGGTGTCGTTGAGATCGGCGCAGAAGTCGTGGAACGCGTCCGGCGAGATGCCGACGATGGTGGGTTCGCTGCCCACTTCATTCACGGCCACGAAACGGTTCCAGCGGTAGAAGGCTGTGTCCTCCTTGGACTTGGCCATCACGGGGCCGCAGGTCTGGGCGAAGCGCACCATGAACTCCGAGCGCAGCGAGTCCGTGCCGGGTTCATGCTCGGGGTACTCGGTGGTCACGGCGTGGGGCTTCGGCAACGTCTCCGCCCCCCGACCCTCCTCGCCCGTCCCCGGATCACCGCAGGCCAGGGCGACGACCAGTTCCAGCGTGTCCTGCTCATCGTCGGCCAGCCGCTGGCGTGCACGCTCGGCAGCCTCCTGGATGACCTCACGCTCGTGCTCGGAGGCGGCGCGGCCGGGCTCGACGTAGGCGCGGTACCGATCCATGCCCATCAGCAGTTCGCTGATGGCGCTGTAGATCTGGCGACGGGTGTGGTCGCGCAGCCGGATGTCGCCGTCGCAGATGCCGACGACGATGGAGGTCAACCGGTTGACCTCCGTGAACAGCATGTCGGAGACCACCTCTTCCTTCGCGTGGGCGAGCGTGGCTGCGAAGCCCTCACCCGAGCCGGAGACCCGCTCCCACAGATCGGTGAGCCGGGGCAGGCCAGCGGCGTCGTGGAAGAGGCCGGAGACTCGCAGCAGTGCGTCGTAGCCGGTGGTGCCGTCGCACTCGAAGTCTTCAGGAAGCTCCTCGTCGGCTTCCAAAATCTTCTCCACGACCACCCAGCAGCCTCCGGTGGCGCGCTGCAGGTCCTCGAGGTACTGCCGCGGGTTGGCGAGACCGTCGGGATGATCGATGCGGAAGCCGTCGATGAGGCCTTCGGCGTGCAGTGCGAGCAACAGGCGGTGCGTGTCCATGAAGACGTCGTCGTCCTCCACACGGACGGCAGCGAGGGTGTCAACGTCGAAGAAGCGACGATAGTTCAGTTCCTCACTTGCCACCTTCCAGTGCGCTACCCGGTACCACTGCTGTTCCAGGAGTTCGGTGAGGGGAAGATCCTCGGTTCCGGGGCGGATGGGGAAGACGTGATCGTGGTAGACGACGACGGGCTGCTCGGACACGGTGTTGTCGGCATTGGGGACTTCGCGAGTTTCCACCGTGATGGTGCCGGCAGCCAGTTCCTTGCCGATCTTGTTGCCCAGCACGGGCATCAGGATTGCCTGGGAGCGAGTGAGGTCGATGTCGAACCAGTGCGCGAACGGTGAATCCGGTCCGTGACGCAGCACCTCCCACAGTGCATGGTTGTGCCACAGCGGGGTGGGCACGGCCATGTGATTGGGCACCACGTCGACGACCAGGCCCAAACCGTGTGCGTGCGCGCTGGTGGCGAGGCGACGAAAAGCGTCCTCGCCGCCGCACTCGTCGAAGATCTGGGAATGGTCCACCACGTCATAGCCGTGCTGGGATCCGGGTGCTGCCTGGAGGATGGGGGAGCAGAAGATGTGCGTGACCCCGAGCCCGGCCAGGTACGGCACCTGGGCGGCCGCGTCATCGAAGGTGAACGTGCTGTTGCACTGGAGGCGGTACGTGGACGCGGGCAAGGGTGTTCGATGGGTCACGCCGCCAACTCTATGCAGTGATGGCGCTCAGCGCCGCACCCGGTTGCCTCGGTCTGCCAGGCATCCTCTGTCAGGGGCTTCCACATATGATGACAAGGTTGCTCTCGTCACGGACGGAGCGCTGAGGAAACGACGAGGTGGTGGACGGTGGCAGTGGCTGAAGTGAAGGAACCCACGCAGGGGAGCGTCCCCCCACTCGGGGTGGTCATGCGGACTCTGGCACCGTACGCCCGTCCGCATCTGTGGGTTCTCGTCCTTGCCCTCGTGGTCACGCTGGCGGGCTCGGTGGCGGCGCTGCTGATGCCGCAGGTCTTGGGTGGTTTGATCGACGGGCGGATCGCCGTCGGGGATCGCAGCGCCCTGCTGCCTGCGACGCTGGTGGTGCTGGGTCTCGGCTTGTTCGAGGCCGCCATGGTGTTCGTGCGGCGACTGATGGTGTTGGGTGCATCCACCCGCATCGAGTACAAGGCCCGCATGGGGTTGTTCACGCACTTGGTGGACTTGCCTGCCGCGTTCCACGACCGCTGGCCCTCCGGTCAACTGCTCACCCGGGTGACTCAGGACCTCAACCTCGTGCGGCGATGGCTGGCCTTCGGGCTCATCATGCTCATCAATGACATTGGCATGCTGGTTGTGGGGACCGTGCTGATGGCGCGCTCCAACGTCATCCTCGCCCTGGTGTTCCTCGCCGGTTCCGTTCCGCTGATCTTCCTGATGGTGCGCTTCGAGCGGGAGTACCGCAGCCTCACCCGCCGGGCGCAGGACAAGTCCGGCGACGTGGCCACCGTCGTCGAGGAATCCGTCAAGGGTGTGCGGATACTCAAGTCGTTCGGTCGTGCCCCGGAGGCGCTGGCACACTTCGGCAGTAAGGCCGAGGAGTTGCGCGACCTCGAAGTCAGGCGCGGGGTGGCCGACGCCCGGATCTTCCGCTGGCTCACTCTGATCCCCAACGCGATCATCGCGGTCTCCCTGGTGCTGGCCATCTGGTTCGCGTCGCTGGGGTGGATGACCGTCGGCGGGGTGGTGGCGTTCTTCGCGACGGTCACCATCCTGCGCTTCCCGCTGCAGTTCCTCGGATTCCTCATCTCCTTCAGCCTTGACGCGCTCAGCGCGACCTCGCGTTTCAAGGAAGTGATGGACGCACCCGTGTCCATCGCCGATCCCGACGATCCTGTACCTCTGACTGCCCATTGCCGCGGCGCCCGGCTGGAATTCCGCAACGTGAAGTTCAAGTTCGACGACCAGGATGCGGGCGAGGACGCCCTGCTCTCCGGACTGGATCTCGACGTGGCACCCGGAGAGCGCATGGCCCTGGTGGGCCTGACGGGCTCCGGGAAGACCACGCTGATCAACCTGGCCGCACGCTTCTACGACGTGACCGCAGGGTGTGTGCTCATCGACGGTGTGGATGTGCGGGACCTGACCCGTCACGAGCTGCGGCGCCAGCTCGCCGTCGCCTTCGAGGATCCCACCCTGTTCAGCGCTTCGGTGCGGGACAACGTCATGCTCGGCAATCCCGACGGTGGCGACGAAGTGCTTGCGGAAGCCCTGCACGTGGCGGCAGCCGAGTTCGTGGACCTTCTGCCCGAGGGTGTGGACACCGTCATCGGGGAGGAGGGGCAGAGTCTCTCCGGTGGCCAGCGGCAACGGCTGGCCCTTGCCCGTGCCATCGCCAGCCAGCCGCGGCTGATGCTGCTGGATGATCCGCTCTCCGCACTCGACGTGCACACCGAGGCACGTGTGACGGCTGAGCTGGACAGGGCGTTGGGGGAGACGACGGCGCTGATCGTGGCGCATCGTCCCTCCACCGTCGCGTTGGCCCATCGCGTCGCTCTGCTCGACCGGGGTCAGGTGGTCGCTGTCGGTACTCATGAGGATCTTCTCCGCACCAACGAGCGCTACCGCTACGTGATTTCCTCGTTCGACATTGCGGAGGAGGCGGCATGACTCCGAAACAGCAGCGTCGGCAAGCGGCGGCGGATTCCGTGCGCGGCGTCCAGGGGGAGGACAGCGACACTCTCACGAGCAGTCAGAACCGCGCCCTGCGCCAACGCTCCATGCGGCTGCTCGGCTCCTTGGTGCGCCCGCTGAAACGACAGGTGGCGGAGGTGGCAGCCGCCACAGTCATTGGGACGGGGGCACGCGTGGCCGTCCCTGCCCTGGTCGGGTTGGGCGTCGATGAAGGTTTCGACGCGCTTGGCGGTAAATCCTGGGTACCGTTCATCATGATCGCGGTGGCCACCGCCGTCTGCGCCGTGGCTGCCGGGCTGTTGGAGGGCCATGCCCGTGCCGTGACCCCACGGTTCGCGCAGGCAATCGTGCTGGAGTTGCGCCGTCGCCTGTTCGCACATTCGCAACGCCTCAGCCTGTCCTTCCACGAGACCTACACCTCCGGTCGCCTCATCTCCCGCCAGACGAGCGATGTGGAGGCAATCCGAGAGTTCGTGGCAAGTGGCGTGGCCCAGTTCGTCAGCTCGTGGCTGTTCCTCGGCGGCGTCGTGGTGGCTCTCATGCTGCGTGACGTGCCCAGCGGATTCATCCTCCTGGCCGGTCTGGTGCCCACGACGTTGTTGGGCTGGTGGTTCGTCACGGAGTCGCGCAAACGGTTCCGCGTGGTCCGCGGCACGTCGGCCACGATGATCGCCAATTTCGTCGAATCGATGGTGGGTATTCGTGCGGTGCAGGCCTTCCGTGCCGAGGGCGCCCGCGTGGAGGCCTTCGGGAGGACGGCGGAGGACTACCGGATCTCGAATGCCCGCGTCATCTTCACGTTCGGTGTGGCCAACGCGGTCATCGTTGCGCTGGCGGGCATCGTCTCCGCCGTACTGCTGTACGTCGACGGTTCCCGGGTCCTGGCCGGGACGCTTGACGTGGGCGTGCTGCTCTCTGCGGTGCTGTACGCACGCCAGTTCTTCGATCCGGTGACAGACATCATGATGTTCGCCAACCAGCTGCAGGGCGCGACGAGCGCCTTGGAGAAGATCTCGGGCGTTCTGGAGGAGGAGCCGACGCTGGTGGATCCTGCAGAGCCCGTGCCGATGACCGAGACCGAGGGTTCCGTGGACATCGACGGCGTCACCTTCGCCTACGGCTCCGGCAAGCCCGTGCTTCCCCACCTGGATCTGAAGATTCCCGCCGGTCAGGTGGTCGCCCTGGTCGGTGAGACGGGGGCGGGCAAGACGACGCTCGTGAAGTTGGTGGCGCGAGTCGTGGATCCCCAGTCCGGTGCGGTGCGGATTGACGGGACGGACGTGCGGGACATCGCTGACGCCGATCTGCGCCGCACCGTCACCATGGTCACTCAGGATTCGTTCCTGTTCTCCGGCACGGTGGCAGCCAACATCGAGCTGGGCCGCACCGGCGCAAGCCGCGAGGACATTGAGGCGGCCGCGATCTCCGTCGGCGCCGACAGCTTCATCCGATCCCTGCCGGAGGGCTACGACACGGACGTCCGCAGTCGCGGTGGACGGCTGTCCGCCGGTCAGCGGCAGCTGATCAGTTTCGCCCGGGCCTTCCTGGCCGATCCGCAGGTGTTGATCCTCGACGAGGCCACCAGTTCCCTGGACCTGCCCAGCGAGCGCTTGGTGCAGCGCGGACTGCAGACGCTTCTGAAGGGTCGCACAGCCATCATCATCGCCCACCGCCTCTCGACGGTCTCGATCGCGGACCGGGTGCTGGTCATGGAGGACGGCCGGATCATCGAGGACGGCTCCCCGGCAGAACTCACCGCGCTGGAATCGGGCAACTTCGCGTCGCTGCACAGCCAGTGGGAGACGTCGCTCGGGGAGCGTCGCTGAGCTGCGTCACAATCGCTAACTCCCGGGCTGACCGGACACGCCGCAACGGGTGGCCACCGAGGAAATATATGACGTGGTGGGCAGTGAGTGCCGCGTGTCCGGTCGATCGGTAAGAACGGCCGGGAAGTGGCGCGACGAGACTGGCCGTGCGGAACCTGACCGGACACGCCGTAAAGAGTCGTCACAGAGGCGACGGTTTCAAGGAGTCAACGCAACACGCGCCAGTAGTTTGTTCAGTCTCTCAGATGGGGTGTCCCAGTCAAG
>CANLTJ010000017.1 GCA_947493995.1 uncultured Arachnia sp. | reverse complement strand
CCAGAACTCATCAGAAATTGCGCCTGCTCGAACCATGCTCAACATCGTTCCGCCCATGCTCAACATCGTTCCGCACAGCTCACAAATCTTTGGGAGACACGCTCTAGCCAGTTTCTGCCAAGTCGTCCCCCTTTTCTATCCAGTCGGCTGCACAGCATCGTGTCGCACGGGCTTTCACCTGGCTTGGCTTCGCTCAACGCGACGTGGTGCGGACCGTGTGGTCGAGCACATTAGGCTTCGTCTCATGGTGATGCGAGCGTTGAAGAAGGTGGTGGGTGTGTGCCGAATTGTGACAAGTGACGCTGTGATCTGCAGGAGCAGGCAGCCGGTGGTTTGACCGCCACGGTGCTGGAGGTCGTTCTTGGCAGAGATGATGGCGCGACCTGCACCGGCGGGCGGTTCTGTTGGCAGGATGGGGACATGAACATGCTGGAGGTCATCGCGCTGCACGCTGCCGACGCCGAGCGGGCGGAGGAGGGCGGCGCGGACCGCATCGAGCTGTTGGGTTCCGTTGACGAAGGCGGCCTCTCGCCGGAGCCGGCACTCGTGGACAAGGTGCGCAGGGCCACATCGATCCAGGTTCGTCCTATGGTGCGGCTCCGGCCGGGGTTCGGGACCGATGGTGGCGAGGCCGTGCGTCTCAAAGGACTCATCTCCAGCTATCTCGATGCCGGCGCCGACGGCGTGGTGCTCGGTTTCCTCAACGGTCACACCGGCATCGATGTCGAGGTGGTGACCGAACTTCTCGATTCAGGGGAGTGGCCCTGGACGTTCCACCGCGCAGTTGATCACTGTCTGGACCAGGACGCGGCGTGGCAGACGCTCTTGACGCTGCCCCGCCTGGACGCAGTCCTCACGGCCGGTTCCGTCCGGGGCGTGGAACATGGGCTGGATGACCTCATTGATCGGGCAAGGACACACACGGCCGCCGCTCGGTTGATCATGGCCGGTGGCGGATTGGAAGCAGAGCATGTGCCATGGCTGGTCCGCGCCGGAGTTCGCGCCTTTCACATCGGCTCGCCGGCACGGCCGGGCGGATCGTGGAAGGCCTACGTTGACGCCGGCCTGGTCCGCACATGGCGGAGCCTGGTGGACGACACCATCGCCCACGAGCGGAATCGCACCGCGTGACGCGCCCGTGGGGGTGGCGAACAGGTGCTCGCATCATCTGTGTCAGCGGTGCCGATGTGCTGTTGTTGGCGGACTCTGATCCGGGCCTGCCGGGCTCACGCTGGTGGGTGACGCCGGGTGGAGGGATCGACGAAGGGGAAACGACGAGATCAGCGGCCCGACGCGAATTGTGCGAGGAGACGGGGTTGCTCGTCGACGAGGAAGACCTGAAAGGGCCCGTGGCTGTCAGGACCGTGACCCACGGCTACTCGGACCGGGTTCGCGTGCAGAAGGAGTGGTTCTTCCGCGTGGAGGTGGAACGTTTCGAGGTGCAGCCGACCGGATTGACTGCCGCGGAGGAGGAGAGGTTGCAGGGGTATGCCTGGTGGCCGCTCAGCGAATTGCCGCCACGCGTCTGGCCCGCAGGGCTGGCCGATCTGGCGGCCCTCACCGGTGGAACGACAGTGGACCTGGGTGAGGTGGAGGAGTCAACCGTGCCCGTCACCGACACGCCTCCGGCTACGAATCCTCTCGTGAGCGGCTCGCCGCCGAGGTGATGAACCAGATGCCGAACGACAACGACGCGAGCCGCCCGAGCAGCACCTCGAGTTCAGGCGCCACGATGAACCCGGCCACGAGGAGCGCAAGCGCCACACCAATCGCCCACACACCTGCGTTTCCGGTGAGGAAGGTCGCCCGCAGGGACAGGCCCCCAGCGGCAATCAGCATGTAGGGGGCAGCAGCCCCGATCGTGAAACCGAGAACGCAACAGGCAACGGCCAGGAACACGAGCGTTCGCTGTGTCGACATCTCCTGGGCAGACCTCCCCCGGCGAACGGGCTGCCGTGCCGCCGGGGAGGACATGAGCGTATCGACCGCTGCACCGGCGGGCCTTGGAGGCGCGTCGGGTCCCAGCGCCAGCGGTTCACCGGTGGGGGGAGGAAGGGTGCCCGGGGTCGGGGTGTGGATTGGCCCGCGCTGACCGACGAAAGGCGTCCGCGGATCACGTGCGGTGTGCCGCCCCATGGACGAGGCCGTCGTCATCAGCCCGCCACTCACGACGAATGGCTGAGTGGGGTTGCGATGGCTCGGCTGCTCCGGGGAGAGGAGTTCCAACGGAATCGCCGGGGTGTCATGCCGGAAATCCTGCGGCGGGGGCACTGCTCCCTCGGTGGGCGCGATCGACGATGCGGTACGGGCGAGCGGCTCCACCTCAGGTTCGGCGAAACCGTCAGGCCGCTCGATGGGAGCGTACGCCGCCCCGTCGGTCCAGGAAGCCATGGCGAGATCCTACCTGTGCACAGGTACTGCTCAGGATGGCTGAGCACTTGGCATGAGCCGAGCAACGGGCACCGCGGTTCCCCGCTGATGGCGGTATGTTGGGCCCAAGAATTGGGCCGCCTGTGCGCCACGGTGCAGGGCCCCACGTTATCTGAGGAGTTCTGTGATGGAAGTTGTCATCTGTTCCGATGGGGATGAGGTTGGCGCCGTTGCCGCTGATCGCGTGATTGCACAGCTGGCAGGCAAGCACACGCCCGTTCTGGGTCTCGCGACGGGTTCCTCGCCGCTGAACCTGTATGCCGAGCTCGAGCGTCGCTCAGCCGCTGGGGACGTTGACTTCGCTCACGCACTTGGCTTTGCCCTCGACGAATACGTGGGACTGGACCCGCAACACCCCCTGAGCTACCGGCAGACAATTGATCGCACCGTGGTCAAGCCGTTGGGCATGAATCCCGAGCGTGTCAGGGTCCCCAACGGATTTGCTGCGGACCTGGAGGCGGCAGCCGACGAATTCGAGGAAGCCATTCGCGAGGCTGGAGGCATCGACGTCCAAATTCTCGGGATCGGCAGCAACGGTCACATCGGTTTCAACGAGCCCACCTCCTCATTCACCTCGCGCACGCGCATCAAGACACTCACGCAGCAGACACGCAAGGACAACGCACGCTTCTTCTCCGACGACGAAACCGTCCCCACGCACTGTGTCAGCCAAGGACTCGGCACCATCATGGATGCCCACAACCTGTTGATGGTTGCCTCGGGCGAGAAGAAGGCGGACGCCGTCGCAGCCATGATCGAGGGACCTGTCTCCGCCATGTGCCCGGCGTCCATCCTGCAGTTCCACCGTCGCGCTTTCATCATCATTGACGAGGCCGCCGCTGCGAAACTGACCTACGCGGACTACTTCCGGCACGTGGCGGCGAATCAACCCGGCTGAGTCCAGCTGAGCCCGCACCGTGACCGTCGACGGGTGGGGATAGACTGGCGTCTCCTGTTGTTCATCATCGATAGCGAGGTTCGCCGTGCCCACCGGAAAAGTGCGCTTCTACGACGCTGAGAAGGGCTTTGGGTTCATCTCCAAGGACGGGGGCGGCGACGTTTTCGTGCGCTCCTCCGTGTTGCCGGCGGGGGTCACGGCGCTCAGGACGGGGCAACGGGTCGAGTTCGGCGTCATGGAAGGGCGCCGGGGGGAGCAGGCCCTGTCACTTGAGCTCCTCGATGCCCCGCCGTCGCTGTCCAAGAACTTGCGCAAGAAGCCGGAGCAGATGGCTCCGATTGTGGAGGATCTGATCAACCTGCTCGACGGCATCGGAAGCGGCTATCGCCGCAATCGCCACCCCGATGAGAAGACCGCAACAAATGCGGCACTCCTGCTGCGCCGCGTCGCCGATGAACTGGAGATGTGACATGGCTGCACCCAAGCTCGATGCGACCGCTGCAGCGGCCGTGGATCTTGCCCGGGCCGCAGCCGAGGAACAGTCCTGGCCGGGTGCTGTGGGGGAACACCTGGGTGTCGTCGCCGAGGAGGGGGAGCGCGTGGTCACGCATTCCTTCGCATGCCGTCTGCCCGGATACGTTGACTGGCGTTGGGCCGTGACCGTAGTCCGTGCCGCCCGGGCGAAGACGGCCACCGTGAACGAGGTGGTCCTCCTTCCCATGGTGGGGGCACTGCTGGCGCCGCCGTGGGTGCCGTGGGAGGATCGGGTCGAGGCGGGCGACATCGTCGCCGGAACCCTCATGCCCACCGCCGATGACGACCCACGTCTGGAGCCGGGATTCTCCACGGGGGACCTACCAGTGGACGCCGATCCGGCCGAATGGGCCCAATTGCGCTCGACTGTCTGGGAGCTGGGACTCGGACGCGAGAGGGTGCTGTCCCAGTGGGGTCGCGATGACGCAGCGCGACGCTGGTTGGACGGCCCGCAGGGCCCGGACAACGAAATGTCCCGGCAGGCTCCCGGGCCGTGCCACTCGTGCGGCTACTTCGTGGCCCTGCGCGGATCTCTCGGCATGATGTTCGGAGCCTGCACCAACAAGTACTCCCCATCCGATGGACAGGTGGTGAGCCTCGATCACGGTTGCGGCGGCCACTCGGACGTTCCGGCGGTCGAACACGAGCACGCTCTCCCCAAGCCGTCGTACGACACCATCAGCATCGACGAAAGCCTGTTCGATTGATCCACACGCCGCGCTCGTGACCAGCTGATCAGCTGTCGCAGGTCGCGGTGATGACGAACTCCTCCGGCTCGGCGTCCTCCTCGGCGCCGGCGGGATCGTTGAGGTTGATCACGGGTCCCATGCCAGTCACGGTGAAGGTTTCGCCCTCCCACGAGATGGATGCACTGCCGTCGTCCCCGGAGAAGCTGGCGAGCGTGCCGTCGGTGAGCACCACGCTCGCTGTCATGACGGTGGCCCGGTCCTCTGTGCCTGTCACTGCCACTTTCGCGCTTTCCTCGTCACCGCCGCTCATCGTCCACTGCCCGTTGTGAACCGTGCACGCAACCTGTGCGACCGTCTCCTCCTCATCACCAATGCGTGCGGCGGCACCCCCTTCGGGCGCCGTCGTCTCCACGACGCCAACGCTCACCTCGCCGACCGGCTGGCTGGCATTCGCACCGCCGGTGCCCTGACCGGGATCGGGGACATTGGAGCCGGGGTCGCTGCAGGACGAAAGACCAAGCAGTGCCACGATCGTGACGGCAGCAAGTGTCGTTGATTTCCGAGTGCTCATGAGGATGTGTGTCCCTTCGTTCGGGGCAAATCTACCCGGTGGAATGGGTCAGCACGATTCGCTTCCACAGGCTCGCACGGAGGTCACGCGTCCGTCACTTCGACGTCCGCCTGAATGTCGCCCGTGGGTTGCGGTGAGCCGCCTCGCGGTTCGTTCGTGATGGCCAGGACGTCGCCAGCGGCGACATCCTCCACGAACAGCTGTAGCTGACCGCCATCATCAAGGACGGCGGCGGAGCGGGGGACACCACCGCTCACCACCCATACCTGCCAGGAATCCTCGGCTTCGGGCTCCGGGAACTCCGTCGTGGTGATCATGGCTTCACCGAGCGACGGGGATGCGAGATATGTCAGATCCGCACCCTCGAGGGTGGTGCGGCTCACCTGAAGATCGTCGGCAGCGAGCAGCTGGACACGCTGGGCCTCTGCCGCCTGGACGGAGCGCAGCTCCGACTGCTGCCAGAGCGTCACTCCTCCGAGGGCGACGGCCAGGATGGCTGCGGCGGCGGCCAACCATGTCGAGATGGGGCGGCGAGGGGAGCGGTTGAAGTCAGCATTCACGACATTGCTGTGAGTGTCGTGGCGTGCCGGAACCTCGTCCTGCGGCGCAGGGTCCTCCGCATCCTCCGATACCGGGTCAGAATCGCCAGCAGGGAGCATGGAAGTCGTCGCAATGGTGTCAAGGATGGAGGACCGGAGTTCTGACGGGGGTGCAGACTCGTGGAGGGCGGAAACTTCCGCCATCGCCTCCCGTAGATCGAGCACCTCGGCGCGGCAATCCTCACAGTGCTCAAGGTGTTGCTCGAAGGTTTCGCGCTCGTCGTCCTCCAGCGCATCGGTGATGTAGGGGCCGATCAGGGAATGGGGATCATTCATGTCTGAGCTCCCATCACATGTCGTAGGCCGAGTAGTCCGTCCCGTATCCGGGTCTTCACGGTGCCGAGGGGCAGGCCCAGCATCTCGGCCACTTCCCGATGGCTGTATCCACCGTAGTAGGCCAGGGACACCGCTTCCTTCTGGACCCTCGACAGCTTGTCAAGGGCGGATTTCACACCCTCCACGTCCAGAGCTGCCTCCACACCTTCCCATGTGTGATCCGGTTCGCTTTCGCGTGTCGTCCCCGCCCAACGGGCATCCCTGTCGGTCTGCCTCTGGACGGAACGGACACGATCGACGGCACGGCGGTGGGCAATGGTGTGCATCCATGCTCGGACGCTGCCCTTGTCGGGCGACCACCGTGACGCCTGCCGCCACACTTCCACATACACCTCTTGGGTGACCTCGGCGGCGATGTCTGCCGAGCGGACAACGCTGAGGATGAGGCCGTGAAGGCGGGCGCTGGTCAGGTCATAGAGTTCCGCAAACGCCTGTTCGCTGTTCGCGCCGGTGTTCGCGCGGACCTCGGAGAACAGGTCAGCCAGTCGCCCGTCGACGCCGTCCTCGACGGCCCGGCGGGCTGCTGGTGGTTCCTGGTCCGAACTCATGTGTGGCGTCCACGACCTTCCTCGCTCCGGCTAGAGAGCGGTGGCGAAGGCGATGACGTTCGAGTCGTAGTAGTGCTCCGACTGACTGTATTCACCGCCGCAGGTGATCAGAACCATGGTTGGCTCCTCGGTGGCAGCGTATACCTCCGCCGTGGGGAATTGGTCCTTTTCGAAGGTTGCAACTTCGGTGATTTCGAATCTGGCGGTCGTGCCGTCTCGTCTGTCCACTTCCACCACTGCGCCGACGGCGACGTTCGGTAAGCGGGCGAACACGGTGTTGCGACCATTCCAGGTGAGATGCCCGTTCAGGACTGCACGTCCCGCAGCTCCCGGTGTGTGCGCTCCGGTGAACCATCCCACCACGTCGGGATCCTCCGGGGCGGCCAACCGATTGCCGTCCAGTCCCAGCTCCGTGGTTGAGGCGTCAACGCCGATGCTGGGGATTCGAACCCTGACGGGTTCCGATTCCGGCAGACCCACGACGCTGGGCTCCGGGTCCGCGGAGCTGGGTGACGGTGAGGGACTTGTCGATGCTTGAGGTGCAGCAAGGTCGATGACCGATGCGGAGGGGGTGACGGACACGACGGGTTCCACTGGCGCGGGTTCAGCCCCTCTCGGGGGTTCGGACCTGCTGGCGACTATGGATTCGTCGGGTGTGACTGAAACTACGGCGGCTGGCTGTGCCTCGGGTGTGGTGACCGTGGGGAAGGCCAGGGCGGCGCCGATGACGCCGACCCCGACCAACCCTACGATTCCCCCCGTCAGCACCCGCCACTGCAGCGGTGACCTGGTGCTGTTCATCGTCGGTCCTCAGCTACCGGTGACGGTGGCGGAACGACGACGGCTGACGGCCACTGCGGCTCCGCCGACGGCGAGGAGGCCACCTGCGGCAAGCAGTCCGCCATTGACCGCGGTGGGAGCTTCGCCCCCGGTCTCGACGCCACCGGATGGCATGACCATGCCGCAGGTGGCCGATGTGGTGCCTTCCTCGGGGATGCCATCCACGCCCAGGGACTTGGCGAAGGCGGACTCACCGAGGCCGTCGAGGTCGAACTTGTCGTTTCCGTTGGCGTCCACACCGTGCTGCACGATGTGCAGGTTGGCGAGGTTGTCCAGCGTTCCCTCCGGCAACTCAGATGCTGTCAGGGTGCGGCTGTACTCCACGGTGCCCTGCGCATCGGCGACGGGGAAGCGATCGAGTGCCAGGCCACTGTCCCCGCTCACATCTCCTGTTGTGGTGAGGGAAATCTTGACGCCACCGTAGGCAGGCACACCCTCGGGAATGCTGATGAAGCCGTTGCCGTCGGTGTCGGCGGAATCTGCGGGACAGACGAAGTTCTTGCCCGAGAAGTCACCGTGCAGATGCTGTGCGGACGGCATGTTGGGGACGAGGCCTGTCGTCTTGATGGACACCATCAGGCCACCGTCGGCGGTGGGTGTGAGAGCGGCAATGCCGGACGCATCGGTGCCCTTCATCGGATCGAGGCGCAGCCTCACGGTCTCGCCCTCGTCGGCTCCTGCGACTGAGGTGGACAGGGCCATGGGCGCGGCGATGACCAGCGCGGCAGCAGCCGAGGCGGAGATGGACTTCCAGGTGCGGTTCATGATGAGTTCCTTTCGTTGGGTCTCACTCGTCATTCGGAACCGCAGACGGAATGGATTGGTCGATCACGAAGATTATTTGGATTTTGGGGCGCTCAAGGGTCCATGCCCTGATGTGGCTGGTTGCGGAGCTGCTCGTGGTGTACTTCGTGCAGGGCCGCTGATCTCGCTCGTTCAGTGATCACATGAATCAGCAGTGGCCCGGCCCCCGAGGGGACCGGGCCACTGCTGTGTTCGATAGTAGAAGTGTCAGAAGTCAGTGCTTGCGACGATCGTCTCGTCCGAGACGATCCTGATCGGTTTCGACTTCTTCCTTGCGCACCTCTGTGTTGACCGTTTCCTGGTCAGTGACGGTCTTCTTGCCGAGACGCACTTCTTCGGTGGCGACGGTGTCCTTGTCGACGACCGGGGTCTCCTCGTGGAGAGTCACCTCTGCGGTCTCGCCATCGTTGTCGATGTGGCCCTTGTGATCGCCGTCCGCCGGGACGCGTTCCACAACAACCTCTTCGCGCTCCACCGGCACGGTCTTCGTGACGTTCTCGGTCACGACGTGCTTACGAAGTCGAACACGGCCAGCTTCACGCCGCTCGGTGCCAACGTTGACGCGCTCCTCGGAGAGGGTCATGGAATCGTCGGCGGTGGGGCCGCGATCCTCGCGGAGATCGTCGGTTGTGGACCGCTGTTGTGCATCGCCTGTGACCGGGGCTCCGGTGCGCGTCTCATCCGTTGCGTAGCCAGCGTCAGCGCGACCGGTGCCGTGCATGGCGTAGTACTCATACAGACGATCTTCCTCGCCGGGCTCCAGATGGTGCTCCTCGTCGATGCTGGGAGCATCCTTGATCTGGTCCTTGGTGTAACCGACGTGCAGATCCTCTCCGCGCACGGACGCGCCCTCAAGCGGCACGAAGCTCTCCGACATTCCGAAGAGGCCCGTGTTCACCGTTGCCCATGACGGTTCGCTGGTGGCGTCGTCAAGATAGATCTGGCTGAGCGAGCCAACCTTCTCACCGGTCTTGTCGTAGACGGTGGCCTTGCTGTTCAGCAGGGTGTCGATGTCGGAAGTGTTGATCATCAGTTCCTCCTTGCACTCTGTGACGTCTTTCGTCCAGAGAAAGACGATTATGCCGAACCAGGAGGTCACCAGCTCTCACCCTTGAGGATGGACCTAATGGATCGATGAGTTGTTCGCGGGCGGGCACGACGAGCCGATCACGTCACCGTTTCGCTACGCTGAGCCACATGTTCTCCAAGGTCCTCGTAGCCAATCGTGGCGAAATTGCCGTCCGCGCCTTCCGTGCCGCCTATGAACTGGGATGCACGACGGTCGCCGTTTTTCCTTACGAGGACCGCAATGCGGATCATCGCATCAAAGCCAGCGAGTCCTACCTGATCGGTACCGAGGGTCATCCGGTGCGGGCATACCTCAACATTGAGGAGATCATGCGCGTCGCCAAGGAGTCCGGGGCGGACGCCGTGTACCCGGGCTACGGATTCCTGTCGGAGAACCCGGATCTGTCCGCGGCCTGCGTGGAGGCTGGCATCACCTTCATCGGCCCATCTGCGGAAGTGCTGGAGATGGCCGGGAACAAAGTGCGCGCCCTTGAGCAGGCACGCAAAGCAGGTGTCCCCACCCTCGCCTCCACCGCTCCCTCCACTGATGTCGATGAGCTGGTGGCGGGAGCCGAGCAGATTGGCTTCCCGGTCTTCATCAAGGCAGTCGCCGGTGGTGGTGGGCGGGGCATGCGCCGTGTGGATGACCCCGCCAGATTCGTCGATGAACTGGGCGCTGCCATGCGTGAGGCCGACGGCGCCTTCGGGGACGCCACCGTGTTTGTGGAACAGGCTGTTGCCGCACCGCGCCACATTGAGGTGCAGATTCTTGCCGATGGCTCGGGCGACACCGTCCACCTCTTCGAGAGGGACTGCTCCATCCAGCGCCGCCACCAGAAGGTGGTGGAGATCGCGCCAGCCCCTCACATCAGCAACGAGATGCGCGAGGCCCTCACCGCAGACGCCGTCAAGTTCGCCCGGGCCATCAACTACACCTGTGCAGGCACCGTGGAGTTCCTCGTCGAGACTGAGGGTGAGCGTGCCGGGCAGCACGTCTTCATTGAGATGAACCCGCGCATCCAGGTGGAGCACACAGTCACGGAAGAGATCACCGACGTCGACCTGGTGCAGGCGCAGATGCGCATCGCTTCCGGTGAGTCCTTGGAGAAGATCGGGATTCGTCAGGACGAGCTGGCCATCCGCGGCGCCGCCCTGCAATGCCGCATCACCACCGAGGATCCGCTGAACTCCTTCCGTCCCGACACTGGCACCATCCAGGCCTACCGATCCGCATCCGGCGCCGGCATCCGGCTCGACGGTGGCACAACCGGCACCGGTGTGGAGATCAGCCCGCACTTCGACTCGCTTCTCGTGAAGCTGACGGCACGCGGCAAGGACCTGCCGATGGCCACCGCGCGGGCCAAGCGTGCCCTGGCTGAGTTCCGGGTGCGTGGTGTGGCCACCAATATCCCCTTCCTTCGTTCTGTACTGGAGGATCCCGACTTCGAGGCGGGCCGCGTCACCACGTCCTTCATTGATGAGCGGCCGTACCTGCTCAGTGCGCGCACACCCGCCGATCGGGGAACCAAGCTGCTGCGCTACGTCGCCGAGACGACGGTCAACAAGCCGAATGGCGACGCACCCACGTCCCTGGACCCCAGCACCAAGCTCCCTGCGGTCACACTGGCCGAGCAGGTGCCCGACGGCACACGGCAGCGGCTGCTTGCGCTGGGGGCTGAGGGCTTCGCTCGTGAGTTGCGCGCGCAGAGCGCTGTGGGTATCACGGACACGACGTATCGGGACGCTCACCAGTCCTTGCTCGCGACAAGAGTGCGCACCCGGGATCTGGTGGCAGTGGCACCCCATCAGGCTCAGATGCTGCCCAACATGTTCTCCGTTGAGTGCTGGGGCGGCGCAACCTACGACGTGGCTCTGCGGTTTCTGGCCGAGGACCCGTGGGAGCGTCTGGCGAAGTTCCGTGAGGCGATGCCGAACCAGAATCTGCAGATGCTATTGCGGGGCCGCAACACCGTCGGCTACACGCCGTACCCTCCGCAGGTGACCGAGGCTTTCGTCACAGAAGCCGCCGCGGTGGGAATCGACATCTTCCGTATCTTCGACGCCCTCAATGACGTGGAACAGATGCGGCCCGCCATCGACGCGGTGCGCGCCACACCGTCCGTGGCGGAAGTGGCGCTCTGCTACACCTCCAATCTCCTGGACCCGAGCGAGAAGATCTACACGCTGGACTACTACCTGCGCCTTGCGGAGGAAATTGTCGAAGCGGGCGCTCACATCCTGGCGATCAAGGACATGGCGGGTCTGCTGCGTCCCCGCGCCGCCGCCGAGCTTGTCACCGGGCTGCGGAAGCGCTTCGACCTTCCCGTGCACCTGCACACCCACGACACCACCGGTGGTCAGGTGGCGACGCTCATGGCGGCCATTGACGCGGGGGTGGACGCCGTGGACGTGGCGAGCTCGGCCATGGCCTCCACCACCTCTCAGCCGCCGATGTCGGCGCTCCTGATGGGCCTGAAGGGCGGCGAACGTGCCCCGGATCTGGACCCTCAGGCGGTGCTGGAGTTGGAGCCGTACTGGGAGGCCGTCCGCAAGCTGTACAAGCCGTTCGAGTCCGGTCTGACCGCCCCCACCGGCCGCGTCTATGACCACGAGATTCCCGGTGGCCAGCTGTCCAACCTCCGGCAGCAGGCCATCGCGCTGGGGTTGGGGGAGAAGTTTGAGGCCATCGAGGCCATGTACAGCGCCGCTGACAAGCTTCTGGGCCGGCCCACCAAGGTGACGCCGTCGTCGAAGGTGGTCGGAGACCTTGCACTGCACCTCGTGGCAGCCGACGCTGATCCTCAGGAATTCGCCGAGAACCCTGACAAATTCGACATCCCCGATTCCGTCATCGGTTTCCTGAATGGGGAACTGGGCCAGCCAGCGGGAGGATGGCCGGAGCCGTTCCGCACCAAGGCGCTGGAGGGACGCCGAACGCCACCGCGTGTCTCGGAGGTGGCGCAGGAAGACATGGTGTTCCTTGCCCACTCCGGGCGCCGTCGTCAGGAAACCCTCAATCGGCTGCTTTTCCCGGGTCCCAATCGCGAGTTTGAACAGATGCGTGAGGATTTCGGTGACCTGTCCAAGCTGCCCACCGTCTCCTTCCTCTACGGCATGGAGCCGGGCCGTGAGTACGGGATCAAGCTGGAGAAGGGTGTGGACCTGATCTATGCTCTGGAGGCCATTGGCGAACCCGACGCCCGCGCCAAGCGCACGGTCATGTGCCTGATGAACGGCCAAATCCGGCCGGTCCGGGTCCGCGACTTCTCGCTGACCTCCGACGTGGCCACCACCGAGAAGGCCGATCCCTCCAACCCGGGCCACGTCGCTGCGCCGTTCGCCGGGGCCGTGACCGTGAACGTGGAGGTGGGCGATGCCATCGCCGTCGGTGATCCGGTGGCGACCATCGAAGCGATGAAGATGGAGGCCTCCATCAACGCCACGGTCGCAGGAGCGGTCACCAGAATCGCGGCGCCGGGGACCACACAGCTCGACGGCGGCGACCTGATCCTGGTCATCGTGCCGCGCTGAACTGGATGACTGAAGGGCTCAGGCGGGAACCTGGATGACCACCAGGTCCAGCGGTGCCTCACGATGTCGCGCGATGTCCTCGAGGAGTGACAGCGGCGGTTCGATGCGGGCCATTGTGGCGGCGAACTCCTCCCCTGCACTGTCGTGGACGCGGCGCAACAGTCGGCTGACCTCCACGACGTGACCGTGCTTGCTGTAGCCCACCGTTTGGCTGGGCAGGGGACGCAGCGACACACCCAGCGGCCGCCCAGAGAGGCTGCCCATCGAATGGGTGCTGGGAAGACCGGCGCGCGCCAGCTCGAAATCGACGGCTTCCGGCTCGTCGATCTGCATGTCCACGTGCCGCGCCGAGAGAGCGTCGAGCCACACCAGAAGCAGCTCCCAGCACTGGGGCAGGCGCTCCGTCGGGATGTGTCCGCCGGAGAGCATTGCCTCCACGTCTGCGGCGAGGGGACGGCGAGGATCCACTTCGGTCCTGCGGTGACGGAAGCGGAGTGGACCGATGCTGCCCAGCAGGCTTCGGTCATCGCGTGGAGGCATGAAATGCCGTGCGGCTCGGGTACGCAATTCAGCGGCCATCTCGGGATCGGCGCCGAAGATGTCGCGCACGTCGTCGATGGTGATGGCAAACAGCCGTAGCCGGTGCATGCAGCCAACCGTAGCGGGCGCGTACCATCACAGACGTGAATCCGAGAACGCGACGCCTCATCGTCACCGCCGTCCTTGTTCTGGTGGTGGCTGTCGTCGTCGTGGGTGCCGTGTGGGGAGGCGGAATCGCGGTGGGGGAGAGCGTTCCCGGCCGGGCCCAGTAGGATTCCTCCCACCATGACCTTTCCATCGGGCCGCGTCGCCATAGTGTGCACCCTGGCGATCAGCACCGCCACACTGGCGACCCCCGCCCTGGCCGATGACATCGACCTCTCGTCGAACAGGTCGGCACCCATCACTGGCCTTGCCTGGGATGCCGAGACCGAGGAGGTCATCACCGTCGACGAGCGGGGAGACATCCTGGCCGTCGACGCCGACGCCGGCACCAGCAGGCCCGTCACGTTCACTGGTCAAGCGGAATCAGTTCAGGGTCTTTCGATGTTCGAGGATCTTCTCTACATCGGCGACGTCGGCGACTCTGAGGGCTCGAGGGAGTTCGTCACGGTGTATCGGGTGGACCCCGCATCGCGGGTCACTACCTACCGTGCGTGGGATTTTCGCTATCCCGAGGGGCCCCGCGACGCCAAGGCACTTGCCCTGTCCGGCAGGGGGCGGATCTACATCGTGACCGACGGGGAGGATCCCGGCATCTACCGCGCGGGGCCTCAGCCGTCGCGCACCGGTGTCAATCAGCTGGAGCGGGCCGCCGATGCACCCGAGGGGGTGACCGATGCCGTGTTTCTGGAGGACGGCTCCACCCTGATGCTGCGCAGCGCCACCGGCGTGGAGCTCGTCGACGCCTCCACGTGGGAGCGCGGGGCCGTCACCACCTACGTCGATGCTCCGCCCGCAGAATCCATCACCACCTACGGCGAGGACCGGATGCTTGTGGGTGACGGCGACTATCTGCGCGACGAACCGCTGCCTGAGGGGAGGACGACCGTCACACCGGGGCCCGCCGCGGAGTCCACTCCTGCTCCCTCCCCGTCCGCCACGCCCAGTGAACCTCCGGAGCTCACCGAAGAAGTCATTGTCGAGACGGAACCAGCTGTTTCGCGACGGGGAACCGTGCTGGCGCTCCTGGGTGCTGGCGCGGTCGCGTTGCTGGCCGGGATTGTGGTCTTCGTTGTGCGGGACTGAGACTCCTGCGGGGCTGAAGGATGGAAGCCCTTAGCTGGCTATGCGCTCCACCACGTGGTCGATGCAGGCCATCAGTGCCTCGACGTCACTGGGTTCCACGGAGGCGTAGCACCCGATGCGCAGCTGATTGCGGTGCAGTGCCCGATAGGGGTCGACGTCGACGATGCCGTTGTGTCGCAGCACGGAGGAGACCTGTGTGGCGTCGATCCGTTCGTTGAGGTCGATGGTCGCCACCACGGGGGACCGGTGTTGCGGCAGGTGCACGAACGGCGTCGCCCAGTCCCGCTCCTCCGCCCAGCGGTAAACCGTCGACGTGGAGGTTGCACACCGTGCGGCGACGGTCTCCATGCCGCCGAGTTCGGTCATCCAGCGGATCTGGTCAGCCATCAGGAGCAGCGTCGCAAGGGCGGGCGTGTTCAGTGTCTGGTGCCGACGCGAGTTCGTGATGGCGGTGGTGAGGTCCAGAAAGGCGGGTATCCAGCGACCCTCCGACGTGATGCGTGCAGCCCGCTCAATGGCTGCGGGTGAGAGGAAGGCGAACCAGATGCCTCCGTCGGAGGAGAAGTTCTTCTGGGGAGCGAAGTAGTAGGCGTCCGTCTGTGAGATGTCGGCGTCGATACCGCCTGCGGCGGAGGTCGCGTCCACCAGCACCAACCCGCCGCCCACGCGTGCTACTGGAGCGGCCGCGCCGGTGGAGGTTTCGTTCTGCGCCCAGCAGTAGGTGTCGGCATCGCACGGTTCCGGAACCGCTACGCCCCCGGGAGCGCTCTCGAAGATGCGGGGCTCCGTCAGGAACGGCGCCGCCGCACTGGCAGTGGCGAACTTGCGCGTGAACTCCCCGAAAACTCCATGTGCGGAGCGTTCCCGAATGAGCGAGAACACGGCGACATCCCAGAACGCCGAGGAGCCGCCGTTGCCGAGAGCCACCTCGTACCCGTCGGGGAGTCGGTAGAGACCTGCGAGCCCCTCCTGTACATCGCGCACGAGGTTTCGGACCGGCGCTTGGCGGTGGGAGGTGCCCATCACGTCGGAGTGCTCCACCAGCTGGGCCAGCGCTTCGGGCCGGACCTTTGCCGGGCCGGAGCCGAAGCGTCCGTCGGAGGGAAGAAGGCTTCGCGGTATGTCGATCTGCACGGCTCCCAGTCTTCCATGAGTGGTTGGATGGGGGCATGGAGAGATCACAGTTGAGAGTCGCCCACGCCGTCACCCCGGAAGGTGTCCTGGACAATGCGGTCATCACCATCGAGAGCGGCCGGATCGTTGCGGTCGAGTCGGGATCAGCTGGCGACGACAATCAACACCAGTTCTGGGCTGTGCCCGGTTTCGTCGACACCCACTCCCACGGAGCGGTGGGCGTCTCCTACGGCGATCCGGACCCGGCCGCCAACCAACGCGCCATCGACTACCACCGGACGCAGGGCTCCACCACTATTTTCGCCAGCACGGTGACGGAACCCATCGAGAAGTTGGAGCGGCAGCTGGCGGTTCTGCGGGGTTTGGTGGAGGCCGACGAACTGGCGGGCATCCACCTCGAGGGGCCGTTCCTCGCGCCAGAGAAGAAGGGCGCCCACGACGCTGCGCTGCTGACCGATCCCGAGCCAGAGTCCGTAGAGCGGCTCATCGCTGCGGGAGGCAGTGCCCTGAAGATGATCACCATGGCCGTCGAACGCACAGGCAGCGAAGCCGCGATCCGACGCTTCACCCAGGCGGGGGTCAAGGTGGCCTTCGGACACTCCAACGCCGGCGAGGCGCTCACCCGAAAGTCCCTGGACTGGGGCGTGGGCATTGCCACGCACCTGTTCAGCGCAATGAACTCCATCCACCACCGCGAGCCCGGGCCGGTGCCGGTCCTGCTCACCGACGAGCGCTGCATGGTGGAACTTATCTGCGACGGCATCCACCACGCACCGGTCATCGCACGCATGTCCATCGACGCTGCCGGCGTCGACCGCGTCGCGATGGTGACCGACGCCATGAGCGCCACGGGCAAGGGGGACGGTCGCTACGTGCTCGGAGAGTTGCAGGTGGAAGTGACCGACGGCACCGCCCGGCTGGTGACCGCAGACGGCATCCCAGGCGCCATCGCTGGCTCCACTCTCACGATGGCCAAGGCCTTCAAGTTCTTGGTGGAGGAGGTCGGCTGCACCATCGAGGAGGCCGCGACCATGACGTCGACCACGCCCGCGCGCTGGCACGGACTGGAGGACGTGGGCCGGCTGGAAGCAGGTCGCTGGGCTGACATTTGCTTGGTCGACGACGGCGGAAATCTACGAAGGGTCATCCGTCGAGGCGAGTCGATCGTCTGAGGCCGCGGGCCCTGGTGGCGCCGGCACTCTTTGCTGAAGCACGACCTCCAAGCAAGACAGCGGAGGTTTCGCAGCTGGGTGCGTCCTTGGGTGGGGTTTTTACACTTGCGCGCATGAAGAAGAAGCTCCCCTGGATCCTTGGTGCCCTGGCGATTGCCGTAGCGCTGTTCGTGGCCGCGCCTTACATCTACAGAGCGGCCCGTGGGGGAGACGACGCTCCGGCGGCGGCCGTTGTCACGGAGGGTGCAGAGGCTCCCACCGTAGAGCTGGACGGGACGTGGACCGTCGTGCCCGGTGAGCCACCCAACACCACCGCAGCCGGATACACGGTGGACGAGATTCTGCGTGGCGAGCCGGTGACCGTCGTCGGATCCACGGATCAGGTCACAGGGGAGGCAAGGATCGAGGACAACACCCTGACCGAGGCGCGCTTCGAGGTCCAGGTTGCCGGCATCGCCACGGACAGCAGCAGCCGTGACAGCCAGTTCCGCGGCCCTGATATTGCCGACGCCTCCACCTATCCCACCGCCACGATTGTCCTGGCCGAACCAGCAGGTCCTGCTGAGGTTCCCGACGACGGCTCCACGACAACCATCCCGGTAGAAGTGGACCTGACCGTCAAAGGCACCACCGTGCGCAAACCGGTGGATGTGACAGTCCTGCGCTCGGGAGAACAGCTCATCGCCTCAGGCGCGATTCCCATGGAATGGACCGAAGTGGGAGTTGAGCCGCCCAACCTGGGGTTCGTCACCGTCGACCCGACGGGGACGATCGACTTCCTTGTGAGCCTGGAGAAGAGTTGACCCTGAGCTCTGCGCCCAACGGCGAGATCAACACCCTAGGATGGGCCAGGGAAGGCAGGGCTCATGAGTGATCTGATCGACACCACGGAGATGTATCTACGGACCGTGTACGAATTGATTGAAGAGGGTGTGCCGCCCCTGCGCGCCCGGATCGCTGAGCGGTTGCACCAGTCCGGACCCACCGTGTCCCAGACCGTGGCACGGATGGAGCGCGACGGGCTGCTCGTCGTCGAGCCTGATCGCACGATTAGTCTCACCCAGAAGGGCGCTGGCCTCGCCACAGGTGTCATGCGCAAGCACCGGCTGGCGGAATGCCTCCTCACGGAAGTCATCGGGCTGGAGTGGGACAAGGTGCACGACGAGGCATGCCGCTGGGAGCACGTGATTTCCACCGATGTCGAACGCCGCCTGGTGGAGATCCTGCATTCGCCCACGAAGTCCCCTTACGGCAACCCGATCCCGGGGCTCCGCGAACTGGGCATTGACGTGGACGACACGCCGTTCAGCAAGGGCGTTGTGCCACTGTCCCAGCTGCTCAAGTCTGACGAGAAGGTGTCGGCCAAACTCGTCCGTATGAGCGAGAACGTGCAGGCAAACTCTGAACTGATCGAGGTGCTCTCCAGCCTGGAACTGAGACCCGGAGCCTCTTTCACCGCACGGCTGGTGCCCCACGGGCTCGATGTGGCAACCGACGCCGGCACCTGCCTGATCGATGACGCTGCCTCCGAGCTGCTCTTCGTGGAGGACTGCGACGAGTGAGTGTTCCGGAGCATCGACGGTCCGGCTCCGGCCGCCCCACGGCTGTTGATCAGGTGCTGCAGAGGACGTTTGGCGGCGACCACACCCCGTACGAATGGGTGGCGCGGGCTGTGTCCTCCTCAGCCCGCACGGTGTTGGACCTCTCGTGCGGCGCCAGCGGTTTGGGGGCGCGCCTGAGAAGTCCGAACCGACTGGTCGTGAGTGTCGACGAGAGTGAGAGCTGTCTGCGGGCCGAGGACGACGGCCGTCCGCTCGTGCAGGCCGAGCCAGTTCGGCTGCCCTTTTCCGACGGCGCCTTCGATGCGGTTGTCACCAGTCTCGGTCTTGGGCTCGCCGTGGACCGGCTGGACTTCCTCGGTGAGGTGGCACGCGTGCTGCGGCCGGGAGGAGTGTTTGCGGGCCTGACACCGTCGCTGCGTCCTATGACCATGGAGGACGTCCGCATCGCGAGCCAACTCGGTGCGTACCTGCGGGTGAGTCCGCACCTCCCCGGCACCATCGAGTTCCGCGCCAAGACCATGCTGGGAGCCGTGGGGCTGACCAAGATGGAGGATTCGCGAGGTCGGCATCACTTCGAGGTGCGCAACCGTGAGGACGCCGAGATGTTGGTGGCTGGTCTACGTCCTGCTGGGGACAGGGTCCGTGCAGCGAGTGCCGTCGACTTCCTCGCCTCCCGTGCTGACAGGGAACCCGTGCGGGTGCCGCTCCCGATGCGCCGGATCGTCGCCATCAAGTAGGAGATTGCACCGGTAGGGAGCCGCCCCTACCCGCACAACCTCTGGGGGAATACTTTCGCGCCTGATGGGGTTGTGCTGGGTGAGACATGACCCCTAGATGCTAAGGATCGATCACCGTGGCAACCACTGCACTGAACAAGGACAACTTCGCCAGCACCATCGAGGACAACGAGGTTGTTCTCATTGATTTCTGGGCCGATTGGTGTGGCCCGTGCAAGCGTTTCAGCCCGATCTACGACGAGGCCTCCAGCCGCAATGAGGACGTCACCTTCGCCAAGGTCGACACCGAGGAGAACCAGGATCTCGCAGCGGCACTGGAGATCCAGTCCATCCCCACCATCATGGGATTTCGGCGCGGCAACCTCGTGTTCCGCCAGTCGGGCCTGTTGAACGGCAAGCAGCTCGACGAGGTCATCACCCAGATCAAGGAACTGGACATCGACGCGCTGCTCAAGGAGAGCGCAGAGGGCTGACCCCGCCGGTCTTTGCCTCGTGAAGCGCGACTTCCGTCGCCTTCACGACGGCCCACACCTCTGACCCGGCCCGCATACCCAGTTCCGCCACGGCCGCAGCCGTTAGGTCGGCGCTCAACCCGGGCCCGCCCCGAAGACTCAGACCGACCCGGATCGTGCCGCCCTGATCCGTCAGAGATGTCACCGTGGCAGGCCAGACGTTGCGGGGGCTGCCGTGCGGGGGCTCCAGGAAGATGGCGACGCTGCCGGGAGAAAACACTGCAAAGGCCGTCGCACCCACGGGTGCGGCGGCCTTCTGCTGTCCACTCACGACGGTGCCTCCCTGCACCAGGAGCGACCCCTTGGACTGGAGGACACCATGCAGCACATTGACGCCGGCGAGTTCGGCGGCGAATGAACTGCGTGGTGCGGTCAGCACTTCCGCGACACTGCCGGTCTCGACGATGTGTCCGTCCTCCATCACCACCACGTGGTCGGCGAGGGCGAGCACGTCCAGGAGGTCATGCGTGACGAGCACGGTGGGGCACTGCGCCTCACGTACTGCGGCGGAGACCGCCGCCCTGGCCGACGGGGCACTGGCCACGTCGAGTGCGGCGAAGGGCTCGTCGAGTAGCAACGCGCGGGGCTGGCACGCGAGCGCGCGGGCGAGGGCCACGCGCGAGGCCTGCCCGCCGGAAAGTGCTGTGGCGGATTCACTGGCCCACTGCTGTGCGCCCGCCGTCACCAGCATTTGGTGCGTGATGGCTGCCTGATCATCCCCGGTGCTGGCGCGCGCCCCGAACTCCACATTGCCCCAGACATCGAGATGGGGGAACAGCAGCGGACGCTGGCCGAGCAGAACCACGCGTCGTCGGTGCGGTGGCACGTCAGTGCCGGTCGTGGTGTCGACCAGGACGTCATCGCCGATGCTCAAGCGTCCCTTATCCGGGTGCAGCAACCCGGCCAGCAGGCTCAACATCGTGCTCTTGCCCGAGCCGTTCGCCCCGATGACCGCCAGGGTCTCCCCGGGCTCCACCACCATCTCGGTGGCATGCCCCCGGCTCTTCAGCACACCCTGCCAGCGCAGGGCCCCGGAGGCTGCGGGAGGGGTGGCGGGGGCGTCGGTCTCGAAGACAGGTCGGGTCCGGACCCGTGGGCGGCGACGGCGGTGAAGGCCTCCCGTGGTGTTGTACGTGAACGCCACGACGAGCAGGGCCACCACGATCAGGAGCAACGAGAGGGCCAGCGCCTGGTCGGGATCCACTTCACGTTGCAAGTAGATCTCCAGCGGGAGCGTGCGTGTGGTTCCCTGCAACGAGCCGGCAAAGGTCAGGGTCGCCCCGAATTCACCGAGCGCCCGGGCGAAGGCGAGCACCGTGCCGGAGACCAGACCGGGTGCAACCAGTGGCAGGGTGACGCGCAGTAGCGTGCGCGTAGGGGAGGAACCGTGCGTGGTGGCCACCTCCTCGAACTCGGTGCCCACGGTGCGCAGAGCCCCCTCGAGCCCCACCACCAGGAACGGCAGTGAAACGAAGACCTGCGCCAGAACCACGGCCACGGTGGTGAAGGCAATGCGTACGCCTCCCGCATCCAGGTACTGGCCCACCAAGCCAGTGCGGCCGAAGGCAGCCAGCAGAGCGAGACCCCCCACGACGGGCGGCAACACCAGCGGCAACAGGACAAGTGCCCGTAACCACCGCATGAACGGGAGGGTGGCCCGAGCGAGGACCAAGGCCAGTGGAATTCCCAGGACGAGGCAGACGGCGGTGCTCGCCAGGGCGGTGCGCAGACTGAGCAGTAGCGCGGTGACGGAGCCCTCGCTCGTCAAAAGTCCCGGCAACCCGGGCCAGTTCACACGTGCCGCCATGGAGACGACGGGGACGAGGACGAGCAGCGCACCAAGTGCTGCCGGGACGATGGCCCACGCCGGCACCCGCCCCGCCGGGGGATTACGCGCGGGCTGCACCGAACCCCCTGGCGCGCAGCTGCTGCTGTGAACTCTCCGCCATGACGAAGTCGACGAACTCCTGAGCGAGCTCGTCCCCGGCGTCGGCGGCCGCTATGGGGTAGGTGTTCACAACGGTGCGGGTCTCATCGAGAGGGATGATGGTGATGTCATCGCCGGCCCGGATGGCGTCGGTGACATACACGAGGCCCGCATCGGCCTGTCCGGAGGTGACCTTGCCGAGCACGTCCGTGACGGAGTTCTCCTCGCTGACCGGTCGCAGTTCAATCCCAGCGAGCCGGGCCATTTCGTCGGTGGCTGCGCCGCAGGGCACCTGCGGCGCACAGATGACGAGCGAGGACACCGCGGCGTCGCTCAAGGATGTAATGCTCGCCGGATTGTTGGCCGGCGCAATCAATGTCAGCGTGTTGGAGGCAAACAGTGCGCGCTCACCCTGGACCACGCCGAGGTCCACGGCACGGTCCATCTGGGTCTGGTCGGCGGATGCGAGGACATCGGCGGGGGCGCCGCTCTCCATCTGGGAGACCAGATCGGAGGAGCCGGCAAAGGAGAACGTCACCACAACCCCGTCCTTGGTCGCCTCGAAGTCCTCCGCGATGTCCATGAACACCTCCTGGAGGGAAGCGGCGGCAAACACTATCAACGCCCGCTCCTCGCGCTCAGAGCTGCAGGAGGCCAGGGAGGTTGTTGCCAGAAGCGCTCCGCACACGAGGGCGAAGGGCTTCACGAAACGGCGCATGCTGGGGACGATAACAGAGCCCGTCCTGACCCAACTCCACCCCCGTCCCGCGAAGAGCGCCGCTCCCTTCTACGATGGTGGGAGTCGATGTGGAGGGCGCTGGAGCCATGAGCGAGGACAAGAACCTGACCGGACGCAGGGACATGACATTGCTGCCGGATCTGGAGCGCACCGCAGGCCGCGTCGCTCCCGTCCGATCACGCAGACCGATCTACCTGGATCTCCTGCCCCCCTGCAATGCAGGCTGCCCGGCCGGTGAGAACATCCAGGAGTGGCTGCGTCTGATCAAGGTGGGCCAGCACGAGAACGCCTGGCGCCAGCTGACCCGGGACAACCCCTTCCCGGCCATCCATGGTCGCGTCTGCTACCACCCGTGCGAGTCGGTCTGCAACCGTGGTGACCTGGACTCCAGCGTGTCAATCCGCGCGGTGGAGCGCTACCTCGGGGACATGGCGATCGACCGTGGCTGGAGGTTTGATCCTCCCCGCCGTGTTTCGGGTCGCAGGGTTCTCATCGTCGGTTCGGGACCATCGGGGCTCTCGGCTGCCTACCATCTGCGCCGCCTGGGGCACGCCGTCGAGATCCACGACTCATCGGAGGCGCCCGGCGGCATGATGCGCTACGGGATTCCCGAGTACCGACTGCCGCGTGACGTGCTGGATGCCGAACTGTCCCGCTTGCAGGACATCGGTGTCGTGTTCCACCAGAGCACCCCCGTCAAGGACCTTGAGACGACGCAGCGCGAGGGTGCCTTCGATGCTGTTTTCGTCGCCGTCGGGGCCCATCTGTCCAAGCGTGTGAACATCCCCAGCATGGACGCCTCCAAGATGGTGGACGCCGTTAGTTTCCTGCGCGGCGTCGCCTCGGGGGAGCGTCCCATGATCGGTCGGCGCGTGGCCATCTACGGTGGCGGCAACACGGCCATGGATGCCGCACGTGTCGCCCGTCGGCTGGGCGCGGAGGAGTCCGTCATTGTGTACCGGCGCACCGCCGATCAGATGCCGGCGCACGCCGACGAGCGGGAGGGCGCCGAGCAGGAGGGCGTCACGATGAACTGGCTGCGCACCATCACGTCGATGGAGACGGCGAAGGTGACAGTCGAGATCATGGAACTCGACGAGGACGGTCGCGCCGTGGGCACCGGCAGGTTCGAGGAACTGGAGGCCGACACGGTCATCCTCGCCGTCGGCCAGGAGGCGGACACCGGATTCCTCAAAGCCATCCCCGGCATGCGATTCGACGATGACGTGGTGCAGGTGGACCCCAACACTTTGATGACTGATGTGCCCGGCATCTTTGCCGGTGGTGACGCCGTCCCCTCGGACCGCACCGTCACTGTCGGTGTGGGCCACGGCAAGAAGGCCGCCCGCTGTATCGACAAGTGGCTCAACAACGATGAGAGCCCACGTCCACCGAAGAAGCCGATCGTCGAGCTGGATCAGATGGATTTGTGGTACTTCGGTGAACACGACAGACGCGAAAGCGTTCTGGCCACGGGAAAGGAGCGGGTCCGCGGATTCGAGGAGATCGATTCCGGCCTGACCACGGAGGAGGCCGAGTACGAGGCGCGCCGCTGCCTGTCGTGCGGCAACTGCTTCGAATGCGACGGCTGCTTCGGCTCCTGCCCGGAGGACGCCATCATCAAGCTCGGCCCGGGACACCGGTACAAGTTCGACTACGAGAAGTGCACCGGCTGTGCCACCTGCTACGAGCAGTGCCCGGTACACGCCATCTCGATGATTGCAGAGGACGGACGATGAGTGAGCGTTTGATCATCGACGGCAACGAGGCCGCGGCGGACGTCGCCTTCCGGCTGAGTGAGCTGTGCTCGATCTACCCCATCACCCCGAGCTCCACCATGGCTGAGTTGGCCGACGAATGGTCCGCCCATGACCGCCCCAACGCGTGGGGGCAGGTGCCCACGGTCATCCAGCTGCAGTCGGAGGGTGGCGCTGCCGGAACCATGCACGGGGCGCTACAGGGGGGTGCCCTGTCCACGACGTTCACCGCTTCGCAGGGCCTGCTGCTGATGATCCCGAACATGTACCGGATCGCCGGTGAGCTGACCTCGACGGTGTTCCACGTCGCGGCCCGCTCCTTGGCAACCCAAGGTCTGTCCATCTTCGGGGACCACCAGGACGTCATGGCTGTGCGTCAGACCGGCTGCTGCCTTCTCAACTCTGCCTCCGTGCAGGAGGCCCATGACATGGCCGCTGTCGCCCACTTGGCGACGCTGCGGGCGCGGCTGCCGTTCGTCCACTTCTTCGACGGCTTCCGAACCTCGCACGAACTCAACACGATGCAACGCCTGAGCGATGACCAGTTGCGAGACCTGGTGCCCCGGGAACTGGTGCTGGAGCATCGTGCACGGGCGCTCAGCCCCGCGAACCCCTTCATCCGCGGAACCGCGCAGAACCCGGACACCTATTTCCAGTCCCGCGAGACGTCGAACACCTACTACGACGCAGTGCCCGGACTCATGGAGACCGTCTTCGACGAGTTCGCCAACGTCTCCGGTCGGCGGTACTCCGCAGTGGAATACAACGGCGCCGCCGACGCCGAGCGGGTGCTCGTGGTCATGGGATCGGGGATCGAGACCATCCTCCCCGTCGTGGAGCACCTCAACACCACCGCCGACGCTAGAACGGGCGTGGTGTTCGTCCGGCTCTACCGGCCCTTCCCCACGCGACACCTGCTGGCGGCCATCCCCACATCAGCACGTCACGTCGCCGTACTGGACCGCACAAAGGAGCCGGGCTCGGGCGGGGAGCCGCTGTTCCTCGATGTGACCTCCGCCCTCGGTGAGGCCTACGCCACCGGCCGACGGGACTCGATGCCGCAGGTGAGCGGTGGCCGCTACGGCCTCTCCAGCAAGGAGTTCACACCTGCGATGGTGAAGGCCATCTTCGATGAACTCGCCACGCACTCACCCCGGCCGCGGTTCACCGTCGGCATCAACGACGACGTCACCCACCTGTCGCTGGAGGTGGATCCGAGCTTCGATCTCAACGATCCAGAGACGCTGCAGGCCGTGTTCTACGGGCTCGGCTCGGACGGCACCGTCGGCGCCAACAAGAACACCATCAAGATCCTGGGCTCGGGCGAGGACATGTTCGCGCAGGGGTATTTCGTGTACGACTCCAAGAAGTCGGGGTCGCGCACCGTGAGTCACTTGCGCTTCGGCCCCAATGCCATCCGGGCGCCGTACCTGGTGGACCGCGCCAACTTCATCGGCTGCCACCACTGGTCGATCCTGGAGCAGGTGGACATACTGGAACTGGCGCAGCAGGGCACGACGCTGCTGATCAACTCCCCGCACCCCCCTGACGAGCTGTGGAACCAGTTGCCGGGATCCGTGCAGCGGCGAATCGTGGAGCTGGACATCAACCTGTACTGCATCGACGCCAGCGCAGTCGCACGATCAGCCGGACTGGGAAGCCGCACCAACACGATCCTGCAGACCTGCTTCTTCGCGATCTCCGGAGTGCTGCCGCGCGACGAGGCGATCGAGAAGGTCAAGACGTCGATCACCAAGACCTACGCGCGAAAGTCGATGGAGATCGTTCGCAAGAACCACAACGCGGTGGACGCCTCGCTGTCACACCTCCACCGCGTCGAGGTGCCCGTGCTGGCGACGTCGACGAAGGAGCTTGCACACCCGGTGCCGGATCACGCGCCCGAATTCGTGCGTACTGTGACGGCTGCAATGCTCAGCGGGCGCGGCGACGACCTCCCCGTCTCGTCGATGCCTGCTGACGGCACGTATCCGTCGGGCACCACTCAATACGAGAAGCGCAACATCAGTGAGATCGTCGCGGTGTGGGATCCGGAAGCATGCATTCAGTGCGGCAACTGCTCCTTCGTGTGCCCACACTCGGTCCTGCGCGCCAAGCACTACCCCACGGCCAGACTCGACGACGCTCCGGAGGGATTCCTCAGTGCACCGCTGAACGCGGCCGGTCTGCCGGACAGCCGCTACACGCTGCAGGTCTATGTGGAGGACTGCACCGGATGCGGACTCTGCGTGGAGTCCTGCCCGGTCAAGCCGATCGGACAACCATCACGTCGCGCCATCAACCTTGAGCCGGTACTGGATCGTGAGAAGGAGAAGCAGGCTGTCGAGTACTTCCAGGAACTGCCACAGAACAACAGGGCACGCCTGGACTTCGGCACCGTGCGCGGCACCCAGTACCTGGAGCCGTTGTTCGAGTTCTCCGGTGCCTGTGCCGGATGTGGGGAAACGCCGTATCTGAAGTTGCTCAGCCAACTCTTCGGCGACCGCACGACGGTGGCCAACGCGACGGGGTGCTCATCCATCTACGGTGGCAATCTGCCCACCACACCGTGGGCGAAGAATGCGGCGGGTCGGGGGCCGGCCTGGTCCAATTCCTTGTTCGAGGACAATGCCGAGTTCGGTCTTGGCCTGCGACTAGCAGCGGATCTGCACGAGGACCTTGCGCGGACGCGCCTGGAGGATCTGCGCCACGAGATCGGCGACGACGACCTCGTCGACGCGCTGCTCACCGCACCCCAGCGCCACGAGAGCGACCTCCTGCGCCAGTCCGAACGTGTGGCCCTGCTCCTGGAGAAACTCGACGGTATCCCGGGTCACAAGGCCAAGGACCTCCGCAGCGTCGCCGACCATCTGCTTCGACGTTCCGTCTGGATCGTCGGGGGTGACGGATGGGCCTATGACATCGGCTCCTCGGGCGTGGACCACGTCCTGGCCAGCGGTCGCAACGTGAACGTCCTCGTGCTGGACACCGAGGTGTACTCCAACACCGGCGGACAGTCGTCGAAGTCCACGCCTCTGGGTGCCGTCGCCAAGTTCGCGACTGCTGGGAAGCAGACGAACAAGAAGGACATGGCGATGCAGGCCATGGCCTACGGATCGGTGTATGTGGCACGTGTGGCCATGGGGGCCGATCCGCAGCAGACGCTCAAGGCGTTCCGGGAGGCCGAAGCCTTCGACGGTCCCAGCCTCATCATCGCCTACAGTCACTGCATCGCCCATGGCTACGACATGCGCAAGGGATTGGACCAGCAGTACAAGGCCGTCAATTCGGGGCACTGGCCGTTGATGCGCTACAACCCAGTCATTCGGGATTCCGGCGGAAACCCGTTCCTCCTCGACTCGCCGCGGCCTCGTCTGCATCTCAAGGAGTACCAGAACAGGGAGCTGCGCTACAAAGTGCTGCGGGCGTCCAACCCTGAGGAGGCGGACCGGCTTGTGGGGCTCGCTCAGGCCGCCGTCGACCGTCGATGGGGCGAGTACGAGGAGTTGGCGATGCGTGGGGCAGAGGCCTTCGCAGAGGACCCGAGGAGTCAATGATGGATCTCACGACGAACTACATGGGACTGGAGTTGCGCAACCCTCTGGTCGCATCAGCTGGACCGCTGTCCCAGACGGTGTCCGGTGTGAGGGAACTGGCCGACGCCGGCGTGGGTGCCGTGGTGATGTACTCGCTGTTCGAGGAGCAGATGCGTCGGGAAGCGGAGCGCATGGCTGAACTGGAGGAGGCGCACGAGGACTCCTTCCCCGAAGCGCTGTCCTATTTCCCGGACGTGCCGTTCTCAGCGAGTGACACGGCTGTGTCGCAGTACCTCAAGTTGGTCGAAGCGGCGGCAGACGCCATCGACGTGCCGCTGATCGGGTCACTGAACGCGGCGTCGATGGGCAGCTGGGTCGCCAATGCCAGCCGACTCGCCAACGCGGGGGCCGCGGCCATTGAGCTCAACATCTATCTGGTCCCGGGCGACACCCAGGTTACGGGGCCCGAGGTGGAGCGTCGCCACATCGAAATCCTTCAGGCGGTGCGGGAGTCGGTGTCTATCCCAGTCGCGGTCAAGATGAGTCCGTACTTCTCATCGGTCGGCAACATGTGCGTCGCACTCGACCAAGCAGGTGCCGACGGCCTGGTGATGTTCAACCGGTTCCTGCAGCCGGACATCGACATTGATCGGCTGGAGGTCGCCTCCGGCGTGACGCTGTCCTCGCAGAACGATGCGCGGCTGCCCCGAACATGGATTGCCGTACTGAAGGGCAGGGTTGAGGCCAGTCTTGCCGCCTCATCGGGTGTGGAGACAGCCGCCGATGTGGTGAAGTACATCCTTGCTGGCGCTGATGTGGTGATGACCACGTCGTCGTTGGTGCGCCACGGAGCACAGCATGCGGGCAAGCTGCTTGAGGGGCTGGACGCGTGGCTGCGACGCAAGGAACTGGACTTGGACAAGGCCCGGGGAATGTTGGCGGTTCCCAAGGACGTCGAGCCCGCTGGCTATGAACGGGCTGGGTACGTCTCGGCGTTGGAGAAGGCCAAGAGCACCTACGGTTCGCTGCGATAGCTGGCCGCTCAACGCGAGAAGGCCGCATCCCGATCGGGATGCGGCCCTCTGGTGTGTAGTGGACGTCAGGACTCGTCGGAAGTGTCCGAGTCGTCTGTTGAATCCCGGGAGATCATCTTGGAGTCGCTGGAGTGGCTCACCTGGATCTTGCGCGGCTTGGCCTCCTCCGCCACCGGGATGTGCAGGGTCAGGACGCCATCCGCGTACTCGGCCTCGATGCGGTCAGCTGAAACCCCGTACCCGAGGGTGAGCTGCCGGGCGAAGGTCCCGGTGGGGCGCTCGTGCGCGAGCCACTGGATGTCCTCCTCGTCCACGGATCGGCGCTCGGCACGGACGGTGAGCGTCCGCTCCTCCACATCGATATCGATGGTCTTGGGGTCCACACCTGGAAGATCGATGCGAGCAACGAAGCGCTCGGATGTGCGGTACAGATCCATCGGCATGCCGGCCGGGACCGGAGCCCGCATGGAGTTGAGGATGCGGTCCATGTCGCGGAATGGATCAAATGTGGTGGTCATGTGTTCCTCCTCAGTTGTGATGGTAGACGTTGCTGCCATGTGGGGTTGAGTCCCACACGCTCATGCCAGCATCATACACATTGAGTGACCCAAGCTCAAGTCTCAGTCAGCCAACCCCCGCTGCTGGTCGATGCGGATGGGTTGGCGGCGACGGGTCCAGCGACGACCCACGGGAGGCAGGCGCCGTGGAGCACTCCTCGGACTTCCCGTCGGGATCCACGTGATCGGAGCCTCTCGTCGGCGTCGGTCGTGACCCTCGCTCAGCTCAATGCGTACAACCGGGTTTTGCAAACCACGGCCGCCCGCTGTAAGCTTCTGGAGCTGCCTGAGGGAGACCACAGCGCAGCGTGGACGAACAGAACTCAACGGAAAGCCGGGATCGGCCTCAAGTTGACAGCGGCGAAAGTGGCTGGGTAATGTTTGTCAGGTTGCCCCAAGCAGCGCGGGATCGCTCCCGCAATGTGAGGTGTGTACCCGATTTTTGAGAACTCAACAGTGTGCTTTAAGTCAATGCCATTTTTTTTGTGCTTGCCGCGGCCTCTTTTGTTTTTGGGGGTTGTGGTGGGTTTGGTGGGCAGGCTCTTTTGGGTTTGTCTGCTGTTTTTTCCTTTGATTATTTGATGGATGGCCAGTTTTGGTTGTTCTGTCGGGTTTTCGGATTTTTTGTTGATGACGTGCATGCCTCTTTTTTTGGGGTGTGTTTGTGTTTTTCGATGGAGAGTTTGATCCTGGCTCAGGACGAACGCTGGCGGCGTGCTTAACACAT
>CANLTJ010000016.1 GCA_947493995.1 uncultured Arachnia sp. | reverse complement strand
CACCCGTGACCACCACACCACCGGTCACCACCACACCACCCGTGACCACCACACCACCGGTCACCACCACACCACCCGTGACCACCACACCACCGGTCACCACCACACCACCCGTGACCACCACACCACCTGTCACCACCACACCACCCGTGACCACCACACCACCTGTCACCACCACACCACCCGTGACCACCACACCACCTGTCACCACCACACCACCCGTGACCACCACACCACCTGTCACCACCACACCACCCACCAGTTCTCCCACTGGCAGTGCGCTTCCCAGCGCCAGCGCCTCGATCAGCGTGACGCCCAGCGGCAGCGCCCTTCCCAGCGTCTCGTCGTCCCCATCGACCAGCGTGACACCCACCGGTAGCGCCCTCCCGACGTCATCCTCCCAACCCTCCACCACCAAGGCACCCAGAGCCACAGCGCAGCCGAGCGCCGTGAAGACGACTCGGGCCTCCTCCGGGCCGGGGCTGCCCCACGCAGGCGACTGAACTGGTCAGGCCGTGAGCGGTTCGAGTCCTAGACGGATATGAACTGGTCCCGGTGCACGACGGGGCGCAGCGTCGAACCTTCGTCCCCACGACGGCCCAGCAGCTGGCCCAGCTGCTGCGAGCCGTAGCCAACGAAGCCGCGCGCAAAAATCCTGCCGTCGGGTCCGACGATGTCCACGGGCTCGCCGTCAGCGAACACCCCATCCACGCGCACGACTCCCGCGGCAAGCAGCGATGCGTGGGTGCTGATCAGAGCACGGCGCGCTCCAGCATCCACGTGCAGGGTTCCCCGGGTCTCCGCAGCATGAGCGAGCCAGAGCAGCCGTCGGGGTCGGCGCCTGCCAATGGGCGCGAAGAGCGTGCCAACCTTCTCGCCCGACAGAGCGGGCACCAGATTGTTCGCATCCGTCAGCACCACTGGTATGCCGCCCTGCGAAGCGATCTGCGCAGCCTCCACCTTCGTGGCCATTCCCCCGGTGCCCACCTTGGAACCCACGCGGGACGTGTCCGCCTGCAATGTTGAGACATCAGCCACATGCCGGATCAGTTCGCTGCCCGGTTCGCTCGGATGTCCTGTGTAGAGACCCTCGACGTCGCTGAACAGGAACAGCGCATCGGCACGGACGAGGTGCGCGACCAGGGCGGCCAGCCTGTCATTGTCCCCGAACCGGATTTCGTGGGTAGCGACGGTGTCGTTCTCGTTGATGATCGGCACCACGCCGAACCGGAAGAGTCTGGACATGGTGTCCAGAGCGTTGCGGTACGTGGTGGGCCGCAAGATGTCATCCACCGTCAGAAGCAGTTGCGCCACCTGCACGCCGTGCTGGGCGAACGCCTCGGTGTAATGGCGGATGAGCAACCCCTGGCCCACGGCTGCGGCTGCCTGCTGGGTCTCGAGGTCGCGAGGGCGACGACGCAGTCCGAGCGGCACCAGGGCCGCCGCGATGGCACCGGACGTGACGAGCACCACACGTCGACCGGAGTTGTGGAGCGCAGACAGCGCCTCCGCCAGGACCCGGACTCGGTCAAGGTCGAGCGCTCCCCCGTCAGGGGTGGTCAGGGACGACGACCCCACTTTGACGACGATCCGGTCCGCTTCGGCGATCTCACTGCGCATCGGTCTCCATGTCCTCCGACGTGTAGCCGCCTCGGGCCACATCCACAGCCTGCTTCGCAGCATGATATTCCGCGTCCATCTCCCGGCGACGCGTCACGGATGGGCGCTCTCTGTCCATCCTGTCGTCCTCGCCGCGACGGGACATGATCTCGGCCCCGATTTCCACCTGCGGTGCGAAATCAAAGATCACCGCATTCTCGCCGCCGATTGCGACGGCATCGCCGGGCCTTGCTCCGAGTTCCAGCAGTTTGTCCTCAATGCCGATGCGGTTGAGCCGATCAGCCAGGTAGCCCACGGCCTCGGCGTTGCCGAAGTCGGTCTGGTGAATCCAGCGCTCCGGCTTCTCACCCTTGACGCGCCACACGAACCCCCCGTCCCCGTCGCCCTTCCGGGCAATGCTGAACTGGGGTTCGTTGCGGGCTCTGCTGACGGGCGCCGGTCGCAGTACTGGGGCAGGAGTGGGTTCCGGAAGAGATGCGCGGCGGGCGGCAACCACCTCGGCCATCGCGAACTTCAACTCATTCAGACCCTCCCCCGTCTTCGTCGAAATCTCAAAAACCGTGTGTCCCATGCCCTCCAGTTCGGGACGTGCAAGCTCCGCCAGACCCGGACCGTCGGGCAGATCCACCTTGTTCAGAGCGATCAGCCGGACGCGATCCTCCAGCCCACCGTGCGCCGCCAGTTCGGCCTCGATGACGTGCAGGTCACCGATCGGGTCCCGGCCCGGCTCGTAGGTTCCGAGGTCGATGACGTGGACGATGGCCTGGCAGCGCTCGATGTGGCGCAGGAAGTCAAAGCCCAGACCCTTGCCCTGGGACGCCCCCTGAATGAGTCCCGGAACATCGGCAACCGTGTACGTCACATCGCCCGCGACCACGACGCCCAGGTTCGGAACGAGGGTGGTGAAGGGGTAGTCGGCCACCTTGGGCCGGGCGCGGGAGATGGCTGCGATCAAGGATGACTTGCCCGCGGAGGGGAAGCCGACGAGTCCCACGTCGGCCACCACCTTGAGCTCAAGCTGGAGCACACGCTCCTCGCCCTCCTCGCCGAGCAGGGCGAAGCCGGGGGCCTTGCGGGTGGTTGACGCCAACGCTGCGTTGCCGAGGCCACCCTTGCCACCGCGAGCAGCGATGTATCCCTGTCCCGGTTCGGTGAGGTCCACCAGTACCTCGCCGGTGTCGGCGTCGGTGATGACGGTGCCGCTGGGGACGTCGAGGACCACATCGGCTCCGCGCGATCCGTGTTGGTGGTCGCCGCGTCCGGGCTGACCGTTGGTGGCTTTGCGCACGGATTGACGGTGGTACTGCACCAAGGTGGTCATGCTGTCATCGACGCGGAACACCACGGAGCCACCGTCACCGCCGTTGCCACCGTTGGGGCCCCCGAGTGGTTTGAACTTCTCGCGCAACACCGATGCGCAGCCGTGCCCGCCATTGCCGGCGTGCACGGACAGCTTCACGCGGTCCACGAAGGACGGGATCGCCATGTTGACTCCTGTTTCAGATCATTGGATCGGCGACGGCTGGGTCGTCACCTCTGAGTGTCCCACTCGGACCTGTGTACCGCGCTGAGACGGGAAAAGGGCAGCCCGTCCGGGCTGCCCTTCTCTTCACTATGTGTGCGTGGTCAGTATCTTCAGGCCTCGGCTGGAGCGACGTTGACGACGCGGCGTCCGCGTCTGACACCGAAATCGACCTTGCCGGGAACCAGCGCGAACAGAGTGTCATCTCCGCCGCGACCGACACCCACGCCGGGGTGGAAGTGCGTGCCGCGCTGGCGGACCAGAATCTCCCCTGCGCCGACGACCTGTCCACCGTATCGCTTCACGCCGAGGCGCTTGGCGTTCGAGTCGCGACCGTTGCGCGTGGAGGATGCGCCCTTCTTGGATGCCATGGTTGTCTCAGCCCCTCAGTTCTCGATGCCAGTGATCTTGACCTGGGTGTAGCGCTGACGGTGACCCATGCGCTTCTTGTACCCGGTCTTGTTCTTGTACTTCATGATGCGGATTTTCGGGCCCTTGCTCAGACCGACGACCTCAGCCGACACCGAAGCCTTCTCCAGCGAAGCCGCATCCGACGTGATGTTCTCACCGTCGACCAGGAGCAGCGGTTGCAGGTTGACGGTACCGCCGACCTCTTCCGGCATCAGATCGATGTCCAGAATGTCGCCAACAGCAACCTTGTGCTGGCGTCCGCCATTGCGCACGATTGCGTACACGTGTGGGACCTACCTTCTGTGAAGCTCAATATCGTCTCGGCACGACCCAGCCAGCAGCCGGATCGTTGGGGAGTGCAGGTCCGCGCCGTGCAGCGTCGGAGTCAGTTGCACCGAAGTGCAACATTACGAGATTGGGGGTGCTCTGGTCAAACCGCGATCACGCACAGGGGGACGCTGTTCTCGCGGAGCCGAGAGCTTTCCGCCCTTCCTCAGCGAGGACAGGCGGTTGACGAAAAACTGCGGTTACAACAGGAACACCGCCTCCGGGGATGCAGGATCTCGACCCAGGCGCAGATTCTCGTCATGTGGCGTAGGAACACTTGCCGGAAGTGGCCGCCGCGAGGACCCGATCTCGGACCGGGCCCTCGGAGCTACCAGTGCGGCTGCGACTCAGTCCGACTTCTTGTCGCCGCCGTCGCTGTTGTTGTTGCCACCGTTGTTGTTGTTGCCACCGTTGTTGTTGCCGTTTCCGCCGCCTCCGCGACGCCCCTTGCCGCCTCGACGGTTCCCGCCGCCCTGGCGCCGATCGCCACCGTCGGAGGGGGCCTGCGAGTCGACGGGCTCGTGGAAACGAATGTAGCCGTCGCCGTGGCAGTGCTCACACGGCTCGGTGAACGCCTCGGCCAGACCGGTGCCGATCTTCTTGCGTGTCAACTGCACAAGTCCGAGGCTCGTGACCTCAGCCACCTGGTGGCGTGTGCGGTCTCTTCCCAGACATTCCACGAGGCGACGCAGCAGCAGATCGCGGTTGCTGGGCAGCACCATGTCGATGAAGTCGATGACGATGATCCCGCCGATGTCCCGCAACCTCAGCTGGCGGACAACTTCCTCGGCCGCCTCCAGGTTGTTGCTGGTGACGGTGGCCTCCAGGTTGCCTCCCGCGCCGGTGAACCGGCCGGTGTTCACGTCGATGACGGTCATGGCCTCGGTCCGGTCGATGACCAGGGAGCCACCGGAGGGCAGATGCACCTTGCGATCCAGTGCTTTGGCGATCTGTTCGTCGATCCGGTACTCGGCGAATACGTCGCGCCCGTTGTCGCCCACCTGGAAGTGCTGCACGCGATCCGCGAGGCTGGGCGCCACGTGTGTGACATAGGCGTTGATTTCCTCGAAGGAGTCCGACGGCCCCCCGTTGCCCTGGACGACGAGTGCGCCGAAGTCCTCCGTGAAGAGGTCACGCACGATTCGCAGGGTCAGGTCCGGTTCGCTGTAGAGATTCGCGGGCGCGCCTCCCTGCTTCGACTTCTTCTCAATGACCTCCCACTGGGCCTTCAGGCGGTTCACGTCGCGTACGAGTTCCTCCGACGACGCACCTTCAGCGGCGGTGCGGACGATGACTGACTCGTCGTCGCCGATCAACTCACCGAGGATGTCGCGCAAACGGGCGCGTTCCTGATCGGGAAGCTTGCGGGAGATGCCGGAGAGATGGCCGCCGGGGGCATAGACGACGTAGCGTCCGGGAAGCGAGATGTGGCCGGTCAGCCGGGCACCCTTGGCGCCGACGGGGTCCTTGGTCACCTGCACCAGCACGGTTTGGCCGGACTTGAATACCTTTTCGACCTTGCGGTTCTCGGCGGACACGTCGAAACCGGTCCAGTCCACCTCACCGGCGTACAGCACGGCGTTGCGGCCCCGGCCAATGTCGATGAAGGCGGCCTCCATGCTCGGGAGGACGTTTTGCACCTTGCCGAGATAGACATTGCCAATCAGCGACATGGCAGATGCGCGGTCCACGTAGTGCTCAACGAGGATGTCGTCCTCCACGACGGCGAGTTGCGTGTACTCCTCGCCCTGACGGATGACGAGCTTGCGGTCCACGGCCTCGCGGCGTGCGAGGAACTCCGACTCACTCAGGATGGGCGCGCGACGACGTCCGGCCGCACGGTTCTCCTTGCGCCGTTGGCGCTTGGCCTCCATACGCGTGGAGCCCTCGATGCCAGTGATGGCATCCTCCCCGGTGCTCTTCGACGAATCACCGTTGTCATTGCCGGAGCGGCGACGGCGGCGTCGGCGTCGCGTCGTTCCACTGCTGGAACTCTCGTCACCATCGGAGTCGTTGTCCGACCCGTTGTCGGAGTCGCTCGTGGGGGAGTCGTCCGAGCCCGAATGATCCGGGCTCTTGCTCTCGTCATCGTCGGCGGCACCACCGGAGGCGCTGTCGTCAGCGCCGTACGAATCCGCGTTCCCAGAGCCCTGGCCCTGCCGGTTGCCGCTGCCTCCACGGCGACGACGGCGGCCACCCCGGCGGCGGCGACGACGGTTGCCGCCGCCATCTGTGTCGGAATCCTGATCGTTGTCAGTCGAGTCGTCGTCGGAGTCATCGTCCGTGTCGTCGTCGCCGGACTCATCGTCATCGTCAGAGTCGTCCTCGCCTGAGTCGTCATCCGGGTCGTCGTCGGAGTCCTCGTCCGCGTCCTCCACGTCTTCGAGGGACTCATCCTCGTCTGCGGAGTCGTCGTCGGACTCGACTTCGGTGCCACCGGTTGCGATGGACTGGGTCAATGCGTCCAGATGTTCCTGGCGGTTCTCAGCGGTGACCCGGAACGGATCGGCAACCAGAGAACGACGTGAGCGAGCATCCTTCTCGGCCATCTTTAGTGCAGCGGTGATGCCGTCCATGGGCTCGTCGTCGCTGTCGTCATCAGTCTCCTCCGTGGCTGGCGCGAGGGCCGCGGCGCGGGAGGACCGGCGGCGACGCGTCGAGGGCTTCTCGTCCGCAGCAGCAGGTGCTTCGGGACCGGAGGACTGCGTGGCGGACGCGTCGTTGCTTGTGGATGAGGCGATCTCGGCGGTCAGGGCGTCCAGCGCGGCGCTGACGTCCTTGCTGTCTCCCCTCGTCGAGCTTTCCTCTGCAGGTTCGGCGCCCTGTTTTCCGGTGCCGCTGCGGCGACGCGTTGTTGATTTCTCGGCGGCCCTTGGTGCGTCGTCCGAGGGCGGCTGCGCGTCGGCCGACGCGGGTTTCGTTGAGGGGTCCTTCGCCTCGGGCGCGGCGGCCGGCCGGGTGGCGGCGCGTCGACGTCTCGTCGGGGGCTTCTCCTCAGACGCTGCGTCAGCGTTCGCGGGGTCTGACGTTGCTGTCTCCGGAACCGATGCTGTCGGCGAGGCCGTTTCCGCGGTGCCGGGCTCCGAAGCTCCGGTCGTGTCCTTCCCCTCCTCGCTGGACGCAGGGGCGGCGGTTTTGGTTGATCGACGGGTGCGCTTCGGCTTCTCAGCTGCCTCTGTCCCAGTCCCGGATTCGTCGGGCGCGGAAGCGGTCTTGGCACGCGATCTCGTCGAGGCACGTTTCGTGGCGGGAGGCGTCGTTGTTCCTGCGTCCTCGGCGGCGGTGGCCGTTGGGGCAGCGGTGGTGTCCTCTGCAGGTGCGCTGGGACGAGTGGCGCGTCGCGTCCGTTTGGGAGGCTCCGGTGTTTCGACGGCCGGCGAGGACTCGGCCGGAGCAGCCGCTACGGCTGCCGTGGTCTGGGGCACCTCCGCGGGTGGGGGGACCTCCACGGGCGGTCCAGCTGGGCGTCTCGCTGATCGGCGACGCGGCGCGGGTGGTTGGGGAAGCGAATCGGCAGGGGTGGTGCCATTTTCATTCTCGAGCATGTGGCTCCTCATGCGCACGTGCGCAGGACAGGCGAAGTTGTTTCACAACTTTCGCACCAAGCTGACGGTCATCGAGTCCCGGTGGAGGAGCAGCCGCGGTCGAATCCTCGTCGCGGTACAGACTTCACTCAACAGATCTCGGTTGGCACCGGCGGCGCCCGACCTGTTCGCCATTGTTCCACACCTCAGCAAACAAGGAGACATGGCACACGCCGAAGAGAGCATTTTCAATTTCGACCAGCGCTCACACGTCCTTGTCATCAGCCCGGTCCATTATCGCTTCCTCAAGGGGAACGGTTCGCCCACGAGCCAGTGGTCCAAAGAGCCCGAAGCTGTCACTACGCCGTCGTCGGATGCAGGCAACGCCTCCACGGCGAAGAGGAAAGAGGATGGCGCGTTCGCGGCTATAGTGATCGGGCTCGACCGACGGGAATGCATGCATGGCCACCAGGCGATTGACTCGCGAGACTGCGTTCGCCCTCGTCGCGATCCTTCTGCTCGCCTTCAACCTGCGTCCTGTCGCCACGTCCGTGGGGCCCGTCCTGGAACTGATCACCGCTGATCTCCAGATGGACGACGCGCTGGCCGGCGTCCTCACCTCTCTGCCATCCCTGAGCTTCGCCGTGTTCGGAGCATTTGCACCGGCCCTGTCCGAACGCATCGGAGTCCATCGCACCATCGGCTTGGCCCTGGCGGCACTCATTGTGGGGCAGGTGGCGCGTGCGTGGGTGCCGAATTCGTGGAGCTTCCTGCTCCTCAGCGTGCTGGCGCTCGGGGGCATGGCGCTGGCCAACGTGCTGATCCCCACTCTGGTGCGGTTGCACTTTCCTCGTCGGATCGGACTGGCGACGTCGCTGTACTCACTGTCACTGACTCTGGGCACCGCAGTCGCCGGAGCGGTCACGTATCCGTTGGCCCAGCAACTCGGTGGATGGAGGGCCGCCTTCACCGCCATCACCCTCGTCGCGATTGCCGCGCTGCTCTGCTGGCTGCCGATGCTGCGATATGCCCCCCGGAAGGGCTCTGCTGGCTCCCGGAAGGGCCAGTATTCACTGCGGGATGTCGCACGAACCGGACGTGGCTGGGCGATGGTAGTGATGTTCGCCATCCAGTCAGGGCAGGCCTACACCGTCTTCGGGTGGCTCCCGAGCATCTACATTGACGCCGGCCTCGACCCCACGGCGGCCGGGCTGATGCTGGGCATCACGACAGGCGTCGGAGTGGTGCCCGCCTTCCTGATCCCCATGCATGCGGCGCGCGTCGGCGAGCCGGTGGGGCTCTTCCTCAGCATCATGGCTTTCCTCGTCGCCGGGTATGTGGGCCTCTTGCTGGCCCCCACCGTCGTGCCATGGCTCTGGGCCATCTTCCTGGCACTCGGCATCTCCAGCTTCCCCCTCATCCTGGCTTTGCTGGGCATGCGGGCCAAGACTACGAGCGGTACCGCCGTTCTCTCGGGTTTCACACAATCCGTGGGCTACCTGCTCGCCACCACCAGTCCCCTGCTGGTCGGCGTGCTGCGCGGCGCCACCGGGAGCTTCGCATTCCCCATCGGCCTGCAGCTGATCCTCATCATCCCGATGACCATCGTCGGAGTCCGATGCTGCCGGACCTGGTTCATCGAGGACGAACTGGCTCCCACCTCCAGCACCTCCGATTGACCCGACACGCCGCATTCAGTGGGCACCGAGGACGTATACGGCTCGGTCGTCACTGAACCCGACATTTCCGGTCAGTTCCCCACGCCAATGCTTCCGAACACTCACCCGCCCAGCACCCTCCCACTGACCCGACACGCCGCATCCAGTGGCCACCGAGGACGTATACGGCTCCGTCTTCATCGAACCCGACATTTCCGGTCGGTTCCCGACGCCGAGGCCAGTGAGCGCGGCGTGTCCGGTCGTGCGTTGGGTCGCAACCACCGCAGCCGTTCGTCGCGGCGCCGTTCTGGATCCCCTCCTCCTGAATTCCCGCTCCACGAACGTTCCGGCGACGACTCACTGACGCTGGGGTGTCCCTCCAGCCTCTCCGACGATGGCCGGAGGTCCCCAGCGTTCGATGGAGGAGCGTCGCGCCATCGCGACGATGATCGCGGCCGCAATGCCCAGCAAGCCCAGTTGCAGCAGCGACGAGAGGGGATCCCCGGTGCCCTCGGTCCGGTCGAACAGTTCGCTGATGTCCTGGAACGGAAGGAACAGCATGGCCACGAGATTATTTGCCGTGTGCATGGCGACGGCCGCCTCCAGTCCCCCCGTTCGCCAGGCAAGGTAGGAGAACAACATCCCCATACTGAAGTAGGTGATGTTGAGCCAGATGTCTCCGGCTCCATGGATGAACATGAACACGACACTGCTCACCACCGCCCCCAGAACGGCCCCGGCCACGCGCGCAGGAATGAACGACGCCACCGCCCGGTTCAGCACCCCTCGGACGAGGTACTCCTCCCCCGCCGCCTGGAAGGGTGTGACGACGATGATCCCCACCAGCAGCCACCACCATCCGGGCCGCATTGCCAGCCCCTGGTTCTCCCATCCCTCCAGCGAGATCAAAACTCCGATGAGAATCGCCACGGCCACGAAGCTGACACCGAAACACCGGAGCAGCCAGCTCCAACGAACACGTCCCACGACCGAACTGATCCACCCACCCTTCTGTCCCACCAGCCTCGACAGCAGGAACGTCAGTGGCACAAGGAGCGCCAGCGACACGCTGTTGGTGAGGAAGATGATGGGCGTGATCCTCAACATCCCCAGCTCTTGCGCGACTTCGCGGATGCTTCTGCCACTGACAGCGGCTTCGATGAGCAGTCCCAGGAATCCGACGACGATGCTGGATCCGATGAAACCCACGGCGCCGAGCACGACGGCGAGTGCTGGTTTCCACCACGGTATTCCCGGTGCCCGCCAGAACGCTGGATACTCGCGGACCTCGACGGGCAGGGGCGAAGGCTTGGGCGGCGGCCCCCACGGTTGCGGGACCCCCCATGGGGGTGTGCCCGAGAGGGGCAGTTGACCGGGAGGCAGCTGGCCAGGAGGCGGCGGCGCTGCAGGTGGCGGAAACGGCGGGGGCGCTGCAGGTGGCGGAAACGGCGGGGGCGCTGCAGGTGGCTGCGGCGGCGCGTCGCGTGGACTTCCCATGATTGGCCGACCGGCGGGTGGATTGCCGGTGGTTGGCGGCGCGGACGGTGGGTTCCCCGTGACTGGCCGGGCGGCAGGTGGATTCCCCATAACTGGCGGGGCGAACGACGGTGTGTCTTCCGCCGATGGGTCGTTGCCGTCTGGTCGCGCGGCGGATGGGTGCCCATGCTGTGGGCGTTCGGGTGATGCTCCGTCCGGAGAGGACCAGTCCGGGTTGGTCTCTGTCATGCCCGTCCCGGGAACCACAGACTGATCTCGCTGGCCGCGGATTCCGGACTGTCGGAGGCATGAACGCAGTTTGACTTCACCGACGTTCCGAAGTCAGCACGAATGGTGTCGGCGTCCGCCTTTGCGGGGTCCGTCGCTCCATTGAGCTCCCGGACGCCTTCCAGTGCATTCTCCCCCGCCAGAATCATCGCGATCAGCGGACCCTGGGTCATGAACTCGCGAAGGGGCGGGTAGTAGTCGCGTCCGAGATGTTCGGCGTAGTGTCGGTCCGCGAACTCACCGTCGATGGTGCGCAGTTCCATGGCCTCGGGGCGGAAACCTGCCTCCTCGTAGCGGTTGAGGATGTTGCCGACGTGTCCGGCGGCGACGGCGTCGGGCTTGATGATGACGAAGGTCCGCTCGTTCACGGTGTTCCTGCTTCCTTGTGGTGGTTAAACCTGGTTTCCAGGCGTTTGCCGAGGACGAAGGAGATCGTCCAGATCAGTGCGAAGACGATGCCCATGGCATACATCCAGGGGGTGAGGAGACCAAGCAGGATGGCAGCCACCTGCGTGAGCCACGCCACCGGATAGCCCCAGCCCTTACGGAGACCAGCGGTAGCGACGACGGCGAGGACGCTGGCGACGCCCACCCACAGCGCAGCGGTGCCCACTGCCACATCGTCAACCTGCACCATGCCGGCGAAACCCAGCCAGAACACGATGACCTCGAAAACCAGCACCGACATCAGGGCGGAGCGCATCGGGTTGGTGGGAGTCAGCTTCATTCGTCGTCACCCTCGCGCTCCGACGGTGCGCTGCTCTCCTCGTCACTTTCCTGCACGAGGAGGTCTCGCGCCTCGCCAGCAGCAATGACGGAACCTGCAATGAGCACGCCAGCATGCGTTCCCGCGGCATCAGCGAGGGACGCCGCCATGTCGATGGCATCCGCCATGCGATCCGCCCGGTGCACCTTGCCCCTGGGCCAGATGTCCTCGGCCTCGGCCGCGAGATCGTCGACGGATCGGGCGCGCGGGGAGTTCGCGGTCCGCGTGATGACCACCTCGTCCATCTGCTCGGCGAAGATCTGCAAGACAGCCGTGGAGTCCTTGTCCGCCATCATCGCCACCACGCCGATCATCGGAGTGAACGCGAACGACTCAGTGGCCGCGTCGATCGTGGCGCGCGCCGCCTGTACGTTGTGGGCGGTGTCCAGCACGATGGCCGGGGACGTCTTCACGAGTTCCAGACGTGCCGGAGCCTCCACGGCAGCCAGGCCCTCGGTGATGATCTCATGGGATAGGGGTTTGCCCCCCAGGAAGGCCTCCACCGCAGCCACGGCGAGGGCCGCGTTGCGCGCCATGTGCCCGCCGAAGAGCGGCAGGAACACGTCGGCGACGGGGCCACCTGTGGTGTCGAGTCGCAGTAGTTGGCCACCGACGGCAACCTGCCGTTCGAGGACGGAGAAGTCGGGCCCCTCTGCCTTGACCTCGGCCCCCACCTCGACGGCACGGGCCAGGAGTATCGGAGCTGCGGCGGGATCCTGGCCGGAGAGGACCGCCACGCTGCCCTCCTTGATGATTCCGGCCTTCTCCGCTGCCACTTCGGCGATCGTGTCACCCAGGATGTGGGTGTGGTCGAGACCGATGGGGCACACGACGGAGACCTTGGGTTCCACAACGCTGGTTGCGTCCCAGCGACCACCCAGGCCCACCTCCACGACGGCGACATCCACCGGCGCATCAGCGAAGGCGGCGTAGGCCATGGCGGTGATGACCTCGAAGAATGTCAGCTCAACACCGTCGAGCTTCTGCCCATCCACCATCTCGACGAAGGGACGGATCTCCTCCCAGACCTCGTCGAACCGCTCCTCGCTGACGGGTTCGCCGTCGATCACGATGCGCTCGCGAACGTCGGAGAGATGCGGGCTGGCGAAACGCCCGACGCGCAGTCCGGATGCGCGCAGCAGCGCATCGATCATGATGGCGGTGCTGCCCTTGCCGTTGGTACCGGCCACCTGAATGATGGGGACGGAGCGTTGCGGATCCCCTAGCAGATTCATGACGGCTTCGACGCGCGACAGGCTGGGCGCCACACGGCTCTCCGGCCATCTACTGGTGAGCTGAGCAACGAGGTCGCGGTGCGAGGAATGGTTCATGATGCACACCAGCGTATCGACTGGCTTGAGTGTGGTCGGAACACCTCTTGATACACCCGTTAAGATGAGGCCGTGAACGAAATCCCTGTTGCTGCACGCTGAACGATTTCGCTCGCCACACCCCCAACGATCCGAGTTCGGACAACTGATCCCGAGGAGTACCGTCCATGGCCAACAACTCTGGCCCCAGCCGCCGCGAAGCAATGAGACTGAAAGCCGAGGCCGAGGAAGCGAGAGGACGTCGCAACGCCCGCATCCTCTGGGTTTCCCTTGGCGCAGTTGCGTTGGTAGTCATTGTGGTTCTCGCGATGGTCATCGTCCCGACGCTGAGTAGTCAGACGCCCACCGCCGCACAAATCCAGCCTCCGAATGCGACGGAGAATTCCGGCATAGAGATTGTGAGCCGGGACGTCGAGCCCGCAGCGGATGCGCCGCACGTGAAGCTGTACGAGGACCCCCAGTGTCCCGGCTGCGCCGCGACGGAGAACACCTACGGAGACTCCGTTCTGCAACTCATTGACCAGGGTGAGATCACAGCCGAGGTCATCACCGCACACTTCCTCGACGGGAACCTCGGCAACGACGCCTCCGAGCGGGCCGCCATGGCCATGGCCGCTGCCGACGAGGTGGGCAGGTTCCGTGAGTACCACTCCATCATGTTCGCCAACCAGCCCACGGAGGGCTCGGGCTACACCGAACAGCAGCTACGCGTGGACATCCCCACGGAGGCTGGGATCGAGGGAGCCGACCTCGAGAGGTTCCAGGAACTCTACGACGGCCAAGCCTTCGCAGATTTCGCGGAAGCCTCCGACGAGCAGTTCGTTGACGATGGCATCACTTCGACGCCCACCTACATGGTGGGAGACACCAGGCTCCAGTTCACCGACGCCGCCGGTCAGCCCGCCATTCAGCCGACACCGGACGACCTGCTGCGGGCCATCACCGAGGCCAACGCCTCCTAGCACCCCTCAGACCGCGAAGCCGCCGCCCGATCAATCGGGCGGCGGCTTTGTCGCGTATGTTTTGTAACAACCTCTTGACACATCTACGCTCAGTGGTGGGACTGACTTGTATCATCGGCCTACTACAAAAGGTATGAACATGTCTTCCTTTGCTGTGCTCGTATTGCCTCTACTTGCGGTCGCGACTCTGGTTGGCGTCATCTGCACCTCCGTCCCGAGGCGCCGCAAGATCGCAGTTATCAACGAGCAGGAATTCCCTGGGCTGTCCCGGCTGCGCACCGTGAATGGCGTAGCCCGGATCATCGGACTAATCGTGGGGATCGGCGTTGTCACGCTCGTTTGGCTTCAGCGAGATGCTTATCGGTTGGGGCTGGCTATCTTCCTGGTTCCCGCAATATTTGCCCTGACTCAAATCCTCGCAACCCTCGTCGCCGGAGTTCTGACACACGACGCGGCAAGGACAGCAGGGAGTGCTGGACTCGAGATCCGTCGCATCGGCACGTACCTCCCCAAACGATTGAGCGTTCTGGTCGCAGCGACGACAGTAGTTCTTGCTCTGGCACTGAGCTGGACCACCGGCGTCGGTGTGCCTGACGACATGGGGCGCGCTGGCCGGGCGTTCTCCTTCAGAGCGTCTGGGGACCCTGCATTCACGGCGACAATTGGACCGTGGCCGGGATCGTTCTACGCAGTGCCCCTCACCGTGGCGCTGAGCATAATGCTCGTCCTTGCGTGGGTTGCTATCAGCATCACAGTGCGCCGCCCGCGAGATGCATCCGACCCCGAAATCGTACGGGTTGATGATCTTGTTCGCGCCCGCGCCGTGGAATCGATCCTCGCTGCCGTCGGGGTGGGTGTGGCCGGCACTCTATTCCTCGTCGGCGTTCTCGTCTCCACCCTCGCTATCCCGCAGAACTCTGTCCCCGCGTTGCTCCGACTTGCGGGCTGGAGCGGGGTGCTGCTGGAGTTTGCGGCGATGGCGATGGCAATCTGGTGCGCCGTCCTCCTGGTGCTCCCCGGCGCCGACTCGCGCCTACGCCAAAGTCACGGTAGTGCCGCGGCGAAGTCCGAGGCCCCGTCGTGAGCTTGCGGCTACATGTCGACGCCAGCGACCCCACACCTCCGTTCGAACAACTGCGTCGACAACTCGATGAACTGATCACGGAGGGCGCTCTCGTCGACGGGCAGAGGTTACCGTCCGTGCGACAACTAGCTGCTGACCTATCCCTCGCAGCCGGGACGGTTGCACGCGCTTATGCGCAGCTGGAAAAGGACGGCATGGTTCTGTCTCGTCGTGGCGCCGGCACACGGGTCACGGCCCCCCCGCGTGCGGATGGGGAGGTGCGTGAGGAACGACTGATGGAGCTGGTGCAGGATGTCGCTCGGTACGCTGTCGACCTCGGCATGTCGCCGACGAGCCTGACCGCAGCTATCAAACGGGCGATGCTCGAGCACCAGAGACAAGTCACTGCACAGAGGTTTCACACTGTGGAGCCACACACTGCCGCCACGCATCATCCACTTGCTACCCAGGGACGAGCGCCATGGTGATCGTCATCATTTGACGGCAAGAGCACACCTGATCGATTGGGGCGCTCGCTAAGCAGTCACTAGGATTCAGCGCATGAGTGAGCACGCACGACAGCCGTCCGGTCTTCCCGACAAGCCCATCCTGGAAGGACTGGAGTCCAAGTGGAGCGAAGTGTGGCGCGACGAGAAGACCTACGCATTCGAGCGTCCCGCCAGCCGTGCGGACGTCTTCAGCATCGACACCCCTCCCCCGACGGTGTCCGGCTCACTCCACGTCGGTCACGTCTTCAGCTACACGCACACGGATCTCGTCGCCCGGTACCAGCGCATGAAGGGCAAGCAGGTGTTCTACCCGATGGGCTGGGACGACAATGGTCTGCCGACGGAGCGTCGCGTGCAGAACTACTACGGCGTCCGGTGCGACCCGTCCATCGCCTACGACGCCGAGTTCACACCCCCCGCCAAGCCGGATTCCAAGCGTCAACTGCCCATCAGTCGCGCCAACTTCATCGAGCTGTGTCACGAGCTGACGGAAGTGGACGAGCAGGTCTTCGAGACGATGTGGCGCCAATTGGGCCTGTCCGTGGACTGGGACACCTTGTATGCCACCATCTCCGACGACGCCCAGGCCGTCGCCCAGAAGGCATTCCTGCGGAACTACGCCCGCGGCGAGGCCTACCTCTCCTACGCGCCCACGCTGTGGGACGTGACGTTCTCCACGGCCGTCGCGCAGGCCGAACTCGAGGCGCGTGAATATCCCGGCGCCTACCACCGCGTTGCCTTCCATGGCGCCGACGGCGAACCCATCCACATCGAGACCACCCGTCCGGAGCTGATCGTCAGCGTGTGCGCGCTCATCGCCCACCCCGACGACGAGCGCTATCAGCCGCTGTTCGGCACCACGGTCACCTCGCCGATCTTCGGCGTCGAGATCCCCGTCCTCGCCCATCCGACAGCAGAACCCGACAAGGGTGCCGGCATCGCGATGTGCTGCACCTTCGGTGACCTCACCGACGTGATGTGGTGGCGGGAGCTGGACCTGCCCACCCGCACGGTGATCGGGCGCGACGGTCGGTTCGTCCGCGAGACACCCGAATGGGTTACCAACGCGGAGGCCTACGAGCCGCTGGCTGGGAAGACCGCGTTCTCCGCCCGGGAGGCCACCGTCGCGATGCTGCGCGAGAACGGCGAACTCGACGGCGAACCCAAGGCCACCTCCCGCATGGCCAACTTCTACGAGAAGGGTGACAAGCCACTCGAGATCGTGGCCACCCGTCAGTGGTACATCCGCAACGGTGGGCGCGACGACGACCTCAAGGAAACGTTTCTGGAACGGGGCCGGGAGCTCAAGTTCTCGCCCGAGTACATGCGTCATCGCTACGAGAACTGGGTCAGCGGCCTCGCTGGCGACTGGCTGATCTCGCGCCAGCGTTTCTTCGGCGTGCCGTTCCCCGTCTGGTATCCCCTGGACGCCGATGGCGAACCCGATCACGACCACCCTCTGGTCGCCGACGAGGGGTCGCTTCCCGTCGACCCGGTGCGGCACCGCCCCGCCGGCTACTCCGAGGATCAGCGCAACCAACCGGGTGGCTTCATGGCCGATCCCGACATCATGGACACGTGGGCCACCTCCTCGCTCACCCCGCAGATCGCATGCGGCTGGGAGCGCGACGAGGAGCTGTTCAACCTCACATTCCCCATGGATCTCGCCCCGCAGGCGCATGACATCATCCGCACCTGGCTGTTCAGCCGCGTCGTCCGCGCGCACTTCGAGAACGGCTCGCTGCCGTGGGAGCGCGCCACCATCTCCGGCTTCGTGACGGACCCGGATCGCAAGAAGATGTCGAAGTCCAAGGGCAACGTGGTGGTGCCCACCGACATCCTGGACAAGTTCGGCTCGGACGCCGTCCGCTGGCGCGCCGCCATGGCCCGCCCGGGCCTGGACTCACCGTTCGATGAGTCCCAGATGAAGGTGGGCCGGCGGCTCGCCATGAAGATACTGAACGCCAGCAACTTCGTGCTGTCACTGGCAGCCGACGCCGGTGGGCTGGAGTCGGTGACAAACCCCGTCGACAAGGCGGTCCTCGCCGGCCTGACCCGCGTGGTGCGTGACGCCACCGCCGCCTTCGACGCCTTCGATTACACCACCGCGCTCGAGAAGACCGAGACCTTCTTCTGGTCCTTCTGCGACGACTATCTGGAACTCGTCAAGGAACGCGCCTATGGTGCACAGTCCGAGGATGAGAAGGCCTCCGCCCTTGCGGCCCTCGGTCTGGCGCTCGACGTGCAACTCCGCCTCTTCGCCCCGTTCATGCCGTTCGTCACCGAGGAGGCGTGGCGGTGGACCCACGGCGGTTCCATCCATCGGGCGTCCTGGCCGAGCGTCGATGAGATCGCAGTCGACGGCGACGACGCACTTCTGACCGATCTCGCGGCGGCGCTCATCGCCATCCGTGGAGCCAAATCGAACGCGAAGGTCTCCATGAAAACCGAGGTGTCGCGGGCGGCATTCTCCGGCCCGGCCGAGGTGTTGGATCGGCTGAAGACCATCGGGGCTGATCTGCGATCTGTCGGCAAGATTACGGGCCAGGTGACCTGGACCGCGGCAGACCAGCCACTGGCCGTCGAGGTCGATCTGGTGGAGAAGACAGACTGAGCATGGACGCGGCCTGGCCCCGGCTGCCCCGCGAGTTCTTCCAGCATCCGGTACGTGAACTCGCGCCGAGGCTTCTGGGGTGTCACCTCGTGACGGCCGACGGCGTTGTGGTGCGTATCACCGAGCTCGAAGCCTACGACGGGGTCGATGATCCCGGGTCACATGCCTTCCGCGGCATGACCGCGCGGAATGAAACGATGTTCGGTGAAGCCGGTCACCTGTATGTGTACCGCCACATGGGTCTGCACTCCTGCTGCAACATCGTCGCCTCGACCCTTGACCACGCTAACGGGTGCCTCGTACGGGCCGGTGAGGTGGTGCAGGGTGTTGAGCTCGCGCGTGCTCGTCGCAGCGCCGCCGGGGTGACGCGGAAGGACCGTGACCTCGCGCAGGGTCCCGGACGTCTCACCGTCGTACTGGGCATCAACTGGCTGGACGACGGTCTCGACCTGTGCGCCGCAGACTCCCCCGTCTGGGTATCCGATCGCCCGGATGAACCTCCTGTCGCCACCGGACCGCGTATCGGTCTGCGCCCGGAAGCCACAGAGCCCGAACACCTCCAACTGCGCTACCGCATCCCCGGCGACCCCACGGTGTCGGGCCCGGGTTCCCTCAATCGTTGAGTTCCGACGACATTTCGGTTGGTCAGCCCCCCTAAATGTTGCCGAAGCTCCGTGATCCCCTCTCATAGAGTTGTACGCAAGCCGCGAAGCAGGAGATTTCCATGGACATGCCCATAGCCGTCACCGATGTGACCGTGGATGAGCTGGTCGAACGCGCCCGCGACCTGACGCGCAATCCGGGACGTCAACTGCTGGGGCTGGTGGGGGCTCCAGGCGCGGGCAAGTCCACCGTCGCCGAGATCATCGCCGACGCGCTTGGACCCGCAACACAGGTCGTGGAGATGGACGGCTTTCACCTCTCCAATGAGCTGTTGACCACACTGGGACGTCGCAATCGCAAGGGAGCCAAGGACACTTTTGATGCCGCTGGCTACGTCCACCTCCTGCGTCGGCTCAAAGAGGCAGGGCCGGACCCCGTCTATGCCCCGGTCTTCGATCGGTCACTTGACCTCGCGGTCGCCGGAGCCATCGCCGTGGAGGAGTCCTGCCAGTTGGTCATCACGGCTGGCAACTACCTACTCCTCGATGAGGAGCCCTGGTCGGAGATTCGGGAGTTGCTCGACGAGGCCTGGTTCCTCGAACCCGCGGAGGACCAGCGGATGGCCCAACTCGTGGCTCGTCACGAGCGCTTCGGCCGGACCCGGGCGGAGGCACAGGCCTGGGCTTCGACCACCGACGAGCCCAATGCGGAGATCGTTCGCGGCAGCAATCACCGCGCCGACCTGGTCGCGCGCCTCGTGTGAGGCTCTATTCCCTTGCGCCAATGAGTTCCATGAACATTTCGGTTGGTCTGCCCACGCGAATGTTGACGGACCTCGCGTCCAAGGAGCGGCGACGAATCAGACGCGCGGCTTCGGGATCGCCGGTGGCGTGGCAGCGGGCGTGGCCTTCAGAGTCTTCATGACCTCGGCGATGGCCGCATCGAGCTGGATGTCATCCTCGGACTCCCAGTCCAGCGGTCCCATGGGCACGACGACGTCAGGCTCGGTGCCGTGGTTCTCCAGCCCGTAGCCCTGCAGGTCAAAGGCGTGCGCGTAACGGGGCTGCGTCACTTCCGTGCCGTCCACCAGCGAGAACCGACCATCGATGCCGATGACACCACCCCAGCTGCGCTCCCCCACCACCGTGCCGAGGCCCATGTTCTGGGCGGCTCCGGTGACGATGTCGCCGTCGGAGCCGGCGTACGGGTTCGTGACGAAGACAACCGGGCCGCGCAGCCCCTGCGACGGGTAGGTGAACGGCTTGTCGAAGTGCCGTCCGAACCCCCAGCCGATCACCTTGCGTGCCAGGCGTTCGATCACCAGCTCGGAGGTGTGTCCGCCGCCGTTGAAGCGCACGTCGGCGATCACGGCGTCGCAGCGCGTGGCGGCCTCAATGAGCCGGTGGAACTCGGCCCAACCGTGGGCTGCCATGTCGGGCACGTGCACATAGCCGATCCGTCCGCCCGACTTCTCCCTCACGTAGGCAGCTCGACCGGCGACCCACTCGTGGTAGCGCAGGCTCGCTTCCGTGTGGATGGGTACGACGGCCACGCGTCGCTTCAGGCTTCCACGCACCAACGACAGCTCCACCACCTTCTCGGCCGCCCCCTGCAGCAGGACCCCAATGTGGGGCACCTCAGCAGTGGGCCGACCATCGACGGCCACCACCACGTCGCCCGGCTGGGCGCCGACGCCAGCGGCCAGCAGCGGCGAGCGAGCGCTCGGATCCGACGATTCGCCCGGCAGGATGCGCGTGATGGTCACGTCGCCCTTACTGTTGCGGCCAAACTCGGCGCCCAGCCAGCCCGTGCCCGGAGCCTCGCCGTCGGCCGGGGGAAAGACGTACGCATGCGAGGTGTTGAGTTCCCCGACCGTCTCCCACAGCACGTCGATCAGGTCGTCGTGGGTGGCGAGTTCCTCCACGAGCGGCCGATACTTCGCGCAGACGGCGTCCCAGTCGACGCCGTCCATGTCCGGCCGCCAGTAATGGTCCCGCATGAGGCGGGCGTTCTCGTCGAACATCTGGCGCCACTCGTCGCGGGGATTGATGCGTCGACGCAGCCGGCTGAGGTCAACGGTGACGTGGGCGTCGTCGTCGGGCTCGGGCTTGGTCTCGGCTGGCTGGACGAAGATGTCGTCGCCGTTGCGCACGACCAGTTGTTTGCCATCACCACTGACAGCGGCGCTGTCGCAGGCCTCCACCACCACGGTGAGTTTGCGCTTGGTGACGTCGTAGAACTCGACGGAGTCCTTCGCCTCGTCGCCTGGCACCTTCCCGGAGCCGAGTTCGCCGGTGTAGCCGGACATGCGCCGCCACAGCACACCGTTGGCCGAGGCCTGCAAGGACGCGTAGCGCCCCGAGGGGACCGGTAGCGGCAGCATCCGGTCCTCAAAGCCCGCAAGATCCAGAACGACAGGCTCCGGCTTAGCGTCCTCCTCTGCAGCGGGCTTGGACCCTACGTCGGTGCTCTCGCTGAGGGCCCAGCCGTCGGAGGCGGGACCGAAGGGGACGGGGTCCTCGGCGCGCAGCGGCGCCACGAATGCCCGCACGGTATTGGTGAACGACAAATCGAAGGTCAGCTCGTCGTAGGTGGGATCGATCGTGCGGCTGGAGAGGAAGTACAGGTACTTGCCGTCGTGGCTGAAGGTGGGGCTGTAGTCATTGAACTGCCCGCGCGTGAGCTCGAAGCCGCTGTTCTCGGCGAGGTCATAGCCGACGAGGCGGCCCAGCATGCCCTCGTTGGCCACGGCTTCGCGCCATACGAGATAGCGGGAGTCCGGCGAGAAGACCAGACCGGTGGCTTCGCCCTCGCTGGAGCGCCCCACTTTTCTCACAACGCCCTTCGCGGTGTCGACAACGTGAACGGTGCCATCGTGACTGGCCACCGCCACCCGGGAGCCGTCGGTGTTGGATGCCAGAGCCAACACCCGGCCCAGCTTGCCGTGGGCGATGCGACGGGGTTCGCCCTCGCCATCCAGTGCGGCGATCTCCAAGCAGTCCTCGCCTTCGGCGTCGGTGGCCCAGATCCCGCGACCTGATGTGCCCAGCACCTGTGGTTCCCGGATGCGCACGCCCGGTAGGTCGCTGAGCGCGCGGGCCGGCCCGCCGCGGTGGGTCAGGAACCAGGCGGAACCGCGCCAGTCCAGTAGCGACCCGTCGCCGCCCTGATCGGGCACCACGGCCTCGAGCCGATCCGTCGGTGTCAACACCACCGGCTCGGGGGCACCCAGGGCCGTCGTCACGTTGATCCGACGCGGGTTCGCGTCCAGGGAGTCCATGACGAAGAGCTGCCCGCGGGCGTGGTAGACGACGCGGGTGCCATCCGTGGTGGCATCCCGCACATATCCGTCATCAAAGTTGTGGCGGGTGTGCTGCCGCAGATCCCCCTTGCGCAGGCCCACCGAGTACACCTGGGCCTGTTCGCCGGGCTTGCCGGGCAGGGAGGCACCCAGATCGGAGGTGAACAGCACCCGGTTGCCCACCCACGACGGCAGAGCCAGGCTGGCAGTCTGTTCCGGCAGCAGGCGTTCCCAGCTCTTGCGCTTCTTGTCGGAGATCCAGAGCCGCACGGCCATGCCGCCGCGGTAGCGCTTCCAGCGTTCCGGGCCCTGGAAGTTCGGGGAGGCGAGCACCACGCGGCCGTCCTTGTGCACTGCGGCGGCCATCGCGGGGCCCCATGGCAGCCGTTCGAGGTCGCCGTCGACCGAGACGGAGAACAGGCTCGTCATGGCCCGGTTGCCGTCGGCATGATCCGATGCAAGCAGGATGTGGTCCTGATCCAACCATCCGGAGACGAGCATCCGCCTGGCGCCCACCCACGTGAGGCGGCGGCGTCCGCCGTCGAGATCGACGACGTAGAGGTCCAGTCCGCCGTTGACCCCGCTGACGAAGGCGACGCTGGCACCGTCCGGGGAGAATCGCGGGCTGCGGGGCGGGCTGCCGTCGGCCGTCAGGCGGTGAGCTCGACCGCCGTCGGTGGACGTCAGCCAGAGGTCGTCGTCGGCCACGAACACCACGGAGGTGTCGTGGACATGGGGATACCTGAGATAGCCGCGAGTCATGCTCCCAACCTAGCGAAGGAGCCGCGCACCCTGCACCAGCGACCCACGCCCCCACTCGTGCCGGACTATTCAGCTTCTCCGCCGTTGCGGCGCTGGGAGAGATGAAGGATCGAGAAGCCGCTCGATCCCGTGCTCAGCCTGTCGTTTCCTTGAGTAGCGGCCGGTGAGGAACGAACCTGCCGTGTATCGAAAGGCCTCGTGACTTGCGAATCGTCCTTCGATACACCCTGCTCCTTTGTCGCGGGGCTACTCAGGAAACGAGGTGGGTGATGGTTGCTCTCGGCATCTACATTCAGTATCAGGGATGCCGAACGCCCCGGGGCGGCTTCACACAGAAGGCTGGCGGCGGTCAGCAAGAGGTGAATCAGGCGGAGAGATCCCGCCGACGAGCCAGCTTGGCTCGGGGCACCATCTCCGGCCCAGTGTTGCCGATGACCGTGTCCCGGTGAATGATCACCTGGGCCACGTCCTCGCTGGAGGGCACCTCGAACATCACCTCAAGCAGCAGTTCCTCCAAGATGGCGCGGAGACCGCGGGCACCGGTGCCGCGTTCGAGTGCCTGATCCGCGATGGCCTCGATGGCGTCGGAGGTGAACTCGAGGCGCACACCGTCGAGCTCAAAAAGTTTGGCGAACTGCTTGGTCAGGGCGTTGCGCGGCTCAGTAAGGATCCTGACGAGCGCCTCGCGATCCAACGGCGACACGCTGGAGATCATGGGCAGGCGCCCGATGAACTCGGGGATCAGGCCGAACTTGTGGAGGTCCTGCGGGCGCACCATCGCGAATGGATCGACCATCAGCTCCTTGTTCTCCGACCTACGGCTGAACCCGAGTGGCTGCTTGCCGATACGCGTGTTCACGATCTCCTCGAGACCCGCGAAGGCGCCGCCGACGATGAAGAGCACCTTGGTGGTGTCGATCTGCAGGAAGTCCTGGTGGGGGTGCTTGCGTCCACCCTGGGGTGGCACGGAGGCAACCGTTCCCTCCAGAATCTTCAGCAGTGCCTGCTGGACACCCTCGCCGGAGACGTCGCGCGTGATGGAGGGGTTCTCGCTCTTGCGCGCCACCTTGTCGATCTCGTCGATGTAGATGATGCCGGTCTCGGCCTTCTTGATGTCGAAGTCCGCGGCCTGGATGAGTTTGAGGAGGATGTTCTCGACGTCCTCGCCGACGTAGCCCGCCTCCGTGAGGGCGGTGGCGTCCGCCATGGCGAAGGGGACGTTCAGCATCCTTGCGAGCGTCTGCGCGAGATAGGTCTTCCCGCAGCCGGTGGGCCCGATGAGGAGGATGTTGGACTTGGCCACCTCCACATCTTCCTGGTCGTTGGCATGGCGCGGAGCCTTGGCCTCGGCCTGGATGCGCTTGTAGTGGTTGTAGACGGCCACGCTGAGCGCCTTCTTGGCGGGGTCCTGGCCGATGACGTAGGTGTCCAGGAATTCACGGATCTCGCGGGGCTTGGGCAGCTCCTCCACCAGGCCAATACTGCTGGTCTCGGGAAACTCTTCCTCGATGATCTCGTTGCACAGCCCGATGCATTCGTCGCAGATGTAGACACCCGGGCCGGCGATCAGTTTCTTGACCTGCTTCTGGCTCTTGCCGCAGAAGTTGCACTTGAAAAGCTCGCTGGATTCTCCGATCCGCGCCATGTCCTCACCCCCTGGCTGATGGCCGTTCTGCTGTGCTGCTGAAACTCCACACTACCCGTACGGGTGTCATCCATACGGAGGACACCCGTATCGGGCGTGCGTCACGACCTGCTCAGGCGTCGAGCCCCTTGAGTGAGGGCAGGATGTCGTCGATGATGCCGTACTCGACGGCTTCCTCCGCCGTCAGGTACTTGTCGCGCTCGATGTCCTTGCTGACCTGTTCGACACTCTGTCCGGTGTCCTCCGCCAGCATCTGTTCCATGAGGGTCCGGATGCGCATGATCTCGCGGGCCTGGATCTCCAGGTCGGAGGATTGACCGTAGCCGCCCTCGGTGGCCGGCTGGTGGATCAGGATGCGCGAGTTGGGCAGCGCCAGACGCTTGCCCTTCGTGCCACCGGCCAGAATCAGCGCCGCCGCGGACGCTGCCTGGCCCAGGCACACGGTCTGGATCTCCGGCTTGATGTAGCGCATCGTGTCGTAGATCGCCGTCAACGCGGTGAAGGAGCCGCCCGGCGAATTGAGGTAGATCGAGATCTGGCGATCCGCGTCCATCGACTGCAGGCAGAGCAGCTGCGCCATGACGGCGTTGGCGATCTCGTCGGAGATGGGCGTGCCGAGGAAGATGATGCGGTCCTCGAACAGCTTGGTGTAGGGGTCCACGCGGCGCACGCCGTAGCTGGTGCGCTCCTCCCACTGGGGGATGTAGTAGTTGTCCTGTGGACCGGCCGGAGCGATTCCGGTGGGAAGGTGGTTCATCACTGGTTCGGAGCCTCCGAGTTGATCTGGGACGCACGCTCATACACGTGGTCAATGAAGCCGTACTCGAGCGCCTGCTCGGCGGTGAACCACCGGTCGCGATCGGAGTCGATGCCAATCTGTTCGACGCTCTGGCCGGTGTGCTCGGCGATCAGTGCCGCCATCGTCTGCTTGATGTGCAGGGACTGCTCGGCCTGGATGCGGATGTCGGAGGCTGTTCCTCCCAGTCCACCGGACGGCTGGTGCATCATGATGCGGCTGTGCGGCAGCGCGAAGCGCTTGCCCGGCTGGCCGGCTGAGAGCAGGAACTGCCCCATGGAGGCCGCGAGTCCCATGGCCACCGTCGCGACGTCGTTGCTGATCCACTGCATGGTGTCGAAGATCGCCATGCCGGAGTCAACCGAGCCGCCCGGGGAGTTGATGTAGAGGTAGATGTCCTTGTGCGGGTCCTCGGCGTTCAGCAACAGCATCTGGGCGCAGATCGCGTTGGCGTTCTCGTCCTTCACCTCGGAGCCGAGGAAGATGATGCGGTTGGCGAGCAGCGAGGAGTACACATTGTCAGTCATGCCAAGTCCGGCGCCCGAGGGGGCGGACATGGAGATTTGATCACTGTTGTTCGCGTTCACGAGTGCAAACCTACCGGCTCCTCACCCACAGCCAAGGAACCGGGCCCCGAGTTCGCCCACCGAGGAACTCCGGCCACACATTCGAGGGTGTTTCAGGTGCGGCTGCGGCGGTGAAGTTCTTTCAGCCGGTCCGCGAGCAGCGGTGCAGGGCCGTCCACCGGCAGTCCGGGCACGACGTCGTTGATGGCCAGCGGGGCGACGGGGCCGGGTGCCACGCCGAATTCGTGCAGCCACTCCACCAGTTGCTCGGTGGAGCTGGCATAGACGATCCTTCCCAGACCCACCCAGCCGTGGGCCGCTGCGCACATGGCGCAGTGTTCGCCCGAGGTGTAGGTCACCGCGGTGGAGCGCTGCTCGGGCGTCAGGTTCTCGGCCGCCCATCGTGCGACGGCGAACTCCGGATGGCGTGTGCTGTCACCGCCGGAGATCCGGTTGCGGTCCTTGAACACCCACTCGCCGTCGAGCACCAGAACGGTGCCGAAGGGTTCGTCGCCAGCATTGAGCGCCTCCTCGGCGAGATCCACGGCCTGCTCCAGGAAGGCCATGTCCTGATTGCTGAGCATCGTCATGCCGACTCCTCCACCGACTTCTCCGGGTGGGAGGCGATCATGACATTGATCCAGCGGGACTTGGGATCGTTGTCGAAGAGCATCGCCTTGATCATCAGGGTGAACGGCAGTGCGATCAGGGCTCCCAGCGGACCGAAGACGGCGGCCCACAGCAGCAGGGAGATGAACGACACCGTCGGGGTGATGCCGACGGCATCGCCGGTGAACTTCGGTTGCACGATCGATTGGAGGACGAAGTTCAGGACGCTGTAGATCACCACCACGAGCAGCGCCGTGATGGGTCCCTGTTCCACGAGCGCCAGCAGGGCGGGCGGGATCAGGCCGATCACGAAGCCGATGTTGGGGATGTAGTTGGTGATGAAGCTCAGCACGGCCCACACCACCGGCAGGGAAACGCCGAGCACCACCAGAGCCAGACCGTCGAGGACGGCGACGATCAATCCGAAGATGGTGGTCACCAGCCAGTAGCGACGGATGCCGGCGACGAAGGTCTCCAAGTTGTTGGTGAAGGTGGGGTGGAGCCGGTTGGTCAGCCTCATGCGCTTCGCCATGGAGGGCAGGTCCATCACCATGAACACGAGCACCACGATGATCACCAGCGTCAGACTGCCTGCGCTGGACAGGTTGGACAGCAGTCCACGTACCACCGAGAGCACGTTGGAGGGTGAGATGGAGGTCAGCTGGTCCAGGAGCTGCGACTCGTTGAACCCGAACTGGGAGACGAACTGGATGCTGTCGTTGTACAGCTCGGTGAACTGCTCGGTGTAGTCGCCGAGCTTGTTGATCATGGCGCTGCCGGACCATACGAGAGCTGCGACTCCCAGGAGGAGCACGAGGAAGACGGTGAAGCCGGTGGCGATGGCGGCGAGGAATCGCGGCGTCTTGATCTTGCGCAGCAGGGTGTAGACGGGGTAGGCCGCGATGAGCAGGTTGGCGCCCAGGAAGATGGGGGCGACGACGCTGCTGAACTCCCGCAGCAACCAGATGGACAGGGCAGTGGCCCCCATGGCGATGACGACGCCTGCCGCGCGGGAGCGGCCCTGGTCGACGGGAACCGGGTCCGCGTCGTGGGGTCCGGCGGATTGGGCGGCGTCCTGCTCCCCCGTCGCTGCACGCTGCGGCGAGGCGTCCCTGCCGGAGTCCTCGTCGTTGGCGCGGTCGTCGGCGTCCGGTGAGATCACCGTGGCACCTGCCTCCGCGTTCGGGTGCTCCTCGGCGGAGCTGGCGTCTCGCGTCGGTTCGTGCTCACTCATCAAAGTCTCCACATGCAAGGTGTGATCAAGGGGCCGGTCCCCAGCAGGCAACAGTAGTGCCGTGGCGGCGCGTCGCGAACAGTGCCGCGTTTGGCGATGAGACGGCGCGCCTCGTCAAAAGCTGAGAGCCCCGGCCAGCGCGGGCTGGTCGGGGCTCCCTGAGGGTGTGGGATCAATTGTCGTCGTCTGCAACCTCGACGGCGTCCTGGTCCACGGACTCGGCGGCGATTGCGGAGTCGACGGGCTCGGCGCCGTCGGGGTCCTCCGCGAGTTCGGGATCGTCGGTCTCCACGACCTCCAGGGACATGTCCACGGGGTTGCCGTCGGAATCCACCACCGTCGCGGCGGCGCAGATGAGCGCCAGCGCCTTGCCACGTCGGATCTCCTGCATCCAGTCGCCCATGTGGTTGTGTTCCATCATGTGGTTGATCTCGTCCTGGGGGCTGTTGTTGTTCTCCTGCGCCTTGCGGAAGATCAACTCAGTCAACTCCTCCTGCGAGACCTCAAGCTTGTTGTCGTCGGCGTACTTGTCCAACAGCATTTGGGCACGCACGGCCTGCTCGGAGCGCTCGTCGATGGTCTTCCAGAACTCCTCGGCGGTTTGCGCGTCCTCGTCCTCGGCCTGCTCGAGGTAGGTGTCCACGCTCATGCCGCCGCGGGCGAGCTGCTGCTCAATCTGGTTGCGTCGCATCTCCAGCTCGGTGGTGAGCAGCGCCTGCGGCAGTTCGAAATCGACTTCCGCGAGGGCGGCTTCCAGCACCTTGTCGCGGGCATCCGCGATCTTCTCGCTCTGGGCCTGGTTCTCGACCGCCTTGCGCAGGTCCGCCTTCATCTCCTCGACGGTGTCGAACTCCGAGATCATCTGGGCGAACTCGTCGTCCACCTCGGGCAGCTCCTGCTCGGAGACCTTGGTCACGGTGACGGTGATGTCCGCTTCCTGGCCGCGGAAGTCGCCACCGACCAGCGTGGATGTGAAGGTCTTGGACTCGCCGGCCTTCAGCCCGGTGACGGCCTCGTCGAGACCTTCCAGCATGCCGACGCCTTCGCCGATCTTGTAAGTGACGCCCTCGGCCGTCGACTCGTCGAGCTGCTTCCCGTCTTGCGAGGCGGCGAGGTCGAGGGTCAGGACGTCGCCGTCGGCTGCTGCACGGTCCACTTCGGTGGTGGTGGCGAATCGCTGCCGCAGGACGTTGATGCGTTCCTCGACGGCGTCGTCGGTCACCTCGGGAGCGTCGACCGTCGCCTCGAGGGAGGAGAAGTCCGGGAGTTCGAAGTCGGGGCGGACGTCCACCTCGGCGGTGAACTCGACCACTTCATTGTCCTCCAGCTTGGTGACGTCCACGTCGGGTTGGCCGAGCGGGATGATGCCTGCGTCGGCGACGGCCTCCTGGTAGGCCTTGGGGAGTGCCTCGTTGATGGCCTCCTGCAGGACGACGCCGCGGCCGAAGCGCTGGTCGATGACGGTGGCTGGCACCTTGCCCTTGCGGAATCCGGGGATGTTGACCTGCTGCGCGATCTCCTTGTACGCCTTGTCAAGGTGGGGCTTCAGCTCGGTGAACGGAATCTCGACGGTGAGCTTGGCCCGCGTCGGGCTGAGCTGCTCTGAAGTGCTGGGCACGAGGTTGTCTCCTACATAGGGTGGGATCTGCTTGACGATCCAGTGTGTTCGGCGTCAACTCTAGCGAGCAGCCCCGCGCGGCCCACAATCGAGCGCCGTCGTCGACAGGGCCGGAGACGGCTTTCCGGTTTGCGGGACCGGTGTCCGGTGCCTGTATGCTGAGTCGCGTTGTTCGCGGATGTAGCTCAATGGTAGAGCCTCAGTCTTCCAAACTGATTACGCGGGTTCGATTCCCGTCATCCGCTCGATACGGCCCCGGGATCGCAAGATTCCGGGGCCTTTTCAGTCCCTCGGGTGGCCCCACTTTCTGTCCCTCGGCGGGCCTCACTGCTCGCGTTAACCGTTCGGTTCTGGCTGGTCAGCGCGCCCCACCCAAGCGGTGCCTGAGTAGCAGCCGACGAGGAACGAGTCAGCTGCGTATCGAAGGCCCTCCACCCGCCAGACTCCATTCGGTACTTGAGTACCGGCCGACGAGGCACGAGACCACCCCATACTGTGCCTGAGCAGCAGCCGCCAACGAATGATCCGTGTTTACCCCGCTCCCCGCAGCGAGGGACGAGCTGAGGTTTATCGCAGGGCAATCTGACCGCAGACCATGGCAGGCTGGTCCCATGAACCTTGTCATTCGCCTCATCATCTCGGCCCTTGCCACCGCTCTCGCCGTATGGCTCGTCCCCGGTATCAGCATGACCGCCGACGCCACCGGCGAGAGGGTGATGACGCTGATCGTGGTGTCCATCATCTTCGGTCTGGTGAACGCCATCGTCCGTCCCCTCCTGACGTTCGCAAGCGCCTGCCTCGTCGTCCTGACCCTGGGCCTGTTCCTCTTCGTCATCAATGCGCTCATGCTGATGCTCACCGCCTGGTTGGCGACCAACCTGGGCTTCGGCTTCCAGGTCGACGGCTTCTGGTGGGCCGTGCTGGGCTCGATCATCATCAGCCTCGCGACGTCCGCTATCTCCGCACTGATCGACCGCCCGCAAGCAGCTGCTTGAGTTGGTGGCGCTCCGCGCACGTGCAGTAGAGTGTGCGGGGCCCGCCGCGGTGGGCGATCGGGGCGTAGCGTAGTGGCTAGCGCGCCTGCTTTGGGAGCAGGAGATCGCAGGTTCGAGTCCTGTCGCCCCGACCATCGAACTGCCCCACAGAACCCTTTCTGGGCAAACCAGGTATGTGGCCAGAGGTGCGGAGTTGAGAGCAGACCGCGCGGAGTTAAGTTGCCTGCGCTGGTGGCCCCTTCGGCCCGTGTTGAGTAGCTCTGATCGAGGAGACGCCACCAGACTTATGCGTTAGCGCGTTGGCAAGCATGGACAAGAAGGGATCCTTCCTACCAAACCTCGCGACGGCAAGTAGTGAATTTAAGCGGGCTATAAATCGCGCAGAGGTTCTGCCAACGGAGCGAGCTGATTCTCCACAAGATCGAGGATGAGGTCCGGGTTCACCCGGAAATACTCGTGGACGACGATGTTCCGGAGTCCTGCGATCCCAGCCCACGGCACATCGGGCATCCCCTGCCGTGTCTCCGCAGGCAGCGCACGGACAGCTTCACCGATCACGGCGCGATTACGAAGGACAGCGTCATAGGCCATCGAGCCGAACTCCTCCGAGTGCAGAAATTGCTCATAGTCCTGGCACCGGAGGATCGCTTCAAGTATGTCGGTGAACCGCTCGCGGTCCGATCTCGTCACAGAGCCACCGAGTCAGTCAAGGCGGTGGCGGAGACCTCGTCCCGGAGCAGCGACTGAGCGACGACGTCAACCCTCACCCCTAGGATTTGGCTCAATTCTTCTGCTACGCCAGCGACACGCAACAGGTCGTTGCCGCTGCCGGGCAGCAAATCCACCAAGAGATCGATGTCACTTGCTGCAGTGGCGTCACCTCTAGCAACGGAACCAAACAGCCGCGGATTGACCGCTCGATAGCGCCGCAAAACCGCGTCCACCGCATCGCGGCGCACTGCAATCGCCTCACGCAGGGAAGCGCTCTCGACAGTCAAGATGCTCATCTCCTCAGTGTACTGAGCTGCGGTACTCCTTTCGTCAGTCAGACGGCAGTGGACGACCACACCGACCCTCGACGACTAACCCCTCGTCGGCGTCACAATCGACAGGCCCTCGGAGGATGGAGACAAATCGAGAACGCTTTGGTCGGAGTCCGTTAGAAGAGGCAACGCGTCGGGGGCCGCATGCAGCGCCCTCGCGAGTCGGCTGAAGCTTGTACGAGCGCCGAGCGTGCCTTTTCCTGCGAAGGTGACCGGCACTCTGCTCGAGTCGATCTGCAACACGCTGAGATCGTCAAGGAGTCCTACGAGCTGGGCTTGTCGCTCAGAAATTGCCGCCAGCTCAGAACGGAGGACGTTTTCCACGTGAGGCAGCGATCGATCAGGGTTCGAGAACTCGGCGGCGATCTTCTCCAAGACCACGACCCGTGCCCGTAGTGCGAGTGCCTCGTAGGTCCGAGCAACCATCTGTTCAAAGCTCTGCGTTGGGTTGTCACGCTTTTTCACCAGCGCGGCCAACAGCTCAGGAGCGTACACACGATCCGCACCCGCATACTTCTCAACGACGTTGAGCCAGCGGTCAAGCCGGTCGATGTAGCTGTTCGTCAAGGTGTCCAGATCGCCGAATGCGTGGGCAGCCGATGAAATGGAGGGTATATGTGCTTGATCGAGCAGGTATCCCGCGACCTTGCGCGTCTGTTGCGTCGCGGTGAACAAGACCGAGCGCTCCCGGTCGTCTGACTGAGCCTGAATCCCAAGGAGCGCGTTCTTGATCCCGTCGAGCTTCTTGTGCATCTGGTGCTGCGCCAGCATCTCGCCGGCCACGGCGAGCCCGACGGTTGCGATGAGTGGCCCAGCCGCGACTGTGGCACCGACACCAGCCACAGCAGGTACCAGCCGCACCTGGCCTCCAATCTTCGTCGACCCCGCCGCACGAACGATCCCGCGGAAGCCACCCCCAACTGCAGGGATGAGGTCACGAGTCACTGAGCCGGTGGGCATAATGACGCGGTAGAGGCTGTCGGGGGGTGTAGAGCGACCAAGTTGTCCAGCCGCTTGACTGATCGCCTTTGAGAAAGCGCCGGTGCTTTGGGCTACCAATCCAGAAGGAACGTTCGTGGCGGCGGGAGCACGAGTGATCAGCAGTGCATCGCGGTTCATCAGCATACGGAGCATTGCCTCAGTGCTCAGATCCGAACTCGCTGGCACGAGCGGAACAACGACAGCTTCTTCATTGGAATCCATGACGCCTCCAGCCTTTCTGATTAGCTAATCATCTTGCACCGAGTAGCGACACGGTAACCAATTGATTGTTACTCCGGCAGCAGCGGGCTCGCTGATCCACTCCATGACACCACCAGTTCATCGCGGGCGCGGGAGGCGGCGACGTAGAGCAGCGAGCGTTCCCTGAGCTCGGCGGCGTTCATCTCCTCAGCGTCGTAGTTGTAGGCTCCTAAGCCCATGGGGATGGAATCCCGGTTCAGCCCAAACAGCAACACCTTGGTGAACTCCGTGCCCTTGGCGCGGTGCATGGTAGGCGCCACGGGGTGGCCGGGCTTGATGGCCCCGGCCTCCAACGCCCGAACATCGACGCCCCGCTCCCCCAACCCGGAAACGACACGGTCACGGGTGACCCGGTCGCGCACCAGCACGGCCACTGTCTCCGGTGCGACCTCTCCCGACTGCATCCAGGCACCGACGAGCTGAGCAGCGTGGTCCAGCTCCGCGGTCAACGTCGGGAAGGAGCGGACGACCGGCTTCGGGCCGGTAGGCGCGGAATAGTAGCCGACCATGGTCTCGGCCTCGCCCTCGGAGTCGATGACCTCCTGACCGGTGAGGACGCCCACCGCCCATGCCAGGTTCTGCTCGGTGGTGCGGTAGTTGAGGCGCAGCCCTCGGGAGCGTCCTTGCGTCCGAATGCCATAGGCCGAGAGCACCAGCTTCTGGCCGTAGATCCGCTGATGGGCATCCTCCGCGATGGAGATGTCGTCGGGCTGCTCCTTTGCCAGAGCCCTCACAAGCTGCCAGTGACACGGCTTGAAGTCCTGCCCCTCGTCCACCAACACGTGCCGCGCGGGGCGCTCCCCCGTCGTCTCGAGATGCGCGGCTGCGATGGAGGCGGCCTCGGCGAAGTCCAGGGTTCCGGCCTCGCGGGCGGCGTCCCGGTAGGCCTCAACGACCGCCCACACAGCCTTGCGCCCCGATCGCGACAAGCGCACCCCGCGTCCCGTACGAGCGACCTTGAGGTACTCGGCCATCTGGGTGATGCGGTGCGGCAGGATCACCATTTCGTACTCGGCCTGCAGGAATGCGGGCCTGCGGAGCATCTCGTCCAGTCCTTCTCCCGCACGCAGGACGGCCTGGCGCCACGCGGCGTGGCTGTCGGTGCGACCACCGATGTCCGTGCGGCCCACACCGATCACCTCATCGACGGCGGAGCTGACGTCCGCCCCGGCGGACTGCAGTACCGCACGGGCAAGGGCATCGATCCCTTTGACGTGGAGGCCCGGTG
>CANLTJ010000015.1 GCA_947493995.1 uncultured Arachnia sp. | reverse complement strand
GTCGGATCAGTAGCCGGATCAACCGGCACCGTCGGATCCGTGGTCGGATCAGTAGCCGGATCAACCGGCAACGTCGGGTCCGTGGTCGGATCCACCGGGGCACTTGGGTCTGCCGGCTCGCTCGGATCGGTGCTTGGATCGGCCGGCTCACTTGGATCAGCATTCGGATCGGCCGGTCTACTCGAATCAGCTGGTTCGCTCGGAGCGGTTGACTCGCTCGGCTCCACCGGAACACTGGGTGCAGTACTCAGATCGGCCGTCACCTGCCCATCTGAAGTCGTTCCCGTAGTCGGGGCGCCTGGACGTCCAGCCACCATGGCGGCTGTGTCCACGGCGACGCTGGTCCCGTTCAGCCAAGGTTCCGGGTTGGTGAACTTTCCGTCAGCAATGACCTCGAAGTGCAGGTGACACCCGGTGGAGAATCCGGTGTTGCCCACGCGACCCACACCCTGATGCACCGCCACCTTCTGTCCGACGCTCACGCCGATGGCAGACAGGTGGTTGTACGTGGTGACGACGCGGTGGCCGGCAATCGTACCGTGATCCACCTTCACCTGGATGCCGTTGCCACCTGCCCACCCGGCCTTCGTCACCGTGCCGCCGGCGGCTGCACCCACGGGGGTGCCGCAGGGAGCGGCGAGGTCAAGCCCGGAGTGAAGCTTCCAGACGTGTCGGATGGGGTGAAATCTCATTCCGAAGCGGGAGGTCTTGCGACCGGCCAGCGGCATGGAGAGCAGTGTCCCTGCCTCGGGCTCGGTGGTGGTCGGGATCACCTGCGGAATGGGGGCCGTCGGCACGACAGTGGGAACGGTGAGGACGGTGGTGTCCTCGCCCGGAGCCTCTTCGGGAACCCGGGAGCTGGCGGCGGAGGTAGCCCCTGGGGCCTGCTCACCCTCAGCTCCTTGCGGTGCCCCGTGTGCGGCAGGCACCAGTCTGCCGTCAGGAAGCGTGGGAAGTGTGGGTGCGGCAGTGCTGACGGCATACGAAGCCCGGGGCTGCCCATCGGAGGTAAGCGGGACAGCCGACAGATTGTTCGGCTGGGTGCCGAGCGAGACAATCAGCGCCATTGCCGCGACTGAGGACACGGACGCGACAAGCGACCTGATCCCCCGGAACTTCATTGAACTCCTCTTCACCCTTCACGGAGCCGTCATTGCTCCACACAGACCACCATGGAACCACAATCGCCCCTTCTCCGCCAGTGGTTGGTCCACAATCGCTCCGCCATGATGAGCGATTGGCAGATCCGGTGCTGCAGGCGCGCGTGGAGGGGTGGGCGTAAGGTAGTCATCCATGCCCAGCCTGACCCAAGCCCAGAGCAACGCCGTGGACCAGCTGCTCCGCATCTCGGCCGTCATCGACGAACTCGGGAGGCTATTCCAAGGGGCCGGGGCTTCGCTCTATCTAGTGGGTGGCTCCGTCCGCGACGCACTCCTCGGCCGCCTCGGACATGACCTCGACTTCACCACCTCCGCCCACGTCGACCTCACCCACGAGCTGCTCAAGCGCTTCACGCCCACCACATGGGACATCGGCCGGGAATTCGGCACCATCGGCGCCTTGAAACGCCATGGCGGTACCGAGTGGCAGATCGAGATCACCACCTTCCGGGCCGATCAGTACCACGGGGAATCACGCAAACCCGAGGTGGCGTTCGGCGACACCTTGGAGGGCGACCTGGTCCGCCGTGACTTCACGGTGAACGCCATGGCCGTCGACGTCGTGACGCATGACTTCGTCGACCCGTACGGCGGAATCGAGGATCTCGGCGACGGCGTGCTGCGGACCCCTGCAGCGCCCGAGATGTCCTTCTCCGACGACCCGCTACGCATGATGCGCGCCGCTCGCTTCGCCTCGCGGCTCGGGTTCACGGTGGCCCCCGAGGTGGAAGCCGCCATGTCAGCCATGGCTGAGCGCATCACGATCGTCTCCGCCGAACGCATTCAGGCCGAACTCTCCGGGCTGATGCTCACCGATTCTCCGCGCGCTGGTCTGGACCTCCTTGTGCGCACGGGAGTTGCCGAGCACGTTCTGCCGGAGCTCCCGGCGCTGCAACTCGAGCTCGACGAGCACCACCGGCACAAGGACGTCTACGAGCACTCCCTGACCGTCCTGGAGCAGTACATCGATCTGGAGAAGGCACGCGGGCACGACCCCGACCTCGTCGGACGCCTCGCGGCCCTGCTGCACGATGTCGGCAAACCAGCCACTCGCCGCTTCGAGGGCGCGAGGGTGACGTTCCATCACCACGACGTGGTGGGCGCCAAGCTGGTGAAGCGACGGCTCCGCGCCCTGAACTATCCCAACGCTGTCGTGAAATCCGTCGCGAGACTGGTGGAGCTGCATCTGCGTTTCCACGGTTACGGTGAGGGCCAGTGGAGTGATGCCGCCGTGCGGCGTTACGTGCGGGATGCGGGCGACGACCTGGAGCGCCTCCACATCCTGACCCGTTCCGACTGCACCACCCGCAACCGGGACAAGGCCACCCGGTTGCGACGCAACTACGAGGAGCTTGAGTGGCGCATCGACGAGTTGGCAAAGGCCGAGGAGCTCAATGCACTTCGCCCGCACCTCGACGGTACGGAGATCATGGCGATTCTCGACATTCCTCCAGGGCGCGAAGTGGGTGAGGCGTACCGCTTTCTTCTGGAGCATCGCGTGGAGCACGGCCCTCTCGCCCGCCCCGAAGCTGAGGCCCTGCTGCGCGACTGGTGGAACGCGCGGGATCATTAGCTCCTGAAAGAAGCGTAACGCGAGCTCCCGTCTACCATGGAGCGGTGAAAGCGCATCAGTGGATCCTGCGTGCCCTGGTGGCGTTGGCGTTGGTGATCCCCGTCGCGACCTTCTTTCCCGCACCGGCACGCGCCGAAGGACCTGGGCTGATCGACGTCTCCATTACGGAGAATTCGACGCCGGTACTGGACCTCTCCAACCCCGATCAGATCGTGGAACTCAGCGGCACCATCATCAATACGTCCGCCGTCCGGGTGCAGTTCACTGCCGTCGACTTCTGGCGCTCCACCACCCCCATCTCCACGGGATTCGAGCTGGAGGAAACGCTCAGATCACCCGCGGAAGTGCCGCTCGGCAGACGCGTCGAGCCCCCCACCATCGAGTCCGGTCACGTCCAGAGGATCAATGAGGACGACTGGTTCAGCCCCGGGGAGCGCGCCACCTTTCGCGTGAGCGCCACCATCGGGGAACTGGAATTCGAGGCCGACGAGTCCGCCTATCTCGTGGGGGTGCACGTCCGAGGCTTCGTCGAGGGGGAACAGGACCGGCAGACGGTGGGTCGTGGTCGTATCCTGGTGGCAGCGACGTCGCTCCCTCTCTCCTCATCGCAGGTGGTGAAGCTGGCGGAGGGACCGCAGCGCACTGCGGACGGTGACTTCATCGACGACTCCCTGGCCATCGCCCTCGGCTCCGATCTCGACGAGCTGCTGACCTTCGCCGAGGACTTCGACGCCACCGTCATCCTGGACCCGATGCTGCTGATGGATGTGCGGGCGCTGGCCGCTGACCACACGGTGGCTGGCATCGACCAGCCCCCCGTGGAGGCGGCAGCCGAATGGGCCGCACGCATGGAGACCGTCATCGAGGACGGCCGGGTATTCCGGCTTCCGTGGGGCGACACCGATCTGCCCCGTGCACGCGCCATCGGATACCTCGCCGAGGCCGTCGGTTGGGCCGATGATGCCGTGACGGACCCGGAGCTGCGTGCGCTGCCCCTGGCTGCTGACCTCGGCGACTTCGCCAATTCGGAGCTGGCCCGCGAACTCTCCCGACTGGGTTTCTCGATGGCACTGGCCAGCAACACCAGTGGTGGCAGCATCGGTTCACTACGTGTGGTCCGTGTGGATGAGCCGGACCGGGAGGGAATGGGTCCTGGCGGGAGCAACACCGCGGTCCAGCAGATGGGGCGACGTGTGGCCACCGAGGTCGTCTCGGACGACCCACCCACCTATCTCGCTCGTAGCGTCGACGAGGCTCGGAGTCTTGAGGAACTCCCGGCGGAGATCCTCGTCGAACCCATCCCGGCCGATGACGGACCTGCCACGTTCACGCCGGCGCAGGACTCGCCTCGTTGGCAGGAACTGTCCACCAGACTTGAGGCGCTGTTCGCTGATTCGGCTTTCCGGCGTGACCTGACCGGCAACGACGATCTGGCCCAGCTCGAACGCGTGGCGGCTGTGGCCATGTCCGCGAGCTTCACCACGCAGGAGGCCGCACTCGAGTGGCTGTCATCAAGCCCGGTCACTGTGGCCGATCCCGAGAAGATCACCATCAGCGCAGCTGGCCAGTTCGTCATGGCTTCACGCTCCAATGCCTTCCCCGTCACCATCACCAACGGCCTCGACGTGCCCATCACCCTGCGCATGGTCTTCGACAGTGCCAGCCCGCAGCGCATTCGGGTTCCTGCCACCGAGTTCGTGACCATCGAGGGCGGCGAGAACCGCGTCGTGACCCTGACCCCGGAGGCGTCGTCGAACAGCGTGGTCAGCATTGAGGGCTGGATGGAGACCCGGGGAGGGCAGCGCTTCGGCACACCCGTCACCATCGAGATCACGGCCACCCAGCTCGGGCGCGTCGGATGGATCATCATCATCGCCTCGGGCGCTGTGGTGTTGGGTGGAACCGTGTGGAGGATTCGCGCAGTACAGTCCGAACGTTCCAAGGGGGACACGTGAGCAGTCAGGTCTCGACGACGAAGAAGCTGCTCTCGGCGAGCGCTCTCATGGCCTCCGGGACCCTGATCTCCAGGATTCTTGGGTTCGTGCGGGTGGCGCTGATCGCCTTCATCCTCGGCAACGGAACACGTCAGGCCGACATGCTCACCGTCGCCACGTCCGTTCCCAACTCGCTCTACATTCTGTTCGCCGGCGGGGCCTTGAACACCGTGCTGGTGCCCCAGATCGTGCGCGCCATACGAAACGATGCAGATGGTGGCGAGGCCTACACCAACCGCATCATGACGGCGTTTCTGCTCATACTCGGCGTGGTGACCATCATCGTGACGGTGGGGGCACCCGTGGTGACGTGGATTTACGGGGAGGCCTATCGGGCACCGGAGTTGGCATCCCAGTTCGCTTCCATGGTGGCGCTGGCCTACCTGACTCTCCCCCAAATCTTCTTCTACGGGGTCTTCTTCCTACTGAGCCAGGTGCTCAATGCGCGCGACAAGTTCGGTCCCATGATGTGGGCGCCGATCGCCAACAACATCATCGCCATAGCCGTACTGAGCCTCTACCTGGTGGTGTGGGGGAACAGCGATGACCATTCCAGCGCTTTCACCTCCGGCCAGATCTGGTTGCTGGGCATAGGCACGACCCTGGGCATCACAGCGCAGTCGATCGTCCTGATTCCCTATCTGCGAAAAGTCGGCTTCAAATTCCGCCCGCGGTTCGACCTCAGGGGCACCGGTCTCGGTAAGACGTTTTCCCTCACCAAGTGGACGATCGGCTTCGTGGTGGTCAACCAATTGGCACTCATCGTGACCACCAGACTCAACACCTCCGCTACGGCACTGGATCCCGATGGCGCCGCTGGTCTGTTCGTGTACTCCAACGCGCATCTCGTGTGGATCCTGCCCCACTCACTCATCACCGTGTCTCTGGCCACCGCGATGCTCCCGAACGCGTCGCGGCTCGCGGATGCGGGTGACATGCCAGCCGTCGCGGCCGAGGCCACCAAGACAATGCGGCTGTCCCTGGTGGCACTCGTGCCAGCCGCCATCGGCTTCATCGCGTTGGCCTCCCCCATCGCTGACCTCCTGTTCGGCAACGGCAGTGGTGCCCGTGACTCCCAGTTCGTCGCGGTGGCTCTGATGGCATTCGCCGTTGGTCTCATTCCGTTCACGGTGCAGTTCGTGTGCCTTCGCACCTACTACGCCCTCGAGAACACCCGGACGCCGTTTCTCCTCCAGTGCGTCATCACAGCAGTCAACGCGGGTGGCGCGTTGTTGTTTGTCTGGTGGTTGGACGAACCCACCTTCATCGCCGCTGCAGTGGCCCTGTCGTATTCACTGGCCTATGTGGTGGGCGTGTTGTTCAGCTGGAGGTTCTTGAAGCGTTCCGTTCCTGCGCTGGACGGACGCGCCCTCGTCATGCACATCGTGCGCCTCGGCCTCGGTGCCGGTTTCGGCGGGGTCCTGGCATTCTTCGCTTCCCGAGCCATCGTCGACGCATTCCCCGACAGCAAACTGGGAGAGCTGCTGGCAGTGCTGGGCGGACTGGCGATCATCGGCATCGTCTACGTCGTCGTCGGGAAGATCCTGCAGGTGCGGGAACTGACGAGCCTCAGTCAGCTGGTTCGGACCCGCTTCGGGCGTCGCAACGCTGGCGACGCCGCCACGGCAGCAGCGGGGGAAACTCCTGAGGAAACTGCCACGCCTGCACAGCCAGCCGCGACCTCCGGCTCACCGGCGGAGGACCTGATGCCCACACAGCTGCAAGGGGTCGTCTCCGTTGAGGATCCCGAGGAGGAGCCCGTGTCGATCGATCCGGAATCTCTGGTGGACACGCGTGTCCGCCCCGCCGTCGTCGTGTCCGAGGATGACACGCCACCCGAGGAGGCGGAAGCCGCGGATGGGAAGGTGGAGGATTCGGCTCCGCTGCTCGCCGCCAGCGGTGACCTGCTCAGCACCCGCTATCGCCTCGAGGAGCCATTGGCCCGTCGCCAGGGTATTGAGACGTGGCGGGCTCACGATCTCCAGCTGTCCCGCGACGTCATCGCGCACATCATGCCCGCCGGCGACCCGCGGATTCCCCAGGTGTTGGATGCTGCGCGCACGGGGGCCTCGGCCACCGACTCCCGCTTTCTGCGCATCCTGGACGCCGTCGCCCACCACGACGGTGATCGGATCGGCGGATACGTCATCTGTGAGTACGCCGTCGGGACTGCGCTGTCGCATCTGCTGACGACCCAGCGGCTCAGCATCGAGGAGGCCACGTGGATCGTCCTGGAACTGGCAGACGCGTTGACTGCAATGCATGCCCAAGGTCTCTTCCACGAACGGCTCACACCGGACAATGTGATCATCACGAGCAGTGGTGCGGTGCGGGTGGTCGGTTTCGGCGTCGAATCGGTCCTGTCCGCGGTGCATCGCCCCACCAGTTGGAGCGCCAAGGAGGAGGCGGATGTCACCGCGCTCGCCTCGCTGCTGTATGCGATGCTCTGTGGCCACTGGCCGGGTGGTCCCGCGTGGGGTCTGCCCGCAGCGCCGGTCGTGGCGGGCAGTCTTGTCGGTCCCCGTCGTCTGCGGGCCGCTGTTCCGGCCACGCTGGATGCGATCTGCATGGCTGTCCTGTCTGACCGAGCAGCAACCGGTGACTCGCGCATCAGCACCACGTCACAGCTCGTCGCCGGTCTGTCGTCGGTGCTGGGTGGCACAGACCCATCGCTGCAGCTCGAGCGACGCGTTCGAGGCGAGGGAACGGGGTCCAGTGCAGAGGCTTCTGCCGGTGTGTCCTCGCTGGCTGTGAGCCATGCACCGTCGACTGTTCACAGGACGGAGGAGTTCGCCGGAGCCAGCGCTGTCACGCAGGAGTTCGCTGCTGTCGACGGCGATGCGCCGGAGGAAAAGTCTGAGCAGGTGGAGCGGCGTCGACCCCTGCTGTGGCTTGTTGTTGCGCTCGTGATCGCTGCTCTGGTCGTCATCGCCATTGTCGTGGGAACCAACGGCGACGGGGAGGAGCAGGCCGGGCCTGGAGCTTCCGTGTCATCGGCCGAAGAGCAATCCAGTGCCGGTGAGCCGTCCATCCTTTCCGGCGTCGACTTCGACCCGGAGGCCGACGGGGGCAACGGTGAGGAGAATCCGTCCCAGGTGGACAACGCCTTCGATGGCGACCCCGCCACCGGCTGGTCAACCGTGCAGTACTACAACCGTCCCACCATGGGGAATCTCAAACCGGGCGTCGGGATCGTGCTCGATCTGGGTGAGGTCTATTCCGTCACGTCGGTGGATGTGCTGTTCGCGGAGCCGGGCACGACGGTGGAGCTTCGAGTGCCTGCGGACCCGAGCGTGGAGAGCGCCCCCATGACGACGGAGGCGGAATGGAGCGTCGTCGCAAGCCAGGAGGACGCTGCTGTCGACACCACTCTGACGCCCGCGGAGCCCACGAGCACACGCTTCGTGCTGGTGTATGTGACCTCTCTGCCCGAGGTCGCCGCCGCCCGCTATCAGACCGAGATCACGAACGTGGTGGTCAACGGCTGAGTCGCGCAACCACACCTCTTCGGTCACCGTTCGGTAATGGCGCTCACCACCAGCCACAACTGAACGGTTGACGCAGACACCGGGCGAGTTGTGACAGCGTGAAGAACGGGGACGGCGTCGGGTTGCCCCGATGCCGCCCCCGTCAAGCGAACGTCTCAGTCGAAGATCAGTCCTCGACGTCCTCATCCACCCAGTCGAAGGTCTTGGTCACGGCCTTCTTCCAGTTCCGGAAGGAGCGTTCGCGCTCCTTCTGGTCCATGTTGGGCGTCCAGCGCTTGTCCTCGGCCCAGTTGTCGATGACGTCCTGCTCACCCTTCCAGTACCCGACGGCTATGCCGGCGGCATAGGCCGCACCCAGCGCAGTGGTCTCCGCAACCTTCGGACGCACAACGTCGACGCCGAGCATGTCGGCCTGGGTCTGCATGAGCAGCTCATTGCCGGTCATGCCGCCGTCCACCTTCAGTTCGGCGAGTTCCACGCCCGAGTCCGCGTTCATGGCATCCGCCACCTCGCGCGTCTGGAAAGCGGTGGCTTCCAGGACCGCGCGGGCAATGTGTCCACGGTTGACGTACCGGGTGAGGCCAACGAGGGCGCCGCGGGCGTCGGAACGCCAGTACGGGGCGAACAGTCCTGAGAAGGCTGGGACGAAGTACGCGCCACCGTTGTCGTCCACTGTTGCTGCCAGCTCCTCGATCTCCGGCGCGGAGCCGATCATCTTGAGGTTGTCCCGCAGCCACTGCACCAGCGAACCGGTGACAGCAATGGAGCCCTCCAGTGCGTAGATGGCGTCGTTGTCGCCGATCTTGTAGCAGACCGTCGTCAACAGACCGTTCTTCGAGGGCACGATCTCGGTGCCAGTGTTGAGCAGCATGAAGTTGCCGGTGCCGTAGGTGTTCTTTGCCATGCCCACCTCGAAGCAGGCCTGACCGAACGTTGCAGCCTGCTGGTCACCGAGGATGCCTGCGAGGGGGACTCCCGGCAGCAGACCCTGGGGGCGGCCCTCTGCGTAGACCTCCGCGGAGCTGCGTATCTCGGGCAACATCGACATCGGAATGCCCATGTCGGAGGCGATGTCCTCGTCCCACGCCAGGGTCTTCAGATCCATCAACATCGTGCGGGATGCATTCGTGACGTCGGTGACGTGAATGCCACCGTTGACTCCGCCGGTCATGTTCCACAGCACCCACGTGTCCATGGTGCCCATGACCAAGTCGCCAGCCTCTGCCTTCTGCCGTGCGCCCTCAACGTTGTCCAGGACCCACTTGACCTTGGGGCCGGCGAAGTATGTCGCCAAGGGCAGACCGACACGATCCTTGTACTTGTCCTGGCCTTCGTCGCCGCCGAGGTCGTCGACGATCTTGGCGGTACGGGTGTCCTGCCAGACGATGGCGTTGTAGACGGGCTCACCGGTGGTCTTGTCCCACACCAGCGTGGTTTCACGCTGGTTGGTGATGCCTACAGCGGCAAGGTCATTGTGGTTGAGGGACGCCCGGGCCAGCGCTTCGGCGACGACTGTGCGGATGTTGTCCCAGATCTCGGTGGCGTTGTGCTCCACCCACCCGGCGCGGGGGAAGATCTGCTCGTGTTCCTTCTGTCCGGTGGAGACGATCTGGCCGCCGTGGTCGAAGATGATGGCGCGGGAGCTCGTGGTTCCCTGGTCGATTGCGAGTACGTACTTGTCAGCCATTGGTTCTCACTTCCTTGTGTGGTGTGCGACTTGTGATTTGGATGATTTTCTATGAAAGGTTCGGGAGTCCGGGTCAGACCAGCAGGAATGTGCTGCAGATGCCACCGAGCACACCGCCGATCAGCGGGCCGACGATCGGGACCCAGGAGTAGCCCCAGTCAGAGGTGCCCTTGCCCTTGATGGGCAGGAGAGCGTGCATGATGCGGGGGCCGAGGTCACGCGTCGGGTTGATGGCGTAGCCGGTGGGGCCGCCGAGGCTGATGCCGATGCTGACCACCAGCAGGCCGACGCCGAGGGCACCCAACCAGCCGAGGTTCACAGCAGCACCATCAGGCCCCGCAGCGGTGTATGTGCCAGCAGCGAAGATGACGAAAACGAGAACGAAGGTGCCGATGATCTCTGTGATCAGGTTCCAGGTGTAGCTCCGGATCTCGGGCCCTGTGGAGAACACGCCGAGTTTGAAGGCGGCATTCTCCTCGGCATCGAAATGCTGCTTGTAGGTGAGGAACATCAATCCTGCACCGGCCATGGCGCCCACGAGCTGTCCTGCGAAGTAGACGAGAGTTGAGAGGAATCCGATGCTGATGCCCGGAACGAATTCGGTGTCTCCGTTGATGGCGCTTCGCGCGATGATGCCGACGGTGACCGCCGGGTTGATGTGGGCGCCGGATGCGCCCGAGGCCAGGACGCCGGCGAAGACACCGAGGCCCCATCCCCAGTTGATGAGGAGCCAACCGGTTCCTTGGCCCTTGGTGCCTTTCAAGAGTGTGTTGGCGACGACGCCACCACCCAACAGCAGCAACAGCATCGATCCGACGGCCTCCGAGAGGAAGACCTGTCCGAGCGTAATGTCCATTGTGCGACTCCGTTCTCTGACGTCAATGTCAGCTAGTGCGTCCGATCGAACGCTCGCGGTCCGGGTTGATTCCCGAGTACATATCTGCCGGAGGGCAACCGATGCAGAGCGCTCGAAAACCCCCGAACACCAACAGCCTCACGGTCTTTGCACACTCTTGCAATCGTCCTGCACTTCTGTGCATCCGCGTTGGGAGATGGTGCACCTTGATGCATTGACTATTCGTAGCAGAAACAGACAGATGTGCCGGGTGGAGACGCAAGACATCCGCTGAGGGGATGCGGAGGAGGGTGTTGCCAGCACCGGTAGGCTCAGCCCTTGTGACTGAACCGGTGATAGTGGCCACGGGCCTGCGCAAGGCCTATGGCGATTTCGAGGCCGTGCGGGGCATCGACTTCACCGTCGCCCCCGGCGAGTCCTTCGGCCTCCTCGGTCCCAACGGCGCAGGAAAGTCCACCACCATGCGGATGCTGGGCGGCGTCTCACACCGCACCGAAGGCGACCTCACGATCATGGGCATGGATCCCACGCACGAAGGTCCCCGCATCCGTGCTCACCTGGGGGTCATCCCGCAGCAGGACAATCTGGACACGGACCTGACCGTGCTCGAGAACCTCATCACTTACGGCCGCTACTTCGGGCTCCCTCGTTGGTACCTGAAGCAGAAGGCCGAACTCCTCCTGGAGTTCGCGCAGCTGACGGAGAAGCGCCGAGCAAAAGTGGACGACCTCTCCGGCGGAATGAAGCGTCGCCTGACCATCGCGCGGGCACTGGTGTCGGACCCCCGTATCCTTCTCCTCGACGAACCGACAACGGGCTTGGACCCGCAGGCCCGCCACATACTGTGGGACCGGCTCTTCCGGTTGAAGGAACAGGGCATCACCCTGGTGCTGACCACGCATCACATGGACGAGGCGGAACAGCTCTGCGATCGGCTCGTCGTCGTGGACCACGGCGTCATCGTGGCCGGGGGCACGCCGTCGGCCCTGGTGCGGGAGCATGCCGGTCGCGAAGTGGTCGAGCTGCGATTCGGGTCACAGCGCAACGCGTCGCTCGCATCCTCCCTGCACGGGGTGGGCGATCGTGTGGAGGTACTGCCAGACCGGCTGCTGGTCTATGCCTCCAATGGCGAAGCGGCCCTGGAAGCTGTCACGGCGCGCGGTCTGCATCCCACCTCGTCGCTGGTTCGACGTTGCTCCCTGGAGGACGTGTTCCTGCGTCTGACCGGACGGAGTCTCATTGACTGAGCAATTCTCTTCCGCCGTTGTCGACGACGCCGCCGAGCGCGTGAGGTCCCTGCCGATCCCCATGACGCACGACGAGATGGCTGCGGCCGTCGCTCGCCGGGGCTCGATCTTCGCTATGGAGACCTGGCTCATACAAGCCAAGGCATACGTCGGCAGCATCCTTGGTGTGGGCATCCTGTCGCCCCTGCTGTATCTGATGGCCATGGGCGTCGGGCTCGGGGTCGTGGTGGATCGTGCCTCCGGAAACAGCCTGGGGGTGCCGTACCTTCACTTCGTCGTGCCTGCACTGCTGCTGAGCACGGCCCTCCAAGCCGCCACGGAGGAGAACACATTCACGATCATGGCTGGCTTCAAGTGGCGTGAGACGTATTTCGGGGCGCAGGTCACCCCCGTCACACCGGAGCAGCTCGCCGGTGGTCACGTGATGGGTGTGACACTGCGCTACGTGGTGACCTGCAGCATCTACTGGGTGATTCTCGCCGTCCTCGGCGCGATCCCCCAGCCCATCCAGGGTCTGCTGCTGATCCCCATCGGGGTGCTGTGCGCATCCGCAGTGGGGCTCCCCATCATGGCGTGGTCCTCAACCCTCACCGAGGACAAGGGACAGTTCGCCCTGCTAAATCGATTTGTCATCATGCCCATGCTGCTGTTCGCCGGTACCTATTTTCCGCTGGAGACCCTGCCGCTGTTCCTGCAGCCGCTGGGGTGGGTGTCACCGCTGTGGCACGGCGTGGAGTTGGGAAGGGCCGTGACGATCGGCGCCGCGCTCTCGCCGGTAATGGTCGTGGTGCACATCGGTTACATGGTGGCGCTCTGCATCGGGGGTTGGGTGCTGGCACGACGCCACTACCGGCGGAGGTTGATCGGATGAGCACCTCAACGACGCAGCGCCCACCTCTTCCCGACGCCCAGACTCTTGTCAGGCCGCCATTCCGCTCCGCTCTGTACAGCGGTAACGCCCGGGCCGTCTTCGAGCGCGGCATGCGCTCTCAATGGCAGGGAAACCTGGGAGTGATGGTGTCGGGTTTCCTTGAGCCGGTGCTGTTCCTCCTGGCCATGGGTCTCGGGTTGGGCGCTCTCATCGGCACGATCACCGACGACGCCGGGCGGGTGGTGGAGTATCCCACCTACATCGCCCCGGCTCTGCTCGCGACCTCGGCCATGAATGGCGCGGTCTACGACTCCACGTGGGGAGTCTTCTTCAAGCTCAAGATCAGCAAGATCTACAGCGGAGTCCTGAGCACCACCGTCGGCCCCATGGACGTGGCTCTCGGTGAGATCGCCGTCGCTCTGGTGCGGGGCGGTGTCTACGCCACGGGCTTCGTCGTAGTGATGGGCGCGCTGGGGCTCATCTCGTCCTGGTGGGCGATCCTCATGGTGCCAGCCTGCCTGCTCATCGCCTTCGGATTCGCGGCGTTGGGCATGGCGGCCACGAGCTTCCTCAAGACGTTTCAGCAAATGGACTGGCTGACGCTCGTCCTGATGCCCATGTTCCTGTTCTCCGCCACCTTCTACCCGCTCAGCGTCTACCCCGAAGCGGTGCAGTGGTTCATCATGGCGCTCCCACTGTGGCACGGCGTCGAGATGTTGCGCGCACTCAATGGTGGCTGGGTGGACTGGTCGTCCGCGGGTCACGCGCTCTACTTCGTGGTGCTGGCGGTGCTCGGGACGTGGGCGGCCTCGCTACGGCTGAAGGCGCTCTTCCTCACCTGACCGGACACGCCGCATCGAGGTGCCGCGACGTCGTCCAGCGACCGGACACGCCGCATCGAGGTGCCGCGACGTCGTCCAGCGACCGGACACGCCGCATCGAGGGACCACCACGTCGTCCACCGACCGGACACGCCGCACTCACCCACCGTCGCGCACCCAACCGACCGGACACGCCGCATTCACTGGTGACGTCGTCATATATCGACGCCGTGGGCAGTGAATGTGGCGAGTCGGGTCAGGCCCGGCCGGCCACTCGACTGCGGAACTGGCCAGCTGTGAGTTTGCGTCGGCTGGAGATGGCGAACACGGACAGAAGGAGCGCCAGCACGGCCACCAGCAGCATCCCGCCGACGTAGCCCGTCATACCCGTGCCGTCGGAGATCCAGGTACGGATCATCAACAGACCATTGTGCACTGGCGAGAACGATGCGACGGCATCGAAGACCCCGGGAGTGGCTGACGTCAGACCCATCGCCACGGTGAGCAGGAGCAGCAGGATGGAGATCCCTCGACCCACATTGCCGAGCCATGCTGTCAATGCGTGATTCACAAGCACGAAGACTGCCCCGAGGACAGCCAGCAGAGCCATGAGCCCGAACAGCCGCCCGACGCTGAGTTCCAGGACAATCCCACCCATCAGCCCGAACAACAGTCCCTCGCCCGCGCCGATCAACATCGGCACACCGAGCGCACGAAGCCACAGCGTCGCGTTGGATGCGCTGGAAGTCAGGACGTTCGACGGTATGGCGCGCGCCACGACAAACGTCGCCAAGGAAGCAAGCCACAGCATCGCCACGACGACGAGTGCCACAAGTGCGGCACGGCTGTTGTCAACGAGGTCATCGGACTGTGCAACGGGGTTCGTCACCACCGTTGAGAGCCGCTCCCGCTCTCCAGGACTGTAGGAGGGCACCTCTTCGGCGCCATTCTCAAGCTCGGTGGCAAACGTGTCCAGGCCGTCGGCCAACTGTTGGGCGCCGTCGTCGAGTTGGACGATGCCGTCCGAGAATGTGGCCGCGCCATCAGCGGCACCATCGACACCTTCGGTGTACTGACGCACGCCGTCCACATAGTCGGACACGCCCTGCGACAAATCTGATGCGCCATCGTCTAGTTGCTCAACCCCGCTGGACAGGGTCGACGCGCCATCAGAAAGCAGGGACGCACCGTCCGCTGCTTCCGACGCGCCGTCAGCCAACTGCGATACGCCACCCGACAGTTCAGAGGCACCGCCCGCCAGACCAGAGACACCAACGGCAAGTTGCGACGCACCGCCCGCCAGTTCAGCGGCGCCGTCGGCGAGACCTGCATTCCCCTCGGCAATGCCGAAAGCGCCGGTCGCCAACCCGGCGGCACCATCGGATATACCGGAAGCGCCTGCCGCGAGCTCCGATGCGCCGGTCGAGAGCTCTGCCGCTCCGTCAGCGACACCCGAAGCACCAACGGCAAGTTCCGTCGCCCCACTGGAGAGTTCCGCGGCTCCACCAGCAACGCCCGCAACGCCGCCAGCAACTTGCGAGGCCCCATCGGAGAGTTCCGCTGCGCCACTTGCCAGGCCCGTCACGCCACCCGCCAGCTGGTTCACACCGTCGGAGAGATTCGATGCACCCTCTGCGAGTTCGGCGGCGCCGTCGGCGGCCAGCGACGCACCGACTGACAGTTCCGTTGCTCCGTCCGAGAGTGTGGAAACGCCTCCGGCCAACTCTGTTGCGCCGCCCGCGAGGGTCGTCGCTCCCTCTGATAGGACGTCGGCGCCGCGAGCCAGATCGGACGACCCCTCGGCGATTCCGGCGATACCTTCGTCCAAGCCTGCGGCTCCTGCAGAGAGGGCGAACGCGCCTTCGGAGACCTCAGATGCGCCGTCGGCCAGTTCGGTCGCGCCACCGGACAGCGCCGCCAGGCCCTCCACCAGGGTCGGTGACTCATCCGTCGACTCGTTCAATTGGCTGTCCAGTTGCCGTAGCCCGCCCAAGAGCTGGACTGCACCGGCATCGAGCATCTCCCCCTGCTCAACGAGCGGTTGGGAGTTAGTGAACAGGGTCTCAGCGCCCTCCAGCAGACCGCTCAATCCGGTGTAGAGGTCACCCAAGTGTGCTCGGACAGCCTCCGCGATCTGGCCGGGAAGCTCGGCGATTGCGGTGGCCAAGGCGGTAGCGCCCTCCGCGAGGCTTGCCGTGCCATCGGTCAGTGCCGCAGCACCCTGCACCACTGAGGGCTCACCGTTGTCCCCTTCTGCATTCAGCAGAGCCGAACCGGTCGCAGTGCCCGCCCGGAACCCCTGCGTGAAGCCCACTGCGGCTCCTGCCTTGATCAGCTCACATTCTGCGACGGTGAATTCTGGCTGCTCGCAGATCAGCGCGTTCGCCAAGGCTTCACGCTCCTCCTGCGTCATCTCTCGCGCAGGATCTTCCCCGGTGGCGTAGCGATTCAGCTGGGCATCCACGGCCGTGATTCCGTCGTTGAGCCCCTGGGCACCTTGATTCACTTCCGCGGCACCGTCGGCCACCTCCTCTGCGGCCGTGACCAGCGCGCCGATCCCCTCGAGGTCAGCTCCGCCTCCTTCGCCGCCTCCCTCACCCTCGGGATTCAGACCGTCGACGACGTCTTGCAGGCCATCGCGCAACCCGGCGACACCTTCAACCACATCTGCAGTGCCGTCGGTGTAGGCATCGATACCTCCGTCTTCGCCGAGCAAAGGCGCAGCCTCAGCAGCCAGCGTCGCCACCCCTTCGGACAGCTCTTCTGCCCCAATCTGGGCTCCATCGATCCCCGCTTGGAGTTCCGACGTACCGGCAGCAAGTTCGGCTGCACCCTCGGAGACCTGCTGGGCCCCGTCAGCGAGCCCAGAAGTTCCTGCTTCTCGAAGCTCTGTCGCTCCGGCTGACAGTTCAGACGCGCCAGCCGACAGCTCATCCGCACCACCAGCCAGATCACCCACACCTGTAGCCAGATCGTTGGCGCCCGCCTGCAGTTCTCCAGCACCACCCGCGAGCTCCGCCGCACCCCCGGCCACGCCTCGAACACCAGTTTCCAGCTCGGTGGCCCCCTCGGAGAGTTCCGCTGCACCCCCGGCGACGCTGTCCGCGGCGCCCGCCAATTGCGTCGCACCGTTGGACAGACCAGCGACACCCCCAGCCACCCCGGCGGCACCCTCTGCCGCCTGTCCTGCGCCCTCGGAGAGTTCGGAAGCTCCACCAGCCAGCTCACTGGCTCCGCCGGAGACCTGCGCGGCACCACCCGCAAGCTCGGAAGCACCGTCAGCGAGCTCATTCGCCCCGTCCGACCATTCGGAGGCGCCGCCTGCCAAATCACTGGCGCCGCTCGCCAGACCGTTCGCTCCATCCGCCAGCTGGTTCGCGCCAGTGGAAAGCTCCGCCGCTCCGCCTGCCACACCGTCGGCGCCCACCGCCACTTGAGTCGCGCCGTCGGCAAGGTCTGAGGCGCCGTCAGCCGCATCATTCGCCCCGCTCGCAAGCTCCGAAACTCCGTCGGAAAGGTCAGAGACTCCCGAGGCGAGTTCGTTCGCACCAGGAGCGAGCTGGCTCACTCCGTCGGCAAGGTCGTTGGCGCCGGCGGCGAGCTGTTCGCCACCGCCTACAAGTTCGGATGAATTGTCGGAGAGGGTCATCAGGCCATCGGAAAGCTCGACGGCCCCATCGGAGGCCTCAGCCGTACCGTCGGCCAAGTCAGAGGCACCGTCGGAGAGCTGATTGGCGCCGTCGACGATGGTGGTGAACTGCTCGCCCACCTCGTTGAAGCCCACGTAGATGTTCTCCAGGTAGCTCTCAGTGAGTTCAGCGTTGATGGTGTCGGCAGCGAGTCGCGCAATCTCCTGTGCGACAGCCGCGTCTGTGACGGGCGCATTGTCGGAGGTCCTGACATCCACCGTCGCCTGTCGGGCGACGTCGGCGTCATTCTCGCTGAAGGACGTCGCGGCGGCGGAAAACTCCGGCGGAATGGTGACGACGGCGGCGTACTCACCACTTTCAAGCCCTTCGTCCGCGCTGGGCTCATCGGCCAGTGTCCAGTCAATGTTCTCGCCGTCGCGCTCGAGGATGGCGGCGGCCAGCTGCCGGCCGAGGGGCACAGTCTGGCCGTCGAGTTCAACGGCCTCGTCGAGGTTGACCACGGCGGCGCTGACGCGCTCCTCAAAGCGGTCGCTTCCCAACGTGATGAAGGACGCCACCGCCAGCAGCGGCACCAGTATCAGCGCCACCAAGGCGGGCCAGCTCACGCGGTGTCCGGCGTTCATGCTCTCGGGCCTCATGCGTTGCTCTCCTGCAGGTTTGATTCGGCGACGGTCATGGTGCCGTCGGGATGAAAGTCTTCAATGGGCGTGGGGGACGAGGCGCACAGGAAGAGGACGAAGTCCTGCCGGGTGCGAACTGCTTCCACGAGTCGCGCAAGTTCGGCACGCTCGGCGGAGGTACCCGCGACGTCGATGGAGTCGATGACCACGAGACCGCCCTCACGGGGTGCGACCTCCTGCAGCGCCTGCTCCACGTCACGGACGACGGCGAGGTCCACGTGATAGGTGCGCCGCCTGACAGCGGTTGCCGCCTGCGGCAGGAGTTCGCCCGCAACGCGAGCACGGCCCGAGGTGGTCTGGAGTCGTCCCGTGAGTGCCATCACTGCACCTGTGCGTGCGCCCACCGGGCCGACAACACCCACCACTGCTCCGGCGGGAACGGCGAGATCAATGGGGTTCACGATGCCCTCGACGGCGAGGCCGTCGGCGTACACGAGATCGTCAGTGCCCGGCCAGTTGGCCATCTCCAGCTTGTGGGTGAGCACCTCACCCTCCACGTCGAAGGTTGGCAGAATCCGGTCCAGCCAATCCGGTAGCCACCAGGCCTTGTCGCCCAGCAGCGCCATGACCGCGGGCACCAGCGTCATGCGGACCAGGAATGCGTCCACTGCCACCCCAACGGCGAGCGCGAAGGCAATCTGCTTGATGGGCAGCATCCCCTCCGGCACGAAGAACGCGAAGACCGCAAACATGATGATGGCGGCCGCCACCACCACCGGCCCTGAGGCGACGAAACCGTCACGGATGGCATCGATGGCGCTCTTTCCGTGCACATACTCCTCGCGCATGCGGCTGACCAGGAATACCTCGTAGTCCATTGCCAGACCGAACAGGATTCCCATCACGAGGATTGGGAGGAAGCTGATCACAGGCATGGGCCGCTCCAGGTTGACCAGCTGTCGGAGGAAGCCCTCATTGAACACCAGGGCCGTTGCTCCAAAGGCTGCACCGACGCTGAACAGATACCCGAGGGTGGCCTTGATGGGGACGGCCACCGATCGGAAGACGGCTGCCAGCAGCACCAACGACAATCCCACCACGAGCAGCCCAAAGGGCAGGAGGGCGCCGCGCAACCTATCCGTCACATCGATCTGCACAGCCGTGAACCCGGTCACAGCGATGTCCACGTCGTAGCGCTGCTCCCACTCGTCGGTCATCTCCTGCAGGCGCTCGACGAGTTCGGCCGTAGCAGGATCGTCGGAGGCGGTGGTGGGAATGACTTGGATCAGGCCGGTGTCGGCGTTCTCATTGGGGGTGGCAAGCGGGACTGAGGAGACACCTTCGACCTCCTCGATGTCGCTCTGCAGTGATTCCACGACACCCACGGGATCCGTCGACCCGATGATGTCGGCAGTCACGATCAGTGGCCCGTTGAAGCCGGGACCGAAGTAGTCGTCGATCAGGTCATAGGCAATGCGGTCCGGCGCGTCCGCTTCATGCTGCCCCGAGTTGGGCAGAGAGAGCTCCAGGCCGATGGTGGGGATGCTGAGCGCTCCCAGACCGAGCGCCACCACAACGATCGTGACGACGGGATGCTTGGTGGTCAGACCCACCCACCACGCGAACGCGCGACCCTTCTTCCGCGGCTCGGCAGTTTCCGGATCGTCGTCCGCGGACTCCGTCTCGGCCTCCGTTGCTCTGCGGGGCCTTTTGACTTTGGGGCGCATGCGCTCTCCCACAAGCCCCATGAGTGCGGGGAGCATGGTGATGGCGATGGTGACGGCGAATGCCACTGTCAGGGCCGCAAAGATGCCCATGGTTGTGAGGAATGGAATGCCCGCCACACCCAGCCCGAGCAGCGCGATGAACACGGTGAGGCCTGCGAAGATGACGGCTGAGCCGGCGGTGCCGACGGCGCGACCCGTGGATTCCTCAGGCTCCATACCGTCTCGGAGCTGGTCCCGGTGGCGGGACAGGATGAACAGTGCGTAGTCGATACCCACGGCCAGGCCGAGCATGACGGCCAGCAGCGGCGTCACTGAGTTGATGGCGGAGAAGCTGGTGATGATCAGGAGGATGGACATGGAGATGGCAACGCCGATGACAGCGGTCAGGATGGGCAACCCGGCTGCCACGAGCGATCCCAGCACGATGAACAGGACGATGAGCGCCACCACCAGACCCACGCCCTCCGTGATGCTGAGGCTGGGAAGTTCGATGTTGTAGGCCTCGCCACCCATCTGGACCCTCGTGCCCTCGGGGAGCTCGGACTCGAGCTGCTCCGCCTGGGCCGTGATGGAGTCGAGCTGTTCGGTGGAGGGGTTCTCCTCCACATCGAGAGTCACCTGCATGATGGCCGCGGTCTCTTCGTCGTTGATGAGGCCGTTGACGAACTCGTTCCAGGGCGACGTCGCCGAATCCACCACCTCCAGCTCCTCGAACTCAGGAATTCCCTCCTCGACGGTGGTCCTGAGCTCGTTGATATTCATGTCCTCAGGCGCGATGATGATGGCATTCGCGCTCAGCGCAGCGCCTCGCGGAAACGTCATCTGCAGGTTGTCGAGTGCTTCCTGCGAGGACGAACCAGGAATGCGGAACTCGTCGTCAAAGTCACCCATGAACACCAGCCCGGATGTCCCCACCAGCGCGAGCAGGGCGATCCACAGCCCAATCACCTTCCAGCTGTTGCGGTAGCACCAACGGCCGAGGGCGTACAACTGTGCGGACATGCGTGACCTCAGGTTTTTCGATACAGGAGTGAATCCAAAAGCATACAGTTCTGTATCGTCGAGCCCAAACCATTGACACCCCCGCTGCGCAACCGTCTGCGCCATGACCTAGGCTCGCCCCCGTGCCACCGCCCATGAAGGAACCATGACCGAGACCACACCCCGCCGTGAGCAGACGCGCCAGCGTCTCGTAGAAGCAGCCATCGACGAGTTCGCCGTCCGCGGCCTCGACGCAACCAGCGTCGAGCAACTGTGCGAAGCGGCTGGCTTCTCGCGCGGGGCCTTCTACTCGAACTTCGCCACGAAGGACGACCTCTGTATCGCGATCATGGAGTACCACCGGGACCAGGTGCTGGCCGGTCTGTCGAAGGTCTTCACCGACATCCCGCGCGGCACGAGCGTGGAATGGGTCACGGGCGAAGCTCTCGCTGAGTTCTTCCGCATCGTCGCCCCCACCGAGCACTTCCAGCGCACACTCATGGAGATTCGGCTGCGCTCCACCCGCAGCCCGGAGCTCGCCGAACGCCTGGAACAGGTGAGCCGGGCAATTCGTCCGGGGATGCACGACTTCATCGACGGACTGGCCGAGAAGCTTGGAGTGGAGTTCCGTTTGACCACCGCCCAGTTGCTGGATGTGCTCGAATCGCTTTTCTTCTACGACATGAGCTCAACTCGAACCGATGTGCGTGATGTGATCGGACCAGTGGCACTCGCTCTGTCCCAACCCAAGGAGAACTGATTATGGCTGACATCCAGCACCTCGTCACAGCCGGCAACCACGACCCGCAGGGTCCCCCCGTCCATGAGAACAACGTGTGGCTCATCGGTGACGACGACGAGGTGCTGGTGATCGACCCTGCGCACGACGCCCAGCGTGTTGCTGACGCCGTCGGGGATCGGCGCGTGGTGGCCGTCGTGCTCACCCACGGTCATTGGGATCACGTGCGCGCTTCCCGCGACTTCGCCGCACTCGTGAATGACCCGCCCATCTACCTGTCTCCCGAGGACCAGTTCCTCTGGGCCGAGAGCCACGGCGATGCGCCTTTCGAGCCGCTCCTGGAGGGCAAGGTTTTCGACGTCGGTGGCACCTCGTTGTCAGTCCACGGCACCCCCGGTCACACGCCCGGCTCGATGAGCCTCTACTGCGAGGACCTGCGCGCGGTCTTCACGGGCGACACCCTGTTCGAGGCCGGTCCGGGCGCCACACGCTGGGACTACTCCAGCTTCCCGCGGATCATCTCGTCGATTCAGACGCAGATCCTCACCCTGCCGGACGATACCGTGATCCACACCGGACACGGCCCCTCCACCTCCGTTGCGGCGGAGACGCCGCACCTGCAGGAGTGGATGGATCGCGGTTGGTGACGCCTTCTTCAGCTGCCGGAGCCTGAGAAATCACGAGCAACGGCATTCCGGCAACATTTCTGTTGGTCTGCCAACCGAAATGTTGCTGGACTGACGACAGCATGGGCGGCTTCAACCACGTCCGGCAATTCTGAAGCGGAATCGTCCTAGTATGAGCGAGTGAGCAGCCGGGAGGAACGTGCAGCCGACGCCCAGCGACGGGTCGAGCTCGGCGAGCAGGCAGCGCGCCGTGAAGCCCAGGCCGCACAGATCCTGATCGACGAGTTCGTCGAAAAGGCCCTCGCGCAAGGCCTTTCTCCCGTCCCGCTCAAGGCCACCACCCTCGACGGTCATGTCGTCAAGACCGACAAGACCGGCTGGTACATCCGGCAGAACAAGTCGCTCGCCATCGATGTGGATGGCGGCTACCACTCCCTCACCGTTGCCGGTGGCTGGAGGGAGCGGTTCAAGGGCGTCAAACTACAGGGGGATCAACCGTCCCTCAGCGTAGGCAAGGGCGGCCGCGACGGCGAGACCGGCACGCTAAAGGAATTCCTGGAGTGGGTCCTTGCAGGGCGGGTTCCGCAGAACTGAGGTTGTCCACAGAGTTTTGCACGCTGGGGACAATGTAGCGATTCAATATCCGCAGCGAGGCCGCTCATCGGATGCGCCACGGGGGCGCCAGCACGTGATGGCGAACACTTTTCCACAGAAAATATGAAACGGCTTACCCATCAGGCATCAGCGACATACATTACGTGGTCTAGGAGGTGAGCCAATGCTCCGCGACCACCAACCAGCCCGGGCTGACATCACGCCCCCGCCGGCACCTCGGCCAGACGCCGTTCATCTTCGTGCGCGCCGAAGTCCGCGACTGATCGCCCTCGGCGTGCTGGCGGTTGTTCTTGGCGCTCTCGGTGCCGCCACGCTCTATTCATTGAACACCAATGTGGTCAACGTCGTCGTGATGACACGCGACGTGGTGCGCGGAGATGAAATCGGGGCGGCGGACCTGGCGGTGACCGAGATACCGGCCACCCTGCAGGTCAGTGCGAGCCCCGCCGACCAGCTGGAGCAAATGATCGGTCAGCGAGCACTCAGTGATCTACCGGCTGGTTCATTCCCTCTGGAGCGCCACCTTGGCGAGGAACCTCTTCCCAGTGGGCACTCCCTCATAGGGATCCGGCTGGCCGCCGGCCGTCTCCCCTCCGCTCCACTACCGCCCGGAACCCGTATCCAGCTCATCAGCATCGCCGAGGACGACGAGACTGTGGTCGATGCCCTGATGGCTTCCAGTCCTGTCCTCCTCGATGACGGTTCCAGTCATCTGCTCGACGTCACGGTTGAGGATGACGTCGCTGCCAACATCGCATCGCTGGCCGCCACGGACCAGCTCGTGCTCATCTCGGTGGGGGACGAGTGATGGCCATCATCGTATGTACGAGCGCCGCGGGCGCTCCCGGCGTCACAACCACCGCCCTGGGCCTCGCACTCACCTGGTCGCGCGACGTACTGCTCGCCGATTGCGATCGCGATCCCTCCCAGGCGATCCAGGCCGGTTATCTCCGCGGCATGGATCATGGCGGTCGCGGCCTTGCGGCCCTCGCACGACTACACCGCGAGAACCGAGCACTGACGCCGGATCTGTGGCGGCACACGGTGCCACTGGTCGAGTCGGATGAGCAGCAGCGCCGCTTCCTGCCGGGTTTCTCCCAGCCCGCCACCGTCCGGCTGTTCGACAGCGTCTGGCCAGAACTCGCTGATGCCTTCGCCGCACTGGATGAGACAGGGGTTGACGTCATCGTCGACGCGGGTCGCATCGGTCGCGACGGCATCCCCCTGCCCCTGCTGGCGCAGGCTGATGCAGTGTGCGTTCTCACCCGCACCAGTCTTCGAGCCTTGGCGGCCACTCGCCTTCACCTTCCCTCGTGGCGGAGCAGCTGGACCGGTTGCCGGTTGCACCGGTGCTGGGTCTGGTGCTGGTAGAACCCAACAAGCCCTACTCGAGCAGCGAGATCGCCGCACAGTTCGGGACGCCCTGCTGGGCCGAACTGGAGCGCAATGACAAATTGGCCGCCGTGCTGTCGGACGGTGCCCCGGAGCCGAAGAAGTTCCACATGAGCTCACTGATGAACCAGTACCGTGCCATGGCTGCTCGACTCATGGAGCGCGTCAGCCATGCAGCAGAGCTGGGGCGGCCGCAGCCTGCCAGAGCGGTCGAACATGTCTAGCCCGGCGTCGCAACTCCCCAGCCTGGGTGGCGCGTTCAGCACGCTGGCAGCATCGGACTGGTACCCGCCAGCCACGCCCCGGCGCGACGCTGATGCCGCACCTCCCGTCTCGACGATCACGGAGGTGGACTGGCAGCTCGTCGTGGCTCTGCGACGCAGCGCCGCCGAGCAGATCGGCCTTGCGAGCGAGCGGTGGAGGGAAGAACACAATGCGCCGATGCCGCCGGAGGATCGCCGCGTACAGGGCCGCTCCATCATCCGTTCGGTGGTGCACGGTCATGCTGAGCGCCTCACCGATCTCGGCGAGGCCCTATGGCCCCTGGAGTTGGAGAATCGCTACGCCAACGCGGTGGAGAATGCGATCTTCGGCTTCGGGCGCCTGCAACCCCTGTTCGACATTCCGACGGCGGAGAACATTGAGATCCACGGCTGGGACTCGGTCATGGTGCAGTACGGAGACGGCAGCCGTCGGCCCCATCCCCCGGTCGCCGACTCCGACGAAGAACTGGTGGACGCCATCCGGTTCCTGGGGGAAACCGCCGCAGCCCCTCGGCCGTTCGACGATGCACACCCTTCCATGACCGTGGCACTCGGCGACCGCTTTCGTCTCCACGCCGTGGGGTTCTCCATCACGCACCGCCCCAGCATCGCCATCCGCCAGCACATCCTGACAGAGGTCACCCTGGCGGAGCTGGCCGACGACGGAATCCTGCCCCAGCCATTGGCCCGGCTGCTCCACGCCGCGGTGATGGCCCGCAAGTCCATCGTGATCTCCGGCGATCAGGGAGCCGGCAAGACCACTCTGCTCCGCGCGCTCATCGCAGCCATTCCCGCGGCGGAGCGTTTCGGCACCATCGAAACGGATTACGAACTGCTCACCCATCTTCAACACAGCCGACGCAATGTCGTCGCACTGCAGGCACGGATTGGACTGGGAGAGAGTGCTGGGGGAAGGGACGTCGGATCGTGGAGCGTTGCCGATCTCATCCCCGAGGCCCTTCGTCAGAACCTGTCCCGATTGATCGTCGGAGAGGTGCGCGGGAGCGAAGCGGGTGCAATGTTCGAAGCGATGCAGACCGGGGCGGGAACTCTGAGCACGACGCATTCCCATTCAGCAAGCTCCACCATTGATCGTCTGGCATCCCGGGTCGCCCAGGGCGGGGTGCTCACGGTGGAGGAAGCCATGCGTCAGATCGCACACAACATCTCCTTCATTGTGCACATCACCCTGGAGGACGACTCGTGGCGAGGAGGAACTCGACGGCGGCGCGTCAGCGAGGTGCGACAGCTGACGGGCGCAATCGAGAACGGTCGGCCCACCACCCACTTGGTGTATCGGGCCGCCACCTCGCTCCACGCAGAGCTGTTCCACCCGGAAGCGGAGATGGCGGCTGAGCTCGCACCCTTCGATGCAGGTGGCTCATGGGACCAGTGATCGCCGGCTCCCTCGGAGCTCTGTTCGCGCTTGGGGTGCTACTTCTGGTAGCCGGACTCCGCAGATCCGAGCGTCCACTTTCCACAGGACCATCCACAAGCTTGTGGAGACGGCTGAACAACCTGTGGGCTTCATGGTCCTCCATCCGGAAGCTCTGGGTTGTCGCCTCATTCGTCGTGGGCCTGCTCGTCGCCGTCACCACGGGCTGGCTCATCGCCATCGTGCTCGTTCCTGCCGCAAGCCTTGGCATTCCCGCACTGCTCTCCGAGCCGCCACAACGTGAGATCGCCACACTTGCCGGACTGGACCGCTGGGTGAGGCTCCTGGCGCCATCCATCGCCACGGGCAAGTCGATCCGGGACGCCATCGTGTCGACGCGAGCGCAAGCGCCCGCCGTCCTGAGCACACCCGTGACACGGCTGGTCACCCGCATCGATCAGGGCTGGACCACCAAAGAGGCCCTTCTTGCCATGGCCGATGAGCTGTCATCCGCCGACGCAGACGCAGTACTTGCCGCCCTGGCCATCTCCTCGACGAAAGGTGGCGTGGGAACCCGCACCACGCTCACCGCGCTGTCCGAGAACACACAGGAACGGCTGCACGCCCTGCGGGAGATCTCGTCCGAGCGCGCCAAGCCGCGAGCCGTGGTGAGGCAGGTCACCATCATCACCCTCATCGTTCTGGGAGGCTCCATTCTGCTGGGCGGCAACTTTTTCGAGCCCTACCGAAGTCCTCTGGGTCAAGTGCTGGCCGTCGGACTGGCCGCTTCCTACGTGGGTGCACTCGTGATGCTTCGTCGCCGGACCACACCAGCCCCAGCGGCGCGCTTCCTCCGGGGCTCCCCATGACCACCACGCTGGGGCTCATGGTGCTCTGCGGAACCATCGTGGGGCTGGGTGCCACCGCGATCGTCGCCGGTGCCCTGAAGCGCACCCTGCGCCTGAGTGACGTGCTGGCGGTGCTCGACGGCGTCGACCCTCTCCCACTCCCCACCATGAATGAGAATCCCGGGGGCCTGGAGGCCGTCGGAGGTTGGTTGCAACGCCGTCTGCGTCTGCCCCTCAGCACGAAACAGCAGCAGTTGCTGCTTCTGCAGGATCGATCAGTCGCCGATTTCTTCACCGAGAAGCTGGTTCTGTCACTGGCTGGCTTCCTGCTGCCCACCCTGTGGTTGGTACTGCAAATGGCTCTGGGCTCGACGCCCGGACCGTTGCCCCTGCTGTTCTCCGTGCTCGGTGCCGTGGGCGGCTACTTCCTCGCGGACTTGCGCCTGTCGCGTTCATCGACGCAGCTCCGTCGAACCACCACCGAAAGCATCCACACCTTCTTCGATCTCGTCGCACTCGAGCGAATGGCAAATGCCTCAGCATCCCAGGCGGTTGCAGCGGCAGCCAACATCTCGGACGCACCACTGTTTCGACGCATCACAGCAGGTCTGGAGCGTGCCCGGCTTGAGCAGAGCGCTCCATGGCCCGAACTACGGAGGGTCGGCCGGGAGTGGAACATACCGGAACTCGACGACTTCGCAGACGTCATGAAACTGGAGGAACAGGGAGCGGCACTGGCAGGAGTGCTCCAGTCGCGCGTCAAGGAACTCAGGGACGCACATCTTGCACAACAGCGCGCGACGGCCCACGAGGCCACGGAGTCCCTGACGTTGTGGATGACCCTCCCAGCCCTGTTGCTCGGCCTGACGTTCATCATCCCGCCGTTGCTGAAACTGACCAGCTCATGACTCCACGCACAGAAATCCTGTGGACAAGTGGTTTCGCCCGCTCCGGGTGACCACAGTGGAAAGAAAGAAAGGAAACTCATGAAAGCGCTACACCTGGCCTTGGCTCTGTGGTGGCAGATCACTCAGTCCTCGCCCCCAGAGAAGGATGAACGTGGCCTGTCCCAGTCCACCGAGAACGCCATCCTGCTCGCGGGCGCCGTCACCATCGCAGTCCTCATCGTCACCGTCATCACGGCCTACGTTCAGTCCCGTCTCCCGTCCTGAGGAGAGCTCAATCGTCGCGCAATGGCAAACACACCTTGGGTCGAGAGAGGAGGAAACCGATGAAGGCGCTCCGAGCGCTCATGGCGTTGGCGGTGTTGGTACTGCTCCTGGGGGGCGTGCCCATCCTGCTCCTGGCCTGGGGGGACCCGCTCTCCCTTCTCGATGTCTCATGGTCGACGGCGTTCACGCGTCCGGACGACGGAACCATCCTTCTCGGCTTCCTCAGCGCGGTGGGATGGGTGGCGTGGGTGGTCCTGGCCGTGACCACGATCACGGAACTCATCTCGTCCCTGTCCCGGACAAGGATTCGCATCCAATTGCCGGGGATCTCCTGGCTTCAGCCCGCCGTGGGAGCGCTTGTGGCCATGGCACTTTCGCCGGTCCTGTCCAGCCATGCCGTCGAGCCTCCACCCCCGCCAGCCAGTCACGCTCCGCAGGAAGTGGAGCAGGAGCAGGTTCCCGACAACGCGGCACCGTCTGCTCAGGCCCAGGTGCCGCCGTCGCGCGAGTTCGTCATTCAGCCCGGCGACGAACTGTGGGGGGTGGCTGAACGCGAGCTGGGCGACGGAACACTCTGGCGCAACATCCTCGCCCACAATCCCGGCATGACAGCTGACACGATCCTGACTCCAGGGGACACCATCAGGCTGCCCGTAGCGGCCGGAGCAGCGAGAGCAGACCCGGCAGCAGAGACGCGCCACATAACAGTCGAGCGCCACGACACACTCTGGGACCTGGCAGAAGAACACCTGGGGGATCCGTATCGTTGGCCCGAAATCCATGAGGCCAACCGGGAGCAGGTGGTCGACCCCGACGAGATCGACATCGGATGGCAGTTGGCTCTGCCCACCGACCGGGCGGAGCAACCGGCTTCCACGGAGATTCCGGAGCTTGCTACCGGGGGAAGCGCGCCCGAGGCCGTCCACCAGCCCGGAGCCGTCGACCAGCCCGAAGCCGTCGACCAGCCCGACGCCGACGGCCGGAGCGACCAAGAGGCACCCATTCCCCCCGGCGCATCCGATGCACCACCACCGTCACCGAGCGTCACGACCGAATTCACCACTGCGCCCTCGTCGAGCCCCTCTCTTGATGTTTCGGCTGCTTCGCCACCAGGAGATCCCGCTGCAAGCACAGTGGCGGCAACCACGAGAGAGGCGGCTGATGCCGCAGTCTCGAGCTCCACTTCCACCGCTACACCAACCGCGACGAACTCCAGTCACGTGCCCACCGGTAACGCAGCCTCGACGAGCAGTTCACGCAGCGCCCTCGACATGCTCGGCCCCGTGGGCGGGGCGCTCGCCGCCAGTCTGGTGGCGGGAGTCATGGCAAGGCGTCAGGTGCAGCTGCTTCACCGCAGTGTCGGCAGCAGGATCTCCCCCCTCGGGCCCGGCCTCCAGCGATTCTTCGCGGGGCTGGTGCAGCACTCCGGGACAAACACCAACGACCCGCTCGAACTGTCTGCCACGTCCGTCGTTCTCGGGTGGGATGAGGACGGAGACGTCATCGTGGATCTTGAGCAGGAGCGCTGCATCCTGTTGACTGGCTCGGACGAGCTTGCTGCGGGCATGGCCGCCGCCCTCCTCACCAGCTTGTTGTGCGCGGACTGGTCGGCTGCAGTGGAGGTCATTGCCGTGCAACCTGATCAGCAGTGGTCAGGCGCGCTTGACGACCCCCGGTTGACGAGCGAGAACCACGTCGAGGAAGCGTTGGCGCATCTGCAGCGGCTGTGCGCCGAAAGACGACTGCAGCTGGGGCACGACAACCTCGTCGACGTCCGTGCTGATCCCGACCGGGCAGCGATGTGGGCACCGGTGGTGTTCATGTTCTGCGCACCGCTCCCGCTGGCCCTCCTGGACCGCATCCACGACGCTCTGTCGTTGGGGCCGGTCGGGGTCAGCGTTGTGGCTGCCTCCCCATCCCCCGCCCGATCCGCGCCCCACGTCTCAGTCCTGGACATCGAGTCCGAGACCAACGCGACGCTGAACGGCGACGGAGACTTCCAGCCACAGCTCTTGAACAAGCCTGCTCGTCATGCAGTGATGTCCTTGTTCGTATCTGCCCTGGACGAGCGAACAACACCCGCGCCGTGGTGGCGTGATGGTGGTGACACAGCAGCAACCGCATCGCCGAGAACGGCGACGGGGCCCTTCAAGGACGGTGCAATGTCTGCCTGGCCCACACGACCCGAGAACCCGACACTGCTCCTGCTGGGACCAGTGGAACTGCTCGGCACCTCCGGGGAACCTCCCACCCGTGCCATGGGCCAGTGCGTCGAATACTGCGCCTGGCTCCTGATGCACCCGGAGTCGACCCCCACAACCATGGTGCGGGAACTCCTCGTCGCGGAAACCACTCGACGATCCAACATGAGCAGACTCCGCACGTGGCTCGGGAGCGACGCCGACGGCAACCCCTATCTTCCCGATGCCTATTCCGGGCGCATCTCACTGGCCCCTTCCGTGACGTCCGACTGGGAACGCTTCCAGTCACTGCTCGCCGGGGGCGTGAATGCCAGCAGCACGCCCCTGCTGCATGAAGCTATGTCCTTGGTGAGGGGCAAACCCTTGGAGGATGTCGCATTCCAGTGGCCATGGACCTCGCAATGGCTGACCGACATGACGAGCATGATCAGCGACGCCGCCACCGTACTCACGGACAGATACCTGACAGAACAGGACTACTCGAGAGCGCTCTGGGCGATAGATCAGGGCCGACTCGCCACCGGAGACGACGAAACACTGGCGGTCCGCCGCATCCAGGTGCTCGCTCATGCCGGGGACAGGGCCGAGGTCGACGGCGCTATCACGCAGCTCACTCGTACCGCCCGCGCCACGAACCACGACCTCTCCGAGGACTCGATCCGACGAATCCAGCATGCCCTACACCTCACCATGAACAAGGTCTCAAGCTCCTGACACACCGGTGGGATGGGCGCCACGCGGTTGGTTCGTAGGGTAGGAATGAAGGATGCTTCCCTACGAATTCGTCGGCGACTGGTCCGGGCAACTGGTGGCCACCTCAGTTCACGCCGGTCATGACCTTCGCCCCGAAATCGCCGACCTGATGATCCTGGACGAGTCCGAGCGGCTGCGCGAAGAGGACCCCTTCACCGACGTCATCACCTCGCTCATGCCTGCGCGCCTGCTCGTGCACCGCTCCCGCTTCGAGGCAGACCTCAACCGGTCGCGGGACATGGCTGTCTACGCCGGGCCCGAGTACTGCTGGGGTTTTGACGTCTGGGGCCAGAAGGGACTTCCGGCGGACGTGATGGCACGCAGCCTCGAGTACTGGGACACCTTCTATGCCGACCTCGCCGATCAGCTCGACGAACTCGCAGCGCGTGGACCCTTTGTCCTCTTCGACGTTCACTCCTACAACCACCGTCGTCCCGGCCCGGACCAGCCGCCGGAGCCCTGGACGAAGAATCCTGAACTCGACCTCGGCACGGGCAAGGTGGATCGTGAACAGTTCACTCCCGTCATCGACGTCCTCCGGGATGCTATGGCCTCACAGGGGTTCGATGTCCGTGACGAGATCAAGTTCTTCCCCAAACACCTCTCCGATTGGGTGCACCGCCACTACCCCGGCGTCGGCTGCGTCATGACGCTCGAGTTCAAGAAGACATTCATGGACGAGTGGACAGGCGAACCGGATCACGATCGTCTGGAAGCCATAGCTTCAGCCCTGCGGAATACCGTGGAACCCGTCGAGGCAGCTCTGGCCGAACTGTCCACCGGCCCCAGCTCGCAGGCATCCCCTGAGCGAATCGCCAGCTGACCGGAGTGCCCCCGGCAACCGGTCCGCTGACCAAGCTCCTACGGCTGGACGGCGACGGCCGCTCGCTTCGGATTCCCATCGATTGCGGATAGTTTGAAGGATGGCGCACCGGCACACCGGAAGCCCAACCTCACGACGCTGTTCCAGGAGCCGTATGTCCGCCCCTCTCAAGACCGTCCCCACGGCCGCCGCCGACGATCCCGACGCTCGTCCCTGGCCGGCACTGTGGGCGCTCGTGGTGGGCTTCTTCATGATCCTGGTGGACACCACCATCGTCTCGGTGGCCACACCCACGATCATCGCCGAACTCAACGCCAGCGTCAGCGAGGCGATCTGGGTCTCGAGCGCCTACCTGCTCGCCTACGCCGTACCGCTGCTCATCACCGGACGACTCGGGGACCGGTACGGCCCCAAGAAGGTCTACCTGATTGGACTCGTCATCTTCACGCTGTCCTCGCTCGCATGTGGGCTCGTGGGCAGCGTCACGCCCCTGATCATTGCGCGGGTGGTGCAAGGACTGGGCGCGTCCCTCATGACTCCGCAGACCATGGCCACCATCACCCGCCTGTTCCCCGCCAATGAGCGCGGCAAGGCCATGGCCATCTGGGGTGCAGTGGCAGGTATTGCGTCGCTCGTCGGTCCAGTCCTCGGGGGACTGCTGCTCGATTCGCTCGGGTGGGAGTGGATCTTCTTCATCAACGTGCCCTTCGGGATCCTCGGCTACCTGCTCGTGGTGAAGTTCGTACCCCGCATGGACGTCAACAGGCACCGTTTCGACTGGCTCGGCGTGGCGCTCAGCGCCGTCGGACTGTTCTGCATCGTCTTTGGTCTGCAGGAAGCCGACACCTTCAACTGGGGCACAATCTGGGGACCCATCAGTGTGTTCTCCCTGATCATCTTCGGTGTCATCGTGCTCGTGCTCTTCGTTCTGTGGCAGAAGCTCAACCGCGGCGAACCCCTGCTCCCCTTGTCCCTGTTCAGCGACCGGAACTTCACTGTCTCCAACATCGCCATCGCGATGGTGGGCTTCTCCGTGACGGCCATGCCGTTCGCCCTCATGATCTGGGCCCAGTCCGCCCGGGGCTTCTCCCCGACCGAGGCTGCACTCCTCAGCGCCCCGACCGCCGTCATGTCCCTGGTGCTGGCACGCCCGGTCGGCAACCTCGTGGACCGCATCCATCCCAGGATCCTCGCGACTTTCGGGTGTGGCCTGTGGTCCGCATCCCTGTTCGGGCTCGTCGCCATCATGGACACCACGAGCCCCGTCTGGCTCATCCTCATCCCAATGACCACGCTCGGCATCTCCAACAGCTTTGTCTGGGGACCGCTGTCCACAGCGGCCACCGGCAATCTCCCGCCGCTGCGTGCCGGCGCCGGTTCCGGTGTCTACAACACTGCCCGCCAAGTGGGAGCTGTCATGGGAAGCGCCGTCATCGCAACGCTCATCAGCAGCCGCATCGCTGCCAATTTGGGCATCGCGGGCTCCGAATTCTCCCCGGCCACCTTGGGCGGTACGATCCCCGAACCGGCAAGGGAGGGTCTGGCAACCGCGATGTCACAGGCCGTTCTGGCGCCGGCGATCGTCATCGGTATCGCGGCCATCGTGGTTCAGTTCTACAAGCGCCCGAGTTACCAGCAGCGCTGAGCACCACCGCAACGATTCCTCGCAGTAGCAGCACACCGTGTTCGTCAGGAGAGCCCCATGACACACCATGCGCCCTTCACACCGGAGCAGCTGAGAGACCTCCTCTATGAGAATGACCTGACAGCGCTCAGTGCGTTGTTGCACGACGCTGAGGCCGGCGACATCGTGGAGGAGCTCCGACGCCTGCCCGGCGAGGACCGCGCCATCGTGTTCAGACTGCTCACCAAGGACCAGGCGCTGGAGGTCTTCGAACGCCTCGACCATCGCACGCAGGGCGATTTGGTGGAGCTACTTCAGGCAGAGGAAACCGCTGTGGTGTTCGAAGCGCTGGATCCCGACGACAGGGTCAGTCTCCTCGACGAGCTGCCCGCAGGTATTGCAACCAAGCTCATGACGGGGCTGTCATCCGGTGAGCGTGACCTCACCGCTGTCGTATTGGGCTATACCGTCGGGTCCATTGGGCGACGGATGAGCCCAGAGGTGGCCCCCATCCCGCTGAGTGCCACCGTGGAAGAGGCGCTTGAGCGGGCCAGGGCACGCGCCCTGGAAGCTGAGACCATCTACACGCTCCCCGTCGTCGACGACAGTCGTCGGCTGATGGGGGTAGTGGGGCTCCGTGACCTGCTGGCTGCCGACGCGGGAACCCCCGTCGCCGACCTCGTCATCCCCGCCAACACCGCGCAAGCCACCGAGCCGGCGGAGGACGCTGCTCGCCGCTGCGCCGACCTCGGACACCTGGCATTGCCGGTCGTGGACCATGAGGACCGCCTCGTGGGCATCCTCACCGTCGACGACGCGCTGGCCATCCTCAAGCAGGCCGAGTCCGAGGACCAGGCACGGATGAGCGGCACGGAACCGATCCGTGGCCACTACCTCGCCACCTCGATCGGCACCCTTGTCCGCTCCCGCGTGGTGTGGTTGCTGGTGCTGGCAGTGGGCGCCAGTCTCACTGTCCAAGTGCTGGAAGTCTTCGAGGCCACGCTCAGCCAGATGATTGTCCTGTCAGTCTTCGTCCCACTCCTGATCGGCACCGGAGGAAACACCGGCAACCAAGCCGCCACAACGGTGACCCGGGCGCTGGCGCTGGGTGAGGTGCAGGGACGCGACTGGTTCCGGGTGATTCGACGGGAGGCCGGCGTCGGGGCCCTGTTGGGCATCACGCTGGGCGGACTCGGCTTCGTCATCACCGGACTGATCTATGGCCTGGGCATCGGGTCCGTCATCGGCTTGACCCTTTTCACCGTCTGCACCCTCGCCGCCACCGTCGGCGGCACCATGCCGATGATCGCCAAAGCCGTGCACGCGGACCCGGCAGTGTTCTCCAACCCGTTCATCAGCACCTTCATCGACGCCACCGGCCTGTTCGTCTATTTCGGCATCGCCAAGTTCATCCTCGGCATCTGAGCCCCGCTCCCAGACCGGACACGCGGCACTCACTGCACACCACGTCATATAGAACCCTTGGGTTCAGGACATCAACGCAACACCTTTGATGATCTGGGGTGTGGGATGGGTAAGAGGAAGAGGTATACCGA
>CANLTJ010000014.1 GCA_947493995.1 uncultured Arachnia sp. | reverse complement strand
CGACAACTACCGCCTCAGAATGCTCCTGATCGGCGGCGGACTGCGCCTATGACCCCACACTCAAGTCCGAAGAGCCAGATTACGTTACAAATGGTTCTCAGATGCAACGCTGGACTGCCGCCATGGAAGAGTGGATGCCTCTGGCGCTGCAATTGGCTGGGACCGTCGTGGCACTCGCGTCCGCCGTTGTCGCCGGGGGCTTCGCCAATCGAGCCGCAAAGACAGCGACCACTACCGGAGCCCGGCGTGAACTACTGGCCGAGAAGCAGCGTGTCTACGCTGAGGCGTTCGAAGCGCTGGTCAAGAATCAGAGCCTACTGCGACTCAAGCGAGAGGACCCGAGCAGGCATCTCCTCCTAATCGACGAGCATTCCGCCGTCTCTGCCGACGGTCTTCGCCTGCTTACACAACTCGTCTTTCTTGGGGATGAAGCGGTGTCCGACTACGTCTCCAATCTACAAGTCGAAAGAGGTGAGGGCGCGACTTGGGATCAGCTCAACGGCCTCTCCGAGCTCATGCGAGCTGACATTAGGAACGCCCGTCAGGAACTCGGAATCACCAAGCGGAAGCCTCGCGTTTAGGAATACGACGTCAATGTGGGGGTGTGAAGTAGCGGAAATAACTTTGCCGTCGATCACAGTGAAACACCTAGCCAGCAGCGTGTCGCTGGCTAGGTGCTACCAGACTAGGAATCGCTTCGTCCGGTCATAAGCTCTTGGAGCTTCTACGCTCTACGGTTTGACCGTGTGAGCTGCATCCAAAATCTGTCGCAAGGTATGTTCAAGTGTGTCAGACCGCGCGGTGAAGTAGTTGGCGTGAGTGATCTGGATCGTTTCCAGAGAGTCTGAACCAACGAGGACAATGTCCATCCAAGGTTCTTCGCGGTGTGCTTGCTCCAGATCTTGGTAGGAACGGACAGCACGCTGAGAGTCTCTACCAAACTCCCGAGTTTCAACCAGCTGGCCGCGCTTGTGATCATAGATCAGCAGAAAATGCTTGATCGGAGTAGGAGCCATAGATCGAATGCACCTCCTTGGGGCGTCAGTCAAGCAAGCCTAGCTCGCGGAGAAGCTCAACGACAACCTCCGGGAGATTTTGCTCACTTTCGTGTTCGGAGACCAGCGTGGAAACTTCCCGCATGGTGTGGTGGAAGCGGCTGTCGCCGTCTTGCTTGTAGTTCACACCTTGTGTGCTCGACTGTTCCTCGACCAGCAACGCCCAGCGATGCATCGGTTTGGTGCGAATCTGTATCTCGATGGGTCTTGGCTCTGCGCCACCGTACGTCGCCACCACATGCAGAGCGCGGTAGCCAGAGTCGCGTGGATCCTTGATGTAGTCCTTTACCTCAACAATCGGGCGAAGACCATGCAGCCAGTCTGAGACCTCGTAAACCTCGTCCAGCGTCGAGACCACAACCCGGCACCCACCAATGTCTCGCATTCGTTCGAGCGACAGCGTCGGCTCTCGCTGGAGCTTGTCGATTATGGTGCTCATACGTTTCAGGCGCTGAGTTACTTGACCGTCGATCTGCCGACGTCGCAGGGCGGATCGTAGAGAGTTGTTGGTAGACACCAGCGGGCCGCTGAAACTTGCCCTCCACCGGGTGATGCAATCCACTTCGGCTTGGAAGGCGACCGAGTCGAGGACGGCGTCTCCTCGAAAGTGTTTGCGTAGTTTACTTCCCGCCTTTTGAACACGCTTTGAGGACGGGCATTCGCCCATCGCCGCTTGTGCCACGATGCCTCCGAATTGGATTTGAACACACCTTACTAGTCTTGATGGTGCTCCGAGTCCATCGGCCCTCCGCATCACGCCTGTACCCGGACTGTGTTGTGGGCAGCGGGATGAGAACCAAAAGCGACTGTCAGCGTCACCAGAAACGCCACTGCGAGTGCCCACCACTCTGTAGCCTTCTCAAAACCGCTCGCTCGTGCTTCAGGTGAGTTCCCGGTCAATCACGATGACTCGATAGCCGGTCTTAGCTCGGTGTAGCTCCATCGCACTTCAAGCCCGTCCCAAGTCTCCGTCAGCGTCTCACCCTTGGAGCTTTCGTGGAGGATGCGGTCAGTCACGAAAGCTCGGAGCCTACAAACTATCCAGCCGGTCCACGTGACCTGATCCCAAGTCGCCGTCGCCCATTCCAGAGCCAGCGACACCTCTGCCCGGGCACCGTATCGGATGGTGATCCATGCCCGTATCGTGCTGGCCTGCGCTGCTGGCCGCACCAACGCTGGGATCGCCGCCGATTCAGGGATGCATATCGATAACGTGCGCAAATGGCGCAGCCGGTTCTACCACCACCGCCTCGAAGGCCTGGCCGATCTACCACGCAGCGGCCGGCCACCGGTGTTCACTGCGGTGCAGGTGGCCGAGGTCAAACAGCTGGCCTGGCACCTTGCCCGCCGACACCGACACACCATTGTCGCGGTGGTCCAGCCAGGAGTTGGCCACCGAAGCCATCCGACGCGGCATCACCGAATCGATATCCGCATCGACGGTGCGGCGGTGGCTCAACAGTGACGCGATCCAACCTCGGCAGCACCGGTTGGATCTTTCCTCGTGACCCCGATTTCGCCGTCAAGGCCGCCCGGGTACTAGACCTCTACGCCCGCACCCGGGAGGGCCAACCGTTGGGCGATGATGACTACGTCATCAGTGCTGATGAGAAATCCCAGCTGCAAACCCTCCACCGTCGCCATCCCGGAGCCCCACCAGCAGCAGGCCAGCCACGTCGGGTGGAATTCGAGTACCGTCGCGGTGGAATTTTGGCCTACATGGCCGCCTGCGACGTCCACCACGCCCATGCGATGGGCACCATCGCCGACAAAACCGGGATCCAGCCCTTCACCGACCTGGTCAGCCGCGTGATGTCCACCGAGCCCTACGCCTCCGCGAGACGGGTGTTCTGGGTGGTCGACAACGGCTCCTCCCACAACGGCGGCGCTCTATCCAACGGATGGAACAGGCCTAGCTTACCCCTACCCTGGTGCATCTACCGGTGCACGCATCCTGGCTCAACCAGATAGAGATCTACTTCTCCATCTTGCAACGCAAAGCCATCAGTCCCGCCGACTTCCCAGACCTCGATCACCTCGCTGACAGGATCCCGGCCTTCCAAGACCGCTACAACGCCACCGCCCGCCCGTTCGACTGGCGCTACACCCGCGACGACCTCAACACATTCCTCCGCCGAATCGACCAGCACCAAGATCAAGCAGCGCGGCCTGCTTCCGGGTGACCTCAGTGAGACGGGCGTGGCCCTTGGCGGTTGCCGTGTGGTAGCGACGCCCGTCAATCACGCCGTCGCCGTAGTTGGCCTCAATGCTCTTCAGGCGTCCCCGGAGAGCTGCGCGGTCGTCCGACAGCTCTTTCAGCTCGGCCCTGTCGGCGGGGCGGGCCCATAGCTCCCGGAGATCCGGCAGCGCCAGCCGACCGCGGATGACGGCGAGCACGTAAGCGTCGATCTGCGCGCCGCCGCGGGTGTAGCAGCCGTCCAGGCAGGCATACCCCGGCCGAGCCGACCCCCTAGCTCGCATCGTCCGGCCGCAGTCGCACAGGTAATCGCCGCTCCTGCGGTGCTTTCGTGCGGTCTGTCCTCGGTTGGTCTTGCGGCGGGGGTCGCTGAGCTTGCCCTGCACGGCTTCAAACTTCTCTTGGTCGATTATCACGGGCCAGGTGGCTTGGCCTACGTCCTCAACGTAGTAGGTGGAGCGCCCTGCATATCGGGGATTCTTGAGCATGCTGACCAGACTCGACGCTCGCCACTGGCCACCCTTCCGGATCGGGACTCCCTGAGCGTTGGTGGGGGCCTTGCCCATCTCCGCTCGTTGACGTTGGGCGCGCTTCTGCCAGGCTGACTTGCGCTCGATCCTGGAGCGGGCCACAACTGCCTTGATCCGGGCGAACATGCGCCCACCGTCAGTCTGGAGGTCGGCCTCACCGTTAGTCGTGACCAGCCGTAGGCTGCGCTGCTCAGCCCGGTCAATCCAGTCCTCCAGCTGCCGGCGCTGCCGAGTTAGCCGGTCGAGATCCCAAGACACGAACGCCTCGATGCCCAGCCTCATAGGCCTCACGCATCGCCTCGTAAGCAGGTCGTTGTTTCTTGGCGTCGCTCGCGCTGATCGAGGTTGTCGACGTACTCGGCAACTACCTTCCAACCCCGCTGGCTCGCGATGTTTAGGCAGTCCTCCCGCTGGCGAGTGACGGCGAGTTGCTCACCGGTGGTGTCGAGGCTATTCGTAACGCTAAATGACCTCGTGGCGCGCCCCGGGTGGGGACGCGCCACGAGGCGGGCGTTGTTGTGGGGCAGTTACTCCGAATCGGGTACGGCGACCTCCAGCTCCGGGAATTCGCTCTTGGCGACGCCCGTGAACTTGAACGGCTGATCCGAACCTTCGTCCGCCACATCCACTTGCACTATCTGTCCGGGAGCCAGCTCACCGAACAGGATCTGCTCGGCGAGGACATCCTCGATGTCCCGCTGCAGCGCCCGACGCAGCGGACGTGCACCCAGCACCGGATCGTAGCCACGCTTGGCCACAAGCGCCTTCGCGGCAGTGGTGAGCTCGATGCCCATGTCGCGGTCCTGCAGGCGGCCCTCGATCTCGGCCACCATGAGGTCGACGATGCGCACAATGTCATCCTGCGTGAGCTGGTGGAAGACCACCACTTCGTCCACACGGTTCAGGAACTCCGGACGGAAGTGCTGCTTCAACTCGTCGGAAACCTTGGCCTTCATCTTTTCATAGCTGGACTCGGTATCACCGGCAGCAGAGAATCCAAGATTCACACCCTTGCTGATGTCACGCGAACCAAGGTTGGTCGTCATGACAATCACGGTGTTCTTGAAATCGACGACGCGGCCCTGTGCATCCGTCAAACGCCCCTCATCCAGAATTTGGAGCAGGGAATTGAAGATGTCCGGATGTGCCTTCTCGATCTCGTCGAAGAGAATGACGGAGAACGGCTTGCGGCGCACCTTTTCGGTCAGCTGTCCACCCTCCTCGTAACCGACGTATCCGGGAGGCGATCCGAACATGCGTGAAGCGGTGTGCTTCTCGGAGTATTCGCTCATGTCCAGGGTGATGAGGGCGTCCTCATCGCCGAACAGGAATTCCGTGAGGGCCTTGGTCAACTCCGTCTTACCGACGCCCGAGGGACCGGCAAAGATGAACGAACCACTCGGGCGCTTCGGATCCTTCAGACCGGCGCGCGTGCGGCGGATGGAGCGGGACAGAGAATGCACCGCATCCTCCTGACCGATGTAGCGCTTCCCGAGCTCGGCCTCCATGCGCAGCAGGCGTGCGGATTCTTCTTCCGTGAGCTTGAACACCGGGATACCGGTGGTCCCGGAAAGAACAACCGCGATCTCTTCCTCACCGACTACTGCCGGAATATCCGAATCGCCCTGCTTCCAAGCTTCCTCCTTCTCGGCACGCTGTCCCTGAAGACGCTGAACCTCATCGCGAAGCTTGGCTGCCTTCTCGAAGTCCTGCGCGTCGATGGCCGCGTCCTTGTTCACCTTGAGTCTGGCGATCTTGTCGTCGAACTCCCGGAGATCCGGTGGAGCGGTCATGCGCTGGATGCGGAGCCGAGCGCCAGCTTCGTCGATCAGATCGATCGCCTTGTCCGGCAGGAAACGATCCTGAATGTAGCGGGCAGCCATCGTGGCAGCGGCGGACAGAGCCTCGTCCGTGATCGTGATGCGGTGGTGAGCCTCGTAGCGGTCCCGCAGTCCCTTGAGGATGTCGACGGTGTGACTGACGGATGGCTCGGCCACCTGGATGGGCTGGAAACGTCGTTCCAGCGCGGCGTCCTTCTCGATGTGCTTGCGGTACTCATCCAGCGTGGTGGCGCCAATCGTCTGCAACTCACCCCGTGCAAGCATGGGCTTCAGGATGGAGGCGGCATCGATGGCACCTTCTGCGGCACCAGCACCCACCAAGGTATGGATCTCGTCGATGAACAGCATGATGTCACCGCGTGACTTGATCTCCTTGAGGACCTTCTTCAGTCGCTCCTCGAAGTCACCGCGGTACCGGGAGCCAGCCACGAGCGCACCCAGATCCAAAGTGTAAATTTGCTTGTCGCGCAACGTTTCCGGTACATCGCCCCGGACGATGGCCTGCGCGAGACCTTCCACCACAGCGGTCTTGCCCACACCGGGCTCACCGATGAGGACGGGGTTGTTCTTGGTGCGACGGCTGAGAACCGTCATCACGCGCTCGATTTCCTGGACGCGTCCGATGACCGGGTCCAAGCCGTTCTCGCGAGCGGCCTGCGTCAGGTTTCGTCCAAACTGATCCAGCACCTGCGATGACGACTTCTCCGGCCCGCTCTCGGGGGCACCGGCCAAGGAGGATTCCTTGCCCTGGTAGCCGGACAGCAACTGGATGACGGTGGAGCGGACACGATTGAGGTCCGCCCCCAGCTTCAACAGCGCCTGGGCCGCAACGCCCTCACCCTCACGGATCAGACCCAGCAAAATGTGCTCGGTACCGATGTAGGTGTGGTTCATCTGGAGCGCTTCGCGCAGCGAGAGCTCAAGGACGCGCTTGGCCCGGGGAGTGAAGGGGATGTGACCGGTGGGAACCTGTTGCCCCTGACCGATGATTTCCTCCACCTGCTCCCGCACGGCCTCCAAGGAGATCCCGAGGGACTCCAGCGCCTTGGCGGCAACACCCTCTCCCTCATGGATGAGGCCGAGCAGGATGTGCTCAGTCCCGATGTAATTGTGATTCAACAGCTTGGCCTCGTCCTGAGCCAGCACGATGACTCGACGGGCCCGGTCAGTAAACCGTTCGAACATTGACTTTCCCTCCTGCAAGGTCTCACCAGGTGACGGTGCAAACCCCGGCTTCCTACAGCTTAACCAACGCTGACAGACGAACCAGAGTTCCACCGTTCACCCGTGGCGAAACCGTCAGTGGGCCTGGTCGTACGCGTCCCGGATCTCCTTGGGGACGCGGCCGCGGTCGGACACGTCGTAACCCTGCTCGCGTGCCCAGGTCCTTACGGCAGAAGCGTCGCTGCCGGTTGAAGCTGTACCGCGAGTGGCCGGACGACGGCCACCACCGGTTGTGCTTCGGCGTGCATTCTCAATGAAGGGTGCCAGAGCTTCCGACAACCTTTCCAAATTCTCCTCGTTCAGGTCAATCTCGTATGCCTTGCCATCGAGTGCGAACGTAACGGTCCGCTTGGCGTCGCCACCATCGATATCGTCCAACAAGATTGTTTGCACCTTGCGTGCCATGATTCACTTCTCCGCCCTACCCCCGAAGACTTTTGCGGGGCTCTTGAAACTCAGAAGCGACGTCTGTCGCTCCGCACGGACATATTACTCGGTTTCGGCGTCCACAAAAGGGGTATCCGGTACAAATATTTGCCCTACTGGCCATGAATTACGATGCATGCTTGCGTCTCCCCTCTCGTGGGCGCCGAAACGCCGATGTCATGGCCCATCGTGGCCATGGCATCGGCGTTGTTCAGGACGGCTGCGGCGCTCAGGCCTGCAAACGCAATTCCTCTACGCCCCCAAGCTGGATTCGCGCCAGGTCAACCATCGCGGGATGCTCGCCCTCGTCCCAGATATCCTCGGCCCTGGGATCCCGCGATACGCCGTGGCGAGGCAGATCAATGACATTGTTCGACGGCACAGCCTCGATCTCCGCCAGATGAGCAGTCAGTACGTCAATGCGTGACTGCCGCTCTGCGATCTCTCCCCGCAACCACACGGCGTTGCCACGCATCCTCCCGAGTTCGACATGGGCAGCTGCAAGCTGCCGACGCTGGGTCGCAATGACAGTTTTCAGATTCTCCACTCGTTGAGCGAAACGGTCCAGCATGGCAAGGGAATCACTGTGGTGCCTGTTCGCCTGCTCAGATCGCAAAGCCACCTGACGCCTGATCTCCTCCCTGTGGACTGATCGTTCCCGTTCGAGTTGACGCCAGACCACGCCGACCGCCGCGAGAGCCATTGCCACCGCCACAACAGCCCCCGCACGGACCAACCAGATCCCGCCGAAAAGGGAAGCGACAGAGGCGAGTGAGCCGACGATCAGGATCGTCAGCGCAAGATTACGTTCGGAGGATGTGGGTGCAACGCGTCGACCAGACATGAGGGAAGGATATGCCATGGGAGGGGGTGCCGAACACTCTCAACTGCGCGTGTTGAGTTGGGTGTCAACCGCACCTCACGGCCCGCAATTCCTTGCCCTGACTCAGGCAGGATTGCCGGCCTGAGTGCCGCCCTCATCGGAGTCATCATCCACTGAGATCATGCAGGCCTTCTCCAGGGTGTATCCCGCAAGCGCGAGCAGCAGGGACGCAATGATGGTCGCCGATCCCTGGACTACGCGGGCGGCGGGTTGCTCCGCAAAGAGCGATTCGATGAACCGCCCCACATAGACCGCATGTCCACCGGCCAGCACGGCTCCCGTCATCACCATCGACTTCGCGATGAACAGGACTGCCACCGCCTCCCCGCTGGAAATGCTGCGCTCCTCCCGTCGACGGGGCATGCTCCTGGCAAAGATCCAGGCAGCCACAGCCATGACCACCAGCACACCCGGCACCGTCCACGGCACGACGGGAGGAAATGCGCTGAACAGATCTAGGCCGATCAGCAGCACAACGCAGAGCACCGCCCCGGACATCGCCGAGATGGCCGCCTGGCGCGGCGTGGTCAGCGTCAGTTTGGGACGCGGACCTCTCGGGGCAGTCAAAACCGTGTGGCGGCCGTGATGACGATGTCGTCCCGACGCCTGACGCCCGATGTGTCCACGTGCTTCACCAACTCCGCAATGTGCCCACGCCCCTCGATGGCAGCTCGCGGATCGATGTCCAGCCACGGCACGAGCACGAAAGCTCTCTCGTGGGCCCTGGGATGGGGAAGTTCCAGATGGTCCTCGCTGCCGCGTTTACCCACCATGATGATGTCGATGTCCAGAGTGCGAGGTCCGTTCGCCACCTCTCGGGATCGGCCGAAATTGTCCTCGATCGCGAATGCGCGGTCCAGCAGGGTGAGAGGCTCCAGCGTCGATTCGGCCACCACCACAAGGTTCAGAAAATCGGGCTGCTCGGGGCCGCCGACGGGGCTGGTCTGGTAGACCGGCGACACGTCGACGATGATCACATCCGGGGTCTCTGCGAGGAATTCCACCGCTTCGGTGAGGATGGCTGGGGAGTCGCCCTGGTTGGATCCGAGGCTGAAGACCACCTTGGAGATGGGACGGAGGTTACCGAGCGTGTCGATGTCGATGTCAAAGGGGCCGTTGATCATGATCTGCTCCTGTGGATCGTGACGGACAGGTCGGTGAACTCATACTGCACGGGCGCCTGCGGCTTGTGGACGGTGACACTCACCTCAGCCACCCCGTCGAAGGACAGACAACGATCAGCAATGCGACCGGCCACTGTCTCGATGAGGTGGAAGGCCTTTCCCGTGATGACCGTCACAACCTCGGCGGCCACATCCGCGTAGTTGACAGTGGCAGAGAGATCATCGGACTCGGTGTCCAGAACCAGCCCCAGGTGGACGTCCACGACGAAATCCTGACCGTCCCGGCGCTCCTCGGGGAAGACCCCGTGGTACCCGGTGGCGGTCAGGCCCGAAATGGTGATCCGATCGATGGCTGTTCTCTCCTTGACCCGGGTGGTGTGGTGCATCTTTCGTCGGAGACTGTACCCCACCGCCATGGACTGACCATCCACTGGGTGCGCCTGAGCTCAGTGAAGCGGCAAGCGGGAACCGACGGCAATGGCATCCAACTGGCTTCTGACCTCATGTGTCCTGACACCCCAGATGCCGTGTGAAGCGCACCAGGCGCTGACGGCAGCTGTGGCTGCGTCACGCTCCGCCGGGGGACGTCCATCCAGAAGGTCACCGAGGAATTTCTTGCGCGACACCCCCACCAGTAGGCGATGGCCGAGGGTCGTGAACTGACCCAGTGCACGCAGCAGCGTCCAGTTGTGCTCCCCCAGCTTCGAGAAGCCGATGCCCGGATCCAGGATGATGCGTTCCGGATGGATACCCGCCGCCACCGCCGCGTGGCGTCGTCGCAGGAGTTCGTCCATGACGTCCTTGACCACATCGTCGTACACGGCTTCCGCTTGCATCGTGCGGGACTGAGCTCGCCAGTGCATCACCACGTAGTCCACATCCATCTCCGCGACAGAATCCAACATGTCCGGATCTGCCATGCCGCCGGAGACGTCGTTGACAATGCTGGCGCCCGCGTCCACGGCGGCCGCCGCGGTCTCGGCACGCATGGTGTCGATGGACACGGTCACGTCCTGGCGCGCAAGTCCGGACACCACTGGCAGTGTCCGGCGGCGCTCTTCGTCGCCCGACACACGATCGGCTCCGGGCCGCGTCGATTCCCCTCCCACGTCCACGATCGATGCGCCCAGGGACACGAGGTCCAGTCCGTGGGCGACTGCTGCGTCGGCGGATTGGAGCTGGCCGCCGTCGGAGAAGGAATCGGGGGTGGCGTTGACCACGCCCATGATGAGGGTCACCGGTCAGCGTCCGAGGATCAGGCTCATGGCTTCGGCACGGGTCGCCGCGTTACGCAGATGCCCTCGGACGGCGCTGGTGATCGTCCGGCTGCCGCGCTTGCGCACTCCGCGCATGGTCATGCAGGTGTGTTCAGCCTCGACGACGACGATGACACCGCTGGCGCCCACGTGCTCCACGAGTGCATCGGCGATCTGACTCGTGAGGCGTTCCTGCACCTGTGGTCTCCGTGCATAGATGTCCACGAGGCGCGCGAGTTTCGACAGCCCTGTCACCCTGCCCCCGGGCCCGGGGATGTAGCCCACATGGGCCACGCCGGTGAAGGGCAACAGGTGATGCTCGCACGTGCTGATCAACTCGACGTCGCGAACGAGCACCAGTTCCTCGTGGTCGATGTCGAAAGTGGTGGCCAGCAGGGCCGCCGGATCGGCGCCAAGACCGGAGAAGAGCTCCTCGTAGGACCGTGCCACTCGTGCCGGGGTTCCCCGTAGCCCCTCTCGTTCCGGGTCCTCCCCCACGGCCAGCAGGATCTCCCTGACAGCTGCCTCGACGCGGGCGTGATCGATCATGAGGTTCGTGGCCCCGAGGGGGGACCCCAGACGGGTGGCTCCCAGGTGTCGGGGCCTGGCGTCGGGGGCTCCGAAGAATCGTCTCCGCCCGTGACGGACGGCGGAGTGGGCGCCGGCCGCGCCACCTCAGGCGGTGCAGGAGCCGGCGGCACCTCGATGGGCGGGTCGCCGGAGGGCACGCGCAGGTCCGAGCCGGTCCAGGACGGACGCTTCTCGCGGCGACGCAGCGGCTTGAATATTTCGGCGACTTCCATGCGGTTCAGGGTCTCCTTGGCGAACAGCTGGCGCACCAATTCGTCGAGCACGTCCCGGTTCTCCTCGAGCGTGTCGAAGGCTTCCTGGTGTGCTGTGTGGATGAGGGCTGTGACCTCGGAGTCCACGATGGCCGCACTGTTCTCGGAGTAGTCCTTGCTGGGTTGGGAGCCTTGCATGCCCATGAACGGCTCGGAGTCCCCTCCGCCCAGCTGTACAGCACCGATTCGATCCGACATGCCGTACTGCGTCACCATCGCCCGGGCAACCTTCGTCGCCTTCTCGATGTCGTTCTGGGCCCCGGTGGTGGGATCGTGGAAGATCAGTTCCTCGGCCGCGCGGCCCCCCATCATGTAGGCCATCTGGTCCAGGAGTTCTCCACGTGTCTGGGAGTACTTGTCGTCGTCCGGCATCACCATCGTGTAGCCGAGCGCACGTCCGCGAGGCAGAATCGTCACCTTCTGCACCGGATCGGTGCCGGGCATGGCCGCAGCCACCAGAGCGTGACCGCCCTCGTGGTACGCGGTGATCAGACGCTCACGATCATTCATCAGGCGGCTGCGCTTCTGAGGCCCGGCGATGACGCGGTCAATCGCTTCCTCCAACTCCGACTGACCGATGGAGTCCAGGTTCATGCGCGCGGCCAACAGGGCCGCCTCGTTCAGCACATTTGCGAGATCCGCACCGGAGAACCCGGGGGTACGGCGCGCGATGGATGCCAAGTCGATGCCGTCGGCGATGGGTTTGCCCTTTGCGTGCACCGCAAGGATGTGGGCGCGTCCCTCCAGGTCCGGGGCCTCGACGGAGATCTGCCGGTCGAAACGGCCGGGGCGCAGTAGCGCTGGGTCCAGCACGTCGGGCCGGTTCGTGGCTGCGATCAGGATGACTCCACCGCGGACGTCGAAACCATCCATCTCCACCAGCAGCTGGTTCAGGGTTTGCTCGCGTTCGTCGTGTCCACCCCCGGTGCCAGCGCCGCGATGCCGACCGACGGCGTCGATCTCGTCGATGAAGATAATGGCGGGGGCAGCTTCCTTGGCCTGCTCGAAGAGGTCACGGACGCGGGAGGCGCCCACGCCGACGAACATCTCCACGAAGTCGGATCCGGAGATGGAGAAGAACGGAACCCCCGCTTCGCCGGCGACGGCTCGTGCGAGCAGAGTTTTACCCGTTCCGGGCGGACCGTACAGAAGCACACCCTTGGGAATCTTGGCGCCTAGCTTCTGAAACTTCACGGGCTCCGCGAGGAACTCCTTGATCTCTTCCAGTTCCTCCACGGCTTCATTGGCTCCGGCGACGTCGGCGAACGTCGTCTTGGGTGTGTCCTTGGTGGCGAGTTTCGCCTTGGACTTGCCGAAGGACATGGGGCCGCCGGAACTGCTGTTGGACATCAGACGCATCACGACGATGAAGCCGACGATCAGCAGCAGGAATGGCAGTCCGGTGTAGAGCAGTGTGGCCAGGATCCCGGGGCTGGGGTTGGTGGCGACCCATTCCTCCAAGGTGCCTTCAGCCACACGTTCATTGAGGAGCGCGATGAAGTCCTCGCTCTGGTTGCCCACCCATGCCGTCTGGAACCTCTCACCATCGGCCGTGGTGATCTGTAGGAGCTGTTCGCCGTCGATCATCGTGGCTTCGCGCAGTTCCTCGTCGCCCTCGAGGAGCGCCAGCATTTCCGAGGTGGGCCTGTCCTGATGGCCCACGACCGCACCGATGGCTTGCGATCCAATGGCGAACACGAGAATGGCAATGACCACCCACGCCAACCAGCTCATGGGGCTTTTCATGAATTTCTGCAACGCAATCCCGCGATCTCAGGGGTAACAAATATGGCATGGGAAGACTACCAGCGGCTGGCAATACCCCCGCGTGGTGCTGTGCCGCACCCAGCGGCCGCCGCGCTTCAGCCCATCACGAAATCGAGGTGCTCCGGGTGGTGCCACCGTCGGAATCGTTCAGGCGTAGATGTGGGGGGCGAGGATGCCGAGGTCGCGCAGATTGCGGTAGCGCCCGGCGTAGTCGAGTCCGTAGCCGACGACGAATTGGTTGGGAATCTCGAAGCCCACGTACTTGACCTTGACGTCCATCTCCGCCGCCTCGGGCTTGCTGAACATCGTCATGATTTCAAGGCTGGCGGGTTTGCGGGAGGCCAGGTTGCTCATGAGGTAGGAGAGTGTGAGGCCGGTATCGATGATGTCCTCCACCACGATCACGTGGCGCCCCTCCAATTCGGTGTTGAGGTCCTTGAGGATGCGCACCACGCCGCTGGACTGCGTCCCGGATCCGTAGGATGAGACCGCCATCCAATCCATCTGGACGTGACTCTTCATGGCGCGTTGCAGATCGCTCATCACCATCACAGCACCATTCAGGACACCGACGAGGAGCACTTCGCGCCCCTGGTAGTCCTCATCAATCTGTGCTGCCACCTCGGAGATGCGCTGGGCGATCTCGTCGGATGTGAAAAGTACTTCGGACAGGTCTGACATCACGTCTGCGGCATCCACGGACATGATCCTAGTCCCCCGACGGGGTTCAGGAACTCGTAGGACTGTTGCCCGGTGCACGATTTGCGTATGCCGACGACCATGGCGTGAGAAGCTGGCCGACGGTGTGACTGTTGTGACAGCCGTTGCAGACATGAGCCATGAGGAGAAGTTGATGACGTTTCACGTGGGGTCCGAGGTTGCCGACCTTCGTCAGGTGCTCGTCCATCGCCCCGGTGTGGAGCTGAGATCGCTCGGGCCGGAGAACAAGCAGCGTTATCTCTTCGACGAGCTGCTCTGGGTGGAGCGGGCACAGGAAGAGCATGATCTGTTCGTCGATGTTCTGACGGCTCACGACGTGAAGGTCCACCGTCTCGAGGACCTGTTGCGTGAGACCGTCGCCATGAGTGAGGCGCGTGCATCCATCCTGAAGCGATCGATTGATCCTCGCTATGTCGGGCCGCTGGCCGCCGGGTGGCTGAACGAGGTGTTCCTCGAGATGGATGACGCCGCCTTGGTACAGCACCTGCTGGGCGGGATGACGCGGGAGGAGGTCCAGCGACTCCCCGGATGTCCTCGCTCGCTGGTGCTGGAACATCTGGCCCCCGGTGAGCACATCATCGAACCGCTTCCCAATCATCTTTTCGCGCGCGACGCCTCCACGTGGGTGGGCTCGCGAGTGTCACTGAACTCGATGCACCGCAGCATCCGTCGGCGCGAGACCGTCCATTACGACGCCATCTACCGCCACCACCCGCTGTTCAGCGGTCAGGTGGACTTTCTCGCACCGATCGGTGGTGAGGGTCCTGCGACGGTGGAGGGCGGCGACATCCTGGTACCGAGGGACGACGCCATCATCGTCGGGCTGTCTGAACGCTCCAACGCGGCGGGTGCAGAGCGGTTGGCGACCCGGCTGCTCGATGCCGGCGAGATCCGCACCGTGGTGGTTCTCGAGCTGCCGCGGTCTCGGGCATTCATGCACCTCGACACCGTGCTGACAATGGTGGATGAAGAGTCACTCGTGCGATATGCCGACCTGCCACCACTGCGGTCCTGGACCATGACAGCTGGCACACAGAGGCACGGGCAGCGCCAACTGCAGGTGGAATCTCATGGGCCGGGCGACATGGACCGTGCGATCGCCTCCGCCCTGGGCGTGAGCAACGTGCGGTTCCTGGCCGCTGAGCAGGACCACCACAGCGCCGCGCGGGAGCAGTGGGACGACGGCTGCAACGTGTTGGCGCTGTCGCCGGGCCGGGTCATCGCCTACTCCCGCAACGTCGTGACCAATGCCCACCTCCGGGAGCAGGGCATCGAGGTCATCGAGGTGCCCGGATCCGAGCTGGGACGAGGTCGGGGCGGCCCCCGATGCATGTCCTGCCCCTTGGAACGGACGCCCTGAATCACATCCCTCAATCGTGGGTCTGACTGCTGACGCTCGTGAGCGGCCGGGACACGTGCACCCTCACGATCGACGAACGAGAGGCACACGTCCGAGCGAGCCGGACTCGGCGCATGGCAGCATTGTCGATGCGGGTCCGCCCGCATGGCCCACCAAAGTGGGACAGCGACTCTGAGAAAGGACGCGACATGTCAGGTGAGGTTTCCGAGAGCGCCAAGATGACGCCGCAGGGCAACACCGACGGCGACGACGGCGTGGGCATGAACGACGGCATTCCCCCGGCCCACGACGCCCAGCAAGTCCAGGAGGGCCAGCCCAAGGAGTATCCCGACGGTATCGATCCCGACGCCGGTCGCGAGGGCCACGGCGAGACATAAACCTCCGCAACAGCAGCTGGCATTCCCTCCCAGGGCCCGACAGCTCGCCACTCTCGCCACGCAGGTTCGGCCCCGAACACCTCATTGCTTCAGCGAGGGCTGTGATGGATCGCGGCCCCTTGACGTTGCACCCTTCCGCCGGGGACGTCGATGGGGCCCTGTCCTTTCCATGACGTGATGAGTGCATCGACGGCCAGCACGTGCACCATGGCCACGCTTCGTGCCCCGTGGGAGGCGATCCAGTCGCGCAGCACCCTGAGACGCAGAGCCTCCGGGAGGTCCGCCACCTCGGTGACGAGAAGGTCGCCCGTCAGGTCCAGACCGGAGGAGGCCTCCGACGCCAAGTTGTCGAGGAAATCGGCATCCACCCGCGCCAGTTCCGCCGAGCGGGCCAGCGCGGGCGCTACGTCCCGTCCCAGCGCCGCGGACAGGTCGTCGAGGTGACGGCGCGCGCGGACGCGACGGAAACGATCGTCGTCGTTGTGCGGGTCCTGCCATGCCTGCACCCCCCACTCCTCGCACGCCGCCACTGTGGTGGCGCGACGCAGACCGAGCAGCGGCCGGATGAACGGTTCACGCACCCCGGGCATGCCTGACAGCGACCTCGTCCCGGACCCACGCAGCAGCCCGAGCAGTACGGACTCGGCTTGGTCATCCAGGGTGTGCCCCAGCAGAACGGGGTGACCGTCGCGAGCCAGTTCGTCCAGGCGTGCTTCTCGCGCGGCAGCCTCGGGCCCGCCCGGAGCGTCGGCGGCCACGGTGACGCTCCGGGACTCTGCCGACAGTCCCTGTCCCGTCAGGAGTGCCACCACGTCGCGGGCCACCTCGTGCGAGGACTGCTGCAGCCCATGATCGACCACGACGCAGCGCACGTCAGCGTCGCGTCGCGTGGCGGCCCACCGTGCCCCCAGCGCCAGGGCCAAGGAGTCAGCCCCGCCGGAGCAGCCGACAACGACGGGTCCGGAAGGAAGCACGTCCGCCACTGCTCGGGCCACGGCAAGGGATGCCGGTCCCAGTTCACGCCGTGCCATGAACCCTCCGCAGCCAGGCGATCGGTTCGCCGATCTCCCCCGGGCGGGGTAACGCTTCGGGCGAGTCATACGCCGCGGTCAGTGCCTTCTTTCCCGCTCTGGCGGAGACAGCACGGCAGAAGGCCAGGCCATCCCGGTACTGAGCGTCCTTGTCGATCGCGGGAAGCAGCTTCGCGAGCATCGTGGGAGGGCTGGTGCGGGCGAAGGCCCGACGCAACCGCCTCACCGTCGGGATGCGCCTGGCCCCCAGCGTGTCGGACACGAAATCAGCATGCCCCTCCAGCAGGGTCATGGTGGCGGTGACCTCCTGCAGCGCCTCCCTCGCCGACGGGCTCATCATGGACCGTGCCACCCCGCGTCCGCGCACCACTTCACGCGTCACCTCCAGGAATCCCACCTCGTCCACAGCCACCGTCTCGAACCGCTGCATGAGGTGATCCCGGAGCCAGGGCGCGGCGCTGAACTGGAAGGCGTGGGTCTGCTCGTGAGCCGCCACCCACAGCTGAAAGTCCTGCATCCGGAACCCGTGGATGCGTTGGAGCTGCAGGATGTTGGGGGCCAGCAGAAAGAGAGTGGAAGATGCGGGATCGAACTGGCCGAGCAGCTGACGGCCCACCCATCCCGCACCGATTCCGGCCAGCACGCCGTGCGCGACGCCACGCAGGCCCCGGAGTGGGCCCGACGGGCCGGGCAGCGACAACTCGTCCAACGCAGCCCTTGCCATACCCGTGGCGCCACGCGCCCAGGTGGCACGATCGCTCACGACGACTCGCCGGGCCGGTCGGCCCGGCATCCCGCTGACTTCCGCGACGAGTTCGCCGGCTCGTCGGGCAGCCAGCCGCAGGGACGCCACCAGTGCCAGTACCTCCGGTCGCGACGCCGCGGGCAGCTCTCCCGACGTGCAGCCGCCAACCCTCCCGGCGAGGCACCAGTCGATGGGTGGCAACTGTTCCATCAGCAACCGCAGGATGTGATGACGCCTACGCCCTGGTCCGCCCAGACCCGGGCGGCCCAGCCGTCGGATGAACCGTTGGTCAGGAAGGCATATGACAGGTGTCGACCGTCTGCAGTGATGGTCGTACCGGCCAAGGAGCTGACGCGGGTGAGGGTTCCCGTCTTGGCCTTGGCCACACCGCGGGCGGGGCGCGAGATGTCGTCGCTGAAGCGGCTGGCGAGTGTGCCGGTCACTCCGGCGACCGGAAGACCGTCGAGGATGAGCGACAGCGACGGATCGTCGACGGCCCTTCGCACAGTACGTGCCAGCATCTCCGCCGAAACGAGATTGGAACGGGACAGCCCCGACGCATCCCGCAGCACTGCGCCTTCGGTCCACAACGAGAGCTCCCGCAATTGCTCCTCAATGGCAGCGACGGATCCGGCGAATGTGGTGGGATGCCCCGTGGCGCCCGCCAGCTGCAGACCCAACACCTCCGCGAAGGAGTTGTTCGAGCGCAGCATCATCTGCTCGGCGAGGACGTGCAGCGGGGGGGATTCCACACGTGCGATCTCCTCCCCTGCCGCCGGAGCGGCGACGGGCTCGCCGGTCACCGTGATGCCGGCAGCCGTCATCTGCGCCGCAAAAGCCGTTGCTGCCGACAGTGCCGGCGTGCGGCTACGGCCACCGGTGGGCTCCCGGCCTTCGTCCACCCAGAGTGCGCTGACCTGTGTCACTTGGTCACGGTAGTTGGCGGGCCACGACTCATTCCATCCCGGGTCGCTGAACCAGGACGCGTCGAAACCGAGGGAGACGCTTGTGATCCCTGCTTCCTGCAGAGCAGCGGCGGTCGACGTCGCGAGTTCCTGCAGGGAGGCCTGGCGCGGATAGCCGCTGGTGGGCTCGGTGGTGAGCATTGGATCGCCACCCCCCACAAGGACGATGCTGCGGTCGTTGGGCTGCACCACCCGCGTCGGGAAACGTGCCTGCCGGTCCATGGCATGCATCACGGCCGTCACGCTCAGCAATTTCGTGTTCGAGGCAGGGATCAGGAGGCTGCTGGCGTCGCGCGAGGCAACCACTTCCCCGGTCTCGGTGTCCACCACGTCGTATGCAAGCTGAAGTGCGTCGGCGCCCTCAATGAGCTCGGTGATGTCCAAGGTGTTCAGGCGCTGTTCCACGTCAGCTCTGGAAGGCAGAGCCCCTGCCTCTGCCGCCGGTGGCTCCCCCACCGGCCCCCCTTCGGCTGTGGAAGTGGCGCTGGGCTCGGGCGGCGGCATCAGCACTGAGGGCGGAATTGTCGTGGGTGCGCCCGTCACTTCAGCCCCCACAGCACGCATCACCGGATGCCAGAGGATGGCGCCAGCAACTCCACCCAGCATCAGCAGACCCACGAGAATCCACGTGATGAGCCAGTGACGTGCCAGCCGGGAAGTGCTCACTCGTGCTCCAGACGCGATACTGTGCAACGGAGATACCACCATCCGCTGCTTGTGGGTGAGAGACCAATCATAGGAGTTAAGTCCGTGAGCGAAGACTTCGTCGAGAGCTTCGAGCTGATCCCCAATGACCGTCGGATCCTGTTCGACGTGACCGTGGAGATCCCGAAGGGCACCAAGAACAAGTACGAGATGGACCACAACACCGGTCGTATCCGCTTGGACCGCACGCTCTTCACCTCGACGCAGTACCCGTATGACTACGGCTTCATCGAAGGCACGTTGGGACAGGACGGTGATCCACTCGACGCCATGGTGATAGGGGCGGACCCCACGTTCCCCGGCTGCCTCATCGAGTGCTACGCCGTCGCCATGTTCCGCATGACCGACGAAATGGGCGGTGATGACAAGGTGCTGTGCATTCCCACCGCCGACACCCGTCGACGTCACATGGCGGACCTTGATTCGGTGCCCGAGTACGTACTCCTCGAGATCGAGCACTTCTTCTCCGTCTACAAGGATCTGGAGCCGGGCAAGTCCGTCGAGGGAGCCACGTGGACGGGCCGCGACGAGGCGGAGCAGGAGGTCAAGGAGAGCTATGACCGCGCCAAAGGCACTCCTTTTGAGCACCACAACGTCAACCTGCACTAGAGAAGCACTGATCAAGGCTGTTCTCGGTGATGTGCCGGGCGGAATGAGACGATGTCACTACAGCTGGTGCGTGTACTGGATGTCCGTATCCAGATGGTGGGGCGCCAGCTCTCCCGATCCGATGCGCTGCAGCCAGGACTTGATTGATCAGTGGTTCCCTAGCGACGGGGAGCCGGCCCGAGCGCGGCTGGAATGACCTCCCGGCCAGAAGCGCTGGATCCTGACCTCGCACCGCGGCGGCGCGATCGCAGCTGGACACTGCTGCTCATCGGCACCGGCGGAGCGGTGGGAACTTTGATTCGGTTCGGCATCGAGTCGTTTGTCCCTCCCGCAGCGAATGGCTGGCCCACGGGGACCTTCGTCATCAATGTCTCGGGTGCGTTCCTTCTGGCGATGCTTCTGGAAACGCTGTCGCTGCGCGGTGGAGACGACGGCTGGCGCCGTCGGATACGGCTCGGTGTGGGTACCGGCGTGCTTGGCGGATACACCACGTACAGCTCATTCATGGTGGAGGCGGCCCTTCTCGGGAGCGGCGGCCGCTATCTCATTGCCTTCGGTTATGTTGCGGTCAGCCTGGTGCTCGGCGTTGTCGCCGCATGGGCAGGTGTCGCACTTGTGGGTCTCGCGCATCGTCGAGGTTCGGAGACACGTGCATGATTGCCCTTCTCGTCGCTGTGGCTGGCGGTTCCGGCGCCGTTGCACGGTACGCGCTGGATTCCTACATCTCACGCCGGTGGCCTGCTCCGCTGCCGATGGGGACGGTGGTGGTCAACGTCACCGGATCCTTCATTCTCGGGCTGCTGACGGGCTGGGCGCTGGCAACCGACAGTGGCGACGTTCTGACGGTCCTCGGCGTTGGGTTTTTGGGTGGGTACACGACGTTCAGTACCGCGAGCGTGGAGGCGATGAGGCTGATGCGCAGCGGACGTGGTGTGGGTGCGGCTGTTCATGCGGTGGGGATGCTGGTGCTCGGCCTGGGGGCAGCGATGATCGGACTGTGGCTCGCTGCCCCGTGAAAGCGGTCGGACGTCCGTGAGGCTTCCGACCTCCGGTGAGCCATCAGGGACCTCGGTCCCGGGGCATCGTCATGAGGTGACCAATGACGGCCACGAGCAGTCCGAAGGCCACTTCGATGGTTGCGATCAGGGTGTCGGCGGCAACGCTGATTCCTTGAGTCGCAAGTGAAGCCCATGAACTGAAGGCAGCCACGCCGAACGCGCCGAGTCCCATCCAGAGTCCCTCGACCCGGTGCCCCCACTTGCCGGATGTGAGACCGAGCAGGAACCAGCCGGTCGTATTGATGGCGCCGAGCAGCACCATCTCTCGCCCCACCCATGCGTCGAGGCCCAGACGGACAGGGACGCCGAGAATGATGCCGACGACGACCAACGCCGCGGCCCTTCCCCTGTCGATCCCCATATCGTCAAAAACACTACACACGGGGACACCACCGTGCGGGAGGTCCACGAGGCCCTGCCCCGTGCGGGAAGCACACGCAGACTTGGCCCCGGATCACTCGCGAAGAGAGTCCGGGAAACGCGACGAAGTCGTCTGCTTCCCGGCAGGAAGAGCGCGTGAGCGCAGCGAACACCGCGGGGGGTCCACGGGGGCGTGCCCCTGTGCGGGGGGGTCCACGGGGGCGTGCCCCTGTGCGGGGGGGTCCACGGGGGCGTGCCCCCGTGCGAGAATTGCGCAATGCCTGATCTGCTGTTGCTCCGTACCCCGTCTGCCAACCGCGTCTATGCGGGAGAATCAGCGGCGCTCAGCGCAGCGGAACTCGAGATTTGTGCCCCGTTCGCCAGCGGAATTACAGATGAAGAACTGGCGGGCGTCGGATACCTCGGTTTTCGCGCGGATGCACTTACGTCGGAACAGTTGGAGATCATCTCCGCCCAGTCCACGGCGTTTGCCCTGTTCGAGCGTCAGCACGACCTCCTTCGCCCCGTCGCGCTTCCGCAGGTGGCAGTGCTGGATGACGATCTGATCAGCATCCCCAAGTATCAGGGCAAGACCAATGAGCAGTTCACGCGGCTGCTTCTCAATGTGACGCTGGCCTCGGTGGAGCGTCCCGCATCCGGGCCCCGACAGGTGCTGGATCCGCTGGCCGGGCGGGGAACGGTTCTGGACTCGGCACTGCTGCTGGGCCATGACGGATACGGAGTCGACGCGGATGACAAGGCTTTCGAGCAGATGGCGGCCTTCCACAAGACGTGGCTGAGACGCAAACGTCTGAAGCACACCGCGGACATCTCCCCGGTTCGCCGGGATGGCAAAACAGTGGGCAGGCGCTTCGATGCGAGCATCCGACTGGAGAACCGCACGCTGCAACTCACCTTCTTCACCGGCGATACCCGCGACTCGGCCAAGCTTTTCGGTAAGAAGAAGTTCGATGCCATCGTCACCGACGCGCCCTATGGCGTCGTCCATGGCTCCAGCACAGACGTTCGCGGCGGCGGGAAACGAGACCGCACCCCGGCCCGACTCCTGAACGACGCAATTGAGGTATGGGCGTCGCAACTGATGCACGGCGGAGCGCTCGGCCTGAGCTGGAACACTTTTGGGATGCCGCGGGAGGACCTTGTCGAGGCATTGCAGCGCGCGGGGCTGACAGTCAAAGCGGACGGCCCGTGGGAGCGTTTCGCACATCGCGTCGACGCCTCGATCCGACGCGACCTGGTGGTAGCCGTCAATCCCTGATTCGACGCGCAGCCACGTCAATCAGCTGCTCCGCTACTCTCGCCCGGACGCCCGCCCTGCGCGCTCGACGCCCGTCCTATTCCCAGAAGCCCGTCCTAAACGCCGACGCCCTTCCTACAGGGCGGGCGTCGAGAGTTGTGACGGGCTCGCAGGAATAGGACGGGCGTTGGCGCGGCGCTGCAGACCGTCTTGGGCGCGGCGGTGTGATGGCGACGGGTCCACCGTCAGTGCTTGGCGGGACGCTCCACCCGTTGCAGTGAGAGGTGCTCCAGATTGTCTGGCTCCAGATCGGCCCACTCGCCCTCAAAAGTGAATTCCACGAAAGATGCCGGGGGGAATGAGCACAGCAGTGCGTCGGACTCACTCTTGTCACTGGCATAGCCCAGCTGGGCTGCAAGCCGTGGGATGACTGGCTCGTGGGCGATGACCAGCAAGCCGGTGACGTCCTCCTCAGTCTCGCTGATGCGTTGGAGCATGGTCTCGGGCCCGTCGGTGTAAAACACCTCCTGGAACTCTGCGGGGATGGCCAACCCGGTCGCCTCGAACGTCTGGCGGGTACGCACGGCCGTCGAAACCATGGCGTGCTGCAACCCCATGTCCGCGAGTTCGTCGCCGACTGCCGCCGCATCCTCGCGGCCCCGCGGCGTCAGCTCTCGTGCCCGGTCACCGTCGGGATGATGACCCTCGGTCTTGGCATGGCGCATCAGGACGAGTCGTTTCATACCGCCACCCTAACCACCACAGGCGCCAGCGGCGCCTTTTCCACCCCCGAACTCCAACCCGTCACGAGATCCGTCCACGGACGCCAGCAACTGTCCCCTCTCCCCCGCACCATCCGGGCGCGTGTCTGGTCGTCGGTGGGCGCATACAACCAGAGTTTCAGCGGGATAGGGGACGTGTGGTCGGGGCCGGGTCAGGATCACTGACCATCCGAGCCTCCCGATCGAGGAGGGCTCGCTTGATATCCAGCCCGTAGCGGAAGCCACCCAGCGAACCGTCGGATCTCAGAATCCGGTGGCAGGGGACGAAGAGGGCTGCCGCGTTCTGGGCGCATGCGCTGGCCGCAGCACGCACGGCCGTCGGCCGTCCCGCGCGGACCGCGAACTCGGTGTAGGTGATCGGCTCGCCCGGGACCACGCTCCGCAGGACATCCCAGGCCTGCTGACGAAATGGTCCGGACTGTTGATGGACCGGAATGGCGCGGGGCGCATCCACCTGACCGTCGTAGTGTGCGACGACTGCTGCCCTGGCAGCCTCCATGACCGGATAGTCCGATTCGGCAGCGATGTCTCCCACTGCGGGGCGCATGGCCGGATGGATCAGCGCGACCAGTTCGTCGACGTTCGCAGTCCAGCCCGAGGCGAGCACCGCGTCGCCGCTGACGATGATGGTGAACGGGCCGTCGGAGGTGTTCACAGTGGAGAAGTGGCAGGTGGTCACGAGTTCGTTCCTTCTGTTCGGGTCTTGGTGGCGACACGGTGTTCAACCCCGGCCGTGCGCCACAGGTGCATCGCGGCGTGGGAGCGCCAGGGGGACCATCTCTTGGAGTGCTCCGTGAGCTCACGATGCGCCGTGGTCTGGGACTGACTGCGCGCGATGATCCCAGCTGATTTCGCTCCTGCCACGAGCGCCACGTCCCCCGGCAACCATGAGTCGGGATCCCCAAGAACCCGCATCGCGACGTAGGAGGCCGTCCACGGCCCGATGCCAGGCAGCGCCTCCAACCTTTCCCGCAACTCATCCGGATCGGAGCCCACGTGGATCGGGAGGTCGCCGTCGAGCATGACTCGAGAACTCTCCCGGACCGTGCGAATGGATCGACGGGGCAGACGCAGGGGGCGGTCGGGGTCCAGCGGAGCGTCGTCCACAGGCGGTGCGACATGGTCGAGAATCCGGGCGGGTGTGGGGAAGAGTCGTGTGAGCCCCGGGATTGAGGACTCCCATTTCTGACCCGCGACGGCAACCAGCCGGCTGAGATGCGCCGTGGCTCGGGTCACCGAAATTTGTTGACCCACGATGGCCCGAACCAGCAGTTCGTGAGCATCCACCGCGCCCGGAACCCGGATACCCGGTGTCCCCCTCACGAAGGGGGCCAGCTGAGGATCCTGCAACAAGGCAGCATCGACGGCGACCGGGTCGGCATCAAGGTCCAGCAGCCTGCGGACGCGGGACACTGCCGGGCCAACGTCGGCCAGATCCGTCACCTCGACGCTGAGCTGCACTTCCCAGACGGCTGCGTCGGTGAAGTGAGCGGTGATGTCGACGGTTCCCGGTCCGCGGGGCAGGGCCAGTGTGCGTGCGTAACGAAGTCGCTCCTCATCCGAGAGATCGGCGATCTCCACGCCTTCCACCGCGCGGACCGCGAGAAAGAAGAACAACCCTGGAGCGTCGAACGGCTGACGCACGGGAAGTTGAAGTGTCAGGCGCAGAGTCGACGGGTCGAGCTCCGCATCTTGTTCTGGACCACGTCCAGCCGTAGCACGCAGATCGCGAGGGGTGACGTCGAACACCTCTCGAATCGTGTCGTTGAACTGTCGGATGGAGCCGAAACCGGCGGCGAGTGCCACGTCGGTGACTGGAAGGTTCGTCCCCACAAGCAGCGCCCGGGCAGTCTGGGCGCGACGGGCCCGAGCCAGGGTCACCGGCCCCGCTCCCAGCTCTGACCTCAGCAACCGTCGCAGATGCCGGGTGGTGTAGCCGAGCCGAGCCGCCAGGGCATCCACCCCGTCCCGATCGACAACGCCATCAGCGATCAACCGCATTGCCCGCGCGGCCACGTCGCGGCGCACGTCCCACAGCGGCGATCCGGGGGTGGCCTCAGGGAGGCATCGCTTGCACGCGCGGTACCCCGCGGCGTGAGCGGCGGCCGACGTCAGATAGAAGGTGACGTTCTCCCGCTTCGGGGTACGGGCCGGGCAAGAGGGTCGGCAGTAGATGCCGGTGGAGGGCACGGCCGTGAAGAACTGACCGTCGAAGCGTGCGTCGCGAGCATCGATGGCTGTGTAGCGCTGCTCGAACGACGGGTCGTCGACGGTGCAGTCCTGCTCCCAGCCCACTCCCGCCGACGTCATCCAGCCAGTACACCTGCTCGGGCTCGGCATTGCCAGCGGAAAACGGACTTCACGCGGCGGCTCGATGGCGCACGCGGCTATGGAACGGCGCAGTATTGCCACACGCCTAAGGTGAACCAGTGAGCCATACCGAACCACCCGTCGCCTCCTCTCCGCCGGCCAACGATCAGGTCCGCATGGGCACGGCCCCCGGACGATGGGTCCTGCTCGCTGCCCTCCTTGGCTCCGGCATTGCCGGTATCGACGCCACCGTCGTCAACGTCGCGCTACCAGCTATCGGCGAATCGCTTGGAACCGAGTTCTCCGGGTTGCAGTGGACGGTGACGGCGTACACGCTCACGCTCGCCTCGTTCATACTCCTCGGTGGTTCATTGGCGGACCGCTTCGGGCGTCGGAGGATCTTCCTCGTCGGTGTGCTGTGGTTCGCCGTCGCCTCGCTGATATGCGGCCTGGCGCCCGGCATCGGCACGTTGATCGCCGCACGGACCCTGCAGGGAGTTGGGGGTGCGCTGTTAACGCCGGGAAGTCTTGCGCTGATCCAGTCCACCTTCGTTCCCGGCGACCGGGCGCGGGCCATAGGTGCATGGTCTGGCCTGAGCGGTATCGCCACGGCCATTGGACCGTTCCTCGGTGGGTTCCTGGTGGAACAGATTTCGTGGCGCTGGGTGTTCCTCATCAACGTGCCCATCGCGGCGGTCGTCATTCTCGTGACCCTGCGCCACGTGCCGGAATCCCGGGATCCGGCGGCAGCACCCAGCCTGGACATTCCCGGCGCGACGCTGGGCGTGCTTGCACTCGGTGGGGTGACCTACGCGCTGGTGGAGCAGCCGTCAGTGGGGCTCACCGCAGTACCGGTGATCGTGGCTTGGTTGGTGGGAATCCTGGCCGGTCTCGGATTCATCATTGTGGAATTGCGTTCACCACATCCCATGCTGCCGTTGAGCATTTTCCGCTCTCGCCAGTTCTCTGCCGCCAACCTCGTGACGTTCACGGTGTACGGCGGATTCGGTGCAGTGTTCTTCCTCCTCCTCATCCAGCTGCAGGTGGTCAGTGGCTTCTCACCGCTCGCTGCGGGCCTCTCCATCCTGCCCATCACGCTGCTGATGCTGGCCCTGTCTCCGAGATCGGGCGCGCTTGCCCAGCGCATTGGGCCACGCCTGCAGATGAGCGTTGGACCGGCGGTGTGCGCCGTCGGGCTGCTGTTGATGCTGCGCGTCGGAGCTGACGCCTCTTACATCGTCGACGTGCTCCCCGGAGTCGCGGTGTTCGGGCTGGGGCTCTCCATCATGGTTGCGCCCCTCACCGCCACCGCATTGGCAGCGGCGCCGGCCGAGAATGCCGGTCTCGCTTCCGGCGTCAACAACGCTGTGGCCAGGGCCGCCGGTCTCATCGCCATCGCTCTTCTCCCCGCCATCGCAGGCATTGGCGGAACGGACAACACACAACCAGCCGCCTTCAACGCGGGCTTCGAACGGGCCATGTGGGCGTCGGCCATCGTTCTCCTCGTCGGAGCGGCCATCGCGGCCTTCAGCATTTCCAACGACACCCTTGATTCTGAACACTGACGCAGCAGGCCTCAATCTCGTCCCACTCGGGGTGAGAAGATTGCCCGGCGGACACACGTTCCCGCTTCGCAGCGTCAGCCAGTTCAGACTGTGGACACCGCCCGGAGCTGCGCCGCTCCGGGTCCAGAAAGCTCGTCCGGCCGAACAGAGCGGCCAGAGACCGCCAGCAGCATGGCGACGGCTGAACCGCGAACCTCAGGACCATGACCGTACTGAAGGTGAGCATCCGTCACCACGAGACGTAGTCTCCTCAACGGCGCTACGGTGTTGGTGCAATACCCGTACCTCACTCGTCAGGGATGCTCATGAGCCTCATCGATCACGCCATCTGGTGGCACGTCTATCCTCTCGGGGCGTGCGGCGCCCCCATCCGCCACTACGACGATCAGCTGGAGCACCGCCTGCGCGTCCTGGACGCGTGGCTGGACTACGTCATCGAACTCGGGTGCTCGGGGCTCCTGCTTGGCCCGATCTTCGCATCCTCGACGCATGGCTACGACACGCTCGACCACTTCCGCATAGATCCCAGGCTTGGGGACGACGGCGACTTCGATCACCTGATGGCCGAGTGCAGCCAGCGCGGTTTGTCGGTCGTACTCGACGGCGTGTTCAACCACGTCGGAATCAACCACCCGATGGTCGCGGAGGCGCTGGAAAACCCCGACACCTCTCAGATCCGGCTTGAACGCGACGCGGAAGGCGTACGCACGCAGGACTGGGAAGGTCACGGCGATCTCGCGAACCTCGACCACTCCCAGCCAGCCGTCGCCGATCTCGTCACCGACGTAATGCTGCACTGGCTGCGCCGAGGGATCGCTGGCTGGCGTCTGGATGTGGCCTACGCCGTGCCGTCGGAGTTCTGGCGTGAGGTCACTGCCCGGGTGCGAGCGGAGTTCCCTGACGCCGTCTTCATCGGCGAGGTCATCCACGGCGACTACCCCCAGATCGCGCAGGCCGGATCGCTGGACACCGTCACCCAGTACGAGCTGTGGAAGGCCATTTGGAGTTCACTCAAGGACGAGAACTTCTTCGAACTAGCCTGGACGCTGAAGCGCCACGACGAGTTCTCGCAGGAGAACATCATGCAGACGTTCGTGGGCAACCACGATGTGTCGCGCATCGCCAGCCTCACCGGTGACGCGGGTGCCGCACTCGCCGTCGCGATCCTCATGACGACCCCCGGTATGCCCAGCATCTACTACGGCGACGAGCAGGGCTTCCGCGCAGAGAAGGGCACGGGCGAGGCCGCCGATGATCCGATGCGACCGCCACTTCCCGAATCACCCGCCGACCTGGTCCCCAACGGCGAGTGGTTGCACCGCCTGCACCAGGACCTCATTGGACTGCGCCGTCGCCATCCGTGGGTCACCCGAGGCCATCTGGTGGTGACAGCCAACGACCAGACATCCATCACTTACAACGTCGAAGCGGACGGCCACGTCATGCACACTGAACTGGCGTTGAAGCCTCAGCCCCACGTCAGGGTGCTCGTGGACGGCGAGCAGCAGTTCACATGGAACGGCTGAGCCGGATCACCGATCGATTGCACCCCAGTCGATGAGGACGTCGTAGCCCAGCCGCAGGATGAGCACACCCACCACGGCCAGGAAAATGACCCGGACGAATGCGGATCCCTTCGCGATCGCCGTGCGCGATCCCAGGTAGCCGCCCACCATATTCATCGCCGCCATACTGAGCCCAAGGCCCCACATCGCGGATCCGGTGGGGATGAACAGAGCTAGGGCGCCCAGGTTCGTTGCCAGATTGACGATCTTGGCCTTGGCGCTGGATTGGATGAAGTCGTAGCCCAGGACACTGACCAGTGCGATGATCAAAAATGTGCCCGTACCGGGACCGAGGATGCCGTCGTAGAAGCCGATGCCCAGCCCCATGGCGGAAGCGACGATCAGGTGGCGCCGATTCCGGAACCGCATACTGGTCACGGTGCCCATGCTGGGCCGGGCGGCCACGAAGATCACGACGGCGATCATCGCCACCACGATGATCGGTTTGAACACCTGCGCAGGCAGAAGAACTGCGACGGCGGCACCGCCGAAGCTCCCCGCCAACGCGAACCCCGCCATCGGCAGTGCTGTCCTCAAATCGGGTCGGATTCGTCTGACAAACGTGACGCTGGCCGTCGCGGTACCGAAGATCGAGCTGAGCTTGTTCGTGGCCAACGCCTGCACCGGCGCCAAGCCGGGCACCAACAGGAGCGCTGGCAGTTGCAGCAGTCCGCCGCCACCGACGACGGCGTCCACCCACCCGGCGGCGAGCGCGACGAGCATCACAAGGATGAGCACCTCGAGGCCCATGCCCTCGGGAAACCAGACCTCCAGTGGCAGCACTCGCACAATCTAGCCTCATCCGAGGCGTCCGCCCTCGTCCTTTACTCCGGATATGTCCGACTTTCGTTCCTCAGTCGGCGTCACGGAAGGCATTTCGTCCTGTGTGTGCCCCAGTGAAGAACGAAAGTCGCGGAATGATTCGTCCAACGCCCACGTCAACCTCGCTGCGCACGCCGGACCTGGAACACGGCCTAGCATCAATGCATGGTGAAAGCTGTGGTCTTCGATCTTGGTGAGGTTCTCGCCTCCCCTCCCCATTTGTTGGCGACACTGGCTGCTCGCATCGGCTGCACCACGGATCAGCTGGCAGAGCATTACTGGGATGGTCGCGATTCCTACGACGCGGGAGCATCGCCGGCGCAGTACTGGGCACCGATACTGCAGGCAGTCGGACGACGGGGAGGCGAGGCGGACTTCGTCGAACTGGCGGAGCTGGACGCCACATTGTGGTGCGAACTCCGCCCGGCCGCCTGGAAGTTGCTGCGCGACTGCCGTACATCCGGAGTCACCGTCGCCATCCTGAGTAACTCTCCTCACGCGATGCAGACCGCGGCCGATCGTGCGCCGTGGCGCACAGATGTTGACCATCTCTTCATCTCCGCATCAATGGGACTCATGAAGCCCGACCCAGAGATTTACAGCACAGTTGCCGACCGGTTGGGTTTCAACGGCTCAGGGATCGCGTTCGTCGATGACAAGCAGATCAACCTCGACGGCGCCCTCGATGCAGGCTGGAATGCCCATCTCTGGATGGACGACACCGAGACCGGCTCCTGGTTGGTTGAGCTCGGCGTCCTGTAGCTGCCTGCCATCCCTGATTTCGATCCGCAACCCGCGCCCAAGCATCCCGCAATCCATCTTTCGCCGGAGTTGCGAACCGGAACCGTGTTGAGCAGGATCGCGCTGCGGCGACCAACGAGTGGGGTCGCTCTCAGCTACCGAACGAGGCGTCCGTCAGCGAGATCAAACAGCATCGGCAGGACATCACCCGTGCGCAGGCCACTGTGTTCGTGTTCGCTCGTGACGCGCACCCGGACACCTGGCATGAGAGCTGCCGTGACCATCGAGTGCTCGACGGGCACGAAGCGGTCCTCGTAGTACACCGCCGCCGCTCCCTCGATACCGGAAGCAGCAATAGCTCCCGCGTCGTACAGCTTCGGCCATTCCACCTGCGCAAGCGCTTCGGTCACGTCCCGCCACGGCCGGAACGCAGGAACGGTTTCGGCCCACTCCCGACGAACGTGCTCACCTGTCAACAGTGTGGGATCCGCCCGGAAGTCCTCGGGTTCGGCACGCTCCGCGGCCCAGTTCGTGACGACACCGTCGGCGTAGGAAGACTCGTGCAGGACGTAGTACAGCGGATTGCGCCCCTTGAACGGCATGGCGGCGGCCAGGTCGTGGCGGAACGCATTTGTCGAGGGGTTCTGGTCAAGGATGCCCCAGAGCGTCTGCCAGCCGTTGTCACTGCCGAGCAGCATGCCAAGTGAGCGGAGCCTGGAGACAGACAAGACTTCTCCGTCGGGAAGGACGATCTGCCCAGCCTCGGCCAGGTTCGCGAGCCGACTCATGGCGTCCCGCTGCTCGGGAAACCGGCGGTAGTAGTTCTCGCTGGCAGAACGCATCTTGTCGTAGGTCAGCGCATACACGTCCTCGGTCCTGTGGCCGATGCCGCTCAACCCCCCGGTGAAGTAGACGCGATCCAGCGAATCGGCATCCGTGCTGAGGTACGCCAACGTGGTGAATCCACCAAACGACTGCCCCAACGTGTTCCACGTGGACACCCCCAGATGCTCGCGCATGGCCTCGGCGTCGCGCACGATCGAATCTGCTCGCATGTGCGTCAGGCATTCGACAACGGTGTCGGTTCCCAGGTCAAGGATGTCGTCGGCGATGGGCGTTGATTTACCCGTGCCCCGCTGATCCAACATCACGACGCGGTGGTGCTTGAGAGCGTCGTCGAGCCACGACGGCGACGAGGGACTGGTCAGGACACGCGGCGCCTCCGAGCCGGGACCGCCTTGGAGGAACACCAGAAAGGGCAGGGCCTCTCCTCCTTCGCGGGTGGTAACTGAGGCGTAGATGTCGATGGTTCGCCGGTCGTTGTCATTTCCCCAAACGAGGGGGACGGAAACCGTGTGCTCGTCGATTGTGAGGTCATGCATGCGGCGTTTCGAAGCGTTCATGCACTCGAGCCTAGGGCCATGCCGGGATTGTCACCCAGGTTCATTTCTGGCCGACGCGCGCCAGTCATTCGCCTGCACCTACTCAGCTGGCGATGGTGTTTAGGCGCACCGCCAACGGAGGATGGAAGCTCACATGAAGCGGACCCAGTTGGGGCCAAGTCCCGTCTCGACGCGATGGAGTTCGATCAGCGCGCCCTCATCAACGCGATAGAGCGACGCGCTCCCGGAGCGCTCACCCACCACAACCACCCTGCCGCCATCGGGCGACGCTGTCAGGCCGCGTGGCTGCTCCTCAGTCGGTGTGATGACGGCACCCTCCGTCAAACGGCCGCCCGAGTCGAGCGGGAGGGACGTGATCGTGGATTCGGTGCGTTCGGAGGCCACCAACCACTTCTCGCCCTCCACAAGTGCAAGATCGGCGCCCCAGATGAGGTGCTCCTCGCGGGGATCGCGACCGTATGCGCTCCTTCCGAGCCCAGCCGTCCGGTCGTAGGCGGGGAGGGATTCAGCCTGCGAGAGAGAGCCATCGGATGCCCGATCGAAGCGGATGATCTCACCGGTGAACTCGGTCATGAGGTACACATTGTGGCCATCGTTGGACACAACAACATGGCGCGGTCCGGAACCGGGCGGGCACGCGACGGTGGGTGGGGACAGCTCGGTCAGCTTCCCGTCGGCGCCAATGGAGAACTGCGCGATCAGATCGTCACCCAGTGACACGAAATACGCATTCTGCCCTTGGGGATCAGGGACTGCGGCGTGCAGGTTCTGATGCTCCAAGCGCGAAATCACCTCGGAGAGTTCACCCTCAGCGACGCGCCAGGAAGCGCCCCAGCCACCGTGATACGAGGCCCCGAGCAGGACGTCGTCGCTCAGCGCGAGGTAGGACAACGGATCGTCGACACCACGTCTCGATGTTTCAGTCAGTCTTCCCGTGTTCCGATCCAGTCGCAACGTCACGATGGCAGGGTCTGGTTCCTTGACAGCCACGTACACGAGGCTGCGATCCACGTCGACGGCGAATGTGTTGCACCCCACGCCTACGTGGGTCTCCGCCAAGAGGTGAAATTTGTCGTCGACGAGACGGAAGGCGGAGACAATCCCGCCCTTGTCGTTGCCAACCAGGACCACAGATTGAGAAGTCATGCCCTCCATCGTAGGCCTGCAGGGGTCGATATCGGCCGGCTGCTTCCATTGCGAGCGGCGGCTCACTGTCAGGACGTGCAACAAGCGCAGAAGCACACTACGAGGCAGCAACTAGACTTGGTTCATGTCAGGCCACACACTCAGCGACGCTGTCGTCGCCGTCATCGGCGCCAGCGGCGCACTCGGAACCACTATTTCGCGTCAGCTGGCGGACCGGGGCTCCCAAGTGATCCTCGTAGGGCGCGACGAAGAACGACTCCGCGAGGTGGGCCTGGAAGATGCCACCATCGTCGTCGCCGACCTCACCGACGCCACGGCCGGTGAGGCCATCGTCGACGCCGCCCGAGAGGCACACGGCAAGCTGGACGGTGTCATCAATGCCGCCGGTGTCGTGGCGTTCGGCACCCTCGCCGACACCGACGATGAAATCATCGAAGAACTCTTCATGACCAACGTCATCGGCCCCCTCTTCCTCCTACGCCGCGTAACGCCGCTGCTGATGGAGTCCAAGGGTTTCATCGTCAACATCTCAGCCGTCGTGGCCGAGAAACCGATGGCCGGCATGGCCGCTTATTCCGCGACCAAAGCCGCGCTCACCGCTGCCGACCATGCCATGGGCCGCGAGCTCCGCAAGTCCGGCGTGGATGTCTACGACGTGCGGCCGCCCCACACCGAGTCTGGACTGGTGAACCGCGCGCTGGCGGGCACCGCTCCGAAGCTGCCGGAGGGACTTGCACCGGAGGTCACTGCCAAGCGGGTCATCGACGCAATCGAGGCGGGTCAGTTCGACGTGGGCGCGAGTGACTTCTCGAGCTGAACCAACACACCTGCCGGAATCCAACCACCGTCGGGAGGAGCGTTGTTCACCGTGACCGGCCAAGACGCCAGATGCGGGAGACCAGCGAGAACACCACGACACTGATGGCGAGAAGCACTGCGAATGCGGGGAGCACGTCGCTCGACTCCACCCCGAACTCATTTTCTGAAGCAAAGAAGTGAAACTGGATGCCCCACGCATCGGTGGTGCGGGTTCCCCCGCCCATCGCCAGGAGGGTGTCGAGCGTTCCCATCCCATAGGCCATCAGTAGGTACAGGATGGCTCCCGCTGTCAGAATGGCAGCCTTGGCCCCAGTGATGTAGCGCGGTCCCGCGTCATCGATTCCGCTCGCGTACTCGTGCGCCAGCTCGCTTGACTTCCCCAGATCGGCGATTGCGGCGCGCATTCCTGTTTCTGCGGCGGTCGCCGTAACGTCGCGCCGAAGGTCCCTCTGGATGCGGCGCCTGTCGTGCGAGGGCAGGTTGCGCAGACCCCAGTCGAGTTTGTTCAGGAACCACTCGCGGCGAATGAGGCCGCCGAGTCCCGGACGATGTTGATTGCGTGCTGAAAGACTCATGAGTTCTTCCCCTTCGAGTGTGTGGCGTATGCGGGGGGCGCGGCCGATGGGGCTGGGGGCCGCGGGCCTGACCCCAGTACTGCGTCGACCGCGGCGACGAGGTTCTGCCAGCCGTCGATGGCGTCGCGCAGGGCCGCAATGCCCTTGTCCGTGATGCCGTAGTACTTGCGGGCTGGACCTGCACTGGAGGCAACGAGGCGAGACCCGAGCAGGCCTTCCTTCTCGAGCCTGTTGAGGACCGGGTACACCGTCCCCGTGGAGATGCCCGCCAGGCCACGCTCGGTCAGACGGGTGACGAGTTCGTAGCCATAGGTCTCCTCGTCGAGAAGCACGTGCAGCACGAGCATGCGCAGCACGCCCTTGAGCAGCTGCGGGTCGTGACTCATTCCATACATAGATCTACACTAAGCACGCTATCTTGCATTGTCAACTACTCGACTGACACTACTACTATCGGTCTAAGACTAGCTCGTTGGGATACACCTCATCATGGATCTCGTGCGATGACGACAAGCACCTCCTGCACTGCGCCGTGCCTGACCGCTGTCGGCGCCTCAACTTCTGTGAGACTGCATGGCGCAGGTTGATATCCCTCTTGCGAAACTTCGTGAGTACGGCCCAGACGCGCGGGAAGCGCCGACGTTCGATGAGTTCTCGCACGTTGTTCGAGCAGCCAGCCGTCACGGCGACAGAATCCCCGTTCGACAACCGCCTTGTGACCATCGACACCTTTGACGTCACGTTCACCGGCTTCGACGGCGCACCCACCAAGGCGTGGCTTCGTGTTCCTGCCGGCACCGGCACACCTCTACCGACGGTGGTGCGCTACCGGGGACACTCGGAATCGCGCGGCATCCCGTTCGACGCGACGTTCGCGGACGCTGGATACGCCCAGTTCGTGATGGACTCCCTGGAGTCTTGTCACTTCGCGCACGGCTGTTCGTCAATCCGTTTCCTCTCATCCCCCTCCATCAACCGACCGGATACGCCGCACTCATTGGCCGCCAAGCGATATACGACCTCGACGCTGATTCAATGCCGCGTGTCCGGTCGGACCAAGGTTCGGTGGACAGTGAGTGCCGCGTGTCCGGTCGGACCATGGTTCGGTGGACAGTGAGTGCCGCGTGTCCGGTCGGACCAAGGTTCGGTGGACAGTGAGTACGGCGTGTCCGGTCGGACCAAGGTTCGGTAGACAGAGAACGCCGCGTGTCCGGTCGCGATTTGGCAGCGACGGTCACATCCACGTCGAAGATGCCAGCGGCCACGGTCTCCAATCATGGCGAAGATGCCAGCAACGACGGTCACAGCCACGACGAAGATGCCGGCAACGACGAAGGCGGTCGAAACGAGAAAGGCGTGTTGACGACAACGCATGCGACGTCCTAGAACAGATCACGTAACCCGACAGTAACGCGCTGACCCTGAACTGCAACACACGACGTCACGACCCGTTACCGGGCATCCGTCTCATCGAAATGCGTGGGCTCCAGACTGATCTGCATGAACGTCCTTGAGATATCTGCCGGCGACACGGCCTGGGTGCTGACAAGCGCCGCACTCGTGCTGCTGATGACCCCTGCCCTCGCCTTCTTCTACGGCGGGATGGTGCGCGCCAAGAGCGTGCTGAACATGATCATGATGTCCATTACGACGATGGGCATTGTCGGAGTGCTGTGGATTCTGATCGGATTCTCCATCGCGTTCGGCGACTCGTCCGGCGGGGTGGTGGGCAACCCTCTGCAGTACGTCGGCCTGCACGGCTTGATGTCCGAGGACGCCGTCGTGGGCACCATCCCCACACTGGTGTTCGCGGGCTTCCAGGGCGCCTTCGCCATCATCGCCGTCGCCATTGTCAGCGGGGCCGTCGCCGACCGTATGAAGTTCTCCGCCTGGGTCATCTTCGCAGCAGTGTGGGCGACGGTGGTGTACTTCCCCGTCGCGCACTGGGTCTTCGCGTTCGACGACTCCGTCTCCCAGCGCGGCGGATTCATCGCCAACACCGTCGAGGCCATCGACTTCGCCGGCGGTACCGCCATCCACATCAATGCCGGCGCAGCAGCACTCGCGCTGTGTCTCATTCTCGGACCACGCATCGGATTCCGCTCCCACCCCATGCGACCCCACAACCTGACACTCGTGATGCTCGGCGCCGGACTGCTGTGGTTCGGCTGGTTCGGCTTCAATGCAGGGTCTGCACTGGGCGCCAATGGCACGGCAGGTGTCGCCTGGATCAACACGCTCGCCGCGACGGCGGCCGCCATGCTCGGCTGGTTGATCGTCGAGCGGCTCCGCGACGGCCGACCCACGAGTCTCGGTGCCGCGTCCGGCATCGTCGCCGGACTCGTGGGGATCACGCCCGGATGCGCAGCTGTCAGCCCCCTGGGTGCCCTGGCCATCGGCCTCATCTCCGGCGTGAGCTGTGCCTTCGCCATCGGTCTCAAGCACAAGCTTGGCTACGACGATTCGCTCGACGTCGTGGGCATCCACCTGGTGGGCGGCCTCATCGGCACCCTCATCATCGGATTCCTCGCCGATCCGGCCTCCCCCACAGGTGTTGCAGGTCTTCTCCACGGTGGCGGATTCTCGGTGCTGTGGGCGCAGTTCCTCGGCGCCATCGCCGTCCTGGCCTACTCCTTCGTCGTCACCCTCGTCATCGCGATCGCCCTGAAGAAGACGCTGGGGCTGCGAACGCACACGCTGTCCGAAACCGCTGGCATCGACGGCATGGAGCACGCCGAGAGCGGATACGACCTCAGCGTCGTCGGCTACAGCTCCTACAGCGTCAAGCACAGCATCGTTGTTCCCAACAAGGAAGAGAGCCGAGCATGAGACTCGTCACCGCCATCGTCCAGCCCACCATGCTCACCACCATCTCCGTCGCGCTGGCCCAGCACGGCGTCGCCGGTATGACCGTCACCGAGTGTGCCGGCTACGCACGCCAGCGTGGTCAGCGCGAGATCTACCGCGGCACCGAGTACACCATCGACTTCCTCACCAAGGCACGCCTGGAGATCGTGGTCGCCGACGAGGAGGCCGGGCCCGTCATCGACGTCATCGTGGAGGCTGCTCGCACCGGCGCCGTGGGCGACGGCAAAGTGTGGTCCGCTCCCATCGAAGAAGTCGTACGCATCCGGACCGGCGAACGGGGGCTTGCCGCGGTCTGATCGGATGCCAGAACCCGGACGCTGGCCGGGTGTTCAGGGCGTGACGACGGGGAAGGTCGCGAACAGCTTGCGCAGCCGCGCTTCTGCCGCCTTGGGGATGGTGCCGAACGGCTCCATCCCCAGGGTGCGTTTTCCCGGCGTCCCCGCGCGGCGCCAGAATCCTCGCACCGTGCCCCCAACGACAATGGAGCGTCGGAAGACTCCGTTGTTGCCGGGCACCAGAAGCTTCTCCTGCTCCTTCGTCATGGCGAAAGTTCGGTCCGGATAGCCGAGGATGAACTCATCGAAGCCGGGCAGCAACATGGGCTGGGCAGTCCTGTTGCCGAGTGCCCTGACCTCCTCGAGGAGCCCGGGCCGCCAGTAGCTCGGTTCGGCTGCTCCGTCGGATTCCAGGCGTGCTTCGACGTGGGGCAGTGCAGCGCGGATGTCCCGCAGTGGAAGCTTGGTCCACCACGCGAAGTCACGGATGGTCGCGGGACCGTGTCCAGCGAAGTAACGCCGCAACAACTCGGCCGTGGCGGCGATCCGGTCACCATTGAATCGATCCTCGAGGCCCGTCTTCGGTGGCAGCCACGCCGTTGCCAGCGCAATGTTTTGATCCACGCCATTCCATGGGCCGTGGCACAGCGTGCCCTCCCCAATCAGGTACGCCAGTATGTGGTACCCGATGCCACCGGAGGTCGGCTGACCGTCGGACTCCCAGTACGCGAGAAGCTCCGCTCTCGGCAGACCATTGGGGGCGGTCGAGAGCACTTCGACGGCCCGCTCCCGGGCCCTGTCCACGCTGTCATCGTCCAGGCCGAGCTGTCGCCGTCGATTGACGGAGGCCCGCAGAGCCGGTGCCCCGCACAGTTCACTCACCCACAGCATGTCCGTGGCCGCCATCAGGAACACGGTGCCGCGCATCGGATATCCCCGGACGAGCCGTCCCGCTCGCATGTCCTCCAGGACGCTGTCGGCGTCACCGCCACGGGTACGCAGGGCAGCGGACGCGATCACGCCGGGCAGGTCCTGGCCCTGCATGGCGCCCAGTGCTTCGACGGCCTGGACCGGAGTCTCGTGGGACCGGGTCACGAGAGCCTGAGCGACCAGACGGGTGCGGGCAAGCTGTGGATCGGGCATGCCCCAGTTCTACCTGGTCGGGATGCCAGCGGTGGCACCCATGAGCTTTCGTGGGTGGTGAAGGTGTTGGTTGATCAGGCGCTGTTGCGGGCGACGACCGCTGCCGTCTCCCGACCGGAGCGCACCGCACCCTCCATGTATCCATTGAATCGCGACGCGTACTCGGCGCCCGCCCAGTGGAGGACCCCGACGGGCTCGGAGAGAACCGGCCCGTTGGCGGTCCACACCCCGGGCGCGAAGTGGGCGCCGTGGCAACCGCCTGTGAACTTCTCGGTGGACCAGTCCCGCTCAATGTAGTCGATGGGCTTGCTCGCCACGTCGCCGAAGGTCCTGATCACCGACTCCACAAAGGAGCGCTGCCGCAGCGAGATGGAGCGCTTCGACAGACTGTCAGCGTCGGCTCCCTCGAAGAAGCCCATGAGAAGTCCGCGCTCGTTCTCGCCTGTCGTGGAATCGAATGTGACACGGACGGCGCCCTCGTCGGCGCTCGACTGACCCGACAGCCCCTTCTCGCGCCAGAACGGTTTCTCATACACGAGGAACGCCTTGATGACGTTGCCGGCTGGAACTTTCCCCGTGGTCTCGAGACGCCACTCGGGCAGCGGCGGTTCATGGGGCAGACGCGTGGCCAGTTTGGGTGGCAGGGTCGAGATGACCTGCCGCGTCTGAATGCGGGTACCGTCGGCGAGCACCAGGGTTGCGGATCGATCGTCATGCTCGACGCTGTCCACAACCGCGCCGTACTGCACGACCTCGCCGAGCTCCTCGGCCATCGCCCGGCAGACCTCGTACATGCCTCCCTCGACGCGGCGCTGGTTCAGCCCGCCGTTGGAGGCGAGCATGGATTCCAGGTCCGGACCGGAGTTCACTTGGTGCAACCCTTCCAGGAGGGTCGCAGTGCGGCTCATGGGACCGAATGCTGCAGTGTAGACCTCGATGAACCGCAGCTGCGCCCCTTGGGTGCGCAGATTGGTCTTGATCCAGCGACGCAGGTCTTGCCGCAGCCACGCGTCGTTGGCCGCTGACCATGCGCGATCATCGCGGAGACGTTGCGCGAGCCTGCGCAGCCGGAGCAAGCCTTGGCCCAGATCCGAGACCTCGAAGGGACTGAGAGCTGGCCCCTCGCCAGCCGAGGGGACTTCCAGGTTCTGTCCACGCAGCCGCACGACGAGGTGGCCCTTGTTCGGAAGCGTGACGGTTTGGAGACCGTAGCGGTCGACGAGTTCCTGGACCGCGTCGTGCCCGGCGCCAATCCACTGGCCACCCAGCTCCACGTACTGACCGTCGTCCAGGATGCCATTCTCGATGCGTCCACCCACTCGGTCCCGAGCCTCCAGGACGACGACGTCCAGGCCACGCTTGACCAGATCCAGGGCTGCGGTCAGGCCCGCCAGTCCGCCTCCGATGATGGCGCAGTCGAGCATGTTTCCTCCTGAAGTGAACCGCGGGCGCTCCAGCAAACACCAACGCAGGTCCAGAGTACAAGGCGAGATTCTCAGAGCATCGACGGCCCCAGCTACCGACCGGATACTCAAAGGGCCCTGACCTGAGACGGTCCGGGCCCTTTGCTCGTGGAGCCGCCCACGGGAATCGAACCCGTGACCTACGCTTTACGAGAGCGTCGCTCTTCCTACTGAGCTAGGGCGGCAGCAATGTTGAACTATAGCGTCGCCGCGCCGTCCTGTGAAAACTGGAACACCCGACGTTCGGAGCTGTCACGAGCGCATGTAACCCGACCGCCGACCATCAATCGCCACCGCTGCCCTCCTCCGACGCCCCGTCGTCTTGACAGATGCCCAACTGTCCCTACCCGACGCCAGGCTGTCCTCATCCGACGCCCCGTCGTCTTCTCCGATGCCCAACTGTCCATACCCGAGGCCAGGCTGCCTTACCCGACGCCCGGTCGCCTTCCCACGACGCACCAACTGTCTGCCTGGCGTTCCCCATTGCCTGCCTCGCCCGCACCAGTTACGACCCGACACGCGGCACTCACTGTCGGCCGCGCCGACGGTTTCAAGGAGTCAACGCAACACGCGCCAGTAGTTTGTTCAGTCTCTCAGATGGGGTGTCCCAGTCAAGGGT
>CANLTJ010000013.1 GCA_947493995.1 uncultured Arachnia sp. | reverse complement strand
ATGTGTTAAGCACGCCGCCAGCGTTCGTCCTGAGCCAGGATCAAACTCTCCATCGAAAAACACAAACACACCCCAAACAGGGCATGCACGTCATCAACAAAAAATCCGAAAACCCGACAAAACAACCAAAACTGGCCATCCATCAAATAATCAAAGGAAAAAACAGCAGACAAACCCCAAACAACAGGGTCCGCCCACCAAACCCACCACAACCCCCCAAAAACAAACAAGGGAATCGCGGCAAGCACAAAAAAATTGGCATTGACTTAAAGCACACTGTTGAGTTCTCAAAAATCGGGTACACACCTCACACCACAGAAACCGATCGGTAACTGAAGCATTTGGGGCAACTCGGCAAAACCCTACGAGCTGTCGATTGGGCTGTCAACTTGACGTTGGAGCCCTGAACAACACGTTTGAGTTGTTTCGTGCTGTCCTGTCAGACAGCTTTACAAGCTTACTCCCCGAGCCTTCACCAGGCAATTCGGCTTGTTGCCGTTTTGCTGTGTGTAGCCCGGGAGCCGCCATGAGCCGCTGAAAACGGCCCGACCTACTATACGGGTGCGCCGGGCGACTGTCAAAACGGTCGTGTCGGTCCACACATGCTCTTGTGAAGTCGCGGCACTCGGGCCGCGGGATAGCTGCTCCACCCACCGGTTGGACGCAGATGCGGCCGCGGTCCACGCACAGATGGATGAGTGAGTTCGCGGTGAACGCACACCACCCACTGATTGTGGTTGTGGAGGCTTCGTGACTGTCCGCCCTGCTGGGCGTCGTGACTGCCATGAGCACGATTGAATATACCCGCGTCCTGGCCGCATCACAAATCGGGCAGTCATGGCGTCACATCGGCCGGATCGCAGGCGTACCGAACCAAGGGCGCCTCCGTTCGATACGTCGCGCTCGTTCCTGGCGGTGACTACTCAGGGAGCAGAATCGGTTCCTGAGTAGCCCCACGACGAAGGAGCCGCGCAAATCGAACCACGGACCGTGTCCTGAGTAGCCCCGCAACGAAACAGCCGCGCAAATCGAACCAAGGACCGTGTCCTGAGTAGCCCCGCAACGAAGCAGCCGGGCATACCGAACCAAGGACCGTCTCCTGAGTAGCCCCGCAACGAAGCAGCCGGGCATACCGAACCAAGGACCGTCTCCTGAGTAGCCCCGCAACGAAGCAGCCGGGCATACCGAACCAAGGACCGTGTCCTGAGTAGCCCCGCGACGAAGGAGCCGGGCATATCGAACCAAGGACCGTGTCCTGAGTAGCCCCGCTACGAAGGAGCCGGGCATATCGAAGGACGACGCGCTTCCTCACCTGGTCGATGCTTGAGGAACGAGAAGGCGTGGTGGTGTGTCGTACGACTTTCGGTTGTGGGCTTACGGTCACGGGTTGTCGCAGTTGACTCTGACCTCAGTCGAGGATGAGTCCACCGACCGTCCTGCGTCCGCGCCTCAGGACGATGAACCGGTCCGCGAGCAGGTGTTCCGGGCCCAGTCGGAGCTCGGGGTCACTGACCTTCTGGTTGTTCAGGTAGGCGCCACCCTCCGCGACGGCACGCCGCGCCGCCGACTTACTGTCCACGAGGCCGGCCAGGGTGAATGCCTCGATGATGCTGGGCAGAGCAGAGATGTTCGCGGCCCCCACCTCGCGCATGACGCCCTCCAACGTTGGTGCGGGGAGTTGGTTCAGTTCACCTCGCCCGAACAGGGCCTTCGCCGCCGAGGCCGCCGCCTCGCGTTCAGCCACGCCGTGCACCAAGTCCGTCACATCGTCGGCCAGTGCACGTTGCGCCGCTCGCTTGTGGGGTTCGGCCTCGGTGGCGCGCTCAAGCTCCTCAATCTCCTCCCTTGAGCGGAAGCTGAACACCTTCAGGTAGTCGATCACCTTCGCGTCCTCCGCGTTCAGGAAGAACTGGTGGAAGGCGTAGGTGCTCGTGAGATCGGGGTCGAGCCACACCGTGCCCGCCTCGGTCTTGCCGAACTTGGTGCCGTCGGCCTTGGTCAGCAAGGGCGTGGCCATGGCGTGGACTCTTCTCTGATCGCTCCGCCTCACCAACTCGACGCCCGCAGTGATGTTGCCCCACTGGTCGCTGCCGCCGGTCTGCAGGGACACGCCGAATCTCCGGTTCAGCTCCCGGTAGTCCATGGACTGCAGGAGGACATAGCTGAACTCGGTGTAGGAGATTCCCTCCTCGAGGCGACGGGCCACCACGTCGCGCGCCAGCATCCGGTTCACCGGGAAGTGCTTGCCGACGTCCCTGAGGAAGTCGAGCACCGAGATGTCCGCGGTCCAGTCAAGGTTGTTGACCATCGTCGCCGCGGCCTCGCCGTCGAAGTCGAGCACACGCGCCACCTGGCCTCGGATGCGATTCACCCACCCGGCCACCACCTCCTCGGAGTTCATCGTGCGTTCGCCGGACTCCTTGGGGTCACCAATCAGCCCGGTGGCGCCACCGACGAGCATGTACGGGCGATGCCCCGCGAGTTGCAGTCGCCGGGCAAGCAACATCTGGACGAGGTTGCCGGTATGAACGCTCGGTGCCGTGGGATCGAAGCCCACGTAGAAGCTGACAGGTCCCTCGTCGAGGTGCGCCGACAGCGCCTCCTCATCCGTTGAATGGGCAATGAGCCCACGCCACTTCAGGTCCTCAAACAGAGCATTCACGCTCAACACCCTATCGCCGTGCCAACATCGCGGTCACCGGGGCGTCGGCCCGCCTTCCGCCCAGGCTCGCAGTTCCCCTTGCTTCTCACGGAGCTCGCTGAGTTGTTCTGTCACCCGCGCCGGTGCGGTGCCGCCCCGCCCATCGCGGGCGGCGACGGAGCCCTCCGCCGTCAACACCTTCAGCACTCCCTCGTCGAGATGCTGCGAGATCCTTGGCAGATCCGCCACGTCGAGGTCCTGCAAGGTGATGCCGCGGGATTCGCAGTAGCGGACGGTCTCCCCCGCCACTTCGTGTGCCACGGCGAATGGAATTCGGTTGCGCACCAAGTGGTCAGCGATGTCGGTGGCCAGCGAGAACCCCATGGGAGCGACCTCCGCCATGCGGGCGCGATTGAACCCCAGGGTCCCCACCATGCCCGCGACGGCCGGCAACAACACGTTGAGTTGATCAAAGCCGTCGAAGACGGGCTCCTTGTCCTCCTGAAGGTCGCGGTTGTAGGCGAGTGGGAGACCCTTGAGCGTGGCCAGCAGCCCCGTCAAGTTGCCGATCAGCCGTCCTGCCTTCCCCCGAGCCAGTTCGGCAACATCCGGGTTCTTCTTCTGCGGCATGATGGAGCTGCCGGTGGACCAGGCGTCGTCGAGCGTCGCGAAGCCGAACTCGGCGGTGCACCACAGGATGACGTCCTCGCTGAGGCGGGACAGGTCGATGGCGATCTGCGACAGCACCCATGCCGCCTCTGCCACGAGGTCACGGGCGGCGGTGCCATCGATCGAGTTGGGCGCTGAGCTCGTGAAACCGAGTTCCCTGGCCACGAGCTGTGGATCCAGGCCCAGCGACGTGCCAGCCAGTGCCGCCGAGCCGTAGGGGCTCACGGCGAGGCGCACGTCAAGGTCTCGCAGACGCTCGACGTCGCGGATCAGCGGCCAGGCGTGTGCGAGCAGATGATGGCTGAGGAGGATGGGCTGGGCCGACTGCAGATGCGTGCGGCCGGGCATGACGGCGCCCATGTACTCTTCTGCCTGCGACCCGAGTGCCCTGCACACGTCGTCGACTGCCAGGGCAATGGCGCGCACTTCGGTGCGGAGGTAGGAGCGGATGAGGGTGGCGATCTGGTCATTGCGGGAGCGCCCGGCACGCAGCCGTCCTCCCAATTCCGGACCCACCACCTCCTTGAGTCCTCTTTCCAGCGCTCCGTGCACGTCCTCGTCGTCTGGGGCGGGCAGGAACTCGCCGCTGGTGACCCGCCGCGAAAGCTCGGCAAGCCCGTCATCCATCGCAGCCGCCTCGTCCGGGGTCAGCAGCCCAGCTGTCAGGAGCGCCTTGGCATGCGCCCGGGAGCCCGCGATGTCGTGGAGGGCCAGCCGCCAGTCGAACTGCGTCGATTTGCTGAGCGCAAACATCGCCTCGCTCGGCCCGCCCTCGAACCGGCCTCCCCAGAGTTTTCCCTCATTGTCCTCAGTCACGTAGCGTCCTCATGTGTCGGCGGATGGTGGTGCGGCTTGCCTGTGCGCGCCATGTCGGAGATGGCGGTGACGACGTTGCGGCAGTTCGGCTCGTCGGTGGTGATCAACAGGATTGTGTCGTCCCCGGCGATGGTTCCCATCACACCCGGAATGCGTGCCGCGTCCAGGGTGGCGGCGAAGAACTGAGCCGCCCCTGGCGGAGTGCGCAGAACCACCTGGTTCCCGGCCGACTGGATGGACTGCACGAGTTCCGCGGCCAGCCGTGCAAGCTTGTCCAACGCCAGGACGGCGACATCCCCGTCGTCCCCCAGAGCGTAGACCAGCGTTCCGTCGGCGGCGCGGCGACGGATCGCCCCCACGGCCACGAGGTCCTTGCTCAGCGTGGACTGACTCACAAGAATGCCGTCGGATGCCAGTGCGGTCGCCAGCTCCTGTTGGGAAGTGTGTTGCTCCCGGGCTAGGATGTCACGCAGCCTGGACAGGCGTGCTGCACGAGCCGTGTCAGCCACGTGCACTCTCCAGAAGATCGGGCAGCGCGTCCACGAAGGGCTGCAGTTCATCCGTGGTGATGACGAGCGGTGGGGCAATTCGCAGGACATGGGGTCTTGGCGAATTGATGACGAATCCTGCTGCCAGTGCGGCGTCCACCACGGCGGGGCCGATGTCGGTTGTGAGCACGACTCCTCGCAGCAGCCCCCGGCCGCGGACGTGGCTGATTCCTGGGTGTTGCAGTCCCTCGATGGATTCCTTCAACCAGTCGCCGACGTTTCGCACATTCTCCAGCACGCCCGCCTCCAGCTCGTCCAGGACCGCATTGGCTGCCGCAGCAGCCACCGGGTTCCCGCCGAAGGTGGAGCCGTGGTTGCCCGGCTGGATGAGTTGGGCCGCCCTGCCCGTCGCGATGCACGCCCCCACGGGGAATCCGTTGCCGAGTCCTTTGGCGACGGTGACGAGGTCCGCCATCACGCCATCGGCCCGGTGCAGCAGGAGTTCACCGCAGCGGCCAATTCCGGTCTGGACCTCGTCGATCCACAGCAGCGCACCTGCCTCCTCCGTGATGCGTCGCGCCTGCTCCAGGTAGCCCTCCGGCAGTTCCACGATCCCGTTCTCCCCCTGGATGACCTCCAGGAGAACGGCCGCTGTGGTGTCGTCGACTGCTTCGGCCAGTGCATCGAGGTCACCGAATTCGATGAACTCCACACCGCTCGGGAGCGGTTCAAAGGGTGCGCGATACTTCAGCGTGTGCGTCAGCGCCAGTGCGCCCATCGTGCGGCCGTGGAAGGAGCCCTCCATGGCAATGACCTTCGTGCGGCCTGTCAGGCGTGTGGCCTTGAAAGCAGCCTCAATGGCTTCGGCCCCGGAGTTAGTGAAGAAGACCCGAGCTTCGCCACCGGCCGCTGCAGAGAGTCTCTCGGCGAGGCGGACCTGGCCCTCCGTCGCGAAGAAGTTGGAGACGTGCCCCAGTCTGGACAGCTGCGAGGTGATGGCCGCCGTCACGGCTGGGTGGGCGTGACCGAGCGAATTCACGGCGATGCCAGCCAGCAGATCGAGGTAGCGGTTGCCGTCCGCGTCCACGAGGTGCACACCCTCACCGTGGGAGAACGCCCGTTTCGGCGAGCCGAAGGCATTCATCATGACGGCGCCGTAGCGCTCAAGGAGTTCTTCCTGTGGGGTCATGCGTTCCCCTCCTGGTCAGCGCTGAGGTCGTTGGTGACCATGGTGCCGATTCCGTCGTTGGTGAAGATCTCCAGCAACAGGCAGTGCAGGACGCGGCCGTCGATGATGGTGGCCGCCTTGACGCCGGACTCGACGGCGCGGAGGCAGCCCTCCAGCTTCGGCACCATGCCTGCCTGCACGTCGGGCATGAGTTCGCGGACCTCAGAAGTGGACATCTGCGTGATGATCGAGTCCTCGTCGGGATAATTGGCGTAGAGACCAGCGACGTCGGTGAGCATGACCAGACGTCTGGCTCGCAGTGCGACGGCCAGCGCGGAGGCGGCGGTGTCGGCATTCACGTTGTAGACCTGGCCGTCCGGGCCGGGCGCGACGGTGGCGATGACCGGGATTCTTCCTGCTTCAATGAGGTCGAGGACGGAGGTTGGGTCCACGGAGTCCACATCGCCCACCAGGCCGAGATCCACTTCTTCGTCGTCGACAATCAGACCTCGACGCCTGGCTCGCAGCAGGCCACCGTCCTCCCCGGACATGCCCACGGCGAAGGGTGCGTGGGCGTTGATCAGGCCGACGAGTTCGCGCCCCACCTGACCCACCAGGACCATGCGGACAACGTCCATCGCCTCCCGCGTCGTCACCCGCAGGCCACCGCGGAACTCTGACGAGATGTCGAGCCGTTTCAGCATCGAGCTGATCTGGGGTCCGCCGCCGTGCACCACCACCGGTTTGAGGCCGACACGGCGCAGGAACACGACGTCGGCGGCGAATGCACGCTTCAGGTCGTCGTCCACCATGGCGTTCCCGCCGTACTTGATCACGATGGTCTGCCCGGCGAACTCGGCCAGCCAGGGCAGGGCTTCGATTAGCGTGCTCGCCTTGGACATCAGGATGTCCTGGTCCTGATGCGTGATGCGACTCATGAGGAGTACTCCGCATTCTCCTTCACGTAGTCATACGTGAGGTCGTTGGTCAGGATGGTTGCTGCGTGGTCGCCGGCGTGCAGATCGACGAGTACATGCACGTGGCGTCCGGAGAGGTTCACGAGGGCTCGATCCTCGCCGATCTGGCCGCCGCGGCAGACCTGCACCTCGTTGAAGGAGACGTCGATCCTGTCCGGGTCGAAATCCGCGTCGGTGACGCCGATGGCCGAGAGGACACGCCCCCAGTTCGGGTCCTGGCCGAACACAGCGCACTTGAAGAGGTTGCTGCGCGCGATCTCCCGGCCGACGAGTTCGGCATCCTCCTCGTATGCGGCTCCCACGACCTCGACGCGGATCTCGTGGTGTGCCCCCTCCGCGTCGGCGATGAGCTGCCGTGCGAGGTCCTGACAGAGCTCAGTCAAGGCAGCGTCGAACTCCTCCGCCGACGGTGCCATGCCGCTGGCTCCGTTGGCGAGCAACAGAACAGTATCGTTGGTGGACATGCAGCCATCGGAGTCCGCCCGGTCGAAACTGAGGCGACACGCTTCGCGCAGTGAGCCGTCGAGCTGGTCGGAGGCGATGTCAGCGTCGGTGGTCAGGACCACCAGCATGGTGGCCAGTCCCGGCGCCAGCATGCCTGCCCCCTTGGCGATCCCGCCGATGGACCATCCTCCCTGGGTCCGGACCGCGGTCTTGGGTACCGAATCCGTGGTCATGATCGCGGTGGCGGCGTCGGTCCCGCCGTCTGCATCCAGTGCCTCGCACGCGGCGTCGATGCCCGCGAGAACCGTGTCCATGGGCAGCCGGATACCGATCAGTCCTGTGGAGCAGACGGCGACGTCGTCGGCCGGCACGCCCAGGTACGTGGCGGTGGCCGCGGCCATCCGGGCTGCATCGGCCAGTCCGTCGGCTCCGGTGCAGGCGTTGGCCCCACCCGAGTTCAGGACGACCGCTGCCAGTTCCCCATCGGCGACGGCCTGGCGTGACCACTTCACGGGTGCAGCCTGCACGCGGTTGCGCGTGAAGACACCGGCGGCCCGGAAGTGCGGGCCGACATTGCGGACAACCGCCACGTCCCGGGTGCCACTGGCCTTGATGCCTGCGGCGACACCGGACGCGGTGAAGCCGCGAGGCGTGGTAATGCTCATGGCGCAACTCCGAGTGTGCTCAGCCCGGCCGCCTCCGGCAGGCCGAGCGCGATGTTCATGGACTGGATCGCGCCGCCCGCAGTGCCCTTGGTGAGGTTGTCCAGTGCTGCGATGGCAATGAGGCGGCCAGCAGCGTCGTCGACGACCACCTGCACCGTCGTGCGGTTGCTGCCCAGCACCGCTGCGGTCTGTGGCCAGCTGCCCTCAGGCAGCACGTCGACGAACGGCTCATCCCCGTAGGTCTCTTTATAGGTCTGGCGTGCTCGGGCGGTGTCCACCCCGTCGAGCACGGGCGCGCTGCAGGTGGCGAGGATGCCCCGTGGCATCGGCACGAGCACAGGGGTGAAGCTGACGTTGACCGCCGCCGATGTGACCGATGAGAGGTTCTGGATGATCTCGGGGGTGTGCCGATGCACGCCCCCGACACCATAGGCAGTGGCATTGCCCATCACTTCTGCTCCGATGAGGTGCGGCTTGGCTGTTTTCCCCGCACCGGACACGCCGCTGGCCGCCACGATCGAGAGCTGCGAGGCATCCACGAGCCGGGACGCGACGGCGGGTAGCAGCGCCAGAGTGGCGCTTGTGGGGTAGCAGCCGGGCACGGCAATTCTTCTGGTGCCTGCGAGTTTCTCCCGCTGTCCGGGAAGTTCCGGAAGACCGTACGGCCACGTGCCCGCATGTGGGGACCCGTAGAAACGCTCCCACAGCGCCGGGTCCTCCAGCCGGAAGTCGGCTCCCGCGTCGACGACGAGCACCTCGGCGGGCAGCTGCTCGGCGATGGCGGCGGAGGCCCCATGCGGGAGGGCGAGGAACACGACGTCGTGGCCCGCGAGGTTTTCTGGCGTGGTGGCAACCACCTGGCGATCGGCGAGTGGGGCGAGGTGCGGCTGGTGCATGCCCAGCAGGTCACCGACGCTCGAGTTGCCGGTCAGGGCGCCGATCTTCATCTCCGGATGTTGCAGCAGCAGACGCAGTACCTCGCCGCCTGCGTAGCCAGTGCAGCCCGCGACTGCCACCGTGTAGGTCATACAACGAAACTATGCCACAAAGTGAATAACTATTCGACTTAGCGTTAGGGCGTCCTACCGTGCATCCACGCCCGCTACCAGGACGCGCACTCCAGCATCGAAATATCTCTGTGATCGGACTGGATCGAACTCTCCGACCACTCCCAGGGCAACCAACTGGGATCGTGTCTGCTCCTCCATCACATGCCCCAGGACGAAGTGCACGAAAGCCTGCGCCATGGGATCGGCTTCCTCCTTCCCGATGCCTGTGGCTTGCAGCATCTCACGGGCTCCTTCGGCGGGATCGACACCACCCAAGCCGGTGGCGCGCGTCGACGCCACCAGTTCGGCGGCATCACGGTGCTGCAGCAGCCTGGAACGGAGGTTCGTGGCCCACTGGTGAAGATCGTCTTCTGCGGAGACGTCCTCCTCGCCACGACTCTCCGCGAGGATGCGGTCGGCCACCGCCGCCAGCAGAGATTGCTTGTTGGCGAAGTGCCAGTAGAGCGCACCCGCCTTCACCCCCAGGGAATCGGCCACGCGACGCATCGTCAGATCCGCCAGTCCGTAGGCATCCAGGATGGCGCAGGCGGCGTTGACGATCCGCTCAGCCGTCAGAGCCACGAAGCCGCAGTTCCCAGAAGCCACTGGCGGCATACGGCTCAAAGCCGAGCGCGTCGTTGATCGCAAGCATGTGGCGGTTCTCCGATGCGTTGCCGGTGATCAGGCGTCGTACCTCCGGCCAGAACTCGACCGCAGCAGCGAGGTTGACCACCTTCATCAGCATCCCCAGTCCGTGCCCGCGGTGTCCCTGCATGACGAGTGTCTCCCACTGGTGCGCGACCTCCAGCACGGAGCGGTCCCGGAAGATGCGCGTGAAGCCCACCAGTTGCGCGGTGGGAATGTGGCGGATCAGGGTCAGGATCTGCTCCCGGTCTGCCGCTTCGACGCTCTCCATTTGTGCTCGCATGCGCGCCGCATCCCACACCTCATCCTCCAGGTCCAGCGTCCCGGTGGGGGCGTCCGAGGCCATGGCGGCGGACAGTGCGGCAACGCCGTCGAACAGTCTGGCCGGGATGTCGTGCCCGAGCGTGATCACCTCGTAGTCCCGGGGTTTCTGATTCAGCATCTCATCCCGGCGGTGCCGCACCTCATCCCAGGTGGGAAGGGAGAGCCTGGAGATGCGCTCCACCTGACCCAGGACATACCCTTGGCCGGACAGGAAGCGGGATTCGGGGCTGTCGGCCCAAACACTCCCGGTGTCTGTCTCCGCAGCCAGCTCCTTGGCCCCGTCTGGGATCCCGAGCGGCTCGTGCGTCCACGCCTGCACGGTGCTGCGGCCGTTCTTCCGGGCCGCGTTGAGCGCAGCTTCGTGCAAAGCAGATCCGATGCCCTCACCCCGCCGTGACTCCCGCACCACAATGCTCACGGTGACCAGACGAGGGTTGTCGGACATGGGAAATTCCAGAGTCGCCACGCCGACGACGTCGTCCTCGCTGCTGGGTGGACTGGCATCGCTGGCCACGAGGTGCAGCTGCCGCTCGTACTGGGGATGCATGCCGCGGGCGTACAGGAGTTCCGGCGGCTCGAACATGTCCTGGTCCCCCACCTTGTCCTGCAGCACCTCAGCCCAGAGCTTGCTCTCAGCGCGAAGAACGAACATCTCGGCCGCATCGAGACTGGATGGGTGGTCAAAATGACTGATGATCATCACGCCCACGATCCTATGGCCAGGCAGTACGGTGAAAAGCTGCAGCGTGGGATGCTGGCGAGAAACCTTCTGGTATGGGGATCCGGCGGCCGCTCCAGAACGTCGGCCACGTGGACCACGGCACTCTCACCGAGACCCGCCGGTGGATCACCGACTACCTTCGCTGATCAACAAGACGTCAGGAGCGACTTGAGTGGGCCCTGGCTGCCGGTCTACCGGCAGCCAGGGCCCACTCAAAACGTGTCGGTCCGACCGATGGGGTTACTTGGCAGATCAGGCGCGCTGCACGGCCCCGTACCGCTCGACGGCGACGGCGACGGCTGCCTGACGGGCCTCGGCGGTCTCGGCATCCTTGAGGGTCCTGTCAGCGCGGAAGCGCAGTGCGAAGGCCAGAGATTTCTTGCCTTCGCCCACCTGGTCTCCCCGGTAGACGTCGAACAGGGAAATCTCCTCGAGCAGCGCGCCCGCGCCTTCCACGAGGGCGGCCCGCACGTCGGAGGAGGCCACCGCTTCGTCAACGATGAGCGCAACGTCCTCCTTGGCGACGGGGAACGGCGACAGTGCGCTGATGCTACCGCCGCGGGGCGCAGCGCTGAGAACGTCGCCCAGTGAGAACTCCACCGCACAGGTACGTGCGGGAAGACCGAACGCCTTGATGACCTCGGGATGCAGCTCCCCGGCGAACCCAATGACAGTTCCGCCCACGGAAAGCTCAGCGCAGCGGCCCGGATGCCACGGCATGACCTCGGTGTTGCGTCGCCCCATCCGAAGTCCCACCGCTGCAGCGGCTGCCTCTGCGGCTGCGACGACGTGCGTCCAGTCCGCGGCCACGGCCCTGCCGGTCCAACCCTGCCGGGACCAGTTGCCGCACACCACGGCAGCCAGCATCTCCGGCTGTTCAGGCAGGCCGGCCTCGATGCCCTCGAGCTCTGCGTCTGAGGGCCGCCGCTCCACTCCGGGGTGCGGCAGGGGTGTGCCGTCACCGTCCAGGAAGACGGCCCCGTGCTCGAAGAGCGCGAGGTCCTCCATGGAGCGGGAGGTGTTCTTCGCGATGGCCGCCAAGAGCCCCGGAAGCAGGCTCGTGCGCAGCCACGGGTGGGTGTCGGACAGCGGGTTGGCGAGCCGGACTGCTCGACGACGGTGATCGTCTTCCGCCAAGCCCAGCCTGTCCAGTTCCTCCTCGGAGACGAACGGCAGGCTCAGGACTTCCGTGAAACCGACGGCAGCAACGGCTGACATGGCGGCGCGTCGGCCCTTCTGTAGTGGGGTCAGTCCGTTCCCGACCGGCGGGACCGGGATGCGCAGTCCAATCCGGTCGTAGCCGTACTTGCGGCCCACCTCCTCCACCACGTCGTAGGGGTCACGCAGATCCGAGCGCCATGTGGGAGCGCACACCGTGAGCGAGTCCCCCAGGGCAGTGACCCGGCAGCCGCTCGCCTCCAGGATACGGACGGTCTCCTGCGTGTCGACCGGGGCTCCCAGAATGGCCGGGATCAACCCGGAACGGAGGTTGATGCGGTGCTGCTCGGGCCTCGACCCGACCACCGTCTCCTCCGTCTTCAGTTGGCCGCCCCCATGCTCGACGAGGAGCTCCGACACGCGGTGTGCGGCCGCGTACGGAAGATCCGGATCGACGGTGCGCTCGAACCGCTTGGATGCCTCGGAGGGCAGACCGTGACGCCGAAACGTCCGGGACACGCTCGTGGATTCGAAGTGGGCCGCCTCCAGCACGATGGAGGTGGTGGATGCGGTCACCTCGGTGTCCAGACCACCCATGACACCGGCCAGCCCGATCGCCCCGGAGTCATCGGTGATCAGCAGATCATCGGCCGTGCATGTGCGCAGGACGCCGTCGAGTGTGCGTAGCGTCTCGCCCTCATTCGCGAGCCGTACTCGAATGGGACCTTGGAGCTTGGCAGCGTCGTAGGCGTGCAGTGGTTGACCGCTCTCCAGCATCACGTAGTTGGTGACGTCGACGGGCAATGAGATGGAGCGCACGCCGCTGGCACGCAGGCGTTGGGCCATCCAGGGCGGCGTCGGCGCTTCGGGGTCGAAACCGTCGATGCTCAGCGCGACGAAGTTGGTGCACCGGTCCGATTCCAGTTCCACGGGGTGACCCGCCGTGACCGGCTCCGGCATCGGGGTGGCGTATGGATCGGTGAAGGATGTCCGCGCGGCGACGGCGGCCTCCCGCGCGAGGCCTCGCATGGACAGGCAGTAGCCCAAATCGGTGGTGATCTCCATGTCCAGCACGGTGTCGCTGCTCCACAGGGCCTCCAGGGCGTCGTCGCCCGGCTCCAGGCCGGTGGCGGGATCCAGCACCAGGATGCCGTCGTGGTCGTCGCCCAGTCCGAGTTCCTTCTCGGAGCAGATCATGCCGTCGGAGACGTATCCGTAGGTCTTGCGGGCTGCGATCGCGAACCCACCGGGCAGGACTGACCCCGGCAGAGCCACCACCACCAGGTCCCCCACCTCGAAGTTCAGGGCGCCGCAGACGATGCCGCGCGACGCGGGGAACTCGTCGGTGGCCTCGTCGTTGTGCGCCGCGCCGACGTCGACCCGGCAGTAGCGGATCGTCTTGCCATTTTTCTGCAGTTTCTCCACCAGCGACGACACCCGCCCGACGACCAGCGGCCCCGTGATACCGGGGTCGCTCGTTTCCATGCGTTCCACGGTGAGGCCGGCGCGGGTGAAGGAGTCGGCCACCTCACCGTCGGGGACGGGCAACGAGACCAGCTGGCGCAGCCAGGACATGGGTGCCTTCATCGGGCTCCTCCAAGCAGGGATCGGCTGAAACGGATGTCGCCCTCGACGAAGTCGCGAAGGTCGGGGGCGTTGTTGCGGAACATCACGGTGCGGTCCACACCCATGCCGAAAGCGAATCCGGAGTACACCGAGGCATCGATGCCACAGGCTTGCAGGACGCGCGGGTTGACGACACCGCAGCCGCCCCATTCAATCCAGCCCTCCTTGCGGCAGGTGCGGCACTGCACATCCGGGTTGCCGACGGACGCGCCGTGGCAGACGAAGCATTCGAGGTCCACCTCGGCGCTGGGTTCTGTGAAAGGGAAGTGGTGCGGACGCATGCGGGTGCGGACGTCCCCGAACATGGCGCGGGCGAAGTGATCCAGCGTCCCTCGCAGGTCCGCCATGGAGATTCCTTCGTCCACCACGAGGCCTTCGAGCTGGTGGAAGACCGGCAGGTGCGTCGCGTCGTACTCGTCGGCGCGGAAGACCTTGCCGGGGCTGACGATGTAGAGGGGCAGGTCGCGCTCCAGCAGGGCCCGAATCTGGACCGGTGAGGTCTGGGTGCGCAACAGTTTGCCGTGCTCCGGAGGGTCGATCCACAGCGTGTCCTGCAGGGCCCGGGACGGGTGGTCCGGGCCGATGTTGAGGGCGTCGAAGTTGTACCACTCCGCCTCGAGTTCCGGTCCTTCGGCCACCTCCCAGCCCATCGCGACGAAGACGTCGCACATGTCGTCGATGAGCGCCGTGATGGGATGCAGCGCGCCCTGGGGGGCGAGTTCAACCGGCATCGTCATGTCGACGCGCTCGTCGCGCAGGGCCGCTTCCAGTTCGAGTGCGACGAGTTCCGACTGACGAGCAGCGATGGCTTGATTGACGGCGCCGCGTGCCTTTCCGGTGCGGGCACCTGCATCCTTGCGGGCCGCGGACGGCAGCGTGCCGATCTCACGATTGGCCAGCGCCAGTGGGGAGCGGTCTCCCGCGTGATCGAGGCGGACCTGTTTCAGTTCTGCGGTGCTGGAGGCTGCGGCGATGGCGGCCAGGGCCGCGTCGACGTAGGCGGCGATGGTCTCCGGTTCCAGCGCTGCGGCGCTCTGTGGATCGGAAGTGTTCTCGGGCCCGGACATCAGGATCCCTTCAGTGTGGGTGCGGAACTGGGAGATGATGCACCATCGGAGCGGCGCTGTGATGAGGCGCTCTGGTAGAGGCAGATGGCGGCTGCGGTGGACAGGTTGAGGCTCTCGGCGGAGCCCCACATGGGAATGGAGACCATCCGGTCAGCCCGTCTGGCATCCTCGAAAGGAAGGCCCCACGCCTCGTTGCCCATGATCCATGCGGTGGGCCCCGACAGCGCGCCGTCGGCGGCCAGCAGATCCAGTTCCACGCCCTCGCTGTCGGTGGCCAGCACTTGCAGACCACGGTCGCGGCAGAACGCAACGGCGTCAGCGAGCGTGACGCCGGTGACGATGGGCAAGTGGAAGATGCTGCCGACGCTGGAGCGCACGGTCTTGGGATTGTGGAGTTCGACGGAGCCGTGCGTCATGATCACGGCGTCGGCCCCGAAGGCGTCGGCGCAGCGTATGACGGTGCCAGCGTTGCCGGGGTCCCGCACCTGGGCGCAGATGACGACGAGGGAGAGTTCATCAAGGTCACTGAGGTGGACGGAGCGTTGACGGCAGACCGCGATGATTCCCTGCGGCGTCACGGTGTCGCTGAGGTGTCGCATCTGCTGCTCGCTCGCCCGCCAGAGCCTGGCGTCGGTGGTGGCGATCAGATCGAGGTGGTGGTGTGGGTCGGATGTGACCACTTCCTGCACCACGCCCCGCCGGGTGAGCGCCTCTCGCACGGCCTGCCGACCCTCCACCAAAAACCGCGCGGAGTTGTCCCGGCCGCGACGGGTGGCGAGACGACGAAGCGAACGCAGCGCCGCGACCGTGAGATCGGGCACTGCGTTCGGGTCGAGCTGATCGGCCAAGTCAGAGCGCCTGGGACGCGGACTGATTCTCCTTGGCCACGGCAACGAGTGCCGAGAAGGCGGTGGGATCACTCACGGCGAGTTCGGCCAGGATCTTGCGATCCACCTCCACGCCGGCGTTGTGCAGCCCGTTGATGAAGCGGTTGTAGGTCATGCCGTCGGCACGTGCCGCAGCGTTGATGCGCTGGATCCACAAGCCGCGGAAATCGCGCTTGCGGGTGCGGCGATCCCGGTAGGAGTAGGTCATCGAGTGGAGGACCTGCTCCTTGGCCTTGCGGTACAGACGCGAGCGCTGGCCGCGGTAACCGGATGCGAGTTCGAGGATCTCGCGGCGCTTCTTGTGCGCATTCACAGAACGCTTCACGCGTGCCATGGTGTTCTCCTTGCAGTGGGTGCCGGCTGGTCACCGACGGGAATGGGTCAGGTCAGGAAACTGTTCGGGCTCAGCGGCCCTTGTGCTTGCCGAGCAGTTTGCGTGCCTGCTTGACATCGGCGGGTGCCACCTCGACGTTGCCCTTGAGGCGACGCAGGCGAGTGGACGACTTGTGCTCGTTGAGGTGGCCCAGATTGGCCTGACGGCGCATGATCTTGCCCGATCCGGTTACTTTGAACCGCTTCTTGGCACCCGAGTGGGACTTCATTTTCGGCATGGTGATTCGCTTTCTGATCTCGTGATTGAAATACCGATCTAGAGATCGATGTCTGGGTCCATGTTGTCGGCTGGACCGCGCTTCTTGGTGTGCGCAGGCTCCGCGGAGTGGGCCGCCCTGAGTTCGGCCTCAGCACGTTTTTCCGCTTCCTGGGCTTCCCTGCGCTCCGCCATGCGGCGTTCGCGATCCGCGGCCTTGTCCACTTTCGCATCGGTCTTCTTGCGCGAAGGGCCAAGCACCATGATCATGTTGCGACCATCCTGCTTGGGTGAGGACTCGACGTAACCGAACTCGGCGACATCGTCGGCCAAGCGCTTCAGGAGTTCCATGCCCAGTTCGGGCCGGGACTGTTCACGACCACGGAACATGATGGTGACCTTCACCTTGTCTCCACCCTTGAGGAACCGCACGACGTGACCCTTCTTGGTCTCGTAATCGTGCTGGTCGATCTTGAGTCGGAGTTTCATCTCCTTGGTGAGCGTGTTCGTCTGGTTCTTGCGAGCGTCGCGAGCCTTCTGCGCCGCCTCGTATTTGAACTTTCCGTAGTCCATCAACTTGCACACCGGGGGGCGCGCCATGGGCGCCACCTCGACGAGATCCAGATCGTTCTCGGAGGCCAGTCGAATGGCGTCCTCGACACGAACGATGCCGACTTGTTCGCCGTTCGGGCCGACGAGCCGGACTTCTGGTACTCGGATGCGATCGTTGATCCGTGGTTCAGTGCTGATGGGTCCTCCAGGTGTGAAATGAAGCAGTGGGATGAAGCTGTGAGTTCGAAAAAGTGTGTCTCGACATGCAAAAAGGCCTCCGCGTGTGCGAAGGCCTGACGGGCGCACCTGGGACAGGTGCTGGTACCGACCCGGGAACCGCGAGGCATGCCGGGTGGGAGGTCAGGCCTCCACTTACGTGCGGATCGCCTTGGAGCGGATCTCGACTTGACTGATTCTAGTACGCGGGCGACTCTCCCACCAAACGGCAACTCCGGGCGACCGTTCGGATACCCAACCAACCATCCGTCGTTACTCTCCAAACGCCTGCCTTCCACCTGAACGCCCGCCTCCATCGCTGGAAGCCCGGCTTATCGTTCCGCGCCCGTCCTATAGGGCGGGCGTCAAGTCTGTGGACGGGCGGCAATGAATAGGGCGGGCGTCTGTTGCCGCGACAGTCAGCGGCGGACGCTGGCGCCTGGGAGATCCGGATCCTCGTCGGCCTTCCTGACCCAGGCGAAATCGCCGTCCTCGAACTCGACGAGACGGTTTCCCTCGGCGACGGCGGTCAGGAGGTCGTCGGCCAGCACGAACGGGGTCGGCCCAGCCATGTCCAGGAGGAGCTCGGTTGCCCCGGCAGGCGCGACGGAGGCAGCGAGTTCGTCCAAGTGGCACAGCACGGGTCGGGCATCCGGCTGCCATGCGTGCATGGCGTCCATGCCGGTGAAAGCCAGGAGATAGCGTGTGTTCCCGTCCGCCAGAGTGACGGCGGCCATCTCCGCGCGACGCTCCGGATCATGCACGCCCGTTTCGTCACCCGATGCGACGATCGGCATCACCAGCCGGGAGGCGCACAACGCCACCACTGCACGGCTGTAGGACACCTGGTCCGTCACAGCCGCCAACGCGGACCGAACGAGAGGGTCCGGGCTGCCGTCGTCGCCGAGGAAGCGGGTGCTGGGCTGTGCAAGGTGGCGAGGCGCTTCGGAAGGGATGGGAGGCTGTTCTGACTCGGCGCGTTGCATGTGTGCCAGCGTAGGGCGGGTGTGGGAAGCTGGACCAATGGACGTTCCCCTCATCATCACCATCGCCCTCATGGTGTTCTTCGCCGCCGTCTTCGCCGGCCTCTGGGCCCGCCGCCCCGGGGTTCGTCCCGTGTTGGCCGGGCTGGGACTGGTGCTCATTCCGCTGGGTCTGTGGCTCCTCGGCATCACAGATCTGGCCTACAACGGTGTGCTCAGCATCATCGACTGGGCCCAGCGGACAGTGTGGAGCACAACCATGACCTGGGGTGCCTCGCTGGCCGGTGCCGGTCTGCTGCTCTTTTTGATCTCCCGCTTCATCAAGCCGGCGCAGCGCAAGGCGGTGACGCAGTCCGAGACCCCGGCGGTTGCCCGGAACCAGGCACAAGCACCTGTCACCACCCAGCGTCCGGGAGCGAGTGCAGCCTCAGCTCCCCCTGCTGGTCAGTCCGCTGCTGGTCAACCCGCCCCGGGGCAGCCGCAGAAGAAGACGGCGGAGGACGCCGAAGTCGAGGACATCCTGCGCAAACGCGGGCTCCTCTGAGGACGCCTCAGTCCTCCCTCAGCGTGATGCCGTGCGACGTCGCCCCGTTGGCCTTCAGCCATCTGCGCACCTGACTGACCTTGCGCTTGCCGCGCGCGCCCTCCATCTGCTGGATGGCGAGCACGGCACGACGCCTGACGCCTCCCTCGCCGTCCTTCACGAGTAGATAGGCCCACGGGTCGCCGTCGCGAAGCCGCAGACCCGCCACCTGATCGATCCTGAACTTGCGCAGCACCGGACCATTGCGGATGATCACGCCCCTCTCGTCGGCGTACAGCCGTGAATATCCGACGCTCATCATGATGGCCACCATGCCCAGTGCCACCACGAGCAGCGTGATGCTCTGGGCAAAAGTGACCCGGCTGCGGATCTCGGGCCCGATCGCATACCAGCCATACATCACGGCGATGAACAGGACCGCCGACAGGACCAGTGAGGTCGCCAGGGCGGGGACGCTGGTGAAGGCCAGCCGCTTGGGCACTGTGACCTCGCGCGCCGGCGCTTCCCCGGTGGCCGGATCAGCTTGATGTTGCGGACCGGTTGGCGTCCCGGAAGTGGTCATGGCCTCGTCGTCGCCCTCTCGGGGTTCCTCAGCGGGTGTGTTCACAGTCGACATGCCGTCAGCTCCGTCAGCAGGATTCCGCGTGCGCCGGCCTCGAAGAGTCGGTCCATGAGGAGGTGGGCACCCTTGCGGGGCACGAGGACGCGGACCGCGAGCCAGCCGTCCTTGGCCAGTTGGGACACCGTCGGACCATTGACACCGGACGCCAGCGCAGTGGTGGCCGGCAGGTCTGTCTCCGCCACGTTGTAGTCCATCATCAGGTAGTTGTTGGCCACCAGGACGCTGTCGAGCCGCGTACGCAGGCCGTCTATGCCCACCGGGTCCTCTCCCCCGCGGCGGCCGATGAGGATGGCCTCGGAGGACAGGATGGGATCGCCGAACATCTCCAGTCCGGCACGGCGCAGGGTGGTACCCGTGTCGACGACATCGGCCACGACGTCCGCCACACCGAGCCGGATCGCGGATTCGACGGCGCCGTCAAGTTTCACCAGTGACGCGTCGACGCCCTGCTCGTCCAGCCAGACTTGCAGCAGCCCGGGGTAGGACGTCGCGATGCGTTTACCGGAAAGATTGTCGACGGTATTGCCTTCGCCAGCAGGTCCCGCGAAGCGGAATCTGCTGTCACCGAATCCCAGGGCCATGATCTCGTCGGCCTCGGCCTCGGAATCCAGCAACATGTCGCGTCCGGTGATGCCGAGATCAAGATGGCCGGCTCCCACGTAGACGGCGATGTCGCGGGGCCGCAAGTAGTAGAACTCGACGTTGTGGTCCACGTCGATCAGCGTCAGATCCTTGGGGTCCGTGCGTTGGCGGTACCCGGCGCTGCGCAGCATGTCGGAGGCGGCCTCAGCCAGCGCGCCCTTGTTGGGGACGGCGATCTTGAGGAGTCTGTCGGTCATTGTCGGTCCTTGCGTAGCTATTCAGGAAGGTAGGGGCGCTGGTCACATGGGATGGATCAGAGGTGGCGGTAGACGTCCTCGAGGTCCAGATCGAGGGCCAGCATCATGGTCTGCAGATGGTAGAGCAGCTGGCTGATCTCCTCGGCCGCCTCGTCCTTGGACTGGTACTCAGCGGCCATCCAGACCTCGGCGGCCTCCTCCACCACCTTCTTCCCGATCGCGTGGACTCCCGCGTCCAGACGGGCGACGGTGTGGGAACCCTCGGGTCGGGTGCGGGCGCTCTCGCTCAGCTGCTCGAAGAGTTGTTCGAAGGACTTCACGGCTTGCAGCCTACCCGGCGCGCTCCGATCAGCCCGCGCTGCCGGAGGTCCTGTCCGGCTGTCGTGGTCAGAGTTTGATGCCCAGCAGGGCATCGACGGCGGTCATCATGTCCTCGATGGCACCCGTGTCGTCTGAGTCGATGGCGAGGCTTCCGGCCACCCAGGCATCCACGCTGCTCAGCGCCGACGGTGAGTCAAGATCATTGCGCAGTGCCGTGCGCATCTGATCGATCAATCCGCTCGCCGGCAACGCGGTGCCGTTGTTGCGCACACTGCGCCACAACTCGAGCCGCTCCTCGGCCCTCCGCAGCAGTGAGGAGTCCCACTCCCAGTCGGTGCGGTAGTGGTTGTCGAGCAGGGCAAGCCGCACGGCCATTGGATCCGCCCCGGCGTGCCGGAGGCGACTCACGAGTTCCAGATTCCCCTTCGACTTGCTCATCTTCTCGCCGTCGAGCCCCACCATGCCCGAGTGCACGAACGCCTTGGCCATGGGTTCACGCGACGCCGTGATGGCCTGGGCAGCGCACATCTCGTGGTGCGGGAAAGCCAGATCCGAGCCGCCGCCCTGAACGTCGAAATGGGGGCCGAGGTACTTCAGCGAGATGGCCACGCACTCGATGTGCCAGCCGGGGCGCCCCTCCCCCAGTGGTGAGGACCAGCTCGGCTCCCCCTCGCGTGCGAACCGCCACAGGAGACTGTCCAGGGGGTGGCGTTTCCCCGGACGTTCGGGGTCCCCACCGTTCTCGGCGAAGACCCGCAGCATCTCGTCCGCATCGAGATTGCTGACGCCGCCAAAGCCGGTCGCGTTCACGCTGTTGAAGTACCAGTCCGGGTGCTCGTCGTCCCCCACCTGGTAGACGAGTCCGCTGGGCAACAGCTGCTCGATGATCTCGACCACGCAGGCGATGGTCTCGACCGCGCCCACGTAGTTCTCAGGTGGGATGACGCGCAGGTCGGTCATGTCGCTGCGGAAGAGTTCGATCTGGCTCTCGGCCAGCTCCTCCCAGTCCTGTCCCGTGGCCTCGGCGCGCTCCAGCAGTGGGTCGTCGACGTCGGTGACGTTCTGGGTGTAGTTGACCTCCAGTCCGAGATCACGCCACACCCGATTGGCCAGATCGAATGCCACATAGGTGTTGGCGTGACCGAGGTGGGTGGCGTCGTAGGGGGTGATGCCGCACACGTACATGCGTGCCGTGTCCTGATCGGTCCCAATGTCCACCATCTGGGCGCTGGCCGTGTCGTACAGCCGCAGGCTTGTGGGCACATCACCGCCGCGGGACGAGGTGGATGTGTGGGCAATGGTGGGGACGTCAACTTTCGGCCACGCGTACATGGGACACGAACCTACCGGCAATGGGCGGGCCGCCGCCAAGGCTGGCCGCTGTCGGCCATCCGCGGTATCACCAAGCTGGCCACGGGATGGCCGGCCACTGGTTGCTGGGGCCAGGGAAGACACCCTCAGAGAGGAGGCTTTCGACGCGCTGCGCCATGGCGTTCCATTCCGGTTCGCTCAGACCCTCCGGGGGGCCCGCCAACTCCGGCACTCGCCGCAGGATTGCCTCCTCATGCTCGCTCAGCGGCGCACCGGCGAAGCCCCACAGCACTGTGCGGAACTTGTCCTCGACGTGCATGCTGACGCCGTGATCGACGCCGAGGATGCGCTCCCCGTCGGCGATGATGTGGCCGCCCTTGCGATCGGAATTGTTGATGATGAGGTCGAACAGGCACATGACCCTCAGCTGGGTGTCGTCACGATGGGCCAGGACGATGGGGCGATTGCGCTCGTCGACGCCCGCCACGACGGGCAGCCAGGTCTCGTCGAGCTGCTCCGGCCGGAGCAGGTTCACCAGATCGGAGATCTTCCCGTCAATCCAGGTCTGCACGGATCCCTCCCCTGCGGGACCGTCGTGCCACAGCGTCCGGGGCACCACGTGCAACCCCAATACTTCACTCAGTTCGTAGGCAGCCACTTCACGACGGCTGAGGGTCCCGCGTGGGAAATCCCAGAGCGGCGCCTCTCCCACCACCGGCTTGTAGACCCACAGGACTTCCGCCTCGTCACGAGTGAGGAACGTAGCATTCGACGCCTCGGTCAGGCGACCGAAGACCTCCAGCGAGCCCTGCGGCTCCAGTGGTGCCATCAGAACAGGTCTGTGCGGTAGCCGTTCGAGCGTGGGCAGATGTGGCCCCCCGCCTCGATGGGCTGGCCACAGAACGGACACGCCGGGCGGCCTGAAGCGACAACGCGCTCGGTGCGCAGCGCGAATTCGCGCGCCATCCGCGGCGAGAGCCAGATTTGCATGAGAACGTTGCCGTCGTCGTCATCCTTCTCCTCGCCCAGTTCCATGGAGAAGAGTTCGAGCTGGATGGCGGAGCGTCCGGAATCCCAGGCGAGGCCGATGGCCCCGACGCGGAACTCGACGTCCAGTGGTGCGTCGAGGGGGCCCATGTCGCTGGGCTCAGTGAGACCTCCAGCTGACTGGCCGAGGGCTTCGAGCTGGTCGAGGATTTCCCCCATGCGTCGGCCGAGCACCTGCACCTGCTGCTTCTCGATGGCCACGGATGCGAGGGAGGCGCCCTGAGACACCTGGATGATGAACAACCGGTTACCGGGCTCGCCGATGGTGCCGACGATGCAGCGGTCCGGGCGCGGGAACTCGAGCAACATGTACTCCAGCCTATTGCGTGGGGGAAGCGCCGTCGGGGGGTGCGACGTCGCCGCCTCCGACGGTGGGTGAGACCGGGGCTGCCAGCAGGGCGGCCACGTCACTGTTGGCGTTCATGCAGATGACGAAGGGGCGCTCGTGGCCGTAGTTGACGATGCTGACGGAGGCCGGGGCCACGTTGAGTCGCTGGAAGTCGTCGAAGTTCTGGGACAGAGCGTCGGAGAGGATGGACTTGATGACGTCGCCGTGGCTGACCACCACGACGATGGCCTCGTCGTGCCGGGAGCGGATGGTCGCTATGGCGTCCACTGCCCGCGCTCGCATCTCCAACATGGCTTCGCCGTCCGGGAAGGCGACTGCGGACGGCTCCGTCTGGATGGTGGCCCACAGCGGCTCCGAGGCCAGCTCCATCAGTGGGCGGTTGGTCCAGGAGCCGTAGTCGCACTCGTCCAGCCCGGCCAGTACCTCGGCGTCCGGCTGTCCCAGGAGGGTGGCTGTCTGCTGGCACCGAAGGCTGGGTGAACGATAGCTGGCGGTGATCGTCGCGTCGGCCAGGAGATCGCCGAGGCGGTAGGCCTGCTCGCGTCCGACGTCGTCGAGTTCCACACCCTCGGCCCGGCCCGCGAGCACGCCGTCGGCATTGGCGGTGGAGCGGCCGTGGCGGATCAGCACAACAGTGGTCATGGGCCACAACGCTAACCGGTCTACGATGTGGCCTGGCCGGTTGCTTGACGTTAGGGATGAACACATGGGGTGGCTAGAGGCGATCGTGCTCGGGATCGTGCAGGGACTCACGGAGTTCCTGCCCATCTCCTCCAGCGCACACGTCTCGATTTTCGGGCAGTTGCTGTTCGAGGGTCGCGATCCGGGGGCCGCCTTCACTGCGGTCACGCAGCTGGGAACTGAGACTGCCGTCCTTGTCTACTTCTGGCACGACATCGTGCGGATCATCAAGAAGTGGTGCCTGGCCCTTGTGGGTCGGGAGGAACGCTCCGATCCGGACGTTCGGCTGGGCTGGCTCGTCATTCTGGGGTCCATTCCCATCGTGGTTCTCGGCCTGACCTTCCAGAACGCGATCGACTCCACGCTGCGCAACCTGTGGGTCACCGTGGCCATGCTCGCCGGCGTCGCGGTGGTTCTGTGGTTCGCGGACGCCAGGGGCGAACGCAACACGCGGGAGTTGACGGACCTGAGCTGGAAACACGGCCTCCTGATCGGCGTCTTCCAGGCATGCGCACTGATTCCTGGGGTCTCCCGTTCGGGCGCGACGATCTCCGCTGGGCTGTTCATGGGCTACACCCGGGAGACGGCGACGCGCTACGCGTTCCTGCTCGCCGTCCCGGCGGTGTTTGGTTCCGGCTTCTACAAGCTGAAGGACATTGGCGATGAGGCCACGGCGTGGGGGCCCACGATCGTCGCGACCATCCTGGCGTTCGTCGTCGGCTATGCGGTGATTGCCTGGCTCATCAGGTTCATCAGCACCCACACGTTCCGGGGCTTTGTCTACTACCGGCTGGGGTTGGCGGCAGTGGTCGCGGCGCTCCTGCTGACCGGTGTGCTCGAGGCCTAGGGTGGCGGACATGGAACGTCGCATGGTGGGATCCTCCGGGCTGCAGGTGTCGCGCATGGGACTCGGCACGATGGCGTGGGGCCGGGACACGGACTGGGCGACGGTGAAGCAGCTCGTCAAATCGTTCATCGAGGCTGGCGGCAACCTGCTGGACACCGCCCCGGCGTACGGCGGTGGTGTCGCCGAAAGGATGATCGGGAAGCTCCTGGCGGGCGGCGTCGCTCGTCACGATCTGGTGATCGCCACCAAGGCTGGCTTCGTCATCCGTGACGGCAAGCGTGTGATCGACACCTCCCGTTCGGCGATGCTGAGTGACCTTGAAGAGTCCCTGCGACGGTTGAACACGGACCACGTCGATCTCTGGCAGATCCACGCCTGGGGCGACGCACCTGTCGACGAGACGCTGGCCGCGATGGACTCCGCCGTCGCGCGGGGTCTGGCGCGCTACGTCGGGGTATCCAACTTCGTTGGGTGGCAGACGGCCACCGCCGCCACGTGGCAGGAGGCGCTCACGGAGCGCTCGAAGCTCGTGTCGGCCCAGGTGGAGTACTCGCTGTTGGCTCGTCGCGCCGAGGTGGAGGTGGTGGGCGCGGCGCAGCATCATCGGCTGGGACTGATCGCCTGGTCCGCGCTCGGTCGGGGCGCTCTGACCGGCAAGTACCGAGACGGTATTCCCCGCGACTCCCGGGCGGCCTCCGAGCACTTCGCCTGGTTCCTGGAGCCCTACATGCAGCCGCGTTCCCGCGCCGTCGTCGACGCCGTCGTGAAGGCCGCCGACGGGCTCGGTCTGACGCCCTCCCAGGTGGCGCTGCTGTGGGTGCGCGACGCGCCGCAGGTGGCGTCGGCGCTGGTGGGACCCCGAACGGTGGAGCACCTGAGTGAGCTGTTGGATGCTGAGTCGAAGATCCTCGTCGAGCCGATTGCCTCGGCTCTCGACGACGTCTCCGGCGGCCCGAACGCCCACCGCCCCGCGTCAGCCCCGGGCAGCCCCTGATCCGGGTGGGTTGTGGCCGTTCGTGGTTGGCTGACCGACCACGAACGGCCACAACCCGGTGTCATTCGGACCGTCAACGGGATTACGCACCCACCGGGTCCACCTGCTATCGTTCCTAAGCGTCTTCCGCGGAAGACGCAACTGTCCGGGTGGCGGAATAGGTAGACGCGCTAGCTTGAGGTGCTAGTGCCCGTAACAGGGCGTGGAGGTTCAAGTCCTCTTCCGGACACATCATCAAGAGCCTTGGTCAACAGCACGAACTTTGTCGTGACTAGGGCTTGCACTCGTCGTAGGATTCTGACCCTCATTGCCCATCGCCGATGTGCGACACCGTCGCCGCAGATGGTGGCACCAGATCCGCCGAAGCCGCCGAACACACATCACCGGTCTTCGTGATCGATTCCGGTGCTCACATCCAAAGGCATGGAACAATAGCGACATGGGTACCGCGCTCCATCTCGATCTGGCAGCGATTCGACGCGCTTGCCAGAAGTACGGTGTGACGCGCCTGCGCATCTTTGGCTCTGCGACCACCGAGCGCTTCGATCCACAGGCCAGTGACGTCGACTTTCTGGTGGACTTCGCGCCCGACAACCCCAACGCCTTCCATGACTACTTTGACCTGAAGTCCGAACTGGAGGAGATTACCGGCCGCCCAGTCGACTTGGTCGATGCCAGCACACTGCGCAACCCCTATTTCAGAGCCTCCGCAATCGCAACAGCCCAAGACCTGTATGCAGCCTGAACCCAGATCCGCCGCATTCCTCTGGGATGCATTGCACTTCGCGCGTAACGTCCAGGTCGCCGTTGGCGACACAAGCCTTCAGATCTACCTCGAGGGTGGCCCGGTGACATGGGCAACCGAACGCCAGATAGAACTTGTGGGAGAAGCCCTGAATAACCTCCGCAAGGTAGATCCCGAGTCCGCCTTTCGGGTTCCTGACATCCACAAGATCATCGGCATGCGGAACGTGCTCATCCACGGCTACGCCGAGGTGAACAGCACCATAGTGTGGCTTGCTGCCACCGAAGCCATCCCGAAACTGATCCCGGTTCTGGAAGCACTCCTGGCCAAAGTCGGACCGTCGAACGGAAGTGCCGAAGCAGACTGATCTTCGCTGGGCCCCTCGGCGCCTTGATCGCATGAAACGGGCGCAAGAGCGGGCTCCCCGACGTATTGCCCCTTGTTGCAGCCGTGATCCGGCTGATCGGAACAACTGCTCGGAGAGCATGCCATATCTGTGGCATGGTGGTGGCATGCGTCACATCCGGCCGGGCACTACAGCTGACGCGGACGTCACACAGAGCGCCCGCGAAGCGGACCCCGGACTGCGAGCGGCGACCAGGGCGACGATGGCGGACAAACGCCAGCTCCCGTTGTCAGTAGTCCATGGTGACGTCGTCCACGAAGCAGTATGCCCAGGATTCATCTCGTTCGGACGAAGCGATCACGGGATGAGCGTGCTGTTGGAAGTGCGCTCTGGAGTGTCGGTTGGGCGAGGAATCACAGCAACCCACGTGACCGCAGGTGAGGCATACGCGCAGGTGAACCCACTGCTGGCCGGACATCTCGCACTCCTCACAGCCGGATGTCCGGGGCAACACGGGCACTCTCGACGACGAATGGCTGCAGCCGTTCCCATCGAAGACATCCGCATCTACATCGAACACCTTGGTTGTGTCCGCGATACTTTCCTCCGCATGAGGGCCGGGCAGGCCCAGCGGCGTGAGCAGCGACGCCAGCAGCGCGCGTTCTGCTGAGGCATCCGGGTCCACAACGTGGTCAGCTCCGGCCTCACTGAGGGTTGCCAGATCACTCGCGTCAAGCGGTCTCACGAAGATGGGGGAATCCGTCAGCGATCGCGCGGTAGCTACCGCTTTGGCCTCATTCTCGACGGTATCCTCAGCAACAATCACCGCTCTCGCATCCTTGATGCCCGCATCGAGCAGAACCTGGCGGTGCAGTCCATCGCCGCTCACCACATCGATACCCGCCGCCTCAGCCTCGCGGGAACCGCCTGGGTTGAGTGTGGTCATGGTTACTGCGACTCGTCGCGCCCGCAGATCCTGTCCCAACCGCACAGACGTACCACCCCACCCGACGATGACCACATGGTTCTCTCGGTGGACCTCGCTGCTTGAGGATGATTCGACGTCGTTTTCAGTTCGTGCTCGTGGTCGGGCAATGCGTCGTCCGGCTGCGGCCAGGAATGGGGTGAGGAGCATCAACACGACCGTGGTGGCAACGAATATCTGCGATCCTTCATCTCCCAAGCCGCCCGGGGTCAGGCCGACCGCCGCGCCAGCCGTGACGAGCACGAAGGAGAACTCACCCACCTGGCCCAGCAGAAGCCCGCCCGAAACCGCCATGGGGAAGCCCACCCGCAGACTCAACAGTGCAAGCGTGGCGGTCACCACCTTGATGGTGAGTACCAGCAGGACCGCAGACAGCACGGTGACGATGTTGTCCAGGAGGAAGGAGACGTTGAGCAGCATGCCAACAGAGATGAAGAAGACGGCCGAGAAGATGATCTGCAAGGGCAGTACCTCGCTGAAGGCTTGTGTGCTCTGCCTGCTCTCGCTGACCACGAGGCCCGCCAGGAATGCTCCCAGTGAGACGCTGACTCCGGCCAAGGATGTGAGGTAGGCCGTTCCCAGACAGATGCCGATGACAGCCAGCAGAAACACCTCGGGCGAGCACAGCGCCGCGATGCGCTCCAACAGGGGTGGCATCAGTTTGCGTGCCACCACCAGCACCCCCGCGATCACTGCCGCGGCGATGCCGAGCGCCCCGAACAGCTCGCCCGCTCCTCCGTCGCCGCCCTCCCCCAGTGCCGGCACCAGTAACACCATGCCCACCACAGCGAGGTCCTGAAAGATCAGCACCGCAAGGACCAGACGCCCACGGGAAGATTTGGACTCTCCGGCGTCGGCAATCACCTTCAGCACGATTGCCGTGGATGACAGCGCGATCAGGAATCCGGTGAAGATGCCCGTGCGGATGTCCCCGCCCAGCGCACTGACCAGCCCCGCGCCAGCTGCGGAGGCCAGCAACACCTGCAGACCGCCCCCGATCACGATCCACTTCCACACCGATGCCAACCGCTGCAGCGAGAACTCGATGCCGATGGTGAACAGCAGCAGAATCACACCGAGTTCCGCGGCCGCATCGACAGCCTCGGTTTCGGAGACCAGACCCAGCTGGGCGGGACCTATGAGGACCCCGGCCAAAAGGAATCCGACGATCGGAACCACCTTCAATTTCACGCTGAAGAACCCAAAGATGGCGGCCGACACCACCAGTACAGCCGTCAGCGAGAGATACGCCGGAACGCCCCCGCCCGTTTCCAGGATCACTGGCATACCAGCGCCAGCGTCTCAAAAGTCTCCATGAACTCAATCATGCCGGACGTTCTTCCGACAATGCGCTGACCGCGGCGCCCGAGAGTTCGCCGCAGCGGTCGGCTGTTCAGACTGTGACCCGAACGTGACCCACGGCATTGCCTCTCCTCAGTTTGACGAAACACACAGCATGACGCCGGCTTGACCAACGTCATCGGCTCCCCCCGACAGCTGTGGAAAGGTTCTGGGTAGGACTCTCTCGCTTCCCAAGAGTCTCGGCGGCCACCGTGGACAGTGCTGGCGCAATTGGCTTCTCGCCGATGGATAGCCTGACTCCTGCTCGCACATCCGTACCGGTCTCTCAGGGAAATTCTTGCTCTGGTTGCTACAGGTTCTTCGATGCGACACTTGTCGCCCAGTCCAACGCCGGACTGGGACGAGCGATGACGAAGTCGCTCGCACTCGAGAAGGGAACAGCGATGGACACCTGGCTGACTTCATTGAAGACGCCCACCCCGCAGGAAGGCTTTGAACTGGCGATCAAGCTGTCCCGCATGGGAGTCAAGTACACCCAGCCGGACATGGACGTGCTCAAGAGGCTTCGTCCCGAGTATGCCAACGATGCCGATGCCCTCACCGCAGCATCCCAAGTGGTGGCGTTGAACTTTCAGACAGTTGCAGCGGCCAACGGTTACTGGCACGACTCTGACGACATCACCGCTTCCCAGGCCTGAACTGGGAGCCCTGTACCTGTGCGCAGTCCTGCCTCAGTTCAAGGGCGCTGGCGTCAATCCTCTCTCCGGGTGCCGACGACTTCTCCGAATGCTGATTGTTGAATGGTTGTTCTTGACTGATCGTTCCAGAAGGCTTATCGTTGCTGCATGGGACGTCCCCGAGGATTCGATGAGCCGACGGTGACCGCGGCGGCCGCCGGGCTGTTCCGTACGTCGGGCTATGAGGGAACCTCGATCGATGACCTCGTGGCTGTCTCCGGGCTCCACAGGGGCAGTCTGTACAAGGCTTTCGGGAGCAAGCGCGGCATCTTCGTGTCCGCGCTGCAGCATGTGCTGCGCGACGAGCTCCCGGCGGCGACCGAGGATCTGAGCGGGATCATCGATGAGAACACGCTCGATCTCGTCCTGGTCGCAGCCCTGGAGTTGGCCCCCCGGGACCCGGAGGTGCGGGGACTGGTCGAGCAGGCCTGCGCGCTCATCGCCAGGGCCGACGGTGAGGCGGAAGCAACAGATCCGGCGACGGTGCTCGGCCGACGACTCCTCCACAGAGCAGGAGCAAATGTGATCCCTCCCGAAGGAGAAAGGTGAGCACACCATGTCCAGAATCAGTGTCTCCGATGGCGCTCTGACCGTAGACGTCCAAGGCCTCCACCAGCTGTGGGCCCTCACGCGACGCATCCGCGTGCCCCTGTCACACGTCCGTGGTGCCACTGCTGATCCAGGGATCGTGGAGGAGCCCAAGGGACTGCGATCCCCGGGGCTCCACATGCCTGGCTCCGCCGTGGTCGGCACCTTCACACGGGACGGGGAGACCCACTTCTGGGACCTCCGGTCCGGGAGCCGGGCCGTGGTGATCGAACTCACCGGAGAGCCCTATGACCGCTTGATCATCGACGTCGAAGACCCGAGAAGCACCGTCGACATGATCAACGGCGCCGTACACGACTTCACCTCATCCAACTCCCCGGACGTGGAGTTCTCCGAATCTCCGCACCGTCCCCCGCTGAGCAGCCCGCAGTGGAAGATTGCGCTTCTCGGAGCCATCGTGATCGACGGTGTGCTGAAGGTAGCGATGCTCGTCGATGTGTCCCGACGCCCCCGGCGGAGCCTTCGCGGATCGAAGCGGACGTGGCGTGCCCTGGCCCTCGTCAACTTCTTCGGTCCACTGGCGTACTTCACGATCGGACGACGATCACCGTCCCCCACCCGGCGTGGGAAACGGAGGCACCAACGCTCAGGCAGGACCATCAAGAGGTAGGAGCACACCATGCAACAGGAGCACCCCACCTCCGCCACGATCGACGGGGGTGCCGGCAGCGCATCTCCGCCGCCCGTTCTGACCACTGTTCCGTGGAAGTCGGTTGTCATCTTCGTGGTGCTCGCCATGGCATTGGCGTGGCTCGTCGTGCTTCCGCTGTGGGTGGGTGGCAACGGCCTCTCCGACCCGTTGGCCCCCCTTCTACTGCCGCTGATGATGTTCACACCGCTCATCTCGACCGTCGTGGTGGTCTTCTTCGTGCAGAAACCACGTCCGCACCCACTGACCGAGTTCCTCGGAATGTGGCCGCTCAAGCCGGTCGGAAGGACGCTCGGGATGGTGGTCATCGGCATCCTGGGTGGTGCCGGGATCGTCATCGCGGGGGTCTTCCTGTCTGCGGCGCTGGGACTGGTCGAGCTGGATCTCGTGAACTTCTCCGGTTTCGCCGCCGTATTGGAGGAAGCCGGGGCACCAACCGACTCGATGCCCATCTCGCTACTGGTGGTCGCCCAACTCCTTGCCCTCCCGATCGGTGCGGTGATCAACGGAGTCCTGGCCTTCGGGGAAGAGCTGGGATGGCGTGGCTGGCTGCTGCCATCCCTGAGACCGCTGGGCACCTGGCCCGCGCTGCTGCTCTCCGGCGCCATCTTCGGCCTGTGGCACACACCCATCATCCTGCTCGGCTACAACTTCAATGAACCGAATCTCTTCGGCGTCGCGCTCATGACTGTCGCCGCCACGCTGCTCGGTGTTCTCCTGGGGTGGTTGCGGCTGCGCAGCGCATCAGTGTGGCCAGCTGTGTTCGCACATGGCGCGATCAACGCAGCCGCCGGATTCATCGGGCTCGTCATCGCCGCCGACTCCACCGTCGACCTGGTCTCATCCGGCCCCCTCGGCTGGGTCACATGGATCGTCATGGCACTCGTGATCGTCGTGTTGATACTGACCGGCCAGTTCTCGAAACAGCCGCATCTTCAACACGCAACCCCGTCCCGAGCCCCGAACCAAGGTCGGTGACAGCCCAGCGGTCGGGAGTGCTGCACACTTGGACACATGACTCGATCACGTGCCGTCGACTGGGCAATCGGCGCCATGGGGATGTTGCTTCTGCTGATCATTGCGGCCGTCGTCGCCTGGTTCGTGATTTCCACCCCCGCGACGGACACCTCAGCATCAACACCCACACAGCCACCCAGCAACACAACCGGGGGCGCAACTGGGAACGCCCCACCGGCCGACCTTGGCCCGGACGAGACCTGGTTGGGAGACATCGATGTCCAGTCGAACCTCGTCGTGCTTCCCGACTCCTCGCTGACCGACGTCGAAGCCCAGGGCTATGGAGCGCGGTCCGGTCCCGACGGCCTCGTCATCGATCGGCTCGACGTCAACGCCACCGTGCCCTTCGCGAGCGTTGCCGCTGAGTTGGGCGGCGACAGCCAGATCCGCCCGGCCGAGGGTGGCGAGGCCGAGATCCGGCGCTCGGTGGAGGTCCTGGGCAGACAGCTCAGCGTCGTCGCCACCGGCACCGTGGAGGTGCAGGACGGGCTAATCGTCGTGGAGCCCAGCTCGATCGACCTGGGTGGCCCGGATGTTCTGTCGCGCGCCATCGCGGCCACGGTCCGCCGTTTCGTGACGATCGAACAGCCCATCGACGGTTTGCCACAGAATCTGATCCTGCGGGACGTCACAGTGCAGCAGGACGGCTTCCGGGCCGAGCTCAGCGGACAGGACGTGGTGCTGGCCGAGGGGAACTCCTGACGTCCACTCACGTCTGACCGTCACGCGAGAAGGCGCCACCCACTGCTGCCATGCTCCACGAGACCGCGACGGGCGAACTCCTTCAGCCAACCGTCCATCGGATACCAGCCCCACGTGTCGAAGAAGAGGTTCGCGTTGGCCACGATGTCGGCGACATGCTCCACCGGCGGTTTGCTCACGGGATGCCACTGGTGAAAGGCACCCGCGTTGCGCGTCCACCACATGTGCCCGCCAGCCGCGCTGAGCCGCTGACCGAAGTCCGTGTCCTCGCCGCCGTACCCCACGTAGCGCTCGTCGAAGCCACCGACGGCCTCCCAGTCCTGCACCGTTGCGCCCAGATTCAGCGACCACAGCATCCGGGGATCACCGCGCACCGGATCATCGGTGGGTGGCACAACACGCAGTCCGTTGTCGGCTCCCCGCCGTTCCATGTGGGGGACGGTGTGCTCCGCCTCGCTCAGCCCTTCCGGGAGGTACCACACCCTCCCGCTCACGACCGCGGGTCCGTCCTGTGCCGCCAGCATCGACAATGCCGCTGCGTAGTCACCCACCAGGGAGGGCACGGGGATGCAGTCCACGTCGAGCAACGCAACCGCCGTCGCCCCGTGCGCGGCAGCCTCGGCGACGCCGGTGTTGCGTGCCGCAGCCAACGGGAGCCGGGCGTCCGTGGCGATGTCGACGTGGTGCGTCAGCGGGAAGGGGTTCGCTGTGAGCACCTCCGGCAGGCCCGGATCCCCCATTCCCACGACGACGTGGAGCCGGGGTTGCGGTTCCAGGGCGGCCACGGCAGCGAGTTGCCGACGCAGGTGCTCGTGCCTGCCATGGACGATGGTGACCACCGCCATGTCGTCCGCTTCAACGCTCATGACCACTCTCCCGTCGCCAAGGCATCCAGGTGTCGCGCCGCCTGCAGCGCTCCGTCGCGGGGGTTCCACGCCGACCATGCCGCGGCCCCGCGCTCGAGGGCGGTGTCCAGGAGCCGGGGCCAGTCCTCGACGGCGGGCCAGCCTGCGAGTCCGACGCAGATGCCGGCCCGCTCGAGCACGTCGGTCGTGTGATGTTGTTCCCGAAACGGCCTGTCCTGAGCGACAACGATGGCCGGCCGCCCGGCTGCCGCCACTTCTGCGACGGCGTTGTTGCCGCCATGGCAGACCACCACGTCGGAGCCCAGAAGGTCCTGCCACAGGTCCGGGGAGGGTGCGTCGACGGATCGGAGCGTCCACTCCCACTCGGTGGTGCGGGCGCCGATGTCGGACAGCATTCCCGGTGTCATGTCGTGTCCGCCCCCACCGAGGAGTACCAGCACGCGACGGGGTGAACCGTTGGTCGGCAAGCATGCCGACGGGCGGTCGTCGAAACGTGAGATGGCTCCGACGAAGCGCGCCTTCTCCGTCCACCTGGACGGCCACCATGGTTCCGGAAATGACGCTGACCACGGCACCAGTAAGGAGGTGGCGCAGTCGTAGGCGAGGCGATGGGCGGAGTCGCTCCGATCCCCTCGCATCGCCACCACCACCGTCGGCACTCCGTGCAGGCGTGCCAGTAGGCTCACCTCCACCGAGACGTCGACCATCATGAGATCCAGGCGCCCCATGTGCTGCGACAGCACCGCCATGCGGGCCGAGTACCCCGGATGCCCCAGGGGTGCCCAGTGAAGCAGTCCGCCCGCGGTGGGGTCCCGGGGATCGTCGCTGACATCGTCCGGGAGCTCCACCCACTCCCCCGGCCAGGACCGGGGACGCGGAAGGCTGCTGAAACCCATCACCGGCGACTGCAGGTGGGATGCGATCTGGCAAGCCCGCGTGACGTGTCCCACGCCGTGATGGTGGACGTAGTACCCGATCACGCTGATCGCATCTCCTCATAGAACTCGACATAGCGATCGACCATATGTGTCATGTCGAAGTTCTCCTCCACGTGGTGCCGGACGGCGCGACGGTCGAGGGCCTCCACCTGCGGAAGTAGAGCGGCCGCGTCGTCGACGGTTTCAGCCAGCGAGGCCCCCACCGGTGTGGTCATGCCGCCGGGTGGACGCACCACCTCCGGTAGACCGCCCCGTCGCAGTGCGAGTACCGGCGTTCCGCACGCCATCGCCTCCGCCGCCACCAGACCGAAGGGCTCTTCCCATTCCGGGGTGACGAGGCACACGGCGCTCGCTCCCACGAGTTCGGCCAGGTCCGTCGGCATCAGGTGGCCGACGTAGTCCACGTCGTCCCCGAGCAACGGCTGCACGTGGTGCCGGAAATAGTCGGGATCGGATAAGGGTCCCGCGATGAGGATCCGACGCCCGGCCCGCCGGGCGATCAGCGCTGCCACATGCGGCGCCTTCTCTGGCACGATCCTGCCGAACCACACCAGGTCGTCTCCCCCACCGGCGAACGGCCACGCGGCAATGTCGATGCCGTTGCGGATGATGCGGGGCACCACGATGCCTTCCCACTGACGGGCGACGTCCTGGCTCACCGCCGATGTGGTGATGGTGTCCGCGCACAGCCGCAGGGCTGGTTCCAGCCATGGGGTGGGCGGTGTGTGCAGGGAGGTGAGCACCGGGGACGGGACGGTGGAGCCCAGCATGATGGGCAGGTAGTGCAGTGAGTTGTTGTGGACCACGTCAATGTCCGGACGCTGTGCCAACTGCCGCATCACCTGCATGTAGGCGAACGTTTCCTCGACATGCGATTCCGACGTCATGGCTGCATCGCGCCGCGCGGAGTCACTCAGTTCGATCGGGCGAAAGCTCAGTTCCTCCAGACCCAGCGACGGATCGCTCCCGGGGCCGGCGAACACCGTCACGTCGATACGGCGCTTGCGAAGGGAACGTGCAAGGTGCCACGTGAACGATTCCAGGCCGCCGGCGAATGGAGGTGCGATGGGAAACCTGCGGTGGGCCAGCAGGGCGACCCTCACCGTCGATCCCGTTGCGCCGTATGACGGCGGAGACGCCTCTGGATGGCAGGGCTACTGACGCACAGAGCGACTGGCGCTGGTACGTCGCCTCGCATGGTCATCGCCGCGCTCCTGTTCCCCTGACTTCCTGACTTCCTGACTTCCTGACAAGCTAGAACGTAGCGCCGAAGGACCGTCAGAGCACCACCAGAAGCTGACTTCCGCCCAAAGGGGTGAAGATTGGTGTCGTCACCCGTGACCAGGCCGCGGGCTGCTTCAGTGACCCCAGTGTCCCAGCAGTTCCTTGCATAGTGGATAGTGGATCATGGCCAAATTTGCGGAGAATGCTGCGATCAACCTGCGTCTCGGGATGCTGGGCCTACCCATGCCGGAGAACGCGCGCAGCACCGCTCACTCGGAACTTGTCCAGCCCATTCTGGCTCGTCAACGCGAACTCAACCGCAGGCTCTCACACAAGCTTCCCGCCGTCGACCACCGCATCCAGAGCTTCCTCGACGACTACCTCGAGGGCACGGGCACCGCCCCCGCCCTGCCGAAGCAGACGTTCGTGTTGGACAAGCCCGGGTTGGCCCGCAGCCTGTCGATTCCCATGGACGACGACAGCTTCGCCTCCGAACACCTCACCAGCTACCGGCTGGTCAACGGCGTGCTCCACAACCCCACCAACGATCGCCGCACCACCAAGGGCGTCTTCCACATCGCCGAGGGCGGTCTCCCGATCCAGGACGACAAGATCGCCGTTCCCCGCGAGGTCTTCGGACGCATCCTGGAAGCAGCCTTCCAACCGCCGCCGGATTCCATGGTGCTCCCCTACAGCGCCCGCGAGTCCGAACCCTCGCGATGCTGGGCCTCCCTCCAACTGCGACCCGTTGTCGTGCCTGCCGTACCGGGATTCAGCCGCCGGAAGAGCCTGGAGGTGCGTTTCTTCGCGCCCGGCACGCTGATGGCGAACCTCGATTTCGTCGAGGGCATCTTCGGCAATGCAGGGGATCCGTACCTTCCAGAGAACGATGCCTCTCTGGACCCTGAGACCTGGACCGGACACACGGGTGCGGTCATCCTCGCTCCTCACCTCACCAAGCTCACCAAGAAGGAGCTGGGACTTCCCTATCTCGATGATGCGACGGAGCGGCAGCGTCGCGACGGCATGTGCTGGAGCACCGAGGCAGAGCTGTACAACGGCGGGACCGCATTCAAGCTGTGCGCCCGCGACGAGCGCGGAGTCATCGTCACCGTCATCGCGGACAACTACTTCGGATACTGCAAGAAAGAGGTGAAGGCCCAGATCAGTTACTCGGCCAACCTCTATGGGCTGGTGGAGGAGGAGCACTCCGGAGGTGCGATCGTGTATCCGCGATACAACCTCGGCGGTCACTTCTCGCTCTTCCTGAACAGCGGCTACAGCTTGAGCGATGTCATCGCGCGTGATCCGCACCGATTCATACTGCAGCCCCAGGGGCATGCACTGGATCGCGAGAACCGCCACATCGTGCTGGTACCCGCGGGCACCACCTACAACATCCAGGACGGCAGCGTCACATGGGAGGTCGACGGTGTGCCGGGCCACATTCAGCTGCGGGCCGAGACCACCTACGTGGGACCCGACGGCTACCTCGTCAACCTCCACCACGTCGACACCGACGGCAGCAAGTGGACTCTGGTGGGCACCTCTCCGGACGCCACCAACTGCCACAAGCCGGCCACGGTCTCCGGGGGTGGGAAATCCGAGATCTCCAAGGCGATCACCGATGCCATTCTCTCCGGCAACGCCTACGTCGCAGACATCGACGAGGACATCGCCGCCGTGCGCGCAATACTGAATCACGACTACACGGGCCGGTTCCGGGATCCCTCCCTCGAGCCGGCGGAGTTCCGTCCCCTGCTCTCTGATCGGCGCAGCATCGGCAGCGTCATCAAGCTGATGTCGCCCAGCTCGGACTACACCGACGAGTACAACCAGTGGCTGGAGTCCATCCCCCATCACATCAAGGAACTTCTGTATGTGGTGAAGCGGTTCTACCGCCCCGAATGGGGCGAGGACTGGGCAAGCCACTTCTCGACCGGCATCGTGAACGGCCGCAAGGGCACTTCGCTCCGCGTCGACGGCGAGAAAGTGCACGTCAACATGCTGCGCGTCGGGTTCGAGCCTGACGGTTCGTGGCGCCTCTTCGGCCTGCGCCACGACTTCCACCCGGCCGCCAAGGTGCAGACGGAGGACGACATCACCGCAAGCATCGTCGTACCCCCCACGGTGAGCGGAACGGATGTGTCCCGGAAGTTCCTCATCAACTGCGAGCAGTTGTTGTTCCAGCGCCCCGACGACGCCATCCACCGCGGCTACGACAAGCAGGCGGAGGCAGACATCGCCTCCGGCGGCACGTTCCTGTCGAACTTTCAGCCCCTGACCCGTGATGATGCCCGCAAGATTCGGGACGACGCGATTGCCTTCAGCAAGTTCTCCCCGCCCATTCAGGATCTGATCCGACGCACGGTCGACGGAGGTGAATCGCTGCCGAAGTACTTCGTGTCGTCGGCGCATCCGCGTCTGGTGAACGGGCAGCGTTCGAAGAACCCCCGCTACCTGCAGGTGCGTCCGGACATTGCCAATCCTCTCGCCACCGCGACGGCTGACCTCGCGACCCACCTGTTCCGCAAACAGCCCCTGGGACGTCCGGCCCCACACAGCGTGGACGTCGTCGCAGCGGGACGACGGAACAACGCGGGCGAGCCGGGCGTGCCCCCACTGTGCACCTACTCGCCGCTGCACTGGATGGACCTGCCCGAGCTGCTCATCGAGTTCATCAGCTCCATGACCGGCAAGTCGCCCTCCACCACGGGCGCCGGTTCCGAAGGTGCCATGACCAAGGGGCCGTTCAATTCGCTGCCGTCGATCATCGACCTCAACGCAGCATTCCTGTCCTACGCCCTGACCAACTACGACGGCTGGCTCAGCAGCGCCGGTGTCATCGGCCCCAAGGTGCGGGTGGATCACGACATCAGCCTCCTCGTGCCGGAAGTGTTCTCGCGGATGACCCCTCAGGAACGCGACGCGGCGTCCCTGATCGAGGAGGGATGTCTGGAACCGCTCGAGGACTTCGAGCACGGGTCCCGGACGGTCCTGGCCAGCCGTCTGGGATACCGGATGACAGCCAAGTTCGCGTCCAAGTACTTCGGCCGGATCTTCCTGCACCCGCACGTCGTGTTCACCGAGCAGATGTTGCGGCCCGAGCTGCAGGACATGGACACGTTCGCCGAAGCCATGGACGTCATCGTCCAGACCCACCGCAGAGTCGGCCAGACATACATCGACGACGGCACCATCACCCTCGGTGTGCCCCCCGTGAGGGCGCTGCTGGAGATCATGGCGACCGGTGTCTCGGCGCAGGATCAGACACTGGACGATCCCGCATTCAGGACCACCTTCACCCGCGAGTCGGTCCTGGCATCCGACTGGTATGCGGAGCGGCTTGCCTCCCAACGCAACGCCGACATGGCGTACGCCGAGCGGGCAATCGCGGCGATCGCAGACTTCACGTCCAAGGAACTCCACCGTGACACCTCGGAGCGTCTGGGTCTGATTGCGAGGACCGCCAGGGTCAGGGCCCGTCTCGCCGACCTGACGGGCGATGAGACCGGCGAGACGTACGTCGGCACTCTAGGCCGACAGGTGGCGTGGCGGCTCTGAGGACGCTGGACCGGCAATCGGCGGGGACCAGGGAACCACTGATCAATCATGTCCTGGCTGCGGCGTACCGGATCGGGCGATCTGGCGCCCCTCCATCTGGATATGGACATCCGGTACACGCACCAGATGTCGTGACACCATCTCATCCCGCCCGGCGCGTCCTCGTCGAGAACAGCATTGATCAGCGCTTCCCTAGCCGAGTCCGGGCAGCCAAATCCTTTGCTACACGTGACGATTTGAGCGCGTTCCGAGTCATAGACCGGTGATGAGCTCCACGGTCAACTCATCGAGGGAGTCGAGCACCGTGGTGCGCGCCAGTACCTCATCGGCCGGTGGATGGAAGCTGGGCGGGACGCACACCACGGCCATCCCCGCGTTCAGCGCCGACAGGATGCCGTTGGTGGAATCCTCGACCGCGACGCAGGCTGTGGGGTCCACTTCCAGCAACTCGGCGGCTCGCAGGTAGCCGTCCGGCTCGGGCTTGCCAGCCGCCACTTCCTCCGTCGAGACGGTGGCACCCAAGAGATCACCGATTCCCATGGCCTCAACGCCGGCGTCAATCAGACGCCGCGGCGAGGAGCTGGCGATGGCCACCGGATAGTGCTCGGCCATGCGTCGGACCGACTCGATGGCCCCCGGCAACAGCTCCACGCCGTCCCGATGGTGATCGGCCATGGCGGCGATGGTCCTTTCCGCCGCCTCATCCGCCGACATGGGAAGCCCCACGGATGTCACGAGGTATTCCGCCCATTCCGGAGTGCTCATCCCCATCATGTCCTGCGTGGCACCCTCGGGCCATTCGATCCCGGCATCGGCGGCGAGTTGCCGACGGACGATGTCCCACTGCTCCTCGGTCTCGATGAGCGTCCCGTCCATGTCAAAAATGATGCCCCGGATGTTCATGACTCTCCTATTGCCACCTTCTGCGCCCTCGTGATCGAGAACTGTTCCGGACCAGTCTCCCAAACACCTCATCGCTGCCCTAATATGGGTTTCGTCGAGCCTGAGAATCCGGTGCGAGTCCGGAACTGTCGCGCAACCGTGACCCCGTCGTTTGGGGAAGTCGGATCGGAGGGCTCACAATGACCGTGAAAGCTCCGCCGCGATCAGCGGGCACACCTGTAATGGGGGCGGCGGGCGAACTCGAAAGGCCCTACACATGTCAGACCTCAAACGTCGCACTTGGACCACCACCACCGTCGTCTTCGCTGCGGTGGGCATCGGCTTCGCGATTCCAGTGCTCCACGCGCAAGCGGAGCCCACCGACGCCGCCGTCTGCACGCAAGCCGGCAATGTCTGGGTGCACGTCGAACTTGATGGAGACGTGGGCGGAGGATGCGCCACCGAGTTCGCAACGGGGCTCGAAGCACTGACGAGCGCAGGCTTCGAAGCTCAGATGACCGACGACGGTTTCCTCACCACCATCGACGGCGAACCCTCTGACCCCGGACCGGAGGACTGGTGGGCCTACGCCCACACTGACGTAGAGCTGACGGGGTGGGAGTTCTACCAGGTCGGCCTCACGCAGTCCGCGCCCACTGCCGGCAGCATCGAGGGATGGCGCCTGATGCACACCTATTCCCAGGATGTGAGCTCCCTACCGGAGACCGATCCACAGGATCTGCTCGCCGACGATGAGGAAGAGGAGGAGACGCCCGCTCCCACGTCTGATCCCGAGCCCTCTACCGATCCGGCGTCCTCCCCGGAACCCACGTCGTCGTCCCCCAGCAGCCCGAATCCCTCCCCCAGCGACGTAACCACCGGATCAAAGCGACCACTGCCGCCGCGCACCGGAGACTGAGCCAGGACCGGACCTCAGCTACGCCCTTCCTTCTGAAAGTGATCCTCTCTTTTCTCAGCGACAAAACCCTGAATGCTTGACATTCGACGTAGATATACCAAAGTGGACAGTCTGACCCCTAGAGTGGACCCATTCGCTTTCGAAAGGGCTCCTCATGTCGCTCAATCTCCGCCGCAATTCCCGTGTACCGCTAGCCGTCCTCGCGGTGCTCGGTCTCGGCGCCAGTATCCCGCTGCTCACGGCCACCGCGGAGCCTTCGCCATCGGCATCGGCATCGGCCACCGCAACCGCCAGCGTCTCCGCACCGCCGATCTACACACCCGTGGTTTCACAGACCCCCACGCTGACCACCACACCACCGGTCACCACCACACCACCCGTGACCACCACACCACCCGTGACCACCACACCACCCGTGACCACCACACCACCCGTGACCACCACACCACCCGTGACCACCACACCACCCGTGACCACCACACCACCCGTGACCACCACACCACCGGTCACCACCACACCACCCGTGACCACCACACCACCGGTCACCACCACACCACCCGTGACCAC
>CANLTJ010000012.1 GCA_947493995.1 uncultured Arachnia sp. | reverse complement strand
GGGCCCCGACCCCTTATCCCCGTCTCACCACGCCCATCGGCGTGTCACGCTCACCCCACACTCAAGTCCGAAGAGCCAGGAATCCACCTGTGCCTGTCCATGCTGAGCGTGGCTTCTTCAGGCTGATGTCGCGCGTTGGCGGTAGCGCTCAAGTGCGTTCATGGCTGGTGATGCCGCCGCGCCGTGAAGCACGATGGAGGACACGATGACCAGTGAAACTGCGGGCCACAAGCTCCATCCGTCGTCCTGCGAAAAGTACTCCATTGCGTAACACAGGTAATACAGCGAACCGACGCCACGGACTCCGAACGCTGATACCACCCAGCGTTCGCCGCGCATGAGGCGCTTGTCACCCACCAAGGAAATACCAGCAGCCAACGGCCGGATCACCAACAGGACCCCCGCCGCCACGGCGACGTGTGACCACTCCAGACGGGGAACCGCGTCAGCGAGGAACGAGATCCCGATGACCAGGAGCACCAGCAGGGTGAGCACGCTCTCGGTGTTCTCGACGAATTCGTGAAAGCGGGCATGCTTCTCGTTGCCGCGCTCAGCCGACCGCACGCCCAGGGCGGCACAGAAAACGGCGAGGAAACCCCACCCTCCCAGGACTTCACCCACGCCGTAGGCCGTGAGCAAAGTTGCTACCGCACCCCCCGGTTCGGCGTACCCGACGAGCTGATGATCCCCGATGCGCAATCGGTAGAGAGCCTCGCCCACCAGTCGGCCCAGGACCCAGCCTGCCACCGCACCAATAACGGTCTTGCCCACCAGATCCCATGCCAACCAGGTCCATATCCACTCCCCAGGGCCACCGTTGGCCGCCAAGTAGATGGCAAAGTAGACGAAGGGAAAAGCAAACGCATCATTGAGGCCAGCCTCGGAAGTGAGTGCGAAGCGGGCCTCATCGGGTTCGTCGTCAATGTCCTCACCGAACCTGGGCCCTTCCACTTGAACATCCGCCGCCAGAACTGGATCAGTGGGCGCGAGAATGGCCCCGAACAAGATCGCGACCGCTGGGGTCAGCCCCAAGACCCACCAACCGAGGAACGCGACCCCGACGATGGCCAGCGGCATTCCCACCACGAGCAGCCGCCACGTGGTGGACCAGCCACGGAAGCTCAGTGGACGGTCAAGGGCCAGCCCGACACCATAGAGCGCCACGATGACGGTGACTTCGGCCATCCGCTCGGCAAACTCGGCGTTCTCGATCACGTCGACAAGACGGGACTCGGCGGGCATCAGCCAGCCGATCATCATCCCCACACCGACGACGATCATCGGCACGGACAGCACCCTCTGCGCCAGCAGTTTCGGAAGCATCGAGCCGACCAGAAACGCCGCACCCACCGCCAGGTAGATCAGATCAACATCAGCCACGCCCACGCAACCTACTTTTCACGCGGCACCTGTGCGGCATCCGCGACCTCACCGATCAGGCGTTCGACGACGTCCTCCAGCATCGCGGCCCCCACCGGCTCTCCCGCGCCGGTGATGACCGCGAAGTGCGTACCCTTCACCTGCATGGTCTTGAGTGCTTCTTCCAGGGTGGCGTCTCGGGGAAGGGTCGCCAGGGGTCGGATCACATGACGGTCCAAAGGTTGCTCCGCCTGCTGAGGGGGTAGCCGCAGGAAGTCCTTCAGGTGGATGTATCCCACCAGCTCCCCTCCATCCGCCGAGACGGGAAAGCGCGAGAAACCGGTCCGGACGAACTCCGCCTCCACCTGCGTCGCGCTCGTGTTCTGTGGCAGGGCGACCAGATCGGACAGCGGCACCAGTACCGTGTCGACCGTCTCGTTGCTCATCGATACCGCCCCGCTCAGGAGTTGGTGCTGATTGTCCTCGAGCAGACCCTCCTCGCGTGATTCCGCGATGAATGCCGTCACCTGATCGGCGGTGAAGACTGACGTCACCTCATCCTGCGGCTCCACCTTCAGTACTCGAAGCACGGCGTTGGCTATCCAGTTGAGGAGCCAGATGACGGGTCGTAGAACGAAGACGATCCCGTACAGGATCGGTCCCAGGACCAGCGCCGAGCGCTCGGGACCGGCGATGGCGATGTTCTTCGGCACCATCTCCCCCAGGACCATGTGCAGGGTCACGACGATGGCCAGAGCGATGGCGAAGGAAATGGTGTGCAGAAGCGCCCCGCTCACTCCAACGGCGGCCAATGGAATCTCCAGCGCATGGGCCACGGCCGGCTCACCCATGGCCCCCAGACCCAACGAGCACATGGTGATGCCCAGCTGGGCCCCGGCCAGCATCAGAGAGACCCGTTCCATGGCGCGCAGAGTGATTCTTGCTGGCCGCGAACCGGCAGCGGCCCGGGGCTCGATCTGGGTGCGGCGGGCGGCGATCAGCGCGAACTCAGACCCCACGAAGAAGGCGTTGCCGATCAACAGGGCAATGGCTATCAGAATGGCTGTGACATCAAGCATCGTCGGTCTCCCCGTCCTTGAGTTCCTCGACGCTGAGAACGAGCCGATCAACCCGCCAGCCATCCAGCCGGGCGACGGCGAGCCGCGCGGCCATCGGCGTGGGGAGCCCATCCGCGTCGAGCTGGGACTCGTCCCGCACCTCCAGAACCACCTCGTCCCCCACCTGCGGGAATCTCTCCAATCGCTCCGTCACGAGCCCTCCGAGCGTGTCCGACTCGCGGGCTTCCGGGAGTTCCAGATCCAATGCCTCACCCACTTCGTCCGGACGCAGAAGCCCGGAGAGCGCCCAGCGCCGTTCGCCCAGCATGCGGTAGCCGCGCGATGGTCTGTCCTGTTCATCGTCGATCTCGCCGACGATCTCCTCCACCACGTCCTCCAGGGTCACGATGCCGTCGGTACCGCCGTACTCGTCCACGACCACGGCCATCTGCACGCCGGCGCGCAGGACCTCCAGGACGGAGACGAGTGGCATCGTTGACGGGACGGCCGTCACGGAACGGACCAGGGTGGCAACCGGTGTGGCGTCGCGCTCGTCGGCCGGGACGGCAAACGCATCCTTGAAGTGCACCACGCCATGGACCTTGTCCACGCTGTCAGAAATGACAGGGAAGCGTGCGTGACCGGTGGAGGCGGTGATGTCGAGCACATCGGCTGAGCTCTGTTCCATGTCGACGAATCTGACGCGTGGACGCGGTGTCATGGCGTCCGAGGCCGTGATGTCGCTGATGGAGACGGAGCGCTCCAAGCGTTTGGCCAGGTCCTCCTCGAGGGTGCCCTGCTGCGCGGAACGGGCTGCGAGGGAACCGAGTTCCTGGGCTGAGCGGGCGGAGGCCAGCTCCTCCTGGGGCTCCATCCCGAGCGCCCGCACGATGGAGTTGGCGGTGCCGTTCAGCACGTACAGCAGCGGTCTGGTCACCCAACTGAATCCGCGCTGGAAACCGACAACTGCGCGACCCAGCTTGAGCGGCTCAGCGATGGCCCAGTTCTTGGGAACGAGCTCACCAAAGACCATCTGAGTGAGGGTGGCAATCAGGAACGCGGCGCTGAAGGCAACCACGGTAGCGCTCTGTTCCGGAAGACCCGTCGCCTCAATGGGAACTCTCAACAGTGCTGCGATGGATGGCTCAGCGATGTATCCCACCACCAGCGAGGTGATCGTGATCCCCAGCTGGGCTCCGGACAGCTGCGTGGACAGGGTTCTCAGACCGGCATCTAGAGACGCAGCCTTGCGATCCTTCTCCGCGAGTCGGGCGACCGTGGGACGGTCCACCGTCACCAACGCGAACTCAGCAGCGACGAAGGCAGCGTTCGCTGCAATCAGCACCACCACCAGCAGCAGGAGCAACCATTCCGTCAGCACCGCCTGACCCGCTCTCCACAGGCAGAACCGGACTCATGCACCCCGAGGGGCTCTGTACGTCGACCGTCATTCACATCTCGATCATAGGAGCAGGCCCGACCGGACACGACACCGTCAATGAGTACGCTGAGAACGGGACCCGGCGCCAACCGGTGCCCGGCCGCGACCACGTCAGAGGATATGGGGACCCCATGGGAGTGTTGGGACTACTGCGCAAGGACGGCTCTGCCACCGACGTCACGCGCAAAGCGATGAGGGAAGTCCGCTCCGGCAAGGCGGAGGGTGACGAGCACAACGGCGTGGAGAGCGCACTCCAGACGATGGTGGAGTCGTTCCGCGACATCGGGCTGGATGGGAAGTTCAATTACTCCTCAGCTGAGGACGTGGCCCGACGTGCCTCCAAACGTTTTCGCAGGAAGCCCAAGAAGGCAGTACGGCGAGTCGTGCGCAAGCACCGACGAGGGGTGACAGTTGCAGGCTTCCTCACCGGGCTCGGAGGGTTGTTCACGCTGCCGCTCCTGCTGCCCGCCAACGTCTTCACCTTCTATGTGCAGGCCACACGCATGGTGGGAGCGATCGCTGCGATTCGTGGCTACGACCTCGACGACGAGGAGATTCGGAGCCGCGTGCTGGCGGCCCTCGTTGGTGAGGAGTCCGAGGATGTACTCGCAAGCCTGGGGCTGGGACCGATCGCAGGGGCCGCAACCCGCCAGATCGCCAAGCGCGTACCGCTCTCACCGTCGTCAGCGGTGGCTCGTGCCATCGGTGGGCGCATGTTGCGCCGCTTCGGTCTGCGATCGGTGAGATTGTTCGGCAAGGCGATCCCGGGGCTGGGCGGCATCATCGGTGCGTGGTCGGACCGTCGGATGCTGAAGAAGATCGCACGCACAGCCATGGAGAGCTTTCCCTACACGGCATGATGGGGTGAGCGAGCTACCGACGACTCAGTGGCTCTGTTCCCTTCTGGTCTCCATGCTCTGGTCCGCAAGATCGCGACCTGCTCCGCCATACATGTGCACCACGACGTCGATGCCGTGGTCGTAGAGCTCGTCCACGTCGTCGAGGTAGAGCGCCACTGCGGCCACCGTGCCGGTGTAGTCCCGGTTACGAATCTCCTCCAGCGCATCGGTGTTGGCGTGCTGCGACGGCATGGCGAGGACGATGACCTCGATGAGACCGTTGCGAATGACACGGTCCCAGAAGTCGGTGTCCGTGGCATCCCCCTCGATGACCTTCATGCCCTCCCCGCGTAGTACTTCCACGCGGTCCTGGTCATGCTCGATGCCCATGGTGTTCAACCCGTACTCGTCCGTCAGCTGGTTGTAGGCGGCACGCCCCACACGTCCCATGCCAAGCACCAGGGCACGGGCGTCGCCAATCGCAATGGGCCGGTCGTGGGGGTGCAGCTTCTCGGGAGGACGTTCACGGAACCTGCTGGCAAACTGGGAGATGAGGGAAGTCCGTCGCGGGTTGGCGACGGCGGAGATCACGAAACTGGCGGCGACGGTGATGGCGATCGTCACCAACCAGTGCTCGGGCAACCAGCCAGCTGCCACGCCGGTTGCGGCCACGATCAGACCGAACTCCGAATAATTGGCCAGCAGTGTCCCCGCCAGGAGGCTGGTGCGATGTCTCATCCCCTGAGCCCACAGGATCGCCCAATAGGCCAGACCCTGAACCGGCAACAGGAGCAGCAACAGCAGAGCCACGATGACGTTCTGAGCGTCGGGGAGACCCGTGAAACCGATGTTGATGAAGAACCCGATCAGCAGCAGTTCCTTGACCGTGAACAAGGTGTGTGAGAGCTCGTCCGCGCCGGGATGGGACGCAAGGACCATGCCCATGATGAGCGCACCGAGACTGCCATGGAGACCCACGTACTCGAAAAGTGCATACCCGGGGACAAGCGCCATGAAGATCCCAAACAGGGCTTGCATCTCAGCGCGCCCCAGCCTGTGGAACCGCTTGAAGAACATCCAGAGCAGAGGTACGAGGACCAGAAGCCCGAGCGCCAGCGGGCTGGGTGGTGTGCCGCGTGATACGGAGATGAAAACGACGGCGGCAATATCCTGCATGACCAGAACTCCGATGGCGATCCGGCCGTAGAGCGCCTGCTCATCACCACGGTCCTGCAGGATCTTGATGACGAAAACGGTGCTGGAGAAGGACAGCGCAAAGGCAAGCACTGCGATGATGGGGATGCTGGAGATCGTCAGCGCACCCAGCCAGGCGAGGAGACCGAGGAAAGCGGACCCAACGACAACGGAGGCCACCATGTGCGCGGTGGCAGTCAGCCAGACCTCTTTGCCCAGCAATTGTTTGACGTTGAGTTTCAGCCCGATGGCGAACAGCAGCAGCGTCACGCCCAGATCTGAGACAGTGTCAAGGACTGGGCTCTCCGGAACGCCCAAACCGTTGAGGACGAAACCGGCGGCGAGGAACCCCACCAGGGGTGGCAGCCGGATCGCGACGGCCAGCAATCCAGCAGCGAAGACCGCCAAGAGATAGATCAGTACCGTCGTCACGCCATCACCCTCGCCGAATCTCTCATCCTCTGCATTCTTCCACGGCGGCGCGACACATCGCCCCGGTCTGTCTTGGCCGGACACGCCACACTCACTGCCCGCCGAGCCGTATATCTCCTCGGCGCGGACTCAATGCCGCGTGTCCGGTCGCCGGAACAGGGATCGGGTAGTCGTTCAGAAAGAGAAACTGCGACCCCGCCCCCGGGCTCCATACCGGCGGGCGGGGTCGCAGTGACGGTTATACGGTCTTTCCGGCCAAGCGGTCGGCGACCTTGACGACCCGGTGGGTCAGGTGCTCGAGTGCATCGATCGTGGCCTGGGAAAGCTCCTCGTCGTTGCCGGCGCCGGTGACGTGCGAGACACCGTACGGGTTGCCATCTGCAAACTTCAGGGGCGCGGTGTAACCGGGAGGCACCATGATGCCACCGAAGTGCATCACCATCTGGTGAATGTGCTGCAGCGTTGTCTCCTGGCCACCATGCAGAGTCTGGGACGACGTGAACGCGGCGTAGACCTTGTCCGCCAGCTTCCCCTGAGCCCAGGCACCACCGAGAGTGTCGATGAACTGCTGGAAGGAACCGGATACGCTCGAGAATCGCGTGGGCGACCCGAGGATCACTGCATCCGCCCAGATGATGTCGTCGGCCTTGGCTTCCGGTAGATCCTTCGTCGCCTCGTAATTGGCGCGCCAGGCAGGCCTCTCGGCGAACACCGCCGGGTCAACCGTCTCGCGGACATGGCGGACCCGCACCTCAGCACCGGCTTCCTTCCCGAAGCGCTCAATGAGGCCAGCCATCTTGGTGCCATGGCCCGTTGCCGAGTAGTAAATCACTGCGAGTTTTGTCATGAACTCTCCTTCTGGGTTGATGTTCTTGCCCGGTTTGGTACAAGTGTGTGGGCGACCGGCTCATTGAGGTGAGCCAATACCTTCTCCACGGTGCGCGTGAAGCCCTCCAGTTCCTCCTCGGTGAGGGAACTGAAGACGAGATCGTTGACTGTTCTCGCATGACCGGGAGCGGCGGATTCGATCGCAGTCAAGCCCGTCTCCGTCAGCACGACGTAGGCGCCGCGACCGTCCTCAACGCATTCCTCACGGACCACGAGGCCGCGGGATTCCATGCGTTTGATGTGGTGTGACAGACGGCTGCGCTCCCACTGCAGGGTCGTGGCCAGATCGGCAACCCGAGCGCGCTGGCCAGCGGTCTCGGTGAGATTGACCAACACCTCGAAATCCTGCAGGGACAGACCCGAATCGCGCTGTAGCTGACGGTGCAACACCGTGGGGAGCTGTGCACTGACCGCTATCCAATTCCGCCAGGCACGCTGCTCGGCGTCGGTGAGCCAGGGCGTGGAAGACATCATGGCCCCACGTTAGCACGAATAGTTGACGTGTCACACATCCACCATGGTGATAAGAGTAGTTGACATATCACCTACCTCGTGTTAGAGTCAGTGAAACGTCACCGACAACTACACGGTGGCGTACGGACAACTTCTTCAGGAGGCCAACATGCAGATCGGAATCTTCAGCGTCGGCGATGTCACCACCGACCCCACCACCGGTCGGACCCCGACCGAGTTCGAGCGCATCCAGGCCCAGGTCGAGATCGCAAAGAAGGCCGACGACATCGGCCTCGACGTGTTCGCCACCGGCGAGCACCACAACCCCCCATTCATCTCCTCGGCTCCCACCACGACGTTGGCGTGGATCGCGGCACAGACGAAGAATCTGATCATGTCCACTGCGACCACACTGATCACCACCAATGACCCGGTGTTGATCGCGGAGGACTACGCCAAGCTGCAGCACCTCTCGGGAGGCCGGGTGGACCTCATGATGGGCCGCGGCAATACCGGACCGGTATACCCGTGGTTCGGCAAGGACATCCGTCAGGGGATCAATCTCGCGATCGAGAACTACGCACTCCTGCACAAGCTCTGGCGTGAGGACGTGGTGAACTGGAAGGGCCGGTTCCGCACGCCTCTCCAGGGCTACACCGCGACGCCGCGCCCGCTGGACGGTGTGCCTCCGTTCGTGTGGCACGGCTCCATCCGCAGTCCCGAGATTGCCGAGCAGGCTGCCTTCTACGGCGATGGCTACTTCCACAACCACATCTTCTGGCCATCCAGCCACGCCCAGCAGATGATCCGCCTCTACCGGCAGCAGTGGGAGAAGCACGGCCACGGCCCGGCGGACACGGCGATCGTCGGTCTCGGCGGACAGTTCTTCATGCGTCGAAACAGCCAGGACGCGTGGAACGACTTCCGACCGTACTTCGACAACGCGCCGGTCTATGGTCACGGCCCCTCACTTGAGCAGTTCGTGGAGGGAACGCCGCTGACCGTCGGCTCGCCACAGCAGGTACTGGAGAGGACGCTCTCGTTCCGTGACTACGCCGGGGACTACCAGCGTCAGCTGTTCCTGATCGATCACGCCGGCCTGCCACTCAAGACCGTGTTGGAGCAGCTCGACCTGCTGGGAGAAATCCTGCCCGACATGCGCAAGGGCTTCGCGGAGGGGCGTCCTGCCCACATCCCTGACGCGCCCACCCACGCTTCCATGGTGGAAAAGGCAGGCGGAGGCCGCGACTCGACGGTGTACGCCGAAGCTGACGCGGCAACCGGGCACCGCGCCGAGGACTTGGAGGAGGTGTCAGCATGACCTCACTCGTAGTCGTCTCCGCAGGTTTGTCCAATCCATCCTCGACGCGACTCCTCGCGGATGGCCTGACATCGGCCGCCGTCGACGCGCTGGGGGAGGTCGACGTCACCACGATCGAACTGCGCGACCTCGCTCACCAGCTGACCGACCACCTGTTGACGGGATTCCCCGGACCAGAGTTGGCGCAAGCAATCGAGGCGGTGGGACGTGCCGATGGCATCATCGCGGTGACTCCGGTTTTCTCGGCGTCCTATTCCGGCCTGTTCAAGTCCTTCTTCGACGTCTTGGAGGAGGGAGTGCTGGACGGCAAGCCGGTCCTGGTGGCCGCAACAGCGGGCACGGCGCGACACTCGCTGGTGACCGAGCACGCCCTGCGTCCGCTGTTCACCTACCTCCATGCCGTGGTGGTGCCCACCGCTGTCTTCGCCGCCACCGATGATTTCGGCGACGAGGGTCTGGACCGTCGGTCGGCCCGGGCTGCGGAGGAACTCGCAGCCCTCATGGGCACCGGATCATCACACGGCACCTCGGTGAGCAGTCGTCGTACCGTGGAGGAACAGTTCGAGCAGCCCACTCCGTTCACGCAGCTGCTGCGCGAGGCAAGTCGGGGCTGACGCCCACATACTGCGGCGGGCCCGTCCATCTGGGGGGATGGACGGGCCCGCCGTCTCCAATTCTTCGAAAAGTGAAATACTTGCGGCATGAGCGTCTACCCACTCGAGCTGGACATCACCTCCGTCAATGTTTCGTCCCAAGCAGCCAAGCGTCTTCGAATCTTCAACGCCGTCATGGGTGTGCTGCATCTGGCTTCCGGATCAGCGATGGTTGCCCTGAGCAACGACTTCACGCTGCCGGTCTCCACGTTTGCCCTCAACGGACCCCCTGGCACTCCGCTATCGCAGGGCGTCACGAATCCCGTGTTCGACGTGCCGCTCGGCATTGCGACCGCGCTGTTTCTGTTCCTCTCGGCGTTCTTCCACTTCCTGATCGCCTCCCCCTGGGGTTTCCCGCGCTACGTCGATGAGCTGTCCAAGGGCCGCAACCGCTTCCGGTGGATCGAATACAGCTTGTCCTCGACACTGATGATCGTCCTCATCAGTCTGGTGTTGGGCATATCCGACATTGCGGCGTTGATTGGGCTCGGCATCGCCAACGTGTCGATGATCTTGTTCGGCTGGCTGATGGAGATGTCCAACAACGGACTCATGCACGGCAAGTTCGGGCGCTCGAGCCGAGGCGAACGCCCGTGGTGGACGCCGTTCTGGTTCGGCTGCATCGCAGGCGTTGGACCCTGGTTGGCGGCCGCGGTCTACCTCATCGTCAACGTCGGTGTCGAGGGTGGTGAAGGACCTCCCGGCTTCGTCTACGGCATCATCGTCTCGCTGTTCGTGTTCTTCAACAGCTTTGCGATCAACCAGTGGCTCCAGTACAAGCGGATGGGCCGTTGGCAGAACTACCTGACCGGTGAACGCGCCTACATCGTCCTCAGTCTCATCGCCAAGAGCCTCTTGGCGTGGCAGGTGTTCGCCAACGTCCTCGTGGGCTGAGCACACCGCAACGCGCGCCTCGGACAGGCCGTGCGACTATCTCAGCCGTTCAGACCCGCCAGGTGATCCAGCAACTGCGCACCGCTCCAACGCGAATCCACGAGGGAGCGCTCAAGCGTGAGCAGCGGCATCTCCGGGCTCGGCGTCCGATCTCTCAGCTGGTAGGCCGACGTGTATCCCGCGCTGATCACCTGGGGCAGAGCCGCGTCGTTCCAGGCGCCGTAGGGGTACGCGAAGTGCTCCACCGGCTTGCCGATGATGCCCTCCAGCGTCTCGCGCGGTTCCTCCAGCTGTATCCTCCAGTCCTCGCCGCTGTAGCGGTCCACGCGGTTGTGGTCCCACGTATGGGCCGCGATCGTCATGCCATTGGCATCCATCTCCTTCAAGTCATCAGCGGAGAGCCAGTCCTTCTTCCCGAGCGGCACGGTCATCGCGAAGAACGTTGCGGTCATGTCGCGGGCCAGAAGTTGCGGCAGCCCTTCAGTCTTCTGCGTTCCCTGGCTGTCGTCGAAGCTCAGCAGGATCGGCTTTTCCGGCAGGGCAGTACCCTGCGTCAGGTGCGCGTAGTAGTCGTCGGGTCCAATCGTGTTCCAGCCGTCGTCCGCCAGCGCGTCGAGCTGGGCGCGGAACACGGCGGGAGGACAGATCAGCAAGTTGCGTGCGTACTCGCCGTCGGCGGAAGTCCAGTCACGAAGCTGGTGGTAGCACAGCACCGGCACCGTCGCGCGGGCTGCTATCTCCGCCGCAGTGGCTGGAGATGGTGACGGCTCCGGCGCCGACGACGACGGGCTCGCGTTGGGCGTCGAAGAACTGGTCGGCGTGCGAGATGCAGAGCTGGCATGGCCGGAAGGCGACGGACTTGGGGGCGCCGGGCTGGCGGTTGCGCCGTCGGAGTCCACTGGAGGTTGTCCTCCGCCCTCCTGGCAGGCCGAGAGAGCCAGGGCCGAGACACCCCCCAGAACTCCTGACAGCACGGCGCGACGATTGACTGGGTTCTGGGACATCACACTGTTCACAGTAGTCAGCGAAGGCCCACCGCGCATCGGCTGGGTAGGATCCGGGGCATGCTCTCCCTGCTCTCGCCCGCCAAGTCCCTCGACTTCGAATCGAAGCTGACCACCCGCCGCCATACCGTGCCTCGCCTGCTCGACGAATCAGCCGAACTCATCGGCGCCATGCGCGAGAAGTCGGTCTCGGAGATCGGTTCGTTGATGAACATCTCCGAGGAGCTCGCGACACTGAATTCCACCCGGTATGCCGAGTACGAGGACGAGCACACGCGCGAGAACTCACGTCCAGCGGCCCTCGCTTTCAATGGCGATGTTTACCAGGGACTGCAGGCGAACACGTTCGACGCCAGAGACTTCACCGAGTCGCAGAAAACAGTGCGCATTCTCTCCGGTCTCTATGGCCTGCTGAGGCCGCTCGATCTCATCCAGCCATACCGGCTGGAGATGGGCACCAGACTCAGGACCGAGCGTGGCAAGGACCTGTACCAGTGGTGGGGCAACGCGGTGACGGATCTGGTGAGGGCAGACCTGGAGGAGTCCCCGGGTACCGGCGTGATCGTCAACCTTGCCTCGACCGAGTACTTCAACGTGATCGACGTCGACCGTCTGGGCGCCCGCGTCATCAGCCCCCGCTTCGAGGACCGCGACGACGACGGCACACCCCGCATCGTGTCCTTCCACGCCAAGCGCGCCCGCGGCCTGATGGCGGCATGGTTGGTGCGCAACCGGGTCCGCACCGCGTCGGCGGTCACGGAGTTCGAGGCCGACGGCTACACCTTCGACCCCGCCCGCTCCACCAAGGACGTTCCGATCTTCGTGCGATGACGCCAACAGCGTCCCAGCTCGCTCAAGGTACCCGGTGGCGCGCATCAGACATCGGAACATCGGTCCGGAGAGAACGCCGTCAGTTGTACGCACCGCGATGACGGCCGCGATTCTCAACGCTTCCCTCGACGTGACCGAGCTGCGGGTCTAATGTGTCGCCAAGAGCGTCACCGGTGCCGCCCGCGGAACGGCCGGACCCGTCGAGGAAGACGAAGGAGACCTGGGAAATGTCCGAGAAGACGATGTACGAGCCCGATCCCGGCGCTGTTGAGACGTATCGCATCCGGGACTGGCAAACCCTGGAGGAGCAGTCGCGAAAGGATCCGCAGGCGTACTGGGCTGAGCAGGCAGCGGAACTGCAGTGGTCGAAACCCTGGCACACCGTTCTGGACGACTCGGATGCCCCGTTCCACAAGTGGTTTGTGGGTGGCCGCACGAACATCGTCACCAATTGCGTGGACCGTCACCTGGAGGGGCCTCGCAAGAACAAGCTGGCCCTGATCTGGGTGGGCGAGGACATCTCCAAGGTGCGCACATTCTCCTACTTCGCCCTGAACCGCGAGGTGGAGCAGTTCGCCAACGTCCTCACCGCCATGGGGGTGGGTGAGGGCGACGTCGTCACCATCTATCTGCCCCGCATCCCCGAGGTGGTCTTCGCGATGCTCGCCTGCGCCAAGCTGGGCGCGGTGCACTCCGTGATCTTCGCGGGCTATTCCGCCGATGCGCTCTCCAGCCGGATCGCCGACTCGAAATCACGGATCGTCATTACCGCCGATGGGTCGTGGGTCAACGGCTCCGTCTTCCCCTTGAAAGACATCGTCGATGAAGGGGTCCACTTCTCCGCCACTGTGGAGAACGTCATCGTCGTACGCAACACCGGCCAGGACGTCGCGATGGATCCCGAACGCGACCACTGGTACCACGATCTCTGTGCCCTCCCCATCGCTCGTGGACGGTGCGAAACCGTGCAGGTTGATTCCGAGCATCCGTTGTATCTGCTCTACACCTCGGGCAGCACCGGCAGCCCCAAGGCAATCCTCCATACCCACGGCGGCTACATGGTGGGTGTCCACACCAGCCTGAAACAAACCTTTGACATCCGCGACGAGGACCGCTGGTGGTGCACCGCCGATCCGGGCTGGGTGACCGGCCACTCCTATCTTGTCTACGGACCGCTACTGGCCGGCGCCACCACGTTCATGTACGAGGGCTCCCCCACGTATCCGCACCCGGACCGGTGGTGGCAGCTCATCGAGCACTACGGAATCACCACCTTCTACACGGCGCCCACGGCCATTCGCTCACTGATGCGCTTCGGAGAAGCATGGCCCAGCCGACGCGACCTCTCCTCCCTGCGACTGCTGGGCTCGGTGGGTGAGCCCATCAACCCGGAGGCATGGCGCTGGTTCCACCAGGTCATCGGGGGTGGGCGCTGTCCGCTGATGGACACGTGGTGGCAGACCGAGACCGGAATGTTCCAGATCACCACCGTGCCGTCCATGCCGCTGAAGCCCGGCGCGGCAGGTCGGCCAGTGTTCGGACAAGAGGCGGAAGTGGTGGACGAGGAGGGCAATCCGGTTCCGGACGGCACCGAGGGTTTGCTGCTGCTGAAGAATCCGGCACCCGCCATGTTCCGCACCCTCTACAACGACGAACAACGCTTCATCGACACCTACTGGTCGCGGTTCCCGGGGCGCTACCTGACCGGTGATGCTGCGAAGAGGGACGAGGACGGCTACTTCTGGATCATCGGACGCACCGACGACGTCATCAAGGTTTCCGGGCACCGTCTGGGCAACGCCGAGATCGAATCTGCACTCGTTGCGCACCCGGAGGTCGTCGAGGCAGCCGCCATCGGGCTTCCGCACGACGTCAAAGGCAGCGCCATCCACGTCTTCGTCGTCCTACGAACGGATCGTGAACCCGGCAAGGAGCTGGAGGAGGAGCTGCGAGACCACGTCGCCAAACATCTCAGCCCCATCGCCAAGCCCGACGGAATGGAATTCGTGGACAAGCTCCCCAAGACCCGTTCCGGCAAGATCATGCGACGAGTCCTGCGTGCGCGGGCGTTGGGCGAGGACGAGGGAGATCTCACGACGCTCGAGGAGTGAGCACGGAATACCGGTGGTCCTCGCCACACCTGTGATGTAGCGCTGGTGAGACACATCACAGCTGGTGTGAGCGCTTACCAGTGGTCCTCGCCACACCTGTGATGTAGCGCTGGTGAGACACATCACAGCTGGTGTGAGCGCCCATCACTCGCCATACCAGTGGTTTGGCACGAGCCCGCGCCGTCGCGATTCACCGACGTTCACATTGGGAGATGCTCCTCCGACGGGCCAGCAGCTGTGGTTCAATTCGGAAAGCTCGGAACCAGACGGGCCGGGGGACCACGGCGCTACATTGTCGGCGGCGCCCCCCCACGACAGCCGGAGGACACATGTCGCACGCCGCCGCCAAGGCACCCAAAAGGGAAGTGTTCAACTCCCGCAACTACTTCATTCTCGCCGCCATCGGCTCCGCCGTCGGGCTCGGCAACATTTGGCGTTTCCCCTACGTCGCATACAGCGAGGGCGGCGGCGCCTTCATAGTTCCCTACCTCGTCGCCCTTCTCAGTGCCGGCATCCCACTGCTGTTCTTCGAATACGCCATTGGGCATCGCTACCGGGGCAGCAGCCCCATGGCCCTTCGTCGACTCGGTGGCTGGACGGAAGCCCTCGGTTGGTGGCAAGTACTGGTCTGCTTTGTCATCGCCATCTACTACGCGGCCATCGTGGCGTGGGCCGCCATGTACACGTGGTTCAGTCTTTCCCAGGCGTGGGGGGATGACCCGACGTCCTTCCTGTACGGCGAGTTCCTTCAGATAGCTGACGCCACCACCATCGGATTCGATTTCGTTCCCCAGCTTGTCCTACCCATGGTTGCGGTGTGGGTGATCATCCTCATCGTCATCTCGCTGGGCGTGAACAAAGGACTCGCCTTCGCAAACCTCCTGTTCATGCCTCTGCTCCTGCTGATGTTCCTCCTCCTGGTGGGGCAGTCACTGTTCCTTCCCGGAGCCATGGACGGCCTCAACGCCCTCTTCACCCCGGACTGGAGCAGCTTGGGAGATCCCAGCGTCTGGGCAGCCGCCTACGGTCAGATTTTCTTCTCCCTCTCCGTTGGCTTCGGCATCATGATCACCTACGCCTCCTACCTGAAGCGCCGCACCGACCTCACGGGCTCAGGCCTCGTGGTGGGGTTCTCCAACTCCAGCTTCGAACTGCTGGCCGGCATTGGAGTGTTCGCGGCTCTCGGATTCATGGCGCAAGCTGCTGGCGTCGGAATCAACGACGTCGCTGCCGGAGGCCTCGGACTCGCGTTCGTCGCCTTCCCCAGCCTCATTTCGGAGGCACCGCTCGGGACCCTCATGGGCGTCGCATTCTTCGGCTCGCTCGTCATGGCGGGTCTGACCTCCATGATCTCCATCACCGAGGTTGTGATTGCTGGCGTCCGGGACAAGCTCGGCCTGTCCAAGCCAGTCGCCGTAGCGATTGTCGGCATTCCTATGGCTGTGATCTCGACGACACTGCTGGCCACCACCACCGGACTCTACTTCTTGGACATCACTGACCACTTCGTCAACAGATTCGGCATCCTTGCTGGGGCCTTCGCTCTCATCATCGCCGTCGCCTGGATTGTTCGTAAACTCCCGCAGCTGCAGCACCACCTGGATCGGTTCTCGAGTTTCCCCGCAGGAAAAGTCTGGATGTGGGTGATGGGGCTCCTTGTTCCTGTCGTTCTGGGGTACATCCTCTACAGCGAGATCTCGGACAATGTGCGGGAACCCTACGGCGGCGGCGACTACTCGTTGGCGACGCTTGGCCTCTTCGGTTGGGGCATGTCCGGCGCTTTGATCGTTGCAGCGATCCTGCTCACCCTGCTGCCCTCGAGGAACAAGAAGATGGAAGAGTTCGACGAAACCCATAATGAACACGAAATCGCCGCTCGCGCCGAGGGGGTGACGCAATGACTGCCGAAGCACTCATCATGCTCGTTGCCGCCATCCTCCTGGTCTGGGGCGGCCTCGTGGCCGCGATCCTGAACTTGTTCCGCCGCCCCGACCGTTCCGTCGACGACGAGGCACCGCCCGTCAGCATCCCGCAGTAGACAGTCGCGTTCGACTACAGCAACAAGCACGCCAGAACTTACCGCCCCACGGTTCTCCGAGGGGCGGTGAGTTCTACGTCATCCCATAGCTCTTTCATAGAACGTCCCGGGAGTTGGCCCCCACACACGCGTAGTGTGGACCCTTAAACCCGAGACCTACAGGAGACCACAATGCGACGACCGATTATTGCCCTAGCCGCTGCCGCATGCTTGGCCGCCACGGCCTGCTCGCCCGCCGAGCCGGAGACCACCCCCACTCCCACGGACGTCGAGATTTCCTCGGTCGAGAGCCCTGATCCCGCCATGACCGAGTCCCCCACTATGGCTGAATCGATGCCTGAGACCGATCCCAGCATGACCGAGTCCCCGACAGACGGTGCTTCGACACCTGAGATGTCCCCATCTGCTTCCGATTCTGCGACGGCGGAAAGCACCAGCGAGGATGTCGATCTGGCCACTCAGAGCTTCGCCATCTCTCCGGAGGATGCCATCGACCGAGCCGTGCAGGAGGCCGGTGGAGGGTTCGTCCACTCCATCGAACTGGATTGGTCCAGCGACAACAACGCGTGGGTCTACGAACTCGATGTCCTGAACGGAAGCACAGAGCTCGACATGGACATGAATGCCGACAGCGGTGTCATCGTCGAGTTGGATCGCGATGACACCGACGACGCGAAGCAACCCATTGACTTGGAATCACCCATGAGCTGGGAGGAAGCTCGTGACACGGCACTCCAAGCCGCCCAGGGACGTATCACCAGCTGGAAGCTGGAATACGACGACGATTACACGGCCTACGAGTTCGACATTGAGGACGCCTCCGGTGACGACGTCGAAGTGGAGATCAACGTCGACACCGGTCAGGTTGAGATCGACGACTGACCACGCACCAGAGGCCAGGCCATTCCATGTACCCATCGCATGACGCAACCGACGGCACCACACGCGCCGTAGCCTCGCTGGCTCCGGGTGATGTGGATGCGCCGTCGTCGTTCGCCGACGTGGAGATCGCGCTGGGCCCCCTCGGGCCCCACGACCTGCTGGTCGAGGTCCACGCCGTGTCGGTCAACCCCATCGACCTCAAGACGCGTACCTCCTTCGACCCGGAGACCGCACCGAAGGTTCTCGGCTACGACGCCGCCGGGGTGGTGGTGAAGATTGGTGATGAGGTGACTGCGTTCGCCGTCGGGGACGAGGTCTACTACGCCGGCAGCAACGCCCGACCGGGCACCAATGCTGCGTTCCACCTCGTGGACGAGAGGATCGTCGGTCACAAGCCGTCATCCCTCAGTTACGCCGAAGCCGCCGCGGTCCCGTTGACCACGATCACCGCGTGGGAAGCGCTGTTCGACAAGCTGCAGCTGAGTCCGGACAGCACAGGCACTCTGCTCGTCATGGGTGGAGCAGGAGGCGTCGGCTCCATGGTGACGCAGTTGGCGCGTCAACTCACCCCAGTGACAGTGATCGCCACGGCATCCCGGAACGAGTCACGAAAGTGGGTCCACGCCATGGGTGCACATCACGTGGTGGACCACCACAACCTGAAGGACGAGGTGAGCCGGATCGCGCCAGAAGGCGTCGACTACATCTTCTCGCCCTTCTCGAATGACAATGAGCAGACCTATGCCGATCTCATGCCCGTCCACGGGCAGGTGGTGGCCATCGACGGGCCGCACGGGCTGGACATCAGTCCCCTGAAGGCGAAGGCCCAGACCTGGCACTGGGAGTCCATGTTCGCGAGACCACTGTTCCAGGCGGAGAGCACTGCCCAGCGCGACCTCCTGAACGAGGCTGCGAAGCTGTTCGACGCAGGAACATTGAAATCGACGTTGGCCGCCACACTGCAGGGGATCAGCGCCGAGACCCTGCGGGAGGCGCACCGCCAGGTGGAGGGTTTCACGATGGTTGGAAAACTGGTGGTGGAGCGCTGAACCGCACGGGCTTCAGCACGCACATCGACCGTGGAACCGGATCGGCTTCGACGCCCTACCACTCGAGTGGGAGGGCGTCGAAGCACAAGCATCAGTCCTTGGTGCGCTCGTTCAGCACCGCCCTTGCTGCCGCGAACCGTGCGATGGGCACCCTGAATGGTGAGCACGACACATAATCCAGCCCGACGGAGTGGAAGAACTCGATGGAGTCCGGATCCCCGCCGTGCTCCCCGCACACACCCACTTTCAACTTGGGCTTGGCACTGCGGCCCTTCTCTGTGCCGATCTGCACCAACTGCCCGACACCCTCCACGTCGATGGATTCGAACGGGTTGCGCTCCATCACGTGGTCCACCACGTAATTGGTGAGGAATCCGTTCTCCGCGTCGTCACGGGAGATGCCGATGGTGGTCTGGGTCAGGTCGTTGGTGCCGAAGCTGAAGAAGTCCGCATACTCGGCGATCTCGTCGGCGATCAGGGCAGCCCGGGGCAGCTCGATCATCGTGCCGATCGTGACCGGCAGTTCCTTGCCGGAGGACTGCAACTCATCGGCCATTGTCCTCTCGACGATGCCACGCTGCACCTTCAGCTCTGTGGTCAGCGCCACGAGCGGGATCATGATCTCCACCTCGGCGGTCTCACCCTCGCGCTCCAGCACGGCCTGGGCAGCGCGCACGATGGCCCGGGTCTGCATCTCCGGGATCTCCGGGTAGAGCATCGCCAGGCGGCATCCCCGCGTTCCGAGCATGGGATTCAGTTCGTGCAGACGCCGGACCTGGCCCAGCGTGGCCCGCGCTGCTCCGATCTCCTGCTCGTCGCCGTCCTCCAGTTCCAGCTTCTGCACCAGCAGCGACTGCTCCGTCAGGTTGGGCAGGAACTCGTGCAGCGGCGGGTCCAGCAGCCGGACGGTCACGGGCAGACCCTTCATCGCCGTGAACACGCCCTCGAAGTCCGCCTGCTGCATGGGCAGAATCTCCTCGAGTGCGGCGGCTCGCTCCTCGGGGGATTCCGCCAGGATCATCTTCCGGACGGCGGGCAGCCGGTCCGCAGCCATGAACATGTGTTCCGTTCGGCACAGCCCGATGCCCTCCGCGCCCAGCTCGCGGGCCTTGGTGGCGTCGTCGAAGGTGTCCGCATTGGCACGCACGCCGAGCGCGCGCACCTCGTCGGCCCAGGCCACCATCTTCCGGAAATCGGCGTTGATCTGCGGCGGAACGAGCTCCAGCGCTTCGCCGTAGACGTCGCCGGTGGTGCCGTCGAGCGTGATGGTGTCTCCTTCGTTGAAGATCTGATCACCGATGGTCAGCGACTTTCCCTTGACGTCGATGCGGATTCCCTGGGCTCCTGCGACACAGGGCTTGCCCATGCCGCGCGCCACGACGGCTGCGTGCGACGTCATGCCGCCGTGGGCCGTGAGGATGCCTTGGGCCACGATGATGCCGTGGATGTCGTCCGGGGTGGTCTCGAAGCGCACCAGTACGACGGGCTCGCCCTTGGTGCCTCGTGCGGCAGCGGTGTCGGCGTCGAAGACCACCTCGCCGACAGCGGCGCCCGGTGAGGCGGGCAGTCCCTTGGCGATGGGGCGGCGGCCGTGCTTGGGGTCGATGGCCGGATGGAGCAACTGGTCAAGCTGTGAGGGTTCGACGCGCAGCAGCGCCTCGTGCTTGTCGAGCACGCCCTCGTCCACCAGGTCGGAGGCCACCTTCAGCGCCGCGGCGGCGGTGCGCTTGCCGTTGCGTGTCTGCAGGAGGTAGAGCTTCCCGTTCTCGATGGTGAACTCCATGTCCTGCATGTCCTTGTAGTGCGCCTCCATCCTGCGCATGGTGTCGATGAGCTGGTGGTAGGCGTCGGGGAGGATCTCCTCCATCTCCTCCAGCGGGCGAGGGGTGCGGATGCCGGCGACGACGTCCTCCCCCTGGGCGTTGAGGAGGAACTCGCCGTAGAGGGCCTTCTCGCCTGTGGAGGGGTTCCGTGTGAAGCAGACCCCAGTGCCCGAGGTGTCGCCGCCGTTGCCGAAGACCATCTGCATGATGTTGACGGCGGTGCCGAGCTCGGCGGGAATGTTGTGGGCACGGCGATACACCTCTGCTCGTGGGTTGCCCCAGGAGCGGAACACGGCGTCGACAGCGCGGTTCAGCTGTTCGTGCGGATCGTTGGTCCAATCGCCGCCCAGGTGATCGGAGGAGATCTCCTTGAAGGTGGCCACCAGCTCCTTGAGGTCGTCGGCGTCCAGGTCGGTGTCCTGCTCGACGCCGCGATCGCTCTTGAGCGCGGTGAGGGCATCCTCGTACGCGTGGCCGGGCACGCCTTCGACCACCTCGCCGTACATCTGGATGAAGCGGCGATAGCAGTCCCACGCAAAACGTTCGTTGCCGGTCTCCTCAGCCATGGCCTTCACCGACTCATCCGACATCCCCAGGTTCAGGATGGTGTCCATCATCCCGGGCATGGAGTGCACCGCTCCGGAGCGGACGGAGACCAGCAGCGGGTTCGAGCTTCCGCCCAGCTTCTTCCCCGTGCGTTCCTCCAGCCGGGAAAGACCTTCGGCGATCTGATCGCTCAGACCGTCGGGCCATTCGCCCTTGTTGTTCATCGCGGCAACGCATGCCGTGGTGGTGACTGTGAAGGCGTCCGGCACCGGCACTCCGATGCGGGCCATCTCCGCGACGCCAGCGCCTTTGCCTCCCAGGAGGTTGCGCATGGTGGCATCGCCGTCGGAGAGGTCGTAGATGAATCGCTGATCAGTCATGTTCGTCGTAGCTCCCTTGATCGACTGTGTGCATAGGACGTCATCGTCGCTGTCCTCCACCAGCGTATCCCTGCAATTTCTGCCCTCGTGGGCGGGTCACGAATTCGTGGAGACTGGCGCTGATTCAGGTTGATGGTGGTCGCAGGGAGGTGGTGCCAGCGGGCTTGCGCAGCCGGTGCCCCATCCTCCGTGCGCGGGTGTCGACCAGATCGATGATCCGGGCCGCTGCTTCCTCCAGTGCGACACCAGTGGTGTCGATGATCGGGCAACCCAGCTTGCGTTGGATCTGGCCCACTTCGTCCAGTTCGTCGTAGATGCGCGCCAGATCGGCGTAGCCATCCTTGTTGCCGAATCCGCCGAGACCCTTGACCCGCTGGCTGCGGATGTTCAGCAGCCGCTCCGCGTCGATGGTGAGTCCGACGATGCGCCACCGCTCCAGTTCGAACAGCTGGGGCGGCGGTTCGATGCCGGGCACCAGGGGCACGTTGACCACCTTGTAGCCCAGATAACCGAGGTAGATCGACAGTGGCGTCTTCCCCGAGCGCGAGGCCCCCACAAGGCAGATGTCGCACTCGGTGAAGGCGTCGGGAAGTGCGCCGTCGTCGTTGCGGACCGCGAAGTCGATCGCGGACATCCGCACGAAGTAGTCCGCCTCCACGCCCACGGGCCGCATGGGCACCATGTCCGCTGGCGTGCCCGTCAGCTCCTCGAGAGCGACCATGGGTCCGGTCATGAGGTCGGCGTGGGGCATCCCCAGTTCCTTGCACGCGCCGTCGATGAGGTCCGCCAGTTCCTTGTTCACGAGCGTGTACATCACGGCCGTCGGTTTCCCGACGCGCTCCCGCAGGGTCGCAATCACCTTCAGCATGGCCTCGGTGGTGTTCAGCCGTCGATGCCTGACGAAGGTGAAGTGGTGCTCGGGGAATTGCGCGATCGCGGCGCGGGCGATGCGCACCGCCGACTCCCCCGTGGAGTCGGCGACGATGTGGATTTCCAGCAGCTCTGCTGACATGTCTGCCACCTTATCCAGCGACGATCAATCCGTCTGAGTACGGGCGAACTCCTCCATCTTGGCCTGGTACTCCGGCATCTGGTCAGCCGTCATGGCACGGGGCCAGGAGTCCGCCCTGAAGTATGCGTCCGTACCACCGTCGAGGAAGATCACCGATCCACACAGGAAGTTCGCCGCGGGAGAGAGCATGAACACCGCCCACTGCGCTACCTCCTCGGGCTTGCCGAATTCCCTCACCGGGATGGGGAATGCCTTGATGGCCGGGGCCAGCTTGGGATCGTTCAGTTGGGCCTCGACCATTGGTGTGCGGATTGCCCCCGGCGCGAGTGCATTGACGCGAATACCCCGACCCGCCCACTTCTCCGTGACGCCAATAGTGCGCATCCAGTGAGTGACCGCCGTCTTGGATCCGGCGTAGACGAAGCTGGGGGATGCTTCCGGTCCCGCTGCGGCAGCCACCTCAACAGCCCGATCGATGTCACGTTCCATGAATGCGTCAATGATCTCGTCCGGAATACCCGGGACGGTGGTGGTGGAGTTCGACGAGAAGATCACGACTTTCGCGTTCCGAGCTTCCGCGAGAACGTCGTGCAACCCCTCGATGAGTTCGACGACGCCCAGGAAGTTCACCCTTGCGATGATGTCCTCCTTGCCGGGGACGGGTCCCAGCCCGGCAGCCAGCACGGCTCCATCCAGCCGTCCATTGCACTTGGCCCTGACCTCCTCGAGCGCTCGCTCGCGTCCCTCGAGTGTGGAGAGGTCTGCCTCCACGTCGGTCTTGTGCAGGTCCACCCCAATGACCCGATGGCCGTTCCAGCGAAGCAGCTCGGCAGTCGAACGACCCATACCCGAAGCTGCTCCTGTGACTACATAGACACCCATTGTTGGTCTTCCTCCTCATTGAGGACACCATCGTCGCGCCCTCGCCTGCTTCGTACGCAGATCAGCGTGTCTCGCCACCCTACCCATCCGCCCTACCTCCGGTAGTAGCGATGGAGAAATGCGACGAACTCATGCCGATGTCAGGGAGCTGCACCGCGCGGATGGTGTACTTGTTCCTCAGCAGCTTTCTTGGGAACCATGAACGGGAGTCCGCGATGCCAAACGGATCGGGGGGTCACACGCGAGCGGCGATCCGTCCCGTCAAGGAGTCGGTGGAGGACCAGCTTCTCGCACAGTCCGGTGTGGTGGGCGTTGACATCGGGGAGAAGGTCAGCGGGGGAGAACCCACGGGTGAACTCGGCATCATCGTTTACGTGCGTGAGAAGAAGTCCGAGGATGAACTCGACGTCGAGGAAGTGGTCCCGAAGGTGATGGACGGGGTGAGAACGGACGTCCAGGAGCTCGTGGTTGAGTTGCAGCCAGCCATGCAGCCCCACGATGTGTCCATCCCCGTCGAGGAGGCTGCCTCCACGACACTGTACGGAGGCATCAGCATGGGCCCGTCCCGTCGTCTTCAACTTGCTCCACCTGTCGTCGAGGTCGCCGGAGAGTATGGCTTCGTCGGGACGCTGGGCGCCATCGTGCGCGACCGCCGCACCGGCGTGCCCATGGCGCTGACCAATTTTCACGTTGCCTGTATCGATGACGGGTGCAGAGTCGGGGATCGCATGGTGCAGCCCGGCATCCCAGATGGCGGAGACCCACAGACTCAGGAGTTCGGCTCTTTGACGCGGGCACGGCTGACCGAGAACACCGACGGGGCGGTGATCACTCTCGATCCCGGCCGGGAGTGGCAGTCCTCCGTGCAAGGTATTGGTGACGTTGCGGGTGTTGTGGCTGCGATGATCGGGGCCACGGCGCAGAAGTGCGGACGCACCACGGGGTGTACATACGGAACGGTTGGCTCCACTGACGCGACGCTCAGCCTCGACTACGGCGACGGCATCGGTGTCAGGACTCTGCGTCGACAGGTCCGGATCGACACCGACGCTTCCCAGTCCCCCCGGTTCTCGGAGCAGGGTGACTCCGGCTCCGTGATCATGGACATGCAGCGTCGCGTCCTTGGCCTGCTCTTCGGCGGTTCGACGGATGGCTCCACCACGTTCGCCAATCCCATCACCGTCGCGTTGGACGAACTCGACGCCGACCTGGCCGTCGGCAATGCCCGGGAGACCGGACCTTCGTCACACTGGTAGCAGTTCCACGTACTGTCGATCCGCTGGGGCAAGATTCAAGCGGGAGTCCGGTGTGCGTCGAGGCATCTGAGAAGAATTGGGAGTCGCGTCAGGCACGTGACCTCAACCATCGCGGTGCTCGGCAACGAGCTCATCGGTGACGCCTTTCTCTCCGTGGATGACGGGGAACGGGGAATACGACGCGTCATCGATCCGGGAGCGTTGCGGGTGTTCCGTTGACCTCAACCCTCGCAATGCGAGTTCTGACACAGCAGGCCCCAACAAGATTCCTCTGGCACTCGCCAAGGATCTGGCGGCCGCGAGGACTGTGTCATCGAGATCCACGGTGGTTCGCATGGCCGGATCATAGCGTCACGACGTTACACACTGGCCTTTGCGGTTTTCCGCAGCATGAACCCGACCACGACAAACACCACACCCCAGACGATCAGCGTGACCCCAATGACAATAATGAGGATCGCTGCTGCACCGAACGGGTTGATGAGGAACAGGATGCCGAGCAGGACATCCAGTACGGCCCCCAGGATGATCAGTGCTCGGGACTTGCCCCGGACGCCGCTCAGCCCGACGACCGCACCAATGAGTCCACGGATGATCAGCCAGATGCCCAAGACGATGACCAGCGCACCCACCGTGGCGAGTGGACGGAAGATGGCAAGGACTGCGACGGCCACGGCCAGGATGCCCAGCGCGATTGCCAGGACCCGGGTGTTCCCGTCCTGTCCCTTGGTGAAGGCGGTGATGAACCAGCCGACCCCATCCACGAGCACGAAGATGCCCCACAGCAACACGAACGCCACCGCGGTTGTCGTCGGCCAGATCAAGAGGATCAGACCCAGGATGACCCCCAGGGCACCGCGGGCCACCGCGATTTTCCAGGCCACTTCCAACAGATTTCTCATGTCGCTCCTTCATCTGCGGATTGTTGGGCACCAGTCTTGCAGCCAACGTGTCGTTCCATCAGGACAAGCGCTCGACACACTCGTCACGACCGGATGAGCAGAGTAGAGCCTCCGTCGGCGCGGCGCGTGATCTCGACCCGTTCCGCGATGCGCGATTTCAGCTCCGCAACGTGGCTGACGAGGCCCACAGCGCGACCACCAGCCTGCAACGGTCCCTCACCGCCTTGTCGGTTACGGCGTCGGTCAAGTACGCGGGCTCCTCTGCCGACTTGCCGTTGCGCCAAATCGGTGCGCCGTAGTACGGGCCACCTCCCAAGCCGTGCGCAAACCAGAACTCAAAGCCGGGAGCTGGTTGCTGCGAATGCCCCACGTGCCACTTTCCACTCATGGCGCACTGGTACCCGGCATCGATCAGCACCTCGGGCGTGGTCGGTTGGCCTTCCAGATAACGGTCGGGGTGCGCCGCCGGGTGACGCTCACCGGCGAGGCGCAATACATCTGGTCCAACTGCCACGACTCCGACAGGAACGTCTCCATGTGCGGCGTGACCAACTCAGGCATGCGGTGCGGCATCGCCCACGAGCCCTGGTCGTCGGTGAGTATCACCACGAAGTTGGAGGTACTCACCGCAGACTTGTTCACGTCCATGATGGTCACACTAGGTCAGGGGGAACCGCACTAGAATCAGCGTCGTGTCCCCAGCCCCCAAACCACCAGCGGAGAACTACGTCCCTGACCCCCGACGGTGGCACATTCTCGCGGTGCTGATGGTGGCACTGTTCATGTCGCTGATCGATGTGAGCATCGTCAACGTCGCACTCCCATCCATCCAACAGGGCCTCGACGCCAGCCAGTCAGAGCTGCAATGGGTCCTGTCCGGCTACGCGTTGGCGTTCGGCGTCGGTCTGGTCGCGGCAGGGCGAGCCGGCGACATTTACGGCCGCGGAGCGCTGTTCATCGCTGGAGTTGCGATCTTCACCGCAGCGTCGATCGCTTGCGGCTTCGCTGTGGACCCGGCCATGCTCAACATCGCCCGCGCTTTTCAGGGGATCGGATCCGGGTTGATCAACCCGCAGGCTGTGGGCATGATCCAGCAGCACTTCCGCGGACCTGAACGCGGACGTGCCTTCGGGTTCTTCGGTGCTGCGGTGGGGGCGTCGGTGTCGGTCGGCCCAGTGCTCGGTGGGCTGCTCATCAACTGGCTCGGCGTGGAGAACGGCTGGCGCTGGGTGTTCTTCGTCAACATCCCGGTGGGCATCGCAGCCATCGCGCTGGCGATGCGATGGTTCCCGAAGCCACTGATCAACGAGCAATCCGAGGACCCTACACAGGCGCCGTCGGTACTTCGTGACCTGGATCCTGTCGGGGCCGTTCTGCTCGGGCTCGCTGTGTTGGCGATCCTGCTGCCGTTCGTTGAAGCGGGGGCGGGGGCCTGGGTCTGGGCGTCGCTACCGATCGGGTTGGTTTTGCTGGCGGCATGGCTGTGGTGGGAGCGACGTCAGAAGCGTCTTGGCCACAACCCCATGGTCGATCTCGGGATCTTTCGTGTTCCGAGCTTCACAAACGGTGCGTCGCTCGTGTCGCTGTATTTCGTCGGCATCACGAGCGTGTGGGTGTTGCTCGCGCTCTACATGCAGAACGGGTTGGGCCACAGCGCACTCGATGCAGGCCTGATCGGATTGCCGAGCGCGATTCTCTCCGGCGTGGCGGCCCTGTGGGGTGGGCGTCAGGTTGCGCGATTCGGCCGCCGGCTCGTGATTGCCGGCTTGTACTTCGCGCTGTTCGGACTTGCGACCAGCATGCTGGTGGTGTGGTTGCAGTCGCTCGGCGTGGTGAGTGAATGGTGGTTGCTGCTGAGCCTCAGCTTCATCGGGATCGCGCAGGGCATGGTCATCAGCCCCAACCAAACCCTCACGCTGGCTGATGTTCCGCTGACCTACGCGGGGAGCTCCGGCGGCATCATGCAGACCGGACAGCGGATTGGTACCTCCGTGGGGATAGCGGTCATCACGGCGCTCTCGTTCTGGGTTCTCGGCAGTAGCGGCTGGTCCTGGGCCTTCATCACCGGATTCGCGGCGATCATGGTGGTGGTGGTGCTGACGCTCCTCATTGCCTACCACGACCTGGGGCGTCGGGAACACACGGCCTGACGACCGCGTCGCTCTCCCGCCGTCGGTGCATCACGGTTGTGGCGGGGTCTTGTGCTCCAGGACCGATAAGGAGGTTCCTGCCCAGCCTGAAGGGCACCGCCATTTTGTACGTGTCAGACAGGGAATACCGCGTCCGACCTGCTGGGTCTCATAGTCTCCAACGAACGAGCGACGACGCCCTCGCACGGGAAAGGAAATGTCCATGGAGATGTGGTCCATGATCCACGCAGAGCGGGCAGCGCTTGCCGAGGACCTCGAAACCCTCGACGAGGCCCAGTGGGCCACGCCATCACTGTGCGGAAAGTGGAGTGTCCGGGAGGTCGTGGCGCACCTCAGCGCGGTGGCCAGTGTGGGGCGCCTGCGCTGGTTCCGCAGCGTGGTGGGTGCCAAGTTCGACTTCGATCTGCACAACCAGCGACGTCTCGAAGAACACCTGGGCGACTCCCCAGCAGACACCCTCGCGGAGTTCCGTCGTCTCATCCCCAGCACGACAGCCCCCATGGGCCCCACCGCCGCATGGCTGGGCGAGGTCGTCGTGCACTCGGCCGATATCCGTCGTCCCCTGGGCATTTCCATTGCCCCCCGACGCCAAGCCCTCGTGGAGGTGGCACGGTTCTACGTCAGCCGGGACTTCGCCGTGCCTAGTCAAAGTGCCGTGGAGGGCCTTCGACTGGAGTCCACCGATGGGGACTTCTCTGTCGGCAACGGTCCGGTGGTAACCGGCACGACGCTGGCGCTCATCATGGCGATGGCCGGACGAGGAGCTTTCTGCGACGACCTCAGGGGTGAGGGAGTCGACCTCCTGCGCAGTCGCTGCGCCACCTGACCGCGGCCTCGTCCGTATGCTGTGACTGCGGTCAGCTACACGTCGGACCGCGCGTGCAACAGTTTCGTGCCCGGCCCACCGAGCGGAGGCTCTGCCTTGAGTGTCATCACTGGCTCGATCACTTCCCTGGTCGGCATCGTGCGTCAACGCTTCGGGCTGCAACAGCCGCCGAAGGCGATCCTGATCTCGACAGCCCGCCTCACGTCTGCCGCGGTGCTGTCCTACCTGATCACGCTCTGGCTGATCCCCGGACCCGTGGACCTGACCTGCGCGTTGACGGCCCTCCTGGTGACCCAGTCCTCGGCCCGATCGTCACTCAAGATGGGCGTCGTGCGCGTCGGCGCCGTCGTGACCGGCGTGCTGGTGGCCATCGGGGTCTCGTCCTGGGTGGGGTTGACCTGGTGGTCCCTGGCTCTGGCCATTGCGACGTCGCTGATCCTGGCCGCGGTTCTGCGGCTGGGCGACCAAGCCCTGGAGACACCGATCAGCGCCATGCTGATCCTCGCCGTCGGCGGTCAGGGAATCGGGGCCGAGATCCGGGTGTTGACCACACTGATCGGGGCCGGCGTCGGGATGTCGTTCAACCTGCTGCTGCCCCCGCGTCTGCCGATCGATACCGCCGTGCATCAGGTACGCGACGTCGCTCGACAAGAAGCGGACTCGCTGCGTGAAGCGGGGCGATCCATGGAGCAGCGCCCGATCACGCGGGGCGAAGTTGGCGACTGGTTGGATCGGGTCCGTGACATCTCCCACAGTGCCCGCCAAGCGCATTCCACCGTCAGCACCCTGGAAGAGCTGCGGCAGCTCAACACCCGATCGATCGGCGCACCGCGGATCGAACCGATCCTGCGTAGCAGCCTCGACGCTCTGGACCGATCACTCTTCGCCGTGCGAGCTCTGTACTTCACGATGCACAAGGAAGCACCCGAGGTCAGCACCCCGGACGATGGCTACGGCGACGATGTCCGAGCGGCATTCGCAGTCCTGCTGGAGCATGTCGCAGATTCCGTCGACGGCTTCGGAGCACTCGTCCAGGCTGATGCGGAGGAAGAAGACGATGAGATCGACCGGACGCTCGCGCAGAGTCTCGAGGCGAGCGGCGAGGCCATGGCGATCCTGACCGACCTGCTGATGGTGGACCCTCGCAACGAGACTTCCCTGTGGCTGCTCCGAGGGTCGATCCTTGTTGCCGTTCAGGAGGCCATCGAACCTTTACGACTGCAGGATCGCGCACGCCTCCGTGCACAGCGGAACAAGCGACGCTCGATCACCCGTCCCGCCGCCGTGAAGCCTGCCGCTGAGCGGGACGACCGCGTACGACGAGGTCGACTGTTCGGCCGAAAATAGACCAGCCATCCGCCTCTGCGGTGCAGTATCCCGTCGAACCAGGTTGGGCAGACTCTCAGTTCCCCATGGCTCGTTGCACGAGTGCCACTGCATCCGCGACATCGAGCCCCAGTGAGCGAACCGTGTCTGCATAGGCGCGTGCCGCGGCCTTGGCCGCGTTGTTGGCATGATCATCTGAGACAAATGTGCCTGCACGACCCCTCCCCTCGAGCATCCCATCGCTTTCCAGCTCCCGATATGTGCGGGCGACCGTGTTGGGAGCGAGGCTTAGCTCGTCTGCGAGGCGACGAACCGTGGGCAGTCGGTCGCCCGGTCGCAGTTCCCCCGACAGCACCCGCTCAGCGATCTGTTGGCGCAACTGCTCAAAGGGCGGCACCGAGGACTCGTGGTCGACGGACAGCATCAGGCATCCGCTCGGCGGTGTATCCGTGGCAGGCACCCCAGGTGGGGGCGGAGACAGGGTTGGTCTGACCTCATCGCATCCTTCCTCAAGGCGGGTACACGAACGCTACATCCACCGTCGCACGTGTCAACATCTCAAAACTCACCCCGACGCACCCCGTCGGAGCACCGGGCGTAGCATCGTTGCCAACAGGCGGCGACGGCGCCGTCGGTGGACCTCTTGGGAGTGAACACGATGGGCGTGACACCGCGAGCGAAACAGCGGGCAACAGGTACTCGACGGCCGCGTTGGGCCATGGTGGCGGTGGCGCTGGGGGGTGCGATCGCACTGACTTCCTGTGCGACTGAACCACAGACCCCCGGCCAGGACGAGGCCATGGGCGAGGCCAATCTTCAACTCCCCGACCTCGGCTCGGTCGACTTCCTCGGGCTACCCGGCGACATTCTGCTGGGCCTCGGCTTGATCGTCTGCGCGTTGGGCCTCGCCTTCGGCGTCATGACCTACCGGCAGCTCAGCCATCTGCCCGTACACCAGTCCATGCGCGAGATCTCCGAACTGATCTACGGCACCTGCAAGACCTACCTCAAGCAACAGGGCAAGTTCCTACTGGTGCTCTGGGCCTTCATCGCGGCCATCATCGTGCTCTACTACCTGTTCCTTGAACAGATCGGCATCGGCCGCACCGCCATCGTCGTGCTGTTCTCGCTCATCGGCATGGCCGGCTCCTTCGGCGTCGCCTGGTACGGCATCCGCATCAATACGTTTGCGAACTCGCGCACCTCACACGCCGCCATGGCCGGGAAGCCGTACCCGTGCCACGACATCCCGTTGCGTGCCGGGATGAGCATCGGCATGGTGCTCATCTCCGTTGAGCTGGCCATGATGCTCGTCATCATGGTGTTCCTACCCGGCGAGATCGCCGGTGCCTGCTTCATCGGATTCGCCATCGGTGAATCGCTGGGCGCCTCCGCGCTACGTATCGCGGGCGGCATCTTCACCAAGATCGCCGACATCGGCGCCGACCTCATGAAGATCACCTTCGGCATCAAGGAGGACGACGCACGCAACCCCGGTGTCATCGCCGACTGCACGGGCGACAACGCCGGCGACTCCGTCGGCCCCTCTGCCGACGGCTTCGAGACCTACGGCGTCACCGGAGTGGCACTCATCACATTCATCCTGCTGGGCGTCGAGGACATCGCCATCCAGGTGCAGTTGCTCGTGTGGTTGTTCGTCATCCGCGCCGTGATGCTGGTGGCCTCCGGCATCTCCTATTTCATCAACGGCGCGATCGCCAAAGCCAGGTACGCCGACGCAGCGGAGATGGACTTCGAGGATCCACTGACATCCTTGGTGTGGATCACGTCGGTGGTCTGCATCGTCACCACCTTCCTCACCTCGATCCTGCTCATCGGCGAACTCGGCGACGGTCTGTGGTGGAAACTCTCGCTCATCGTCAGCTGCGGCACCCTGGCCGGTGCCCTGATCCCGGAGCTCGTGAAGGTCTTCACCTCGACGAACTCCAAGCACACCCGTGAGGTGGTGGTCTCCTCCAACAAGGGCGGCGCCTCACTGGGCATCCTGTCCGGGCTCGTCAGCGGCAACTTCTCCGCCTACTGGATCGGCATGGCCATCACCGGCCTGATGGCCATCTCGTACTGGATCTCCACCCTCGGGCTGGGGGAGGTCATGATCGCTCCCGCCGTCTTCGCCTTCGGGCTCGTGGCGTTCGGGTTCCTCGGCATGGGCCCCGTGACCATCGCCGTCGACTCCTACGGCCCCGTCACCGACAACGCCCAATCCGTCTTCGAACTGTCCACCATCGAGGACATGCCCGGAATCGACGACGAACTGGAGCGCGATTTCGACATCCGTCCCAACTTCCCGCAGGCCAAGTATCTGCTGGAGGCCAACGACGGTGCAGGCAACACGTTCAAGGCCACTGCCAAGCCCGTGCTGATCGGCACAGCTGTGGTGGGCGCCACGACGATGATCTTCTCCATCATGATCAGCCTCACGAACAGGCTGACGGAGAACGTCGAGAGTCTGTCCCTGCTGCACGCCCCCTTCCTCCTGGGCCTGCTGCTCGGGGGCGCCGTCATCTACTGGTTCACGGGCGCCTCGATCCAGGCTGTCACCACCGGTGCCTATCGCGCTGTCGAATATATCGGCGAACACATCAAGCTCGACGGCACCACGCGAGCCAGTGAAAAGGACTCGAACAAGGTGGTGGAGATCTGCACCCAGTACGCCCAGAAGGGCATGCTCAACATCTTCCTGGGTATCTTCTTCGCCACCCTGGCGTTCGCGTTCGTGGAGCCGTTCCTCTTCATTGGCTACCTGATCTCCATGGCCCTGTTCGGGCTGTACCAAGCGATCTTCATGGCCAATGCCGGTGGGGCCTGGGACAACGCAAAGAAACTGGTGGAGGTGGATCTGGACGCCAAGGGTACGGCGCTGCACGAGGCAACTGTCGTCGGCGACACGGTGGGCGATCCCTACAAGGACACATCGAGCGTCGCCCTGAACCCGGTGATCAAATTCACGACGCTGTTCGGGCTGCTCGCCGTGGCGCTCGCCGTTGAACTGACGGAGCAGAATGGAGCGCTGCTCACGGGTGTACTTGCCGTGGTGTTCTTCCTGGTCTCAGCCTTCTTCATTCACCGCTCCTTCTACGGAATGCGCATCGATGAGGAGCTCGAGGACATCGTGGTGGAGCGTGGTGTGGAGCTCGGCTCCCCGAACCAGTAAGGGCCCGACCTTCATGTCTCGCAGTCGTGGAATGCTCCACGACTGTGGTTCCAAAAAGGTAGCGTGACCCTTGGCAGCGCACCTCACACGAAAGGTCTTGAGTCATGAGCACCCCTCACAATCCGAATGATCCAAGCAATCAGCAGTCCGGGAATGAGCCCTGGGGCCAGCAGTCCGGGAACGAGCCCTGGGGGCAGCAACCTGTTGACCCCCAAGCCGGGCAGTCCTCGTGGAGCGAACAGGACCAGTCCGGCGCGAATCAATGGGATCACCAGCCCCAGCAGTCCGCAGACCAATGGGGAAACCAGCCCCAGCAGCCCGCGGACCAGTGGACCGGCCAACAGGGTGCTTACGGCGAACAGGGTGCCTACGGCGGCGGGTACGGCCAACAGTCCGCCCCCTACGCCAACCAGCAGCAGTGGACCGGGCAACCCCAACAGCCAACCGGGATGACCAGCGACGGCAAGAGCTTCTTCAGTGCGCTCTTCGACTTCGGATTCCAGTCATTCGTGACACCGAAGATCATCAAGGTGGTCTACATCGTCCTCACAGCCGTCATCGGTCTGGGCGTCCTGTTCTTCCTCATCGGCGCGCTGTTGACGGGTGAGGCCCTGAACATCATCGCCGCGTTGATCCTCGCACCACTCATCGGGCTGATCTACCTGGCGCTGGCGCGCATGTCCCTGGAGCTGTACTACGCCGTGATCCGTCTCTCGGAGGATGTGCACGAGCGACTGCCGCGCCAATGAGTCGTCGTCGCGGCGCATCCGTGAGGGAGCGTCCGCCCGTCCAAGGTGACCGTTCGCGATAGGTTGGACGGCGTGAGCATCACTGTCAGGCCCATACCGTCGAAGGATCATCTCGCGTTCATCAATGCGCGCGGGACGGCAAGTTTCCTCCAGCTTCCGTCGTGGGCGGCGGTGAAGAATGAGTGGCGGGGCGAATCGCTGGGCTGGTTCGACGACGACCAACTCATCGGCGTCGGGCTCGTCCTGTACCGGCAGCTGCCCGCGCTGAAACGCTACCTGGCTTACCTGCCCGAGGGCCCGGTGCTGGACTGGGAACGACCGGACGTGGCCGAGCAGCTGACCGCTCTGGTGCAGTACGCCAAGAATGCCAAGGCCTTTGCCGTCCGAATCGGCCCCGCCCTCCCGCATCGTCGATGGTCGGCCGAGACAGTCAAAGCAGCCATCGCCCACGACAACATCGCGCGCCTGTCCCAGTGCAAGCCCGACGACACCTCCCTGGTCGCCACGCGCGTGCTGAGACAACTGCAGCACCTCGGCTGGCACACCAGCGACGACAGCGAGGGTTTCGCCGCTGGCCAGCCCATGTTCAACTTCCACCTGCCACTTCTCCACGAGGACGGGTCCGCCAAGACCGAGGCCGAACTCCTCACGGGCATGAACCAGCAGTGGCGACGCAACATCAAGAAGGCGGACAAGGCCGGCGTGGATGTGCGGACCGGTGAACGCTCAGACCTCGCACGATTTCATGCGATCTATCTTGAGACAGCCAAGCGGGACGGTTTCACCGGCCGAGCGCTCTCGTACTTCGAATCCATGTGGGATGCCCTCAACTCCGAACAGGACGGACGGATGCAGGTCTACCTCGCCGAGCACGAGGGTGATCTGGTGGCGGCCACCACGATGATCCGCGTGGGAACCCACGCGTGGTACTCCTACGGCGCCTCCACCACCGCCAAGCGCGACGTCCGTGGATCGAATGCCATCCAGTGGCGCATGATCCGCGACGCCCTGGCCGCCGGTTGCGCCGTCTACGACATGCGGGGCATCACCGAAGGCCTCAGCAAGGATGACCCGGAGCTCGGGCTCATCCAGTTCAAGGTGGGCACGGGTGGAGAAGCAGTGGCGCATCTTGGGGAATGGGACATGGCGATCAACAAGGTGCTGCATCTCGCCTTCCTGACCTACATGAAGCGACGCTGACATGACTCTTCGACTGACCCTCGCCCATGACGAGTGGCGCGCTCACCAGCGCGCTCTGATCTCCGAGGTCCCGGGAACAGTTCCGGTCGCCAAGGGCAACGGTTACGGTTTCGGACTGGACATGCTTGCTCGGGAATCCTCCGAGCTGGGCACCGACACGCTCGCCGTCGGCATGGCACAGGAAGTCGCCGCCGTCCGCACTGCCGGCTGGCAGGGCGACGTGGTGGTGCTGAACCCGTGGCGCCCCGGCGACGTGGCTGCCACGACCCTGCTGGATGATCCCCGCGTGATCACCATGATCTCCCGCTCCGAGGATCTCGAGGCCGTCAGCCGATCACATCCGCACGCCCGCGTGCAGTTGGAGATTGAGACATCCATGCACCGCCACGGTCTCCCTCCCAATGATCTTCCCGCGGAACTGGGGACCCTGCGGTTCGAGGGCTGGTCCATCCACCTGCCAGCGAAAGGCTCCCTGCACGAGGCAACCGAGCTTGCCAGGAGAGCGTTGCAGTGCCGAAAGGGCGCCCTCTGGCTCTCCCACCTGTCCGTGGCCGACTACGGCGTACTGCGCACAAGCGTCGACGCGCCCACGCGCATGCGCATCGGCACCAGACTCTGGCTGGGTGCGCCGTCGGCCCTCGCCACCACAGCCGACGTCCTAGACATCCACCGGATACGGCGAGGGGAACGCTTGGGATATCACCAGTCACGTGCCCGCCGCGATGGGTTCATCGTCGTCGCCAGCGGCGGCACGGCTCACGGCATTGCGTTGGGCGCGCCGGTGCCGCAGCGGAGCCTGCGGCAGCGAGCGGTCACGATCGCCGAGAGTGTACTGGAGGCGACGGGTAGAACCCTCTCCCCCTTCACAATCGGCGGCCGTAAGAGGCCCTTCGCGGAGCCTCCCCACATGCATAGTTCCATGCTGTGGGTGGCGGGCGACGAACCGGGTGTGGAAGTGGGCCAGGACATTCCCATGACGTGCCGCATGACCACGACCACCTTCGACGAGATCACCCTGGTGTAGCCGCCCGCTCCCGGCTCACCGACGTCGTCTCGTCCTCCTCGTCCTCCTCGTCCTCCTCGTCCACGCTCACCTCCGGACCGTCGTCGTCTTGATCGGCCCCCATCAGTTCGCCGTCCAGCAGGACGCCACCCAGCGGGTCGCTGTACTCGGGAGCGCGCAGAACATCCTGACGCGGTCTGGCGATGTCCCGGTAGAAGAGGAAGAGGAGCCACAGGTCGACGATGACGCGGAAGATGATGGCCAGGAAGTACAGGTTCGTCGGGCCATTCTTCGCGGCCGTGAGGTGCCCGGAGAGATACCCCCAGATGGCGAACCAGTACGCCACCTGCACCGCCGTGAAAATGATGTACTCGAGGCGGAGGGGTCGCGCAAAGACGAGGGCGAACAGCAGCCACAGAGCCGTCTGCGGCGGGAACGCGGCGCCCAGAAGAGAGGCCAGGAAAATGAAGACAGCCACCAAGCTTCCCACACGAGGACGGAGCTTCTTGCCGTAGAGCCATGCCACCGTGGCCACGATGAGCACGAGCAGCACCAGCAGGCCCAAGTACCCGGCCGACTGCACATTCCACGTCGTGAGCTGCATCAGGAACCACACCGACCCGTATGATGCCTCCCCGCTCACCTGGGTCTGGTAGAAGGCGATGACGGACTCCCAGTCCCGCATCAGGAGCGGGATGTGGATCACAAACCACGTCAGGACGGTTGGGGCGACGAACTTGACCATCTGTGTCCATCGTCCGCGCAGTCCAATGCACACGGTGACCGCAACGATGATGGCCAGCGGCATGGTGTCGGCGGCTGCAGCAATCCCCAGGAGGATGCCGCTCTCGATCACCCGCCGGCGGGAGAACTGATAGAGCCCGACGGCGCTCAACGCAATCGGCAGCAGGGTCCAGTGAATGAGTCCGCTGGCCAGAACAACGGGAGAGGCAGCGACGAGCATGCCGTCCCAGCTCCGAAATCTTCCCCGCGAATCCCGGCCCATCAGCGTCATGGACACCACCCAGGCGAGGAAGCACACGAACAGCATCACGGCGGTGACGGCGAAGAAGATCTCCGCCCCCTCCAGTTGGACCTGAACGTCTGCGTCCGCTCGGACCTCCGCGCCCAGCCACTCGGAGACCCTGACGGCCATCAGCATGAAGACGCCAAGGACCGGCGAGAACACCATGGCGTCCCCACCCAGTGGCGGGTTGCCGAGACCAAACTCCTGCCCCGTCCACGTCAGTGGGATGTCCGAGTAGCACAGCCGGATGAAGCCGTCGATGGCGTTGGTGGCGTCAGTCTGAATGCAGGGCACCTGGCGCAGAGCCAAGACTGCGAACAGGACGCTCGCCACCAGAATTACCCACGGTAGAGGGTTGAACCACACTCCGGACGGCTTGGCATGGCGACCCATCGGTCCACCGAGACCAGGCAGGAGAGCGTTCTTCACGAGGACAACCTTAGAGGTTGCGCTCGCACGCGTGTCGGGAACCCAAAGGGGTCATCCGCGCAAGCTCGAGCCAGCTTGGGAAAGATAGTCGCGGTGCCGGGCGGGATGAGATGGTGTACGGCTCAGTCGTCGTCGGCGGGTTCATCATCAGATCCCGGCGCTTCCTCCGGTGGCTGGTTCGGCTGTTGGTTCGACCGCTCACGTGTGGGCTCCGGTTCCGGTCCCCTCGTCGGCTCCACGGGCCGCTGAGTCCTGGTGGGCTCCGGCTCCGGCTCCGGCTCCGGCTCGGGCTCCGGCTCCGGTCTCTCCGTCCTGGTGGGTTCTGGTTCGGGTTCCGAGGGCGGAGGGGGCTCCTCGCTCTGGGTGGGCGTTTCGGCGGGCTCCTCGCTCATTGTTTCAGTGGGAGGCGCTGACTCCGTCGGACGCTCGGGCTCGTCGCGTCCGGAGGTCTGCCGTTCGATGGGTTCCGCCGGGCGTCTGGTTTCTCTCTCAGGAGATCTGGTTTCGGCCCTGCCCTCGAGTCTCCTGGGCTCGTCGAAGTCCAGAACCTCCATGCCCTCGCTTGCATCGGTCATGAAGTCCAACCAAGTCATCAAGGGGTAGGACGATCCGAAGAAAGTGGAGTCCTGCGGCCGCTTGTAGTCATCGAGGTCGCCGATGCCGTCGTCACCCACCACGTACATCACTGCCGTGGAGATCTGGCGGGTGTATCCGACGAACCAGGCGGACTGGATTTCGTCCTCGACACCGTGTGTACCCGTCTTGCCGGCGACCGGACGGCCCAACGCTGCGGCCCTGCGACCGGTGCCCTCGGACACGACGCTGGTCAGGGCGTCGGTGAGATTCGCTGCCACGTTCGGGTCGATGTTCTGCTGTGGTGTCGTGTCCGCTTCATACAGCACGTCGCCTGCGGCGTCCTCCACCGACGCCACGATGTGCGCAGGCTTGTATCGTCCGGAGTCCGCGAAAGTTGCGTAGGCGTTTGCCATGTTGACCGGTGACACCTCGGCGGCGCCCAGCGCGATGCGGTTGTTGGGGTCCCAACCATCCTCCCCGGCCACGCCCGGAGCGCCCGCGTCGTTCGCCGCCTTGATGATCTTCTGCGGACCGTCCTCAATCTGCCCGGTCATGTCCACGAACGCCGTGTTGATGGATTCGGCGATCGCACGGCGCAGGGTCACAGGTCCATACTGCTGCGACCCCTGGTTTCGGACGGTGCTGGTTTCGTTTCTCGGGGTGAAAGTGTTGCCCTCGAGCACGCTGCGCAACGAGAAATCCTCACGCATGCCCGCGATGGCGGCGAACACCTTGAACGTCGACGCTGCGGGACGCTTGGTGGCTGCCCAGTTTCTGCTGTTCTCGACGTAGTCCTCGCCCCCGTACAGCGCGAGGATGCCGCCCGTGGCGGTGTCCACCGAGGAGATGGCCACGTGCAGATCGTCGGGGTTCTGCGGTTCGCTCGCGTTCTCTGCCGCTTCGGCCGTGTAAGCAGCGGCGGCGCGGTTGGCCGAGGCCTGCATGTCCTTGTCCAGGGTGGTGGTGATCTTGAGCCCGCCGCCCGCTATCTCCTCCTCGTCGAAACCCTGTTCCCGGAGTTCATCCTCCACCATCTTGATGAGAAAGCCCTTGGGCCCGCCGTAGCGATCGTTGACGGGGACCTCCGGGAATTCGGGCAGGGATTGCGCTGCCTGGTCGTACTCGGCCTGCGTGATCACCTCCATCTCCAGCAACCCCTCCAGGACGTAGCGGTACCGTCCCTCAAGTGCCTCGACGGTGTCCTGATCACCCGACGGGTTGAAGGCGGCCGGGTTGTTGAGGATGGCTGCCAGGGAGGCGGCCTCAGGCATGGTGAGCTCGGATGCATCCTTCAGGAAATAGGACCTTGCCGCAGCTTGGATGCCATAGGCTCCCCTGCCGAAGTAGATGGTGTTCAGATAGCCCTCGAGGATCTCCTCCTTGGGCAACTCGCGACCCATCTTGATCGCCAGCATGAGCTCCCGCACCTTCCGCGACAGGGTTCGCTCCGAGTCCAGGTAGTAGATCTTGATGTACTGCTGTGTGATGGTGGAACCACCCTGCACCTCTCCGCCTGTGGCGATGCTGAATGCTCCGCGTGCGATACCGGTGAGGGAGAAGCCGGGATCCGTCCAGAAGGTGCGGTTCTCGGCGGCGATGACAGCGTCCTTCATAATCTGGGGCATCTCGCCGTATTCCAGCGTCTGACGGTTCTGCACGGCGAGGGATCCCAGCTGGTTCCGGCCGTCGTTGTAGTAGATGAACGTGGTGTTGGTGGTGAAGTCCTCGTTGGGATCCGGCAAATCCGTCGTGGAATACAGGCACAGAAATGTGCCCATTCCGGCGAGACCCGCCACGAGGAACAGGATCAGCGCGCCGAGCCCGAGGCGTCCCCAGAATTTGCGGGCCCTGCTCCTGCCGCGCTTGTTCCGCTTTGCAGCCCTGGAACGCTTGCCCTCAGCCATAGATGTCCTCCACTGTTCTACGCCGACGCGGCGGCTTGCGTTGCTGACCATCCCCCAGGAGGAACGTCATGACCATGTGGTTCCACTTGCATTCGGTGCATACCTCGACGACGCACACCTTGAACTCACCGAATTCGTTCTCCATCTCCTCCAGTTCGGCCGGAGACTTGATGCGTCCTGAATACTGCCCGAGTTGCTCACCAAAGACGTAGTTGAGGCTCAGCATCGGCTGGTGCTCGCACACAGGGCACGGCGTGTCCCATTCCTGCCCATGGTGCAGGGCGGAGCGGATCAGGATGGGGTCCGCGTCGCAGATGGTTGTTCTCCGGGCGCGGGGCGCACGGCGCCACGACTCCAGAGTCGCGCGCCGCTGTAGCGCATAGTCGACAACTTCTCTTCGGGACCACATCACGACCAAGCCTAAGCGCCAGTGCAAGAGGTTGGCGAAGGTTCGCGCGTGGGGATGTCCAGGAGTTCGGGAACATGTCGGTGGGCTGTCCAGCGGAAATGTCACCCAACTCGGGCGCTTTCCGTATTACTGGGGCGTAGCCGGGTACAGGATGGGTTTGCGGATTCCGGCAGCTGTGCACGCCTCCTGTGCGCGGCGGCGAACCTCCCGAACAGCTGCCCAGTGCTGGTTGGCGTGCGCCTGCACGGCAAGCTTGATGATCATGGTGCCGCCGGACATCGAATCGACACCGAGCACCTCGGGTTCGTTCATCAACACCTCGGCGAACGCTTCTTCCTCGCTCATGCCGTCCAACGCATCCCGCAGAACCGCGATCACCTTGTCCGGGTCCTCATCGATGGCCACCGGGAACTCGATCCACTCGACGGAGAACCCTTGGGAGATGTTGCCAAGTGTGAGAATTTCACCGTTGCGCACGTACCACACCACACCGGTGAAGTCCCGCAGCTTTGTGACCCGCAGGGTGACCTCCAGGACGGTGCCCTTGATCTCCCCCACGGTGATGATGTCCCCCACGCCGAACTGATCCTCCGCGAGCATGAAGATGCCCGAGAGGTAGTCCTTGACAAGCGACTGCGCCCCGAAACCAATGGCCACGCCGCCCACACCGGCTGACGCCAGGAGTGGACCCATGGGTATGCCGACGATGGACAGCACCGTCAACAGCGTGATGATACCGATGGCCACGTCCACCACGTTGCGCATCAGGGAGCCGAGCGTGGTCACCCGTTGACGTTGGCGTTCGCGAGCAACCCCTCCGGCTCGGGACAGCAGACCTGACCGGCCACTCGCGGCGTCATCCGAGTCGGGAACTCGCGATGCCAGCGCCCGGACGCTGCGGTTGATGATCATCACCAGCACGACACGCAGGATCACTGCGACGACGAGAACGACGGCCACGAGGATCAGACGCTGGGTGATGTCAGTCATGCGTCCATGATGTCGCGATCACACCTCTGACGTCGATTCCTCAACGTGTGCTTTGTCCGCCCGGTCGCGCTCAGGTGACCGGCTGAATGGCGTGCGGCATCTGAGCTGGAGGATCAGCTGGTGCAGCTCCACCGGCCTATTCCGACGGTGGGGTCTTGTCGGCTGACTCATTCGGGTCAGTAGTCGGATCGATCGGCACCGTCGGATCAGTAGTCGGATCCACCGGCACGGTCGGGTCGGTGATCGGATCCACCGGCACCGTCGGGTCGGTGATCGGATCCACCGGCACCGTCGGGTCGGTGATCGGATCAGTAGTCGGACCGACCGGCACCGTCGGTCCAGTAGTCGGATCAACTGGCACCGTCGGATCAGTAGCCGGATCCACCGGCACCGTCGGTCCAGTAGTCGGATCAACTGGCACGGTCGGGTCGGTGATCGGATCAATGGTCGGATCGACTGGCACCGTCGGGTCGGTGGTCGGATCAACCGGCACCGTCGGGTCCGTGGTCGGATCAGTAGCCGGATCAACCGGCACCGTCGGATCCGTGGTCGGATCAGTAGCCGGATCAACCGGCAACGTCGG
>CANLTJ010000011.1 GCA_947493995.1 uncultured Arachnia sp. | reverse complement strand
CGTTCAGGTCGACGAGTACGCGGAAGCCGTTCTTGTAGCGGGTGAGCTTTCCCTCCGCCATGCGGCGTTCCAATGAGAACGGTCGGCAGTGGTTCACCACGTGTGAGCCGTACTCGCAGACGGTGCGCTGTCGTACGGCCATCTGGTCCACGCAGGTGGACTCCTTCAGAGGGGCGTACCTGCAGAGCACGGGCTGGAACTTCAACAACATGACGTACCTGCCCCACATGAAACGCTCGCAATGGGCCGGGAACCCGCTGGGCCACACCGGCCAGTGGACCTCCACGGATGGCCGCAGGTGGCGTACGGAGTGCGACACGGCCGTCACTGGCGGAGATGGCTGCCGGAGCTACATCTGGGCCAGCTACATCACGTCACAGCTGGACGCCCGGGGCAACCGCTCCTATGACTGGACAAGCGGTTGGGTTTTCAACAACATCGTGCGGTTCAGAAAGGGCTGAACCCCGGGACGGGAGTGCGACGGTGTCGTGACTCCCGCCCGTCCTCTCCGCATCCGCTCCCTCCGGCCTTGCGCGACGCCGGTGAGCGAAACGTTTCGTGGTGGTGGAGACCTGTGGTTTCTCCGCCGCCCCGCCGGGCCACCACCGTCCGGGGCCACCCGGCGTCGCCCGCGGTGCTGCAGCAACGCGGGCTGAGGTGCGGCCACATATTTCGGCCATTCGGTTCGTGAGTTTCGCCAAACCCTTGACACGCCCCCCGACACGATTACTTTTGCGCTACGGCTGTATGCGTTGATATCCGGGGAAAGTTCGGATCGCAGCCGTTCCTTACGGCGAACATTTCGGCTTGTCGAGGGGCATCCACGTGAGATGCCTGCCCGTGCGATGGCTCGCCGCCCCAAGCCCGTCCTCAGTGGTGCAGTCCGAAATGGGAGAGAAATGTTTCGTGGAAAAAGTTCAGGCAGTGGAACAAGGCCTCCGGGTCACCCGGCCAGCGGTCAGGCCCGGATCGGCCGGTGGGTGGCGGCAGGACTCGGAGTCACGCTCGCTGCGATGACTCTGGTCGCGCCCACCCAGAGTGCCGCCGATGAAGGCGAGTTCGAGGTTGAGATTCGCGCGGCAGGAAGTGGAACCGTCTCCGGCGCGGGCACCTACAATGCCGGCGACACGGTGAACCTCACCGCGACCCCAGCCGAATCCCAGGTGTGGGGTGGTTGGACATCGGCCGAACTCGAGTGGATCGGAGCGAGGGTCAACTCGTTCACGATGCCCGAGAACGATGTCGTCCTCGACACCACCTTCCGGCCGCAGATGGCCCCGCTCAAGGACGTCTACCGCGACGATTTCAATGTGGGCAACATCTACTCCGGCGCACAGTCGTACGCGGAGGGCTCGCCGAACTCGAACACGATTGCCCGGAACTACAACGTCATGACCGCCGAGAACATCATGAAGCCCGTTGAGTTGCTGCCGAACAACAACATCGACCCGGTGACGGGCGAATTCACCTTCAACTTCGGCCCCGCGGACGCCTTCGTCGATCAGACGATCGCCCGTGGCATGGGGGTGCATGGACACGTACTCGTGTGGCACGGCCAGTCGCCGGCCCGCATCAACAGCGGGACAACTGGCGGGACCCGTGAACTGGCCAGGGCGAACATGGAACGCTACATCGAGGCGGTCCTGACCCACTTCAAGGGCCGCACCGTCTCGTGGGACGTCGTCAACGAAGCCTTCGTGGACGGGCTCGCTGAGTTCGATCCCGAGACCCAGGACTGGCGCGACTACCTGCGCGGCGGACCCAACGGCGGGTCCTCCAACTGGTACGAGGCCTACGCCAACGGCGCCGACGAGGCGGCCGGCGAGACGCCGAGCGATTTCTTGTACGACGCGTTCGTGTTCGCCCGGCAGTACGACCCGGAGACCAAGCTCGAGTACAACGACTTCAACGTCTTCCAGTCCGACGGCAAGGCCAAGGCGATCATCGCCATGGCCACCGAGCTCAACGAGCGGTACACGGCGGAGTACCCTGATGACCCGCGGCAGCTCATCGAGACCATCAGCATGCAATCGCACACCTACATCAACCAGACGCCGGCTTTCGCCTGCTCGGATAACACACGCCTCCCCGACCTGGTGGACGACAGCGCCGAGGAATGGCAGCCCGGTGCTTGCTCCAACGCGGCTTCGGTCGAGAGGTCCATCCAACTCATCGTCGAGGCAGGCTTCACCGCAAATGTCAGCGAGTTGGATCTCCAGGTCTGGGAGGCATGGAACGGCCAGCCGGAGGGCGACAACAGGGCTGACTATCGTGACCTGACCGACCCGTCGGTCAAGGACCGGTACTTCCGTGACGGGTTCACCTACTGGGAGGACAAGATCACCAACCGCGCTGAGCTGGAGGCGATCCAGGCACAGCGGTTCGCCGAGTACTTCGCGGTCTACCAGAAGTACGCGGAACACATCGATCGGGTGACGTTCTGGGGGTTGACCGACCCGCTCAGTTGGCGCTCCACCCACAATCCCCTGCTGTTGAACAGCGACTGGTCGGAGAAGTTGGCGGCTGAGGCAGTCGCCGACCCACAGGCCTGGCTCGAGGATCAGAGCCCCAGCCCGAGCCCGAGTTCGAGCCCGAGCCCGAGTTCGAGCCCGAGTGCGAGCCCGACTGGGCCGTCGGGGCAGCCGACGGTGACGGTTCCTGTGGGTCAGGGTGACCTGTACAGCACGCCGGGTTTCCACCGGGTCAACGGGCGGGACTGGTTCACGTCGTGTGAGCCGTACTCGCAGACGGTGCGCTGCACCACGAGGATCTGGGCCACCGTGACGACCCGGTCCGCGTCGGGGCAGTACAGCAACCGCAATGGGTGGGTGTTCAACAACCTCACGTACCTGCCGTTGATGACGCGGGCTGCGTGGGGGAGCAATCCGTTGGCGCGCACGGGTGAGTTCGTCAGTGATGCTCGCAGGTGGCGTACGGAGTGCGATACCGCGGCGACGGGTGGGAATGGGTGTCGGAGTTTCATCTGGAGCACGAATGTGGTGGCGCCGACAGCGTTGGCCGGTGGTGGTTACAGCTATCGGGTGGTGGACAAGTGGGTGTTCAACAACATCGTGAGGTTTCGTTGATCGCGGCGCCTTGTGGTGTGGTGATGTGACGGGTTGAGACCCGGTGGGGCGGGGTGGGTGCATGGCACCCACCCCGTCTCGGCGCCCGGTGGGCACTGGATAGGATGCATCCATGTGTAGTGACCAGCCTCTGGGGCCGGTGTCGAATCAGGAGTACCGGAAGCTGGCAGTGGCCTTCGTCGACATCGTCGAGTCGGTGCGGCGAGCCTCGCACGACGTGACCGGCTATGAGCCCCTCCCCAGCGGGGTGATCGACATCCTGCGGGTGATCGAGCGCAACCCGGGCATCACGGTCGCTGAGGTCGCTTCCAGACTCGACCGCCAGTGCAGCAACGTCAGCACGCAACTCAAGGATCTGGTGGCCCGGGGACTGGTGACACGCAGCCGCGACGGCACCGACAAGCGCTACGTCGCCCTGCACGCCACAGCTGAGGCCCACCGGATCAAGGCGCTGTTGGAATCCTCCTGGGAGGAGGCCCTGGCCGCCGCCGGCCGCCGACTCCCTCCCGCCGAGCAGTCGCAGCTCCGCAGCGTCCTCCCCACTCTTCTTCATCTGACCTCCGTCATCAACGAGGACTGACCCTCGCAGAACCGCATTTGCTCCAGCCAGGAAATACACTTATACTTTTATAAGTAATCTGAGGGCAGAGCGCGGTCAACCGTGCGCCAGAGCGCACCGCGACCACCGTTCCGGGGATGTGGGTTTCCCCCGTCCCCGTGGCCGTACTGCTTCCCGGCCCCCCGCACCAGAGAAGGAATTCATGACGACCAAGTCCCAGCATCGAGATCACCCTGCCGTCGACGCCGGCGCCGGGTCGGGGCCCGCTCGCACCGTCGAGCCCGAACGAATCGGCAAGGGGGTCGTCGCCACCATCACGGCACTGGTCCTCTCGGCCATGGTCATGATCCTCAACGAAACCGTCCTCAGTGTGGCGCTGCCCAACCTGATGGAGGAATTCAGTGTTGCCGCGACCACCGCCCAGTGGCTGACCACCGGTTTCCTCCTGACCATGGCGGTGGTCATCCCCACCACCGGGTTCCTCCTGCAGCGCTACACCGTCCGCCGCCTCTTCATCTGGGCGCTGATGCTGTTCATGGTGGGCACCGCTGTGGCCACGGTTGCGCCGGCCTTCCCCGTCCTGTTGCTGGCCCGCATCATCCAGGCCATGGGCACCGCCATCATCCTGCCCGTCCTGATGACCACCACCCTCACTTCGGTTCCCGTCGCCCACCGCGGCACGGTGATGGGCCTGAACGCCGTCGTGATCTCCGTGGCACCCGCCATCGGACCGACGTTGTCCGGCATCGTGCTGAATTCGTTGAGCTGGCGTTGGGTCTTCGCCCTGATGATCCCGGTAACCCTCAGCGTCTTCATCGTCGGCCTCATCGCCATCCGGGCCACCGGTGAAACGCGAAAGGCCCCCCTGGATGTCTTCTCGGTGATCCTCTCGGCCGTCGGTTTCGGCGGCATCGTCTACGCCCTGTCCTCGATCAGCCAACTGATGGAGGGGGCGGTCGGTCCGATCATCGCGCTGCTCGTGGGCGCCGTGGCGCTCGCGCTCTTCATCAGCCGCCAGCAGAAGCTGCAGAAAACCGGATCGGTGCTGCTGGACCTTCGCCCCTTCGCGGTCCACAACTTCCGTATCTCGTTGTCCATGCTGATGGTGCTCATGGGAACACTGCTCGGCACGGTCGTGGTCATCCCCATCTTCCTGCAGAACGGGATGGGCGTGTCCGTCCTGACCACCGGCCTGGTGCTGCTGCCCGGTGGCCTGGTCCAGGGGATCATCTCCCCGCTGATCGGCCGCCTCTACGACAGGGTCGGGCCACGCCCCATCATCATTCCCGGGGCCTTCGTGCTGGCCGCGAGTCAATGGTGGTTGAGCACCGTGAGCACGGGGACCCCGGTGGCGCTCATCGTCGCCATGCACGTGACGTTCTCCATCGGCTTCGCCATGCTGATCACCCCGCTGATGGCCACGGCCCTGGGCGCGTTGCCGCGCGAACTCTACGGGCACGGAAGCGCGATCATGAACACCCTGCAGCAGCTCGGTGGCGCTGCGGGCACGGCGATCCTGATCGCCGCCATGACAATCGGGACGGCCACGGCGTCGGCGGGTGGCCTCGCCGCCGAGGCCAGCATCGTTGCCGGGACCGAGAAGGCATTCTTCGTCGGGGGCACCCTCGGCGTGGTCGCCATCGTGTGCTCGTTCTTCGTCCGGAGCCTGCCAGCCGAAGCCGACGCCCGGGGCAGCGACCCGGAGCCTCAACGTCGCGTGGCGTGACCTGAACGCGTCACCGGGGTGCCTGTGCCCGCGGTCCCGGGTTGCTTGCGCGGTCCCGGGTGCTGCGCGGCGTGGGCCGGGAATCCGGACACGGACCCCTGGATGGCGTGGAGACGTCGTCATCCATGCCGCCGAGGCACCACAATCCCCACAGCAGCATGACGGCGTCGTGGCCGACGAGGAACAGCCAGAGCGTCCCGCCGTGCAGGTTGGTGATCTTGAACATGAGGTCTCCGACGGCGTGCACCCCCACCAGCAACCACACGGCGTTGGTGCGCCACCGGAGGATGCTGAACCCGATGCCGAAGCAGAACGCACCCACGGCCTGGGCGAGGGAGACCATGACTGCCTGACCGAAGGCGATGTTGGCCAAGTGGCTGACCGCGAAGAACGCACCGCCGATGACGGCTGATCGGCGCAGCCCAACGGCGCGTAGCGAGTCCAGGACGACACCTCGATGCCACAGTTCTTCGAAGACACCGGTGGCGACGTACCCGGCGACCAAGGTGGCCAGCACGCCGACGGCAGGGACGCGCAGCCCCGTCACCAGTGGCGCCAGGGCCACCAGGAGGGGAACGATGAGAACGCTGGGATCCCTTCACGTCAGGGGTCCGGCGGACCCGGTGCGACGCCACGCATGAGCGCGGGCGAGAATCGCGAGAGCGAGGATCGCCACCACCACCACCGCAGCCAACCGGCGCTGCATCACCACCTGCTCCCCGGTCCCGGGAAACAGGAAAACGGCAAGCAGACCGATGAGGACTGTCAGCGCCACGGGTGCCGCAACCAGCACGGCGGCCGTCCGGACGGGTCGCTCACGGTCAGCCCACCAGGGTGGCGCCGCTCCCGGATCGCCGCGTCCGCCGCGAGCGATGCCCGACGCGGAGCGGCCAGAATGTGCGGGCTGGTGGCTGCTCATCGGCGGACTTTCTCCACGGGTGTGGCGGCACTCTCGGGCGTCGCCAACTCTGTGCCCCCGGTCACCCCGCGCACGTCGGCGCCTACGCCGTGGTCTCCGCGGATGCGGCCGGTCAACCGCCGTCGCTGGAGCAGACGAACCTCCACAACGCGTACCGCGGCCAGAAGCAGCAGCGCCAGCATCCCAAGGTTGGCGTCAACTGTGCTGATCAGGGCACATCCGGCGAACACGCCCGTCGTCAGCCAGGCCCATTGTGTGTGACGGGGTGGGGCCACGTGGTGGTCCACGACTGACACGATGCAGGACGTCAACGTCGACAGGGCGACCATGGTTCCGATGTAGAGCGGGGCGGACGAGGTGGTCAGTTCCCGACCCACGACAGCCGTTGGGAAGGGCAGGAACGCGATCACCAGAAGCCAGCACATGTTCAGCGGACGTAGGGCGGGGACGGTCACCTCGGCGGAGACCAGGCGACGGATGGCCGTGCCGTGCGCAGCCCAGAACGCATGGATCACCAGGAAGCTGATGACGAAGGACAGCAGAAGGTCACGGTGGCTCGCCAGGAAGAACCCCAGCCGGCCGGTATCGACGTCCGGGGCCACCTCGACCAGTGGGAGCACCAGGACGGTCATGGCGATCGCCACGACCGCATCCGTCAGCGTGATGGCACGCTCGAGTCCGGGACCTTCGACGACCGGGATGGCCGGCTCCGGGGCCGCCCGGTGGAGCGTGTCGTGCGACATGCTTTCCTCCTCCGTGCACCGGTTGGTGCATGAACGAATCGTGGTGTCGCGGCGGTGCCCTTCGCATCGGCGCAATGGCCAACGAGGCCTGCGTCGTGTGGCCGTGCGTCTCGGCTCAATGACGTAGACAAAAGTGGTGGCCCGCCCATCGTTGTGGTGCAGCTGGTTGCGTCGGATACTTGGGTGAGCACGCGCGCCAAGGGGATTGGGGGTCGGGGAATGGACGAGATCCGCGTCTTCCTGGTGGATGACCACCGGGTCGTGCGCACGGGGCTGGTGGCCTATCTGGGTGGGGAGCCGGGGATGTGCGTGGTCGGCCAGGCGCCCGACGGGGTTGCGCGTTGGACGAGATTGCCGTGCTGGACCGGGGCGGTGAGCGACCGGACGTGATTCTGATGGACCTGATGATGCCGCGGATGGACGGTATCGCCGCGACCAGCGAGGTGAAGAGGCGGTGGCCGGAGATCGAGGTCGTCGCCGTGACCAGTTTCGTGGAGGAGGAGAAGGTCCGGGGTGCACTCGAGGCCGGGGCTGCCGGGTACCTGCTCAAGGATGCTGACGCACGGGACGTCACCGCTGCCATCAGGTCGGCGGTCGCGGGTGAGGTGCACCTTGATCCGGCTGCTGCCCGCGCGCTGACGGCGTCCCTGCGCGCTCCGAGGCACGACCAGGCTCACCTGACCCCACGCGAACGTGAGGTCGTCGTGGCGGTCGCCTCCGGTGCGACGAATCGCCAGATCGCCCGCACCCTGGGGCTGGGTGAACGTACGGCTCGGACCCACGTCTCCAACATCCTGGCCAAGCTCGGGTTGACGAGCCGCACCCAGGCCGCACTCTGGGCCGTCCGTGAAGGGCTGGTGGACGATGCCGGGGGATCGCGGTCATGACGGAGGGTCGAGGCCCGGCGGCCCGTGTCGTGATGGCTGCCGCCTCCGACGCTGTGGAGGGAGATCCGCTCGAGGATCAGGAGCTCGAGATCTTCTCCGACAGGGTGCCTCGGCTTGAGGCGCGGATTGCGATGTTCTCCCAGGTCGCGGCCGGGATGAGCGTGGACCAGCCGCTGTCCGCGACATTGTCAGTGCTGGTCAACGCGGTCCATCAGACCACCGAGGGACTTGCCTGCAGCATTGTGTGCTGGGACGAGGACGGATCCGGAGCAGCCACCGCGTGGGCGGACACCGTCCTGGGTGAGGGATTCGCGGAAGCCCTCGAAGAGGTGTGGAGTATCCGCGGTCGGCGTCCGGTGAGAGTCGACGAATATGACGGCACGATACGACGCGGGTTCCGGGACGCAGCACTTGCCGACCCCTCACTTGCACCCGTGCACCCATACCTCACCGAGGTCACGCGCTGGGAGGACATGGCGTTGCTGCCCCTTGTCGTGTCCGGGGTGGTGGTGGGTGAGGTGGCTGTGTACCTCGCGCCCGGGCAGGACCTCGACGACAACGATCGGGGCTACCTCGCGGCTCTGGCCGACCAGGCCGCCGTCGCAGTCCGCAACAGCACGTTGTACCGGACCGCTGAGCGGAACGCCGCCCTGGAGGAGCGGCAGCGGCTGGCCCGCGAACTCCACGATTCGGTGAGCCAATCCCTGTTCTCGATGACGCTGCATGCCCGGAGTGCCCAGCGTCACCTTGAAGCAGCGAGTCTGCCCGATGATCATCTTGTCGCGCTCGAAGTCGAGCAGCTCCACGGCCTGGCTCAGGCTGCCCTGGCGGAGATGCGCGCTCTGATCTTCGAGCTTCGTCCGCGCGCCCTGGAAACCGAGGGCCTGACCGTGGCCCTGTCCAAGCAGGCGGCGGCCTTGACCGCCCGCGAAGGGCTCACAGTGCAGGTGCACGGCCCGGACTCCCGGCTCGGACTCGATCCGGCGATTGAGGAGCACCTGTACCGCATCGCCTTGGAAGCCCTGCACAACATCGTCAGGCATGCCGGTGCGACTCGGGTGGACATCAACGTCGATCGCACCGATGCCGCACTGGTGCTCCGCGTGCGTGACGACGGTGCTGGCTTCGATCCATCCATCGAGCGGCCGGGCCACCTCGGTCTGATGACCATGCGTGAGCGGGCAGAGGTGATCGGTGCACGTTTCGATTCGGATTCCGGGCCCGGTCGAGGATGCGAGATCGCCGTCTCGGTGCCGCTCGTCGGCTGAGCTGCCACGTCCAGGTGTCGACGGCCAGCCTGCCCACTTTCCCCACGCCACCCCCGGGGCGGCTGTGTCGAACCCGAAGAGCACCACCCCAGGGGGCCTGCTTTCGGTGTGTCACCAGGGTGGTCACGTCGGAGGCACGGGCCGTGGGAGCGCGGCTCGGACGCGACGCTCCTCCTCGTCGGTGAGGCCCGCAGGCCTGGGTCCGGTGCGTTGGTTCTCGTAGGCCAGGGCGTCGCGCAGGGTGTCGTCAAGGGGTCGGGTCACCAGACCGGCAGACCGGGCCCGTGCTGTGTTCATGGTGGCGGTGCCCCGCCAGGCAGGGTCGTCGACCCACAGCGGAAGGGAAGCGGGCCCCATCCAGCATCCGATCCCAAGTTCAGCCAGCGTGTCGGCGGGGACGGCGCGAGGGTGCGCCGTACTGTCAGCCACCCGCGCTGCTGCTGCGATCACCCGTTGCAGGGGGATGGTCGCTCCGGTGGCGTTGAAGGTGCCGTTGAGGTTCTGCTCCGCGGCGGTGACCACCCAGGACGCCAGATCGCGCACATCGATGATCGCGCACGGGAAGTCGGCGTCGTCGGGGACGATGACGTCGTCCCCGGTGGGGTGGGCGAATCGCCATGGCCAGTACCCGGTTCGGCCCGACCAGTCGCCGGGTCCACCGATGAGCCCCGAGCGCACAATCGTGGCCGGGGTGCGGCTGGCGCGGACTGCCTCCTCGCAGGCCACCTTCGCGGGGCCATAGGTTGACATGTCTTCCATGACCTCACCCTGCAGGGGTGGGAGGAGCGGGGCGGTCTCGTCCTGCTCGACGCGAGAGGGGTCGGCGTACACACTGCACGTGGAGATGAACACCCAGTGACGGGTTCTCAGGTCGCGCACGGCGCGACGAACCCAGCCGGGGTGGCGAGTGACGTCGATCACGGCGTCCCACTCGCGGTCACTGACACCCCTGAGAGCATCGTCGTTGTCGCGATCCGCGGAGATGAAGGCCGCATCGTTCGGGGCGGAGGAACTGCCACGTGCCAGACAGGTCACATCGTGCCCGCGACCGAGCGCGGCGTGGGCGATCGCCCGACCCAGCCACGCGGTCCCGCCCAGGATCAGTGTCTCCATGTGGCAAGTTCACTCCAGGAGTACAGAACTCACAAGAGGTTCACCCGCAATCACCGTGCGGATCAGCCACAAGGCAATGCAGCGGTGTGGCGAGGTGGACACTCGCGTGTGCTCCTGTGGTGTGCCCCATGGCCGAGTACCGTTCTGGGTATGCCGACCTACACCGTCAGCACGTCGGTCGCACAGCTGAGCGACGTCACCCGCCCCGCACTGGCGCGCGCCATCACGTCCGCCCATACTGCTGCCACTGGAGCGCCCGGCTTCTTCGCCCAGGTGAGGTTCGACGAACTGGGAGACGGACGTCACTTCGTCGGCGGCCTGCCGGTGACGGGCGATTTCGTCTTCGTCCACGGGCAGATTCGGTCCGGGCGCACCCCTGAGCAGAAACGTGTCCTCCTCGATGCGCTGGTGGCCGCCGTGACGGACACGCTGGGGGTCGGGCGTCGCGCGGTGTGGGCGTACCTCGTCGACCTGCCGCCGGCGAACATGGTGGAGTTCGGTCACGTCCTGCCCGAACCCGGCGGTGAGGATGCCTGGTTGGCGTCCCTGGAAACTGTGGACCGCGAGTACATCGAGGACCTCGGCCGTTGAGGCTCAGACACGTTCAGAACCATCGGGTCCCGGCTCGAGCGGACACGAAACAGGTGGGGCAGCCCGTAATCCGGGCTGCCCCACCTGTTTATCTGTTCTATGCCTGGAAGCGGACGATGTTGTTGAAGACCCATCCGTTAGTGAGGCTGTGGGACCACCGGCCGCCAGCATTCTTGCTCGAAGTCACATGCGTGCTCCAGGAGAAGCTGCGACAGCCGTTGCGCCCGGTTTCGGCGGTGTCACATTCGGTGCGCCAACGACGTCCATCATCGGCCCTCCAGCTACCCGCGAACCCGAGCGGGTTGCTTGCCCACTCGCTGCGTGTCATGTCCGGGAGGTAGGTGAGGTTGTTGAAGTGCCAATCCGTCTCGCCGACGAACTTGCCGTCCTTGTACTGGACCAAGGTTGACCAGATGTTGGTACGGCACCGGAAAGTCTGCGAGTACGGCTCGCACTGCGTGAACCACCTGCGTCCATTGGAGGTGTGGAAGCCGGGCGTGGTGTAGACGTCGCCACCCCACGTGGGTGTGGCTGTGGTCGTCACCGTTGCTGTTGCGCTGCTCGTCGCCGTGGCGGTCGATGTCACGATGACCGTCGGCGCAGGTGTCGGCTCCTGCGTCGAACCCCCGGTGGCCTCGAGGGCCTCCAGCGCCTCGTCGATTGTCGCCGCCGCCTTCGTCATGTTCGCCGTGGACGTCGCACCCGAGTCCAGGAGATCGACCGCCGCATCGACGGCCCTCTTCAGGACCAGCATGCTGTCCAGGGTGTACTCGCCCTGGTGATCGGTCAGAATCACCTGGGCTCCTGCGATGGCATCGTCCAGCGCCGAGGTGTCGGCATCGAAGGTCTCACCAAGGACGGAGATCTCGTAGACGCCTGAGGCCCAATCGCCTCGACTGTTCCCGGTGATGTTGACCTTGATGTAAGAGTAGACACCCGAGGCGGACTTGTACTGATAACCGAAATCGGCGTTGTCCACCGCGTTGACCAGGGTTTTCCACGTGGTGCCATCCTTGCTACCGAGGATCTGGTAGTAGTGCGATGCCTCCGAGCCTCCGATGAGGCGGGTCGAGAGGCCGACGCCGTCGATCACCGCCGGCTCGGGGAACTGCAGCGTCATCCAGTAGTTGCCTCCCGTTCCGCGGAAGAACGGCTCGATGTCGTCATAGTTGTCGACATCCCAATCCTCGCCGTCGATCACGACCTGTGGGTCATAGGATTCGCCGTCGCCCCGCTCTCCCGGCGTCGACGACGTCACCACGACGCCTTCGTCCTGCGCGAGGTTGCGTGTGCTCGGCTGGACGAGATGCAGCGTGCCGTCCGCAGTGCGCGCGATGTCCACCGACGGTGCCGCTGTGAGCCTCGCGTTTCCGGGTTCGCCCTGCGGGCCGTCAACGTCGTTGCTGATCTCCAGCGGATACATCGTGTACGTCGACTTCGACAGGGCCGCGGGGTTCCAGCGATCGCCGAAGAACAGGTACTCAGGGTCCTGTGAGGTGCCGATGTCGAAGATCCGCGTTGGCTGGCTGCGGTAGTTGGTGTTGTCGCCGAACGGCTGCAGCGCCGACCATGCGGACTGACCGTTGCGGTGACCGACCGATGTGGCCGTCGCGTCGGGAGCGTCCTGCGGGTACGCGCCGTTGCCCTCGGGCCCGTCGAAGTTCTCGCGCACCACGAAGTCGGCCGCAGTCTGGATGCCCTCGAGCTTTCTCTCGACCTCGAACCCGTCGGCGATATCCTTCGTCCTCGCATACTGGCCCTGGTTGGGCTGCCACCCGGACTGGGAGGACGTGAACAGGTAGACGTAATCGTCCACGCGTACCGGGGCGGGGGCCTCGCGGTGTGTGCCGACGTAGATGTCGTACTCCTTGGTGGCATCGACGTCGGTGTAGTCGGCGTTGAGCTCCCACACCCGCACGTAGATGTGATCCTGCGCCGTGATGAGGTAGGCCTTGCCTGTTTGCGGGTCTTGCCACACGGTCAAGTCGCGCGAACCGTACCCAAGGTTGTCGCCCTTGACCTGCAGGGCGTTCCTGGGATCGACCCCGTCGGCTGTGAAGTAGACCTCGGCCCCAAACGTCGGGGAGTACAGGTTGATGTGCTTGTACCCAATTCCGGTGTACTTCCCGCCCGGGGACGAGAACACCGCCTCGAAGAGCGGCACGTCCTGGCGCTGATCCTCTGTGGCCAGCCGATAGGTGACCTCACTCGTGTCGCTGTTGGCGTCACCAAGGAACGACTTCACCTTCACAGTCAGGGTTTCGCCGGGTGCGACGAGATCACTGACCGTGATGTGGTTTCCGGCGTTCTGGTAGTAGCGCGTCGAGGTGGAACCGTCGACCGTTGGCTCGCTGCCATCGGTGGTGTACCAGATCTGTCCGACGTTCATGGGGGCGGTGATGAATACCATGTCACGCGGGTTCACGAGCACGGCATCATCCGCTGAATCGGCCTTCTCATCGATGCCGGGATGCAGTTCTGGGGTGACCACCTGATCGAAGGCGTCGGCACCGGAGGAGACGATCTCGTACGTTGAGGAGACAGTTGTCGCTGCATCGATGTCGTTGTCCTCACCGGGTCCCGAGACGGTTGCGGCCTCGGCGCCGAAGCTGCCCTTCTTGGCGGGATAACGGATGAGTTGCTCGGCACTCTGCTGGGAGGCCCCCACAGAGGCGGCGGACTCCTGGAACAGATCGTAGAACTGCGTGTCGTAGTCGGTCATCCGCACCGTCGTTGCCTTGACAGTGGTGTCGAGTTGGATGTCGTTGAGCTCGAATGACCAGGCCCACCCGCTGGAGCCATAGCTGTCGGCCACGCTGCTGTCCCCGAACGTCTGGGTCCGTGGTTCAGCGGAGGTGACGTCCCGCATGGTGACGTTGATGATGCCACCCTTGCCGTCCGGCACCTCGACGACATCCCCGGCTTCCGTGGTGACGTCGGGCGCCCGGGTGTACAGCTTTGCGTTGTACGGATAGTCGGGGACCACGGGTCTGCTCGGGTTGACGTCGGACACGCCCTCCACCCTGCTCCAGATCGACGTGTCCCAGTCGCGGACCGCGGATCCGTAGCGGTTTCCGAAGGCCTCGACGCGATTGTCGCCGGCCCCGGGCCGGAAGTGGACGCTCGTGCCGTCGTCGCCGCCCTTGAGCGTGTAGGGGCCGGCCACGGAATCCGCGGTCGCGACGGCAATCTCGGACGCGGAGTAGCTGGCTGCCGTCTCGTAGTGCACCCACAGCACGTACTTGCCGGACTCCTCGTTGTAGAGCAGCTTCGGTCGCTCGACCTTGTTGTGGTTGAACGGGCGGTTCCCGCCCTCGTCCTGGCTCGTGGAGTCGAGAATGATCCCCAGGTCTTCCCACGTGGTCAGGTCAACCGACTTGTACAGATGCACGGGGTTGCCCACGGCACTGTTGCTGGACTTGTCCTCGCCGACCCAGAAATAGGTGTCCACGCCGTCGGGGTCCGGTGCGTTCGTCTCCGGGTTGACCTTCTGCCGGAGGAACCCACCGCCGTGGGCCTGGATGTCGTCGCCATCGGTGTCGTGGACGGTCACACCGTTGGCGAACGAGCCGACCTCGTCGGCGTCCTCGGGGACGGCGGAGGCTGGGCTGACTGCAAGACCGGTCACGAGAAGACTGGCCGCGAATCCGGCCGCAAGCGTCCTCCTCATGGGGGATCGCAGCGCGGGTAATGGTTGCGCAACCATCACGGCCCGGGAGCTTGGTTGTCTGGATTTCTGCACTATTTCCATCCCATCATCAGTGATGTCGAGCCCTTGCCTGTCGGCAGGGTGGGGGGTGTCGCCCAGAGCCATTGGTAGCCAATTGGGACGCTTCCAGGAGCAGGTCGACCATCGACCCGGGCTCCTTGGTCCACGACTGTAAGGCGTGGAACTGCGGTTCGTCAAGGGACACGGGCGCGGACCACGTCGAGTCAGGGGGCATCGCCCCTCCCAGCTGGAGCGGTGGCGGGGTGCTTGTGGCTGGGCTCACAGGGGCGCGGGGCTCTGGACACGTGGCACGTCGAGCGCTATCGTCAGAGCAATTGGATGGTTGCGCAACCATTTTTCTTCCTCGCAAAGGACAGACCATATGACGAAGACGTCACGTCGATCGCTTGCCACGTCACCCATCACGCTGGCGACCGTTGTTGCGGTCACTGCGGCACTGCTGGTTGCTCCGGGTGCATCACCCCGGGCAAGCGCCGCAGTGGTGGCGCCCGACACCGGAGCGGTGCATGCAGCCGCATACCTGGGCACAGATGAGACCACCCTGCCTGACACCGTCACAGTGGACGGTACGCAGCACGACGTGACATGGGGGCCGGTGGACACGTCCGCAGCCTATGCAACCTCCTCCGCAGTGGGCACCCTGGACACCGGTGACACCGTCAATGCCGCCGTCGAGGTGGTCCCGTCGGACCTGCTGTACTTCATCGACTCCGGTGCGAGCACGTCGCCAGAATTCGACGCAGTGGCGGATCTGGCCGGAGCGGAAGGTTCGGGCACGTTGGTCAACGGCGTCGGCGACCAGGAGTTCACCGACACCGCCACGTGGGGTTATGACCTCGGTGGTACGACGGGCAACAATGACGACTGGGTGGTCGTGACGGACGTCGCCCCCACCAAGGACGCCACCGGGTTGTATGCGGATGACAACCCCGCCTCCTACGTGCTCGATCTGCCGAAGGGCATGTTCTCGATCACCATCGGTGCCTGGGAGTGGTGGAATTCGCCGGGACGCACGATGGCCGTCTCGCTCATCGCGCCTGACGGGACGTCGACGCCTGTCGCCACAGATCTTCAGCTTGCCAAGGGCGCGATCGAGACCGCGTCCGCCGCCGTCGAAGCCAGCACGGCGGGGGAGTACCGACTTTCCTTCAGCCAGGTGAGCGGTGGATTCCCCGTTGTCAGCTGGATCGGCGTCGCCGAGATGTCCAACACAACGCAGGCACCGGTGATCAGTCCCGGCTCGGGGACCTTCAGCGGGGCGACGTTGGTCACGATCACCTCCCCCACGAACGGGGCGGAGATCTTCTACACGCTGGACGGTACCGATCCGACACCAGAGAGCCTCCAGTACTCGAAGCCGTTCTCGATCAGCCAGAGCGCCACTGTCAAGGCCATTGCGGTGCGCGGCGATGACGCCAGCACAGTGACGTCGGCTGCGCTCACGATCGGGGTGTGGGCGGCCACTGCCACCCCGTTCAAGCTGGCGGACGAGGGCGACGCCAACAATGTCAAGATCACGTGGGAGGCAGTCGCCGAAGCAACTCGCTACGAGGTGCGGCGCGGGGACGAGCTGATCGCGCGTTCGTCCGGCGACACCGTCGATGACTACGGCCTCGACGTGGGGGACACCGCCACCTACACGGTCACGGCCTTCCACGGTGACGAGGCCCTGAGCACGACGCCCCCGGTCGCCGCCACACCCTTCACGCCCCAGGGCGTGCCTGTCGTATGGGACAACACCACCAACGGCAACGATCTTGGGCTCGCACGAGGCGTCAAGGTTGGCGACTCGTACTACGAATACACGACCTCGGCCAGCGACGGCAGCGTCACCATTTCGGAGGCGACCTCCAGCAACGGGCGCGAGTTCGGCTCCGCCCGTGTGCTCACCACCCTCGAGGATTCAAAACTCGAGGGTTTCGGTGCCCGCCTCAACCCTGCAACCGGGAACGTCATCATCGCTGCACACCGGGAGAACGCGTCGGACTATTCCGACGGCGAGTTGTTCCTCGCGGAGGTCACACCGGGCGGGGATCTGACCGTCACACACAGTGAGCGCCCTCTCGGACGCGACTCCAGGGACATGTCGCTCTTCGTTGACGACGACGGCTCGGCGTACATCGCCAGTGCCACCAACACGAACGCGGACATCGCGATCTACCAACTGAATGACGACTGGACAGCCCCGGAGTCATTGGTGTCGATGGCCTTCGAGGGTCAGAGCCGTGAGACACCCACCATCGTCCACGAGGGCGACACCTACTATTTCTTCAGCTCAAGGGCGTCGGGCTGGTATCCGAGCCAGGCGAAGTACGCCTCCGCCTCCTCGCTGGCTGGTCCCTGGAGCCCCCTCCGCGAAATCGGTAACGCGGCCACCTACGGGACCCAGTCAACGGGTCTGGGGGAGTTCGGTGACGACTCCTTCGGGCTCTATGGGTGGCGCTGGGGTGCCAACTGGTCCCCGGACGAGAGCACCGGAAACTATCCGCGCCTGTTGCCGGTCAGTTTCAACGAGGGCTTCGCCTCGATGGACTACTACAGCACCGTCGAGTACTACCCCGGCACGGGGTTGGTTCCCGTCCAGGCAGGGCGCCAGGTCTCGCTCGGTCAGCCCGTATCGGTATCGGTCGACGGCGCGTCGGTCCACAACGACGAGAGCGTCATCACCGACGGTGCAGACTTGGCATCGTCCGGCATCTTTCGCTCAGGTGATGAGGGGTCGGGGGCCTACCCCGTTGATGTGGTCATCGACCTTGGCACTGCGCATCGCATCGCCGAGGTTGACACCACCACCTTCCTTGTCAACGGCTCGGAGGCCGCGTACACATACACGCTTTCCGGCAGTCTCGACGGAGCAACCTTCACCCAGCTCGTGGACGGATCCGCGAACACCCGCGTCGGCTACCTGATTGATCCGGTGACGAGCGAGACCAGTTACCGCTACGTCAAGCTCTCCGTGACCGGTGTGAAGAAGGTCAAGGACGGCGGTGATGTCACAGGCTGGGGCGACGGCATCCACGAGGTGGCTGTTTACGGCACCCCGACATCCGTACCAGTGACCAGCGTGATCGCCGGCACCTATTACACGGCCCAGAGCATCGCCCTGAGCAGCGGCGACACGGAGGCGCAGATCTTCTACACGCTGGACGGCTCGCTGCCCACGTCACAGAACACCCCCTACACCGGCCCCATCGCCCTGACGGAGGTGGGTGAACACACGATCCGGGCCGTCGCAGTCAACGGCGACGGGACCAGTGAGGTGCTGACGGCGAAGTACTCGATCCGTTCGGGGGAGGCACCCGTCAGCCTCTCAGGGACACCGGCATACGCCGTGGTCGTGGGCGACGAGGCTGACCTGCCCGACACTGTTGCGGTGAACACGGCCAATGGTGACGTCGTCGAGGCCCCGGTCAGCTGGGATCTCACGGGCATGACGTTCGCGAAGCCCTACAAGACCTACACCATCTACGGCACGGTCGAGGGACTCCCCGGCTACGTCACCGGCACAGTCGAAACCCTGGCCCCCGACACCGTGTACTACGTCGATTCGGGCACAGCGGCGGGGACGTCCACGGCGTACCTCGGTGCGAAGTGGCTCCTCGGGGACACGCTCCTGAACGACGCCTCCGACCAGGCCACGACCTCGTCGACGGCCTGGGGGTACTCGGGGCAGGACGGAGCCAGCACGGCCGCGGGGGCGAAGGAGGTCAACGGTCTCTACGGCAAGAACGGTGCCGGCAACTCCATCGACTACACCCTGACCCTGCCCGAAGCGGGCACCTACACGACGGCACTGGGCTTTCACGAGTGGTGGAGCGCAGGTGACCGCCAGATCAGGGTCACGGTCGTGGACTCTCTGGGAGCCACGCATGACGTCGCCGAAAGCGTCGCAGGTGACATCAGCGCGGCGAACCGTTCCTCAACGGTGGCGGGAACCTTCACGATCCCCTCGGGGTCCGAAGGGGCCGTGACGCTGCGCATCACCAACGTCGGATACCAGGGAGCGACGGTGTCCTGGTTCGGTGTCATGGAGGGGCGCCAGACGCTGGATCTCAGTCCCGATACGGTTGGGACACCGAGTATCTCCCCTTCGGCAGCCTCCGTCTACGGCACCGCCCAACAGGTCACGATCACCGCAGAGGACGGAGCCGCCGTCCATTACACGACGGATGGCACGACCCCCACCAGGATCAACGGGAGCCAGTACGCGGGTCCGTTCACCCTGTCGGAGTCTGCGATGGTGAAGGCCGTGGCGGTCGTCAACGGCGTGTCGAGCCCGGTCGCGACGGCTGACTACACCATCGTCGTGAGAGATGGTGACTACACCTCCGTCCCGGTCGGCCAGCCGTGGTTCGACACCGAGGGCAACAGCATCCAGGCGCATGGCGGCGGATTCCTGGAGCACGATGGTGCGTACTACTGGGTGGGTGAGGACAAGGCCCACAACCAGGCCTCGTTCAACGGCACCAACCTCTATCGCTCCGTCGACTTGCTGAACTGGGAGTTCGTGACGCAGATCCTCGTACCGGAAGCCTCCGGTTTGGACTGCAACGTCCGGGGGTCGGCGACCTGCAAGGTGGAACGGCCCAAGCTCCTGTTCAACGAGGACACGCAGAAGTTCGTCCTGTGGGGGCACTGGGAAACGGCCGACAGCTACAGCGCCTCCGAGGTCGTCGTCGCAACGAGCGACACGATCGACGGTGACTACGTGGTCGAGTACCACGGCCGTCCCGGTGAGGGCACGGTCTGGGATCTTGAGCAGGAGGATGCAATCGAGGCGACGGTTGAGAGCGGTGCATATCCCGAGTTCGAGTCGGCGGCGTCCGCCTATGCCGCAGCCGGCAACACTCCCAACGGGCACCAGTCGCGTGACTTCACGGTCTACGTGGATGCGGAGGGTGACGGGTGGCTCATTTCGGCGGAGGCTCACGAGCAACTACGGATCTACCCCCTGACGTCGGACTACCTGGCGACGGACTACGAGAACTCTTATCCGCTGTTCAACGGGGAAAGCCGCGAGGCGGCGGCGATCACCCAGGTGGATGGCGTCTATTACCTCGTCACGTCGGGACAGTCGGGCTGGTACGCCAACCAGCTGAAGTACGCCTGGACGAGTGACCTCGCAGACCCCGATGGCTGGTCCGAGAACATTAACGTGGGCAACAACACCACCTTCAAGAGTCAGCCAACGTTCATTCTCCCGTTGCAGAAGTCCGACGGAGGAAGCTCACTCGTCTACATGGGAGACCGCTGGGTTGCCGGCGCGCTCGCCACGTCCACCTACGTATGGCTCCCCATGGAGATCGATCCGGAGACCCACGCGGCCACGCTCAACTACACGGACAGTTGGTCCCTGGACACCGACACGGGCGAGATTGTGAACCACAGCACGCGTCTGCTGTCCCGGGGGAAGCCTGCCACGGCGGTCCCTGCCGGCAGCCTGTCAGCGGGGTACAGCGACGGCATCGCCAACCCCGGTGAGAATCCTGACATCTCACCTGCGGGGGCAGCCAATGACGGTATCGACTACACGACCAGCCCGTACGACAACAGCCACTACTTCTACCCGGGTGACACGGCCACGTTCTCGTGGCAGGTGGACCTGGGCAAGCAGTACGACCTGTCTCGCACGGACATCAGCTGGCGGAGCTACAACGGGTCAGAGACCTACAGCCAGTACGTCATCCTGGGGAGCAACGACGGCACCCATTGGTCCACGCTCGCCGACAGGAGCAACAACCGGGTTGTGGGGTTCACGAGCGATCGGAGCGAGGGCAAGTACCGCTACGTGAAGATCGCAGTGGACGGTGTCATCAACGACCACAACGCGAGCGCGGCGGGCTGGGCCGCAGGTCTCGTGGAGGTGAACGTGTACGGCACCGAACTGCCCGACGCGGTCACGATCACCGGCGCAACAGAGGTGACGGTGGGAGCTACGACCGAACTGGTTGCCGCCGTACAACCCGGGGGCGCCAATCAGGAGGTCACCTGGTCCTCCAGCGACGCCACGATCGCCAGCGTCGACGACGCAGGCCTGGTCCAGGGAGTCCGGGTCGGTCAGGTGGAGATCACAGCGACGTCGAGGGCTGACGACTCCATCTCGTCGGACATCACGATCACAGTGAGGTCCGAACCGTCGCCGGAGCCGTCCGTGTCGCCGTCGCCGGAGCCGTCCGTGTCGCCGTCGCCGGAGCCATCCGTGTCGCCGTCGCCGGAGCCGTCCGTGGCGCCCACACCCACCGTCACAGTGACGGCCCCGGCGTCGGCAGGGGACCTGTACTCCACCCCCGGTTTCCACCGGGTGAACGGGCGGAACTGGTACACCTCGTGTGAGCCCTATTCCCAAACGGTGCGGTGCCGCACCGAGATCTGGGCCACACAACTGGAGTACCGGAGCGGCAAGTTCGTCTCGAACACGGGCTGGCACTTCAACAACCTGACCTACCTGCCGTTGATGACCAGGGCCAAGTGGGGCACCAACCCGCTGGCCAACGCAGGAACGTTCACCAGCGACTCACGGAAGTGGAAGACCGAGTGCGACACGGCCGAGACCGGCCGCAACGGCTGCCGCAGCTGGATCTGGTCCAACCCGATCCAGGCCACCAGGACCGCAGACGGGTCCTACACCTACACGCGGGTCGAGAAGTGGGTGTTCAACAACATCGTGCGTTTCCGCTGAGACCTGGTCGATGACACATCTGGGCCCCGGGCTGACGCCCGGGGCCCTGATGCGCTGGTTGGTCGTTGTGGAGGGGACGTGGGGGGTGCTGGTAGGAAGAGGAGTACCGCTGGCGGCACGTTCGACACCTCGATACTGGGCCCTTGACAGTGACAGCGCGATGGCGGGACCACAGGCAATGGCCTCATCCTCGGGGTCTCGAGGGCAAACGCGCAGGCAGCTCAACGACGGTCATGCTCCAACCGCGGGAACCGCCACCGCCCGGACCCACAGGCTGTTGGCGGCGCCCGCGTGCGTCATGATGTCAAAGGTTTCTGGAACAGGTCTCTGTCGCTGGTCCGTTGGTGCAGTTCCCATGGCGGTGATTCGACTTGCGGAGGACCCGAATGGAGTGTTCGCCGCGGCTGGCTCCGCAGGCAGGCGACTGCACGGACGTCGTTGTGGTCGCTCTCACGATCTCGATGTGGGGCCGTGTGTGGATGATGGAGATAAGAAGGGCCCGATCGCGATGGCGATCGGGCCCCTCACTGGTTACCTGGTTACTTGAAGCGGACGATGTTGTTGAACACCCACTTCTCGACCCGCGTGTAGGTGTAGGACCCGTCTGCGGTCCTGGTGGCCTGGATCGGGTTGGACCAGATCCAGCTGCGGCAGCCGTTGCGGCCGGTCTCGGCCGTGTCGCACTCGGTCTTCCACTTCCGTGAGTCGCTGGTGAACGTTCCTGCGTTGGCCAGCGGGTTGGTGCCCCACTTGGCCCTGGTCATCAACGGCAGGTAGGTCAGGTTGTTGAAGTGCCAGCCCGTGTTCGAGACGAACTTGCCGCTCCGGTACTCCAGTTGTGTGGCCCAGATCTCGGTGCGGCACCGCACCGTTTGGGAATAGGGCTCACACGAGGTGTACCAGTTCCGCCCGTTCACCCGGTGGAAACCGGGGGTGGAGTACAGGTCCCCACCCGTTGTTGGTGTGGTGGGGGACGGGGTCACGGTGACCGTCGTGGTGGGACCGGGGGAGGGGCTCTGCGACGGCGTGGGCCGGACGACCGGGGTGCACGCCAGATCGCGGTCGGGTACCTCGGAGTTGATGCCCAGCGCCTGGAACGTGACTTCGCTCGCCACCATGTGGGTGTCTTCATGAGAGGTCATCACGAACCGCACCTGATCGGTGTCAACCCCGAGAGGTACCTCCACGACCGGACCGGTTCCGGACGCGCCACCGACCGTGACGGGATCGTTGACATCGGCCCACTCGCCATTGGCGAATGCCTGCGCCTGGATGGAGCTCGGCCAGGACAGCGATGACCCGTCGGCAAACCAGTACCAGGTGGCGGATTCGATGTGACGTGCGGAACCAAACGTCGCCGTCAGGGTGTCCTCCACGTTTTTCTCAGACGACTTCCAGTTCGACCATGCCTTGTCCTTCAGGTCACCGTTGACAAGATCGGCCGTGCCGTAACCGGGCTCGCTGAAGCTGGCGGTGACGGTCGGCTTGTCGGCCATGGGGATGGCAACCGCGGGGATGACGTCGATGACGAGCGTCACCGCCGAAGTGGTGCCGTCGGGCAGTGTCGCGATGCCGGGGACCTCGAGGGTGCCCAGCGCCGCCACGTCCTCGGCTGCCACGTCGTCCCAGAGGACCGGAACGCCGACGTGGAGGTCGGAATCCGCACCCTTGACGTCCACGGTTGCAGGCAATGCCGGCACTATCCCGGGTGCGGCTGTGACGTGGCCATCCCGTACGCAGTCAGCCGTTAGCACATGGATGGTGGCCGTGACCTGACGGGTGACGCCTGTGACTTCGGTGATGGTGCCATTCGTCGCGATGACGCCCGGGGAGGCGACATCGTCGGTGGTCACGGGCGCCCAGTCTGCCGCGTACTGTTCCTGCGTTCCCGATGATGTGGTCACGGTGACGGTGGCGGGCAGCGTGGGGACCTGACCCACGAGCGTGGTGACATCAGCGTCGGCGACTGATTCGATGGTCACGTCCTCGATGCGCCACAGTTGGTTCGCTTCGGAGTTGGGTTGGTACAGCCCCACGGGTGCGCCCGGGTCGTGGCTCTGGCCGCTGACCTCGAGTACTTGGTCGGCATCCGGGTTGACGAGGGTGTAGGTGCCGTCGCCCGAGGTGGAGAGGATCCACTGGCCCTGGTCGTCGCCTGCCTCCAGGAGGGTGCCGTCGACGCTGGTGATGGTGAATCGCGACGTGTTGTCCCAACCTTCACCGGTCCGGGTGACGGTCCAGGCCTGGTTGGCCGCGGCTGTGTCCGGTGTCGCGATCGTCATGTCAGAAGAGAGGGACAGCCCGGACTGCACACCGGTGACCCGGTAGATGTGCCCCTCCTGGCCGATCGCGGTGCTGGCATTGACGCCGGAGACGCCCGACACCTCGAACGTGACAACGGAGCGGGCGGGGACGCTCAGGTCGGCATGGCCGTCGACCACGTCGACGGGCGTCCCGGAGGAGAGGGGTGATCCCTCGGACGTCACGATGGGCGTGACGACGGCTCCGTCGTGGTTCTCGAACCCGCTGAGGTCCAGACGGACGGTGCGCTCCGAGGCCGTGTCGTTGACGTGCACGATGCTGGCACCGGTGCCGTCGGCGTCGAGGGCCGCGACCGTCGAGCTGTTGTCGGTGCCCACGATCGTGTCGCCGGGCTCAATGTAGTGCGTGAAGTTCCGGACGGTGTCGTACTTGGTGTTGGTGTGGATCGGGCACGTCTCGAGCGTGTCGGAGGCTGTGCAGTCGAACGGCAACTGGATGCTGCCCCAGTTGGCGCCGGCTTCGGACTCACCGCCGGGTGCCATGTTGTCGTAGTCTTCCACGGGCTGCCAGAACACCCAGGCGTCGGGTTCCAGGAGGCGCATGTCATCGACGACGTGCTGGGCCATGCCCAGCCCGGGCGCCATGGAGGTGAAGTCCTGCCCGTCGCCCCAGCTGCCCCCCACCTCGCTCATCCACAGCGGTTTGTCCTCGAACTTGGCGATGTCGCGGACGGTGGTGCGGCCGTTGGTGCCGTAGGTGTGGACGTTCATCTGGGCGACCAGGTCCTTCGTCTCCTGGGGGTACCCGCTCCAGTTCGTGGCGAAGGTTCCCGGGTTGGTCTCGTCCATGGCGGAGATCACTGCGTCGGTGGTGGTGGATTCCTGAGCGAGGGTGGCGGCCAAGGCCTGGATGATCTCCGACTGCCGTGCCGGTCCGACGTGTGCACCCTCCTGGCGCCCACCGGTTGGATTGCCGTCGGCGCCCAGCGTGGTGCCCCAGTAGTTGGTGTTGGGTTCGTTCACGGGGTCGATGGTGTCGAAGGAGATGTCGTGCGCCTCTTCGAGTCGCTCGACGGCCCCCACCATGTAGGCCGCAAAGTCGGAGACTTGGTCGGCGGGGATCTGTTCCGCGCTGGAATCGAAACCACCGGAGGTGTAGCCCGACTCGGTCTGGAACCATGGCGGGGAGTTGGAGAACGCCTCCCAGTGGGTGACGTCATTCTTCGCCCGCTCGACCCACCAGCGCTGTGCCTGATCGGCATCGTTGTTCCAGTCGCCGGCGTCGTCGGCATCCCACCAGTCGACGTCGGTGCGGGTGGTGCCATCCGGGGCGTTCCACCACCCCTCCACGGCACCCCCGGGGCGCAGGTAGTCGGGCACATCGGGGGCGTTGCCCCCGCCGACGTTGTAGCGGGCGATGTTGAGCCGGAGTCCGTCCTCGCCGAAGACCTTCTGGTACAGCTCCTCGCGGATCGCGTCGGGGTAGTCGCCCGTTGCATTGGCGAACCAGATCAGCGATGTGCCCCACCCCTGGAAGTCGGGGTTCTGGTAGGTCGGGTCAACAGAGATGACCACATCGGCTGCGGCTGCATCCGGTGGTGCGGGCTCGGCGTGGGCCGGGACCAGAGCGGCGGCGGACACGGTCAGCAGAGCGCCGCCCGCCAACAGCGAGGTCAGGCGCGGAGATCGTTTTGCCATGGTTTCCTCTCATCATTGAGTGCCTGTGGTTCCCACACACGGCAGTGGATCGGGTACTCAGCTCGTGGGAGAGCCTGCTTCCTTGCGCGCAGTGCCCGCGAATCAGCGTTGATGGTGATTGCCGCGGTCCCCACTTGGATGGTTGCGCAATCATCTCCCTCCCAATGATGCGGGAAAGCATCTGATTGCGCAACCATTTTGGGAGGACAGTCAGGATTGTTTGTTCCGTCCGGGCCCAGACGTGCCGCTTCGTGCACTGTGGAAGACACCGCATGCACAGCGCCCCCGGTCACGTGTGACCGGGGGCGCTGCTGGGGGGAAGGGGAAGTCAGCGATCTACTCCTCCATGAAGCCGTTCTGCTTGGCGTAGGACTCCAGGTCGGTCTGCCAACTGGCGAAGGAGTCCACGAGATTGCCGGACCCGGAGTAGGCGCCGGTGACCTTGTCGCCGAAGATCGAGTTCGCGTACACCTGGAAGGGCAGGTAGCTCCAGCCGGGGAGCACGTCTGCAGCCGCCTGCGCCAGAACCTCGTTGTAGGTCTGCCCACCGAAGTACTCGTCGGTGTAGCTGAGGAACTCGGGATCCTGGAGCTCGGCGTTCGTGGACGGGAAGTTGCCGCCCGCGACGCGAATGGCGACGCCGTCGCCGCTGCTGTTGAACTCGAGGAACTTGTAGGCGGCCTCCTTCTGCTCGCTCGAGTCGAGGATCGCCATCGACGAACCGCCGTTCTCAGAGTTGGCAGGGGACGCTGCATCGGGGATGGGGGCGGCTGCGACGCGGAAGTCGCCGGCGGCAGCGGGTGCCGAACCGATCAGGTTGGCGGGCATCCAGGCGCCGGTGATGAGGCTTGCCAGTGTTCCGTCACCGAGGCCCTTGAACCAGTCGTCGGACCAGCCGCTGACGGTCATGTTGATGAGATCCTCATCGATCATCTTCTGCCAGAACTCGCCGAACTCCACTACTCCCTCATCACCGAGGTCGATCGTCACGGAGTTGCCTTCGACGCCGAACGGCTTGGCTCCGGCGAGCCACATCATCGATGTCGCGAACCCGGCGTCGCCATTGTCGGAGGTGATGTAGTAGTTGTCACCCAGTGCACGGATCTTCTTTGCTGCCTCGTAGAACTCCTCCCACGTGACGGGTGGTGCATCGATGCCTGCCTCCGTGAAGACTGCCTCGTTGTAGAAGAGTGCCATGGGGCCGGAGTCGACTGGCAGGCCGTAGATCTTGCCGCTGTCCGCGAGGGTGACGGCATTCCAGGTTCCCGTGGTGAAGTTTTCCTTGAGGTCCCCCGCACCCATGTCGGTGAGGTCGGCCAGCTGGCCCGGAATGGCGTACTGACCGATTGCGTAGTACTCGATCTGCGCGATGTCGGGGGCCCCGGAGCCGGCGGCAATGGCGTTGTCCAGTTTGGTGTAGGTGTCACCGGCGCCGCCGACGTTCTCCAGGTTGACGTCGATGTCGGGGTTGGCCTCCTCAAAGGCCTCCACCACGGGTGTCAGCGTGGGCTCCCAGCCCCAGACTGTGAGCTGTGTCTGCTCACCCGAACCGGCTGTGGTGCTGGTGTCGCTGGTTGTGTCGGATGGATCGGTGGCAGCGCCACCTCCGCCACACGCGCCCAGGGCGAGTGCGATGGTGGACGCCAGCAGGGTGCCGACGAGTTTCTTGCCGTTCATGATGTACCTCTCAATGTTGAAAAGGGGTGGATGGATGGATGGGTGGGTGACACTGGTCAGCGGTCGCCCCCTATTCCTTGACGCTGCCGGCCGACAAGCCGGACTGCCAGTAGCGCTGCAGGAACAGGAAAGCGATGATCAGGGGGATGATGGTGAGCAGCGATCCGGTGACGATGACGTTCTGCAACGGAGTGACACCGCCGGCTGCGGAGTAGGTCTGCAACTTGATGTCATTCAGGCCCGTCGTCAGCGGCTTCCACTTCTCGGAGGTCAGCATGATCAGCGGGAGGAAGTAGTTGTTCCACGTGGCAACGATCGCGAAGAGGGCGACCGTGACGATCCCCGGCCCCAGGAGGGGCAGCGAGATCCTGAAGAATGTACTGAATTCGCCGGAGCCGTCCACACGTGCTGCCTCAATCAGTTCATCAGGAATGGCCTCGGAAGCGAACACCCACATCAGGTAGAAGCCAAACGGGGTGATCAGGCTCGGGATGATGACAGCCCAGGGCGTGTCCACCAATCCGACGCGGCTGAACATCAGGAACAACGGGACGGTCAGCGCTGTGGTGGGCACCGCAATGGCGCCCATGACCAGGGCGATCACTCCGCGTCGTCCCGGGAACTTGAACTTCGCCAGGCCGTAACCCCCGATGACCGCCAGCATGGTCGCGCCGCCAGCACCCACCACGACATACAAGATGGTGTTGAGGAACCAGCGGGCGAAGATGCCGTTGCGGTAGGCGAACGTCTGTTTGATGTTCTCGAACAGGGCGAAGGTATCGCCGAAGGCGAAGCCGAACGTCGACACGTAGTCCTGTTGCGTCTTGGTGGCGCTGATGAACAGCCAGACGAGCGGGATCAGTGCGTAGATGACGAACACTGAGGTCACAATCGTGAGGGTGATGGACGGGCGTGGTGCGCTTGCCGCACCTTTCCTCGCACGGGGTCTGTTACGCATCGTGGCCATCACTTGACTCCTCCTCTGGCGCCCCACAGCTGAACGACGTAGGCCACCACGACGGTGATGCCCCCCATGACGATGGCCAGCGTGGCCGAATAGTTGGGATTGTGTGCTTCGAATGCCAAGTGGAAGGCGTAGAAGTTCGGGGTGAAGTAGGTGGTGATCGTGTTGCCCGCCATCTGTTGCAGGACGTTCGGCTCGTTGAAGAGCTGGAAAGAACCGATGATCGAGAAAATGATCGCGATCATCATCGAGCCGCGAATGGCTGGCAACTTGATGGCGCGGATGACGTTCCATTCACCAGCACCGTCGATGACGGCCGCCTCGTACAGCGAGTGCGGGATCGTCTTCAGGGCTGAGTAGAAGATCAGCATGTTGTAGCCGATGAACTCCCACGTGACGATGTTGCCGATCCCCACCCAGATCAGGGATGAGCCGAAGAAGTCAATGGATGTCCCGAAGAGCGAATTGACCTCGGACATGACGCCGTAGCGGGTCCCGTACATGAAACCCCACATAAGGGTGGCAACGACGGCTGGGATGGCGTACGGCAGGAAAACCGCCACCCTGAAGAAAGATGCTCCCCAGAGCCGGCCGGAGTCCAGGGCCAGCGCCAGGTACATCGAGATCAACAACATGATCGGCACTTGGATGAGGAGGAAGAGCCCCACCCCCACCACGCCGGACCAGAAGTTCGAGTCCACGAACAACGCCGCGTAGTTTTCGAGGCCCACGAACTGTTCACCCTCCGATACCCCCCACACCATCTTCGGTTGCAGAAAGGACAGGTAGATCGCGTAGACCAAGGGCGCGACGAAGACGATCACGAAGAAGAAGAGGAACGGCCCGACGAACATCCAGCCGCGCCAGTTTCGCCGCAGCTTCCTCATCGTCGGTTCAATGGTGTCCACCATGGTCTCCTCCTATGCTTCTGTGTTTCCGAGACGGGGTTCTTGCACGAACTCCGCGACGGGGCGGTTTGAGGCGTTGAGTTCCCACACCACGATGGTGTTCTCTCCTGGGACGAGAATGGGGCCGGGGACGTACATCGTCCGTGTCGGGCCTGCGGACCAGTACCGACCGAGCAGCAGGTCGTTTATCCACACCAGCCCCGTCCCGAAATTGGTTGTGTCGAGGAACAGGTCCCGCCCCCTAGGCGCAGTGAACCGCCCCACCATGAGCAGTGGGCCGGGTGCCGGTGCTTCCGGGTTCAGCGGTGCGGGATGCTTGGACAGGGCCAGCCCGGGTAGCAGGTTGTGGTCGAACGCGGAGACTTCCCAGTCAGTGATCGTGCGTGCCGTCGTGATCGCCGGTCCGATGAGCCCTTTGGCCTCCCCGATTCGTTGGGCGTAGTTGACGCGTCCGAGGTCCTCGACGAGCACCTGCAGAAGGCCCCACTCTCCGTCGGGCAATACCACGGACCGCTCGTGGTCACAACGCAGCAACGTCGCGATCCGCCGACCGTTGAACAGGCAGATGGCCCGATCGCGGACCTCCATGAACATCACGACCCGGTCCTCGGGTGTCACGTCGGTCGAGTAGATCGCAAAAAATGCGTCAGGGTCGACGTCGTCCATGTCGGGCAGCCTGTCGAAGCCCACGGACTCGCTCTGCGCCACTTCGGCCCAGTATGGAGCCTCGTGCAGGTGGACGGTGAGCTCGGGTGCGGGCCGGAAGTCCTCGGGTACTTCGTCCGTCAGGGTGGTGTAGCGACTGATCACCTCCCGGAATGCGTGGTACTTCGGGCTGGGACTGCCATCCTCACGGAGAGGGGCGTCGTAGTCGTAGGACGTGGTGATGGGCATGTAGGAGCCCTTGTCGTTGGCCCCGTTGGTCAACGCAAAGTTCGTGCCGCCGTGCAACATGTAGAGGTTGACAGAGCCGCCGGCCGCCAGGAGATCGTCCAGATCCGCAGCACTGTCGGCCTCGCTGGTTGTGTGGTGATGTTGCCCCCAGCTGTCGAACCACCCGTTCCAGAACTCGGTGCACATCAGCGGGCCGGTGGGCTGGTGGCGCCGGAGCACCTCGAGGCGTTCCTTCGACCGTGAACCGAAGGTTCCGGTGCTCAGCAGTTCCGGAAGGCCACCTCGGGAGAGCATCTCGTCGTTGGCCTGATCGCAGGTGAACAGCGGCACATCGATGCCCTGGTCCCGGATCAAACCAGCAAGGGTGCGCAAGTAGTTTTTGTCGCTACCGTAGGCCCCGTACTCGTTCTCCACCTGCACCATGACGACGTTGCCGCCGCGGGTGATCTGCCTCTCGGCCACGAGCGGCAGGAGTTGGCTGAAGTACTGGGCCGTCGGGTCCGTGTAGAGGGGGTCGCTCGTGCGGAGGCGGACCCCGTCCTGGGCGGTGAGCCACGTGGGGAGCCCGGCGTTGCGCCACTCGGCGCAGATGTAGGGACCGGGGCGGACGATGGCCTTGAGTCCCTGCTCCGCAGCAAGGTCAAGGAAGCGACCGAGATCGCGCCAGCCGTCGAGCCCGAATTCGCCCCTGCGAGATGAGTGGAAGTTCCATGCGACGTAGGTGTCGATGGTGTTCAGCCCCAACTGGCGGGCCTTGATCAACCGGTCCTCCCACAGGTCCGGGTGCACCCGAAAGTAGTGCAAGGATCCCGAGATCACCTGAAACGGGGCCCCGTCGAGCCGGAAGCCCTCATCGGCCACCTCAAAGACCACAGCAACTCCCCATCGAGTAGGACAACGGTGGCAGACGCATGGTTGCGCAACCATCTGTGTGCAATCATGCACGAGACAGACGGTTTGACGCAACCGTGGATGTTTGCTTGGGGATCTGCTGGTCGCCGTGGAGCGCGGCACCAGGGTTCGCGGGCACTGCCCCCGAGGGATGTCGTCCGGTAGAAGGGGCAGGAGGGCTGTGGTGTACTTTCCCCATGTCGAAACATTCGGTCTCCATGGCCGACGTCGCCCGTTACGCGGGTGTGTCACCGCAAACAGTCTCGCGAGTGGCCAACGCGCACTCTGGTGTCGTCGACGACACGCGCAGGAAAGTATTGGCCGCGATGGCGGACCTGAAGTACAGGCCCAACTCCGCAGCGCGTGCCCTGAAGCGGGGGTCCTTCAAGTCGCTGGGAGTGGTGCTTTCTGGCCTCACGTCGACGGGCAACTACCGGACACTGGAGGGGATCGTTGCCTCGGCCAACCGGCGCGGCTACTCCATGACCATCATGACCGTGGATGCGCCCAGCGATGAGAGTCTGGGCGACGTCTTTCAGCGCATGTCGGAAGCTGCGGTGGATGGTGCAATCCTGCTGCTGGAGATCGAGGCCGCAGGTGAGCTACACCTGACGCGGCTCCCGTATGACCGCCTTGTGATCGTCGATTCGAATGCGGCCTATCGCTACCCGGTGGTGGATTCCGACCAGAAAAGCGGTACCCGTGCGGCTGTCGACCATCTCCTTCAGCTGGGCCATTCCACAGTGCATCATGTCACCGGTCCGGAGAACTCATTCTCCGCCGCTGGCCGTGTCGATGCATGGCGGGAGCACCTCATGGCCAACGGTCGGCCGGTTCCGGAACCCATTCAGGGGGACTGGACGGCAGATTCCGGATACCGAGCAGGTGTTCACATTGCCAATGAGGGGGTGGCGACCGCCGTTTTCGTCGCCAACGATGAAATGGCATTGGGGCTGATGCGCGCCTTGGGGGAGCGGAGTGTCCGGGTTCCGCAGGACATCTCCGTCGTGGGCTTCGACGATATTGCGCTGGCGGCCAATTTTCCCACTCCCTTGACGACGGTGCACCAAGATTTTGACGAGGTGGGCCGACGGTGTGTGGAGATGCTGATCAGAAGGATCGAGGGGGATACTGTTCCTCCCGGAGTGGATCTCGTTCCCACCCAGCTGGTGGTGCGCGAGTCGACCGCGCCACCGTGGCACTGACCAGTTTGGTGCTGATTGTGGTCAACGGGCCCCGCTCCGTGAACGGCTGACCGGGGACCTGTTTCCGGCAGCGTCAACGGGATACGAAATCTCGTTGCGTACCATCTCCGTTGACCTTCGTGGAAATCATGTCGTCGGCGTTGATTGCCGTGCCCATCGGGTCTTGCTGAATCGCCGCTGAGTGCGACAACGGTAATGTCACTGGATGTCTGGAAGTCAACCGAAGAACGATGAGCTGAATCTCTTGCGTGTAGAGGTGCTGAGTGCAATATTAACGAAAGCGGGACTGCTGCACGTCCAAGTTTCTGGCCGCGATCCGGACCACGGCCTTGCCGGTGCCGTGGGGACGTCGCGTCGGCCAGCGATAACGCAGCCATGGAAAATGGGTCTGCTGCACGGATACCGGGCGGGGCATCCTGGGTATGGATGACCAAAGCATGGACCTGTCTTGCAGGGCAGGCCATATGTCAATCGGCCACTTGATCCTGGGTTAGGGCACTCCGCACCCAAGGGGTGCGATATCAACCGAGGTGCCGGAGCGTGGCAACGGAGCCGGGAGCCTGCCGGCGGCCCTGTGTCAGAACTGTGGTGAGCGTACTGCCGGGTCAACTCCGAATAAATCGATGCCTCGCGCAACACTTGCGTCGACCGGCTCACAATGACACCGCTTCGGCATGGACACGCCCGCGCAGGTCGGGCCGGAGAGCCGATTCCGGCACCAGGTCGACGGGCGCATCCAGCGCGGCGGCTGCGTGCTCCGACGGCAGAGGTCCATCGGCTGATGCTCTCGCGAGGAGTGTGGGGACTTCTGCGCCGCTGGCATGGAGGTTGGCGAGGTGGTGGGCGAGCACGACGGCAAAAGGGATCATCATGGATTCTGGGGTGGATGGCCGCGAGTGCGTCACCCCACGGATTGCCGACGTCCGGCTGGAGACGTGACTCCAGACGCTCCTGCCACGTCCGGGCTGCGTTGTCGAGCTGGAGTGGTCCGGTCGCGCGTCGGTCTGAGGGTCGACCCCGGCCGATGCCCGCTAGACCTCGACCTCGCTGATCAGTGAGGACAGTGCAGCTGACTTCGATGAACCAGTGAAGTCGACATCGACCATCGGGGTTGGCTTAGGCGCGGGCGAGCCAGTCAGCCTTGTGGTAGCGCGCTTCCGGGTTCATCACCTACTTGACCATCGGCTTGCTCGCGGAGAAGGTCGATGTGGCCAAGGTGACGAGAGGTCTCTTCGATGAGATGCAGAAGGATCCAACGCAACGACACGTTCCCCCGGACAGAGACAGAGTCCAGAGAAGAGGAGCTGATGATCTCATCGCAGCGAGCCGACTCCACTGCGTAGTCGCGCAACAGTGTCGCGATCGGGACATCTGGAGGAACATGCAGATCACCGTCAGGATCGTCGTCGCTCCAGGCGTAGATTAGGTCGCTCTCGCCCGCGAAGTCGTCGCGGATCCAAGATCTCTCAACGTGTTCAAGATGTCGCACGATTCCGTGCAGCGTGAGTCCGGTGGGCGTAGCGACTGACCTCAGAACGTCGTCGGCAGCGTCGCGGAGCTTCCAAGCGACCACATCTCGTTGGTGCTGGAGAAAACCGGCCAGAGTCGTCCGCTCATCACCAAGGTGGGCAGCCTCCGTGATCCCACCACGTTGACCATTCAGTGCGCCCGCTTCCATCGTCCACGCGAGATCTCCCTTGCTGTACCAGCACCGGGCCACATGCGTCGTATTCGAACCCCTACGGGTTTGCTCCATCTGACTCGATGCAACAGTAGTCGGATAGCGTGTCACCGAGCAGATCTCAGCCCAGCCCATCGGCGCGGTGCAATGACTTCGGCTGCGACAAATCCCAACCGAATCTCCCGTCGTCAGCCCATGATGCCGGATCCATGGCCCGATCTGAGCCCATTCCTTGGCGTCCGGTGGCGTGGTATGCGCAGTCTGTCGCAAGCCCAAACGCTGCTGACTAGGTCTTGTGCGGCTATTCTGCCTTGAAAACTCCGGGTTCCGGGTTGTGGAGCATAGGGGACTCGAACCCCTGCTCAAGAGGGGTCTGATAAGGGTGGGGACCACGTCGTCGGGATGGTGAGCCCAGCCAAAGCCCACAGCTCAGAGCCTTGTGTGACGCGTGCGGAGGGGGTCACTGTCAACGTCCGTAGTGGTAGCAGCACTGCAGCGACATGTGACCAACTTCGTCACGTCGAAGGTCGCAATTTCTGGCATGTGGCGGCAGAGCCCGATGATGAGTCAGCCCTGAACTGACTCAGGTAACGGTGATGGTCCAGTCGCCATCGGCCTTAACCGCGATGAGAGCGGGTCCGCTCTTGATCGGGATCATGCCGCTGTAAGCGCCAATTTCGTTGACCAGCAGGTCAGGGCTGGTCCCGTCGGTGAAGTGGATGACGAAGTTTGACTCGCCCACATGGTTGACGGTGGCGATCCCGGCATCGCCTTCGTAGCGAAGAACCCTATCGCCCTTGCCGGAGAGATCGGTGCCCGGCGCGGGCGCACTGCCGACGGGTGACAGAGTGACGGTCCATGGACCGTCGGCCGTGATTTGGAGCGTGCTCGGAGCGTCGCTCCAGCCAGTGACGCCGAAATCGACGGTGCCGCTGTACGGGCCGATCTCGTTGACCAGCAGGTCGCTCATCTCGTTGTTGGCGTCCAGGGACTTGATGACGAAGTTCCTGCTTCCGGTGTGCGTGGCCGTTACAAGGGCTGCGGTGATTCCCTCGGGAACAGCGACGATCGAGTCACCGCTGCCGCTTTTCTCCACAACGTCGAACGTCCCGTAGCGAACCGCGTAGGGGTCGACCGTCGGCTCGGGGTCCGGCTCGGGGGTGGTCTCCTCAGCATGAGGCGTGTCCTCCAGCGTCGTGGTTTCCGGCGTGTCGCCCTTCTCGGTGGTGGCGGCCGGCTCAGGTTCAGCAAACGGCGACTCTTCCGGCGCGGCCGATGGCGACTCGCTCGCAACGGCGGGCGTGGTCACGGCGACGGTGCTGGGCTCGGCAGTTGGTTCGTCGCCGGAGATGGCACCACCGATGCCGGCCAGCACCACCAGGGCACCGGGGACGACGAACCGCTTCTTCTTGAACCAGGGCCGCTTGGGCTTGGCGGGGCCGGGACCCGTCGGTGTGTGGAAGTGGGGATCAGGACGTTGAGCCATTGTGGTTCCCTTCTTTGGTCCTCTGAGACCACGATCGCCCCGAGCGGCGGCAGCCGCCACAGTTTTTCTGATAAGCCCTCTTATCGGCAATGAAGTCCCATGAAGTTAGAATCAAGGCATAACGTCGTCGCCAAGGAAGGGGACCGGCATGCTGCTGTCGATGGGGGACATTGCGGTCCTGGCGCTCGTACAGCGTCCAGTGGTCACGATGTGGCGGCACCGGTATGCCACCGGGCCGGTTCCCTTCCCCCTGCCCCTCCAGGAGGATCCGCTCCGGTTCGATGCCGAGGACATCCTCCTCTGGCTCAACGAGACCGGCCGCGGCAACAATCGCGATCCGGCGGCGCACTTGCCGGCGTTGGAGTTGCGGGAACGAGGAATGCCGGGGGAGGCCGGCGTTGCGGCAGCCAGTGCACTCCTGTCGCTGCGCCACCACTACGGCGACTCGCTGCTCGCCGCCCTCGAGGAGCCGGGTGGTCCAGACCGTGTCCGGCGCACCACCGAGGAGTCGGAGTTGGGCGGAGCCGTGCTGATCGACCTGCCACTGGGGGCGGAACTCACTGCAATGGCAAGGGCGGCGGAGGCCTTTCTCGACCACCATTTCGGTGTCTGTGACGCCCATGATTGGTTGAGTGGGAACTGGTTCAGGCAGGCGTGGCCCACTCTGGCGGCCACGAGCCTGTCCGGCGAACTCGCCTCATTGCTGGCCTCTTCGGTGGTCGCGCTGGCCGACACGTCCGCCACCCATAACGTCCTGGACGCCTCGGGCAACGGACATAGTTGGCTTCCGCGCCTGCCACCGGAGTGGATGGGGGCCGTCGGGGTGGCAGACAACGGTGCCTTGTCGAGACATACGCTGCGAACCAGCCTGCTGGCGGACCGAGACGCGGGTCCTGCCGGGTCACGTGAGGAGTGGGATGTTGCCGTGGATCTGGCGCTGTCCCAAACGGAGCAGGAAGTCCTTGAGCGGCTCCATCCCCCCGAGGGCCGCGAGAAGCGCCTGGTTCTGGCGCCCGCCCGCCACCTGTGTGAGCCGATGCCACGCGGCCTCCTTCGAGACGAGTCGCTTCGCGCTGGTGTGGTGCGGGCGATCGTGAAGTTGCCCGCAGGGCTACGGCCAAGCAACCCACGTGAGCAGCTCGCGCTCTGGCTGCTCGCCGAGTATGACGACCACCCTTTCGAGCAGCAGCGCACGTTCGTCGCGGACCTTTCCGCGCGTGAGCTCGACACCCCGCTAGCCGCTGACCTGGTGGCCGACCTACGGGCTGCGGCACTCGACCCCACCACGCACGGTCACCGGAGCTGGCGCGTCCTGAGCGCCGTCCGGACGGCACACCTGCTCGCGCGTCCCGGGTCGCTCGCAACGCCGCCGCCGGCTGTGCGGGCAGTGCGTGTACTCACCGGGGAAGCGGTCGTGGACCTGCGCAGGCGTGCAGAGGAACTCGGGATGGGCGACGTCGCCGAGATCCGGCCCTCGGACGTCGCCGGACGTGCGTCGGTGAACGTCGAACAGGCCGGCCGGAGGAAGTGGCTGAAGATGAAGTCCGGCATCCGTCTCGGCGCGACCGTGTTCGCCACGGGGGAGCTGCCGGTGTGGACACATGTTCACGGACGGCTCTCCCGGAGTCACGGCGTCGACAAACTGCAAACCCTGGCGCTGCACCAGGCCTGGCTCACCCAGCCCGGCGACGTCGTGTACCGGGGCGGGGGTGAGGCGGAGATCGACCACACCGGCGGCGCCGTCGTCGCCTATCCGGTCAAAGCCCTGCGGTTGGCACCGGACGCACCGATGACGCCGCGCCAATTGCAACGTGCCATCTCGGTGGCACCCGCCGGCTCCACCGAACGTCAGTGGCAGTTCGCCCTCGTGGCGGAGGGCCAGCGTCGTGGTCTGTCTGAGTTCTCTGCAAGGATCAACGAACGTCGGACTGATGTGCTGGCCGAACTCCAGAAGCTGCAGGAGCTCGAGGAGTCACTACTCGACGCCTGCGAGAACCAACTGATCACCTTGGAGGTTGATTAATGGCCAGAGCCAAAACCGCCCCGAGCGCTCCCAGCACCAGCAAGGAGCTCAAGGACATGTTGTGGAAGTCGGCGGACAAGCTGCGCGGGTCCATGGACGCCAGCCAGTACAAGGACGTGGTGCTGGGGCTGGTGTTCCTCAAGTACGTCTCCGACGCGTTCGAGGAGCGCCGCGAGCAGATCCGCCTCGAGCTCGTCGACGAGGGGTACGACGAGGCCACCGTCGCCGACACCCTCGAGGACCGCGACGAGTACACCGGGTCGCAGGTGTTCTGGGTGCCGGCCGAGGCCCGCTGGTCCTACCTGGCCGCTCACGCCAAGGGCACGCCGGACCAGTCGACCGGCGAGCTGATCGACGACGCCATGCGCCGGCTAATGGAGGAGAACAAGTCGCTGGCCGGCACTCTGCCGCAGGTGTTCAACCGCTCCAGCGTGGACATGCGCCGGCTCTCCGAGCTCGTCGACCTGCTCAACGGAGCCCGCTTCACCGGCGCCGGGGCCAGAAGAGCCCGCGACCTCCTTGGCGAGGTGTACGAGTACTTTCTGGAGAAGTTCGCTCGCGCTGAGGGCAAGCGCGGCGGCGAGTTCTACACTCCAGCCGGCGTGGTGCGGGTACTCGTCGAGGTGCTGCGTCCGACGTCGGGCCGCGTCTACGACCCCTGCTGCGGGTCGGGCGGCATGTTCGTCCAGGCGGAGAAGTTCCTCGAATCGCACCACCGCTCGCCCGGCAGCATCTCCGTCTACGGGCAGGAGCTCAACGAGCGCACCTGGCGGATGGCGCGGATGAACCTGGCCATCCACGGCATCCTCGGCAACCTGGGCCCCACCTGGGGCGACACCTTCGCCCGCGACCTCCACCCGGACCTCAAGGCCGACGTGGTCATGGCCAACCCGCCGTTCAACATCAAGGACTGGGCCCGCCGCGAGGACGACGCCCGCTGGGCCTACGGCGTCCCACCGGCCGGGAACGCCAACTACGCCTGGCTCCAGCACATTCTCAGCAAGCTCGCGCCCGACGGCCAGGCGGGCGTGGTGATGGCCAACGGCTCGATGTCGTCCAACAGCGGCGGCGAGGGCCAGATCCGCGCCGAGATGGTGGAGGCCGACGTGGTGAGCTGCATGGTGGCGCTGCCCACCCAGCTGTTCCGCTCCACCGGCATCCCCGTTTGCGTGTGGTTCCTTGCCAAGAACAAGGGACCCAATTCCACCGCTGGTCGAGTGGGCGACGAGGCACGAGCCGACGTGGCAAGGACGCTCGCGGACCGTCGCGGCCAGACGCTGTTCATCGACGCCCGCAACCTCGGCCACATGGTCGACCGAGCCGAGCGGGCGCTCAGCGACGACGACATCGCCAGGATCGCGGGCACCTTCGCCGCGTGGCGCGGCATCGAGGGCGAGTACGACGACGTGCCCGGCTTCTGCCGCTCCGTCCCCACTGCGGAGATCAAGGCCGCTGGCTACGCGCTGACCCCGGGTCGATACGTCGGCACCGCCGCGGTCGAGGACGACGGCGAACCCCTCGACGAGAAGATCGAGCGGCTCACCAAGGAACTGTTGGAAGCCATGGACGAGTCGGCCCGCCTCGACGCCGTCGTCCGCGAGCAGTTGGGACGCCTGTTGTGAGGACGTTGGCCGAGGTCTTAGAGATGGGTGGATCTCTCAAGACCGGACCGTTCGGGACAACACTGAAGGCAGCCGAGTATGCAGCGGATGGTGCCCCGGTCGTCAGCGTTGGTGAGATCGGTGACGGCTATCTGCGGATACGGTCAGAGACGCCCAAGGTCGGTGCGGATGTGTGCGAGAGACTGAGTGAATACCTGCTCGAGGCTGGCGACATCGTTTTCGCCCGCAAGGGCGCGGTCGAACGAACCGCTTGGGTCAGGGAGGAAGAGCACGGCTACTTTCTCGGGTCGGACGGGCTGCGGCTAAGGGTTGGCGATGGAGTCCACTCTCGCTATCTGAGTTTCGCACTCCGTTCGGCAGGCGTTCGCCAGTGGCTTCTTCAACATGCGGGGGGTTCGACTCTGCTCTCGCTCAACCAGAGCACGCTCCAGCGGGTGCCCGTGCCACTTCCTGACCTCGCCACCCAAACCGCCATCGCCGACGTCCTGGGAGCGCTGGACGACAAGATCGCCGCCAACGAGCGGGTGCTTGAGCGCAATCTCAGACTTCGGGGGGCGATCTTCGAGTCGCTTCACAAGCCCCTGTCCGTGCCGATGAGTGACCTGGCGCGCTTTGTCAACGGCCGCAACTTCACCAAGGACGCCACGGGGAACGGTCGGCCGGTGATTCGGATCGCGGAGTTGAACAACGGAGTGACCGCATCCACAGTGTGGAACGACGTCCAAGCCGTCGAGAACAACGTAGCCAGAGCTGGTGACATCCTGTTCGCATGGTCCGGCTCGCTGACGGTGACCCGCTGGAGCGGAGTCGAGGGGCTTGTCAATCAGCACATCTTTAAGGTGATGCCGAACGGGCTACCTGACTGGCTTGTCTTTCATCTGCTCCTGTTGAAGCTCGCGGACTATAAGTCCATCGCCGCCGACAAGGCAACCACGATGGGCCACATCCAGAGGGGTCACCTCGATCAGCCTGTAGCGCTGCCGACCGAGACCGAGATCGCCCGGGTCAATGGGTTGATGACTGCACTCTGGTCTGCGGAGCTCAGCCTTCGGATCGAGAACGCTCGCCTCGCTGCGACCCGTGACGCCCTCCTCCCCGAGCTTATGACCGGGCGGCTCACTGTCAGCATTGCCGTGGCGGCAGCGCGATGAGCACATCAGGTCTCAGGGGAGGGGCGGCGACCCCGGTGTTTCACTTTACCCACATCGAGAACTTGGCAACGATTGTTCGGGACGGGCTGCGGTGCGACTCGGCGATCCAGGCAACCGGTCTCCTCCTGCAGGAAGTCGGCAACCTAGATGTCAAATCGATGCGACGTGACCGGAAAGTGCCGGTCCCTCCAGGTGGCGTCGTCGCCGACTACGTGCCGTTCTACTTCGCGACGCGTAGCCCGATGCTGTACGCGATCCATATGGGGAACGTGCCCACATACGACGACGGCTGTGACGACATCGTCTACTTGTGTTCGACTCTGGGTCGGCTTCGGGCCGGGGGCTCAACCTTGATACTCACAGATCGCAACGCAGCCTTGGCGCACGCATCCTTCGCGTTCGACGCCGAAGATCTGGATATCGACTGGCCGCTCATGGGCGAGCGCTACTGGAATAATACGCCGGAGGACCCCGACCGCCGCGAGAAGCGCATGGCTGAGTGTCTCGCGCATGAGTTCGTGACACCTCAGGCCATCGAGGCCGTCGCGGTCAAATCACAGGCAGTCGCCAATATGGTGACTAGACTTGTGGGAACATCATGGCCCATAACTGTCAGTCCGGGCTGGTACTTCTAAGGGCATGGAGACAGCAGTGATCGTGCGCGGCGAGGGAAACCTCCTGGAAGCGCAGGTTGATGCGTTGGTCAACACCGTCAACACCGTTGGTGTGATGGGCAAAGGCATCGCACTGCAATTCAAGCGTGCCTACCCGGACATGTTCAAGGACTACGCGCGGGCGGTTAAGGCCGGTGAGCTCGCGGTAGGCAAGATGCACGTGTGGGAAACGGGAGCGGCCCACGGCCCGCGTTACGTCATCAACTTCCCCACCAAGCAGCACTGGAAGGCGCGCTCAAAGCTGGAGTACATCGAGGCCGGCTTGCGGGATCTTCAGCGCGTGGTGCGGGAGTTCGAGATCGATTCCCTGGCGCTTCCTCCGCTCGGATGTGGGAATGGAGGTCTGAGCTGGGATGTCGTTCGCCCCCTGATCGAGGAGGCCTTCGCCGAGAGCCCGGTGGCCGTGACGTTGTTCGAGCCGTCCGGTGCTCCGGAGGCGGCCCGGATGCCAGACCGTCGTGCGAGATCCAAGATGACGCCTGGTCGCGCGGTACTCCTCCGCAGCATGAAACGCTACCTGGATTCGGCGCTTGAGGACCCATCCCACCTGGAATTGCAGAAGCTTTTGTATTTTCTCCAGGAGGAGGGCGAGCCGCTGAAGCTGCGGTTCGCGAAGGGGCGATACGGTCCATACGCCGACAACCTGCGCCACGTGCTCGTCGAGCTCGAGGGCCACTACGTCGATGGCTATGGCGATGGCACAGACGCCGTTACCGAGTTTCGACCGATCCGGCTCCGGGCCGATGCCGACGCCCCGGAACCCACTCCCGAATCCGCGGAGCGACTCGACCGCACAATGAGGCTTTGCTCCGGCTTCGCGACGCCGTTCGGCATGGAACTGTTGGCCAGCACCCATTGGATTGCCACTCACGAAGGAGCTCGGGGCCTCGAGGATTGCACAACGGCCTTGTGGCGCTGGAACCCGCGGAAGCGTGAACTGTTCACCGCCCATCACATCGAGACGGCATGGACCGCCCTGCTGAGCCAAGGATGGCTCGATCAACCCTTCGGTGAGGGTCAGGTCGCCACGCAGCAGTTGACGGCGGCTGCCAACGATTCGCGGTGAAGCCACTGGCGTCGAGCCGGACGCGATAGGCCCCGATCTTGTACGCGAGCGCCGCCGAAGCCTTACTGAAGCAGATCTCGATGGCTGTGCGGCTCCCGTCACGCGGCGTTCGTGCCAGCATGGCCGGCGCGGATGCGTAGGTCAGCCAGGAGTACCGGTTCTTCGTCGCCGTCCAGGAGTGCCTGCCAGTATTCCCAGCCGGACTCGACGTCCGCGTTGGCTTCGCGTGCAGCAATGTCGACTGTCTCGCATGTGTGGTCACCGACTTGGATGTAGCCGTCTTCGGTGACTTCGGCGGTGGTCGTGGAGCTGTCGTCGACGGGTTCCAGGATGGTTCCGGGTGGGAGCCATCCGGTGGTGACGAGGTGTTCGAGGGAAGGCAGGAGGAGGGGGTTGATGTCACCGTCGGTGTCAGCGTCGGGGCGGATGAGGTCCGGCTCGTAGTTGGGGTCGGCAAGTCGTCGCCAAGCTTGGTGAGTGACGTGGGCGATGAGGCAGCGGCGCTGGTGGAGAAATTCGTCATAGTTGAGGCTGGTCCAGCCGTCCGGGAGGGCGTGCCACCCCTCTTGGCGGCGGCGTCGTGTGTCATCGATGTTCTTCCTGGCGACCTCGGTGGGCCAGTAGTTGGTAGGTGCGTCGTCACTGATGGAGATGTTGTCGGACCACTCCACGAGGGCGTAGTTCGCGACCTGGTTGATCTTGCGGACGGATCTCAACCCGAGGTGTTTCTTGAGGTACTCCTTGGGGAAGAGGTGGTGCTTCTCGATGCCCTTGACGGTGGTCCGGTTGGGGTTGATCCAGTCCTTGACCTTGCTGGTAGCCAGGAGGACGTCGGCGTCCAGGATGTTCAACGCCGCCACATAGGCCACCCACGCGGGGGATTTGACGGAGGAGGTGTCGAGGGCGTCGGGGAGGGTGACCGTCCACCAATCAGCCGGGACGGCGGCGTCGATCTGGGCGTTGAGGACTTTGGTGAATTCGGCTGCGGTCTCGGGGAGTCCGTCGAGCCGGTTGAGTTCTTCCTGCATTCGGGTCTCGGGTGAGGAGGTGTAGCGTCCGGTGATCTGCGACATGAAGAACCAGCACGCCATGACCTCACGGAGTTCGTCGACTGGCACGTGGAAGCGCTTGCGACCGATGAGCCACAGTGCGTAGGAGTACAAGATGGTGGAGGTGGAGGTGATCATCGACTTGTTGCGGAACCCTGCGCGTTCTAGAACTTTGAGGAATTCATCCCAGTGCAGTGGGTTGAGCACCAGCGCTTGGCCTTGTTGCAGCTTCTTGAGTTCAGCATCGCGTCGGTCGGGGTGGATGGCTCGGGTACGGGGGTCACGTCCTCGGAGCGCGTTGTAGGCGTCGCTGAGGCGGGCACGGTTGAGTCCGACAGCGATGACAACACGGAGAATCTGACCGGGGTGGAACGCCATGTACGGGTTGTTGGACGTCCACGTGGTTGGCTCATTGAGGATATTGGTCACCTCGGCCGGAGTGAACCGAGAGTTCCTGGCCCACGTCTCCAACTGGCTGCGACCTTCCTCCCAGAACACAGAGAGCCAGGTGAGAATGAAGTCCGCGGAGGACAGGTTCACGCCCTCGCTGTTGATTCGGACGAAAATGTCGGCGACGACCTCACGGTCGACCTCATCCTTGACCTGGACGACCTGGAACTCATACCCGAGTAGTTGGCTGAGCCGGGTGATGGCAATTTCGACGCGCCGCTCCACGTTTGCGTCGACGGTGCGGCTGCCGTCGGTTCGAAGCTGTGTCAGGTAGTTGTAGCGGGCGTTGATGGGGTCCTCGAAAACAGTCTTGATGTCGGGAATCCATTCGACCGACTTCTTGACGATCGGGGTGGGCACCTCGAACCGATCGGACAGCGGATTGAAAGCGAGTGCGATGGATTCACGCGAGTAGTCCTCGCGCCATACCTGCAGGCCCTTGACGACGGCGTAGAGGCTGGTGAGACGCTGTTGGCCGTCGACTACCTGGTACGACGCATCCTGTGTCTTTGAGTCATCACCGATGGTCTTGGTGTGTGTGGTGTCCCGGTTCGCCCAGAACATCAACTCTCCCACCGGGTACCCGCGATACATCGAATCGACCAGGTCGCGGACCTTCGCGTTGGGCCACACGAAAGGCCTCTGGATGTCGGGAAGCCGCACTCCACCTCGGTCTACGCCAGTGACGAGTTCGCCGACCGTCCATGGGTGGTGCCCGAACATCCGACTCATGAGTCTGTTCCTTCTCGTAGCGAGTTCTATGCAGTCGAAGTCATCTTGCCGTATCAGGCTCGTGATGGCGTTGAATCAGTGCGTGGGCCCGGATAACACCCCTTCTCGGTCTCCCATCGGTAGGACACTGGATGGACGGGCAGACTAGACCCCATGCTCGAAGATGACTTGGAAGTTCTCGCGGAGGAGCACCTCGCCGATCTGGGCTGGCGGCCGGTGCCCGGCCCTGAGCTCAATCCGCGACGCTCCTCCGCCGCTGATCCAGTCCTCGTCGACGATTTTCGTGACGCCCTGGCCCGGTTGAACCCGCAGGTCCCAGCGGCCCAGCTGGCCCAAGCAGCCGCAGATATTCTCACCCCCGCCTCCCAGGATGCAGCCGCCGAGAACCTCCGGATGCACGAGCTGATGGTCCACGGCTACCGCGGGATCACCTGGACCGAGGCCGACGGCACCGAGCACAGCCCCACCGTGCGAATCATTGACCCTGAGCCGGTGAACAATGACTGGATCGCGGCGCGCCAAGTGGCGGTCCGTGACAGGGACCACCATCGTCGCTTCGACATCGTGCTCTACTGCAACGGGCTGCCCGTGGTCATCATCGAACTGAAGAATGCGGGTGACGAGCGCGCCACTGTCATGACAGCACATGCCCAGGTGCAGACCTACGTGCGAGAGTTCCCCATGGCGTTTCGTGCGTGCGTCCTCACCATGGTCAGCGACGGCGTCCTCGCCCGCTACGGCAACCCCTTCACGCCCCTCAACCACTATGCAGCGTGGAATGTCGACGATGAGGGCCAGGTCCTGCCCACCGACCACCCGGCCCTGGATGCTCTGTTCGATGGCATCGCCAATCCGGAGCGCTTCCTCCAGATCATGCGCAACTTCACATCCTTTGCGGTGGGGGAGGGCGGCATCACCAAACGCACCGCCAAACCGCACCAGTACTTCGCGGTCACTAAGGCCGTCGCCAGCACCATCCAGGCGGTGGAGTCCGACGGCAGGGCGGGTGTCGTGTGGCACACCCAAGGCTCGGGGAAGTCGTTGGAGATGGAGTTCTACTCCAACATGCTGTCCCGGCACCCGAGAATGCTGAACCCCACCATCGTCGTGGTTACGGATCGGACCGAGCTGGACGGGCAGCTCTTCGACGCGTTCGTGGCCTCGACGTTGTTCCCGGAGAAGCCGCAGCAGATCCACACCCGGGAAGCGCTGCGCCGGGGGCTCTCCGAACGGAACACGGGCGGCATCCTGTTCACAACACTGCAGAAGTTCGGCCGGAGCGAGGCCGAACGCGCCTCCGGGGCCGAGCATCCGCTCCTCTCAGACCGCCGGAACATCGTGGTGATTGTCGACGAAGCGCACCGCAGTCACTACGACGATCTCGACGGCTACGCGCGCCACCTCGCTGACGCGCTGCCCAACGCCACCCTCATCGCCTTCACCGGCACCCCGGTGAGCTTCACCGATCGCAACACCCGCGAGGTTTTCGGTGACTACATCGACATCTACGACCTCACCCGCGCCGTCGCTGACGGTGCCACCGTGCCCGTCTATTACGAGCCCCGGCTGGTGACCGTCGGGTTTGATCGCGGCATCACCGCAGAGGTCCTCGACGACGCCGCCGACGAACTCACCAAGAACCTCGACGAAACCGAACGTGACCAGATCGAACGCTCCGTGGCGGTGATCAACTCCGTCTACGGAGCGCCCGAGAGGATCCGTACCCTGGCCGCGGACATCGTCGAGCACTGGGAGAAGCGACGTGCGCGGATGTGGCCGGACACCGAGGGGCCGGGCAAGGGCCTTATCGTGGGCGCCACCCGCAAGATTTGCGCTGACCTCTACGCCGCCATCGTCGGACTCCGCTCCGAATGGCACTCCGACGCCATCGATGAGGGAGTCATCAAGGTGGTCTACTCCGGGAGCGCGTCCGACCAGCCTCCCATCAGTGACCACGTACGTCGGGAGTCGGAGAACAAGGTGATCAAGCGCCGCCTGGCCGACGAGGACGACGCGCTGGAACTGGTCATTGTCAAGGACATGATGCTGACGGGCTACGACTCACCCCCGATGCACACCCTCTACCTGGACAGGCCCCTGAAGGGTGCCCTGCTGATGCAGACGCTTGCCAGGGTGAACCGCACGTTCCGCGGGAAGTCCGCGGGCATGCTCGTGGCCTACGCGCCACTGACCGACAACCTCGCCCGAGCGCTGGCCGAGTACACGCTCTCCGACCAGCGTGAACGGCCGATGGGTCGGGACGTGGGGGAGGCCATCGAACTGGCCCGCGCTCTTGTTGGTCAGATCCGCGACCTGCTGGAACCCGTCAAATGGCGCAGGAAGCTCGGCACGCCCAGGGGCTGGATGGACGCCGCCCGCATGGTGACGGCCTGGTTGCGCGACCCGAGAAACCCCGGCAACCGGGTGGAAGAGGGGCAGGCCACTCTCACGGATCGGTACCGGCACCTGACTACCCAACTGGGGCGGGCTTGGGCACTGTCGGCCGGTGCCGACAACCTCACCGACATCGCTGACGAGGTGCGGTTCTACGTCGAAGTCCGTGCGTGGGTGGCCAAGCTCGATGCGGCCGAAAGGGAGGCGAACGGCCGTCCCGTTCCAGAGGAGGTGGCGCGAGCGCTGCTCGCGGTCGTCGAGGACGCCACGGACTCCCGGGAGGTGATCGACATCTACGAGATGGCTCAGATCACCCGGCCGGACTTCAGTAACCTGACGCCGGCCCTCTTGGAAGAGGCGCAGGCCTCCACCGATCCGCAGTTGGCCATTGAGGCTCTTCGTTCTGCGCTGCTGCTCGAGGCTATCCGTGTCTCGGGACGGAACCTCGTGCGACAGCAGGCGTTCAGTGACCGGGTTACCCAGCTGCTGAACAAGTACACCAACGGGCAGCTGACCTCCGCAGAGGTGCTGTTCGAGCTGTACCAGACGGCCCAAGAAGTGGCAGCTGAAGCCAAGCGCGGCGAACAGTTCGACCCCCCGTTGGCGCTGGACGAGCTTGCCGTCTACGACGCCGTCGCGAGCAACGAGTCGGCCTTGGAGATGCTCACACAGCCGGTCCTCGGCGACATCGCTCGCGAGCTGGTCGCATTGCTGCGCCGTGACGCCAAGACGGATTGGACGGTGCGCGACGACGTCCGAGCGGCCATCCGGGCCAAGATCAAACGCCTCCTGCGGAAGTACAAGTACCCGCCGGACCAGTCGGAGGGCGCCGTCAAGCTGGTGATCCAGCAGATGGAGGCCCTCACCCAGCAGTAGGGCCAAAGGAGGGCCTCCACCACCGACGGATGTTCTCGGGCGACAACTGCCTAGGGCAGATGGTCGTTGACTGCTCGTAAATCAACGGGATCTCACCATGGGGTTCTACCACTCTTCTGGCGGACGCTTGGGTCAGGGCTATGTAGGCAGACGATCATCGCGGCTCGGACTTGTCGCGTTGAGCTCTGGCACCCGGTACAGGTTCGCCATCGCTGCTGTTGTGTGGCCGAAGCGTCGTTGCACCTCCCGATCGTTCATTCCCGCCTGCTTGGCCAACGTGGCAGCTGTTGCTCTCAGGTTGTGAAGGGTCAGCGTCGGGCGGCCGATGATCTTGGCCGCGACGGTGCGCGGCGGCCAAGACCGTATGTGACGCGAGCGAAGGGTAGCGTCAGCGCCCGTAGCGGTAGCGGCAGGCTGGCCGACGGGGGACCATGGTTGCGAGACGCTGCGACGACAGCTGATCGGAGAGCAGCAAGCCGTTGCGTGGCGCGAATCTCTCTCAACTTTCCGCCGACCGCTCACTCCCAGACATGGAGGCGCGGATTCCATCGTCCTGTTGCCGTTGCGGTCATCGCTGGATCGGCAAAGCTCGCGACCGCCGAGAGGACGTCGACAAAGACTGCGGGGAGTTCGCCTTGGCGGTGAGATCGGGTGCGCCATGCACCGTACTTCTGCTGCGCGCGTTCGTTC
>CANLTJ010000010.1 GCA_947493995.1 uncultured Arachnia sp. | reverse complement strand
GGCATCGACCAGCTCCGCCACCGTTCGGCCGTGGCCATGCGCCACGACCCCGCAGACCGGGCATCCCATCACCGTCGGCGCCGACTCGATCGTGACCGTCAGCTGCCCATGGTCTTCTTTGACGTCGGTGACGTGGAAGCCGTCCAGGCCCACGAGAACGTCACAGCGCTCGCAATAGGTGTCTGCAGCAACGTGAAGCGTAAGATCAGTCATTGTCGGGGTCCTTGCCGATCGAGGAGGTTAGAGTCCTTCGATCATCGAGGGCCCCGACCCCTTATCCCCGTCTCACCACGCCCATCGGCGTGTCACGCTCACCCCACACTCAAGTCCGAAGAGCCCCTTAAGTGATGCCAGCAATGACTGCGACCCAGGAACTACACGATGATTACGCCTAGTCTATGTAGCGACCTAGCTCGAGCACCATTGAGAAACTCCGAAAATAGCCTGGTAAAGTCGGCACATTCGTAGAGCGACGCACCGCAAGACACTTTGCACTAGAGCGAAACGTCTCACCGGATCTTTAGGCAGCGACTTGGTATTCCAAGGCATATGCCCGTTACTTGGGGGCTGAGCTCGCCCAACCCGTATGGTTACTTGCGTCAAACACTCATTTCGCCGAAGATGGCCCGAGGTTGTATAGGATGCACCACAGAGATGCCGCTGCATGCTGGACGTGCAGTGTTTCGGCTCGCTACGTTTGTCAATGGAGGTAACGTGATAACCAACGCCAACGTCAACGTAGGGCCGTTCGCAGTTGCAGACGTCTCCTACGACCGCGCGGTGGCGTTGGCCGCAGATCTTGCAGTCGCGCCCTCTCAACCCCATCGCTTCTACGCGCTACACGTGGGAGGGCTGAACGCGCGCACTGATCGGGGGTTCGTTCAAGAAATGAACGACGCCGATTTGGTGTGCGCCGACGGTGGCTCGATCGTCCTGCTCGGGAAGCTGGCTGGCGGCCGGTCATTGGAGAGGGTGCCCACGACTGATGCGGGTTGGGATGTTCTTCGTGCCATCGGAGAGCGATTGGGCCGACGGCCGCGTATCGCGCTGCTCGGAGCACCGCCCGAAACCGTCGGGTGTGCGGCGACCGTCCTGGCCGAAGGTGTGCCCTGTGATGTGGTCCTCGCCGAGCACGGCTATCACCAAGACTGGGCTGGCATCTTGTTGCTTCTTGCCGAGGCGAGGCCTGACGTTCTCGTTCTGGGTTTAGGCGCACCAAGGGAGATGCTCTGGGTTCGTAAGCATCACGAACACCTACCGCCGTGCCTCATCATGACCTGCGGCGGTTGGTTCGGCTTCTTGAGCGGGGAAGAGTCCCGAGCTCCTAAAGCACTGAGACAACCGGGGCTGGAGTGGATCGCCCGAGCTGCACAGTCTCCAAGACGGCTGCTTCCTCGGTATCTTCGAGGGTTCGTGAGTACGGCCATCGTGGGAGCGCAGATATTGAAGATGAGGCTCCTCCGGTAAGGGTCCGCCCCAGAGCGAAGCCGACGGTGTGTCCTGCTAGGATCAGTCAAGAGGTGGGGGCCCGCTGACCCAAAGGATCCCCCATGCAGCGACATCGCTTCGTCACGTTCCTCATAGTCCCTACCCTTCTCATGAGCTTGCTGCCCACGCCCGGCCACGCAACGGACGCGCCCGCGTTTAATCAGGCCGAAGCCGATTTGCCCGCTCTGGTGGTGGATCGACACAACGCAAACCGAAACAGCAGCAGGATGTCGCAACCGAGGTTTGCATCCGGGATCTCCAAGCACGAGTCGCAGCGAGAGCGTCGGCGCAGCTCCGGTACGCCCCCTGAAGCAACAGCGGCCCTGCTTTCGGCAACTGGCGATTCCAGCTCCGACGGCTCGGGCAGCGTCGACATTTACACTACGCCCGGCACCCACCACGTCAACGGTCGCGACTGGCGCACATCCTGTGTGCCGTACTCCCAGACCAAGCGCTGCACCACAGACATATGGTCCACGCGGGTCGCATACGAGCGAGGTCGCTACGTTTCGCGCAGCGGCTGGGCATTCAACAACTTGACCTACCTACCGTCCCCCCGCTCGCTGTGGAAAAGTAACAATCTCGGCAAGGATGCGAGCTGGACCACGCACGGCCGACGCTGGCGCACAGAATGTGATACCGCCGTCACAGGGCGAAATGGCTGCCGCAGCTACATTTGGGGGCAACTGGTTGTGCCCACCAAGACCCCAAGGGGCTATGACTACTCCGTGAAGAACGACTGGATTTTCAACAACATGGTTCAGTTCAGTTCGCGTCCCGCAGCGCCACTAGGACCGGCTGATGCCCCCGGTTCCTGCGCACGCAATACGCTTTCCGGCACAGACTTCGGTGTGACGCTCGATATTCCCAGTGGGCTCACCATGCAACAGGCGTGGTCCCGGGCAAACGGGCTTTACGGCAAACCGGGAATGCTCCGCATCTTCCACCCCGGTGCACCCAACGGCTGGAAAGCAGCCGCCGTTGCCCCGGGAGTGGACCTCTCAGTGTCTTTCAAAATAGAACCAGCAGACGTTTTATCGGGAGCCTACGACGAGCGGTTGCGCACTTGGTTCCGTGCGGCCCCCAAAGACGTGACAATCTACTGGACGTACTTTCACGAACCGGAAGACAACATCAAGCGCGGCGAATTCACTGCGGTCCAGTATCGCGCAGCTTGGAAACGTATTCACGGGATTGCAAACGAAACTTGCCAGCCTAATCTATACTCAACCCTGATCCTCATGGACTGGACGCTGGACTCCCGCTCAGGACGCGATTTCGCTGACTACTACCCCGGTCCGGCCTACATCGACGTGCTTTCATGGGATTGCTACAATCCTTGGAACGGCACGACTTACAAAGACCCAAAGGCAATCTTCGAGAAAGTCGTCAGTAAGTCCAAGGCCGAAGGAAAACCATTTGCGATTGGCGAGACAGGTTCACGACTGATGGGCAACGACAAAGGTACCGGTCGGGCCGCCTGGATCACATCAATGGCAGAGCATCTGCGCCAAGCTGGAGCACTGCACGTCAGCTATTTCGACACTAACGTCGGGGTAGAGTTCAGACTGCAAGACACGCCTTCACAAGAGGCCTGGAAGACAGTCATGATGAGTAAGCAGTAGCATCCGCCCATGGGTCCCTGTTAAGTAAACGGCAGTGACCTCAGCTGTGACATAGGCCCGATCAGCAACTAAGCATTCCATACGCGAGCATGGAGGCCCAACCAACACCGATTGCAAGCCAAGAAAAGCGGGCACTTCACCCCTAGAGGTATTGCTAAAGCACATGCTAGCTGTCGCCTCGCGTTCGGGCGGCACAGAGCACGCACACCCTGACCTTAGCTTAACTGGTTCGTCGGGGTTCTAGCCTAACCGCGTCGAGCAGTTTTCTGCAGGTCCGAGAGCGCGCGAAGCGGGCGGAACGGCGGAGGCCGCATCAAATCAAGTGGCTCGACCGCGTCCTCATTGTACATCGCAATAAAATTATCCGTCAGCATGCCACCTGAACCACTCTGAGACAATTGAACATCCCAGCTATGATTTCCTTCGACAAACAACGGGCCTTCTTCAGTGGAAGCGACATCCCAGCCGATGAACCTGTTTTTTCCAGCATTCTGCGCAAACGCTTCAGCCAGAGAGACAACGTTACCCCAATAGGGATATACGCGTCCAGCAAACGGCATCAAGGAATCTGGATGCCGCATAATCGGGGTTATCGAAAATCTGGGAAGTTGATAGCCGCGGTCGGCAAACGCACCAGTCTTTGGATCGATAGAAACAGAGAATCCTCCCAATGTATTGGAATCAAGTTGAGCGTGTTTGCGACCGAACCTCAGCTTCGCAAATATAATCTCCACTTTCCCGTCATTCCGCCGAAAAGTTCCAAGGCGCAATGTATTTAAACTTGATTCATTGTATTTTGCCAACTCAGGATGCTGAACTATACGCTGCTGCACTAACCAAGTGCCTACGCTAGTTTCCCTGGTGACCTGGGCGACTGCTCGTCGATCACCGTTGGAGAGTACGAAGTCCTCGCCATCGATTTCGGTCACAACAATGATTCCAGCGCCACCCCACCGATTAATCGGCTTCACCGCCAATTGGGTGCCAGAGCGGACCGTTTCTACTAGAAAGTCACGTATCTGTTCGGGAGACGTTAACATTGGCACGTCCACAGGCGACTTCACGGCACCGAGGACTGCAAGTGTCCTTGGGACCGGCAGCCCGAGTGCGCGGAAATGAGATTCGAAGAGAAGCTTATTCTCCAGAAGCTCATGTTCCTCATTCAACGGCCACATCAAATCTTTGGCCCGAGGCACGGATAGAAACCTTAATGCATCCCGGCGGGTTTTCCCCCGCAGATATAGTCCATGAGCGCGATAATCGTTTGGAGTGGTGATCAACCTGCTACCCCAATTCAGCATTTCCCAGTTTTGGCGTGGCGCACTTTTCGCCATCTTTACGCGCACCGGACGAATCGCACTCCGCAGGCCACCACTCATTCCAGCTCTCCTCCGCTAATTCCGCGCTCATCGGCCCGATCAACGGCACACATTGTACCAGAGCGAGGTCCGTGTCACCCGGGAGGACGCCGACTGAGCCGGTCTAGCTTCCGGCCGGCGATGCAATGCTAGCGTCAGTCGAAAGTTCTCACCTTGAACCCAACTCTGAGGCCTTTCATTTATTTGGAGTGATACCCGTGATTTACTTCGCGAGGCCCGCTTCCAGACGGTACACGCCTGAGGTGAGGCGATAGAGTTCATTCCGTAGGATGACCACAGCGCCCTGACCCTATTGGGGGGAGACCCTTTGTGAAAGTGCCGTATTGGTTGACGATTCCGCATGACAAAGGATCAAACCGGTCTCATTTGGCTAGGGTTCTCCCTCTCCGTCGATTCTTGAATAAATCCGTCAACCCAAGGACATGGCGCCACCGCCATAACAATGCCAGGTACACCACGACACCTATCGACAGAGTTACTAGGGCACTGACCCACTGCCCTCCCGCATAATCGATGATCCAAGGAATTAGTCCGAAGACGACGATCGGTACAGTCGCCGCGTAGAGCGTAATGCGCCCAAAAGGATGGACCCCGAGCCCTATCTTCACTTGGGCAAGGGGCAGGAGATTTGCAATCAGGATTGATCCCACCCAAGCCAGTGCGGCACCCGCAATACCCAAGATTGGGATGAGCCATACATTCAGCGTGACGTTGATCACCAACGATATCCACGCATTTGTCATCGACCAGCTGGAACGACCGGCCATCACGAGAACGGCATCCACTGCACCACACGCGGTGGCGACCAGCATCGCCGCTGACAGAAGCTGGAGGACGTGCTCACCCCGCGAGTACTCCTCTCCGAAGATGCGCACCAACCATTCGGCTTGGACAAGGAACGTGAGGTACAGCGGCCAAGTGGCGAACATCACCCAGGCTGTCGACGTTCGATACAAATCTTGGAGTTCTCGCGTTCTGTTCTGCGCCACCAGCATGCTGATTCGCGGCTGCACAGACGTTCCAATCGCGTGTCCGGCCAATTGACCAAAGACAAGAAACCGGGTTGCGGCAGCGTAGACCGCTGCATCCGTTGGACCAAGCCAGAGCCCAAGGAGAACGATGTCAACACGTTGGATACCGACCTGTGCGAGCTGCCCCAACGCCCGTGGGGCGGTGAATCGCCAGAACTCGACACGTCCCTCTCTTGTCGAAGAGTCCCATCCGTCCTTGTCGAGAACTCGGGCTCCGCCTTTCCTGCGCAGCAGGCGGAGAAGCCATGGTGTCGAGAGCAGCGCTACCGCCAAGAACCCCAAGGAACGAGTCCATACCAGAGCGCTGCCATCAGTCCGATGGAGAACGGCCAGCAGGACAAGGGCAAGCAGCTGAACAGTGGGATTGACGAATTTATCCGCAACCACTGTGGGGCGCATTGCTCCAAGGCCGCGCGTGGCCCCGAGCGCACCTTCGGCACAAATCGCAATAAGCAGGGTGACGCTTATCAACACGATGATCTTTGTTGCACTACTCCCGATGCCGTCACCGAATAATAGCTGCCCCACAGGGTTGCGAAACAGTACGCCCGCAAAGGCGAGGATAGCGCCAAACGTGATCATAGGTATTCCACCGGATAAAAGAATCGCGCGAAACCTGCCCGGCTGGTTCAATCCACGGTAGCGGGCTAGGAAGTATACGAATCCAACGGGAACACCTACCGAGGCCAACCCAACGGCGATGAGTAGGATCGAAATGGCGGAAAAATAGATGCCCGCTTGTTCGGTGGAAGCGATACGCGTCACCAGTGCAGTGATAGCGAAGGAAGCCACTCCCGAATAGGCGGCACCTCCAAGGTTCGCCAGACCACCGCGCGCGACTTGCCGTGTACCGGCGGCATCGTGCCTATCCCGCACATTCACAGTGGGCTCGCGGTTACCGCCTACTCTCCTTCGTCTACCAGCCATGCCCATCTATCCTCGCCGCGTAAGGCGATGACCCAGCGCTGGGGTGGTGAAAGACGCGCTGATCGCACATTTCGACTCCTTCCCTATCGGTTAGCCGATGACTGCCGGAAACAGCCACTGCTCAACCTTGCCGAGTGCCGACCCAGCGCCCTGCTGATCGTCGGAAGCATAGCGGGCGGCGAGGCGGATCAGATAGTCGCGGGCGACAGCAGGCGCCGTAGTCGGCCGAACTCCTAGCGGGTATAGAATCTCAGAAGCTCTACTGACCAGCGTCCGAGCTGCGTCTTTAGGTGCCACACCGTCCTGGGTGATCCAGGAGTGCAGGTCGTGATGCAACAGGTCGAAACCTACCGGGGCGCCCCGTCCCCACCGCTCCCAGTCCCACAGAATCAGTCGTTTGTCATTGGCCAACGCGAGATTTCCTGGATGAAGGTCCCCGTGAAAGCTCCCTAGCTGAACCCCCTCAAGGCACTGCCTTATCCCGTCGATGTGAGGATGAAGAGGCGCCAGCCGTGGATGCGAGGCAATGTCATGCAATGCATCCCCTGGGCTCCGATCTGCGGCCCCCACCGCACGCACCACTTCTATCAAAGCTGAGCGAGTCGGCCGACGTCCAGACGATGCTGCGGGGAGAGGCGCCATCAGGAGCGCCTCGCCCTTTACCGCTGCACCTGAAGCCACGAGCTTCGGAACGTGCACGGTTCCCCTGAGAGCACTGCCGACTTGCAGCAAAGCGCTGGCCTCGTGCTTGACCAACTGGCGGGTCACTCTGTTCACACCGAACTTCGCGACGGCCATGAGCCTCCCCTTGCCGTCGGTCATCAAAGCCACAGGCTTTCGATTGGCACGCGGGGGCCCGAGTAGGATTGCGCCCACACGTGCCTCCCGGGGAAGTGCCTGTTGCAGCCAAGTGAGATAACCAAGGCCCGGGTTGGGGCCCCGGTCAACGAAATACAAAGCTGGAACCTTGGGGGCAAGCCCGGTGGCAATAGCGGCAGCGGCTGCTTGAGCCTGGAGCCTCCGGCGCAAACTGCCGGTGCCGAACTGGCCCCGGACCAAGCGAGCGGCCGCTCTGCGATCTCGAATGACAACAAGCGAGCGAAGATTGCGCACGCTCGGTAGAGCCGCAACCGCGACCTGGCCTACACCATCCGACATCATCAGTAGATCTTGGACACACTCCCAAATGTCATCCGACTTCCTGGCAATGCCAGCACCAGGCGTGTGTAGATCCATCAGTGCACCCTTCCCCCAGGAGACGTGCCTTACGCTGTGTGGCTGTAGATCACGTTCCGCGTCAGCATAGCGCCGAACGTCGCTGGTAACGTCGGCGTGGCAGCCAGACGCAGGCTCGATCGATCGACGGCCCCAAGGCACATGACGGTGATAGTGCCCATCTTGCGACGCGACCTATTACAGAGCGGACGCTCCGTGCTCTCCGCACAATCGTGGAGGTAACCTTCTCTGCGGCCCTCCCTTCGGCGCAGCCCCGAGTGTTCAACCATCGATCAGTAAAACCCCAGATTTGGAGACGGCCGCATTTGAGGCGATAATGTGAGGAAACATACGGGTTCACACCGTCGGCTCCACGCACCCGCCGACATCGATGCGTCTGCGGTCTAGAGCACAGGGGGAAATATGGCAAGCGAACTGTCCACCGATCAGCCGGACGACGTTGAAGGTAACGCCTTACCCAACGTAGATGTCGTGATCGCGACCCATAATCGGCCCGAACTCTTGGACATAGCTCTGAAAGCAGTCCTGAATCAGAGTTACTCAGGCAAGATTACTTGTTACCTCGTATTCGATCAGAGCGAACCAGATCTGAGTCTGGCTCAGAGATCGTCCGCGCGCGAGGTTGTTGTAACAACCAACGATCACCGATCACCCGGCCTAGCTGGCGCACGAAATACCGGAATACTGGCAGGGCACGGTGACTACGTTGCCTTCTGTGATGACGACGACGAATGGCTTCCGGAGAAAGTGGCGCTGCAAGTACAAGCCCTTTTAGAGACGGGGCGTCCCACATCAGTGACTGGGATAGTCGTGCTTTATTCGGAACACGAGTCCGTGCGGATTCCCAGCCAAACGAGCATGACTCTTTCTGAACTGGTCCGAAACCGGGTCATGGAAGCCCACCCGTCCAGCGTGATGGTGAGGCGACAGGTGCTGATGGATGAGATCGGTCTGGTCGATGAACAGATTCCGGGAAGCTACGGTGAAGACTTCGACTGGATCCTCCGAGCTGCGCAAGCCGGCGATTTCGCCGTGGTGGAAAAGGCACTCGTGCGCGTACGGTGGGGCCAGTCTCTCTTCTCCAGCCGCTGGAAGACCATCGTGGAAGCGATCGATTACATCATCGCCAAGCACCCCGTATTCCTGAGCAGCCGGCAAGGACTTGGTCGCCTTTACGGCAGACAAGCGTTCGCTCTTGCAGCGCTGGGACAGCGCCGCGAAGCACTCCGCAAGGCTGGCGCAGCTTGGAAGCACAACCCCAGAGAGAAGCGAGCGTATCTCAGCGCCGCTGTAGCTCTGAGATTAGTGTCAGCTTCGTGGGCGATGAACCAGGCGCACAAGCGTGGCCGCGGCATCTAGCTCTAAAATGATGGCGCAGCTTGGACCACTTGAAAGAAAGGTCAGTCACTTGACCCGCGTCGGAATTATGTCTATGCAAAGAATCCACAACTACGGTTCTTCTCTCCAGTCATACTCTTTGAGACGACTCCTCGAAGAATCCGGCGACGGCGTTGACGTCTCGTTTATCGACTACCGAGCCGGCGATCCCTTGGTCGCCTCCGAGGAACCCTCACGGCCCACGGGTCGTACCCTTGCAAAGATCCGCGAGTACACCTCCGTAAAGTCATCCTGGGCGGATAAGCTACGCTTTCTAAACCACAAACGCAACTACGGTCGCCAGTACTTTCCTTCCCTCGGCATTTCCCCGAAGCACGACTTCGACACTACGGTCGATCTGCAAATAGTTGGCAGTGACGAAGTGTTCAACTGTGTACAGTCAAACACGAACGTGGGATTCACCCGTGATCTCTTCGGCCACAATTCAAACGCAGGTCGCTTGATCTCATACGCAGCCTCATTTGGCAACTCCACCTTGCCACAAATTGAGCAGTACGGTATTCGAGCCAGCCTTTCCGAAGATCTCGCCCGATTCGACGCCATCTCAGTCCGTGACCAAAACTCCGCAGAACTCATCGAAGCACTAACCGGGGCCGCGCCGAAAATACACGTCGATCCCGTCCTCGCATACGCCGGCCTCCTTTCTGAGCCCAGAGTACCAACGGGAAGACTGTACAAGAAGGACTATGTCCTCCTATACGGGTATCCGGGACGGATCTCATCCCAAGAAGGTGCAGCGGTGAAAGATTTCGCCCGCAGAATCAACGCTGATGTATTGAGTGTTGGAGGCATTCAAGAAGCGGCGGACCGGTTCATCGATCGCTCCCCCTTCGAGATTCTCGCGTACTTCCGCGACGCCAAGGCCGTCGTTACAGACACTTTTCATGGAACTATTCTGGCCATGATCAACAGCGTTCCCTTCGTCACGCTAGTAAGGCGTTCCACTGACGGAGGCTACGGTAACGAGCAAAAACTTCTATTTCTGCTAGATACATTCGGCCTAAAAGACCGGGAGTTATCGGATTTGAACAGGCTGAATCAGCTCTTGTCCGAGCCGCTGGACGAGGCAGCGATCCATAGGCGACTTTCCAAAGAACGACATGAGGCACAAAAATACTTGGCCCGACAGTTGCACGAAACACAGGCGCGTTGACGATGAAGTTGAATGCAAGCCGTCCTAAACAACTCCTCAAAGCATTTCTTCAAAGGCTGCGGCTTCGGTATTTAGCGCACATAGACGTTGCTCGATTTTCACGGACAGCTTCATTTTCGGTCTTCGATAGCCACTTGGCACAAGTTTCCGGTCGGATCATGTACAATGTTCATGCTCTAGAAAAGGGGTTAGCACGGAATCACGACTTACGACCGGGATTTGGGCGAAAAGCATTATCGGACCTGAATGACGCGCTTGTGATCTATCTCCAGCATGATTATCCGGCCAATGAGTTCGCATATCAGCAAGGCGTCTCCGTGATCCAGAGATATAGCGAAACAATGGAAGCAATCGGTCAAGGGACTGAAATGCTTCATGAATTGGTGGACCCTTGCTTCCTGAGCTCATCCGATAGCTATAGAGCCGCAGGCACGACTGTGATTAAGAGATCCGACAAACTGGCGAACTACCTAAAAGATTTCTACTCCCTAGCGCAAGGGCGTAGCAGTGTCCGGGAGTTTTCCGGTGAAGGAGTCGAGAGCGACAAGGTACGTAGAGCTCTTCAGAACGCCACTAAAACTCCAAGTGTGTGTAATCGCCAAGGCTGGTCCGTATATTGGATCGAGGACAAAGAACTCGCGGCTGAGATCTTGGGACATCAGCGCGGATTTGGCTACAAGCAAATGCCGGAGATCCTATTAATAATTACCGTCTCCAACAACGTCTTCCTGAGCCCGGTGGAACGCAATGAGGCTTTTGTTGACGGGGGTCTCTTCGCAATGTCTGTCATGTACGGTCTCGAGCACGAAGGGCTCGCCGCCGTTCCCCTCAATGCCATGATGTATGCGCGAGATCAGCGCGCCGTGCGAAACCTCGCCGATATCGCCGATGCAGAAATGATTATCATGTTCATCGCCATCGGAAGTTTCCCAGAATCGTCGCATGTGCCGATTTCCGATCGTCGTCCAGCAAGCGAGTTCATTAAGCAACGTGGCAAACCGAAGGTTTATCAAAATAACGCTTAGCCTAGACGTTTCTCGCTGTAAGGGGTTGCAAAACAATCGTTTTCCCGATCACGGCATCACCAGTTGAAGTACTTGTACAGCATCAACCCCGGTGCGGTTATGGCCGTCACCAACCACCGACTTGGCCTGGCAAGATTTGCTCGCCACTTTTCATCAGGCCGGATCTCTACCCTCCCTCGGCTGAAACGCATGGGGTTTCCACTGCAAGTGTGGTTGACCGGCAAGTCCACCCAATCTGCCCCAAGCCGCGGGTTGTGCAGAGGAGAAAGTCCAGCGAACCGAAGCGCTGCCTGAACCATTGAGGTTGGTTTTTGAGCCCAATCCTCGTAGCGCAATCGCCGTTTAGGGACGCCCTTGGCGCCCAACGCTTCGATCACGGCGTTGTGTTGCAGCCACTTAAAAGCAAGGATGCCCGGACTATAACGAACCATAAATTGGGATTCCTCGTCTCTTGACTCAGGCCTGCTGACCATTTTTGTCCACGACCAAGCAACGGCTCGACTGTCCCGCACGCAATGAAGAACCTTCAAGTCAAGTCGGTGACAATACGCCAACACATACGGCATGGAAGCCTGCTTACTGGAGTCCACCACAACTTCGGCGCCGGAAACAACAGCAGCAGCGTAGTACAGCCTCGAGTAGTAGGAGGCATACTCGCGCACATCAGCTTTCCAATTCGAACTGCCCATATGAGTCATCAAGCGAGGCACACGAATAGTTCGGTCTATCCGACGCTTCAGCGAGACCACCCGATCAGCATCGACCTTTTCCCATCCGCCGAAGGCCTCTTGCCCAACTCGTCTCCAGAAGTCACACTCATGGAACGGAGAGCCGCAGCCGCACCGCTCGTCATCGATGAGGCAACGTTGCCAGAGGTGGATCACTTCACCAAGCGTGACAACCCTCGGATCGGTTCCCAAACTTAGCTCAAAGACCGTGGTTCCACTGCGCCCGATACCTCCGATGAAAAGGACGGGAAGCGCACCTTCGGCGCTAGCCCGATTCACGGGAGTCCTCCAAATGCGCTGCCGCTTTTCGCGTCTTTGGGCTGTGCCCGAGTTCTCGAAAAACCAGACCGATGGGGTTCATTCCACTCATTATCATCTCTTCATGTAGTTGCCGGACCTGGCCTGCACGGGACTGCTCATCCACTATGAGGAGTGTGCGCGTTCCTGCGTGGCTTCCTTTCGGCAGCAGTCGATCGAGCTGGGAGGCCATTGCCAGGGTCGAGTCACTGTCCGAACCCGCCAATACTCCCGCGACCGGTGTGTAATTCCGGACCGTCGAAACAGCCTCACGAACGCCATCGGCAGGTATAGTGCTCACGATTGTGTCACCGTCTGGGCCCCTATGCATCCGCCGATTTCGAATACCCACGTAGTACTGATCGTAGGGGCGAGTAAGAAGTATCCCGACAAGAAGCCCAAGAGCTAGACCACTTGAGACTCGAACAACGCGCCGACTCGCAGAGTTCACTACGGTTGCGCCCGAGATGGCCCGCGCCGAAGTTGTGTTGCCGTCAACGGCCAACACGCTTGAGACGCTGGTCCATTCGGCTTCGACTTCAGCTAGGACGGTTTGTAAACGCTCGCTGGGCGTGGCGATGATTGCCTCTCGAAGGCTTCGCTGTAGGTCATCGAGCGCAGTCTGGCGTTCGATATAACGGTCTTGAACGAGGCCCAATGAGTTCCCCAGCAAGTTATCCCGTTCCTGAATGAACGTGTCCACAACGGTCTCAGCCCCAAGCCTGGCAGTCTCGGCCGACCCCGCCTTGAATGTGATCACTAGCACACGAGAATTTGGCTCGGCCCCAACCCGGAGTGCCCCTTTCACCGCTTCTTGGGGAATGCCCAGCTTGTCAGCAACAGCGTTCGTGACCGGCTGGGAGCGAACCAGCTCAGCTTCCGAATCAAGAGTCGACATACGGGCTCCTGGTATGGGCACCAACTCTGCGGCCGGCACCAGCACGCGCTGGGTGGCAGCGAATTCATTCCCAGCGACCATATTGGCCCCTTGTCCTGCCACGCCACCGAGCAACACGACCATACCCAGCAGGGGTAGGTGTCTCGTTACGGGCCGCACCATCCTTTGGAGCGACTGCAACGGAAGGCGACTTTCCCGTGCGAGCAAACCCACACCCACGAGACCCAAGTATATCGGGATACCGACGGAGTCATAGAAGGGCAGCGTTACCATCAAGAGCAGCAATGACGACGAGGCTGCCATGGCAGATGGCGAGCGCACCTTGAAGGTTCGAATAAGCTGGCTCGCAATAAACCCCACGTAGAGCGATACGCCTACAAAACCTGCGCCAAAGATGAGTAACCACAGTTGCCCGTGCGTTCCAAGCGGCGGAGTCATACACCTAGGGCAAACATCCGTAGCACCGCCCGCTATCGAACTGAAGGTTCCTGCGACATCGCGGGTGCTACCGAAGCCGACGATCGGCGAGCCCTCAGCAGTACTTTCCACAGCAGTGATGGCGAGGTTCCCACGGACCTCGTCGCTATCGCCATTGTCCAGCCTCCCAGCGACGACTCCACTCAATGGCGAGAAAAGCAACAAAACCACTACTGAGACGATGGCAATAGTCGTGACCACGATGGCTTTGAAGCGTCCTTGCAATGCTGTTTGCACGATCGCCAGACCCGCCGCTGCGAGAACCGCGACCCAGACACCCCGGTTGAGAGAGGAGATGATTGCGAACAGACCAGCGGCTAGTACGGCTACCATTGCGATTCGCCATTTCCAACCTCTAACCCACCAGGCAGCCACGAAGAAAGGGAGGCTGATGGCGGTGGCGAATCCCCAAACATTGGTGTAGAAGAACGGCGCGCTGGGCCTCGGCAACGGGGCTCCAATAACTTCTTGCACCTGAGCGACCCGTACCCGAGTGAGGCTATTGACGAATGAGTTGTTTGCGACCGAATTCGGCAACAGGGCTTGCAAGACTGACGGGAAATCGATTGCAGGAGCAAATATCCCCAAGATGCCACCTGCGGAACACCAGACGAAAAGCCAGGCAACAGCTCGGACGACTGTTTGTGAACTCATTATGTGGCGCGTATTTATGACGTATAGGCATCCGATAGTTGCGGCCACATACCAGGAGTAGCGGTAGGCGAAACTAATATAGCGGTTCGGATTGAATCCCGGAACAGCCGATGGGGCGTCAACCTGCAGCACCAGTATTCCTGTAATGAGCCAAGCCATCCATAGCAACCACAAACCGAACCCGCGAGGGACCGCGATGGATCGCTGACGAATAAGATAGATGCCCATGGGGATAGCCATGGCGAGCAGCATGAGCTGCCATATGCCAAGCAACCACCAAACAGGCAGTCCAACCAAGGGTATAGTGAATGGCCATGCCGAGTTGAACCAGCGGTCGGTGGCCAACGCCACGGATGTAGATGAATGCATGACAAGTCAGGGAGCTGATAAGTCCGAAGCTGATACAAACCAGGGCGGTCGCCGCCCCACCAGTTCTTCCAATTTGTCAGCTTCGGTCTCATACATTTTCGTCAGCACTGCGCGAGTCTGGCCGGGCATGGGTCCACTCGGACGGGCATTGTGTCGATCAAAAGAAATGTTTCTCGAGGAGCTAATACCGAGGAACTCAGCGAGCCGACCGAATTCCTGCTCCGGGTTCATGAAGAACGATTCGCTGTAGACGACGTGGATGTTGGAGGCTGGAAGCCGGTCGTAGAACGTGCGAAGCTGCGTTGAGTAATGCCCTCGCGCAGTATAAGAATGGTGACGATAGGCGGAGCTTTGATACGTGGGATCGGCGATCATCCGTTCCCTTTCCCCTGCCGTGCGTTCGGTTTCTCGCGCAACCGCTTCCTCGAATGACATATGGTCAAACCCACGGGCGCTCTCATGTTTCCAGGCGGAGTACGCACGTTCGACAGGATCGCGCAGCATGGCAACAATTTTAACATTGGGCAAGTCGTTTGCTATCCGCTGAGCAGCAAGTGGATGGAACATGTAATAGCCGCTCGCCTCAAAGATGACTTTGGGCTTCTCTTGATTTGCGAGGCGTCGAGCTGTGAAGGCGAATGGAAAGTGTGCACGGTACCAACGCTCACCCCGATGGTAGTTGATATCAAAGTAGTTGATGCCCTTGTTGAGCGTGGGCCGGGCCACTTCTTGGTGTTGCTCCAGAGCTCGAAAAAGTGAAGTCGTGCCGCAGCGTTGAGCCCCTACCACCAAGAAATCGGGTTTGCTCCGTAGTTTTGCGGTCGGGGAACTCAGACCGATGTACGCACGTCGCAGACGAGCCTTGGACACGGGTGATAAAGATGAACGGAAACTCATAGATGCAGTCCCTGTCTGAACGGATCGGGATTTCTTAGGCGGCAGATGTCATGTGGCACGAGCAACCTCGGGTTCACTCTTCTCGTCCATGCTCGAGAATCGCGGCCCGGCGCCACGGTTCCCTGTTCCCGCGGGCCGTTCTCCGGTGAGCGTGACATGCGCTGCACCAAGGGGGTTAACTCCTAGATGCTGCAACCGATCCAATACCACTGAAAGCAGCGTGCGCGTCGTTGTGTCCGGGGTAAGGGCGAGGAGTGCCGAATCTGCAACAAGCAGTACCGCATCGCCATCCGATGTACCCGCCGCGGCTGCGGCCAAGATGATGTAGTCAAAGTGTTGGCCCAGTTCATCCACCACCGTCCGAAACCTGTTGGTAGCGGTCAGGTCTGATGAGGCGCCGGCTTCGGGGCCAGCGGTCAACACGGAGATTCCATGACGCTCGACCAACGAATCGTATGCCGAGGCGCCTCCTAGCACGACGTCCGTCAAACCCATCTCAGCATCCATGCCTAGGAGTTCCTCGACTCGATGCTGTAGCGCATTCGTGGTTACAAGAAGCACTGACAGCTTCGCTTCCGCCATGACAACCGCCAGATTGGCAGCGACCTCCGCCGAGAGAGCGCTACCGCCCCGAGCACTTTCACCCCCCACAGCTGTGACAGCCAAGGTATAAGGGCGTGGGGCGTTGGCGATGACGGCGGTACGCAACCGACGGTACGACTCGTGTACCTCTGGACCCGCTTCGGTCGCCAGTTCTGCTTGACTCTGAGAATAGATCGTGGCGAACACTGGCACCCCCAACCCTGTTGAAATATCAGAGTCTCGAATAAGATCACGCCGCCACTCGCGCAGTAGTGCGAGGCCGACGCCGACCGTCAGCCCGAGGGCCGCGGCTACCATCAGGAGAATCCAGGCAGGTAGCCCGTCGGCATGGTCGGGGAGCGTCGGAGCGCTAATCATGGAACCAGGATAGGTGCTGACCAATTCTGCGGCACTCAGCGAGTTGTTGAACCCGGCCAACCGATCCACGAAAAGCAAGACTTCCTGTGATGCATACGCGGAACCTCCCGCTTCAGCGACAGCGCGACGCAAGTTCGCATCTGTCTCGGCAATCTGGTTCCTGAGCCCCTCGACTCTCGCTTCTTGCACGCCTTCCGCACGTTCCGCACGGTACTGCAGGTAGCTGCGCGCAATGGTCTCGGCACCCTCACGGGCCCGCTCAGGTGTGGTCGAAATGACAGATACATTGAGCATCTGAGTATTGGATGGGACCGAGGTCTGGACGCTTTCATTGGAGTCAGGAAAAGGGCGTCCAAGCTCATCCGCAACCAAGTCAAACACGACCGGTGTCAAGACGAGCTGTCTTTCGGTCTCCAGAGCGACAGTCATCTGCGTCGCACTGGTTGACGCACTTTCTGCTGTCAGAGGATTACCTGGGGCAGGACTCAGGAGAATCACAGCCGAAGCTGTGTATGAGGAGGGAAGGCTAAGGATGTACAGTGCTGCCAGTCCTAGTGCCACGACAACTGACACAAGAATTACAACAAAATTGTAGCGAACCAAGCTCAGTAGAGACGGTAGTGAGCGGGACCGATCAACGCGTTCCAATTTAGCTTCTCCTCATTTTGTACGGAGCGATCACAATGCTCCACCGTATGGTTATCATAGCCTTGCCGTGGTATCGGTCCATTTTAAGTCTCGCTTGATTGGTTCAGCGTAGTTCGCTTGGTAAGCGGTTCTACCACAGAGCCGCGCGGAGCATAGTCACTGCGAGCGCGGTAACGCGCGAACTTCATAGTTAACATTGATTCTGAAGAGTCCGGCGTACTTCGGTACGTGTCCACAGCTGATGCTTTGATCGGTAGTGAATGGAAATGTGTAAAACGAGAGAGGCCAAGAGGACCCCGACGAAGGACTCATGGATTCTTCCGAGGTACTCAAGGGTGAGGGCAGTAGCGCCGCTCCCGGTTCTGATTTCAGTACCAAGAGCAGACACGACGAGCGGTTCAGCAACCAAGAACCCGTACCAAGTCCACCTCGTCCAGCGGTTCACCGTCGCATCAGGTTGAAGTAGGGGCCGATCGAAGACGTCGAAGGTAAGTATCGCCAGGACGACGAACCCAAACGTCTCCGCTTGATCTATCACCCACGATTGCGGACTCCAACCGACTGCTAAGACAGTGAGGGCGATCATCATGGGGATCGCGCTCAACAACCAATTGGGGATCGGCCTTCGGAGACTCACGTACGGGATCAAAACAGCCAGCGCAAAAGCCGTCTCGTTGAGCGTCACCACCTGGGATGGCCATCCACTCAGCAAAAGCCCGATTCCTACCAGCGCCCAGACTGCACCAAAGGCGAGGCCAAGCCTCAATCGGGATTCCCTCGAGGTCCTCTGCACGCCGAACTGGATCCACGCGCCGAGGGCGACAGCGAACAGATACGCCTCACTGTTGTAGGCCACACGAGTGGCCAGTCGCGGAGAAACAAACCAATCAAGCACTCCCGTCAGAACGAGAACCAGAAGAACCGTGAGCCCCACGTAGACCAGCAAGTGCGCAACTCGTCCCCAACCCACAGGTCCTGTACTGGACCCGTCACTCATAGCAGTCCTCGGCCGCGGCTTCAGGAAGTTCATCGATCAGTTCTTCGGCAGCAGCCATTGCCTTCTCGGCGGCGCCATCGTCTCCGTTCTCTGAGTTCAGAAGCGCAGTCTTCCACTGCTCCTGAACGGCGACACCAGTGTCAATATTGCCGGCGGCATCGGGATACTGTGCTCGAAGCGCCTCCCAGTAGTCGGTAAGGTCGTCGAGCGCAACCGTGCTGGTGCGAAGTGTCGAATCCGCCACCGCCTTTCCTGCTTCAGTGTTACGCAGACCCTCGAAGAAGGTTTGGTTGAGATTGCACAGAGTGGCAACCACGGATTCGGGAGGCTTCAGCTCAGGCTCATATTGATATTGCTGCGGAGTATTGCCCACGTCTTGTGAGTAGTCGGTGTCATCCGGGGGAACATCTTCCGCATCAACCCCTGTCACGGTTATAGACGATGTGGGCGTCGCAGCTGTCCGTGTGGGTGACGGTGTGCTCGGCTGCGTAGACTCGGATGGGGAAAGGCTTGGTGAAACCGAATCGGGTGTTGCCGGACTTGATGAGCCCGCCTCTGATGTTGCTGCGCTCGGTGATCCGGGCGCGGGAGGCGAGGGCTCTGCAGCGGAGCAAGCACTCAGCGAAATAATAGCCACCAAGAGTAGCGCCGGCCTTGCTTTGACAATCGAAAGCTTCATGTTTCCTGGGCTCAAGCGCCGACCAGTTCGCTTCCAAAACACGAGATCCCCCAATCTCTGACTTCCACGCCAATTGCCACAGCAACACGTCGCAGGAAGGTGTGAACGCTGAAGTATACAACTTCAGCAACCTATAGCTCCCGCGCTGCCTACGGCTCACCCCCCCCCGAGATACCGGCATCCATGCCGGCGCTACCCTTCATCGTCTCCTGCGCGGCGGGAGGCGGACCGAAGTCCAGTATCAGGGATCGGCCTTGACTCACCATCATCGTCTTTGTTGGCAAGCGCTGCTCGCTGCTTTGCTTCCACACGCGCCAACGCTGGAAAGCCATGGCGACGACGGATGGACATCCAGAGCAATGAACCAGCGACCATCACAACCAGAAGCGCGATTGCGGTCGGAGTGTTGGGAACCTCCAGGAGCTTCAACCCCGAGGCGAGCAACACGAAGGCGAGGGCACGACGAACAACGCCTCCCGGCAACCGCGCCGAAAGATGGGCACCGACGAAGGCGCCGGGAACACTCCCGAGAATCAGCGGGAGGGAGATGGCAAGATCCAAGTCTCCGAAGATCGCGTGCCCGATCGCCGCCGACATCACCAGTGGCACGGCCTGAGCCAGGTCGGTTCCGACGAGCTGGCTCGCTTTGAGCCCGGGGTACAGCACCATCAGTCCGATGATGATGAGCGACCCCGACCCTACGGATGTCATACCCACGATCAGCCCACCCACAACTCCGAGCAACAGAGTCGGGAGCACCTTGACCTCAACGTCAGGTCGGTCCTGCGGAAGGGGTCTTCCCTTTCCGCTCCGGCTGCGTGCCCTTTCAACGAGGCGCAGGTATGCCCTGACCATCAGCATTGCCGCGGTGAAGAGGATCGCTATTCCCAGAGCAACCTTGACAGTGTGCTGGACCTGCTCACTCTCGCCGATGGCTTTGAGAATCAACACGCCAGCGAACGCCGACGGCACGGACCCCACACACAGCCAACCCACCAATTTGAGGTTGACGGTGCCGCGGCGAAAGTGCACCACGGAGCCCACGGGCTTCATGACTGCACTGGCGACCAAATCGCTGGAAACTGCTGTCAGAGGCGACACGCCAAAAAACAGAACCAACATAGGGGTCATGAGCGCACCTCCGCCCATGCCCGTCAACCCCACCACAACACCGACGAAGCATGCGCCGACGACAAGCCCTAGATCCATGGGTGGCATTGTTCCACGGCTCGACGATTGTTCAGCCGCCGCAGACCGCCTCTCGGGGCCTCTATAGTCCTCGTGCACCGGGTGGCTGAACTCCCTTGGAAGCGGAGCTGCCGTCCCTGTGGAGCCCTCGACAAAATTGTCAAACAGACAGCCCACTGTGCCAATACCGTTCCTTCTTGACGTCCCGGAGTGCCAACCACTCCACGTTTTGGGTATGTTGTCCGCCGGGGGATGATTAATGGACGACAATGCGCTCGCAGCGCTTCTGGCATACGAGGCTGGCCGTAGCCTTTTGGAGATTCAGCGTGCCGGCATGGCAGACCGGACCGATCCGAGAGATTTGAAGGATCAGGGTGATCGGGAGAGTCAGCGCATGCTTGAACGTTTGCTCCACGAACACAGGCCGGACGATGCCGTGCTTTCAGAGGAGGCGGCAGACGATCCTGCTCGTCTCCTTGCTGACCGGGTCTGGATCATTGATCCGCTGGACGGTACCCGTGAATTCTCTGAGGGGCGAGATGACTGGGCCGTGCACATTGCTTTGTGGACGGAAGGGGTCCTGACAAGCGGTGCCGTCGCGCTGCCAAGACTCGACCAGGTCTTGACCAGTACTGATCCAGCGCAGCAGTGGCAGCCACCACACCGCTTACGGCTAGCCGTCTCCCGGACGCGTGCGACCCCACTGGTGGACGCTCTTGCGAAGAAAATCGACGCTGATGTGAGTCCGATGGGGTCCGCTGGCTATAAAGTCGCGGCCGTCGTGCGGAATGAGGTGGACGCCTACGTGCACACGGGCGGCCAGTATGAATGGGACTCCGCTGCACCCGTAGCCGTGGCCCGCGCCGCAGGCCTGTTCGCTTCGCGCATCGACGGCAGCCCACTGCGATACAACTCCCCCTCGCCCTATCTACCCGACCTGGTCGTTTGCAACCCGACGCTGTCAGAGGCAGTGTTGCGTGAGATTAAAGAACTTTTGGAAAGGGGTCTGCAATGACCGAGTTGGCAGATGCGGGGCGTTACCGCTTGACGCAGCTGGATTTTTTGGAGGCCGAGGCGATCTTCATCATCCGAGAGATTGTCGCCGAGAACGAGAACCCGGGGCTGCTCTTCTCGGGAGGCAAGGACTCGATCGTCATGCTGCACCTCGCGGCCAAAGCGTTTGCTCCGGGCCCCATCCCTTTTCCGGTGATCCATATTGATACCGGGCAAAACTTCGACGAGGTTCTCGAGCTGAGGGATCGTTATGTCGACGATCTCAACGTTCGCCTGATCATTGGTTCCGTGCCAGACGCGATTGAAGCAGGGCTCGTCCGAGAGGAACCTGACGGGTCACGCAATCGCATCCAGACTCCCGTTCTCCTCAAGACAGCCGAAGAGCACGGACTTACAGCTCTCATGGGCGGTGCTCGCCGCGACGAGGAGAAGGCCCGGGCGAAGGAGCGTGTGTTCTCCTTCCGCGACGAGTTTGGTCAATGGGATCCGAAGAACCAACGGCCAGAGTTGTGGTCGCTCTACAACGGTCGCATCCACAAAGACGAAAGCATCAGATGCTTCCCGATCTCAAACTGGACTGAACTCGACATCTGGCAGTACATCGCTCGGGAAAAAATCGAGATCCCTAATATCTACTACGCGGCAGAGAGAGAAGTGTTTCTTCGAAACGATATGTACTTTGCAGTGAACCGGCACAGCCAACCGAAGGAAGGCGAGGACGTGTTCTCCGAGACCGTGAGATACCGCACAGTGGGCGACGCAACACTCACCGCGGCCGTACGTTCTGAAGCACGGACCCCCGAAGAGGTCATCGATGAAATCGCCCTTACCCGCATCACCGAACGCGGTGCGACTCGTGGCGATGACAAAGTCAGCGAAGCGGCCATGGAAGACCGCAAGAAAGAAGGCTACTTCTGATGGACATTCTCCGACTCTCAACCGCCGGCTCCGTCGACGACGGCAAGAGCACACTCATCGGACGCCTCCTCTACGACTCAAAATCAATTTTTGAAGATCAACTTGAGGCAGTGGAACGCACAAGCACACAGCGCGGGGATGAATATACGGACCTTGCGCTACTGACGGACGGCTTACGTGCTGAGCGTGAGCAAGGCATCACGATTGATGTTGCCTACCGGTACTTCTCGACCCCGCGACGCAAGTTCATCATCGCAGATACACCTGGGCACATTCAGTACACACGCAACATGGTCACGGGATCTTCGACTGCAGATCTCGCCATCATCCTTGTTGATGCTCGCAAGGGATTGCAGGAACAGAGCCGAAGGCACGCGACGCTAGTGTCACTCCTACGCGTGCCGCACGTTGTGTTGGCCATCAACAAGATGGACCTGGTTGATTGGTCCCAGGATGTCTTCGAAGAGATCAGCTCCGACTTTGTTGACTTTGCGGCCAAGCTGGACTTCAGCGACGTCGCCACCATTCCGGTGTCAGCTCTCAAGGGCGACAACGTGGTTACACGTTCGACCGAGATGCCTTGGTACCAGGGTGCCTCCTTGATGCACCACTTGGAGCACGTCTATATCGCCAGCGATCGCAACCTTGTGGATGTGAGATTTCCGGTCCAATACGTCATACGTCCGCAGAACGGACGAGGTGACTATCGAGGTCTGGCTGGTCAGATCGTCGGAGGCGTACTGCGACCGGGAGACGACGTGATCGTACTTCCGAGCGGTTTGCCTTCACGAATCAAAGCCATTGACACCGCCGACGGAGAGCTGCAAGCGGCCTATCCGCCCATGTCGGTCACGGTACGGCTGGAAGACGACGTCGATGTGTCCCGCGGCGATATGATCAGCAGACCGAGGAACCAGCCAGAGGCACTCCAGGACATCGACGCGATGGTCTGCTGGATGGACGGCGCGCCGATGAATCCGGGAAGTATGTATGCCGTCAAACACACGACGCACTCGGCCCGCGCGCTCGTCAAAGAAATCCAGTATGAACTCGACATCAACACGCTCCATAGAGACTTGAGCCCCGGTTTGCTCAGGTTGAACTCAATCGGGCGTGTCAAGCTGCGCACCACACGTCCGCTTCTCGTGGATCCCTATCGTCGGAATCGCCAGACCGGATCTTTCATCCTGATCGACGAAGGAAATAATCGCACCGTCGGAGCTGGCTTCATCACGGAGAACTAACGCCACCGGCTCAGCAGAAGGCGCAACACCCATCAGAGGAGGGACTCTGATGGACTGGGCGAACACTCATGATCCCGTTCCCGCGGGCATACGATCCGGACGCGCATTTTGGTTCAATTTCGTGCCTCAAGGCTCAGCGCACCGGTTGCTTACAGACACGCTGTGGCGAACCCTTCGTTTCACTCGGCATCTCGCCCCTCTTCGATGTCGACATTCCTTCGGAGTTGCACAATCCCCCGAAGTTGAACATACTCTGATATAAATCATTACGTCGGTGGGCACCAACACCAGGTGAGTCCGACCTTCACGAGGTATGTGATTCGGGGGGATCTCATGACCGTCAGCGACTTGTTTGCGCGATCAGCAACATCAAGCACCACCATCGATACGTCTGGCGTGCGCTGGATACCGCCTGTTCGCTTCCAACGCTTCGCCTTGATAGCTCTGGACGCTGCTCTGGTAGCCAGCGCGTTCGGTGTTGCGATCCTGACCAGGATGGCACTCCAGGGCGCCGGCGCCGCAGCGATCAGCCCTGAAGCGCTGGCTGCAACGGCAGCCTTGGCAGTTCTCTGGCTCTTGGCTCTCCGCATCAACGGCGCGTACTCAATCCGGTATCTGGGTGCTGGTGCCGACGAGTACAAGCGCGTCATCAACGCATCAGCTGTCTCTGCTGGCATTTTCGGCATTGCGTGCTTCCTGCTGAAGTACGACTATCCCCGGCTCACGTTCGCGCTGTGGATTGTCGCAGGCGTGCTGCTTCTCTGGATCGCCCGCTTCGTTCGGCGCAAGATCATGCAGAAGTTGCACCTCCGGGGACTGCTCCAGACGCCCGTGCTGGTAGTCGGCTCTGGTCATCACGTGGACGAGGCGCACGTCGCGCTTCGGCGAGCCAAGTGGGCTGGCTACAAAGTTGTGGGTGCCGTGACACGTGAACAGGCCCAGACCACAGCCAAGGGCCTGCCCGTTCTTGGACCCTTTGATGACGTCGCGGAGATCATCAAGTCCCGGCGGATCGGAACGGTCATCTTTACGGAGGGATCGTTCAACTCTCCGTCAGAGTTCCGGCGCCTCGCCTGGCAGTTGGAGGACCACCAGGTCCAGATGATGGTGGCGCCAACGATGGCGGATGTCAGTGCTGAGCGGCTTGAGTTCTCACCGATGTCCGGACTCCCACTGGTGAGCGTGGCTCGTCCGCGCGCGCTGAAATCCCTGCGGTGGACCAAGCGAGCGACCGACGTGCTGGGCTCTGCCGTCCTACTGATTCTGGCAGCGCCGGTGCTGCTGCTGACCGCTATCGCGGTGAAGCTCGAAGATGGCGGACCGGTGATCTTCAAGCAGCGTCGCGTCGGGCTCAAGGGGGAAGAGTTCTACTGCCTGAAATTCAGGAGCATGTGCATTGACGCAGAATCAAAGATCGCAGCCCTGCAAGCTCAGAACGAAGGTGCCGGGGTCCTGTTCAAGATGACCAACGATCCTCGCATCACACGGGTGGGCAAGTTCATCCGCCGATTCTCCATCGACGAACTGCCACAACTCTGGAACACTCTGCGCGGCGACATGAGCCTCGTGGGCCCACGCCCCGCACTGCCGTCCGAGGTGGCGCGGTACGAGGAGGACACCAGGCGTCGTCTCGACGTCCGCCCGGGGCTCACCGGACTGTGGCAGGTGTCCGGCCGCTCCAGCCTGTCGTGGGAGGACACCGTCCACCTCGACCTCTACTACGTGGACAACTGGTCCTTCGTGAGGGATCTGATGATCCTCGCGAAGACCGCCAAGGCCGTGCTGGGCTCCAGCGGAGCCTACTGAGAACTGTCCTGAACAACGAGGAGTGATCCTCACATGAAGCTGGCCACCGAGCATCGCCCCCCGGGGCTTGGTGTGCCCAGCGCTTCCATCACATCTGCGCAAGCGGCGTGGTGGGAGTGCGCCCAGCATCGGATTTTTCTCGGCATGGACCATGGCATGGGCTCTGAGCACCACCACCTCCGCGACAGCGAAGCGCTCAGCTGCCTTCGTTGCGCTCCTTGAACCGGGCGGCAGCGCGGTCCCCCAGCGTAGTGAGACGGGAGACGATGCCGTCGGATTTCAATCCCTCGCGTGCCTCAAGGCCGGGAACCGTCTCGGAACTGCTGCCCTTCGGCAGGAGCAGGCTGAGACCCTGATTCAGGCGCACGGTGAGGTTGGGCGCCAACCCGTGTGCCCTGGAAGCCAGATGGCTGAGCGGAGAAACCAGCGCCACGCGCTTGCCGTGCAGGACCGCATCGACCATCTTGCCGGCGGCCTTCTCCGCGTCCATGGACAACAACGGCAGAGATGCGGCCGGGCCGAACCAGGCGTACTGTTTCGACGCGTCGCCGAAGAACTGCGCCTGGCCGTGGGAGCCGGTCCGCATGAGGCCAGGCACGAGGGTCGTCGCCGTGACGCCGGTTCCGGCGAGCTCGGCAGAGAGTCCTTCGGTGAAGCCCACTGCTCCGAATTTCGCCGTCGCGTACGGCAGCAGCCGGGGTGGTGAGAGTTTGCCGCCGATGGAGGTGACAATGCCAATGCGTCCGCTCCGGCGTTCCCGCATCGACGGCAGAACAGCCAGCGCCATGTTGATGGGACCCCAGAGCATGATGTTGATGGACGCGCTGAAGTGCTCCCGGGTGACGGCCTCCACGGGACCCACCTGGATGACGCCTGCCACGTGTATGGCCACATCGATTGGCCCGAGTTCCTCGGACACCCGAGCGACGAAGGACTCCACGTCATCCGGATCCGTCACGTCGCAGGTAATGGGAAGCACTCGTCCTCCGTGGGACCGCAGGTCCTCGGCTGCCTCCTCGAGGGCCTCGGTGCTGCGCGCACACAGGCCGACGTCGAAACCACGTCGGGCAAGATCGGTCGCCATGATGAACCCCAGGCCGCGAGAGGCCCCCATCACGATGGCAACGCCTCGATTTGTTTGTTGTTCCATGGGCCAACAGTAGTCGTGCACCGCGCCACGGGTCGTTGGCGAAGACGACGTAGACCACGGCCTCCCCGCTGCACGTCGGGATCATGGGTAGTTGGAGATCGTGCACATGGGTGCCCACCCATTGCCGCGACGAAGCTGGTGGGAAAGCATTGAATCACCATGGCCACCGTCAGCGGATCGTATGCTGTGGTGGTAGTGGATCACCCGCACGCGTGGACCCGCCACTTGGGTTCCACGGTGCATCTCGCAGCGACGCAGGAGGCCATTTCACCATGAAGAAACTCATCAACGATCCCGATTCGGTGATCGCAGATGCCCTCAAGGGCATCGAGCTGTCGGACGCCGGGGTTCGCGTGGATCACGAGAACCGAGTGATCTACCGGGCGGAGAAGACGCGGGAGGGCAAGGTTGCCATCATCTCCGGTGGAGGCTCCGGCCACGAACCTCTTCATGGCGGATTCGTCGGCGTGGGAATGCTGGACGCAGCATGCGCCGGTCAGATGTTCACCTCCCCCACCCCCGACCAGATGTTGGCCGCCACCACGGAGGCCGACGCCGGCGCTGGCGTTCTGCACATCGTCAAGAACTACACCGGCGACGTCATGAACTTCGAAATGGCCGGCGAGATGGCATCGGACACCGACGGCGTCCGTGTCGAGACTGTCGTCGTAGCCGACGACGTGGCCGTGCAGGACTCCCTGTACACCGCAGGCCGACGGGGCGTGGGACTCACCGTGCTCATGGAAAAGATCGTGGGGGCGGCCGCGGAGGAGGGACGCGAGCTGGACGCCGTCCTGAAGGTCGCGCAGAAGGTGAACGAGAACGGCCGCTCGATGGGAATGGCGCTGACGAGCTGCACGGTTCCGTCAGCCGGCAAACCGACGTTCGATCTCCCTGAGGACGAGATGGAGATCGGCATCGGCATCCACGGTGAACCGGGACGGCACCGCGAACCCATGGCGTCCGCGAAAGAGATCGCGAAGCAACTGGTGGATCCCATCCTGCACGATCACGACTTCCGGGGACCCGCCATCGTGATGGTCAACGGCATGGGCGCCACCCCCCTCATCGAGCTGTACCTCATGTACGGCGAGGTCAAGGCCCTGCTGGACGAAGCCGGGGTGGAGGTGGTCCGCAACCTCGTCGGCAACTACATCACCAGCCTCGACATGGCGGGATGCTCCGTCACGATCCTGAGGGCCGACGACGAGATGCTTGCTCTCTGGGATGCCCCGGTCAGCACAGCCGGACTACGGTGGGGCATGTGAACAGCAACGACACCATCTCCCTCGCCCAGCTCGTCGAGTGGCTGCACCAGTTCTCCACTCTGGTCAACCAAAACAAGGGGTACCTGACAAACCTCGATTCAGCCATCGGGGACGCCGATCATGGCTCGAACATGTCACGAGGCATGACCGCCGTGCTGGACCAGCTTCCCACCGACGGTCCCGCCGACGCCATGTTCAAGAAGGTTGGCATGACGCTCGTCAGCAGTGTGGGAGGAGCCAGCGGGCCCCTCTACGGAACCTTCTTCATGAAATTGGCTCCCGCACTCGGCTCTAACGACGACATCACCGCCACGTCGCTCGCGACCGCACTCCGAGCGGGCCTCGACGGTGTGGTGTCCCGGGGCAAGGCGGAGCCGGGGGACAAAACGATGGTGGACGCCATGGCTCCGGCTGTCGAGGCGATCGACAAATCCTTGGCGGACGGGGAGTCGATGGCAGAAGCGGCCCGCGCCGGAGCCGAGGCGGCTCGCGGTGGCCGCGAGGCCACCACGGAGATGGTGGCCCGCAAGGGCCGGGCCAGCTACCTGGGTGAGCGCTCGAAGGGCCACCAGGACCCGGGCGCCACCTCAACCGCGTACCTCTTCGAAGCTCTGGCTGCATCACTCGACGGGGTGTGACGGTGTCGCTAGTGGGGCTGGTGGTCGTCTCGCACAGTCGTGCCCTCGCCGACGCGGCCGTCGAACTCGCCATGCAGATGGTGGCGGACTCAGCGCCCCCCATCTCCGTGGCGGCTGGCATGCCCGACGGTGGGCTCGGAACCGACGCCACCGCCGTGATGGATGCCATGCTGGAAGCCGATGCGGGTGCGGGCGTCGTGGTGCTGATGGACCTGGGCTCTGCACTGATGAGCACGGAGATGGCCGTCGAACTCCTCGACGACACGGCTCCCGACCATCGTGTGGTTGCGGCGCCGTTCGTGGAGGGACTGATCGCGGCCGCGGTCATGGCTGCCGGTGGCGCCGCGCTCGACGACGTCGCGAACGAGGCAGTACGAGCCCTCCATCCCAAGCTGCAAGCTCTGGGCGAGAACGACTCCGCACCGCCACAGCCAGCAGCCGACGACAAGGCTGACGATTGGAGCCCGGACAGCTCCGCCGAGGTGACACTGCCCAACCTGGCGGGCCTCCATGCCCGCCCCGCCGCCATGCTGGCAGGCGCCGCTTCCGGCTTCGACGCCCAGATTCGCGTCCTGCATCCCCGGGGTGGCTTCGCCCCGGCCACGTCACCCATCGGCCTTGCCACTCTGGATGCCCGCCACGGCGATGTCCTACGCATCGAGGCGCGCGGCAGCGAAGCCGAGGCAGCCGTGCAGGAAATCGTCGCATTGGTGGAGGAGGGATTCGGCGAGACCCGTTCCGAGCCACAGCCGGGCGCGTCGGCTCCTTCCTCTCCGCTGGGCGTCAGCCCCGGGAGGGTGATCGGGCCGGTGCACAAGGTGACCGCCCGCATGTCCGCACCCCTTGAGGCACCTGAAGTCACGGGTCAGGAGATCGAGGTGGAGGTCGAGCGCCTCGCGGGGGCCCTCGAATCGGTCATCGCCGACTACCGGGACCGCGCAGAGCACTGCCCCCCGCAGGCGGCGGACATCCTGCGCGCAACCGCGGGCCTGGTGGGCGATCCCACCCTCAGGGACGCTGCCGTCGATGTGATCCGGAATCAGGGCATGGACTCCGCGAGCGCCTTCTGGCGAGCCGCCAACAGCGTCGCGCAGACGATGAAGGATGCTGGCGGACTGCTGGCGGAGAGAGCCGTCGACCTCACCGACATCAGGGACCGCGTCGTCAGCCGCCTGCTGGGCATCCCCCTGCCGGGGGTTGTCGATCCCGGGCACCCGTTCATCCTGGTGGCTCGCGACCTCGCTCCGTCGGAGACGGCGACGCTCAATGGGGAGACGTGCCTGGCCATCGTCACAGCAGAGGGCGGACCCACGTCCCACACGTCCATCCTGGCGCGCGGCATGGGAATTCCGGCCGTCGTGGGATGCACACAGGCACTCGACATCGCCGACGGGACGGTGATCCTGGTGGACGGGAACGTCGGCGAAGTGATCGTGGAGCCCAACGACGAAGAGCGCGCCACCGCTCGAACCAGTCGCCCACCCATGGAACCGCTCACCGCTCCCGGCACCACGGCCGATGGGCTCCACGTCTCGTTGCTGGCCAACGTCGGCTCCAGCGGCGACGCCCAGTCCGCAGCCGCAGCCGGGGCCGAGGGCATCGGCCTGTTCCGTACCGAGTTCTGCTTCCTCGACCGTGGTGGTGAGCCCTCCATCCGGGAACAGGTGCAGTCCTACGCCGACGCCGTCCGTTCGTTCCCCGACGCGCGCGTGGTGGTGCGCACGCTCGACGCCGGCAGCGACAAACCCATGGCATTCCTGCCGATGCCCGACGAACCCAACCCCGCCCTGGGCATTCGTGGCTACCGCACCGCCCGCACCCATCCCGACATGCTGGAGAGGCAACTCCGCGCCATCGTGGAAGCCAGTTCGGACTGCTCGGCCGCGGTCTGGGTCATGGCCCCGATGATCTCCACGGCGGAGGAGGCGCGGGAGTTCGCAGCCCTGGCTCGCGGCTGTGGCGTGGAAACCGTGGGCGTCATGATCGAGACACCCTCGGCAGCCCTGCAGAGCGCCGAGATCCTTTCCGAGGTGGACTTCGTCAGCGTCGGTACCAACGACCTGACCCAGTACGCGATGGCCGTGGACCGGCAGGCCGTGGGGCTCGGTGACCTCCAGGACGCGTGGCAGCCCGGAGTCCTGCGCCTCCTCCGAAGCGTCGGGGAGGCGGGCCGAACCGCGGGCAAACCCGTGGGGGTGTGTGGGGAGGCGGCGAGCGACCCGGCTCTGGCACCTGTACTCATCGGGATGGGCGTCACCAGCCTGTCGATGAGTCCCCGGGTCCTTCGGGGGGTGGCCGACGCGCTCTCCGGTGTGACCATCGAGCAGTGCCGCGAAGCAGCGAGGGCAGCCACCGCGGCCGTGTCCGCGCACGCCGCCCGGAGAGCGGCTGCGAAGGCACTCACGTGACGCGCCGCGCGAGCCCGTCCGTGCCGTTCCCGTCAGAATCCACCACTACTCTGGAGCCATGGACGCAACCCACCCGAACCTGATGGCCTCCGACGTCGTCGTGCACCTGCCCGAGGATCCGGCCCTGGCCGAGATCCAGGAGAGCGGCCGGGAGGGTTTCCTTGGCGTGGTGCAGCGACATCCCGAGTCCTCGCTCTGCTGGGCGCTCCTCGCCGAGGGCTGTCTCCGCTCCGACGATCTCGGCTCCAGCATCGCCGCCTATGCCTACGCCCGCACCGGCTACCACCGGGGTTTGGACGTTCTGCGTCGCAGCGGCTGGAAGGGAAGCGGGCAGGTGCCGTGGGAGCACGAGCCCAATCGTGGTTTCCTTCGGGCTCTGTGGGCGCTCAGCCAGGCGGCGAGCCGGATCGACGAGGACCACGAGGCGCAGCGATGCCGCCAGTTCCTCCGCGACTCCTCGGAGACGGCCTACACCGTGCTCTCCTCCTCTTCTGCCGAGGAGCTGTCGTGATTTCGGGGTCGCCGTGAGCCGTCCGTAGGAACGGCAGCGCGTGAGTGGACGGACTGCGTCGCCGTCCTCTCCGAGGTCCACGCTCGCCGCCGTCGAGGACGATGGGCTAGCGTTTGGAGTCACGAATTCCCCCGGAGGTTGAGTGTGAGCGAGAGCGGGGCACAGCTGTCCGCCGATGAAGCACCGATCCCGGATGCGTGGGCGCTGCTGTCGCTACCGGGCGCCATCCAGGCTGCCAACTACCTCACCTCCTCCAACGCGAAGCAGTACCGACTGATCATCGACGTGCTCGCCGATGAGCTCGACCAGTCCCTCACCGGCGTCGCGCACGACGACCTCCTTGCGCTCGTGCGCGGACGGCTCCCCGAGGACCGGGCCGATCATCTCCTCTCGGACATGAACGTGGACGCCCGTCTGCGTCAGCTGGTGTCCTGGGGCACCTGCCACGAGTGGCAGGACCGGGCCGACACCGAGGCCGAGTTCCTGCGCAACCGTTCCCGCTACCAACTCACCGAGACCGGCGCCCTCCTCCACAAGGCGGTGCGCGAGATGGAGCTGGCGAGCGGGCCGGGCTCCAGCGCGGTGCTGATGGCGGCCGCCACCCTCGCGGAACGGATCGAGGCGACACTCACCGGCATCTCCGCTGGGGACCACGACGCGGCGTCGACGGCGTACTCGCAGGTCCAGACCACCCTGGAATCCATGGCGCGGGCTGCATCGGACTGGCAGGCCCGGCTCGCCACGGCCCTCGGCGGCACACCCGACGAGGAGAAAGTCCACCGCATGCTGGAGACGATCCTGGCCTATGTGGAGGCGTGGGGCGCCGGGATCGACGCCAACAGCAGCACCATCCGGCGTCGGCTCCCCGAACTGCGGTCGCTGTCGGAGACAACCTGGCGCGCGTTGGCGCTGGCCCGTGTGCAGGCATCGGCTCCCGAGCACGCGGTGACCGAGACCGTCGACGAGCTCCGGCAGTCCGTCGCAACACTGACCACCTGGTTCGACGGCCCCACACCGCAGGCGGGCAGGCTTCGTCGACAGATGCGCGACGCCGTGGCACCGGTCCTGCGCAGCCACCGCACCCTGCTGGCCGTGGGCGGCACGGTGTCGCGACGGGCGGAGTTGTTGCGGCTCGCGCGCGCCATCGACGACGCCCCCACCGATCTGGAGGCGGACCGGATCTGGGGCGCCGCCACAGGGCTCTACCGATCGTCGCACCTCCGTCTCGAGTCACCCGCCGTGGCCCAGCCGGCGCGTACGTCGATCTGGGACAGCCAACCCGCCGAGGTGTCGCGACGGCTGCGCCAGCTGGGCCAACGCTCCCTCTCCGGGGGCGCGAGCCGCATGCCCGACACCTCGGGGCAGCGTGCGCGGGCCCGGCAGGAGGCCGCCCGCCGACGCGCCCGGCTCGTCGATGCCGAATCAGCCCTGATCGAACGATCCGGCACCCGCCTCTCGTCCTGGGAACCGCTCGGTGACGACGAGTCGGAGATATTCCTCTCGCTGCTGAGCGCCGCCCGCGCAGCACCTGTCCGGGACGGCACGCGGACCGGAACGAGCCAGGACGGGCGCCTCACGATGGAGATCCAGCCCCCGCCCAGCCCGGACACCGCTGTCATCGAGACCCCCGAAGGCCGGCTGGCCGTGGCCGACGCGTCGGTGGTGATCAGCCGATGAGCATGGGCGCCTTCTCTCGCACCGACACCGAGGGCAGGCAGGCCGCGTTCGTCGGTCTGCTGCAGCACCCGCAGGTGACTCCCTGGGCGACACCGCGCCTGTTCCCTCTGGTCGTGCGACACGAGGGCGACCTGAGCACATGGTCCGAACGGCTCGGGTACCACCTGGTGCGCGTCGACCAGACATACCGTCTCCGCAGGGTCCCGCTGGACGGCACCGTCGCCATGCCCCACGGACACCCGCCACCCCGGCGACCTCGCGTCCTGGCTCTGGCGAGCGCCGCGGCACTGGAGGATCAACGGGTCGATTCCATCACCCTGCAGGATCTCTCCGACGCGGTCCGCCAGTTCGTCGCCGTGCACGATCTGCTCCCCTACGATCCTGAGATCAGGGCGCACCGGAGGTCGCTGGTGGACGGCGTCCGCCTGCTGCAGGACCACGGCGTCCTTGAGAGCCGGGTCCTCACCGAAGAGATCCTCACGAGCTGGGACCAGCAGGGAATCGGTATCGGGGGCGGCTACCTCATCCATCGCGACGCGCTGGTCCAGCTGGTGGACACCCGCAACGTCGAGCTGGCGCTGAGCCCCCGGCCGTCGGATCCCACCGCAACGCGGTCCCAGCGGATACTGCGGCAGGTGCTGGAGACTCATGCGCTGTACCCGGGCCTGCTGTCGGAGGAGGACCAGGCGTATCTGTCACGGCAGCGCAACCAGCTGGTGGATCGTGTGGAGGACATGACGGGCGGCACGGTGGAGGTGCGCTCCGACGCCTGGATCCTCATTCTGAACGATGACAACGAGTTCGCCCGCGCCTCCAACATCGCCTTCCCGGACACCACCGCCGACGCCTGGGTGGCGCTCGCCATGCTCGATGCGCTCGTGCCGCTTGGCCGGGCCACAGAGCTCTCCGGGTATCGGCTCTGCCCATCCCACGAGGTGGACGACGCAGCAGGAAATCTGCACACGCATCGGGGAGCCCAGCTGACCGTCGCTCTGCAGGAGTCACCGGCCGCCCTGCGGCAGCGCGCCCAGGACAAGTTGGTGGAGGCTGGCTTGCTGGAGGTGCTGCCGACCGGGGACTGGGTGTTGACGCCGGCCGCTGCCCGGTACCGTGACGCAGAACTCACATCCGCCACCACCCTCGCGGAGCCGCCCGTGAGCCTCTTCGAGGAGACACCATGACCACCACAGCCGCCATGCGGGACTGGCGGGAAGCCGCCACCAGCGGTGGCCTCCCGTCGCCCACCCGCGCGGACCGCTGGCAGGTGCTGCGCGCCGGGGTGGTGAACCTGTGGGAGTTCGAGGTGGCCGAGTACTGGTACGCGGGCGGCTGGGCACAGCTGATGGGCGGCAACGAGACGGGCAAGTCGACGCTGATGGCGCTGACCACCCTGATCCCCTGGCTTGGCAGCACGGACCAGAGCAACATCGACACCCTCGGGCGCTCCGGCAAGCGGTTCGCCTACTATGTGGTGCCCACCGACACCGACGGTGACCGTCGCCCCCTCAACGCATCGCGCAGCCGCGGCTGGCTGTGGGTCGAGTACGGCATCGTGCGCGCCTCCGGGCCCGAGTTCTACACCTGCCTCCTGTTCGCCGACGCCCCCAGCGCCACGAGCCAGGTGAAGCCGACGTGGTGCACCCTCCACGGTCAGGGCCGGGTGCGCTCGGGAGTGAACCTTTCGGAGAACCGTGTCGTGACCTCACCGAAGGAGCTGGCAACCTCGGAACTGGTGGCCCATCCGAATGCGAGTTCGTATCGTCGGCACGTGGCGCAGTACCTGCTGGGAACCGGCGAGGAGCGCCTCGAGGCCACCGGCAAGCTCCTGCGGCTCACACGTACCCCCAAGCTCGGCGAACAGTTGCACATCCCGACGGTGCAGGGGTTCCTGCGGGATTCGCTACCGGAGTTGGAGCGCAGCGAGGTCGATGCCCTGGCCAGCGGTTGGGACCAGGTGGAGCAGATCCAGCGCGATCTCGACGCCGTCGACAAGGCCACCGCCGCCCTGAAGACCTTCCGTGCCCGTGGATGGTTGCCGTGGGTGCGGGCCCAGTTGCGCCATCGTGCGGACATGGCCGCCGAAGCGCGGACAGAGTTTGACCGCGTGACTCGCGACGAACGCGCCGCCCACGACGCACTGACGGAGTGTGAAGAACGTCTCGCCGACTGCAACGCTCGGATCAGGGAGCTTGACGGCATCATCGGCGCGACGTCCCGGACGCGTGAGGAATTGAAGGACTCCGTCGAGTACCGGGACGCGGCCCAGCGTCTGCAACGGGTCTCGGAACTGGAGGCGGAGACCGAACGCCTCGCGGCCAGTCTCGGCGAGCAGGAGGATCGAGTTGCGCACCTGCGGGAACGGGAATCCGCCGCACGTCAGCGCGTCGTCGACAGTGAACAGCAACTCGTCCGCGCCCAGGAGGACGCGACGCGTGCCCGGACGGCGCTGAATGCCGATCTCCAGGCGATCGGAATTCATACCTCTCGCGAGTTGGATGTTCCCGATGTGCGGCAACGTCTGCATGATCGCCGCTCCCGAACGTCGCAGGCCCTCACTCTGGAGAGTGCTGTTGCGAAGGCCGCGTCCGCTGCGGACAGCGCGGAGGAGCAGGCAGCACGCAGCGCAGACCAGGCCGAGGCGGCCCGCACACTCGCAGGCGCGGCGTGGAGGGAGGCGGAGGAGAGGCGCACACGACTGTCCGAAGACCTGCTCAACTGGGCCGCGCACGCGCCGAGCCCCGTCGATGATGCGCTACTCGATGCGCTCGTGGAAGGCCTGCCCCGCTCCCCTGAGGAGACCGAGCAGCGCGTCGTGCTCCGCGAAGACCTGCGTGCGCGGTGGTTCCAGCCAGCGCAGGCACCCCTCTTACAGGCCCGTTCCGATGCCCTGCAGCGGAGTCGCTCCGCCCGTCAGGAGGCGCGTGCACTCAGCGACGCCATTGCCGAGTTGAAAGCGGCTCCCACCCCGCAGATGACCGAACCTGCCACGTGGATGCGCCGCACCCGTCCATACCGCGACGAGGATCAGGGTGCTCCGCTGTGGGCACTGGTCGATCCGCGCGAGAGCGTGTCAACCCACCAGTTGGCGCGCGTGGAGGCAGCGCTTGCAGCCGCCGGGTTCCTCGATGCCTGGGTCAACGTCGACGGGCTTCACCGACGGAATCGCGACGGCTTCGACACGGTGCTGACGCCGACCGGGACCGCTGCTCCGTCCCGCTCCCTGCTGGAGGTTCTTCAGCCCGCCAACAACTCAGGTCAGCTCAGGCGAGTGGTGGAGAACTTCCTCGGCGAGGTTGCCCTTGCTGACGACGAGCTCCCGGACACCGGGCTTGCCGTCGCCCTCGACGGTCGCTGGCGTGCGCACTCGCTGACCGGCATGGCTGCGTCCCGCTTCGAGCACGCCGAATGGCTCGGCGAGGCCGCCCGCTCGGCCCAGCGCGCACGTCGGCTCAGCGAACTCGCCGACGCCCTGACCGCGGCTGAGGCCTCGGCCGAGCTGGCGGAGAGCGACATGGCGGACGCGGAGGATCGCCTGACGCAGCTCAACGCTGCCATGCACAGCAGCCCCACCGATACGGCACTCACCGAAGCCCTCCTGCTCGTGCGCGAGCGGGATCGCAACGCCGAGGCGTTGGGGGAAGTGGCGGAGCAGGACCGCCACAGTGCCGCCGAGCTGCGGGTGATGGCGGACACTCGGTGGGCCGAACTGGGTGAGTACTGCACCGACTGGTCGCTCCCCCGCAGCCGCAGCGACCTGGAGGCGCTGCGGGAGAAGCTGCACGGCGCCGAGCAGAAGCTCACCGTCCTCGAGCGTCGCCTCGACATCGAGCACGGCGGCAACCGTGACCTGAAACGCGACCGGGACTCTCTGGCCGAGCGCGGCGATGAACTGGAGCGTGAGCAGGTCAGATATGAGCGCAGGGCTGCGGAACTGGCCGCCAGCCGGGAGTCACTCACCGGTTTGCGGAGCATCATCGACGCACAGGACAGGGACATCCAGGATCGGCTGAGTGACCTGGAGAGGACGCTCGCGGGCGCACAGCGGGACCGCGCCACCCTCCAGAGTGAGCTGGGCGAGCTCAACAAGAGCGTGGGAAGCGCGGAGAAGGAGCTGGCGGAGACAGCTGAGCGGCGCGAGCGCGCCATCGCGGAGCGGGATCGCACATTCGCCCGGTTCCGGGGACTGGTGGACCACGGCCTCCCGAACGAACTCGACGTGGAACTGCCCGAGCCGGCGTCCTCCGGCATCGTGCACGTTCGCGACCAAGTGGCCGAAGTACGACGTGCCGTCACCATCGCCAACTGGCCGGAGGAATCGGGTCAGCAGCAGGATGTCATCTCCTCGACGGTGTCCACGCTGCAGCGTCGCGCCGAGGAGACCCGCATGGAGCTGGAGACGCGTGGCCGCTCCCTGCAGCTGCAGGAGGAGGGCGGCCTGTTCGTCGCCTCCGTCCGGGTTGATGCCTCGGCCGCCACATACGGCATCCCACCTGCCCTGAACCGGCTCGCGGAGATCCAGCACGAACTCAAGGGGTCCTACGACGAGAAGGTGCGCCAAACTCTGGAGCAGCTCCTCGGCTCCACGTTCCTGGAGCATCTGCGTGACCGGATCGGGCAGTCGCAGGCGCTGGTGGCGCGGACCAACACGATCCTGGCGGACCATGCCACCGGCACCACTCACACCTCCCTGCGCATTTCCCTCGTGCCGCTCACCGAACATCAGGGGCTCATCGAGGCGGTGAGCGGTCCCACGCTCGCGAATCCAGAGGTGTCGGCGCGCATCAGCGGGTACCTGAAGGATCTGGTGGAGGCCACCAAACGGGCCGCCGAGGCCGAGGGCGATGCGAACTGGCGGGAACGACTGGGCGAGCAGCTGGACTACCGCAAGTGGTTCGACGTCCAGCTGCAGCGCCGCGTCGGAGCAAGTGGGCGATGGGCACCCCTGACCACCAAGGCGTTCGCGGTGATGTCCGGTGGCGCGCGCGTCGTGATGCTGATGCTGCCGCTGGTGGCGACGCTGGCGGCGCTGTATGAGGACATGCATCAGAGCCCTCGGCCGCTGTGGTTGGACGAGGCCTTCGATGGACTGGATTCGGCGAACCGCGCCATCGTCATGGACCTGTTCCAGGAGTTCGACTTCGATGTGCTGCTCGCTGGCCCCTCCCGGCTGGTGAACGTGCCCACCGTGCCCGCCGCCGCCATCCACCAGGTGGTGCGGGCTGAGCACCCGTTGCCGGGCGCGGACCTGTTGCTGGAGCTGTGGGCCGGTGGAGAGCTGCGGGCCCTCGATCTGCCGTCGAGTTCCCCCGCACCGCCGCAGGAAGCCACCGAGGAGATGCTGCTGTGATGGGGGCTCGCGCTGCGGCTCCTGTCCCCGGTCGGCGACGGGGCACAACCGACACGATTTGTCAGCAAGCCACCGAGGAAGAAGAAGTTGTAATGTCCGGAGCTTGCGTGGCCTTCCCGCCTCTTCCTCATCTGACTGGATTTCTGGGCCCAGCGGTGACGGACTGTCAGCGGACCACGGCGCAGAAGATTGATACATGCCGGGGCGGCCGAAGGACCCAGATGTGAGCGGGTCGGAGGAGGTCACCGTCCCCGACCACATTGTGGAATGGTCGGGCGAGGCGGGGCCCCGTCGAGTGCTCACCGAAGCCTTTGCCAGATTTGAGCGAGGTCAGGCGCTGGCGGGCGGCTCGTGCCGGGTGGAGTTGTCGGAGGCGGAACGTCGACAGGTGGGGCGCATCCTTACAGCCACGTGGGTGGCCTCGGGGCACGCCGTTCGGTGGCGCGACCTGCGTGCCGGTCTGGAGGCCAATGGCACCACCCTCGAAGCCGTTGTTGAGCACCGCCACGGCCCATGGCGTCAGGTGCTGCAGGACCGCAGAGACCTCCGGGAGGAAGGCATGCGGGACCACGAGCAGGCGGTGGATCGTCTGCTGGCCGTACTACGGGCCCGAACGGGTGCTCTCTCACTTCCGGAGGGCACCGCGGAGGCGGTGGGGCGGGGACTGTTCGGGCGGCGCACCACTGCGGCGGATGCCGAGCGGATCGTCCGCACACTCGACGGACTGCCCGGTCCAGGGGAGAGAGTCGGTCTGGCCGTCCTGGCGGCGCGCGTCTTCGGAGACGCGCATGCACTGGACCGGAGCACTGCGCTGGGTAGAGCGGTCGTCCGATTCGTGCGGTTGGAAGCACTGGTGCGTTCCGGGGAGCGCGTTCCCGAGGCGGGGGCCAGCTTCTCGGTGCAGGACTGGCGCGCCGCATGGGCCGGCGTCGGGGTGCTGTGCGACCAGGTCTCCTCCCAGGTGCTCTTACTGAATCTTCCGCTCGAAGGCGAGGCCCCCGCCGTCGCGATTGCCGGCGCCGCGGCCGGGGAGCCCCTCTGGTTGACGCTGCGGGCCATGGCCGGCGGGCTGTCGGTGCCGAACTCGGTTTCCACTGTCTTCGTATGCGAGAACCCCTCCATCGTCGAAGCCGCCGCCGATGCGCTGGGATCGGCTTCCCACCCGCTGATCTGCACGTTCGGGCGCCCGAGTGCCGCGGCGCTGCACCTGCTGTCCGCCGTAGGCGCCTCCACCGTCATCAAGGTGCAGGCCGACTCCGACGCCACCGGCCGAGCCATCGTCGAGGCCATCGTCGCCCAGTACCCCTCGGCGGTACCGTGGCGGATGCCGGGGAGCGGGACCGTCTACGAGGAGGAACTCGTCAACGACCTCGTTCGCGATCTGGACCCCGCCACCAAGTCCTCACCCTGAGTGCCGTCCCAGAGCATGGAGATTCGATGCTCTCGCGGCCGTATGAACCACGAACGGTCCAATTCTCCAGGCCACAGGACACGCATCCCGGGCCTCCCACGGTCTTGTTAGGCGCCGATTAATCAGACAATCTGATCTCATGAAGACGATGACTGCGACGGAAGCACGCCGGTCATTCACAGCTTTACTGGATGATGCCGAACAGGGAGACACGGTCATCGTGACCCGCGGCGGTCGTCGGGTCGCGTCGATTGGGCCGACCCCAGCAGGCAACGGTGAAGCCCTGCTGTCCTTTCTCAACTTCGCCAATGTGGATGTGGATTTCGCGGCGGATGTACATGCTGCCCGCGAAGCAGTGACGGCCGGGATACCGGCATGGCCTGGCACAGTCTCTCTCAAGTGACTGGCTTCACCAACAGCTGAGGTTGCTGGAATGACGTTCCCCTCCCTGCGTGGCGAATTGCAGGGGCCAGAGACAAGCGTGTGCGGAGCACCGCGATTCTTGCCGTAAACTCGGAGAGTTGTCCATTACCGAGGAGCCCCATGCCCATTCGCAATGACCTGCGAAACGTCGCCATCGTCGCCCACGTCGATCACGGCAAGACGACGCTCGTCGACGCCATGTTGTGGCAGTCGGGAGCGTTCCGAGTCGGCTCCGACGTCAAGAGCCAAGTCATGGACTCAATGGACCTGGAGCGGGAAAAGGGCATCACCATCCTCGCCAAGAACACCGCGGTGCTGCACAAGCGCCCGGATGGCCAGGAAGTCACCATCAACATCATCGACACCCCCGGCCACGCCGATTTCGGCGGAGAGGTGGAGCGCGGACTCGAAATGGTCGACGGCGTGGTGCTGCTCGTCGACGCCTCCGAGGGTCCACTCCCCCAGACCCGCTTCGTGTTGCGCAAGGCGCTGGCCAAAAAGCTGCCGTTGATCGTGGTGGTCAACAAGGTGGATCGCCCCGACGCTCGGATCAGTGAGGTCGTGGAAGACACCTACGACCTGTTCATGGACCTGATCGACGACGAGAACACCGACATTCTCGACTTCCCCATCGTCTATGCCTCCGCGAAGGCCGGCCGTGCGTCGCTGACGCAGCCCGAGGACGGCGCCATGCCGGACGGCGAGACACTCGAGGCCCTGTTCGCCACGATCATGGAGCGCGTACCGGCACCCCACTACGAAGAGGGTGCGACGCTGCAAGCGCACGTCACCAACCTGGACGCCTCGCCGTACCTTGGCCGTCTGGCGCTCTGCCGCGTCGTCGCCGGTGAGATGCACCGCGGACAGCAGGTGGCATGGTGCAGGGCCGACGGCACCATCAAGAACGTGAAACTCACGGAGATGCTGACCACGAAGGCACTGGATCGGGTACCCGCCGACTCGGCCGGACCCGGCGACATCATCGCCATCGCCGGCATCCCGGACATCACGATCGGTGAGACGCTCTCGGATCCCAGCGATCCCAAACCGCTGCCGCTCATCCACGTGGACCAGCCGTCGATCTCGATGACCATCGGCATCAACACCTCGCCGCTGGCGGGCCGCTCCGGCAAGCATCTGACCGCCCGCCTGGTGAAGAACCGCCTTGATGCTGAACTGATCGGCAACGTCTCCATCAAGGTCTCCCCCACCGAGCGTCCTGACACGTGGGAAGTGCAGGGGCGAGGGGAACTGCAGCTCGCGATCCTCGTGGAGATGATGCGGCGTGAGGGTTTCGAGCTGACCGTCGGCAAACCGCAGGTGGTGACCCAGGTCATCGATGGCAAGGTCCACGAGCCCATCGAGCGCCTCACCATTGACATTCCCGAGGAATACGTTGGCACTGTCACACAGCTGATGGGCCTGCGTCGGGGACGCATGGAGGTGATGGTCAACCATGGCACCGGATGGGTCCGGCTGGAGTTCATCGTGCCAGCACGTGGCCTGATCGGATTCCGCACCGAGTTTCTCACCGAGACGCGAGGAACCGGCATCATGAACCATGAGGCGGAGGGCTACGCACCATGGGCTGGTGAGTTTCGCACCCGCCCCACCGGATCGCTGGTTGCAGACCGCATGGGGACCGTGACCTCGTTCGCTTCATTCAACCTGCAGGAGCGGGGCACGTTGTTCGTCGCCCCGGGGGCCGACGTCTACGAGGGCATGGTGGTGGGCGAAAACCCTCGCGCCGAGGACATGGACGTGAATATCACCAAGGAGAAGAAGCTCAACAACATCCGCTCCTCCACCGGCGAGGAGTTGGAGCGCCTCATCCCGGCGAAGAACCTGTCCATGGAGCAGGCGTTGGAGTTCTGTGGCGTGGATGAGTGCCTCGAGGTGACCCCCGGGATTGTGCGGATCCGCAAGGTGACGCTGAACGCAAACGATCGCGCGAAGAACCGCAGGTCGTCCAGGAGCTGATCGCATGCACAAGGGGCACCCACCACAGGGTGGGTGCCCCTTCTGGCATCAGCTGGGGACGGCCAGCTGGATCAGTTCAGACGTCAGCTTGAGACGAGGGACGCCAGATTGCCGAGTGATGCCTCAAGGTCCTCTTCGGGAACCAGCGGGAACTTCAGCTTCTCCAGCAGGTCCTTGTCGGTGACCTTGGACCAGTCGTAGGTGAGGGTGACGTCCGTGGCATCGGCGCCGTCGGCCTTGAGCTCCCACAGCCACTCCCATCCGGGAGGCTCCACGCCCGCGGGGGCCGTCTTCCAGCCCACCATCTGATTCTCGGCGTAGGCGCTGACCCAGTTGTCGGTCTGGTACTCGCCACCCATGTGATCGCCCTCCATGTTCATGACGAACTTGGAGCCCGTCTCCTGGATGCGGTCGCCCTGGTCCACGGAGCGGACAAAACCTGAGCCGTCGATCTTCACGTGATTCGACGGAAGGGTCAACACCTCGAAGATGTCCTTGGCGGGGGCGTCGATGCGGCGGGAAACACTGATTCGATCTGTATCGGTCATTTCCCCATCCTGTCGCGTTGTGGGGTCATGTCAAGGTGTCGGGCCCCCGCTGCCAACGACTTCCCGGAGTTCGGCCAGCTCATCCGTCAGGTTCGCGCGAGCCGTCTGCTCCCAGAGTTTGTATCCGACCACCGTGGCGAAGAACCGCTCACGTCTAAGGAATCGCGACAGGAAGGCGCTCCTCCCCATGGCCCATTCCAGATCGCTGAGGTGGGGCAATTCAGCGCGGATGCCAGCGACATTGCGACGATAGCTCTCACGCTCAGCACCCAGCCCGCTGAGGTCGGCGTCGCACACTCGCTGACCGGCGGGATCGTCGAGTTCCGTGTGATGCCCCGCCGTCAGCAGTACCAGCCGCTGAATCTCTGCGATGTCGTCGCGATCCTCATGTTGTGCCAGAAGTTGCCCTACCAGGGCAGCCGAGGCCTGCTCATCCTGCGGAGTTGTGTTGGAATGCACCGCGTCGTGGAACCAGAAGGCGATGTACTCAAGCCGCGTGCCGCCGAGCTTCTCCAGCGCCTGAAGGCCATGCACCAGGTGACTCATCCCGTGATAGTGACGGTGCGGCTCCTGCCACCGCACCCGAAGGTCGCCGATCACCTCCTCCGGGAGTAGTTCATTGGCCTCAGGGATCACCACAGCAGGAGACTCCTTCATCCACGCGACACAATGATCTGAGCAGGAAGCAATCCATTGCTCTCAGCGATCACCACAGTCGCACCAGCCCGTAGGCCAGGCCGGACCAGAGCGCAGACCACAGCATGCTCGCGAACGTACCGATGATGAAGAGTTCCCCCTTGCCGCCCGCAGGTCTACGAAGTTCCGGATACCGTCCCAGACCTTTGACTCCCAGTACGACGGCGATGCCGGCCGGGAAACCGCTGAGGACACATGCGAACAGTGCCGCCCGCTCCAGCAGACCGATCCAGTAGCCGCCCTTGAGTGCCTCACCCGCGGCACCCAGGCCCGACACGACGTCAGGTGGCTGAGTGTGCGTCACCGGCAGGGATCCTCTCCTCGTGACCGCCTCAACAGGCCTTTCCAGCGGTTGCGCAGCATCGCCGCCCATGTCCGGTTGGATGGGGGTGCCCGGCGGTTGCGCGACCTCGCCGTCCATGTCCGGTTGGGTGGGGGTGGCCGGCGGTTGCGCGACCTCGCTGCTCGATTCCGGTTCGACCGGGGTGGCTGGTGGGTCCACGGCCTCGCGATTCTCAATGCGCTTCAGCAGCCACCGCACCACGGGCGTCCCGGCGAAAACCGCAAGCGCAAAGCAGGCGGCAATGATTGCGGCCTGAGCCACGAAGATCCACACGCTCCTCCCCCTTTCGTGAGCACCAACTCTGTCACGCACCCCCGACAATCAGGCGATCGGCACACCCACGCTGCTGCACTGAGGAACCACCACCACCACCACCAACCAAGTAGTTAAGGTATGATCTTCATGTGGCTGAAGTGAAGGTTAAATCTAACGTGGTGGCGCTCATTGGGGACATCGTGAGTTCGCGCGGTCAGCGGCGGGACGCGGTACACGAAGCTGTCCTGACCTCACTCTCCCACACCAACCAACGGGTGCCCCACCTCGACCCCCTACGGGTGACGGTGGGAGACGAAATCCAGGGAGCTTTCGAAAGCCTCGGTCAAGCGCTGGGAGCAGCCTCACTGCTCAATGGGGAGCTGTTCGGCACTGCGGAAATGCGCTTCGGGCTGGGCGGAGGAGAGATCCGCATCATCGACGAGGGTAGAGGCATCCAGGACGGCAGCGCCTGGTGGTTGGCCAGGGAAGCGATCGATTCAGTCGAGGAACTCTCCCGTCAGCCGGGTTACGAAGGTGTCCGTACGGCCATTCGCGACGAACGACCCGTCGCCGTCCCCGCGGCCGACGCCCTGGCGCGGCTCGTGGATGTACACGTGGCTGAGCTTCGTGACGGTGCGCGTCGCAGTCTGATTGGGCTCATGGAGGGTCTCGACAACGCGGACGTGGCCGAGGCGGAAGGGATCAGCCCTTCCGCCAACACCCAGCGCGTGAAGAACAACAACCTCAGGCCGTTGGCCGACGCCATGCTTGCACTCCGGAGCCTGCCGTGAACACATCAATCGACGAAACGGCGCGCGCCGGGCGTCAACATCGGCAAGGATCGGAAGCATGACAGAGATCACATTCAAGGGCACACCAGTTACCACCCAGGGCGATCTGCCTGACGTCGGGTCCAAGGCACCCAAGTTCGAACTCGTGGGAACAGACCTGAAACCCGTCAAGCTCGCCGACTTCGCCGGACAGCAGGTGGTGCTGAACATCTTCCCGAGCCTCGACACAGGCATCTGCGCGAACAGCGTCCGCACCTTCAACGAGAAGGCGTCGGAACTCAGCAACACCACCGTTCTCTGCATCTCACGCGACCTCCCCTTCGCGCAGGCCCGCTTCTGCGGAGCGGAAGGCATCGAGAATGTCGTGACCGCATCTGACTTCCGAACCACGATGGGCGAGGACTACGGCGTCACCATGGTCAACGGCCCCATGGAGGGGCTGCTCTCCCGAGCCGTGGTCGTCCTCGACGAGGAGGGCACCGTCACCTACACACAACAGGTTCCGGAGATCACCACCGAACCCGATTACGACGCCGCGCTGGCAGCCCTCAAGTAGTACCGCGCTGACAACCCGCCTCGGGAGGGCCGCAATCAGCGGCTTCACCTAGGGAAGCGCTGATCAATGCTGTTCTCGACGAGGACGCGCCGGGCGGGATGAGATGGTGTCACGACATCTGGTGCGTGTACCGGATGTACATATCCAGATGGTGGGGCGCCAGATCGCCCGATCCGGTGCGCCGCAGTCAGGACATGATTGATCAGTGGTTCCCTAGCTACCGCAGTACGGGGCGAACGTGGAGGCCCACGTCTGGGTCGACGAGCGCCTCTTGAGCTGCCGGGATGTCGCTGGCGAGGAGCTGTGCATCCACAGCCACGTTGCGTTTCACGAGCCCAAGTGCAATGGGTCCCAGTTCGTGGTGCCGGGCACTGGACCCGACGAAACCCACCGCACGACCGTCCAGCATCAGCGGCGCCCCCACCTCCGGAAGGCTCGACAGTGACCCGTCGAGGTGCAACTGCACCAGCCTGCGCGGCGGGCGGCCCAGCGTGTGCACGCGGGCAACCGTCTCCTGACCCCGGTAGCACCCCTTCTCCAGGTGTGTTCCCATCAGGCCAATCTCGTTCGGAATGGTGCGGTGATCGGTATCGACGAAGATGCGCGGTACGCCAGCCGCCACCCGCGCCGCCTCGTACGCCCACATCCCGACAGCGACGGCCGCCGTCGCGTCCGTCGGCACGTCCTCATCCCGGGGCTTGAAGACATCGGAGCCACCCAGTTCACTGTCACGCACCGTCAACCCTGCAGGGATCTCGACGCGATGACCGAACCAGGTCATCCGCAGGTCGGGCCGCAGGCGCACCTCGACCCGTGACATGAAACGCATGCGCTTCAACCAGTCCACGAGCGCTGCGCCGCGTCCCGGCTCGGTCCAGGCGAGGAACCGCTCCCCATCGTCGACACCGTGCAGCACGTGCTCTATGTGTCCGGTGGGCGCCAGCACGAGAGCGGTGGTGGCCGTTCCGGGAGTCAAGGACTCGAGGTGCTGGCTGGTCAGGGCATGCAGCCACGTGAGCCGGTCGGGACCCTCGATCTCCACGACGTCCCGATTGTGGAGATCCACAACGCCGCGACCGTCGGCCATGGCGCGTCCCTCGGCGACCGGATTGCCGTAGTGCCAGACAAGCCCGGCGTCAAGGCCCTCGTCCATCATCACGGCGCTCATCTCAGACCCTCTTCAGACGCGCCCACATGTGCGGACGCAGCTCATGCTCCTGTGTGGAACGGTCCAGGGCATACATCAGATCGTTCTCCACCTTCCCGTACAGCCTGGACCCGGAGGCGTGCGTCACCTTCGCTCCCTCGGCGCGGACGACGGCGTCGGTCTGGAGATCGATCCGCGTGACCTGGATCTTGCCGACGAGCACCTCGGTCCAGCCATCGGAATGGGTGAGCACCACCTCCAGCGACGCGTCCGGCTTGGGGCGCCAGAAACCAGTCTCCATGCCCAGCGCCCGTCCCGGTTTGTCATCCTCGATGAGGAAGGTCTGCGAGACGTAGTAGAGGTAGGCGTCACCGTTGTGGTTGAACTCGATGCGCTGCTCGAAGCTGAAATCCTTGCCCTCGTGGTCGGTTCCGTTGCCGGTCCCTTCCCAGCGACCCACGAGCCAGCCCAGGGCCGTCAGCTCGGGATTGAGGCCTTCCGGCACCTCGATGTCGATCTGCATGTGCACCACTTTCTCTTTGAAGCTCGTTGAAGACTGCACCAGAATCCGAGAACACCCGGAGTGGGCAGCGCTCGACGTCGTTTCCCGAGTCTAGCGAGCCGCCTCACTTGCCCCCGAGCGTGCCGATGGCATAGACACCTTGTTCATGCGCGTTGTCATCACCCGGGTCACTGCAGCGAGCGTCGCCGTCGACGGCGAAACACTGGCCGCGCTCCCCCGCCCCGGTCTGCTCGTCCTGGCGGGCATCGCTCACGCCGATTCACATGAACAACTCCGGGCGGTGGCCGCCAAGATCTGGAGCCTACGCATCCTCGACTGCGAGCGCTCAGCCAGCGACGTCGGTGCTCCCCTGATGGTCATCAGCCAGTTCACGCTTCACGCCGCCACGCGCAAGGGCCGACGCCCATCATGGAGCGCCGCCGCCCCGGCGTCGGTGTCCGAGCCGCTCATGGAGCGATTCTGTGAAGAGCTTGAGGCGCTCGGCGCGGAGGTGTTTCGTGGACGATTCGGCGCAGACATGCAGGTGACGTCCGTCAATGATGGTCCGGTGACCATCCTCATTGACACCGAGAACTGGGACTGATCAGCCACCTGCTGACCGAATCCTTGATCCGGGCTCAGGCGACCCCGAGGAACTGCAGCGAGCTGATCGAGACAGCGTCATTGCGCCCCACGGCGCCGTCACCATCCTCTCCCGAGGAATCGCCGGGCACCGTCGCGTCGAGGACGGTCATGGTGACTGGACCGCTGACGGTGGTGGGCGGGAACCGGAATTCCTGAGGTGTGCGGTCGTTGGCAGCGAGAGGCTGGACCACCCACGAGTTGTCGCTGAATTCCCACTTGATGCTGAGTATCCGGCGTTCCTCCAGGTAGCGGTCGTAGCTCGTGGTGTTGCCATTGATGAGCCGTACACCCACCACTTCCTCGCCCTCCGGCAGCACGAACGAGACTGTTTCACCCACGCCCGGACCGGGGCAGCGCCACTGCGAGGACGCATCCTCGTCGACGAGATTCGCAGGCGGGTCCGCCGCATCTCCCATGGCGTTCAAGCATCCGCCTGTGGCGTCCAGGGCGGGGATTGTCCGCACCGGACCGCTCCAGGGCGCCAGCGTGGTCTCCGGTGACGGCGTCGCCGACGCCGAGCCACGCGTCATCGCCGGCTCAAGCGTCGCCATGGGCACGGTCTCGACGTCCCTCTGAATCGGGACAAGTTCACCCACACCAAACCCGACGAGCAGCGCCCCGAGGACGCCCGCCACCACCATGGCAGGCCCGAATTCCCTGGAATCCCGACCTCTACGGGAATACCGCGTGGAGCCACGGAGCGGATGATCAGCTCCGGAGCCGCCCCCGCCCTCGTCGGATTTGTCGTTGCCAGAGTTCCGGAAAAGCTCGTCCGGAAGTCGCTTGGCCATGTCCGCAACTGTACCCAACACCCCCACAGCGGGGTTCCGACGATATGCCCGGCAGTCCGGGAATGCCGCACCCCTTACGATTGGACGAGGCGATTCTTACGGCGACAGGAGGAGTGCAGCATGGCGGCAGTGCTCTTCGTCTCCCCCGGCGCCACGATTCCGGGAGCACTGTCCCTCCTCAGTCACTCAACGTCAGCGGTGGCCACCTCGGCTGATGCTCTCGCGCGTCTGGACACCGTCGACGTCACCGTCGTCGACGGCCGCGACGATCTGGCCTGGGCCCGCAGCGTCACCACCACGCTGCGGGGCGCCCGGGCAGACGTCGCCATCCTGCTGCTGGTCCCACCGGCTGGGGTGTCACTGGTCAGCCGAGAGTGGGGATTCACCGATTTCGTCTCCGAGACCAGCGAACCGGCCGAGTTCGACGCTCGCATCCGGCTGCTGCTGCGGGCCGCCGGCGATGCCCAGGTCCTTGCGCTGGGCCCCATCCGGGTGGACGAGGCCGCCTACATTGCAACACTCTCGGGGGAGCCGCTCGACCTCACCTACACCGAGTTCGAGTTGTTGCGCTATCTCATGTCCAACCCGGGCAGGGTACTCACCCGAGAAGTGCTACTCAGCCAGGTATGGGGCTACGACTACTACGGCGGCACTCGTACGGTGGATGTCCACGTCCGACGTCTCCGCGCCAAGCTGGGCCAGTTCGACTGGTACGTCGCAACGGTCCGCAACGTCGGCTACAGATTCACCCAGGCCCGGAAGGACAACCAATGATTGAGCTCGAAGCCCTCACCAGCGACGCGCGTCCCCACATCCGTGAACTGCTGACGGACGTCACGAACACCGACGGCGTCAGTCCCATCAATGAGTCCGGCCATCTCGTCATCGACGGTCACCGTCCCGGACGTTTCCTGCTGGCCACGGAGGGCGACCGGATCGTCGGCGTCGCGGTGCTTGATGACAGGGACGACACGATCTCGCTGGCCGTCCACCCGAACCACCGTCGACGAGGGCATGGCACGGCCCTTCTGAAGGCCGCCCTTGAGCGGAGCCCACGGAAATCGGTGTGGGCGTTCGGCACGTCGCCGGGAGCGCAGGCTCTGGCGGCGAACCTCGGGTTCAGACCCGAGCGCGAACTGCTCAAAATGTCCCGCCCGCTGGGCGACGAGGCCACACCCACAGTTCCCGACGGCTGGGCCATCCGCACGTTCGAACCAAAGGATGCCGAAGGTGTCGTCGCCACCAACGCCGCCGCGTTCAGCCACCACCCCGAGCAGGGCAAACTCACCGTCGAGGAGTTTCTCGACCTGACGAAGCAGCCGTGGTTCTCCTCCGACGGGCTGCTTCTGGCAACGCCTGGCCAGGACCGCGAGGAGATCGCCGGGTTCCACTGGACCAAACGTCACGACGAACGCGTCGGCGAGGTCTATGTGTTGGCCGTCCATCCGCGACATTCCGGTCACGGCCTGGGCCGCGCCCTCCTGGAGGCAGGATTGGCGCACCTGTCGCGGATCGGCTGCACCGAGGTCATCCTGTTCGTCGAGGCCAGCGAGGAACGCGTCGTCGAGATGTATCGATCCGCTAGCTTTGAGACCATCACCACCGACACCAGCTATCGAAGTTGAGGGATCTCATGGCCGTGGAGCACATCGAGCAGGACCACGAGCAGCTGGAGGAGCCCCTTCCCGCAGACCGGTATTCGGACCGCGAGATGCAGTGGCTGGAGTTCAACAAACGCGTGCTCGATCTGGCGCGGGACTCCACCCGCATCCCCTTGATCGAACGCGCAAAGTTTCTGGCCATATTCTCCAACAACCTCGACGAGTTCTTCATGGTGCGCGTCGCCGGCCTGAAACGACGCATCGCCGCTGGCGTCGCCGTCCCGAGCGTCACCGGCCAGATGCCCGGCGAGGTGCATGACTCCATCCTGCAGCGCACGGCCGAACTGGTGACCGAGCAGTCACGGGTCTTCCAGGAGGATGTCCGGCCCTCCCTGCGCGAGGAAGGCATCGAGATTCTTCGCTGGGCGGAATTGACCGCCGCGGAGAAGGATGAGATGCGCACCCTGTTCGCGGAACGGGTCTTCCCGGTCCTGACCCCGCTGGCGGTGGACCCGTCACACCCCTTCCCGTACATCTCCGGCCTCTCGATCAACCTCGCTGTGATCCTCCGCAACCCCGCCACGGGAGGGCGACAGTTCGCCCGCGTGAAAGTACCCCCGGTGCTGGCCCGTTTCGTCAAACTCGCCGAGGGACGATTCCTTCCGCTGGAAGAAGTCATAGCCCGGCATCTGGGTCAACTCTTCACCGGCATGGAGGTGATCAGTCACACCACGTTCCGCGTTACGCGCAACGAGGACATCGAGGTGGAGGAGGACGACGCCGAGAACCTTCTCTTCGCGCTGGAGAAGGAGCTGCTGCGACGCAGGATCGGCAGGCCTCCGGTGCGCCTCGAGGTGGAGGACGACACGGACGACGCCATGATCTCGCGCATCATCACTGAACTCGACGTCTCCGACGCCGAGGTGTTCCGCCTCCCCTCCCCGCTGGATCTCTCCGGACTCTTCGCGCTGGAGGACATCCCCCGCGAGGATCTCAAGTACCCCAACTTCCTGCCCATCACCCACCCCGATCTCGCGGAGGTTGAGAGCGCCCGGCCGGCAGACATGTTCAAGGCACTGAAGAAGCGCGACGTCTTGGTCCAGCACCCCTATGACTCCTTCGCCACCTCGGTGCAGCGCTTCATCGAACAGGCCGCCACAGATCCCGACGTGCTGGCCATCAAGCAGACCCTCTACCGGACATCCGGAGACTCCCCCATTATCGACGCCCTGATTGAAGCCGCCGCCACGGGCAAGCAGGTGCTGGCGGTGGTGGAGATCAAGGCCCGCTTCGATGAGCAGGCCAACATCGGTTTCGCCCGGGTGCTGGAGAAGGCCGGCGTGCACGTCGTCTACGGGATGGTGGGACTCAAGACGCACTGCAAGCTGGCGCTGGTTGTCCGGAAGGAGAGCGACGGCAGCCTGCGACGCTACGCCCACATCGGCACCGGCAACTACAACCCCAAGACGGCCCGCCTGTACGAGGACATGGGGTTGTTGACCAGCAATCCCATCATCACCGACGACGTCGCCAGGCTGTTCAACCACCTCTCGGGCATGACGCATGAGACGAACTACCGGCGCCTGCTGGTGGCCCCCCACGGCATCAGATCGGGTCTGCTGGAGCTCATCTCACGTGAGGTGGAGAACCACCGCGCCGGGCTGCCCGCCGGTATTCGCATCAAGGTGAATTCCGCGGTGGACGAGGCCCTGATCGATGCGCTCTACCGGGCCTCCCAGGCCGGGGTGCCCGTCGACGTCTGGGTGCGCGGCATCTGCACCATCCGGCCCGGCGTCCCCGGGCTGAGCGACAACATCCGCGTCCGCTCCATACTGGGACGATTCCTTGAGCACTCCCGTCTGTTCTGGTTCGCCGGTGCCGGGACGCCGATAGTCGGAATCGGCTCCGCGGACATGATGCACCGCAACCTTGACCGCCGTGTCGAAGCCATTGTGTCGCTCGGGAACCCCACTCATGTTCAACAGATCGAGGAGTTGTTTGATCTTGCGTTCGCGCCGGATGTCGTCCACTGGGAACTGGTCGATGACACCTGGACCGCCCACACCACCGACGAGGACGGCAACCCACTCACTGATCTGCAGGAGGATCTCATCCGCCAGTCCAGACAGCGTCGCAACCGATGAGCAAGAAGCCTGCCGTCGTCGCCGCTGGCGGAGTGGTGCTGCGCACGCATCACAACAAGGGCCAACAGGTTCTGCTGATACATCGAGAGAGCTACGACGACTGGTCACTGCCCAAGGGCAAGGGACTCAGTGACGAGTTGCTCCCTGAAACGGCCATCCGCGAAATCCGTGAGGAGACCGGTGTGACGGCCTGCCTGGATCTCCGGCTCCCCACACAGAAGTACACCGTTTCCAAGGGGGTGAAGGCCACGCACTACTGGCGGGCGAGTGTGGTGGAACAGCGGCCCCGCAAGCCGGACAAGGAGGTGCAGAAGGTCAAGTGGTTCACCGTCGAGGATGCACTGGGCAGACTCACCTACGACGCTGACCGAGAGGTGGTGTCCGCCGCCATCGACCTGCCCTCCACGAACGTCCTGATGCTCGTGCGCCACGGCAAGGCGATGCAGCGCAAGGACTGGTCAGGACCGGATCAGCGTCGCCGGCTGGGTGGACGCGGCCGCAAACAGGCAAAGAAACTCACGGACCTGCTGGACGCATTCTGCATCGAACGGTTGGTCAGCTCGTCATCGACCCGATGCGTGCAGACGTTGGAGCCCTTCGCCGAGTCCCGGCGCCTGTCCATCCGCAAGGTGGACATCCTGACGGAGGAGGAGGGCACCAAGCACCCGAAGCGGGTGGGACGATTCATGACCGAGCTGAAGGACAATCTGGACCGTCCCACCGCCATCTGCGGCCATCGTCCCGTGATCCCCGCCATGTATGAGGGTCTGGAGATGGAGCCCAAACCCATGGTGGTCGCCGAAGCCGTCGCTCTGAATTTCGATGTTGGGGGGCAGCTGATCCGCTCCGAGGTGTTCAAACCCACCATCTGAGCGCCGCCCACGGACCTGTTCACCCGCTGTTCACCCGGCGCCCCACCAACACGTCACCTTGGCTCCGTAGTTTCTGGGATGTGGGAAGCACAACGCGGGGCCTCATCCCGGCCCGCACACCAGAACTTCGCCAAGTCTTGGAAGGGACCACAATGAAGTTGCGATTGACCGCCGCCCTGGGACTGGGGACGGCACTCCTCCTCACGGCCTGTGCCGCGAACGAGGCGCCCGAGAGCTCCGAAACCAGTACCTCAACGGGCGCAGGCGAGAACGCTGTACTCAGCGGCACACTTAATGGCATGGGCTCCTCGGCCATGGCCGTGGCGCAGGAGAGCTGGATCGCCCAGTTCCAGACGTCCAATCCCGGTGTCACTGTCCTCTATGCCCCCGAGGGTTCCGGCGCCGGGCGGGATGCCTTTATGGGCGGCGGCGCGGATTTCGCGGGTTCCGACCGGGCCTTCACACTCGAGGAGAACGTCGCCGGTGCCTTCAACAGCTGCGCCAACGGAGCCAAAGCCCTTAATCTCCCCGTCTACATCTCCCCCATTGCCGTGGTGTTCAACATTGATGGGGTCGACAATCTCAATCTCACACCCGACCTGCTGGCGGCAATCTTCAAGGGCGACGTCACCAACTGGTCGGACCCACAGATCGCCGAACTCAACCCTGACACCACCCTGCCCGACATGACGATCACCGCCGTGCACCGCTCGGATGACTCCGGCACCACGGAGAACTTCACCACCTACCTGGGCAGCGCTGCGGATAGCGTGTGGGACGCCGAGCCCGACGGCACCTGGCCCTATTCGGGCGGGGAGGCAGCGAAGGGCACATCAGGAGTCATCTCCGCCGTGAACAGTGGAGTTGGCACCATCGGCTACGCCGACGCCTCCCAGGCCGGTGATACCTCCACCGCGATGATCGGCGCCGAGGGCGCCTTCCAGCCACCTTCGGAGGAAGCTGCCGCTACCGCCGTCGAGGCCTCGCCCGTCGAGGAAGGTCGAGACGAACACGACCTCGCCCTCGCGCTGGACTACGAAGCCGCGGGATACCCCGTCGTCCTCGTCTCCTACGTCCTAGCCTGCACCGAGTACCAGGATGGCGACAACGCGGAACTGGTGAGGACCTATCTCAGCTACATCGCCTCCGAGGAGGGCCAGCAAGTGGCTGCGGACGGCGCCGGTTCGGCCCCGCTGTCGGACGCACTGCGAGAGAAGGTGCAGGCCGCCATCGACTCGATCACGTGATTTCGATACACGTTTTGGTTGACCGCGACCGTCCCGGGCAAACTGGGACGGTCGCGGACGGCGCCACTCCGTCGGCACCCGCCGGGGAAAGGGCCGGTTCGCCCCATGACCAGGAGCACCATGACCGCCGAGATTAACGCGGAAACACGCGAAGGTACCGCCAGCGGGCTGCGCCGTAGCGCCAAACACTTCGGGGACACTCTCTTCAAAGGATTCTCGACAGGCTCCGGAATCACGATTCTGGCCTTGCTGGCCGCAGTGGCGGCGTTCCTTGTTGGAATGTCCATCCCTGCTCTGACAGCTGATGCCGCCGATCTACCATTCGGCGAGTTCTGGTCCTACGTCGCCCCCTACGCCTTCGGAACGGTGTGGGCCGCCGCGCTGGCCATGGTGTTCGCGGTGCCAGTGTCTGTCGGCATTGCCCTGTTCCTCACGCACTACGCACCGAAACGGGTGCGACAGTTCTTCGGCTACATCATTGACCTGCTGGCCGCGGTGCCATCCGTGGTATTCGGGCTGTGGGGCATCAACGTGCTGGCCCCGCTGATGCGACCGTTATACGTCTGGCTGAACGCGAACTTGGGATGGATTCCGCTCTTCGCCGGTCCCGTCTCGGGAACGGGGCGCACCATACTGACCGCGGCTCTGGTGCTGGCGGTCATGGTGCTGCCCATCATCACAGCCATCTGCAGAGAGGTGTTTGGACAGACCCCTAAGCTCCATGAGGAAGCCGCCCTCGCCCTGGGGGCCACACGCTGGGAGATGATCCGCCAAGCGGTGTTCCCTTACGGCATGCCGGGCATTGTGTCGGGGTGCATGCTGGGGCTCGGACGCGCGCTGGGGGAGACCATGGCGGTGGCGATGGTATTGTCGCCGGCTTCGGTCATCAACATCCATCTCCTCACCTCCAGCAACCCGAATACGATCGCCGCCAATATCGCCCTGTCGTTTCCAGAGGCCTATCAGCTGGGCGTCAACCAGCTGATAGCCACCGGCTTGGTGCTGTTCGTCATCACACTCGCCGTCAACATGGCGGCACGCTGGGTCATCGCCCGGCGCAAGGACTTCTCGGGCGCCAACTGATGAGCACTTCATTAAAACTGCCGTCGCAGCCAGGCGACATGACGCACGTCAACCCGCTCACCGCCGGGAAATTACCAAGATTCACCGAGGCCGCCTTGCTGGTGATCTCCCTCGTCATCTCCGCCGCGGTGCTTTCCCTTGTGGGCGTGGGCGGCTTCGTATCCATTTCAATCACCGCCGCCCTGTTGTTCCTGATGGCAAGCTTCGCGCTCTCCGCCAGCGTTGAGGGGCGCCGACAGGCCAAGGACCGTCTCGCCGCACACATCGTCACCGGCTTCTTCATCTTGGCGCTGGCCCCGTTGCTGTCCCTCGCGTGGGGCACCCTGGCGAGCGGCATCGAGCGCTTCGACCTGCAATTCTTCACCTACTCGATGCGCAATGTCATCGGCGATGGAGGAGGCGCAGTCCACGCCATCTGGGGCACCCTCATCATCACCGGCATGGCCACGCTGATCTCGGTGCCCATCGGGCTCATGACCGCCATTTACCTGGTGGAATACGGTTCGCGGCACAAGCTCGCATCGGCCATCCGATTCTTCGTTGACGTCATGACAGGAATCCCGTCCATCGTCGCGGGTCTGTTCGCCTACACCCTTTTCGCCATGATCTTCGGACCCGGGACAAAGGTGGGGGTCGCTGGCGCCGTCGCGCTCAGTGTCCTGATGATTCCCACTGTGGTGCGCTCCACCGAGGAGATGCTGCGCCTGGTACCCAACGAACTGCGCGAGGCCTCCTACGCGCTGGGAGTGCCAAAATGGCGCACGATTGTCCGTGTGGTGCTGCCGACATCCCTGGCGGGCATCATCACGGGCGTGGTGTTGGCAATCGCCCGCATCATCGGAGAGACGGCCCCCTTGTTGGTGACGGCTGGTATGAACCCATCATTGAACACCAACCCGTTCGACGCACCCATGGCCACGCTGCCGGTATTCGTGTACTACCAGTATGTCACCCCGGGCATCCCGCAGGATCCATACCACGCTCGCGCTTGGGCCGGTGCACTGACACTGATTCTCATGGTGATGTTGCTGAACCTGTTGGGCCGCCTCATCGCATGGAAATTTGCCCCCAAGCCCGGCCGCTAACGAACCAAGAAAGCAGAAAGCGATGTCAAAGCGAATCGAGATCAAAGATCTCGACATCTATTACGGCAAATTCCACGCGGTCCATGATGTGAACATGACCATCCACCCCCGCTCAGTGACAGCCTTCATCGGCTCCTCCGGCTGTGGTAAATCCACGGTGTTGCGATCACTGAACCGGATGCATGAAGTGATTGACGGCGCCTACTCCACCGGTCAGGTGCTGTTGGACGGCGTGGATCTGTACGGGCCGAGCGTGGATCCCGTGCGGGTGCGGCGGCAGGTGGGCATGGTGTTCCAGCGCCCCAACCCCTTCCCCACAATGTCGATCAGGGAGAACGTCCTGGCGGGCGTCCGCCTGAACAATTCCAAGATCTCCGGTTCGCAGGCCGACGAGATCGTGGAGAAATCCCTGAAGGCAGCCAACCTCTGGAAGGAGGTCAAGGATCGTCTGGAGCGGCCGGGCTCAAGTCTCTCCGGTGGCCAGCAGCAGCGCCTCTGTATCGCCCGGGCGATCGCCATCGCACCGGATGTGGTGCTGATGGATGAGCCCTGCTCCGCGCTCGATCCCATCTCGACGCTGGCCATCGAGGACCTGATCCATCAGCTGAAGGAGGACTACACCGTCGTCATCGTGACCCACAACATGCAACAGGCTGCACGGGTCTCGGACCAGACGGCGTTCTTCAACCTGAAGGAGCAGGGCAGGCCGGGCGAACTCGTCGAGGTGGCCTCCACCGAGAAAATCTTCCACAACCCCGACCAGAAGGCCACCGAGGATTACATCACCGGCCGCTTCGGCTGAGATCGTCGCACGAGATGAGAGGACCTCCCATGTCCGACGCTGACGTGGCAGCTGGAGGTTGTGGCCGATTGTGGCTGGTAGTCCGACCACGATCCGCCACTCTTCCGGCCAATGGAAGCACCCAGTAGCCTCAGCCCATGTATTTGGTCGTCCGCCCGCACCTCGCATCAGATGCGGCGGCAAGCCGGGAAGTTTTCTACGCATCGATCCGGATTACCGCGGCTGCTGATTACTCACCCGGGCAGATCAACGCTTGGGCGTCACCGGACATCACCGTTGGTGACTGGACGACGAAACGGATGGCAGGCAATACGGCGGTTGCCGTCATTGACGACATCGTCGTCGGGTTCACCGACGTGGACGAGGGAGGCTACATCGACATGCTGTTCGTGCACCCGTCCCACGGCAGACGTGGAGTGGCGACGGCACTGCTGGGGTGGGTGAAGGCGGAAGCCGCTCGGTTGGGAGCCAGCTCCCTTCTCACGCACGCCAGCATCACGGCCCGACCGTTCTTCGAGTCGCAGGGCTTCATCGTCATCGAGGAGCGCCGCCCACCCGTCCGCGGTGTCGAACTGCAGAACTATGTGATGCGCAGACTGCTTCGACGCTGAGTTGAAGGACCGTGGCCAGCGAAGTGCATTGATGGTTGGTCTTCCAACCACGAATGCACTTTGCCATTGGGCATTACTCCCGATCCGTGCGGGCCGCGCCGTACGAACCCCGGTTCGCTGTCGATATGTGCTTGCCCACACTGGTGCAACAGCAGGCCCACCGCCGCGCATTGACGACGGTCAGTTACCGATGACCAGCTTCGATGTAGGACCGGACATGCTCACCCTCGGCGGGGATCCTCTCGCGCGCGCCGATCTTGGTCAGCGCCTCCTCCATGTCGAGCCGCGCTGCCTCCTCCCGGATGAGCTCCCGGACATACGCCGACAGCGACATCTTGCTTGGGGAGGCGCGCTTGCGCAACACGGCGACGTCGGTGCCCGGAATGTCCCGCACCTCCAGAGTTTCAGTCATCATGAAAGCGAGGATACTGACACTCGGCGCCACGTACGGGCGTGCGAAAGCAAGTCGGGCTGCACAGCTGGCTCCGGGGATTGGAGAGTGGAGGATTGTGGTTGGTAGTCCAACCACGATCGGCCACTCTTTGATGGTTCGCGCTCGACCACACCTCACTCGGCGTCAAGGATCTGACGCTTCTGGGTTTCCAGCAGGCTCAGCAGAGCGTTCTCGATGACCTCCGGCAGGGCCGGGTGGATCCAGTACTGGCCGCGTGCCATGTCCGGCACGCTCTGGCCGAAGCTCATGCCCTGGATGAGCGGCTGGATCAGGGTGGATGCCTGTGGTCCGATGATGTGGGCACCCAACAGGCGCCAGTTTCGGGGATCTGCCAGCAGCTTGACGAAGTGCCCCTCATCCTCCAGCGCCCACCCATAGGCCACGTCGGAGTACCGCTGACGCGCGGCCACGTACGGTGTTCCCCATTCACGCAGTTGTTGTTCGGTGGCGCCAACGCTGGCGATCTGCGGATGTGAGAACACCGCGTGCGGGACATAGCGATGATCCGTTGTGACGAGATCACCCTCATCGGCCACGAGATTGTGCTGCACCGTGCGCATCTCCGCGTTCGCCACATGTTTCAGGAGATAGTCCGACGACACATCCCCGAGCGCCCAGATGTGCGGGACGCTCGTGCGCTGCTGGGCGTCGACGCGAACCTGCCCGTCCCTGAGCACCTCCACTCCGGCGGCCTCCAGATTGAGCGAGTCGGAGTTCCGGATCCGACCGGTGGCCACCAGAACAGCGTCGGCGAAGTAGACGTACTCGACGCCGTTGCGATCGGTCGTGACCACCTGGATCCCACCGTCGGCGCCGTGCTCGACGACGTCCACCTCCTGGTTCAGCCGCAGATTCACCCGCGCGGACAGGGCCTCGGCGAACGCCGCACTGATCTCCTCGTCCTCATCCCGCAGCACCACCTCGGATCGCTGGATGACCGTGACATCGGTGCCGAGGCCGGAGAAGATGTGGGAGAACTCGGCGGCGATGAATCCGGCTCCCAGGATGATGAGTCTGCGGGGCAGTTCATCGATCCGCATGATGCTGTCAGAGGTGTGGATGCGCGTCTGCAGATCCTCCGGTACGTCCACGTCAAGCAGTCGGGGCCGAGAGCCCGTCGCGATGACAATCTGCTCCGCCGTGATCCGGGTATCGCCCACCTGCAGGGTGTGGGCATCGACGAAACTTGCATGACTGCGGAAGACGGTGACCTCCGCGCTGCGTTCGCGATACCCGAGACCGCCCAGGGAGATGGGGTCGATACGGCCGAAGATCCGGTCCCTAATGGCTGGCCAGTCGGCGCCTTCGAAGCGAAGCTGCACTCCCAGACGAGCCGCTTCCTCCGGGCTGACGGCATGGTCGGCGGGCATGACGAACATTTTGGTGGGGATGCAGCCCCTGTTGAGGCATGTGCCACCGAACTCCTCATTGTCGTCGATCAGGGCCACCTGAAGGCCGGAGAATCGCTCGTCGATGAGGGAGTTGCCCGAGCCGGATCCAATGACGGCCACGTCGAAATGCTGCATGAGGCAATCATGGCACGCCCGGCGACGCCACTAGACTTGGTGGCATGAGCAGTTGGGCAGTGGTGACGGGCGCTTCGGGCGGCCTGGGCGAGGCATATGCACGTGAACTGGCGAGCCGGGGGGCCAATCTGGTCCTGGTCGCGCGTCGAGTGGACAAGATGGAGGTGTTGGCGACGGAGCTCTCCACCACCCACGGGATCGAGACGATGATCCTGCCATGCAACCTGTCCGACCCCGCCGAACGCGCCGGCCTCATCGAGAAGCTGGATGCGCTGGAGGTCCACACCCTCGTCAACAACGCCGGATTCGGGACGATGGGCGCGTTGGGCGAGCTGGAGCGCACCCGCATCGTCAATGAGGTCGAGTTGAACGTCGTCGCCCTGACACAGCTCACGCACGCCGTGGTCCCGGCAATGGTCGCTAAAGGTAGGGGCACCATCATCAACGTGGCGAGTCTGGCTGCCTTCCAGCCCATGCCGCAGATGGCCACCTACGCCGCCACGAAATCCTACGTCCTCAACTTCACCTCAGGGCTGTGGGGTGAGATGGAGGGCACAGGGGTGCGGGTGGTTTGCATCTGCCCCGGCCCAACCGACACGTCGTTCTTCGACAATGCGGGCAATGGCGAGGTCATGAAACAGCGCCGAAGCCCGGAGCAGGTGGTGGCCACCACCTTCCAGGCGTTGCGCGCCGGGAAACCGTACGTCGTGGACGGTATGGGCAACAAGGTGTTGTCGCAGCTCTCGCGTTTTGTGCCCACTGCACTGCTTGTGCGGGCCGCGGCGTGGGTTGGAACCCACTGACTCCCGAGGGCAGCGGCTGAGCGGTCACTCCACGGTGATGGTCTTGTTCTCCGAGATCGTTCTGAGACCGGTGTCGGTGGCCACCTGCGTGCTGGCCACCACGGAGTACTCGCCCGGGGTGACGGCGACCGAGGCTGACCACGGGCGCCATCCCTGGCTGTCCGGATCGGTGGATGTCTGAGCTGTGAGGCTGTGCACGATGTTGCCGTCGGCGTCGAGGATGCGCAGTAGTGGAGCCGTCGCCTCCGGCTTGACGCTGCCAAGAACCGCCAACTGGCCGCTGTCCACGGTGGCGTTGTTCTGCGGCGAGTAGAGCCAGAGCGGCGGCATGGGTTCGAGCCCTCGGCGTCCGAAACCCTCCTCGCTCTGCAGCAGTTCGGGCGGTTGGCGCCCGTCGGAGGTGAAGACCACCCTCAGCTCGGGATCCCCCAGAAGCTCGCTGGCCGTGTACACGATCTGGTCGACGGCCGCTTGCGCCCGCTCCGGCGTGGTCAGCTCCTCATATGCCGATGCCGACATGTCCAGGGTGAGCTCATTGCCGATGAGTTCGACGTCGATCAGACGACCGTTGCTCCAGAGGGACTCGTAGTCCGGATCCAGTGGGGGCACCACGAAGAGGGATTCGATTGCGGCACGCACCAGGTCACCGGTGGCGGCGAGGTCACGCAATTCCCGGTGCAGCGCGAAATCGGAGCCCGACACGTAGTAGACGGGTACGGCCCTGACCTGGGCGGGCAGTGACCGTGACGAGGTTGCCGTCGGTGCAGGCGCCGGACTTGCCGCTGGCAGCGCCTCCTCGACCACCCTCGGTGAGGACGCCGCCGCAAGCCAGAAACCCAGTCCGAGAGCGCCCACCAACAGCGGCACGAACACCTTCAGACCGATCCCGCCGCGCGCCGCACCGTTCATGCTCCGCAGCTCCGTCTCCAGAGTTGCGGTGCCCGGTGATTGGACCTGCCGCGCTGAGGCCCGCAGGGTGCTGGTGACCTCTGCCGACAGCGAGTCGATGGCCGCCGACGAGCCAGCGGGGTCCGTGTCGCGCAGATGCATGCGGAGCCTCTTGAGCCCCTCCTCGAGCCGATGGTTCGAGGAGCGGACAGTCATCCGCAGAACGCCTGCCAGCTCGGGTCCAAAGAGGGAGAGGTAGTGGCTGACCACAATCACCTCACCCAGACGCACAGGGAGGGCGGCGATGGCGTCCAGGATCTCCTGCTGGCGTGGGTCACTCACCTCCGGCAGCGCCAGTGACCCTGCGGAACCGCGTGCTCTCCGGGCGTCATGGACCACTTCCTCGGCGAGGAACTCCACGCGCTCAAGCGGGTCAACCAGCCGGTGTGCACGTCGGGACAGCCCGATCAGGGCGGCGCGGACGATGTGCCCCGATTCGGATTCTGCCCCGAGCAGCACGACGAGACGGTGCAAGCTGGTGCCGTGCTCCTCGTAGAGGTCCACCAACCACTGGGTGTCGGACTCGCTCATCGCGACTCCGTCAGATGCCCGCATAGGAGTGGAGACCGCTGAAGAGAAGATTGACCCCCACAAAGTTGAACCAGAAAGAAAGCACGCCGATGATGGCGATGATGGCTGCCGGAGTGCCCTTCCACCCTGCGGTGGCGCGGGCATGCAGGTAGGCGGCGTAGATCACCCACGTGACGAACGACCACGTCTCCTTCGGATCCCAGTTCCAGAACCGTCCCCATGCGTACTGCGCCCAGATGGCGCCGGCTGCGATGGTGAAGGTCCACAGGGGGAACGCGAACGCGTGCAGGCGGTAGGCGAAGACATCCAGTGCCGCGGCATTCGGAAGCTTGGCCAAATAGCCTCGCACCGGCGCACCGCTGGCCTCCACCCTCTTGCGCACCAGGTACAGCACCGAGGCGATAGCACCGATGTTGAAGGCGGCACCCGCGATCGCCGCGGCCACGATGTGGATGATGAACCACACGGAGTGCAGAGCCGGAACCAGGGGCGCCACGTCGACGTAGAAGACCGTGACCGATGCCCCCAGGCCCACCGCCGCCAGCAGCGTCACGCCGATCCCCAACCAGCGAGCCCCGAGCTTCCAGGCAGCGACGAGGTACACCGAGACGGCGAAGAGCAGGGAGGCGGAGACGAACTCGTACATGTTGCCCCACGGAGCGCGGTCCGCGGCCACGCCGCGCGCGACCACCGCCAGAGTGTGCACGACGAAGGCCAGAACGGTCATCCCGACGGCGAGTCGTCCCATCAGGTCCACCCGGATGCGGGGGCGGTCCTCGGACCCGTCGTCCGGACGGACCGTGGCCAGACCGCGTGCCGACCCCCACTCAGCACTGTGCAGGAAGAACGCGACCAGATAGGCGACCGCAGCGGTCACCATCGACAGGTCAGACACCTCCGCTACGCTCATGCGTCATTTCCTCTCTCGTCTGCGCCGGCAGCCACTCCCGAGTGTGAGTACTCATCCATCCACCCATGTCCTGCCTCGTACTCAGACCATTGTGCCGTGTGCGTCTCAGAGTCTCCCGCAACGCTGGCCTCATCCGGGTGGGTGCCACCGACGGCGCCTGCCAGTTCAGCCACCTGCTCCTCCAGTCCGGTGGCCGCATCGGTGCGGTCCAGTCCGCCCACCACCGCTTCGGAGCCGTCCACCCTGACGAACAGTCGTCGGGGCCGCACGAACAGGCTCACGCACAGTCCCGCCACCGCGACCAACAGCGAAATCAGCGTGAGCGTGTTGCCCGGGGTCTGGCTGATCTGCAGTTTGACCCACCGTGACCAACCATCGAACGACACGGTGCCCAAGCCATCCGGCAGCGCGATGCCGGTGTCCGGTGTGAGCCGTGCGCGGAGCATCTCGTCGTCATCGCCCTGCACCGGTTCCAGGCCCGTCGTGTCCAAGGTGAACACGTTCTGCGGCACCCCTGTTTCCACCGCCGGTTCACCCCGCCAGGCGTTCAGGAAGAGCTCTGGATTGGCTGCGTCCGGGAACACGGAGCGTGGTCCCTGCTCGTCAAGTACCGCGGTGGGGAAGAAGTAGCCCTCGAAGGCAAGACGTTCGGGCCGCGCGTCGGGCACCTTCACGACACCGACGGAGGAAAAGTTGCCGTCCTGCGGCAGGAACACAACTGGGCCGGAGAAGGCCACGTCCCCGTTGCCGTCGGTGACGGTGACGTAGGGAGCGTATCCGTGTCCCAGGAGATTGATCTGGGTGCCCGCATCGGTGGTGAGCGGCGAGTTGACCTGGATCACCTCGTCGTCGGTCACTCCGTCTGAGGTGAAGGTGACGTCTACGTCGAAGCGCCGCGCAGCTCCCCGTTGCACATCCCCGGTCTCGAACTCGGTGTGGAACTCGTTGACGGTGAGGGTGAACGGCTCCAACGCGTCGGTGTCGCGCCAAGTCCCTGCGCTGAATTCGTCGTACTGGGTGATGGAGTTGCTGAACGACTGGCCCTCCACGATGATGGCGCTGCCCTGGAACCCCAGCAGACTGGACCAGGCCAGTCCGATCAGCATGACCACCAGACCGCAGTGGAAGACGAGGTTGCCGGCTTCGCGTGAGTATCCCCGCTCCGCACTGATCCCCTCGGGGAACCGACGGGTGCGGTACCGCTTGGAGCGCAGCCACCCCTCCGCCCGGTCCAGTGCGTCGTCGGCTGGACCGTGGAGAGCTGTTCGCTCGTTGACTGGTAGCCGGCCCGGGCGCGACGGCAGCGAGGGTGGAGGCTTGCGCAACGAGCGTGCATACAGGGTGATGCGGGGCAGGATGCAGCCCACCAGAGACACGAAGAGCAAAAGATAGATGGCCGAGAACCACACGGAGGTGTAGACGTTGTACATCCCGAGCGGCTCGAAAACGACGTCCAGCACGGGGTTGGCGTCCTTGAAGTCCGACACCTCGATGGGAGAGATGCTGGACTGCGGAACCATGGAGCCGGGGACGGCAGCCAGGGCGAGCAGGAACAGCAGTATCAGGGCCGTGCGCATGCTCGTGAGTTGGGTCCAGCACCACCGGAAGAACTCGCCGGTTCTCATCGGGGGTGCGGGCGCGTTGGTGGCGGTGCGCGGACTCACAGGATGGTCCCGAAGGAGGACACCCAGTTGCGGAGGTGACCCATGGCCAGATCCCAGAGCCCTGTGACCATGGACAGACCCACCACCAACAGCAGGACACCTCCGACGATCTGCATGCTGCGCTGGTGTCGCATCAGCCAGCCGAGGTGGGGGCCGAGCCGGGTGAAGGCGAGGGCGAACACCACGAACGGCAGACCCAGCCCGAGGGCGTAGACAAAGGCCAACGCGGCGCCCTTGCCCGCAGAGCCCTCGGTGAGGGCCAGTGTCAGGACCACGGACAGGGTGGGGCCGATGCAGGGGGTCCACCCGAGACCGAAAGCGACGCCCAGCAGTGGCGAGGCGGCCACCCCCATTCGGGGGACCATGGACAGCCGCACCTGCGGCGGCATGGGCAACCATCCGATGAAGGCAGCCCCCAGCACGATGATGAGAGCGCCGGCGATCATCGTGATGGTGCCCTGGAAGTCCAACAGGAAGCGGCCGAGCCCGCCGAACAGGGCTCCGGTCAGGACGAAGACGGCAGCGAAGCCCAGGACAAAGCCCAGGGTGCCGATCACCAGTGCGCGTCGGTTCCCGGTTCCCTCGCTGATCTGTGCGGCGCCGAGACCGGAGGCGTAGGAGAGGTAGCCGGGGAGCAGAGGCAAGACACACGGGGAGGCGAACGACACCACACCAGCCAGAACGGCGACGGGGACGGCGAGCAGCATCGACGAGCCCAGAGCCGACGAGATCCAGCTTTCCAGGACGATCATCTAGCCTGCCTGCACGTCCTCCACCACGCCCGTCAGGACAGTGGCGGTGACTTCTCCGAGCATGCGGGCCGCGACGCGACCGGATTCGTCGATGACCAGCGTGCTGGGGATGGCCTTCGGCGGCACCTGACCGAACCCGAGGAGGAGTTCGCCGTCGGGATCGTAGAGGCTGGGATAGTCGATGTCGAAGGAACGGACGAAAGCCTGGGCCGGTGCCGGATCAAGGTCCCGGGTGTTGATGCCCAGGAACTGGACCTCCGGCAGCTGGTCGGCGGCCGAGACCAACGCAGGCGCCTCCGCCCTGCACGGCGCGCACCAGGAGCCCCACACGTTCAGCACGATCACCTGGCCGGCGAAGTCCTCGGTGGAGAGTTCTTCGCCCTCCAGGGTCGTGCCGACGAGTTCCGGGGCCGGTTCCCGCTCGTCGGGAGGCAGGATCAGGACGGACCCGTTGCCCTCCTCGAAGCCGATCAGGCCATCGGAGTTCATGCCATCGCCGTCGCTGGTGCAGCCGCCTGTGATGACCGCCACGGTGGCGAGCGCGGCAAGGAGTCGCATCCTCACGTGCCGACCTTGAACTTTCGTCCTGCCTTGACAGGCAGCAGTTCCCGGGCGGGTTCCGAGTACTCGATGGCTGTGACCCGACCCTGACGGAACGTGAAGGACGTCACGGAGGCCAGCGTGCACTGCCGGCGCCGCGGGTCGTGGGCGAAGGGGATGCCCTCCGCGTCACAGCGGGCGATCCAGATGGGCAGTTGGTGGGACACCACCAACGCCTGACCACCTTCGCCAGCGGATTCAGCGGCGTCCGCCAGTGCCAGGCGCATGCGTGCGGCGATGTCGGCGTAGGGTTCGCCCCAGCTCGGTTTGAGTGGGTTGAACACGTGCCGCAGCATGCGCGGGTCTCGCAGCGCCTTGTTGCTGGCTCCGAAGACCTTCCCCTCGAAGGCGTTGGCGGCCTCGATCACACGCTCGTCGATCACCACATCCAAGTGCGGGAAGAGGGCCGCCGTGGGAGCCATCGTCTCCTGCGCCCGCTGCAACGGCGAGCATCGCAGGTGCGTCAGCGGCACATCCTCCCAGTGCGCGGAGAGCACCGCGGCCATTTCGTCGCCGAGGGTGGAGAGCCCGAAACCGTCCAGGCGTCCGTACAACACGCCGTCGGGGTTGTGGACCTGCCCGTGTCGCATCACGTGGACGATGCGGGGTTCCTCAGCCATGGTGCTCCTTCGTTTGCCTCACACCGAGCTTACGTGTCCTCGGCAGGTGCCTTCCGACGTTTGCGGCGCTTGCGCATCGAAGGCTTGGTGTCGGGCAGAGACTGCTCGGCGCGCTCTCTTCGCCGACGTTCGGCAAAGCGGGCGAGCCCTTCGGCAACCGACTCGTGCGTGGGGGCTTCAGCCACGACGTCGACGCGCAGGCCGTGCATTTCACACGCTTCGGCGGTGGCCGGTCCGATGGCTGCGACGAGCGTCGCGGCGTGCGGTTTTCCGGCGATCCCGATCATGTTGCGCACCGCGGTGGAGGAGGTGAACACCACCGCATCGAACATCCCGTCCTTGATGCGCTCCCGCACGTCGGCCGGCGGTGGGGCCGCCCGCACCGTACGGTAGGCGGTGACCTCCTCGGCCTCCCAGCCGAGCCGTCCCAGACCTTCGAGCAGGGAGGCAACTGAGACGTCCGCGCTCGGGACCAAGACCCCGTCGAGGGGGTCAATGAGGATGTCGTGAGCAGGAAACTCCACTGCCAGACCGTCAGCTGTGTTTTCCCCCGATGGAACCAGGTCGGCACCAAGTCCGTGTCGCGCGAGTGCCTCAGCCGTTCCGCGCCCCACCGCTGCGATCAGCACGCCGGACAGCGCGCGGGAGTCGAGCCCGGATTCGGCGAGCCGATCGATGATGGCCCCGACGGCGTGGGGGGAGGTGAACACGATCCAGAGGTAGCGCCCATCCACCAGACCGCGGATGGCCTTCTCCATGGCCTGTTCGGTACGCGGCGGCTCGATGGAGAGAGTGGCGACAACTTCGCTGGTGGCGCCGTAGCGGGAGAGTTGGTCGGTGAGGTCGTCGAAATCGTCCTTGGTACGCGGAATCACCACGCTCCAGTCGAACAGCGGCTTGCTCTCGAACCAGTCCAGGCGGGCGCGCGCGCTGTGCCCAACACCGGGGCCTGTGACGAGGTAGCACTCGGTGTCCTCGTCGTCGGGATTCAGTGCTATCTCGTCCCAGTGCAGGAGTTGGCTCACCTGTTGCGTGGTTCCGAGGCCGGTGATGAGCAGCACCTCACCGCGAGGACCATGGATCTCCTTGCCGCGAGCTGCGACCCCTTCCATGCGCCGTCCGGTGGTCAGCACCATGACGGTCTGCGCCGTTGGCCAGTCCTCCAGGGCTGGAACGGTGGTGCTGGCATCCAGGAGAGCCAGCGAGTTGGTGGGGGCGACGGCCCCGAAGGTCAGCGCACAGTCCCACCGGCTGATCCCGGGCACCACGTGGGTGCGGCTGCGGTGAGTCTCCAGAATCGCGGGAAGCGTTCGGTCGTGAAACCCGTTGACGAGGCGGTCATCGACGGTGATCCTCACCACGTGCTTGCCAGCGTCCAGGGCAGTCACCAGCTGCGAGTACTCGTCCGGGTCCGCCACAACCATTTCGGCGAGACTGTCCTCAGCGAGGTGCGCGAGGACCGAAAGGTGCTGCTCGGAGTCGACGACCACGAGATCCGCCCGCTGCGCGGCTCTGGCGCCCGCCACTGCCATCAGCTCGGCGTCGCCGGGGCCGGAGCCGACGATCGTCAGGGATCCCACGCGCCCAACCGGATCGGGCGGCAGATCTTCCTGGGACTCGCTCATGGGTTCAGCCTTCCCCATCTCACTCAAGGATGCCGCGAGGGCCGCCAGCCGTTCCCCATGGGACGCGGCTTCTGACCATCGAGCGCCTGCTTCAACTTGTCGGCATCAACAAACCAATAGCCGTGGAGTTCACCATCGGTGAATACCACGGGTACGTGATCGGTGTAGGTGGCGCGCAACTCCTCGTCGGTATCGACGTCGACCGCTCGCCAGCCGATCCCCAAATCCTCGCAGGTCCGAGCCACCACGTCAGCCGCTTGGTCACACAGCGTGCAATTGATACGGGTGAGAAGAAGGACCCGTGGGGGGACAGGCGCCTGCGAGGAGCCGGACAACCTACTTGCCGGCGCGACGACGCTGGATGCGGGTGCGCTTGAGCAGTTTGCGATGCTTCTTCTTGGCCATGCGCTTGCGTCGCTTCTTGATGACAGAGCCCACTTCGTGCCTTTCGGTATGGCGGATAGTGGCCCGACCCGGTTCCGGTCCACAGCGGACCGCCGGCGACGGGCGAGACTCCCCATGGTAACCCGGGCGCCGCACCCCGACCAATCGTGGCCTCAGCCCGCCATCTCGCGGCTGCGCGCAACGCAGGCGTCCACCGCGTCCAGCATGGCGGCGCGCACACCATGGTCGTCCAAACGGCGCAGCGCCGCCGCTGTGGTGCCCGCCGGCGATGTGACACGCTCGCGCAGCACGCTGGCCGAGTCCTCGGACGCCTCCAGCATCACGCCAGCACCTTTTACCGTCTGGTTGACCAGTTCGGCGGCCTGCTCCCGCGTGAGCCCGTGGTGCACACCCGCCTCGATCATCGCCTCGGCGATGTAGAACATGTACGCAGGTCCGGAGCCCGAGAGTGCGGTCAGGGCGTCGAGCTGGGATTCGTCCACCACCATGGCTTTGCCGACGGCGGCGAAGAGACGCACGACGGCGTCGCGCTGGGCGGCCGTCGCGTGCTCCCCCGGCACCACACCGGCCATCCCCTCCCCCACCAGTGCGGGGGTGTTGGGCATGACACGGATGATGCCCTGACCCTCCGGCAGGCCGGCCGCGAGCTGGGCCAGTGTGACGCCTGCGGCTATGCAGACCACGATGGAGGTGTTCACGAGGGCGGGAGTCAGTGCCGTGAGAACGTCGTCGACCTGGTGGGGCTTGACGGCCACCACGATGGTTTCGGCGGCGGCCGCCTCCGCGAGAGCGACGCCACGGACTCCGTGCCGCTGCTCGAGTTCCTCCACCCGGGGCCGGTGTGCGTCCACAATGACGATGTCCGTGGCGCTCCAGCCCGAGGCGAGCCATCCGGCCAGCAGTGCCTCACCCATGGCGCCGGCTCCGACGACGGCAAGTGCGGGAGCGTCGGCGATCATGTCGTTCACCGAGCGATCAATTCAGCGATTTGGATGGTGTTGAGTGCTGCGCCCTTGCGCAGATTGTCGTTGCTGACGAAGAAGACGAGTCCCCGGTTGTGCTCGAATGACTGGTCTCGGCGGATGCGCCCGACAAAGGATGCGTCCCGGCCTGCGGCCTGCAACGGCGTCGGCACGTCCACCAGCTGAACGCCGGCCGCCTGCGCCAGGACCTCCCGTGCTTCGCCCGGCGAGATGTCCCGCTCGAACTGGGCATGCACGCTGAGACTGTGACCGCTGAAGACGGGGACGCGCACGCACGTGCCGGCCACGCGGAGATCGGGCAGGTGCAGGATCTTGCGCGACTCGTTGCGGAGCTTCTTCTCCTCATCCGTCTCACCGTCGCCGTCATCCACCATGGCACCGGCCAGCGGGATGGCGTTGTAGGCGATGGGTGCCACGTAGGGCCCGAGGTCGGCGGGGTTGAAGATGGACCCGTCCGTGGCCAGCTGTGCCGGATCATCGATGTCCGACAGCTGGTTCTTCAGCGTCTTCACGCCCGCCACGCCGGAGCCCGAGACTGCCTGGAGGGTGGTGATCTGGAGGGCCGCGAGGCCTGCCGCATCATGCAGTGCCTTGATGGCTGGCATGGCGGCCATGGTGGTGCAGTTGGGGTTGGCAATGATGCCGATCTCTGCATCAGCGACGTCGTCGGGGTTGACCTCCGACACGATCAGGGGCACGCGCTCGTCCATTCGCCAGGCGGAGGAATTGTCAACGACGATCGCACCCGATTCGGCCACCTTCGGCGCCAGCGCCTTCGACGTCGCCCCGCCCGCGGAGAAGAGGGCCACGTCGAGCCCCGAGAAATCTGCTGTGGACGCATCCTCCACCACGACGTCCCGCCCCCGCCACGACAAGGTCCTGCCCGCCGAGCGGGCCGACGCGAAGTACCGCATCTCCTCCACGGGGTAATCTCGCTCCGCGAGCAACCGGGCCATGACTTCTCCCACCTGTCCGGTGGCTCCCACAACTCCAACACGCATGGAGGTGATCCTACTTGGGCACGCCTCGCGTGATGCATGCGGTGCCCATCGCCGGACTGCCAACGCAGACGATGGCGTGTCAGAGCCAGGCGATGTAGGGCTTCAGGAGGGCGTAACCGACGAAGGCGAAGATGTCGAGGAGCGCGTGGCAGATCACCAGCGGCATGACGCGTCCGGTTCTCAGGTAGATCACTCCGAACAGCGCACCCATCACAGCATTGCCGATGAAGCCGCCGAAGCCCTGGTAGAGGTGGTAGCCGCCGCGGATCAGCGCGCTGCCGACGATGACGGCGACGATGCCGCCGCCACTCTGCCGCCACCGGGTGAAGAGGTAGCCAATCATGACGACTTCCTCAAGGATGCCGTTCATCACTGCCCTCAGCAGAAGAACGGGGACGGTCCACCACGCAGCCGTGAGGTTGGCGGCCGAGACGGAGGTGTTGATTCCCAGCTCACGCGCCGCGAAGTAGAAGGCGAGCCCAGCGATGCCGATTCCCGCGAAGGTCGCAAATCCCCACTTCAGGTCCCGGAGGGGGTGGCGAAGATCGAAGCCCATCGCCCCGAAGGCACCTCCTTCGGGCTGGCGGTACGTCCACAGCAGATACAGCACGAGCGCCACCGGCATCAGAGGGAAAATGAGTCCTGCCACCTGGTAGGCAAGGTCCAGCCAAGGACGATCCGGGGTGGTGCTGCGGTTCATGCTGGTGGTCTGTTCGTTGAGCGCCACCGGCAATGTGAGCTTGTTGATGATGGACAGCACCGAGTAGATAGCGGACTGGCCGAGCGAGATGCCGAGCACCACCAACATCTCCACCCGCAACCGGTGGGTCACGGGCGCCGGGACGCCGTCGGTCACCGCTTGTCCAGGATGGCCCGGCCGTAGCTGAGCAGCGTCCGGGGGCGGGCAGCGATGCGCATCGCCAGGTACTCGTACCAGCCGGGTCCGAACGGGATGTAGGTGCGGGCCGTCAGGCCGATGTCCACCAGGCGACGCTGTTCCAGGGGACGCACGCCCAGCAGCATCTGGAATTCGAAGTCGTCGCGGCCCTTGCCGTTGGTCTGCGCCAGATCCTGCGCGATGGCGATGATGCGTGGGTCGTGGCTGGCCACCATGGGATAGGCGGGTGACTCCATGAGGATGCGAAGACACCGGACAAGGGCCCGGGACTTGTTGTGCTCACCGGTGATGGCCATGTCCTTGGGCGTGGGATAGGAGCCGATGCACACCCTGACCCGGGCTCCCTCGTCGGCGAGGTCACGGCAGTCGGCTTCAGCGCGCATCACGTTGACGGGGATGGTGATGCCGCACCTCGGGTGCTCGGCGCGGACCGTCCGGAACAGATCCAGCGTTGCCTGGTACTCCTCGGGTCTCTGCATCTCCAGGGTGACGACGGCGCCGTATTCCTCGGCCGTCGTCGCGAGGGCTCGAAGGTTGCCTGCGGCTTTGTTGGTCGACTCCCGCAAACCGATTGTCGAGGGCTTGACCGAGAGTTCCACGCCGTCGGCGTCTGGCCCGAGAGCCTTGAGCAGGGATGACAGTTGGGTCACGGTGGTGGGTTCGTCGCTGGCGGGCAGGTGGTGGAAGCTGAGCGAGAGGCCCTGGCGTCTCAGCTTCTCGGCCAGGAACACCGCATCGGTGATCAGCTCGCCGGCGAACCACTGCTGTGCCAGTTCCCGTACGGCCACCGAGTCACGAGCCGCCTGCCGGAGAGGTCGGGACCGGACGAGGCGGGTGACGACGTTGCCGGAGCGCCGCATCTCAACTCCTCACTGCTTTGGACTGCATCTCCCTGATGGAGCGCAGGGTTTCCGCCAGCATCTCCTGACGTTCGTGTCGTGTCCTGGCGCGACGCGTTGAAACCTCAAGAACGATGTGGCCCTCGAATCCTCTGGCAGTCAGCTCCTCCACCAGCAGCAGCGCCTGCTGATCACCTTCTCCGGGCAACAGGTGCTCGTCCTTGAAGCTGCCCTTCCCATCCGTGAGGTGGACGTGGGCCAGCCTGTCACCCCAGGCGCGCACGAGTTCCCGCGACTGGAGGCGCGAGGTGGAGGCGTGGCTGACATCCAGGGTGAGGTGCTCGTACGGAAGTTCCGTCGGGTTCCAGTCCGGGAGGTAGGCCTGGAAACCACCGGCCGGGGTGCGCCAGGGGAACATGTTCTCGACGGCGAATCTCACGCCGGATTCGCGGTTGAGGCGTCGGATTCCGTCCACGAACCCTTCGCCGTACTCGCGCTGCCAGCGAAACGGGGGATGCACCACGACTGTGTCCGCCCCCAACCGGTGGGCCGCACGCGCGGAGCGCTCCAGCTTCTCCCACGGGTCGGAGCCCCACGTGTTCGAACTCACCAGCAGGACGGGCGCGTGCACCGAGAGCACCGGGACGTCGTGGTACTCGCTGAGTTTTGCGATTGCTTCCTCGTCGAAGCTGACTGGATCCACCCCCACCATCAGTTCCACGCCGTCGTAGCCGAGCGATGACGCCAATTCGAACGCGCTGGCCGTCGACTCCGGATAGACCGACGTCGTGGACAACAGGACTTTGGAGACTGGCACGCCCGCAAGCGTAGCGCGAGCCGGGCCCCTCGATGGGGGTCGATTGGGGGAACCGGCGCAGTCGGGGCAGAATGAGCCCATGCATGTAGACCACATGATTTTCGCAACCGGGCCCGACGGTCTCAAAGCTGATACCGAGCGGCTCGCCAGCCATTTGGGAGCGGAGTACAAGGTGGGCGGATTCCACCCGCGCTTTGGTACCCGCAACCACATCATTCCGCTCGCTGATGAGCGTTACATCGAGGTGGTTGAAGTTCTCGATCACCCCGCGGCAGAGAAGGCCGCCTTCGGTCAAGCCGTTCGTGCCCGCTCCGAACTGGGCGGCGGTTGGCTCGGATGGGTGGTGAGCGTCGATGATCTGGCGCCCTACGAGGCACGGCTGGAGCGTCAATCCGTGCCGGGTTCCAGGATGTTCCCCGACGGCCGCAAACTCGAGTGGAAGCAGATCGGCATCCGCGGTCTGATGGCCGATCCGCAGCTGCCCTACTTCCTCGAGTGGGAGTCGGACGAGGCGCTGCGCCCCGGTGCGCTGTCCAGTGATGTCCGCCTCGCCGAGGTGGAGATTTCCGGCTCCTCCGAACGGCTCTCCGAGTGGCTCGGCCGTGAGGTCGTCGACTCTCTCGACGGCGTTGCCCTACGCCTGCTCTCCCCCAACGGAGTTCCGGGGATCAACACGGTCTCATTCGACACAGCGGAGGGCCGGGTCACCATCTGAGCTTGCTTCCGCTCTTTCGGATGCGTCGCATTCGTGAGGTGCCCGCTCTGCCCTGGTGAGGCACGGAGCTGTATGTCAGCGGTCGTCCCTAAGGTGAGGGCATGGCTACCAAACAGGACTCCTACCAGTGCACCGAATGCGGATGGACGTCGGCGCGATGGGTGGGCCGCTGTGGTGAGTGCCAGGCGTGGGGCAGCGTGGCCGAACGTGGCGCACAAGGCATCAAACAGGTTGCGGTCAGCACCCCAGGAATCAGCGCCCTGCGCATCAGCGAGGTGGCCACCGAGACAGCCCAGCGCAAACGCACGGGCGTCGGCGAACTGGATCGCGTGCTCGGCGGTGGTCTGGTGCCCGGTGCCGTCGTCCTGCTCGCAGGCGAGCCCGGGGTCGGGAAGTCCACGCTGCTCATCGATGTTGCCGCCCAATGGTCGGCTACCGGGGAGAAAACGCTCTACATTTCCGGGGAGGAGTCCGCGTCCCAGGTGAAGTTGCGGGCCCTGCGCACAGGGGCGGTCCACGATGAGCTGTACCTCGCCTCGGAGAATGATCTGGGAACGGTGTTGGGCCACGTGGAAGAGGTGTCGCCGAGCCTGCTGATCGTGGACTCGGTGCAGACGATCACCGCCGCTGGCGCGGAGGGCACTCCCGGAGGGCCCTCCCAGGTGCGTGAGGTGACTTCTGCACTGGCACGGGTGGCGAAGCGCCGCAACATGGCCGTGCTCCTCGTGGGACACGTCACAAAGGACGGCTCCATCGCGGGTCCGCGCACCATGGAACACCTGGTGGACGTGGTCCTCAGCTTCGAGGGGGACAGACATTCCGGGTTCCGCATGGTCCGCGCCACCAAGAACCGTTTCGGACCAGCGGATGAGGTGGGCTGTTTCGAGATGAGCGAAACGGGCATCGTGCAGGTGACCGATCCTTCGGGGCTCTTCACCACATCCCGTTCGGAACCCGTGCCCGGCACGTGCGTGACCGTCACGTTGGAGGGGCGTCGCCCTCTGCTGGCAGAAGTGCAAGCATTGGTCGCCCCCTCCCCCAACCAGAATGCACCCAAGCGCACCACGCACGGGTTGGACTCCTCTCGCATCGCCATGGTGCTGGCTGTCTTGGAGCGCAAGGTGCGTTTGCCGCTGTCGCAGCGGGACGTCTACGTCTCCACCGTCGGAGGCGCCAAGGTGACCGATCCCTCGGTGGATCTGGCCAGCGCCGTCGCCATCGCATCGGCAGCCCTGGACCGGCAGCATCCGCAGCGTCTCCTCGCCCTCGGTGAGGTGGGTCTGGCGGGGGACCTGCGACGGGTGCCCGGTGTAGAACGTCGCCTGGCGGAGGCTGCCCGACTCGGCTTCGAACTGGCCATCGTGCCCGTCGGGTCGCGCGACGTCACGGTGAAAGTGCCACGGTTGCCGGGGATGCGGGTCATTGAGGTGGGCAGCCTTGCTGACGCCCTCGGCGTTCTAGACTTGCGGCGAGAAGCCAAGCCCTGAATCAGTACGTGCCCCTGAGGAGCATCCCCCCTGTGAAAAGCTCTGCACCACGCGCCAGGTCCCGGCAGTTCCAGCGCCTGCTGGCCCCCGGTACGCCGTTGCGCGACGGCCTGGATCGGGTTCTGCATGGTCGTACCGGCGCCCTCGTCGTGCTGGGGAACAACGCCAAGGTCCAGAATCTCAGCTCCGGTGGTTTCCGGCTGGACGTGGACTTCACCCCGCAGGCACTGCGCGAACTCGCCAAGATGGACGGTGCCATCATCCTCTCCACCGATCTCAGCCGCATCGTCGCTGCCGGCGTGCACCTGGTCCCCTCCGGCGAGTTCCCCTCCGCCGAGACCGGCACCCGGCATCGCTCCGCGGACCAGACCGCGCAAGCCACCGGGCTGCCCGTGGTGACGGTGTCCGCGTCGATGTCCACGATCTCCCTGTTCGTCGACGGCAAACGCAACGTGCTGGAGACGTCGTCCCAGATGATCAGCCGTGCCAATCAGACCATCGCCACGCTGGGCAGCTTCGTGAACCGGCTCTCCGATGTCCTCCAGCAGTTCAACTCGCTCGAGGTCAGCGAACAGGTCACCGTCCGCGACCTCGTCCAGGTGGCGCACCGCTATGAGATGACACGTCGCCTCTCATCGGAGACCCAGTTCCACATCGATACCCTTGGTGTCGAAGGACGACTCATCGCCCTGCAGCACGCCGAAATGGTGGCATCGTTCGAAGGTCTGGCGGAACTGCTAGTCGTCGACTACTCCCACTGCCTTCCCAATCCAGCCGACTTCACGTTAGAGAGCCTCAGCAACTTCTCCGTCGAGGAACTCCTGAGCGGCCAGCTGGTGGCCGATCGCATCGGCTTCGGCCCACAGGTCTATCTCGAAGCACCACTGAAATCGCGGGGCGTGCGCCTCCTCACCGACGTCGGCCGCCTCCCCCACTCTCTGGTGACGAAGCTCGTCAACCGCTTTGAGATGCAGGAACTGTTTGGTGCTTCCGTGTCTGACTTACTGCAGATCGACGGCGTGGGCCAGGCCCGAGCCCGCCTGATCCGCGACGCCCTCCTGCGAATCACCGAGGCCGCCTACTCCCGCCCCGACAGTCCCACCTGACCACAGGTGGTGACGTTCGTCCTGGGACTGATCAGGGAAGGGGTGACCCCAACTTCCGGACATGCCGAGTTGCGGTCGTTTGGAACTGCCGATGAGCGTATGACCTCGATTCGAACGCTTGAAGGAGCGGCACCGGCAGGGGTCTGCGGGATCACGGCCTCCAACTCGCATGCAACGCGCCGACTGCGGGACGCCGCCTTGTCATACCCGTGTGACATGCTAAAGACTTACGAGGAGCCGGCCCGGACGTTCCGGACTGTGAGCTACGGAGGAGGAGCCAACGATGACGCGTGCAACGAAGCCCGCAAACCTTAGCAACGCCGCCATCGCCGCCTACGCCGAGCGCATCGGAGATCACCATAAAATCTACACTAAGGGTCGCGCCGATCTAAAGGCTTTGGTCGCCAAACTGGGGGGCACCTGGGCGTACGCTGCCGGGCCAGAGTCGACCATTGTGTGGGAGCCAGGCAACTTTGAGATCTTCCTCCCGCACTTCACGTCGAGGAGCCGAGACCGATTCACGATTGCTCATGAACTGGGTCACTACTTCCTGCACTACCGCTACCTGAAGCACGAGGGATCGATGGTCTTCCATCGGGGTAGCCGCAACCGAGCCGAGACGGAGGCGAACGTGTTTGCATCTGCGCTACTCATGCCGGCCGACGATTTTCGACGCGTTTGGTCGGAGAAAGACGGGGATGAGTGGGAGATTGCGAACCACTTCGAAGTAAGCGCGGCCGCAGCCAATGTCCGAGCGCAGGTTTTGAACCTGAAGTGAGTAACGATTGCGTAAGCAAGCTCTTTTTGTCTTGCGACCTGACAGGATCTACCGCCTTCAAACAGCAGCCCATCGCGGAGTCCCCACACCCGTGGCAGAAAGTGTTTCTACAATTCTATCGTGAGTTTCCCCAAGAACTGTACCGTCAACAGAAAGAACTCGGCTCCGACCACCTAGCATTCCAGCTTTGGAAGCCTGTAGGTGATGAGCTCATTTTCACTTGTGACGTACGGAGCGAAGAACAAGTATACGACGCTGTCACAACTTGGCACACTTCAATGCACGCGTATAAGGAGAAAAGCCTCGACGATACAACGCTAGGAGTCAAAGGTGGAGCGTTCGTTGGCACCTTCCCTGGTCCGGACAGCCGATCCTCCATACCGCGCAGTCCAGAATATGAGGTATCAGACCGAGACGTTGTGGTGCTCAATCACGAAGCGACGAAAGCGCGCGCAAGGCACAGCCAATACCTTTACGATTACTTCGGTCCTAGTATCGACACGGGCTTCCGCGTTCTGAGCAAGTGCACTGGGCGCTATATGACGCTTTCCGTCGAGGTGGCGTACGCGCTCTCCCTGCTCCACTTCAATAAGGGACCCGACGCAGGGAAGCGCGATGTAAGTAACCTCATTCTCCTTGATAGTCTCGAGTTGAAGGGGGTGTGGGGTGGACAGTCGTACCCTCTCTTCGCGCTGGACCTCCAGGCGGCTACCGAAATTTCGAAAGCCTATCGCGATTTCTCGCCCCACGAGCACGACACGGAGGCCATTCACAGACTATGTGCTGCCCACTACAGCGAACCGGGATGGCCGTTCAAGTTGTACCTCCCTGACTCGACGAATGGGCATTTCGCGATTCCACAGCTCGACCCTCTTGACACTTACCTTGAGACAGCGTCTGTATCAACTGCAGGCGCAGAGACTCTTGCAAGGGAACCTAGCAATCCCAAGAGCCTCGCGGACGATCCACCCTTGGGCTGACGTGGCAGGATGAGGCACGTCAATCGACCTTGTCTCCCCAAGTCGGGGGTCTCTATATGACTCGAAGGTCTGCTCGACTGCGTAACCGGTTCGACGCTTCGCCCTCTATTGCGAATGTCACGAGCCCGAGCATGATGTCGCGAATGTCCTGAGCGCGCACATCGAGGGCGCGGGCGATATCCATGAACCCTTTTCCCTGCGCGCGCACAGAACAGATGCTGCGCAAGCTGGCAATCAGGGTCTCGTAGGAGTGAGGCGGATGGAAAGCGCCAAGATCAGTGTGGCGGTGTAGGTGAAGCTTGTCGTCGCTCGTATGCCTGAATACGTACGAAGGCCTGACCGTTCTGTCCACGACACACTCATCGAAGCCATGAGGCTCGACGACCAATCCTCAATTAGGGACCGGTCCAGCAACGTCCGCATTTGCCGCGATGATCAGAGCGTACTTACCGACGAGCGGATAATCCCACGTCACGCAGGGGGGACTGATGAAGCCAGTTGAGCTCGAATCGCCGGAGTTGGCACTTTAGTGCGCAGCCCTAGGAAAAATAAGGCAAGGTGGTCAGGGTGGCCGTTGTCGAACTAGCTTCCGCCGAGATCCTTCCGCTGCGCGAGGCCATGAGAGACGTCCAAGTTTCCGTCGCAACGTACTACGCCGAGACTGCTCGATCCGGGGATCTTGGCGTCGCCGTCCGCCGATTCCTGGCCAGTGCGCAGGTGGTCAACGACTTGCTCTCGAACCAGACAACGCATGCCGCGTCCTATAAGGCCCTGTTTGTCCAGAGGCCTGCGTCCTCAATGGCCGCGCTCGAGGTGATCGATGGCGTCAAATATGCGCGTAACCTCGCCCAGCACGTTTTCCACATCGTGCGTCCGAGCGACGACACCGTTCTGATCGGCGGTCAGCTCGGATTCCGCACCTACGCCGTATGGGACGAAGTGCCGCAGGAGGCACACGACCGACTCACGAACAAGCGCACCCAGGATTTGAAGGCGTCCTACGACTCAGCTCTCCTTGGCAGGGAGGTTGTCGGAACGATGATTGACACCCTGCGCTTTTACAAGTCCGTCAACCCTGCGATCGTCCATAGGGATACCCACGGCGAATGGACCGGGTTCCCGCTCATGGATCAACCGGGCGTGACCGGCACTCTGCACCCCGAGGAGCCGGTCGACCTCGAGGCTGCTTGGAACTGGTTGAACGGTCGGATTCCAAACGGTGACGCCCGAGTAGTGTGTGGCCAAGTCACGACCGAAGGCATGTGCTACCTCTGCGGATTCACCTTTGTCGGCCGCCACTCCTTCTCGCCGTTCGCAGAGACGGTACGACAGGTCGAACGTGATCTCGCAGCAGGAGCGTCGTACCTCGAAGGAGATGTGTGGGCCAACGTGGATAACGCCACGCAGCAATTTCCGCGCGCCCAAGGGGCCGTCTGGTTCAGCCGCAATCAGCTGGACTCATGGGCCTCGCCAATCAAAAAGCTGGTGCGTGAAGCTGACTGGTGTCTGAGGGGAGAAACGGAAGTGTGGCTTAGCGTCGTTCGCATCGAGCAGCCCAGTGAGGGCTTCCCGCTGCCGATGGCCCATGGAGTTCGAAGGGCGCGACGCTTGAATGCGTACGTTCCACCCTTTCACTGATGCGAGTGAACTTTGTCCGGATCTGCCGGGTTGAGGAAGCGATTGCTCCCGATCAGGACTTGATTCTAGGGACGAGTTGCGCTGGAACCGGTGTCGTCAAGTACCTCTAGACCCTTGAGCGGAGCATCCACTTTGACTTCCACGTATGAGTCTCGATGCACAATTACATGTTTAGCGTCTTCTGCCTTCGCGCCCTGAGGGACGGTCAAGGGTATCCGGAACACCTGCAGTCTTTGCTTGAGATGCCTTTGTGTAGGTTTGATTCCTACAGGGGGGTACCCCGGGAACTCTGGGCCTCGTAAACTCTCCCGGTCCCGAAAATGCCGGTTTGCTGCGTTGGCGAAGATGGCAGCGTGTGTCCAGGCGATCATGTAGGCCTCGCTTAGCATCAGCTCGGTGTCGAGGATGATCTGTGAAACCTCCCAAACGCGGTTGCCTTGGCGCTTCGCACGGGCCAATACCTCGATGATCGGTTCGTTGATGAAATCGTGCGCTTCGGGACCGGTGAGCGTGGACAGACTCAGTCGGCCGTCGGGGAGGGACGGGTCGCTTAGCGTGAAGATTGAACGGATGTCGTCGCGCGCTCTGACAGATGGTCCGTGTTTGAGTTTATTGTTGGCGGTGTTGAAGTTGTAGGGATCGTCGTTGACCATGTCCATCGAGAAGTTGTACCAACTTTCGAACACGAGCAACTGGTCCCACAGTTGATCAACGCACTCCGCCGTGTTGTCCCCATCAGCGAGTAGAAGGTCAGCAAGACTTGGGAACTCGTCAGCGGTCAGCCAACGCTTCGTGGACTTGACCACATCTCTAAGGTTAAACGGGCCAGCAGACAGGCATTCCCACAGGCTCGTTTCAGGGCGTCCGCGTTGGTCGAGAATTGCGTTGATCAGACGTAGAAGCGACTCTGCAGTGTGTTGGCGCAGCGCGAAGGCGTCTGTTGCAAGCTGGAGATCGGCCGCTTCCTGGTCGTGTTCAAGTTTCATTCGAGAATTCCGCAAGTGGAGTCCAAAACCGGTCATGGCTGCGGGGGCGGTGGCTTCGTCGGCCACGGCAGCCCAATGCAGCATCATCGCGATCCGCGACTTGAAGTAGCTGAACGGGTCTGACGACAAGAACGTGTCGTCCAGTTCTCGTCGCTGCTCCTCCGAAAGCTCGGACCCAGTTGGTAGTGCATACATAACAATGACCATAGAGGAGGTGACAGACGCTTTGGCGGAATAAGAGGGAGCAATATCTTGGTAGAGAGCTCATTGCAAAACTGGCGGCCCCCTCTTTGGTCATTGCTCGAGAGCGCTGGGTTACTCATCCCGATGACCGCGTTCTGTTGAATTTGCGCGCACCCCCGAAGGTTCGGCGGCTTCCGCAGCCGACTACCCGACGTGTTGGCCTCCGCAGGCTGCGAAGCTCCCGCGGTGAGAACGAGGAATCGGACTAGCCGACATCCGCATCTGCCGCGCGGCGCGCGGACGATTTTGCCGAGTAGCGAGCGTCTGAGGTGTGACCCTCAGGATCGTCAGCGTTGAGGTCTGTGAATCGCACTATGCTTGTACGGAACCACTGTGCGTGATCGCCGGGCGTTGAAGCGGTGGTCTGCGACTCTGTCGGCCCTTGTCTAGTCGTGTGATTTGCTCAGCGTGGACGTAACGCTGCCTGGCCTGCTGAACTGTGACTATGACTACTCCCGTCCATCCAAGTACCAAGACAGGGTCGCGGGGTGAACTCAAGGCCGCGGTGATGTTTGTAGACATCGGCTGGGCGCCTCCTGCGAAGCTCAGCGAAGACATTGGCACGGATTTCATCACCTTTGCCCGCGATACCACCGCACCGGATCACAAGGATGACGCTTGGGACCTTGGCGCCCCCGTCATGCTCCAGATCAAAGGGAGCCAAGACGAATACCTGACGCCCAAGGACACCCGCGATGGCGACGCCGGTTGGTGGTTCGCCGAATCGAAAACGTATCATTTTGACCACTGGCTCTCGTTTGGCCTTCCTTATCTCCTTGTCTTAGTCGATGTGACCAACCAGATTGGATACTGGGCTGAGGTCAGTGGCGACGCCATCGTTGCTACCGGCAAGGGGCGCAAGATTTTCGTTCCCGCCGCTCAATCAGTCGACACGGCCAACCTGGATGCTCTGAACAAGATCGCCATCTCACGCCGCAGGAACGCCTTGGAGGGCGCCGTTTGGAAGGGCCAGCTCAATGTCTTGGGCCCCGCAGCCCGGCTCCGGAACGCTCTTGTGGTCCCACGTCTGGTTGCTCCGCACCCGAATAGAGCTGTCGAGAAGCTCAGCTTCGAGGAAGCAGTAGCTCTGGTGATGCGTAACCGGTACAACGAGCTCGAGTACCGCGGTAGTCAGGGACAGTGTCCCAAATCCGACGACTGGGAGACGCACAAGGACTGGGGATGGCGGTTCGTCCATGCACTTCGCGAGTTGATCACAAAGGGCGACAGCACCCGGTTTCCGCAGCTCACGACCGAGGCGCGTCATCGGTTTGAACGGGACGCTAGCATCGTTGTCCATGCTTGCGCCGCGTACGCGCGTGGCGACATCGAGGAAGCTCTCGCGACCCTTGTTCCCAGCCGCGCGACCCAGCCGGCTGACCGCGGTTGGCTGCACGTCCATCGTGCAGCGTTCCTCCTCGAGCGCGATCAACTCATCGAAGCTGCCAAAGCCGCCAAGAAAGCTCTCGCGGCCCTGAAAGCTTGTGACGGTGACCTCTCAGTCAGCGCTATCCGAGGCGGTGCAGCCTCCATCCTGTACACCGTCGCGGGGTTCGCAGCTGGCGACGTCGAAGCCACCGTCATCGCGCAGGACCATGCAGGGACCTGGTGGCGTGCTCAAGACATCAGCTGGTCACTTGAGAAGGATCTCAAGCTCCGCTTTGATGGCTGGGCCGATAACAGCACCATACATTTCATCAGCAATACTGCGCGTTCCGACCTCTCTGTCGTCGGCTGGAATGCCGCACTTAGCGGCTCTTGGTGTTCTTGGCGCCACATCGCGGCTTTGAACGCCCAACTTACATCCACCTCCTCAAATGACCCATTGCTCCTAGAGACAGCCCTCTCAGACCTCATTATCATCGGGGAAAAGAAGGCGGCGAAGGACGCGGCGAGGAAGATCTGGATGGATGGCCCGGCCGAATCGCTTCAGACGCTGGTAATTTCTCTCACGACCAGGCCGTGGTCAAAACGCGATGAAGGCTCGACCATGGCGGTCCTCTCCCAAGCTGGGGACCTGCTCACTCCCGGGGCTGCAGACAACGTCGTCCAACGCATCATTGACCTGCTCAATACAGACGGAGCGGTACGGGTGCATGGAAGCAGCTGGAGTTCCCGCTGGCGTGAAGTCGACAGCGTCTTCCACCGTGTCCTCCAAGCAGCATCCAGTGCGTCCCACAAGAAGATTGCGGACTTCGTGGCTACAGAGTTTGCCGCTGGGGACCAATCCGTAGCCCACTCCTGCATCCGCATAGCGAGCGCACTAACTACCGTTGACGTCGGCGTCGCTCGCGGCAACCGACTTCTGCAAGCTGCCACTGCCCGCAACGATTCCTACGGCATTGCTTTGTTAGAGATTCTCGCGCCCCAGACACCTGGTGCGGTTGCGGAACTGAGAAGTCGTGCGGACGCCGGCAACGAGAATGCAATTCGTTCACTACTCGTTGCCGGGTCAAACGACCAAACTGACTTCCTGACGTTCGGAGAAAGTGCAGCGCGCGCAGTCAGGAAGATGATTCTAGATGCGGTCGGCAAGGATGGGTCAAGAATGATGTCCCGTCACTCTAATGACCAGCTGGATGACCTCACGCTCGCAGCCATCAACACCAATGATGAGAATCTATGGAAGGAGGTCACCGACGCCCTAGAAGTTTGCGTCATCGATCAAACTCAACAGCAGCAAGCGGTACGGAGGCTTGCCAGTAACTTCCAGAAGCTCCCCCCGCTAGTGCAGGACAGGCTGAGGAAACTGGCGCCAAACCTTCGAGGGATGTCCATCGGATTCAGCCCTGGTCGCAATGATTTCGCTGCAGCGGTCACCCACCTACGCATCGCAGCTGACACAGTCCCCGACCTCGAAGTCGAGGCGCTTCTGCTCAGTCAGCGCCGCACCAATCCAGTTGGGTTCGTACAGAACCTCGGAGCGTGGAATTCTCCGAAGAAACTGCCGTTCCTCGCAACCATGATCGTCGATGAAAACCCTCGTGTCCGGTCTCACGCTGCCTTCAACATCATCGAACACGCAGACACATTCCCGGAAGACTGCGACCGTGCCCTGTCCATCATCCGCACTGCTCAAATGCAAGAGAGCGGCTACGCTCTCGCCGACGGCATCGCTAAGGGACTCGCGGCGTATCCGGGCGAGCGTTTCTCCGACGTAGAGACAGCGCTGCGATCCCACCCATCAGCGGTCATCCGAGGGCGATTCGTCGAGTGACGACTAGCGCCGAATCCCGGAGGAACTGAGAGAATTAAGTCAGTTGACGGATGCCCACCTGCGCACCCGATCCGGTCGCACACTCGAACGCTGTCGGCGTCGTGTAATGCTCCCGAACCGAGAGCCGAAGGTAGCGCTCGGTCAGCACCGTCTACAGACCGAATTGGCCACCTGAACGTCCTTCTATGACGTGCACCAGACTTACTCATCTGCCGCCAGTCGGACGTGATTCTTGCAATGTCACCCCGACTTAGGATGTCTTTATGGAAACCATCCCGCTGACCAGCTTGCTGCCCGAGGGCTTCGATCCGGAGCAGTACAAGGTTCACTTCGCCGTCTGGAACGAGATCGAGCATCCGATTGACGTTCTAGCGACTGATCCCCAGGAGTGGCGGGGCTGGAACTCGTGGCGGGGTGTCAACAACGACTTCAATCGCGAGTTCATCTTCTCAGTGGCCCAGGATAAGCACGACGCCACACTCTGGCTCTTCGGGGGGATCTGGCAGGTGCTTGAGCGTGGACTTGAACAGCAAGCGCGCTCATACACGGTGGCACCGCGCGATGATCTGATGGGCCCGTTCATTCGCCGTCTGTGGATCTGCCACAAGCTGACCGGTCGCAACACTCGCCGGAAAATGGAGACGGTCCTTCCCACGATGACGCTCTCCTCGATTCTCGAAGAGTCATTCACCGGCGACCCGTTCCCTGGGCACGATCGGATCAATCACAGCCTCGCCGATCTTCAGGTTGTCGTCAGCCGGGCTCGGGCCGATTGGCGGATCGCGCTGGAGAGTATGAAGGGTGTGTATGTCATTCACGATAAGGAGACAGGTCAGCGGTATGTCGGCTCTGCGTATGGCGACACGGGCATCTGGCAACGCTGGGCGACTTACGCGGACACCCTGCACGGCGGGAACACCGGGCTGAAGACGCTCCTCGCCGAGAAAGGCGAGGATTGCTACCGGACCAACATACGGTTTGCGCTACTCGAGTATTGGTCGATGCGTACCGACGACGGCCACGTACTGCAGCGCGAGTCGTACTGGAAGGACGTGCTCCAAGCGCGATCATTGGGACACAACAAGAACTGACAGCCCGCTCCACGTGAATCCGAAGGACCCGACGCGGTCCCTTGACGGGTCGACGCCGAGATGATCGTCAGTCCGTGCGATGAAACTTGGTGGACGGACACCCAGAGGCCGCACCCTCATGCGGCGAGAGCAGTCGCGGTTCATTGACGCTCTTTCCACGAGCGTCCGTTACATGTAACATACGGATATGGCAGTCAGGGACCGAGTGGTGCAGCATCGGCACCGCATGCGTGCACGTGGGTACCGTCCCGTTCAGGTTTGGGTGCCCGATGTCCGAACTGAGGAGTTCGCCAAAGAGGCACGTCGACAGGCCGAACTGATTGCACAGAACGATCGTCAGGGTGACGACCAAGACTTTGTCGAGGCCGTGTCTATTGACTGGGATGAGGAGTGAGGCGCGGCGAATTGTGGACTGTCGCGGGCGGGGTGTACGCAACCAAGCCGCGCCCCGCGGTCATCGTTCAAGACGATGCGTTCGAACTCACCGAGTCGGTCACTGTCGCGCCTCTCACGACGACTCTGATCGATGCCCCTTTGCTTCGGCTACGGATCCCGATCGACGGGGTCGACGGGCTGTCGCAGGACAGTGACGTGATGGTCGACAAGTTGACCACCGTGCGTCGAAGCAATGTGCAAGTCCGGATCGGACGACTGTCGAGTCAGCAGATGGTCGAACTGGAGCGCCTCATGACGACCTTCCTCGGAATGGCCAGGTAATCGAGCACTCACATACTCATTTGCCGTCAGCCGGACGTAATTCTCGCAATCTCACGACTTGACTCATCTAAAACGTCCGGGACCCTTGACGCGTGCCTCACGCAACTATGTCCGCGAGGCGGTGGGGTGTTCTCTGGACTGACGAGCAAGGAGTTGTCGATGGCCGCGCGCCACGAGATCACCAAGAAGTTAGCCCGTCTCTACGCCAGGGCGGACAAGACGGAAAAGGGCCGGCTGCTTGACCGGGTCGAGCTCGTCGAGGCCGGTGGCGTCGTGACTCATCTCGATGCTCATGTGGTCACCTCGTCTCAGGTAGTCGCCAACCTTCGGTCAAAGCCGGCCGGCGTGGATGATCCGGCTTTGTGAACCCGCAGGCACGGCAACCAGTTCCGGAAGCGGACCGTGCGTCACCGACACGAGCGACAGTTGCTCGCTCTCATGCCCCGATGACTGACCCCTGGACTGAAATATCGCTAACCTTGGGATGAGTGAGGATGACTTCTGTGTTTCTCCGCAGGGTACTGCCGAGCGATGACGAGGCCATTCTGGAGGCCTTCATAAGAGGTTCCGCCAGTAGGTCATGGGCGGCGGGTTGGTCGGGTGTCCCAGCGGTGGGTGGTCCAGGCGGTGCGGAG
>CANLTJ010000009.1 GCA_947493995.1 uncultured Arachnia sp. | reverse complement strand
TCCTTTACCGAGGCTCGTGCCTGCTTTGTGTCACCGACACGCCCTCACACCGGATTACCTACTGGCGGAACCTCTTAAAGGCGGACTCATGCTCGATCCCACCGGGTTCCCCCGTTGTAGGCCCACTCCTCGGAGGGCAACACAGCCGAGACCACTGCCCCTCGTCGCATGAGTCCCTTGGTGTGGTGGGTTCGAAGGCTAGGCGTGGCCGCTGATGTTGGGATGCTGTCAGAAGGCTCATGGCCACTCTGGGGGGGTAGGGGATTGCCTCTATCGCGAACTCGAATCTCGATCAGCCAGCGTGTTCCACGCAGGTGGCCGCCCAGGGGCGGAACTCAAGACGAGCCGCTGGGATCGGATCCTGACACACCACGCATCGGCCGTAAGTGCCTTCCTGTATGCGCTCCTGCGCCGCCAGGACCTCGTTCAGAGTCTTGTGCAGGGATTCGGCGGTGGACGCATCGGCCATTTGCTGGATCGCCTGCGTGGTGCCGTCGCCTATCCGTTTGCCGAACCCAATAGTCGCGCCAGCCTCCGGTGGACGGGTCAGCTCCTCGATGCGGGCACGCAGTTCCGTCGCCTTCAGCTGGAGTTCCGCGGCAATGTCGTCGAGCTCGATGTCGTCCATCGGGTCAGTGTTTCATCAAGGGGGCCAGTTCCATCAAAAGGGCAGTCGAGGCCGATGCCGCCACACTCTGCGCGCGAGCGTGGATGAAAACAACCATTACCCACGCCGCTCCGCCCGGCCAGGGAATGGGAACCATGGGCGAGCGGGCACGCATTCTGTCTGCACGCGCCCCCGTGCAACCTCTACCCCTGGGAGGTCTGTTCCCCGTCGACGAAGTGCATCGACGGAGTCTCGTCCGCCGAGGTCTTTCCCCGAGCGGGGCCCTTCCCGTGATCGTCGAGATCGCTGAGGAAGCGGTCCGCCCACTTGCTGATGTCGTTCTCCGCCACCTGCTTCTTCAGTGCCCGGAAGCGTCGGCGCTTCTCCCGCTGAGGATCGGTGGCCGCGTGCATGATCGCTTCCTTCATACCGTCCAGATCGTACGGATTCACCATGTAGGCCTGACGCAGCTCCCGTGCGGCACCCGCGAACTCGCTGAGCACCAGTGCGCCGTCCGGTCCGGAATGGCATGCAAGGTACTCCTTGGCCACCAGATTCATGCCGTCTCGAAGCGGGGTGACGAGCATGATGTCGGCCAGCTGGTACATCGCAGCGAGGGTGGCGCGCGGGAACGACTGGTGGCGATACACGATCGGTGGACGGCCCACCCCACCGATCTGGGAGTTGATGCGTCCCACGAGCAGATCGATGTCGTCGCGGAGTCTCCGGTACTCCTCGACGCGCTCTCGCGAGGGGGTGGCGATCTGCAGGAAAACCACTTCGTTCGGATCCAGCTTTCCCTCCTCGAAGAGCTCACCCATGGCGCGCACGCGCTGGCGCAGCCCCTTGGTGTAGTCGAGGCGGTCAACACCGAGCACGATCATGGAGGGATGTCCGAGCTCTTCCAGGAGTTCCTGGGCCTCTGCCTTGGTCTCCTCCGCCTGGGCAAGATCGGAGAAGCTCTTGCTGTCGATGGAGATGGGGTAGGCGCGTGCCACGCATTCGTGGTCACCGTTGCGCTTGACGATGGCCCGGTCCCGGTCCACCTTGTGCTCGGTGCGACGACGCACCAGCCGCAGGAAGTTGCTGGCGCCACCGGGCATCTGGAACCCCACAAGGTCGGAGCCCAACAGACCTTCGATGATCTGACGACGCCACGGAAGCTGCTGGAAAAGCTCCATCGGCGGGAAGGGGATGTGCAGGAAGAACCCGATGTTCAGGTCGGGACGCAACTCGCGCAGCATCCGTGGGACCAGTTGCAGCTGATAGTCCTGCACCCACACCGATGCGCCGTCAGCGGCGACCTCCGCGGCGCGCTCGGCGAAGCGCTGGTTCACCCGCTCGTAGGCGTCGAACCACTCGCGGTGAAACTCCGGAAAGGCGACGGCGTCGTGGTACAGCGGCCACAGGGTGGCGTTGGAGAAGCCTTCGTAGTACTCCTCGACCTCTTCTGCCGACAGGGGGACGGGTTCGACGGTGTATCCGTCGTGCTCGAAGGCCTCCACTTCCTCATCGGGGGCTCCGTGCCACCCCACCCAGGCGCCGCCCCGCTGCTTCATGACGGGCTCAAGGGCGGTCACCAGGCCGCCGGGAGCTGTTTGCCAGTCCACTTTGCCGTCCTCGCGGACGATGCGATCCACTGGTAGCCGATTGGCCACAACCAAGAAGGTTGCGCCCTGCTTCGTTGATGGGCCTGTGTTCTCCACGTTTCCTCCTGAGCTTTCGTCTCACCCTATCGAAGTGAGGTTTCATCGTCGGGAGCGGAGTCGCACATGGCAGGCTGGAGCCATGACATCTCGGATGTGGGAAGCCAGCACTGCTCAGGGGGAACGCTTCATCGAGGCATTCGTGGAAAATCCCAGCGGCGCTCTGCTGGCATTTGATTTCGACGGCACGCTGGCCCCCATCGTGGAGGACCCCGAGGACTCGCGGATGCACGACGGTGCAGCGGATGCGCTTGCAACGATCCGGAGCAGGGTGGCCCAGCTCGCCATCATCACCGGCCGCGGCGTCGAGGCCGTTCGGAGGCTGGGTGAACTCGACTCACGTCGTGGCCTGTCCTCGCTGGTTGTGCTCGGTCAGTACGGCGTCGAGCGTTGGGATGCGGCGACGGGGGAGGTGCGTCATCCGGAGGTACCGGCAGGCATCCGCAGGGCCTGGGATGACCTGAAGGCACTGGTGGAGGATGCGAGGAACTCTGGCGTGGATGTTGAGGGTCTGTACCTGGAGGACAAGGAGAGGGCGATCGGCGTTCACACCCGTCGAACGACTGACCCCCAGGGCGTCATCGACGCTCTCCGTGCGCCAGTGGAGGAGTTGGCCGAGCGCCATGGGCTGGTTCTGGAACCGGGACGAGCCGTCCTGGAGGTCAGGGCCTCGACCCAGAACAAGGGCGACGCCCTGCGTGAACTGGTGGATCAGGTGAAGCCGTCAATGGTGGCCATGGTGGGCGATGATCTGGGCGACATTCCGGCGTTCGAGGCGCTGCAGGAGCTGCAGACGGCGGGCATGATCTGCGCACGGGTGGTCAGCGCGTCATCGGAGGAGACGACGTTGGACGGCCACGCCGACATCCGCTGCGAAGGCCCCGACGGGGTGGCCGAGTGGGTGGCCGATCTCGCCGCACGACTCGGATGACATCCCAGTAGTCCTCCGTGGCACAGGTCCTTCACAGCCAAGCCACGTATTCTCTGCCAGCGTGAAGGTGAAATCGTGACTCCGCATCTGGTGCTGGACCTCGTGCTGCTCGTGATCATCGTGATCAATGCGCTTCGGGGCTGGCGCACCGGATTCGTCGCGGGCCTGCTCGGGCTGGTGGGAATGCTCCTCGGCGCATACGCGGGACTGTGGGGAGTGCCGTTGCTCCTCGCGCAGTTCGAGAGTTTTCCCCAGGCAGGACTTGTCCGCTCCTCGGTGCTGATTGTCGGGGTGCTCTTCTCCGCGACCCTGGGGCGAGCACTACTGGGTGGTCTCGGCCGACGGATGCTCGGAGGCCGACGAGAAGGTGCCGTCCGTTCACTTGACGGGCTGTTGGGTTTCGTGGCTGCCGCACTCGTCACGACACTGCTGGCCGGGGTGCTGGGCGCTGCCGTGAAACCTGTGGTCCCGACGCCGTGGGCACTCGCGATGAACAGCTCGCGCGTCCTCGGAACGATCGAGCGTGTCCTGCCCGGCCAGTCACAGCGCTGGGCTTCCCAACTGACGGATGCGCTGAACGCGTCGGGCCTCCCCGGTGCCTTCAGCGGGCTGGCGCCGGAACCCATCCTCCCCGCTGAAGCACCCGAGTCCTCCGATGCCAACAGCCCAGAGGTGCAGGCAGCAGCCGCGAGCATCGTCAAGGTCGGCGCCGAAGCCTGCTCGCGGATGATGTCCGGAAGCGGCTGGGTGGTGGCTCCGCAGCGAGTTGTCACCAACGCACACGTGATCGCCGGTTCCTCCGATGTCAGCGTGCAGGTGGGTGGTGCTGGAGCGGCGTTGGACGGCCGCGTCGTTGCCTTCGACCCGGACCTCGACCTTGCGATCCTGGACGTGCCCGAGCTTGCAGCCCCGGCTCTGGAGCGTGCGGAAGACCTACCGAGCGATGCCCCGGCCGTCGTGGCCGGCTTCCCGCTCGGCGGAGCGTATCGTGCGGACGCCGCGCGTAACCGCGGCGAAATTCGGGCACTGGGTGAGGACATCTACGGCGACAGGGGAGTCGACCGCGAGGTGTATTCGCTGTATGCGAGCGCCAGGCCCGGCAACTCCGGGGGGCCACTCCTCACCGTGGACGGCCGGGTTGCCGGCACCATTTTCGCCCGATCCCTCGTGGACGCCAACACCGCCTACGCCCTCACCGACGCCGCGACGGACACGCTACTCGACGGCGCACCGTCATACACGACGACCATTGAGACCGGCGCCTGCATCACGTGAGCTTCCCTCGGATCAGTGTCTTGACTCGCCACGTCCCGGGCGAGGGTTGAACCGGTCAGGTTGGTGGGGCGGGCGGGGCTCGAACCCGCGACCGTCAGATTATGAGTCCCAGCCCGTCCATCCGAACCGGTCCGGTTCCGGCCTGTCTGAGCGTGAAACCGGCCCCTGTCACCGTGGGCAATCCGGCCCAGTTGTGGCCCGTAATGGGGGGTTGCGTAGCAGAACCGTTAGCACCGGCCCCCGTGCGGAGCGCCGTCGTCGAGCACCTTCCCCATGGTGCGAGGACATGAAAGGACCCCCACCCCAGACGGGGCGGGGGTCCGACATCGAGCAGGGGATCCTCTATCGGACCATCCCGGCGAAGTACTCGGCAGCGTATCCGGCAGCCTTCACGTCCTGAGGGTCAGGGACACGCGGCGACCTGCCGCCCGCCTCCAGCGCCTCCGCCAACTCCTGAGCCTCACGGCCCGAACGTGCCAGACGCGGCACACCCCCGGCATGCTGAGCCGCCTCATGGAAACCCCATCCCCGACGCAGCGACCACGACGGACCACACACCTCCCGCAGCTTCCCCAGAGACTTCTGGTCGAAGCTGTACCACGCGGTCCACTCGGCCAGCGGGTTCGGGTAGTTCCGGTCCCCAACAGCCTTGGGCCCCAGACCGACGGCCGCCTTTCGTGCCTGCGCCACCGCCTGCACCATCGCCGTCCGCTGCCTGGCCTCCGGCGGCAACAGGTCATCGCCGTCGGTGTTGACGAACCAGTCCGCATGCTCCGAGAACACCTTCTCGACGGCCTCCACAAGGGCCTCACGGTGGCCGTGCAGCACACCACGCACCTTCCCCTCAGCTTCCTTGGTTGCCTCCGCTGTTATTTGGCGGGCACGGGAAGCGACCTCACCGGCCGTCACGGCACGGAAACACACCTCGCGCCAATCGTCGGCCAGCATGTCCGCCATCGAGGGCTTGCCGGGCACGTGCTCGATCAGCTCACGACACCTCACCAGCGCCGTGAGCGGGTCCTGCAAGTCCTGGAGTAGCTGCACCGGCACGACAGCCCCGGCAGCCTCCACAACCTGAAGCACGCGCACATCAACCCGTGCTGTCTTCGCCTGCGTCACAACATCAGCGACAGTCAATCCATCAGTCTTTGCCATCATCGTTTCTACTCCTTGTTTTGCCCCGGGACGGGATGCCCCGGGAAGTCTTGAATTCCTCCAGCGCTGCCCGCTCCTCAGCGAGCTGTTCGAGTGCCTCCTCGATGGTCAAGCCCGACTCACCTAGAAGCCCGTCAGCGCGTCCAAATGGACCGTCCGGCCAGTGAGGAAACTCGCGTGGACCCTTGGATGGGTCAGGTTTCTTTGGACCCTTGGAAGTAGTCATTGGATAAGCCCTTCTGTTTGGAGTGCAGTGGCGAGTCCGGTTCGGAACCGTGTCATCTGGTCGTCGCTCAGGTCAGCGGCGGCCACCGCAGCATCAATTATCCGGGATAGCACCTGCGCTTGCTCGTGTGATGGTCGCTCAGCTTCCATGGCAAGGGCTTTATGGTCGAGCCCCAATTTCCAGAGTCGTTCAGCGACCTGGGCAACGTCTCGGAGGGCTGCCGCGTAGACGGTGACGATGGGCGCCACGGCTTCGGTCCCGAAATTGTTGATGCTCTCCCAGCTACTCAGTCGGTCCATGCGGTCCTTGGCCGCGTCCTTGAACGCTTCGGCCTCTCCGGCGACTCTGGCGAGCAAGAGGGCCGGATTCGTGACGGGCTCATATCCACGTCGGGCCACCTCGGCGTGCAGCCTCGCGGCGACGGTGCGCTTCTTCGCGGCCGCGATCGCTTGGGGGCTGGAGCCTCCGTGTTTTACACATCTGGTCCCACCCGTCACGGGATACTTCTTGCATGGCTCTCCGCTGGCTGTCTTGGCTCCGCATCGGTTGCGGTCATCGTCGGTCATGATCGAGCCTCCTGCTCGTTTCGTGATTCGGCCGGTTCGGCACGCCGGATTGGGTATCCGATACCGGCAGTGTTTGCCCTTGTCAGATGGGGGTCTGCTACGTCGTTGCTACTGCCACCGCGTGCACGTTGGGTCTGGTCGATGCCTCCCCAGACGCCGAATGTCTCGTTTTCGCCGGCGGCGCGGCACAGTGGTTGGACGGGGCAGTCAGGGCACATGGTTTCCGCCACTGTGCGCCTCTCTGCCGCGTCGTCGGACAAGGGGTGACCTTCGGTGCAGGGCAGCGGCCCCGGCAGCGCCTGGACGGCAGCAGTGAGCTGGTGGAGGGGTCCGGTGTCGGACGGGATGAGCCCCTTCCCTCCGTCCAGGGTCCCGAACTCAGAGAGCTTGGGTTGCTTCCACGGCTTCGGGTAGCCCGGCAAGCTCTTCCAGATGTCGGCGCTACTCATCGGGGATCCTCCTCGACGGGCACGTCCGCGTACCTGCCACACGACGGGCACCAAACTTGTGGGTGGTTTGTCCAGGACAGTCTGAGTTCTGGTGCTGGTCTCCCACAGCCCGGGCCGTGGACGATGAGTAGGTGATGATCGGCGGCGGTCATGCCATCTCCTCGAGTCCGTGCATGAGTTCACGCATCGTCTTGATGGCGTGGGGGTCGATGCGACGAATGTCGTCGATGACCTCCGCCAAGGTGACACTCGCCGCCTCGTAGTCGTTGCGGTGGACGTGCGCCCACACACTGGCGAGCCCGAGCCCGGCCGCACGAGATAGAGCGTCTGCCTCGGTGAGGAGAAGGTGCCATCGGATGGCGGTACGCATCGGCTCCCGAAAGTTGGCGGGGTCGAGGGGTCGCAATGTCTTGTTCACGTCGTCTCCTGTTCGCAGTTGGGGTGGGTTGTGTGCCCGTCAGCCGTGATGGAAGCGGGCAGCGGGAAACCGCAGACGGCGCACGATTCCTCACTGTCTCCCCACTGTCTCCCCACTGACGCCGGGAGTCGGTCCCCACCGTCTCCCTCCCCTCCATCTGTTAGGAGGGAGACGGTGGAGACGGTCAAGGCGCCACTCAGCGTCTCCGTCTTCGGGGAGTCGGTCACCAGTGCATGCATCGTCGAATTCCGGGGTCCAGACTCGACGGTGATCTTGTCGTCAGCGACAAGCAGATCAACAGCCTGCTTGATGTACTGCTCTTTCCCCTTCACCTGACTCTTGAGCTTGTTGAAACTCAACGGCTCACCAGCAACCTCCAGAGCATCGAGGACATAGCCCATGATCGTGGTGGGACGGAAGTCACCCACAGAGCCATCGTGAGGAGGATTGATGGTCATGGCGATAGCGCCGGGGGTTGTGCCGTCCACCGTGATCCTTGCGACCTCCTGGAGCCTGCTGGACGCGTTGTAGGTGCCCGCATGCCCCCGGAGGTAGCCGGGGCGATCCTTGGCGATCTTGAGCGTTATTTCACCGGTCAGTCCACGCCCCATAGGTTTCGTGACCTCCACAAGACACGCCGCCCCAGTGATGGCGGACAGCTTCGCCTGGGCGCCGATACCAAACCGGCCACGATTCTCAGCTGACTTGGTGACGTGATCCACCACAATCACCGCAGCACCTTGGCGAGCCGGTGCACGTGCCGTCAGACGGTGCCACAAGGTCACCTCATCGTTGTTGTTCGTGGACAAGCCAGACAACGCCAGAGCCTCCGTCATGCCATCGAACACAGCAATGGTGAAGTCGCGGGAGTTCACCACGTCATACAGCGCCGCCCGTGCAACATGGTCACCCACGGGGTCACCCTCGGGATTGATGTAGACAAGGTGCTCGATGATGGCAGCAGCATCCACGCCCATCTCTCGTAGGCGCCCGACGTAGCTCTGAGGGTCTGACTCGTAGTCGAGGACAAGACAGTCTCGTCCGTCCTTGAGGTCCCCAGCAACAGCCCATTGAGCCGCCATGGACTTACCAGACTCGGGCTCACCGTTGAACGCGTGAACCTTGCCGGGGTACAGCAGGCACACACCATCCGTGCGAGGCATGATCTCGGCCTCCAGCTGCACGTAGGTGCCGGTGGCGTAGGCGGTCAGGTCGATGGGCTCGAAGCCACCCATCCCGACGGTGGGCGCGCCGTCGTGGCCGTCGAGCGGGGTCAGCTCGATGCCACTGTTCCCAAGGTCAATATCTTCCATCAGACAGCCACCCCCCGCAGCAGGTCGAGCACGTCCTGCGACTCGCGCACGAGATCCTTCCCAGCACGCACCACCTGCGGGCACTCACGCTCCAGGAAGATGCGTTCCTCGCCCATCATGGTGAGCACGTCGTCGCTGAACATCTCGAAGATGTCGGAAGGGTAGGCCCTCAGGAACCGGGCGTGATTCCGGCATGCCTCGGCTTGTTCAGCCAGTCGTGCATCTCGCTCGACGTCGGCGGAGCCTGCGCGGCTATCCGACGGCGACGGGCGACACGCCTCGAGCGTTGCCGCTCTGCGGTCCCACGTGTACGGCAGCGCGGCCGCCATGGTTTCCTGAAGCATGCGCACCGCGACTTGTGACAGCGCGTCCGTGAGCGGGGAAACGTGCGCCTCCTGCGGTACACTGGAGACCAGTAGCTGCCGCTGCCGTTGTGTTTCTCCTGAGTCGCCGTCCGTGCCTAGCGGGCGGCTTCTCCATTCCGTTGCGGTCACGACACATCAGCGCCCAACAGGCGCAGCAGCGCCGGAACCGGCACCAGCAGCCGACGGCCCACGCGCAGGCTCGGGATATCGCCCCGATGAACCGCCCGGTAAGTGCTGTCCTTCGACAGCCCCAGTGCTTGCCCAACGTCGGGCCACACGGGCGCGACCAGCTTGCCCGCCAGCGCTTCTACGGCTGTCTGCTCCGTCATGTCGAACTCCTGTCTAGGTGCAACCCGCTGCACTCGTTACTGACAAGCGTGGTCTAGATCGTGTATGCTCACAACTAGAAGCGGTCCAATTCTGGACCACGGCACGGGAGGCATGATGCAGGTATTTGCGAGCAACGACGAGATCGGGGAACGGTTCCGCATCGAACGGGAACGCCTCGGGCTCAGCTACCGCCAGATGGCTGAACGCATGGCCGAGCACGGTTGCCGTATGGGTCACTCCGCTGTGCAGCGCATCGAGAAGGGCACCGTCCCCGGCCAGCCACGCCCCAAGATCGGCGCCCGTGAGATAGCGGCCCTGTGCGCCGTCGCTGGCATATCACCCGATGCGATATTTCAGCCGCTCGATGAGTTCTGGAGGCAGGAGGGCGACGCGCTCGCAACCGAACTGTCGTCGGCCATCAACGACTACCGCGAGTCCTCGAGCACCATTTACAAGGTGGCCTCACGTCTCGCCAGCATGTACCGGGTCGATGATGAGCGGCGCGCACTCGTTGATTATGTCCTCGGCCACGTGCACCGAAGGACCGACGATAAACAGCTTCACCCGGCACCGCGAGACCTGATAGAGGAGACGTTGCTTGGCCTCATCGGGCTAGGTGCAGAAGCGGAAGGTTCAGCGTCGTCCCGTGCTGAAGAGATGGAGAATCATCGCCGCGCCATCGTCGATATCGAGGAGGAACAGAAGTGGGCGGAGGCTGACGGGCGCACGGGTCCTGCGGAGCGCTGGAAAGCCAGGGCGGAAGAGTGGCGCGACGCGCTAGCCGCACTGGAGGCCAAAGACACGGAGATAAGGCAGTTCGAGGAAGGACAACAGTCATGAGCACAGCACCAGCAGAGAAGCCGGCGGCGATGAAGGACGGCATCATCAAGCGCGGCGCCACCTACTCCTACGTGGTGCGGGTGATGGATCCCGCTACCGGCAAGCGCAAACCACGATGGGTCAGCGGCTTCACCAGCGTCAAAGAGGCCAAGCGGGCACGTGACAAGGCCCGCAGCGACTCCCACGACGGCACATACGTCGCCCCGCACGGCATCACCGTCGGCCAATGGCTGGACCAGTGGCTGCAGGTCCACGGCGGGGAGCTGAAAGCCTCGACGGCGGAGTCGTACCGGCAGAAGATCGACGGATACATCAAGCCCGGCATCGGTCACGAGCGGTTGCAGAGCCTCGGCCCCATGCGGCTGTCCCGGTTCTTCGCCCAACTGGCCGAGTCCGGCGGCAAGGACGGGAAACCACTCAGCCCCCGCTCCGTGCAGTTCACACGGGCGATCCTCCGCAAGGCGCTGAACGACGCCGTCGTCGAGCGACACCTGAGCCTCAACCCCGTCGAGGGCTCCAAGACACCACGAGTCACCCGGTCAGCGCACGTCACGTGGACCGGGGAGCAACAGCGCGTGTTCCTCGACGCCGTGGGGGAGACACGATGGGCTGTTGTGTGGCTGTTGGCGCTGGCCTCCGGTATGCGGCGCGGTGAGCTGTGCGCGCTGACGTGGGACAACGTGGACCTCGACGCCGGCATCGTGAAGGTGGAAGCCTCGACGGTCATCGTCGGCTCCACACTCGTCACCGGCGACACCAAGAACCACGAGAACCGACAGGTTGCCCTGGACGGCCGCACCGTGGCCGCGTTGCGTGCATGGCGACGGCAGCAGGCAGCAGAACGTCTGCAATGGGGACCGGCGTACCACGACACGGGCGGGCTCGTGGCCACGTGGGAGGACGGGACACGGATGCACCCCGACTACATGTCGAAGCAGTTCAAGCGGTCACAGCACGGCCTCGGCCTGCCGACGATGAACCTCCACGGCACCCGCCACAGCCATGCAACGACGTTGCTTCGCGCCGGTGTGCCCGTCCACGTCGTCGCGAAGCGGCTCGGTCACCGCGACCCGAGCGTGACGCTCAACGTGTACGCCGACGCGATCCCGCAGGACGATGCGGCGACGGTTGACGTGTTCTCGCGGGCGGTTTGGGGAGTCAGTTAGCAGATACGTAGCAACCCGGCCCCCAACGTGGCCCACCGCTTCGCTGTCAGTGAGCGTTACACCTAGTCAAACGGTGTTTCATCTGGTGGGGCGGGCGGGGCTCGAACCCGCGACCGTCAGATTATGAGTCCGATGCACTAACCGGCTGTGCTACCGCCCCTGATGACTTGCGAGTATCCAAGTCAACCATCAGATCAGCGTCCGCGCGAGCCGGGCGGCCGCTGGAGGGCCGCTGTGAATGGAATCTCTCCGCGATCCCTTCGCGCACGATCCAGTCTCCCGGGCACTGATCTCAGCTACTCACCACAATAACGGAGGCGGCCGCTGCCTCGGGCAGGTGCAATTCTCCACCGGCGACGATGACCGCAGTCCCGCTTCCGTCCCGGCCCGTCACGGTGAGCATGGACCCGATGCTGATCCCGGAGGAGTCGAACCACCCCAACAGATCCGCGCTGTCGTCGGAAATGCGCGTGATCACGTACGGCCCCGGCTCGGCAGCTGAAACCCGGCGTGCGCCTGCCGGGTAGGTGACCTCGCCGGAGCGTGAGGGAATCGGGTCCCCATGGGGATCGACCCGGGGGTTGCCGAGTAGGTCATCGATCCGGTCGATCATCAAATCCGACGACGCGTGCTCAAGGTTCTCGGCCTCGTCGTGCACCTCATCCCAGCTGTAGCCGAGATGCTCCACCAGGAAAGTCTCGATGAGCCGGTGACGACGAACCATCATCACGGCCCGACGCTCACCGGCAGGTGTGAGCAGGATGGGTCCATACGGTTCGTGCACCAACAACCCCTGCCCCACCAGACGTTTGATCGTGCTCGAAGCGGCTGCTGGCGTGGTTCCGAACCGCTCGGCCAACGCCTTCACGGTGGTGGGTGAACCTCCCCACTCCAGCGCCGACCAGATCACCTTGAGATGGTCCTCCGCGGTACTCGTGATCTCGCCCGAGTCACCGTCTGGCTGCCACCCCATGGGTCAACCCCTGCCCGTCACGCTCAGGTACACCAGCAGCACGTTCAGGAGCACGATGGCACCGGTCACCGCCCACGCCACCAGCCGCATGGGCAGGTGATTCACGAAAGTGCCCATGAGAGCCCTGCGGCTGGTCAGCCAGATGAGCGGGATGAGTGCAAAGGGAATACCGATGGAAAGAAACACCTGACTCAGCACGAGAGCCATCGTGGGATCGACACCGACGGCCAGGATGATCAGCGCGGGTATCAGCGTGATGGCTCGACGAGCCAGCAGAGGAATGCTGACGTGGAGGAGCCCCTTCATGATGACCGCACCGGCATAGCAGCCCACCGACGTCGACGCCAGACCGGAGGCGAGCAGTCCAATGCCGAAGATGACCCCGACGAGCGGCCCGAGAGCGGTCTCGATGGCCCTGTGCGCGCCTTCAATCGTGTCCGTACCCGCAACACCCGGCAACGATGCAGCCGCGAGCAGCAGCATGGCAATGTTCACGGATCCGGCAATCACCAGCGCGAACCCCACGTCCCACCGGGTAGCTCGGAGGAGGCGCCTGACGCCCCCGGAATCGTTGCTGACTCCATGCCGGTCACGGGCCAACGCTGAATGCAGGTAGATCGCATGCGGCATCACAGTGGCGCCCAGCATGCTCGCCGCCAGCAGCACGGTGCGCGAGCCCTCGAACCGTGGCACCAGCCCCGCCGCGGTTTCGGACCAGCTGACGGGGCTGACCACCAGCCCTGCCATGAACCCGATGGTGATGATGCTCAGCAGGGCCATCACCACGAACTCGAAGGGCCTCTGCCCACTCCTGTTCTGGACGCTGAGGATGACCATCGAGACCACGCCGACGATCACGCCGCCGAGCAGAAGCGGAAGATCGAACAGGATCTGGAGGGCAATCGCGCCGCCGATGACCTCCGCAAGATCCGTGGCCGCGGCCACCAACTCGGCCTGCGCCCAGTACAGGAGGCGCCCGAGCCGCGGCATCCGCTGTCCCAGCAGTTCAGGCAGGCTCCTGCCGGTAACGAGTCCCAGCTTGGCCGAAAGGTACTGGACGACCACAGCCATGGCGTTCGCGATTACGAGTACCCACACCAACAGGTAGCCGTACTCGGCGCCGGCGGACAGGTTGGCCGCCACGTTCCCGGGATCGACGTAGGCGATCGCCGCCACGAAGGCGGGGCCCAGCAACCGGACCAGGCGCGTCTCGGGGCTCCTCAGAGCCCGCGCTGAGACCTGCGGCAGGAAAGTCACGGCACACCTTCTCCGGCGACGATTGTTAACCGAGATTAACATCGATCATTGCGACGCACCACGCGGGGTGCGGTTGCTCCCCGAGCTGTGAACCGTTGGGGGCTAGGTTGGCTTCCATGCGCAACACCACACCAATCGATGACATCGCCGAGTCCTACGTGGACGCCCTCGTGGCGCACAGTCCCATGACAGCCACCGCGCTCGGGATTCCGGGACATGACCACCTCATGGACGACTTTTCCCCGGCGGCAGCCGCGGCGTGGGCCCGCATCGAGCGCGACACGCTCAACACCCTGTCCGCTGCCGCTCCACAGGATGAGACCGACGAGGTGACCGTGGCCGCCATGACGGACCGGCTCGGTCTCTCGGTGGAGCGATACGAGGCGGGTGACCACACGGCTGAGCTCAACAACATCGCCTCACCCGTGCAGTCCCTCGTCGAGATCTTCGATCTGATGCCCACCGACACCTACGAACAATGGGACGCGATAGCCTCGCGCATGTCGCAGATTCCGACGGCCATCGACGGCTACATGGCAACGCTGCGGGAGGGCATCCACCGTGGCACGGTACCCGCCCGGCGTGCTGTCGCCGACGGTATCGCCCAGGCCCGGAAGCACGCCGATCCGGAATCCTCGCGGTTCCATCAATTGGTGACCGAAGCCGCATTTGATGACGAGCAGCGAGCAGACCTGCTCGAAGCCGCCCAGGCAGCCTCGAGGGCTTACTGGCAGTTGGCGGACTTCTTCGCCGAGGAACTCGCGCCCCACGCCCCCGCTGCGGACGCTGTGGGGCGTGAACGCTACGAGCGGGCCTCCCGGGACTTCATCGGGGCACGCATTGACCTGGATGAGACCTATGAATGGGGCGTCGAGCAGCTGGAACATCTCGCAGCCGAACAGGAATCGCTCGCGCAGGACATTGCAGGCCCGGGCGCCTCCGTCGCCGACGCCGTTCGTGCGCTCAATGCCGATCCCGCCAACCAGATCCATGGCACTGACGCCCTGCGGGAATGGATGCAGGCGACCGCGGACAGGGCCATCGAGGACATGGATGGCATCCACTTCGACATCCCGGCGCCGGTTCGTGTCATCGAGTGCCGGATCGCGCCATCCCAGACCGGAGCCATCTACTACACCCCGCCCGCCGAGGACTGGTCCCGTCCGGGACGGATGTGGTGGAGCGTTCCCCGCGGTGTGACGCAGTTCAGCACGTGGCTGGAGAAGACCACCGTCTTCCACGAGGGCGTCCCGGGCCATCACCTGCAGATTGGGCAGGCCATGTTCAATGCGGCGGAGCTGAATCGATGGCGGCGGCTGGTCTCCTGGAACTCCGGTCATGGGGAGGGGTGGGCGTTGTACGCGGAGCGCCTGATGGAGGAGTTCGGGCACCTCGAGAACATGGCGGACCGGTTCGGCATGCTCGATGCCCAGCGTCTGCGGGCCACCAGGGTGGTTGTGGATCTCGGAGTCCACCTCGGCAAACCGGCCTTCGATCGCTACGGCGGCGGCACCTGGGATTACGACAAGGCGTGGACTCTGCTGCGCGACAACGTTCAGATCGAGGAGAAGCAACTGCGCTTCGAACTGCACAGGTACCTGTCCTGGCCCGGGCAGGCGCCGAGTTACCGGGTTGGTCAGCGCATCTGGGAGGAGTTGCGCAGGGAGGCCCAGCGACGAGCGGTGTTGCGTGGAGAAGAGTTCACGCTCAAGGACTTCCACACGCGGGCACTCAACATGGGCGCTCTGCCCCTGGACGTGCTGCGCGGCCAGCTCCTGAAGTGACACTCAGGAACTGGCCGCGACGTACAGCGCCGATGTCGCAGCCATTGACTGCGAGCAACTCTGAAACTGTGTGGTGTGGCTGAAGTGGGGAGAGAGGTCAGTCGTTCTTGACGGCGGAGACCTCAAACTCCAAGGTGATCTTGTCGCTGACCAGGACACCACCGGTCTCGAGGGGGGCGTTCCAGGTGACGCCGTAATCGCTGCGGAGAACGGTGACGGCTCCGTCGAATCCTGCGCGGACGTTGCCGAACGGATCCGTTGCCACACCGGCGTACTCGAAGGGGATGGTGACTTCCCGGGTTACTCCCTTGATGGTGAGGTTGCCGGTGACCTCCAGCTCGGTGTCGCTCTTGACGACGACACTGGTGGACTCGAAGGTGATCTCCGGGAACTCGTCCATGTTGAGGAAATCGTTGCTGCGCAGGTGGGCATCGCGCTGCTCGTTGCGGGTGTCGATGCTGTTGGCCTGGATGCTGAGCTGAATCTTGGCGGTGGAGAGGTCATCGTCGCTGACGGTGACGGTGCCGGAGAACTCATTGAAGGATCCGCGGACCTTGGTCACCATGGCGTGCCTCGCCACGAAGCCAATGGTGGTGTGGGTGGGATCCAGGGTCCAGGTGCCCGTGATGTCGGAAGCGTTTGTCAGAGTGGTTGCCATGAATACTCCTTCATGTAGCTGGCCTCACAGCCAAGTGGTTGATGTGTCACCGATACTAGAGGGGAGTCCGTGACATGTCAACCAACATTGGGATGTCGGTCATCCCTCCAGCGACGGCGTCGTGGGTGCCTCCGTTGCCGGATGCACCGAAGCTCACCACACGGGTAGCCTGTCGATGTGCTGACAATGCAAGACGCCCTGCGTACTCTCTCGGACTACTGGACCTCGCGGGGCTGCCTGACGTGGCAGCCCTTCAACACCGAAGTGGGAGCCGGAACCATGAATCCGGCGACAGTGTTGCGGGTGCTGGGGCCGGAGCCATGGGACGTCGCCTATGTCGAGCCCAGCGTCAGGCCCGACGATTCGCGCTACGGCCAGAACCCCAACCGGCTCCAGACCCACACCCAGTTCCAGGTGATCCTGAAGCCTGAGCCCGGGAATCCGCAGGAGCTGTACCTGGGAAGCCTGGAAGCCCTCGGCATCGACCTGGAGGAGCACGACGTGCGCTTCGTCGAGGATAACTGGGCTCAACCCGCCATTGGCGCGTGGGGTCTTGGCTGGGAGGTCTGGCTCGACGGCATGGAGATCACGCAGTTCACCTACTTCCAGCAGGTGGGGGGTCAGGATCTCGACCCCGTCCCCGTCGAACTCACCTATGGGATGGAACGCATCCTGATGGCGCAGCAGGGCGTCTCACACTTCAAGGACATCGTGTACGCACGCAAGCCGGACGGCACACTCATCACCTACGGCGAGGCGTTCGGTCAGCAGGAGTACGAGATGAGCCGCTACTACCTCGACGACGCCGACGTCGCCATCACGCAGAGCCTCTACGACTCCTTCGTGGCCGATGCGACGCGCATGGTGGAGGCACGACTGCCGGTCCCGGCCCACCAGCTCATCCTGAAGTCGTCGCACGCCTTCAACGTGCTGGACGCGCGCGGTGCCATCAGCACCACGGAGAGAGCCAAGGCCTTCGGCACCATGCGTCGACTGATGCGTGACACCGCCGCCCTGTGGGTGGAGCGTCGCGAGGAGCTCGGGTTCCCGCTGCTCAAGGTTGCCTCCGAAGAGGTGGCGGAGGTCCCCGCCGTCACGCCCACGTTCGACGTGGCGCAGGACACCGCGTCGGCGGACTTCGCCCTGGAGATCGGCGTGGAGGAGCTGCCGCCCCACGTGGTGCCACAGACGATCGAAGCCGTTCGTGAGTCGGTGACCACAGGTCTGAGTGCGTCCAAGCTCGACCATGGGGCGATCACGGTGGACGGCACACCGCGCCGGATCTTCGCCGTCGTGGAGGCTGTCGATGCCCGTGAACCGGACTCACAGACGATGCGCAAAGGCCCCAAGTGGTCCGCTGCCTTCGACGCGGACGGCAACCCCACCAAACCCCTGCAGGGGTTCATGCGTAGTCAGGGTGTGGACGTGGATCAGATCATCAGGGCAGAAGTGGGCGGCAACGAGCATGCCTGCGTCGCCATCGACACCCCGGGGCGCCCTGCCCCGGAGGTGCTCGGCAACCTCGTCGAATCCACAGTGAAGGGTCTCCGCGCCGAAAAGAACATGCGGTGGAATGATCCGGAACTGTCTTTCAGCCGGGCCGTGCGCTCGGTGCTCGCCCTGTGGGGCACCTCTGTTGTGCCCGCCCGCATCTCCGACGTGGTGGCCGGACGCACCACCCACCTGCAGCGTTCGACGACCGCCTCCCGCACGGCAGGACACCTGGCGGACGGGACGCCCGTGGGATTCCATGACGTTGCCAGCGCATCGGAGTATCTGCCGACCATCGCCCGCGGCCGCATCGAGGCCTTCAGCTCGCAGCGTCGCGAGGCTGTCGTCGAGCAGGCCGTTGCGCTTGCCGAGGGAGCAGGTGGCGTCGTGGATCTGGAGGACAATGCCGACCTGCTGGACGAAATCACGAACCTGGTGGAGGATCCCCACGGCGTTCTCGGAACCTTCGACGAGCGCTACCTCGAGCTGCCGGACCGGATCCTGGTCTCCGTCATGGCGAAGCACCAGCGGTACCTTCCCGTGCGCAGCGCTGGGGGCGAATTGCTGGCGCATTTCATCACCATGGCCAACGGGGCGTGCGACGACGCCGTGGTCACGGCCGGGAACGAATCAGTGCTGCGTGCCCGCTACGAGGATGCCCTCTTCTTCTGGAATCAGGATCTGGAGGCCGACTCTGTCGAGCATTTCGTGCCCGGCCTGGAGAAGCTGACGTTCGAGAACCGGCTCGGATCAGTGGGGATGCGCTCCCGCCGAATCGCCGACGTCGCCGTCTCCCTGGCGCGCACGGTGCATCTCGACACTGATCCCATGCGTACGCTGCAGCGTGCAGGTGCCCTGGCCAAGTTCGATCTGGCCACCTCCCTGGTGACGGAGATGACCAGCCTCGCCGGGTTCGTCGCCCGCGAGTATGCCGTCCGGCTCGGGGAAACCCGTGAGGTGGCGGATGCCCTCTACGAGATGGAGCAACCACACACGGCGGCGGACGAAGTGCCGGCATCCCCGCCCGGCGCCCTGCTCGCCCTGGGGGACCGCTTCGATCTCCTGATGGCCATGTTCGCCCTCGGCGCCAAGCCGAGCGGCTCCTCGGACCCCTATGGTCTGCGTCGCGCGGCACTCGGGGTGGTGCGCATCCTGAGAGAGCGCGACGAACTCTCCAGCATCTCGATCCGGAACGGCCTGGAGACGGCGGCGACGCGACTGCGAGAACAGGACGTCGAGTGCTCCGACGAATCGCTGGATTCAGCCGAGGAGTTCGTCATCGGTCGGTTCGCGCAGCTTCTGCGCGACGAGGGTCGCAGTGCTGAAGCCGTTGCCGCGGTGCGGCCCAGTGCTGGTAGCCCCGGCGTCGCCGATTTCCTGGCGCAGGAACTCGAAAAGTTGCGCAGTGATGAACAGTTCCGTCTTATCATCCAGGGCGTCGTGAGGATTTCTCGCATCACACCGCCGGGGACTTCGCCTGACTACGATCCCTCACAGCTCACGGAAGATGCAGAGCTGGCACTGCATGAGGTGGTGGATGATTTCGAAGCAGCCACGAGTCTTTCCGACTTCGCCGCACGGGGCCAGAGCCTCATCGCCCCCGTCAACACCTTCTTCGACGAAATCCTCGTCATGGCCGAGGATCCGGATATTCGTGCAGCGCGGCTGGGACTGCTGGCCACCATTTTGTCGAGGACCCCGCGCGGCGTCGACTGGAGTGCGGTGGACGCCCTAGTCAGCTGATCGTAGCGGCCGCGATCGCTGCGATCGTGAACCCGCACTTGTGAGACGGTGCGTCTCGATCGTTACCTTTCCGTGACCGAAAACTCGCCAGAACCTCACCCCATCGGGTATGTTTGTCCGCTGTTACCCGTTCGCTCGGGTTGGGGGGACAGGGCAGCGCTTGTGTATGGCGCCCCCGTTCGTGGCAACTTCGGCCCCACCCTCTGAGCGAGCCGCATGCACAGCGCGACTCGTTGCGTTGCTTGGTGCTCTGGTGGTGATTCAGGAGTTGCTGCTAGCAGTTCACGCCGCCCGAAAGCCTCGCATGTCACGACTATCGATCGAGGAGTCTCATGGCTGCCATCACTGCGGAAGGTCTGTACAAGATCTTCGGAAAACGCGCGAAACGAGGAGTGGAGGACCTGCGGTCCGGCAAGACCCGGGACGATCTGCGCCAGCAGGGCCTCACCGCTGCTGTCATCGATGCGTCCTTCGAAGTGGCCCCCGGGGAGATCTTCGTCGTGATGGGTCTGTCCGGCTCCGGCAAGTCGACACTGATCCGCATGGTCAATGGACTGTTCGAGCCCACAGCAGGGTCTGTCACGATCGACGGGACACCCATCACCGATGTGGCGCCGGAACAGCTGCGCACCGTGCGCCGGGAGAAGATCAGCATGGTGTTCCAGCACTTTGCGCTGCTGCCGCACCGCACGGTGGGCGAGAATGCCGCCTACGGCCTGAAGATCCAGGGCGTGAACAAGGCAGATCGCGAGAAGGCGGCTGACAAGGCCCTCAAGGAAGTTGAACTCGGTGGTTGGGGCGGGAGCTACCCCAGTGAGCTCTCCGGCGGCATGCAACAGCGGGTTGGTCTCGCCCGCGCACTGGCGGCCGGCACCGACATCATGCTCATGGACGAGGCATTCAGCGCCCTGGATCCCTTGATCCGTCGCGGTATGCAGGATCAGCTCATTGAGCTGCAGCAGCGCTTGGAGAAGACCATCCTCTTCATCACGCACGACCTCAACGAGGCGATGCGCCTCGGTGATCGCATTGCGATGATGCGCGACGGGCGGATCGAACAGATCGGTACCGCCGAACAGATCCTGAATGAGCCGACCAACAACTACGTCGCCAGCTTCATCCAGGACGTGGACCGCTCGCGTGTGCTGACAGCCTCCAACATCATGGAGCCGGCCGCGGCCGTCATCGGCGGTGGCAGCGGGCCGCAGGAAGCGCACAAGATCATGCGCGAGGGCCAGCACAACTGGGTTCTCGTCCAGAACCGCGACAGGACTCCCGTCGGTATCCTGTGGGAGCCGGACGTGGCCCGCGCGGTCAGGGATGGGGAGAAGGACCTGCCATGGTCGCCGGATCACGAGATGCCGACGGTGTCGGAGGACACCACCCTGGCGGACCTGTTCACACTGTCCTCCCAGCACCGCAGCCCCATCGTCGTCCTTGACGACGTTGGTCGCGTCGCCGGGGTCATCCCGCGGGTCACATTGCTCTCGGCGGCCGGTCAGAGTTCCTTCGGTCACGATGACGCAGCTCTCAACGGCAACCGTGCGCACGCCATGCCGTACAACGGCAGCTCTGTGGCCACTTCGTCGGTGCAACGCACTGACATCAACAATTCGACTGCCACGGAAGGTGCCGTCTGATGGAGTTTCCCCGTATCCCGATCGGCGACTGGGTGGCTGGCGGCATTGACTGGCTCACCATCAACGCCGGCTGGTTCTTCGATTTTCTCAGCGCCGTCATGTCCTTTCTGGTGGAAGGATTGTCGGACATCCTGATCGCCGTGCCCTGGTTCATCATGGTCGTTGTTCTGTCCCTGGTGGGATGGGTGCTGCGCTCAGTCCGGTTCGCCATCCTCTCGCTCGTCGGCTTCCTGCTGATCAACGCCATGAACCAGTGGAACAACGCCATGCTGACACTGGCCATGATTCTCATCGCCACGCTGCTTGCAGTCATTGTCGCGATTCCTCTGGGGATCCTGGCCGCGCAGTCGGACCGGGTGAGTTCGGCGGTCAAGCCAGTTCTGGACTTCATGCAGACCATGCCCGCATTCGTCTATCTCATTCCCGCCGTCGTCTTCTTCAGCATCGGCGTGGTGCCCGGACTGTTCGCCACGATCATCTTCGCGCTGCCTCCCGGAGTGCGCATGACGGAGCTGGGAATCCGTGGCGTCGCGGGGGAGACCGTCGAGGCTGGTCAGGCGTTTGGTGCCAAGAAGAGTGAAATCCTGTTCGGCATTCAGCTTCCCCTGGCCGTGCCCACCATCATGGCCGGCATCAACCAAGTGATCATGCTGGCCCTCTCCATGGCGGTCATCGCCGGGATCGTCGGCGCCAATGGTCTCGGTAAGGAGGTCGTCGCCTCGATTTCCACGCTGGATCTGGCCCAGGGTGTCGAGGCCGGCCTGTCCGTGGTGTTCCTCGCGATCTACCTTGACCGCTTCACTGGCGCGCTGGGGGACAAGAAGGCACGCAGCAGGTCTTCCCTCCTGGCGCTGTCCACCAAGGCCCGTAGCAGGACCGCGACGGCAGCCTGACCCACCCCACCACTTGGGCGGCTTCGGAAACGTCGGAGCCCGCCATCTGTAAGAGCCGCCACACGGGCGGCACCCGAAGGAAAGGATGATCATGAAGATCTCACGCAGAATTGGCGCCGCACTGAGCGCCGCAGCACTCGGACTCACCCTGGCTGCCTGCGGCACGGATGAGACCACCACACCCGAACCCGGCGACGGTGGCGAGACCACCGCATCGCAGGAGATGGGAACCATCACCCTCGGATTCATCCCCGCATGGACTGACGGTCTCAGCACCGCATATCTGCTGGAGAACCAGCTGACGGAGATGGGTTACGACGTCGAGATGGAGACCGTCGGCGAAGCAGCACTGCTCTACCAAGCTGTTTCCTCCGGCGACATCGACATGTACCCCTCCGCGTGGCCGGAGGTCACTCACGCCTCCTACATGGAGCAGTACGGTGACGACATCGAGGATGTCGGCACGTACTACGAGAACGCCAAGCTGACGTGGGCCGTTCCCACCTACATGGAAGACGTCAACTCGATCGAGGATCTCCAGGGCATGGCTGATACCTTCGATGGCCAGATCATCGGCATCGAGCCCAGCGCGGGTCTCACCGAGGCCAGCCAGGACAGCGTGATCCCCGAGTATGAACTCGGCGACGAGTATGAGCTGGTCACCTCCTCCACCACCGCGATGCTGGCTGAACTCCAGTCGGCCACCAACGCTGAGGAGCCCATCGTCGTCACACTGTGGCGTCCGTTCTGGGCCAACGCCACGTTCCCCGTCAAGGACCTTGAGGACCCCTTGGGTGCACTCGGCGAGGCCGAGGGCCTGCACTTCCTGGGCACGAGCACGTTCTCCGCGGACTTCCCCGAGGCCGCGGAGTGGATCGGTCAGCTTGAGCTGAGCGACGAGGAGTACGGCTCCCTGGAAGACATGGTCGTCAATGAGTACGATGACGGCCAGGAAGCAGAAGCAGTTGAGGCATGGATCGAGGCGAACCCCGACGTCCTGCCCGAGCTGCCTGAGACCACCTGATCCCACGCAACACGAACGGCCCCGCCGAGCAATCGGCGGGGCCCTTCTCTGTTCCCGCGACAAAGGCGGCGGAAAGCAGCGTAGCGCTCTGTTCCCTGAGTGACGACCGCGAGGTACGCAGCGTACTGAGCAGCCGGGCGACGAAGGAGCTCAGCGTGTCGAAGGGAGCTTTGTCGGTATCGAAAGGGCGAGGTGGTGCCGGTTTGTCGTGCCGGTCACGCCGAAATCCGGGTCTTATGGTGAGGCTCCGACGTAGGTCCCCAAATGCTGGCCCGTCAGCGTCGATTGACCGGCCACGAGATCCGCGGGCGTACCCTCGAAGACGACCCTGCCGCCATCGTGGCCCGCTCCCGGGCCGAGGTCGATGAGCCAGTCCGCATGTGCCATGACAGCCTGATGGTGCTCCACGACAATCACGGATTTGCCGTCGTCCACGAGCCGGTCCAGCAGAGCCAACAGCTGCTCGACGTCGGCGAGGTGGAGGCCGGAGGTGGGTTCGTCCAGCACGTAGATCGCACCCTTTTCGGACATGTGGGTGGCCAGCTTCAGGCGCTGCCTCTCGCCACCCGACAGCGTGGTGAGGGGTTGACCGAGTTTCAGGTACCCAAGACCGACGTCCACCAGTCGCGTGAGAATCGTGTGCGCGGCCGGGGTGCCGGCATCGCCGTCGCCAAAGAACTGCTGTGCTTCTGTGACCGGCATGGCCAGGACCTCGCTGATGTCGCGGCCGCCGAGTTCGTACTCCAGCACCGAGGCGTCGAACCGTCGTCCCCCGCACAGCTCGCACGTGATCGAGACTCCCGCCATCATGGCCAGATCCGTGTAGATCACGCCCGCGCCGTTGCACTGCGGACAGGCGCCGTCAGAGTTGGAACTGAACAATGCAGGCTTGACGCCGTTGGCTCTGGCGAACGCCTTCCGGATGGGATCCAGCACCCCGGTGTACGTGGCCGGATTGCTCCGTCGGGATCCCCGGATCCCCTCCTGACCGATGCGGATCACGCCAGCCGAGGCCGGTATGGATCCGTGAAGCAACGAACTCTTGCCGGATCCGGCGACACCGGTGACAACGGTGAGGACACCCAGCGGAATGTCGACGTCCACGTCGCGCAGGTTGTTGGTGTTCGCCCCGCGGATCTCCAGCTTCCCGCGCGGCGGGCGGACCGACTCCTTCAATGATGATCGATCCCCCAGGTGGCGACCGGTCAGCGTGTCGCTGGCGCGCAACCCGTCGACGGTGCCCTTGAAGCAAATCCGCCCACCGGCGGTGCCAGCACCAGGCCCAAGATCGACGACGTGGTCCGCCATCATGATCGTCTCCGGTTCATGCTCCACCACGAGAACGGTGTTGCCCTTGTCACGCAGGAGTAACAACAGGTCATTCATTCGCTGGATGTCATGAGGGTGCAGTCCTGCCGTCGGCTCATCGAAGACATACGTCACATCCGTGAGGGGCGAGCCGAGGTGACGGATCATCTTGGTCCGCTGCGCCTCACCGCCGGACAGCGTTCCGGCTGAGCGGGCCAACGACACGTATCCCAACCCGATGTCCACGAAGGAATCGAGCGTTTGCTGCAGCTTCTCCAGCAGTGGCGCCACCGAGGGCGCGTCGAGACCACGGACCCATGCCGCGAGGTCGCTGATCTGCATGGCACAGGCATCGGCGATGTTGACACCGTCGATTCGGGATGAGCGGGCACCCTCATTGAGCCGCGTGCCGGCGCAATCCGGGCATGCCGTGAACGTCACAGCTCGCTCGATGAAGGCGCGGATGTGGGGCTGCACCGCATCGATGTCCTTGGACAGAAAAGACTTGCGGATCTTCGGGATGAGCCCTTCGTAGGTCAGGTTTATGCCGTCGATCTTGATCTTCGTGGGCTCCTGGTACAGGAGTGCGTCGAGTTCCCTGGCGGTGTAGTCGCGGATCGGCTTGTTCGCGTCGAGAAACCCCGACTGGCTGTAGATGCGGCCGTACCATCCGTCAACGCCGTAACCCGGAATGGTCAGGGCACCTTCGGACAGTGACTTGGAGTCGTCGTAGAGCGCGGACAGGTCGAAGTCCGTGACTGAGCCGCGCCCCTCGCATCGAGGACACATGCCACCCGTCACCTGAAAGCTCCGACGCTCCTTTGTGGTGCGACCGCCCTTCTCCACAGTGACCGCCCCGGAGCCGCTGGCGGAAGTGATGTTGAACGAGAATGCCTGCGACGGGCCGATGTGCGGCTCGCCGAGCCGGCTGAAGACGATCCGCAGCATGGCGTTGGCGTCGGTGGCCGTTCCCACGGTGGAGCGCGGATCCCCGCCCATCCGCTCCTGGTCGACGATGATCGCGGTGGTGAGCCCCTCCAGGACGTCCACCTCGGGCCTGTCCATCGAAGGCATGAAGCCCTGGACGAAAGTGCTGTAGCTCTCGTTGATGAGACGGCGGGACTCTGCGGCAATGGTGTTGAACACCAGCGAACTTTTGCCGGATCCGGAGACGCCGGTGAATACGGTCAGTCGCCGCTTGAGAATGTTAACGCTGATGTCGGCCAGATTGTTCTCGCGGGCACCCTGCACCACGATCCAGTCGTGGCTGTCGGCGACGCTGCTCGTGGAGGAGGCTGTGTCCTGCGTGGAGGTCATGGTTGACTCAACCAGTCAGGCGAGGTAGGAGCGCAACTGTTCCCCCACAGCACCCTCGTGGTGGTGGCCGATGGCGGTGAAGCCGTGCTCGAACATGCTCGCGTGTGAACCCGCCATGACGAACGGGCTGCCTACGAGGCGCAGCATCTCCAAGTCGTTGGGCATGTCCCCGAACGCGGCGACGTCAGCCGGGTCGATCCCGAGGGTCTCGAGAACTTCTGCCAGGGCCGAGCCCTTACTGACCCCCATGGCGCTGACCTCGACGGTGCCCTGAAGGTCGAACCAGGAGAACGTGCACGTCAGATCAGATCCCGCAGCATCCAGGGTCACGCGCGCCCAGTCGTTGGTGTCGAGGTGCCTCGTACGCGCCAGCAGCTTGAGCACGTCGCCACGCTCCACCAAGGTGCCAATGTCTTCGATGTATTCGGCCTCGTCATTGTTGGGTGGCGGCGGATAACTCTCTTCCCTTCCCCATTCCACGGCGAACTCCACGGCGAAGGACGGCTCGAGCTCGGCGGGTAGAGCGGCCGCGAAATCGAGGATGGAGTCAGCCGGAATGGGGTGGATCACGTCGGGGTGGTCGGAGCACAGCGGACCGACGGACGCGCCGTTGCTGGCGATGACCAACGGATTGAGTTCCCGCAGCGCGTGGATTTGTCGGAGCCAGCGTCGGGGCCGCCCCGTGGCGATCACGAGCGGGATACCGGCAGCAGCGATGGCCTTGGCTGCCGCAATGTTGCCCGGGTGTGGTTCACTTCCGGCCCCCAGAAAGGTGCCGTCCAGATCGGTGGCGACGAGGGCGGGTTTCATGCCTGAGAGCCTACCGACGACGGCAAGTTGCTCGTCGTCAATAGGACGTATCTGGTCGATCAGTTCAGCGGCATCTGTTCAGCTCTTGTGGGGGAGGATGTGACCAGCATGCGTCAGAAGAGTTGCGGTACGAAAGTCTGTTCGCCCATCGGCGGGCGAACGTAGGGAACTTCCTTCATGTCGGGCAGGGTGACCGGATCGGGGATGACGTCCTTGTAGGAGAACTGGCTGAGCAGGTGACTGATGCAGTTCAGGCGGGCAGCCCTCTTGTCATCGGAGGGGACGACGTACCAGGGGGCCTGCTTGATGTCGGTGAACTGGAAGGTGGTGTCCTTTGCCATTGAGTAGCGGACGTAGAGCTCGTGTTCGGCAAGGTCCATGTCGGAGAGTTTCCATCGCTTCACCGGTTCCGCGTTGCGGGCCTCGAAACGTCGTCGCTGCTCCTCGAATGACACGCTGAACCAGTACTTGACGACGACGATGCCGCTGCGCACCAGCATCCGCTCGAACTCGGGACAGCTGCGCAGGAACTCCGCGTGCTCGTCCTCGGTGCAGAAATCCATCACCCATTCCACGTTGGAGCGGTTGTACCAGGAGCGGTCGAAGAGCACGACTTCACCGGCCGCTGGCAGGTGTTCGACGTAGCGCTGGAAGTACCACTGTGTGCGTTGCCGTTCGGTCGGCTTCGGCAGGGCCACCACCTTGACGGTGCGCGGGCTGGTGCGTTCCGTGATGCGTTTGATCACCCCACCCTTGCCGGCCGATCCTCGTCCCTCGAAGATCACCAGCACCTTCAGGCCCTGGCTCTGGACCCAGTACTGCAGCTGCACCAGCTGTTCCTGCAACGACTTGATTTCCCCGTCGTAGACCGATCTCCTGAGTTTGCCCTTCCTCGTGTAGAGATCTGGGTCGCGGTCTCGAGGGCTTGCGGTGACGTCGTCGGCACCTGCGGGGAGTGAGTGGGACATGGAGGCCTCCTGTTGCTCATCGTGGCCCATCGAAGGCACAGGCGGCAGGGATTCCGCACAATCAGGCCGGATTGCGCCACATCGACGGTGGGGCGACGGGGTCAGAGCCGCTCGTTGGGGGACGGGTCCCCGGGACCTGACTCGTCTCCGGAGGGCTGCTGCATCGACGGCTCATCCGACCTGCTCTGCCCATCGCCCGGTTGGGGCGACGCGCTGGAAGGCTCACCGGAACCGCTCTCCTGCGGCGCGCCGGAACCACTGCCCTGGGTGGGGATGGGCGGCGGCGGACTGACGGGTGGCTGGTTCTGGAACACCAGGATTGCCAGCAGGATCGCAACGGCAGCGACCAGAAGCATGAGCAACCATGACACCAGCAGCGAGACCCACCCGGCGCGGTCCTTGCGGCCGGGCCACGGCAGCGGCCAGAGCCTCGTCGTGCCATGTGCGGTGTCCTCCGACCAGTGCAGCCGGTAGTCCGGGCCGCGCGACTCGCCCAGCGGCGGCACCAGCGCGAGGTCCACGGCGTGCAGCACCCTCTCGGCCTCCTGGACGGCCAGTTTGCTGCCGTCGAACGCCAGGGCCACCCACGGCGCGAGGGCTTGATGATCTGCCACGGCGAAGTCGTCGTCTTCGCTGCGGAAGCGCACCCCGAGCCGGCCATCGTCCTGACCCTGTCCGCCGCGTGCCACCACCGTGTCGATGTGCATCGCGTTGATCTCGCCGGAGAAGCGGGCTCGAGCAGCGTGGTCGGCGGCGGCGCCCTGTGACAGGAGCACGACCATGACCGAGTCGCCGTCGTCCTCGTGGGCCGTGAAAGCCATGCCCGCCCGCGTGGCGGTGAGGCGGGCGTCCAGCCAGAAATCACCAACGCGAACAGGGTCGTCGCTTTCCAGCGGATACTGCTCCGCATACTGATCAGAGGCGTACTCACCGGAGCCGTCCGCTTCAGGCGTCGGCTCATCCTTCTCCGGTGAGTCATTCATCACCCCATATGACACCACATCACGCAAGCCGGCGGCTGCCTGGTCGCCCCGTGCGCGCAGGGATCAGTGCAGGGAGCTGTGGTTCGCAGCGGCGATCGTTGCCGACGTGGGTATCGTTGGGTCCGAAACGCGAGCACTACACCCCGATCCAGGAGCACCCGAGTGAGCACGGAAGCAACGCAAGCAGCACTGCCCACCTCTGTTGCAGAGGCTGCCCGGCTGCTCGGCACGGCCATTGGCCAGGTCCAGCGCATCATCGTGGGACAGGAACACATGGTGCAACAGCTCATGGTCTCGCTGCTCGCCAAGGGACACTGCCTTCTGGAGGGCGTACCCGGAACGGCGAAGACCCTTGCCGTGCGCTCTTTCGCCATCGTCGTGGGCGGCGAGTTCGCGCGCATCCAGTTCACACCGGACCTGGTGCCCTCGGACATCATCGGAACTCGGATCTATTCCGCCCAGGGGGAGACGTTCAAGATCGAACTCGGCCCCGTGTTCGTCAACTTCGTCCTCGCCGACGAGATCAACCGCGCCCCCGCCAAGGTGCAGTCGGCAATGCTCGAACTGATGGCCGAGAAGCAGGTCTCCATCGGAGGACACTCCTATCCCGCGCCCTCGCCCTTCATCGTGATCGCCACCCAGAACCCCATCGAATCGGAGGGCGTCTACCCACTGCCCGAAGCGCAGCGAGATCGTTTCCTCCTGAAAGTGGACGTTCCCTACCCGCGCGGCAATGAGGAGTTCGAGATTCTGCGGCGCATGAGCGTGCGGCCACCGGTGGCCGAGCCCGTGTTGAACGCGGAAGTGGTACGCCACCTGCAGGACATGGCCAGCAACGTCTTCGTCCACAACCTCGTCAGCGAGTACGTCGTACGTCTCGTCCTGGCGTCCCGGACACCGGCCGAGTTCAGCATGCCGGATCTCGAATCCGTCATCCAGATCGGCTGCTCCTCCCGCGCCACGTTGGGTCTGATCGCGGCCTCCCGGGCGCTGGCGCTGATCAATGGCCGCGACTACGTTCTCCCCACGGACGTGCAGGCCGTGGCGAAAGACGTGATGGCCCACCGCATCGTGCTGGGCTTTGACGCGGTGGCCGACGGCGTCAACACCGCCGACGTGGTGGAACGCATCCTTGCCATGGTGCCGGCGCCGACGCCGGTGTGGAACAAGGAACAGCGTCAGGCGAGTCACCAGCAGCACGCCCACCAACCCGGCCGGATGTGAGGAGGCGCTTTCTTGGCTTCTGACGCAATGGCCTTCGCGCCGCCCCCGGGACAGGTCCCCGTCGGTGCGATGGGCGACAAGGATCCCGGCGCCGCCACGTCGGTGCTGCGCGCGCCGACGGGGCCGTCTGTTCCGCTGGGAAAACTGGCGCCCGAAGCTGCTCTGCGCAGGCTGGAGCTGACCATCGTGCGTCGCCTTGAGGGGTTCCTCCACGGCGATCATCTGGGTCTGCTGCCCGGCGCCGGATCCGACACCAACGATGCCCGTGTCTACGAGCCCGGCCAGGACGACGTGAGGAAGATGGACTGGGCCGTCACGGCCCGCACCACCGTCCCCCACGTGCGCGACACGATGTCGGACCGCGAGCTCGAGGTGTGGGCGCTGCTCGACGTCACGCCGTCGATGAACTGGGGGACCGAGGGCATCACCAAGCGTGACCTCGGGATCGCCGCCATCGCCACCATCGGTTTCCTGAGCCAGCGGATGGGGGATCGGTTCGGGGGCATACTCATGCGCCCTGACAAGGTCACCAGGCTGCCTGCCAGGTCCGGCCGGACTGCGCTGTACGGCTTGCTGCGACGGATGCTCACCGAGCCGATCGTCGAGGACAACGCACCCGGAACGATGGAGCTGCCCGAGGGAATCGAGCAGTTGAGCCGCTCCTACCGACGGCGAGGGATGCGCGTAGTGGTGTCCGATTTTCTCACCGCCGGAGACCATGAGCTGGACCCTTCAGTGCCGCCGCCGTGGGAACGCTCACTGCGTCGCCTCGCCGTCCGGAACCAGGTGCTGTGCATCGAGGTGGTGGACCGGCACGAGCTGGAGTTCCCGGATGTGGGGGAGATGCTGATCCGCGACCCCGAGACCTCCTTCATGCGCTACATCAACACCTCCGATGTCAATGCCCGACGACGTATGGACGCCGCCTCCCGTGCTCAGCGCGAGCGCATCAAGGTCGCGCTGCGACGCGCTGGTGCCGGACACATCCAGCTCCGCACCGATCGGGACTGGGTGGCTGACATTGCGCGCTTCGTGCTGAATTATCGTCGTGTCGCCGGAATGCTCCACCAGCCACCCCAAGGGGTCAGCAAATGATTGAGCTCCTTGCGGTGCCCGAGTTCAGGACGCCGGGGCGGTTGTGGGTGCTGACCGTGCTGCCCGTACTCATCGTCACCTATCTGTTGCTGATGCGGCTCCGCAAGCGCACGTCGCTGCGTTTCACCAACACCGGTGTCCTCGGGGCCGTCATGGGAACCCAGCGCCGTTGGACGCGGCATCTCGCGGTGGCCATGTCAATGTGCTCACTCGTGGCACTGGCTCTCGCCTGGGCCCAACCCCTGGGGACGGAACAGGTACCCCGCGAACGGGCGACCGTGGTCATGGTGGTGGACACGTCGCTGTCCATGGAGGCCGAGGATGTCCAGCCGGACCGGCTCACCGCCGCCAAGCAGGCCGCGCAGAACTTCATCGAGGGGCTGCCCGACACCTACAACGTGGCATTGGTGGCGCTGAATGGTCAGCCGTCGATCAAGTTCCCCCCTTCGACGGATCGCGGAGCACTGCTGCGGGCGTTGATGGCCCTGGAACTGAGCGACGGTACGGCCATCGGGGATACGCTCACCCTGGCGCTCAGGGCGGTGGACCAGGCCCCCGTCGGGGAGGACGAGGAACCGGCGCCCGCGATGGTGGTCATGCTGTCCGACGGCGCCAACACGGTGGGTTCGGGCCCGGGCGCCGCCGTCCGGATGGCCGAACAGGCCGACATCCCCCTCTACACGATCGCGTTCGGAACCCAGAACGGGTACGTCGACGTGGACGGGGAGCGGGAGACGGTCCCGCCCGATGTGGAGACCATGCAGGAGATCGCGGAGGCGACCGATGGTCGCGCGGTGAACGCGGACTCCGTCGATTCTCTGGCGGACGCCTATGAGGACATCGGCACGTCCGTCGGGTACGAGGAAGTTCGCAAACCCATCACCGCCCAGTACGCATTCGGTGCGCTCGGCTTCGCCATCGTCGCCGCGCTCGGCGCCGTCATGATGGCTGCGAGGTGGCCACGATGAGCCCGCTGGTCCTGGAGTTCATGCGCCCTGAACGACTGTGGGCACTGGCAATCATCCCCCTCATCGCCGCCCTCTACCTGTTGTTGGCCGGCAGGCAGGTGCGCTCCACCCTGTCCACGCGGCTGCGGCTGATCATCCCGAAGGATGCAGCGTGGAAGCGTCACGGGGCGGTGTTGCTTGCGCTCATGAGCCTGGCATCGCTGATCATCGCGTGGGCCATGCCCACGGACTTCACGCGGCAGCCGCGGGATCGCGCGTCCGTCATCGTCGCCATCGACGTGTCTTGGTCCATGGAGGCCGAGGACATCGAACCCAACCGGTTGGAGGCCGCGAAGGACTCTGCCCAGCAGTTCGTGCAGTCGTTGCCGGAGCGCTTCAATGTGGCGCTCGTCACCTTCGCCGGGACCGCCAATGTGGCCGTGCCACCCACCGTGGACCGGGGTGCCGTGGTGCGGGCGCTGGACGCGCTGGAGCTTGCGCCGTCGACCGCGACCGGTGAGGGGATCTACACCAGTCTGGACGCGCTGAAACTTGTGCCGCCGGACCCGAACGATCCCGACGCCGTCGCTCCCGCGGCCGTCGTGCTGCTCGCTGACGGTGCCACGAACATCGGCCGATCCTCCGCGGGGGCTGCCGACGTGGCCCAAGAGATGGGTGTGCCCATCTACACGATCGCCTACGGCACGCAGAACGGCTACGTGGAGTCCAACGGTGAGCGGCAGCGCGTCGCCGTCGATCACTACGAGCTGTCCGAGATTGCCGCGCGTTCCGGAGGCACGAAGTTCTCTGCCGAGAGCGCCTCGGAGTTGAGCGAGATCTACCGGGCCATCCGTTCGGACATCGGATACGAGAGAGTCCCCGCCGAGGTCACGGACAGGTACGCGGGACTCGCTTTGATCTTTGCCGTGCTGGCAGCGCTCGGGGTCATCTCGCTGGGTGCCCGCTGGCCCTGATCGACGCTGCTCCCGTTGGCTACGAGTAAAGCGCTCTCGCGTCGTCGTCGACGGCGCTCCGGCCTGTGGATCGTCCACCTGTGTCCCGGACTCTGCTTCCCGGGCAGCTACCTGACCGGACACGCGGCACTCACTCGTCGCCGAGGCGATATACGGCTCGGTGGCCAGTGGTTGCGGCGAGTCGGGCCGCTTCGACGACGCGGTGGTGGGCCGGCGTCGGTCGTCCACCTGCGTCCCGGGCTCCGCTTTCCCAGGCCGCTACCCGACCGGACACGCGGCAGTCACTGGTGACCGAGGCGATATACGGCTTGGTGGGCAGTGGTTGCGGCGAGTCGGGTCGCTTCGTCGACGCGGTGGCAAGTCGGTCCGACGCGTCCGCCCATGTCCTGATTCCCGACGTGCTGACCGGACACGCGGCACTCGCTCGCCATCGAGGAAATATACGGCTCGGTGGACAGTGAATGCGGCGAGTCGGGTCGTTGCACGACGTGGTGGCCACTCAGTGCCGCGTGTCCGGTCGGCGAGGGATGGCGCCGACGGCAGGGCTTCGCGGAACGTCAACTCTGCAGGTTCTCGATGGCGAGTTTCGGAACGTCGGCACTGTGCTCCATCCCGAACACCTGCTGCAGGAAGGACAGCTTCGATTCCAGGGCCTCGCGTCGTGCTGCCATTCCTCGGAAGCCGTGCCCCTCGCCATCGAAAGTGATCAAGGCGACGGGTTTGCCGGCGGCGCGCACGGCGTCGGCCAGGTCGGAGGCCTGGTTTGGCGGCACCACCTTGTCCTCCAGGCCCTGAAGGATGAGCATGGGCGTTGTCAGATTCTCCAGCTGTGTCACGGGCGAGCGGTCCAGATACGTCTGTCTGGCTTCAGGCCACGGCCCGATGAGGCTGTCGGGGTAGCGTGACTCAGCTTTGTGAGTGTCCGCGACCAGCGCCCGCAGGTCGCCGATGCCGTAGGAGGAGATGCCGGCGGCAAAGACATCGGTGGTGACGAGCGCCTGCAACGTGGTGTAGCCACCCGCACTGCCGCCGGTGATGGCGACGCGCTCCGGATCTGCGAGGCCAGCGTCGGTGATGTCCCTCACGGCTGCGACGACGTCGGCGACGTCGAGGATGCCCCACTGCCCCTTCAGCCGGTCGCGGTAGGCGCGGCCGAAGCCGGTGGAGCCCGAGTAGTTGACGTCGAGTACCGCGAAGCCGCGGGACACCCAGAAATGGATCTGCTGGTCGTAGGCGGAATCATGTGCCGACGTCGGGCCGCCATGCGTCATGACCAGAAGTGGGGGAGTATCCGAATCGGGATGCGTGTGGAACCAGGACTGGACCGGACCGGCTGGCCCGTCCGTCCAGCGCGATGTTGGGGCGAGCGCGCCGTTGATGGAGTCGCTGTCGACGATCGCCGTCACCTCACCGGACGGTGTGATCCGGACCAACGTGGCGGGGCGGGTGGGCCAGGTTGCAATGACGAGAATGTCGTCGCCCTGAGCCGCGATGGATTCAATGAACGCGGTCCCCGGTAGGGGATGCGTCACTTCTCCTGTACCCGGACGCCACAGCGCCAGCACCCCCGTGCCATTCACAATCTCAATCGTCGCAAGGAGATCACTGCCCACCATGGCGGCGGGAGCCGTGTTCAGGACCCATGTGGGGATGTCACAGTCGTGGTCGACGTTCCACGACGTCGTGCCGACTTCGTCACGGAGGTACCAGTTCCAGAATCCGGTCTCGTCCGATGCCCACGCCAGCGCCCCATCGACACTCCACATCGGGTGTTGGGCACTGACGTCTGTTCCGCCCGCGACCCGTCTCGCGTCGGAGGGATCGTCGAGCGAGCAGACCATGACAGCTGAGCTGTCCCAGGACATGTGGGGATGCTGCCACTCGAACCAGGCGACCTGGTCGTCGTGGACGCGGGGACCTGCGTAGAAGTCGGCGCCCGTCAGGAGCACGCGTCCCCCGTCGGAATTGTCACCGTCGAGATGCAGCGCCACGATCTCGGTGCGAGCCTCCGGGCTGGCAGCGTGATCCTCGCGGACGGCGAGCAGCAGTCGTCGTTCGGGCACCAGATGCAGATCGCCCCAGCGGAAGCGTTCCTGGGCGGCTGTGAGCGGGCGGTGGCTGCCGTTCTCCAGGAGGACGACGCGACGTGTGACGTCGTCGCAATAGGTCACGAGGTCGTCCGCCACGTCGTAGGCGCCACCGCCGTACTCCATCACGCGGGAGCGAACGTTCGCCTCGGGCGTGAGCTCCACCGTCTCCAAACCGTCGTGACGACAGATGGTGACCCGGCCGTTCTGGTCGGCAATGCTCGCCAGCCAGTGCACGCCCGCAGCGGAAGTACGAACCTGGGAGATGGCGTCGGCGCCGGCGAGGGCAGCTTCGATGGACAGGGGAGTTCTCATGGGCCATGTATACGACTGGTCCCTGCACCGCGCAAACTCCGACGCGGGTTTCGACCCTTCAACGCTGAAGTATCTCCACATCGCGACCGGACACGCGGCACTCGCTCGTCACCGAGGAAACATATGGCTTGGTGGACGGTGAATGGGGCGAGACGGGTCGATGAATCCGACGCCTGTTCCGCAGGCGCAGCACTTTTTCCTCCCGTCTGTTGTGGGATGCCCTCGTCGTGGGGCAAGATTGGGGCAACTGGTTCGCGGTCGCATCGCAGGGGAAGGCAATCCGGCCTGGACCAGGAGGACAAGAAAAATGACTGCACGCATGGCTGCTGTGAGTCAGCCCATGGCGCGGGGTATGCTGTTCATCCACTCGGCGCCCGCGGCGCTGTGCCCTCATCTGGAGTGGGCAGCTGGCAGTGTGCTCGGTGACGCACTGCACCTCGATTGGACGGATCAGCCCGCGGAACCGCACAGCCGTCGGGCTGAGTTCCCGTGGAGCGGTGAGGCGGGCATGGGCGCGGCCCTTGCCAGCAAACTCGCTGGCTTCCAGCGCGTCCGCTTCGAGGTCACAGAAGAGGCCTCACCCGGATCCGACGGTCAACGCTTCTGCTTCACCCCCACTCTTGGTGCCTTCGCCGCCACAGTGGGAGTGCACGGGGACATTCTCGTTTCCGAGGACCGCATCAACAACGTCCTGTCCCAACACGGCCTGAGCGGCGAAACACTGCGATCGGCACTGGAGTCGTTGCTCGGAACGCCGTGGGACGAGGAGTTGGACACGTTCCGCTATGCAAGCGAAGACGCGCCGATCCGTTGGCTCCATCAGGTGGTGTGACACGGCCGGGAATCTCAGACATTCAGCGCCATTACCAGCAGAGGCCCCCATCGGTGGCGGCCTCCACCGAAGCGGGCGACAGGAGCGGCGTACGACCGCGCATTTCGACCTGCGTCCGGGAAGCCCTGCCTGTTCGAAGGCCCCGAACGTGTTGTGACCGTTGCAGTCAGCGTGGGCGCGAAATCACAAATCCACTCCGGGGAAGGGACGGGAAGCGGCTCAATGGCACCGTGAGATCCTGGGTGGGTACGTCGTATTGAGCTTTTGAGAGGATCACCACGGCACGCTTCAGCAGCTCGACGGTAGTCCACTCCCCGGGGCATCGGTGGCTGGTATCGTGCTTGCCAGCGCCCTGAGCGATCAGGCTGTAGGGGTCCTCATCCCAGCTCCAGCCGCGGAAGCGCTCGGGCTGGAAACTTTCAGGATTCTTGAAGAGCCGTGCGTCGTGGCAGGTGCCGTAGAGGTCGAGGATCACCATGTCACCCCTGCCGAACTGGTGGTTGTTCCAACGGAACTGATCCGTCACGCGTCCGGGAACCGCTGGGAAGAACGGATAGAACCGGCGAACTTCCTGAACGAATGGTTCCACGTCCTCAAGATCCCCGGAGGCGAAGGTGTCGCGCCACTGGGGATGCTCGTGCAGGGCGACGGCGGCGAAGACGATGAAGCGTGACACTGCCAGCAATGGTCGAAGGATGTTGATGATCTCCACGGCAGCGATCTCCGGAGAGATGAGTTCACCATCGACGTCACGGTGGTGAGCGAACACCTCCAGCGTCGAGCCCTCACTGGGCCGCAGCTCACCGTTGCGCACCTGCTGGACGATGCCAGCCACCCAGCTCTCGGTGCCGCGCCGACGCAGCTGGGCGTACCAGTTCAGAGGCCCGAAACGGGCCACCTGATCGATCATCAGGGACAGCTCGTGGGTGATCCGCGCCACATCCTTCTCCGGCAGCGGCACCTCTGCCCAACGGCAGGCTGCCCTTGTCAGAATCTCCCGCACCATGTCGTGCAGCTTGACCTGCCCGCGGCTGAGCCACCGGTCCTCAACCCGTTGCCACTCCTCCTCGAAAATGTCACCCAGCTTGTTCATGGCTTCCGGAGACATGAGCGACATGAAGGCGTGCTTGCGCACCCTGTGAGCTTCACCGTCGAGTGCTTGGACGGAGCCCTTGTCCTGCAGCAAGTGCTGAATCGTGGAAGGCATTGCCTTGTCACGAGTGAAGCGACCTTCGCCGTAGAACTTCTCGGCGGCCTCGGCGCCCCGCATGAAGGTGACCGGAACGACCAGTGCCAGGCGGCTTGCGAACACGTCCTGGCCGAGCGTGTCACAGCGATTGGAGATGAAGGGGTAGCCCTCCTTCAGGAATGGAATGGTGCTGTCAAAAGGTGCGGTTGCCATCGGTTCCCTCTCGTCGTTGATGGGTGCTGAATCCATCAACGTAGCACCGCGGACGGTCACTCAGTCGATCAAAAGGAGATGAAGCACGTGGTCACAAGCGTTTAGCGATCCCAGACCACCAGTGCGCTGGCGCGGGCCAGAAAAGCGTGGTCATTCGTCAATGGAGAACCACGGTCGAGCCGTGAAGCCATTGTCGGAGGCCACTCAGGTGATGTTCTCGTTTGTGACCGCGATGGCGACGTTGTGACCCCCGAAACCGAATGAATTGTTGAGGGCCGCGAGGTCACCGTCGGGCAACCCGCGCACCCGCGTGGCGACATCGACGCCCAAATCCGGCTCGATGTCCTCGACATTGATGGTGCCCGGCACCTTGCGCTCATACAGCGCCATCACCGTCGCGAAGGTTTCCAGTGCTCCGGCCCCCCCAAGGAGGTGTCCCGTCATGGACTTGGTGCCATTGACGATGACATCGGAAGCATGGTCGCCGAGAGCGGCACGGATCGAGCCGGCCTCCGTCACGTCGCCCTGCGGGGTGGAGGTGGCGTGTGCATTGACGTGGTTGATGTCGGTGGCCGAAAGTCCCGCTTCCGTGAGTGCACGCTTCATGGCCGTCATCTGGCCGTAGCCGGCCGGGTCAGGCTGCACCATGTCGTGCGAGTCGGCCGAGATGCCGGCACCCTGCACAGTGCCATAGATGCGTGCGCCGCGGGCCTTGGCGTGTTCGAGGGTCTCAATGACCATCAGCACGGCACCCTCGCCGAGCACGAAACCGTCGCGGCCCGTGTCCCATGGACGTGACGCCCGCTCCGGTTCGTCGTTGCGCCGGGACAATGCCTGCATGTTGTTGAAGGATGCGAGCGGCAGCGGATGGATGACGGCCTCCGTGCCACCGACGACGGCGACGTCCGCGCGCCCCAGCCGAAGCATGTCCAGCCCGAGGGAGATGGCCTCGTTGGAGGAGGCACACGCGGACACGGGTGTGTGGATCCCGGCGCGCGCACCGATCTTCAACCCGATATTGGCGGCTGGTGCGTTGGCCATCAGCATGGGGATGGTGAACGGGGAGACGCGGCGGGCGCCCTTCTCCTTCAGCACGTCCCAGTTGGTGAGCAGCGAGTGGAGGCCGCCGATTCCGGTGCCACAGACCACGCCCAGACGGTCCCGCTCCACGTCGTTCTCCTCGCCGACGGAGAATCCGGCGTCGCGCCACGCCTCCATGGCTGCGACGAGCGCCAATTGGGAGGAGCGGTCAAGGCGACGAGCCTCTACCCGATCTATGTCGGGCTCCACCGCAACGCGCGCCGCGATCCTGACGGCCATGTCCTGCGCCCAGTCCTCCTCCAGGAGGCGAACACCTGAACGACCAGCGAGCAGAGAATCCCATGTGCTGGGTGCATCACCACCGAGAGGGGTGGTGGCGCCGAAACCGGTGATGACGACTGTTTTCATGGGATCTCCTAGAAGAAGTCAGGGGTTCTGGATGCCGCGAACTATGCCAATTCTCAAGACGGCCGATGTGCGTCGTGCGCCACCTGCAACGGAGGGCGGACCCGCTGGAAGGGTCCGCCTGCCGGAGTCAGTTGGCGGCGCGCTCGATGTAGGCGACGGCGTCGCCGACAGTCTTGAGGTTCTTCGAGTCCTCATCCGGGATGGAGACGCCGAACTTGTCCTCGCAGGCGTAGATGATCTCAACCATCGACAGCGAATCCACACCCAGGTCATCGGTGAAGGACTTGTCCAGTTGGACATCCTCGACGGCGACGCCGGCAACATCGTTGACGATTTCAGCGAGGTCGGAACGGATTTCTTCAGTGCTTGCCATGTCGGCTCCTAGCGTGGTGGTGGATGGTTCACGTGCAATCAGGGAAGGAGTACGGTCTGGCCAGCAAAGACCAGCCCGGCTCCGAACCCGATCATGAGGGCTGTCTGCCCACTGGTGGCGTCGCCCGATTCGAGCAGCGCCTCCATCGCCAGCGGAACCGATGCCGCCGACGAGTTACCCATGCCGACGATGTCGCGTGCGACGACAACGCTGGCCGGGAGCTTGAGGTGGCGCAACATCGAATCCGTGATCCGATTGTTGGCCTGGTGGGGGATGAATACGTCGAGTTCCTCAGGGGACACCTGTGCGGCATCCAGCGCCTCGCGTGCCTTGCCAGCAATGAAGGTGGTGGCCCACTTGAAGACCTGTCGGCCCTCCATGTGCAGGAATGGGCCCTCGCCGTCGGGGCGCTCCTCGCGCCAGTCGTCGATGGTGATGACCTCGTGCTGCGTGGGGTCGGAACCCCAGAGCGTGGGGCCGATGGCGGGGGAGTCACTGGGGCCGACGACGACGGCGCCAGCACCGTCGCCGAACAGGAAAGCGGTGCTGCGGTCCTTGATGTCGATGTAGTCCGACAGCACCTCGACGCCCAGGACGAGCACGTATGTGGCCGAGCCGGTGCGCACCATGCTGTCAGCCATGCCCACGCCGTAGCAGAAGCCGGCGCAGGCGGCGGACAGATCGACGGCGGCCGGAGCAGTCATGCCGAGTTCGTTCGCGATCACTGCCGCCATGGAAGGGGTCTGCATGTAGTGGGAGACGGTCGAGACGAGGATGGCGTCGATGTCGTTGGGCTCCAGTCCCGCACGCTCGATCGCCGTGCGCGCCGCGGCGGAGCCGAGCGAGAGTGCGGTTTCGCCGTCGGCCACCCAGCGTCGTTCCCTGATGCCGGTGCGCTGCTGGATCCACTCGTCGGAGGAATCGATCATGGTGCACATCTCGGCGTTGTCTACCACACGGCTGCCCCGGGACCCCCCCACCGACATGATGCGCGCGAACTGGGGTCCTTGCGATGTCCTGATGCTCACGGTGGTGTCTCCTCAGACGTTGTCTTGTCCGTGACGGAGCTTGGCGTCGTCTGCGTGAGTGCGGCAGAACGCTCGGGCGTCGTCGAGTTGATCGGGTGTATTGAGGCTGAAGAGCTGGACGCCCTTCAGGTTGCGCTTGGCGATTCCCGTCAGAGTTCCCGACGGGGGAAGCTCCAGCAGTCCCGTGATGCCCCTGGCGGCCATCGTGTCCATGCACAGGTCCCAACGAACGGGGTTGGCCACCTGTCGCACGATTCTCGAGACGACATCGCGGCCGTCGTCCACGACTGCGCCGTCGCCGTTGCCGAGCAGCGCCGTGCGTGGGTTTCGCGCGGTGATGCCGCGGGTGAGTGCGTCGAGATGCGCGACGGCGGGCTGCATGTGGTGCGTGTGGAAGGCGCCGGCAACACTCAGGGGAAACAGGCGGGTGCGACGCGGTGGATTGTCCGCGAATGCCGCCAATTGTTCGACCGTTCCGGCCGCGGCTACCTGTCCCGAGCCGTTGTTGTTGGCGGCGGTGAGACCATGGCTCTCGAGCGCGGCGAGTACTTCGTCGCGATCCCCGCCGACAACCGCAGTCATGGAGGTGGGAGTGGTGGCCGATGCCGCGGCCATGGCCCTGCCACGCTCGCGCACGAGAATCATCGCTGTCTCCTCCGAGAAGACTCCGGTTCCGGCAGCCGCCGTCAGTTCCCCGACGGAGTGGCCTGCTGCGACATCGGCCATGTCGAAGAGGCTGGTCCCGGATGACGAGAGCGCTGCCGCAGCGATGAGTCCGGCCGCCACCAGCAGCGGTTGGGCAATGGCGGTGTCCCGGATCTCCTCGGCGTCCCCTTCGGTTCCGTAGTGGGCGAGATCAAGATCGGCAGCGGTGCCGAGCCAGTGGAGGCGGTCGGCGGTTCCGGGATCTGCGATCCAGGGGGCGAGGAAACCCGGGGTCTGCGCCCCCTGTCCCGGCGCAACGATTGCAAGCATGGGTCAACAATGCACCAGACGGGGGCCCTTCGGGGCGATCGGATGCCACGAAATAGCGGCAGGCCTTGTTGTGGGGTTCCCACAACAAGGACGTGCAGGGGTACGGTGACGTTTGTCTTCTGTTGTGCGGATTCCTGAATCACACGGATGTGATTCGCGATGTTTCTCAACCGGATTGGAGCCTTCCCAGTGTGATCGCCATGCGCAGGACGTAGGCCTCGCGGGCGTCCGTGGGACTGTAGCCCGTGGTTTCTTGGATGCGTTTGATGCGGTACCGCACTGTGTTGGGGTGAATGAACAGGGCACGTGATGTGGCCTCCATGGACGAGCCGCTGTCGAGAAAACCGACGCACGTTTCCAGAAGTTCCTTGGAAGCGGCAAGGCATCGGTAGATGTCACCGCCCAGGATGCGGCGGGCATGACCGTCCCCGGCGAGGGCACGCTCCGGGAGCAGATCATCAGCCAGCATGGTGCGGGGTCCCTCGGGCCAGGCGATGGCCGCCCGATACCCGGATGATGCAGCACGGGCGGAACGAGGTGCACCTGCCAGCCCATTCTCAACAGGGCCGACCACGATGGGGCCGTCTGCGAAGTGCGCTTCCAATTGAGACACGAGTTCTGATGCCTCGTGGGAGTCCGTGATGGGCTCGCCGCCGAAGATGCACACGAGGCGGTCGCCATGGGGCGATGCCAGAACGTCGAGGCCCAGCTTGCCGGAAGCCCGACGAAGGCCGTCAACACTGCCGACGCGCGAGTTGGTGGCGATCGCCACCGCCACTTTGGCCTCAGTGTTCCATCCCAGAGTGGATGCCCTGGAAAGGACGGATTCGTCGGTCTCGGCACGAACGACGGCGTCCACGACGGTGGCTTCGATCCGCGAGTCCCACGCGCCCCTGATCTCGGCTGCGCGGGCGTAGATCTCCGCCGCTGCAAAGGCGATCTCGCGGGAGTAGTGGACGATCCCCAGCTGGAGAGCCTGCCGGTCTCCGCGTGGCAGAAGCAGATGAATCTGCTCCTCCACGACGTCCGTGGTGGTGCGAACCAGGTCCACGGTCTGCTGCAGAGTGATGCGTCCGGCCATCGCCCGGGGTGCTGCGTCGAACACGGATTCCGGGGAGAAGTCCTCCCCGCCGAACCAGCTGACGAAGCCGTCGATGCCGCTGCGGGCGAGGACGTTGATCCAGGAGCGGGAATCTGCGTCGAGGTGGCTGAACCATTCGTGGCGACTTTCCATGGCCGCGAGCGTGGCACTGTTCATGGCGCCCGTGACGCCCCGCAGTCGCTTCAGGATGCCCATGCGGGTGCGCTGCGAGCCGACCTGGGCGGGTAGCGTCCCCTGCCGCGGCTGGTCCGAGTTCATGGACTCACCCTATGTCCAGGCGGGCGTCGACCCCGTCACGATGTGCTTCTCAGTCCGTGGATGCGACCACGATGAGGATCCATGACGACGAGGTGACGGCCCATTTGCTCGACGTGTTGTCCGGGCTCAAGGGGAAACTCCCACACAACGTCGGAGCCGTCGGGATCGATGGCCGACAGTTGTGTCTCTCGTCCTGTGTACAACAGTTCTTCACCCACACACGACCATCCGTAATCGCCGACAACCGCTTCAGTGCCCTGCACCTGAAGTTGCTCGTCGAGAATCTTCAGTGATGTTCCCTGCACGACTGCGACGCGGCCTTGGGGAGCCGCCATGGGATAGCCGAAGACACCGTTGAAGACGTGATCATTGAGTGGCTCGCCGGTGCGAGGATCAACTTGACGGATCTCTCGGCCCCGGGAACTCGCTCCGCCGCTGGCTTGCGACACGGCGTAGAGGCGCGATCCTGACATCAGCGGTTCGGCATCCGCGAAGTCCCACAGCTCCTCGCCGCTCGGATCCAGCACCACCGCGGCGCGTTCACTGCCTGTACCGAAGCGCAGGATGACGTCATCGAAGCGCCAAAAGTAGTGCTCATCGTCCGAGGATGACTGTGACCATGGGGGCGTCTCCCCGTCCGCGTACGAAACGACGGTCATCACGGTCTCATCTCCCACAAAGCTCCAGAGCTGTGCAGCGGTGTCGTCCACCTGATGCGCATAGATCTCGTTGTACACGCCGCCAGTGCCGGGAAGCTCGCGGCTCCACAGCGGCTCGTCCAGGTTTCCCGGCTCGACAGCCGACAGCATATTGTCCTGGTTGACAAGCCCGATGTTCTCACCCAGCGGGATCACCTGCGTTGTTTCGACCGGCACGTCGGCAACGGTGCGGCCGGTGGAGCCGTCCAGGAGCGAGATGCGGCTCGCAGGCTCTCCGGCACCATCGTCGAGCTCCGTGACAGCGACGAGGTTCGCTCCGGGGAGACAGGTGACCCCGAGGGTGGTTCTCTCCCGGTCGACGTGCCAGCGGGTCTCTCCGTCGCGCAGGTCCAGTGACCACACGCGGCCGGAGTCCCACATGACGGCATGGTCCGCATCCAGCTGGGGGTAGCATCTCTGTCCGATGTCGGCACTCCACGCGATCTCCGGCTCGGTCATGATGTCCTCAACCACAGGCATGAACGAGTACGACGTGGGTTCAGAGAACTGGGGCAGGATCACGGCGACGAGCAGTGCCACGCCCACCCCAATAGTTGCCACCATCGCCGCCACCCGGTGACGACTCGATGCCTTGGATGCGTTGGGTTGGTCGCCGTCCGTAATTGGCGTCGCGTCCTCCGGTTCCTCCCACGGCTTCCACACCCCCTGATGGAACTCGGGGTCCAGAATTACAGGCTCTTGAGGAGCGGTGACCTGTTGCGACGAGGATGCAGGGGGCACTGGCGGGCTGCCGTCGGGTTCTCGAGGATCGGGACGTCGAAAAACCCCGTTCGGATCGGTCATCCACCATCCCTCCGCGGAGATCGCAACTCAGTGGGCGGATACAGAAACCGGGCTTCCGCATGCTGCATGCAAAAGCCCGGCTTCCGATGAGATCAGCCCTTGACGGATCCCGCCAGCATGCCGCGCACGAAGAAGCGCTGCAAGGCGAGGAAGACCACCATGGGGACGATCATGGACACGAAAGCGCCGGCACTCAGCAGATGCCACCGAGCACCCAGGGTGCCCGAGAGTTCCGCCACGCGCACTGTGAGTGGCGCCACGTCCGTGTTGCCGCCCGCGAACGTGAGCGACACCAGCAGGTCATTCCACACCCACAGGAACTGGAAGATGCCGAACGACGCAATGGCGGGCACGAGAAGGGGGAGCAGGACGCGGAAGAAGATCTTCACGTGTCCGGCGCCGTCAACTCGAGCCGCTTCGATCAGTGACGCAGGAATCTCCTTCATGAAGTTGTGCAGAAGGAAGATCGCCAGCGGCAGGGCGAAGATGGAGTGTGACAGCCACACCGTCCAGAACGTTCCTGCCAGCCCCCAGTTCACGTACTGCGTGAGGAGCGGAATCAGAGTCACCTGAATGGGCACCACCTGCAGACTGAAAACCGCGACGAAGAGAATGTTGCGTCCCGGAAACTCGATCCACGCGAAGGCGTAGGCCGCCAGCAGGGCGAGGGTGATCGGAATGATCACCGCTGGGATGGTCACCACGAACGAGTTGAGAAAGTAGGTGCTCAGGTTGGTGCTGGACCCGAACATCGTCTCCTCGTAGTTCTCCAGTGTCACGGACGGATTGGTGAACCAGGTCCACCATCCGGTCTGACGGATGTCGTTGGCCGGCCGGAACGAGGTCAGGAACAACCCGAATGTAGGAATGGTCCAGAGCAGAGCCAACACGATGGCCACCGCGGAGGCCAACGGAGAGGACAACCTGCCCTTGGCGTCGATGGCACGTTTTTCAGCCCGGGTGAGCTTCCGCTCCTTCTTCTCCCTTTTGAGCGTTGGATCGGCCGGAAGAGTGGGATCCTCGGCCTCTCGCTCATCAGTCAGCGGGTACTTCACTTGTTCACTCATCGTTCACCCTCCGAGATCCTCATCTGACGCACGTTGTAGATGATGATCGGAATCACCAAAATGAAGAGGATCACAGCCAGTGTGGAGGCGATCCCGTTGTTGCCCTGGCTGAACTTCTGGCTGTAGAACTCGTTAGCGATCACGGACGTGTCGAACTGCCCGCCCGTGGTGGTGCGCACAATGTCGAACACCTTCAGCGTGGCCATGGCGATGGTGGTGACGACGACGATGAGAGCCGGTCGGATGGAGGGCACGGTGACATTGAAGAAGGTGCGCACACCGGTGGCGCCGTCGATCTGCGCTGCCTCGACGATCTCGTCGGGAATGGCCTTGATGGACGCTGACAGAATCGTCATCGCGAAACCGGTCTGGATCCACACCATGATGACGATGAGGAAGGCGGTGTTCCAGGGCGGATTCAGCAGGAACTGCTGTGGCTCCATCCCGAGCCACACCAGCAGTTGGTTGGCGAATCCGATCTGATCCGTGCCCGGGGGCTTGTACTGGTAGACGAAGTTCCAGATGATCGATGCTCCCACGAAGGAGATGGCCATCGGGAGGAAGATGAGAGTTTTCGCAACCTTCTCGAACCTCGTCCGGTCCACCAGGACGGCATAGAGCAGCCCGAAGATGGTGGAGAACAGCGGTACCGCAACCACCCATGCCAGGGTGTTGAGGAGGATCACCTGGAAATCGGGATTGGTGAGGACGGTGACGTAGTTGTCCACCCCGACGGGCTCCCTACCTGCGGCGTCCCGGAATGAATCGAAGATGGTGCGAATGCCCGGCCACAGCAGGCCGAAAGTGAGCATGATCACGGCGGGAAATAGGAAACCGACGGCTGGGATCCACCGAGGTAGCTTTTCTGAAGCGAAGAGGATGAGTGACATCACTGCTGCGAACAGCGCGATGGCCACCAACATCACGAGGATTTTCTCGAGCGGTGTTTCTGCTTGGAGCAACCAGTCCATAAGCGGCATCTCCTCTCTGAGATGTCTTGGGTAGAGCAACAAAGATTATCGTCCGGGCCTGAAACGTGGGCCACTTCCCGCCAAGGGCGTGGCCCACGCTTCAGTCGGGCGTCAGCTGACTTTGATCAGCTGGGCCACGAGTTCTCGATTGAGGTGAGAACGTCCTCGCTGCTCTCATCGAGGGCGATCCAGTCGGTCATGCCGTTCCAGAAGGATCCGGCACCCACGGCGCCCGGCATCAGGTCGGAACCATCGAACCGGAACACGGTGTTCTCATCGCTCAGCAGTTCGAAGGCGAGCTGATCGATGGGGGACTTCAGGTTCTCCGGATCCAGTTCCCTGTTGGCGGAGATCCAGCCCGCTTCCGAAACCATGGCCTTCTCGTTGCTCCACTCCGGAGAGGTCAGGTACGCCTGGAACGCTGCAACCTCCGGACGATCGGCGAACGCTGCCGCGAACTCGCCACCGCCGAGCAGCGGCCTGGTCTCAGCATCCTGGCCGGGCAGGTAGAACGCGAAGACGTCGCCGTTCTCGGAGATGTCAGTCCCGTCCGGCCAGTTCGCCTGGTAGAAGGAGGCCTGGCGGTGCATGTAGCAGGAGCCGTCCAGAATGGGCAGGCCCGCTTCGCCGAAGGCGGTGGTGGCGATGGTCTGGACATTACCGAGCCCCCCGTTGACGTAGTCCTCGTTCTTCAGAATGCCGCCGGCCATGTCGAGTGCCTCCACCACCTTGGGATCGTTGAAGGGCATCTCGTGGTTGACCCACATGTCGTACTCCTCGGGGGTCACGGTGCGCAGCATCATGTCCTCGAGCCAGTCGGTGGCCGGCCAGCCGGTTGCCTCGCCCGACTCGATCCCGGCACACCACGGCTTGGCGTCAGGGTTGTCGTTGGCGATCTGTTCGGTCAGGTCCATCAGCTCATCCCACGTGGTGGGGATCTCGTAGCCGCCCTCCTCCATGAGGGAAGGGGAGTACCACACGAATGACTTCGCGTTGGCGCCCACCGGGACGGCATAGTACGTGCCATCAACCGTTCCGTAGTCCTTCCAGGCCTCGTTGTAGTACTGATCCACATTAGCTTCAGCGGCCTCACCCACCGGCACCATGGCATCGGGGAAACGGTCCGCAATCGTGTCGATCAGACCCGGCTGGGGGATGTAAGCGACGTCCGGAGGAGACCCGGCCTCGATCCGAACGGGCAGCTGGGCCTCGAACTCACGGGAACCCTCGTAGTCCACAGTGGCGCCAGTGCACTCCTCGAAGGGAATGAACGAGTCGATGTGGGGTGTGTCCTCGGGATCGACGATGGAGGTGTAGAGGTTGATCGACGTCCCCGACAGGTCTCCGTAGGACTCGTATGCACTGCAGTCCCGCTCGCTACCCGGTTCCTCCCCGGGCTCGGCGGGGTCGCTGTCCCCGCCGCATGCTGCCAAGGCCATCAGGGAGGCCACACCCACGGCCGCCACTGCCAAACGATTCTTCTTCCGGAACATCTCTGTCCTTTCCTCGTGGACCGGCCTCCGTCGGCCGGTACTCATTGCAACCTCCAGTCAATCGGATTTCAGGGGTTTTGGATACCGAACTCGGTCACGATGAAGTAACGATTCGGGAACGTTCACATTCGTCTTCCAGCCATTCCACGAAGACGTGGGGGCCGGACCCACGGTCCGACTACTGTCGCTGACGCATGAAAGTTCATCGGGTGAGGGGTATCTTGGGCTGTGCACGCGGACGCCCTCCACGACGAGGGTGTCCCACCCACCACTGAGAGGATTCACGTGACCCAGATGGACGAGGCCGGCCCCATCCTCAACGGACTTCCCACCACACTTCCCGACGCTGACCTGGAAGAGACGGCCGAGTGGCTCGAGTCGCTTGACGGCATCATTGAGGAGGGGGGGCGTCACAGGGCCCGATATGTCATGCTCAAGCTTCTGGAACGAGCGCGCGAGCGCCAGATCGGCGTCCCGTCGCTGACGGGAACTGACTACATCAACACGATCCCGGCGTCGCAGGAAGCCCCCTACCCGGGAGATGAGACTCTCGAACGCGAAATCCGCCGCCTCCTGCGCTGGAACGCAGCCATCATGGTGCACCGCGCTCAGCGGCCCGGCATTGGCGTCGGTGGACACATCGCCTCCTACGCGTCCTCGGCGACGCTCTATGAAGTGGGCATGAACCATTTCTTCCGCGGCAAGGACCATGAAGGTGGCGGCGACCAGGTCTTCTTCCAGGGCCACGCATCACCCGGCATGTACGCCCGGGCCTTCCTCGAGGGCAGGCTGCAGGAAGCCGATCTGGACGGTTTCCGCCAGGAACACAGTCATTACGTGGACGGGGAACTCCGCGGCCTCCCCTCCTACCCGCACCCCCATCAGATGCCCAAGTTCTGGGAGTTCCCGACGGTGTCCATGGGCATCGGGCCCATGAATGCCATCTACCAGGCGCAGTTCAATCGCTACCTGCACAACCGGGGGCTCAAGGACACCTCCCAGCAGCACGTCTGGGCGTTCCTCGGCGACGGTGAGATGGATGAACCGGAAGCGCGGGGCGCGCTGCAGGCGGCCGCCAATGAGGACCTTGACAATCTCACCTTCGTGGTCAACTGCAACCTGCAGAGGCTTGATGGTCCGGTGCGGGGCAACGGCAAGATCATGCAGGAGCTGGAAGCGTTCTTCCGGGGTGCCGGCTGGAACGTGATCAAGGCTGTCTGGGGTCGCGGTTGGGATCCGCTGCTGGCCGCCGACAGCGACGGCGCGCTCGTCAACCTGATGAACGCCACCTCAGACGGCGATTACCAGACGTTCAAGGCCAACGACGGCGCCTACGTGCGCAAGCACTTCTTCGAACGTGACCCGCGGACAGCGGCCATGGTGAAGGACTGGTCCGACGACGACATCTGGCGCCTCACCCGCGGCGGCCATGACTACCAGAAGGTGTATTCCGCCTACAAGGCCGCCGCCGAGTACACCGGCGGCCCGACGGTCATCCTTGCGCACACCATCAAGGGCTATTTCCTCGGTAAGCACTTCGCCGGGCGCAACGCGACCCACCAGATGAAGAAGCTGGTGCTGGACGATCTGAAAACCTTCCGCGACCGGGTCAACGTCCCCGTCTCCGACAAGGTGCTGGACGAGAATCCCTACGAGCCGCCGTACGTGCGCCCGGACAAGGATGATCCTCGCATGCAGTACCTGATGGAGCGTCGCCGCGAGCTGGGAGGCTTCATACCTGAGCGACGCGGGGACCGGAAGTTCATCTCGCTACCGGGCGAAAAGGCCTACGCCAGCGTTCGGAAGGGATCGGGCAAGCAGGAGATCGCCACCACCATGGCGTTCGTCCGGCTGCTGAAGGATCTGATGAGGGACAAGGAGTTCGCCCCGCACGTGGTGCCGATCATTCCGGACGAGGCACGGACGTTCGGCATGGACGCGTTCTTCCCCACCATCAAGATCTACAACCCGCACGGCCAGAACTACACGCCGGTGGACAACGAATTGTTCCTGTCCTACCGCGAGGCCAAGGACGGGCAGATTCAGCACACCGGCATCAACGAGGCGGGTTCCGTCGCCGCGTTCACCGCCGCAGGCACCTCGTACGCCACCCATGGGCTACCCATGGTGCCGGTGTACGTCTTCTACTCGATGTTCGGATTCCAGCGCACCGGGGACTTCCTGTGGGCGGCGGCTGATCAGCTGACGCGCGGCTTCCTCATCGGGGCAACGGCGGGAAGGACCACGCTCACGGGCGAGGGCACGCAGCACATGGACGGTCATTCGCCGCTGCTCGCATCAACCAACCCTGCGGTGGCGTCCTATGACCCTGCCTACTCCTACGAGATTGCCCACATTGTGCAGGACGGTCTGCGCCGGATGTACGGCGAGGACCCGGAGGACGTCATGTACTACCTCACCGTGTACAACGAGCCCATCGTGCAGCCGGCGGAACCGGAGAACGTCGACGCGGAGGGCATCGTCAAGGGCATGTACCTGCTGAAGGAGGGTTCCTTCGACGGGGTTGGTGAGGATGCTCGACGGGCGCAGATTCTCGCATCAGGCGTCGGTGTCCCCTGGGCGCTCGAAGCACAGCAGTTGCTGAAGGACGACTTCGGCGTGGTTGCGGATGTCTGGAGCGTGACGTCGTGGGGTGAGTTGCGTCGAGAGGGCATGGCGCGGGACGAGGCCAGGTTCAGCGATCCATGGGGTGAGCACGACAAGATCTGGGTGGAGGAGAAGCTGGAAAGCACCCAGGGCCCCGTTGTGGCCGTGTCCGATTACATGCGGGCGGTGCCTGATCAGATCCGTGAGTGGGTACCGGGCGACTACACCACGCTAGGGGCCGACGGCTTCGGGTTCTCCGACACGAGGGCTGCAGCTCGCCGTTACTTCCACATCGACGGGCCCTCCATCGCAGTGGCGGTGCTGCAGGGCCTCGGCCGCCGCGGTGAGGTGCCCGAGAGTTGGGCAACTGATGCAGCGAGCAAGTACCGGATCGACGATGTCACGGCCGGTACATCGGGCAACGTGGGTGGCGACGCCTGAGCATAAAACCACCCGGGATACATGCCGCCCTCCGCTCACCGAGCGGAGGGCGGTGTGCGCCGGAGGGTCGACATCTGGCACTCTTGGACCCGTGTACGTCAATGGTGAAAGGACCGAACTGTGAGTGCGGCTGAAGGTGCGGACCTGTTGGGTCTGACGCCGGGCATGATGGTGGAGGAGGTCGGCTGGGACGAGGACGTCGATGCAGACCTCCGCGACGACATCATGGACATCATCGATGCGGACATGGTGGAGGAATCGCTGGAGGGTGTCGATGCCGTGGTGTTGTGGTGGCGCGACGACGACGGCGACGTCGCCGATGGTCTGGTGGAAGCCATGACGGATCTTGCCCCCAACGGATACATCTGGCTGTTCACCCCCAAGGTGGGTCGAACCGGGTTCATCGAGGCCAGCGACCTGGCAGAGGGTGCCGTCACCGCCGGACTCTCCCTCACGGGAAGCGTCAACGTGAGTCCGGACTGGCAGGCCACCAAGGTTGTCCGTCCCAAGAGCCACCGCCGCTAGAGCAGCTTCCACAACGGATCAGGAGACACGATTTCCATGTCCTCTCGCATCGGTGTCCTCACGTCGGGCGGGGATGCGCAGGGCATGAACGCCGCGGTGCGCTCCATCGTCCGCGCCGCCATCCACCAGGACGCCGAGGTCCATGCGATCCGCGAGGGCTGGCTCGGAGCCGTCGAGGGTGGCGAGCACATCATCCGCATGGGATGGGGCGATGTCTCCGGAATCCTCAACAAGGGTGGGACGATCATCGGCACCGCGCGGTGCGCCGCCTTCCGTGAGGGATCAGGCCGGCGTCGCGCGGTTCGCAATCTCATCGCGCGCGGCATTGACAAGGTGATCGTCATCGGCGGCGACGGATCACTGACGGGCACCGCGCTGTTGCAGACGGAGTGGCCCCAGCACGTGGCGGATCTGCTGGCGGAGGGGGAGATTTCTGAGGAGGATGCCGAAAATCATCCATTCCTCCAGGTGGTTGGCCTCGTCGGCTCCATCGACAATGACATGGTGGGCACGGACATGACGATCGGCACTGATTCCGCGATGCACCGCATCACCGAAGCCATCGACGCGATCAGCTCCACGGCCGAATCCCATCAGCGGACATTCATCGTGGAGGTCATGGGCCGACGCTGCGGATATCTCGCGCTCATGAGCGCGGTCTCCGGTGGGGCGGATTACGCGTTCCTGCCCGAAATCCCACCCCGAAATGGCTGGGAGGACCGCCTCGTGGAGCTGTTGGAACGGGGACGAGCCGCTGGACGACGCGACTCCATCGTGGTCGTGGCCGAGGGCGCCACCGATCGCGATCAGGAGCCCATCACAGCCCAGCGCATCCGCCAGGCACTGTTGGAGCGTACCGGCGACGATGCACGCATCACGATCCTCGGGCACGTGCAACGCGGCGGGCGGCCAAGTGCCTACGATCGTTGGATGGCCACGGCCTGTGGAGTGGAAGCGGTCAATCAGGTCCTGCAAGCCGCCGACGGCGCCGAGCCGGTGCTCGTGGGCGTCCGACGGGATGCAGTTGTCGCACTGCCGCTTCTGGAAGCTGTTGAGAACACCCAGCAGGTGGGCGAGTTCATCGCGGACGGCGATTATGCGTCAGCCATCCGGGCGCGCGGTCCCGGTTTCACGACGATGATCGACATCTACCGCGGAATTACCGAGGCCGACCCCAGCGTCGGGGAGGGTAGTGAGGCCAGGCGAATCGGGGTGATGAACGCCGGCGCGCTGGCTCCCGGCATGAACCAGTTGGCACGGGTGGCGATCCGCTCGGGCATCGACCTGGGGTACGAGATGCTGGCCATCGAAGGAGGCGTCCCCGGGCTGGTGTCGGGACACTTCTCGCGGTGGACATGGTCGGATGTGGAGGGCATGGCCCAGACTGGTGGCGCGGATCTCGGCACACGTCGCTACATTCCGAAGGATTCGGATCTCTACGCCATGGCGCGGCAGTTGGAGGCCAATCGGATTGATGCGCTGGTGGTGACGGGTGGATTCCATGCCTACGCCACCGTCGCTCTGCTGGAGCGTGAGCGACACCGCTATCCGGCCTTCGACATTCCGATTGCCGTCATTCCGGCAAGCATCGACAACAACCTTCCCGGCTGGCCGATGGCGGTGGGGGCCGACACGGCCCTGAACACCGTTGTGGATGCCATCGACATGGTTCGGATGTCGGCCTCCGCCAGCAAACGCGCCTTCATCGTGGAGACGATGGGGCGGGGTTGCGGCTTCCTGCCCCTGATGGGGGGCATTGCGGGGGGAGCTGAGAAGTCCTACCTGCCCGAGCTGGGAATCAATCTCTCGGAGCTGGAGGAGGACATTGCCGCGCTGGTGGATGCTTTCGAGATGGGACGCAACTTCTATCTCGCGGTGATCGGCGAGGAAGCCAGCGAGCACTACACCACTGACGTTCTGCGACGGCTTTTCGAGGCGGAGGGGCGCGGCAGGTTCACCGTGCGCGAGGCCGTCATCGGGCACATGCAGCAGGGCGGTACTCCCTCGCCGTTCGACCGGATCAACGCCACCCGCCTCGCACACAATGCTGTGGTGCACCTGGACGGGCAATTGACGGACAAGACGACGCAGTACTCGGCCGCCTCGCGCAACGCGCCGGGATTGTTCGCCCGGTTCCGGGACGTGACGGAGGACATGGACTGGGAGAGCCAGCGCCCCCGCCACCAGTGGTGGATGGATCTGCGAGACGTGTTCCTTCAGCTGAGCAGGCGCCCGGGCCAGACCTAGGGACGCGTGGGCGCGTCGGCATCACGAGCACACACGCCGAATCCGATCTACCTGTCCTGCTACTCGCTCTCGGGAGCCTTCGCCTCGTGGGCCTCGCTGCCCGGTAGAACAAGCATTTCCGATGGCACCTCGCTCAACGGATCGAGTGTTGCCACCATCCGGGCGTCGCTGCGGGGGACTGTGGCGTTGTAGAGCGGAGCCAGCGGCACCCAGCGTCGGGCATAGTCGAGGAACAGGGGATCGCCGGTGAGCTTGTGGAGAAGCATCAGCTCGGCCACATGACCCTCGTGATATCCGTAGTGCAGGTTCCGTCCGGTGTGACGCTCGGGAACGATCAGTGATGCCGGTGTGCCGGCAGTCAGCGAGATGTGGCCGATGTCCTGCCAACGCCCGTCGGCGTGGGCCTGCAGCGTCGCTGCACCGCTGCCCCTGAAAGTGAGCGTGTTCACCGGTGTCTCATCCACACGAAGGTCGTAGTCCGGTGTCGTTGCCGGACCGACGACATCGGCACGGGAGAGTTCCACGTCGTCGAACTCAATGATGCTTCCCGCAGGCCCCTCATTGGCCGATGTCAGGATGATTTCCAATGAACAGCCCGCTCGTGGAGCGGAGAATCCAAAGTCGTACGACGTCCAGGAGTCACTGCGCGTCTTGGTGGTGGTGAGAAGAGTCGTGTCCTTCCCGGAGCACCACTGCCTGGCCATGACCTTGGCCGAGTTCCCGGGCGCACCCTCGGGAACGGTGAGTCGGGCCCTGGCCCTGAGATTGAGCTCTTCCCCCGGCTGGAACGTCCCCGCCGGGATGCTCTGGCTCACCCCCTGCCACCGTGAGCCATCAGTGACGAACCTCACTGCTCCGTCGCGGACGGTGACGTTGGAGCGCGATTCGCGCGGACGCCAGTGCGTCGGAATCCCTCCGTTGGTCGCTGTCATGTCGGAGTTGAGCAGCACATTGGGAGCGGGTGGGGACGCGCTTTTCACGGTCGCGATGGGCTGTGGTGCTCCGTTGAGCAGAGTCCCATCCACTCTGAAACCGGGGGATGCGACGAGACGCAGAGGCGCTGCTGGATAGCCACGCAGCAGCTCATAGCTTCCCATCACCCCGGCCTCCACCTCCACCTCACTGGCGGCCAGCAAGGTGTCGAGCTCAGCCAGTGATTCGTCCACGAGAGCCTGTGCTCGAGGTTCGTTCATGGTCTCCCCCCATGCGCTGAGGGCAATGAGTGCCTGGAAGTGACCATTGAGCACGCTGGTACCGGGACTGGTGCGATACAGCTCGAACCAGAGAAAACCTTTCTCCCGCGAGGTGAATCCGCCGTCCTCGTGACGGACCATGAAGCTCTCGAAAACCTCGCGTCCGTAACGAGTCCAGACGGGATCTCCCGTGATGTCCGCCATGAGAATGGACAGGGTCAGCGCATTGGCCTGGGTGATTCCGGAGTACCAGGGGGCACGGAGAGTGTTGACGGTGGGGTTCGCCCGGAAGTCGAAATCGTAGGGGAACCACCGCGACGTGACACCGTCCACAACTCGGGTGGTGGACCCGTCGATGAGATGCTTGCCGGCCTTGATGGCGAGACACTTCTTCTGCGACTGAGTGGTGCGCGTGTCCTTCATCGCGGTGCGAATGTAGTTGCCGATGTATTGCGCATGGTAGGAGTTGCCCGGGATCTGTCCACGGCCGGGGGGCGACGGTCTGCCGTCGGGCCCCATGCGAAACCCCGCGGGGTGTGGCGCGCCGTTGCAGTTGGGTGGTTGAGGTACCACCGGCACAGACTGCTGGCTGAACTGAACGATGTTGTTGAATGTCCATTGCGACGTCCAGGCATACCGGGTGGGGTTGGTGCCGACGACGGCAACCACCCGCGCCAGGATGTAGCTGCGGCAGCCGTTGCGGCCGGTTGCCGGAGTGTCGCACTCCGTTCGCCACTGCCTCCCATCGATGGTGTGCGTTCCGTGCGTGGCCAGGGGATTACCGCTCCACTGTCCTCGCGGGCTGGGAAGGTAGGTCAAATTGTTGAACACCCACCCGGTCTGCGACACGAAGCCGGCTGGAGCTGCGACAACGGTCGTGGCGATGATATCGGTGCGGCATCTGCGCACCGACGAGCTGTACTGGGAACACTGGGTGCGCCAAGTTCGGCCGTTGACCTCGTGAATCCCTTCGGTGGTGTAAATGTCCACCGCTGCTGCCCGTGGGGGGGCGACGAAGCCCACCATCATCAGAGTCAGGGCGGTGCCCGTGGCAACCCATCCGAGGATTCTTCTCAGCAACACCATTGTCCGCCCCTTCTCGGCGACCGTACGTCTTGAGCGGCTGCTCCTGAGCAACATAGCGAACGGCGGCGCCAGTTCTCATGCCGGGTGTCGATGGTGCTGACGGAGTGCAGCATCTCAGCACAGGGGCAGGGCTACTCCGAAGCTGACGCTGGCCCCGCAGGCCATGGCGTTGAGTTGGGCGAGAACGGGTGTGGCTCCCGCGGAAGGCTGCGGCACGGTGGTCCGAAGCATCAGCACGTGTGAGTCGGCAAGACGCTCGACGAGGGTGAAGGTGACGGTGTTGGCTACGCCGTCGTCGGTTCGGGTGCCCTCGAATCCGCAGCGCACCGCGGATCCCTGCGCGGAGTCCACGCCGATGGGGGCCACCAGCTGCTGTTCCACGTCCGTGAACTGGGACTGTTGAAGCTCCACGAGCGCTGCGCACGCAGACGTGAGCGTCTGTCCTGAGGGTCCCACTGTCACTGCCTGGAGACGAACATCCGTCTCCTGCTGGTGAAGTCTGACCGCGCGTCGCGAGTCCTCAATCTGCTCATCGCCCACGAGCGTCCAGTTCTGGGGAACGGAGAACCTGGCGTCGTTGAGCTGGATGTCTTCTGCCAGTTCTGCCGGGGTCGCTGGTTCTCCGGGTGCGGGCGCCGACGGGGCACCAGGAGACGGAGACGAGGAGAGAGCGGGAGTGTTACCGGGCAGTGGCGGTTCAGCGGGCGGGAAGATATCGGGCGTGGGGGAGTCCGACGTGGCGGGTGAATCACTCGCTGAAGCACCAGACGGGTTCGAGGACCGTGTTGGCGTCGACGTCGACCCCACAGGTGCTCCGGGCGTCGCTCGCTGTGGAGTTGACGTCTCAATCGAGGGAAGCCAGACCAGCGACAGCACGAGTGCCAGCAGGATCCCCAGCGCTCCGGCAACCACCCACCATCCCCTCTGCAACCGCCACTGAGTTCCGGTGTCGGGGGCGACAGGCTCATTGTCAGTGCTGGTTCGCGTGCCGAGTGATGATCGCTGGGACTCCATCTGAACCCGCCCCGGTACGCGGGTGGCCCTGGTGTCGTTCCGTTCCGACGCGCGCCCTGCGGCCCGCTGCGGCCTCTGAGGATGACGGTCACTCATGATCGGATCGCACTGTAAGCGTGTTCACTGTTCTCGCGGGAATGAGTGGGCGCAGAGGGACTCGAACCCCCGACCCCCTCCTTGTAAGGGAGGTGCTCTAACCAACTGAGCCATGCGCCCCGCTGCATGAAACAACTATGAATGCAGTTGCCATTGTGACAGGCCAGCGCATCCTGAGCGAACTGGTGAGAACTCAACCTGAGAAGCAGTAGCTGATGGGTTCGGCCAGGTCCAGGGGAGCGCCGGATGCTCGGTACAACTCGGCACACACGCTCGTGAGTCCCGGATTGCTCTTGAACTCAAGCCCCCAACCGGCGGACCGCTTGAAGAAGAACGCGGTCTCCCTGATCAGCTTTCCCGCCGGATTGGACACCACATAATCGGCGGCCAACCATTTCGAGTTGGTCCTCGACACCGTACAGGCGGAGGTGACGATCGACTTCTGTCCTGTCATTGCACGAATCTGTGACTGCGGAACCGGGCACTTGATGGGGGTGACGTGCACGATGTTGTTGAAAACCCATTTGTTCACGTTGACCCATGTGCCGTTGCGTTGCTCCGGGACGGTTGCCCAAATCTGCGACCGACATGCGTTGGCGCCGGTCCAGGCGGTGTCGCATTCCGTCTTCCACCTGCGGCCGGAGATCATGTGTTCGCCCGGGGTCACGAGAGGGCTGAAAACCGGCCAGGAGGAGCGGGCGCTCCTCTTGTAAGTGAGGTTGTTGAACGCCCACTGTGGCGCCACCACGAATTTTCCGCCCGTGTACGTGACGGTGGTTGCCCAAATCTTCGTGGTGCACCTGTCAATGGTGCTCGAGTATTTTTCACAGGTGGTGAGCCAGGTACGGCCGTTGTACGCATGCTTGCCAGGGGTTGTGTACACATCCAGAGCGGAGGAGGGCTGCACCACAGTGGACAGCAGTCCGAGAGCGAGAGCGAGGGTGGCCAGGAAGCGAATGAATGGGCGTGAATGACGGCTCACGGTGACGTACTCCAAATGTCGAAAACACGGGCGGGGGAACTCCGTATCGCTCGAGCGTCCACATCTTTCGCTTCTTACGGGTGCCCTGCGACACGGTAACTGTAAACCGGACGCTATCGCTGCGCCAGCCGACCCGCCCGTCGGTTTCGAATCCGACCCGGAATAACAATGAGTGCCGGAATCACGCTGGGGAGGTGAGAGCGCTCCTGACCAGACCCGCCACGACCTTGCCCTCTGAACGGCCGGCCGTCCGCGCGTTGACGGCCTTCACGAGAGAGCCCATGTGTTTCATGGAAGGAGTCTCTCCCCGAGCTCGAAGTGCCGCGATCTCTTCCTCGACCAACGCAGCTATCTCGTGCTCGGTCAGCGGGGCCGGCAGATAGCGGGCCATGTAGCGGGCTTCGGCTGCCTCCTTGTCGGCCAGATCGGTTCGGCCTGCATCGGCATAGGTGGCCGCAGAGTCCTGCCGCTTGCGTTGCTCTCTGGCGATCACCTCCAGTTCCTCAGCGTCGCTCAGTTCTCTCGGGCTCTGCCCAGCAACCTGTTCGGTGGCGATGGCTGCCATCAGCATGCGAATGTTGCTCTTGGCGAACTCGTCCTTCGCGCGTAGCGCTTCGGCCAGGTCGCTTTTCAGTTGCCGCTGTGTTGATCCCATAATTGTCGTGACTCCCATCCTTGGTGCTCCCGGTCATTGTTTCACTCCCGGCAGTGCCCACTGGCCGGCTCCAGGAGGCGATCGGGGTAGAGTGGTCGATTGTGGCAAGCGTAGATCTCTCCCAGACCCTCACTGACCTCGACAAGTCGCTGTCCTCCATTGAGGCCGTGGCCGACCTACCCGGGCTGCGCGAGGAGATCGCTCATCTCGCCGACGAAGTGGGAGCACCGGATCTGTGGGATGACCAGGCAAACGCGCAGCGCATCACCTCGGCGTTGTCGGTCAAGCAGTCGGAGGTGGATCGCCTGGAGGATCTGCGTGGCCGCCTTGACGATGCAGCAATGATGCTGGAGATGGCTGACGAGGAAGGCGACGCCGAGGTCCGTGCCGAGGTCGAGCGAGAGCTGAAGAAACTGGGCAAGGACATTGAGGCGCTGGAGGTGCGCACTCTTCTGTCCGGGGAGTACGACCCCCGCGATGCACTGCTGACCATCCGCGCCGAGGCGGGTGGCGTCGACGCCGCGGATTTCGCCGAGAAACTCATGCGCATGTACATGCGTTGGGCCGAACGCCACAGCTACCCGGTGGAGGTCTTCGACACGTCCTACGCTGAGGAAGCCGGACTGAAGTCAGCCACGTTCGCGATCAAGGCCCCCTTCGCCTACGGCACGCTGTCAGTGGAGCAGGGCACCCATCGGCTCGTACGCATCTCCCCATTCGACAACCAGGGCCGCCGCCAGACCTCGTTCGCGGGTGTGGAGGTGCTTCCAGTGACCGAGGAGACGGACAGCATCGATATCCCCGAGGCCGACATCCGCGTGGACGTCTACCGTTCGTCCGGACCTGGCGGGCAGTCGGTCAACACCACCGATTCCGCAGTGCGCATCACGCACGCCCCCACCGGCATCGTCGTCAGTTGTCAGAACGAGAAATCACAACTTCAGAACAAGGCGGCAGCGCTGCGGGTGTTGCAGTCGCGACTCCTGGAACACGCCCGTCTTGAGCGCGAGAAGGAGATGAATGCGCTCAAGAGCGACGGGAGTGGATCATGGGGCGCCCAAATGCGCTCCTACGTCATGCATCCCTACCAGATGGTCAAGGACCTGCGCACCGAGCATGAGGTGGGCAACCCGGAGGCCGTGTTCGACGGCGAGATAGACGGCTTCATCGATGCTGGCATTCGCTGGCGCAAACAGACGCAGATGAGCGAACCGAACTAGCCAATCGGAAGACCAAGCGTGTTCCTCCACGGACACCCCCGCGCCCATGGCCTAGACTCTCACCGTTGTTCAGGAGTTTCTCAGGAAGCTTGCCCCCACCAACGTCGGAGCCAATCCCTGTGATCATGTTCGAGGATGTCACGAAGTTCTATCCGGGCCAGTTGCGGCCCGCTCTTCGCAACATCAACCTGGAGATACAAAGGGGCGAGTTCGTTTTCCTCGTTGGCCAATCGGGTTCCGGGAAGTCCACGTTCCTGCGCTTGATTCTTCGTGAGTACCGTCCGACGAAGGGCACCCTCTACGTTGCAGGAAAGAACTTGGGCACGCTGAACCAATGGAAGGTCCCGGCGCTTCGCAGACAGATCGGCACGGTGTTCCAGGATTTCCGGCTGCTCCCGGGAAAGACCGTCTACGAGAATGTGGCGTTCGCGCTGCAGGTGATCGGCAAGTCGACGAAACAGATCCGACAGATCGTTCCCGAGACTTTGGAGACAGTGGGGCTGGCGGGCAAGGAGGGGCGACTCAACGAGGAACTCTCCGGCGGTGAGCAGCAGCGCGTGGCCATCGCGCGTGCCTACGTCAATCGTCCGCAAATCCTCATCGCCGACGAACCCACCGGCAACCTGGATCCGGAGACCTCAGTGGGCATCATGAAGCTGCTCGACCGCATCAACCGAAGTGACACCACCGTCATCATGGCCACCCATGACTCCACCATCGTGGACCAGATGAGGCGAAGGGTGCTGGAGCTACGCGAGGGAGAACTGGTCCGCGACCAGCCCAAGGGGGTTTACGGCGCATGAGACACACACTTCGCGAGACGTGGTCGGGATTGCGTCGCAATCTTGCCATGACCGTCGCCGTCGTTGTCACGATGGCGGTGTCTTTGTCCCTTTTCGGGTTGGGGCTGCTCACATCGATGGAGGTCGACCTCGTCAAAGGGCGGTGGTACGACAGAATCGAGATTTCGGTGTTCCTCTGCATCGAGACCACGACCGGCGGGATGTGCGGGGAGGGCAGGGGGACAACCGAGGCACAGCGCGAGGCGATCCGGCAGGCCCTGGAGGCGAACCCAGAAGTCCAGGAGGTCTTCTACGAGTCCAAGGAGGCCGCGTACGAAGAGTTTCGTCGTGTGTTCAGGGATTCACCCATCGTCGGCACGCGAACCGCGGAACAGATGCAGGACTCGTTCCGGATCAAGCTGGTGAACCCGGAGAACTATCAGGGTGTGGTCAGCGAGGCGGCCAGTCTGCAGGGCGTTCAGAATGTTCAGGATCTTCAGTCCATATTCGAGCCGCTCTTCAGGTGGTTGAACGGTCTGCAGTGGGCCACCATCGGCATGAGTGTGTTGTTGTTGCTGGCTGCCGGTCTCCAGATTGCCAATACAATACGCATGGCGGCTTTCACCCGCCGAAGAGAGATTGGCATCATGCGACTGGTGGGCGCCTCCAACTTCTACATCCTCCTGCCTTTCCTGCTGGAAAGCCTTGTCGCGGGCATACTCGGAGTGATTGTGTCCGGTGTCACCGTGGCCACTGGATATCTGTTCCTCATTGAACGCAACGCCAAAACCTCAATCCGTACTTTACCCTGGATTGACTGGTCTCACGTGGCAGGTGCCATCCTTGCTATGGCAGCAGTGGGACTCGCGCTGGCGATCATTCCCACCCTGCTGGCAACCAGAAGGTACCTACGCATCTGAGAAGAGATGCTCAAGGAGATTCAGGTGAATCGAGCACGTCCCCCACGCGTCGAGAACAAGCTGACATCCCGGCTCCTGCGAGGCATCGCCGCCTCGGCAGTTGGAGTTGCGATCGTGGTGTCGTTGGCGATGCCGGTGCAGGCAGATGAGCTCGACGATCGTCGATCCGAGCTGAACTCGGCCATCGAGGAGCAGACAGCGGCCATCGACCACGCGTCGTCGGAGCTGACGTCGGCGAACGCCGCTCTGGAAGAGGCGTGGACCGAGTTGGCCGCAGCAGAATCCGCTCTGGAAGCTGCCGAGGCCGCACGTCGCGAGGCAGAGTCGCTGGATGCTCAGCGTGCTGAGGAACTGGCTGCCGCGGAGATCGCGCTGGAGAAGGCTGAGGCGAGCGTCGCGGCGGCACAGGCCGCATACGACTGGGTGGAAGCCAGGACGAGCGAGGAGATCATCGTCATCACCCAACAGAGCGGACCTCTTGTCAACCTCGCCCTGCTGGTGACCGACGTCAGTGCAGGGGAACTGCACCAACGCGCTCAGTTGTCCACCACCTTGTTCGATTCCAGCGCCAAGGAACTCGACGAACTGATGGAACGGCAGTTCGCCCTGGACGCTGCCAAGGCGGAAGCCGACGAGGCCCGGAGCGTCGCTGTGGAGGCACGGGAAGCAGCGGCCAGTCAACTCGAGGATTCCCGCGCCAAGGAAGCAACGGCTGATGCCCTGCGCGACGAGGTGGCCGAGAAGGTGGACGCCCACAATGCTGCCGCCGACGCAGCGGCCCGACAGCTGGATCTTGAACAGGACCGCCAGGCTGAGCTTGAGGCAGAGTCTGCGGAGGTGGAAGAACGCATCGCGGCCCGAATCGCAGCACAGAAGGCGGCGGAAGAGGCTGCCGCCCGGAAGGCGGCCGAGGAGGCAGCGGCGAAGAAGGCGGCCGAGGAGGCTGCGGCCCGGCAGAAGGCTGAGGAGGCAGCGGCGAAGAAGGCCGCCGAAGAAGCCGCAGCCGCAAGGAGGGCCGAGGAGGCTGCCGCCAAGCAGGCAGCCGAGGCTGCCGCTGCCAAGAGCGCTGAAGAAGCCGCTGCCGCCAGGAGGGCGGAGGAGATCGCAGCCGCGCAGGCCGCCGAAGCCAAGAGAGAGGAAGAAGCAGCGGCGCAAAGGGCTGCGGAGGCTCGGGCCGCTGCAGATGCTGCCAAGCAGAGCGCACCGGCGAGCAAGCCGAAGGCTCCGGCTGCCAAGCCCCGGGTTCCCGCGGCCGAGGCTGCCGCACCCGTTGCGAGTGCCGTGGGCTTCCAGCGGCCTGTCATCGGCAGACTGAGCTCCGCCTACGGGATGCGTCTGCATCCGGTGCTGGGCTACCGCAAACTGCATGACGGCACTGATTTCGCCGCTGGTTGCGGCACACCCATGAGGGCCGCGGCTGACGGCACGGTCACCGAGCGGTACTTCAATGCGGGATACGGCAATCGACTGATGATTGACCACGGCAAGGTCAACGGCGCATACGTCACCACCGGGTACAACCACGCCAGCCGCTACACCGTGGGCGTGGGCCAGCGCGTGACCAAGGGAGAAGTCATCGGCTACGTCGGCACCACCGGCTACTCCACCGGATGCCACCTCCACCTCATGGTCTGGGAGAACGGCGCCAAGGTGAACCCCATGGCCAAGTGGTTCCGCTGAGTACGATGCATGGCATCATGGCCTGATGCCCAGAGAGTCCGGACGCAAACTCGTCGCCCAGAACCGGAAAGCGAGACACGACTTCCACATCGGCGACACCTATGAAGCGGGCATCGTGCTCTCCGGTACTGAGGTGAAGAGTCTCCGCGCCGGACGCGCCACCCTCTCAGAGGCGTTCGCCACCGTTGACGACGGCGAAGTCTGGCTGCGCAATGCCAACATCCCGGAATACAAGTTCGGCACCATGTTCAACCACGCCGCCAAACGAACCCGGAAACTCCTGCTCAACCGCCGCGAGATTGCCAACATCGAGAAAGCCCTCACGGGCACCAGCAAGACCCTGGTTCCGCTGTCCCTCTACTTCTCCGATGGCTACGCCAAGGTGGAGATCGCCGTGGCCACCGGGAAGAAGGACTGGGACAAGCGCCAGAGCATCGCGGAGCGCGACGCAAAGCGAGATGCTCAGCGGGCGCTGGCCTCACGCAACAAGTACCGGCGTCGCTGAGTCGCGGCGAAGCCACTCACCGAACAGGTGTGGGCCCTACCCCTCATCGTCATCAGGGGAGTACCAGGGAAACCCCCAATGGTCTGTATTGACCGGAGACAGCACAATGGAATCATGAGTTCCCATCCCATGCACGGTAGCCACGTCACCGACGTGCAACGCGATCGCGCCGTCGATTACCTGCAGCGCGCCTTTGCCTCCGGCGTCATTGACAGCGAGAGCTTCGAGGATCGTGTTGCCACGGCTCTCACTGCTTCCACACGAGCGGAGTTGAACTCCTCCCTGCGGGGTATTGCACGGGTGGTCGATCCTTCACACCACAGTGACGTGGCGCCGATGGCTCGTCCTCCTGTCGTCGACAGCGCACAGAACGTCGGCGCAGGATTCACCCACCTCAGCGGGTACATCTTCCCGTTCTTCCTCGGGCCCGTCATCGTCAAGGCCGTGGCACGGCCGGGATCACGATTGTGGCTCGAGGCTGGCCGCGCTCTCAGCTTCCAGTTGACGGCGATCTCGGTTGCACTGGCGCTGGGCATGGTGATGGCTCTGTTGAATGTGGGTGAGTCGCTGTTCTTCTTCGGTGTCATCGGATGGCTGGTCACCACCAGTGTCCTGGCCATCCGCGCGTTCCAGGGACAGAACAGCACGGCAGCTTTCGAGAAGGTGCTGCTCTTCAGACCTCCCCAGCAGCGGAACCGCCAGATCGGCGAATGACGGCGCTCGACACGTGTTGCGCAGCTGGTAGACTGGGGTTCACAACTCAACAGGGGGTGACTGGTTTCGACTTGGGACGGTAGTTCCAGGAGAAGCGGGCCGAGGACCCACGCTTATCTCGTAAACGATGCGTGGAAAACAATAAGTGCCAACAACAACCGCACTAACTTCGCTCTCGCTGCCTGATCAGTGATCGAAGGGTCAGTCTGAACGTGCCTTCCGTTCAGTTCCTGGCCTAATTCAGAAGGCTTGCTGCGTGATCTGTGTTCCAGGGATCATGCGGGACTCAACTGGGACTGGGCTCGTCTGCGACATGCCGACGTGAGTGCAGGAGCCAAGTAGAACGCCTAGTCGGCTGCGCCCGGAGAAGACCTGGTTCGCCTCTTGAGGACGCGGGTTCGATTCCCGCCACCTCCACCCCTGATGATGAGACCTGCGGATCAGCCGTGGGGAATCAACCGCAGCCGGATCCTTTGGGGTCCGGCTGTTGTGCATCTCCGGCGGTCCAGGGTGCATGACAGAATGGGCTCATGCATGAGGGTCATCCGCCAGCGGCAGGTCAGATACTCGTGGCGACGGAGCCGGGACGGGGCGGGTACTTCGATCGCAGTGTCATCCTCCTGCTCGATCACAACGAGAACGGATCGTTGGGTGTCAGCCTCCACAAGGTGAGCGAACTCGGCATGGTGGACGTTCTCGAGCACTTCCAGGACATGCTCACCCCTCCCAAGGTGTTGTTCGAAGGGGGACCGGTCTCCCAACAGGCAGCGGTATGCCTGGCCCAGGTGGCCAACCCCTCCGAGGAACCTCCCGGCTGGAAAAGACTGTTCGAGGACGTGGGAATTCTGGATCTGGAAACCCCCGTCGAGCTCGTCGCCGGCGGCTTCTCCCACCTGCGGATCTACGTCGGGCTCGCAGGGTGGGACGCCGGACAGCTCGAAGGAGAACTGATCCGCGGCTCCTGGTTCCGGGCCTCGCCCCGGGCCGAGGAAATCTTCGGCACCCCCGATGACTTGTGGCGCCGGACCCTGCGCCGTGTCGGGGGTGCCCCCGGCCGCTGGTCGACGTGGACCGAAACCCCCGAACTCAACTGAAAGGTCCCGAAGATCCTGCTCCGCCCGCCGGGCCACCTACGCTGAGCTTCCGTGCCATCGCGTTACCATGGTCGGGGAGAGAGTGAAGGAGGAGGCTTTGACGGACACGAAGTCTCGCACACGGATCCTGATCGTGGATGATGATCCCGCCCTGTCTGAAATGCTGCAGATCGTGCTGCGCCAGGAGGGATTCGACACCGTGCACTGTGGCACGGGCATCGAGGCTGTCGCTGCCATGCGCGACAGCCGCCCGGATCTTGTGCTCCTCGATCTGATGCTGCCCGGCCGCGATGGCGTCAGTGTGTGCCGGGACATGCGTGTGGAATCCGTGGTCCCCATCGTCATGCTCACAGCCCGCTCTGACACCTCTGACGTGGTGGCTGGTCTGGAAGCAGGTGCCGACGACTATGTGGCGAAGCCGTTCAAACCCAAAGAGCTGATCGCACGCATCCGGACTCGGCTGCGGCAGATGACGGCAGACCCCGGCAAGGACGTCCTGAGCGTCGGGGACATCGTCATATCCGTCTCCGCCCACACCGTGAGACGGGGCGACGTCGCCATCCAGCTCACCCCGCTCGAGTTTGATCTCCTCCTTGCCCTGGCCAAACGGCCCTCCCATGTGTTCAGCCGAGAGGCATTGCTGGATGAGGTCTGGGGATACCGCAACGCTGCGGACACGCGCCTGGTGAACGTGCACGTGCAGCGGCTGCGCGCCAAGGTTGAGCTGGACCCCGAGCACCCTCAGATCGTGGTGACCGTCAGGGGAGTGGGGTACCGCGCCGGTGATCAAGCGACAACGGCCTGAACGCAGAAACCCCGGATGGCAGCAGCTGTGGTGGGGATCGCTGCCGCTGAGGGTGTTGTTCACCACACTTGCCGCGTCGTTCCTGGTGCTCATCCTGGCTGGGCTGCTGCTGATGCAGCAGGCACGTACCAGCATCGTTGAGACGAAGAAGAACGCGGCCATCACCGAGGCGACAGGCATCCGGAACTTCATGACGGACCAACTGCGCCGGCCAGAGTCCCGCAGCCTCTCGGTCCACGAACAACTGAACTCCCTCGCCGTCCAGGCGCAGGGGCAGGCCGGGCAGTACGAAGTGGTGATTGACGGTCCTGCCGGGGCCATACTCTCCGAGGGCATTGACCGCGAGTCCGTCCCGGCGAGCCTGCAGCAGCAGGTGCAGGACAGCGACCGGATGTATGTGACCCCGACGTCCGTGGTGTATGCGGACAACTCACCGAGCGAGCCCGGCTGGGCGCTGGGCACCACGCTGGTCGACAGCTCCGGCGAACGGTTTCCCGTCTACTACATATTTCCCATGTCCGGTGAGGTGGCCACTCTCACTGCACTGCAGCGGGCGGTGACGATTACCGGAGTTGCCCTGCTGGGAGCGTTGGCGGGCATCGCCTACCTGGTAACGGTGCAGGTCGTGCGCCCGGTGCGCAGAGCGAGCCACACGGCCCGCCGATTGGCGTCGGGAAACCTTGAGGAGCGGATGCAGGTCCGTGGAACCGACGACATCGCCTCGCTGGCGTTGTCGATGAATGACATGGCCGAAGACCTGGCTGCCCGGATCAGGGAGTTGGAGACGCTCTCGCTGGTGCAACGCCGGTTCGTGGGCGACGTGTCACATGAACTGCGCACACCCATGACGACCATCCGCATGGCTGCTGACGTCCTGCACGAGTCAAGGGAGGACTTCGCGCCGCACTCGAGAAGGACCGTTGAACTGATGTCGACCCAGATTGACAGGTTCGATTCGCTGCTGGCTGATCTGCTGGAGATCTCCCGATTCGATGCAGGGGCGGCGGTGCTCAGTCTCGACGAAGTGGATCTGGTCCCGCTGGTGGAGTCAGAGGTGGAGAGTCAACGAGACTTTGCTGCTGGGCTCGGAATCGAATTGCGGGTCGTCAGTGATGGACCGGCGACGGCCCAGATGGACTCCCGTCGGATTCGCCGGATCGTTCGAAACCTCCTGACCAATGCCATCGAGCACGGTGACGGCCAGCCCGTGGACATCACGGTCGGCTCCGACGTGCACGCTGTTGCAGTCGCCGTGCGTGACCGTGGCGTGGGTTTCCAGGCCAGCGAGTCCACCTTGGTCTTTGATCGATTCTGGCGAGCTGATCCGTCGCGGAACAGGGTGGTGGGTGGCACTGGTCTGGGGCTCGCCATCGCGCTGGAGGACGCCCGGCTGCATCGTGGATGGTTGACGGCCTGGGGACGGCCGGGCCGTGGTGCACAATTCCGTCTGATGCTCCCGCGCGACCCCCGACACGTCCTGATGGGCTCACCCCTGACCGTGATCCCCACCGATCCTGCCGCACGGAGGACCACCCCATGATGAGACTTCTCGCCCTGATGGTGGCAGCGATATTGCTGGTCGGGTGCACCGATATCCCCACGGCAGGTCCCGTGGAGGAGGTCGCTCAGGAGGCAGAGCCGAGGGGGGTGCAAATCATTGCTGAACCTCCGGAGCCGGGTATTTCGGCAGTGCGCCTCGTGGAGAATTTCCTCCAGGCCATGGCGGACCCGGGGGTGGACTACGAGGTTGCGCGCACCTACCTGACGGCGGATTCCGCGTCGATCTGGGAACCGGGGAAGGGTGGCTCGGTGTTTCGAGGTGTTGTCCTGGATGAGGACGGCACAGTTCGCGCTGAGGGCGTGCAGACCGGGTTGCTCGACCGCGAGGGACGATTCACCGCCACGGGCGCCCAGATGTCGCACGACTTCGGTGTCATCCAGGAGGAGGGGGAGTGGCGAATTTCTCTACCCCCGGACGGTGTCCTCGTCACGGACTACATCTTCGAGCGGTGGTGGTCCCACATCACGGTGTACTTCGGCTCCGCGACGGGCGACCATGTGGTGCCGGACCTGATCCATGTCCCCGACGCCCTGCTGACGCCGGGACGCATCGTCGAAGCACTCGTGGCCGGTCCCAGCTCCGCCATCGCACCGGTCGTCGTCAACGCCATGGGGCCCACGGTGGGGCTCGCGGCCGAGAGCGCCACCGTGCTCAGCGAAGGAACCGTTCTGGTGGCTCTGACCGGTCTGGACACCGCCATGCCCGAGGACCAGCGGCGACTGCTCGGAGCGCAGCTGTTGTGGTCCCTGACAGCCATACCAGGCGTGACCGGATTGCAGATACTCAACGACGGACGCGCGTACCCCCTGCCCGAGCAGAATGAGGCTGCGGTGCTCGAGGCGGCCTCCCAGCAGCGCTTCCAAGTGCTGTCCCGGACAGCGACATCGGACCTTTTCGGAGTGCGCGATGGCGTCGGCGTTCGGCTCGACGGAGGAGGCAGGGTGCTGCCCATGCAATCGGAGGGCGCCATCGTCTCGGAAGTGGCCGTGTCCATCGATCAGACACTCGTCGGCTTCATCGATGACACCCGCACCACAGTTCTGGTGGGGCCCCTCGGAGGCGCGCTGCTGCCGGTTACGCCGGCCCTGCTCAACCTTCGAGCCGCACAGTTCTCCCTGGGTGATCTCTGGCTTCTCGGCGATGATGTCGAAGGCGACACGCACCTTGTGCGCATTGACGCCGAGGGCGAGATGACGGAGGTTGACACCAGTGGGTTGGAGGGCACTCTTGTCGACTTCGCCGTCTCCCAGACAGGCGTCCGGATGGCGGCGGTGGTGGAGCGTACCGGTACGCGACGGTTCCTGATGACCAGCGTCGAACAGGCACCGGAACCGCGTCTGCTGGCAGCTACTGCATTGTCACTGTTGCAGGGCCGCGCGCCGATGACGAACTTCCGGAGTCTGGACTGGATCGGAGAGACGGAACTGGTGATGGTGGCCGATGCGCAGGCGATCACCTCGATTCACCGGGCCCGGATGGACGGATCACTCGTGGAGGATCTGGGACCGCTCTCCGAGCAGCCTGTGCAGGTGTCAGCCGTACCCGGTCCGGGCGCTGACACCGTCGTGATGCGTTCGGAGGACAACGTGGTGTTGCGCTACGACGTCACACGCCGATGGCGACGGGTCGAAGGCGTCCTGCAGGACGTCACGTACCCCGGGTGAGACAGCGGTACGACACGGTCGCAGGCGTGGCTGTGGAGAACTGGGTATGGGTCCGGATCGACGCCCACAGTAGAGGATGTGTCGGAATTCTTCGTGGCCGCCGCCCACCTGTTCCTCGGCGCCGTGTGTGGCGCGTGCGGTGGGCCGGGCTGGGGGACGTGCTCTGCGTGCGCCACCGAGATCAGCTCCGTGGTTCCCCACCCCCTGCGCCGGCCCGGGGTGGAGTTCCCGCTGGTGGCGGCCAACGACTACAGGCCGCATCTGGAAAAGTTGGTACCGATGTTCAAGGACGACGGGGCGCTGCAGCTGGCGCCACTGCTGTCGCGTCGGCTCGCTGTTGCCACGTGGTGCCTCGACGTGTCAGCCAGCACCTGTCTCGTCCCGGTTCCCTCGCTGGCGGATGCTGTGAGACGACGTGGTGCGGATCATGGGGCCATGCTGGCGGCCTCTGCCGCGCGTCACCTCGGTCTGCGCTGGAGAGCCCAGCTCACGCGAGAGATCCGCGGTCTGGACCAGAGAAGCCTGAGCGCGGCCGGAAGACAGCTCAACGTGCACAACACCATGCGCGCACGCCGACTCACCGGCGCCGTCGTCATCGTTGATGATGTGTGTACCACCGGCGCGAGCCTCGCAGAAGCTGCCCGCGCACTGGAGGCGGCTGGAGCCATCGTGCTGGGGGGAGCGGTCATCGGCGACGCCGACAGGCGTCCCAACACCCCGAGGACGGAGATTCACCCCGGCAGGTCCCGGAGTTGAGTAACTTATGGGTATGCAGAGTGCAGCCACCGTCGAACGGCATCACCCGTGTCGGTTCCCGGCAAAGGCTCTGTCCGTGTCGTCCTTTGATTGCACGCCACACATGATCACAGCCGACTGCCCGAGTGGGGCAGCCGGTTTCGTTGAATGACGTCCCTCGGCGGGACCCGGAAAGAGGAGTATCCATGGACATTGTCGTCACAGGTCGCCACTGCACCGTCGGTCAGGACCTGAAGGATCTGGTCACTGACCGCATTGCCACGGTGGAGAGGCTGCGCGATCGCGTCATCCGTGTCGAGGTCGAGTTCTCCGCCGACAACAGCAAGAATCCCACCGACGCAGTCGAGGTTCAGATCACCATGCGCAGCCGGGGACCCGTCATCCGGGCCGAGGCCAAGGCGGGCGACAAGAACTCGGCCTTCGATCTGGCCTTCGACCGGTTGAAGACACAACTGCGAAAAGCAGCCGACCGCCGCAAGACCCACCGGGGTCTGCGTGTGGCCTCAGCCCTGGAGCCTGCCCAGGTCTCGACGCTCCCGCACGAGGAGACCAGCGACGATGACGAGGACACCTATGAGGTGGCGGGCATGGTCGTGAACGGGGACGGTCCGTTGGTGGTCAGGGAGAAGTCCTTCGACACCTCCCCGTTGTCGCTGGCGCAGGCTCTGGACGAGATGGAGCTCGTTGGCCACGACTTCTTCCTCTACCAGGACGCGGAGACCGGGCGACCATCGGTGGTCTACCGGCGCAAGGCCTACAACTACGGCGTGATTCACCTCAACGTTCACTGAGTCAGCCCCCGGAAAGACCCTTTGGGTCTGAACCATCAGAGACGCCCGTGATGCGCGGGCGTCTTTGGGGCTCTGATGGCTGCTGGGTAGGATGACGCAAGGTGCGCCCCAGAGGGAGGCTTGCCACAGACCCCAACCGAAGGACGACATCACCGTGGGATTCATGGACTTCTTGAGCAACATCGGCTCCGGAACGCAGCTGAAGAAGCTGTCCAAGGTGGCTGACCGGGTGAACTCCATCGAGGAGGACTACCAGGCGATGTCGGATGAGGAGCTCCGCGGGCAGACCGACGAACTCCGCGCACGGCTGGCCGAGGGAGAATCGCTGGACTCGATCATGCCTGAAGCATTCGCCACCGTCCGGGAGGCCGGAGTCCGCGTCTTCGGAAAACGCCTCTTCGACGTGCAGATCATGGGCGGAGCGGCCCTGCACTGGACCAATATCGCCGAGATGAAAACGGGTGAGGGAAAGACGCTCGTCGGAACCCTGCCGTCCTACCTCAACGGGTTGACGGGCAAGGGTGTACACATCGTCACCACCAACGACTACCTGGCCAAGTACCAGGCAGAACAGATGGGCCGGATCCACCACTTCCTGGGCTTGACAGTGGGTGTGATCCTGTCATCGATGACCCCGGAACAACGTCGTGAAGCCTACAACTGCGACATCACCTATGGCACCAACAATGAGTTCGGCTTCGACTATCTGCGCGACAACATGGCCCTGAAGGCGTCGGACCTTGTCCAGCGGGAGCACCATTTCGCCATCGTGGACGAGGTGGACTCCATCCTCGTGGACGAGGCCCGCACCCCGCTGATCATCTCCGGACCGGCCGAGGACACCCATGAGTGGTACCCGGTCTTCGCAAAGATCGCCCGTTCACTCAAGCGCGAGACTGATTACGAGGTGGATGAGAAGAAGCGCACCATCTCCATCGGCCCCTCCGGTATCGAAGCCGTCGAGGACCGGTTGGGTATAGACAACCTCTACGAGTCTGCCAACACTCCACTGATCAGCTACCTGAACAACGCCATCAAGGCCAAGGAACTCTTCAAGCGCGACAAGGACTACGTTGTCCTCGACGGGGAGATCCTGATCGTGGACGAGCACACCGGCAGGTCGTTGGCGGGCCGCCGCTACAACGAGGGACTGCACCAGGCCCTGGAGGCCAAGGAGGGCGTGCAGATCAAGGACGAGTACCAGACGCTCGCCACCGTGACGCTGCAGAACTACTTCCGCATGTACTCGAAGCTGGCCGGGATGACCGGCACGGCGAAGACGGAGGAATCGGAGTTCCAGAAGATCTATGGCCTCGGAGTGATTCCGATACCGACGAACAGGCCCATGATCCGCAAGGACCAGGGCGACCGGATCTATCGCACCGAAGAGGCCAAGTTCGATGCGATCATCGCCGACGTCGTGGAACGTCACGCCAAGGGACAGCCAGTGTTGATGGGCACGGCCTCGGTGGCCAAATCGGAACTGCTGTCCAAGCTGCTGAAGTCCGCCGGGGTCCCCCACGAGGTGTTGAACGCGAAACAGCACGCGCGCGAGGCGGTTGTGGTGGCGCAGGCCGGCCGCAAGGGTGCGGTCACCGTGTCCACCAACATGGCGGGACGCGGCACGGACATCATGCTTGGCGGCAACCCCGAGTTCCTGGCTGATCTGCAGCTCCGCAAGCAGGGCCTCGATCCCATGGAAACACCTGAGGAGTACGAGGCAGCCTGGGACGAGACGCTCAGAGCTCTCGAGGCGCAGGTGGAAAAGGAGCACGAAGAGGTCGTGGAAGCCGGCGGACTCTACGTGGTCGGTTCGGAGCGCCACGAGTCACGTCGTATCGACAATCAGCTCCGCGGACGATCAGGCAGGCAGGGAGACCCGGGGGAGAGCCGGTTCTACTTGTCCCTCAACGACGACCTGATGCGCCTCTTCCGTCCGGAAGTGCTCGAGCGCGCCTTGGTGATGTTGAAGCTCCCTGACGAGGTTCCGATTGAGCAGAAGTTCGTCAGCAACGCCATCGAATCCGCCCAGAAGCAGGTGGAGGCCCAGAACTTCGAGATGCGCAAGAACGTCCTGAAGTACGACGACGTCCTCAACCGTCAACGACACGTCGTCTACCGAGACCGTCGCCGCGTGCTCGACGGGGAGGATCTCAGCGAACAGCTGCGTGACCGGGTGCAGCGCGTGGTTGAGGACGTGGTTCGTTCGAACACCGTCGGTATCCACGAGGACTGGGATATCGATGCCCTCTTCAACGAGTTGCGCACGCTCTACCCCGTGAGCGTCGATCGCGACGCGGTGGAGGAGGAGCTGCCCGACCAGGACGAACTCGTGGAGATGTTCGTAGAGGATGTCACACGCGCCTACGATGACCGCGAGGCCGCGCTGGGCGAGGACACAATGCGCGAGTTGGAGCGGCAGGTGCTGTTGAGCGTGGTGGACCGCAACTGGCGCGAACACCTCTACGAGATGGACTACCTCCGTGAAGGCATAGGTTTGCGGGCCATGGCCCAGCGGGATCCCCTCACCGAATACCAGCGGGAGGGTGGGGACATGTTCATCGCGATGCGCGAGGCATCCTTCGAGCAAGTGGTGGGTCTGCTGTTCAACCTCGAGGTCAAGCCGCCGACGCCGCAACCGAGTGTCTCGCTGATGACGGAGACCGACGGTTCCCCCATGGATGTCCTGGGTCGCGTGAAGGCCGCCAGCGGAGCACCGTCACAGGACGGCGCCGCCGAGCAGGGCGAGCACGAACCCGCCAGACCCCTGGCCAAGGGGCTGGGCGGCAAGGAACAGAGCAATCTCTCGTACTCCGCGCCCGACGAAACGGGTGAGGCCAAGTCGACCTCCGGGCCCAAGGCGAAGACGGGCAACCGCCCCGGCCGCAACCAGCCGTGCTACTGCGGCTCCGGCAAGAAGTACAAGGCGTGCCACGGGAGCGCAGTCAACGTACGATGACCGTAGCTCGGTGACTCGTTCGAGGGTCGCCGGCGCCCAGCACTGTGAGGTCCGAGCACTGCCACTGCTGCGCTCGGTCCAGACGGACCGTGCAGGCCAACCATCGCGCGTGGACCGAGATCCGGGCTGTGGCCTCGACCGCATGAGGTGTGGGCATCTGCGTGCGCAGCGCACCCAGAACGCTGCGATCGAACATGCCGGAATCCACATGTGCGGTGAGCTGCAGGAACGCTGACCGGGTCAACCAGGGTCGGAGCTGGTACAGGGCCCGCCGTCCCAGCAGTGCCTCCAGCGTCGCCAGCGCCAGCCGGAGCGCTTGAGGCGGCACAATGAACCCATCGGGGAATCCATTGGAAAATCTTCCGGGCAACTTCCCGGGCTGTGCCGCACTCGCGGCTGTGCCGGCTCTTGCAGCGGGGCGTTCAGCAACTTCTGTGTCCATGGAATCGACGTTAGGGATCGAAGCCCTGCCGACGCTGGCCAGCAACACGGCGGACAACAGTACGTGGAGCACGGACAACACCCACGTGTCTCCGGACAACACTAGGGAACCACTGATCAATCATGTCCTGGCTGCGGCGCACCGGATCGAGCGATCTGGCGTCCCTACATCTGGATATGGACATCCAGTACACGCACCAGATGTCGTAACACCATCTCATCCCGCCCGGCACGTCCTCGCCGAGAACAGCATTGATCAGCGCTTCCCTAGGTCCGGCGTCGGGTCAGGCTCCGTCGATGTCATGCTCAGCCGAACATCAGCACCATGCCAGTGATGGTCAGGCCCAGCATCAGCACCAGAAGGGGAAGTTGTGACCGGCTGGTTGCGTGCGGGGCGGCATGGCGGAGGGCGATGTCGTGGGAGACCAACGCTGCGCTCACATGACCCGCGACAATGAACAGCACCTGGGCGATGGCAATCACGGTGGGGAGTGCCAGCAGGGCAAGGTTCGGCCCCGCTTCGGCGATTCCCAGCCAGTCCCAGCCCAGCGCCAACGGGTCCGACATCCGAATGGCCGTGCGCTGTCCCTCGAGATACAGGAGCGTTCCGTAATGTGCGAGGAAGTAGCCCGCAAGCAGTGGGACCAGTCCCGGTGCCAGCGCATCAGCCACCTGTGTGAGGGAGCCGCCACGCTGCCGCAGTGGTGAGACGCTGGCCAGGTACAGGCCCGCGATGATCGCCACCGTGGCGACGAGCCCCGCGGTCCCAATGAGCCGTGGCGGGAGAGAGGAGTCCTGGAAGGCCCTGACCCACCACGGGGAACCGGCGATGGCGTCGAAGAGAGTGCTGCCGAGCAGTACGCAGGCCAGCAGCCACAGATATCGGGGGGCCCGCCATGACGCAAGGTTGCGCAGAGGGTTGATCAGCAGCACTGTGCCAGAGGCGGAACGCGACCATGGCGAGAACTTCGCCATCGTCGTGGCGAACACCTCGAAGGGTTCCGCACGCGCGATCCAGCGAGTGGACGTCACCACTACGCCGAGGATCACCCACGCGAGCCACAGTGCGGCAGCACCCCGCAGCACGGGCAGCGTCGCAGCCGAGGGCTCGACGAGCTCGTACCAGGAGAAGGCCAGCAACGCGGCCGCCGCGGGTAGACGCGAGTCCCTCGTGCTGGCGGGCGACCGTACCCCTGCCCAACCCCTTCGGAACAGCAGCCGGACGGGATTCGTCCGGGCGTGAACACGGCCGAACAACAGGGCCAGCGGGACAATCCCCACCCACAACCAGACGAAGACGAAACCGAAGACCGGATTGTCCAGCCGATCCGGACCGAGGACCAGTGCCACCGCTGCGAGCAGCCAGAGGGCAGCGACGAGGAGACGGAGTGGCCGCAGGAACCAGGGCGAGTCGACGAATCTCGTGAGGCGGGGCAGCTCCAACCCCTTGTGTTCCCTGAACCGTGGCTCCCGCCATGCATACAGCAGAATCCAGAAGGTGACGACGAGCACGGCAGCGGCTGCGGCGACCACGAGCGGGAACGGCAGCGGCAAATCCTCCCGGGAGGCGATGCCGTGCAGCGGGATCACGAGACGACCAGCTTCATCCACACGGCGTCGGGATCGTGGGTCTCCACCTCGAAGGCGCCCGCCATGCTGGCGCGGAACGTCACGTCTGACGTCTGTCCGGCCACGAGGTCAACCTCCTCATCGAAGCCGTGCACGTGCAGGAGTCCGTCCACCTCGGACGCCACCACGAGAGTCACCGTCGACCTGAGCGGGACCTCCTCCTCCCGGGGCTCGGCGGGGGCCGTGGCGGTGACGTCGAGAAGAATCCTGGTGGATTCCACCGGGGAGGGGTTTGTGCACCCGGCCAGACCGAGTGTGACGAGGAGTGGCAGCAGCACGAGTGCAACGCGGGTCATGTCTCTCCTCTAGGATCAGCAACAGCGACCACCAACCTACCCCGCGTGCTTCCCCGGCCGTACATCACCCGCGACCCCCTGCTCGGGCTACTTGGGTGCTCAACTTCTGTTCGACTACCAACAGAAGTTGAACACCCAAGGAGGCTCATGCTCAGCATCGGCTGCGACGGCTATGGTGACCGTGTGGATCGCCAACTAGTCTTCGTCCCTGTTCACCGCTCAGAGCTGGATGCCATCGTGGGCGCATCCACACTGCGGGATCGTCCCGCCCATACCGTCACTCCCGAACTCCTTGAGGAGCTTGGCTTTGAGGACAACCAGATGGAGGATGCCGAGCACGCGACGCTGGTGCTGGCGTCGGTGGCAGCACTGGCGACGCACGGTGAGCGGCTGGTGCTGGTGGCCGAAGTGGACACGTCCCTGATCTCGCCCGGGGAGGATTTGGCCAACGGGGCCTGCGTCGTCGGACGCGTTCCCCAATCCGCCATGACCTGCTGGTTCAGCGACGCCGACGACGTGGATCCGGCTCCTGCGGCCGCGGCCGCGAAAGGACTGGAGATTGATCTAGCCTGGGAGATGGACGAGGTGCAGGAACTGCTGCACGGTCACGACCTGCTGTGGAATGACGTCGAGGAATACCGCCGGGCAGACTGAAACCGACCCCTACCCGGGGTGCGCAAGCATCGCCGAAGCCTGTCGGCGGATTGCCGTTTCTCGCTGGACTCTCGTCATCTGCGCCGTGTCAGTGACACGATGGCTTCCACACACGCGCGGGCACGCGCGGGGAATTCTTGTGAAGGGGGTGCTCCAATGCCGAGAGCGATGTGGAGTGGGTCGGTGTCCTTCGGGCTGGTCTCGATTCCGGTCAAGCTGTACGGCGCGACCGAGGACAAGGACATCACCTTTCACCAGGTCCACGCCGAGGATGGTGGACGGGTGCGCTACCAGCGGGTCTGTGAGAAGTGTGGCCAGGTTCTCAAGTGGGGTGACATCGCCAAGGGCTACGAGGCACCCGATGGCCGCGTGGCGATCCTCACATCCGAGGACCTGGATGCTTTGCCTCTGACAAGTCTGAAAGCGGTGGATGTGGTCCAGTTCGTGGAGGCGGACGAGATCGACGAGATGTATCTGCAGCGCGCCTATTTTATGGAACCCCAGAAAACGGGCCAGAAGCCCTACGTCTTGTTGCGGGAGGCCCTGTGCCGGGGCAACAAGGTGGCGGTGGTCAAGGTCGCCCTGCGATCCCGGGAGTCGCTCGCCCTGATCCGGCCGCACCACGACCTGCTGGTGATGCACACCATGTACTGGCCGGACGAACTGCGGGACGGGGAGTTTGCCGCACCGTCGGAGGAGGTCACCATCTCGGATGCGGAGATCGAGATGGCCAATCTCCTGATTGGTCAGCTGGAGGGCACCTTCGATCCGGATGCCTTCACCGATTCGTATCGCGAGGCACTGGAGGAGGTGGTGGAGGCCAAACTTGCCGGCACTCCCATGCCTGCCCACGAGGACACGGAGGAGGGCACCGGCGACGTGGTGGACCTGATGGCCACTCTCAAGGCCTCGGTGGAGGCTGCCAAGAAGCGGCGCGCGGAGGCGGCCGAGGCCAAGGCCAGCTGAGGCGGGCTGCACACCCGGGTGTGCAGCCCGCCGGAATGGCCCGTGGACGAGGCACAATGGATACATGACTGTATCGACGGGTGATCGCAAGAGTGTTCGGGCAGGCGAGGCCGCAGGGCCCGGACTGGAACTGCGCGATGGCGTCTGGCACGTCAGGGATGCACGCTTCGTCCGGGAGGTGCTCCGGGCCAACGACGCCACCACCCAGGCGGGATTCACCTCAGAATCGGTGAACATGCCGCGGCTCCGGCAACCCATCCTCTTCGCCGACGGTGAGGAGCATCGCAAGCAGCGCTCCCTCATCGCGAGGTTCTTCGCCCCCAAGGTGGTGTCACGCCGCTACCGGGAACTGATGGACGCCCGATCCACCGCGCTGCTGGCCGACGCCGGGAACCGGTTCACGCTGGACGACCTCGCCATGGAGTACTCCGTCACCGTCGCCGCCGAGGTGATCGGCCTGACGAACTCATCGACGGCCGGTCTGTCGCGCCGCCTGGAGCGGCTGTTCAACCAGCCGGAGTACGACCATGCCAAGCAAGGTGGTGGACGCAGCTGGTGGACGCGGCTGTGGGCACCGATCGCGGGCGCGCTGCCGTTGATCCCGTTCTACATCCGGGACGTTCTCCCGGCCGTGAGGGCGAGACGGAAACACCCGCAGCAGGACGTCATCAGTCATCTGCTGGAGCAGGGCTACAAGGGGGTGGAGATCATGATCGAGTGCCTGACCTACGGTGCCGCCGGTATGGTCACCACTCGCGAGTTCATCTCCATGGCAGTCTGGCACTTCCTGGAGAAGCCGGAGCTCAGGCAGCGCTACCTCGTCTCGGGGGAGAAGGAGCGCCTCGCAATGCTCGGAGAGATCCTGCGACTCGAGCCCGTGGTGGGGCATCTGTACCGCCGGGCGGGACAGGACCTGGCCGTCGGCGACCAGACCATCCCGGCAGGTGCCCTGATGGATCTCTACGTGCGCGCCGCCAACGCCGACGAGGACGTCGCAGGCGAGGAGCCGCTCGACTTGTGTCCGGGACGCGACGTCGCCGCTGGTTACGGCGCCGAAGTCATGAGCTTCGGCGACGGCGCACACAAGTGCCCCGGCAATGCCCTGGCCATCCAGGAAACCGACGTGCTGCTGCAGAAGCTGCTGGCACTTCCCATCCGGGTGGTGCAGACACCGAGCCTGTCCTGGGACGAGCTGATTGCCGGGTATCGGTTGCGCGGTTTCGAACTCTGCATCGACGGCTGAGCCGGGACCACCACCCCCGCGCGGCTGCCTGACGAGAGCAGGCTCAGGAGGTCAGCCAGTGGATCGCGCGGCGCTCCAGGCCGGCGAATGCGTCGTCGATGGAGGGAGCCACCAGGGATTCGACCTTCTTCCCGACCAGAGGGATCTTCACGTTGAGATCCCCCTCATACGTTGCCAGGCAACTCGCCGGGCCGGTGGGGCTCAGCACCGCGTCGGCATTGACGTTGACGGGGAGACCGGCCACGCTGAACTCGATGTTCCCGTGGCGCACCCCCCGGGCGTCGGGGTCACCCCAGGTCAGTGCCTCGGTCACGTGGATGGTGTTGCCAACGAACTTGCGGATGTCGTTGGGGGCAACGAGCGCCATCTCCATGTGCGTGGTACGGCCCTCGATCCTGACGTCGTGACTCGTTGCGCCCGCATGCTCGGCAACATCGGAGATGAAGTCCGGATTCGCCATCAGGGCCACCACCTCATCGCTCGAGGCGGGGTAGCTGTGCTTGTAGCTGAGGTGCATGCGGGACAATCTAGACCATCCCCGGCAAGGGACAGTGCATCCTTCCTCCTAGGATGAGGGCATGAGGATCGATCTCCACACCCATTCCAGGGTCAGCGACGGCACGGACACCCCCACGGGGCTGGTGCTCAAGGCGTTGGAAGCGGGACTGGACGTCATCGCGCTGACCGATCACGACACCTTCGACGGTGTGCCGGAGGCAGTTGCCGCCGGAGAGCGGATGGGCGTACGCGTGGTTCCGGGGATCGAGATGTCCACCGACGTGGCGGGACACAGCGTCCACCTGCTCGGCTACGGCTGCGACATGCACCACCCCGCCCTCACCCAGGAGCTGGCCACCGTGCGTGACGGCCGTTCTCGACGCCTTCCTGCCATGTGTCGGCAGCTGTCCGAGGCCGGGGTGCCGGTGAGCCTCGACGACATCACCGCAGCCGCGCAGTCAGCCCGAGCGCTGGGAAGACCGCACGTCGCCGACGCGATGGTGGCCAGGGGCTACGTCGCCGACCGCACTGAAGCCTTCGACAAGTACCTCGCCGAGGGCAAACCCGGTTACGTGGCGCGTTACAGCACTGACCTGGCCCGCGCCATCACGCTGGTCCATGAGGCGGGCGGAGCGGCCGTGATCGCGCATCCATGGTCCCGCGGCAACTACGACGTCGTGACCGCATCCCTCCTGGAGAGCCTCGTGGCCGGGTACGGGCTGGACGGGATCGAGGTGGACCATGAGGACCACGACACCGACACTCGACGCCTGCTGTTCGAGATGGGCGCCCGCCTGGGATTGATCCGCACCGGCTCCAGCGACTACCACGGTGCCGGGAAGAAGGGCCACCCACTCGGAATCAACCTGACGCGCAAATCCGCATTCCTGGAGCTCGTCTCACGCATCCGGTCGCGCGGCGGCACTGTCTGACCCGTCTCCACCGCGGTGGTGAATACCGGCACGCGACCGGTAGGGTTTCACCCGTTGTCGCCGAGCCGATGAAGGGGAGCAGACATGGATGCAGAGACGATGGCGAGTTCGGAGGCTTCGCTGGCACGATCCACCGCGCGCAGTGCCGAGATTGAGCAGTCCATCTCCACCGATCCCTCCCGGTTCCGCATGCTGACGGGAGACCGTCCCACCGGAAATCTGCACATCGGTCACTGGTTCGGATCCCTGGAGAATCGCGTCCGCCTGGCCAATGCCGGCGTCGAGACCTTCCTCGTGATCGCCGACTACCAGGTGATCACCGATCGCGACGGCGTCGGCCCCCTCCGGGAGCGTGTCCACTCGCTGCTCGCCGATTACGTCGCCGCCGGGCTGGATCCGGAGAAGGTCACGATCTTCACCCACTCGTCCGTGCCGGCTCTGAACCAACTCATGCTGCCGTTCCTGTCCCTGGTCACTGATGCGGAGCTGCGTCGCAATCCCACGGTCAAGACGGAGCTCGACGACACGGGGGAACGCCCCATGTCCGGTCTCCTGCTGACCTATCCCGTGCACCAGAGCGCCGACATCCTGTTCTGCAAGGCCAACGTCGTTCCCGTCGGCAAGGACCAGTTGCCCCACCTCGAACAGGCGCGGGTGGTTGCCCGTCGATTCGACGAGCGCTACGGGCGCTCCGTTCCAGAGCGTCCCGTCTTCCCCCAACCGGAAGCCCTGCTCAGCCGCTCAGGAACCATCCTGGGGCTCGACGGCGCCAAGATGAGCAAATCCAGGAACAACACCATCGAGCTGGGCATGAGTGAAGACGAGACGGCCAAACTCCTCAAGCGCGCCGTCACGGACTCAGACCGGCACATCACCTACGATCCGATGAACCGCCCAGAGGTCTCCAACCTCGTCAACCTCGCAGCGCTGTGCCTCGACCGGTCCCCGGAGGATGTGGCTGCAGAACTCGGTGACGCCGGAGGAGGTGGCTTGAAAAAACTCGTCACCGAAGCCGTCAACGAACGTTTCGCCGGGCACCGCGCCAGACGTGCAGAGATCGTCGCGGACCCCGGACACCTGGCCGCAATCCTGGCCGACGGCAACGCTCGGGCCGGTGCCGTCGCCGACGACACGCTGGATGAGGTCCGCCGGGCCATGAACATGGACTACTGACGAACCAGCCACCGGTCTGACTCGCTGGCTCTCATCAGGTAGCCGTGTAGCGCAGGGCGCATGCCCTGCGGCGACTACTGCGACGTGTCCCTGACTTCCACACCAGCACGGCGACGACGACGCCGGCGCGGCTTCCCGGCGCCACCTGCCTCCGACCTGGGGTGGTCACCGGCGGCCTCGGTGGAGGAGTTTCGTCGCGAGCGGCGCCGCCGTCCTCCATCACCGGAGTCACGCGACCCGCGATCGGTGTGCCGATCACCGTCGCTGCGCTCCTTACGCTCCGCGCGCTTGGCTCCGGGCAGTCTGCCGCGTGTCCCCTCGGGGATGTCGAGGTCGGAGAAGAGGTGCGGTGAGCTGGAATAGGTCTCCACGAGAGGAGGCAGATTGAGGTCCAGCTCCTTGTCGATGACCTTCCACCGCGTCACGTCAGCCCAGTCCACCAGCGTGACCGACACACCCTTCTGGCCAGCACGGCCGGTGCGTCCGATCCGGTGGACGTAGGTGTTGGCCGTGTCCGGGCACTCATAGTTGATGACGTGGCTGACACCGGTGATGTCGATACCGCGGGCCGCGACATCGGTGGCCACCAGGATCGTGATGGTGTCCGCCCGGAACTTCTTCAGCGCACGCTCTCGGGCCGCCTGGTTGAGGTCTCCATGGATGGCGGCGGCGGGGAAGCCCCGATCCACGAGTTCATCGGTGAGACGCTGCGCATTGCGCTTCGTGCGGCAGAACACCATCATCTTCGAGGTGTCCCTGCCCTGCGCGATGCGCGCGACGATCTCCGGCTTGTCCAGGTTGTGGGCCTGGTAGGCGTACTGCTTGGTGTCCGGGACGGTGGCTTTCGCATCGCTGCCCTCGGCGCGGATGTTCACGGGACGATTCAGCGTGGCCCGGGCGAGCGTGAGGATCGGTGCCGGCATCGTTGCAGAGAACAGCAGCGTCTGACGGTGCTTCGGCGTTGCCGCAAGCAGTCGTTCGATGTCGGGTAGGAACCCGAGATCGAGCATCTCGTCGGCCTCGTCCAGCACGAGCACCTGGATCTTCGTCAGGTCCAGCGCTCGACGGTTCAACAGATCGAGCAATCGTCCCGGGGTACCCACCACCACGTCCACACCGGATGACAGTGTGTCCAGCTGCTCGTCGTAGCTGGTGCCACCGTAGATCGTCAGAACCCGGGTCTTCAGCTTCGCGCCAGCGACGGACAGGTCCCTCGAGACCTGTAGCGCCAACTCTCGGGTGGGCGCGACGACCAGCGCACGGGGCTTTCCATGGGTGGGCGGGTGAGCCGCGGTTTCGGCAAGTGCGGTGATGCGATGCAGCAGGGTGGTGCCGAAAGCAAGCGTCTTGCCGGTACCGGTGCGAGCCTGGCCGATCAGGTCCACACCTGAGAGCGCCAGTGGAATGGCCAGCGACTGGATGGGGAAGGGGTGGACAATCCCGGCCTCTGCCAGTGCGGATGTGATGTCTTCCTTGATGCCGAGATCCGCGAACGTCTGTTCGCTCGGCTGTTCTTGATCGTTCAGCGTAAAACCTTCATTCGGGCCGGCCCGGGACTTCAGCCCTCGCAGGCGGCGGGGATTCGGCGCATAGCACCGCGCGTGGCTTTCCCACGTCCGCCCGCCACCTTACTCCACCGATGTCATGAAAGCTCAGACGGCGCCGAATCCGACGGCGCGAACATCGGTGGAACCAAGGTCGAGGTAGGCCACCTTGGATGCGGGGACGATGACGCGGCGGCCATGCTCATCAACCACCTCGAAGAGCGAGTTCTCCGTCACAGCCGTTTGCAGCTGCTCGGCGATGTCTTCAGCACTGGTCTTGGTGCGAACGGTCACCTCACGTGCCACGTCGCTGATGCCAATTCGTACTTCCATCTCGCACACCTCACTCGTCTCATGCGTCTTTCGGGTCACCGATCACGATAGCGCGTGGATCAACGAGCCTCGTGGCGCGCGACGACGACGGTGATGTTGTCCCGGCCACCCTGGGTCTTTGCCCATTCGACGAGTGCCTCGGACATGGCAGCGGGGTTCGCATTCGCCTCGCGGGCAGCGGAGAATACCTCGAACATCTCCTCAGGCGAGCTCGCGTAGTTCCAGAGGCCGTCCGTGCACAGCAGCAGCCAGCCGTCGCCGCTTGGCTCCAGGGAGGTGACGGACGGGGTGACGTTTGAGGAGTCACGCCCGAGCCACTTCGTGATCGAGTGGGCCTGGTGTGACTGTTCCGCGTCTGTGCGGGACATGCCCAGCATGATGCGGGCTTGTGCCATGGAGTCGTCGGTTGTCAGAAGGCGGCAGGAAGCGTCGTCGCCGAGCCAGTAGGCACGGGAGTCGCCGACGTTGCCGATGACGATCTGGTGCGGTTCCACAATGGCCGCCACGAGCGTGCAGGCCGATGGCTTCTGCGCAACGGCATTCGCCACAACGGCATCGTTGGCACGGGAGAAGGCTTCGACCATCGCCACATCGTGGGCAGTCCCGTCCTGGAGGCGCTCTGTCAGATGCAGGCACGCCGCCTCACTCGCAGCCGCGGACGCCGCTTCGGCTCCCAACGCGGTACTGACTCCGTCGGCCACGGCGATGACACCAGCCACGTGGGGTTCGGATCTCGCTGCCAGCGACATCGCGTCCTGGTTGGTCTCGTGCTTGCAACCGATGTCGCTGCAGCCGGCGATCCACGCTGCTGGGGCAATGACGTAGTGATTGCGGTCTGCCCGGCCGGTGGAGCTCGTCATCAGTCGTCCTTCTGGCCCCGAGGGCCGAGAGCGTGCGGGAATGCAACAAGGGGCCCCAAACATAGCGGACCCCTTGCTGCGATTTCGTGGTGATTGCTCAGATGGGACGGACGTGATCCGCCTGCATGCCCTTCTGGCCCTGAACGATGTCGAACTCCACGCGCTGGTTTTCTTCAAGTGAACGGAAACCGCTGGAGTCAATCGACTTCCAGTGTACGAATACGTCTTCACTCTCGCCGCCGTCGACGGCGATGAAACCGTAACCCTTTTCGGCGTTGAACCACTTGACGGTTCCTTGTGCCATTACTACTTCTCCTCTTGCAACTCCCGAACGCACCTCGCGAACCGGGTTCACCACCCGCCGGAGCGGGGAACCAAGAACCGATCAACACGTGGGTTGCGCGATCGCCGCTTGGTGGCGATGGCTCAACTCTTGCACACATCAAGGGTGCAATGCACGCGCTGGGCCATTTTGAACGGTGTCGCGGTGAAACTGTCAGCAGGGACTGCTTCCATACAAGGGTGACCACAACGAACTCGATGGGCTGGCATCTGAGACGGCAACAGCCCCCTGCGCCCCCTGAGCTGTCCGAGGCGCAGTCCGAAGCAGCCGCGCCGTCGCCGGGTGTTCGCCTCGTCACGGGGGGCCCGGGAACGGGCAAGACGTCCGTTCTACTGGAATCCGTCGTGGCCCGCCTCGAGAACGGCGGGTCACTGGAACGCATTGTCGTCCTGGCCACGTCACGCGCAGCTGCCCAGACGCTTCGCCGGGAAATCGCTCGACGGGTGGGCCGGGCTCAAGTGTTTCCGCGGGTCACCACGGTGCACGGCTTCTGCCTCGGACTGCTGAGGGACATGGGAGGCGGGGACCAGGACCTGCGGTTGCTGCGTGCTCCCGAGCAGGAGTTCAGGATCCGCGAAATGATCGCCGGCCTACCGTGGAACTTCTGGCCTGTTGACGCCCGGGCCGCTGTCGGCACACGAGCGTTCGCGAGCCAGATGCGGGAATGGCTCTCCCGGGCTCGGCACCTCGGCCTGGATCCGGATGGGGTGGAGGAACTGGCCCAGCGGCAGGGTGACCCATTGCTGCGTGCTGCAGCCCGCTTCTTCGAGCAGTACCTGACGGTGACCGATTTCGAGGCCACGCTGGACTATGCGGAGCTTGTGCACCGGACGCGGGTCCTGCTGACGTCCACCGACGTCCAGCGCAGCGTCTTCTCGCGCTTCGACGCGGTGGTCGCGGACGACGTCCAGGAGTTGGACCCAGCACAGGCCCGGCTCCTGGCTGATCTGGCACACATGGGACTTCCGGTGCTTGCCTTCGCCGATCCACAGCAGCGGACGAGTTCGTTTCGTGGCGCCACGGGTGAAGCGCTGGCCGTGCTGTCCGAGGTCCCGGAGGCCACCAGGGTCGAACTGGTTCAGGGGTTCCGGAACGGGGCTGCTGTGCGGGCAGCCCTGGATGCCGTCGCGAGGCGACTCAACGCCAAGGATGCACCTGTCACCCCACGGCCCGTCCCGGCCATCGACGGCCGCGTCGGTGTCCGAATTTACGACGACGAGGCCGCCGAGCTGGTCCATGTGGCGCAGCAGCTTCGCCACGCCGTGCTGCATGACGGACTGGATTTTTCCGACCTCGCGGTGATCGTTCGTTCTGGACGCGCGCAGCTCCCGGTGCTGGCGCGCGAACTGAGCCGCTATGGCGTGCCCGTCGAGGTGGGCGGCGACGAGGTGCCGCTCGCTGGTCAACAGGCGGTGCGGGTTCTGCTGTTGGCCCTGTCCGTCTCAGCAGGAGGTGGGCGCCCCGATCCGGATCAGGCTCATCGGCTCCTCACATCGCCGCTGTGTGGCATGGACAGCATTGCCATTCGTCGTCTCGGCAGGGCGCTACGGGTTTCCCAACCGGAGTTGGGGCATTCAGCACTCCTTCTCGGCCAGTGCCTCTCCCAACCCGAACTCCTTGACCGCCTTGACGTACCGGAAGCCGCGGCCGCCCGGACACTTGCCGAACTTCTCCAGCGGGCTGCTGGACTTCTTGCCGACAACAGGCCGGTACAGGAGGCCCTGTGGGTGCTGTGGGACGGTACGGGGTGGCCTGCCGAGCTGCGGCGGGCCGCTCTGGGCGGCTCACGACGGGCCAACCATGACCTGGATTCGCTTGTGGAGCTGTTCGAGCTCGCGGGGCGCCGCGAAGATCTGGTGGGCAGCTCCGGCGCGCTCGCGTTCGCGGCCGAGATCGCGGGCCAGGACATACCCGCGGACACCGGTCGGGAACTGGATCTCGTGGGGCGGGGCGTGCGACTCCTGACGGCGCACAGGTCCACGGGCCAGCAATGGCGCCGCGTGTGGCTGGTGGGAGTGTCGGAGGGGCGTTGGCCCCAGCTGGCGAGGAGAGGCCTTCTCCTCGATCCCCGCATGCTGTCGGAGGCCGGCGGTGACTTCGATGTCGCCGATCAGCTTGCCGATGAGCGACGGCTCTTCCACGTGGCGTGCAGCAGGGCGAAGGAGGAGTTGCATGTGAGCGCCTCCCAAGGGACGGAGGGTGAGGCGGGGCGTCCTTCGCGATTCCTCCACGAGTTGGGTGTGCAGCCAGAACGGATTCACGGACGCCCCCGCCAGCGGCTGACAGCCGCCGCACTTGTCGCCGATCTGCGGCAGGTGATGACTGACCCTGCGCGGAGCCAGTCGCTGAAACGTGCGGCGGCGCTACGTCTTGCCCGGCTCGCCCGGGCGGAGGATGCCGAAGGCATCAGAGCCTTCGCCTCGGCCGATCCCAGCACGTGGTGGGGTCTGCGGACGCCATCGTCGGGGGCTTCCGCGCGCAGGGAGACCATCAGCATCACCGGGTCACATCTGGCCTCCCTGCTCGCGTGCCCACGGCACTGGTTCCTGTCCTCGCGCGTGGGTGCCGAGGCCGGTCGGACCTCGAGAGCCTCGCTGGGCGACGTCGTGCACCTGTTGGCGCAGCGCGCTGCGGTTGACGGTCTTTCCCTGGATGAGGTGCGCGACGAACTTGCGGCGGTGTGGCACAAGGTTCCATTCGAGGCCGAATGGCTCTCTGCCACGGAGCGGGCCGCAGTGGAGGCTGCGCTGGAACGGTTCTTCGCATGGCAGCTCAGCAATCCGTGTGAACTACTGGCCGTTGAGGAACCGTTCCGGGTCACGCTGAATGTTGCTGGACGCACCGTCGAACTCAGGGGCACGGTGGACCGGCTGGAGCTCCAGGATGGACGCCTCAAAGTGGTGGACATCAAGACGGGTAGGTTCGTGCCCGAACAACGAGATATGCCCCAGTTCGAACAGCTGGGCGTCTACCAACTCGCGGCACAGGCGGGGGCATTCGATCATCTGGCCCCGGGTGTCCGAGAGGTGGCCCCTCCCTCCCTGCTGTTCCTGCGTCACGGGGACTCGCTGCCGTTGATCCGGGAACAAGCGTCCCTGGACGACGTGCCGGACGGGGGCACGGAGCTGGCGGTGGGCCCCACGTGGGTGCACGACAAGCTGGCCCAAGCCGTCACGATCATCGATTCCGGTGAATACGATGCGCACGTGTGCAGCATGTGTCGCTGGTGCCAGTTTGCGGACTCATGCCCCGCGCTCCATCCGAGCAGGACAGGGATCGTGCAATGAGGAGACGTATGGACCGCGAAGAGCTGTGTCGAACCCTGGGGATTCCGTTCTCGGACGAGCAACTCGATGCCATCACAGCGCCGCTGTCCCCGGCCGTCATCATCGCTGGCGCAGGTACCGGCAAGACGACGGTCATGGCCGCGCGTGTGGTGTGGCTCGTGGCAACGGGTCAGGTACGGCCCCAAGAAGTACTCGGACTCACCTTCACACGCAAGGCGGCGGGGGAGCTGGCGGGGCGGGTGTCGACTGCTCTGGAGAAGGCAGGGGTGCTGAGCGGCGACGACGCCGAGGGTACGGAATTGATTCTCACCTACGACTCCTTCGCAGCACGTCTGGTCTCGGAATTCGGCCTGCGCGTCGGCCTGGACAATGACCCCGTCATGCTCACAGGAGCATCCCGGTTCCGTCTGGCAGCGCGCGCCGTGGCAGCGGCACCCGGCCCGTTTCGCAACATCAGCCGCCTCGCGCACGCAAGTATCCCCGAACGGGTACTGGAACTCGACGCACACATGGCCTCCCATCTCGTTGATGCCGCCGACGTCCGCGAGTTCGACCGGCTATCGCGCACGCGATTCGAGGAGGCCCCGCTGTGGCGTGGCAAACAACTGGCCGTGGTCAGGCAGAGCATCGCTGCCATCGACGAGCGTGAGGAACTCCTCTCTCTCGTCTCCGACTACCAAAGCCTCAAGGCGGGTCTCGGTCTGGTCGAGTACGCCGATCAACTGCGCCGTGCCGTGGAAGTGGCGCAGAGCGCCCCGGCTGTGGGAACAGCTCTGCGGGAACGGTTCACAGTGGTTCTGCTTGACGAGTACCAGGACACTTCAGCTGCGCAGGCCATTCTCTTGCGAACACTCTTCTCGGGCACTGCACCGGAAACCGGCCTCGGGTTTCCCGTGACGGCCGTCGGTGATCCTCACCAAGCGATCTACGGCTGGCGTGGGGCGGCCGCCAACAACATCCTCGACTTCCCCGGGCTTTTCCCTCTGGCGGACGGCAGCCCAGCACCACGGCTGAGCCTTCGCACCAATCGTCGGAGCGGCCAGCGGATTCTCGATGCCGGCAACAGCATCGCCAGCGACCTGAATGGCGACGGAGCGGCCCTCGTTGCTCCCGAAGGAACTCCGGCCGGTCACGTGACGGGTGCACGTTTCGCCACTCAGAGGGAGGAGTTCGACTGGTTGGCGGAGGAGGTGATTCGGCAGCAGGCGTCCGGCACGCCGTGGTCAGACATTGCAGTGCTGGTGCGGCGCAACAAGACCTTGGGTGAGATCTTCGAGGTCTTCCGGGACCGTGACATCCCCACGGAGATCGTAGGGCTTGGTGGACTCCTGCACCTGCCGGAAGTGGCACCCGTGGTGGCGACGCTTCGCGTGATCGATGATGTGGCTGCCAACCCGGACGTGGCGTCCCTGCTGTCCGGACCTCGATGGAGGCTGGGACTTGCAGATCTTGAGGCACTGGGTGCCCGGGCCCGAGAGTTGGCGGGCGCACGGCGCCGGGATGGGACACAGACGGCACTGAGAACTGAACTCAACGATGTGGTTGCCGAATCCGATCCAGCCGAGATGGTCTCCCTTCTCGAGGCCGTCCACGATCCGGGTGAGGGAGGCATCAGCGCTGAGGGCAGGGCAAGGCTCAGCGCCTTCAGCGAGGAACTGCTGCAGTTGAGACGCCACGCCCACGATCCGGTGATGGATCTGGTCGCGCGTGTGGTGCAGACGCTCGGCCTGGAGGCTGAATTGCTCGCGGGCCCCGTCGCTGACGTCTCACAGTTGGCGCGTTTCATGGATGCGATCAACGAGTACGTGGACGTGGACGGGGATGGCAGCCTTGCGGGGCTGCTCGCGTGGCTCGACGTGGAGGATGAGCACGGCGTCGGTCTGGAACAGGCGGTGCCCAGTGATGAGGACTCGGTGAAGCTGTTGACCATTCATCGGGCAAAGGGGCTGGAGTGGGAGACGGTGTTCATACCGTCGCTGGGTGAGGGCTATTTCCCGGCCACTTCTCGTACGGGGATCTGGCCCACCAGAGCAGCACTCCTGCCCTCGCCGTTGCGGGGTGATGCGCAAGGGATCCCTCAGCTCGGGAGCCACGACAAGAAGGGCATTGATCAGTTCACCTCCGAGACCCGGGCTGACCACCGAGCGGCGGAGGATCGGCTCGCCTATGTCGCGGTCACCCGCGCCAAGCAACGTCTTGTTGCCAGCACTCATGCCTGGCCACCCGGCTTGACCAAGCAACGGGAACCGTCCGTCTATTTCGCCAAGATTGAGGAGGTGGGTCGCAGCCACGCGTCCACACCAGCCCTCCCGGAGACCAATCCCGTGCCGTCGACAGATGCGACCGCCCGGTGGCCACTGCACCTGGAGCCCGGCGTCCTTGCCGAGCGACAGGCAGCGGCTGACATGGTCCAAGAAGCTGCGGCGCTGCTTGCATCCGACACCTCATTCGACGACGTTGACCAGTGGGTCTGGGATTCCGGCGTCCAGGCCACCGAGGACGCCGCGCTCATCGCCGCCTGGGATGAGGACGCTGCTCTGCTCATCGATCAGCAGGTCCGACGACGTGCCCGCAGCGTCGCTCTGCCCGAGGGTCTTTCCGCCACCGCATTGATGGCCATGCGCGCGGACCCGCAGGCGTTCGCGCAGCAGCTGGTACGCCGCATGCCGCGTCGGCCGTCGTCCGCCGCCAGCCTGGGGACACGATTCCATGCGTGGGTGCAGCAGCGTTTTGATGCAACGGCTGCGTTTGAGGAACTCGAAGTGCTGCAGGGGCAACCGTCACCACAACTGGCTGCACTCATCACGGCTTTCGAGGCAGGCCAGTTCAGCCAACGCACGCCGCTGGGTGTGGAGGTGCCCTTCCTCCTGAACTGGCAGGGACAGGTGCTCCGCGGGCGCATGGACGCGGTCTACGCCTGGGACGCTGCTGACCTGGACTATCTCGTGGTGGATTGGAAGACCTCCGAGCAGCCTGCGGACCCTCTGCAGCTTGCTGTGTACAGGCAGGCATGGGCCCAGGCACACGACGTCGACGAACGCCGGGTGGGTGCGGGGTTCTATCATGTGCTCGCGGACCGCCTCAGCCTCGTCGACGCGCCCTCCACCCTCATCGGGGATGCCCTCGCGGTCGCAGAGGAGAATTGATGAACAACTGGATCGGCAGCTCTGCCCTGCACAGGGACATGGGCCAGCGCGACGCAGCACTTCTCGACGCCGCATGGCGGGACGCCTTCGTGCTCGAGGTGGACTCTGTGGGAGGCTTCCTCTCCGATCGGGGTGTGCCCCAAGAACTTGTGCCTCGGGGAGGGCGTGGAGCAGATGACATCGCGCTCGGCACGTTCCACGGACGGCCGTGGTTCGCGCGGCCGGTTCACTCCCTTCGCGGGGGCGAAGCAGCGTCATGGCGGGATGTCGATCCACGGTGGCGGGAACCGGTGGCGGCGGCGGTGGCCCTTGTGCGGTGGCATACCCTGGCGCGTCACTGTGAGCGATGTGGTGCACCCACCCGCCCCGACGGTGGCGGAATCCGCCGCGTGTGCCCCGCATGCGGCATGATGACGTTTCCCCGCCAAGATCCGGCCATCATCGTCGCCGTACTGGATCCCGAGGACCGCCTCCTGCTCGCGTCGCAGCGGGCCTGGCCGCAGAAGCGGGTTTCGGTGATAGCTGGATTCGTTGAGGCGGGCGAGTCGCTGGAGCAGGCATGTTGGCGGGAGGTGCAGGAGGAGGTCGGCGTCACGCTGGAGGCGGTGTCCTATGTTTCCTCCCAGCCGTGGCCGATGCCCCGATCCCTCATGCTCGGATTCGTCGCCACGACGCAGCAGAGCACGGTCCAGCCCGACGGTGATGAGATCACCTGGGGACGATTCTGGACACGGGATGAGGTGAGTCGAGCCTTGGAAACCGAGGAGATCGTGCTGCCCGGAAGCGCCTCCATCGCCCGGGGGCTCATCGACTCGTGGCTGTCGCACACCCTGTTGCAGCCATCTGCCGGGTCACGAATCGGTAACACATGAGCGGCGGGAACAAACGTCGGACTTCGGACGTTGTAATCTGCGAAGACCAATCGAGAGCGAGGCGAGCATGACTGAGACAGCCGTCGATCCCACACTGACCGCCCGGGACCGCTGCGACCGGTGCGGCGCACAGGCCTACATGCGGGTGATCCTCCGCGGGGGTTCGGAACTGATGTTCTGTGGCCACCACGCGACGGCACACCGCGAGAAGCTGGCGCAGGTTGCCGAGAAGATTCAGGACGAGACGAGCAAGTTGTACTCCTGAGAGACGTCACAACGAGGAGGGACCCACACCACGTGGGTCCCTTTTCGTTTGCCCTGCGCACCTCTCCCACGCCACACCCTGACCGGACACGCCACAGCTCCCGCCCGCACGCCACACCCTGACCGGACACGCCGCATTCGGTGTCCACCGAGGAAATAGTTGACGCGGTGAGCAGTGAGTGCCGCGTGTCGTGTCGGTGCATGCATCGGCAGCTCCATTTCCAGCCACACCTCCCACCTCCGTCGCCCCTCCCGCCCGCACGCCACCCCCTGACCGGACACGCCGCATTCGGTGTCCACCGAGGAAATAGTTGCCCTTGGGTTCAGGACATCAACGCAACACCTTTGATGATCTGGGGTGTGGGATGGGTAAGAGGAAGAGGTATACCGAT
>CANLTJ010000008.1 GCA_947493995.1 uncultured Arachnia sp. | reverse complement strand
ACGCTGTGGGAGACTAGGACGCCGCCGGACCACACACATGATAAGTGCCCCCTGAACCCACCCGGGTCCAGGGGGCAATTTCATGCCCGCATTCTTGAAGTGTCGTACGGGCATGCGGGCATGAAATGTGGACGAAGGCGGGGTGGCCAAGGGAGCATTTCGCCGCACGGGCTCGGTCCCGCTAGGCTGTGCGTGCTGGCCCCGTAGCTCAGGGGATAGAGCACCGCTCTCCTAAAGCGGGTGTCGGAGGTTCGAATCCTCCCGGGGCCGCGTTGCCAACAAAGAGGGGGCCGTCCACGAGAACTCGTGGACGGCCCCCTTTTCACAGACCTGGGTGAGGCTGGTCAGCCTCCGGCAATCACGTCACCGGAGGGCCATGTCTCCTCAATGAAGGCGGCCACCTCGTCGGACTGCAGAAGCTCCTCCAAAACCATGACCCCATCGTTGCTGTTGTCCGCGCGCCACGCGAGGAAGTTGGCGTAGGGGTTTCCTTCGACCTCTTCAACCACGACGGCGTCGTCAGTTGTGAGACCCGCGTTGAGGATGAAGTTGCCGTTGACAAAGGCCAGGTCGATGGCTGGATCCTCCAGTTGCTGCACTATGACTTCGGGCTGATTCTCGGAGAACTCGAAGCCGCGAGGATTCTGCTCGTCGGTCAGGGTCAGGACACTGCTGTCGTCGTCAATGCCTGTCAACTGACCCTCGGACTCCAACATGCGCAACCCGCGGATCTGGTTTGAGGCGTCATTGGTGATGGCGATGGTAGCACCATCCGGCAGTTCGTCGAGGGTGGCGTAGGTCTCCGAAAAGGCTGCATAGGGTTCGATGTGTACACCTTCCCCGTGCTCGAACTCATACCCCTTCTCGTCGATCTGGGCTTCCAGGTACGGAAGGTGCTGGAAGTAGTTGGCGTCGATCTCCCCGGACGCGAGTGCTTCATTGGGTAGGACGTAATCGTCGAACTCGACGATTTCGAGCTCTATTCCCGCGTCCTCAGCCAGTTCTTGCTGAACGAATTCGAGAATCCTGGCGTGGGGAAGCGGACTTGCACCAACTGTGACGCTGGTCGACGACGAATCGTTCATGGTGTCGTCGGTGGGCTCAGATTCGGCCTGGTCCCCACAGCCGGTGAGCATGAGAGCTGTGGCGAGAGTCAGGCCTGCGGAAAGTGTGCGGAGTTTGACCATGGTGGTCTCCTTCTCTGGTGTGGACCGGCGCCCGGATGGCACTCGGCAGCTGAGGGCTCAGCGGTGATCGACTCGGCGCACTACACGGTCGCCGATCACCTGGACTATCTGGACGAAGAGAACCAGCACCACGAGGACGACGAGCATGACCTCGGGCTGGAAGCGTTGGTAGCCGTAGTTGTAGGCGAGGCGGCCCAGTCCCCCGCCGCCGATGAGGCCGGCCATGGCGGAGTAACCGATGAGAGTGACCAGCGTGGTGGTGACACTCGCCACGAGCGACGGTTTGGCCTCCGGTAGAAGCACTTTCCAGACGGTCTGGTGGCGCGTTGAGCCCATGGCGTGAGCGGCGTCCACCTTGCCCGGTGCAACGTCACGCAAGCCAGCTTCCACCAGACGGGCGAAGAACGGCACACAGGCGATCGTCAGGGATACCGACGCGGCCAGTGGACCTATCGAGGTACCCACGATGAAGCGCGTGAACGGCATCAGCGAGACCATCAAAATGGCGTATGGGATGGATCGGGTGATGTTGACGATGATTCCCGAGAGCACGACGTTAATGGGGCGGTTGGCTGCCATCCCACCCGGCTGCGTGGTGAAGAGCACAACGCCCAGCGGCAAACCAATGATGACGGTTGCAATTCCTGAGATCCCCACCATCAGCACGGTCTCGAGGAACGCTGGCCACAGGGCGGTGGTGATCGCAGGGTTGTTCATCAGGTCACCCAGAAAGCCAAACATCACGCCACCGCACGATCAACGTTGGACGTCACCGAAGCCTGCGCCCCGTGCTGATGCAGCACATTTACAACCGTCACGGGATCGAGTTGTGGAGGCACCAGTATTCGCATTCGCGAGAACGTGCTTCCGCCGAGGTGTTCCACGGTGCCCGCGAGAACGGGAAGGTCCACTCCGAACTGACGTTCGGCACGGGTCAGGGCAGCGGTCTCCCCGAAGTTCGTGGTGTCCAGTATCTCCACCGGGCTGCCGAGTGAGACGGGTACGTCTTCACACGTGGGGATGTTCAGCAGCATCTCGCTGAGACGACTGCCCAGGCGCCCCACGATCTGCGCCAAGGGTCCGGACTCCACCACGAGTCCAACTTCCAGCAGGGAAACTGAGTCGCAGATGCGCTTCACCACGTGCATTTCGTGGGTGATGACAAGGACGGCCAGCTCGAGCCGGGATTTGATGCTGGCAATGAGGTCCAGAATTTCGTCCGTCGTCCGAGGATCGAGGGCGCTGGTGGGTTCATCGCAGAGCAGAACGTCGGGATCGGTGGCAAGGGCACGAGCGATTCCCACGCGCTGGCGTTGACCGCCGGAGAGTTGGGCGGGGTATGCATGGGCAGCGTCACCCAGTCCGACCAGTCGGAGGAGTTCCGTGACCTTGGTCATCCGCTCGCGGCGTTCCACTCCGGCCAGCTCCAGGGGATAGCCGATGTTGTCGGCGATGGTGCGTGAGTCGAACAGATTGGCGTGCTGAAACACCACGCCGAGCCGGCGCCGCGCCTGGCGCAGCTTCGCCGGAGCGGACGTGCGCGAGATCGACGCCGTTGATCTCCACCGTTCCCGAGGAGGGACGGTCGAGGAGCGCGAGGCAACGAACAAGGGTGGATTTGCCCGCACCGGATTGCCCAATGACTCCGTGCACTGAATTGTCGGGTACCGCGAGTGTGACGCCGTCGAGGGCGCGGACCTCGCGGGTGCCCTGGTAGTAGATTTTCTTCAGGTTCGTCACTGCAATCACGGGGGGCCCTCTCGGGGATTGTTCTGGGGTTCGGGCTGCTGGCGGGTACAGAGGTGCGCCTTGGCACGCGCCATGCGGGTACAGAGGAGAGATCCACTACTGTGTGCCAGTGCACAGGGTGGTCATCGCTGCCGGGAGCAGATGCTCGATCAGCGGCAGCACATTCGCACGCACATCATCATTGCCGGAGCTGCGGGCTGCAGGCGGGCCATGTGAAGGGTGCAGGTGATCACGGAGCAGAAGTTAGCAGTGACCGCGCGTTCCCACCAAACCGCGGCCATTCTTGTCCAGCGGTTGGACAGCGCGCGACATCGGCCCACTGCGCACCGACGACACGCGGGCCGCTGTAACACCACTGGTATTCCCCACCCCAGCGGCACAGCGGTGGTGTCAGCTAGACCAGTGGTATTACTCTGCGGTGGCTTCGGTTGTGCTGAGCTCAGTGGTTGCGGAGGGCCTTGATGAGGTCGTCTTTGTTCATGGTGGATCGCCCGTCAATTCCGATCTCAGCGGCACGCTTGCGGAGATCGTCCACGGTCCAGTCCTCGTAGCTGCCGGACTCACCACCCTTGGCGCCGACATCTGAGCGCGACGTGTTGGCGGCCGCGTTTGCAATGCGTGCGGACTTCTCCTTGCTGTTGCCCTCGTCGCGCAGGGCCTCATACAGTTCCGGATCCTTCACGCTCGGTCCGGGATCCTCTTTTCTGTCCTTAGCCATGCTTCCTCCTCTGCAGGTGCGCCCAGTTCACACCATGAAGGGGTCAACGTGGCGATACCCTGACCCCTGCGTTGCCAGAGATACAGGAGTGCAGAGGCGCGTCAGGTCAACCGCAATGGTGTTCTCGGGCTGGCGGAGCGGTGCGGCGATCTCAGGCGCCCCTGGGGTGTGTCATGTCGATGGGGACGACCCACTGATCGAACTGCTCGTCGGTCAGGAACTGGAGTTCCACTGCCGCTTCGCGCAGTGAGCTGCCATCGGCGTGCGCCTTCTTGGCGATCTTGGCCGCCTTGTCGTACCCGATGTGGGGATTGAGCGCCGTGACCTGCATAAGGTTGCGGGCCAGGTTGTCCTCGATCCGTTCGGTGTTGGGTTCGATCCCCACAGCGCACTGATCGGTGAACGCCTCACACGTGTCGCCGATGAGGCGGATGCTCTCCAGTACGGCGTGCGCCATGACTGGTTTGTACACGTTGAGCTGGAAGTTGCCCTGACTGCCGGCGAAGCCGACCGTTGCGTCGTTGCCGAAGACGCGTGTGGCCACCATCGTCATGGCTTCCGACTGTGTGGGGTTCACCTTCCCGGGCATGATCGAACTGCCCGGCTCGTTCTCCGGAATGGTGATCTCACCAATGCCGTTGCGGGGCCCGGACGCGAGCCACCGGACGTCGTTCGCGATCTTCATCAGCGCCATCGCCAGCACGCGTAGGGAGCCGGAGACGGCCACCAGTGCGTCGTGTGCGGACAGGGAGGCGAACAGGTTCTCGGCCTGGCGGAATTCGAAGCCGGTCTCCTCGGAGATCTTCTGAGCGGTCAGGGCGCCGAACTCCGGATGGGCATTCAGCCCGGTGCCGACGGCGGTGCCGCCGATGGCCAGATCCTGCAAGCCCAACTCGGCGTGGCGGACCTGCTCGAGTGCGTAGTCCAGCTGCGCGACCCAGCCGGAGACTTCCTGGCCCAGAGTGATGGGTGTGGCGTCCTGCAGGTGGGTGCGTCCCACCTTGACGATGTCGGCGAACTTCTCGGCCTTGCCGTGCAACACATCGCGGAGCCGCGTGACGCGGTCGTAGAGAAGGTCGTGCAGGTCGAGCACGATGGCGATGTGCATGGCGGTCGGGAAGGTGTCGTTGCTCGACTGCCCGCGGTTCACGTGGTCATTCGGATGGACGGGCGACTTGGTGCCCATCTCGCCGCCGAGAATTTCAATGGCCCTGTTGGAGATGACCTCATTGGAGTTCATGTTCGACTGGGTGCCGCTGCCCGTCTGGAAGACCACGAGGGGGAAGTGGTCGTCGAGGCTGCCGTTGACCACTTCGTCGGCAGCGGCGACGAGCGCGGCCACCTGTTCTTCGTCGAGGGGCAGTTCGCCCAGTTCGGCGTTGGCCAGGGCGGCGGACTTCTTCAGGATGCCCAGCGCCCGGATCATCGAGCGACCCCAGACGAAGGTGTCGCGCCCGATCGGAAAGTTGCCGATACTGCGCTGGGTCTGGGCGCCCCAGTAGCGGTCGGCGGGAACCTCGACGGCACCCATGCTGTCGGTCTCACTGCGTTTCACAATGTCATTGCGCTCGTTGCGTGTCTCAGGCATGGGTCAACCCTATGACGTTCAGGAGTGCTCGTGGACCTCGGGTGGCACTTCCAGCAGGTTGGGCTGATCGGGGCGTTCGCGCTTCATCTTGGTGATGACCACGTGCATCCACACCGTCGTGATGAGAGTGAGGACCAGCAACACGATGAAGGGCATGGACGTGATGCCGGTGAAGACTGTGAGGTAGGCGAACAGTGGCGGCAGGAAGAACCCTCCCAGGCCACCGAGCATGCCCACGAGGCCGCCCACAGAGCCCACGTTGTCCGGGAAATAGGTGGGGATGTGTTTGTAGATCGCAGCCTTGGAGATGCCCATGGCGCAGCCAACGACGAAAACGAGTGCCACCACGAGCCACAGGGGCAGACCGAACGGCCCGTCGTCGGACCGGCCACTGGGAATTGACAGCACGGACAGCGCTGCGATGATCGCGATGAAGGTGCCGTACATGGCAACCCGGGCGCCCCACACGTCGGAGAGCCAGCCACCCAGTGGACGCAGCAGGGAGGCGGGGAAGATGAAGGTCGCGGTCAGGAGGCCAGCCGTCCCCAGGTCCACCCCGAAGCTGTCGATGTAGTACTTGGGCAGAATGGCGGAGTAGGCGACATAGGCGCCGAAGGCGATGACGTAGTAGAGGCTGAAGCGCCAGACACGAATGTCCCGGAGTGGCTTCAGCTGGGCGGCCAGGGGTTGCGACTTCCCCGGCATCCTGTCCTGCTTCGGGGCCAGCAACCACACCAGCAGTGCACACACCAGCAGCACCACTGCATAGAACGTGGGAATCAGGCGCCATCCGCCCTGAAGCCCGAAGATCACCGTGGTGCCCGCGGTGGCCGCGATGACGGGGGGCCCGATGAACTTGGTGACCGATGCGCCCACGTTGCCAGCGCCGAACAGACCCAGCGCGAAGCCCTTGCGCTTGGCGGGGAACCAGGCTGAGTTCCAAGCGATGCCGCTGGAGAAGCTGTTGCCCACGAAACCGACCAGAAAGGCCAGCACCAAGAGCATCTCGTAGCTTGCGGCCAGGGAGACGAGGTAGGAGAACACGGCGCCGGCCACCAGCAGGATAGTCATGATCTTCTTGCCGCCGTAGCGGTCGGCGAGAATGCCGGCCGGGAGCCGCCACAGCGAACCATTCAGGACGGCGACGGCGCTGATCCAGGACAGCTCCACATCGCTGAGCCCGAACTCCTCCTGGATCGGTTTGCCCAGGATCCCGAACATGAGCCACACGGCAAACATGAGTGTGAATGCGATGGTGGACAGCGTCAGTACCCTGTTGGCTCCGCTGTTTCCCACGGCCTCGCTGTCCGCTGTGCTGGAAGTGTTCATCGTGTCCTCTGCCGTGGAAGGGTCTCAGTCGCCGGGCCACGGTTGGCGGGGCCGGACTGTTCTTGATGGTAGGGCGTGAATTTTTACAGGTGTGGGTGAGGGCCGCTCAATCTCTTGCCCGATGGATACGAGCGTTGAGTTGCTACAAGGAATCCACTGGCATGATGGCGGGTGTGGAACGCGAACCGGTGAACGAAGAGGCGTGGCAGCCGTGGGTCAATACCGTGGCGGCCAGCGTGGGACTGGACCCTGCGACGGTGTCCATCCCGGCCATCCATGAGCTGACCAGCGCCGTGTCGCACACCCGCACCCGGCCGATGGGGCCGGTCGCGGCCTACATCTGGGGGATGGCGAGAGGGCTGCGTCCCGATGCTGACCCGGAAGTGCTGAGACAGGCACTCATCGATGCGGCGGAGAACGAATGACTGATTGGCCCGGACCCCTCGTCGCACCCTCCGCGGAGTTGACCCCAGCCGAGATCGATCGCTACGCCCGCACCATCTCTTTGCCAGCGGTCGGGATCGAGGGGCAACGGCGCCTGAAATCCGCACGTGTCTGCGTTGTCGGCGCAGGGGGCCTCGGCGGCCCGGTGCTGCAGTACCTCGCCGGCGCCGGCGTGGGGCACCTCACGGTGGTGGACGACGACGTCGTCGAACTCAAGAACCTGCAACGTCAGACCCTCTTCGGTCACTCCACAATTGGACGCGGCAAGGCCGATGCCGCCGTCGAACGGCTCCGAGACCTCAACGAGTCGATCGACATCACACCGGTCAGCACCCGCATCACCGCCGAGACGGCGGCCGAGATCTTCGCCGGCCATGACCTGGTGGTGGACGCCGTGGACAACCTGCCCACCCGGCTCGTGACAGCGGACGCCTGCCAAGCGCTGGACATGCCGTTCGTCTGGGGCGCGGTGCAGTCAATCAACGGCCAGGTCTCGGTGTTCTGGGAACGCCTCGGGCTGGGCCTGCGGGACCTCTTCCCGCGGCCACCCGCCGAGATGCCGAAGCTGGACGACGTGGGAGTGCTGGGACCCATGACCGGATGGGTGGGCTCCGTCATGGCAACGGAATGCCTCAAGGTGATCATGGGCATCGGGGAGCCCCTCGTCGGCCGAGTGATGTACATCGACACGCTCGGCGCGCGGGTCACCGAGCTGGCACTGAGGGGACGTGCAGAGGGGTGAGCGACCGCGTGCAACTGACCGTCGAGGAATACCTCGACGAGCTCCTGCGGCTGGTGACGGCCATCGAGGACATTGACGTGCTGCCCGTGGCGGACGCCGCCGGACGCACGTTGGCCAAGCCTGTCGTGGCCGCGAGCGACGTGCCCATCATGGCCAACTCCGCCATGGACGGATTTGCCGTACGCGCCGGCGATCTCGAGGTGGGCAGGAAACTGCGGGTGGTGGCCGATGTCCCCGCAGGCAGCCCGCGGGATCCCGCGATGGGACCCGGCGAGTGCTGCCGCATCATGACGGGAGCCCCGCTGCCCTCGGAAGCGGACACGATCGTGCCGGTGGAACTGGTGGAGCAGTCGACGGAGAGGAGCTGGATCACCCTCGCCGACATCCCGTCCGCAGGCGCCCATGTGCGCGCAGTGGGCGAGGATTTCGTGGGCGGTGCCGAGGTGCTGCCTGCCGGGACTGTCCTGGGAGCTCGTGAACTGGGACTGGTGTCGGCCGCTGGTGTCTCGGAGATGAGCGTCGTGCGACGTCCACGGGTGGCGGTGGTCGCCACCGGCGATGAGCTGCGCCCACCCGGTGGACTGTTGGAGCGTGGACAAATCTTCGAGTCCAACGGACTGTTCCTCGCCACGGCCCTCACAGCCGCCGGCGCCGACGTGGTGGCGCGGCTGGTGCTCCCCGACGATGAGGACGAGTTCACCGCCGGTCTGGAACGCGCCGCAGCGGACGCCGATCTGGTGGTCCTCAGCGGCGGCGTCAGTGTGGGCGACCACGACGTCGTACGCATCGTTCTGCAGTCGCGTGCAGCCGAGTCGGCATTCCGGCATGTCCTCATGCAGCCGGGGAAGCCGCAGGGATGGGCCGTGTGGGAGGCGGAGAACGGTCGCAGCGTCCCCCTCGTGGCGCTGCCCGGCAACCCGTTGTCCACCATGGTCAGCTTCGAGCTGTTCATCACCGCACTCCTTGACCGCATGTGTTCACGGCAGACTCCGGGATGGCAGAGCGCGGTCGCTGCCAGCGACTGGAAACCGCCACCGGGTCGTCGGCAGTACGTGCCCGTGCTGACGGAAACCGATGCGGCCGGGCGGCAGCACGTGCGCCCCGTCCATCGACGAGGATCCGCATCACACCTGGTGTCCGCCGCCGTCGGCGCCGACGGTCTCGCCATGGTGGAGGCGCACATCAATCACGTCGCAGCCGGCGACACAGTGTCCTTCAGGAGGTACCGGTGAGCAGGTTCACCCATCTGGATGAGTCCGGACATGCCCGCATGGTGGACGTGACCGCCAAGGAACCCACGATCCGCAGTGCCACTGCCGCAGCCAGGGTGCACTGTTCGGATGAGGTCATGGAGATGCTCCGCTCCGGCACCGTCCCCAAGGGAGATGTGCTGGCCGTGGCACGCATCGCCGGTATCCAGGCAGCCAAACGCACCCCGGACCTCCTGCCACTGGCGCATGTGATCGGCGTGCATGGCGTCGCGTGTGACCTGAAACTCGTCGAGGGCGGCATTGACATCACGGCAGAGGTGCGTACCGCCGACCGCACCGGCGTGGAGATGGAGGCTCTGACCTGCGTCGCCGTCGCCGCCCTCGCCGTCGTGGACATGGTGAAGGGGACGGACCGCTCCGCCTGGTTCGGCGACGTTCGTGTCCTGTCCAAGGAGGGTGGCCGGTCCGGCTCCTGGAGGAGGGATGCCTGAGATGCCGCTGAACTTTGATGCGATCATCGTCGCCGGTGGTCGTGGATCCCGCCTCGGAGGCGTGTCCAAAGCCGATCTGCAGGTGGGCGGCCAACGTCTGCTGGACCGTGTGCTGCTCGCCGCCAGACACGCACGCCAGCGCATCGTCGTCGGGTTGGTTGACGTCCCCGACGGAGTGCGCCAGATCGTTGAGGACCCACCCGGCTCCGGGCCCGCCGCTGGACTCGTCGCCGGACTCGAGGCCATCCCCGAGTCGGCTGAGTGGACGTTGGTCCTCGCCTGCGATCTTCCGGGAGCCGAGAAGGCCGTTCCCCAGCTCCTCCGGGCTGCCCTCGACGGCGGCGACGCCGACGGGCACTGCCTCGGCGCCGAGGATGGCACGCCCCAGTGGCTGCTGGGCATTCACAGGAGCGAGGCCCTGCGCCGCGCTGCGGCGGACTATGGTGATCCGCGACAGCGATCGGTACGCGGTCTTCTCGCGCCACTGCGGCTCAACGTCATTGCTGACGTCGCTGAGGTGGGCAAGGATGTTGACACCTGGGGCGACTACGAGGCCTGGGACAGACGCTGGAGGGACGCCATGGAGGCTGAACATGAGGGCTGGCACCAGTTCGTGCGCCAGGCGTGTGAGGCCGTCGACATCGACCCGACGCGCGTCGACATCAATGCGGTGCTGGACATGACCCGCGAGGTTGCCCACGCCGGCGCCCGACCCATGGCACCTGTCAGCGCCTACCTACTGGGGTTGGCCACAGGTCTTGACGCAGAAGCCGATCCCGAGCGTCTGCGTAGGGTGATTGAGGACGTCGCGACTGCGGCGCCCGTACCGAAGGAGCACTCATGACTCAGGTTCGTCTCTTCGCTGCCGCCGCCGACGCAGCCGGAACCACCGCAGAGGACGTCACCTCCTCAACACTGGGGGATCTGCTCAAGGATCTGACCGACCGTCACGGCGAGCAGTTCTCGGCCGTTCTCGACCGCTGCACGGTTCTGGTGGACGGTCGCGCCGTCACGGACCCGTCGGAGTCGCTGATGGATGCACAGATCGTTGACGTGCTACCGCCGTTTGCAGGCGGATGAGCACAGGCTGATGAGTTCAGCTGGCGCGAGACCCACGGGCTGTACTGCCCGTGCGCGTGAGGTGCATTCGGCAGCCATGAGGCTCCGAGAACGGAAGCAACTCGACCCCCTCGCGCGCGCCAATGCGGCGAAGCACGCCGTCGATCAATCCATGGTGGATGTTGCAGGTGAACTCCGGCGAACGCTCGGCCATCTCCAGCAGCGGGCACGTCCGGAGGATGACAGCATCGCCCGCCTCCGTCTCGATTTCAGCGGGGTCGAAGCCCAGTATGTCGAGGACCTCGATCACCGCATCGAGAGGACGTCTGGCCTGCTCGTCGGTCAGATCATTGGCGCGCTTGTCGCCCCATGCCCGTCCGATTTCCCGTGCTTCCGGCACACCACTTCCCTTCGTCACCAAGTAGGAGGCGAACACCTCGGCCAGTTCGCGCGACTCCTCCACGCGTCGGGCGCCCAAGCACTGGCGCCCGAGCGCCGTGATTGAGTAGCCACGGGGGCGGCGCCCCGGCCTGCCCGATTCGACGTCGACAGCGGTCAGCAACCTCTGACCGACGAGAGCATCCAAGTGTTGACGCGCGGAGTTCGGATGTCCCCCGAGGTGCTTCGAGGCGTCGTTGATGGTGACGTCCCTGCCCCCCAGTTCCAGAACCGCTTGAAGCACGCGGCGCCGCGCCGCAGACAGGGAGGGCGGCGTGGTCAGCGGACTGGGACCGTTGGCGTGCATCACGCGATTCTAGCCCATTTATCCACATCTCCCTGTAGTAACGTCGCTGGCATGACCGAGCTCAACATCACCGAGAAGACGTCGTCCTGCGGTTGCGGGGCAGCCCACGATGCCCTGCCGGAACTCGACGCCCGCCAGATCCCCCATGCGGTGCGGCACGCAGCCATCCACGGCGTGGTCGACTCCCTGGCGTCTGGCGCGGCCTTCGTCCTCGTTGCACCGCACGATCCGCTTCCACTGCTCGCGCAGATCGAGCAGCGCCACGGGGACAGCATCTCTGTGGACTACGTGGAGCGCGGCCCGCAGGCGTGGAAGCTGAAGCTGACACACATCTGACGTTGACCACTTGGTATCCCGTGTCACGGGAGATCCGAATGGGATCACGTTTCTCTGGAGAACTGGTGGCATCGTGAACGTGGCATCCATACTGTTGTTCGTCGGCGTCGCAGCGCATTCTGCGATCCGTTCGTGAGGCGGGGAACGCAACCACTGCGGGACTTTCCCCTGGTGGTCTGGTTGGTCGCGGCGGTGGCGGTCGCGCTGATCCACCCGTGGGTGCCGGAAGCCACCTGGCTGATGGTGCATCTTGTGGCGCTGGGTGCCATGACACATGCCGTCATGGTGTGGAGCGCCCACTTCACAGCGGCACTGCTGAAATCCCGCGACGACGAGGCCACCCAGCGACGGGCGACGTGGCGTCTCGCTCTTCTCGGGGTGGGATCGCTTCTCGTTTTCGTCGGTGTCCCCACCACGCTGTGGTGGCTTGTGGTCGTGGGCGCGACGCTGGTGTCGGTGGCTGTCGTGTGGCATGCGGTGCAGTTGGTTTCAGATCTACGCCGCGCTCTTCCGGGACGGTTCCGGATCTGCATCCGCTACTACGTGGCCGCCGCATGCTGCCTGCCGGTTGGCGCCGGTTTCGGGGCAGCGCTGGCGTTCGGACTCGACGACCGCTGGCACGCCAGTCTCCTCGTCGCGCACACCATGGTCAACCTGCTCGGCTGGATCGGCCTGACAGTGGTGGGCACCCTTGTCACGTTCTGGCCCACGGTGCTGCGCACCCGCATGGACGACGGTGCGGAAAAGCTCGCCCGGCAGGCGCTGCCGGTGCTGCTCGGTGGCGTGGTCGTGGTGGTGGCGGGCTCGCTCCTCGCGGTGCGAGGCGTTGCGGTGGCCGGGATTGTCGTCTATGCACTTGCTTTGTTGTGGTGGGGTCGCTCTCTGGTGGCGCCCCTGCGCAAGAAGCCCCCGCAGGAATTCGCCTCCGCATCGATTCTGTCAGGCTGCGTGTGGGCGGTCGTCGCGCTGATTGCAACGGCCGTGCACGTGCTGGTCTCCTCCGACGTCGAGGTGGCAAGTGGCTATCCGATTCTGGCCTCCATCTGGGTGGTGGGCTTCCTGGTGCAACTCGTCACGGGTGCCTTGTCCTACCTCCTGCCCTCGATGGTGGGAGGCGGACCCCGGGTGGTGCGTGCGGGAGCTGCCTGGTTCGACCGGTTTGCCACGTCGCGTCTCGTCGTGATCAACGGCGGGCTGCTGCTCTGGCTGGCACCCATCCCCAGCTGGGCCAGAGTGACGGTTTCCAGCCTCGTGCTCGTGGCGCTGGCCTCGTTCCTGCCGTTGATGGTGGGTGGAATCCGGGCAGCGATGCGTGAGAAGCGCCGTGCTGCTGCAGGGGAACCGGCTGGCTCAGCAGAACGCGCCGGGGCATTCAGCGGGGCCGGTCTCATGGCGGGGGTGGCAGCGTTGGCGTTGGCCGTCAGCGTCGGTGTGGGCATCGACCCCGGTGCCGTCGGCCTGGCGAGCGCTCCTGCCGACTCTGCTGACCCGGTGGTGACCGGTGAGACCGTACGCGTCGAGGTGGTGGCCAACGGCATGATCTTCACGCCCAGCCGTATCGAGGTGGAGCGGGGCGATCGGCTCATCATCGAACTGATCAATGAGGACACCACAACCCTCCACGATCTGGCCGTGGGCGATCAGCGCACCTCGCGACTCCGGGCAGGGGAGCGGGCCGAACTGGATCTCGGACCGGTCCAGTCCTCGATTGAGGGCTGGTGCACCGTCGTGGGCCACCGCCAGATGGGAATGACCCTTGACATCATCGTCAGAGGTGGCGACGAGACCACACCGGAGCCAACGAGTGAGCTCTCGCCCGCCGACCACGGCGAGATGCCGTCCGAGGCGCCCCCCATCGCCGGCGTGGTGGATCCGGTGCTCGCTCCGGCCTCCGATGAGCGCGTTCACGAGGTGGAACTGCGTGTCACCGAGGAGCCGCTCGAAGTAGGGCCGGGTCTCTGGCAGCAGCGGTGGACCTTCAACGGCGAGAGTGTCGGCCCGACGCTGCGGGGCAAGGTGGGCGATGTGTTCGAGATCACGCTCATCAACGACGGCACCATCGGCCACTCCATCGACTTCCACGCCGGAGCTCTGGCGCCCGACGAACCGATGCGCACGATCGCGCCCGGTGAGTCACTGACCTACACCTTCACCGCGGAGCGGGCCGGCATCTGGATGTACCACTGCTCGACGGCTCCCATGAGTTCCCACATTGCGGCCGGCATGCACGGTGCCGTGATCATCGATCCGCCGGACCTTCCCGAGGTGGACAGGGAGTACGTCGTCGTCCAGTCCGAGGTGTTCCTGGGCGAGGGCGGCACCTCCGCCGAGGACGCCACCGAGGTGAATGCCGATGCCGTCATGGCGGAGGAGCCGGACAAGGTGGTGTTCAACGGCGTCGCCAACCAGTACGACCAGGAGATGTTCCGGGCAAGGGTTGGCGAACGCGTCCGGTTCTGGGTGCTCGATGTGGGCCCCAACCGTCCGAGCGCCTTCCACATCGTGGGCGGCCAGTTCGACACCGTGTACTTCGAGGGCGGCTACCAGCTCAAGGACGGCGTGGACGCCTTCGGCACCACCGACGGTGGCTCGCAGGCCCTGGGCCTGCACGTCGCCCAGGGCGGTTTTGTGGAGCTCGAGTTCCCGGAGGCGGGCCACTATCCGGTGGTCAGCCATGTCATGGTCGACGCCGAGCGCGGCGCCCACGGCATGGTGGAGGTGACGGACGACTGATACCGCCATCGAACGGCGCCGAACGGCCAGCAACGTAGACGGAGGACAAATCATGGGCAAAGGACACTCATGGTAGGAGCACCAATCAGGAGTGCACTCCGCTTCCGGGCGAGGGGTTGGCCGAGACGTTTCGGGTGCCGTCAGCGTTGTTCGAGGAGTTGCATCCCGTCATGTGCCGCGGCTCGGCGATCAAAAGTGCATGTGTGCCCACAGCCAGCTGCTCGACCCAGTTCGGCAATGACGGCGTCAGCAAAGTCACTTCCCCCGCGGGTGGCCGTCAACGCAGCTTGCACAATCGAATGTTGATCGACTCTGAGTTCTCGTGCTGTCAACAATCCCTCTATCAGAGCGCGGCACACGTCAACGTCCACTGTGTAAGCGCGGCGTAGTACCCAGTAGACCTCGACCACGGTGACAAGGCTGAGGAAACCTGGCTCAGTCTCGCTCAACCCTTCGATCAGCTCGGTTGCCAAAGGCGACTGCTCAGGATCGTCTTGAACCAGGTACCGAACCACGACATTCGTGTCGAGTCCAATCACGGTCCGGAGGCTCCCGCCCCGCCTGCGATTGCCGCGTCCATGTCCTCCAGGGAGACCGGATTCTGCGGAGAGGGGACGGCCCCCTTGAGTTCGCGTATCGACCCGGACTCCGCATGAACTTCGTAGCGGCCGGTGCCGGTGGGTAGGAAGACCAGCCGGGACCCGGGATGAAGTCCAAGATCCGCCCGTACCTCGACCGGAATGGTCACCTGACCCTTGCTTGTAACCGTGGCCGTCGCCATGATTCCTCCTTACATTGAGTAAGGCCATGGTACAACGGCTCCAAAGGGTTGGCTAGGAAGGTTTGGGCGCTCCGGGGCGGGCGTAGCGCCACCACGTGATACCAATGCACATGAGCGCCCAGACGAGGCCGATGGCGTAGAAGGTAAACACGCCGACGAAGGCCAGACCGAGACCGAAGAAGAACGGACCGAACGCGGCGATGGCCGCCGTCCAGCCGATGACACCACCCGCCTGACGGCGCTCGAAGATCATCGGCATCTGTTTGAACGTGGAGGCGTTGCCGATGCCGGAGAACAGGAAGATGGCCAGCATGCCCCAGAGGAACCGGTCGAACCCGGCGTCGAGGGTAGCGGCGGATGAGGTGTCGGGGACCAGGGCCGTCATGGTGAACGCGATCGAGACCACGATCCCGATGCCGGAGATGAGCGTCCAGATGGCCCCGCCCCAGCGGTCGGTAAGCGGCGAGAAGACCACGCGGGCACCCGCTCCGACCAGGGGCCCGAGGAACACGAACGCTGAGGCGACGGGCAGGCTGTACCCGTCCACCAACACCTCTGCCGTGACGCCCGTGCCGGAGACGATCGCGTCATTGCCGGCGCCGTAGAGGTTGTTCATCAACAGGCCGAACTGGGCGGCCAGCCCGGAGAAGGTGCCGAAGGTCATGATGTAGAGCAGCGTCATCCACCAGGTGTCCTGGTTCTTGAAGATGTCGAACTGCTGACGGATGTTGGCGGTGACCGGGACCGACTTGAGCATGGTCCACGCCAGGATGGCGCCGAGAATGACGATCGGGATCCAGATGAACGCCGCGTTCTGGTACCAAACCTCACGGTTCTCCCTCCCGGCCTGCACCAGCGTCTGGCTGCTGCCCAGGAAGCCCAGCATCGAGAAACCGATCAGCCACGGCGTGAGCAACTGCACGATGGACACACCGAAGTTGCCCAGCCCACCCTGCAGACCCAGGGCCACGCCTTGGAGTCTCTTGGGGAAGAAGTACGACGTCGACGGCATGAAACCGGAGAACGCTCCGCCACCAATGCCGGCGAGGAAGGACAGCACCATCAGCTCCCAGTAGGGGGCCGTCGGTTCGATGACACGCACGCCCCAGCCGAGCAGCGGGAACACCAACAGCAACGTGGTGAGCGTCACCAGCTTCCGGGTTCCCAGAATGGGGGGAAGCACCATCCACACCAGACGCAGCAGCCCTGCGGCGAGACCCGGCATGGATGCCATCCAGTACAACTGCGACTGGGTGAAGTCATAGCCGATGGCGTTCAGCTGCGGGATGAGAGCGCTGGGCAGGAACCACGTGATGAAGCACATGGTGAGGGTGAAGGTGGTGATCCACAGGGTGGCCCACGCCAACTTCTTGTCCCAGCTTTCCTCGTCCTCCGGATTCCAGGAGGTCAACCATTCTTTTCCGGATCGGGTCGTGCTGCTCACGTAAGTGCTCTCTCTGAAGGACGGATGATGTGCGGGATGGATCAGGGCTTGTAGACGTCGTCGCCCTTTTTGGCCCGGTCCGGCGTGCCGATCTTGTCCCAACCGCGGCCGTGTGTGCGGGTGCTCTCATCACTGCTCGGCCGCGACCGGTAGACCATGTAGGGGCGGAACAGGAAGTGAACGGGAACGGTGAAGGCGTGGACCAACCGGGTGAAGGGGATGGTGGCGAACAGCAGGAAGGCCACGAGGATGTGGATCTTGAACTGAATGGTGGCAGCGGCCATGGCTGACACGTTGGGCTGGAAGATGAACAGCGACCGGAACCAGATGGAGACGGTCTCGCGGTAGTTGTGTTCTTCCCCGGTTGCGGTGGTGTCGCCGGTCAGCGTCGCCCAGATGCCGAGCACCAGCGCCCCAACGAGCACCAGATACATGGCCTTGTCGTTCTTCGTGGTGGCCATGAAGACAGGACCGGTGGTGCGTCGGCGGTAGATCAGCATGCCGATGCCGACGAGTGTGGCCACACCGGCGATGGTGCCGAGCGTGAGCGCGGTCCAGTGGTACGCCTCCTGGGAGATGCCGATGGCGTCGGTCCACCGTTTGGGAATGAACAGTCCCACGAGGTGGCCGCCCAGCACCACGAACAGTGCGTAGTGGAACATGGGGGAGGCGATACGGAGCATTTTGGACTCGTACAGCTGCGTGGAGCGGGTGGTCCAGCCGAACTGGTCGTACTTGTAGCGCCAGACCAGTCCTCCGATCAAGATGAGCGCCGTCAGGTAGGGCAACACGCCCCACAGGAATACGTCCATGTCAGCCTCCGGTGCGGGTGGGGAGCAGGGTCAGGAATTGCAGCCCGACGGTTTCAGGATTCTCGGTGGATTTGAGCATCGCTCGTGCATCGTCGCGGGTGACCGGTGAGGCGCCGGGCAGTGTCGCGCACACGGCGGTGAGCACCCCTGCCTGCACCAGTTCGTCGTCGATCATGCTGAGCCGCAGCATTTCGATCTCGGCCCGGTGTTGTTGCAGGAGCGCGTAGCCGGCGTCTTCGTCGATACACGCTGCGAACTCCAGAATGGCGGGCAGATAGTCGGGGAGCTCAGCGTTGCCCGTGAGATCGACGCCACTGGCGCGGAACGCCTGCTTGAATCCCAGCAGCTCCATGCCGCGCCGACGGGTGTCGCCGGCGGACCAGTAACTCAGGTGCAGGCTGTGTCGCCTGGAGAGGTCGAACTCCTGGATGTAGTCCGATTGGAGTTCATACAGGGGCCGGGAGGTGAGCTGGTCCAGCCACGGGGTGAAATGCTCGTCGAGCCCGGTTCCGGCAAGGGCCTCGCGGAGCATGTCGACCTGACCCACCAATTCCTGCGTGGGATAGCAAAGCAGCAGGTTGGCGGCCTGGTAGACGACGGCGCGCTGACTCATATCAGTTCCCATCCCAGTTGCGTTCACCGGTGCGGTCCCGCAACGACTCGGAGGTGGCTGCTGTGTCGGCATTCGCGCGGTCTCTCAGGTTCGAGAAGCTCTCGATGGACACGGGTACCGGACCGCCGGATGCCTCTCCGAAGGGGCCTGACTGACCCATGCCGGGGCCGCCGGGTTCTTCCAGCGAGCAACCCATTTCCTCCAGGTTGTGGGCCTGGTCGTAGTGGGCTTTCGGGATCACGTAGCGCTCGTCGTACTTGGCGATGGCCAGCAGCCGGTACATCTGTTCCATGGCCTTGCCGGTCATGCCGACGGCCTCGGCCAGTGTCTCGTCGCGCTCATTGCGCAGTGTCACGCCTCGCATGTAGGAACGCATCGCGGCGAGCTTCTGCAGCACCAGCGTCACGACGGCGGTGTCGCCGGCCGTGAAGAGTTCCGCGAGGTATTCCACCGGGATACGGAGGGCATCGATGGCGCCGAAGAGGTTGCCCGGGGCCTCGGCATCGTGGCCCTGTTCGCGCAGGAGATCGACGACGGGGCTCAGCGGCGGGATGTACCAGACCATCGGCATCGTGCGGTACTCCGGGTGAAGCGGCAGTGCCACCTTGAAGTGCTTGATCAGTGCGTACACCGGCGAGCGCTGTGCTGCATCGATCCATTCATCCGGGATGTCGCCAGCCTTGGCCCCGGCGATGACGTCGGGGTCGTGTGGGTCGAGCATGATGTCGAGTTGTGACTGGTACAGCTGCTGTTCGTCCTTGACGGCGGCGGCCTTGGTGACGGCGTCGGCGTCGTAGAGGATGATGCCGATGTAGCGCAGCCGGCCGACGCACGTCTCGGAGCACACCGTCGGCAGCCCAACCTCGAGGCGGGGGTAGCAGAAGTGGCACTTCTCGGCCTTGCCGGAGCGGTGATTGAAGTACATCTTCTTGTACGGGCACCCGGTGATGCACTGGCGCCAACCGCGGCACTTGTCCTGGTCAACGAGTACGATGCCGTCCTCGGTCCGCTTGTAGATGGCGCCTGACGGGCAGGACGCCATGCAGGACGGGTTGAGGCAGTGCTCGCAGATGCGCGGGAGGAAGAACATGAAGGACTTCTCGTACTCACGCTTGATCTTCTCGGCAGACTCATCGCGGAGCTTCTGCAGGATCGGATCCTTGGCCAGCGATTCGGCACTGCCACCCAAGGAGTCGTCCCAGTTGGCCGACCACTCGATCTTGGTGTCCTCACCGGTGATCAGCGACTTGGGGCGGGCGACGGGGAAGTCGTCGCTGAGAGGCGCGGAGACGAGGTTCTCGTAGTCGTAGGTCCACGGCTCGTAGTAGTCGTTGAGCTCGGGCTGGACGGGGGAGGCGAAGATGGACAGCAGTTTCTGGAACCGGCCACCGCTCTTCAGCCGCAGACCGCCCGTCTTGGTGCGAACCCAGCCGCCCCTCCACTGCTCCTGGTCCTCGTAGCGGCGTGGGTAGCCCTGCCCAGGCCGGGTCTCCACATTGTTGAACCACACGTACTCGGTGCCGGCCCTGTTCGTCCACGCCTGTTTGCACGTGACGGAACAGGTGTGGCAGCCGATGCACTTGTCGAGGTTCATCACCATCGCAACTTGTGCCATGACTCGCATCAGTACGTCACCTCCTGGCTGCGGCGACGGATGGTGGAGACGATGTCTCGCTGCACGCCCGTCGGTCCGAGATAGTTGAACGCGTACGCCAGGTGGGCGTACCCGCCGATCAAGTGTGTGGGTTTGAGCATGATGCGCGTCACCGAGTTGTGAATGCCGCCTCGCATGCCGGTGGCCTCGGACTTCGGCACGTCGATGGTGCGCTCCTGGGCGTGCTGGATGTAGGCGATGCCCGGCGGCATCTTGTGTGACACCACGGCGCGCGCCACGAAGACACCGTTGGCGTTGGTGCATTCGATCCAGTCGTTGTCACGCACCTGGATGGACTTGGCGTCCTCCTCCGACAGCCAGGCCTGCGGTCCGCCGCGACCGAGCGAGAGCATCAGCAGGTTGTCCTGGTACTCGGAGTGGATGGACCACTTGTTGTGCACCGTGAGGTAGCGCAGCGTGATGGCCTTCTCCCCGTTGGGACCCAACTCGGGTTCACCGAAGCCGCGCACCATATTGAGCGGTGGCCGGTAGATGGGCAGCTGCTCGCCGGCGTCGATGAGCCAGTCGTGATCCAGGTAGAAGTGCATGCGGCCGCTCAGGGTGTGCCACGGCTTGAGGCGCTCCACATTGATGGTGAAGGCGGCGTAGCGTCGCCCGCCCTTCTCGGAGCCCGACCACTCCGGGGAGGTGATGACGGGCTGCGGGGCGGCCTGGGTGTCGGCGAACGTGATGCGGTGGTGTTCCTCGTCCTCGGACAGGTCTGCGAGTTGTCGGCCGGTCTTGGCCTCCAGGTCACGGAAGCCCTGGGTGGCGAGCGCGCCGTTGGTGGTGCCGGAGAACATCAGGACGGCCTCGGCGAACAGGTCATCCTTGTGGATCGTCGGTCTGCCGTCGGCCACGCCGCCGGTGACGCGTCCGTTGATCTCCCCGAGCTGGGCGGCGGCCTCCGTGACGTCGTAGGTGATGTTCTTGACGGTGAAGCCCAGCCGATCCGCCAGCGGGCCGACGGAGGTGAGCTTCTGGGCGATGGCGGTGTAGTCGCGTTCCACCACCGCCAGGGCGGGCATGTTTGTGCCGGGGACGGCCTCGATGTCGGTGCCGAGCCAGTCGGCAGCACGGCCGCCCGGGTTCTTCACCTGAGCCGGGGTGTCGTGCTGGAGTGCCGTGGCCACGATGTCCTTGCGGACGCCGAGGTGGGTCGCGGCGAACTCGCTGATGCGCTCCGCCAGCTGCACGAAGATCGTGAAGTCGGAGCGCGCCTGCCAGGGCGGGTCGATGGCGGGAGTGAACGCGTGCACGTAGGGGTGCATGTCCGTGCTGGAGAGGTCGTACTTCTCGTACCAGGTGGCGGCCGGGAAGACGATGTCGGAGAGCAGCGTGGTGGACGTCATGCGGAAGTCGGCGCTGATCAGTAGATCGAGCTTGCCCTCCACCTCATCCTCGCGGAACTTCACGAGCGACGGGCGTTCATCGATGCCGTGCTGATTCGGCATCAGGTTCGAGTGCGTACCCAGCAGGTGCTTCGAGAAGTACTCGGCGCCCTTTGCGGAGGAGCCGAACAGGTTGGAGCGCCACAACATCATCGTGCGCGGCCAGTTCTCGGGCGCATCGACATCCTCGACGGCTGAATGCAGCGACCCCTCCTTCAGGAGGCGCGCCACGTAGGTGCCGACATCCGGGGCGTCACCCGCCTCGACGGCGGCAGCGGCCTCGTCGGCGAGATCGAGCGGGTTCCGGTCAAACTGCGGGTAGAAGGGCATCCAGCCGAGACGGTTCGATTTCGCGATCGCATCCGCGTTGTGGACGCCGTCGAGGTTGCCCAGCGACAGCGGCGAGGTGATGGCATCGGCGGAGAAGCCGTCGGTGCGCCACTGGTCGGTGTGCATGTACCAGTAGGCCGTGCCGATCATCGTGCGCGGGGGACGCGACCAGTCCATGGCGTTGGCGAGGTTGAACCAACCCGTCATGGGGCGGCACTTCTCCTGCCCGACGTAGTGGGCCCAGCCGCCGCCGTTGCGGCCGATGCAGCCGGTCATCATCAGTAGGCTCATGATGGAGCGGTACGTGGCATCAGCGTGGTACCAGTGGCAGATGCCGGCACCGATAATGATCATGGTGCGGCCGCGGGACTCGGCGCTGTTGCTCGCGAACTCGCGCGCGGTGCGGGTGCACACCTCGGCGGGAACCGAGGTGATCTCGGCCTGCCAGGCGGGGGTGTAGGGGACGCTCGGGTCGTCGTAGCCGGCTGGCCACACGCCCGGCATCCCGGGGCGCTCCACGCCGTACTGGGCGAGCATGAGATCGAACACGGTGGTGACCAGGTGCCCGCCGACGCGCATCGTCGGAACGCCGCGCTGCAGGATCGAGCCGGCGCCACGGGGGTCCTCGAAACAGGGGAGCGCGATTTCCGTGGGCTGGCTGCCCTCGACATCGGCCAGACTCAGCGTCGGCTCGATGTCTGCCAGATCCAGGTTCCACTCTCCCTTTCCGGACTCGCTGTAGCGGAACCCCATGGACCCGTTCGGGACGACGGCGCTGTTGGTGGCCTTGTCCCACATGATGGTCTTGAATCCGGGATCCTCGGCGTCCTTGAACTCGTCGAGATCGGCAGCGGTCAGGAACTTGGACGCTGTGAGGCCGTGGCCGTCGGGGTGCTCCTCGACGCGCAGCAGCATGCCGAGATCGGTGTAGCTCTTGACGTAGTCGTCGAAGAATTCCACCGACTTGTCGACGAAGTTCTCCTTGAGGATGACGTGCCCCATGGCCATCGCCAGCGCAGCATCGGTGCCGGCCTGGGCGGGGAGCCAGTCGTCGGCGAACTTGACGTTGTCCGCATAGTCGGGGGCGACGGTGACGATCTTCGTGCCGCGGTAGCGAACCTCCGCCATCCAGTGCGCATCGGGTGTGCGAGTGACGGGGACGTTGGAGCCCCACATCATGAGGTAGGTGGCGTCCCACCAGTCGCCGGACTCGGGCACGTCGGTCTGGTCGCCAAACACTTGTGGGCTGGCCACGGGCAGGTCGGCGTACCAGTCGTAGAACGACGTCATCGCCCCGCCCAGCAGGTGGGTGAAGCGGGTGCCGATGGCGTGGCTCACCATGGACATGGCGGGGATGGGGGAGAACGACACGAGCCGGTCAGGTCCGTGGGTCTTGATGGTGTGGATGTAGGAGGCGGCTGCGATCTCCAGCGCCTCGTCCCATTCGATGCGGACCAAGCCACCCTTGCCGCGGGCCTTCTGGTAGCGACGACGACGTTCCGGGTCCTGGGTCACGTCGGCGAATGCGAGCACGGGATCGCCGAGACGTTCCTTGGCGTCCCGGTACATCTCGATCAGCACGGCGCGCCCGTAGGGGTAGCGCACGCGTGTGGGGGAGTAGGTGTACCAGGAGAAGGCGGCGCCGCGTGGGCAGCCGCGGGGTTCGTAGTCGGGGCGGTCATCGCCAGCTGACGGGTAGTCGGTCTGCTGGGCCTCCCACGTGATCAGGCCGTCCTTGACGTAGACCTTCCAGGAGCAGGAGCCGGTGCAGTTCACGCCGTGCGTGGAGCGCACCACCTTGTCGTGGGCCCAGCGGTCGCGGTAGAAGGCATCTCCTCCCCTGCCACCTTCCCGGAAAACGGCGCGGCCGTCGTCGGTCTCCTCCCAGCGGGTGAAGAATTGGCCGAGTTTCAGTAGTGCCTGTTCTGCCGGAGAGTCAGCTGTGACTGTGTTCGCCATGGGAGAAACTGAACCACACTGAGCCTGTAGATATTCGCGAGGCCAGGAATTGGCTCCGGCGGGCCGTTAGCCTCGTCAGAACGGACCTCGTGCGACCCCGGCGTCGCAAGAAGAAATGGACAGGAGTCAGCGTGACAGATCACATGCCCGACGACGTTTCCCCCGCCGGACGAGACCTACGCGAATACACCGACGAGCTGCGCGCCAAGCATGACATCGTCCGCAACGTGGCAGGGGAGTGGGTGTTGCTGCGACACGCGGATGTGGTGGCTGCCGCCCTCGACGACGAGACGTTCTCCAGTGCGGTGTCGAGATACCTGCAGGTTCCCAACGGTCTGGACGGCGAGGAGCACACCCGGTTCCGGCAGGTCATCGATCGCTATCTCACCGAAGACGAGCTGACCCCCTTCATTCCCGCCTTCGAAGATGTCGCCTCCCGTTTGGTGGCAGAGCTTCCGCGCGGGGAGGTTCTCGACGCCGTCCACGACGTCGGCGCCGTGTTCGCGGTGCGCGCCCAGTGCGCATGGCTGGGCTGGCCGTCTGAGCTGGAGCCGCAGTTGCTGCAGTGGATGGCGGAGAATCAAGCGGCCACCCGTTCCGGGGATCACGAGCGAATGGCGGACGTGGCGGAGAAGTTCGACGCGATTGTTGTGTCCATGGTCGCTCCTCGGCGTGCCGCTGGCGCCGACGCGCCGGATGATGTCACCACCCGCCTCTGTCGGGACGAAGTGGATGGACGGCCGCTGACCGAGGAGGAGCTCGTCTCCCTTCTTCGGAACTGGACCGGCGGGGACCTTGGCTCGATTGCTCTCTGCGTTGGTGTGCTCCTGGAGTATCTGGCTCGGAATCCTGGCCTCGTTGAGCGGGTGCGCGTCGGCTCCGATGCGGAGGTGGATGCCATCATCGACGAGATCCTGCGCATCGACGATCCGTTCCTGTCCAACCGCCGCATCACCACCTGCCCCGTGACGGTGGCGGGCCAGGAGATCCCCGTCGGAGCTCGGGTCAAACTCCACTGGACCTCTGCCAACCGTGATGAAGAGGTCTTTGATCGGGATGCCTTCAAGCCAGAGGCGCATGCCGAGAAGAATCTCGTGTACGGCATCGGCAGACATGTGTGCCCGGGCCGGCTGCTGGCGACGATCGAACTCCGCATCGCGCTCCGGGCACTCGTCGGCTCGGTCAACGCCATCGAACTGCATCCCGAGGAGAAGCCGGAGCGTGCGGTGTCACCGATCGGCGGCTATCAACAGTTGCCCATCGTCCTCAGCTGAGCCCGGCTATCAGGGGAGAACACGGATGACGCATTGAGGCCCGGTCGCGACAGCGAGGCGTCCGTCCCCGGTCAGTAGCTCACATCTCAGAGCCTCGGCAAGGGCGACGTAGGTTGCGTCGTAGGCCGTGACGTTGGACCGAAGCTCGAAGGCGCGACGCAGTAGCCGAAGTGTCGGAACCCGCTCGAAGTCGAGTTGCTCCAGGTCTTCGACGGCAGCCTCGAAACGCTGCGTGGACAGTGTGCCCCGCAACCAGCGCTTGCGCAGAACAGCCACTGTCTCGACGTCAACAAGATCCGGCGCGGTGATGCCGTCCGCGGTGCGGAGCGCCTGACGGGCGGTGAGTCCGTCTTCGCCGTCGTCGCCGAGTGCATTCGCCAGCACGGACGCATCCACGACGATCACCCGCGGGTCCGCTCCTCGTCGAGGTCTCGGCTTGCCTGCTCGAATCCGACGCGCCCACCGCGGCGTTGTTCGACCTCGTCCAGTACGTCGCTGATCTGTCGCCGTTCAGCCAACCGGCGGAGTTCAGTGGTCAAGTACTGCTGGAGCGATTGGTGGCGTTGCTCGGCCTTGTGCTGCAGGGCAGCGTGAACGTCATCGGGCAAACCGCGAACCAAAACGTTGGGCATGCTTGCATTATGCATGCATCTCCCTGCTGGAGGCAAGTTGGGGTTGTGGCCGTTTGTGGTTGGACTACCAACCACGAACGGCCACGTCCCCTTCGTGGTTCAGCCGCCGATGGCGCTCATGGGGCGCGGAGGCTGTAGGAAGCCGGGCTCGTTGATGCCGTGGCCCGCGAGTTTGCCTGCGAGGCAGCGGTGCAGGATCGCGGCAACTTCCTCGTCGCTGGCCCCGGAGCGCAGCGGTTCGCGCAGATCGGATTCGGTGGAGGAGAACAGGCAGGAGCGCAGTTGGCCGTCGGCGGTGAGGCGCAGACGGTCGCAGGCGCCGCAGAACGGCATGGTGACCGAGGCGATGATGCCGACGGTGTGGGGGCCGCCGTCGACGAGGAAGCGCTCCGCAGGGGCGGCGCCGCGGCCCGCGATGGGCTCCAGCTCGTGTTCGGTCCGTAGCGTCTCGAGAATTTCTGCGGCCGTGACCATGCCCTCGCGGCTCCAGGTATGTCCGGCGTCCAGTGGCATCTGTTCGATGAAGCGCAACTCCAGGTCGTTCTCCATGGCCCAACGGAGCAGTGCGGGCGCTTCGTGGTCGTTGATGCCCCGCATCAGGACGCTGTTGATCTTCACCGGTGTCATCCCGGCGGCCTTCGCGGCGTCGATGCCGTCCAGCACATCGCCCAAGCGGTCGCGACGGGTGAGTTCCTTGAAGCGGGCCCGGTCGAGCGTGTCCAGAGAGATGTTGACCCTCGCCAACCCGGCCTCCGCGAGCCGGTCGGCGAGTCGCGGGAGCATGATGCCGTTGGTGGTGATCGAGATTTCCGGCGGGTTCTCGATGCTGTGGATCGCAGCGATGATGTCCACCACGTCCGGCCGCAGCAAGGGCTCGCCACCGGTGAGGCGAACCTCAGTGACGCCCTCCGCGACGGCGATCTCGACGATGCGCATCAGTTCCGTGGCGGAGAGCAGGGTGTTGCGGGGCAGCCAGGGCACCCCCTCGGCGGGCATGCAGTAGGTGCAGCGCAGATTGCAGTGATCGGTCAGGGAGATGCGCAGATCGCGGTGCACCCGGCCGAAGCCGTCGACGAGGCCACTCACGAGTTCACTCCCAGGTTGGACCACACCTGGCGGCCGGTCGCTTCGAACTGCTGTTTCCAGATGGGCAGTTCTGCCTTGATGGCTTCGACGACGGCCTCGCAGATGTCGAAGGATGCGCGGCGGTGGGCGGTGGCCACGCAGACCACCAACGCCAGGTCACCCACGTCGAGGTGCCCGACGCGGTGCATGGCGGACACGCTCGCCCTCTGATCGGGATCCAGCCGATCCAGGACGCGGGCGATGATGGCGCCGATGAGCTTGTCGGCGTCGGGATGGTGCGTGTAGTCGATGCCGGTGACGGCGCCGTCGGCCTCAGGGTCGTGGTCCCGGATCTGTCCGACGAAACACGTCACCGCTCCGGCCGTGGGGGTTTCCACCGCCCGGCGGAGTTCGTCGACGTCCAGGGCATCGGTGGTGACACCGGCTCGCATCACGGGCATCAGTGGTCGCCTCCGTCGAGTTGGTCAAGGATGTGGGGCACCAGGGGCAGCAGCACTTCAAGGGATTCGGTCACGGCCTTGGGGCTCCCTGGCAGGTTCACGACGAGGGAGCGCCCGGTCACGCCAGTCAAACCTCGGGTGAGGGCGGCATGCGGCGACTTCTTCAGGCCCCCGGCGCGGAACATCTCGGGAATGCCGGGCAGCAGCCGGTCCACCACCTCCGCGGTGGCCTCGGGTGTCTGGTCGCGGGGTGACACCCCGGTGCCGCCGGTGGTGATGATGAGTCGTGCGTCCGTGTCCAGCGCGGCCCGCAGTGCCCCTTCGACGGTGACCACGCCGTCGGGCACGCAGGAGCTGGCCGTGGTGTAGCCAGCGGCCTCCAACATGGAGACGGCCAGCGGTCCGGAGGCGTCCGTGCGGTCACCGGCTGCCACGCGGTCAGAGACCGTGATGACGTGGGCGGCGCGGGGACTGGACATGACTCCACAGTACCCATCAGTGTCCTGTACGAAATTCTGTTCCTCTGCGGTCACTGTGACCGTTCGTGACCGCGGGAGCGCATCAGCGCGACAGCGGCGGCGGGGAGATGGGAACCGAAGGGGTCGCTGCGGCGGATGCGGCAGGGCTCGCACCACCGCTGACCTGAGGCGGCCGGGAACCGGGTCTGGCAACGTTCGCAGTCCGACGTCTCGAGTGTGGCGAGGGCCTGCGGTGAACCCTCAAGGACGCTCTGCCATGTTGACGGCCCCTCGGTGCTGAGTGCGTCGACGGGACACAAGGCGACGCACTGTTGTTCACCACGACAGAGATCCGGACGATGCTCCAGCGAAGTCTGCGAGCCGTCGACGAACAACGCCAGGGCGTCGTGCGGGCACGCCGCCACACACACGCCACAGGCGGTGCAGCCCGACGCCAGCAACGAGAGGCCAGGCGGAGGTTCCTCGATGGTGGTGATGCCAGCGGCGCGAAGACTCGCGATCAGTCGCGACTCTTCGTCCGAGCCGGCGTTGTGGTCGGGCCACGGGGGCTCGGAGCGGCCCAGGCCGAGAAGCCCCCTGCGATCCACGGGTATCCGCGTGGGGGAGAGGGACCAGGTCCAGGTGCGGGCTGGCTTCGCGTCTATGGCGCTGTATTGCAGGAGGTCGCCCAATCGCGACTGCCACGACGAAAGCACCTCCACGTCGGCAACGCTGTCCCGACAGCAGTCACCCAGATGGACGGCAACATCCCGCACGCCCGCGAGGTAGAGGTCCACGAGTCGGTACAGCGGCAACTCCTGCAGGCATCCGGGTGTTTCGACGGCGGGACGTCGCTTCACCCCCAGGGGGAGCGACGTTGCAGCGTGGCAGGCAAGCGTGACTGCCGTCACCTCGTTGCGGGACAGCCAGCGCTGCATGGCGAGGAAGAAGTGGTCCTCCCGCTGCGTCGCCGGGACGGGGGAGTCAGCCATGTGTCACGCTCCTGACGCTGGAGGATCTGTAGCGGGACGGCGGGGTGGCCGCTGTGCTCGACAATGTACGCCTCCACTCCGATGAGCGGTATACCGACCCGGACATTCTCTCTCCTACCCGTCGTCGTAGAATGGAGGCGTTGCTTGTCAGCGCCCCCGGAGAGGACAGCTCATGGTTGAGTCCAGCATTGTCGATGAAGTGGTTGAGGCGCCGGTTTCGCGGAGACGATTCATGCAGTGGAGCGCTGTGGCGGGCGGCTCCGTCGGCGTGATGGGGCTCGGTTCCTGCGGCCTGCAGCCGAAGGACAACATCACGCCGGAGGCGACGGGCAGGAGCGTCTGGAGTTCGTGCAACGTCAACTGCGGCTCCCGCTGCCCGCTGCAACTCGTGGTCGCTGACGGTCAAGTGGTCAGGGTGGATCCTGATGACCGCGGCAGCAACGACATCGGTGACCAGCAGATCCGTGCCTGCGTTCGGGGGCGCTCCATCCGGCAGCGCATCTACTCCCCGGAACGCCTGAAGAAGCCGCTGAAGCGCGTGGGCGCCCGGGGCGAGGAGAAATGGGCCGAGATCTCGTGGGACGAGGCCTTCACCCTCATCGCCGACAAGCTGCAGGAGCTCATCGCCGAGTACGGCAATGAATCGATCTACCTGAACTACGGAACGGGTGTGCTGGGTGCCGTCGTCGCCAAGAGCTGGCCGCCGCGAGCCACCGCCGTCTCCCGCCTCATGAACTGCATCGGCGGCTATCTCGACCACTACAACGACTACAGCGCTGGCAACATCGAGGCGGCCGTCGATTTCCATTACGGCAGCTACGTCAGTTCCAACAGCAACGACGACACCCGCAACTCCAAGCTGGTGGTGATGTTCGGCAACAACCCGCACGAGACGCGCATGAGCGGCGGCGGCGAGGTGTTCGTCACCCAGCAGGCCAAGCGGGAGTCCGGTCACAAGGTCATCGTCATCGACCCGCGACAGAGCGACACCGTCATGAACCTCGCCGACGAATGGGTCCCGATCCGCCCAGGCACGGACCTTGCGTTGGTGGCAGGCATGGCGCACGTCATGATCACCGAAGGGCTGCAGGATCAGGAGTTTCTGGACACCTATTGCAGCGGATTCGACGAGGAGCACATGCCCGAGGGTGCCCCGGCGAATGCCTCGTACAAGAGCTACATCATGGGCCTCGGTGAGGACGGTGAGGAGAAGACTCCCGAGTGGGCAGCGGCCATCACGGGGCTCCCGGCTGATCGGATTCGCTCCCTGGCCCGGGAGATCGCCACCACCAAGCCGTGTGCCATCAACGCCGGGTGGGGGATTCAGCGGCATTCCAATGGGGAGAGCCAGGCGCGTGCTCCCATGCTGCTGTCCAACATGATCGGGCAGGTGGGCATACCCGGTGGCGGCACGGGCGCGCGAGAGGGATCCGCGCGGCTCCCGATGGCCGGCTTCCCAGTCCTCGAGAACCCCGTCCGTCCCGTCATCTCCTACTACCAGTGGCCCGAGGCCATCACCCACGGCAAGGGCTGGACCTACAAGGACGGTGTCCGGGACCTGGCGGACCTGAACTCGAATGCCAACGTGACCAACGATGTCACCCTGAACTCCAACATCAAGTTCATCTGGAACTACGGGTCCAACTCGCTGGTCAATCAGCACGGCGACATCAATAAGACCGTCGAGCTGCTCTCCGACGACAGCCTCGTGGAGATGATCGTGGTCATCGACAACCAGATGTCGGTCTCCGCGCGCTATGCCGACATCGTCCTGCCGGATGCCTCCACGGCGGAGCAGGTGGACCTGGCCAGCCAGGGCAGCGCCGGCAACATGGGCTACACCATCTTCACGGACAAGGCCATCGAACCGTTGTACGACTCGATGCCCGTCTACGAACAGCTCAGCGGCATCGCCGAGAAGCTGGGCGTCAAGGACGAGTTCACCGAAGGACGTACCCAGGAGGAGTGGGTGCGCTGGATCCTCGACGAGAGCCGCGCGAACATCCCCGAGCTCCCCAGCTATGACGAACTGAAGGAGATGGGTGTCTTCCGCAAGCAGCTTGAGCCGGTCATCGCGCTCAAGGACTTCAGGGACGACCCTGTCGCCAACGCGTTGGGAACCCCGTCGGGCAAGATCGAGATTTGGAGTTCCAACCTGCACGAGATGAGCCAGGACTGGAACTACGACGACGACCAGTGGATCGATCCGCTGCCCATCTACCGTCGTACCCGGGAACTGCCCGGCGATCCATTGCAGACCCAGTACCCCATCCAGGTGATCGGTCACCACTACAAGCAGCGCACCCACAGCTCCTACGGCAACAGCCCCTGGTTGAAGGAGGCGCACCCGCAGCGGGTCTGGGTCAACAGTCTCGACGCCAAACGTCGCGACATCCAGGAGGGCGACCTCTGCCGTGTGTTCAATGACTACGGCGAGATCCGGCTGCCCGCCTACGTGACGAACCGGATCCTTCCGGGCGTCTCATCCGTCCCCCAGGGGGCGTGGTACAAGGCGGAGAAGCCCGGTGGCGTCGATGTCGGCGGCTCCGTGAACACGCTGACGAGCCACCAGACCACCGCCTATGCCAAGGGCAACGGGCAGCATTCGACGCTGGCCCAGATCGAGAAGGTGTGAGAGCAATGGAATACAACCAGCTGGGTTTCTACTTCGATCAGAGCCTGTGCACCGGGTGCAAGGCGTGCCAGATTGCCTGCAAGGACAAACACGACCTGCCCGTCGGTGTGAACTGGCGCCGCGTCGCCGAATACTCCGGTGGGGCCTGGGTGGAGGACGAGGCCACGAACACCGCCAGCAACACGGTGTTCACCTACTACTCCTCCATCTCCTGCAATCACTGCGACGATCCCATCTGCGCGACGGTCTGCCCCACCCAGGCGATGCACAAGGGCGCCAACGGCATCGTCTCGGTGGATCCGGAGCTGTGCATCGGCTGCCGCTACTGCGAGATGGCCTGCCCCTACAGCGCACCCCAGTTCAACCCCGAGAAGGGGGTCATGACCAAGTGCGATTTCTGTGCCGACCGGATCGAGGTGGGCGGCACCCCAGCCTGCGTCGCCTCCTGCCCCAGCAGGGCGCTGGACTTCGGCGAGATCGTCGATCTACGGGAGAAGTACGGAGACCAAGCCTCCATCGCGCCGCTGCCACATGCGTCCGTCACGCAACCGAACCTGGTGGTAGAGCCCCACGAGATGGCAGAGCCCAGTGGCTCGAACGCGGGCCGCATAGCGAACCTGGAGGACATCTGAGATGTGGGAAGAACTACCGCTGGTGATCTTCACCATTGCCGCCCAGATGTCGGTGGGCTCTTTCGTCGTGCTGGGCGTCATCAACGTCGTGAACTGGAACAAGCCCCAGCGCACGCTGGAGAAGGTGACGATGCCTGCGCTGTATGCCATCGGTCCGCTGTTGGTGTTTGGCCTGGCTGCGTCCACGCTGCACCTGGGCAGCCCGCTGAAGGCGGCCAATGCGTTGCTCCACCTGCAGACGTCCTGGCTGTCGCGAGAGATTCTGCTGGGCATGCTCTTCGCCGGGGCTGGCGCGCTCTTCGCCGTTCTGCAGTGGTTCAGATTCGGTAGCCACCGGCTGCGTCAGGCGCTTGCCGTTGTCACGGCGGTTCTGGGTCTCGCTCTGGTGTATGCGATTTCGCAGGTGTATTCGCTGCGCACCGTTCCGGCGTGGGCCACTTGGGCAACTCCCGTCCGCTTCTACATCACCACCTTCCTGCTGGGCGGCGTGGCTGTGGCCGCTGCACTTGTGGTGGCGTCCTACATTCGACGGCGGCGCGGCGGCGAACCGGACCCGGCTGCTCGCGCCCTGATCAGGCACACGGTGCAGGGCATCGCTTTCGGTGCCATTCTGGCGCTCGGACTGAAGTTCATCGGTGAGCCGGCATACCTCGCGTACCTCGGCACCGAGGGGTCACCGCAGGCTCTGGCAACGTTGGAGTTGCTGGGTGGTCAGTACTCGCTGCTGTCCGCTGCGGAGAACATTCTCATTTTTGCTGGCGTCATCGCTCTGGGGTTCCTGTTGTTCCGGATGGCCGGGGATCGGGCTCTGGGGCGCCTGATGTCGGTGACCACCGTCGCAGCCTTCGTCCTGGTGCTGGGTGGTGAGTTCGTCGGGCGTCTGTTGTTCTACGCGACGATGGTCAGGCTGGGCATATGAGTTCCGCCGGTTGGGCGCGATCAGCGACGCCGGAATGGCTGGACCAGATGGCCGCGGCTACCACGTTCCTGTCCCATGCACTGCTGCGCCGCGATGCTGCAGCGTCGATGCTGGAGGGACTGAGGACCGCCGGGTTGGCTGGTTCCTGGCCGCTGGAAGGTGATGCCCACCGCACCGGCGTGGCGCTTCTGGAGGCCGCCGTGCGGGAATCCGCGTCGCCCGAGGCGCTCGTCGAGGATTTCGATGCGCTCTTCGTCGGGCCCGGTCACATGCATGCCTGTCCCTACGAATCCGTCTACCGCAGCCTGGAGGGTCTGACGTTCGAGGCGGAGACGATGCAGGTACGGCGGTTCTACGCAGATCACGGTCTGCAGGCGCCGGCCTTCAATCGCGAACCGGATGACCACATCGGGTTGGAGGTGGCGTTCGTCGGGCAGCTCTGCCTGGCCGCACTCAATGCCCTGGAGGACGATGAGCCGGAGAAGGCCCGCCAGTTCGTGTCCTCCGCGCGCCTGTTCGTCGCCCAGCATCTCGGTGTATGGGGTCCGGACTTCTGCACCCACGTCATCGACAACGCTGACACCAGCTTCTACGCCAGCGTTGCTCACCTCCTCCTCGGCCTCATCCGGGAATTCCCGCGCCACTCGGGCGATGCCATCCCGCTGCAGGAAGCCGACGCCTGAGGGACCGGCCACCACTAGGATTGGTGCACAAGCCACGACGAAAGGGAGATCGGATATGTCCGAGGCAGGTCTGGAAGCTGCGCGCCGGAAGATGAAGGATGCGGGTGTCCCCACGCCTGCCATCGAGGTCTTCTCCCACTACTACCGGCTGCTGGAATCGGGTGAGACCGGGCTCATCCGCGAGGACTCCATCTCTCCCATGACCGACGTCCCCTTCCTGAAGGACGTGCAGATCGACGACGAGGTGGCCCGCGACGCCATCGGGCAGACCGTCGTGATCAAGCTCAACGGTGGTCTCGGCACGTCCATGGGGCTCGACAAGGCCAAGACCCTCCTCGAAGTACGCGACGGCAAGAACTTCCTGGACCTCATCGTCGCCCAGGTCAAGGCGGCCCGGGAGACCTGGGACGCACGGGTCCCGCTGCTGTTCATGAACTCCTTCCGGACCGAAGAGGAGACGCTCTCCCACCTGAGCCAGTACGAGGATCTGCCGGTGGGTGATCTTCCGCTGTCCTTCATGCAGAACCAAGAGCCCAAGCTGCGTGCCGATGACCTGATGCCGGTCACCTGGGAGGCCGACCCGACGCTTGAGTGGTGCCCTCCCGGCCACGGCGACCTGTATCCCGCACTGGAGGGCTCGGGTGTGCTGGACAAGCTTCTCGATGCAGGCTTCCGGTTCGCCTGCGTCTCCAATGGCGACAACCTGGGCGCCGCACCGAACGCGACGATGGCGGGATGGTTCGCTCAGTCCGGGGCGCCCTACGCAGCTGAGGTCTGCCGCCGAACCATCAACGACAAGAAGGGTGGCCACCTGGCGGTCCGCAAGGCGGATGGCCAGCTGATCCTGCGCGACACGGCCCAGACTGCCCCCGAGGAGATGGAGTACTTCACCGACGAGCACCGCCACCCGTTCTTCCACACCAACAACCTGTGGTTCGACCTGGGCAAGCTGCGGGACACGCTCCGGGAGCGTGACTCCGTCCTCGGACTGCCGATGATCCGCAACGAGAAGACGGTGGATCCCGCTGATAGTTCGTCCACGCCCGTCATCCAGATCGAGAGCGCCATGGGCGCCGCCATTGAGGTGTTCGAGGGCGCCACCGCCATCTGTGTGGAGCGCGACCGCTTCCAGCCGGTCAAGACCACCAACGAACTGCTGCTGTTGCGCTCGGACGTCTACGACTTGGGCGAGGACGGGCGCCTGGTGGCGACGAGCGACTCGTCGCCGGAGATCGACCTCGATTCGCGCTACTACAAGAAGGTGGATGCCTTCAGTGCGCGCATCCCGGAGGCGCCGTCGCTGCGCGGGGCAACACGTCTGAGGGTCAGGGGCGACTGGACTTTCGGCTCCGACGTCACCGTCGTCGGTGCGGCCGAGCTGGCCGATGAGGGCGAACCGCGTCGCATCGAGGATGGCACGACGCTTGGCCAGTGAGCCCGTGGAGCTGGGACGGGCACTGACCGGGGAGGAGCTGCCACTGACGGCCTCCGACTCGGTGGCGCTGCTGGCGGAGCTGACAACGCTCGGCTGGGATCGCGCCCGCCTCGCCGATCTGCGCCGCCAACGGCAGGCGACCCGCCAACCATGGCCAATCCCAGTCGCGCTCGAGGCGCGACGAGAACTCGGGTTCGCCCGTTTCGACGCCAGGCTGGCCCAAGTCCGCGACCTGTTGGGGCTGACCGGTCAGGAACCTGCGGTGCAGAGTAGCCGCCCGTGGGGCCAGGCGGAACGACGGCTCGCCCAGGATCGTCCGCCCCACTGGGGCTGAGCGGCGCATCGCCGAGTGCCCGGCCTTCACCCGCTCAGGAAAATGCTGAGCTGGCCGGACTGGCCGAGCATCGAGACCTCGGGTGCGAGCGCCGACGCAACCTCCACGAGGACAAGCGCAGCTTGAGATGTGGTCACCAACGACGACGACGCCACCTGCGGCATCGTGTGGATGACGGCATCGTCGGTCACGATGCCGGGAACGTCTCCCATGGAGGAGACGAGCGCGACTCGCAGGCCGGGGGACAGAATCTCCCGGAGCTGTGCGTCCTGCACGGTGATGGGTACCAGAGCCCGCCCCTCCGGAGGGGGTTCGCCCGAGACCAGCAGCGCGGGCTGGACGATGGTGTGGGTGGTCAGGGCGACCGCTGCGCTGCTGCCCACAGCCTCAGCGGGATCGGTGAGCGCATCCGTCGGGATGAGAGCTTCGGGCACTGCCGCCACCGACACGTCACCCGCAGTCAGAGCGGCTCCGGCGCTGACGTCACGGGAGACGACCACCACTTCCCCCGACGGCTCAGCAGTCCCGGAGAAATGGGTGAGGAGAGCGAACGCGCCCAGGGCGGCGAGCACGGCGGCGATCTTACGGCGGTGCCAACTGATGGAGCGGAAGAACCACGTCATGCTCCATATGATCGGCAGCCGGGGGCCTGGATCCCCACTTCTCCACAGCTTTCCGCGAATCAGGCGGGGGCGTCGGCCTTCTTGGCCGGAGCAGGCTTCGAGGAGTCCGACGACGCATTGTTCGTCGAGGCAACAGCGCTCGTCGAGCTGGCGTCGCTCTTGGCCCCGGTGGAGGCGGTTTCCGAGGATTTCTTGCGGGAGTCAGTGGAGTAGAAGCCGGAGCCCTTGAAGACCACGCCGACCGCGCCGAACACCTTGCGCAGAGCGCCAGCGCAGGTGGGACAGGTTGTCAACGATGGATCCGTGAACTTCTGGACGGCTTCAAGTTCGTTGCCGCACTCTGTGCAGCGGTACTGGTATGTGGGCATGTGTGTTTTCGGACCTCCGTCGATGACGTCGATCATGATAGTTCGCCATGCCGCTGCGCCGAAATGCCGGGCACGGCGGCTTCAGCACAAGCGTGGCTCCCCAGCTCGGTGATCACCCGATCCACCGGCACGTCGTGCGGCTCGGCCGGCAGCGCATCGAACACCTCATCTGCACCGGCGAGTGCCCACACCGGCACCCCCGGACGTCGGTGTGGGAGCGCCCTGTCGTACCATCCACCGCCGGTTCCCAGGCGCGTGCCATCCAGGGCGACCGCGAGGCAGGGCGTCACCACGACGTCGGCCTGGACGATGCCCGCGATCTCACGACCCGGCCCCGACGGCTCAAGGATCTCTCCCCAACCTCGGCGCATGAACTGCCAACCGCGAAACGGTGCCCACCGCGGGGATGATCCGAGCACAGGGAGTAATACCTGCCATCCGGCCTCGTGCAGCTGCGTGATGGCTTCGTGGGTTCCCGGTTCGTTGGCGCGGGAGGCGTACAGCGCCACCGTCGCGGGGCGGTCTCCCAGGGCTGAGAGCAGAAGCTCCGTCCGGGCTGCGTCCGCACGGGACCATTCCTCGGACGCGAGTTTCCGTCGCCGGCTCTGAATGGTTTGGCGCAGCGCGTCCTTCGGGTCTGCTGGCCGCATGGGTCCTATCGTAGGTGCCATGGCACTTTTCGGTCGCAAGAAGTCCGCCCCCTTCGTCGAAGCCGACGCTGAGAAGGAGGTGGCGGTGGCAGAAGAAGTCGACGTAGACGCGGAGGCGGAGGCGGAAGCGGAAGCAGAAGCGCGAGTGGAGGAACCCGCACCCGGGCTACCGGAAGCTCCTGCCCTGGACGCCAACGGTCTGCGCAGCGTTGCCGACCACGTCAATTACCTCCTCAGTCTGGTCTCCCCCTTGAAGCCTTTCGGCATGGGACTGTTGGAGGCGTGGAACCAGGTCATGTGCGAGGACATCGATTCCATGATCAACGTGCCGCCCAACAGCACAGCGAAGGTGGATGGTTACGCCGTCGTGGCGGCGGATCTGGTGAATGCTGACATCCGGGAGCTGGATCTCGTGGAGGCCGCCGAACGGCTCGCGGCCGGCTCTGCGCAGTCGGTCAGCGTGGGCGACGTGCTGCCGCGCGGCGCAACCGCGGTTCTGCCGGCTGCCTTCGCCACCGTCGCTGATGGCACGGTCAACGTGGTCGATCTCGTGGGGGAGGGCGACTACGTCCGGGCAGCCGGTGAACACCTCGCCGTCGGGACCCGACTGCTCAGCGAGGGCGACACGCTGAACGATCGGGCGATCGGCATGATGGCCAGCGCAGGTATTGATCGCGTGCTCGTGCGGCCACGCCCGCGGGTCGTGGTGGTGAGTTCCGGCGAGGAACTCGTCGAGCCGGGCAGCCAGGTCCAGCACGGAGAGGACACCGACTCCAACTCATTCATGATCGCCGCCGCTGCACGGGCGGCTGGGGCGACGGTGTTTCGGGTCGCCGTCCACTCCAGCGATCCCGAGGAGATCCGGGCCGCCATCACCGATCAGCTGATCCGCGCGGACCTGCTCATCTCCACCACCTCCGGACGCCGCGAGGACTACGAAGCCGTGGCCTCGGCCATGGCCGATCTGGGTAGGACGGACTCCGTCGACGTCGCCATGTCACCCGGGCGCACCCAGACCTTCGGGCTCATCGGAGAGGAGGGGGTGCCGATGGTCATGCTGCCCGGCAACCCCGTGAGCGCCTACGTGTCATTCCAGGCCTTCGTGCGGCCTCTCATTCGCCGTCTGGCCGGTGCCAGCGAACATCGCACCGTGCTGCGCGCCATCACGCGGACTCCTCTGCGTTCTGTCCTCGGCCGCACACACCTGCTGCGCGGGCAGCTTGTCACCGACACGAACGTCGCGACGGTGGAGCGGATCTCCGACCCCCATGCCATGACGGAACTCTCCCGCAGCAATGCACTCATCATCATGGGTCCCGACGTCGAGCGCGTCGGAGCAGGCGAGCATGTGCTGTGCTGGCCGCTTGAGGAGATCTGACAAAGAATCTGTACTCAATTTGTGGGTGTTCTAGGTTCCCTCGGGGAGTCGCAGCCCCAAATCACATCGGTGATGTTTAAGTAGGTCTCGTGCTAGCTGGAATCATCATCTTCGTCGCCGTCGCCGCCGGTTTGGCCTTCGGGCTGTCCTGGCTTGCCCACCACCGGAGGACCCCGGACGAGATCGACGGCGATCCCACGACGCGGTTCTCCGACTCCATGCGCATTATGCACCGCGACGTGGTGAAGCAGTCGGACACCTCGGACGCCGTCGAGGTGTCAACGCCATTGACGAGACAGTCTGAACTCACGGAACTGCGCCTGCGCGCCGCTGCGGCAGCGCGACGTCGGGGACGCATCGCCGTTGGGCTGCTCATTGCTTCCGTCGTTCTTTTCGGGCTCTCTGTGGCAGGCGTCGTGCCGTTCTGGTCCATCGCCATTCCAGTCGGACTTCTGGCAGCATTCCTGGTCTTCGCGCGGTTCAGTGTCCGCACCATGCACGAGTTGCTGGACTCCAGGGCCGAGCGCGTTCGGGAGGGTTTCGGCGAGGAGGACACCTGCACCATCGATCTCGGGCGCGACGAGGAGTCGCTCGAGATCTCCGTGGACCTCCGCGCCCCCCACCATGGCGGCGCGCTGTGGGATCCCATTCCCGTCACGGCCCCCACCTACGTCTCCAAACCGCTGGTCCCGCGCACCGTGCGCACCATCGACCTGTCCGCTCCCGTCATCATCACCTCGTCGGTGGTGCCGACCGCGGATCACCCGGACAATGACGTGGAAGAGATCGAGCTGGAGGACTCCGGCCGCACCAACGTCCACCAGCTCCACACCCGCGCCGTGGGGGAGTAGGGAGCAGGGCGGTCGAATCGACGCCCGGCGCGGCCCGGTGGTAGCATCGTTACGCTGTTCAAGCATGGGGCTATGGCGCAGTTGGTAGCGCGTCTCGTTCGCAATGAGAAGGTCGGGGGTTCGAATCCCCCTAGCTCCACCGCACGCACAAGGCTCGAACCCTTGCCAACGGAAACGTTGGTCGAGGTTCGGGCCTTGTTCGCGTCTGCGGCCCAGGTCAGGGCGTTGGCGTTGACCTGCGGATCGAGGAGCATCTCGAAGGGCCGGTTGTGCTCGACGCGCAGCTCGTTGTCCTCGTCGATGAAGACCCTGGTGAAGAAGGCCTGGTTGCACAGGCGCCGGTTGGTGTCGTCGCAGCGGGTGTAGATGTCGGCGCAGTTGGCGAGTAGGCCGAGGGCGTCGTCGAGGTGGGCTCGGGCGTCGGCGTAGTCGCCGAAGTGGGCGTCGATGCGGCGGGTCACTTGGTTGAGTTCGGCGACGATGCGGTCCTGCTCGCGCTTGAGCACGGAGAGCGGGATCGCGTCGGCGTAGTGCGCTTGCATGAGGCGGTCCTGCTCGCTTTCGAGCCGGTCACGGTTCGTGGTGAGGCGTTCCAGTTCCTCGGTTTCGACGGCCATGAGCCGGTCGAACTCGTGGTGGAGCATGCCCGCGAGGGCGTCCTGCTGGGCGGGCGTGATCTGGACGCGGGTGTAGTAGTCCTCGACGAGCTTCTCGACGTCTTCGATGAGCATCGCCTGGCGTGTGCAGTCGGTGCGCTTGGAGTGCCGACCGGAGCACACGAAGTAGCAGTAGACGTTGCCGTGGCGGTTCTTCGCGTTGGAGACGATGAGCCGCGAGCCGCACTGGCCGCAGTGGATGGTGCCTTTGAGGTAGTGGCCGTGGACTTGGGTTGCCTCGACGGCGCACTGGTGCGCGGTGAGCACGGACTGTACCTGGTACCAGACCTCGGCTGGCACGAGTGCCGGGTGGCTTCCCTTGTAGCGGGTGCCCCTGTAGATGACATCGCCCTTGTAGTACGGGTTGGTCAGGAGCCGATGGATGGTGGATACCGCCAGAGGCTTCGCCGGCCTCTTCGGCGTGGGCAGGCTGCGCAGCCCGCGCGAGGTGAGTTCGTCGTGGAGTTGGCTGACGCTCCAGTTGCCCGAGGCGTACGCCTTGAACGCCCACTCGATCATCGGTGCTCGCTCGGGATCGAGCTCGATGGTGCGGACTTCGCGCCCGAGCTCGTCGCGCTTGCGGACGTTCAAGTAGCCGATGGGCGCGCGCCCGTTCGTGCCGCCGCCGATGGCCTTCTGGTTCATGCCCTTGGCGACCTCGGTGGCGAGGTTGCGGGAGTAGAACTCGGCGATGGTGGACATGATGCCGTGCAGCAGCATCCCGGAGGGGGTCTCGTCGATGTTCTCGGACGCAGACACGAGCATGACCCCGCACTGTTGGAGTGCGAGGTGGATACTCACGTCGTCGGCGCGGTTGCGGGCGAGCCGGTCGACCTTGTGAACGATGCAGTACGCGACCTTGTTGGCCTTGACATACTGGATCATCCGCATCAGCTCGGGCCGGTCGGACGACTTGGCTGAGGCTCCCGCGTCGACGAACTCCTCGACGATGCCGGCGCCGAGCTGTTCGGCTTTACGCCGGGTCGCTTCGCGCTGGGCAGGGATCGAGAAGCCTTCGTCGGTCCCGCCCTTCTCGGCCTGCTCGCGGGTGGAGACCCGCAGGTACGACACGGCGGCAGCCGCAGTCTTGGGCGGGTCGATGAGGCTGGCTGCCGGATCGTCGGCAATGGTGGTCATCGGGGGCTCACTCTCACGCGGTTCGAGCCTCGCGCTCCCACTGTTGGTGGGAGGGGTGTTGATCGTGAGAGCAGCCGTTGAAGGCTGTAGGGCGAGACCCGATGGTCTCGGTGCGTGTTGCCCGCCGAGCGGCGAGGTTTAGGCCACAACACCCCGCATCGCGAGGCTTGCACAGTTCATTCTACCGGGCGGCTTCAGAGGCGGCCAAGCCATCCGGCGCCGCCCGGTAGGTGTCGGGCACCCGCTCGGCCGCGCGGGCCGCGCGGCTCTCGCCGGTCTCCTGCAATGTCAGCCGGATGAGAACCTCGGCGAGCTTGTGCAGGTCGGCGCGTTCGCGGTGGACGGCCCGGACGGAGAACGACCGCTCCTCGTAGGGGCGACGGTCGGTCTTCTTGGCGTAGCCGCTCATCGGTCTACTGCGCTTCGTCGTCGTCCAGGCCGGCGTAGAACTCGTCTTCGGCCTCCTGGCGCTTGCGGACTTGGGCGATGACGAACTCGACGAACTCGGCGTCCCGGTCGGTGAAGGTGAAGTCCTGGATCGTGGGTGCCGGGTCCTCACCGGGCCACGCAGCTTGCCGGGTCGGGCGGTCGCGGTCCCCACGAGTACCGCAGGCCGTGACCCAGTAGCGAAGCCGCTCTCGAGCGTCGGCGAAGTCGCGGTGCCAACCGAGCGGCGCGGATGCGTTCTGCTCGGGGTCGTAGGCCGCGAGCCAATGCAGGTGCAGCGCCGACAGCTCCCAGACCATCTCCGGGTGGTGGTGCCAGAACGGCGGCACCACCGCGACCGGGAGGCCATAGGTGCGCCGCAGCCAGTCAACCCACCGGTTCAGCGCGAGCCATTCCTGCTCCAGCTCGTGCGCCGTCAGCAGGTTCCAGTTCACGGGGTGCGGCGGTTCGGGCATGTCCGCGTTCGTGACGCGGGGCGGTCCGTCGAAGACGTCCGGCTCATCCATCTCATGCTGATCGTTCATGGTGCTTCGACTCCCGAACTCACATGCTGACCGGGGCGTGCGCCGCGGTCGCTGCTCGCTGCGTCGGCTCGTACGTTGCTGCGTCCCGGCCCACTCCATTGCGCGGCGTCCGGTCGACCTCGTAGCGGGTTCGCGCGGCGTCGTGGCCGATCTTCTTGGCGACGAACTCTTCGCCCTCGATTGCCTGACCGTTGCGCTCGTAGTTGACCGGCCGCGTGTAGCCCTCGGCGACGAAGTTGTCGCCCTGGGCGAAGCTCGCGTGCGCGTGCTCAGCGGAACGCCCGAACATCACCAAGTGGTGGTAGGTCGTCTCGGTCTGCGTGAACGAGCCGTCGTCCTCGCGGCGGAAGTGCTCCTTGCCGATACGGGCGAAGAACCTGGCGTCTCCCTTTGCAGTCTCGGTGAGCAACGGCTCAGAAGCGATGAAGCCTGACAGCGATTCCTGGGTGTGAATGGCCATGATGGCCTCCTCCTGACTCGGGCGACCAACTGCGTGTGGGTCGCTCTGTCAGGCAGGTGCACTGGAGCTTCCAAGCGTCGTCAGGAGGCGGGACGGTGGCGCAGAAGCGCTTCGAGTTCGTCGCGGTCGCTGCGGAGTTGCGCGGCGTCGGGCCGGGTGGGCCAGGCGCGCAGATCGGTGACGATGGGTGGCGCGGAGCGCAGCATCGTGATGCCGGTGCCGAAGGGCAGGGTGCGGATGCGGTCTGGCGGCAGGATCGGGACACGGCGGATGGAGCGCTGGTTGGAGCGGGTGCCGTGGTCGCCGAGGGTCACGCTGTCGGTGTACTCGTCGCGTTCGCCGATGAGCGTGGAGAGGTCTTGGAGGTCGCGGCTGTTCGATGCGCCGCCGAGGATGATCTTGACGATGCTGGCGTCCCAGATCGCTCCGGCCTGGTGCTCGCTCCACCGATCGCGAGCCTGGGCGAGGGACTGCAAGACCGGCATGGTCGTGATCCCAGTGCCACCGCCTTCGGCCATGAGCGTCGGCAGTGACGGCAGAGGGGCGAGGTTCCCGATCTCGTCGAGTGCGAGCAACAGTGGTGGGTCGAGCCGCGCTCCGGGTGAGCGGGCGGCGAGCCGTCGCGCGGTTTCGATGAGGTCTTCAACGAACGCCGCGACCAGCGATGCGGAGGCTCCGGCTCCGGCACCGGTGGCGAGCAGGTAGAGGGTGCCTTGCTCGGTGAGGAAGGTCTCGGGGTCGAAGTGCTCGTGCGGGCCTGGCGTGACGGCATCGAGCACGCGCGGGTCGGCCAGTGCGGCGAGTGCAAGGGAGACGCCTTGCCAAATGCTGTCGCGGGTCTTGGGGTCGGCGTCGATCATCGCGCCAAGGGAGTCGTCCCAGCCCATCGCCGCGTTCGGGTGGGAGTTGAGGATCGCGACGGCTTCGGACGCGGCGCTGGGGTCGAGGGTCCACCTGAACAGCTCGGCAGGCTGGCGGCCGTCCAGCGCGGCCGCGTGCAGCAGCGACTGGAGTGCGGTGCGGGTCTTGCCCTCCCAGAACCCTCCAGACTCGACCCCGCCGGCGCTGAGGCCGGTAGCGGCGGCGAGTCCGTTGGCGCGGATCATCGCGGTCAGCGGGTCGTCGCAGCCGCGAATGGGTGACCAGCGCAGCCCTGCGGGGATGCCTTCGGCGAGGTGCTGGGGGTCGAACACGGCGACGGGCCCGCCTTTGCGGCGTCGGGCGCGGAGGGTCGCGGTAAGGTTGTCGGGCCTCGTGCTGGTCGTGACGACCGCGCCGGGTGCGTCGAGGATCGCGTTGATGACGACGTGCAGGCCCTTGCCTGAGCGGGGCGGGCCGATCAGCAGAATCGAGTCTTCGACCGATGCCCAGACCTTCGTGCCACGACTGGCACCGAGCAGGTAGCCGACATCCTGCGATTCGGGCGACTTCAAGGAGGGCCGCAGCGTGGCCGCGCGGTGCAGTAGCGCCTTCGCGGCGGCGGCGGTCTTAACCTCGTGGCTGGTCGCGACCCCCGCGAGTCGGTGCGGGTCGGTCTCGGTCTTCCGCGTGTGTCGCCGTAGCACTATCCAGACCCAGACGATCCCGGCGGCGAGTCCGCCGAGCAGTGCCGTGCTTACGAGCCAGTAGACGACTGGGTTGAGCCCGTCGGCACCGAGCGCGGTCGCAGGGTCGCCGGGGTTGAACAGCACGGCGAGCCCCGCCGCTACGCCAGCTTCGGGCTGCGGTGTACCTGTGAGGAACGCGGCGACGCTACCAGCGACGCGGAGGACGAGAGCGATCCCGAACGTGCCGATCAGGCCAATCAGGGCGGCGTTGGTGAGCTCGTCGCCCATACCACCGGCCTGCCGCTGGTTCATGTCAGCCGCCGCACCGCGAGCGTGCCCGAGATGTGCCCGAACAGGATCACCTCGTGTGTGCCGTCGGGTAGCTCGTCGAGGTCGATCAGTGCACGGGCCTCCCCGGTTCCGGTGACGTCGGTGTGGGAGACGATCGTCGCGACGGCGACATCCTCGCCGGGCACGAACCCGCCTGCGGTGACCTCAGCCAAGCGCGGCATCCGTCGGGCGTGGCGACTTCGACGTGACTCTGGTGCCGGGGTCTCGGGCGGGGCCGCTGCCCGTCGTGGCTTCCGGGTGCGGAGGATGTCGGTGAAGACGCTGCCGTCGCTCTCGCGCACCTCGACCCGGACTGCGATGGTGCGGTCCTTGGTGATGGCATCCATGAGCGTCCCGAACGTCGCCCGCGTCCACTCGGTCGTCTCCTGTGCCTCGAACGGTGTTCCATCGACCGTCGCGGTGAGGGTGCCGTCTTCTGCGACGGTGACGAGGACGTGCGGCAACTCAACGGGAGCTATCGCATCTTCGTCGTTCGGGGTAGATCGGCGTGGGCTGGTGAGGTTCATTGGTGGCCTCCCGCAGCGCGGCTGCTGGTGTCGAACAGGGCGAGTTCGTCGGGGTGGAGCTGGTGTTGGCAGACGAAGCTCCTGGCCTTGATCCGCCACAGGCCTTGTCCGACGCCGAGGTTCGGCAAGAGCTGCTGCTCCGTCCCGGTCAGACCGAGGGCGGTTGCGGTCGGCCCGAGCTGGTCGGACTCTTGCCGGTACACGATCCGCGTCTCGGCGTTCGCGAGCAGTGAGTTGGCCAGGGAGCGCATGGCGGAGCCTTGGTCGCCCACGTTGTCGAGGTCGGTGAGCTTGTGGAAGATCAGCATGTTCGCGATCCCGTAGTGCCTGGCGAGTCGCCAGTGCGCATCCATTCGCCGCAGCAGTGCGGGATGGGACATGAGCCGCCAGGCCTCGTCGTAGATCACCCACCGCTGCCCGCCGTTCGGGTCGAGCAGCGCGGACTCCATCCACGCCGACGAGCAGGTCATCAACACCGAGATGAGTGTCGAGTTCTCGGTGACCCGTGAGAGGTCGAGTGAGATCATCGGCAACGATGGGTCGAATGCGACCGTTGAAGGTCCGTCGAACAGCCCGGCCAGGTCACCGGCGACGAGGCGGCGCAGCGCGTGCCCGACGAGCCTGCCGTCCTCGGCCAGTCTGCCGTCGGCATCCGCGCTCGGGGCGAGGATGCGGTCAACGACCATCGGCAGGATCGGCACGTCGTTCTCCCGCACGGTCTGGGTCAGGGCGATGTCGATCGCCGTGTGCTCCAACGGCGACAAGCCGCGCGCGAGCACGGTCTCCGCGAGTGCGCCGATCAGGTCACGGCGTCGCGCGGCGACGGTCGAGGCCCATTGCTCGTCCGAGAGGCCGCTGGGGCGGCGGCCTTCGTCGAGTGGATTCAGGCGAGTGTTGAGGCCGTGGCCGAGGACGATGGCGCGTCCGCCGACGGCGTTGGCGACGGCGGTGTGTTCGCCCTTTGGATCGCCGGGCACGTATACGCGCCGCCCGAACGGTAGCGACCGCGTGTAGAGGGACTTGGCCAGCGAGGATTTGCCGGAGCCGACGATCCCGGCCAGCACCACGTTGGGTGCGGTGATGATGCCGCGCGCGTAGAGCACCCACGGGTCGTAGACGAAGCTCCCGCCCGAGTAGAGGTCTTGGCCGACGAACACGCCATCGGCACCGAGACCGCCCTCGGCGACGAACGGGTACGCGCCCGCCAACGTCGCCGACGTGTCCTGATGCCGCGTCAGATGGAACCGGCCCGGAGTACGCAGCCGCGCAGCACCGGGCTCGCCGGCCCTCGGCAGGTAGACAGTCGCGCGACGCTCGGCACGTTCCACCTCAGCCTTCGCCTTCGCGGCGGCAAGCGCCGTCTTCCGCTGCTCGGCGTGGAGCCTGGCCTCGGCTTTGCGGCGCTGCTTGCGGAGCTTCCGCCGCTCCTTCGACGGTGCCACCAGAACGGCGGTGTGCAGCCGCGCACGATCCTCGGTCACAGCACCAGCCCCCGCGACTGCTTGACCGCCGTGATCTTCGCCGGCTCGAACCACGACCCATCCCGCTTCGCCGTCGGCAGCTCGGCCCGCTCCGGAGCGCCCGGCGACGAGTACGACACCAGCAACTCCGGCCCACCCTGCACCGGCTCGGACGTGACTTGTTCGGTATCCGGGAGCTCGGCCTCCGGTTCGGTGTAGCGGCGCAGCAGCGAGACGTAGCCGACGTGCGGGTTGACGACGAGCGCGTAGTCGCCCGAGAGCGCCACCCGGTCGTTGGTGCCCTCGCCGGGTTCGTCGTAGACGTACCCGTTCTCCAGCGCGGCCTGCGTGGTCTCGTCGCCGTAGTCCCACTGCGCGAGGAAGTCCACCGCATCGACATGCCCCAGTTCGCCGAGGATACGCAACGGCCGGTCGGCCTCCTCGCCCTGGAGGAACACCACGCTGACCCACCGCGACGGCGCGGACTCCTCGACGGCGGGCTCAGGATGCCAGGCGATCCGCCCGGCGGCGATGAAGCCTTCCGCGAGCCGGTCGTACGCCCGGTCGACGAGGTTCGCAGCCTGACGCAACTCCTCCGCAGTGGCGAGCGCGTCGCGCACTCCCGCCTCGTGGTCGCCAGCGTCGTTGAACGCGTGAGCGGCCTTCCGCTCATGAACATCGGCGATCTGGTCGAGCGCCTGCCGCAGCGAGCGCATCCCCGAGGACAGATCACCGATCACCCCGTACATCTCGGCGGGCTGATCGAAACCCCGGCTCGCGTGGGCCAGCCCCCGCAGCGCCTCGGATGCCTCGGCGGCGTCAGCAGTCGAATCGAAGAACGTGGGCATGGTGACCTCCTGGTGCCGTGTGACGAGGAGGTGCGCACCCAAGTCCGTGGTAGAGTGTCTTCTTACATAGCGGATGCCACTCATGGGCTAGAGGGTCACAACCTCAATTCGCACAAAAACAGTGGAGACCCAGGTTCGACTCCTGGCTCCGGCAAAGCCGGATGTAGCTCAATGGGTACAGAGCCCCCGTGTTCTTTTCACCACGATGTCGCCGTCCAGTAGCCCGACTGTCGTGCCGCGAGTTCGAGTTCTTCCGCGCTCAGACTTAGCCCCCCAAGGTAATGGAATCGCGCGAACCCCAAGAGTCCACGCTTCCACTGCCTGCTGTTGCGCGGGTGCTCAGCAGATTCGGCGAAGTCGACGACGGCGATCCCGGCCCAGGTCTCTCTGCTCAGTTTCTGCCCCAGAACCTCGTTGAGTCGCCGTGCACCCTCCTTCGTGACCGCAAACGCAGCGATCAAATGGCCGATTGTGAAGTGCAGCTTTCCGTCCCTCATCATCGAATCGAGCGGAGCCATCGTCAGTCGCTCCCATCGCTCGCGCTGCGCATCAGTCAAGGAGTCCAGTACCTCGGTCACTTCAGTTGTCACCTGGCCGGCGTGGTGAATCTGGGCATTCCGAACACAACGCAACACGTGGAAGAGAGGGATCACATCAGCTGGTTCCGCGACGCCAGCCGCGTCGAAGAAGGTCTTGTGCATGCGCCCCGCATTCAAGGCACCCCAAGCCTGTGACACTGCGTAGCCTGCGTCGCCCAGCATGGTGATTGCATCTTTAACGAAAGCCTCATAGACAGCCAGTGCGTACGGAATCGCCACGGCTGCGAGGTGCGCATCGGCGTCGAGTAGGAGCTGCGAAGCTCGATCCGGTAACAGGTTGAAACGGTCAATGTCGCTCACTGCCGGAAAAAGTCCGGGGAGCTGATGAGGAGACCCGCTGTGCAGCTGGAGACTGTGCGCGGCCAGCCGAGAGCCTGCAAGGAGCGCGATCATGGCGTTGTTCGCCTCGACCCGTGCGTCGACATAGGCCCGGTACCGGGCAAAGTTGATCTCGCTCACGCCCCCAGTCTCTCGCACTTCACCCGGCATCCACCCCAAGTCGATGCCGACGATCGTTGCCCAGCGGTGGGTGCGGTCACACGCGCCGGCAGAGCGGAAGCGCGGCGGCTGTGAACGCGGCTGCTTGCTGGCCGACGAGCAACCGGGTCTCGCACGAGGCTTGGATCGCGGCCTGCTCAATCGCGGCGACGGCGGCGTCGAGTTCTTCGACGGTGGGTGCGGAGACGGCGATGAGGCCGGTGTAGCGGAGGATGCCGTGTCCGGCGGTGAGGTCGGCTTCTTGTTGGAGCACGTCGTGGTATTCGGCGGTCTGGGATGCGTCTTCGATCTGGCCGATCTTCGCGCGCTGGGCCTGGTCGGAGATGTGCTCGACCTTCTTCTTGCGGATGTCGCGGGCAGCGGCATCGGAGCGCATCGGGGTGCAGATCAGCGAGAACGACCGCTGGATGCCGGTGGACAGCAACACGGGCGACAGGAACCCCGGATACACCAGTGACCGCGGCCACTCGCTGACCCAGAGCACTGCGTGGTGAGCGGAGTCGGTTCGCAGCTTGCCCCAGGTCTCGGTGACTGCAACCGGCCCGGCGGTCGCGAGGGACTGGCCGAGCCTCCCGTGGCGTTCCAGGGTGGCGGCGATGGCGGGGTCGTAGGCGGAGCGCAGCATCACTGCGATCTGCCCTGGTGTTAGCCATCCCGAGGGCGAGAGGTCGGCGGAGCGGAGCGCGGCGACGAGGGTGTTCATCTCTTGGCGCAGCACGGCGGCGGCCCCGCGTATCCCGCCGCCGGCGGTCCTGATCTGACGGGCACTGGTCTTCATGTCCAGTGACATCGAGAGAGTGGTGGCGTGGCGTTCGCCGGCGGGTCCGGCACGGTCGATGAGTTCTGCGTAGGTGTCCGCCGCCCATGATCCGTCCGGGGTGCCGTGGGTGGCCCACCATTCGGCCAGTCCGGTGCCAGAGTCCGGCAGCGTGCGCTCCAAGACCTGAAGAGTGGCGATTCGCCCGGAGCGGCAGACGGTGGCCAGGACGCGGCCCCAGGAGCTGACGCGGCGTTCCTGTTCGCCGGGATCGAGGAGCACGAACGCGGGATGGGTGACTTCGCACACGACGGTCAAGGTGGCGGCGTGGGGGTCGTGGATCATCCCTGCGCTGGTGTCGGGGTCGGTGTACTCGCGTAGTCGGGCCATGTCGCCGGGCAGTGCGAGGGTTCCGACGGGGCGCGGGACGACGATCCTGCGCCGGTACACCAACTGCCCGCCGGTGGTGCGCCACAGCCACCAGCAGGCGATGGGAAGCCACTCCACGATGGGCCGGCTTGCGATCGGTATCCAGGTCAGCGCGGCGGCCAGTACCCAGATGGGGGCGGTGTAGGCGAGCAGCATCCCGCCGCCGGCGTAGAACGCTCCGATGAGCGTGGCTCCGCCGATGGCGAGCGTGATGAGCTGGGTCAGCGACAGGCCGAGGAGGACACCGCGGCGGGTGAGGCGGGAGAACTTCACCGGCACGAGTTCGCCCGCGGTGGGCCGGTCGTTGTTCGTGCTGCTCATCGTCTACTCCTTCGGTGGGCGTGGCGCGGGCGGCGGGGGCTGCTTCGGTGGCGGTGACGGGTCGGTGCTCGGCGGTCGTGGTGCCGGGCTTGATGGCGGTGCCGCAGGTGAGGCTGCGGGCGGTGGCGGTGTCTGCGCTGCGGCGTCGGCGGCGTGCTCGCCCTGGGCTCCCAGCGCGGTTCCGGCCTTCGGCCCGGCGGTCGCTGCACCCTTGGCGACACTCGCCCCGACCACGACCCCAGCGGCCACGGGACCGGCTGCGGCTGCGCCGCTCTCGCCTGCTGCGGCTCTACCGCCGGCTGCGCCCCCGCCGCCCGCGGCGGGTGCCGGTGCCGAGGTCTTTGGCGGTGGCGGAGCGCTACTTCCTCCACCGGAGCCTCCGCCCGCGTTTCCGCTGCTGCTGGTCCCGTCGAGCACTTTCTTCGGGTCGCCGCCGCCTTGCGGCTTGGTGGGTACGGGGATCGGGCGGTTGAGTGCGCTCTTGGCGTCCTGCTCGGAGCCGATCGCGTGGTACATGTCGAACCCGACGAACGCGATGAACTTGTACGTGAGATATGGGGCGAATGCGGCCGTCGCCATCAGCACGCTCCCCGCGATGGGATCGCTGACCGAGGCGAGGTCGGCGTCGATCGGTGCGGAGACCTGGGTGATCGCGACGAGGAACATCACGACGAGCACGAGCTTTGAGCAGATCAGGGCGACGACGAACATCACCCACTTCCCGATCCACCCGCGCGAGGCATCCCACGAGGCACCCGAGAAGGCGAGCGGCGCGAACACGACCGCGACCAGGAGGAGTGCCTTCCTGACGAGGAGGGAGAGCCACACAATCGCGGCGGCGGTGATCGCGAGTCCTGCCATGAAGATCGTGATGACGGCACCGACGCCGGGTGCGGCGATATTGATGCCGACCAGGCCTGCGGCTAGGAGCGCGATCTTGTCGCCCATCGACTCGGTGGTCTCTCCGGCGGCCTGCACGATCCCGATGCACAGTTGATCCACGACTTCGAGCAGCAGCGCAGTGAGCGTAATGACCACAAACGACCCGAGGACGGACTTTGCCAGACCGAGCGCGGCTCGGGTGAGGGCGGTGGGGTCGCGTCGGATCAGTCCCGTGATGAGTTGGAGGCAGAAGAAGATCAGCATCACGAAGACCGCGATGCCGAACAGCAGGTTGTAGACAGCGATGTAGCCGGGCTTGGTGACGTCTACCAGTGTCGTGGTGTCGAAGACCGACCAGACCGCCTCGAACAGCCACCCGGCGGCGGCACCCATCGCCTGGGCGAGCCAGTCGAACGGGGCCGCGACCAGAGACGCGGCCCCTTCGCCGACGGCATCGCAGACCGAGGAGATCACTGGAACGTCGCACACGCCCATCACGAACACCAGCTCTCGAGGACGACAGTCGGGTCAGACGGACTGGCCGACGTTCCAGAAGAAGTTGATGAGCGTCACGCTCGCGCCGCAGATCACCGCCGCGCCGCAGCAGACGAGAACGCCGATCTTCCCGCGCGAGGCGAGGTGCGGGTTGGAGGAGTTCGCGCCGAAGCCCCACACGATCGCGGACACGATCAGCGCGAGCACGCTGAGGATCAGGCCGATGGTCATCACCGCGCCGACGATGGTGCGCAGCTGGTTGATCCCCGGCAGGCCGTTGGTGTTGGGGTCGATGTTGATGTCCATCGGCACCAGCAGCGGCGCGGACATGACGTTGGCGAAAAGATGGAACACGGTAGGTCTCCTTGGCGGCGGGCGGCCCGCCCGCGGACTCGCAGACGGGGTACACGCGACAGGTGCGCGCTCGTCGCCATCCCCGTCGGTGGCCGCCCGTAGCCTTGGAGTATCTGTGCGTCGCTCGCCCGCACGGGACCGCCGAATCGAGAGGTTGCTGGAACATGAGTCAGTACGGGGTGGATTACCTCCAGCGATTGCGCGCCGCCGTTGAGAAGTTCGAGGAAGCCTTCGACGCCTGGATGAGCACTCAGGTTGAGTCGGATCACATGTCGGCGCGCGGCCTCTTTCCTACTGTGTGGACAAAGGAAGGCCAGGATCAGAGCGAGGTCCAACGTCTCGAACTCGGTGTCGCGGAGGCTGCTGGCCTGGCAGCGAGCGCAGTGTCAGTGACCGGTGCCTACATTGGGATCGCGGGTCTCGGAGCGATCGACCCAATCGCCAACTGGTCATTCATGTCTGCACCCAAGGCCCCCATCGCGCCTCGGGATATTCGGACTACTACTGCCACCGTCAAGGGCAGGCTCGACGCGATGATCGTCGACGCCGAGTCACGTACGGACTCTGACCTTCCGACCTTCGCTCCCGCACAGTTTCACCCCGTGGTCTGGGCTGGTGCTTCCGCCCATTGGACGACGCATCAGTACCGAGTTGCAGTTCGTGAAGCAGCCGAAGGCCTCACGGTCCACTGGAAGGAACGTCTCGGCCGGAACGATGTCGATGACACGGTCTTCTGGCAGCAGACGTTATCGCCGGGCGCTCCTGAACCGGGCAAGCCGAAGCTCACCTGGCCGGGAGGGTCGGATGACAAGACGGTGAAGAGCATGCGCGGTGGTCTTGAACCGCTCGCTAAGGCCCTCAACGCGCTGGCCACTGGTCTGAACCTCACGGTCCGCAACGTGACGACGCACACGCGCACCGAACTGTCCGAGCAGGAAGCGATGGAGCGCCTCGCGGCATACAGTTACCTGGCGCGCCTGCTCGACCAGTGCGAGACAGCGAGCGCCGACGCGGAGGAGTCGGACCGATGACCGCGAAGCCCCAGCTACAAACTTGAACCGACTGTGAGTAGCCAGTTCATCCAGGCCACGCCGCCTCCGGCGAGGACGGCCGCGCCGACGGAGACGAGGACACCGATGCGGCCTTTGCTGGCGGTCGCGTAGTTGCCGTGGGCCGTCGCGATCGCCCAGACGATCGCGGAGACGATGAGCATGAGGACGGCGATGATGAGGACGAAAGTCAGGAGCGCGCCGACCACGGCGCGGAGGTCGCCGATGCCGCCGAGCCCGTCGAAGTCGGGGAAGACACCCATGGTCGATCACCCGATCGGCGGACGCAAGTATTCGAAGTGCTCGAAATCCATACCTGCCAGGTGCGCAGCCGGGCCGCGCACTGTGACGCGAACGTGGATCATCGTAGGTCGCGTGTCCTGCTTGATGCCGTCGCGGACCGGCTCCCAACGGCGGCAGGTGTGGGCTCGCCGAAGGCTCGGCATTGGGACCGGTTGGAGCCGACAGTTCGGGACAATCTGCCGGACAGCGAAGAGCGGGCCGAGGCTTAGTTTGATCGCCGGTAGCGATAGTGTGGTTCGTGCAGTCGCCCAGGTTCGATCGGAGGATGGTTCTCGTGGCTCAGTCAATCGGCAGCGCCAAGGTCTTTGGCGACAAAGAAGACCCCCGGCAGCGGTTGCGCGACCTTTTCGGTGGCGATCCCAATTCTGCCGGCCAACCGCCGGCTCCGGCCATGGCCTGGGCCAAAGAACAACTTGAGAAGCACCCGACCACCGACAAGGTGGCAGCAATACGCCTATTCCGACGCGCGGAACCACAATTGACGTTGAAAGCGGCAACATTCCTAGCCCAACACGTCATCGTTGAGTGATAGTACCTTTACTGCCGCAGTTGCTGCCCTTCGCTCGGGAGTCGAACTTGATGACGTGGGATTCCGTGTGGTTCAAGTCCCTGTTGAGGGGGCAGCAGAGGCCGCTCAGGGTTGGTCTCGTCGTACCGCTCAGGAGCGGGCGCGGCTAACCGCAGTTCCGTTCGGCTGGGCACCGTTGCGTGTAGCGGTATAGGCCTAACCGTGCCGCGCTTCGTCAGCGGCGGTTGATGGCGTAGTTGTTCCAGGCGGAACCGGTCAGTTCGTCCCAGCAGGTCGCCGTGGCGATGTGGATTTAGATAAGGCGTCCGCTAATACCCTTGCCTGACCAAGGAACCACGTAATCCCGGGCGCAGTGACTATATCTAACGTAATAATTGCTAGTTAACCGGCGTAGGCAAGTATTCGCAGCGTTCGAAATCCATGCCCGTGAGGTGGGCGGAGCCTCCCTTGGCCTGACCGGAGAGCGGGGATGACGTTTCGAGTCGGGCCCGTTCAGCTCTCGGGTCGGAGTGCGGCGGTGAGTTTGGCAGTGGCAGACGCGGCCGATGGACTGGAGTTGGCTCCGACGATCGCCATGGCGGAGATGATCGCCGCGATCTCTGTCGTGTCGAACTCGATGCTCGCGGTGGGGTGCGGTGGGTCAAAGGCGATCCCGCCGGTGCGTCCGGGACGGGTGATGAACGGCACTCCCACGTCACGGAGGCGTTCAATGTCGCGCTCAACAGTGCGGACGGATACGCCGAGGCGCGTGGCGAGTTCGCTCGTCGTCAGCGTGCCCGAGTGATCGAGGAGTTCAAGGAGCTGCTGTTGCCGCTCGACCCGGAGCAGGGCCAGGTGCCCGTCGCGGGATGCGGCGGCGCGCGCGTGTCGATCGTCCATGATCGATCTTAAACACCGTCACCGGCGTGTCGGCGATTAGGCTTACATTGGAGGGAGCAGGAAGGGAAGGCAATCATGGAGCAGCTGGTCCACGAATTCTTCACGCGTTACGCGCGGGCGCTGCTGGATCGTGATGCGGACGTCATCGCCGACATCTACGCGGTACCGGCGCTCATCGCATTCCCGGGTCAGTCCATCGCGGTCAGCGACAAGGTGCAGACCCGGGACTTCTTCGCAAGCAACTGGTCCGGCTACGACGGCATCACCGAGGCGGAGCCTCGGCTGACGATCATCGCGCAGACCGACCACAGCGTCTGGGTCGACGTCACCTGGTCGTACACCGGAGAGGCGCAGGAGCGCTACGTCTACCAGCTTCTGAACGGTCCTGCCGGGTGGCAGATCGGCGTCCTGACCCCGTTGACGCCATGAGCCTGCAATTCCGGCCGGCCACCCAAGCAGTCTTCGACGACCTCACGCGCATGCTCGGTCCCAAACGCCGCCCCGATGCCATCACCTGCTGGTGCCTGACCTACCGTCTAGGCCCCCAGGCCGCATCGAAACTCGACGCCCAGCAACGACAGGAACTCGTGTTCGAGATGTGCGGACGCACACCGGCCCCGGGTATCCTCGCCTACGCCGACGGAGAGGTGATCGGCTGGGCCGGTGTCGCCCCACGAAGCGAGGTCGCCGACCTCCAAAACGCGGACGTCTTTCCCAGGACGGATGATGTCGAACCGTGGTCGATCTTCTGCTTGCGCACACGCGCCGGACAGCGGCGGCAGGGTATCGGGCAGCAGCTCATCGACGGAGCAGTGACATTCGCGCGTGACAACGGCGCACAAGCCATCGAGGCGTACCCACTCGACACCGCACAGAAGGTCGACGCGATCTACACCTACCCGGGGCTCCGGTCCATGTTCGAGCGCGCAGGGTTCGAAAAGGTCTCCGACACCCGATCAAAGCTTGGCGGAATCCACCGAATCGTCATGCGACTGCCTGCAAACTGAGCACCGACTCGCACCAGCAGGGTCCGATGTTCGAAGTCACGGAATAGCTCTCGCGTCAGAGCTGCGGGCGGTGTGCAACGAATCGAGCGTTCACGGCTGGCAGATGCGTCGGGTGAGGCTCCAGAGGGTCTGCCGACCTCGGCGAGTCGGGTGATAATCGTTTGTCAGCGCGGCAGGGTGGTGTAGCTGTTCCAGGCCGAGCCGGTGAGTGCGGCCCACCGGGTGGCGGTGTTGACGTGGATGCCGATGAGGGTGGCGAACACGGCGGGCGGCGTCGTGGAGGCTAGGTGCAACAGCGCGGTGTTCCGGCTGGCGCGGGTGACGATGCCGCGCCGGTTCATCCGGTGCATCAGGGAGGTCGGGTGCAGGTGGGTGCCGGAGTTCTTGCCGGTGAACAGCCACCGGGTATCGGCCAGAGTGCTCGCGGTGCCAAACGGCTTGGCGACTGGCAGCGCCGTGATCAGGGCGTCCAGGGGCGGGATGAGCAGCAGGGGTTCGGGGCCGAGGGCGAGGTAGGTGTCGCCGTCGCGGAACTCGATGTCATCGGTGGTGAGGCGGCGATCTTCGCGGCGGGCTGGGCGTAGAGCAGGATCAGGCAGGCTGCGGCGCGGTCCTCGACGCTGGCGCTGTCCGGGTCGTACAGGAGTCGGCGAGTGAGGACAAGTTGGCTTTCGGGATCGATGTCGTGGCTGGGGTCCTTCTGCGCGACGGGATCGGGTAGTCGCGCCTGGGGAAGGTAGCCGCCTCGTTTGAGCCAGCGGACGAAGCTCAGGCGTGCGCTGCGGCTCGTGGTGAGCCAGGCGTCGACGCAGGTTTGCGGGCAGTCATCGAGGTCATGGCCAAGACCGGTGAGGTAGTCGAGGAAGGCGTGGGCGGTGTCGATGTCGCTGCGGCAGCGTGCCGCGACGTGTGCGGTGAGGTGGCCGTGGCGGTCGGTCTTGGCGCGGCCGACGATGTGCCAGCGGGCGTAGCGGGACAGCACGCCGCGCAGTTCGGGGTCGGTGATGTCGGTGACGGCTTCGGCAGCGTGGCGGCGCAGTCGGGCGGCGTTCTCATCGCGTGGTGGGAGCGCTCGGGCAGCGACGAGCATGGCCCGCAGGTAGGTCACCGAGAACACCTGCGGCCGGGCGTCGAGAGCATCGTGCGACAGGTCAACCTGGCCTTGGGCGATGTCGGTCAGCAGGTGCAGGCTGGACAGATTGTGCCAGTTGGTCAGCAGCGATCGGGGTTGGTGGAGTTCGGTCAGGGCGTCGCGGACGGGTTTGAGCTCGTGGCGGATCGTGCCGTCGGGACTGGTGAGTGCGGCGTCGATCTGCTGGGCGGCTTGGCAGGCGAAGCAGCGTGGCCGGCCGTGGTTCGTGGTCCGGCGGCCGAGCGCCTGCTGGCCGCAGACCGAGCAGTCGGTGACCGGCGCTTGGTAGCAGGTCGGGCAGACATCCGGGGCGGCGCCGGTGGCTTTCAGCGCGACCCGTTTGAGCCGTCCGCAGATGCCGCAGGTCCGCCTGGGGTTGCGGTAGCACCGCGGGCACAGGTTCCGCGACCCGTCGCCCTTGCCGCCGGCTCGGGTGGCCAGCGGGCCGATGCTGCCGCATTCGTCGCAGGCATCGTTGGCGGTGCGGGTGCGGGCGTAGCAGGTCACGCAGACCGCGCCACCATCGCCGGTTCGGGCGTTGACCCGGCGCTGTTTCCCGCAGCCGGTGCAGGTGTCTTGCTGTGAGCGGCGGGCGCGGCAGGCCCGGCATTCGCCTCGGTCCAGGGTGTGGTTCCAGCGCAGGTTCTTCATCCGTCCGCAGCGGAAACAGGTGCCGTGGATGATCGTGTTCGCCATCCCGGCCGGTCAGTCCCCGGCAGGCTTGATCACAGCACGGGTTGGACGGCTCTTGCTCGGCTTCGACGGCGTGGCGCCGGTGGTGCCGGTCTTGCGTCCGCGTCGCGAGTTGGTGGCGACGTAGGGCTCGATCAGGTCGTTCGGGGTGACGTCGAAGATGTCGCAGAGCGCGGCGAGTAGCCGCATGTTCAACCGCTCGGGCTCGCCGACCACGATCCGGTAGACCTGGGTGGAGGTCATCACCACGCCCCGCTCGGCCAACAATGGCACCAGATCGGTGGTGGCGTTCATGCCGTGCTCGTTCATCACCTTGCGCAGGTGCCAGTGGTAGGCGACGGTTTTCGTCATCAGCTCCAGCTTTCCTCGATAGCGGGCGGGACGAACGCCGCGTCCAGGGCGCGACGCAGGGTGCGGTTGCGGTAGTCACCGGACACGCCGGTGTAGAGGGCGGTGGTCGAGCCCCACCGGTGCCCGACCTGCTGCTGGACGAACAGCGGGTCGAAGCCGTCCTCGATCAGATGCGTCACATACGAGTGCCGCAGACAGTGCGGGTGCAGCGCGACGTCGAAGCCGAGGTCGTCGCGGTACTCGGCGAATCGCATCCCGATGTAGCTGCCCGTGATCCGTGACTGTCGTTCGGTCGGCCGGAGCATTGCGGCATCAGCGACGTCGAACAGAGGCAGCACATCGGTGACGTACTCCTCGATCACCGGGCGGGTCCAGTCGAACACCGCCAGCACCGCCCGCCGCCGGGGTTGGGAACCGCGGCTGGCCTTGGCCCAGCGGACATTGCAGACCCCGAACCGGCCGAACTCGGTCGCGGTCGGGTTGCGGGTGAAGTCGTGCAGGTCCAGCATCCCGACCTCGCGACGGCGCAGCCCGAAGGCGTAGATCATCTTGAACAGCGTCGCGTCGCGGAACACCGACTTCCAGCCCTTCTTCCCCCGCGTGCGGGCCCGGTCGACGCGATCATCGGCGTAGTCGAAGAAGGTCTGCACCTCGCTCCGCGACAGGGGTCGCACCGCCGGGCGTGCCTCGTGATCGCCAGTGTGAATCGCGGTATTCCACTCATGGCAGACCTGCACCGGGTGCGTGCCGAACAGCTCCTCGCACCGCTCGATCCACCCGTAGCGGCAGTCGGTGAGGAAGTAGCAGAACAACGCGACAGCGTTCTGATAGGAGCGGATCGTGCCGTGCGAGCACGGCTTGTCGCCGGAAACCAGCTCGGTCGTCCACTCCTCGACGTCGGCCGGCGTCCACTCCCACGGCAGGTTCCCGCAGAACCCGGCGAACCGGCGTACCTGCGCCAGCCGTGCCTGGATCGTCTTCGGGTTCAGCATCCGCGACGACTGCTGCGCCGACCAGCCGGTGAGCATGTCATCGAAGACCTGCTCCGCCGGACGCAGCAACGCCACGTTGCCCGGCCGCAGCGCCGTCACCGATCCAGGCCGGTTCCCGTCCTCAAAGTCCACCCCGACAGTCTTACATCTAATGTAAGAAAAGTACATCTAATGTAAGCAGCACTGCGTTTCCCATGGCCAGGAGCTGCTTCCGCGGCTCTCGTCGCGGTCCACTGATACCCTTGCCTGACCAGGGAATCCGCTTGATCCCGGCCGCTAGCGATTACATCTAATGTAATAATCGCTAGTTTGCCTTGACTGTGACGTGGAGGTGGTCGAAGTGGCCTCCGGTGATGGAGACGGGGTCGTGCATGCCCCCGCCTTTGTAGGGTCGCCACCCCTCTGTGTCGCGGGCGAGGGACCAGATTTGGCCTTGCCAGATCAGGTACTCGACGCCGAGCACGTCGGCGTTGTCCTTCATCCAGTTGGTGACCTTCCAGCCGGCGTCGAGCTGTACCGGGGTGGGTCGCTGACCGATCCGGTTGCCGAAGGTGATGTCGCACGCCCTGCCGAGTGGATGCTCGGACTTGGTGCCGGGGCGCGGTGAGTAGCAGCCCCAGCCGGTGTCGGGGAACGCGGCGAGGGTCTGCTGGTAGAGGTGGAGCATGCGGGCGGTGATCTTGCCCGAGCTGGTGGGATCGTCGACGAGCCGGTCGGGGGCTCCATCGACACCGGTCGGCGTGCCCGCAGTGGTGTTGTTGCAGGCGGCGGGTGATCCGCTGGTCGCCGTCGGCAGGTTCGCGGCACCATGCTCGTTGAGCCAGGCGGCGGCGTCGATGGCCTCGCCGTTGGTGCCGCCGAGCCTCACCTCGAAGTGCAGATGTGCGCCGGTGCTCATGCCCGAGGAGCCGACATCGCCGATGTGTTGCCCCGCGCTCACGCGGTCCCCGGCGCGGACATGGATGCCGCTCTGCCACATGTGCGCGTACGCGGTCGCCAGGGTCTTGCCATCGATGGTGTGCTCGATGACGATGAGTCCGCCGTACCCGCCGGAGAACTCCGCGACGGTCACGGCGCCGTCAGCGGCGGCGAGGATCGCCGTACTGTCGGAGGCTGCGAAGTCGGTGCCGGTGTGCATCTTCCGTTCGCCCGTGATCGGGTGCACCCGCATCCCGAACGGCGAGGTCAGCACCCAGGTGCCCTCGGGCAGCGGGAACACCACCCGCGACGACGAAATCGCCGGGCCACCAACGCCACCAGCAGCAGCGCTGCCGCCGTTGGTGAGGGTGGCGAGGATGCTGTCGGCCACGGGCGCGTAGTTGCGGTAGCGGTCAGGGTAGGCGGACACTTCGACGGCTTGGGCGGCTTCGCCGGGGTCCATCTGTTGCCAGCCGGGGACGTCGAGCAGGCCACGCGGCGAGGGGTAGTTCGGGCCGGTCGGCCCGCCGAAGAACGCTCGCGCCTGATACTGCGGGTCCATCAACTCTGCGACCGACCCCCACCCGGACTGCGGGCGCATCTGGAACAGGCCGAGGGAGTCGTGGTCGCCACCGTTTCCGTCGTTCGGGTAGTTCGCCGACTCCGGGTAGGTGCCGGTGTTGGTGAGCATCCGCAGCGTGGACTCGGTGAGCGCGGCCATCAGCGCGATCTTGATTCCCGGCTTGCCCACGTCGGTGATGCCGTTGCCGACGGAGATGATCGTTGCCGCGTGCGTGAGCTGCTGACGATTCAGCGTGAAGGTCTCGCCGTTCGCGGTGGTGACGGTGAGCGAGTCCGGGATCGGGCCAAGGTTCACCGTTCCGGCAGGGGTGGCGCAGTAGGCAGCGGCAGGGTTCATCAGCACCCCGACCCCGAGGAGTGCTGCGGCGGGTGCGAAGAACAGCAGGGCCAGGGCTGCGATGGCGGCTTTGCGGAACACGACGCCAACCCCTTCAGCGCAGCGGGTTGTCGAGCTGCGACAGCCGCAGCAGATGGCAGGTCGGATAGGTCGGGGCGCAGACGACGAACACGGTGAACGCGACCGGATGCTCGCTGGTGACCGGCTGCCCGTTCCAGACCCCGGCACGGTGGCGAGAGCCCTCGATCGTCACGGCCGTCGTGCCAGCTGCGAGCTGCCCCGGTCGTGCCTGCGCTACGGCGTCGGCCCAGGCGTCGGGGACGTACGCGGTGTCGATGGTGAGGTGCTGGCGGGTGGCATATTGCCGCAGCTCGATCCAGGCGTCCCGGGTCGGTAGGTACGCGGCTACGTCGGAGGCCAGCCCTGCTTGCTCGTCCCGGCTGGGGTCACCGACCGCGAGGATCGCCGAGGTGTAGTCCAGCGGCCACAGCCCCGAAGCGGTGTCCCAGGCGAACAGCGTGGCAGCGACGCCATGCGCGAAGGTCACGGGACTGGCCGAACGCGGGACCACTGGAACCTGCGGTGGCCGAGGCGTGCTCGGGGCCACGGTCGGGGGTGCCGTCGTGACCAAGCCGGGCTCCGAGTCTGGATCGGGGCTGGTGTTGCTGCGGGGGCCGGTGAGGAGTCCGTAGACGCCGACGCCGGCCAGGAGCAGCAGGACGATGCCGGCGGCAATGAGGGCGACGAGTCGGCGGCGGTTCCGAGGATCAGCAGGCGCAGGGCTCATGCCGAGCAGGTGCGCACTCGGCACCTGTGCCCGTGGTCAGAGGGCGCGGAGTCGTGGCCGCTCCGCCGCGCCCTCGCGGGCGGCTCGGAGTGTGTCAGCGAACCGGGCGGTGCCTTCGGTGGTGGCGAGGAAGTTCTCGAACTGCTCGTCGGTCAGCTCGGCGGCGAGGGTGTCGGCGTCGTAGTGGGTCCACCAGTTCGTCAGCTCGCCCCAGGTCTGGACGAACGCGCGCAGCGGGTAGCGGACGGGCTGGCCGTCATCGGTGGCGAGTGGCAACGGACGGGGTGGGGTGCGCTTGCCTTTCTTGATCGCCTTCGCGTGGGCCACGGCTGCTTCAGCGCGGGCGTGGAGTTCGGCCTCGCGCCGCTCCCGTGCGGTGGTGTCGGCGTCGCGGATCGCTTGGTAGATCGGATGCACCGGGTCGCCGGCCTCGATCCGGTCCAGCCCTGCGGCAGCTTCCGCGCGCAGAGCTTCAGGCTGGGCGGGGTTGTTGGTGATGTCTTCGAGGTAGCCGATCTTGTCGAGGGTCTTGTACGACGCGCCGCCGGGGATCATCGCGGCGGCTTGCTCGTCGGCTCGTCCGCGCGGGGTGTCTGACGGTGCGGGAAATTTTCCCGCACCGTCGTTTCCCGGCTGGTTCTCGCTGCTGAACTGGGTAGCGCTCTTGCGTCGGGCGGCGTCTTCGGCCATGACCTGCTTGAGCTCGCGGTAGAGGCCGGCGGCTTCGAGCTGGGTGTAGGGCTTGTGGAGCATGTTGTCGTCCTGCTCGGCGAGGAGCTGCCCGAGCCGGTCGGACAGGCCGCTGCGCACCCAGACGTTGACGGTGCGCCAGCCGAGCTTCTTGATCGCGGCCAGGCGTCGTGCCCCGCACACGAGCACGCCGTCGATGGTGATCGTGACGGGTTGCAGCAGTCCGTCGCGGTCGATGGACGCGGCGAGGGCGTCGATGTCTCCGAGGTCGGCGCGGTGCCGGGTGCCGACGAGGATCGAATCGACGGTGCGGTCGAGCTGGATGCTGCCGATCTGTGGCTCGGTCACGACGACTCACCGCCTCCACCACTCGGAGCGGCCAGTGCGAGCGCAAGGATCAGATCGTCGTCGCGGAGCAGCAAGTCGAGGGTCTCGCCCAGCAGGAGCCGGAGCAGGATGCCGCGACCGCTGCTGGTGGCCACGTAGGCCGGGTGCGGGTTCCCGAGGAGCGCTTTCAGCAGCGCGGCCCAGGAGCGGCGCGGCAGGTCGAGCAGTGCCCGCGCGTGTCGGTCGCGGCGCAGTGCCTCGTAGGCGGACTGGCGTGTGCCGGCCTTCATCAACGCGCCGCAGACGTGCTCGACAGCGGCCCTCGCCGTGTCGGTGGGCCAGTCGAGCAGGCACAACATCGCGATAGCGTCCTCGGCCGCCGATCCAGCGGACATGCACGCCTGCGCTGACCCGAGTTCGTCGCGCGGCTCCGGTTCGAGGTCGCTGGGACGCAGGTCGGTGGTGTGGAACGCGGGATGGTAGTCGGCCAGTGCGGTGTCGCGTTCGGAGAACCGTTCGGGGTCGTGGAACGCCGAGACGTGTGCGCGGCGGGCCTGGTGCACCGAGCAGAGCAGCCCTTGGGCGCGTTCCTCGTAGACGCAGGTGATCCGCACGGCGTGGGTGATGATCGCCCACGGATCGTTGGCCTCGCGGGTCGAGCGGTACTGCATCGCGTCGAACGCCGCCGTGACTGCTTCCCAGGTGTCGAGCTTGTGCTTCCTCGCGAGAGCGCGGTACTTGTCGGCGGCGAACTCCATCAGGTCGCGTGCCACCGGGTCGTGAACCCAGGCATCCTCGCCGCCCTCGGCGAGGCGATTGAGCAGGGCGCGCAGGCCCTCGCCGGTGGTGAAGTCCTCAGCACCAAACGCCGTCGTCCGGTCGTTGCCGGGGCTGGTGGTGTTGGTTGGTGTGGTCATGGTGTCGGCACCTCCTGGCAGACAGGTGCGCACTCGCTCCCACGAGTGCGTCCTGCATGCCGATGCCGTCGCAGCCATGACCTGTCGCCGCCGTCAACTCATCGAGACCCCGGAGCGGGACACCTGCGACGAGGGCGCGGTGCTGCGCCCGAACGCCGAGATCGGCGGCAGCCGCCGGGCGCGGTCTCCGAGCCGCCGGACTCCGGCACCGATGGGGGTGCGGGTGCGGCGAGCGAGCTCCGCTTGGAAGTCGAGACCGCGGCCGGCCGCGTGTGCCGAGTGACGGGCGATCAGGTCGGTGGGGCGCACCCACTCCACGCCGCGCCCGCGAACGAGCGCGTGCTGCTTGTCGTCGCGGGCGACCTGCGCGGCCCGCACGGCCTCCGGCGTGCTCGTCACTTCGACCGACTCGGGGCTATCCCGCGGCTCATCGGGCACCAGCCGCGCGGGATCGGGCCTCGCGAGATCGTTGCGCTGGGGGTTCTCAGTGGTGTTCATGGGGTCGTCTCCTCCCGCTCGTCGGCGGCGTCGGTGGTGTCAGTGAGGTGCGCGACGGCGAACCAGCGGCCCACCGTTGAGGGATGCACCCCGAGTTCGCGGGCGATTTGCTTGTTCGACCAGCCCGCCTCGCGCAGCTCCCACCCCAGCGCCCGCCGATCCGCCACGCCGTCGTCGCGACGGGTCGGCTCTGCCTCGCCAGATGGCAGGGCTGGCATCGTCTCCGCAGTCGCCGTTGAGAACGAGTCGGCGGCGGTAGGTTCCGCATGGGGGTCGGTGGTGCGGGTGAGGATCACGGTCAGGTGCGTGATGGCCAGCAGAACGACGGGCGGCACGGCGGCGACCGAGGCCGCGAGCATCCTGGGAACGTCGGCGTCTGCGGCGACGACGGCGTGAATGGCGTTCGCCGTAACCGACACGAGCGCGCCGCCGACCAGCAGCGCCCACGGGTACCAGGCTGAGCGCTGCCCAGCGAGGGCGACGACGGCGACCGTGGCGACGACGATGATGCCGTCCACGATCAGCGGCCACGCCCACGCCTGCCCCGCACCGATCCCGGAGCGAGCTGCCAGATCGGCCAGCGACGTGAACGAGAGCCAGAACGCCCCGGCGGCGATGAACACCGTCCCCGCGACCGCCGTCATCGCGGCCCAGCGCCGCCCGTCCGATTCACGCCTCACAGCTCTGCCCTCCCCAAGGCTGCGGACGGTGGGTGCATGCGGCCGAACCATCGACTCGTGCTCTGGGTTCGGTCGTCTGACGTGGCCTCGGGTGCGGGCTGGGTGGCTCGGTAGGCCGAGCGTACGGTCGTGGTGATCTCGCGATCACCCAGACCCGCCGACTGTGCCGCAGCCCCCAGTGCATCGAGCGCGTCGGCGGGTGAGACGCCGTTCTCGGCGAGGCGGCAGGCGGCCCAGAACAGGCCCCGGTTTCGCTCGCCCTCACCCCGCCCGGCGACCCACGCCGCCAACCGCTCAGCATCCACCTCCATCGAGCCGCTGCTCGCGCGTGGTGGAGCGACGGGGCGCGGGTCGAGGAAGTCCCGCAGCCGGGCTGCATCAACCGGGCTGACCGAGTGCGCGGCGATGTCGGCGACCTCGTAGCGGCGGATGTTCCCGTCGATGACTCGTCGGGAAGGCGGAGCGACGATGTAGCCGCCGTCGCCCCGGAAGTCGATTCCCACGGCGGCTGCCTGCCACGACCGCTGCTCCTTGCCCGGGGTCGCCGGGAAGTAGATGTGCGCGCCGCCGGTGGGTGTGCGCACCAGCAGCCCCGCTCCATCGACGAGCCCCGCGTCGGTGGCCCGCTGGTACGTCGCGCGACCGTCGTGGTCGCCGTGGACATCGACATCGACGACGACCACGCCCGATGGAGCTCCGGTCGGGGTGCCGATGTTCGCGTTCGGTGTGCGCGACCACCATGCCGCAACCTGTTCCGGGTCGCTGCTCGCGTCGAGGAACCCACGACGGGTCAGCGGACGCTTCCCCTCGACCACGCACGGGAACACGGGCACGCCAGCCGCCGCGAGACTCCGCGCCGCCACCGCCAGGCTCGGTGAACCATCAACGCGGATGAGCGCGGCAAGGACATCGAATGGCTCAGGCATCACAGCCCCCGCCCCGCCAGAGCTGGCACCGGCGAACTACGCGGACGATCGGTCTCCACCGCAGGCGCAGCCGTGCGGAAGGTGCGCGGGTTGGGCGTGTCGCGTTCGAGGCCGGGAGGGGTGCCGTCGCCGACTTGAAGCGTGTCGAGCTGGTCGAGGATTGCCAGCGCGGTCTTCCGCACTCGCTCGCCGGTGGCCTGCACCACCTGGACGGGCTCTTGGCCGTCCACGCGCGCGGCCCAGGTCGAGACGTACGGGATCGTGTACCCGGCGGTGTCCATGCCGTGCGCGGCACCGATCATCAGCGCGACCGACTCGGCTTCGACCTCGCGGATGCCGCGATGCTGCCGCGCCTCCTCGTCGTCGGGATCGTGCATCACCACGTGCGCCAGCTCGTGCGCGAGCGTCTTGACCTGCGCGGCAGGGTCCATGTTCTCCCGAACCGCGACCGTGCGCGCCTCGTAGTCGGTCATGCCGTTCGCGCCGGAGATCATCCCCTCGTGCGGCACCCGCAGCACCTCGAACCCCGTGCCGCGAATCTGCCCGGCCAGCCCCTCCCACAACCCCGGCTGTGCTTCGCCTTCCAGCAGCGTCGGAGCGGGCGGCACCGGCAGTGGTTCGCCGTCGGTCTGCGAGGCGTCCCACACGTAGGCCGGCCGCGCGCCGACCATCCGCGAGCGCACCATCTCGCCGGCCTTCGGCTTCTCTCGCGGCCCTAAGCGGCGCCAGGAGGTCGGATCGGCAGGATTGGACGAGGCGAACCGGCCCGTCACGGGCGCGAAGATCATGTACCCCGACTGGCCCTTCATCACCTGCCGCCCCAGCCCCTGCCACTGCCGGTACCCGGCAACCAGAGTCGGGAAGGGCTCGGGTACGCGTCCCGCCTCGAACGCGGCCTCGTGCTGCACCCAGATCAGCATCGTGTTGTTGAACGACCGCGACCGGAACCGCGCCGCGAAGGCCAGTGCCTGCCGCCAGTCGTCACCCGAGACCAGCGACTCGACCGCCCCGGTCAGCTTCTCGTGCAGCTCGTCGAGCTTCGCCTCCCGCACGGCCCTATCGCTCTTTGCCTCCGCCATCGCATTCCCCTCGGCTCGGTCCACGTCCCCAAAGGAGACGGCACCCACCAGGTACACCGCTGTCACCTACTAATCACTATGGGCGTCCGGATTAGCACACTTCCAGTTATTCACAGGTGCGATCGCTTATCCACAGGGCTTGCCATGCCGGTCCTCTCCAAGGAACGACGCATTGACTCCGTATCGGTGGTCGTCACGGGCCTCCAGTTCCGCAACGCCTCCACCCGCCACGATCTCCTCCGCGGGATCCAAGTCAGCCTCCGCACGCTCCGCATCGTCGACCTCGTCCACCTCGACACACGCCGGCATCTGCGCGGTCTGGCAGGTCTCGCCATCGGCGACTTTGTGCTCCACGCTTCCCGCGACTTCGCACTGCACCGCCAACAGTCTTAGTCCTGCACGAGTTCGCGCACACGGTCCTCGGCCACGGCCAGTGCCACGGCAACGGAGGTGAGTGCCCAGCCTAGAAGGTCCTACTTCCCAACCCGCTTCACACCCGGAAACGCCTGCGCAAGCGACGGACCATTGGCGGTGAAACCGACATTCCCGCTGAGTACCTGCCGACAGGCTCGCCGCTTCACCGAGTTTTGCTGCTCGAAGTCTTCGGATAATCCAGATGCTCCGTCGGGTTGTCGGCCGCATCCCACCTCGCTCCTTCGATTGAAGATCGACCCCGAGCCGCAGAGCTCAGCACATCGATCCCAATCCTCTACGGCGCCCGAGACGGCTTTGAGTCGATCCAGCTCTCACAGGCACGCCGAGACGGCCTCCCGGACATGGTCGAACTAGAGACCTTCGACGCCAGCCACACCCTCTGCTGGAACACCGACCCCGACCGGTGGCCGAAGGCAGTGACCACGTGGCTCTCGGCCCGACGCGACCCGCCTTGACCCACCACGCCCGCAAAAACCCAACTCAAACGGCGCCTCTCCGGTAGGCTCGCGACCGCTGGCCTGACTGGCCAAGGAGCGAGGGAGGACCAACGTGGCTGAGCCTTGGCTGTCTGCCGACGACATCGCCGCCCACCTTGGGATCACCAAAGACACCGTCTACACCTGGATCGCCGAGAAGGCCATGCCCGCGCACAAGGTCGGGCGCCTCTGGAAGTTCCATGCCAGCGAAGTGGATGACTGGGTACGAAACGGCCACGCTGCATCGGAGGGGGACAAATGACGCGCGAGGTCGCGAAGCGCGCGCTCCTCCGCTTGTGGCTGGTTTGAGAAGGAAGACATATGAGCGACTTGAGCTTGATCCCGCTGCGCACCTCTTGCGTGCCGCGAGACGACGTGCTGCAGGGCGGTCTCGCCGACAACCACTTCGCTGCACAGCTCGACAAGGTTGTACGTGACGCCGAGCACTACCCGGTGTACGGCGACGCCGAGGCCTTCTTCGCGCAGACCTACCCGACTTCCGGGTTGAAGACCCTTCTCACCAAGACCTTCGGTCGTATCACTGGGGCGAAAGGCGTGGCGGGAGAGAACGGGGTCTTGCGACCCACCACCTCCTTTGGCGGCGGCAAGACCCACGGCCTCACAGCGGTCTACCACCTTGCCGGCGGGGCTCGACCCGCCAACATCGCAGAGTTCATCGACCCAAACCTGCTTCCGGACGGCGCTGTTCAGGTTGCAGCGCTCGTCGGCGATGCTCTCGACCCCACCGCCGGTGTCGACACCGATGGCCACCGCACCTACACGCTGTGGGGCGAGATGGCCGCTCAGATCGGTGACAACGCCTTCTCGGCGATGGCTGCCAATGACGCCGAGCGCACGGCGCCGGGAACAGGCACCCTCAAGGCGGTGTTCGGCGGCAGGCCAACGATCGTCATCGTGGACGAGATCGCCAAGTACCTGCGAGCGGTGTCCTCCTCGGGCAGCGAGGACGTGCGCCGCATGGCCCGCGCGATCCCGGTGTTCCTGGGGAACCTGTTCGAAGTAGCGTCTGACCCGACCAATCGAGTCTCAGTCATCATCACCCTGGCTGCCACCACCAACGCCTTCGGTGCAGAGACCACCGAGATCAGCGACCTCACCGGCGACGAGAAAGAACGGGCCGACGCGGCGAACGCCGCCTCCGTCAAGGCAGCGGAAGAGACTGGGGACGTACTGACCCGCGCCGTGCAACCGTCCGCGGTGATCCGCCCTGCCGACGACAACGAGATCGGCGAAATCCTCAAGAAGCGCATCTTTGCCTCTGTCGATCAAACTGCCGCGACCGCTGCTGGTGACGCCTACCGAGACCTGTACGAGACACTCGGCAAGACCGAGCAGTTGGCGGGCGGTGCCGAACATCCTGCGACCTACGGCGAGCTGGTCACCAAGACGTACCCGTTCCACCCCGAGCTCGTCCGTGTCCTGGACAAGCGCCTTGGCAACATCACACGATTCCAGCGAGCAAGAGGCGCGTTGAAGTTGCTGGCTGAGGTTGTGGCACACATCTACGCGACGAATGATGACACCGCGATCATCAACGTTGGTGACATCGACTACGACAACGACCCGGTGCTGAACCACCTCACGGATGGTCTCGGACGGTCCGAGTACGCGTCTGTGGCCGAGGGAGACTTCGCAGGCAAACAGTCGCACTCCGCAGCGGTGGACGCGGATGTCTTTCCTGGCAAACCTGCCTACACCACCCGCGTCGCACGCACCGTATTCACACATTCGCTTGAAATGGTGGCGACCGCAGGAGCAGGCCGCAACGACTGGATCGTCGGCACGCTCCGCCCAGGCGAAGACACCGCCATCTTCGAGAAAGCACTCACGGAATCCGAGAAAGTCTTCTGGCATCTATCGTTCGACGGGGGGCGGTGGCGCTTCAACATCGAGCCGAACGTCAACGCCATCATCGAGACCGAGAAGCGCAACGTCGCCAATACTGCTGTTGCGGCGATGGTCGACACTCTCATCCGCAACGCGTTCGCCAACGATGGTGGCGCCAAAGCTGTGCACTTCCCGTCGGGTCCCGCCGAGGTTCACGACGAAGCCGGGCTACGAGTGGTCGTACTTGACTACAACGTCGTGGCTGTCACGCAGAAGAGCGCAGAGCAGCCACCTTCCGCAGTCGTTGAAATGCTGGACAAGGTCGGCTCCGTCGGCAGCCCGCGGACCTACCGCAATGCTGTGGTGTTTGCAGTCCCCGATGAAGAGCAAATCGAGGTGCTGAAAGACCGAGCACGAGCTTTGATTGCATCCAACAACCTCGCCAGCGACGCCGCTCGGCTCGCACAGTTCAGCGACGAGGTGCGCAAGAAGGTCGAGGTCTACAACAAGGAAGCCACGCTCAACGCCCGTATCGCGGTGACCCGCTGCTACAAGCACATCTACTTTCCCTCTGGGGACAAGGCGACCGGGTACCTCCGCCACCGTGAGCTCCCGGCTCAGGCGCAAGGGGACACGAAGAATGCGACCTCAGCGGTATTGAGTTTGCTCGAAGACGAGGACAAGATTCGGAGCAGTCCGTTCACTGCCTCGTACCTCCGGTCGAAGACCTGGCACGCTGCAAACTCCGCCACCACACGCTCGATCGCCGACTACTTCTGGACAGACCACACGATCCAGATCGTCCGCAACCCAAACCTGATTCGCGAAGCGATCGTCAACGGCGTGAAGAACGAGAACTGGGTCTACTACGACGCAGGCACGGGGAAGACTTACACGGCAAGCACGATGGCCGGGTTCTCGCCCGAGATGAAACCTGACGCCGAGGTGATGACTGCTTCCGAAGCACAGTCACGAGGTCTACTCGTTCGCAAGCCGACCCAGACCGACTTGCGTGCCGTCATCACGAACGATGACCTCACCGGAGCCGAGATACGCTCGCGCCTCGAAGCCCAGTGCGGCGGTGAGCCCACCAAGACGGACGTCCTCGAGCTGCTCGCCACTGCGGTACAAGCCAGCGACTACAAGTGGTTCGTTGTGCTCGATGCAGAGCCCGCACCAGGCGTCCGGGCGCTGTCGCCATCCGCGATCAAGGACAAGGGGCTCGACGGCCTGCGCATCCTCAGTCGGGAAGCAGCCGATGCGCAGGAGATCGAGGTGCCGACCCGCACCCCGAACTCGAAAACCTTCAACGCAGCTGGCCCTGGCGGCGCGGCAATGCAGAGCCTTCTCGATCAGATTTCGGACTTTACGGTGCCGACCGTGAGCACGATGACGTTGAAGGTGACCGCCGACGAAGCATCCGGCACCAGCGACATCGACCTCGCCGTGGCAGCGCTTGGCATGTTGCAGAAGCAGAACATCACCGTTCGTGCGACGATCCGCGCCGAGTTCAAGGGAGTCACTGGCGGAGTCCAGTTCCAGGGCACCGCCGACCGTCAAGACTTCCAGTCCGCGTACAACCATGTGAAGAAGGCCATCGCCGGAGCGAACAAGGTCGCGGGCGAGGTCACCCTCGTCTTCCGTTTCGCCCCCGCTCTGGACATCACCGATGCTCAGTTCGGCCAGATTCACACCGTCGTCAAGAACCTCGGCATGAAGAGCACCACCATGACGGCCGAGGTGACCAAGTGAGCGCCGTCAAGCGGTTCCGCCCCGCATCCCATCTCGCGCTCGTGGAAGGGGTCCGAGGGTTCCGACTGGTCGTGACGCCGGGTCGAGGCGAGACGTTTGGTGTGACCCTTGAGGAGACATTTGGGGAGAACGGCGGCGCAATGACCACTCCCGTAAGCATCGCGACGCCCGTTCAGGCCGGCCGTGTGGTCGATGCGCTTTTCGTCGCGGTTCGCAAAGCAGGCCACCAGCCGAGCGTGCTGGCCTTCAAACGCAAAGCGCCCATCCGCCTTGGCGAAGCCGAGGGAGTCCGTCTGGGGCTGGTGTTGCTCGCGACACAGCCCATTGCCAAGCATGAGCGAGTTCGGGCGCTTGTCGCCGGAATCAATGCCATGAGCGTCGAAGAGACCTACTACTGGTACTCCAAGTGCATGGGACTCGATGGCAACCGCGCCCGCAAGGCACTCCGAACCCTCCTCGCCGACTAAGGACACGACGTGACTACTTCAAGACCACGGGTCCTCATCGAGGACTGGCTACCCGTCGCAGAACTCGGAATCGAGTCGCGGCGAGAGCGCGGAGCGGCCTCCGCCCTACCACCGCTCTCGTTCCTTCACATCTGGTGGGCTCGTCGACCCCTTGTGGCCTCTGCCGCTGTCGCACTCGCTGGCGTCATGCCGGCATGGACCGAAGAGCTGGCCCAATCGTTCCCGGACGCGCCGGAAGTACGCACCGAATCTGCATACCGAGGTTGGTTGCTCCGCCTTGTAGGAATCTGGGGTGATCCGATCTCCGCTCGACGGATCTACGATGCGGCGGTTGCTAGCGGCGTCCGGGTGGCGAATCCCTACACATACCGCCAGGCTTTCCGTAACGCGATCCCGAGGAACGACATTGATCTCCTGCACGCTCTCCTTCGTCGCACTTGGGGCGCACTGCCCGTAGTCGCTGACCCCACTGCGGGTGGAGGTTCAATCCCGTGGGCTGCGAGTCGACTGGGGCTACCTGTCGTTGCGAACGACCTCAACGGAGTCGCGGCCAGTGTGCTGAAGGCAGGCGTCGAGATACCTGCAACCCGGGGTCTCGACCTGGTACCCGAAATCAAGAAGTGGGGCGGCATTCTCGTCAATCGCGTGGAGAAGCGCCTAAAGGAGTTCTTCCCGAGCGGCGAGGGCGAGGTTGTCGCAACTTACTTGTTCGCAAACGCTGTTCCATGCCCGCGTACGGGTCAGCTCGTGCCACTTCTTACGGACAAGTGGCTCCGCAAGACAGCGGGCAAGGAGGCCGCAGTCCGAATGGTCACGTCTATCGACGGGACGGAGCTACGGGAGCCACGCTTCGAGGTCACGCTCGGCCGGGCCGTAGACAAGCTTGATGCCAGCGCCGGCACTATGGCGCGGGGCAAAGCGGTCTCTCCATACGACAACCTGGTTATCGAGGGGAACTACATCAAAGAGGCGGCCCAGAACGGCCAGATGACGCAAGTCCTTTACGCTGTCGCCGTTCGCAAGCCGTCAGGCGAGCGCACATTCAGGGCGCCGAACGAGCGCGACCGCGAAGCACTTGACGCAGCGGGTCGCCATTTTTGTCAGGTCAAGGATGCATGGCTTTCGAGCGGTATCCTTCCCACCGAGGATTTCCCCGACGGCAACGACCTCCGCCCGAAGAACTACGGTCTCGAACGCTGGATCGACTTCTATACGCCCAGGCAGGCGCTGGTCCATGGCACGTTCGGCGAGGAGTTCGCCCGGCTGATCCCCGAAGTGCGAAACGAGCTCGGCGCGGGAGCAGAAGATGTTCTGTTCGAGTTGGCGCTTATGCAGGGCAAGGCGCTCAACTGGAACTCGCGCCTCTCGTCCTGGGACGTGTCACGGCAGAAGATGAGGAGCGTCTTCGACCGACACGACTTCGCTTTCAAGTGGACGTTCGCAGAGTTCGAGGGTGCCACGGCGCTGTACTCATGGTGTCTCGACCAGTTGGAGGACGCATACGGCGGGATCGCGCGCCTCCTAGATGAGACCGGTGCCGCGGAGCTGGGCAAGACCGAGCGCCTTGAGCGCCAGGTCACTGTCACCCAAGGCAGCGCAGCGAGTCTCACGCTCGCTGATGGCTCTGTGACTCACATCTGCATGGACCCGCCGTACTACGACAACGTGATGTACGCCGAACTCGCTGATTACTTCTACGTCTGGGAGAAGAGAACGCTTGGGCGGCTCGTACCGGACTACTTCCACGATGACCTCACTGACAAGGACAACGAGGCAGTCGCCAATCCCGCCCGGTTCGCGATGATGGGGAAGCGGAAGAAGGCACTCGCCGACCTGGACTATGAGACGAAGATGACATCCATCTTCTCCGAATCGCGGCGGGTTCTCGCTGAGGACGGCGTCCTGTCCGTCATGTTTACCCACAAGCGCGCCGAAGCATGGGACACCCTGGGTATGGGCCTTCTTCAGGCCGGCTTCACCATCGAAACATCTTGGCCGGTGAACACAGAAGCCGAGGTCTCGCTCCATCAAGCCAACATGAACTCTGCCGCTTCGACGATCATGCTGGTCTGTCGAAAGCGCGCCGACCGCGATGACTATCACAACGTCTATCTCGATGACATCGAGTACGACATCCGCCAAGCGGCACGCGAAGCCGCCACGCGATTCCAACATGATGGGATTGACGGCGTTGACCTTCTCCTCTCGACGTACGGCCCAACGCTGTCCGTGATCTCACAGAACTGGCCCGTCTACTCGTCGACTCCAGACGCTGATGGACGAGACCAGTTGCTCCGACCCGAAGACGCACTGGCTCTGGCGCGCGAGGAGATCGTGGACCTTCGCCGTTCCCGCCTCGTCGGACAGGCCGCAAAGGTGGATGGCCTCACCGACTTTGTTCTCTTGGCGTGGGACACGTTCGGTGCGCGTGAGTTCCCCTTCGACACAGCACGCCTACTCGCCCTCGCAGTAGGCGGGTTGGACGTCGATGAGCTGGAACGCGCGAAGATCGTCTCGAAGGCATCTGGCAAGGTCAAACTCCTGACACCCAAGGAACGACTACGTCGGGAAGCAGACTCTGGACTGCCTGGTGTAACGCCGGAAGCGTCGTCGTTCGAGTTCGTCATCGACGCTGTTGACACTGCGCTCTACATCGCCGAGGTGGACGGCCAGCAGGCTGCAAAGCGGTTCCTCGATCGCCATGGTTACACCAGCGACGCCGGGTTCATTTCCACCCTGCAAGGTCTGGCGAACGCGATCCCACGTACCAAGGTCAAAGGTGCTTGGGTGGTGCCGGAGGCTGGGCTCATCGACACACTCTGCACCCTCTACTTCGATGATGTGGTTCTACCGGAGGCGGAGGAGATGGCCGCACCGATAGACCCCAATGAGAACACGCTGTTCGACGTGGAGTGACATGACCCCGGACGACAGCGACGCTCTATCACCTGGATCGCCGGCGCCACCTGGCGGACCGGCGAGTCCTGAGCTGTTCTCGGGCGACTCTATTTCGTCGCCGGATTCGTTCCAATCTGTTGATCTCGGAGCAACCTACTCGCCGGATGACCACCCTTTCGAGACGTTCTATCTTCCGTTGCTGTCTCGGGCGGTGACCTACGACAGAGCCGTAGGCTACTGGTCAGCGTCCGAGCTTCAGTACGCAGCACAGGGCACGGCCCACTTCCTCGCGAACGGCGGGAAGATGCGCCTAATCGTTGGGGCGCAGCTCGCGCAGCGAGACGTGGACGCCGTCATCGAGGGCAAGCCGCTCGACGACGTAGTGGCGGAAAGGCTGCTCGCCGACCCGGGCCTTGCCGGGGCGTGGATCGTTCAGAGCGAACATCTGAGCGTGCTCGCGTGGATGGTCGCCACGGACAGGCTTGAGATTCGCGTCGGTGTCCCAAGGGGAGAAGACGGTGAGCTGCTGACGCACCTACAGTCGGGACGCTACTTCCACACCAAGTACGGCATCTTCGCGGATCGGTACGGGAATCGAGTCGCCTTCAACGGATCGAACAACTCGTCGGTGACGGCCTGGGCGAGGAACCATGAGACGTTCGACGCCTACCCATCCTGGAATGTGCCGATCTGGGACTACCTGGGTGTCCACAAGGTGCTCGACTTCGAAAAGCACTGGACCGACAACGCTGATGCAGGATGGGCAGTCATAGACCTGCCGTCGGCAGTGCGGAAGCACCTCATCGAGCAGGCCCCCGAGACACCGCCGCTTCCACCCGGCGTTGTCTTGCCACCTCTGGAGACGCCGACCTCGTCCGGAGAGGACACCGAGGAGTTCGATGTCGAGGCAGCATGGGACGAGCTCGTCGCACTGCGCGATGCACCCACCGCATCGCCCTGGACGGGCGTCGGATCGGCATGGGCGCAGCCTCTCCCGCACCAAGCGGAGCTCATCAGCCGTGTCGTGAGCACCTACCCGCGCGGCTACCTGCTCGCCGATGAGGTTGGGCTCGGCAAGACTGTGGAAGCGGGCATGGTCCTCCGCGAACTCTTCACATCAGGCCGGGCGAAGAAGGCGCTGCTGCTCGTCCCCGCCTCCGTGATGAAGCAGTGGCAAGAGGAACTCCACGAGAAGATGAACCTCGATGTGGCACGCTTCGACAAGGGTGCTTTCGTAGATCGCTGCGATGCGCCGATCCCGGTCGATCCGAACGCGAATCCGTGGTCCGCGTTCCCCATCGTGCTCGCTTCGTCGCACCTTGCTCGCCGTCGCGACCGCCGGCGGCAGATACTCGACGCCGGACCATGGGACGTTGTCCTGGTTGACGAGGCTCATCACGCCCGGCGACGCGGCTCCAAGCCGACCGACACTCCGAACTCATTGCTGGCGCTACTTCAAGAGATGCGCGACAAGGAGATGTGGCGGGCGCTGTACCTCGCCACGGCAACACCGATGCAGATGAACCCACATGAAGCCTGGGACTTGATCTCCCTGCTCGGGCTCAAGGGTCGGTGGGGCGTCAGCGCCGACGACTTCATTCGGTACTTCAAGCTGCTCGCAATCGACCCGATGCACCGGCACTGGGACCTGTTGTGCGCGATGTTGGAGGACTACTTCGCCGACCCACAGGCCGAGCGGGACGCTGACCTCGAACGGGAGATCGACGACGCACTCGGCTGGACGGGAGCGTACGTGGTCACGGCTCTAGCCGGGAACCCGCCGAGCGCCGACCTGAAGGCCAAGTTCCCGAACGAGACCTCCGAGTGGATGGACAAGTGGCTCCGTCGCCACACTCCGATGCGGGATCGTGTCTTCCGCAACACACGAAAGACCATGCGCGAGTACCAGGCAGCGGGGATCATCCCTGACGATGTGGTCATCCCGTATCGCCACGTCAAAGACGAGTTCATCCCTCTGCAACCGAACGAGCGACGCTTGTATGAGCGGATCGAGGAGTACATCCGCCGCCACTACAACGCTTACATGGCCGAGGCGGGCAATCAGGCGCTCGGGTTCATCATGACCGTCTATCGCCGCCGACTGACCTCGTCGTTCGAAGCGATCAAACGGTCTCTTCGCCGTCGACTGAGTGTGCTGGAGGATGGAAAGAACCTCGCTGAGCTTCTCACCGACGACGACAACATAGATGTCGAGGGCTCGCTGTTCGAGCCGGAGGTGTTCGACACGATGGCCGATCGACTTCGCGACGAGATAGTCGAACTAAAGTCATTCCTCCAAGATTTGGACAGCATCACCGGCGAGGACAGCAAGGCCAGCAAACTCGTCGCGGACGTGACCGAGGCGCTGAACACGTACTCGTCGGTGGTTGTCTTCACGCAGTATGCCGACACGATGGATTACGTCCGTGACCGGCTGCTCACGGCGGGCTACCGCCGCCTCGGCTGCTACTCGGGCCGGGGCGGTGAGGTCTACAACGTCGAGTCTGGAAGCTGGACCGAGGTTACGAAGTCTGAGATCAAGACCAGGTTCCGCAGTGGTGAGCTTGAAGTTCTCATCGGTACCGACTCGATGAGTGAGGGTCTGAACCTGCAAACCTCGGGACGGCTCATCAACTACGACATGCCTTGGAACCTCATGCGCGTCGAGCAACGGATCGGGCGCGTCGACCGCATCGGCGCGTCGTACAAGGACATCCGCATCAGCAACTATTTCTACGCTGACACCGTTGAGGAGCAGGTGTACAAGGGCATCGCCGAGGACTATGGCGACTTCACCGACATCGTGGGCGACGCAGCCCCAGTGCTCGCCAATATTGAGAAGGCTATCGAGCGTCTGGCACTGACTGGCCACGCAACGACCACCGAGATCGACTCCGAAGTCGGACAGATTCGCCAGCAGGTCGTGGACATCAAGAGTGAGCCTGTCGGCAACGACGACATGGGCGAACCCGGCGGTGGCGGTCGGATCAAGCAGCCGCCAACGCTGGAGGGCGGTACATCTCTGCGAGACCTGGAACGTGTACTCACCGCGAACGGCCTAACCAGTGATGCCTTCGAGCCCGACCCTTCCCGTCCTCGGGTGTATTGGCTCAAGCCTCCGGCGGAAGCACTCTCAGCTCTGTCCTTCCGAAAAGACGATGGCGTGCACGACATCGAGGAATACTTCGACCCGTCGCCGCTCGCCCCGCTGCCGGTGACGTTCGACCGTGCTACCTGGGATGAGAGCGACGACGCTGACCTGGTCTTCCTCACCTACGGCACCCCCGAACTATCCGCGCTGCTGCCAGCCGCATCGCACGACGACTAGAGATCGCCCGACCGTCCCGAGAGTTTCAGCGTCCGCAGAGCAGCGACAGCGTGCAGCGGAAGCACTCCGTTGCCGAGCGCGGTGATCTGTTGATTCTGCGTCAGCTGGTCAGTACCGGTGACCCATCCAGTCGGCAGACTCATGAGCCACTCCTCGAACGCGGGTGCCGGGCGGGGGCCGTCCGCGTCGTTCAGGAGGGCTGGCGCTGGCGCGGGGCGTCCGGTGATGTGTTCCCACCGGGCGATGGCGTCGGCGTAGCGTCCCCAGCGCTGAACAGTCCGTCGATCAGGGACCACAGCGTCTCCGACTCGGCTCTCCTGCTCGGTGAGCCAGCCGCTCCGTGGAGCGCGAAGTCGATGATCTGGTGCGACAGCGCGATCGTCCCGCGCCTCGCTCGCACCTGGTCGAGAGTCTCCCCGCCTCGCGATGAGTCCGTCGCCAGCGGGGTGCGAAACAGTGCGCCGGGCGAGGGCGAAGATGCGGAAGCGTTGGTGGAGGAGCGCCGACAAGGGAAGCCGGTAGGCCGATCCATCGCGCATCCAGCCGCAGGTCGGCCAGAGTAGAGCCCCATAGAGTGGTGTAGCCCCTTGGTGGCCACGTCAGAGAACGTTGGCGCGGTCACCGTGGGATCCTTCGAGTTCACCTACCAAAGCTCTCTCGAAAAGGAATCAACCACGATGACCGCTCCTCACATTGTCGACCCTGCCCACGTGCTGGGCAACCTGCTCTCCGAAGCCTCGCCGGACATGATGCGCCAGCTGCTGCAGAACATGATCAACGCCCTCCTCTCAGCTGACGCCGACCTGGTCTGCGGAGCCGAATGGGGACAACCCACCGCCGCTCGGGTCGCGCAACGCAACGGCTACCGCCACCGCCCCCTGGACACCCGCGTCGGCACTGTTGATGTCGCCGTCCCCAAGCTGCGTAGCGGCTCCTACTTCCCCGAGTGGCTGCTCGAGCGCCGCAAACGCGCCGAAGCCGCGCTGATCACCGTGATCGCCGACTGCTACCTCGCCGGGGTCTCGACCCGCCGGATGGACAAACTCGTCAAAACTCTCGGCATCGATGGGTTGTCGAAGTCACAGGTGAGCCGCATGGCAGCCGATCTGGATGAGCACGTTGCCCAGTTCCGGCACCGCCCCTTGGGAGAGGCGGGCCCGTTCACGTTCGTCGCCGCGGACGCGTTGACGATGAAGGTCCGCGAAGGTGGCCGGGTGATCAACGCCGTCGTGCTGGTTGCCGTCGGTGTCAACGGCGACGGCCACCGCGAAGTACTCGGCCTGCGCGTCGCAACCTCGGAGACCGGGGCCGCGTGGAATGAGTTCTTCGCCGACCTGGTGGCCCGCGGCTTGGGCGGGGTAAAGCTGGTCACCTCCGATGCCCACCAAGGCCTGAAGGAGGCGATCGCGGCGAATCTGCCCGGCGCTTCCTGGCAACGATGCCGAACGCATTACTCCGCGAACTTGATGTCGGTGTGTCCGAAATCGATGTGGCCGGCCGTGAAAGCGATGCTGCATTCGGTTTACGACCAACCCGACGCCGGCGCCGTCAATGCCCAGTTCGACCGGCTCATCGACTACACCGCCGAGCACCTGCCCGAGGTTGCCGACCACCTCGCCGGAGCCCGCGAGGACATCCTCGCCTTCACCGCCTTCGACAAGGATGTCTGGACCCAGATCTGGTCCAACAACCCCGCCGAGCGACTCAACAGGGAAATCCGCCGCCGCACCGACGCTGTTGGGATCTTCCCGAACCGGGCAGCCATCATCCGTCTCGTCGGCGCTGTCCTGGCTGAGCAAACCGACGAATGGGCAGAAGGCCGTCGCTACCTCGGACTCGAGGTCCTGCACCGCTGCAGACTCACCACCATCCCCGACACCACCACCGGAAAGGAGATCCCCGACCATCCACTGGCGCTGAGCGCCTGACCCCCCAATCAACGACCTACGAAGGAAAAACCGCTACACCACTCCACGGGGCTTGACCTCGGCCAGATCGCCGAGAACGGCGCCGAGAGCCCGTAGAGGTCGAGCTGCGTTGTCTCCCAGATGCCACGGGTCGCGTTCCATGCCGCGAAGGGTTGCGCCGTTGAGGGTTGCATCGCCGGGGTTGCGTCGGTCATGGTCGTCTCCTTCTGCGGGTGGCCGTATCGCGGGTGAGGACAGCAGCCCGCGGACGTTCTCGATGACGACCCATTCGGGCTGGAGCGCGTCGATGGCCGCGGCCATGTGTGCCCAGAGCCCCGAGCGCGTACCTGGTGCGAGGCCAGTGCGCTTGCCGACGGTGGACACGTTTTGGCAGGGGAAGCCGCCGATGAGGATGTCCACGGGCTCGACCCGGCTCCAGTCGATGGTCGTGATGTCGCCGAGGTTCGGTGCGCCTGACTAGTGGTGGGAGAAGACGCGGGCGACGGGCTCGTTGAGTTCGGAGAACCACACGGTCTTGGCGTTGAAGACGTGCTCGACGGCAAGGTCGAGGCCGCCGTAGCCGCTGAACAGCGACCCGATCCTGAGTTGTGAGTCGCCGCTGGCGTCGAGGTCGTGCATGAAGTGCGCTCCGGTGACGGTCGTTCCCGGCATCGCCTCGTCACGAAGCTGATGTCGAACTGGTCACCGGTCAGGTGCGCGATTCCGCCACACGCCCGCTGCTCAACCGAGTCCCCGCTTGCCGCCGTCCGAGGTCCTCCATCTCCGGCCTCAGCTCCGACCGCCATCCGAGGTCACACGCCTCTTGCAGGTCGAGGGAGAGCGGGCATTACCGCTTCAGAAGTCACCGGGTGCGGGTGCTCACCTGCTCGCCAGGAGCGGAGGTGAGCATGACGGTTTCGATGCGCGTGATGTCGGCGGGTGATGGCTACAAGTACCTACTCAAGACGGTCGCGGCAGCCGACGGCGACAGGCCACTCTCCACGCCACTCACTCGCTACTACATGGAGGAAGGCACCCCGCCTGGTCGCTGGCTCGGCGCGGGCGTAGCGGACCTCGGCAAGGGCGAGATTCAAGTGGGCGACCGAGTATCAGAAGACCAACTCCAGCTCCTGATGGGCACGGGGTGTGATCCGATCACCGGCGACAAGCTCGGCTTGGGCTTCCCGGCCTACAAGAGCCAGGTGCAGCGAATCGAAGCGCGGATCGCTGGCCTTGAGTCGACGATGACACCCGGCGCCAAGGGCGAAGCCGTCGCGCAGATCGTGGCCGAGGAGACGACCCGAAGTACGCGGCGTGCTGTGGCGGGCTTCGACTTCACCTTCTCGATTCCGAAGTCAGCATCAGTGTTGTGGGCGGTCGCCGACGCCGGGGTCCAGGCACTCATTGGGGAGGCGCATCATCGAGCGGTTGCGGAGGTGGTTGCGTTCATGGAGCGCGAGGTTGCGGCCACTCGCACGGGTGCAACCGCCGGGGACGGCGCGGTTGCGCAGGTCGATGTCACCGGGCTCATCGCGACCGCGTTCGATCACTTCGACTCCCGCGCCGGCGACCCCCATCTCCACACGCACGTCGTCGTCAGCAACAAGGCCAGGACCGTCCTCGATGGGAAGTGGCGCTCGCTCGACGGCAGGCCGATGCACGCCGCCGTCGTCGCCCTCTCCGAACTACATGAAGCCGTGTTCGCCGACCACATGACGCGCACCTTCGGCGTTTCCTGGGAGGCGCGCGAGATGGGTCGGGACCGGAACCCAGCATGGGCGATCACTGGAGTGCCCGAGGAACTGGTCGCCGAGTTCTCTACCCGCGCTCGTCACATCGACGCCGAGACCGACCGTCTCATCGCTGATTACGTCGCAGCGCACGGACGACGTCCGACACCAGCAGTCATCATGAAACTCAGAGCCCAAGCGACCCTTGCCACGCGGCCCGAGAAGCAGGTCCGATCCCTTGCCGATCTCACTGCGGAGTGGCGAACCCGCGCAACGAAGGTGCTGGGGCGGGACGTGACGATGTGGGCACGCGAGATCACCGACAACGACAAGCCGCTCCTGCTGCGCGCCGACGACGTGCCGCTCGACGTAATCGGCGAGATTGGGCGTTCAGTCGTCGAGGTGGTCGGTGAGAAGCGTTCGACCTGGCGGCGATGGAATCTCATGGCTGAGGCATCCCGACAGACTATGGGCTGGCGGTTCGCCACCATGCAGGACCGCGAAGCCATCGTTGCGATGGTCGCCGACGCCGCCGAGCTCGTTTCCCTTCGGCTGACGCCGCCCGAACTCGCCTCCTCGCCCGTCGTGTTCCGCCGCCCCGACGGCACCTCCGTGTTCCGCCCAAAGAGCTCGACCGTGTTCACCTCCGAGTCCCAGCTCGCGGCCGAGGACAGACTCCTCGAACGAGCAGCGAACCTGGCCGGTCCGACGGTGCCACTCGCAACGGTCGAGAGGATCACGCGCAGACCCGACGCGGACGGCCGAATGCTCGGCGACGACCAAGCCGACGCCTTGAGCCGCATTGCGGTGTCGGGACGGATGCTCGACGTGCTGGTCGGTCCCGCCGGGGCGGGCAAGACAACCGCCATGAACACGCTCCGCCGCGCGTGGGAGGCTGAGCACGGCACCGGGTCGGTCGTCGGTCTCGCGCCGTCAGCGGTCGCAGCACAGGTTCTCGCCGACGATATCGGGATCGCGACGGAGAACACGGCGAAGTGGTGGCAGAACCACCTCATCCACGGCACCACGTTCGAGGCGGGCCAGCTCGTCATCATCGACGAAGCCTCCCTCGCTGGCACCCTGTCACTGGACCGCATCACACACCTCGCCCAAGACGCAGGCGCGAAGGTGCTGCTGGTCGGCGACCACGCCCAGCTGCAATCCGTGGACGCCGGCGGAGCATTCGCGATGATCGCCAGAGACCGAGCCGACACTCCCGAACTCGTCGACGTTCACCGCTTCACCCACACCTGGGAGAAGACCGCCTCACTCGAGCTACGCCACGGACGCACGGTGGCTATCGACACCTACCTCGCCCACGAGCGCATCACCGACGGCGACGGCGAGGCGATGACCGATGCTGCCTACAACGCGTGGCGCGCCGACCGTGACGCGGGACTGGTCTCGGTGCTGATCGCCGAAACCCACGAAGACGTGACCGCACTGAACCGTCGCGCCCGTGCCGACCTGATCCTCAACAAAACGCTGAACTCCGACCGCGAGGTCGAACTGCGTGCCGGCACCGCCGCCGGCGTGGGCGACACCATCATCACGCGCCTCAACAACCGGAACCTCCGCACCCTGGCCGGGCGGGACTGGGTGCGCAACGGCGACATCTGGACCGTCACCGCCGTCGGCGACGACGGGACCGTCACCATCGCACGCGACTACGGGACCGGCACCACTGACCGCGACGACGGAACCCTCAGGGCTCGCAGGCGTGGGCGCAGGTTCGGCGGCAGCATCGTCCTCCCAGGCTCGTACGTGGCCGAGCATGTCGATCTCGGCTATGCAGTTACCGCCTACCGGGCCCAGGGCATCACGACCGACACCGCGCACGTCCTGGTCGAACCGACCTCGACGAGGGAGACTTTCTACGTCGCGATGACCCGAGGCCGGCACGCGAACCACGCCTACGTGGCTCTCGACCGCGCCGACGACCATGCCCAGCCGCACCCTGGTGACGACCCGCATGCCACCGCGCGGAGCGTACTCCGCGGCGTTCTGCAGCACAGTGGGGCCGAACTCTCGGCGCACGAGACCATCGTCGCCGAGCACGAGCAGTGGGGCTCGATCGCTCAACTCGCCGCCGAGTACGAGACCATCGCCGCCTCAGCCCAACACGACCGTTGGGCCATCCTCATCCGCGGCTCCGGGCTCACCGACGAACAGGCGGAGAAGGCCATCGAGTCCGAGGCGTTCGGCCCGCTCGCGGCTGAGCTCCGACGCGCTGAAGCGAACCATCACAATGTCGATGCCCTCCTGCCGCGCCTCGTGGCCGCGCGCGGGTTTGGTGACGCGGACGACATCGCCGCCGTCCTCCACTACCGCGTCGAGCGGGCCACCGCCCGTCCCGCAGGCTCGGGCAGGACTCGCAAACCAGCGCGCCTCATCGCCGGCCTCATCCCATCGGCGGACGGCGTCATCGACGTTGAGATGCGAGCGGCTCTCGACGAGCGAGAGGAACTGATCGAGGCGCGCGCTGACGCAGTACTCGACGACGCCCTGACCGAGTGGGCGCCGTGGACGAAGGCTCTTGGAACGCCGCCCAACGACCGACGTCGAGCCGCAGCCTGGCGCAAGTCCGCACGCGTGGTCGCCGCCTACCGGGACCGGTACCGCATCACCGACGACGCACCCCTCGGGCCCCCGCCCGAGTCGGCCGCCCAGAAGATCGACGCCGCGAGGGCGCGATCCGCGCTCACGCAAGCAACCGAAGTTGCCGGTACGCGCACAGGACGTAGCGGGCCCCGGCCGGTCGAGCACAGATCGCTCGGTCGCTCGCTGTAAGTCCTGTGGCAGGCGGGCGATCTGCGGAGGATACTGTCGTCCACCTGCTTCGAACTGACCCGTGTCGTGGGCAGAGGGAGCATCTGGCACGACCTTGTCTCTCTCGGCAGGTGCTCCAGCAGCGAGAGGCCGCTACCGGTACGCTTAGAGGATCACCACCCGGCTTTGGAGGCGTGCCACTGAGAGGAGGTCCCCTGATGGCGACCAACGATCAGGTCAAGGCGCTCGTGAAGAGCCACGCCGACGGCGACGACCCGCAGTTTTACGCTGTGGCGATGCAGGTCGCGGCCAAGGCCGCACGCGCCGGACAGTCAAAGTTCGCTCAGGAGCTTCGCGACCTCGTCAACGACCTCCGTGAGCGATCTGGCCAACGAGCCCGCATCGCCGCCGTGGTTCCGTTCGCTCAGCCGAAGGGTGAGCTCGGGGCGCTGCTGAACGTCTCGTACCCCGAGGCCAGACTGAGTGACCTCGTGCTCACGGACAATCTCCACGAACGACTGACGCACGTACTGCTGGAACAGAGGCAGCGTGACGCGCTGGCACGACATGGCCTGACCCCTGCCCGGCGTCTTTTACTCACGGGGCCGCCGGGCACCGGGAAGACATCCACAGCGCGTGTGATCGCCGGCGAACTCGGACTTCCGCTGTTCTCGATCAGACTGGACACGGTGCTGACGAAGTTCATGGGAGAGACCGCCGCGAAACTGCGTCTCGTATTCGATGCGCTCGCCGAGACTCGTGGCGTCTACCTTTTCGATGAGGTGGACGCTCTCGGTGGCGACCGCGCCGCACAGAACGACGTAGGAGAGATTCGCCGAGTACTCAACTCGTTCCTACAGTTCCTTGAAGAGGACACATCAGACAGCGTCATCATCGCTGCAACAAACCACCCAAGTCTGTTGGACAACGCGCTGTTCCGCAGATTTGACACCGTGATGGACTTCGCTCTGCCAGACGACGCAGCAGTGGAGTCGGTCATCAAGAACCGGCTCGCGTCCTTCCAGATCCACAACCTGAGCTGGACAAGAATCATCCCGGCAGCTCGTGGTCTGAGCCACGCTGAGATCGCGACCGCAGCCGAGAACGCCGCTAAGCGAACCGTCCTTGGTGAACGCACTCAAGTGCGAACCGATGATGTTGTCATCGCTTTGGAAGAACGTCCCCGCCCCAAGCGGCGGACTGACGGGGCAAATTAGCGAAGATGGCTGAGCGAGACCGTCCGCACATCCTGGTGCCCACGCCGCCCGCGTCTGAGTCCTTCACGCCTATCACGACGCCGGTGACGAGCCGGGGTGGAGGGTTCGGCGGGAGCCGGAGCGAGCACGGGAAGCGCCTGACTCAAGAGTTCGAGGCCGCCTGGGTTCCTCCGGCAGATGAGCCTGAGACCACGGGCACATACCTCACCTTCGCCTCCTTTCCTGGTCTCGATTTGATGTTCGAGAGCTTGGAGTCGCGTCGGCCTGGTGCCCAGCCAGAGCTTGTCGCTGTCCAACATGAATCGACCCCCGCAGGTGAGGTCTCAAACGCGACGGTCTTTATCCCCGAAGGGCAGAAGGAGTTCTTCCTCAAGAAGCTTGAGCAGTACGTCGAGACTGCGGAGGTCGCAGAAGGGAAGCCGAAGCACGCGGCTCTGATCGAAGGTATTGCCTCGATCCGTCGCGCAACGATCCGAGAGCTGTGGACGGACCCTGCTGACGAGTACCCGACCAACCCCACCGAATCCCGCTGGTGGGAACTGTGGCTCAGAGTCATTGACGGCCAGGAGTATGCCCGACTGACGGCGTACGCCCAGCAGCACAACCTCCCTGTGAGCGACCACTACCTCGGATTCGGTGACCGAACGGTCGTGCTCATCCGCGCCACGAGCGAACAACTCGCGATGACCTTCCGGAGCATTGACGACATCGCCGAGTTGCGTCGCCCTCACGAAGTAGCATCGTTCCTTCCAGGGTTATCCGCATTCGAACAGCGCGACTGGGTGCGCGAGCTGCAATCTCGCGTCGAGCACGCTGGAACCGACGCGCCCGTGGTGTGCCTCCTCGACCGTGGCGTGCAAGCCGGGCACCCGCTATTGGAAGACTCACTCGCAGCCGATGATCTTCACTCGGTTGAGCCAAGTTGGCGCAAAGATGTGGCGATCCACGCACACGGCACCGAGATGGCAGGACTTGCGCTCTATGGAGACCTGCAAGCCGCAGTCGGCGCTCAGCACCGCATCCGTCTGGAGCATCGGCTCGAATCAGTAAAGCTGCTCCCTGACACTGGGGACAACGATCCCGATGTGTACGGGGCCGTGACGGCGAGAGCGATCGATCAGCCCGAGATTTCAGCACTGAATCGGGCCCGGGTGTTCATGCTGGCCATCACTGCACCTGCCGCTGCGCCAAACCCAGGGCATCGTGTCGAAGACCGTCCGAAGCAGGAGTCCGGGCGTCCAACCGCATGGTCAGCCACGCTCGATGCCCTGACCTTCGGCCGTGCGATTGATGACAGCGTCCCCAAGTTCACCTACCTGAACCGAGACGAGGAGCCGACGCCCCGGCTCTTTGTCGTTTCCGCTGGCAACATCCGTGACGTGCGCGCCGAGGACAATCACCTCGATCGTAGCGACGCGGAAGGAGTCGAAGACCCGGCACAGTCGTGGAACGCGCTCGCGGTTGGAGCCTACGCCGAGCATGACGCGATGGATCACGCCCCCGACGTCTTCGCAGGATACGTACCGATTGCCGCTCGTGGTGAACTAGCGCCGACCAGCCGAACCTCCGTGTCCTTTGATCAGAAGCGGTGGCCGTTCAAACCGGATGTCGTTGCACCTGGTGGGAACCTTGCTCGGACCCCTGACGGCTCAGAGGTGGACACGCCTGAGAACCTCGCGATCCTCACCACTCGTCTTCAACACCCAGGCGAGGGCTTCTTTACGACCACGCGGGATACCTCGGCAGCCACGGCCCAGGTCGCGGCAGTCGCAGCCGACATCCGGGCCGCCTATCCTCATTTGAGGCCCGAGACGGTCCGCGCCCTGATAGTCCACTCCGCCGAGTGGACTGACGCGATGCAAGCGCGAATCACGGCCGCGAGCACAAAGGGAGCAGCGGTCAACTTGCTTCGTCGTTACGGGATGGGCGTGCCCAGCCTGGAACGCGCTACGCGCAGCGCAACCAATGCGCTGACACTGGTGGACGAGGCAGTCATCCATCCATACGAGCGTGACGGGAATTCCAGCAGCGGGAAAGCGCGCGAGATGAACCTGCATCGCCTGCCGTGGCCCATCGACGAGTTGTCCGCGCTCGGGGAGACTGAAGTTCGGCTGCGCGTCACCCTCTCGTACTTTGTAGAACCAAATCCATCGAGTCGCGGCTGGACGGGCCGATACGTCTATCCCTCTCATGGGTTGCGCTTCGCGATGAAACGACCCGAGGATAACCTTGACGCGTTCCGCCAGCGCGTCAATAAGCAGGCACGCGATGTAGATGAGAAGCCACTGGCACTCAATACCGAGAGCGGTTGGCTTTTCGGCCGTGACCAGCAGACCTCGGCCGGATCGCTTCACACCGATATTTGGTCGGGGTCGGCCGCTGACCTCGCGGCCAAAGAGGCTGTCGTTGTGTACCCCGTCGCAGGTTGGTGGAAGAACCGGCCGAAGATGGATCAGAGCGACAAAGGCGTCAACTACTCGCTCGTCGTCAGCATCGAGGCCCCCGAGGTGGAAGTCGACCTCTGGACACCGGTCTACCAGCAGGTGGCCGCAGTGATCGAGGTCTGACAGCGAGACCTGATCCTGCGGTGCGCATGAACGCGGACTTTCACCTCGACAACGTTGGCCGGGAGCCCTGATGGCTGCGCGCCGAGTCGCGTGACATGGGAGCCTGGGGATCGGATGCTGTGAAGACTTGCCCGCTCTCGTGACTGAGCGATCTCGTCTCCGTCGGTTGGCGCGGGCGCGTCAGATCACCCGCATGCGCGACAACATGAGCGAGTCTCTGTGCGAGCAAGAGATTGGGGCCGGTGCTCGTCGCACTGGTCACTGGACCGGGAACAGCTCCGACGGCGCGGCCGAGTTCGTGCGCGCGCCGGGCGACGGTCATCGATCCAGAGCGAACACCAGCCTCGACGACGACGGTCGCTGCGGAGAGCGCGGCCATCAGGCGTGCGCGAGCGAGGAAGCGATGACGCGTCGGCACTGCGCCGGGTGGAACCTCGCTGACCATGAGGCCGAGGTCGGCTACTCGCTCAAGTAGTTTACGGTGACCCATCGGGTAGGGACGATCAACGCCGTTCGCCATGACCGCGATCGTGTCGCCACCGGATGCCAGCACCGCTCGATGGGCAGCCCCTTCGATACCGTACGCACCGCCGGCCAGCACTATCCGTTCAGCGTTGGCGAGGTAGGACGCCAACTCCGCGGCCACATGCTCGCCGTACGAGGTCGCGGCCCTCGCTCCGGTGATCGTGACGAGATCGTTGAGCGGTCGCGCGAGGAACGATGTCGTGCCACGAGTCCACAGGACGTATGGCCGTCGGTCGCCAAGATTGTCGAGTGCGGATGGCCACTCCTTGTCGTCGGGTATCAGCGTGCCGATACCAGCGCGCTCGGCTCCGACGAGGTTCTGTTCAAGTGTCCGAGTGTCTGAGCGCTGGAACTGGGCACGCCACACCTGCGCGTCAACGGTACTGAGCCCCGGCGCCGCGTCTTCACCCTCGACGAACCGAAACAGCTCAAGCGCACCGAGCTCGCCCAGGAGGCGGCCGGTCACGGCATCATCCGGTTCGACGAGCATCGACAGCGCCATCCGTGCTGTGCGCTCGTCCTGGATTACCTGGCTCAAGGTCGTCATCGTCGGGTCCTCTCACTCATACAGAGAGGTGCGCGCGGCGACGCGGGAGCCGGAGGGTTCCGTGAACGCCGCCCCCGGCGTACAGTGGATGGTGAGGCAGGTTCTCCTCATATTGCGGGTCCTCCGGGACGGCCTTCGGGCACTCACACACGTTCTGCCTCCTCGACGGAGTAACACGTGTGACGAGAGGCCGATCATGTTCCGCCTTATCTGGACGCTCAGCGTTCGCACCCGCGACTACCTGCACCGCTACATGCCGAGCAACCGACTGCTCGCTGCCATCCGCACGCGTCGCGGACTCAAGTGGGGGATACCCGCGATGCTGGTCGCCCTTCCGTACATCCTGATCGCCAGCATCTGCTCTGGCTCGGCAGCCGACGGCGGCCCAGGCTGGCTCCACCTCATCGTGCTGTGGGCATGCTGGAACGCGCTCAAGTTCATCATCATGGGACCCCTGAGCGTCGCTCTGCTCATCCGTGCGCTCCTGCGCGAGGCTGCGGTCCGCCGTCACCAGCGCCACGACTCGCGCGTCGAGGCGAGCCTGCGTGAGCCAGCCCTTCGTGTCTAGGCTCAACCGCCCACGGCAGTGGGTGCCGTGATGCGAGAACCACAGCGCCCGCCAGGCCGGATCACGACGCCGTGCGAAGCGAGCGCTCGGCGGACAGCCTGAGGCCCCGCCCCAACCTTCACGCCGACCTCTACCAGCGTCAACCCGCTGAGGTAGAGGTCGGCTGCTTCGTGGATGCGGGAAGGATCGAACCGTCCACGGCGGATCGTCACCTCTCGACGGGTGAGGTGCATGGCGACCGTGCGGCGGTTCACTCCGAAGCGGGATGCCAGCTCCACGAGCGTCGCGCCCTCGCGATACTGCGCCACCAGATCATCGACCTGCTCGGGCCGCAGGAGGGTTTGAGCCATCCCAAGTGATCGCATCACTCGACCCCTGGAATCGGAAACGGTAGGCTCGGAGGAGCGCTGGTCGTGGCTGTAGAAGCCCCGTGACCTGCGCAAAGACAAGGTTTTCAGGTGTGGGCAGGGGTTCTCAAACTCTCTACGGAGGTCCACCGCAACTGTCGTGCGAGAATACTGACGAATACTGACGTCGACAGTTGCCCATACGGGTGTCAGTAGGGCGAACGGGCCGTAGGCCCGGTGATGTGACGTGAATTGACTGCGATGAGGACGCACGCTCTCGCCTTCCTCGATGTGCTAAAATAGGCTTATCGGTCAACGCCGGATTCAAGAGCTAACACAAGGGCATTTGCCCTCCAAGGGGCGCAGCCACAAGCTGCGCCCCTTTTTCATATTTCGAGGAGGCCCTTCAGTGATCGCTCCTGGACAGAACCCAACGTCGGCGTACAGCCGACATGTTGCGGCCAGGTTCTCTGACTTCACCAACCCCAAGACGCCTTGGTCGCGCCGCTTATGGGATCTCGGGACCTTCTTGGCGCTGGAGGAGTTGTACGACGTTGGATTGTGGCTGGACCGAAAGGTCCTCAGCCCTTCCGCGGTGCAGTGGCTCCAGCGACGCCTCGAAGTCCAGCTCGGTCAGGATGCTGCCTTCGGCTCACGAGAAATCCGCCAGCAACTAGCTCAGTGTCTCAGATCCGATCTCACTATTCGCTCGGAAGGTCGCCGGAGGCTGCGCCACGTCATCGACGTCGCACGTTCAGGATACCTTGACCGTTTGGCGACGCAGGCCTCGCTCGAAGTGCCGGTTGGGCCGGAGCGCGTAGCGCGAGCAGCCGCCTCCCATCTGCTGGACTCCGGCCACAGTCTCATCGGCCTACGACGATGGCTCACCGACCGCTCGGGGTTGTCTGCGGTCGAACTGCTCACCGAGGCAGCTTCTCTCGCTGCGGTCACTCCTTCCTCGTTCCATATCTGGGTTCCGGTCCTTGATCTTCCGAGCGTCGACCAACTGGCGGATCCATTGCCAAATTTCACTCGTCAGGCAGACCTTCGCCAACCCATCGCGGCGCAACTGCAGGACCGCTCCTCAAGGCATGTTCTCGGTGCATTCGATTATGAGGTTGAGGCCCGCGATGCTGAGCGAGCCGTTGAAGTCGTTGTCGAGGTAGTCGAGCGGATGCGTGCCCGCGCTCGATTCGCCGGGCCCGCCGGCAGAATGGTCATTGCCCGTGAAGCGTACGTTGAGACCGAGGACCGTTCCATTGAGCTGCGTACCTCCGACCGCGGAGCGGCGATCATGTCACTCATCTCTGAGGGGCAACTATTGGCCGTCACCCCGGCCAGAACTTACGCTGCAGAACGGCACGCGATTGACGACGCCCTCGAGCTGGCGGCGCCGCTCAACACAGGAGCCCTCGCTCCGGCGATCTCTGGCTCATGGGCGGCCCTTGAAGCCTTGTTGACAGACGCCCAAGACAGCGACCAGAAAGAAGGAAAGGTCGTTGCCGCTGTTCACGCAGCGCGCTTGGCTGCGTGCTCATGGCCGAGGGCCGAGTTGACCGCTCTCTCCTACCAGATCGACAAGAGGCGCGGAGCCGGGAAGGAGTTGGCAACTCGCTTGGACGCGGCGTCGACCAACCGAGACCGGGCGGAAATCATTGCGGAGCAATTGCGACAAAACGGTCGCCTCCCGCTCAAGCGTTCATGGCGAATCCAGAGTGATGCAGCTGCTGTCAGTCGCATGAATAGACTCCTCGTAAACCCAACCAGCGTACTCACACAGGTAAGCAAGTACATCGAGGCTTCGCTGCGTCGGATGTATCGCTGCCGCAACGTGATCGTTCACGGCGGAGCAACACGCGGTGATGTCCTGGACTCAACTCTTAGGGTCGTTGCTCCTCTCGTGGGCGCGACGCTCGATCGCTTGACGCATGCTCACCTTGTCACTGGAAGTGAACCACTCCAACTAGCGACCCGGGCCGATGCCGCAATCTCAATGGCATCAGATCAGATGATGGGCCTTCACGTTGTGGATCTACTTGGCAGTGCGTAGATCCGCTAGCGAGTGCGAGAGTTGTTGAGTAGGCAAGAAGCCTGGAGAGGGCGCGGTCAGTGTCCGGTGTTCGGTAGTCCGGGCTTCGGTTTTGACGAGCTGGACGGCTTTGGGTCAGGAGTTGCACTGGACGTCAACGTTGGCGAGGGCTCCGGTGTCGGTTCCTCGTCCTCGATCTCAACCGTGACCCACACGAGCCGGTGGTCCGAGGTTGGGAAAGGGTACTCACCGGTGAGCCGATACAGCGAGTCGTCCTGCGTGGGCCAGAACACACCGGCATCCGTCACGGTCATCGCCCCGTCGCTGGGCAGGACGTAATCGACGCGTAGGTTGCCGGGTGTCGGTTCGCCGAAGTCCGCCGTGTCATAGCGCGGATCGCCCACATGCGCATCGTTGTCCCCGCCCTGCAGCTCAGCGGCTTCGACGGCTCCCTCGGATGAATATCCGCGTCACTGGGGTCCACTGACTGCGTGGTTGGGGGCCAAGGGCTGGACGTTCCGGTTGTCGTCTTGGGGGCCGGGGATGGTGTGGTTGGGGGCCACTTGAACTCGTAGGCTCCTCCCGCCGTGCGTATAGGGCGCATGGCGGAAGGAGTTGTTTCGATGGTACGAAAGATCAGAGCGAAGCTGGTGTTACGGCTTCGGGCCGAGGGCCTGTCGGGGAGGGCGATCGCGGCGTCGCAGCGGATGTCACGCAAGAGCGTCACGGCGGTGCTGGAGGCCGCCGACACGGCCAGCTTGGGCTGGGATGATGTCACTGAGATGTGTGACGGCCAGGTGTATGAATTGTTGTTCCCGGGCCGTGGTGAGCATGAGAGTGTGTTCGTCCAGCCGGACTGGGACCAAGCCCATCGGGAGATGGCCCGGGTGGGGGTGACGCTGAAGCTGTTGCATGGCGAGTACACGGATTCGTGCGCCGCTGCCGGGGAGCCGGCGATGGGCTATGACCGGTTCTGCAAGACCTACCAGCGTCATGTGTTGGTCACCGGTGCCGCCTCAAGGGTGGGACACAAGGCTGGCCAGTCGGTGGAGGTCGACTGGTCGGGGCCGACGATGGAGCTGATCAACCCGACCACGGGTGAGGTCTCGAAGGTGTACTTGTTCGTAGCATGTCTGCCGTTCAGCCGCTACGGGTTTGTCTGGGCCACTTCGGATATGAAACAGGACACGTGGCTACGGGCGCACGTGGCAATGTTTGAGTTCTTTGCAGGGTCGGTACCCCGGATCGTGCCGGACAATTTGAAGACCGGGGTGGTGAAGCATCCCCGCGAGGGTGAGGTCGTGCTCAATGATGCGTATCGGGAGTTGGCCGGGCACTACTCGGCTGCGGTGTTGCCGGGCAGGGTGAAGAAACCCAAGGACAAGGCCTCGGTGGAAAACACCGTCGCCCATGTCGCGACGTGGGTGATCGCCGCCTTGAGGGATGAGACGTTCACGTCCCTGCCCGGGCTCCAAGCCGCCATCGACGAAAGGATCAGGGGTTACAACGCTGAGCCGTTCCAGAAGCGGCCCGGATCCCGGACCGTCGTGTTCACCGCGGAGGAGTTGCCGTTGTTGAAACCGTTGCCGCAAGTGGGCTTCGAGATCAGCCGGTGGGTCTACGGACGCACGGTCGCCCGCAATGGGCACGTGGTCTGGGAGAAGAACCAGTACTCGGTGCCGTTTGCCCATATCGGCGAGCAGGTCGACCTGCGCATCACTGACAGGGTGCTGCAGGCCTACCGCGGCCAAGAGAGGTTGACCACCCACCTGCTGCTGCCCGAAGGCTCAGCCGGCCAGTGGCGCACCAACGATGCTGATCTGCCCGCCGGCGAGAAGTATCAGCCATGGGACGCGGCTCGGGTGCGGGAATGGGCCAGTCGGATCGGAGCCTCCGTCGTGGTCGTGATCAACCGGATCTTTGAGTCCGTGCCCATTGATGAGCAAGGACTGGATGCGGCGTTGGCGGTGTTGCGGCTCTCCAGACGGTTCTCCGGTGAGCGCCTCGAGGCCGCCTGTCAGCTCGCGCTGGCCGGGCGGGTCAGATCGCCGCGGTATGCGCATCTGCAACCGATCCTGGCCACCGGACAAGACAAGCTCACCGCCCTCCACCAACGGGAGGATGCAGTCGATGAGGGCGGCTACGTCCGCGGCGCCGACTACTACGCAGGCGGTGTCAAGTGAGTGCCATCGATATCGAAACCAAACGCAAACTCCGCGAGATGGGCGCCACCGCCCTGCTGGAAGCGATCGAGGCCCAAGACGACACCCTCGTGATGGGGCTCTGTTTCGAGGAGCGGATTGGGCTGGTGGTCGATGAGGCACACTCGGTGTTCAACCACGCCAAGGTCGAGGGCCTCATCCGGCGCGCCGGGCTGCGCTACCCGACAGCCGATCTACGTCGCCTGGACCTGGTCGAGGAACGCGGCCTGAACCGGGGCGTGATCGCCCAGCTCGCCACCTGCTCGTTCATCGAACGCCGCCACAACGTCGTCTTCCAAGGATTCACTGGCTCGGGGAAGTCGTATCTGGGATGCGCACTGGCCAAACAGGCTTGCCAGCACCGGATCCGGGCCCACTACATCCGTATGCCCGACCTTGCCGAGGCCTGGGCGCTGGCCAGAGACAAACCCCAAGGCCAGACGAAGTTTTTGAACAAGTACGCATCCTTCACCCTGCTGGTGATCGATGAATGGCTGCTGGATCACCCCGACGAGAACATGCGCAGCGTGCTGCTGGAGTTGCTTGAGCGTCGCTACGACACCACCTCGACAGTGTTTTGCACCCAATACGCGAAGAAGGACTGGCACAGCCGCCTCGGCTCCGGAGTCCACGCCGACGCGATCATGGACCGCATCGTCCACAACACCATCTGGGTCGACACCGGGAACCACAACATGCGCGAACACGCCGCCATGAACCAGTAAATACGGGCGCTGGTGGGGCCGGTGGTCCCCACCAGCGCCACCACCGGCCCCGATAGGCAATACCGCTGGCCCCCAAAGGCAATACCCGGTGGCCTTCACACCTTCGAATACTCACTCGGAGGACGGAAGCGGGTCGACGACGCGAGAGGAGTCGAGCAGTTGGTCGATCGCGCCCGGCCAGGAGTCGCCGTCGTTCGGGTCGGCGTTGTAGTCGCCCATGATCACGAACTTGGCATCGCCGTCGAGGCTGCCGTACTCGCCGTCGTCGTCGTACAGGTAATCGGCCGTGCCCTCGACGTAGTCCGCCCAGAGCCGGATCTCGTCGTGGTTGCGCCGCATGTTGCGCTGTTCCTCGCCGTCGAACGACGGGGGAGTGGGGTGGGCGGCCAGAACGTGCAGCGTGGTTCCGTCCACATTCACGGGAACGTCGGCGTGAGTCTTCGACGACAGCGGCAGCACCTCAAGCGCCTCGTCGGAGTACCAGCTCTCGTCCGTCCCGGGCACCGAGGGCAGCAGGGCATCCGGCATGTCTGCCCATAGGAAGTTCTGGAAGGTTCGCACCTGATCCTCAAGGATCGGGTACTTCGAGTAGACGACCATGCCGTACTGCCCCGGGAAGAACCCGAAACCGAGCGCGTCGTTCGGGCCACCGGCGGTGCCGTCGCGGTCAAGGTCGAAGCCGCTGGGCACGCCCGTGTTGACGGGTCCGCTCCAGGCATAGGGATACTCAGCGGCCGGGGCCCCGTTCTGTGACACCTCCAGGTAGTTGTCGCGGAAGAGGTCGACGGCCTGCCCGGCATCGTCGTAGTCGAACTCGTTGATCAACAGGACATCGGCACCAGCCCGCTGGATCGTCTCCGCCACGTTGCGGGCCTGTTCGTTGTCGGGCGTGGAGAGGTCGTCAACCAGCTGCCCCGCCTCGGAGCGGTTCAGGCTGGCGTTGAACGTGGCGATCGTCAGTTCGGTGGCATCAGCAGCGGCGGGTGAGGCCGGAGCGACAGCGAGCACCATCAGTGCCGTCAACACGACAGCTGCAAGACGCTTCATTGGAGTCCTTGGGTCGGTGTACGTTGACCGGAACGCTACCAGCCGTACATCCCAGCCGATCCGAGACCCGTCGGTTGGCACGACGCGCGGCGAGAAGATGCACGTCACCGAGGCCCCACGCACAGCTCGAACACGACCGTGGCCGCCTGCGTCGTCTTACAGCTATGCCACCCGGCCGATCGGGTGCGGCTGTGGCGGGGCCGCGTCGGGATCGAGGTTGATGGGTGCACCGACGGCGAGCGCGTACAGCGATTCGATCCACTGGGTTGCGCCGCGCGTCAGCACCTCGTCACTCCACCAGGCCGCGTGGCCGGTCTGCACGATCCGACCCTCGGTCAGGAGGTCGCCATCGCGTTCGATATCGACGACGGCGTCGTCAACGGCGTATCCGCGCAAGCGACCCGAGCGGATGGCGTCGGCAGCTGCGTTGGTGTCCACCACCGCGGCACGGCTGACGACCGCCAGCGACGCGCCCAACGGCATCAGAGCCAACTCCTCGGCACGCAGCAGCGGGGGATCCGAATGGTGCCGGGAACAGGCCACCACCACGACGTGCGACGCGGAGAGCAGATCCTCCATCGGCAGGTAGGTGACACCCTCCTCCTTGTCCGGCCGGGGGTCGCAGGCGACGATCGACATACCGAAGGCGGACGCAAGCTGGGCAACCCGTTGACCCACGCGGCCGTACCCGATGATTCCCATGGTCTTGCCCGCCAGCTCGAAGCCGCGCAGGGACGTGCTCATCGGCACCAGTCCACGCGAGCGATCATGGGCGAGATGAACTCGGCGCGACAGCGAGAGCAGCATCGCCATCGCATGCTCCGCGACCGATTCGGTGCTGTACTCGGGCAACATCGCCAACTGCACGTTGTTCTCGCGCAACGCTGCGAGATCGTACAAATCGGTGCCTGTGGCGTGCAGCCCAACCGCCCGCAGACGCGGCAGCTGAGAGAGCAATTCGCGATCCAGTGGCGGGGTGACCTTGGGCGTCAGCCCGACGATGTCGGCGGAGCCCAGTAGCTCTACGGCCTCGTCGCGCGTGAGAGCGGGAAGGTCTCCTCGCGCGACGAACGTCACGTCTGCGACCGATTCCAGGTTCGCCAGCGCGACGGGGTCCACCCCGGGTCTGCCCTGCACCGAAACGATCGTGATCTGAGGCTTCCTCCCAAGAATATCCATCACCTCACCACCATAAGCGGCACATCGTCGATTCTGCGAAGGTGATGGGGTGTCGTCGAATATTGTTCGACGTGAGCGTTGTCAGCGGTCGAGTCGCTCCAGCTCCGGAGGACTGCCCGGCGGCAGCTCGCCCGTCTCGCCCGCCTCACCGGGCCAGACGACGACGGCCCCCGCGCCCACTTCTGCGAGCTGAGCTTCCGTTTCCGACGGTGGGGCGCTCGGATCGATCAGTCCGGCGTAGGGGAGATCCACGAGGAACGCCAGGAGTTGACTACGGCTCCAGTCCGAGGCGCCGGCGAGCGAGCCCGACACCGGTTCGCCCTGGTTGATCTGATCGGCGAGCTGCCACACCTCGCTGTGGGCGTTCCAGAGCCGGAAAGCGGCAGGAACCAGTCCAATGGCGATCAGCGTTAACCACAGCACGGCCACCCCACGGGCCGCCCAGAGCCACCCGGCGCTCCGCACCAATCGGGGTTGCAGCCAGCGGCCGATCGCATCGAGCCCGACGGCGGCAGCGGGCAGCAAGGCCAACATCGGAAACCACAGGTAGCGCTCGATGACGATCAGCAGCGCCATCCCTGCGGCAAACCCTGCGCCCGCGAACAATGAACCGAGCGCCACCGTGCGCTGCCGCGGGGGTAGGCGTAGGGCGACCACCATCCCCACCACCGCCACGACACCAACCGGTGTCCACCGTCGCAGGAGCGATCCAGCGCCGACCCGCGCCTGAGCAACCGCGTTCCCGACGCGATTGCCACCGGACGGCGACGCCTCCTCGTTCTCGGGGGACGTCCTGAAGACCGTTAGATCGGCGGGGTGTTCCCACGGGGTGAAAGAACCTTCGGGTGTGGCGTACAGACCGGGGAAGCTCAACGGGTTCCCCCAGGATCCGGGGGCCACCAATTCAGTGTTGAACTCTCCGGCAGTGGAGATGGTGATGTGCCCGCTCTGGGCGCTGATGACGGCGATCCAGGGGCCAGCGGTGAGCGCGAGTGCTATCGCGGCGCCGGCGATCATCCGCAGGGTGCCCCGGCCCGAACCTTGCTCGCTGATCAGTCTCAGGACGAGCACCATCGCCAATAGAGCGGCGACGTAGGGCAGCGCCACGGCCTTGGTCAGGTACGCCAGCCCACCCAGCACGCCGACGAGTAGTCCCGCCCGGAGAGTTGCGCCGACCAACGCCATGCTGAGGCATCCGAGGATCAACGGGATGAACACCACGTCGGGGTGCAGGCCGAGACCGGACGCGACGCCTATCAGCAAAGCTCCCGCCGTCGTCGCGAGACCAGAGGCAGTCGGACTTGCCCCGGCTCGCAGGCACAGCCGACGAAGGATGGGGATCGTCGCAAGCGCACCGAGCAGGAGCACGAGCCGCAGAGCCATGAACTCCTGTATCCCGAGGGCGACGAACGGCGCAGCCAGCACGGGAAACAATGGGCTCCAGTAGGCCAGCACCGCATCGCCGACAGCCCCCTCTGCGATCCTGCGCGCCATGACGGCATAAACCCCGCCGTCGGGATTGACGAACCAGCGGTTGCCCCAGGTCAGTACGGACCAGACGACGGCGACGACAAGGTAGGGCACGAAGATCAATATCTTCTGCGTCGGACGAAGCCGACCCGCCGGGGCATCCGCTGGTCGTGCCGCTCCGTTCTGGCTGGCCGAAACCGAAGAACTAATCGGCCGGCGCTGGTCAGGAGGATCATGCTCGGCAGCCTAGTGTCTGGTTCTTGCCAAGGGTTCAACCGGTCGAGGGTGGGCGATTCGCACCGCACCCTTCGATACAGCGCTGGCTCGTGCCTCGCCGCGCCTACTCAGGGATCGATCACGGGATCACGACGCGGTCCTGATCTCAGGACGACGCAGACATGGACGTCACTCGTCGCGGGGAGTTCGGCGTCCGGAGGTGATGCGGAGAGCCGGGAAGCGAGTGAGGTGGGCACGCAGCATTCCCCAACCGGTTGCCACCTGCGAGAGCAACAACCGTGCCGACATCGTGACGGCGCTCGGTATCGGTTGACTGCGGAAAGGCTGACTGAGCAACGTCACGTAGGAACCCAGCGACCACGGCTTGCTGCCTCCGGGACGGCGATGGACCTGACGGGCGGCCGCGCCGTAGTTGGCGTGCTGGCGCCAGAACGACGCGGCACTCAGATGGTGTTCGTGGCGCACCACTGCGCCGTCGAGCAGGATGATGCGGCCTCCGCGGCTGCGCCAGGCGTCGCAAAAGGCTCGATCCTCTCCTGCCGCGGTGGGGAAGTCCTCGTCGTAGCCTCCCGACTCAAGGAAAAGATCCCGCCGAACGGCCAGATTGCACGTCGGCAGGAACCCGCCATCGGTGTCGGCGATGACCTGATCCACCAGCATCTGGGTCGCCTCAGCCCACTGGTTGCGCGGCAGCGCGTTCACGGTCCGGCCGCCGACCAGCGCCGTGGGATTCTGCGCCAATCCCGCCTGCAGATCTGAGAGCCACTGCGGCTCCGGGCGGCAGTCGTCGTCGGTGAACGCCAACCACTCACCGCGCGCAGCCCGCGCGCCGGTGTTGCGGGCAGCCGCTGGCCCATGATTGGCCTGCCGGATGACCCGCACCTCGATCTCACCCGGCACGCTCGCCACCACCGGGGCGGCCGGGCGTTCACCACCGTCATCGACGACGACGATCTCGACGCCACCGTCGTGACGCAACTGCTGCAGCGCGGTCAGGCAGCGGCGCAGTTCATCCGGGCGGTTGTAGCTGGGCACGACGACGCTCCACGTGACCTCGGCGGCAGACTCGTTCACCATCCCAGCACCCGCTCGGCGTTGCCCGCCCCGATCGACGCAAGCGTCTCATCATCGCTGACAGCAGCCGCCACCTGACGCCAGGCCACCAGTGGGTGCAGCAGTGGAGAGCACGAGCCGAACATGACCTTCTCGGGTACCGATCGAGCGGCCTCGGCGACGAACTCGGCCAACCAGGTGCCAGAGGTGGAGAGATACACCCGCTCGTGGCGACGGGCCAGATCGAGGGCGTCGGTGAAGTCGGGGGCGCTGGCGGGATAGGCGCCCAAATGGGCGAGGATGACCGGGCCGCTGACCTCCTTCACGAGGCGTTGCTCCAACACGCTGGGCGGCATGCGTTCGCCTCCGTGCACCACCACCGGAAGGCCGAGCTCGGCGATCGCGGCGAGGGCATTGGCGGGTGGAAAGCCGTCGACGTGGGGCAGCAGGTTCACTCCGTCGAAGCCACGCAGGGCGGAGACGAACTCCGGCGTCGAGGCGTCCGCGCTGAGCGGCGTGCCGTCGAGCAGCAGGTCGGGCGGCGGGCTGCTCCGACGTGACCTCGCCAGTGACCGCACCTGATGCAGCGACGGCGGCCACAGGGCAGCCCTGTTCACAGCCAGTACGCCACCGAGCCGGGCAAACCGACGTAACCGCCTCGTGCCGGTCTCCACCGTCGTCAGTATGGCGTCGTTGGCCTGGGCGTAGCCGTCTGTGCGCCGCGGCGGAAACACTGCTGCGCAGCGGATTCCCGTCTCCTCGGCGAGATGCGAGAACTCGCTCAGCCGCAGCCCGGGGCCATCATCGGCTGCCAAGTGGACGTGCACGTCCACGAGTCCTCCGGTAGGCACCGAGGCAACGTCGGTGCGCAACAAGTGGGTGGGCTCGATCATCTTGTCTCGTTTCGCGCTTGCGTGTCGGCAGTTCCACATTGGGGGAGCAGCCCCAGCTGGGCGTAGGCCCGCCGGTGCCCCTCGGCCGCGGACTGCCACGTACCTGCCTCGACGGCGTAAGCTCGGGCCCGCTCGCGCAGCTCCTCGCGTCGTTCCGGGTTCTCGACCAACTCGGTCAGAGCCGCCTGCAATGCGCCACGATCTCCGGCTGGCACCAACACCCCCCGCTCGTCGGAGAGGAGTTCGGTGATGTCACCGACGGCGCTGCCCAGGCAGGCCCGGCCCGAGGCCAGCGCCTCCAGCAGCTTGAGCGGACCGGCATAGCGCGTCACCGCGGCGTCGCGACGGGGCAGCACCATGACATCGAGCAGGCGGTAGTGCTCGTTCATGTCGGCCGCCGCGACCCGTCCCGTGAAGACGCACGGCACACCGAGCTTCTCCGCCTGCCGTTCCAACCGGCGACGCTCGGGACCGTCGCCCATCAACAGCACCTTCACCTCAGGGTGAGTTCTCGCGCACTCAGCCGCGGCATCCAGCAGCAGGTCGAGGCCCTCGTAGCGCAGCATCGTCGAGGTGGTCCCCACCACCGTGGCGCCTGCGAGTCCGTAGCGCTGCACCAAGTCCGGGTCGGCGGGACCGGGGGAGAACCGCCCGGGGTCACATCCGTTCGCCGCGACGATCACCCGGCCCCTGGCGCCCGGAACCTCTCGGTCCAGCAGCTCAGCGAGCGACGGGCTGGCCGCCACGATGGCGTCGGCGTCGGCGAGATGGCCCTCGAAAATGGCCCGCAATCGGGTTTCGAGTCGCTCCCGGGCCGCGGCGAAGGGAAGACGAGCGGTCTGGGCGGTGACCGCCCCGGCGAGATCGAAACGGACTTCGGCCACCAGCGGCAGTCCGCGGCCGCGGGCGGCGTCAGCGGCCGCGCCTCCGATGCCTGATGACCAGTGCACGTGTACGACGTCGGCGCCCAGCTCGTCAATTGCCTGCTCGATGCAGCGTCGCAGCCCGACGCGATCGACGGCGAACCTGCGCACCCGGCGCAGCCACCGTTCCCGGTCCGACGGCGCGCAGACCCGGACCCGCCCCGTGAGATCCGCCCCAGCGACCACCGGGTCTACCGAGCCGTCACCGTAGACGAATTGCCGCGAACTCACCAGAACTCGGGGTTCGATGTCGGAGCTGTTTTCCTGGGCGGCGATGAGCTCGCCGCTGCGCATGGTGTAACCGGTGGTGACGGGTGCCCAGCTCTCCACCACGTGCAGCACGCGAACGGGTGCGGTCACGAGGAGACGCCCGACCGCTCCGGCGAGGTGGCCAGTCCCCGGTATGCCTCGGCGATGTCGGCCATCGTGTGCAGCTCCCAACCGCTGCTCATCGCGAGGCGCACCATCCGCTCGAAGGCGGCCTCGGTGTCGGCGTCACGCAGCAGATCGTGCGGGTCGAAATAGACCACCACGAGCCCGTCGTCGGTGCGATCGGTGAGCATACGGGCCCACAACGCCTCCCACTCCGCCAGCGAGTGCATACCCGAGCCCTGACCGCCCCCGTCGCGGATGCCGTGCCAGGAACAGAACGGAGACCAGCGGTGGGACGGGCACGCGGTCAGCGGCAGCTGCAGCAATTCGACGCGGTCCCCCGACTCGACGGGCGACAGCTGCTGACCCCACGTGCGATCGGCGGCGCTCGGGAAATACGGTTCAGCCCCCAACGGTGAGGTGGTGGCCAGCACCGAGGACAAATAGCGGATCTCGTCGAACTCGCTCAGCACGCTCAACATCTTGTGGGTGTCCTTGAAGTGCGGCGTGCGGAACCCAACCGGACGGATTCCCAGCCGCTCCTCGTACACCCGCTGGGCCTGCCCGATTTCCTCACGGATGCGCTCCTTAGTGAGGTTCCAGAACTCCTCGTCGAGGTTGAGGATCGGATTGTCCGGGTGCGTCATCGAATGGTTGACGATCTCGTGGCCGGCGGCCAGCGCGTACGCGTAGGGATCGGGGTCGGCTTCGACGAGCGCGCCGACGGCGGCCACGCTGAGCGGCGCCCCACAGCGACCCATCAGATCGACGAGCCGGACCAGCACGTCGGTGTCCTTCTGGTAATCCAGATCGACGGTGATCGCGAGCCGGTTGATCGTGTCCGGGCGGGCCGCCGGTGTGCTCGGCAACGCACCCCACAGTGAGCGGCGCACCAGCTGCCCCGAAACAGGTCGATGGCCGGGCAGCACCGCATCGGCGACGTTGATCACTGTCTGGATGGGGGCGCGGACGGCGCTGCGGTAGCTGCTCCTCACAGTCGCCGCACCCCGTCGCCCACGATGGAGGACAGCGTGTCCCGAAGGAGGGCAGGCGCGTAGTCGGGCTGGCAGACTTGGGTCGGCTGATGATCCACAAATTCACGCTACACGATCAGATGCTTCCCCCTGATCAGACCGTGCCGCGGGACTCGCAACGAGGGGTGCAACGCACGACGGCGCTATATTGCTAACGTCCTGGACACGAACCATCCTCAAACCTCCCAGCGGCCACCCCCAGCCACGATTGGTCTTCACATGCCCTCCACGCCCGCGCTAGCGATCATCGTTCCCGCCCATCGCGGAGGACCGATTCTCGAAGCGTGCCTGGCAGGAGTCGCCTCCCAGACCCAGCCACCGGCGGAGTTCGTCGTGGTCGCCGACGGACCGGCGGCTGGAGCGGATCCCGAGCTCTCCCAAGCCGTCCGTGCAGCGGGTGCACGCCTTGTCGTGCAGCCGTTCCGGGGAGGACCGGCCGCCGCACGCAACACCGGGGTGGCAGCCACCACGTCACCGGTGCTGTTCTTCGTCGATTCCGACGTGATCCTTGCCCCCGACGCCTGCGAGCGGGCCTGGGCCCGGGTGGGCGCCGAGAGCGCCGCGGCAGACGCGGTCTTCGGTTCCTACGACGCATCTCCCGGCGATCCCGGCTTCATCAGCCAGTACAAGAACCTGGTGCACCATCTCGTACACCAACGAGCAGCAACCCGGGTGAACAGCTTCTGGGGAGCGTGCGGCGTCGTGCGGCGCAGCGCCTTCGCCGCCGTCGGCGGGTTCGATGAATCCTACGAGCGGCCCTGCATTGAGGACATCGAGCTGGGCTATCGGCTCACCTCAGCTGGCTATCGCGTGGACCTCGATCCTCGTCTGCAGGTCACCCACCTCAAGGAGTGGACGGCGACGGGGTTGGTGCGCACCGATCTGCTGGATCGGGCAGTGCCCTGGACGAAACTCATCCTGCGCTCCAAGACCCTGCTGGACGATCTGGGTACCGAACGCAACGCGCGGGCCCAGCTCGTCCTCACCGCCGTCGGCGTTGCAGCACTGGCGGGTGCACCCCGGTACGGCCGGTGGGCCCTCCTCGGGGGAGCGGGCAGCCTCGCCTCCGCGGTGGCCCTCGACGCGCCACTCCTGCGGGGCCTGGCAGGGCTGCGGGGTGTGGGGTTCGCTGCCCGAGCCGTGCCGTGGCGGCTGGCACATTACGGAGTTTCCATCGCCGGTCTGGCCGTCGGCACTGCTGCGGTGGCCGCCGAACGGGTGGGATTACGGCAGCCTCCCCAGCCGCGGCTCCGGCCGGTTGAGGAGCTGGCCGCCGACGACCCAGCAGAGCAGGGAGTGAATGGATGAGCGCGCGCGGAATCGATCGCGACATCCTGATTGCCGACAGCGCCCGGGCCAGCGACACCCTCGCCAGTGCGCGCCGACTTCTGGAGGAGCTGCCGGGCGGTCGACGCTCGATTCTCCTGCTGATAATGCTGACCCTGGCCGAGGTGGCAGTCCAGGTGATCGTCGCCCTCGCGGCTCGCCAACTCCTCATCACCGTCAGTGCACCGGAGGAGGGGTTCCCGGTCTGGACCACGGTGGCCGCTGTCCTGGCGACTGGGTTGACGTTCGTCGTCGTCCGGGCGCGGCACCGAAGGCAGGAAACTCTGGCGGTCGGGGCACGAGAGAGGGCCGTGGATCGGCTCTCCCACCACCTGCACGACGCCGACATCGAGGATCTCACTGCCACGCCCATGGCCGGGCTACGGGAGGTCCTGATGACCGACATCGATTTCGCCTACCGCTTCCTGCTGGAATCGGTCAGCCAACTGACCGTGCTGATCGCCTGGGTGGTGGCCGCCCTGGCCGTCACCGCCTGGCTGTCCCCGCCGTTGATGGTGGTGCTGATCGTGCTCGGCCTGATAGTCACGCTGGCCATCCTCACGTCGGTCCGCCGCCACTTGGCGTTGACGCTGCAGCGATTCGCCCGGCTCTCGGCGGTGTCGCAGCGAGGCCGCGACGTCGTCGAGGTGGAGCGTGTGATCGTCGCCCGCCAGTTCGGCCTCGGTGATCTGTTCGTCCGACGATTCCTGGGGGCGCACCGCGAGTTCGCCGAGACCGCCCGCGCCCAAGGCGTCATCACGGCCTCCATGCGAGCGACCATCTCCAGCCTCGGAGCGCTCGTCCTCCTCGCGGTGGTACTGACCGGCGGCCTCCTGGTGGTGCAGTCCGGGCTGCAGATTGGCTCCCTGGTGGCAATCCTGTTCGTCCTTGGCCAGCTCCTGGCGGCCGTCGCCGCTCTCGGCGACTACGCCGCCGGCCTGGCCGAGACCGCCACCGCGGGTCGCCGCTTGATGGCCTTCTGGGACAACCCGCATGCCACTGCGCCGCTGCCGGAGCGCCGACCCGAGGACATCATCACAGCCGTGCAGGCGGTTGACCTGGGGTTTGCCTACTCCGGCGAACCGCCCACACTCGCGGAGGTCAATCTGCGTCTTGAGCGAGGCCGACCCGCCGCCCTGACCGCCGCTACCGGGGCCGGTAAATCGACGCTGGCCATGCTGCTGGCCGGGGTACTGACCCCAAGCACCGGCCACGTCGACATCCTCGGCGGAGCCGAGCAGGTTCGCTCCACCGCCGACATCCACCCCGGGCGGATTCTGTACGTCGGGAGCAAGCCGGTCCTGGTGGCCGGATCGGTGCTGGACAACCTGCTGCTCGACAGCGATCCGACGAGCAACTTCGACAGCACCGCCGAACACAGCGACGCCGACCTGGCCGAGATATCCGACTTCGTCCACCAGGTGACCGGCGGGATGCTGCCATTCGCCGTCGACGAGGACGTCGTGGGCCCCAACGGCACGGGCCTGTCCAGCGGCCAGGCCCAACTGGTCCAGCTGGCCCGCGCAATCCATCGCAACCCGGACGTCATCATCCTGGACGAGGCCACCAGCTCACTGGACATCGCCACCGAACGAGTCGTCCAGGAACGCTTGTTGGATTGGTGCCGCCAACGCATCACGCTGGTCATCTCCCACCGCGGCTGCCCGTGGACCGAATTCGCCGAGGAACAATGGGGCCTGGTCAGTGTTCCGGGCTCAACTGCCCTCACCATCGCCGATCGAGAGGCCGTGTAAATGAAAGTTCTGCACGTCGTGAACTACGGCTGGCCGCACGTGGACGGCTACACCGCCCGCTCCCGCAACATCGTGCACGCCCAGCGGCGCGAGTTGGGGATTGAGACCGAGGTGGCGGTGTCACCGTTCCCGGTGTTCGCCCACGCCCAGGACCCGACACTGCGGGCAAACGGCTGGGGGCCCGATCAGCATCAGGTCCAGTCCGTTCCAGCGGCTTCGGGTGCAGCCCGGACCCTTCTCAGGCGCCTTCAGCGCCCCACGCTGGGATTGGCTCCCGGTGTCGAGGGTGAGTTCCGCCGCGGGCTGTCCGAGCTGGTGGAAGAGGTGCGTCCCGATGTCATCCACGCCCACCATCCGGCATTCGTCGGGCGCTCGGCCCAAGCCGTGGCCAAGGACTTCAAGGTGCCGTTCGTCTACGAGGTGCGCTGCTTCAACGGCGATTACGACCTCGATGCCCGGAACCCCTACTTCCGTCTGCGGGGGCACCGCCAGAACAGCTTGGAGATGGCCCTTGCGCGTTCGGCCGATCAGGTGGTGACGATCAGCTCCGGGCTGGCCGCCCGCTTACTGAACGCCGGAGTGGCCCCCCAGAAGGTCCACGTGATCCGCAACGCCGTGGACACCACGCTGTGGACGCCCGTCGAGCACCACCTTGAACCCGGCGTCGTCCGCGTCGGGTACGCGACCACGTTCGAGGCTATTGAGGGCCTCGACGGGTTGCTGCATGCCGTCGCCAAGGCGGCACCGAAACTCGCCGCCACAGGCCTCACGCTTCAGGTGGTGCTGGCAGGGGCCGGACGTGACTGGGAACGCATCAACAGCCTCGTCGACGAACTCGGCCTGCGCGACGTCGTCTCCCTGCCCGGTTTCCTCAGCCTCACCGAGCTGCGCGCCCTGTACTCAGAGCTGGACCTCTTCATCATCTCCCGGGGCCCGGCCGCGGTGGCCAGCGACACCACTCCCCTGAAGCCGCTCGAGGCCCTCGCCGCCGGACTACCGCTGCTGGCCACGGACCTACCCGCCATGCGTGAACTCCTCAACGGACGCCCCGGCGTGCGGTTCGTCCCCGCCACCCCGGAAGGACTAGCCGAGGGAATTCTTGCCTTCGCCGAAGACAGCTGGCGATCGCCGGTCCCCGCTGACCTGGGTGACCGGTCCTGGGCCAACGAGGTGCGTCGCTACGCCGATGTCTACGCCGCGGTGGGTGCCCATGTCTAGCCCGTCGAGCAAGCCGAAGTTCTCCCTCAGCACTCCGCCCAGCGCGCCGCCGGAGTACCCGTTGACCGACGTGCACGTGCACCTGGGCTCCAGCGATTCCGGTGAGATCTACTACCCCAACTTCGACGGCGAGGAGTACCAGCGCCACATGGCCGTCGCGGGGGTCACCCGAGCCGCGGCATTCCCGCCCTTCCGCACCGACGGCTACGCTACCGCCAACGCCGCACTGCGCGACTGGGCGCCCAGCACGAACGGACGCGTGGCCGCCTTTGCCCGGCTGGGTGGCGCGGCTGTTCCGCTGGCGCAGTGGCCGCCGCTGCCCTGGCAGGTTCGCCGCTGGGCGCGCCGCGCGCCGCGGCCCAGCGATCTGCCCGACGAGTCCCTCGACGGCTTCGGCGGGGTGAAACTTCTCCCGCACCTCGACGGGCTGCCACCGACGAGCCAGCTCGAACAGATCGCTGATCGCCGGTTGCCCATCGTGATCCACGGTGGCCGTTTCGTCACCGCCGGCTGGATTGCCCGCCGCCTCCTTCCCCGCACCACCGGCCCGGTGATCATCGCCCATCTTGGCGCTTTCCCCCACGAGGAACGCCTCCTCACTCAGGCCATCGAGGTGGCCAAGGCACACCCCCGGATCTACCTCGACACCTCGGGCATCTGGGACAGCGCATTCTGTGCCCGTGCTGCCGAAGCCGTGGGCGAGAAACTGCTGTTGGGTTCCGACGCGCCGCTGACGACGCCGGCAATTGCCTGGCAACATCTCGTCAGCTCGATCGGCGACGCGGGCGTTGTGCGCGCCATCGGTCACGACAACTTCGAGCGCGCCGGCATCCTGCGCTGAGCGTGCGGCTCAGGCGACGCGTCGGTCCTCAGCGTGCTCGCTGGCGGAGCGGCGCGGCACGATGGGGGCGTCGCGTCCGCTGCGTGGGGCGCGGAACTCCTTTGAGACAGAATCCTGCGAACCTGCCCCGGCGGTGCCCGGAGTGCTCTCGTCGATGTCCTCGGGCAGCTGCGCTTCGTCGGCCTCCACGTCGTCGGCCGGGGTGGCCGCCGTCGGGTTGCCCTCGTTCGTCTCGTGGTAGTCCGCCTCGACGTTGACCGCCCAGATGTCGTGATCGGCGCCCAGGATGTTCTCCACCGTGAGCATGGCCGTCAGCATTGAATGGTCCTGGTTGTTGTAGCGGTGCATGCCGTTGCGGCCGATCGGCCAGACGTTGTGAGCGGACTCGTCGAGATAGTGGCGCAACACGTCGACGTGTTCGCCGTATCCGGTGTCGTAGACGGGGTAGGCCTTGGGGACGCGGACGGCGTAGCCGTGCAGCACGCTGCCACGGGGGGCGAGACCCAGCTGAACCAACTCATCGGTGGCGAGAGCCACCAGTTCCTCGTCGCTGCGGCTCCACAGCCCGTCCCCCTCGTGCACGAAGAACTCGAGCCCCAGGCATGTCAATCCCTCCTTGACCAGTTCGGGGGACCAGTTGCCGAAGTTCTGGATTCGCCCGACGTGCACGCTGGGGTCGTGGATGTAGATCCAGTTGTCGGGGAAGCTTTCCTTCTGATTGACGACGAGCGCCACCGTCAGGAAGTCGCGAAACGACAGCTCTCGGGAGGCGTCGAGGACGGGCTCGGGAGCGGGTGGATCGATGGCACGCACGAGCTCGGTCATCGGCATCGACGAAATCACCTCCGAGCATTCCAGCGTCTGGGGCACGCCGTCGATGACGGCGTGAACGGCGACCGCGTGCCCGTCCTGCAGCTCAATCTGCGCGACGCGGGCCCCCATGATGACGTGGCCGCCAGCTTCCTCGACGAGGTCGCGGCACTTCTCCCACATCATTCCAGGGCCGAGGCGGGGGTACTGGAACTCCTCGATGAGACTGGTGACCTGCCCGGCCTTCGAACTCGTCCGGCCCTTTCGTGCAAGCTTCGAGCGGATTCGGCCCATGACGGGACTGGTGACCGCGGTCCACAGCGACATGCCCTTGATTCTCTGCGCACCCCAGTCCGCCGAGAGCTGCGCGGGGGAAATGCCCCACACCTTCTCGTTGTAGGACTTGAAGAAGTGCTGGTAGAGCCGCACGCCGTAGTTGTTGACGATGTAGTCCTCCAGCGACGATGGGTCGCGTCGGGGGTTGATCTTGATCCAGGCGTAGGACGCCACGCATCGCACGGCCTCCACCACGCCGAGGTTGCGCAGCGCATTCAGCGGCCGGATGGGGTAGTCGTAGAACTTGCCGCGGTAGAAGATGCGGCTCAGCCGGGGACGCGTGAGGAAGTCCTCAGATGGAAGAATCTCCCTCCACAACTTCTCCACCGCCGGCACTTTCGTGAAGAAGCGGTGGCCGCCGATGTCGAAGCGCCAGCCTTCGCGTTCCACGGTCTGGCTGATGCCACCGACGGCGTTGTCGGCTTCCAGCACGATCGCGTCGCGGCCGGCCTGGACGAGGCGGAGGGCAGCGGTCAGTCCGGCTGGACCGGCGCCAATCACTACGACCGGGTGGGGCATCGGTTCTCCGCAACTGTGTTTCGACTGCACTTCGACTAGGTCCAACGTATAGGAAGTGTCCACACTTCCCGCATTCAACACGCTCCGACCATGGAAATGTCACCCGACGAGGTCACAGTGGCTGGGAGAACCGTGGCGGCTCGCTTCCCGCGGGCCATCGGTTGGCCAGCACGTCGCGGAAGTAGTCGATCGTCTTCGGCAGTCCAACGGCCAGCGACACATGGGGAGACCAGTCCAACAGCTCCTGGGCCTTGGTGATGTCGGGACGCCGACACACCGGATCGTCCGAAGGCAGCCGACGGTAGTCGATCGGCACCTCGCACCCCGTCGCGGCCATCACCTGCTCGGCCAGCTCCGCGATGGTGAACTCGTTCGGATTGCCCAGGTTGATCGGACCGGTCACGTGGGCGGAGCTGTTCATCAGCCTGATGAGGCCCTCGACGAGGTCGTCGACATAGGCGAAGGACCGGCTCTGTTGGCCACTACCGAAGATGGTGATCGGCTGTCCCGTCAGCGCCTGCACGATGAAGCTGGACACGACGCGGCCGTCGAGGGGGTGCATGTTGGGCCCGTAGGTGTTGAAGATCCGGGCGATCTTGATGGGGGTCCGGTGTTGGCGCCAGTAGTCGAAGAACAGGGTCTCGGCACACCGCTTGCCCTCGTCGTAGCAGGACCGCACACCGATCGGGTTGACGTTTCCCCAGTACTCCTCGGTCTGGGGGTGCTGCTGGGGATCGCCGTACACCTCGCTGGTGCTGGCCAGCAGGATGCGCGCTCCGGTGCGGCGGGCGAGGCCCAACATGTTGATCGAGCCGTGCACGGAGGTTTTCGTCGTCTGGACGGGATCGCGCTGGTAGTGGATCGGTGAAGCCGGGCAGGCCAGCGAGTAGATCTGGTCCACCTCGACGTACAGCGGGAACGTCACGTCGTGCCGCAGCAACTCGAAGCGTGGATTCTCCAACAGCGGCAGCACGTTGTCGCGCGAACTCGAATAGAAGTTGTCCACGCATATGACGTCGTAACCGTCGTCGAGCAGCCGGCGGCACAGGTGGGATCCGATGAAACCCGCTCCGCCGGTGACCAGAACCCGTGAACCAGCGTGCATGGGTGTTCCTCTCTGATGAATTGCCACCGGCCGCGCCGGGTCGATGTGTGACGACCGCCATGCTAGCCACGCGCCGGTTGATAGCCGGGATCACCCGCGCGAGTCTGCCCGAACCTTGCGGAACCAGTGCGGCAGGCAGAGGCTCGGTGCGGCGCCGTCGGGGCCTGTTCGGCGACGCGTGCCGCTAGGCTGACGTTCATTCGCGACGGCGGGAGTGGTGATGGAGGACGTGCAGGACCGGTATGCCAGTGTCACCGACCCGCACGGCATCACGCCTCGACGTCCCGGCCTGAACGTTTCGCTGATTCCTGCCTTCCTCGTCTCGCTGTCCGCGTTCTTCCTGTTTGCGCTGGAGATTCCAGCCCTCGGATACCTGGTCATGGCGGCGGGCATCGCGCTTGCCACATGGCTCGACCGGGTCCTGCTGCGCGATCTGCTGCTGATCAGCGTCGGTCTCGTCATTGTCTCCACCGTTTCGGTGAGGGCGGATGTGAGCTGGAGCAATGTCGCACTGCTTGGCACCGTGCTCAGCCTGGCGGTGGCGGTGCCGTACCTGTTGAGCCGGTTCGGCTATGAGGATCACTCCATCCGCTTCCAGTGGCTCTCCGGTGAGAAGTGGACCAAGCCCATGTGGGCCTACCTGCTGGCCGTGCCAGCCGTCGGCTGGCTGGTGCTGCCGTTCTACTTCGTGCGCAGCGGGGTGGCCTACGCGAACTGGCCCCTGCTGGAGGACTGGACCGAGGTGGCGCGGTTCTTCGTGGGCGTCAACTTCGTCGGCAGCTGGGACGAGTTCTTCTTCATCTGCACCATCTTCGCCCTGCTGATGCGGCACTTCTCCTTCCGCTACGCCAACGTGCTGCAGGCCATCATCTTCGTCAGTTTCCTCTGGGAACTCGGTTACCAGTCGTGGGGGCCGTTCCTCACCACGCCGTTCGCGCTTCTGCAGGCGTACCTGTTCATGAAGACCCGCTCGCTGCTGTACGTCCTGTGCGTGCACCTTCTTTTCGACGTGGTGGTCTTCCTGGCCATCGTCCACGCCCGGAACCCCGATGTTTTGCAGATCTTCTGGTACTGACCCAAGAGGGTTGTCGAGGAGAACTGGCGACGACCGGCTGGCCGCGTCGCGATCATTGAGCTTCGACCGTTGTAGCTGATGGATGATTGAAGACGGGTGACAGCAAGCCACTTGTTCAGGCCCCATCGATACAGTGGCGAAGAGTACAACCGTCTACGACTGAAGGTCCGCTCCCTGGACGCGCTTGGGCATCCCGTGTCCCTTGTGCAGCGCCTATGCGTGTTTGTCGGTCATTCAGTAGATGTCCGAGCGATGCCCGAGGGTGATCGCGACGATCACCAGGGCGTGGTCGCGAATCTCGACGATCACGCGGTAGTCGCCGATCCGGTACCGCCAGTACCCACTCAGCTCGCTGGTCAGTCCTTTGCCACGGGTGCGGGGGTCTTCGAGGTGGCAGACCTCGTCTAGATAGATCTTCACCCGACGCAGCACTTGCCGGTCCAGCTTCCGGGCCTCCTTGTCGAACTGTGGGGAGGTCTCCAAGCGCCAGTGAGTCACACTCCGAGCTCATTCCACAACTGTTCGGCAGGGCGGGACTTCTTGCCGGAGGCTTCCCAGCCGCGCACGGCCTCGTCGGCCCAGTACAACTCTTCCAACTCATCCAGGTGAGCTTGGACCGCCTGGCGCACGTAGAAGGTCTTGGACCGGCCAGTGCGAGCCGCAAGTGCGTCCAAACGCGCCTCTTCGTCTTCGGTTAGCCGAACAGACAACGGCATGTCATCACCTCCTGCGATACACGTATCGTACCAGCGTCACACTGCACGAAACTACAGCTCTCTCGGCGGAGCAGGAAGGTTGGTCAGATGCCGTCACTGGTTCCGGGCAGGTCGTGCGGGTAGGTGCTCGACGTCGACGGTCCGGGGTTGCCAAGTGATTCCTGGGATGGAGCGCAGCGGCGCGTATGGGTCGGCTGCACGTTGCCAGGCGATTGCCAGGCTTTCCTCGATGAGCGCGGCGTCGTCGGGGTGCGCCTCAGTCGCCACGCGTCGTAGTTGGTCGACGTTTCTGAGCTTGATTGTGACGCTCCACTTGGCGATGCCCCGGTTAGCGGACTCACTCACCATCTCGCAGTCCGCAAGGAGGACATGAAATGCATCGGCTTCGGTGAGCTCCTCCATGCCGTCGGTGGGCCAGATCAGCCAGGCCAACTGGTCCAGTCTGCGGGCGGGCTCAGCGTTCACATCCGGAGGTGCTGGGCTCTCGTCGTCTGAGTTGTCATCCGAGTCGTCGTTCCAGCCGATCATCAGCCCGTTCGCCGCAGCTTGTGCAATGGCTTCGTCCACGGCCCCTGTGTCAACGATCGTGACGTCCGCGGTTACGGCGCAGATCCACGTCTCGCGGTTTCTCCCGCTGGGGAGGTTGCGACGGGAAGGCGGCTTCGCTTCGGGTTCGGGGAACCACTCGAAGAGGCCGGGCTCCACGTCATCCATGGTGATAGATCCTACGGCTCCGTCTGCACCGAGCGAACACGAGCGGGCCCCGTGGCGGTCGTTGTACGGTCGGGGAACGGCCACGACGTTGACGAGCGTCGACAGACCGACCGGAGCGGGCGTCACGTCCATGGGACACGGGTCCGTGGCTCCGTAGGGACAGGGTCGAACTCCGCCTCGGCTTGTTGCAGAAGCGCCATGCGGTCGGCGCGGGCGATGTGACTGTCGGGCTGTTCGGGCGACGCCCGTTGGTATCCAGCATTCCCTCGGCTACGACGGTCACCGGGCAGCCTGCTCGTACGGGCCAGTCGGGTATGGGTCGACGGCTGCATCGAGGTCAGCACGGAAGCGGTCGGCATCAATCGCAGGCATGTTCCGAGAGGCCCGAGCAAAGTCCTCGCGGGAGACAAAGCGCTTCGGGCGACGCAGGGGAACCAGTTCGCCGATCTTGCGGCCATCGCGTGTCACCGTGAAGGATTCCCCTCGCTCGACGGCGTCCATGATTTCCTGCGAGCGCATGCGCAGGTCGCGCTGGCTGACTTCGTTCTGCGCACTCACTGGCTACATGATACCGACGCTGATGGCACTGTGACGGTGCGGGGCGAGAAAGGGCCACGTCAGCGGGCGATGGGCGCGAAACGTGCATCGGTCACGCTCGCCAGATCTTCGGGCGCCAGTTCGATGTCCAGGCCTCGACGGCCGCCGCTGATGAGCACGGTCTCGTGTTGATGCATGGACTCGTCGAGCACCGTCGGTAGTGCCTTGCGCTGCCCGACGGGGCTGATTCCGCCGACGACCATGCCACTCGAGCGTTCCGCCACAGCGGGTTCGGCCATGGCGACCTTCTTGACGCCGAGTGCCGCGGCGAGCGCCTTCAGGTCGAGTTGCCGGTCGACCGGCACGACGCCGACGGCGAGTCCGGCACCACTGTCGACCAGCAGTGTCTTGTACACCTGCCCGGGTGGGCGTCCCAGCGCAGCCGCGGCCTCAAGGCCGAAGGAGCCAGCATCGGGATCGTGATGGTAGGGGTGCACCTCGAACGCGACACCAGCGCGCGTGAGCGCCGCCGTCGCTGGTGTGCCGACGGTGCCTGGTCTTTCCCGTGCCATGCCGTCAGGCCACCGCGCTCACCGCGGCACGGGCCAGAAGCCGTGCCTCGGCAGAGTCGACCTTCTCGCCGAAACTGAAAACGCGCCCCGTGGTGGCCCAGCTGAGGACCTTCTGCGTGCTCCGGGTGAAGCGCAGCCAAACGTCGGGGGTCGCGAACAAGGAGATGCCGGAAAGCTGCCAACCGCGCACAGCCATGAACGTGGCGAGCTCGTTGCTGAGCGAGTCATTGACCTGGCCACCGGCGGCCAGACGCAGCAGGATGAAGGTGGCGGCGTCGCGACCCTCCGTCGGGCGCTCCACCGGAAGGCGGCGCGCGATGTGCCACCAGAGCTTGACCGGGTCGTGGCGCAACTGGGCTCCCGCCTTCGTCAGAGTCAGCCGGCCGCGATACTTGCGCAGCAGCCCCATACGGGTAATGATCTCGCGGGCGGCGAGCAACGGTTGGGTCTGTGACTCGGTGGCTGTCCCCCCGACCCACAGCCGATCCGGGTCGAGTTCGGCCATCAGCGCCGCCACGCTCACGGGCTTCAGGTAGCCGGCAGCTGTCAGGGCAACGCCGTCGTTGCCGACGTGGTCCAGGATGGTCCGGATCAGGGCCGTGGAAGCCAGTGCCACGTCGGAATCGATGCTGACGGGTTCCTCCACATGTGCGGCGTCGACGAATCCGGCCACGTACCGCGCAGCCTCGTGGTGGAGCCCGTCGAACAACTCCCGGACGGCCGCGGGGTAGTCGTCGACGTTGTCGAGGATGTGCCGCAGGGCCTCGTCGCCGGCCAGGGCGCGTCGCACGGCGTCGTCGTGTGCATCGAGGTCGAAGGCGGCGGCGTCCTCGCGCGTCATCTGCAGATTGGCCGCCACCTCGGCGGCCCATTCGTGATCGGGGTGGTCGGTGTCGTCCGCGGCATCGAAGAGCTCGGAGTAGAAGTGGATGCCGCCGATGTCCTCCGGCGGACAGGCGCGACGTCCCGCGAGGCAGGCTGCGCTGTCGTCGTCGGCCGAGCGGGGCTCCACCTTCTCCAGCACGACGGTGTGGTGCCAGCTGTCGCCGAAGTCGTACCAGTAGTGCAGCTTGTCCTTGGGGCTGGTGAGCAGTCCGTCGAGCCGGATGGTGGTCTCCTCGCGTCCTTCCTCTCCCTCGGAGATGTCCCACTCAGTGAGGATCGTCTCGGTGCGCTGCCCGTGGCGGTCGTATCCGGGCGTGAACTGGTGCAGGTGGCTGTTGGTCCATCCCATGGCCGCTTGCAGCACGAGGTGAAACTGGTCGAGGGTCACGTCCGAGGGCACGGCGATGCGACGCCAGATCGGCGGCTTGGAACCGTCGAGCGTGACCTTGAGTGTGTAGCGAAGCGGCTGCTCCGGTGGGTCGGCGAGCTGCAGGGGTTCCTTGACCTGCTCCCACGGCATGAGCAGTGACCTCGAAGCCAATCCGCTCGCCATGGCCACCGCCTCCTCGGGAGGCATATCGCCAATCTCGACGCCGAAGGTGTCGGCGAACCACTGGAGCAGCTCATCTCCCGACGCGTCGGGACCGGGATCAGAGCGTGATGCGGGAACCATGTGCCTTACCTCCAATGAGCGACGAGCTCGGATACTCCACGCTATCGCGGGGCCGGCGTCAGGTCAGGTCTCATGCCCGATCCCAGCGCTAAGGAGCGAGTTTGCGCGCGATGGCCGCCTGTTGCCGTCGAGCGATGCGCACCACCCACGGTGCTGCCCGGACGGCGAGTGCGGGGGCGAGGTCGAAGAGGCGCACCTGCAGGCCGCGCCATGTGGGGGCGGCGGTCACAGGTCGGGGTCGGGCCACCACCCGGAGGACGAGATTGGCGATCTCCTCGGGTTGGAACAACTTGCCGGAGAACGACATCGCCGCGACGGGGTCGCGCAGCTTGTCGAACAGCATTGGCGTCCACATGCCGTCGGGGCACACGCAGCTGACGTGGATGTTTCGCTCGCCCGCCACTCGGAGGTCGCACAGAGCTGAGGTGCTGAAACCCATGACGGCGTGCTTGGAGGCGGCGTAGACGCCCTCGCCGGGTACCGGTACCAAGCCCGCTGGGGAGGCGACGTTGATGATGTGGCCGCGATGCGCCGGGCGCATCACCTCGAGGGCGGCGATGGTGCCGTGCATGGTCCCGACGGCGTTCACCTCCATCAACAGCCGACGCTCGGCGTCGGTGTGCTCCCAGACCGGTCCGCTTCGAAGGACTCCGGCGTTGTTGATCCACAGGCCCAGCCCACCGGCCTCGCTCGCGGTCGCCCGGGCTGCAACCCGGCACGCATCCGGGTCCCGCACGTCCACCTGCGACGAGGTGGCCGTGCCGCCATCGGCTTGGACCTCTCCAGCAACTGCGGCGGCCAGGGCGCCGTCGGCGTCGGTCACGTGCACGAACCAACCACGGCGGCCCAGCCGCAGGGCAATCTCTCGTCCCAGGCCGCGCCCTGCCCCGGTGATGACGGCACCACCGTCCGCTGGACCGCTCATGCGGCGGTCGCGGGTTGCTGCGCAGCACGCGATGTGCGCGACTGTGCACGACGGGCACCCCTGCGTCGTTCGCGGGAGAGATCCCACAGGTACTGGTCGAAGTCCACCTCCATCGTGTGGCGCGGGGAGTCGTAGAACCGGCGCCGTAGCCGTTCATGGTCGGCCAGCATCTGGCGGCGGATCTCGCCCGTCGACGGTGGGGCGTAGCGTCCGGTGAGGTGGTCAGCAACCCAGTTGGACTGGGCCTCGGCCAACGGCATGACCGCCCCCACCGGCTGGAGCAGCCCGATGAAGTAGAGGCCGGGAAGATCGGGATGTACCGTCCGTTTCCAGAGCGGAAGGTTATTGTTCTCGGCGTGCAGGAGGTCGTCGTCGAGGAACGGGAACGTCACGTTGTACCCGGTGGCCCACACGATGAGGTCGGCGCGCGCCCGGCTGCCGTCGGTGAAGACCACCTCAGTGCCGTCGAGTCGTTCGATGCCGGGGCGCGGTGTGACCGCTCCTGAACGCAACGCGGCGCGAATCTCCTCCGACTGCACGGGGTGCGATTCGCCAGGAGCATGGTGCGGCTGGGGCAGACCGAGCCGTGCGACATTGCCGGAGGTCAGCGCACCGAAACGCAGCCGGGCTTTCGTCGCCCACCACGGCAGCCACCCGGGCAGGGCTAGCCGGTCCGAGGCCACTCCGAGCGTGAACTTGCGCAGCACCCACTGCCCGCGTCGCTGCGACAACACTGCGCTCCGCGCCACCCGACCAGCCTCGGAGGCAATGTCCAGAGCTGAGTTGCCGGAGCCAACGACGACGACATCCCTGTCTCGCAACTGCTCACCTGAGCGGTAGTCGTGGGCGTGGATCTGTTCGCCGTCGAAATGTCCGGGATAAGCGGGATCGGGCCAGCGGGGATCCCAGTGATGGCCATTGGCGACGAGGACGGCATCGTAGTAACGCGTTGATTCTCCATCCGCGTCCTTGGTCACGACCTTCCAGCCTGAGCCTTCGGGCGAGACATCGATGACTTCTGTGTTGAAGGTGATCTTGTCCCGGAACGCGAAGTGATCGACGTAGGCGTCGAAGTATGCGGCCACCTGGTCGTGTCGGGCGTAGGGCGGATAGTCACGAGGCATCGGAAAGTCGGAGAATGCCATCCGTGCACAGGAGGTGTTGATCTCCAAAGTCTCGTAGCAGGCTGAGACGCCGTTCGGATTGTCGAGGACCCAGTTGCCGCCGACGACGCTGCCCTGCTCGAAGCAGTCGAACGGAACGCCCGCGACGTGCAGCGCCTTCGCCGCGGCAAGCCCCGATGAACCCGCCCCAATGACGCAGGCCCTGGGGAGCGCGTGGTCCACGGGCGGCGGGGTGGTGACTGCGGGCGCGACGTGACGTTGTTTGACGACGTAGGGCATGCATCCCATCATGACAGGACGCCGAGCCCGACGGCGCTCTCCCCGTCGGTCTGGTGTCCTACTCAGCGGCCGAACAAGCGGGCGAATGGGCTCGGCTTGCTGGCCTTTGCCGCGTCCCTCTCCGCCTGCGTGTGCTGGCCGTTGCACCAGTTGGACGTGGGGACGCTGCGTTTCACTGTGTCGACATGATTGCCGCAGCCGGCCCACGTGGTCTTCCCGCACACCTTGCAGGTCACTGCACTGCACATAGTTCACTCCATCGTTCAATCACTCGGTATTTATACCCCTAGGGGTATAAGTCAGAATACCGCGTAATCGTCAGATGGTGGCAAACGCTGAGCGCGGGCCTTGGGGTATCAGCGACGGTGACGCTCGATGAACGGCAGCACACTTGAGCCGTCGCCGATGGAGCTTTGCTGAATCACGCCGAGTGATCCGTCCTGGTGCAGGATGACTGCCTGAACATCCGCCAAAGAGCCCTGTCCACCTCGGCGAGCAGCGGCGTGGACGTCGTCCTCGGTGAGACGATGCTTGCGCAGGGAACGGTGCTGCAGTTCACCGTCGTAGTAGAGCAGCACGGGCGGGGAGTCGAGTGCCCGCCGCATGAACGCCCACCGGGCCCGGAGCATGGCCAGCAGCCACTGCACTCCCACGAGGAGAGCGAGCGCGACGACAGCTTGGGCGACGCTGACATCAACGGCCGTGATGGTCCGCCCGAATGCGGATCCAAGGGTCACGGCGATGACGAAGTCCAGAGGCGTCATTTTTGCCATGGTGCGGGGTCCGGTGACGCGCAGGAGCACGACCAGCACGAGGTAACCGATGATGCCCAGGATGAGTGTGTGCCAGATGGGTGACAAGCCGGCGAAGAAGAAGTCGGAATCCATGCTCACTACTGTGACAGTCATGCACTGAGTCGTGCGATTCCCGTCGCGGAGCGCCTCGTCGGGGTTAGTCTGAGCGGACAAGGCAACGCCGGAGGCGATGACGATGAAATCGACGAAACTGCCGCACCTGATCGAAGAACAGATCACCCTCGCAGGGCAGGGGGCCACCAGTGGGCGCAGCGCGCGGACGCTCCACGGGGGACAGGAGAATGCCCTGCGGCAGACACTGGTGGTAATGCTGGCGGGTCACCGCATGGATGAGCACGTCAGCCCGGGAGAGGCGACGGTACTGGTTCTGGCAGGCGCCCTGAAGGTGCACACGGCCGACAAGCAGATCGAGCTGGGGGAGGGCGACTTCCTCGTCGTGCCAGCCGACCGGCACAGTGTCGATGCGCTCGAGGACACGGCCTTTCTGCTGACGGTCATCAAACCCGTCGGGCACGGTTATCGCGACAAAGGGCGGTCGTAATCTGAGCCGCGAGTACGCGGCTGAAGTACGAATGCCCGCCGCGCCCGGGGCTTGTTTGGTGAGTTCAGCCCCGCAACTGATCGGCGACGTAGTCGATGTCCTTGTCGCCACGGCCCGACAGATTGACGATGATGACCTCGTCGCGACCCATCGACGGCGCGATCCTGGCCGTCTGCACCAGCGCATGGGCGCTCTCCAGCGCGGGAATGATGCCTTCGGCGCGACACACCAGCTGGAACGCCTCCAGCGACTCCGTGTCCGATGCCGTGACGTACTCAACCCGCCCCATGTCGCGCAGGTGTGCGTGCTGGGGTCCGATGCCGGGGTAGTCGAGACCGGATGCGATGGAGTGGACCGCGTCGGGATCTCCGGCCTGGTCCTGCAGCAACATGGTTCTCATGCCGTGCAGCATGCCGGGTGATCCAAGGGTCATGGTGGCGGCGTGCTCACCCACCACGTCGAGATTCCTGCCGGCTGGTTCGACACCATAGATCTGTACGGGTTCGTCCTCCAGGAATGCGGTGAACAGTCCCAGGGCATTGGAGCCGCCGCCCACGCAGGCGACCAGCGCATCGGGAAGCCGGTTCTCCCTGTCCAGGATCTGTTTGCGCGCCTCCCGGCCGACGATCGCCTGGAAGTCCCTCACGATGGTGGGATAGGGATCCGGTCCCACAACCGAGCCGATCGCGAAGAACGTGTCCTTCCAATCCGTCGCAAATGTCGCGAAAGCTGAATCGACGGCGTCCTTGAGGCACTGACCCCCATCGGTGACGGGGACGATGGTGGCGCCCAAGAACTCCATGCGCACCACGTTGGGGTGCTGCTTCTCCACGTCGATGGCGCCCATGTGGATTTCGCAGTCAAGCCCGAGCAGAGCGGCCGCAGTGGCCAGCGCCACACCGTGCTGGCCTGCCCCGGTCTCGGCCAGGAGCTTCTTCTTGCCCATCCGCTTGGCCAACAGCGCCTCGCCCAGGCAGTGGTTGATCTTGTGCGAGCCGGTGTGGTTCAGGTCCTCCCGCTTGAGATAGATCCGAGCACCACCAAAATATTCAGTCAGGTGCTCGGCCAGGAAGAGTGGTGAGGGGCGTCCGACGTAGTCCGTCAGCAGCGCCTCGTACTCCCGGGCGAACTCGGGATCATTGCGGGCATCTGCGTAGGCCTCGGCCACTTCGGCGATCGGTGCCTCCAGCTGCGGCGGCAGGAAACGGCCACCGTGGGCCCCGAAGAAACCGGTCTCGTCAGCATGGAGCAGCGAAGTCATGGGTGGATACTACTGGCGATCCCCGGAGGACTGGACGGCGCGTTCAGGAGAGCATCCCGGGTGCGGAGGTGGCCGCTGATGCAGACCCGAAGCGGCGCTGGTAATAGGTCAGGCCGTCGGTGCCGGCAGTTTCTGCAGCACTGACCGTGCCCAGCAACACGGTGTGGTCGCCGCCGGGCGTGAAGACGACGTCGTCGCACCGCAGCCATGCGGTGGAGCCCTCGATACGGGGAAGACCGTGGTCCTCCACCCAGGTGACGCCTGCGAATCTGTCCGGCAGACCGCGCGTCGCGAACCGGACGGCGACGTCGGCCTGCGCGCTGGAGAGCACGTTGACCCCTATCCGGCCGGAGGCACGGACGTGGTTGATGAGCGCCCCGCGGTTGTCCAGGGCGAGGAACACCATGGGCGGGTGGACTGACAGGGAGGCGAATGCGGAGACGGTGGAGCCGTAGGGGACGCCGTCGACCATCGTGGTGATCACGGTCACCGGGGCCGACACATGCGCCATGGCCTCGCGGAAATCGAGCTCTAGCTGTTCTTGCACGGCCCCAAACTAGCTGACAGGGCGCAGAGCGCCGTCAGTCCTTGTCCACCGGCTCGTCCACCGGCTCGTCCACGCTGTCGGTGTAGATGCCCGGGGAGTCGTAGATCATGGTGGCGCCGTCGGCGGCTTCCCGGAGTTCCCGCGGGGCGATCGCGTGGGCCAAGTGATACACGGCGACGGTGACGATGGTGCCGAGAGCGATCCCGCCGAGCGTGAAGTCGCCGAAGCTCAGCTGCACGTCGCCGACGCCGATGATGATCCCCGCGGCGGCCGGAATGAGGTTGAGGGGATTGCCGAAATCGACGTTGTTCTCCTTCCAGATCTTCGCGCCCAGCAGGCCGATCATCCCGTAGAGGACGACGGTGATGCCGCCGAGGACCGCGCTGGGCGTCGCGGAGATCACTGCACCGAATTTGGGGGAGAAGCCGAAACCGATGGCCACGACCGCGGCCACCACGTAGGCGGCCGTGGAGTATACCCGGGTGGCTGCCATGACGCCGATGTTCTCGGCATAGGTGGTGGTGGGGCCGGCCCCGACGACGGTGGCCACCATGGAGCCCGCACCGTCGGCGGCGATCGCGCGACCCATCACCGGATCCAGGTCCTCCCCGGTCATTTCGGCGACCGCCTTGACGTGCCCGGTGTTCTCGGCAATCAGTGCGATCACCACGGGCAGGGCGATGACGATCAGCGCGACGTTGAAGGTTGGCAGGTGCAGCCCGACGACGTTGTCAGCGGCACCGTAGGTCCAGTTCGCCAGGTCCGTGAGGGGAGGCAACCCCAGCCAGTCCGCAGTGGCCACCCCCGACCAGTCGACGCGGTCCACCATGGTGACGCTGCCGTCGTCGGCCGCCTGCTCGCGGGGACCGAGTACGAGGTCAAAGATGAAGCTGAGGACATAGCCGATCACCAGCGACAGGAAGATGGCGATGCGTCCCAAAAAGCCGCGCAGGCCGACGCTGAGGCCGATCACCACCAGCATCACCGTGAACGCGAGCCAAGGATCGACGGGCCAGTAGACCCGGGCCACCACGGGTGCCAGGTTGAAGCCGATCAACATCACCACCGCACCGGTCACCACCGGCGGCAGGGCACGGTGGATGACTCGGGCACCGGCGAAGTGGATGATGAGACCCACCATGAACAGCAGGAGACCCACGACGAACAGCGCCCCGGTGAGGTCGGCAGGATCGCCGCCGGCGCCGTAGATGGCGGTGGCCACGCCCACGAAGGATGCGCTGGAACCCAGGTAGCTGGGCACCCTGTGCTTGACGGCGACGAGGAAGATCAGCGTCGCGACGCCGCTCATCATCACGGCGAGCTGCGGATTGAGACCCATCAGCAGCGGGAAGACGAACGTGGCGCCGAACATGGCCACCACGTGTTGCGCGCCGAGACCAATGGTGCGACCCCAGCCGAGTCGCTGGCGGGGCATCACCACGGCGCCCGGATCAAGATTGCCGTCGTTGTGGAGGCTCCAGCCCAGCATGGGTCTTCCTTTCGTCCGGGAAAGGCTACTGAAGAGCGGCCCCGACCCCGAAGACGAGGTGCCTCCGTGAGCAAACGCATTGCCCGGTATCGTGTGAGGCATGGCACGCGACGTCGTGGTGATCGGGGCAACGGTGGCAGGACTCACCGCTGCGAGACGCCTCGCGTCGGAGGGATTCAGCGTCACCGTCCTCGACCCGAATCCGGAAGGCGCCTCGGCCAGCGTCGGGCACGGCGTTGCGGCATGCGCGCACGCCAGCACGGTGGCCACCATGGCAGGTGCCTACGGCGACGAGTCGGCGCACGAGCACGTTCGTCGGAATCTGTCCGGCATGTCGGAGATCAGACGGGTGCTGGCAGCGGGTGGCGTGGAGCATCTGGTGTTGCCGTTGCACGATCATTCCCTGGGTGTGTCCCTTGCCCGCGAGTTGCGGAACGTGGCGAAGCTCATGACCGAGGCCGGGGCAGACGTGGACGTGGTGGAGGTCAACGAGGCGCATCGTGCTGGTGCCTGGCTGACGTCGGAGGCTCTGGCCGTGAACCCGGCGGTGTACGGCGCGGCGCTCGCCTCCCAGGCCGCGACGGCGGGCGCGGTGATTCGCTACGACGCAACCGTCACTCACCTGCAACGGCGCGACGGCATGTCAGTGGTGGCGCATCGCGACAATGCCGCCTGGGCCCGCGAGCTGGAGGTGACCCGCGCCGTCGCAGTGTTGGACACGATGGGCATCACTCCGTGGGGCAGGACAGCTCGGGTGGGACGGCCGCAATGGGTGCCCGTGCTGCGCTGCCGGACCGAGGAGACGGTGCAAGCAGTTTCGCTACTGGCCGGTCCACCGGTATGGATGGTGCGCCCCGACGGTGATGAGACGTTGCTGCTGGGAGTCAAGACCAGTCCCGCATCCTTCGGCGGCGCGGCGACGGAGCTGCTGCGCTGGGCCGAGGCCACGCTCGGTGCCTCCGACATGCAAGCATCCCGTCTCGTCATCGACCCCAGCGATCACGGCCGCCCCGCCGTCGGAGCCTCCGCGATCCCCGGCGGGTACTACGCCCGCGGCAACGGCCGTGGCGAGTTGATGAACGGCACGGCCAGCGGATGCTGGCTCGCGTCGCTGCTGCTCGGGACCGTAAGGCGCGACGTCGCCCTGCCTGTGTCATCCCGCATGCGTGCCCAGGTGCGCTCGCTGGGAAGCAAGCTGGGACGTCACTGACGCCTCGATCCTCAGATCCAGGTGCCGAACCACATTCGCATGAGCCAGGCCGGTCGGGTCATCAGCTCGTCGGTCAGCACCGGGAAGATGAAGGCGAAGTTCACGATGATCAGCGCCAGGGTCGTCCCCAGCGCCATGGCTCTCATGCGTCGTCGCGGACCGTCGGCAGGCCCGAGGAGCTTGCCCATCACCATTGCCAGCGCCGTGGCGGAGAACGGAATGATCACGATGGCGTAGAAGAAGAACAGCGGGCGCCCGGAGTACTGGAACCATGGCAGCCAGACCGATGCCACGGCGATCACGGGCACCGAATAGCGCCAGTCCCGCTTGCCCAGCCAGAACCAGAGCGCTGCAATCAACGCGAACGCGGCCAGCCACCACAGCAGGGGAGTGCCCATCGCGGAGATGACCCGCAGACACGTGGTCTCCACCGCTTCGCAGCCGCCGGTCCCCGGCTCGATCCCGTTCTCGGCGTCGACGCCGATGGGCCGCACCATGAACAGCCAGCCGGCGGGATGAGCCTCGTAGGGGTGGGTGGCCTCCTGCATGCCGTCGCCGGTGTGGAAGTCGTACATGGCAACGTGGTAGTGCCACAGCGAACCCAGCGCGTTCCCGAAGCGCATGACGACGGGGTCCTCGGGGTTCTCCGCCCCCCACTGCCTGTCCCAGCCGCCGCTCGTGGTGAGCCACTTGGTCCACGACGCGAGGTAGACGGGCACGGCGACAACCACGAGCTGGACGAATGCCCCCACGCCGTCGCCGAGGATGGAGATCAACGACTTCCGGCCCGCCCCGGCCAACCGTCGGGCACCCAGATCCCAGACGACGGTGACGATGCCGAAGGCGGCCAGCATGTAGAGGGTGTTCCATTTCACGGCGATGGATGCGCCGAACATGATGCCTGCGATGATGCGCCACGGCCGCCAGAGCAGCAGCGGCCCGTAGCGTCCTCCCAGATCACGCAACTCGTGTCGACGCAGGTGACGGCTGAGTTTGTGTCTGAACCAGTCCCGGTCCGCGACGAGCGCTGAGATGGCAGCGACGGCGAACGTGGCCTGGAAGATGTCGAGCAATGCGATCCGGCTCATGACGAACGCGAGACCGTCGAAGGTGACGAGGATGCCGGCGATGGCCCCGACGAGCGTGGATCGCGACAGGCGGCGGGCCAGGCGAATCACGAAGAACACCATGAGGGCCCCGAAGATGCAGGCCGCGATGCGCCAACCGAACGGGGTCATGCCGAAGAACTGCTCGCCCCAACCGATGAGCAGTTTTCCCAACGGCGGATGCACGATGAAGGACGGCTCGTCGAGCACCCCGGAGAGGTCTCCACTGAGGATCTCGGCGTTGCGATCCTCCTGCGGATCGGGCCACTGGCGCTCATACCCGACCTGCAGGATCGACCATGCATCCTTGGCGTAGTAGGTCTCGTCGAAGATCACCTTGTGCGGAAATCCCAGGTTGATCACGCGCAGCACGAACGCCATGACGGTGATCCCGATCGTCACCAGCCAGCCGGCGCGGCGATCCGTCATGCGGCCCTCGTCGAGCGCCTCAACAGTTGTCAGCACGTCGAGCATTCTAGGCTGATGCCATGAGCCCCCCTTCCACCGGCGCACTTGTGCTGGCCGCGACCCCTATCGGATCCCACCGCGACGCCAGCGAGTCATTGCGCTCATTGCTTGCGGACGCGGACATCGTGGCCGCCGAGGACACCCGCAAGTTCGGGACACTGCTGCGTCGATTGCAGGTCGCGGCCGGCGGGCGCGTCGTGTCCTTCTATGAAGGCAACGAGGAGGCCCGGACGGGTGAACTGCTCGATGCCATCGCGGCTGGCCGGACGGTCGCGCTGGTCACGGACGCGGGGATGCCGTCGGTCAGCGATCCCGGCTACCGCATCGTGAGGGCATGCATCGAACGTGATTTGCGGGTAACTGCGCTGCCCGGTCCTTCAGCCGTCCTGACGGCGCTGGCAGTATCCGGGCTCCCCACCGACCGGTTCTGCTTTGAGGGTTTTCTCCCACGCAAGTCGGGGGAGCGAAGGGCTCGACTCACGTTACTGGCAGCCGAAACACGCACCATGGTGTTCTTCGAAGCACCCCACCGTCTGGCCGGCTTTCTGACCGACGCGGCGGAAGTGGTGGGAGCTGATCGTGCGGCCGTGGTGTGTCGAGAGTTGACCAAACCCTACGAGGAGGTGGTGCGCGGCACGCTGACCTCGCTGCGGGAATGGGCCACCGGCGGCGTGCGGGGTGAGGTGACTGTCGTGGTGGGTGGGGCCGGGGAACAGCGCACCGGTGTGGACGATGCGCTGGAACTGGTGGCCGCCCGGATCGAAGATGGTGAGAAACTGTCCAGTGCGGTGCGTGGTGTCGCAGACGCGACGGGCGCCAATCGCAAGGAGCTGTACGAAGCCGCGCTCGCGGCCAGGAAGGACACGGCATGAACGCCATCGAGGAGCTCACGCTGCCACCACTGCCCGAGGCGCTGCCCCGCCCTGTGGTGGACAATCACACGCACTTCCTCTCCACCCGGCAATTCTCGGGTCTGTCCGCCAAGGACTCTCTGGAGCTGGCGAGACAGGTGGGGGTCACCCGAGTCATCGACGTCGGCTACGACCTGGAGTCCTCCCGGGAGGCCATCTCCCTGGCGCAGGCGGATCCGCAAGTGGTGGCCGCAGTGGCGCTGCACCCCAACCACGCCGCCCACCTTTTCGAGCAGCAGGGCCAGGAAGCACTCGACGCCGAACTTGCACAGGTGCCGGCGCTGGCCCGTTTCAGTCAGGTCCGCTCGATCGGCGAGACGGGGTTGGATCATTTCCGCACCCGCAGCGAGGACGGGCGCATGGCGCAGGTGCATTCCTTCCGTGCCCACATCCGCCTCGCTCGGGAACTCAACCTGACGTTGATGATCCACGACAGGGATGCTCATCAGGACATCCTGAACGTGCTGGACACCACGGAGCCACCGGAGCGCGTGGTCATGCACTGCTTCTCCGGTGATGCGGAGTTTGCCCGGGAGTGTGTCTCGCGTGGCTATTGGCTCTCCATCCCGGGGGTCGTGACTTTCGGCAGTGCCGATTCCCTGCGTGAGGCGGTGGCCGTCGTCCCACCCGAGAAGCTGCTTGTGGAGACCGACGCCCCGTACCTGACGCCGAAGCCGGAGCGGGGCAAGCCGAACGCGCCCTATCTGCTGCCCCACACGGTGCGATTCCTGGCTGATCTGACGGGCACGGATCTCGACGAATTCTGCGATCAGCTGGTCAGGAACACGTTCGACGCCTACGGCGGTCCCTGGGGTGCGGATGCCTGAGACCGGGCTCCTCGACCCGTCGTCGATACGCCGCATCGCAGCTGATCTGGATCTGCGACCCACCAAGCAACGCGGCCAGAACTTCGTCATCGATCCCAATACGGTGCGACGCATCGTCGCGCTGTCGGGCGTGACGAGCGACGACGTGGTCCTTGAGATTGGCCCCGGGCTCGGCTCCCTGACGCTCGGCCTCCTGGACGTCGCACGGGCAGTCACAGCAGTGGAGATCGAGGAGAGTCTTGCCGATCAGTTGCCGAGGACTGTGACGGAGCGTCTCGGCGGTGAGGCCGCGCGGCGCCTCGCGGTGGTGAACGCCGATGCGATGCGGATCCTGGAACTGCCGGGGGAGGAGGTGACGACGGTGGTGGCCAATCTGCCCTACAACGTCTCGGTGCCGGTGCTGCTCCACCTGCTGGCACGCTTCCCGGGCTGGAGTTCCGGTCTGGTGATGGTGCAGCTCGAGGTGGCGGATCGCCTCGTGGCTCCGCCCGGCAGCAGAACCTACGGCGTGCCCAGCGCGAAGATGGCGTGGTACGCGGAGGCCAGGCGGGTGGGTACGGTGCCGCCCCGAGTGTTCTGGCCGGTTCCGAACGTTGAATCGGGGCTCGTGCGAATCGAACGACGGGATCCGCCAGCCACCGACGCTCCCCGGGAAAAGGTGTTCGCCGTCGTCGACGCTGCCTTCGCCCAACGCCGGAAGATGCTGCGGGCCGCGTTGGCGCCGCTGCTGGGATCGGCGGCAGCGTCGTCGCAGATCATCGAGGCGGCCGGCGTGGACCCACAGGCGCGGGGTGAGGTGCTGGACATCGACCAGTTCGCGGCCGTGGCGTCCGCCTGGATGGCCGCATCCTCGTGATGGGCTACGTTGAAAGACGTGGCTCAGGCGGTGCGGGTGCGTGTCCCCGCGAAGGTGAATCTGGCCCTGTGCGTCGGCGCGGCCGACGACACCGGGTATCACGAGCTGGGCACTGTGTTCCAAGCGTTGTCCCTGCGCGACGAGCTGGTGGTGGAGACCGCCAACCCCGGCGTCTTCCGCGTGCTGTTCAGGGGTGAGGGGTCGGCGTTCCTGCCCACCGACGACACCAACTTGGCGATTCGTGCCGCTCGATTATTGGCGCATCGTGCCGGGGTGGAGGATGCCGGTTGCCACATCACGGTGCGCAAACGCATCCCGGTGGCGGGGGGAATGGCCGGTGGATCAGCCGATGCCGCCGCCGTGCTCGTGGCCTGCAATCTCCTGTGGGGTGGGCCGGCGAGCAGTTCGGAGTTGCGGGATATGGCAGCGCAACTCGGTGCCGACGTTCCGTTTCTGCTGACCGGTGGCACGGCCATCGGGACCGGCCGTGGAGACGTCATCCAGCCACTCACCAGCAAGGGCACCTATCACTGGACACTGGCGCTGTCCCACACCGGGTTGTCGACGCCGTCGGTCTTCCGCGAGTTCGACCGGACGGCTGAGCCGTCGAAGCCCGTCATCCCGCAGGCACTCCTGGACGCCCTCGCGGAGGGCGATGTGGCGGGGGTGGGCAGGAATCTTGTCAACGATCTCTCGGAAGCGGCCATCTCGTTGCAGCCGACGCTGGGCAGCACCCTGCAGCTGGGTCTCGACGCGGGCGCGCTGGGGGCAGTCATCAGTGGCTCCGGTCCCACCTGTGCATTCCTCTCGGAGTCGCAGGAGGGCGCATCGCTGGTGTCCGAGGCGCTGAGCGTCTTTTCCGGCGTCCGTGCCGTGCGCAACGCCGTCGCTCCCGTTCCCGGTGTTGAGGAGGATCATGACCCCCGATGAGGTGGACGAGGTGGTGGCAGCCTGGCGCGCCCAGCGGCCCGACCTCGCCGTCGACTCCATGCAGGTGTGGTCGCGCATCCACCGGCTGGCCGCCATCCTCGACACCCATCGCAAACAGTGCTTCGCAGATCGTGGGCTGGAGGCCTGGGAGTTCGACGTTCTCGCCGCGCTGCGACGCGCCGGGGAACCGCACCGGCTGTCGCCCGGGAAACTGCTGGCGGAGACGCATGTCACGTCGGGAACGATGACCCATCGCATCGACCGCCTGCGGGCACGGGGGCTGGTGACGCGGCTGCCGAACCCGGAGGACGGTCGGGGGGCGCTTGTTGAGCTGACCCCGCAGGGAAGGGAACTCGTCGACGATGCGATGGGTGGTCTCATCGCGTTGGAAGAGTCGCTGCTGAAGGAGTGGACGACCTCCCAGCAGGACGGTCTTGCGGATTTGCTGCGCCGATTGTTGAGCGATGCGAGGGGGCAGGAGCCCACCGGGTGACGGTTACGCCGTCGAATCCTCGGTGTGGGCGGGGCGGCGGCCGTCGAGTACCTCGGTGATCAGTTGGGGTTCCGGCTTCAGGTGGGCCATGCCGTTCCAGGCCAGGTTGATGAGGTGGCGAGCCACCACGAGGCGGTCCGGTTCGCGGTTCTCCAACCACTGCTGGCCCGTCATCGCCACCAGCCCCACCAGGGCCTGGGCGTACAGGCCGGCGAACTGAGGATCGAGAGCGAGCCGCGAGAACTCGGCCGCCAGAATGTCCTCCACTTGCGCGGCGATGTCGCTGAGGATGGAAGCGAACGATCCGCCCGGACCCTGGAGTGACGAGTCGCGGTTGAGGATGCGGAATCCGTCGGGGCACTGATCAATGTAGTCCAACAGGGCCAGGGCGCCGCGCTCCAGAAGCTCTCGCGGGCCTGCGTCCTGCGTGGTGAGAGCAGCTCGGATGGCGTCGTGGAGCGTACGGACCTCGCGATCCACCACGACGGCATATGCGCCCTCCTTGCCGCCGAAGTGCTCGTAGACGACGGGCTTGCTGACTCCTGCTCGTGCGGCGATCTCTTCGACGGAGGTGCCCTCGAAGCCGCGTTCGGCGAAGAGTTCCCGGGATATGAGAAGAAGTTGCTCCCGTCGCTCCGTCGACGTCATGCGCACCCTGCTGCGGCGGGCACGAGAGGGAGTTGTCACGGGTCCAGTCTGTCACGTCCTCGTGGAGGAACCCCCAAGGGTGGATTGAGGCGTTCGGCTTCCTGAGAGGCGACTGAGAAGAGAAAGAGTGAACATCGGTAGTTTCGGGTGCTGCGCGTAGTGAGAGCGTGCAACCCGAATGCGTGACTGGCATCTTACTGAAGAAAGTCTTTGGATTTCACAGGATCGGCGTGTTAACTTCGCATAGTCCACAACGAAGGAGGTTGGCGATGCTGAAGCGCTCGCTGCACATCATGTTGGCGGTTCTGATGGGTGCCGTGTTCGGTCTCGTCTCCACAACCAACGCAAGCGCCCTGGAATCCACGGTTTACAACCAGCCGGGTGTTCACTTGGAGAATGGTCGCTACTGGAGGACCAGCTGCGACAAGTACTCTTCGAATGTTGTCAGGTGTCGCACTGATATTTGGGCGACGAAGAAGGTCCCGGCCAACGGCACGTACTACAACCACAACGGATGGGTCTTCAACAACCTGACGTATCTGCCGTCCGAGCGCTCGGCCTGGAAGTCCAATCCTCTGGGCCAGAACCGCACCTGGACCGCGAGTGACGGCCGCCAGTGGAGGACGGAGTGCGGCACAGCCGCGACTGGTCGGAACGGCTGTCGTTCCTACGCCATGGCATCAGTGGTCGTGAAGTCGGGCGGCAGGCACGTTGTCCGGAAGCAGTGGGTCCTGAACAACATGGTGAAGTTCACCACCGCTAGCACCCCGGCCCAGACCTCCATCCTCCCGAAGGCAACGCCTCCGAGGAACGTGCCGGTGGAGAAGCCCTTCAAGGCTCCCGCGCCAGCCGCGACTTCTTCCGGACTTGCGCTCAACCTTGCCCGCACCAGCACCTGGGAACGCATCGCACGGTGCGAGTCCGGCAACAACTGGAGCATCAACACCGGCAATGGCTACTACGGTGGCCTCCAGTTCGACCTGCCAACGTGGCGCTCCGTGAACGGACAGGATTTCGCGGCTTACCCGCACCATGCGACCCGTGCGGAGCAGATCACCGTCGCGAACCGCCTATACGCCAAGCGCGGCCTCCAGCCCTGGGCTTGCGCCTGATCTGAACTCCCGTTCCGGCCGATTTCGCTGGCCTCTTTGTTGAACGGCCCCGCCGCATACGCGGTGGGGCCGTTTTGTGTGCCTCCTTGGCGCCGCGCCGCGTCGGACGCAACGAGTGAAGGGGCTGGCGTCGCAGTGCGCGCCGTCCCGAGTGCCGGTTCGAGGAACGGGTCTTGTGCTTTTGCGGTGGGGACATCGTCCTGAGTGCGGCCGTGAGGAACGCGTGTCCTGGACTTCGCGGCGGGGACGTCGTCCTGAGTGCCGCCGCGAGGAACGCGTCTCGTGCTATCGCGGTGGGGAAGACGTTGGCTTGAGTGCTGCCGGGAGGAACGCATCTTCTGGTGTCGCGGTGGGGAAGACGTTGGCTTGAGTGCTGCCGGGAGGAACGCATCTTCTGGTGTCGCGGTGGGGACGCTGTCCTGAGTGCCGCCGTGAGGCACGAACGCGGCTTATCGAAGGACGACTTGGTGAGTGGCAAGGCTCGTCATGCAGCATGCCCATGCCAAGCGTCCATCGCTCATGCAATCCTCAGGGACGACACCCTCGTTACTCGTTGGCACACCCACTCGTGAGACGACAGCGGCACATTCGACAAGCCGTGGAGTTTCACTCGATGCGGCGTGTGCCGTTCTTGTCGATGGTGTAGCGGAAGCCGAGTGGTGATGTCCAGGTGAGTTGTCCGGGGTGGGGTTGGTCACATCGCCAGAAGCCGGCGGTTTTGGCGCGGTGGGTTTTGCGGCTCAGTGGTGCCAGGTTGTCGAGGCGGGTTTGCGTATCCCGGCTCGCGGCTTGGTAGGCCTCGGTGTGGTCCAGATCACAGCCGCGGCTGTTCCGGTTGCTGTAGGGGAACGCCTCGCGGGGCCAGGTGAGCTGGATTGCTTCCTTGAGTGCCTTACTGGGCCGGTACTGGTATTGCGAGGGAACGGAATTGAGGTCGATCACGGGGGTGATCTTGACCTGTTTCCCATCCAGCAACTCGACCAGGGTCTGGACTGCGACGGTGCCGACGTCTTCGATGTCGCTGGCTGTCATGTCCGCGGTGAGGTGGATGTAGATCTGGGCTCGCGGTTGGAGTGTGGCGGGTGGGACGGTGATGGTGCCGCAGGTATGACCCAGGCAGTGGTGGGGGTTGGTGTCGATGCGTCCAGTGTCGGTGTCAACGATGTCGTGGACCTCGGTATCCATCGTGTCCGAGTGCGGAAATAGTCGCATGCTCCCGGACGCGGTTTCGCTGTTGCGGTGTGCGGGCCCGGTCGGTGCATCGGTTCCTGCGTTGTTGACGCTCTCTGAGCCGGTGGTCGGGTCTGGTTCGGCATCAGCGAGGCCGGTCGCGACATCATCTGCGGTGGTGCCGAAGATGGGGTGCTGCACAGCGCCTTGCAGCATTTGGAGGGCGACGGCGGGGTGCGCCATGATCCCGAGTGCTTTGGCCCGCAACACATCCAACGCCACTTGGGTGTATTCCGGCTTCGCGTGCAGAATGTCGGCGATGCGGGTGGCGGTGGCGTAGACGTATTTCGCGTCCAGAGCGTCGAGTGTTGCGGTCAGGTTGATGGTGGCTTCATGGAACCCCCACAGTTTGACCTCCCGTGCCCGGAGCCGGGCGGCTTCCTTCTCAGCCGCCATCACCGGGTCCATCTCGATGATGATCTTGTCGCACAAGTCGATGGCACCTTGCCAGGCGTAGCGGTGCTGCTTCTCCACCCACAACTCACCGGCCCGCTGTGCGGCCTTCGGGGTGAGGACCCCGAACTTGCCGGCGGCTTTGCGGGCACGGTGCGCATCCAGCTCCAGGTCCTGGACGGCGTCCCACAGGTTGCGGTGGCGGTAGTACAGGTTCAAGGTCTCGAACAGGATGGTTTTGCCTTGTTGGGGGGAGCATCCCATCAACGGCCCCAACTCCATGGCGGCGAACTCCGAGATCGGGATCGTGCCGAACGAGCCGCCGGTGGCGATGTTTTCGACCAGGTCCTCGATCAGGTCATCATCGATGATCGTGTCGGTGCTGGCGGTGTAGTTCTGCGCCAGGGCGAGGATGGCTCGTAGTTGGTCGGCTTTGGCTTGTTTCTCCCGCGTCAATGCCGACACCAGCAACTGCGCCGCCTCCACACTCTCTGTCTTTCCCATACACCTATTATAGAACACCTGTACGACTAAACACCATGCCCATGATGCATCTGTGGATAACGTCTACAGTCCAGTTCCTGAGGGCGCAGCGCGCCCCCCTGACGCGCTCTAGGAAGTCGCGATAGCTATGGTCCCGGCACGTTGGGCACTACCTCTGCGCGGACCTCACGGTCCAACAGCTACTTCTGCGAATCGGCGAGCCAACAGCCAGGGGCATGGCCATCAGCAATGCCGAGTGCCTGCATAGTTGCCTGCATCGTGGTCGGGCCGACGAAGCGGAAGCCGAGCCCTTTCAGCCTCTTGGAGAGTGCCGTCGATTCGGGAGTGAAACCCGGGGCCGTGGGACTGTGGTCAGCCGGGTCCGACGGAGGGGGAACGAACTCCGAGAAGAGAGCTTCCAGCCGGATGCCCTGCTCATGCATGTCGAGCAGGGCACGAGCGTTACCGATGGCTGCGAGAATCTTGGCTCGGTTGCGGATGATCGTCTCGTTTCCCATGAGACGCTCGACGTCTGCGTCATCGAACGCCGCCACCTTCGCTGGTGCGAAGCCTTGGAAGGCTTCGCGGAACGCGTCCCGCTTGCGGAGAATCGTGACCCAGCTCAGCCCAGCCTGAAAGCCTTCCAGGACGAGCCGCTCGAACAGCTCACGCTCATCGGGGGTGTCCTCCACGGGATGGCCCCACTCCTCGTCGTGGTAGCGCTCGTAGAGCGGGTCCCCTGTGCCGAAACACCTGTTGCGCATCATCGTCGTCCACCTGTCCTCGAATGCTGGTTCCTCTTCTCTTGCCATTGTGGTCGGAGCGATCCGCCGATCGTCATGTGGACGTGTCGCTTGTGCAAAACCCGTGCGGTGGCTTGCGCCGATGTGAGGCACTAGGCTGGTCGCCAGGTCCTGCAAGGGCCGTTCCCCGGTTGGTCTTTCGGCAGGGCCCGCCTGACTTTGAATCAGGATTAGCGAAGTAGGTTCGACTCCTACCCGGGGAGCCGCTCTGACTAGGCCTTATGCTTTTCGAGGTCAGTTTCGTGCAACATACGTGCAACAGTGGGGAAGTGTCAGTGACGCTCACCTCGCAGCATGGCGTCGATCTCAACCGTCACCCAAATTACATCCTGGCTGCCTACATGGCATCGGGCACCTGACAGGGGTTTCATCCCCCGAATCCCTCCGCGTACGCTCTGCTTCGGTTCGAGTTAGGACCTGATCCCACGCTGGCCTTCACGAATCCGAGCTTGAGTCCCAGTTTCGGATCGCGAGACGTGTCTCAAGCAGAGACTTGAACCAGCGGAATTTGTCAGCGTCAGTTTGGTCGTTGCATAGCTCCATCCGAAGCCGGCGCTCGACGGTCACGAAGGTGTACATGAGCCTGCACCGCCTGCAGGCATCGACTAGTCGAAGGGAACGAAGCCGGCCTTAGCCGCGGTAAACCCCGAGCCGGTGTTCTCGTCGACGCATGTCACTCCGTTGGCCCGTGAGGAGCACGTCACGCCAGCCACGCTGAGCTGTTGCCCGTACTCGAGCACGGGCGCTTCTGCCCAGAACATGCCTTCCGCCGAGCAGTAGGCGTCAGCTGGCTGCCCTTCGAAGAACTCGATCGCAGGTGAACTCGCTCCCACGGGATCATCGCACTCTGGCAGGTTCTCCACCAACGCCCAAGATTGGCAGCCCGTTAAAGCTGGATCCCAATCCCAGACACCACATGAAAGGTTGCCGCTTGGTGAGATAAAGAAGTAGCCGGCGTAACCGTCGGGGCCGCGGAAGTCTATGGGATCGACTGGCGTAAGAGGCTCACCACTTTCACTCGCCGTTGTGGTGCTAACCGGCTCTGATATTGCGGCCGAATCGTTGGGACTGGGTGAAGTGGAAACCATAGTAGTGGTCGCAACTGTGGCCTGTCAGCGGACACGGGAAACTGCTCGGAGACGGACACGTAGCTGCCCGGTGGCGGACATGAGAATTGCCCACTGACGGTCATGGGATGTGCCCGACACGATTGTTGTTGCCCCACCGGTTGACCGGGTTGGGGCCCCTCCTCAGGTGCGATGGATGGTGCTGAAGCCGTCGTCGCCCTGAGGAGGGACACTATGAAGTCTGCCGAGGAAGTCATGGAAATGTTGGATGCTTACGACCTAACGGGGTCGTTGCGTGATGCTGCCGAGTTGGCGGGATGTTCCCACCACACGGTTGGCCGCTATGTTGCCGCCCGCGAAGCGGGCGGCGTGTTGGACAAACCCGCCGCCAGGCCGCGCCTGATCGATGAGTTTCTACCCAAGGTTGAGGAGTGGGTCGAGCGCTCCCACGGGAAGATCCGCGCCGACGTCGCCCACGACCGACTCGTGGTGTTGGGCTTCACAGGCTCTGATCGCACGACCCGCCGGGCGGTCGCCGCGGTGAAACAGGCGTACCGGACCGGGCGGGTGCGGGTGCACCGGCCGTGGGTGACGGAGCCAGGGATGTGGTTGCAATACGACTACGGCGACGGCCCTGTCATTGATGGGGCGAAGACGGTGTTGTTCATCGCGTGGCTGGCCTGGTCCAGGTTCCGGGTGGTGATCCCATTGCGGGACAAGACGATGCCGTCGGTGTTCGCCGCACTCGATGTTACTTTTCGTCGTCTGGGTGGGGTTCCGACGTATGTGTTGACCGATAACGAGAAGACCGTCACCGTTGAACACATCGCCGGTATCCCGGTGCGTAACCAGCAACTCGTCGCCTTCGCCGGCCACTACATGGTGGTGGCGCATACCTGCGTGCCAGCGGACCCGGCATCCAAGGGTGGCAGTGAATCTTCGGTGAAGATCGCCAAGGGCGATCTGGTACCCACGGATGCGAACCTGCTCGACGCGTATGACTCGTTTGCTGAGCTGGAGGCTGCCTGCGAGGCGTTCTGCGAGCAAGTGAATTCCCGAGTTCATAGGGTCACCCGTCGGGCTCCGGTGGAGATGTTGGCCGAAGAGAGGACGCGGTTGCATCCAGTGGCGGCGCATCCGTATACGGTCGCTTTCGGGACCACCCGCCAGGTCCCGGCCAACACACCGATGATCACCTTCGAACACGGCCAGTACTCGGTGCCGCATGAGTTGATGGGCGAGAGCGTCTGGGTGAGGGTGCAGGGCCGCGGCGCGGAGGAGCAGATCATCATGACCCATCTCGGAGAGGCCGGTCCGGTGGAGGTCGCCCGGCATCGACGCGCGCAACCAGGTTCTCCGGCAATCATTGATGAGCATTTCCCGTCCGCTCCAGTTGGTGCTCTGGATCGCAGACCGCGGGCCCGCACCGTCGAAGAGGCGGCGTTCCTGAACTTGGGTGAGGGGGCCCGGCTCTGGTTGTCTGAGGCAGCCGCCGCCGGCACCACCAAAATCCGGGTCAAGATGGGGCAGGCTTCGGCGTTGGCGAAGCTCTTCGACCCTGCCGAGGTCGATTGGGCATTGGGCCATGCCGCCGTCCATGGCCGCTTCGCCGAGAAGGACTTGGCATCGATCCTGGACCACCACAGCGGCCGCCCCCACGCCGGGCAGCACCAAGCCAGCGAGGACCGCAGCCTGACCCAAGGCACAAGTGTGTGGTCACGGCTCGGGACCAACCACCAGGCCGACGACGACCAGAGCGGCGTCGACGGGGAGATGATCGCATGAGTACCCGAGGCAAGGTCCCGGCCGTCGGGATACCGTCTGCTCCGCCGCTGCCCGAAGACGTTGAGACGTTGCTGCGCAGGCTACGGCTACCTCACATCCGCCACCTCGCCCCAGACATCGTCGCGACCGCGAAAGCACAACGCTGGGAACCCATCGAAGTCCTCAAAGCACTCTTCACCGAGGAACTCGCCGGAAGGGAACGCTCCGCCCTGAACACGAGACGCCGAGCAGCCGGATTCCCCACGGGAAAGACCTTCGACGCCTGGAAACCAGATGCGTCATCGATCCCGCACCCCACCCAACAAGCCTTGCAGACGTTGGAATGGGTCCACCGCCGCGAGAACCTGGTGGTTTGCGGCCCGTCAGGGACGGGGAAGACGTTCTTCCTCGAAGCACTGGGCCAACGCGCCGTCGAGACCGGATTGAAGGTTGCCTGGTTCAGCCTCGAAGACCTCGGCGCTCTCCTGCGCAGGCACCGCGCCGACGACACCGTCACCAAAGCCATCGCCCGAGTCCTACGCGCTGATTTGGTCGTGGTCGATGACATCGGGCTCCTGCCGGTGGCCACCGACGCCGCCGAAGGTCTCTACCGCCTCGTCGATGCCGCCTACGAGAAACGCTCCGTCGCGATCTCCTCAAACCTGCACCCCGCCGGATTCGATGAGCTGATGCCCAAAACGTTGGCCACCGCCACCGTCGACCGGCTCCTCCACCACGCCCACGTCTGCCAAACCAGCGGCGACTCCATCCGCCTCACCCAAGCACTCGCCGGACAAGGGGTGAGCCCCTTGACCTGACCCATCCCCCTCCGCTGGTGGCCAGCCTTTGGGCAGATCCCATGGCCACCACCGGGCAGAACCCGTGTCCATCACAGGGCAGGTTTCATGTCCACCTCCGGGCAGAAACCGATGGCCCTTGACAGTGGCCGTTGATGCCGTCGCGGTCACTGTGACGGTCCGTGTAGGCGCGGGGTTCGGAGTGCCGCCAGCACCACAGCCGGATAGAAACATCACTACCGTGGTCGCAAAGAATATCCCAAGCGAGATCAGAAAGCGGCGGGAACCCATTACAGTATCGTTTCACAGCTGTCCCGCAAGCAGCGGGTTGCACGTCTTGGTTCAGGTCGCTGCTTATCGTGCGAAGGTGTGTGACATGCGATTCACGCTGACGTATGAAGGACCGCTCCCTCCCAAGCAGCGCGGTGTCTCGCCGCTCAAAGTTGCGATACGCGTCGAGTTCGCTCCTCAACTGCGAGTGCAAATGCCGTCGACCACGTGTAGACGACTCCGTCTACACCAATCATGATGGGGGCATGGGAGAAACTACAACGATCCGTATTAGAGGTTCCGCCAGTAGGTCATGGGCGGCGGGTTGGTCGGGTGTCCCAGCGGTGGGTGGTCCAGGCGGTGCGGAG
>CANLTJ010000007.1 GCA_947493995.1 uncultured Arachnia sp. | reverse complement strand
GCGACAACTACCGCCTCAGAATGCTCCTGATCGGCGGCGGACTGCGCCTATGACCCCACACTCAAGTCCGAAGAGCCACTTAAGGGGCGGTTCATGGCAAGTGACTGACCGTAAATGACCCGTTTGAAGGGCATATTTACTTGCCCCCTTGTGTGATTCCCCTCCAAGCTTCTTGTGAAGGCTTGTCTAATAGTCTCATGTCATATCGGCTAACCGTTGTGTCAAAATAGGCCGCGTGTAAGGCTCCATTTTGACGGAGATATGTGGCCATCGACTTAAGCCACGCGGCCCTCCCTATGCCTTCGTCGTTACCCATGAGTAGCGAACCCGTTTCGGCAATGGCGTATGGCTTGCCCTCGGCCCGCGACTTCAGAACCACTTTCTCAAAAATCGCTTTGGGGTTCTTATAGATCGTTCCTCTCCATGGGTTATAGGGGTCCCAGGAAAGTACGTCGATATAGGCGGTGCCGGGGTAGTAGTCATCGAAAGTACGCCCGGAACGGGGGTCCAAAGTCCAGTCCATGAGGATCAGGGTCGAGTGCATATTGGTCTGGCAGATCTCGTTTGCGATCTTGTGAATACGTTGCCATGCGGCGCGGTACTGGGATGCGGTGAATTCGCCGCGTTGAATGTTGTTTTCGGGCTCGTGGAAGTAGGTCCAGAAAATCGTCACGTCTTTCGGTGCCGACCGGAACCAGGTGCGGAGTTTGGCGTCGCTGGCACCCGAAAGGATGGTTTTCGGATGAATCTTGAACGACACAGAGAGGTCCACACCTTTCGCCACGGTCGCAGCATGCCAGCCAGAGGGTGCACCAGGATGAAAGATGCGGAGCATGCCAGGCTTGCCGTAGAGCCTGTTTGCCCGGTCCCATGCCTGTTGTATAGTGAGTCCGCTGGGAATGTCCAGCGTCACACCGAACTTGGTGCCCGAGAGTGATTCGCGCTTACACGTGACAGGCGCATCGACTGGCTGTTGTGGTCCCGTGGCGGGTGGCACTGGATCAGTTGTAGTGGCCAGCTTGAACGAAGTCCAATCAACCTGAATATTGCGCCCTACGGGAAGTCTGTAAGAATTCAGGTTGAAGTCGAGCTTTGATGACGCGTAGACCGTCGTGAGGTTGAGGGTGACTACTCTCCATGACGTGTCCGTCAGTCTGAAGTGTGTCGTGGACGTATTGACTTGGGTCCCTGAGACTTCGCGGATACGCAGGGTGCCGGGCACGTTGGGAGTGGTGGTCCGGACTCGTGCCTTGGCTACGTAATTCGTTCCCTTTGCCTGATTTCGGAGGGTGCTCGGGCGGTCATTCAATGTGGCGGACCCACCGGACCGCGTACTGAGTTGGGCGATGCCACCGTTGAGAATCTTAAGGATCTCGCTCGAACGGTTGGTTCCCCAACCCGTGGATCCTGCAGTGAAGTCAGGGTTTGTGAGCAGTTCGGGCTCTGCGGCCGAACTGGTTGCTGGGGCTATGCTTGCGCCTATTGTCAGACTAAGAAGCACGACGAGCAGAGCGAGTATGCGAGGTGGGGCGCCTGCCAGGCGCCGCTGCGTGGGGGGTAACACCGTATGGTCCCTTCGAGTGAGTGAATGGGGAAGCTGAGCGCATGACGCCGTTAGCTGAAGGCAATATATATATTTCTGAGAAAGTTCTCAACTTGGAGTGAGCACTGGGGACGGGGCTTGTCAGCCAATGGTCATCATCGAGTCAGCGCTCACGCGCTCTTATCATCTTGGCGTGGTCCTGCGAAGAAATCTTCTCAAAGCCCGAACGCTTCACTCAGGGCAGGAAGACAACGGTGCGTCACACCACAAGCCGCAGTCGGTGGGTTGACCGCGCTGGGCACTCAGAGCGAGTTGCCTTCACTGGGAGTGAACGATGGATCGGGAAGCCAGCCGCGAGCGTGAAGTTCATCGAAGACCGCATTTTTAACGGAGGCGACATCCACGCCTGTCGTGTCTAGTCGCAGATCAGCGTCCGCTGGAGGCTCGTATGGTGAGGAAATACCGGTGAAGTTAGGAATGGAGCCGGCGCGGGCCTGGGAGTACAATCCCTTACGGTCACGGCGCTCGCATTCCTCCAACGGGGTGGCGATGTGAACAAGTAGGAAGCGTCCGCCTCGCTCTGCGACCATCTGTCTGACTCTGCGACGGGTGGCGTCGAAAGGGGCAATGGGGCTGACGATCGCGATTCCACCATGCCGCGCGATTTCCGCGGCGACCCATCCGATCCTTCGGACATTGGTGTTTCGGTCGGCTACGGAGAAGGTCAGCTCTTGTGAGAGTTCCCTACGCACCACATCGCCATCGAGCAGGCTGACTTCCAGCCCATAGTCTTCCATTAATTGGTGGGTGAGCGCACGAGCCACCGTCGACTTGCCGGAACCGGACAGCCCCGTAAAGAAGATGACAAGCCCGGGACCCTCCGGTTCATGCCGTGGTAGGTCTGCGGACGTAAGGTCCGTGATAGGCCCGATGCGCTGAAGCACTCCCAAGACTTGTGCCAATTTCTCTGCGCGCTGCGCCGCCGCGGACCCTAGCGGAAGAACCACTAAGTGAACGTCGTCTTCCAAGGCACGTTGGCGTGCAAGCCGTACAAGATTCAAGTCGGCTCGGCTTGCCTCAGTAGATGCAAGGACCACGACGGTGGCGGTATCGTGAGGCAATTCGCCCAATGTGCGCGGCTGGTCGAGCACGGTCATTGGGGGAACGAGCTCAGTAGTGCCGGTGTGCCACCTCTCGTAGGGTCGGTCGGACCGCGGAGCAATCCACGTCAGTTGGCCCGTTTGGGTGAGCCATGCCACCGGCACACCCTCTTGATCGACGTACTTGGTCGGCTCCTGAGCGAAGCCAAGAAGCTCTTGAGAGATGAGGCCCTGCCGGAACAGTTCGAGGTCGTCCAAACCGGCGATGCCCGGATAAACGTCAGGAAGTTCAGAGAGCGGCACAGACGCAAGTCTGCCAGACCAGCGAGTCAGACCGGATTCGACGGCCGGACCGAGCATTGATGGTTGAGCACGCATGAGTGATCTTGGGATATTGCGACTGTTGTATGACGATCGAATCAGTCAGATGAGTTGTGAAACAGGCACTCACCGTGTGACGATACGGGTATTGGGCATCTACTTTGGGTGCCGAACGATTCCGGGGGGGGGGGGGAATCTCAAGATGCGTTCTGTGCATAGTTGTCAACGAGCGATAATGGCATTCGGTGTTGTCTTGGCCATGGTGCTGGGTGGCTGGTTGACACTGCCGCCTTCGGCGCAGGCAGCTGAACGTCCGGCGGTGGTCGAACCGAGACCGGCCCATGACCACCCGGTGAGCCCGGTTCCGGTCTCTTGGACCCCACAGATCCTCGATGGCAGGACGGCTGACACCGTCCAGGTAGGTGACTCCATGGTGGTTGGCGGCGACTTCACGCAAGTCGCCCCAAGCAGTGGTAGCCCGGTCCTGAATAGGACGGGCGCCTTCGCGTTCAGCGCGGTCAATGGTGCAGTCAACACAAGTTTCGGGCCGAGCGTGAGCAATGGTCAGGTGCGTGCCGTGGAATCCGGTCCCCTTCCGGATACGGTCTACCTGGCCGGATCCTTCCAGGGGGTCAACGGAGTCACGCGCAAAATTGTCTTGGTCAACATCACAACCGGGCAGCTGATCCCGGATTTCACAGCTCCTTGGATGAATGGCGCTGTAAATGATGTGCAACGCGTTGGAAACCGCCTCTATGTAGGCGGCGTGTTCACCTTGGTCGAAGGACAACCACACAACGGTTTGGTTGCCCTGAACGCGACGACAGGGGCACGGGAAGACTTTCTATCTGTGGCGCTGACGGAAAATCACAACTACACAGGTGAGCCGGGGCAGGCTCGGGCCCCGGTTGGAGCCAAGAAGATTGCGGTCACTCCACAGGGAGATCAGTTGGCGGTGATTGGCAACTTCCGCAAAGCTGATGGGCTCGAGCGGCGTCAGATGGTGCTGATCGACCTCACGGGAGCGGCCGCTGCGGTACGTTCTGACTGGCGGACCAATCGGTTTGGAAACGCGTGTGCCAACAACGCGTTTGATAGCTATGTCCGCGGTGTGGATTCCTCGCCTGATGGCTCATATTTCACGGTGGGTACCACAGGCGGTCCGTTTCCCGGGTCCTTGTGCGATACGGTCACCCGCTGGGATGTCGCGGCGACAGGCGAGGATATTCAGCCGACGTGGATTGACGACACCGGCGGCGATACGATCCTGAGCGTCACCTCAAGCGGGTCGGCCATCTACGCTGGGGGGCATCAGCGATGGATGAACAACCATGGAGGGCGAGACTTTCCTGCCCCAGGGGCAGTCCCACGCCCGGGTTTAGGTGCCCTGGAGGTTGGAACCGGACTACCGCTTTCGTGGAATCCGGGTAGGAGTCCGCGGGGGGTGGGGGCAGAGAGTGTCTATGTCTCTGACGCTGGACTATGGGTAGGCAGTGATACCGAGAAGATTGGGCACTGGACATACCACCGACCACGAATCGCATTCTTCCCGGTATCTGGGGGAACTCCCCTCGGCGATGGCGACACAGGCGCTCTGCCCGGCAATGTCTATAAGGGTGGTGATCTAGCGAGCGGGGGCACCAACCAAGTCCTTTACCGTGTCAATGCAGGTGGCCCGGCATTGGCATCGTTCGATGGGGGGCCCGGATGGGCCGCTGACGATGGCACAAGCAACCCCTACCGCAATGAGGGCAGCAGAGCCGCTTCTTGGTCTGCGGTGTCGAGCGTTGACTCCACGGTTCCGGGTTTTGCGCCATCCCAACTCTTCGAGAGCGAAAGGTGGGATTCAGGCTCAGCCCCGGAGATGGCCTGGAATTTCCCCGTGGAAAGTGGGAGAGAGGTCGAGGTACGCCTCTACTTCGCCAACCGGTGCGGCTGTACCAGCGAGGTTGGGGAGAGAGTCTTTGATGTGCGGCTGGAAGGTCAGACGGTCCTGCAGGACTACGACATAGTGGCTGACGCTGGAGATCAAGTGGGGACCATGGAAGCGTTCACGGTCACCTCCGACGGAGCTATAAATCTTGAATGGTTGCACAAGGTGGAGAACCCGCTGGTCAACGGGATCGAAATTGTCGAAAAGACAGAGTCGGGTGAGCTTCAGCTTGAGCCCACAGGACTCTCGCGTGTGTGGTTCGAGGGGACTGAGGTGACCGAGCCCGAAATGGAGGCTCCATCGGGTGAGATCGACTGGGCACAGGTACGTGGTTCTGTAGTCATTGATGGGGTGCTCTTTTACGGGACTTCTGACCGGGAGTTGATGAAGCGCACTTTTGACGGGACAACCTATGGTCCAGCGACAATGGTGGACCCATACAACGACCCCTACTGGAGTGGTATTCAAACGGGCTCGGGACAAACCTATACGGGTGTGACACCATCGTTTTACAACGACATTGCAGCTATCGCTGGCATGGCTTACTACGACGGTCGGCTGTACTACACCCGCGCCGGGTCCAACCGCGTGTATTCGCGAGCCTTCGTCCCTGACAGCGGGGTCCTCACCCAAGCGGTGCGCGAGGTACCGGTATTCACTACTCTGGGATTGGGCGGCATCTTCTTCGACGAGAATGCTGAGAACCTCTACTTCGTGACCGCATCCACAGGCACTTTGTCGGAAATTGGCTGGAACGGTTCCGCCACAGTGGGCGACCCAATAGTGATGAGTGGCCCAGAAATCGACGGTATCGACTGGGGCGCCCGCGCTGTCTTTCTAGCCGATGGACCACCACCCGCGCCCAATGAGGCGCCGGTTGCGGTGTTGGATGCTGAGTGTGATCGGTTGGTGTGTCAGTTCAGTGGTGTGGGGTCTTCGGATTCTGATGGCTCGGTTGTGTCGTATGCGTGGGATTTTGGTGACGGGGGTTCGTCCTCGGAGGCGGAGGTTGCTCATACGTTTGCGGAGGGTAGCTACACGGTGACGTTGACGGTGACGGATAACCGGGGTGCGGTGGGCACGGTTTCTTCTGAGTTGGTGGTTGAGGCGAACCAGGTGCCGGTTGCGGTGATGGGTGAGCCGGTGTGTGACCGGTTGGAGTGCGTTTTTGATGGTGTGGGTTCGTCTGATCCGGATGATTCGATCGTGTCGTATGTGTGGGATTTTGGGGATGGTTCTGATCCGGTGGAGGGTGTGTCGCCGTCGCATGTCTTTGGTGTGGCGGGTGCTTACACAGTGACGTTGACAGTGATGGATGAGTTTGGGGCAACAGGGTCTGTGTCGATGGATCTTGAGGTGTTGGCTAATAATGCGCCGGTTGCGGTGATTGGTGATCCGGTGTGTGGTTTGTTGGAGTGCTCATTTGATGGGGCGGGGTCGTCGGATCCGGATACCGGGGATTCGGTTGTCTCGTATCTGTGGGACTTCGGTGACGGGTCTGCGCCGGTTGAGGGTGTCTCTGTTGCGCATACCTTTGCTGCGGCTGGTGACTATGTCGTTTCGTTGACGGTTGCTGATGGGTCGGGTGCTACTGGGTCGGTGACGCATGAGCTGTCGGTTTCGGATGGTTCGGCTCCGGTGACCACGGCTGCTCAGTTGGTGGATCAGGTGGCGGTGATGCGCGAGCAGGTCGCTAATCCTGGGGTGACTGTCCCTTCGGGTGTGCAGGCTGATGATTTGTTGGTGTTGTTTGTGACGACCAACTTTGCTGATGAGGCCGCCGGTCCTGATGGTGTTGGGGCCTGGGATTTGGAGAGTCGGACGGTTTCTGGGCCGTTGGCGGTTTCGGTGTTCACGAAGGTTGCTGATGGTTCGGAGGCTGATCAGTCGGTGTCGATGACGTGGCCCACTAATCATCGGACTGATTTGACGATGTTGGTGTATCGGGGTGTGGGTGATGCGGGTGTTGAGGTGTTGGAGTCCGTTGTGGATGCCAGGACTGATTCGTATGCCTCGCCTGTGGTTGAGGTGCCTGGTGAGCAGCGGGTAGCGCTGTCGTTGTGGGCGGATCGTTCGTCGAGTACGACTGCCTGGACCGCGCCGCCTGGTGTGGATGTGGTTTCCACGCAGGTGGGTACTGGTGGCGGACGGGTCAGCTCCTTGATGACTGCTGAAACGGTGGATGCAGGCTCTTATGGTGGTCTGGTGGCAAGCACTGATGCTGCTGGTGCGCGTGGCGTGGCCATGACCCTCCTCCTCACACCCAACACCACAATCGTTGGCCCCCCAGTGAATGAGGCGCCGGTTGCGGTGTTGGATGCTGAGTGTGATCGGTTGGTGTGTCAGTTCAGTGGTGTGGGGTCTTCGGATTCTGATGGCTCGGTTGTGTCGTATGCGTGGGATTTTGGTGACGGGGGTTCGTCCTCGGAGGCGGAGGTTGCTCATACGTTTGCGGAGGGTAGCTACACGGTGACGTTGACGGTGACGGATAACCGGGGTGCGGTGGGCACGGTTTCTTCTGAGTTGGTGGTTGAGGCGAACCAGGTGCCGGTTGCGGTGATGGGTGAGCCGGTGTGTGACCGGTTGGAGTGCGTTTTTGATGGTGTGGGTTCGTCTGATCCGGATGATTCGATCGTGTCGTATGTGTGGGATTTTGGGGATGGTTCTGATCCGGTGGAGGGTGTGTCGCCGTCGCATGTCTTTGGTGTGGCGGGTGCTTACACAGTGACGTTGACAGTGATGGATGAGTTTGGGGCAACAGGGTCTGTGTCGATGGATCTTGAGGTGTTGGCTAATAATGCGCCGGTTGCGGTGATTGGTGATCCGGTGTGTGGTTTGTTGGAGTGCTCATTTGATGGGGCGGGGTCGTCGGATCCGGATACCGGGGATTCGGTTGTCTCGTATCTGTGGGACTTCGGTGACGGGTCTGCGCCGGTTGAGGGTGTCTCTGTTGCGCATACCTTTGCTGCGGCTGGTGACTATGTCGTTTCGTTGACGGTTGCTGATGGGTCGGGTGCTACTGGGTCGGTGACGCATGAGCTGTCGGTTTCGGATGGTTCGGCTCCGGTGACCACGGCTGCTCAGTTGGTGGATCAGGTGGCGGTGATGCGCGAGCAGGTCGCTAATCCTGGGGTGACTGTCCCTTCGGGTGTGCAGGCTGATGATTTGTTGGTGTTGTTTGTGACGACCAACTTTGCTGATGAGGCCGCCGGTCCTGATGGTGTTGGGGCCTGGGATTTGGAGAGTCGGACGGTTTCTGGGCCGTTGGCGGTTTCGGTGTTCACGAAGGTTGCTGATGGTTCGGAGGCTGATCAGTCGGTGTCGATGACGTGGCCCACTAATCATCGGACTGATTTGACGATGTTGGTGTATCGGGGTGTGGGTGATGCGGGTGTTGAGGTGTTGGAGTCCGTTGTGGATGCCAGGACTGATTCGTATGCCTCGCCTGTGGTTGAGGTGCCTGGTGAGCAGCGGGTAGCGCTGTCGTTGTGGGCGGATCGTTCGTCGAGTACGACTGCCTGGACCGCGCCGCCTGGTGTGGATGTGGTTTCCACGCAGGTGGGTACTGGTGGCGGACGGGTCAGCTCCTTGATGACTGCTGAAACGGTGGATGCAGGCTCTTATGGTGGTCTGGTGGCAAGCACTGATGCTGCTGGTGCGCGTGGCGTGGCCATGACCCTCCTCCTCACACCCAACACCACAGTCTCCCCTTAAAGCCACAGGTCAGACACCACCACGAAAGCGGGGATCAGCGCTGCTCGTATAACAAAGCAGCGCCTTCGAGTAACTGCTGTAGATAGTTGCCGTAGCCAGAAATCATCTGCTGTGAGGCTCGCTGCTGTACTTCTTCATCGCTCAGGAAGCCCCGTCGCCACGATGCCTCCTCCGGACAACCCACCTGCAGGCCCTGCCGGGCCTGGATGGTGCGCACGAAGCTGCTGGCGTCGTTGAGGGAATCGAAAGTCCCGGTGTCCAGCCAAGCCGTGCCACGGGGAAGGATCGACACCTGCAATTCGCCACGTTCCAGGTACACACGGTTGACGTCTGTGATCTCGTACTCTCCGCGTGTTGACGGGCTCAAACCCGCTGCGATGTCCACGACGTCGGCGTCGTAGAAGTACAGTCCCGGCACCGCGTAGTTGGACTTGGGTTGAGAGGGTTTCTCCTCGATCGAAAGAACTTTCCCCGTCTCGTCGAACTCGACCACTCCGTATGCTGTGGGGTCGGAAACCCAATACCCGAAGACTGCCGCACCCTCTACATCTACGCGCTGGTGCAGCTGGGTGCCAACGCCTTGGCCGTAGAAGATGTTGTCTCCGAGCACGAGGCAGACTTTCTCGCCTGCCAGGAAGTCCGCACCGATGGTGAACGCCTGTGCGAGGCCCTTTGGTTCCGGCTGCGTCGCGTACTCAATGGCAATCCCGAATTGGCTGCCGTCGCCGAGGAGGCGTTGGAACGCTTCCTGTTCGTGCGGGGTGGTGATGACGAGCACTTCCCGAATTCCGGTCAGAATAAGTGTGGTCAGCGGATAGTAGATCATGGGTTTGTCGTAGACGGGGAGCAGCTGTTTGCTGTGGGCAAGAGTGATGGGGTGCAGACGCGTCCCCGACCCGCCCGCCAAGATGATGCCTCGCATGCTCCAATGTCTCACGTGCTTAGACTTCGGACGTATGAACAAGATGCTCTGCACAGGTGGTGCCGGATTCATTGGCAGCAACTTCGTGCGAATGGTGCTGGAGACCAGCGACGACGACGTCACCGTCCTCGACGCCCTCACCTACGCCGGGCATCAGGAGTCGCTGGCGGGTCTGGATGCCCGGCGGCTCTCGTTCGTCCACGGCTCGGTGGCGGATGCGGCTCTGGTGGATCAGCTGGTGGGCGAGCACGACGTCGTGGTGCACTTCGCCGCTGAGTCCCACAACGACAACTCCCTGAACGATCCCAGTCCTTTCATCCGGACCAACATCGTCGGTACCTTCGAGCTGCTGGAAGCGGTGCGCCGCCACGGAAAGCGCTACCACCACATCTCCACCGATGAGGTATACGGGGACCTCGAACTGGATGATCCACAACGGTTCACCGAGACCACCCCCTACAACCCTTCCAGCCCGTATTCCGCGTCGAAGGCCAGCTCGGACATGCTGGTGCGTGCATGGGTGAGGTCCTTCGGTGTGCAGGGGACGCTGAGCAACTGCTCCAACAACTACGGGCCGCGCCAGCACGTCGAGAAGTTCATCCCCCGACAGATCACCAACCTCATTGACGGCATCCGGCCGAAGCTTTACGGGGCGGGCCTGAACGTGCGCGACTGGATCCATGTGGACGACCACAACCGGGCAGTCCTGCGGATCATCGAGGCCGGCAGGGTGGGGGAGACCTACCTCATCGGTGCCGACGGGGAGATGGACAACAAGTCGGTCATCGAACTGATCCTCGAGCTGATGGGCCACGGCCGCAACGCCTATGATCACGTCGCCGACAGACCCGGGCACGACATGCGCTACGCAATCGACGCCTCCCGCACCCAGGATGAGCTGGGCTGGCAGCCGCAGTACCGCGACTTCCGTTCCGGTCTGGCCGCGACGATCGACTGGTACCGCAACAACGAATCCTGGTGGCGCCCCATGAAGGAGGCCACCGAGGCCAAGTACGCCGCGACGGGGCAGTGAGGTGTCCGACACCAACATGACGCTGCGGGAGACCGAAATCCCGGGCCTTCTGATTCTCGATCTTGTACTCCACGGTGATGACCGCGGCTGGTTCAAGGAGAACTGGCAGCGAGCCAAGATGACCGAGCTGGGGCTGCCCGACTTCGGTCCGGTCCAGCACAGCGTGGCCATGAACGCCACCGCGGGGGTGACCCGAGGTTTTCACGCAGAGCCCTGGGACAAGTTGATCTCCGTCGCGAACGGGCGGATCTTCGGCGCCTGGGTCGACCTCCGGGCAGGGGCAACCTTCGGCACCGTGGTGACTGAGGAACTTGGGCCCGAGACGGCTGTGTTCGTGCCGCGCGGCGTCGCCAACGGCTACCAGAGCCTCGTGGACGAGACGGTGTACTCCTACCTCGTGAACGACCACTGGAGCCCGGAGAAGCGCAACGCCTACGGCTACGTCAACCTTGCCGACGAAACGCTGGGCGTGCGCTGGCCCATCCCACTCTCCGACGCAACCATGTCGGACGCCGACGTTGCCCACCCGCGACTCAACGAGGTCTCTCCCGTACCGGGGCGCAACACCGTGGTGATCGGTGCGGATGGTCAACTCGGGGCGGCGTTGATGGAGCGGTTCCCGACGGCCATCGGCGTGGAGCGATCGACGCTCGACCTGGGGAAGCCGGACTCGTTCGCCGCCGTCGACTGGTCGGGCGTCGGCACCATCATCAATGCCGCCGCCTTCACCGCCGTCGACGACGCCGAGACGGCCTCCGGACGTCGTACCGCCTGGGCGGTCAACGTTGACGGCGTGGCGCGGCTGTGCCGGATCGCTGCGGAACACCGCAGCACGCTGGTCCACGTCTCCAGCGACTACGTCTTCGACGGCACCGTGGAGGAACACGACGAGGACGAGGCGCCCTCGCCACTGAGCGTCTACGGCCAGACAAAGGCTGCCGGCGACGCCCTGGTGGGGCAGCTGCAACGGCATCTCGTGGTGCGCACGAGCTGGGTGATCGGCTCGGGACGCAACTTCGTCTCCACGATGATCGACCTCGCCAAGCGGGGTATCTCCCCCGCCGTGGTTGACGACCAGTTCGGACGGCTGACGTTCGTCGAGGATTTGGCAGCCGGTATCGAGCACCTGCTGCTGACGGATGCGCCCTCCGGGACGTGGAACCTGACGAACTCGGGGCCCGTGCAGTCCTGGGCCGAGATTGCCGCGGACGTGTTCGAGCTCTGCGGAAGGGACCGTGGGGATGTCACCCGCGTGACGACGGGCGAGTACGCGCTGCAACAGCCGGAGCGTCCCACGGCTCCCAGACCCCGTCACAGCGCTCTTCGCCTCGACCGGATCACGGCCGCCGGATTCCGGCCCCCGGAGGACCGCGAACGTCTGCGTGCCTACGTTGCCCAGCGGCTGGCCTGGCTCTGAGCTTCATCGCCGCCCGAGGAGCCTGATCAGGCGGATACGGTGGGGGCATGACCGACGCACAGCCCCCCGCTCTGCATCCGGATCTGGATCGTGCTCGCTACGGGAAGAATCACGACGGCGACCGGTTCGTGGGCTTCTGGCTGCAGCTGGTGACCCAGGCGCGTCAGCATCACGGCCGCTCCGATACTCGGCAGGCTCGACGCATCATGGACCGCTTCTGGACCCGACCGGACATCCGTCGGGCACTGGAATCCGTCGGTCTGCCGGCTGTGAAGGAGCAGCTGCTCGACGCCGCCGCGGTGTACCACGGCACGTGCCTCACCGACCCGCAGTACTCCAGCACGATGTGGCGGACGAACCGGATCGAGCCCGAGAAGTTGCGCGCCAAGATGGCCAGGGAAACGGCCGACACGTTGGCACTGATGGCGGACAGTCAGGGGCTCTCGGGGATGTCGCGGCAGCTGCCGACGCTCCTGACCGACGGTCTCCTCCAAGCTCTCGCCCCGCATGGCGCTGAGGAACTGAGCAGGGCCGTCGCTGCCAACCCGTCGGCTGTGCGTGCCCTGGAGGTGGCCGCGGACGCGTGAACCCACGGAGCTCCGCTGCATCGTGGTACACCGGGCCCCCAAGTGGCTGGCACTACATCAGCGGCGCGAACACCCGGAGAACGGCTTGGAGCAGTCTCTTGACGACGTTGGTGTCGGTGAGGTCCTTCAATAAGACTTGCCGGGACACGGCAAGTGTGGTCTCCACATCCCGCCGTAGCTCCGTCAGGGCAGGACTCTTGTACATCCAGACGGCGCACTCCTGGTGGAGGTAGAAGCTGCGGAAGTCGAAATTGATCGTGCCCACCATCCCCATGTAGTCGTCCACAAGCATGGATTTGGCATGGATGAAGCCCGGCTCGTACTCCCAGATCTCGACGCCTGCTTCCAGCAGAGGCCGGTAGTAGGAGTGCGTCGCCAGATTCACGTACCACTTGTCCGGAATACCGGGAACGACGATGCGAACCTGGATGCCCGACTTGGCGGTGTCGCCCAGTTGAGCGATCATGGCGTCGCTCACCACGAGGTAGGGCGTGAAGATGTCGACGCTCCTCGTGGCCGCCTGCATGAGGTGCTTGTAACTGTCGGAACCGAGCGATATCTCGTCGAAGGGGGAATCGTCGAAAGGCGCCACCAGCCCTCGCCCACCACGGCCGCTCACAGCCGGAAGGTGTGAGCCGCCACCTTCCGGCGCGTCGAGGGCCGGGGGAGTGCCGGGAAGGAAAGTGGTGTAGTCCACGCGCGACCTGCTGGCGATCTCCCACATCTGCAGGAACATGACCGTCAGGGCCCACGCGCCTGGACCCTCCAGCCGCAGCACCGTGTCCTTCCAGTGGCCGAAGCGGACAATCTCGTTGATGTACTCGTCCGCGATGTTGATGCCGCCGGTGAAGGCCGCCTTCCCGTCGACGCTGAGGATCTTGCGATGGTCACGGTTCTGGAACGTCAGCGTGAACCCCAGACCGACGGGATTGACGGGGATCACAGCGATGCCGGCGTCCTCGCAACGTTGTTTGAAATCCGTGGGGAGTGTGAAGAAGCAACCGAGGTCGTCGTAGAGGAAGCGCACGTCCAGCCCCTCGGCCGCCTTGGCTCCCATCGCGTCGAGGAGTCTGTCGAGCATCCTCCCGCCCTCAACGATGAAGTACTCGGCGAAGACGTAGTGCTCAGCAGCGTTGATGGCATCGATCATGGCGTCGAAACCCAATTCGCCGAGCGGGTAATACGTGGTGTCGGTGTCATTGAAGATGCGGTAGTGGCTGGTGTTCTCGAGATAGGTGTACTGGCGCGTCACCGCTGGCGACACATTGCCCTCGGGAAGCTCGACGGGAGGGATCAACTGAAGCGCTTCCCGGGCGCGCTCGATCGATGCGTCCAGCCGGGCCCGCTGGGACTTTGTCATGACTGCGGCGCCGTAGAACAGGTAGAACACCGAGCCGAGAAGAGGCAGCAGCAGGACCGGGATGATCCACGCGAGCTTGTAGGTGGTCTCCCGTTTGCCGTTGATGATGAACAGCACCACGATGACCGACAGTGCGGTCTGGATGCCCAGAATGGCCGACGACCACTCGGCGAAGTAGGTCACCGCAGCTATGAGAACAAGCAGTTGCACACCGAACGCCAGCGCGATCACGACGGCGCGCCCCCACGTCGTGACCCACCGGCGAAGGCCGGAATGCTTGTGGGCGCGTTCCACATCGGGAGTGGTGGTGGGGTTCAGGACAGGCGTGGTCATGGGTTCCATTGTCGTGGCTCCTGCACAGTCTGGGGCTACCCTCCACCAATCAGCGACGCCGTCCCCGGATAGGGGACGGCGTCGACACAGACTCCGGTCAGGGTTTCAGAACCACCTTGATGCAACCGTCGGACTTTTCCTGGAACATCTTGTACGCTGCGGGAGCGTCGTCGAGGGGTACGTGGTGCGTGGTGAGGTCATCGACGCCAAACGGATCGGAGTCCACAAGCCGGTCGAGGAGCTCAGTAGACCAGCGCTTCACGTGGCACTGACCCATCCGCATGGTGATGCCCTTGTCGAACATCGTCATCATCGGCATGGGATCGATGGCCCCGCCGTAGACCCCGGACAGCGACACGGTCCCGCCGCGTCGGACCGCGTCAATGGCGGTGTGCAGGGCGGCGAGTCGGTCGATGCCCGCGTGCTCGATGGCCGGTTGCCCCACCGGCTTGGGCAGGCGCGACGCCATGGCGATGATCTTCTTCGAAATTGGGTTGCCGTGCGCCTCCATGCCGACGGCGTCCACCACCGAATCCGGGCCGCGGCCCTGGGTCATCTCCTTCAGCGCCTCCGCCACATCGTCGGTCGCGCTGGAATCAAGAACCTCGGCGCCGAGGCGTCGGGCACGATCCAGACGCTCGGGAACCAGATCGACCCCGATGACGCGGCCGGCACCCTGCTCCTGGGCACACCGGACAGCCAGCTGCCCGACGGGGCCGAGTCCAAGGATCGCCACTGTCGAGTCCGGTTCCACGTCGGCGAATACGACGCCCTGCCACGCGGTGGGCAGGATGTCGGAGAGGAAGAGGAATCGCTCGTCGGGTAGTTCATCGGGGACCTTGATGGGGCCGAAATCCGCATGCGGGACGCGGACATACTCCGCCTGACCGCCCGGCACCGCACCGTAGAGGCTGGTGTAGCCGAACAGGCGTGCGCCCTTGTCCTGTTCCGTCACCTGGGTGGTCTCGCACTGGGCGAAGAGGCCGCGCTGACACATCCAGCACTTCCCGCAGGAGATGGTGAAGGGGACCACAACGCGGTCCCCGACGGCGAGGCCGGTGACGTTCGTACCCACTTCCTCCACGATCCCCATGAATTCGTGGCCGATGATGTCGCCGGCAGTCAGGAACGGGGCGAGCACGCCGTAGAGGTGCAGATCGGAGCCGCAGATGGCCGTCGAGGTGACGCGGACGATGGCGTCGGTGGGTTCCTGGATCCGGGGATCAGGGACCTCCTCGACGCTGACCTTCTCAATGCCCTGCCATGTCAGTGCCCGCATCAGCGATCCATCTCAATCACGCCGGCGTCCCCACCGTCTGGCTGCTCGTCGCTGATCAGCCCCTTCACCATGGAGATGGTGGAGCCGACGGCGGTGGGTGTGTCCCAGTAGCCGATGGTGTCCGGCGTCACCTTGATCAGCGCGACGCGTGGATCATCCGGCTCGCACTGCAGCCATGCCTCGACGGGCTTGCTCCAGAGTTCCTTCTGCTTCTCGGCGTCCTGAACGATCTCGGCCGTCCCCTGCACGGAGAGGTAGTCGCCGTCGGCGTAGGTGAGGTTCACGCGGTTGTCCGCGGTGATCTGGATTGCCTTGTCGGAATCCGAGGTGGTGAAGAACCACAGGGTGCCGTCCTCGTCGGGCTTCATGGCACCCATGGGGCGGCTGACGATCTTGCCGTTGTCGATGGTGGCGAGCATGGCAACATGCTGCTTGCCGAGAAGCTCCATCACGTCGTCCTGGGACTTTTCGTTGTGTTCAGTCATGCAATTCACTGTGGCACGTCAGGGGTTCATTCCGGGAGAGTCAGTGGGGGATGCCGATGTCGGTGCGGTGGAAGCCGTCCTCGAAGTCGACTTCTGCGAGCTTGGCGTACGCCGCCGAGCGTGCCTCCTCGAGTTCGGCTCCCAGTCCGACGACGCCCAGGACCCGGCCGGCGCAGCTGAGGAGTTTGCCGTCGACCTCGGTGGTTCCCGCCTGCAAAGTCCACGCGTTCGTATCATCGGTGGGAATCTGGAGCGGGCAGTCGGTGAGCGGTGCATAGGGATATCCCTGCGCGGCTTCGACGACGACGACGGCATGGGCGTCGCGCCACCGAAGTGGGGGAACGGTGTCCAGCTCGCCACGGGCCGCGGCGCGGAGGACGCCTGCCAGGGGGGTTTCAAGGAGGGCCAGGACGGCCTGGGTCTCCGGATCGCCGAAGCGGACGTTGAACTCGATCACCTGCAGACCTGAGCGTGTCGTGAGGGCGAGCCCCACGTACAGCAGCCCCGTGAAGGGCGTGCCGCGTCGGTGCATCTCGGCAAGCGTGGGATCGACGACGCGCTCCATGACTTCGTCCGCCAGCGATTCCCGGGCCCAGGGCAGGGGGGCGTAGGCGCCCATTCCTCCGGTGTTGGGGCCGGCGTCTCCGTCGCCGACGCGCTTGAAGTCCTGGGCGGGGAGTAGGGGGATGCCGCGCTCGCCGTCGCAGATGACGAAGAGGGAGACCTCGGGACCGTCGAGGAAGGACTCGATCACCACGCGACCGCAGGTGCTGGCGTGGGCGATGGCCTCCTCGCGATCGTCGGTAACGACGACGCCCTTGCCGCCGGCCAGCGCGTCGTTCTTCACGACGTGGGTGGGGCCGAACTCGTCGATGGCGGCTGTGGCCTGCTCGATGGTCTCGCAGATCCGGGATCGTGCGGTAGGCACCCCGGCGGCGGCCATGACCTCCTTGGCGAAGGCTTTGGAGCCTTCCAGGGCGGCGGCCTCCCGGGAGGGGCCGAAGCAGTCGATGCCTGCCTCACGGAGAGCGTCGGCGACGCCCGCCACCAGCGGCGCCTCGGGACCGATCATTACGAACTCGACGCCCAGGTCTCTGGCCAGGGCCACGACCGCGTCGGGATCGGCCGCATCGATGTCGTGGCGGGTTCCGAGTGCCGCAAGGCCGGGGTTGCCGGGCGCGATGTGCAGGTGCCCGACGGCGGGGTCGGCGGCAAAACAGCGAGCGAGGGCATGCTCGCGGCCACCGCCTCCGAGGAGTAGGACATCGAATGTGCTCACGCGGGTAACCCTAATGCGGATGGACTGGGCGCCGATTCTCGTGTGCACCAGCCGAGACACGGGAAGCGCTGATCAATGCCGCTCCCGGCGAGGACGTTCCGGGCTTCGATGAGATGGTGCCACTCCAACTGGTGCGTGTACTTCTGTGTCCATAGCCAGATGTCGGGGTGCCGGATCACCTGATCCGGTGAGCCGCAGTCAGGACATGATTGATCGGTGATTGCCAGGAGATCATGTGGAATTCCCGGCTAGGCTCAGCAGCGGCCCCACACGCTGGGCCAGGCCGTCGTCCACCAGCGAGGCTGCGCAGCGGGCACGTTGGTCGGCGTCGGCCCACACGATGTCGGCGAGCGCCACCGGGTGCGTGGCAGATCGGAGCGCCGACATGATGCGGCCCCGGCACTGCCTGTCCGTGCCGTCCCAGGCCTGTGTGACCCGTTCGGGTCCAGTCCAGGCTGGCTTCCCCAGCGCCAGCCATGCGCAGTGCTGGGCGACGGGACAGTCGTCGCAGCGCGGATTGCGCGCGGTGCACAGGGTGGCGCCGAGTTCCATGGCAGCGGCCGACCACGAGGCGGCGTCGCGGTCCTCTTCGGGGACCCAGTCCAACGCTCGACGACGCTCCGCTGCCGTCTCGCTGCGGGCGGGATGCTCGACCCCACTGTCGATGCGGGCAAGCACACGCCGGATGTTGACGTCCAGCACGAGGGAGCGTCGACCGAACGCGAAGGCCAGGACAGCGGCGGCCGTGTAGCGGCCGATGCCGGGGAGGGCGAGCAACGCATCCTCGTCGTTCGGCACCCGATTGCCGTGGTCGCGCGAGATCGCAGCGGCGCATTGTTGCAGGCGCAGGGCACGCCGGGGATAGCCGAGGCTGCCCCACGCACGCAGTACGTCGCTGGTGTCGGCGGCTGCCAGGTCGTGGGGCGTGGGCCAGCGCTCCACCCAGTGCTGCCAGGGGACGACGACCCGCGACGCGGGTGTCTGTTGCAGCATGATCTCACTGACGAGCACGCCCCACGGCGTGGTTCCCGGTGAACGCCATGGCAGGTCTCTTGCGCAGTCCGCGAACCATGCGGCCAGTGTGGCGGTGACGTCGGCTATCGCGATCTCGTCGTGCACCGATTGCGCCGGGGGCTCGCCGTACGGCCTACCTGAAGTGGTCGTCATTTGTCCTGCGCGTCGAGTTCGCGATCAAGCCGCTCAGCCTCTTCGGCCGCCCGCTGCACCAGCAGACGAAACCCGATGATGGCAATCACGAAACCACCACCGATCGGCACCGCCCACCACCAACCCCAGTCGACGTCGTCCTGGATGAGCGCGATGATCACCGTCGCGAGCATGAACAGGAAGAGCAGTGGGACGAGGATCCGCAGCAGAACCTTGGTGGACATGGCGTCTCAGATGAGGTCGTGGATTGTCACCGTCTGTTCGCGGCCCGGACCGACGCCGATTCCGGAGATGCGGCAGCCGATGAGCTCCTCGAGGCGGTGGACGTAGGCTTGGCAGGTGGGCGGCAGATCGTCGAAGTGCCGTGCACCGGAGATGTCCTCGCTCCACCCGTCCAGGAACTCATAGATGGGGGTGGCATGGTGGAACTCGCTTTGGGTGACGGGCATGACGTCGTGACGCACCCCGTCCACCTCGTAGGCGACGCACACCGGCACCTTGTCCCAGCCGCTCAGAATGTCGAGCTTGGTGAGGAAGATGTCGGTGAAGCCGTTGATCTTGGCTGCCTGTTCCACGAGCACTGCATCGAACCAGCCGCAGCGACGCGGACGTCCGGTGGTGGCGCCGAACTCGCTACCGATCGCGCGCAGTTTCTCGCCGTCCTCGTCGAAGAGTTCGGTGGGGAAGGGGCCCTCACCCACACGCGTGGTGTAGGCCTTCGCGATACCGATGGATCGGTCGATGCGGGTCGGACCCACACCTGCCCCGATGCAGGCACCGGCGGCGATGGGGTTGGAGGAGGTCACGTAGGGATACGTGCCATGGTCGACGTCGAGGAAGTGGGCCTGTGCGCCCTCGAAGAGCACCACCTTGCCGTCGTCAAGCCCGTCGTTGATGAACCGCCCGGAATCGATGACGTAGGGGCGCAGCTTCTCGGCGTGGGCGAGCAGTCCCTGCACGATGGCTTCCGCATCCATCTCGCGCCGGTTGTAGACCTTCACCAGCAGCTGGTTCTTCTGGTCCAGGGCGGCCTCCACCTTTTGGCGGAGAATGGATTCGTCGAAGATGTCCTGGACCCGGATCCCCATGCGGTTCACCTTGTCCGAGTATGCGGGCCCGACGCCGCGGCCGGTCGTGCCGATCTTCCGCTTCCCCAGGAATCGTTCGGTGACCTTGTCCATCACCTTGTGGTACTCGGTGATGACGTGGGCATTCGCGCTGATCAAGGGGTGCGGAACCTCGACGCCGCGCTCGGCCAACGCGTCGAGCTCCTCCTGGAACACGTCCAGGTCCACGACGACGCCATTGCCGATGATGGTTGTGGTCCTGGTGTTGAGGATCCCTGACGGCAGCAGGTGCAGGACGAACTTCTCGCCGGCAACCACCAGGGTGTGGCCCGCGTTGTTCCCACCGGAGTATCGGACGCAGAGGTCCACGCGCTCCCCGAGTTGGTCCGTCGCCTTGCCCTTGCCCTCGTCGCCCCACTGGGCACCGACCACAACAACGCTTGGCATCTGATTGACCTCCACACATGGATGAAGCCCCGCCATCGTCGTGCAGCCGGGGCCTTACCGCAGCAGTCTAGCGAGAGGACCTGCTCCGCCGACGCACCACCCTGCGACGCCACATGCCCTTCACCGTCAGGATGCCGTGGTTCCCGGCGCGACGCGCCCGTCGTGACAGCGCCGGAGTCCTGAATTTCCAGCGAATCCGGGTGGTCCTTCTGGTCATCCGCTCCGTCCTTGTCTCCAGTACCCCATGATCGCCACCTGTTCCTTCGTCATGCCTGCAGGGCCGAGCAGCCATCTTCGCAGCGGCTTGAGCATGCCCGCCTCGCCGGCCACCCAGGCGTAGCGCTCCGCGGCGGTCGCGGCACTGGTCTCCCACAAGATGCTGTGGTCCACGTCCACGTCATCGACGGTGTGGCTGGCGAGTTGCACTGCTGGGGGTGCAGCTTGTTCCACGGCTTCGGTCAGCAGCGCGCCGCGTGGAGCATTGTCGCGCACGAGCCAAGAGACGGTGACGGCCGGGGGAGCAGCGACGTCGAGGCGGTCCTCGGCATGGGGCACCTCCAGTAGGACGTCTCCGGACCACTGGTCCGCGTCCGTTCGTAAGGACAGGTACTCCAGGATGCCGGCGACGGCGGGAACGGCTGTCTCGTCGCCGGCCAGCAGAACGCGTCGCGCATCACCGGGGCGCCACTCGATGCCGGCGTAGTCGGGGCCACAGACGCGACGATTGGGCCCCACGACGGCCACAGCATCACCCGGAGACGCTGCTGCGGCCCACGACGTCGCGGGCCCCCCGCCGTCGCCATCGGGAAGGTGGAGCGCAAAATCGATGACGAGCTGCGTGCCCCCAGGGGTGTCCCGCAGCTCGCGAACGGTGTAAGTGCGCATGGCACCGCGTTCCTGCTCTGGCATCGCCAACCACGTGCGGTACCACTGCGCGTCGTCGGCCAGGGGAGCGTCGGGTCGGTACTCCGCGAGGCACGCCATGACCGATTCGGAAGTGGAGCCCCCGTGGGGCACAACGATCTTCACCCGGAGATCCAGACTAGGACCGTTGACTCCCAGGTGCCCCAGGTCCGAGCCTCCCAGAGTGATGCGCCGGAGAGTGGGGCACAGGTCCTCAACCGCGACGACGTGCGCGCTCAGCGCAAGCGTCGGGCAGCTGTCGCAGCGTGCGGGGCTCATACGGCTCCTCCCGTCGCGGTGATGCGGGTGCGGCCCACGGGCACCACCATGGGCGTGTGTGAGACGGGGTCGGTGATGACTCGCGATCTCAGGTCGAAGGCGTTGGCGAGCAGATCCTCGGTCAGCACCTCTGACGGTGCGCCCTGGGCAACGAGCCTGCCTTCGGCCATGGCGATCAGATGGTCGGCGTAGCGCGCGGCCAGGTTGAGGTCGTGCAACACCATGACGACAGTGCATCCGTCACTGTCATTGAGGTCTGAGATGGTGTCCAGCACCTCGACGGCGTGCGCCATGTCCAGGAACGTGGTGGGCTCGTCCAGCAACAGCACCCCAGTTTCCTGGGCCAGCACCATGGCCACCCACACCCGCTGGCGTTGTCCGCCTGAAAGCTCGTCGACCGGCCGGTGGGACAGTTCTGTTGTGCGGGTGAGTTCGAGGGCGCGTTGCACGGCGGCACGATCCGCGTCCGAGTTCTTCGCCAACCATCCCTGGTGCGGCGCGCGTCCGAGGCCCACCAGCTCCGCGACGGTGATCCCTCCCGGAGCCAGAGGACTCTGCGGGAGCAGGCCAAGCCTGCGCGCCAAATCCTTGGCGCCCATACCGTGGATGTCCGAGCCATCCAGCAGGACAGTCCCGGAGCCGGGTTTTAGGAGGCGTGTCAGCCCGCGCAGGAGTGTCGATTTGCCGCAGCCGTTGGGCCCGATCAGCGCGGTGATGCGGCCGGGCGGAATCTGCAGGCTCAGGTCGTCGATCACCGGCGTGCGGTCATAGCCGAGACTGACGTTCTCGGCAGCAAGGCCGCTTCTTGTCATGCAATCCACCTTTCTCAGACCCGCCGGGAGCGGGCCAGCAGGAACATCAGGAAGGGGGCGCCCAGCGCTCCCGTGACCACGCCCACCGGTAGTACAACGGTACCGAAGGCGCTGTGGGCGATGGTCTCGGCGACCAGCACCAGCGCGGCTCCGCACAACCCTGCGAGCAGCAGTGATGTGCGGCCACGGTTCAGCAGGCGGGCAAGTGGCCCGGCCATGAAGGAGACAAATGCGAGCGGACCCACGAAAGCGACGGCGGCCGCGCAGAGTGCCGCACCAATCACCACGAGCACCAGCCGTGCCCCTTCGACGTTGAGGCCGAGACTGGCGGCCATCTCGTCACCCAGTTCCAGAAGCCTCAGCCATCTCCCCGTCACCAGAGCGAGCGGCACGAGTATCAGCAGTACAACGGCAAGGAGCGCGAGTTGCGACCACGTGGAGGAGTTGAGCGATCCGGTCAACCATCTGTAGGTGTCGCCGACGACGCGCTGATCCGCGCGCGTCAGCACGAACTGGATGATGGCCGTCAGCATGGCGGCGACGGCGATGCCCGTGAGGATGAGGGAGCCACCCACGTCGCTACCGCCCCGGGACACCAGATGGATGCCGAGGGCCACTGTCACGGCTCCGGCAAAGGCGGCTCCAACCAGAGGCAGTCCCTGCAGGTTCCACAGAACCATGCCCATGACGGCGGCGGCGGAACCGCCCAAGCTGATGCCGATGACCTCGGGGCTGGCAAGGGGGTTGCGCAGCAGTGATTGGAACAGCGCCCCGCCGACTCCCAATGCCATGCCTGCGAGCAGGCCCGTCAGCGCATTGGGCAAGCGGTTCTGCAGCACGATGAAATCGACACCGCCGCGGGCCGTGCCGCGCTGGATGGCCAGGAAGTCGTCGAAACCAATGAAACGTGAGCCGAGCATCACCGACAGGAGTGTGGCGAGCGCCACGATGCCCAGCAGAAGGAGGCACAGTTTCAGGGTCCTCACAGCGATATGCGCCCCTTCCCGCGCACCAGCGCGATCATGACGGGAGCGCCCACGAGTGCGGTCATGACACCGACGGCCACTTCCCCGGGAGGTGCGATCACCCGGCCGATCGTGTCACCAGCCAGGAGGAGCACCGGCCCGGCCAGCACGCACAGGGGGAGGAGGACGCGGTGATCGCTGCCCACCCGGGTGCGCAGCACGTGGGGAACCACGAGGCCGACGAACGCGATGGGACCCACCAGTGCGACGGAGGTTCCCGCCAGGAGGGCGCAACCGATGGCTGAGCTGAGTCGGGCCAGTTGAACACGGGATCCGAGGCCCTTTGCCGTGTCGTCCCCCAACGCCATGAGGTTCAGGGAGCGTGCCCCGGAGAGACAGAGGACGGCTCCGGCGGCGAGTAGCCACAGCGTGGCGGGCAGTTCGCTGAGCCCCCGGACTCCCAGCACTCCCACTTGCCAGAACCGGAAACGGTCGAGTGCGGCTGGGGTGAGTAGCAACCAGCCCGAGGTGACGCTGAACAGGCCCGCGTTGATGGCGGCGCCCACGAGGGCCAGTTTGATCGGCTGCGCTCCTCCCGGCGCAGCGGCAGCCACGGCATACACCACTGCGAAGGCGATCAGCGCTCCGAGGGCCCCTGCGATGGCCAACGGCGCGATGCCACCGATGTTGAAGACTGCCAGCGCCATCACGATCGCCGCCGCCGCGCCCGCGTTGACGCCGAGGATGCCGGGGTCCGCCAGCGGATTGCGTGTGACGCCCTGCATGGAGGCGCCGGCCAGTCCCAGAGCGGCCCCCACCACGAGAGCATCGACTGTCCGAGCTATGCGGGCCCGCACCACCAAGTGGTCCCCCAGCGTGGAGGAGGGCTCCATGAGCGCCTGCCACACCACTCCCACGGATGTGGGCCGGGCGCCAATGGCCAGCGAAGCCACCGACAGCAGGGCCACCAGCAGAATGAGCGCGACGGCGACACCGAGTGACCGACGCTGGGTCAGACCTGGCATCGTCGGTGCAATCAGCCTTCAGTGACGGTGTCAGCGGCCTCGACGAAGAGCGGGACCACACGATCCAGCGCGTAGGGAACGCTCAGCGGGCTGAGCGCCGAGATGGCCAGCACATCTGCTTCGTCCGGGATTGCCACCAGACCGCCGCTCTCGACGGCCGGGATCTGGCCGAAGAGGTCGTCGTCGATCACGTCCTGGGTGGTGGTTCCCTCAGGGAGCCATGTGAAGAAGAGATCCGACTCGATCTCGTTGCCACGCTCAGCCGACCAGTTGAAGAAGAACTCGTCCTCGGCTGCGTTCTCCTCGACGAAGTCGGCGACGGGAATCCCGAGCATGCCCAAGAAGCGGGTGCGGTTGTCGCCTTCGGTGTAGATGTTGATGCCGCCGGCTGCGACGTCGAGGTTGCCAGCGATGGCGGTGACATCAGCGAACTCGGGGTGCGCTGAGACGCCGTTCTCTTCCACCAGGGCTTCGGTGTCCTCGATCAGCTGCGCAGCCTCGTCGGACTTGCCCAACGCATTGCCGATCATCTCCGTCGACTGTTGCCAGGGTGTCTGGTAGTTGGCCACGCCGGGGCCGATGACCGGAGCGATCTGACTGAGCTTGTCGTACTCATCCTCCGTGAGCCCCGAGTAGGCGGCCGCGATCACGTCGGGAGTGGCTTCTGCGATGGCGTCGAAGTTGACGCCATTGGTGGCATCGAACAGGACGGGAGCATCTTCGGAGCCCATAGGTGCGCCAAGTTCTTCCAGCTTGGCGTTCTTCCAGGCAGTGGAGCCGTCCTCGGTGTTGCCGTAGGTGTCCTGGTCCATGCCCACGGGCACCACACCGAGAGCAAGGACGATGTCCGGATTGACCCACGCGATAGTCGCCACCCGCTCCGGTTCCGACTCGATGACTGTCTCGCCGTAGATGTGCTCGATCGTGACCGGGAACGGGGAGGTCTCGGAGGAGACTGCCTCCTCGGGTGTGGCAGTGGGCGTGCTCTGCGCACCCTGGGTTCCTGAACAGCCTGCGACGGCGAGAAGGAGGACGCCGACCAGTCCTGCGGCGCTGCGACGGGAGAGCTTCATAGTGGTACTTCCGTAGAGAGTGACGTGAAGATATTAGGGTAGCCTTACCTTCTATCGGATGGGTAATCGGTCTCTTGCCACACTCCTGCGATGCCTAGCCGCCGATGGCTTGAGTACCGGGCGAATCGGTGGTTCTACGCCTCGGCCGAGTAGAGCCGCCCACGGTTCTGGTTCGCAAGTTGCCCTCCTCGTGACCGTTTTGGCCATTGTGAAGCAAGTTGCGAACCAGAATCGTCGCTCGGCGGGAGCGAGCGGGCGCGAGGCGGCACAGCTTCCATAGACTGACTGTCATGACAGTGCCCAACGTGCTCGCCAACCGTTATGCCTCCCAAGAGATGCGCAGCATCTGGGCGCCCGAGGCCAAGGTTGTCGCCGAGCGGCGGCTGTGGCTGGCGGTGCTGCGGGCGCAACGGGACTTGGGGGTCGACTTCGGCGGGGCCGATGCGGACGCCGTGATCGCTGACTACGAAAGGGTCGTCAAGGATGTGGACCTCAGCTCCATCGCGGAGCGGGAGCGCATCACCAAGCATGACGTCAAGGCACGGATCGAGGAGTTCAACGAGCTGGCCGGCCACGAGCACGTCCACAAGGGCATGACGTCGCGGGACCTCACCGAAAACATCGAGCAGTACCAGGTGCTGGCCTCCCTGCGTGTCATCCGCACCCGCGTCATCGCGACTCTGGCTTCGCTGGCGCGGCTGGCGCTCGAGCACGGCAATCAGCCGATCGCTGGGCGTTCGCACAACGTCGCCGCCCAGATCACCACGCTCGGCAAACGCTTCGCCACCGCGGCCGACGAGCTTCTCGTGGCGCTGCGCCGCATTGAGGAACTCATTGCTCGATACCCCGCACGGGGGATCAAGGGGCCCGTCGGCACCGCTCAGGACATGCTTGACCTGATGGGGGGCGACGCCGAAAAGTTCGCCGAGCTTGAGCGACGCATCGCTACTGAGTTGGGGTTCGAGGAGGTGCTGACGTCCACCGGGCAGGTCTATCCCCGCTCTCTGGACTACGAGGTGGTCACCGCGCTGGCGCAGACCGCGGCCGCGCCGTCGAACGTCGCGACGACGATCCGCCTGATGGCCGGTCTGGAACTGGTCACGGAGGGCTTCAAGGAGGGGCAGGTGGGATCCTCCGCCATGCCCCACAAGATGAACACCCGTTCCTGCGAGCGGGTCAATGGCTTGTCCGTGGTGTTGCGCGGCTACGTGGCGATGGTCGGCGAGCTGGCGGGCGACCAGTGGAACGAGGGCGACGTCTCCTGCTCGGTGGTGCGCCGCGTCGCCCTGCCCGACGCCTTCTACGCGCTCGACGGACTCTTCGAAACCTTCCTCACCGTGCTGGCCGATTTCGGGTCCTTCCCCGCCGTCATCGACGCCGAGCTCGAGCGCTACTTGCCATTCCTCACCACCACGAGGGTGCTCATGGCAGCAGTCCGCAAGGGCGTCGGCCGAGAGACTGCACATGAAGCCATCAAGGAGCACGCCGTCGCCGTCGCGCTCGATATGCGCAAGGGACAGGCGAACAACGACCTGCTGGACCGGCTTGCCGCCGATCCCCGATTGGGGATGGATCGCGAGGAGCTCGGTTCGCTGATCTGCAGCCCGCTGGAGCTGGCTGGCACGGCGCAGCAGCAGGTGGCAGAGGTGGCGGCACGGGTCGCGGCGATCGTCGAAGCGAATCCCGATGCGGCCGTCTACAGGCCCGGGGCGGTGTTCTGATGAAGGCGACTGCCCAGTACGCCGCACTCGGCCTGCCGCTGAGGCACCGCGGGAAGGTCCGCGAACTCTACGACGTCACCGTCGGCGGCCGACCCCGCATCCTGATGATCGCCACCGACAACATCTCCGCCTTCGACCACGTGCTCGAGACCCCGATCCCCGGCAAGGGGGAGATCCTCGCGCAGCTGTCGCTGTGGTGGTTCCGCCAGCTCAGCGACATCGTCGACAACCACGTGGTCTCCACCGTCGTGCCGAACGCTGTCGCGCGACGGGCCACCATCGCCGAGCTGTTGGACATGATCGACGTCGAATGTGTGGCCCGCGGCTACCTCACCGGCTCGGGGTGGGCCGAGTACCAGCAGTCATCGACGGTGTGCGGCGTCCCGCTGCCGGCGGGGCTGCGCAATGGTGACAAGCTTCCCGAACCGATCTTCACACCCGCCATCAAGGCACCGATGGGGGAGCACGACGAGAACGTCGACTTCGCCACGATCGCCCGCATCCATGGAGAGGAGATGGCCTCCACACTGCGCGACCTGACGCTGGCGCTGTATGCCCGCGCCGAGGGAATCGCCGCTGAGCGTGGCATCATCCTCGCCGACACCAAGTTCGAGTTCGGCCGCCGCCCGGATGACACCATCGTGCTGGCCGACGAGGTGCTGACGCCTGACTCGTCGCGCTTCTGGGACGCCGACCTCTGGGAGCCGGGAGAGGCGCTGCCCAGCTTCGACAAGCAGTACGTGCGCGACTGGCTGGCCCATGACTCAGGTTGGGACTCCTCCTCCGATGCGGAACCACCAGCCCTGCCCGACGACGTCGTGGCTGCTACTCGGAACCGTTACCTGGAAGCCTATGAACGCCTGACGGGGTCACCCTTCGAGCCCGACATGCAGAATCCTCCAACGCCACACTGATCCGAGCCATCTCCCCTACGATGCGGCAAAGCCATCTTCGAGGGGGAAGACGTTGTCAGCTTCAATCTGCATCATCGGAGCCGGTCCGGCGGGCCTGGCCGTGGCTCGTGCACTTCGCGGGCACGGCGTCAAGTATGACCACTTCGAGCGCCACAGCGGTGTGGGGGGACTGTGGGACATCGATTCACCCGGCTCTCCCATGTACGAATCGGCCCATTTCATCTCCAGCAGGACGGTGTCCGGGTTCACCGGCTTCGACATGCCGGAGGACTTCCCCGACTACCCCGACCATCGTCGTGTGCTGGCCTACCTGCAGGACTTCGCCGATGCACACCACCTGACGGACAACATCCAGTTTCACACGGAGATCACTTCTCTGGAGGAGGACGGCGAACAGTGGCGGGTGACCACCGCCGACGGGGTCGGCCGCACCTACGAGGCGGTCGTGGTGTGCACCGGGTCACAGTGGACACCGCTGGAGCCCCGGGTCGAGGGCTTCACCGGCGAGGTGCGGCACTCTGTCACCTACCGCGACCCCGACGAGTTCAGGGGCAAGCGGGTGCTGGTGGTGGGTGGCGGCAACTCGGCGTGCGACATCGCATGCGACGCGGCTCGCTCAGCGGAGAGCACCACCATCAGTATGCGGCGGGGGTACTGGTTCATCCCCAAGCATGTCTTCGGTCTGCCGTCGGACATCGTCGGCGGCAAGGGGTCGTTCCTTCCCAAACGGGTCGAACGTGCGGTGCTGCAGCCGCTGCTGCGGCTGTTGGTGGGAGACCTCACCCGCGTCGGATTGCAGAAGCCGGACCACAAGCTCTTCGACACCCATCCCGTCCTGAATGACCAGCTCCTGCACCACATCCGCCACGGAGATGTGCAACCGCGTCCGGGCATCGCTGAAGCCGTGGGAAGCAGGGTGGCATTCACCGACGGCACGAGCGGCGAGTTCGACCTGATCCTGCTCGCCACCGGTTTCCGGCACGCCGTGCCGTTCGCCCAGGATCTCTTCGGCGATCCCCAACACCCTGACGAGCTCTATCTGAGTTCCTTCTCCCGCAAGCATCCGGGGCTGTTCTCCGTCGGTTTCATCGAGACCAACTCCGGTGCCTATCCGCTGTTCGATCGTCAGGCGCACCTCGTCGCCGGATACCTGGCGGCGGTGGCGGCCGGGGACTCCCGGGCCGAGACGTTCCGGGACCGGATTCGCACGGACCATCCTGACCTCACTGGCGGTCTTGAATTCGACACGTCCCCGCGTCACAAGGGCTACGTGGACTCCGACGCCTTCATGGCGTATCTGAAGCAGATCGGCAAGGAGTTCGGCTGGACTCCGCAGGCGACGGTCGGGAGCCGACGGTGAGTTTCGATTACCGGGGGAAGCTCATCGCCATCACCGGCGGGGCCGGGGACATCGCCGGGGCCTTCATCCGGCCGCCTGCGGCGCGCGGCGCGCACATCGCTGTCATCGATGTCCGGGGCGAGCGGGCGGAGGCCGTCGCTGCCGGACTGCCCGGCACAGGCCATCGCGGATACGCATGCGACCTCACGGATCTGGGACAGGTCGAGCACCTCGTGGCCGCTCTGGAGCGCGACCATGGGCGGATCGACGTCCTGGTCAACACCGTCGGCATGTCCAGCCAGGAGCGCTTCGACGAGCGCGACGTCACAACGATTCGCAGGGAACTGGAGGTCAATCTGATCTCCCCGTTGGTGCTCACCCGCCTCGCGATCCCGCTGCTGCGCGCCGCACCAGATCCCCGCGTCATCACCACCGTGTCCCTGGGCGGCATTTTCCCGCTGGGGGAGACGCCCATCTACACCGCCTCCAAGTTCGGGCTCCGGGGAGCGATGCTCGCCATCGGACTCGACCTCGCGGCGAAGGGAATCACAGTGTCCTCGGTGCTGCCGTCGGCCACGGACACCCGCATGTTGCGGCAGGAAGCCGTGGAGGGTGGCAACGCGTTGCAGTTCCAGGACCAGCCGCAACCTCCCAGCACCGTCGCCAGGGCAATGATGAGCTTGCTGGATCGGCCGCGGCTCGAGGCGTACCCACGCTTCTCCGAATCCCTCTTGGTGCGGTTCGGAACCCTGTTCCCCAACCAGCTGCCGAAACTGATGAGACTGTTCCGCAAGAAGGGCGAGCGCGGGCTGGCCCGATATCTCCGGCGGCTGGAGACCGACGGCTACGCGGTGCACACCTCAAGTGGTTGGGAGTTGACGGAACCACACTGAGCCGCGAAGGCAATCACAACCCGAGAGGTGTCGCCGGCACAAGCGATTGATGGTTTTGAAGGGTCGAGAAGGTATATGTCATCCTTTCTTCGAATGACGCAGCGCGGCCATTCACAGGCACTGCTGCAACGGGCTGCAGCGCATCCGAGCAAAGGGAGAACTTCATGAGGATTCGTCGAATGCTGTTGACGATAGCGGCGGCAGTGGTGGTGGGCTTTGGCACCACAACGGTCGTCTCGCACGCTGACGTGGTGACCACGCCGCAGCAGTTGTACTCGACTCCAGGGGTCCATTTCGTCAACGGCAGGTACTGGCGCACCACGTGCGAAAGCTACTCCTCCACCGTCGTGCGATGCACGACGGACATCTACGCCACCAGGGTGTTCCTCAGCAATGGTCGCTGGTACACCAACAATGACTGGGCGTTCAACAACCTCAGCTATCTCCCTTCACCGCGTGAGCATTGGGCCGCGAACAATCTTGGAAAGACCGGTTCCTGGACTGCTGACGACGGGCGAAAGTGGAGGACCGAGTGTGACACGCCCGCCACCGGGCGTGGGGCTTGCCGCAACTATGCCGTCGCGACTGTCGCATCGTTGAACAACGGCAAGGTGGTGCAGAAGGACATGGAGATTTTCAACAGCGTTGTGCTGTTCGCGACGGCTTCCAATCCATGGGTCAAGGAGATTCCTGCAGCTGCCCCGGTCCGGAGCGACGTTCCGTCAGCAACAACTCCCAGCCCCATTGGTGTGTCGAATCCCGGCGGCAGTGCCCGGCCAGTGACTCCCGCGCCGTCCCAACCCACGGGCGGTGTGAAGCCGATTTCGAAGAACAGCTGTCCAGCATCGGCGCCGATCAAGGGCAATGCGTCGTCGAAGATCTATCACAAGCCAGGTCAGAGCTTCTATGACAGGACCAATCCGGAGGTGTGCTTCGCTACCGACGCAGACGCCATTCGCGCTGGCTATCGCAAGGCCAAAGTCTGATCCAGAATCCAACGCCGGGGACCTGGTCAGTCATGGTCCCCGGCGTCTGAGGCCATCGCGAAGGTTCCCTGGGCGCGACGGACGCCCTGTACGGCGTGCCTGGGGACGATGTCGTCCATGAAGCCATAGTGTTTCTGGACCTCGGCCGCGGCGGGGTCGCCTTCGGAGGTTCGACGTTTGGTGTCCCGCCACCAGTCCGAGAGGTCGCCCCAGCCCGGCGCCGCCAGCGAGCCTCCGAACTCCTGCACGGCCAGCGACGAACTGAGGGACGCGAGGCGGAGCCTGTGCTCCAGCGGCCAGCCGGCCAGTGTTCCGAGTAGGCAGGAGGCGGCGAAGACGTCGCCCGCTCCCGTGGGATCTATCGAGTTGACGGCGAGCGCCGGACAGTAGGCCTCCTCGCCCGAGCTCTGGTCGATCGCATAACTGCCGCGGGCGCCGTCGGTCACGATCGCGAGGGGAACGAGATCGGCCAGACTGTGCAGCGCCTCGCGAGGGGACGAGGTGCGGGTGTAGGACATGGCCTCGACGGCATTGGGAGTGAAGGCGTGACACCCCTCCAGACCGGTCAGGACCGCCGCGTCCCACCGTTCCGTCTCGTCGAAACCGACATCGGCGAAGACCATCGTGTCGCGGCGTGCCAATTCCTCGAGCCAGCTGACATCGCCGGTGAGGTCGATCACCGCTGCCTTCGAGTGAGGCACGCTATGCACATCGGTGAGCAACGGCTCCGGAAGGGGGTGACCGTGGCTGACCATCCCTCGGTCCCCCTCGAAAGCGAGCGAGACCGTGGTGGCTGAGTGAAAATCAGTGAAAGTGCGCGACGCTGACAGATCGATGTGCTCCTGTCCGGACAGTGTGCCGCGCATCCAGGCGCCGTAGGCGTCATCACCGAAGCCGGTCACCAGTCCCGTCCGCATGCCCAGCCGTGCCGAGGCCGTCGCCAGATTGGCGATGCCGCCTGGGCAGGACCCCATACCGCCGCTCCACAGCTCCTCCCCGGGGCGGGGAAGGCGGGGGAGTCCGGTGAAGATGATGTCGAAGAACACCACGCCTGTGGTGATGACGTCGAGCGGTGGATCGCCGTCGCGACGCAGCGAAGCCAGGGGGTCCCAACGCCAACAGTCCAGGCAGAATTCCTCGTCGTGGCTGTGATCGATCACCGTGTCCCCTTCCATGTTCCCACCAGCAAGTGGCGACGAGCGTTCCAATCAGGTTCTCACAGCCTCTCCCTGCCTCACGGCGACGGAACGGCGGAGAAGCTGAGTAGTCTCCTGCGAGAGCGCTGACCCGCACGCCCGGAACCTGAGTAGCCCCGCGACGAAGGCGTCGCCTGAGTAGCAGCGCAACGAAGGAAGGCCGCATATCGAAGGGAGCCGGGCATATCGAAGGGCATTCACTGCCACGCGCGCAGTGTGCTCTCAGCCTATACAGTTGCCCACCAGCATGATGCTGCAGGTCTGCTGCATCCGCGCACTGACACCGGAGGTCCTGGTCCATGAAGCTCACAATCCTGGGCGGCGGAGGATTCCGGGTCCCGCTGATCCACGAAGCCGTCGTCACCAATGCGCTAGCCACCTCCGGGCGCCCCGGCGTCACCATCGACGAGATCGCACTGCACGACACCTCGTCTGAGCATCTTCGCACCGTCGAGCGGATACTGGCCGAGCGCACCGCCCAGCTCCCGAACCCATCCACCGCCCCACACGTCAGCATCACCGCCGACCTACGGCAGGCCCTCACCGGTGCCGACTTCGTGTTCTCCGCCATCCGAGTGGGTGGCGCAGCGGGTCGTGTACGCGACGAGCGGGTGGCCCTGGACCTTGGACTTCTCGGACAGGAGACGATCGGCCCCGGGGGACTGGCGTACGCGCTGCGAACCATTCCCGTGATGCACGCGGTGGCACAGACTATTGCGGAGGTCGCGCCGAACGCGTGGACCATCAACTTCACCAATCCGGCAGGCATCGTGACCCAGGCGATGCGGCAGGTGTTGCGCAACAGGGTCGTGGGAATCTGCGACACGCCCATCGGGTTGGTGCGACGTGTGTCGCGGTTGCTGGGAGTCTCGCTGGAGGATGACCAGGACCGCGTCGACTACGACTACGTCGGCCTCAACCACATGGGCTGGCTCCGCTCGGTCCGCATCGACGGCCTGGAGCGACTTCCCGGTGTCCTCGACGACGACGATGCCCTGGAACAGATTGAGGAAGCACGGCTGATCGGCAGGGACTGGGTGCGCGCCATCGGCGCCCTGCCGAACGAGTACCTCTACTACTACTGGCACACCGCTGAGGCCATCGCCAGCATCCTGGCCAGCGGGCAGACACGTGGAGAGTTCCTCCTCGCGGAGGCCCAGCGGTTGGATGAGCGCATGCGGGGCGCCGAGTCCCCTCTGACAGTGTGGAGGGAAGCCCTGCACGAGCGGGAGAGCACCTACATGACCGAGGCGCGCGACGACGAGCGCAGGGAGGAGGACATCGTCGGGGGCGGCTACCAGGAGGTGGCGCTTCGTCTCATGAACGCGTTGGCAACTGGGAGCCCGGAACGCATGATCCTCGACGTCGGCAACGATGCCGGTGAAGGCCTCGTGGTACCCGAACTACCTGCGGAGACAGTGCTGGAGGTGGGGTGCATCGTGGATGCCGACGGCGTCCGTCCACTTCCCGTCGCGCCCGCCAACCTCATGCAGCTCGGCATGATGGCGCGGCTGCGTGCGTCGGAGACGGCCATCTGCGAGGCAGCACTGACGGGGTCCGCAGACAAGGCGTGGGAGGGTTTTGCGATCCACCCACTGGTCGACAGCCCACGTCTCGGCCGTGAGTTGCTGGATAGCTACCGCCGGGCGTGCCCTGCGGTGGGTGGGTTGCTCTCATCTGGATGACTCGTCATCGGTATGGCTGTTGAGCGAGAGCGAGCACGTGAGGTCCAAACTTTCGTCTGCCCTGGAGCAGAGCTGTCACCGGAGTTGGTGCAGGTTCGTCCGGGCGCGCCAATCAGGTGTGCTGCTGTCTCGGACGATGAGTTCTGGCTGTAGAACAATTTGCTGGTGACGATGCTGTGGATCTCCCGCGGCATGCTGAAACAGTAGCTCTGCTGCGCGGCGACCCATTTCCTCCGTCGGCTGACGTACCGAGGACAGCGGAACGATCCAACTCTTTGCGAACTCAACGTCGTCGTACCCCACCAGGGCGACGTCCTCTGGGATTCGAACACCGCACCGCCGCAGCTCTCTAAACACGCCGAAGGCGATCATGTCGTTCCCGCAGCAGATACCGCTGGGAAGTCCTGCGCTCATCAGGTACTGGGCTGCCTTCTTGCCGCTTTCGAGGCCGATGCCCTCCTCATGGACCTCCGTAAGAATGGGCAAGGGGTCCAACCCTGCCTCGATAATGGCGTCCCTCATTCCCTGAGCGCGTAGCTCAAATTGCTGCAGACCCGGTAGGCCACCCACGAAAGCCAGTTTGGTGTGTCCCATTGACAGCAAATGCTGAGCGGCAAGGTGGCCGCCCGCCGCGTGGTCGACGGACACCGAACAGCCTGATGAGGTTTCCTTGTAATCCAGGTAGACCACAGGAAAATCCTGCAACCCCGAGGCGGTGGGCACCCCGCCGCCTGCGGGAGAGACAAGAGCCCCCCGTACGCGCTGAGCCGCCAGCATTTCTAATAGCGTGTCCTCCCGGTCGTGATCATTCTCCGAGTTGCACAGGATCACGACGTGTCCCGCGTCATGAGCGGCACGTTCGACTGCGTGGGCGATCTCCATGAAGAAGGGGCTCAAGACATCCACGACCACGAGACCAATGACGTTGCTGGAGGCGCCCATCAGTACCCGCGCGTGCTGATTGGGCACGAAGCCGAGCTCGCCGATGGCGTCACGGACCAGTTCTCGTGTCTTCCGCGACACCCTTTCCGGGTGATTGATGGTGTTTGAGACGGTGCCCATGGATACACCGGCGCGCTCGGCAACCTCTCGGATCCGGACACTCGTGGAGGCTCTGTGACCATTGGTGCGAGCAGAGAAGCTTGTCATGAGTCCTTCCTTGGCGGCACTCAGGGGACCAGGTTACGAAATGGTATCGGTTGGGCGGCAACCATGGCCTTACGTGACGCCGTCCTGCTATCGTCGGGATCAGACAGTTGAAGCGCTTCAATTCTGGCAAGGCGGCCCGAGTTGATGCCCAACACAATTGTGGGAGGACACAAGATGAAGCGACGAAGCTTTTACAACAGAATGAGCGGCTTGACGCTGGCCTTCGCTCTCGCCCTGACGGGCTGTGGTGGCGACGATGGCGATTCGGCGGATACCGGCGACGCTGACAACGCATCGGGGGACAGTAACTACACGATCGCCATCGTGCCGAAGGATGCAACGAACCCATGGTTCGTGCGGATGGAGACCGGCGTTGAACGCTACGCTGAAGAGACAGGACACGACGTCTTCCAGCGAGGACCTGCCGAGACGGATGCCACCATGCAGTCCCAAGTCATCCGGGACCTGATCGCGCAGGATGTGGACGCCATCGGGGTCGTTCCTGTGGACCCCGGCGCGATCGAGCCCGTTCTGAAGGAGGCGATGGACGCTGGCATCGTTGTCGTCACCCATGAGGGAGCTTCCCAGGAGAACACGATGTATGACATCGAGGCGTTCAACAACGCAGCCTACGGCGGATTCATCATGGAGAATCTCGCCGAAGCGATGGGGGAAGAGGGGCTTTACACCACGATGGTGGGCCACGTCACCAACGCCTCGCACAACGAGTGGGCTGATGGTGGTGTCGCCAAGGCGCAAGAGGATTACCCCAACATGACGCTACTGGAAGCCGAACCGCGAGTGGAGTCGCAGGACGACGGTGAGGTGGCTTATCAGAAAGCAAAGGAGCTTCTCAAGAAGTACCCGGACCTCAAGGGGATCATGGGCACCTCATCGTTTGACGCACCTGGCGTCGCTCGCGCCATCGAGGAGCTCGGGCTCCAGGGTCAGGTCTTCACAGCAGGGACTGGGCTCCCGGAGGCTAATAAGGACATCCTCGAGGAGGACCTCGTATACGCACTGACACTCTGGGACCCGGCGGATGCGGGCTATGCCATGGCTGAACTGGCGAAGAAGATCCTGGATGGCGAGGAAATCACAGATGGTGTGGACCTCAACGTCGAAGGGTGGGACGACATGCAGTTCGCCGAGGGGAGTGACAAGGTGCTTGAGGGACAGGGCTGGATTGTCATCACCAAGGAGAATGTCGACGAGTTCGGCTTCTGACTCATGGGGCCGGGACCGATGTCCCGGCCCCACGAAGCACACTCAGCGTTTGCTGGCAGCGAAGGCGCTGCCTCGTCCCGTACTCATCGGAGGGTAGAATATGGCGTCCGATACAGTCATCGCCGTGCGCGGCCTCACCAAGTCTTTCGCAGGCGTCAAGGCCCTAGATGACATCAACCTCACAATCACGGCTGGGGAGATCCACTGCTTGGCCGGAGAGAACGGGTCGGGAAAGTCCACTCTGATCAAGATCATCTCCGGTGTCTACGCACCAGACAGCGGCACCATCGAGATGGGAGGGAGAACGTACTCCAAACTCACGCCCATTGAAGCCATCCTGGGCGGGGTCCAGGTCATTTACCAAGACTTCTCAGTGTTTCCCAACCTGACAGTGATGGAAAACCTGGCTCTGAACACTGAACTGGCCGAAAAGCGCAAGTTGGTCAACTGGCGACGCTTCCGTACCATCGCCGAGGAGGCCATCGCCAAGATCAACTTCTCTGTGGACCTTGATGCTTACGTCGGAGACCTGTCGGTGGCGGACAAGCAACTGGTCGCCATCTCCCGAGCGCTGATGTCTGACACCAAGCTCATTATTATGGACGAACCAACGACGGCGCTCACCGGCCGTGAAGTGGAATCCCTATTCAAAGTGATCCTCGACCTCCAGGCACAGGGCATCGCAATCCTCTTCGTCAGTCACAAGCTGGACGAGGTTTTCGAGATCAGCGAGCGGTTCACAATCATCCGCAACGGGCACCAGGTGATCACCAGTTTGCCCGAGGAACTGGATCACAAAAAGTTCGCTGAGTACATGACGGGTCGGGAATTCGAGGAGCTGAAGCACGAAGAGGAGGGTCCGAAGGGGGAGCCAGTTCTGGAGGTGGAGGGCCTAGGGTTGCCCCGGGCCTTTGACAGTGTCAGCTTCACCCTGCGCAGAGGGGAAGTGCTCGGGATCACCGGACTCCTAGGATCCGGCCGCACGGAACTGGCTCTGTCCCTATTTGGTGTCATCCCTGCCGAGCGCGGTTCGATCCGTGTGGCGGGCAAGCCTGTCAGACTACGCACCATAGCCGACGCGATGGACAGCGGCATTGGCTATGTCCCCGAAGACCGTCTCAGTGAAGGCCTTGCCTTGGAGCGGTCCATCGGCGACAACATCGTCGTGTCCGAGATCGACAACATGGTGACGAAACTCGGACTGTTGGATTTGTCACGAAGAGATGCGGAGGTGAAGCGTTGGGTCGATGACCTGAGTATCGCGACCCCCGATCCTGCAAATCCAGTCAATACCCTGTCTGGCGGCAATCAACAGCGAGTGGTTCTCGCCAAGTGGCTTGCAACCAACCCCGACATTCTCATACTCAATGGACCAACCGTCGGGGTGGACATCGGCTCTAAGCAGGAGATCCATCTTATCCTGCGGGAATTGGCTGGCTCCGGCATGGGTATCATCGTTATCTCGGATGATATCCCTGAATTGAGACAGACGTGCGGTCGTGTGTTGTTACTTCAAGAGGGAAGCATTGTCGCTGAAGTGGACCCGAAAGCCAAAACTGAACAGGAGCTCTCGGACATGATCGCCGGAGGCCCGATCGTCGTGGAGGAGAACTGACATGCGAAGATTCGCTCAGAAGCTGATCCGTTCTCACGAGTTCTACTTGCTCCTTGTGATCGTCGTCGTCGCCGTCATCATTCAGGCCCGCAGCGGCCAGTTCTTCACCGGCAACAACTTGGTGGACTTGGCCAATGCGATGGTCGTTCCAGGGCTGTTTGCTGTCGGTACCTACATGGTGCTGGTCTCGGGCGGGATTGACGTTTCGTTCCCAGCGCTTGCCTCCTTGGCCGTCTACTCGCTCACGCGGCTGCTCGTCGACACTGGCTACGGCGGAGGAATCTGGTTACCGTTCGCCCTGGCAATCGGACTGGGCGCATTGCTCGGCGCCTTCAACGGCACATTCGCCGCGAGAATTGCTGTCCCCACTCTAATCATCACCCTGGGTACGGCGAACGTTTTCAAGGGGATTATGCAAGGTGCCCTCGAATCTGTCCAAATCTCGACGCTGCCCGATTCGATGAGTTCATTCGGCCGTGCGAACCTGTTCGTGGCCACCAACCCTGAATCAGGACTGACCTCCGGTATGCCCGTGTCTTTCCTGCTACTGATAGTGGTTGTTGCCATCGCATTCTTCATCATGCGATTCACGATGTTCGGACGAGGTATCTTCGCAATCGGGGGCGACGAATCCTCGGCCCTGCGCGCAGGTTTCAAAGTGCGGCGCATCAAGTTCTGGCTCTACGTCATCGCCGGCATCATCGCGGCACTCGCCGGACTGGTCCGCACAGCGAGCATGGGTCAGATGCACCCAACGAACCTATTGGGTATGGAGATCATGGTCATTGCTGCTGTCGTGTTGGGCGGAACAGCCATTACTGGAGGGACAGGCTCTCTCACAGGAGTGATGCTCGGCACCTTGCTGATCGTCATAGTCCAGAACTCCATGATCCTGATTGGGATTCCCACTTACTGGCAGCGCGTCGCACTGGGAGTGCTTATTATCGTCGGCACCGGCATCTCTGCGGTACAACTCACCAGACGGCGTAAACGCAACCGAATCGTTGCGGTCTGAGAGGGGCGGGGCAATCATGGCAACAGCAACCACTCCCACCAAGAGCAGTGTCGGTCAGCGCATGGCCACCATGTTTCGAAGAGATCCCTACATCTCACGTCTGATAGTGCTCCTGCTCGTTCTTCTGTTGATGTTTCTCATCGTGAAGCCTGGTAACTTCCTCGACGGTGCCACGTGGGATTCGATGGCCGTGCAATTCCCTGAGTTCGGACTCTTGGCGCTCGGGGTGATGGTGACGATGCTCACGGGCGGCATTGACCTGTCCGTGGTGGGCATCGCCAACATGACCTCAGTGCTCGCAGCGGTCATCATGCTGTCCCTGGTCCCAGCCGAGGCGGATGGGGGAACGGTGTTCTTTGGAATTGCCATGGCGGTGCTGGCGGCTCTCGTGTTGGGTGTACTGGCTGGCGCACTGAATGGGTTCCTTGTGGCCAAGGTGCGCATTCCCGCCATCCTCGTCACGCTGGGCACCCTGGAGTTGTTCATCGGCGTGGCCATCGTGATCACTGCCGGCCGCCCCATCAGCGGGCTGCCGATCGCCTACAGCAACTTGGTGGCCGGAGACCTGGTTGGCGTGATCCCTGTGCAGTTGGTCGTCTTCCTGCTGGCTGTGGCGATTCTGGCTTTCGTGATCCGCAAGACAACTTTTGGCTCGAAGGTTTACATGCTTGGATCCAACGCCACCAACGCGAAGTTCAGTGGCCTCAACTCCAAGTGGATCCTCATCCGTACGTACATGCTATCAGGGCTCTTCGCCTCCATGGCGGGACTCGTGATGTTGGCGAACTATAACTCCGCTAAAGCAGACTATGGCCTGACTTACACGCTTCTCACGGTCCTGATTGTCGTGCTGGGTGGCGTCAACCCCAATGGCGGCCGAGGCAAGTTGCTCGGCGTCGTGTTGGCCATCGTGACGCTACAAATCTTGTCATCAGGTCTCAACCTGTTCCCACAGATCAGCAATTTTTACAGGGATCTTATTTGGGGCGGTGTGCTGTTGTTCGTGATTGCCAGCAGCAATGCTAAATGGGGTGGATTCGTGAGACGGGTTCGGACGAAGAAAGCTGAGGATCCATCATGAGAATGGCCAAAGACAAGCAGGTGGTCGTGGGGGCAGACTTTGCAGGTCATCCGCTAAAGGAGACCGTAAAGCAGTATCTCGCGGGAAAGGGATGGGACGTCACTGACTTGACCCCTGAACAGGACGAAGCGCCCATGTATCATCGCGTCGGATTCATGCTGGGAGCCAAAATCTCCGAGTTGGAGTTCGAGAAGGCGCTTGCGTTCTGTGGGACTGGGATGGGTATTCATGTGGCGGCGAGCAAGTGCCCACATGTCCATGCAGCCGTGGCCGAAAGCGTGCGCGCCGCAAGGCGCAGCGCTACAGCCAACAACTGCAATCTACTGGCCATGGGCGGATTCTGGACTGGACCGCGACTGGGCATGGCCATGGCTGATGCGTTCCTGGAGGCGTCGCTGGGAGATGGATATGAAGACTGGGAGGGCTTTTACGACTATCACGAAATCGGTTATGTCGAGTGTGAAGAATTTGACTACGAAGCCTATCGTGCAAACGGCTTTTCGGTTGTGAACCCCCGCGATGCGAAGCTGGGTCCGGAGCCGCAGCATCTTGCATTCTAAGGAGAGCGGTGGTGAAAACAGGGCCGAGACGTGCCAAGAAAATAAGCACTGTCCTCCTTAGTGAATGCAGCCAGTAGGGCACGAACTGAATCCGTCCCGGGGTTGGGGCCACCGTCTCGTCTCAGAATTTCCTTCAGGGCGTCGTCGAACCGCTTGGTTTGGCACAGCTTCAAGAGTCGCACGTCAGGGCAGCACGACCTGCAGACTGAATCAACGTAGAACGAATCGATCGCCCTGACTGCAGGTGCGGAGTTAGATGAGGAGACCTCATGATCACTAGGTTCAACCATATGGGAATCACCGTAAGTGATCTCGACAAGTCGCTCGACTTCTACTGTGGTGCGCTCGGCTTGCCGAGGCCCCCCGAGGGGCATGTGTTCACGATCAGCGGTGAGTGGCTGGGTAAGCTCGTTGGTGCAGACAAACCCGAGATCAGCGTTGCTTTCGTCCCGCTCGACCACGGGATCCTTGAACTTCTCGAGTACCGTCATCCATTCGGTGGGAGGCAGATTGCCTCGCTGCGCAACTGGGACGTTGGATCAGCTCACCTCGCCCTGAATATGGTCGGTTTGGTTGCCTTTTATGAGGAGAAGCGCGCCGAACTGCCCTTTCTATCGGCCCCTCAGGTCGTGGCACAGGGGCCTTGGACTGGTGGGTACGTTGTGTACCTCAGGGACCCCGATGGCAACTCAGTCGAAATCGTCGACATCGACGATCCCGAAGACAGTGGCCCTGCGCAGAGTTAAGATTAAGACCTTGATCAGGCGATAGAGGCTATGCCTTCTGAGGTCCGTGAAGATAGAGTTCCCACCATGCCCTGCGTCGTTGTCAACGTCATGCCCAAGCCCGAGATCCTGGACCCCCAGGGCAAGGCCGTAACCGGAGCCCTCGAACGCCTCGGCTTCGCAGGGCTTTCGGTCCGCCAGGGGAAGCGCTTCGAGATCGAGGTCGACGGCGAAGTTACTCCGGAGAAGCTTGAGCAGATTGAACAGGCCGCTGAACAGCTCCTCGCCAACACGGTGATCGAATCATTCGAAGTGGTGACTGACTGATGGCCCGCATCGGAGTCGTCACCTTCCCGGGCTCGCTCGACGACCACGACGCGCTACGCGCTGTTCAACTCTCCGGCGCGGAGGCGGTGCCGCTGTGGCACGGATCGGACTCCATCGATGGCGTCGATGCCATCATCCTTCCTGGAGGTTTCTCCTACGGCGACTATCTGCGCTGTGGTGCCATCGCCAAGTTCAGCCCGGTGATGGACACGGTCATCGCGGCCGCCAATAAGGGCATGCCTGTGCTCGGCATCTGCAACGGATTCCAGCTGCTCTGTGAAGCACACCTCCTCGACGGGGCGATGATCCGCAACGCCGATCAGCACTTCATCTGCCGAGACCAGCGGCTCCGGGTGGAAACCATCGACACGGTGTGGACTTGTGACTTCCGCCCTGGCGACCAGATCACCATTGTCCTCAAGAACGGTGAGGGCAACTACCAGGCGGATCCAGAAACTCTGCGACGTCTAGAGGGCAATGATCAGGTGGTCTTCCGTTACCTTAGCAATCCGAATGGTTCCGCTAATGACATCGCGGGCATCACGAATACACGCGGAAACGTGGTGGGACTCATGCCCCACCCGGAGCACAACGTCGAGTATCTGACGTCCCCTTCGCTGGATGGGAAGCCCTTCTTCTCCTCAGTGCTAAACTTTCTCTCCGCTCGAGTCTAAGAGCTACGAGTCACTGCATCTCAGAGGTTCCCGCCAACCACGTCACGGCATTGTGGAACAGCGCTGCGTAACCATTCCATTCCATGAACTCCCGCGGTGCCCAGTGGGGAGAGACATCGGAAGCGAAGGCCAGAGTTCTGCCCTTGCCTACCGTTCGCACAGCCAGGAGCGGATACCCCTCAATCTCAGCCAGGACCAGCGCATCATCCCGGGGAATCAGCTTCTGATAGCCGAGCAGATGAGGCCATTGTTTGTCCAAACCAGAAATCACTTGATGTGAGATACCTGTCAGAACTCCGCACACTCCTTCGGGTGCCTCAACGCGATCATCGAAGGTCAGGATCTCGACCGGCAATATATCCTCAATCGGTGTCCCATGGTAGTTCGCCTTGGCCTGAAAACCTTGGAAGCTGAGGTAGCCGCCAGCCATCATCAAGCCGCCGCCGTGGCTGACCCACTCTTGGAGCAGCTTCAGTCGGTTGGGTGTGCGCCGTCCTTCCTCAAAAACCTGAGGTGGGAGCAGGAGCGAATTGGCGCCGACATCGGAAAGGATGACGACGTTGTAGCTGTTCAACTCTTCAACTGTCAAAGGGAAATCCTGTGCGACATCATGTGCCCTCATGTGGGTCACCTCGTGGCCATTCATACGCAGAGCGACCAGCAACTCCGCACAGCCGATGTGAACCTGCGTGTGCGAAAAAACGTCGTAACCCTTGTGGTCGTCAATAGCGCTGACCCAAGATTCACCAGCCAAGAGAATCCTGGCCATAGCTCCTCCTTCGTGTCGTCGCGCGCATCATTGCGCGTATGGATACTCACTCTACCCAACCGCCCCAAGTTCCCCGGGAGGACGCTGGCGCTGGGTGCGTGGGTAGGACGCAAGTGGGAGTCTATTTATGGCCAAAGGTTGGGCTTAGTTCGCCGGCCATCTCTTTCCTGGACGCTCCCTGGCCAAGGCAGCTGCCGACGCGCGTTCGCCGCCAAACAAAGTGTCGCGCTGCGTGTTACGATCCAGCGCAATCGACTCGCGGCCAAGGTGGCCCGGGCGGTTTTGAGCGCAAGGAGCGCCATGAAACGCAAGATCGCAATGGTATTGGCTGCAGCGGTGGTTGCTGCCTCTTCCGCGATGGGATCCTCGCTGCCGGCCAAGGCCGAGGTCAACCCCTACACCACCGAAGGTACCCACTTCGTCAACGGGCGTGAGTGGCGGACGAAGTGCGAACCGTACTCGCAGACGCAGCGTTGCCGCACGGAGATCAAGGCGACGCAGGTGACCGAGGTCAAGGGGCAGTTCGTCGCGACGACGGGCTGGTTCTTCAACAACCTGACGTACCTGCCCTCGCCGCGGTCGCTATGGGCCAAGAACAGACTCGGTTACACCAACGACTGGGTGGACGCCAGCGGCAGGAAGTGGAGCACCTCGTGTGACACGCCGTCGACGGGTCGCAACGGTTGCCGCACCTACGCCGAGGCCAGAGTCATTGAGGCCTACCAGGCCAACGGCAGGGTGCAGTACCGGTGGGTGACGAAGTCCATCTTCAACAACATCGTCCAGTTCACCATTGCCCAACCAGCCAAGCCGACACCTCCGGCCAATGGCGTCGTGATGCCCGATGCCAAGCTTCGCGCATGCATCTATGGTCAACTCGGCAAGCCCGCCACGGCCGCCATCTCGCTCTCAGCGGCTCAGGAGATCACCGAACTTGACTGCTCCGAGGGTCGCATCTCGAACCTCGCAGGTCTGGAGAAGCTCCCGAACCTCGAGTTGCTGTTCCTCGATGACAACCAGATCAGCAATTTGAAGCCCCTCAGCGGACTCAAGAAGCTGCAATCGCTGTCTCTCTACCACAACACCATCAGCGACGTGAAGCCATTAGCGTCACTGAACGGTCTCATCGCTCTGGAGCTCAGTGACAATGACATCTCCGACATCACGCCCCTGAAGACGCTGACGTCATTGGAGGAGCTCTCTATCAGCGCCAACCGGGTGACGAACTTGGCATCCGTCAGCAGCCTGAAGGAGCTGACCTGGCTGTCTGCATCTGACAACCAGATCACGAGTCTCGCACCCCTCTCCACCCTGAAACAGCTGCAGGTTCTGGATGTGAGTTTCAACGCCATTTCTGATTCTGCATCTCTGGGAGGACTTACCAACCTCGAAGTCCTGTCCATCTCGGAGACCGGAATCAAAGACATCAGCACGCTCTCCGCGCTCAGGAAACTGGTGGCGTTGGACGCCGTGGGCAACGGCATCGTCGACATCTCGGCACTTGCAGGAATGACCGACATGGAGGCACTGGTGCTCGATTCCAATGCCATCGAGGACATCACCCCGTTGGGATCGATGACCGCGTTGACGTGGTTGTCATTGAGCGACAACGCGATGGTGAATATCGCTCCTCTTGCCCGTCTGACGCAGCTCGAGTGGCTCGACCTCGCGATGAACAACATCGCCGTCGTGGCGCCGCTCGCAGCACTGTCGAATCTTCAGGAGTTGTGGCTGTGGGATAACCCGATCACCGATAGGGCATCACTTGACCCGTTGATCGAACGCGGCTGCGAGGTCTACTTCGATGAGCCGGACTGGGAAGACACTGGCGATGACGAGTCCAACGTGTCGCGATGGGACACGGCAGTGGAACTGGCAGGTATCACCTCCAACTTCTGAGATGAAACCGGACGGACGGCCCGCAGGTACCCGAGAGGGTGTCTGCGGGCCGCTGCCGTATCGGTCTGATTGGATGGCTTGCCATGCGAGCGAACCTTACGCGAGAAGAAACAGCGACCCGTGCACAGACCATCCAGATCCATGAGCAGCGGGTGAGCGTCGACGTGCGCGACGCGACGGACCTGTCGCAACCCACCTACCCCGTCGGAACCTCGATCACCCTGACCAGTTCCCGGCCCGAGACGTGGCTCGACTACAAGGGGGATGCGGTCACCGCCCTTCTGGTGAACGATCAGCCGAGAAGCGTCGACTTCGATGGTGCTCGCATCCAGCTGCGCGGGTTGCCGGTTGGACAGGAGTGCGTGGTGGAGGTGCAGGGCGCGAGCAGGTACTCACGATCCGGAGAAGGCATGCACCGCTTCAGGGACCCTGTGGACGACCAGATTTATCTCTACACCCAGTACGAACCCGCGGATGCCCGTCGCGTGTTCCCGTGCTTCGAGCAACCGGACATCAAGGCGCGCTCCACCTTCGAGCTCTCGGGCCCCGAGGACTGGCAGCTGCTCTCCAACCAGCCCGAGGTCTCGCGACAGGCGGTGGGAAACGGGGTGGATCACGTCGTGTTCGCTCCCACTCCGCGGCTGTCCACCTATCTGACGTGCCTGGTCGCCGGCCCGTACCACCGCGTCGACGACGTCTGGACCTCATCAACGGGTGAGGTTGCACTTGCATGGCTCTGCCGGGCCTCACTGGCCCCGCACCTTGATGCTGATGAGCTGTTCCGCATTACCAGGGCCGGTCTGGATTATCTCCAAGGGGCTTTCGGCGAGTATGTGTGGGGCAAGTACCACCAGGTGATGGTGCCCGAGTACAACCTCGGCGCCATGGAGAATCCGGGCCTCGTGACCTACACGGAGTCCTACGTCTTCCGTTCTCCCGCCACGCCGGCGCAATACCAGCAGCGCTCCAACACGATCCTGCACGAGCTGAGTCACATGTGGTTCGGGGACCTGGTCACCCCGCGGTGGTGGAGCGACCTGTGGCTCAAGGAATCGTTCGCAGAGTTCATGGGTGCACACCTCTCGAAGGAGGCGGCAGGGTTCGAAGATGCCTGGCTGAACTTCACGGTCGGCCGCAGGGCCCGCGCCCAAGTGGCTGACTCCATGCCGACGACACACCCCATCGTCGCCGACATCCCGGACCTGGAGGCTGCCAAGAACAACTTCGACGCGGTCACCTACTCCAAGGGCGCTGCAGCCCTGACCCAGCTCGTCCACTACGTGGGTCTGGAGGCCTTCTTCGCCGGCTGTCGCCTCTACTTCGAGCGCCACGCCTACGGCAATGCCAGTCTCACCGACTTTCTTGCCGCACTCTCCGAAACCTCCGCCATGGACCTCCAGTCGTGGGCCGATGCGTGGCTGCAGACCCGTGGACATGATGAACTCACGGCAGAGGTGGAGGGTGCCGGGGCGACGATCGAGAAGCTAGTCATCCGGCGCAGTCCCGGGGCGATGGACGACGGTGCACGCCCACACGCGACCACCGTCGGCATCTACGACATGCTGGACGGGCGGTTGTCACTGCGTGACCGCCACGACGTTCTCATCACCTCCGACGAGGCGGAGGTGAAAGCCGCCGCCGGAACGCCAGCCGCAGCGGCGATCCTGCCCAATGACACGGACCAGACCTTCGCGCGCGTCCGACTCGATGCGGACACGCGACGCTCGCTCCTGAGCAACGTGGGCGACCTCGAACCGCTTGTGAGGGCAACCTCCTGGGCCGCTCTCTTCTCCGACGTGCGCGACGGTGTACTGCCGGTGGCCGATTACGTCGACGCCGTCATCGTTCACGGTCCCCGGGAGGATCGAAGCGGCATCGTGACGTCGCTGATCGGACACGTCGAGGACGCCCTGCAACGCTTCGTGCCGGATGATTCCAGCGTCGCGTTGCGTTGGCGAGAGGCCTGCAACGGGACGGCACGATCGGCCAAGCCAGCGTCGATGCAGCAACTGCAGTGGGCGAAGGCATACATTCGGGCGGCAGTGTTGGCGCCCGACGAGCTTCACTGGATCCTCGACGGCGGGTTGGCCGGCCTGGAGGTCAGCAATGACCTGCGCTGGCTGGTCTGGCAGTCGCTGGCGGCACAGGGCCGCGCCAGCGACGAAGTCCTGGACGCAGTTCTCGCCTCCGACGACACCGCAGCCGGACGGGTTGCCCATCTCCACGCCTGGTATGCCCGGCCGGACGCGCACCTCAAGCGGGAGGCCTGGCAGCGGATACACGTCGTCGATGGCGAAACAAACGCACACCTCGACGCAATCCTCCACGGCCTGTTCGCCCCCGGACAAACGGCTCTCACCGATGAATTCGCTGCGCCCTACTTCGACGGGCTCAGGGACGTGTGGCGGGACCATCCGATAGAGATCGCCCGACGGCTCGTGCTGGGCGCTTTCCCGCGGAATGTGGCGCACCTGCCCCAGGCCGAAGCCTGGCTGGACGACAACATCGACGCGCCGGCCGCCCTGCGGCGCCTGGTGGTCGAGCGCCACCACGAGTTGCAGGTTGCGGCACAGGTTCGGGGTCGCCGGGCAGCCGCACCGCGCCAGCGGACGTGAGCCGCACAGTGGCGGCGAGGGGGATACGCTGCCGAAATGAATGAACCCAACCTCGACGATGCTCGCGACGCGGCCCACGAGGTGGGGGACTCCACCGCCTACCGCTGGCTGGTCAGGGGTGGGCTGGTGGCGTTCGGGGTCGTTCACCTGCTCGTCGGCTACCTCGCTGTGCGCCTGGCGTTCGGCTCCGGATCGGAGGACGCCTCCCAGAGCGGGGCGCTGCGGCAACTGGCCAAGGCGCCGCTGGGTGTCGTCCTGCTGTGGGGCACCAGCGTCGGACTCTTCGTCATCGCGCTGTGGCAGGCACTGTCGGCCTTCGTGGGTCACCGCCACCTCTCGGGATTCGATCGGCTCCGACGGCGCATCGCGTCGGCCGGCCGCACCATCATTTACGGGGTGCTGGGATGGAATGCGGCCAGCATCGCTCTCGGTAGCTCAAGTGGCGGTGGAAGCGAGAGCGAGACCGCCTCGGCAGTACTGCTGTCCCTGCCGCTGGGACGAGTGCTGGTAGGACTGCTCGGGCTTGCCGTCGCAGCGGTCGGCGTTGAGAAGATCGTCAAGGGAGTCCGGGACAAGTATGAGGAGGAGTTGCGGGGCACCCTGTCGGATGCCGCCCGGTGGTTCGCCCGCATCGGTCACGTGGGCAAAGGTGTCGCGATCATCGTCGTCGGGGGACTGTTCCTGTGGGCTGCGTGGACCTACGACGCCGATTCCGCCGGTGGGATGGATCAGGCCCTCCAGACCGTCCGAAGCGCCCCCTTCGGTGTGGTCATGCTCATCGCCATTGGGCTCGGATTCGCCTGCTACGGCATCTACTGCTTCTTCTGGGCCCGCCGTGCACGCTTTCACTGAGCGTCTGCTGCTCGCCCGGGCCAGCGGTGCCCGCTAGATTGGCGGCGTGGCCGACACCGTTGACAATGCAACCAACACCCCCGATCTTGAGCAGCCGTACGCCGCGCTGGGGGTGAAGGATGACGAATACGCGCGCATCCGTGACATCCTGGGCCGCCGTCCGACGGGGGCCGAGCTGGCCATGTACTCGGTCATGTGGTCCGAGCACTGCTCCTACAAGTCCTCCAAGGTGCACCTGAAACGCTTCGGTGAACTCAGCCAGGACACCCCGCGTGGGCAACTGCTTGCGGGTATCGGTGAGAACGCCGGTGTGGTGGACATCGGCCGGGGATGGGCCGTCACCTTCAAGGCGGAGAGCCACAACCATCCCTCCTACGTGGAGCCGTACCAGGGCGCCGCCACCGGCGTCGGCGGCATCGTCCGCGACATCCTGGCCATGGGTGCGCGGCCCATCGGTGTCATGGACTCGCTGAGGTTCGGCCCGCTGCATGCGGAGGACACCCGACGGGTGCTGCCCGGTGTCGTCGCCGGGGTGGGTGGCTACGGCAACTGCCTGGGTCTGCCGAACGTCGGCGGCGAGGTCCAGTTCCATGACTCCTATCTGGGCAATCCGCTCGTCAACGCCCTGTGCGTCGGCATGCTCCGGCATGACGATCTCCATCTCGCACACGCAACAGGCGTCGGCAACAAGGTCATCATGTTCGGCGCTGCGACCGGCGGTGATGGCATCGGCGGTGCCTCCATCCTTGCGTCGGAAACCTTCGACGAGACGGGCCCCGCCAAGCGTCCGAGCGTCCAGGTGGGGGATCCCTTCATGGAGAAACTCCTTATCGAGTGCACGCTCGAGCTGTTCCAGGCGGGCACCATCAACGGCATCCAGGACTTCGGCGCCGCCGGCATCTCCTGCGCCACCTCCGAACTGGCCTCGGCCGGCGACGGCGGCATGTTCGTCGAGCTGGACCGCGTCCCCCTGCGGGACCCCTCGCTGGCTCCCGAGGAGATCCTCATGAGCGAGTCCCAGGAACGCATGATGGCCGTGGTGGAACCCGGCAACGTCGAGCGGTTCATGGAGATCTGCGCCAAATGGGACGTGTTGGCGACCGTCGTCGGAGAGGTCATCGAGGGCGACCGTCTCATCATCCAATGGCACGGCGAAACCATCGTCGACGTGGACCCCAAGACGGTTGCCCACGACGGGCCGGTCTACGAACGCCCCTTTTACCGCCCCGGCTGGCTCGACGCCCTCAATGCGGACCGGGCGGAGGAGCTGCCGCGCGACAACTCGTCCAAGGCCGTGAGCGTTGCCCTCCTGCGGGTGATGGCACACCCCAACATCGCCGACAAGGCGTGGATCACCGACCAGTACGACCGTTACGTGCGCGGGAACTCCGTCCTTGCGCAGCCTGAGAATGCAGGAATGCTGCGCATCGACGAGGAATCCGGCCTCGGCGTCGCCCTCGCCCTGGACGCGAACTCGCGCTTCACCCACCTGGACCCGTACCTGGGTGCCCAGCTCTCCCTGGCGGAGGCCTACCGGAACGTCGCCGTCACCGGCGCTGAGCCGGTGGCCATCACGGATTGTCTCAACTTCGGTTCGCCGGAGGACCCGGAAGTGATGTGGACCTTCGTGGAGGCGATTCGCGGGCTCGTGGACGGCTGCAAGGAGCTGGGCGTTCCTGTGACCGGCGGCAACGTCAGCCTCTACAACCAGACCGGCACCCAGCCCATCCTCCCCACCCCCACCGTCGGCGTGCTCGGGGTCATCGACGATGTCGCCACCCGGATCCGCTCCGGGTTCACACACCCGGGCGACGCCATCGTGCTGCTTGGTGCCACCCGTGAAGAGCTCTCCGGCTCCATCTGGGCCGACGCCGTACACAACGGGCATCTGGGCGGCATACCGCCGAGGCTGGATCTGGAGGCTGAGCAGGGGCTCGCCCGCGTGATGCAGGCAGCGGCGCGGGAGGGACTGCTGTCCTCGGCGCATGACCTCTCCGAAGGTGGGTTGGGCGTTGCACTCCTCGAATCGGCCCTGCGGAACAACTGCGGCTTCGCGGTGACGCTGCCGCAGGAGGACACCACGGTCGCGCTGTTCTCGGAGTCGGCTGCGCGCGCCATCGTGTCGCTGTCGGGCCAACACCTCGCACGCGTGGAGGAACTGTGTCGTGAGCACGGCGTGGAGATGTCCCGCCTGGGTGAGGTGACGGGGGACGACGTCGCCGAGTTCGTTGGTCGGTTTTCCCTTGCGCTCGACGAGGTCCGCAAGGCGTGGGAGCGGCCCCTGCCGGAGGCCATGTCCGGCTGAGTTTCAGATTGCCAGATTCGTGGCCACCGCCGCGATGGTTGACGCTCCTGCCTCCCGGTCCACCGCATACCTTCTGCGCCTCGGCGCGTGAGGGGGTGGATCGGGCGGCGGGCGTATGGTGACTGGTAAATGAGCCGAACGTTTGCCAGCCTCCGCATCTTCAACTACCGGTGCTTCGCCATCGGTGCTCTGGCGAGCAACATCGGTACGTGGATGGCACGTACGGCGCAGGACTGGCTGGTCCTGACGGAACTGACCGACTACTCGTCGACAGCGCTCGGCATCGTCACCGGCCTGCAGTTCCTGCCCATCCCGTTGCTTGCGCCCTACGCCGGTGCCATCACCGACAGGATGAGCAAAGTCCGCCTTCTGAAGATCACGCAGGCGGCGCTTGCCCTCAACGCGCTGGCGCTGTTCATCCTCGTCGCAACCGGCACCGCCGAGCTGTGGCACGTGTACGTGCTCGCGGTCGTGCAGGGGTTGGCGGTGTCCTTCGACAACCCGGCCCGCCAGACGTTCGTCAATGAACTGGTGCCCCATGAGTTGGTGCCCAACGCCGTGGGGCTGAACTCGGCCTCGTTCAACAGCGCCCGTCTGTTCGGGCCGGCGCTGGCAGGCATCGTGATCGGAGTGTGGGGCGTTGCCCCAGCTATGGCCGTCAACGCCGCCAGCTTCGGAGCGGTGCTGCTCAGCCTGTTCCTCATCCGGCAGCATGAGCTGGAGTTCTCGCCGCCCCGCACGGGCCGTGGCACCGTCGCCGAGGGCATCGCCTACGTCCGTGCCCGGCCGGACCTGCTGCTCATCTTTCTCGTGATCTTCATGCTCGGCACCTTCGGCATGAACTTCCAGATCACGATGGCCCTGATGGCCACCACGGTCTACGGCAAGGGTGCTGAGGAGTTCGGCCTGTTGGGTTCGTTCATGGCCATCGGCACGCTGGCCGGGGCGCTGCTGGCAGCCCGCCGCGGAAAGCCCCGACTACGCGTCCTCCTGGGCGGACTGGGCGCCTTCTCCGTCGTCACGTTTCTGGCCGGCCTCTCACCCAGCTACACACTCTTTGCGGTCCTGCTCATTCCGTGTGGGTTGTTCGCGCTGACGGTGATGACGACGGCGAACTCAACCGTCCAGCTGTCCACGGAACCGCAGTTCCGGGGACGCGTCATGGCGCTGTACACCGCCATCTTCCTCGGCGGCACGCCGTTGGGCGCTCCCATCATCGGCTGGGTCGGCGACGCCTTCGGCCCGCGCTGGACACTCCTGGCCGGGGCCATCGCCTGTGGGATCACGTTCCTGGCGGTCGGCTGGTTCCTGGTCTCGCGCAGACATCTGCGCGCGCGGCTGCGGTGGCGCTGGCCGCTCCGGCTCGAGGTCTGGCGTACGAAGGACTGACCGCTGGAACGTCGGCCCTCAGAATTGGGTTGTGGCCGTTCGTGGCTGGTCTACCAACCACGAACGGCCACAACCCCCTTGAGGTGTCACCGGCAGCGAGAGCATCGCTTTGCCCCGGAGCGCCAGCCACCGCTGTGAAGTGCCTCGGCAATCTGCTGAGCGACGCCGCAGGGATCGTGCAGCACTGCGTGCCAACCGAAGCGCAAGGTGGTGAGGGACAGTAGCTGATGGCGGTTGTCGCGCTCCATGTCCGCCCAGGCCGCCGGACCTTCATGCCACAGCTGCCCGTCGAGTTCCACGAGCAGGCCGAAGTCTGGGTAGCCGACGTCGGAGCGGGTCCCTTCGGTAATGGTGATCTGGCGGTGGGCGGCAGGCAGGCCGTGTGCTCGCTCGACGGTTTTGAGGTAGAGCCGCTCCAACGGGCTCTCGATCCCATCAGCGACGTCGTGAAGGATATCGAGGACTAGCTTCCGATTCCTCAGCGTCGGTGCGCCAAGCGTGGCGTGCCGTAGACGCTCGACGGTGGTGCGACGGGTGCCGACAGCCCTAGCCAACACGGTGACGATCCCCTCAGCAGTTTCCTCCTGGCACATCTGCAGCACCGCTGTTTCGAGTCTGACTCGCGGTGGACTGCCCCGCCCCTGCTGGAGACCGCGTCGGAAACGCCAGCGAGGATCCGGGACACTTCTACGCACGAGGCTCCACACCTCGATGACGGTGGGCTCCGCACACACGCCGTGGAGGTGGCCCGCTGCTCGGCCTCCCAGCACACCGTCGACGGTCTGGAGAATCCCGGCCCACGCCAGGCCAAGCCAGGGCGGCTCGGCCCGCGCCGACCAGATGCCCGGCGCAATCCTGTGCCAGTGACCGTTGCGGTGCAGGCGTCGAATCGCAGCTCTCGTCACCCCTGAGTCCTGGGCTTGTTGGGCGCTGATGACGCCACCCTGCTCGGCGGCGAGGGAAGTCAGGGATTCGGGAACCGCGATGCGAGTGAACACACCTTCAACTCTGGGCAGTGGATCGGTGCGATCGCCAAAATTCTTGGAATCCGTGGACAAGTGTGGCCGTTTGTGGTCGGTCTACCAACCACAAACGGCCACTACCGTGACGGATTTGCGACTGTCAGCTTCGCCGTAGCCAGACTGTGGCGTCGGTGGGGAGTTCGGCGTCGACGGGGGTGCTGGAGATCAGGATCTCCCCGTCCGGGAGTGCGACGGGGACCCCGCTGACATTGCTCAGCACCGTGACGTCCCCGGTGGTGAATCCGACGACGTCGTCGCCGAGATCATTGACCCACTCCAGCGAACCGTCGCCCAGTGCGTAGGACTTCCGCAGCGCCAGGGCGTCGCGGTAGAGGCTCCACGTGGAGCCCGGCACGTCGATCTGCTGGTCAACCGCGAGCAACCGGTAGGACTCCGGCTGGGGCAGCCACGTTCTGCCCGTGGGGGAGAAGCCCAGGGCGGGAGCATCTGCCGTCCACGGCATCGGCACACGACAGCCGTCGCGCCCCACCTGTTCGTGGTCCGAGCGCTCCCAGATGGGATCCTGACGGAACTCGTGCGGCATCGTGGTGTGCTCGGGCAGGCCGAGCTCCTCACCCTGGTAGATGTAGGCGGAACCGGGCAGTGCCAGCATCATGAGCGTGGCCGCCCGCGCCCGTCGCAGCCCCAGTTCGTGATCGGGTTGGGGATCCTCAGGTCCGGCACTGTTGCGATTCCCGGTGTCAGCGCGCCCGAGACGGCTGGCGTGGCGCATGACGTCGTGATTGCTCAACACCCAGGTGGTCGGCGCACCGACGGCATCATTGGCCGCAATGCTGTCGCGAATCACCGTGCGGTACGTGGCGGCATCCCACGGCGCGTTGAGGAAGGCGAAGTTGAACGCCTGCTGCATCTCATCCGGGCGGACGTAGAGGGCGAGCCGGTCCAGATCCGGGACCCAGGCCTCGGCCACGAGCGCGCGGTCGCCGTCGTACTCCGTCAGGACTCCGTGCCACCGCCGATAAATCTCGTGGACACCGTCCTGGTCCCACATGGGTCCCATGTTGGTGCCGAGTAGTTCGGTGACCTCCTTCTGGTCCGGCAGCCCGGGCTTCTTGGCGAGCCCGTGCGCCACATCGACGCGGAATCCGTCAACTCCGGCGTCCAGCCAGTGGCGCAGCACGTCGTCGAAAGCTGCTCGCACGCGTTCGTCGTTCCAGTTCAGGTCGGGTTGCTTGACGTCGAAGAGGTGCAGGTACCACTGTTCGGGTGCGCCGTCTGCATGGTGTAGGCGGGTCCAAGCTGAGTTGCCGAACACGCTGCTCCAGTTGTTGGGCGGCAGTTCCCCGTGCTCGCCCTGCCCGTCGCGGAAGAGGTACATCTCGCGCTCGCTGGAACCTGGACCTGCTGCCACGGCGGCCCTGAACCACTCGTGCTCATCGGAGGTGTGGTTGGGCACCAGATCGATGATGATTCTGAGTCCCAGGTCGTGGGCGCGGGAGATCAGCTCGTGGGCGTCGGCGGTCTCCCCGAAGAGCGGGTCCACCACCCGGTAGTCGGCCACGTCGTAACCAGCGTCGGCCATGGGGGACAGGTAGAAGGGTGACAGCCAGACGGCATCGACGCCGAGCTGCGTCAGGTAGGGCAGCCTGTCGATGATTCCGGGGAGGTCCCCGTAGCCGTCGCCTGAGGAGTCGGCGAACGAGCGGGGGTAGATCTGGTAGATGACGGCGTTGCGCCACCACGTCGACGGGTTGCTCACAGTCGCTTCTTTTCCTGGTCATTAGGGGATCGGATCGTCGGCAACCCTACCGACTGCCGGGCCGCATCCATCACCGACTTGCGAATCGTCGCGTCGGTCGCGGGTGCCGCCCCGCCCCACGCGTGACGAGTACGGTGGAGCCATGTCGAATCTTGCGTGGACCGTTGAGCGAGTGCTTCCCGAGACCATTGCCGATCTGCTCGAACTGATTGCCATACCGTCGATCTCCTCGATGGAGGAGCACGACGCCGACGTCCTGGAGGCCGCGGACCAGGTGGCGAACCTCCTCACACGCGTCGGCTGCCCCGAGGTGAGGACGCTTGAAGCGGGCGGCAAGCCTGCTGTCTACGGTCACTTCCCGGCACCGGAGGGTGCGCCGACAGTCCTGCTGTACGCACACTACGACGTCCAGCCCCCGGGCGACGCGTCGTCCTGGACCTCGGATGCCTTCACCCCGGCGGAGCGTGACGGGCGCATCTATGCTCGCGGAGCCGCGGATGACAAGGGTGGCATCGCCGTCCACCTCGCGGCCCTACGAGTCTTCGACGGCACGCCGCCGGTGGGCGTCAAACTCTTCATAGAGGGGGAGGAGGAGATCGGGTCCCCTTCCATGCCCGCCCTGCTCGACAAGTACTCGGACGAACTCACCGCCGACGTCTACGTCGTTGCGGATTCAGTGAACTGGGCCGTCGGCACGCCAAGTCTCACGACGACGTTGCGCGGGGTCGTCGATGCCACCGTGCACGTGTCGACGCTGCGGACGGGTCTCCACTCCGGACAGTTCGGTGGAGTGGTGCCCGATGCGCTCACCAGCCTGTGCAGATTGCTCGCGACGCTGCACGACGAACGGGGAAACGTGGCCGTGGAGGGGCTCGTGCACAGCCCGGGTCCGGAGCTGGAGTATCCGTCGGATCGTCTCCAAGACGAGACCGGGATCCTCGACGGGGTGGAGTTCATTGGTGACGGCTCCTTGGTGGAGCGCATGTGGACCAGGCCGGCGGCCTCGGTGCTGGCGATCGACACCACCCGCATCGCTGACGCCTCCAACACTCTCATCCCGAGTGCGAGCGCCAAAGTGAGCGTCCGGCTCGCTCCCGGTCAGGATCCTGCTCGGGCGGAGGAAGCGCTCCGGGATCACTTGGTGGACCATGCTCCATGGGGCGCCCATGTCACGGTGGAGCCGGGGCAGCAGGGAGGTCCCAGCACGATCGGGCTTGACGGCGAGCATGCACAGGCAGCCAAGGACGCGTTCGCTCAGGCTTTCGGGTTGCCGCCGGTGGAAATGGGTTGCGGCGGCAGCATCCCCATAGTGGCCGAGTTCGCTCGGCGTCATCCGGAGGCGACGGTGCTGGTGACCGCTGTCACGGATCCGGATTCACGCATGCACGGCATCGACGAGAGCGTCGACGTGGGGGATCTCGCCAGGGCAGCCGTGGCCGAAGCCATGTTCCTGCAGAACCTGGGCCGCTGAACTGGGCGCGAGCTCTGCACGCGCGGGTCCGTCGACCCGTGATCGTTCCCTGAGTAGGTGCCGGCGAGGTACGAGCCTGCGCCGTATCGAAGGGTGTGGTGGGGTGTGGGTTCGTCCTTCGATATGCCCTGCTCCTTCGTCGCGGGGCTACTCAGGACGCGGTCCTCGATTCGATATGCCCTGCTCTTTGGTCGCGGGGCTACTCAGGACGCGGTCCTTGATTCGATATGCCCTGCTCTTTGGTCGCGGGGCTACTCAGGACGCGGTCCTTGATTCGATATGCCCGGCGCATGGTCTCCTCAGGATCGGCTGATCCGTGATCGTTCCCTGAGTAGGTGCCGGCGAGGTACGAGCCTGCGCCGTATCGAAGGGTGTGGTGGGGTGTGGGTTCGTCCTTCAATATGCCCGGCGCCCTTCGACACGCCTGCTCCTTCGTCGCGGGCTGCTCAGCACAGCGCCTTCGTCGCGGGGCTACTCAGGACGCGGTCCTTGATTCGATATGCCCGTTTGTCGCCGAGCGCTAGTGGGCGACCGGGTGTGTTCGCTATTGCGTCAGGAGCGACAACAGCGCCTGGCCGTAGGCATTCTCGACGTCATCGTCGTGGAACACATGATCTTCCCCGTCCATGGAGATCCGCACCTCATAGCGACCATCGCGGCGGGCGAGATGGAGGAAGGCGTCACCAAGTGCATCCCGCAGATGCGTCTCATCCGGCAACCACACCGTCTTGTCCTGCTCCACCGAATCCAGCGCCCACTCAGTGGTGCCGTTGAACGCAAGGACTGTGCCCGAACTCAGCGAGCGAGCCTCGATGACCATGTCCGCCAGATGGAACACGTCGTCGGCCATTTCCGGGGCACTGACGGTGAACCGATCTCCCTGCCGGGGACGCCACTGGAGTCCAGCATCACGGAGTGCGAGAGCGAGCGACAACGAGATCATGGTGGGGTATCCGATCTGTGGATGATGACAATGTTTAAGGGTACGCTGTGCTGGTGCTTCGCCCGGATGGCCGCCTCAGCCTCGACATCGACCCCCAGGAACGGGCACCCCAGGACGCCTGCGGCGTCTTCGGTGTCTGGGCACCCGGGGAGGATGTCAGCCAGCTGACGTACTACGGGCTCTTCGCGCTACAGCATCGAGGGCAGGAATCCGCCGGTATCGCCGTCTCCAACGGTCGCAGGATCATGGTGTTCAAGGACATGGGCCTCGTGGCGCAGGTGTTCGACGAGGCCACTCTCACCTCCCTCAAGGGCAGGGTTGCCGTGGGGCACACCCGGTACTCCACGACGGGAGCCTCCAACTGGCACAACGCGCAGCCCACTTTCCGCGCCACGACAGCTGGTGGCCTGGCGCTCGGGCACAACGGCAACCTCACCAACACAGCCGAACTCCAGCAATGGCTCGCCGAGGTGAACCCCACGGAACGTGTGCCCGAGAAGAAGACGATGGACTCCACCAACGACACGTCACTGGTGACCGCCCTGCTTGTCAGCCTGGGTGACGATCCGGAGACGGCAGCCATGGAGGTCCTGCCCCGGCTGCGGGGTGCGTTCTGCATCACGTTCATGACGGAGACGGCGTTGTTCGCCGCGCGGGATCCCCACGGCATCCGCCCCCTGGTGCTCGGACGCCTGGCGAATGGCTGGGTGGTTGCCTCGGAGACAGCCGCTCTGGACATCGTGGGTGCCAGTTTCGTGCGCGAGGTGGAACCCGGCGAACTCATCACCATCGATGAGGCGGGCTTGCGGACGCAACGCTTCGCGCCTGCCGACCCCAAGGGCTGTCTCTTCGAATACGTCTACCTCGCCCGTCCCGATACGACGATCGCGGGCCAGGGCGTCCACGCCACGCGGGTGGAGATCGGGCGACAACTCGCGCGCGAGCACCCCGTGGAGGCGGACCTCGTGATTCCCGTCCCCGAATCGGGCACACCCTCGGCCATCGGGTATGCCCAGGAGTCAGGTATTGACTACGGACAGGGTCTCGTCAAGAACTCCTACGTGGGACGCACCTTCATCCAACCCAGCCAAACCATCCGCCAGCTCGGTATCCGCCTGAAGCTCAACCCGCTTCGCGAGGTGATCGACGGCAAACGGCTCGTGGTGGTGGACGACTCCATCGTGCGCGGCAACACGCAGCGCGCGCTGGTCCGGATGCTCCGGGAGGCCGGCGCGCGCGAGGTGCACGTACGCATCTCCTCGCCACCGGTGGAGTGGCCGTGCTTCTACGGCATCGACTTCGCCAGCCGAGCCGAGCTCATCGCTCCCGGCTTGACGGTGGAAGAGGTGTGCCGCTCCATCGGGGCGGACAGCCTGGGACATGTATCGCTCGACGGTCTGACCGCCGCCACCGAGATCCCCGCTCCGCAGTTGTGCCGGGCCTGTTTCGACGGCTCCTATCCCATCGGGATCCCGCCCGGACAGGCCGAACTGTTGCATCTGGAGGAGTCGTGACATCCGTCCCACAGAGCGCCTACGCGGCCGCCGGCGTCGACATCGAGGCAGGTGACAGGGCCGTCGAACTGATGAAAGCGTCGGTGGCCCGCACCCGTCGCCCTGAAGTGCTGGGATCCCTCGGCGGGTTCGCCGGCTTCTTCGACGCCAGCGCGCTGAAGGATTTCCGGCAACCAGTCCTCGCCTCCTCCACCGACGGCGTGGGCACGAAGGTGGCCATCGCCCAGGCCCTGGACAAGCACGACACCATCGGGTTCGACCTCATCGGCATGCTCGTCGACGATCTCGTGGTGAGCGGCGCCGAGCCGCTGTTCGTGACGGACTACATCGCCTGTGGCCGAGTGGTTCCCGAACGCATCGCCGCCATCGTCTCCGGCATCGCCGAGGCATGCATCGCGGCCGGCTGTTCGCTGGTGGGCGGCGAGACCGCGGAACATCCCGGCCTGCTGGGACCGGACGAGTACGACATCGCCGGAGCCACCACCGGCGTGGTGGAACGCGACTCCATCCTGGGCGCCCACCGTGTGAAGCCCGGTGACGCCGTGATCGGCATGGAGGCCTCCGGACTGCACTCCAACGGGTACTCCCTCGTGCGGAACGTCCTGCTCACGCAGGCGGGCTGGTCGCTGGAGCGACACGTGGAGGAACTGGGACGCAGCCTGGGAGAGGAACTGCTGGAGCCCACCCGGATCTATGCCCTCGACGTGCTCGATCTCATCGCCAAAGCCGAGATCCACGCCATGAGCCACATCACCGGCGGAGGACTGGCCAACAACGTCGCCCGCGTCATCCCCAACGGCATGCGTGCCGTCCTGCAACGCTCATCGTGGACGCCGGCACCCATCTTTGAACTTGTGCAATCTGTCGGATCGCTGGAGCAGTCCGATGTCGACGCCACTCTCAACATGGGAGTGGGAATGGTGGCGATCCTGCCGCAGGACCAGGTGGCAGCTGCACTGGAAACTCTGGGGGAGCGCGGCATTGCCAGTTGGGTGCTCGGCGAGATCGAGCAGCACAACGGTCGTGGTGCAGCTACGCTGCTGTGAGGTGATCGGGCCGGGGCAGATGCTCGCCCACAACTCGTGGGATGGCCCTTCGAGAAAACTCCTGCCGGGAAAGTGCATCCGTATGCGACGTTGACGGCGAAGTCATGGGTAGGAGCCACGTTCGATGGCTCCACCCCCATGCGAGGAGTAATCATGAAGTTCAAGACCGCCGCCGCCGCGAGTGTGGCTGCCCTGTTGTTCGTTGCCGGCTGCGGCACGGATGCCGACGAGACCGACACCGACATGGACACCACCATGGACCCGGTCACCACCGAGCCCGTGGAGACTGAGCCCATGGAGTCGGAAGATCCCATGGAGTCGGAGGAGCCGATGGAGTCAGAGGATCCCATGGAGTCGGATGAACCGATGGACTCCGAGGATCCCATGGAAGGGTCCGGCACAATCGTTGATGTAGCCGCTGGCAACGACGACTTCGAGACCCTCGTGGCTGCGGTGAATGCCGCCGACCTCACCGAGACGCTGTCAAGTGAAGGTCCGTTCACGGTGTTCGCACCCACCGACGACGCCTTCGATGCCCTGCCCGAGGGCCTTCTCGATGCTTTGCTGATGCCCGAGAACCAGGACGCCCTGACCAGCATCCTGACCTACCACGTTCTGCCGGCCGAGGTCATGTCCGCTGATGTGACCGCGGGCGAGGTGGAGACCGTCGAGGGCTCCACCGTCGAGATCATGACCGAAGGTGGTGTCATGGTGAACGACGCCACCGTCATCATGGCCGACGTTGATGCCTCCAACGGTGTCATCCACGCCATCGACGCGGTCCTCGTGCCGCCGACGGTCGACGTCGACGCACTGCTCGGCTGACGCTGAGACGCTACCCTCAGCGGTAGTCATACAGAAGAACGGGGTCGCAGCGCGCAGCTGCGGCCCCGTTCCCGTGCCCGGTGTCAGGCGAGGGCGTCCACGATCTTGTTCAGCGTCTCGGATGGCCGCATCACCGCAGTTGCCTCGGCCGCATCGGGACGGTAGTAGCCGCCGATGTCGGCTGGCTCGCCCTGCACGGCGAGCAACTCGGTGACGATCTGTTCCTCGTTGTCAGCCAGCTGCTCTGCCATCGTGGTGAAGACCTCAGCCAGTGCTGCGTCCTCGTCCTGGGCGGCCAGTTCCTGTGCCCAGTACAGGGCCAGATAGAAGTGCGAGCCCCGGTTGTCGATACCACCGACGCGACGCGTGGGGGACTTGTCCTGGTCGAGGAAGGTGGCGGTAGCGCGGTCCAAAGTGTCAGCCAGGATCTGCGCCCGGGCATTGTCCTGGCTGGTGGCCAGGTGCTCCAGCGACGCCGCCAGTGCGAGGAACTCGCCGAGGGAGTCCCAGCGCAGGTAGTTCTCCTCCACCAGCTGCTGGACGTGCTTGGGCGCCGAGCCCCCAGCACCGGTCTCGAACAATCCACCGCCAGCCATGAGGGGAACCACCGACAGCATCTTCGCCGACGTGCCCAGCTCCAGGATGGGGAACAGGTCCGTCAAGTAGTCGCGCAGCACGTTGCCGGTCACCGAAATGGTGTTCTCGCCACGTCGAATCCGTTCAATGGAGAACTTGGCGGCTGCCACCGGATCCATGATCTCGATCTGCAGGTCGTCCGTATCGTGCTGGGCGAGTTCAGCGTGCGCCTTCTCGGCGATGTTCCTGTCATGGGCTCGGGAATCGTCCAGCCAGAAGACAGCAGGCCAACCCGTTGCCCGGGCCCGCGTGACGGCGAGCTTCACCCAGTCGGCGATCGCGGCGTCCTTGGTCTGGCAGGCGCGCCAGATGTCACCCTCTGCCACGTCGTGGGACATCAGCACTTCTCCGGCGGAATTGAGGACATCCACGCGGCCGGCGGTGGCGGCCTCGAATGTCTTGTCGTGGCTGCCGTACTCCTCCGCCTTCTGCGCCATCAGGCCGACGTTGGGAACAGTGCCCATCGATTTTGGATCGAAGGCTCCGTGCTCGCGGCAGTCGTCAATGACCGCCTGGTAGACGCCGGCGTAGGAGGAATCGGGCAGCACTGCAAGAGTGTCAGCCTCCTCCCCGTTGGGTGCCCACATGTGCCCGGAGGTACGGATCATGGCGGGCATGGACGCGTCGACGATGACGTCGCTCGGGACGTGCAGGTTCGTGATGCCCTTGTCCGAGTTCACCATGGCGAGATCTGGGCCGTTCTCAAGTCCTGCCTCGAACGCCGCCCGGATCTCCGCGCCGTTGTCCACGGAGTCCAACCCGGCCAGGATCGCGCCCAGGCCGTCGTTGGGGGAGAGGCCCGCAGCCGCGAGGTCGTCGCCGTACTTCGCGAAGACGTCGGGGAAGAAGGCCCGGATGACGTGGCCGAAGATGATGGGATCGGACACCTTCATCATGGTGGCCTTCAGGTGCACGGAGAACAGCACGTCGGAGGCCTTGGCCGCAGCGATCTGGTCCCGGAGGAAAGTCTCCAGCGCAGCAACGCGCATCACCGTGGCATCCACCACTTCACCGGCAAGAACCTTGAGGTTCTCCTTCCAGATGGTGGGGGTCCCGTCGGTGGCTGTGTGGCGGATGGTGAGGGTGTCGTCGGAGGGCATCACGACCGATTGCTCGTTGTCCCTGAAGTCCCCATGCCCCATCGTCGCCACATTGGTCTTCGAGTCCGGGGACCATTCGCCCATCCGGTGCGGGTTCTTGCGGGCGTAGCTCTTGACGGACTCGGGTGCCCGGCGGTCCGAGTTTCCCTCGCGGAGCACCGGGTTGACCGCCGAGCCCATCACGCGGCCGTAGCGTGCCCGGGTGTCGCGCTCCTCGTCGCTCTTGGGATCCTCGGGATAGTTCGGGAGGGAGAAACCCTGCGACTGCAACTCGGCGATCGCGGCCTTCAGCTGCGGAACGGAGGCCGAGATGTTGGGCAGCTTGATGATGTTGGCGTCCGGTGTCTTCGCGAGGTCCCCCAGTTCGGCAAGGGTGTCAGGTAGCTGCTGGTCCGGAGGCAGCACATCGTTGAACTGGCCAAGAATGCGGGCCGCCAGCGAGATGTCACGGCTCTCCACCTCCACGTCTGCCCTGCTCGCGTACGCCTCGATGATCGGCAGCAGCGAGTACGTGGCGAGGAGGGGGGCCTCGTCCGTCAGTGTGTAGATGATCTTGCCCATGTGCGAACTCCTCATCGGTGGGGGATCTGGTTCTCGATTCCGCGCCAGCCTATCGGTTGCACGTTCGTTCACACCCGATCTCTGCGGAGCATCCAGCGGTGAGAGCCCTTTGGACTTGGTGAGGACCTCGGGTAGCCTATGGGCCACGAGTTATTGACACATTCCGCGGTTCTCCGCGAAGGACACAGCGAGGGGGTCGACCCGATATGGGACGCGGCCGTGCGAAGGCGAAGCAGACGAAGGTTGCACGAGACCTGAAGTATCGCCCCATGGATACAGATTTCGGATCTCTGGAGCGCGAGCTTCGGGGAAACAGCTACACCGACGTGTCAGAATCCGAACGAATTCCTGATGGATACGCGGATCTGGCGGAGGAGTACGGTTCCCCGAACGGCTCAAACCCCAACGACGAGGACGACGACTCCTCTCGGTGACGTCTGTCCATGCTGTGACGAAGTGGGCTGAGGACTCCTTGCTCGAGTCCTTCCAGAGCGTCACCATAGATCTTCCCGATGCCCAGGAGTACGCGGGTGAGCCGGAAGGCTCCCTGTGCGCCACGCTTGTGAGGCACCGCCCCCCACGCCAAAGGCGGGCCTTGCTGTACATCCACGGATGGAATGACTACTTCTTCCAGACGCAACTAGCCGTTGAGACGGCGGAAATGGGCTACGACTTCTACGCCCTGGATCTTCGACGCTACGGCCGATCGTTCAGGCCGGGGCAACTTGGTGGCTTCGTGACTGACCTGTCGTCCTATCACGACGAGATCGACGAAGCCGTGCGCATCATCACTGAAGAGGGACATGACGACCTCGTGATCATGGGCCATTCCACAGGTGGGCTGATCGCAACACTGTGGGCCGACGAGCGACCGGGAGTGGCGTCGGCGTTGATACTGAACTCGCCGTGGCTCGAACTGCAGGGCTATCCAGAGTTGCGCCCAGCCCTGCGTCGGATGTTCAGCGCAGTGGGTTCTCTGTCACCAACGGCCGCCCTCCCACTCAGCGAGAACGGCTTCTACAGTCGAACGATCTCCGCCGCGGAAGATGGCGTCTGGGACTACGACCTTCAGCTGAAGGGGGGAGATGCATTCGTCGCCCGCGTCGGCTGGCTGGCCGCCATCATGCGAGGGCACGCAAAAGTGTCGGCAGGCCTCTCAATCGATGTGCCAGTGCTGGTTCTCATCTCGGAGCGGAGTGACTTTCGCCGGAAGTGGAGTGAAGACCTGCGCAGGGCAGACATCATCCTGGACGTCGAAACCCTCGCCGCTCGCGCCCACCATCTGGGCGGTCATGTGACGCTGATCCGGATCGAGGATGGCATGCACGATCTCGCACTCTCCGACGAGCCGGCCCGCAGCCGCTACTACGCCGAGGTCGGCCGCTGGCTCGCCACCTACGGCCCCGAGGACTCCGCCCGAACGGCGCAGGAGCAGATTCTCCCCTGAAACCAGAAAACCCCCCGACGAGGGGGTGCTGGTGGCCAGGGCCGGGATCGAACCGGCGACCTTTCACTTTTCAGGCGAACGCTGCTACCAGCTGAGCTACCTGGCCAAAGGACGGCGCTGCTGCGCTGCACCAGCGACCCCGACGGGACTCGAACCCGCGACCTCCGCCGTGACAGGGCGGCGCGCTAACCAACTGCGCTACGGGGCCAATTTCTTGACCGTGCTGGCTTGGCCAGCGAGGAAACTCTAGCGGTCTTTCCAAGTGATGTGAAATCAGCTGGGACTGCCTGCGACGATGCGGAGGACCCCACCGGTTTTCAGTGCGCCCGCTGGGGCTCGAACCCAGGACCCGAGGCTTAAAAGGCCCCTGCTCTACCAACTGAGCTACGGGCGCGTGTCGTGACCGCGTCGGGAAGTCTAGTGGATTCACAAGCTGGTACCCAATGGCAGGCTGGGGGAGCACAGATCGCCCGATCCGGTGCGCCGCAGCCTGGACATGATTGATCAGTGGTTCCCTAGAGGACATGGGTGACTGGATCGGCATCGTGGTGGCTCTTTCGGTGGGTGTGCCGCTGCTGGTGGTGGCGGTGCTCGTCGACCGGCACCGACGCCGAGCCAGGGAGAAGGAGCTTCAACAGCCACCCCTCAGGGGCGACGCTGAGGTGGATGCGGTGGTGCCCGACTACATCTCGCAGGATGCCGTCGACTCCCTGCCGGCGCCCAGGACCGGTCGCCGGCCACGGGACGCATCCGGGGAGGTGCCTCGGCTGGACTTCGGACACATGGATGCCGACTTCGCCACGGCCGGACCCATCGCAGAACTGCAGGACTGCACGGTCCTGCTCGTGACTGGACACATCTCCTCCATCCGCGAACTCCTCGGACCTCTCAGCGACGCGTCCGCAGGCCGGTCACTGGTCATTGCGGCGGCGTCATTCGACGCCGATGTGCTCGCAACTCTCAAGGCCAACCGGCGGGTGGTGGAGCTTCCCGTGCTGGCCGTGGAGGCCAATCCCGCCCAGCTGATGCAACTGCAGGACCATGTGGGAGGACAGATTCTGGAGAGTTCCGACCTCAAGGCCGGGTGGATACCACGGGATGCCCTGGGTTTCGCTGAGTCCTGGAGTAGTGACATCTCCTCCATCCGCGTGGTCGGGAGGGGTCACAGCAAAGGGTGAACCTGAAGTGCCGCTTGAGACGGATTTCAGACGGTGGGCCCCTTGGGGTTCTCAGGTGGTTCTCATGTGCGGTTCCACAGACTCGCTGGCTGGCATCGAATTGTCTCGACCGTAGTCAAAAGTGTTTGGTCAGGCTCAACCGTTGTGCCCCCGGCACGCCATCTCCTGCACGCCTGCTGCGATTCCACCCTGAGAAGCCTGCGTTCTTCTCAAGGGGAACTTGTGTCCCCACGTCGGCGCTGCCTAGTCTCCGGCAACGGATGCATGTGTCGGAGGCTCCCGGGCTTCGAGGAAGCGGTACATGGATCCGAAAGTCGTAGATGACTCGCAAACGTCGTAGATGAAGAGGTCCCCCAGCCATGAATCCGATTTTGAGAGGCGCCCGCACGGCCGTCGCCGCTGTGGCCGCTGCCGCCCTCGTGCAAACCGTGGGCTCCGTCGCGCTGGGGCCGCTGGCGGACGCCGCCAACTCGACGGTCACCGCCACCACCGCTGTCAATATCCGGGCCGATGCCAGCACCAGTTCCGCCCGACTTGGCGTTCTGTACAAGGGCCAGCAAATCCAGTCGATCAGCTCCAGTGGGGGCTGGACTGCTGTGACACACAGGGGCAGGACCGCCTACATCGCCACCGCCTACCTCACCAGCAACTCGGTGGTGATCGAGAAGCCGTCGGCATCCACAACGGGCGATGTCTACACGATCGCCAATCTCAACCTTCGCACGGGGCCGAGTCTCTCCAGTCCCGTCTCGCGGGTGGCCAGCACGGGCACGAAGCTGCGCCTCACCGGTACCGCCAGCGGCGCCTACAGCCAGGTGATCCACAACTCCACGACGCTGTGGGCTGCCACGTCGTACCTGTCGTCGTCCGCTGGCGCACCGAGCCAGTCCCTGCCGGACGTGACCGGCAGGGTAAGGGCGACGGCCGGCCTCATGATCCGCACCACGGCTGACCGCAGTTTCACGTCGCTGGGGACCGTGGCACGCGGGACCATCCTCGACGTCACCGGAGTGGTCACCAATGGCGTGGCGCAGGTGGTGTGGCAGGGAAATGTGCGCTGGGTCAACAATTCCTTCGTCACCAGGGTCTCAGGTTCCACGACTTCCCCGAGCCGGCCGACGCTGCCGTCGACGACGAAACGCTACGCGACCGCGAATCTCAACATCTGGAACGCCGCAACCGGCACCGCCCACACGGGGGAGATCGCGCGCGGCTCGGTGGTCGATGTGACCGGGAAGGTTTCGAGCGGTCGAGCCGAGATCGTGTACAACGGGGCGCTCCGCTGGGTGACGGCTCGGTATCTGAGCGCCAGCGAACCCAGTGCTCCGGGGGGAAGTTCCAACACGGGGGGCAGCCTCAACAGGGGGTACTCCAGCGGTCTGGACAGGACGAACGCCAACACCAAGAAGGTGATTCGTCACATCTGGGCAACGCAACCGGCCATCAAGACGATGTATGGATGGCGCCAGAGCGTGACGCCCGACCATCCCGCCGGGCGTGCAGTGGACGTCATGATCCCCAATTACAAGTCCAACATGGCCCTTGGATGGGAGATTGCACGCTACTACCGTGCCCATGCCGCCGAGTTCGGCATCAGCTACATCATCTTCGATCAACAGATCTGGAGTGTTGCTCGCAACTCGCAGGGTTGGCGTCCCATGGCCAGCCGCGGCAACGACACCGCCAACCACAAGGACCACGTCCACATCAACACCTACGACTGAGAAGCAGGCGCACCGCAAGCAGGCGTGCAAGGCAACGCCGACGGTCGGCCTGACTCGCGGTCGTGGAACAGCTTCCGTGGTCCCGCGCTGGCCCCCCACAGCGCGGGACCACGGAGGGTCATCGGGATGGTGGCACGTTCGCGGCTTCCGATGCATTCCCGGTTTGCGCGAGGCCTCCGTGCGTGCACTATGCTCGTCTGCGAAGCATCGAAGTCCCCATCGTCTAGTGGCCTAGGACTCCGCCCTTTCACGGCGGCAACACGGGTTCGAATCCCGTTGGGGATGCCAAGCGAATATGCGGCCACGGCAGCCTTGCCAAGGGGTTGTGGCCGTTGGTGGTTGGTCTACCAACCACAACTGGACACAACCCCTCCAACGCGGCGTCGCGTCAGGCGCAGCGCTCCCGCCCACGGCGGGCAGAGGGGAAGGTCAGGTCGTCGTCGCGTCCCCATCCAGCCACGGCGGGTCCATGGCAGGTGCCTCAACGTGACGCTCGAAGGATTTCCACCAGGACTCAGCCCCATCGGGGAGGGCCCTGTTGTCACAGTCGCGCACCGCGTCGCGTAGGGCGTACTTGGCATGCGCGAGGCTTTCGGCCGACGACGTGTCCGTCAGATCGTTCAGCAGCTGCTCCTCGAAGTGGAGACATCTGATCCTCAGCCTCGTGATCCGGCGGTGCCGCACCACATGGGTCTCATCCAGCTTCAGCACCGCCTCGGCAGCCCGGAACCAGCCGTAGTCGATGCTGATGGCGATGAGCCCGGGGTGGACGGACATCGCACCGTGGACGTCGAGTTCCGGCTGGATCACGACGGCGTTGGAGCGTTCGGAGTACTCCAGCTCGTCGCGATTCGCCTCGTCGATGAGGATCTCCGTGGCGCGCATCACGATGGCGAAGAGGTCAGCATCGCGCATGGATTGGCGTGCGGGCAGGTCCACCATTCCCTTGGAACTGATCACATAGGTTCGATCGGCGCCCATGTCCTCCATTGCGAACTGTGCCGGGAGGTTCTCGCGCACTCCTCCGTCCACGTATGTCTCAGCTCCCAGCGGGACCGGGCGGAAGACCGCCGGTATGGAGCACGACGCCAGCACTCCTGTGGCGAGGGGGTGCGGACCGGCATCGACGATGTGACCCTCACGGTCCAGGAGCGCGCCGTCCTCCGTCATGAAACGCAACGCACCCGACTCCAGGCCCACCATGGCGACGCGGAGAGTGGTTCCCGAGGAGCGCACCTTTGCCGGGTCGAAGACCTCGGGGTCCAGCAGCTGCAGCAGAACGGGGCCGGGCCGATACATCGACTTGGTTCGCTCCATGCCCTGGTGAATGGACAGCAGGTCGTTCCCGATGCGGGGAAGCTTCGCCACACTGCTGAAGAGCTGGGACAGGGTTCCAAGAGACCACTCGGGCTCGGTGTCCACGTCCGGTTGCAGCGCCAGCTCGAGCGGACCGACCGCCGCTTCAGGGGCTGCCGGAGACGGAGTCGCGGGGCTGTTGGCGCGGAGAAAAGGGAGTCGGGGAAATGCCCGCGGCGCCGGATCCGATGCGGGAGGGGGTGAGCTCATCATCTCCAGCCACCCAGGGGCCTCGTTCCGGGCGCGGACCAACCAGGGGCGCGGCGTGAACATCTCGTCCGGTTCCCGCAGAGCCCGCCAGATCCTGGCCACGCTCGCGACGAAACCGTGCTGGGCCTGGCGATCCCTGCTCTGCGCCAACCCTGACGCGAGGATGGCACCGGCGGAGGCACCCACGAAGATGTCCGGGGTGAAATGCGGGTCATTGCGGTAGAGGTAGTCCAGCGCGCCCAACTGGAAACTCGCGCGTGAGCCGCCACCCGAGAGCACGCAGGCCACCTTCTCGTCCTTGCGTGAAAGACCGAACAGGGGCGAGGAGAACCATCCGGTGCTGGTCATGTCACCGGAGTCTACGGCTCCCACATGTCACGGTCGCCCATCCCTGTCACCATGGCTGTGTGAGCACTTCGTCGACGCCACGGGACCTGAGCCGCTACGGGTGGCTCGCCGTCGCCGCTGCTCTGGCGACGATCGCACTGAAGACGGGCGCCTGGTGGGTGACCGGATCCGTCGGCTTGCTGGCGGACGCGGCGGAATCCTCAGTCAACCTCGTCGCCGCCATCGTTGCTCTCGTGGCCCTCAAGGTGGCCGCCATGCCTGCGGACAAGAATCACAACTTCGGCCACTCCAAGGCGGAGTACTTCTCCGCCGCTGTGGAGGGGGTCATGATCTTCGTCGCGGCCTCCGTCATCATGGTGATGGCCATCATGCGGTTTCTCGCACCCCAGGACCTCACCGCGGTGGGCAACGGTCTCGCGATCTCCATCGTCGCCGCAGTCATCAACGCGACGGTGGCGGTGGTCCTGATACGCGCTGGGCGCCGGTATCGATCGATCACCCTGAGGGCCGACGGGCGGCACCTGATGACTGATGTGTGGACATCAGCAGGTGTGGTGGTGGGCGTGGCGCTGGTGGGGCTGACTGGCTGGAACTGGCTCGATCCATTGGTGGCCTTGGCTGTGGGAATCAACATTCTGTGGACCGGTTACGGGCTGATCCGTGAATCCATGGATGGCCTCATGGACGTGTCGCTTCCCAAGGAGGACAACGCCCGGATCCGAGAAATACTCTCCTCGCGGCGGGGAGATGGCGTGGATTTTCACGCGGTGCGCACGCGTGAGTCGGGCGCGCGACAGTTCATGGAAATGCACATGCTGGTGCCGGGATCCTGGACTGTGCAGCAGGGGCACGACGCGATGGAGGACCTCATCGAGGAGATCAACGTGGAGTACCCCGATTTGCGGATCATCGGCCACCTGGAGCCCATTGAGGACCCGCGCAGCTACGAGGACATGCACCTGTAACCATGTCCGCGACGAATCCCGCGGCCACGAAATGCCTGTCAGAGTTGCCGGGCGGGACCGCCGGGGCGGGTGACCAGGGTGCTGGCGCGGCCCTCCACCTCTGGGTACTCACTCGTGTAGCGCCCTAGCCACTCGGAGCTGAAGGCTTCGGCGTCGGCCGTGCGTGTCAGGGCCCACACGGAGCCGCCGAACCCGGCACCAAAGCTGGTGGAGCCGTCCGCACCCAGTTCACGGGCCAGCTCCTGGAGGCGATTGGTCTCGGGAACCTGATTGCCCAGCTGCTGATCCGCATTGCGCTGGGAAAGGTCGGAGAGTTGACCGAAGGTGGCCAGGTCCCCCGTCTCCAAAGCCTGTGTGGCGGCGGGAATGATCTCCTCGGATTCCGTCAGGAAAGCCCGCAGCCGCGACACCAACTCGGGGGAGTGCGAAACGACGGAACGCAAGCCCTCAGTGGCGTCCTCGTCGGACTTCAGTGCGTCCCCGATAGTGACGTCCGAGCGTCCCGTGGCCGCATTCCACGCCGTGACGATCTCGCTGGTCCGGCTGGACGCCTGATTGTAGGAGACCAGTGCACTACCGGTCTTCTCGGCGAGGAGACCGGAGACGGCCACCACGAAGGACAGTTCGTCGGGAAGACGGACCGAGGCACCCTCGAGGATGGGGCAGAACCTGAACTGCGTGAGGTGGTCCTCCTTGCAGCACAGCATTGCGGTGTGATCCTCGGATCCGCCGAAAGTGCCCACCCCGCGGACCCCCTCCAGAGTGCCGAACGTCATGCCATTCTCGAAACAGGCCATGTAGCCGGCCAGATCGATGTCGTTGTGGATGTTCTCCCGCCACTCGGGAGTTTCCCGCAGGTGGTTGTGCTCGATGAGGCTGAGGGCGAACGCCACAACCAGCGCCGATGACGACGACATGCCGCTGGCGAGCGGCAGATCGGAATCGATTCTCAGGCGTGCGGGACGGATGTCACCGAAGTTCAGTCGCAGGCGCTCCAGCACCGCCGAGAGATACCCTCCCCAGTGGCCCGGGGGGAGTGTGGCCGACTCTCCATCGCGCAGCACCACTTCGTCGGGGCTTGCAGTGGTGCGGGCCGTGATGTCGCGGGGCGCATCCTCGAGCTCGATGGTGATTCCTCGGTCCACGGCAGCGAGCAGGGAGTTTCCGCCCGCGTAGTCCGTGTGCTTGCCGAAGACCTCAAGCCTGCCGGGGACGAACCAGCGGTTCACAAACGAACCTCCGAGTCACCCAGGGACTCCATCACGGAGGCAATGTCCCCACGGTTGGACATGTCCAGCACGCCGACGTCGGCGCGCACCACGCGGTATGGATCTCCGGCATCAATCGCGGCACGCACGGCGTCGGTGATTTCGTACTCTCCCCTCGCCGACATGGGGATGGAGCGGGCTGCCGGGAAGATGGCCGGTGAGCAGAGCCAACAGTTCATGGACAACACTGCGCTGTCCCCGAGCCGCTCGATGGTGGCCTCATCGGGCTTCTCGACGAGCTCCTTCAGATTGCCGTCGGCATCTGCCGTTGCGAGCGCGAACGCCGCGATGCGGTCGGCGGGAATGTTGGAACGCTCCAGCATCGCGGAGCGCTCGAAACCGACGAGCGCGGAGCCGGGTACGTCGGAGAGAAGGCGCAGCGCTTCGGCCGGGTAGTAGTTGTCAGAGTTCAGGATCAGCACGCGATCATCACCGGCGAAGTCCTCGGCGGACAGAACAGCATTCGCCGTGCCGAGGGGCTCCTCCTGCACGGCGAAGGAAATGCTGACGCGCTCCTTGTCCACTTCGTTGTAGTAGTCGCGGATCATGTCGTGCTCAGGGCCGATCACGAGGCAGATGTCAGTGAAGCCGGCATCGGCCAGCGCGCTGATCACGTAGTCCAGAAACGGTCGTTCACCGCCCATCGAGATCATCGCCTTCACACCGGCGGAGGCTGCTGCACTCTGGTTCTCGTCGAGGTTGACGCCTTCGGCCTCCTTGCGCATGCGGGACCCGAGACCACGGGCGAGTATGACGGCTTTGCGAGGGGGTGCGGACTCAGTGTTCGACATGCAGCCGATCCTAGGGCGTGCCCGGTCACGTCTGCACTTCAATCAGGCGAAGTGCTCGCCGCAGGTGTGCGATCAACGAAGGTGGGTGGTGCGCCGTCAGCTACGAGTGCGCGGATCCCAGCTGCGAACTCCACGCCTGCCCACCGGAGCGAATAGCCGAGAGGCCTCCGGTCTGTAGACCGATGCTGCCGCCGGGTCAGCGCAGTCCGCGCAGGAAATCCTCGTCGTCGTCGGGTCCGAGGGAACGGTACTGGCCTGATGTGGACTGGGGGCGACCCGCCAGCAACCAAGTGACAGGACCGATCACCGGGACGGCTATGACGACGAAGGCCCACAGCCACTTCGGCAGGGCGCGAATGCGGTTGGGCTGGGATTGTGCCACCTCAACCACGCAATAGATCGTCAGCATGACGACGGCGAGGATGATCAGGATGCGTCCCATGCACTCAAGCGTAACCCCCCGGTACAACGGTGGGGGGCCCGCGTCCGGATGAACGCTGCCCACGCGGGCACACGCCCTGAATTGGTTTGCCCTCGCTCGGTGATGCCACGATAGATGTAGGTTGTCCCGCGTCTGGAGCGAGAGGCGCCGCCGAGGAAAAGGATGGACACAGTGACCACTGGCAAGTCCCTCACCCGAGCGGTGTCGGACATGCTCGCCGGAGGGCCCTACCTGTATCCCGAGGACCATCCGCCGCCCCGCCGATTGGGTGACTCGGTGGGAGCTGTCGTCCGAACGAGCGGCTCGACGGGGACCGGGAAAAAGGTGGTGCTCTCCCGGTCCGCTCTGCTCGCGGCCGCTGCTGGCTCCCACGCGGCCGCCGGTATGGACCTCACGTGGCACCTCGTGCTACCGCCGCACTACGTGGCCGGTCTGATGGTGATGGTGCGCTCGCTCGCAGCGGGGCGGGAGCCCGTCCTCGCCTCACCGGACCTCACCGATCTGTGTGCATCCGGTGACGGAGATGCCGTTTCCGTCGTCGGGACCCAGCTCTACCGCGCGCTTCAGGATGCCCGGACAGCAAGGGCGCTAGCACAGTTCGACCTCGTTCTGGTGGGGGGCGCTGCACTCTCCCAGCAACTCCGCGAGCGTGCCGCCGATGCGGGCATAGCCGTCAAGGAGTCCTACGGCATGAGCGAGACCTGCGGTGGAATCGTCTGGGACGGACAAGCGCTCCCGGGATCGAGCGTCAGCCTCGTCGACGATGCACGCGCCCCGCGAGGGGGCCGGATAGCTTTGAATGGTCCGACGCTCTGTGACGGTTACCTCAGCGACGACGGCACCGTCGAACCGGCGACGCAGCAGGGTTGGCTGCTCACCTCCGACTGGGGACACATGGAACGAGACCGTCTGGTGGTGGGCGGTCGCCTGGATGATGTGGTGATCTCCGGCGGGGTGAATGTGGATCTGGGGGCGGTACGACGCGCCGTCGAGACCCTCGATACCGAGGCGGCCGTCATCGCCGTCGAGGATGCCGAGTGGGGGCATCGCGTCGTGCTGTTCGCCGCGACGAGTGGCTTGTCACAGTGGCGGGACGCGCTTGCGGCCCATCTCCCCAGGGAGGCCCTGCCACGTCAGGTGGTGTCCGTATCGCGAGTTCCGCGGACGGCGAGTGGTAAACCGGACCGGCAGGCTCTCCTAGCATTGCTCTCACAATGACTGCCTCTATTTCCGTGTGGGTTGCCGGCGCCCGGCCCCGCACCCTCCCCGCCGCACTCGCCCCCATCCTTGCCGGCATCGCATCGGCGCTGCCTGTGGTGGAGTCCGCCACCACGGGACGCTTCGTCGGCGTGGCGCTCCTGTGCTTCGTCGTCGCGCTCGCCCTGCAGGTGGGCGTCAACTACGCCAATGACTACTCCGACGGCATTCGTGGCACCGACGACCAGCGTGTGGGGCCCACCCGTCTCGTCGCCACAGGTCTGGCAACTCCGTCGGCCGTCCGTGCTGCTGCGTTCGCCAGTTTCGGTCTGGCGGCGGTTGCGGGTCTTGGCATCGTCATCATCACGGGTCACTGGTGGCTGCTGCTGGTGGGGGCTGCCGCCATCCTCGCCGCCTGGTTCTACACGGGCGGCAGCCGCCCGTACGGCTATCTCGGGCTGGGAGAGCTGTTCGTCTTCGTGTTCTTCGGCCTCGTGGCAACAGTTGGCACCACCTACGTCTTGTCGGGGGCCGCTCCGGCGTGGAGTTGGGTGGCGGCCGTCTCCGTCGGGGCCCTGGCCAGCGCACTGCTCGTGGTCAACAATCTGCGGGACGTGGCGACGGACTCCGAGTCGGGAAAGCACACCCTCGCCACCAGGCTCGGGGAGGGCAGAACTCGCTGGTTCTTCGTGGCCCTGATCGCCGTGGCCGTGGGCGGCGTGGTGGTGTTTTCCACCCTGACGACGTGGTGGACGATCGTCGCACTTCTCGCTTTCGTAGTCCTGGTCCGGCCCGTGAAGGCTCTCCTGATGGGTGCGCGGGGTCGCGACCTTGTCGGCACTCTGCAGGCCACGGGCATGGCCGAACTGGGCGTCGGGCTGGGTCTTCTCGTCGGAATCCTCATCGGCTGAGGCACATGGATATCCACGTCTACGACATCGCGCTGAGCACCAGATTTCGCGGCATCACGCGCCGCCAGGGTGTCGTGTTCGAAGGCCCCGCAGGGTGGGCCGAGTGGAGCCCGTTCCCCGAGTACGACGACGAAGAGGCAGCCGCCTGGCTACGCGCAGCCGTGGAGATGGCGACCCTCGGCTGGCCCGACACGGTGCGCGACGAAGTGCCCGTCAACGCCATCGTCCCTGCCATCGGTCCCGAGGCCGCCGCCGAGCGCGTCCGGGCCTCCGGCTGCCGGACCGCCAAGGTGAAGGTGGCGGAGAGAGGGCAGACGTTGGAGGACGACGTCGCCCGGGTTTCGGCCGTTCGAGACGCGCTGGGCCCCGACGGTCGGGTCCGCGTGGACGCCAACGGTGGATGGGCGGTGGGGGAGGCCGCCGTCGCCATCATGGAGCTGGCCGAATGTGATCTGGAGTATGCCGAGCAGCCCTGCGCCAGCGTCGAGGAGCTCGCGGAACTCCGGAAGCTCCTGCATCGCCGTGGTATGGCCGTCCCCATCGCCGCAGACGAATCGATCCGCCGCGTCGGAGACCCCCTCCGGGTGCGTGATCTGGGTGCTGCGGACGTCGCCATCCTGAAGGTGCAGCCGCTGGGTGGGGTGCGGCGCTGTCTCGAGCTGTCGGAAATGCTCCGCATCCCGGTCGTCGTCTCGAGTGCACTCGAAACATCCGTCGGATTGCGGGCGGGTGTGGCGCTGGCTGCGACGCTTCCAGAGCTGCCATACGCCTGCGGGCTTGAAACCGGAAGCCTGCTGCTGGACGACGTTGTCGCGGAGCCGCTGCGGGCCGCAGGGGGAGTGCTGCCGGTGCGCGCACTCGCCGTCGATTCTGAGGCGCTGGCGCGCACACGTGCCGACGCCGAGGTGGCAGGCTGGTGGCTGGCGCGACTCCGCCGTGTCGCCGCACTCGTGCCCGAATTGGCTTCTCTGAAGGAGACGTTGTGAACTCGCCGTTGTTGGGAGCCACGATCGTCTCCGCCCTTGCCACTTGTGGCGTAACCGATGTGGTGCTGTCGCCGGGGTCGCGCAACGCAGCCCTGTCGCTGGCCCTCCATGAGGCGGACTCGAGCGGCCGCATCCGCCTGCACGTTCGCATCGACGAGCGAGTCGCCTGTTTCACGGCGGTGGGTCTGGCCAGGGGGTCGGAGCGCGTGGTGGCGGTGGTCACCACCTCCGGTTCCGCCGTGGGGAACCTCGCCCCCGCAGTCATGGAGGCGAAGGCTGCCGGGGTGGGCCTGCTGTTGATCACGGCCGACCGGCCGGCGGAGCTGATCGGCACCGGGGCCAACCAGACGGGCGAACAGGTGGGAGCCTTCGGTCCGTCGGTGCTCGCCTCCGTGCGGCTGTCGTCGCTCACTGACAACATCGCTGCCTGGGGCGCGGCGGTACAACGGTCCCACGTGGTGGCGTCCGGGCGACGGTCACGCAGGCCGGGACCCGTGCACATCAACGCGGAGTTCAGCGCGCCGTTGGTGGGACCTGTCCCGGAGGTCGACGTGCGCCTGGCGGACGTGAGCGCCAGCGACGGCGTGACGGTGCATGAGGTCACGGATGCGGAGCGCACGGTGGTGCTTGTCGGCGACGCGTCCCGCACCGCCGGGATGGAGGCGCGGGCACTGGCGGAACTCAGCGGTCTGCCCCTCTTCGCCGAGCCGAGCAGCAATGCTCGGACCGGGGACAACGCCATCGCGCACTACCGGTTGCTCCTCGATACTGACTTGGGCGCTGGGATTCGACGGGTGATCCGTTTTGGGCATCCGACGCTGTCCCGGCCGGTCACTGCGCTGCTGTCACGACGTGATGTGGAGCTCATCGTGGTGACGGACCGCGCGGACTGGAACGATGTCGGACACCGTGCGGCCGCGGTGGTCGACAGGGTGTTGATTCCCGAGGGCGATCCGGGCTGGCTGGAGCGCTGGCAGGTCGCTGACCGGAAGGTGGCCGCGGAGCGCGAGGCGTCGGTCGGGTGGGACGGCCACGCCGTCGCCGAGGCCGTGGTGGCGGCCGTGGGCCCGGGGGAGCAGCTCTTCTTCGGCTCGAGCCAGAGCATCCGCGATGCCGACCTCGCTCCCATCGATCAGCGCCCGGCGCGCGTCTGGGCAAACCGCGGTCTCTCCGGCATCGACGGCACCCTCAGCACGGCGACTGGAGTGGCACTGGCCACCGGGGAACCGACGACCGTGCTGATCGGAGACCTTACGCTCCAACACGACATGGGTGCCCTCGTCGCGCCGCCGCTGGAGCCGGGCTGCGACATCCGCGCCGTCGTGGTCCATGACGATGGCGGCGCCATTTTCTCCACCCTCGAACAGGGCGCCCCGGAGTACGAGGAGGCCTTTGAACGAGTCTTCGGCACACCGCAGGGCACGGACTTGGCCGCGGTGGCGGCCGCACTCGGCTGGGAGACGACGACTGTCACCGACCATGCTGCCCTGAGCAACGCCCTCGCCGGTCCTGTTCGCGGGAGGCAACTCGTTGTGGCGCTTATCTCCCGACACGGCCGACGAGCAGCCGAAGCAGCACTGAGCGAAACCGGGCGCTGAGGCAAGCGAGGTCACCACGATCTTCCAACGTCGATGGTGACGCACCGAGTCAGCGTGGCGACCAAGACATCCGCGACTGCCAATCGGCGTAGACCTGCTACTGATCCACAGGTCTGCCACCCACCCAGAGCAGAGGACTTGCACTCCAATTGGGCTACGTGGCCCTGGGCCGAATCTGGCCGATGCCCGCCGCAGGACGTGGTCGTGTGGCACATTGAACCCATCCCACTCACGCGAGAACAGAGGAGAATCATGGACACTGGGGTCTGGATCAGTCTGACCGCGTACTTCGTGCTGATGCTCGCCATCGGCTTCTACGCCTACCGCAAGTCCACGGGGACCGCGGAGCAGTATGTCCTTGGCGGACGGCAACTGCCGCCTGCGGTGGCGGCGCTGTCTGCTGGCGCCTCCGACATGAGCGGCTGGCTGCTCCTGGGGTTGCCGGGCGCCCTGTATGCAGCCGGGCTGGTTGAGGCATGGATCGGTATCGGCCTGTTCGTCGGCGCCCTTCTCAACTGGATCATCGTCGCGCCGCGGCTGCGCGAGCAGACCGAGCGCTACGACAACTCGTTGACCGTTCCAGCCTTCCTGGCCGCACGCTTTCCGAGCACAGCCCTACCGCTGCGGACGATCTCAGGGCTGGTCATCGTGGTCTTCTTCGCCGTTTACACAGCCTCCGGACTGGTCGGGGGCGGCAAGCTCTTCACTACCGCGTTCGGCGGGCTGATTGACGTCGGATGGGCCAGCGACTACTCCATCGGGGTGTTGCTCACCCTGGGCATTGTGATGACCTACACCGTCATCGGTGGCTTCCTCGCAGTCAGCCTGACAGATTTCGTACAGGGCTGCATCATGATGATCGCCCTGGTCCTGATGCCCGTCCTGGTGCTCACGACCGGTCAGGGCGACGGCATCGGTGTGGCCGCCGAACGGCTGCGCGGCATCGACGCCAGCTTCTTGTCGATGTTCGAGGGGCTGAGCATCATCGGCTTCCTGTCGGCGATCGCCTGGGGCCTGGGCTATTTCGGGCAGCCGCACATCATCGTGCGCTTCATGGCGGTGCGCAGCGTCAAATCGGTCTCAACCGCCCGCAACATCGGGATGACATGGATGGGGATTTCGCTGCTCGGCGCCATCAGCCTCGGGATCTTCGGGCGGGCCTATGCCGTGCGCAACAACCTCGACATCCAGGACCCGGAAACCATCTTCATTGTGCTGGCGGAGCTGCTCTTCCACCCGCTCATCACCGGCTTCCTCTTTGCCGCGTTGCTCGCGGCGATCATGAGCACTGTCTCCAGCCAGCTGCTGGTTGCGTCCTCCTCGCTGACCGAGGACTTCTACCGCTTGTTCCTGCGCCGTGAGGCCGGTGACAAGGAGACGGTGCTGGTCAGTCGGTTGAGCGTCCTGCTCGTCGGGGTGGTCGCGGCCTTCCTCGCGTGGGATCCCGACTCGCAGGTGCTCGGCCTCGTGGCAAACGCCTGGGCGGGCTTCGGCGCGGCCTTCGGCCCGCTGATCCTGCTCGCGCTGACCTGGTCGCGGATGACCGGGACCGGTGCGGTGGCCGGTTTGGTGACCGGAGCTGCCGTGGTCATAGGCTGGATCTGGGCGGGGTGGAATGAGAGCTTCCTTGGTGGTGAGGGGGTCTATGAGATCATCCCCGGTTTCCTGTGCTCGACCATCGCCGTCGTGGCCGTCAGCCTGCTCACCAAGCCCAGCGGTGAGTTCCGCGCGATCGCCACGCCCGAAGAGGACACGGAGTTGGCCGGACAAAGCTGAGGTCCGCCGTCGAGATCCCACCAGTAGCGGAAGGGAATCCGGATCGGAGTGGCCAGCTACGTTCCCGAACCGTCGCCGGAGATATGGTCCCTCCATGCCATCTCGGCTTCCTCGAGGTCGCACGAGACAGCCCGGAACTTCCGGATGCTTCTCCTCAACCACCCGTCACCGCCCCCGGGGATCGGTGCGTGGAAGTGGAGTCACTCGCGGCCGACGGCCAGGTCAGCGTCGAGCTCAGCCTCAAGTTCGGTCCGGTCGAACCCGAACGCCGCGATAGCGTCGTCCAGATCGGTGCGGCTGCCAGTGTCAGAGAGTTCGCGCGCCAACACGAGAGAAGCGGCGATCAAGTTTGCACGGACGCGTTGCAGCTCGTCGAACTGTTCCACGGAGATCACGGCAGCGACCGCCCGTCCGTGACGCTCGACGAGAACGTCCTCACCACGTTCCGCATGCTTGACAAAGCCCGCAACACCACGACGGGAGGCTTCGGTAACGGACACAGTCCGCTCGTGACGCGGGTCAGCGAAGATAGCCATAACGAGGGCCGTACAGAAAACTGTGTAGATAGCAGGGGGACCCCTCGGTGACGGTGACGCCCGTGCCGCCATCCCAAAGCCGTTATGCCGATGGGCTGTTCTGTCCCCGAGCCTCCGCTTCTGCCGCAAGGCGTGCGCGGAGGGGCCTACGTGGTCACACGTAGGCACACGGCCGAGCGTCCTGTGCCTTGCGGTTCGAGGAGGCCTTCGTTCTTCAGTTCATTGAGGACGAGTCGGATGGTGGGATCGCTGATTCCGGGTGGCGCGGCTCTGACCTCGTAGATCGCAAAGACGGGCGCACCGTGCTTCAAGACGTGCTCACGGACGCAGATGAAGGAGCAGACCGACGTCCAGGGGGTGCCAGTCCTCGGTGAAGAGGTAGTCGAGGGCGGCACGGTAGAAAGCGAGCTCTTGTTCGTTGCGGGTGCGCAGCTCGATGGGTCACACTCGGGATGATTCCACTGTGATACCGCTGTCACGCGCTGTAATTGTCCTTTCCGGAGGCCCTCACGCCAGTAGTCTGAGGACATGGATGCTGCCGTCATCGTCGTCGGGCATGGCCTCGCCGGCCTCGTCGCTACAGCAGAGCTTGCCGATGCCGGGCACCGAGTGATCCTCGTGGACCAGGAGTCGGCGGACAATCTGGGCGGGCAGGCCCACTGGTCCTTTGGTGGGCTGTTCTTCGTCAACAGCCCGGAACAGCGACGTTTGGGCATCAGGGACAGTACCGAGTTGGCACTCCGCGACTGGATGGGCACCGCAGGCTTCGACCGCGCCGAGGACTACTGGCCAGCGGAATGGGCAAAGGCATATGTCGACTTCGCTTCAGATGAGCAGCGCGCATGGCTGCACGCGCAAGGCATGCGTTGGTTCCCCATCGTCGGATGGGCCGAACGCGGCGACGGCACAGCCGACGGGCACGGCAACTCCGTCCCTCGCTTCCACGTCACGTGGGGTACCGGGCCCGGCGTAGCCGCACCATTCGTCCGCAGGGTTCAGCAGGCACGCGACCGGGGGCTCGTGACGTTCGCCCACCGCCACCGCGTGGACGAACTCGTCGTCACCGACGGCGCCGTCACCGGGGTGCGCGGCGCCCTCCTCGCTCCCGACGCCAGCTCGCGCGGCGAGGCATCGTCTCGCGAGGTGACCGGTGACTTCGAGCTGAGCGCAGCCGCCGTCCTCGTCGCGAGCGGAGGCATAGGCGGCAACCACGATCTCGTCCGCGCCAACTGGCCGGAGCGACTCGGAACATCACCGCGGAAGATGTTGACGGGTGTCCCGGCATACGTCGACGGCCGGATGATTGCGATCACCGAGCGGGCCGGGGGACGCCTTATCAACCGAGACCGCATGTGGCACTACGTGGAGGGCGTCCGTAACTGGGACCCGATCTGGCCCGGCCACGCGATCCGCATCCTTTCCGGCCCCAGCTCCCTGTGGTTCGACGCCCACGGTCATCGTCTCCCGGCCCCGCTCTTCCCTGGGTACGACACCCTGGGCACTCTCGCGCACCTGCGCCGCAGCGGCTACGACCACTCGTGGTTCATCACGAACAGGACCATCGCTGGCAAGGAGTTCACCCTCTCCGGATCCGAGCAGAACCTCGACATCACGAACAGGAGCCTGAAGGATGTCGCCCGACGACCGGTCACCGCGGTGCCGCCGTCGGTCCAGGCCTTCCTCGACAAGGGCGCCGACTTCGTCCTGGCCGACACCATCGAGGAGCTCGTGGAAAAGATGAACGAGCTTCTCGAGCCCGGCGAGCCCGCGCTCGACCCGGTCACGGTGCGCCAGCAGGTGGACGCTCGCGACGGCCAGCTCGACAACCCTTACTCCAAGGACGCCCAGCTCGCGGCGATGGAGGTGGCCGGACGCTACCGCGGTGACAGGATCAGTAAGCGTGCTTACCCGCCGCACAAGTTGACCGACCCGAAGCGAGGGCCGCTCGTCGGCGTCAAACTGCACATCCTCTCCCGGAAAACGCTCGGTGGCTTCGAGACCGATCTCAGTGCCCGCGTGCTCAGCCCCGACGGCGGGCCCGTCCGAGGACTTTACGCCGCGGGCGAGGCGGCTGGCTTCGGCGGTGGTGGCATGCACGGCTACCGGGCGCTCGAAGGCACCTTCCTCGGCGGGTGCATCTTCTCCGGCCGCACCGCCGGCAGTGCCATGGCTCGTGAGTTGGCCGACTGACAAGGACCGGGGTCCATGGGCCGGCGTATCGAGGCGACGCGGACGCGAAGGTCCTCACCCGTCGGCCAGGGCAACGGCTGATGCAGGATCAGCGCCGCTTCGGCGGTCTGCGCTGTCCAGTGCGCACCCCGACTCCCGGTTTGTCGGTCAGACCCGTTACGGTCATTCTCATGCAGATCGGTATTCCGCTTGAGGTGGCGCCCGGTGAGAACCGTGTGGCCGCCACCCCCACAACCGTCCGTCAATTGATCGGCCTGGGCTACGACGTCGTGGTTCAGGAGGGGGCGGGCTCTCGAGCCGCGCTCGACGACGACGCCTATGCCGAGGCGGGCGCCAGGGTGGGGGATGTCAACGATGCGTGGCACAGTGACATCGTTCTTGCGGTGAATCCACCTACGGACGGCCAGATAGCCGCGCTCCGGGTCGGTGCCACAATCATCAGCTTCCTGGCGCCTCGCCAGGACGCGGAATTGACCGAGAAGCTGGCAGCCCAGGGCGTCACCGCGCTCAGCATGGACATGGTGCCCCGCACCAGCCGGGCCCAGGCACTGGACGCGCTGAGTGCGATGGCCAACATCTCCGGCTACCGCGCCGTGGTGGAGGCAGCGCACGCTTTCGGCCGCTTCTTCACCGGACAGGTCACGGCGGCCGGCAACGTTCCGCCCGCCACGGTGCTCGTGGCCGGGACCGGAGTCGCCGGACTCGCCGCGATCGGCGCCGCCAACTCACTCGGTGCCGTCGTCCGCGCCACCGACGTGCGCCCGGAGACCGCCGAACAGGTGGAGTCCATGGGGGCAAGCTTCCTCCACGTCCGCTCCGAGGACCAGGGCATCAGCTCCGACGGGTACGCAAAGGAGGTGGGAGCTGACTACGCCGCCCGGGCACGGGAGCTGTATGCCGAACAGGCCGCAGAGGTGGACATCATCATCACCACCGCAGCCATCCCCGGCAGGCCGTCACCCAAGCTGATCACGGCCGACATGGTGGCCTCCATGCGCAACGGATCCGTCATCGTGGACCTGGCAGCGCAGGGAGGCGGCAACTGCGAACTGACGAGGCCCGGCGAGAGCTGGGTCACCGAGAACGGCGTCACCATCATCGGGTGGACGGACCTGGCCAGCCGCCTCCCCGGACAGTCCTCCCAGCTCTACGGCACCAACCTCGTCAACGCGCTGAAGCTCTTGACACCCGGGAACGACGGCCAGCTCGTCGTCGACTTCGACGACGAGATCCTGCGCACCATGACCACCGTGCGCGACGGTGTGATCACGTTTCCCCCGCCGCCCATTGAGGTCTCCGCGGCGCTGGCACCCGCTCCGGCAGTCGAAGCCGTCCCCGCGGCACCGCCACCCGAGCCGAAGAAACCGAGACCATGGTGGTCGGACGTGGTCTGGGTGGGGCTGGCAGGCATGGGACTCATCGCCCTGCTGACCGTCGCACCCCCCATTTTCGTGTCTCTGTTCGGCATCTTCGTCCTGGCCTGCGTGGTGGGCTACTACGTGGTCTGGAACGTCACCTACGCCCTCCACACCCCCCTGATGAGCGTCACCAATGCCATCAGCGGCATCATCATCGTGGGTGCCATGACACAACTGGCTGATCCCAATCCGTGGGTGAAGGGCATCTCGTTCGTCGCCATCGCCCTGGCTGCCATCAACATTTTCGGCGGGTTCACCGTGACCCACCGCATGCTGACCATGTTCCGGAAGGGCTGAACCATGTTGAGCAACTTCATCGACGCCACCTACATCGTCGCCGGACTGATGTTCATTCTCGCCCTGGCCGGTCTCAGCAAGCACGAGACGGCCAAGCGGGGCAACGCCTTCGGCGTCCTCGGGATGGTGCTGGCCGTCGTCGCCACCAACTTCGCCATCGCCTACACGGACTATGCCAACATGGAACTGCAGCCGGTCTCCGCCGTGCTGTTGTACGCGGCGCTGGCCATCGGCGCCGTCGTCGGCATCTGGCGGGCACGCAAGGTGGAGATGACGGGCATGCCGGAACTCATCGCGCTGCTCCACAGCTTCGTAGGTGCCGCCGCCGTCCTGGTGGGCTACAACGCCTTCCTCCAACGTCCGGAGGCCTCCAGCTTCCAGCAGGTGGAGGTGTATCTCGGCGTGTTCATCGGGGCAGTCACCTTCACGGGCTCCGTCGTGGCCTGGGGCAAACTCAACGGAAAGCTGGCTTCGGCGCCTCTAATCCTGCCGGGTAGGAACTGGCTCAACCTCGCGGCACTCGTCGCGCTGGGGCTTCTGGGCTGGTGGTTCATCTCCTCGGACTCCATCATTCCTCTGCTGATTGCCACGCTCGTGTCGCTGGCGTTGGGCGTCCACCTCGTGGCGTCGATCGGGGGCGCCGACATGCCCGTGGTGATCTCCATGTTGAACTCCTATTCCGGCTGGGCCGCCGCCTTCACAGGCTTCACGCTGGGCATCACGATCCTGACCGTCACCGGCGCCCTGGTGGGTGCCTCCGGCGCCATCCTCAGCTACATCATGTGCCGCGCCATGAACCGATCCTTCATCTCGGTCATCCTCGGCGGGTTCGGCGATTCCGGCCCCCAGGGTCCCGCAGTGGAGGGCGACCACCGTGAGGCATCGACGGCCGACGTCGCACGTCTGCTGGATGAGGCGAAACGGGTCATCATCGTGCCCGGCTACGGCATGGCCGTCGCGCAGGCGCAGCACCTCGTCGCGGAACTCACCCGATCTCTGCAGGCCAAGGGCACCGACGTGCGGTTCGCCATCCATCCGGTCGCCGGCCGTCTCCCGGGCCACATGAACGTCCTGCTGGCCGAGGCCAAGGTGCCCTACGACATCGTCGAGGAGATGGACGACATCAACGCCGACTTCGCCAGCACCGACGTCGTGCTCGTCATCGGCGCCAACGACACGGTCAACCCCGCCGCCATGGAGGAGGGTTCGCCCATCTCCGGCATGCCGGTGTTGCACGTCTGGGAGGCGGAGACCGTCGTGGTGTTCAAACGCTCGATGAGCGTCGGCTACGCGGGAGTGCAGAACCCGCTGTTCTTCAATGAGAACACCGTTATGTGCTTCGGCGATGCCAAGACGTCGGCGCAGGCGATCGTCTCCGAGCTCCCGCAGCTGGAAGCGACTGCGCGCTGATTCGCATCACGTGCCGGGCACATGGTCGGTGCGGTCGGTTCGTTCCCGTTCACGGATTCAGGCTAGAGGGTTGTGGCCGTTCGTGGTTGGCAGACCAACCACAAACGGCCACTACTCCTGTTCACGGGGAGTCCGCTGCGCTTTTTGCTCGATACACACAGTCTCAGCGGCAGCTGGTCGTCGGGCTGTCGAGAGACATGTCCGCGATCACTGTGCTCACCCCGTCGGGTTGGTCGTCGCAGGTGCCCTCGTACTCGACATTGAACACCGGCTTGTCCAGTGCAATCAGCGGTCCGTAGGCGTCGCACTCGTTGTACTGCTGGCACTGCTCGTTGACGGCGAAGTCCACGTCGTCCGCCACCTCTCGAGTCAACTCCGTGGCGTTCTTGAGCCCGACGGCGAGCCCTCGTTCATGCGCGAGGGCGATCAGTTCGCGCTGGTAGGCGAGGGCATCGTTTCGGGTCAGCGGGAAACCGGTGTCGGCGGTGTAGCCGTCGAGGTTGTCGGGGTCGACGGCGTCGAAGCCCTTGTCCGCGCACTCGGCCATGCGTGCCGCCATGATGGGAAGGAGCACGTCCAGTTCGCGGATGTCCAACCAGGTCTCCCCGGGCCAATCATCCAGCGGATTCCCCCGGACGTCGTCGGGGAAGGAGGCGAAGTCGTCGCGGAAGGTCTCGGCTCCGCCCGCGTTGATGTAGCAGATCGCATGGGAGCCAGCGGCGTGGATCTCCTTGATGAGGGAGACGTCGGTCTCGGCGCCGTCGAGGTTGAGGACGGCCACATCGGGGGGACTGACGTCGTCGCCGTACTGGATGTGCCAGGACATCGTGCCCGTGGGTCGCCAGCGATCACCACCGTCCGGCCCAGAGTCGGCGGGGACAGCACCACACCCCGACGATGTGAGGGCCAGGACCGAGAGACAGACCACGGTACGGCGGGCGGAAGCACTCCCGACTCGAGTCCGCTTTCGACTGCGCTGCACTGCCTATTCGCTTCGTCGCGGGGGAGAAGAAGCGTCGCTCACGGCAACCGCGAGGTCAGGGATGAGGACGTTCGTGACACGGCTCACTCCTTCCAACGCGGCTTCTTGTCCTTCTTCGGTCCCTTCCGCGGCTTCTCGCGACCGCCCGGACCGCCATCCCTGGTCAGTTCGATCAGCTGGCCCGAAATGCGGGTGGAACGCAGCCTGTCCCAGGTCTCCGACGGGAGGTTGGACGGCAGTTCCACCAGCGAGTAGTCCATGCGGATGTCGATGTGGCCGAAGTCCTGACGGCCGAGCCCGCCCTCGTTGGCGATGGCGCCAACGATCTGACGCGGCTCCACGCGCTGCCTCTTGCCCACGGCGATCCGGTAGGTGGCATAGTCCACATCGGAGCGGCCTCGCCGGGGGCTGGCGTCGCGGCCGGGGCGATCGTCGCGCTTCCACTTCTGACCGCCCTGGGGTCCGCGGTCCCGATCGTCGAAGCGGGATCCGCGACCTTCCTTGGATCCGCCATCGCGGTTCTTCCGATCCTCGAAGCGCGGCCGCTCCGGTTCGGGTTCCAGGAGCAGGGGCTGATCGCCCCGCAGCACAACGGCCAGAGCTGCGGCGACGTCGACCTCCGGCACGTTGTACTCACCCACGTAATGGGTCACGACGTCGCGGAAGAAGTCCACCTTCTCCGACGCCAGCGCCTGGGTGATGTCGTCGTCGAAACGGCTGAGCCGTGTGGCGTTCACGTCATCGACGCTGGGCAGCGACATCTGGGTGAGCGTGTTCTTGTTCGCCTTCTCGATGGCGCGCAGGAGGTGCCGCTCCCGAGGCGTGACGAAGGAGATGGCATCGCCGCTTCGACCGGCGCGGCCCGTGCGGCCGATGCGATGGGTGTAGGACTCGGTGTCCGTTGGGATGTCGTAGTTGATGACATGGCTGATGCGCTCCACGTCCAAGCCCCGCGCGGCCACGTCGGTGGCGACAAGGATGTCGAGCTTCCCGGACTTGAGCTGATCAACAGTGCGTTCCCGCTGCGCCTGGACGATGTCGCCGTTGATGGCCATCGCGGAGAAACCGCGAGCGCGCAGCTTCTCGGCCAGCATCTCCGTCTCGTTCTTGGTCCGGACGAACACGATCATGCCCTCGAAGTTCTCCACCTCGAGGATGCGCGTCAGGGCATCCACCTTCTGGGGGTAGGACACCATGAGGTAGCGCTGGGTGATGTTGGGTGTGGTCTGCTTTGAGGCCTTGACGGTCACCTCGACGGGGTCATCCAGATACTTCTTCGAGATGCGCCGGATCTGGCTCGGCATCGTCGCCGAGAAGAGTGCGACATGCTTGTCCGCCGGGGTGTCCTTCAGAATCGTCTCGACGTCCTCCGCGAAGCCCATCTTGAGCATCTCGTCGGCCTCATCGAGCACGAGGAAACGCAGCTCGGAGAGGTCCAGCGTGCCCCTGTCGAGGTGGTCCATGATCCGGCCGGGGGTACCCACCACCACGTTGACGCCGCGACGCAGTGCGCTGAGTTGGACGCCGTAGCCCTGGCCGCCGTAGACCGGCAGCACGTGCACGCCCGTCATCTGCGCCGCGTAGCTCTCGAACGCCTCGCACACCTGCAGCGCAAGTTCACGGGTGGGAGCGAGCACCAGCGCTTGGGGCGTCTTCTGTTTCGGGTCCAGCTGGCTCAGGATGGGCAACGCGAAGGCGGCGGTCTTGCCGGTACCCGTCTGCGCCAGGCCCACCACGTGACGTCCTTCGAGGAGGGCCGGGATGGTGGCCGACTGGATGGGGGAGGGGTGCTCGTAGCCGAGGTCCTTCACGGCATGGACAAGCCGGTCATCGAGACCGAAATCCGCGAAGGTCTGCTCATCCCCGGCGCGTTCGGTCTCATCCACGAATGGCGTCTCCGGGCGCTCGGTCTCATCCACTGGGGTTGTCGCCGGGCGCTCGGTCGTCTCGGACGGGTTGGTCGTGCTGTCGTCGCTCACCCCCCGACGGTAGTGCGTGCGAGCGCCCGACGCGAGCCGTGACCACGGAAAGCGCGGGGCATCAGTGGTTGCTCAGGGAAGCCCTGATCAATGCTGTTCTCGGCGAGGACTTGGCCGGGCGGGATGAGATGGTGTCACTGCATCTGGTGCGTGTACTGGATGTCCATATCCAGATGGTGGGACGCCAGGTCGCCCGATCCGGTGCGCCGCAGCCAGGACATGATTGATCAGAGGTTCCTCAGGAGTCCAGCGAATCGAGCCACTCCCGCACGGCGAATGTCGCGCGCACGTCATCCTCGTTGTACTGCAGGATCCGGGTCCGGGCGGAACTGCGATCCTGGACGTCCGGTGACTGAAGCGCTGTCCGGTACCACGTCTGTGATGCCAGCCCGTTGGGTTCGTCGTCGCGCCAGCGGAAACCGGCTCCCTCAGTTGCCACCACCTTCAGTCCGAGACCGTCAACGGCCACCATCGAATCCCGGACATAGCGGAACAGGTCGATGAAGTGCGTGCCGAACAGCGCGCACACCTCCAGCAGGTCCGGGTGTTGGCTGCGCTCCGCGAGCCGGCTCATGTGGACGGTCTCATAGTCGCTGTAGTGGTACACGCGAAGCTCCGGATACGTCTGCACCATCGCCAACAACCACCGCGCGAAGGAGGCCGCCAGCTCAACTTCCGCCTCGGGCGGCAGCGCATTGAAGGAGCTCTCGTGATGGAAGTTCTGCTCTCCCGTGCGCCGGTTGGTGACGAGAGCACCCCACAGGTAGGTGATGTCACCCTCCGCGGTTTCGATGTCGAGATCGATCTCCACCTCCGCGCGAGGCACGCCGACGGGTTCGTCGGAGAGGCGCTCGAGCGTCACACCGTCAGCCAGCATGCGTGCACGCCGAGCCGCTTGGCGCAGCCGGGATGCGGAGCGGTCACGATGGGATGTCAGAGGCAGGTAGGCGGGCAGTATCTCCTCGACGTCCGCAACGGCAAGCTCGTGAACCGTTCTGATCCCCAGCGACACCAGCGCCTGCAGCTCGCGGACATCGAGGGGCGCCTTGGAGATTCTCAGCGACAGATCGTCGTCGTCCATCTGCTGGCGGCACGTGTTCCACCATGCGCACCATTCACACTCGCGGATGCGGATGGGACGAACCACGGGCGGCAACTCCGGATTCGTTCCCAGCGCCTGGGCCTGCTCGGCGACGTGCACGCGGAAGCCGTGCTCGTGGTCGTAGCGTTCCAGGGCGGAGCGCAACCGACGTCCGGTGCTGGCCGTGCGCGAGAAGGTCCGGATGAAGCGGTGGTCCAGATTCACCCACGCAATCACATTGCCGTTTCCCTCCGACGGCAGTCTGTCGGTGCCGACGACCCCGGCGAGAATGTCGGTGGAGGCGTGCCCGCATGCCTCCAGGAGACGCCAGTGGTGGGCCAGTTCCAGCAGCGCACCCTCGCGACGCGTCCGGTACCGCAGACCTGACAGCGCGCTCCGCGTTCCCGGGTTGTCCAGTGTTGAATACCCCAGATCCGTGCCGCCCGTCTGCTTCTCCAGCACCAGGTAGGGCTTGATTCGGACCGGCAGATAGCCGGGGCGCCCGTCGGGCGCGTCGGCTCCTCGCACCAGGAAATCGGGTCGCCCGCTGCGGTGTGACTGCAGATCGAGAGGAAGCACCCCGCCGATGATGATCGGCGCACCCTCCTCCATGGCGGCGACGCATGCGGTCTCGAGCTCAGTCCATCCAGCTCCCTCCAGCAACCGTTCCCGCAGATCCACCACATCGGAGTTGCGGCGCACGATTGCACTGAGCGTCAGGTCCCGGAAATCCCTACCGCCGTCGAACGACTCCGCCAGCGACTCATCCAGCGGAACGGCGGGTTTCTCGAGCCTGGGATTGAAGGCATTGTGGGTCTTGACCGGGCAGCTGCGGGCAGCGTAGGCGTCCAGGACGAACTCCGCCATCAGCGTTTCCACCCGCGATGCAGCGCCACGATCCCGCCAGCCAGGTTCTGCCACTCGACGTCGCGCCAACCAGCGCCGGCCAGCATGTCCGCGAGACCCTCTTGGTCAGGCCACGCGAGGATGGATTCGGCGAGGTAGCCATAGGCCGCGGGATTGCTGGAGACCTTGGCGGCAAGAGGCACGATCCTCAGGGCCACCTGCTCGTACAGCCACCGAAAGGCTGGACTGGAGGGGGTGGAGAACTCCGCAATGACCACGCGACCGCCGGGTCTCGTCACGCGGAGCATCTCCCGCAGGGCGGAGCTGGTGTGCTCCACATTGCGCAGACCATAGGAGATGGTCACGGCATCGAAGACCTCGTCCCCGTACGGAAGGCGAAGCGCGTCGCCGGCGACGAAGTGCAGCTCGGGGTGCTGCTGTTTTCCCACGCTGAGCATGCCCATGCTGATGTCGGCGGGGAACACCGACGCTCCGGCCTGCAGCAACGGCGCCGATGATGTGCCGGTTCCGGCCGCAATGTCCAGCACGCTCTCGCCCGGACGGGGTGCAATGGCCGTGAGAGTATGGTGCCGCCAGTCCTGCACCAACCCCAACGTCAGAAGATGGTTGAAGAGGTCATAGCGCTTGGCGACGCCGTCGAACATGGCGGCCACCTCGGCTCGACGTTTGCCCAGGGTTGCGCGCGTGTTCTCCATGTCGCTCACCCTATCCATCCACCTCTGACCATTCCCATCCGCTGGTGCTCCCCAACCGTGAGCCGTTCGGTCCACCCGGAGGCAGCTTTGCGCCGACTCCACGTCATCGGATGCCGCGGGCCGGTCCGACGGGCACCCCCCGCGGGTCGGACACCGTGGTTTCGGTGACCACGGATCCATGGTGGACAATGGCCACGTGGCTAAACGTGAACAGGTCCTGAAGGTCGAAAAACTGAAGAAGGCATATGGACCGGTGACGATCATCGACGGCTTCGACCTGAGCGTGCATGCCGGTGAGGCAGTGGCGCTGACCGGACGCAACGGTGCCGGGAAGTCCACCGTCCTGCGCTGCCTCGTGGGTGCAGATCGGCCCGATGAAGGGTCCATCACGGTGTGCGGCACCCGCATGAGTGAGACCAGCGCAGAGATCCGGCGCACGGTGGCCACGGTCATTGACGACCTCGACTTCTTTCCGGACCTCTCCGTCGTGGAACATCTCGATCTCCTCGCCCGCGCGCACGGCATCCACGACCCCGACTCGCTGGTGGACGAGGTCCTCGACGAGGTGCAGCTGGTTCCCCAGGCGAGCCAACTCCCCAGCACCCTGTCGTCGGGACAGCGTCGACGGCTCGCTCTCGCCACTGCCTTCGTGCGGCCGCGGCGGCTCCTCGTGCTCGATGAACCCGAACAACGTCTCGACGTCGAGGGTGTCGAGTGGCTGGGACAGCGGTTGAAATCAGATTTGAAGGACGGACTCGCGATCGTCCTTGCCAGCCATGAACCAGCGCTGCTGGAGGCCATCGGGGCTCGCGAGGTGCGGCTGGGAGGACCGCGGGCATGAGTGTGATGGACGAGCGATTCGGAGAGATCGGTCAGGCCGACGAACGTCAGCTCAAGCTGCTCATGCGCGACTGGCGGCGCGGACGAGCCGACCGCAACCTCCTGGAAGCCTTCCAGGACGCCTATGTGATGGTCTTCGGCGTGGTCCTCATCGGGGCCATGCTGATCAGCGCGATCATTCAGGCACAGCAATCCGTGGCTGGCTGCGACACAGACCAGTGCCTGGCGGCCCGTGGCCTGCTGCCATGGGCCGCGGTGGCGTCGATCCTCGCCTTCACCCTGGTGGTGTGCCGCATGTTCGGCCCCATCGTTGCGTCGGCCGCAGAAGGTTTCTGGCTGATGGACGGTCCACTGGACCGCCGCCGACTCCTGAGCGGACGGCTCATTGCCGCTCTCGGGGTGGCAATCGCTGCGGGGGCACTGTTCGGTGCGCTGGTGGCGGCACTGACCGGTTCGGGGTTGGTCAACATTCTCATCTGGGCGGCATCGGCGGGTCTCGGTGCGTTCGGACTCACCGCCTTCGCCGCTGCCGAACAGGGGGTTGAACGTCGCTGGATCACCGGCACGCTGCAGGGCGTGGTGGGCGCCGCGGCCATGGCGACGCTGCTGGCGCTGGTCGGCATCGCGGCCGGCTGGCTGCCTGCCGAACCCCTGGAACAGCTGAGCGTCAACTTTGCCTGGATCATCGCTGGTGCCGGTCTCCTCCTGGGGCTGGTCTCGGCGGTGGTGGCGGGGCTGCGTCTGCGCAACATTCGACGTCAGCGCTTGACCGCCGGCAGCTCGCTGATAGCCGGCATGCAGGGCGCTGCGTTCGCCATGGACTTCGCCCTGGTCCGCGACATCCTGGTGGAGGACAAGGCCAAGCGGAAGGGACACGTGCGGGCGACCCGCGGTGTGGGGCTCGGGACCCAGGCGCTCATCATGCGCGACGTGCAGCGCCTCTGGCGCAACCCGCTCCCCCTGGTGCTGTGGTTGGGCACCATGGTGGTGCCGTACGCCGTGCAGGCCCTGGGGATCTCCCAGGTGAACCCGCCCATCTCAGCCCTCGTGCTCATGGTGGCGCTCATTGGATTCTGCAACTCGCTCCGCGTCATCAGCCGTACCAAGGGATTGCAGCGGTGCTTCCCCTTCGATCCGGGCAAGATCAAGACCGCCACGATGGTCGTGCCTGCCGCCCTGGCGCTCATCTGGGGAATCGCCACGGCCCCCGCCTTCATCGGCGGTCTGGACAGCGAGAACGCGCTCATCTCCGGGATCACGGCTGCCCTCATCACCGCACTGGCGGGTTTCCTTGCCACCATCCGATGGGTGTCGGCGAAGCCCGCTGACTATGGTGGACCCATCGTGTCCGCGGGCGTCGCCGCACTGCCGCCCGGGCTGATGTTCTCGGTCCTGAGGGGCATCGACATGGTGGCGCTCGTCACGCTGCCCATCGTGTTCGGATGGCCCGCCTGGATTTCGCTCATCATCGCAGCCATCGCCTTCGGCTTCCTGCGCAGCGGACTGGACCGGGAGGCGCTGATGGAGCAGCAGCAGGAGCAGGCCCGGATCCTGGAGGCGGAGAAGGCCAAGAGGAAGGGCGGCGGCCCCCCAGGCGGCGAGAAGATCAAGGTCCAGCGCCGCCGCTGAGCCGCTATTGTGCCCAGACCCAGCACCGCTCGCTGACCTCGGGACGCCCGCGCTATTCTTCGACGCCCGCCCTATCGTTCGACGCCGGAGTTATAGTGCGGGCGTCGACGATCAGGACGGGTTTCTGGGTTCCAAGGCGGGCGTCGGGACACAACGCGGGCGTCGGGACACAACGCGGGCGACGGGGCACAAGGCGGGCGACGGGGGCACTGTGTCAGGTGTCGGCGAGCCCCAGCGCCTGCAACATCGGCAGGAACTTGGCTTTGGTCTCGGCGAGCTCAGCGGGCGGGTCCGAATCGATGACCAGCCCACTGCCCGCGAAAAGCTGGATGGTGTCGGGCGAGTCCTGTTTGATCTGGCCACCGCGCAGGGCGATGGTCCACTCGCCGTCGCCGGAGGAATCAACCCAACCGACAGGACCGGCGTATCGTCCGCGATCCATTGATTCCAGCTCGCTGATGATGTCGCGAGCGGCGAATGTGGGAGTTCCGCACACCGCCGCGCTCGGATGCAGGGCAGCGGCGAGTGCCAGCGAACTCGTGTCGGGGTCGGTCACGCCTGTGATGTCGGTGGCAAGGTGCAAGACGTTCGGGAGTGGGAGAACCGACGGCGTCTCGGGAACGTTCATGGCCGAGCAGTAGGGCGCCAACGCCCGTGCCACGGACTCGACGGCGAACTCGTGTTCCGCCACATCCTTCGACGACGTCGCAAGTTCTGCCGCCTTCACCAGCGCGTTGGTGTTGCTCGGGTCCAACGACACGGTTCCCGCCAGGACTCGTGACGTTGCCAGACCTCCCTGCCGACGGATCAACAGCTCAGGCGTGGCACCCACCATGCCGTCCACCAGGTACGTCCATGTCGTGGGGTAACGATGCAGTAGCCGATTGACGAGCCATCTGACGTCGATGGGGTTCTCGGCATGGGCCAGAAGGTCACGCGCGAGAACCACCTTGTCCACCTCGCCGCGGCGTATCAGGCGGATGACCTCACCGACGATGTCCATCCAGACGTTCTCGGACAGGGAGCCCTGCCGCAACTGCAGACCGGACGGGGCCTCCAGCGGCTCTCCGGGCGGCGGAATGTCCAAGGACTGGGAACCGTCGCCGATGGTGGTCATCCACGACTGGCCATCACGTTTGCCGACGACCACCTCAGGGACGATCAGTACCGATCGCTCCTCCGAATGATCCGGGTCAAAGGTGAACGAGCCGACGGCCAATGGGCTGGTGCCATAGGCGCCCGGCAGTTCTGAGTCGTGGTCGATGTGGTCGGCGACCTCGGACCACCAGACATCGGCCGCGTCGGGCGAATCCGTCTCGAACCGCGCCGCTTCTCCGAGCGCCACGAAGCCCTCACCCCTGCGGATGAAGGCTGCGTTGGGCCCGGAGTAGGTGAGAAACCGTTGCAACAACCCCGGATCGGGAATGGCCACGGTCGTGGCTCGCATGCGCTTGGTTCCGAAGTCCAGACTCACCCGAGCGACGATAGCCCAGAGCGGCGTCCGCTCCTAAAAGTCCCAGACCAGCGGCCCCCGGTTCCTCGTCACTGCGCTCTGCCCAACTCGATCAAGCTCTGCACAACCTGATTAACGTGATGGTTTCGTCAGCAAATTTGGCCATTTCCGCTTGTCAATGGGGATTGGGCAGCAACGGTCGATCGGTTGGCGATCACTGGTTGGGACCGCCTAGACTGGCCACGGTTCAACGAGATTTTCCGTGAGGAGCACCAATGAGCAAGGCCGAGCCGGTCACCGGCAGGGCGAGCGCTGACGAGGGCGGTGAAGCCGACGTCATCGTCGTCGGAGCCGGACCGGGTGGTTCCTCCACGGCGGCCAACCTCGCTCGACGTGGGTTGGACGTCGTCATGCTTGAGAAATCCCACTTCCCTCGGGAAAAGGTCTGTGGCGATGGCCTCACTCCTCGCGCCACCCGGGCACTCACCAAGCTGGGGATCGACACGTCCGAGGAGAACGGCTGGCTGCACAACCTCGGCCTGCGCATTTACGGCGGTCGTACCGAGCCGTTCGAACTCAACTGGCCGGAGCTGACGGACTTCCCACCATACGGACTGATGCGCCCCCGTCACGATTTCGACGACCTCCTCGCACGGCACGCCGTCTCCTTCGGGGCCACGCTCGTGGAAGGGGCCAACGTCACAGAGGCCGTCCTTGATGATCGCTCCGGACGCATCACCGGCGTTCGAACGAAGAGCGGCGCCACATGGCGCGCTCCTCTCGTCGTGGCCGCGGACGGCAACTCGTCGCGCTTGTCGGTGTCGATGGGGATGACCAAGCGGGATGATCGTCCCATGGGTGTGGCGGTCCGGACCTACTACACGTCACCACGCACGAATGACAACTACCTGGAGTCCTGGTTGGAGCTGTGGGAGGGCAAACCCCACGAGTCGACGCTGATGCCCGGCTATGGCTGGATCTTCGGCATGGGCGACGGCACCAGCAACGTCGGGCTCGGTGTCCTCAACACATCCAAGGGCTTCGGCAAGACCGATTACCGCTTGCTACTCAGGCGTTGGCTTGAAAACACGCCCGATGAGTGGGGCTTCCGCGACGAGAACATGGTGGGCAAGGTCCAAGGCGCTGCACTGCCCATGGCATTCAACAGGCAGCCGCACTACGGACGGGGTCTGCTCATGGTGGGCGACGCAGGGGGCATGGTCAATCCGTTCAATGGTGAGGGCATCGCCTACGCGATGGAATCTGCGGAACTGGCCGCCGACGCGATCGCGGAAGCCAAGTCGCGCGGCATCGGAACCCAGGCAGCGGAGAGGGCGCTGCAGGGCTATCCCACGGCGTTGAAGGGGAGCCTCGGCGGGTACTACCGCCTTGGCACCATCTTCGTGAAGCTCATTGGGGACCCCCGCATCATGAGTCTGTGCACCACATATGGTCTACCGCACAAGACGCTGATGAGATTCGTGATGAAATTGCTGGCGAACCTGACCGACGAGCGGGACGGTGATGCAATGGACAGAATCATCAACGCCCTGTGCAAGGCCGCACCGGCAGCCTGAGTTCGGTCACATGGAGATGGAAGAGGACGAGTCGTGAATCCATACATTCCCATTGCCGGGATGGTGGCACTGGCCACCGTGTTCGTCGTGGTCGCCATTGCCATGAGTGCGAAACTCATCGGGCCGGCGCGCTACAACCGCTCGAAGTATGACTCCTACGAGTGCGGCATCCAGCCCACGCCGCAGCCTGTGGGCGGTGGCCGGTTCCCGGTGAAGTACTACATCACCGCCATGCTCTTCATCGTGTTCGACATCGAGATCGTGTTCCTCTACCCCTGGGCGGTGTCCTACAACCAGTTGGGCACCTTCGCCGTCGTGGAGATGGTGCTCTTCATCGTGACCGTGTTCATCGCCTATTTCTACGTTCTGCGCCGCAACGGCCTGGACTGGGAATGATCGGAAGGAAAGCCTGATGGGTATCGAAGACAAGATCCCGAGCGGAATTCTGCTCACCACCGTCGAAAGTGCTTTTGGCTGGGTACGCAAAGCGTCCTTCTGGCCCGCCACGATGGGCCTGGCCTGCTGCGCTATCGAAATGATGGCGTATGGCACACCACGCTACGACGCCGGACGGTGGGGCCAAGAGGTCTTCCGGGCATCCCCACGCCAGGCGGACCTCATGATCGTGTCCGGCCGGGTGAGCCAGAAGATGGCACCGGTCATCCGGCAGGTCTATGACCAGATGCCCAACCCCAAGTGGGTGATCTCCATGGGTGCCTGCGCCAGTTCCGGAGGCATGTTCAACAACTACGCCATCGTCCAGGGATGCGACCACTTCCTACCCGTGGACGTCTACCTTCCCGGCTGCCCTCCTCGCCCCGACATGCTCATCGACGCCATGTTCAAGCTGCGCGAACAGGTGCAACACACACCGCTGGGGGCCAATGCCGAGAAGGCGATCGAGGCCAACGAGCAAGCAGCCCTGACCGCACCGGCCACACACGAGATGAAGGGCATCATGCGATGAGTGAGCAGAACCTTCCGGCCGAGCACGAGCACGGTGATGCCGACGTTCCGTCCACCTCCGGCTTCGCCACCAAGAGAGGCATGTGGTCCGGCGGCTCGGGGGACACCTCCGGATACGGCCTGATCCAGCGCACCCTGGAGATGCCCGGGCAGTCGAGCCCACCGTTCGGTGACCCGTTCGACGCGCTGTGGGACCGGGCACGCGAAGTCGTTCCCTCATTGCAGCGCAGCCGGGTGCTGTTCGATCGCGGTGAACTCACCATCTTCGTGGACCGCTCGGAACTGGCAGAGGTGGTTGCCGAGTTCCGTGACGACGCGCACCTGCGCTTCGAGGTGTGCATGTCCGTTTCCGGTGTGCACTACCCGCAGGACACGGGCGCCGAGCTGCACGTTATCTATGAACTGATGTCTTTCACGCACAACCGACGGGTGCGCCTCGAGGTGACCTGCCCTGATTCCGACCCCCACATCCCGTCCGTGGTGGCCACCTATCCGATGGCCGACTGGCACGAACGCGAGGTTTGGGACATGTTCGGTGTCATCTTTGACGGGCACCCGGCGCTCACCCGTATCCTCATGCCCGACGACTGGGCGGGACACCCCCAGCGCAAGGACTACCCGTTGGGCGGGGTAGATGTTGAGTACAAGGGAGCCTGGGTTCCCTCGCCGGAGAATCGGAGAACCTACTCATGAGCCACACCTATGCAGCCGCAGAGGACATTTTCGCCTCACCGAGCGACGCGCAGGCAGATCGTGTCTACCTCGCCCAGGGTGGGGACTGGGACGACATCGCGGGCGAGCAGGCTGAACGTGGGGACGAGACCATCGTCGTCAACATGGGCCCCCAGCATCCGTCCACGCACGGTGTGCTCCGCCTCATCCTTGAGCTGGACGGCGAGACCGTCACGTCGATCCGTCCCGGCATCGGCTTCCTCCACACCGGCATCGAGAAGAACATGGAGTACCGCACCTGGACACAGGGCGTGACCTTCGTGACCCGGATGGACTACGTGGCCCCACTCTTCAATGAGGCTGCCTACTGCCTCGCCGTGGAGAAGCTGCTCCGCATCACCGACGACATCCCTGAGCGGGCCTCCATCATCCGCGTGCTCGTGATGGAACTGAACCGGATCGCCTCCCACCTCATCGCAATCGGCACTGGAGGGATGGAGCTGGGGGCGCTCACCGTCATGACCATCGGTTTCCGGGAACGCGAGATGATTCTCGACTTCCTCGAGGGCCTGTCCGGTCTGCGCATGAACCACGCCTACATCCGTCCCGGGGGCGTTGCCAACGATCTGCCGGAGGGCGGCCTGGAGCACCTGCGCACGGTCATCGGCTGGCTCAAGAAGCACCTGCCGGAGTACGCGTCCTTCATGAACGCCAACCCCATCTTCAAGGGCCGGATGGAGGGCACCGCGATGATGGACCTCACCGGCTGCATGATGATGGGCGTCACGGGCCCGGCTCTCAGGGCCACCGGCTACGACTGGGATCTCCGCAAGACACAGCCCTACTGCGGATACGAGACCTATGACTTCAACTCGGTCACATGGGACACCAATGATGCCTACGGCCGCTACCGCATCCGTGAGGCCGAGATGTGGGAGTCGTTGAAGATCGTGGAACAGTGCCTGGAGCGTCTTGAGCGCACCCAGGGCCAGCCTGTCATGGTTGCCGACGCCAAGATTGCCTGGCCGGCACAGCTGTCGCTCGGCGCAGACGGACAGGGCAACAGCAACGAACACATCAAACACATCATGGGTGAGTCCATGGAGGCCCTGATCCACCACTTCAAGATCGTCACCGAGGGCTTCAAAGTCCCGGTGGGGCAGGTGTACCAGGCCATTGAGTCGCCCAAGGGTGAGCTGGGTGTCCACCTCGTATCGGATGGCGGTACCCGCCCCTACCGTGCGCACGTCCGTGACCCAGGCTTCAACCACCTGCAGGCGGTTCCCCTGATGTGTGAGGGCGGCATGATGTCCGACGTGGTGGTGGCCGTGGCCAGCATTGACCCAGTCCTTGGAGGTGTCGACCGATGAGCGGTCACTTCGAAAGTCACTTCGCCGATTCAGGTGCCGTGGACTACTCGGACCAGTCGAGCAACATCGACACAGCCACCATCGGCGAACTGCGCGAGATTGCCGAGCGCTACCCGCAGGCGCGATCCGCGCTGTTGCCCATGCTGCACCTCGTGCAGTCCGTCGACGGCCGAGTCAGCCCACGCGGGATAGAGGTCTGTGCCGACATCCTGGGGATCACCACCGCTCAGGTCTCGGGCGTGGCCACCTTCTACACCATGTACAAGCGGCGGCCCGCCGGTACTCATCACGTGGGCGTCTGCACCACCGCGTTGTGTGCGGTGATGGGCGGCGACATTCTCCTCGAGCAGGCCAAGACCAAACTCGGTATCGACGAGGGCCAGACCACGCCGTGCGGGAAAGTCTCGCTCGAGCGCCTCGAGTGCAACGCCGCCTGCGACTATGCGCCGGTGGTGATGGTCAACTGGGAGTTCTTCGACAATATGAGCCCCGAGACCACCGAGCAGTTGCTGGACGCGCTGATGAACGACGAGGAGGTCACCTCAACTCGAGGTGCGGGACTGACCTCGTGGCGCGCCGCAGAGCGTGTGCTGGCCGGATTCCCCGACGGTCGCGCCAACGAAGGCCCCTCGGGCGGTCCGGCGAGTCTGCTGGGGCTGGGCATCGCCCGGGAGAACAACTGGAGCGCTCCTGAGCCCCGGGCCACCAACTCACCTGAAGAAACCGAGGAAGTGAAGTGACCGATCTCCTCACACCAGTCCTGTCCGCCGACTGGGACAACGACAAGTCATGGACGCTGGAACGCTACGAGAGCATCGGCGGGTACACAGGCCTTCGTAGAGCACTGGAGATGTTGCCTGCCGACGTGACGTCGCTGGTCAAGGAAGCTGGTCTGCGTGGCCGCGGAGGAGCGGGATTTCCCACCGGCATGAAGTGGTCCTTCGTGCCGCAGGACAACCCGAACCCCACCTACCTCGTCGTCAATGCGGACGAGTCGGAGCCGGGAACCTGCAAGGACATGCCGTTGATGATGGCATCACCCCACACGCTGGTGGAGGGCGTGATCATCTCCTCCTTCGCCATCGGATGCAACACAGCCTTCATCTACTGCCGCGGCGAAGTGCTCCACATCATCCGCCGGCTGCAGCAGGCTGTGGCGGAGGCGCGCGCCGCTGGCTATATCGGCAAGAACGTGCTGGGCTCCGGCTTCGATCTGGACATCATCGTCCATGCCGGCGCGGGCGCCTACATCTGCGGCGAGGAAACCGCACTGCTGGACTCCCTCGAGGGGCGCCGCGGCCAGCCCAGACTCCGCCCCCCATTCCCCGCCGTCGCAGGCCTCTACGCCTCACCCACGGTCATCAACAACGTCGAATCCATTGCCTCGGTCCCCAGCATCCTGACCAACGGGATCAACTGGTTCCAGTCCATGGGCACGGAGAAGTCGAAGGGCATGACGCTGTACTCCCTGTCCGGGCACGTGCAGCGCGCCGGACAGTTCGAGGCGCCTCTGGGAGTGACCCTGCGCCAACTGCTGGACCTGGCGGGTGGTGTCCGCGCCGGCCACGAACTGAAGTTCTTCACCCCCGGAGGCTCATCCACCCCCATCCTCACTGCCGAACACCTGGATCTCCCACTCGACTACGAGAGCATGGCCGAGGCCGGCACCATGCTGGGGACCAAAGCCCTCCAGGTCTTCGACGAAACCACCTCGGTGGTGCGCACCACGCTGCGTTGGGTGGAGTTCTACAAGCACGAGTCCTGTGGTAAATGCACCCCCTGCCGTGAGGGCTTCTGGTGGCTTGTGCAACTATTGATGCGTTTTGAGGCGGGTACCGCTCAACCCGGGGATGTCGACAAGATGCTGGACATCTGTGACAACATTGGGGGGCGCTCGTTCTGCGCACTGGCCGACGGCGGTGTCGCTGCAATCGTCAGTGCCGTGAAGTATTTCCGGGAAGAGTTCGAACAGGGCTACACCACCCCCGCGTGGGAGCTGTTCCCCTACGGCAGGAGCGCACTGTTCGCTACGGAAGGAGATCTGCGGTGAGCGTCGATGCGAAGAACACCACGTCCGAAGTTGCGAAGAAGCCGGATCATGTCAACCTGACGGTCGACGGCACCTCCGTCAGCGTACCGAAGGGTACGTTGATCATCCGGGCGGCGGAAATGATCGGCACCGCCATCCCGCGGTTCTGTGACCACCCCCTGCTGGATCCGGTCGGCGCCTGCCGCCAGTGCATGGTGGAGATTCCCGACGCCGGGAACGGTCGCGGATTCCCCAAGCCTCAGGCGTCCTGCACCATGCCGGTAGCCGAGGGAATGGTCGTCAACACACAGGTCACCTCCCCCGTCGCCCACAAGGCGCAGCGGGGAATGCTCGAGCTCCTGCTGATCAACCACCCCTTGGACTGCCCCATCTGCGACAAGGGGGGCGAGTGCCCGCTGCAGAACCAGGCGCTGAGCCACGGAGACGGTGAATCCCGCTTCGGCGCGCTCAAACGCACCTTTCCCAAACCGGTCAGCATTTCGGCCCAGATCCTTCTGGATCGCGAACGCTGCGTGCTGTGTGCTCGGTGCACCCGCTTCTCCGAGCAGATCTCCGGTGACCCGTTCATCGAGCTCGTCGAGCGCGGTGCGCTGCAGCAAGTGGGAACCTACGAAACGGATCCCTACGACTCCTACTTCTCCGGCAACGTCATCCAGATCTGCCCCGTCGGCGCGCTGACCTCGGCCGCATACCGCTTCCAGGCCCGCCCGTTCGATCTGGTGTCCGTCACCACCACGTGCGAGCACTGCGCGTCCGGCTGCGAGTTGCGCAGCGATCACCGACACCACCAGGTCAAGCGCCGGCTGGCCGGCCACGATCCCCAGGTCAATGAGGAGTGGAGCTGCGACAAGGGTCGCTTCGGCTTCATGTACGGACGCGGTGACGATCGCATCACGCGTCCCTTGGTGCGGCGGGACGGGGTTCTGCAGCCCGCGAGCTGGCCCGAGGCCATCGATGTGGCGGTTGGCGGTCTGAGGGCGGCCGGTCGCGAGGTCGGTGTGCTGACCGGTGGCCGTCTGAGCGTGGAGAACGCCTACGCGTACTCGCGGTTCGCGCGCGGGGTGCTGGGCACAAACAACATCGATCACCGGTCCCGCCCACATTCGGATGAGGAGGCGGACTTCATCGCAGCAAACGTCGCAGGCCGCAGCTTCTCCGAGTCCGTGACATACGCGGATCTGGAAGCGGCCCAGCACGTGGTGCTGGTGGCTTTCGAGCCGGAGGACGAGTCACCGATCGTCTTCCTGCGCCTCCGCAAGGCTGTGCGCAAGAAGACGTTGAGGGTGACCACCCTGGCCCCGTTCGCGTCGAGAGGTTCCCAGAAGTTGACCGCAGAGGTTGTGCCTGTGGCGCCCGGCGGTGAAGCCGCTGCTCTCGCAGCGCTGGAACTCGACGCCGGCGCGATCATCCTGGTGGGGGAGCGCGCTGCGATGCAGCCCGGACTCCTCTCCGCCGTCGCAGCCGCGTCGCGGAACTCTCAGGCTCGGATGGCATGGATCCCGCGTCGCGCGGGAGAGCTGGGTGCCATCAGGGCTGGTTGCATGCCAAACCTCCTGCCGGGCGGACGCCCGCTGGCCGATGCCGCGGCGCGGGTCGACGTGGCCGCCGCTTGGGGTGCGAGTGGCCTCAGTAGTGACCCCGGCCTCTCCGCCGAGGCGCAGGTGCGCGCGGCTGCCGCCGGGGAATTGAAGGCTCTCGTCGTCGCCGGCGTGGATCCTCATGACATGGGAGATCCCGACGCCGTGCTGGCGGGGCTCGAGAATGCCGGGTTCGTCGTCAGCATCGAGCAGCGCCAGAGTGCCGTCACCGAGCGCGCCGACGTGGTCTTCCCGGCGGCGCTCCTCGAGGAGCAGTCGGGACACTTCCTGAACTGGGAACAGCGCGAGCGGGAGGTCAACATCGTCATCAAGACGCCGCGGTCACCCATGACCGATCTGCGCATCCTCGCAGCTCTGGCGGACGCACTGGGCAAAGACCTCGGGTTCCGCACCCCGGCAGCTGCGCGGCTGGATCTTTCCGAGCTCGGCGTCTGGGAGGGTGACCTTCCCGTCTCGCCGAGCGTCCCGGATGCGGGGAAGGCTGCGGACTCCGATGGTCTGGTGCTCGCCAGCTGGCGTCAGCTGCTGGATGGCTCCAGCGGGAACGACCATGAGCTGGCGTTGCGCGCTACGGCGCGTCCCGCCGTCGCGCGGATGTCACCGGCGACGGTGTCAGCTCTCGGTGCCGTGGACGTTGTGTCCGTCGGACATGGCCAGCGTCGTCTGATGCTGCCGGTGATGCTCACCCCGGGCATGGTCGACGGCGTCGTATGGGTACCCATGAACCCCGGCATCGGCCAGGGTGATCGTCTCGCCGCGACTCCGGGCGAGACTGTCGCCGTGGACGCCGTGGCTGTCGAAGAGGGAGTGGCATGATGGACATCTTCTTTTCAGACCCTTGGTGGCTGATCCTGATCAAGGTGGTGCTGCTGTTCGTAGTGCTGCTGGTTTGGACGATCTTCAACGTCTGGTACGAGCGTCGGCTGGTGGGCAAGATGCAGCACCGGCTGGGCCCCATCATGAACGGACCTCTCGGTCTCGGGCAGGCATTGGCTGATGGCTCGAAGGCACTCCTGAAGGAGGACTTCAGCCCGACCAAGACCGACAAGTGGGTCTTCAACCTCGCCCCGGTCCTGACCGGCGTGGCGGCCTTCACCACGTGGACGGTGCTGCCCTTCGGCGGCGAGGTGGAGATCTTCGGCGTCACCACCCGACTCCAGCTGACGGACCTACCGGTCGCTGTGCTGTTCGTGATCGCCATCGCCTCCATTGGGATCTACGGCATCGTCCTCGCTGGCTGGGCCTCGAACAACACCTACGCCTTCCTGGGCTCGATCCGGTCCTCGGCGCAGATGATCTCCTACGAAGTTGCCATGGGCCTGTCGATCGTGGGTGTCTTCGTACTCACCGGCACCATGTCCACGGCGAGCATCGTCGAACAGCAGGCCGAGACGCTGCAGTTCCAGATACCGTTCACCGGCACGGAATTCGATCTTGGTATCCCCGGCTGGCACGGTCTGCTCCTGCTGCCGTCCATGATCATCTACGGCATCACCATGGTGGGTGAGACCAACCGGGCCCCCTTCGACCTTCCCGAGTGCGAATCCGAGCTCGTGGCCGGCTACATGACCGAGTACTCGGGCTTCCGCTACGCGCTCTACTTCCTGGCGGAGTACATCAACATGGTCACGGTCTCGGCCGTTGCGGTGACACTCTTCCTCGGTGGCTACCTGCCGCCGTGGCCGCTGAACCTGATTCCATTCATTGCCGACAACGCATGGTTGGGACCGATCATCTTCGTGATCAAGGTCCAGCTCGTGTTCTCGATATTCGTGTGGCTCCGTGGGACGCTTCCGCGCTTCCGCTACGACCAGCTGATGGACCTCGGCTGGAAGAAGCTGATTCCGATCTCCCTGCTGTGGATCGTGATGATTGCCATCGCACCGGGATACACGCTGCCATTGGCCATTCTCCTTCTCGCCATCCTGATCGCCGTGAGCGGAACCACGGACAAGGGCACCGACGACGAGGAGATCGACTTCGACGCCCCCTTCGACGCCTTCGCCGGCGGCTACCCGGTGCCGCCGCGACCAGGACAGCAACTACCCGAAATGGCTGGGGTTGTTCGTGCATCAGGCACTGATGACGTTCACGACGGTGAGGAAATCTGATGGGACTGTTTGATCCGTGGGCCGGGTTCGGCATCACGCTGAGCACCATCTTCCGCAAGCCCTTCACCCAGGGGTACCCCGAGAAGGGCAAGGAAAAGGTCACGATGCCGCGCTTCCACGGCAGGCACCAGCTGAACCGCTGGCCGGACGGGCTGGAAAAGTGTGTCGGGTGCGAGCTGTGCGCCTGGGCGTGTCCCGCAGACGCGATCTACGTTGAGGGTGCCGACAACACTGAGGACCAACGCTTCTCCCCGGGCGAGCGGTACGGACACGTCTACCAGATCAACTACCTGCGCTGCATCTTCTGTGGCCTCTGCATCGAGGCGTGCCCCACGCGGGCGTTGACCATGACGAACGAGTTCAAGCTCGCGGACAACACCCGCGCCAGCCTGATCTACGAGAAGGACGACCTGCTCGCGCCACTGCTGCCCGGTATGGAACAGCCACCCCATCCCCGTCGCCTCGGCGACGACGAGCAGACGTACTTCCTGGGACTGCCGGACACGGGTCAGCCCGACACCCGGACCGCCGCCCCGAGCAAAGGAGTGACGCAGTGACCACGCTCATCCCCCTGGTCACCGGGGATCAGGTTGCTTTCTGGGTCTGCGCCCCCATCATGGTGGTGCTTGCCCTGGGCATGGTGATCGCGCGCAAACCCGTCCACTCGGCAATCTGCATCGCCGGCGTCATGATCGGGCTCGCCGTGCTGTACGCCGCGCAGGACGCTCCGTTCCTGTTCGTTGTCCAGATCATCGTCTACACCGGCGCCATTCTCATGCTGTTCCTCTTCGTCGTCATGCTGGTGGGCGTGGACAGCCGGGACTCCGTCGTTGAGGTGCTGAAGGGTCACCGCGTCGCCTCCATCGCGGCGGCAGTCGGTCTCATCGCACTGGTGCTGTTCGCCTTCGGCGGCCGGGTGTTCACCACCCCACCCGTTGGTCTCGAAGCAGCAAACGCCGAGCTGGGCGGCAACCTTCAGGGAATCGCCGCCCTGCTCTTCACGCGCTACGTGTTCATCTTCGAGGCGACAGCTGCTCTGCTGATCACCGCCGCCCTCGGTGCCATGGTCCTCGCCCACGGCGAACGGCTCAAGGCCAAGAAGACACAGCTGGAGCAGTCGGAAGAACGCATCCACCGCTACGCGAGCGAGGGTGTCCATCCCGGTCCGCTGCCGAACTCGGGCGTCTTCTCGCGGCACAATGCCATTCACGTACCGGCACTGTTGCCCGACGGTTCGGTCTCTGAGTTGTCGGTATCACCCATTCTGCGGGCCCGTGGCGTCATCGTCGAGGTGAACTCGCTCCGTCGTCCCACCGCGAGCGCATTCGCCGCCATCGAGCGCGCGGAGGCCGAAGCCGAAGGAGAAGACCTGTGACCTCCGAGCCGTATCTGGTCCTGTCGGCGATTCTGTTCACAGTCGGGGTCATCGGGTTCCTGCTGCGCCGCAACGCGATCATCGCCTTCATGAGCGTCGAGCTCATGTTGAACGCCACCAACCTCTCTTTCGTGACGTTCGCGAGGCAGCACGGCAACCTGGATGGCCAGGTGGCGTCGTTCTTCGTGATGGTTGTCGCAGCCGCGGAAGTCGTCGTCGGACTGGCGATCATCGTGTCCATCTATCGCTCACGCCGCTCGGCATCCGTCGACGACGCGAACCTGCTGAAGTTCTAGAGGGCTGAAGAGTGCAACTCCTGGAAATCATTCCTGCGGTACCGGCCACCGGGCTCTTCAGCCTCGCGTGGCTCGTGATCGCCATCCCACTGGTGTGCGCCGCACTGCTGTTGGTGCTCGGCCGTCGATCCGACGACTGGGGGCACTTGCTGGCGACAGCCGCCACGATCGCCTCATTCGTCATCGGGCTGCTGCTGTTCCTGCAGATGCTGTCGTCGGATGAGGCATCGAGGGCGGTATCCGTGCCGCTGTACGAGTGGATTGCCACCGGGAGTTGGAGCATCGAGGTGGGGTTGCTGGTGGACCAGCTCTCGATCCTCTTCGTCCTGCTCATCACGGGCGTGGGTGCACTCATCCACATCTACTCCATCGGCTATATGGAACACGACGAGAACAGGCGCAAGTTCTTCGCGTACCTGAACCTGTTCGTCGCCGCGATGCTCATCCTCGTACTGGCGGACAACTACCTCGTCCTCTTCGTGGGTTGGGAAGGCGTCGGCCTCGCCTCCTATCTGCTCATCAGCTTCTGGACCTACAAGCCCTCCGCCGCCGCCGCTGGCAAGAAGGCGTTCGTCGTCAACCGTGTCGGTGACCTGGGGATGGCCATGGCGATCTTCGCCATGCTGTCGCTGTTCGGCTCCTCCTCCTTCACTGACGTCAATGCCGGCGCGCCGCAGCTGAGTGGCTTCTGGGCGACGCTGCTGGGTGTCCTGCTGCTGGTGGGTGCCTGTGGTAAATCCGCCCAGGTGCCGCTGCAATCGTGGCTCCTGGACGCCATGGAGGGCCCGACGCCGGTGTCCGCACTCATCCACGCCGCCACGATGGTCACCGCGGGTGTCTACTTGGTGATCCGCAGCCATGAGATCTACGCCATGAGCGAAGCAGCCACGCTGGCCGTCGCCATCGTCGGTGTTGTGACTCTGCTCGCAGGAGCGTGGATCGGTTCCAGCAAGGACGACATCAAGAAGGTGCTCGCCGGCTCCACCATGTCCCAGATCGGCTACATGATGCTGGCGGCCGGTCTCGGCCCGATCGGTGCGGCGTTCGCCATTTTCCACCTCATCACCCACGGATTCTTCAAGGCCAACATGTTCCTCGGAGCCGGCTCCGTGATGCACGGCATGAACGACGAGGTGGACATGCGTCGCTTCGGTGGCCTGGCCAAGGTCATGCGCATCACCTCGCTGACGTTCGGCGCCGGATATCTCGCGATCATCGGCTTCCCCTTCACCGCCGGCTACTACTCCAAGGACCACATCATCGAGGCGGCATTCGAGTCGAACATCATCCTCGGTGTGCTCGCGCTGCTGGGCGCAGGAATCACCGCTTACTACATGACCCGGCTGATGATCATGACGTTCTTCGGGGACCGACGCTGGAAGGACGACGTGCACCCCCACGAATCCCCGCTGACCATGACCGTCCCCCTGATCGTCCTCGCGGTGCTCTCGCTCGGAGCGGGTCTGGCGATGAACGGCTGGATCCAGGGGTGGTTGGCACCGGCAACCGGCCACGAAATTCACGAGACGGGACTGCTCACATTCACGCCCATTGCGCTGATCACGCTGGCCGTGGTGGCGCTCGGCGTTGCCGTGGGCTGGTTCCTCCACCGCGGTGGCGTTCCCCGCACCGTTCCCGTGACCAAGAACCCGCTCGTCCTCGCCGGACGTGCCGACCTCTACGGAGATGCCCTGAACGAGTACGCAATCATCCGTCCCACCCGTGGCATGGTCGACGGCACCGCAGCTTTCGACCACAGCGTGGTGGATGGAGTCGTCAGGGGCAGCGCCAGCATGGCAGGTGGCCTCGGATCATGGCTGCGACGGGCACAGAACGGCTACGTCCGCACCTATGGCCTGACCTTCCTGATCGGGGTCGTGGCCATCGCCGCGGTCGTCGTTGTCGGGCAACTGGTCTGAGGAGGAAGACACTTTCATGTTCAACTCGATTCCCCTTCTGACCATTCTCGCCCTGCTGCCCCTGCTCGGTGCCCTGGTGCTGTTGTTCACCAGGGGCCACGTGGGCAAGCTGATCGGCCTCGGCTGTGCACTCACCACCGCAGTGGTGGGGGTACTGGTGTTCACTCTGTCGCGCTCCACGATGCTGGCGGAGTCCGCCCCGTGGATCCGTCCGATCGGTGCCTACTACGCGCTCGAGATATCCGGCATGAGCGGCATTCTGGTACTGCTCACGGTCATCCTCGTCCCCGCCGTCTTCATCGCGGAATGGAATGTCGGTGACCGGCCGGACGCACGGTGGAGCACCACGTCGTTCTTCGCCATGGCGCTCGCAATGCAGGGTCTTGCCCTGTACGTGTTCATGGCAGCCGACGTGCTCCTGTTCTACATTGCCTTCGAAGCCACGCTGATCCCCATGTACTTCATGATCGCCGGCTGGGGTGGTGTGCGGCGCAACGCTGCTGCCATGAAGTTCCTGCTGTACTCACTGGCGGGCGGGCTCGTCATGCTGGTGGCAGTGGCGGGGCTCTACGCCGTGGGCGCGGAACAGGGCAATGTCAGTTTCCTGATCGATGACCTCGCGGCCCTCGATATGAGCGGCACCGTCGGCAGATGGCTGTTCGCGGGCTTCTTCTTCGCTTTCGCCGTCAAGGCCCCGTTGGTGGGATTGCACACGTGGCTTCCGGACACGGCCGAACAGGCCACCCCGGGTGCCTCCACGCTGCTGGTTGGTGTGCTGGACAAGATCGGCACCTTCGGGATGATCAAGATCTGCCTCCTGGTGTTCCCGGAGGCCAGCGCGTGGGCCACCCCCGTGGTCCTCGTGTGGGCGATCGTGTCGGTGATCTATGGAGCCTTCATGGCGATGGCCTCGCAGGATCTCATGCGTTTCGTCTCCTACACCTCCGTCAGCCACTTCGGGTTCATGGTGTTCGGCATCTTCGCCATGACCACGCAGTCATTGTCCGGCTCCATCTTCTACATGCTGAACCACGGCCTCTCCAGTGCCGCACTGTTCCTCGTGGTGGGCTTCCTGGTCCACCGTCGGGGCACCGCAGACGTCGGCGCCTTCGGAGGAGTGCAGAAGCTGGCGCCGGTGCTGGCCGGGTTCCTGCTGGTCTCCGGACTGGCGACACTGTCGCTCCCGGGCTTCGGTAGCTTCGTGGGCGAGTTCTTCACGATGGCCGGTGCGTGGCAGAGGTACCCGATCCACACCGCGGTCATCACGATCGGTATGGTCCTCTCGGCCGTCTACGTCCTGGGGATGTATCAACGGACCATGACCGGTCCAGTGACGGCGCCAGTGGCCGAGAGGGTGTTCTGGGATCTCAACGTCCGGGAGAAGGCGGCCGTGGCTCCCCTCATTATCCTGATGCTGGCGTTCGGCTTCCTGCCCGCACCTCTGCTGGGCGTTGCCGACGAAACATCCGACGCGGTGATGAGTTCCAGCGGCCTCACGGATCCCGCACCGCTGCTTGAGGAAGGCAACTGATGACCGCGCCCACCATCGAATGGCTCCTGCTCTCACCCCTGCTGGTGCTCCTGGGTGGTGCTGCGATCGGCGTTCTCGTCGAGGCAGTTGTCCCGCGACGCCACCGCTACGTCGTGCAGGTCTTCCTCGCGGTGCTGGCGGTGCTCGCAGCGCTCGTGCTCACGGTCACCAACTGGATCAGCGCTGAGCCCACCGTCACAGCCATGGGCTCCATCACCGTCGATGCTCCGACGCATTTCTTCTGGAGCCTACTCCTGCTGTTCGGGCTTGGCGGGGTTGCCCTCTTCGCTGAACGTGCGCTCGGGGATGGCCAGTCGGCATTCGCCTCGTCGTCTGCGACCGTTCCGGGCTCACCTCTGGAGCGGGAGGCCGACCGCCTCCGCCGTGAGCACACCGAGATTTTCCCGCTGTTGTTGTTCGCGTTGTTCGGCATGCTGATGTTCGCCTCCGCCAACGATCTCCTCACGCTCTTCGTGGCGCTTGAGATCTTCTCCCTGCCGCTGTATCTGCTCTGCGGCATGGCGAGGCGCCGTCGCCTGTTGAGCCAGGAGGCGGCCCTGAAGTACTTCCTGATGGGTGCGCTGTCCTCGGGATTCCTCCTGTACGGCATCGCCATGCTCTACGGCTACTCCGGAGGCTTCCACCTCTACGAGATCGCCGACGCCATCACCCTCGGTGAAGGCAGCTATACGCTCCTGCTGGCCGGTATGGTCCTCGTGGCTGTGGGCCTGCTCTTCAAGCTCGGCGCCGTGCCGTTCCACGCGTGGACACCCGATGTCTACACGGGCGCACCCAGCCCTGTGACCGGGTTCATGGCCGTGGCCACCAAGACTGCCGCCGTCGCGGCGCTGCTGAGGGTCTTCTTCGTGGCGCTCGGTGGTGCGCGATGGGACTGGCAGCCCATGTTCGCTGCCGTGGCCGTGGCCACCATGCTCCTGGGATCCGTCATCGGTCTCGTTCAGAGTGACATCAAGCGCCTGCTCGCTTATTCCTCCATCGCCCACGCAGGGTTCCTGCTCGTGGGTGTGGTGGGCGTCGTCGGCGCCGGAGCCGGCGTGGCGCTCTCCAGCGTCTCCTCCATCGGCTTCTACGTGTTGGCCTACGGACTGGCCACACTGGGCGCCTTCGCCATCGTCACAATGGTGCGACGCGCCGGAGGCGAGGCGAACACGATCTCTGCATGGCGCGGTCTTGGCCGCAGCAATCCGCTGGCCGCCGGGCTCATGACGCTGTTCCTGCTGAGTTTTGCGGGCATTCCGCTGACCGGCGGCTTCGTCGGCAAGCTCGTGGTCTTCGCATCCGCGTGGACGGGTGGCTATGGGTGGTTGGTGCTGCTGGCCGTGCTGTTCAGCCTGGTCGCCGCCTTCTTCTACCTGCGACTCATGGTGGTCATGTGGTTCTCGGAACCCGTGGAGAGTGAGTCCGCGGATGTCGTCCAGCCCTCCCCGTGGACGTGGTCCGTTATTGTGGTGGCGGCTGTGGGTACTGTCTTCCTCGGACTGGTTCCGGGTGGCCTGCTGGATCTGGCGGGTACAGCGGGGCAGTTCATCCGCTGACCCCACGCCTCTGGCCACCGCCTGAGACCGAGAACGACGTGTTGGAAGGATCAATCTTCGTGGCTGTGCCCACCGCAGTGGAGGACCTGCTGACGCGTTTCGAGGACGCCCTGCTGGCGGAGGCCTTCTCGGATGCTCCGTTCGTGAGCGAGGCTGCCACCCACATCATTTCCGCAGGCGGCAAACGGTTCCGGCCCCTGCTCGTGTTCCTCTCCGCGCAGTTCGGCGGTGACGTCGACGAGGATGACCTGATCGGCGCCGCGCTGGTGGTGGAACTGACGCACGTGGCCAGCCTCTACCACGACGACGTCATGGATGAGGCCGAGTTGCGTCGGGGTGCACCGTCCGCCAATGCGAAGTGGGGCAATTCCATCGCCATTCTCGTCGGCGACTATCTGTTCTCACGGGCTTCGGCGCGGGTGGCGAAGCTCGGCGTCGAGTACGTGAGCCTGCAGGCTGAGACGTTCACACGTCTGGTGCAGGGTCAGATTGCCGAGACCCGGGGACCGGGTGAGGATGAAAAGCCGCTCGAGCATCACCTGCAGGTGATCGCGGACAAGACAGGTTCACTGATCGCCACATCGGCGGTCTTCGGTGGCATGGTCTCCGGCGCCTCGCCCCAGATCATTGATGCTCTGCGCGCCTACGGCGAGGAGCTGGGGGTCGTTTTCCAGCTGAGTGACGACGTCATCGACATCACGTCGGAGGAGACCGGCAAGACGCCCGGCACCGATCTGCGCGAGGGTGTTCCCACCCTGCCAACTCTCATGCTGGATTCGTCCACGAACCCGGATGATGCGGAACTCAAGTCGCTGATCGACGGAGATCTGGAATCAGAGGATGCGTTGGCAGCTGCGCTCGAGGGGCTCCGGGGCCACCCGGTGATGGATCGGGCAAAGGCAGAGGTCCGACGTCGTGCTGAGCTGGCGCGCAGTCATCTCGCCGTGCTGCCCGAAGGCGAGGCCAAGGACACGCTCGCGGAAGTCTGCACAGAACTGGTGGAACGCTCCGCCTGACCACTGGTTCTGGGTCACGTGCGGGATCTATGACCGGGAAGCGCGGATGCGATCCGGGTGGCTGTAGACGTTCAGCGTCGTGCCGTTGTTGAAGGCGACGACTGTCAAGCCCTGTTCGTCGCCGAGTTCGACGGCCAGTGCTGAGGGGGCCGACACGGCCGACAGTATGGGCACTCCGGCCATGGCGGCCTTCTGCACCAGCTCGAAGGACGCGCGACCGGAGACCTGGAGCACCGTGCCGGTGAGTGGCAACAACCCGTGGAGCGCAGCTCTGCCGAGGACTTTGTCGACGGCATTGTGTCGCCCCACGTCCTCGGCGGCGGCGATGAGCCGAAGACCGCGGGAGGAGTCGTCGTCGACGAAAAGCGCTGCCGCATGGACGCCCCCGGTGCGCTCGAAGTTCGCCTGCTCCGCTCGGAGACGGGACGGGAGGCTCAGGATGCTGCTGACTGGCAGTGTCAGCGGGTCGAACTTCACCTCGTGGTGGGACGCCTTGCGCACGGCCTCGATGGAGGCGGTCCCGCAGATGCCGCAGCTGCTCGAGGTGTAGACGTGTCGCTCCAGTGAGGTGTCAGGCAGGGACACATCGGGTGCCAGTGTGACGTCGACGGTGTTGAAGTCCCGCAAACCGTCCGGGCCAACGCCCGGGCCGTAGTCGATCCTCCTGATGTGACCCGCATCCCAGATGACGCCCTCGGAGAGCAGAAAGCCCGCCACGAGATCGAAGTCGTGACCGGGGGTGCGCATGGTGACGCTGAAGGGGCGCCCCGCGACTCGGATCTCGAGAGGTTCCTCACCGGCGAGCTGGTCCGGCTTGTGCCTGACATCCCCGGTGGCGCACATCGTCTGGACGCGTCTCCGCACGATTGCGCGCTTCACGGTGATGCCCCCCTGCTGGTTGATCCCCATCGACTCCGTCAGCGCAGAAGCCTACAGTGGGGCAATGCAGACACCGGCAGAGTTGCCTGAAGACGGGCTCACAGTGGGTGCGCCGAAGAAGTCCGTCGCGGGACTGGGTGGCGTCGTTCATGCGATGCAGCATGCCCTGCGGGAGATGGGGCCAACGCGCACAGCCCGGACGTTACTCAAGTTGAATCAGGCCGACGGCTTCGACTGCATGAGTTGCGCCTGGGCCGATCCCGCGGCAGACAAGCGCGGCCATGCCGAGTTCTGCGAGAACGGCGCCAAGGCCGTCGCCAGCGAGGCCACGAAGACTCGCCTGGGAGCTGACTTCTTCGCCACCCACTCGATCGCCGACCTCCACGCGCGCGATGACAGGTGGCTGAATCGGCAGGGCCGGTTGACCTCCGTCCTGATCCGGGACGAGGATGCGACACACTATCGGGAGGGCTCCTGGGAGGAGGCGTTCAAGCTCATCGCCGAGCAGTTGCGCACGCTGGAGAGCCCGGATCAAGCAGCTTTCTACACTTCTGGCCGCACATCCAACGAGGCCGCGTTCCTCTACCAGCTCATGGTGCGGGGCTTCGGCACCAACAACCTGCCCGACTGCTCCAACATGTGCCACGAATCCTCCGGCCGGGCGCTGGGACAGAGCATCGGTATCGGCAAGGGTTCGGTCACCATCGAGGACGTCGAGGAGGCCGGTCTGATCATGATCGCCGGTCAGAACCCCGGCACCAACCACCCGCGCATGCTCACCACCCTGGAAAAGGCCAAGCGGGCCGGCGCCGTGATCGTGGCGATCAACCCGCTGCCGGAGCCGGGCCTCATGCACTACCGCAACCCGCAGACCGTGCGGGGCATGGTGGGTAGCGGCACCTCGTTGGCGGATCAACACCTGCAGGTGCGCCTCGGTGGCGACCAGGGGCTGTTCCGTGGCTTCGCCAAGGTGCTGCTTGAAGCAGAGGATGCCGGGGACCACATGGTGGGGCTCCAAACCGTTCTCGATCACGACTTCATCGAGAACTACACCGTGGGAGCCGAGGACTACATTGCGGCTGTCCGCGCCGAATCGTGGAGTGACATCGAGGAGGCCAGTGGGGTCGGCGAGAGCCAGATACGTGAAGTGGGGCGGCTGCTCCTCGAGACCGATCGCACGATCATCGCGTGGGCGATGGGGCTCACCCAGCACAAGCACTCGGTGGCCATGATCAAGGAGATCGTCAACGTCGTGCTGCTCCAGGGCAACCTGGGACGCCCCGGCGCCGGTCTGCTTCCGGTGCGAGGGCACTCCAACGTCCAAGGCGACCGGACGATGGGGATCTTCGAGCGGATGCCGATGGTCTTCCACGACCGTCTCGACGAGGAGTTCAGCTTCACCAGCCCGCGGGAACCCGGACACGACACCGTCGACACCGTCCGGGCAATGCGCGACGGGCGGGTGAGGTTCTTCATGTCCATGGGCGGCAACTTCGCCAAGGCCGCACCGGATACCGAGGTCACTGAGGCTGCGCTGCAGAGTTGCGACATGACGGTGCAGGTGAGCACCAAGCTCAACCATTCCCACCTCGCGGCCGGGAGGGTGGCCATCATCCTGCCGACGCTGGGCCGGAGCGACCGCGACGTCCAGGCCAGCGGGCCGCAGCGAGTGACGGTGGAGGACTCCATGTCCATGGTGCATGCCTCCCAGGGCACGCTGGAGCCGCCGTCGAAGGATCTGCTGTCGGAGGTGGCGATCGTGTGCCGGCTGGCTTCTGGTCTGTTCACGGATGAGCTGGGCAACTCCCTGCCGGGAGCTCCTGCGGTGGACTGGAGCGCCCTGGAGGGTGACTACCGCCTGATCCGTCGCCACATCGAGGCCGTCATACCCCACTTCGACGACTTCGAGACCCGCATCAACGTCCCGGGCGGATTCCGGCTGCCCCACCCGCCGCACGAGAAGCGCGAGTTCGGCACAGAATCTGAGAAGGCACACTTCACGACGACGCAACTGTGGTGGCCGAAATTGCCGGAGGGGCGTCTGCTGCTGCAGACCTTGCGCTCGCACGACCAGTTCAACACCACGGTGTACGGCAACGACGACCGCTATCGGGGCATCAGAGGCGGGCGGCGGGTAGTGATGGTCAATCCGGAGGATCTGGCGACGCTGGCTCTGGAGGACGGTGACGTGGTGGATCTCGTCTCGGAGTTCGCCGACGGCGTCGAGCGACGCGCCTCCGGCTTCCGCGTCGTCGCCTTCAACACCGCTCGGGGCTGCGCCGCCGCCTACTTCCCCGAGACAAACGTGCTCGTGCCCCTGGACTCGACGGCGGATGGCTCCAACACCCCCACGAGCAAGTCCGTGGTGATCAGGCTGGAGAAGAGCGCGCACTGAACCCAAGGGCAGGAGTGGCCGATTGTGGTTGGACTACCAGCCACGATCGGCCACTACCCAGCCGGTGGTCCCTCACCAGATGGCGACGCGGTCCTCCGGGGCGAGCCACAGGGCGTCATCCTCGGTGGTGCCGAAGACGTCGTGGAAGGCGTCGAGGTTGCGGACGATCTGGTTGCAGCGGAACTCCGACGGTGAGTGCGGGTCCGTGGCCAGGCGCTGTTTCAGCGACTCGGGGCGCTGCAGGCCACGCCAGACGGACGCCCAGCCGAGGAAGAAGCGCTCACCGGGGGTGAGGTCGTCGATCTTCTCGCCGTCCGGGTCCCCACCCGCGAGCCGCCACGCCTTCCAGGCGATGCCCAGGCCACCCAGGTCGCCGATGTTCTCCCCGACGGTGAGTTCGCCGTTGACGCGGATTCCGTCGGCTCCCTCGGGGGAGAGGACGTCGTACTGAGCAATGAGTTGCTGGGCGCGCTCGTCGAAGGCGTCGCGGTCCTCGGCCGTCCACCAGTCGCGCAACATGCCGTCGCCATCGCAGGTGGAGCCCTTGTCGTCGAAGCCGTGGCCGATCTCGTGGCCGATCACGGCGCCGATGGCGGCGTAGTTGATGGCGTCGTCGGCAGCCACGTTGAAAAACGGCGGCTGCAGGATGGCGGCAGGGAAGACGATCTCGTTGCGCAGCGGGTGGTAGTAGGCGTTGACCGTCTGGGGATACATCAGCCACTCATCGGGGTCCATGGGGCCGCCGAGCTTCTCCAGCATGATGTCGGTCTCGAAGGAGTTGGCTGCCATCACGTTGCCCACCAGGTCATCTGCCGAAATCTCCAGGGCGGAGTAGTCGCGCCACTTGGCCGGGAAGCCGATCTTCGGGCGGAACTTCGAGAGCTTGTCCAGCGCCTCGTTGCGGGTGGGCTCGGTCATCCAGTCGAGCTTCTCGATGGAGTCCCTGTAGGCCGCCAGCAGGTTGTCGACGAGTTCATCCATGGCCTCCTTCGCCCCCTCGGGGAAGTGGCGCTCCACGTAGATTTTGCCGATGGCTTCGCCCAGCACACCTTCGACGAGGGAGACCCCCCGCTTCCAGCGGTCCCGTAGCTGCTCGGTGCCCTGCAGGGTCTTCTCGTAGAAGTCGAAGCGGGCCTCGACGAATGCCGACGACAGCCAGGGGGACAGGGCGGCGATCGCCCTGGCGCGGGCCCACGACTTCCAGGCTTCCAGCTCGCCCGATGCCACCAGTTCGGCGACCGCGGTGGCGAAGGAGGGCTGCGCCACCACCAGATCGGCCAGCTTCTCCACCGGAATCTCAGCCGCTTCGACGAAGGCGTCCCAGTCGATCCCCGAGGCCGATGCGGTGAACTCTGCCCACGTCATGGGGTTGTACATCTGACGCAGATCCCTGGTGCGGACCTTGTCCCAGTGGTGGGAGGCGATGGCCGTCTCAAGCTCGAAGATCGTGGCGGCCTCGGTGCTGGCATCGGCCACGCCCGCCAGCTCCAACACGCGCTCCAGGTGAAGCTTGTAGGCGGCGCGGATGTCGGCGTGCTCGTCGAGGCGGTAGTACTCCTCATCGGGCAGTCCCAGCCCGGCCTGCCCAGCGAACATCACGTAGCGCTGCGGGTTGCCCGGATCGGAGTCCTCGCCGAAGCCGATGAGCGACGAGAAGCCGTGGCGCAGCGACCAGCCGAGGTGGGCCGAGAACTCCTTGACGCCGCTGATGGCATCAATGCGCTCGAGAACTGGCTGCAACGGGGCGGCGCCCAGCTCCTCGACGCGGTCGGTGTCCATGAAGGAGGCGTAGAGGTCCGCGATCTTCCGCCGCTCTTCATCGGTGGCGTCCCCGTCGGCGGTGGAGACGATGATGTCCCGGACGGCCTTCTCGGATTCGTCGCGCAGGTCCAGGAAGGCACCCGCCCCGGACTTGTCCGCCGGGATCTCCACCGTCTTGAGCCATGCTCCGTTGGCGTGGCGGAAGAGGTCATCGACGGGACGGACAGAGTGATCGAAGTGTGTGAAGTCGAGCGCGGAGGTCATGGGTCCCACCGTATACACCTGTGCCCAAGCGCCACTCTCTCCGGAGCTCCCTAGTGTTCGCCCGCCTCCCACGTGTCATTGCCGGTGATGACGGCCGAGAGGGCCGCGCCCCTGTCGTCGGCCTCGAAGGAGTTGATCTGATCCCGCACCAAGTCGTCGTAGGCCGGTTGCTCCACCTGCCGGAAGATGCCGACGGGAGCCCGCCGCAGCACGCCGGACTCGGTCAGGCGCGAAATGGCGAACGCTTGGCTGGGATCCTTGCGGGCCACGTCGTGCGCGACGATGCGCGACGGGTCCACCTCGGCTGTGTTGGCCAGTTCCAACTCGTAGGAATCGTTGCGTGTGACGCAGAACTGACCATCGCGACCGAACGTGATGGGTTCCTTGTCGCGCAGGGTGATCAGGGCGTCGGGGGCGTCGGGGCCTTTGAGTTCAGCGAACGCGTCGTCGTTGAAGATGGGGCAGTTCTGGTAGATCTCCACCAGCGACGTGCCGCGGTGGTGGGCGGCAGCGGTGAGGGTCTCGCTCAGGCCCTTGCGGTCCGAATCGATGGCCCGGGCAACGAACGTGGCACCGGCGCCCAGCGCAAGGGAGAGAGGGTTGAACGGGCTGTCCACCGATCCGTAGGGGCTGGATTTCGTGAGCTTGCCGCGCTCGGAGGTGGGGGAGTACTGGCCCTTGGTCAGGCCGTAGATCTCGTTGTTGAACAGCAGAATCGTCAGGTTGACGTTGCGCCGGATGGTGTGGATGAGGTGGTTGCCACCAATGGAGAGGGCGTCACCGTCGCCCGTGACCACCCAGACGTTGAGGTCAGGGCGTGTGACCGCGACGCCCGTGGCTATGGCGGGGGCACGCCCGTGGATCGAATGCATCCCGTAGGAGTCGACGTAGTACGGGAACCGGGCCGCGCAGCCGATGCCGGAGATGATGACGGTGTTCTCCCGGCGCAGGCCGAGTTCGGCCATCATCGACTGGAAGGTCGAGAGGATGGCGTAGTCGCCGCATCCGGGGCACCAGCGCACTTCTTGGTCGCTGGTGAAGTCCTTGCGGTTGAGGGGGGTGATGGCCATGGGCACACCGGCGAGTCCGGATGGGGCACTCATCGCTGGCCTCCTTCCTGCAATGCATCGATTTCTGCGATCAGGTCGGTCTCCAGTTCGCTGAGCGAAATGGGGAGACCTCGTACGCGGGAGTAGCTGTGGACGTCGACGAGGTAGCGGCTGCGGATGAGATCGGCCAGCTGGCCGAGGTTCATCTCGGGGATGATGACGCGATCAAATCCCTTCAGGACCTCGCCCAGGTTGGCGGGCATGGGATTGAGGTGCCGCAGGTGCGCCGTCGCGACGTCGCGGCCACCGAGCCGCACACGGCGAGCCGCGGCGGTGATCGGACCCCAGGTGGAACCCCAGCCGAGCACCAGCACCCTGGCGCGGCCCGAGGGGTCAATCACCTGGACGTCAGGAATGTCGCGCACGATTCCGGCGATCTTGGCTGCCCGGGTGCGCACCATAGCATCGTGGTTCTCGGGGTCGTAGGAGACATTGCCGGTGCCGGAGGCCTTCTCGATGCCGCCGATGCGGTGCTCCAGCCCCGGGACGCCGGGGATGGCGAAGGCGCGGGCCAGGGTCTCGGGGTCACGTTCATAGGGCAGGAACGTGGGGTTGCCCTTCGGGTCGGTGCCGTTGGGCTCGGTGGCGTAACCGGGCTGGATGGGCTCGATGTCGTCGAGGTTGGGGATCGGCCACGGTTCCGAGCCGTTGGCGAGGTAGCCGTCGCTCAGCATGATCACCGGTGTGCGGTACGTGATGGCGATCCGGCAGGCCTCCACCGCGGTGGTGAAGCAGTCGGTGGGGGACTGGGCAGCTATCACCGCGACGGGCGCCTCACCGTTGCGGCCGTGGATGGCCTGCAGCAGATCCGCTTGCTCGGTCTTGGTGGGCATGCCAGTGGACGGTCCCGCTCGCTGCACGTTGACCACCACGAGCGGGATCTCGGTCATCACTGCAAGGCTGACCGTTTCCGCCTTCAGCAGCATGCCCGGGCCCGACGTGGTGGTGACGCCGAGCGCACCGCCGAAGGATGCACCCAGAGCGGCCGCCACACCGGCGATCTCGTCCTCGGCCTGGAACGTGGTGACTCCGACGTCCTTGCGCTTGGACAGCTCGTGGAGGATGTCCGAGGCCGGCGTGATGGGATAGGAGCCGAGGAACAGGTCCATGTCCGCCTTGTGGGCGCCCGCCATCAAGCCGTAGGCGGTGGCCAGATTGCCGGAGATCTGACGGTAGCGGCCCGGCTTCATGGGTGCGGGCGCCACCTCGTAGCGGAACTCGAAGGTCTCGGTGGTCTCGCCGTACGCATGCCCTGCCTGGAATGCAGCGATGTTGGCATCCCGAATGTCCGGATTGCCGGCGAACTTCCGCTGCAGGAACTCGGTGGTGTTCTCCAGCGAGCGCGAGTACAGCCAACTGAGCAGCCCGAGCGCGAACATGTTCTTGGTGCGGGAGGCGTCCTTGCGCGTCAGACCGAAGGGCTTGACGGTCTCCGTCGCCAAGTGCGTCAGGTCCAGCGCATGCACCTTGTAGGACTCCAGCGTGCCGTCCTCGAGCGGGTTGGAGTCCCATCCGATTTTGCTGAGGTTGCGCTTGGTGAAGTCTGCCGTGTCGACGATGATGACGCCGTCCCTCGGCAGGTCGGCCATGTTCGCCTTCAGGGCGGCGGGGTTCATGGCCACCAGCACGTCTGGGCGGTCGCCGGGGGTGACGATGTCGAAGTCGGCGAAGTGCAGCTGGAAGCTGGAGACGCCCGGGAGGGTGCCCTGCGGCGCGCGGATCTCCGCCGGGAAGTTGGGAAGGGTGGCGATGTCGTTGCCCAGGCCTGCGGCTTCGGCGGTGAATCGGTCACCTGTGAGTTGCATGCCGTCGCCCGAGTCGCCGGCGAAGCGAATGACAACCCGGTCAAGGGGTTGCGGTTGTGCCACGAGATCGTGTCCTTTAACGGTTGGCTGAACAGCTGGGTTTCACCCGCCATTGTAGGTGCGCCCCGGAGGGGGCGGCACATCGCCGGTAGCGCTGTTGACGACCGGCGAGGGGGCGTCTCGTAGGATCAGTCCCATGACGGGGACGCGGGCACCATCGAGGCGTCTGCAACCAATGCTTGGTGCACTGGTCGACGCCTGGGATGCCCGTGCCGTGCGGTTCGGATTCCTGGGATCCTTCTGCATCCTGATCGGGACCCTCAGTCCGGCATACCTGCCGCAGGCGTCCCCGGTGTGGACCGTGCTCAACCAGCTCCGTTGGGATGGCGTCGTCTTCGAGGTGCTGGGAACCGTCTTCACGATGGTGGGGCTGGCCCTGCTGCTGGAGACCTGGCTGCGGTTGCGTCCGGCGCGACGTCGGGCTCTCGGGCGTCCCCAGTTGCGTCACTGGGCAATCCTGGTCATCGTCTCGTCACCCTTGCTGATTGCACCTCCGGTGTTCAGCCACGACGCATACTCCTACGCTGCGCAGGGCTGGATGCTGCACAACAACATCAGTCCCTATGAGGTGGGACCCAGCGTGCTCCCGGGTTACTTTGCGGACCAGGTGGCGTGGGTCTGGCGTGACACCACGGCGCCGTACGGGCCGCTGGCTCTGAAGATGAGCCACGGGATCGTGGTGCTCACCGGCTACGCGCCGTTCGTCTCGGCCATGCTGATGCGTGTACCTGCCCTGCTCGGAGTGCTACTGATCGGATGGTGCACGCCACGGATCGCCCGTCGGGTGGGTATAGACGCCGCCGCGGCGAGCTGGTTCGTGATGTGCAATCCGATCCTCATCATCGATTTCGTCGGAGGCATGCACAACGACTCTCTGATGACCGGGCTGATGCTGCTGGCCATCTGGTTGACGCTGCTGTTGCGCCAGTGGTGGTGGAGTGCGCTGATCGTCGGGGTGGCGGCGGCCATCAAACAGCCCGCGGTGCTGGCCGCCGTGGCGCTGCCGTTCGTCGTGGTGCCGGTCTCGTCGTGGCGTACGCCCTCCACCACGCTCCACGCCGTGGTCCGGGTGGCGGCATCAGTGGGACTCGCGGTGGGCGCTTTCGCGGCGATCTCGGTGATCACGGGACTGGGCTTCGGGTGGATCAACGCTGTCAATGTGCCCGGCATGGTGGACACGGTCTCCCCGTTCACCGTGGTGGGGCACGCCGCACAGTGGGTGGTGGACTCCCTCGGTTTCGACCCCACCGGCCGTGCTGCCATCCGGACCTCCCGCACCGTCGGAATGGTGGTGTTCGCCGTCGGCGCTGTGTGGCTCGCGATCCGGCATCTCGGCCAGCGGCCCCTGCACTTTCTGTCCTGGACCTATCTTCTCTTCGCCTTCTGCGCCCCCGCCCTGCACTCCTGGTACGTGCTGTGGGGTGGTGCACTGTTCCCTCTGACGAGGCCGTCCACCCGCTGGCTGCGGGCGGCCGTGATCGTGACCGCTGTGCTGCTCAGTTACTCGGCCATGAACTTTGCGCTGCGCAACGGGTTCTGGCTGTTCGCTGTCCTGTTGATGTTCGCGGCGTTCGAGTCCGTGCGCGGACACGCACTTCGCCAGCGGTGGGAGCCGTGGGGCCGCCGACGTGCCGGCTTCTCCTCGTTCGGCTGATCACTGGCCCAGCGCGGACAGATCATAGGACACCAGCACGGGACTGTGGTCGCTGATTCGGGAGTCGTAGTCGGGCTCGCGGGCCACCCACGCCGACGTTGCCGTTCGAGCGAGTCCGGATGAGGCGAGGTGGTAGTCGATGCGCCAGCCGGCATCATTGACGAAGGCCTGGCCTCGCCAGGACCACCACGAGTACGGGCCGGGGACTCCGGGATGCAGGTGACGCACGACGTCCACGAGGCGGCGGGGCCCCACCACGGAGGAGAACCATTCCCGCTCCTCGGGCAGGAAGCCCTCAGAGCGCTGGTTGGTCCGCCAATTCTTCAGATCCAGTTTCTCGTGCGCCACGTTGAAGTCCCCGACGACGACGAACTCGCGGCCTGCCGCAGCCGCCTCGCGTCGCGACGCTGTCAGCAGACGGGCGAGACCCTTCAGGAAGCGCATCTTGCGCGCGTACTTCTCCTCGTCCTTCTTCGTCTCGAAGGGTGGGGCTGCGCCCTTCGGGAGGTAGAGCGACGCGACGCGCACGGGCGCATCGGAGAGGTCCACTTCGATGTAGCGGCCCTCATGGGAGAAGTGGGCGAGGTCGCGGTTCGGGAGGCGGGTGCACGGGACTTCCGAGAACACACCGTCGACATGTGCGAGCAGCGCACTGCCGGAGAGGGTGCGGACCGCCGCAGGGGGATGCCGGGTCATCACCGCCACGCCGTTGCGTCCCGGTAGAGTCCCGGCCTCCAGTGCTGTGTGGTAGCCGATGAAGGCTTCGCGCGGCAGATCATCGTCGAGCCGGCAGCGCACCTCCTGCAGGCCGATGACATCGGCTGCCTCGTTGTCCCAGAACGAACGGAATCCGCGCCGCAGTGCGGCACGGATTCCATTGACGTTGTGGGAACCGAGGATCAACGTGGAGGTCATGGTGCCCGATGCTAGCGATCCCGGCCACGAGAGCCCACGGTGACTACAGCAGCTATTACTCCTGGAAGGCGATCTCGATCGTCTCGTTGCTGTCTATGACATCTCGCACCGCTTCGCTTGTGAAGGCTTCCTTCAGTGCCTCGGTGGCCGGGGAATCGGCGTCCTCCCCGCGGACGACCACTTGCAGGGCGAAGTCGTCGTCCAGTTCGGTCAGCAAACCGTCTTCCTCAGGGGACAGGCCCAGTGCTGCGATCTGGGAGGGCCACTGGAAGACGAGGTCCGCCTCCTCGTAAGCCGCGTTCAAGGCAGGGATGGCGACTTCCAGGAATTCGAGTTCCTTGGGATTCTCCGTGACATCCTCGACCGTTGCCGCGTACGGGTCGATCTCCGGATCGAGGGTGATGATCCCCTCTTCGGCGAGGAGGTTGAGCGCCCGGCCCCGGTTGGAAGCGTCGTCGGGGATTGCCACCGTCCCCCCGGTCGGCAGGTCGGCGATGTCCTCGATCGTCTGGGAGTAGAAGGCGATGACGAAGTTGTACACGGGTTGAACCGCGACCAGAGAAGCGTCGTTGCCAGCGTTGAACCCCTCCATGTAGGGCTCGTGCTGGGAGAAGTTGCCATAGATGTCGCCATCGTTGAGGACGACGTTCGCCGTCACATAGTCGGATACTTCCACGAGTTCGATCTCGTAGCCGTCGTCGATCGCCTCAGCCGCGGCATTGACGACATCGGTCATCGGGGACAGGACAGCGGCCATCTCCAGCGTGATGGTCTCCTCGGAACTCGCGGGGCCGGAGTCGAAGCTGTCGGCGCCGCTGTCCGGCTGGGTGGAGCAGCTGGTCAGCATCAGGGCCGAGGTCAGGGCGAGGGCGGCGAGTCGTATCGGGCGGCGGTGCGTGATCATGTTTCTTCCTTCTCTTCGTGGATCAGCTTTTTGCTTGGATCAGCTTGTTCGGTGGTCGAAGCGCTCGGAGAGGCGATACCCCAGTCCCTGCATGGCCAGCACGCAGACGATGATGATGATGATCGTCGTGTACATGAGCAAGAAGTTGTACTCCTGGTAGCCGTAACGCATCGCGAAGTCTCCGATCCCGCCACCGCCGACCACACCGAGGATGGTGGAGTAGGACAACAGGCTGATCGACGCTGAGGTGAGGGCGTAGAGCAACCCCGGGAGTGCCTCGGGAAAGTAGATGCGCCACACCACCTGGGGCAGCGTCGCTCCCATCGCGTCGGCCATGCGGGAGATGCCGGCCGGGATCTCCCGCATGATCTGTTCCACCAGGCGGGCGTAGATCGCCACCGCAACGAAGCACAACGGCAGCGTCGCCGCTTGGGTTCCAAAGCTCGTCCCCATGACTGCGCGGGTGAACGGGATGAGGAAGACGACGAGCAGCAGGAACGGAAAGGATCGAACGACGTTGATGTAGGCGTTCGCGATCGACCACAGGAGGCGGTTCTCGGCGAGGCCTCCTCGCTGGGTGAGGAAAACCGCCATGCCCAACGGCAGGCCGAGGACAGCAGCGGCCAGGAGGGAGACTGCGACCATGTACGCCGTCTCGAGAAGTGCCGTCGCCATCGCCGCCCCGTGGGTGGAGAACACCTCCGACAGTTCGTTCACCGTGCGGCCTGTGCCTGGGTTGGAGGGTTCTGGAGTTCCTGCACCACCTGCTCGCGATAGCTCGGAAGGGACCGGTACCCGCTTGTGGCGATGTCAAACACCTCACACAGGACGCCGCGCTCCAGGAGCGCCGCCCGGTCACAGATCGCCTTGACGACGTCGAGATCGTGGGTGACGACGACCACTGTTGTGCCGAACTCCGTCCGCGCGTTGGCGAGCACCTGCAGGACGTCCCCGGTGGTGGAGGTGTCCAAGGATGATGTGGGTTCGTCGCACAGCAGCAGAGAGGGGCGTCCCACCAGGGCGCGGGCCAACGCGACGCGTTGCTGCTCTCCTCCGCTGAGCTGGGCGGGGTAGTGCTCGATCCGGTGGCTGAGACCGACGAAGGAGACGATCTCCTCGACGGCGTGAGCCTCCCGCTCACGGGCGATCCGCGCCGTGTGCCGACGTTGGCGCCGGGCGAGGCGCAGCGGCAGCGCGACATTCTTGCGCACCGTGGCGTTGCTCAGCAGGTGTACCCCTTGGAACACCACGCCCACATCACGGCGCACGGTGCGCAGCGCACGTCGGCCAAGCTGGGCGATCTCCGTGCCGTCGACGACGATCGACCCCGAGCTGGGGCCGGTGAGGCCGTTGATCAGGTCCAGGAGTGTCGATTTCCCCGCACCGCTCTCACCGATGACCCCGAAGATTTCTCCGCGGCCGATGTCCAGATCGATGGCCTGCAGGGCCGGCGGTGTGCTCACTCCAAAGCGTTTCGTGACGTTGCGCAGGCGGACACTCGTCGCTTCTGCTCCACCCGTCACGCCTGCCTCATTTCACCGGTGGCCCGTCGCCGAACCGCCTCCAACCATACTGCGCCGTCATCAGCCCCCGACCGGGAAGAATCCGAGATCAGCGGTAGTTGGTGAACTGTACGGCGAAGTCGTAATCGGCTTCCTTGATGAGGTTCTGCACCTCCTGTAGGTGGTCGCGACTCTTGCTCGAGATCCGTAGTTCATCGCCCTGGATCTGGCACTTCACGCCCTTGGGTCCCTCGTCGCGGACGAGTTTGGAGACCTTCTTGGCGTTCTCCTGTGAAATGCCCTCCTGAGTGGTAGCCGTGATCTTCCACATTTTCCCGGAGACCCGTGCCTCGCCTGCGTTGAGTGCCTTGAGGCTGACACCGCGTCGCACGAGCTTGGTCTGGCACACATCGAGGATGGCCTTCACCCGATCCTCGGAGTTGGCCTCCATCTCAATGGCGTCGCCGGACCACTTGATGGAGGAGTCGGTGTTCTTGAAATCGAATCGCTGGCTCACCTCCTTCGCCGCTTGGTTCAGGGCGTTGTCCACCTCCTGGCGGTCAACCTTGCTGACGACGTCGAACGAATTCTCAGATGCCATGAAGCTCTCCTTGGGTTGCTGGTCCGGGTGTTTGTCGAGTCCTGTGGATGGGAACCATTGTGCCGTCAAGTGTGTGTGCAGTGAAGCGAGCATGCTGTGATCGATGGGTGGAGGCGCTTTGAGTGTCGTCGCTGGTGCAAGCCACATTGCCGCTGCGACGCCCCTCGGCGCGTCACCACGTCGCTTTGTCTCACAGGGGCGCACTGCGGTAGTGTTTCGCATCGCTGGCCAGTGCCAGTACGGCAGATTGCCCGAGCGGCCAAAGGGAGCGGTCTGTAAAACCGTCGGCTTCGCCTTCGTTGGTTCGAATCCAACATCTGCCACCAGGTCCCGAATCGGATGGATTCGGGACCTGTCTGCTTCCCGGAGTAGGTAATACCACTGGTCTATCCCGCACCTGCGATACACCGGTGGTGTGGCGCGACACGGCTGGTGTGGCGGCTCAAGCCGGGCGCAGTAGCGACGCTGGTACCGGGCGCCGTCGCAGCGCATCTGGTACGCGGGCGACGATTTGGTACCTCGTCTCCATCCTGTGTATCTTTGGACGTCGGCTGGCCCTCATAGCTCAGTCGGTAGAGCGTCTCCATGGTAAGGAGAAGGTCTGCGGTTCGATTCCGCATGAGGGCTCTGTTTCAACCCGCAGCCCGGGAGGAAACACCTTGACGAGGTAGCTCAGTCGGTAGAGCAAGCGGCTCATAATCGCTGTGTCGCGGGTTCGATTCCCGCTCTCGTCACCGAGCTTCACCCAACCCGTCGCCACCAAGCGCCAAACCCCGAGGAATGAGATCATGGCCAAGAAGGGACAGGACGTACGTCCGAAGATCACACTCGCGTGCACCGAGTGCAAGGAGCGCAACTACATCACGAAGAAGAACCGGCGCAACGATCCCGACCGGCTCGAGATCAACAAGTTCTGCCCCAGGTGCCGCACCCATCGCGCTCACCGCGAGACGCGCTGAAACAGATACTTCCTGCCAATCTGCGGCCGCACCCAACCAGGGTGCGGCCGCAGATTGCGTTTGGCCCCGCTTCACGGGTCGATGCGAAGGTGTTTTCAAGTAGCCTTACGCGCATGCCCATCACCACAGAGCATGCGGGCCGTTCCTACCCGGCAGCAACCGCCTACCGCGTCAGCTCCGCCAAGATCGAGGAGTTCGCTGCAGCGCTCGGGGACGACAATCCGGCCTACTCGGGACGAAACGCCATCGCGCCGCCCACCTTCGCGGCGGTGATCGCCGCACAGGCATGGAGCGCCCTCTTCGACGACCCCGAGCTCGGCCTGGCGCTGCACCGCACCATGCACACTGACCAGAGATTCACCTTCCACCGCCCCCTGCGCGATGGCGACGATGTGGTGGCAAGGCTGTCCATCGAAAAGGTGCGCAATCGCGGCAACCTGGACATGGTGTCGGTGGTGGTGGATCTCGCCGTGGACGGATCCACGGTGTGCACCGCCCACTCCACCCTCATGCACACGAAGGAGGACTCCCATGTCTGAACCGGTCGTCGCGGGAACCGTCCTCCCCGAGGTGCGGGTACCGATCACTCGTGCCGACATCGTGCGTTACTCGGGAGCCTCCACCGATTTCAACGAGATCCACTTCTCGGACCGGCATGCCAGGGCCATTGGTCTTTCGGGTGTGGTGGCGCACGGAATGTGGACGATGGGTGCGGCGTTGCGCATTGTCACCAACTGGTGCGGCGATCCCGGCAGGGTGACGGAGTACTTTGTCCGCTTCACCAGGCCGGTGGTGGTGCCGGATACCGATGAGGGCGTCGAAGTGATCGTCAACGCGGCCGTCAAGGACGTCTCGGACGGCGTCGCCACGGTGTCGATCACGGCGACCTGTGGCGATGAGGCCGTTCTCGGTGCCGCACGCGCGCAGGTACGTCTTGACTGAGCCCGAGGCCTGCGAGGTGTCCTTCGTCTCCCAACGTGGAGCGGCGCCGGAGCAGCCCGCTTCGGTGCTGCTGGCTGATCACACCACGTTTCGTGTGGGCGGTCCGGCAGCGCAGTTCATCCGGGTGACCACGCCGGAGGAGCTCGTCGATGAGGTGCGCCGAGCCGACGAGAACCGGACGCCTGTCCTCCTGTTGGGGGGCGGGTCCAACATTCTCGCGCCCGACGACGGCTTCGACGGGACGGTCATCCTTGTGGCCACCCGTGGCATCACCGCAGAGGTGTCCGACTGTGGTGGCGCCAGCGTGCGTGTGCAGGCGGGGGAGAACTGGGACGAGTTCGTCGCGTTCGCGGTCTCACAGGGGTGGGTGGGCGTGGAGACGCTTTCCGGTATCCCCGGCTCCGTCGGCGCCACCCCCATCCAGAACGTGGGCGCTTACGGCACCGACGTGGCCGCCACCATCAGTTCCGTGCGCACGCTGGACCGCAGGACTGGCGCCATCACGACCTTCCCCGCCGTGGACTGCGGGTTCGGGTATCGCACGTCGATCTTCAAGCGCAATCCGGGACGTTGGTGCGTGGTGGAGGTGTCCTTCCAGTTTCCCCTCGGTGACCTCGGCACCGCCATCGCCTACCCGGAACTCGCCCGGGCGCTCGGCGTGGACGCGGGGGAGCGGGTCAGCACTACAGCGGTCAGGCAAGCCGTGCTCGATATCCGTCGATCCAAGGGCATGGTGCTGGACGCGGATGATCCTGACACGTGGAGTGGCGGATCCTTCTTCACCAATCCTCTGCTCAGCCCGGACGAAGCTGCCGCACTGCCACCGGAAGCGCCTCGATTCCCGTCCGGCGACAAGGTCAAAACCAGTGCGGCCTGGCTCATCCAGCACGCAGGATTCTCGCGCGGGCACGGCAATCCCACAGCACGCCTCTCCACCAAGCACGTCCTTGCCCTCACCAACCGGGGCGGTGCGACAGCTGACGATCTCGTAGAACTCGCACGAGAAGTGCGCGATGGTGTGGCCGCGCGCTTCGGAATCATCCTTGAGCCGGAGGTGAACATCCTGGGTGCCACTTTGTGAGCGCCTCCGGTTCGACGCAGTGGCGGGTCGTGGCGTAACATGTGGGACTGGCGACATTGGCGCTGCGCCCGGCTTCCACCCGGGTGGGCCGACGATGCCGCAAAGGGTAGTAGCTCAATTGGCAGAGCAGCGGTCTCCAAAACCGCAGGTTGGGGGTTCGAGTCCCTCCTGCCCTGCGAAGCAGTGTGGACTGTTTCCAGGCGCCTGCCATCCCAGCGGGATGGTGAGGCATTTTGTTTGTTGACTGAAGGGGAAACGCGTGAGCGACAAGACTCCCGGACCGTCGGGGGCCTCTGACCGCGAGGAAGACGCGCTCGGGGACAGGGAAGGTTCCGGCGACCGCCTTGAGGCCGGTGCGGTCGAAGAGACCCCTCAGCGGGACCGCCCCAGGGGTTCAACCCGTCGCCGTTCCTCCCCTGCACCGGTGCGTCGCGACACCGTCGACGCCGACCCGGATGATGACGACGACGCGATCGCCGACCTGGAAAAGGACTTCACGCCTGCGGAGCAGGCCACGGCCGCGTCAGTGCGACGGAGTACCAATGCCCCCGTGAAAAAGGCCACGGCGACGCGCAAGCGTTCCGAGTCAGCAAGGGAGGATCACGATCCGTACACCGCCAAGAATCCCGCCACTTTCGTCAAGCAATCAGCGGGCGAGATCAGGAAGGTCGTGTGGCCCACGTGGGCACAACTGACTGTCCTGTTCTTCGCTGTGCTCATTTTTGTCCTGTTCATGATTGCCTTCGTGGGCTTGCTTGACGCCGGGTTCGGCGCTCTACTGCTGAGACTGCTAGGAGCTTGATTGATGACTGAGAACACCAACCCGTCCGAGGACTTCGAGATCGACCTCGGCGAGATCGAGTCTGAGGAGCCCAGCGACGACGTCGAGATTGACCTCAGTGCCCCATCCGAGGATGGGGCGCCCGAGGCCGAGGTCGTGCTGGAGGAGGAGCCCGAGAGCCAGGAGGACGACGACCAGGACGAAACCCAGGATGAGACCGACGTCGCCATCGAGGCACTGCGTCAGGAACTGGAGTCCAAGTTCGGCGATTGGTACGTCATCCACACCTATTCCGGTATGGAGAATCGCGTCAAGCAGAACGTGGACGCCCGCGCTCAGTCCCTGGACATGGAGGACTACATTTTCGAGACGATCGTGCCCACTGAGGACGTCGTCGAACTGCGCAACAACACCCGCAAAACCGTCACGCGTTGTGTTCTCCCGGGGTACGTGCTGGTTCGCATGGATTTGACCGATGAGTCGTGGGGCGTCGTCCGCCACACGCCGTCGGTCACCGGCTTCGTCGGTCACGGCCAGACACCCGTCCCGCTGAGTGTGGACGAGGTGCTCAACATGCTGACCCCGTCGGTCGTCGCACGTGTGGCGGCCGCATCCAGCGACACCTCCGCCAAGCAACGGAACAAGAAGGTGGAAGTGGTCGACTTCGAGATCGGCGACTCCATCATGGTTGCCGACGGCCCCTTCGCAGGCATGCATGCAACCATCACCGAACTCAACCCCAAGAGCGCACGCCTGAAGGCCCTCGTGGACTTCATGGGTCGTGAGACTCCTCTTGACCTGGAATTCAAGCAGGTCGAGAAAGTCGTCTAAGCTGCACTGGCGCTCACCTGCTGACGTCTCCCATGCCACAGGGTCACAACGCAGGGACCGCTGCACAACCATCACCCTCAACAACTAAGGACCCTCATGCCTCCCAAGAAGAAGGTGGCGGCCCTCGTCAAGGTCGCACTGAACGCTGGCTCGGCCACACCCGCACCGCCGGTCGGTACCGCTCTCGGCCCGCACGGCGTCAACATCATGGAGTTCGTCAAGGCCTACAATGCCGCGACTGAATCCCAGCGCGGCAACGTCATCCCCGTCGAGATCACCATCTACGAGGACCGTACGTTCACCTTCGTCACGAAGACGCCGCCCGCGGCTGAACTCATCAAGAAGGCCGCTGGTCTGAGCAAGGGTTCGGAGAACCCTCTCGCCAACAAGGTCGGCAAGCTCACCAAGGACCAGGTCCGCGAGATTGCCACGCAGAAGCTGCCGGATCTCAACGCCAACGACGTTGAGTCCGCCATGCAGATCGTCGAAGGAACTGCCCGCTCCATGGGCGTCGAAGTCAACTGACCCACATTCAACAGCCCCATACCTGGAAGGGAACACTCCCGTTCGAACCAGGAACTGGTGGACCAGCCCGCGAGGCTGGCTAACACATGAAGGAACCAGAGATATGAAGCACAGCAAGGCATACAGGTCGGCTGCGGACAAGCGCGACGCCGACCAGCAGCACCGTCCCGAGGAAGCCATCCGTCTCGTCAAAGAGATGGCGACGGCGAAGTTTGACGAGTCGATCGATGTGGCAGTCCGACTCGGCGTCGACCCTCGCAAGGCCGACCAGATGGTCCGCGGCACAGTCAATCTTCCCCACGGCACCGGAAAGACGGCACGGGTCCTTGTCTTCGCCACCGGTGACCGCGCGGAACAGGCACTCGCCGCGGGCGCGGACGAGGTGGGCAGCGACGACCTGATCGAGAAGGTCTCCGACGGCTACCTGGACTTCGACGCCGTCGTCGCCACTCCTGACCTGATGGGCAAGGTGGGACGTCTCGGCCGCGTGTTGGGTCCCCGTGGCCTGATGCCGAACCCGAAGACCGGCACCGTGACGATGGATGTCGCGAAGGCTGTCTCGGACATCAAGGGCGGAAAGATCGAGTTCCGCATTGACCGCCACGGCAACCTGCAGTACCTCATCGGCAAGGCCAGCTTCACGGCCCAGCAGCTGGTGGAGAACTACTACTCCGTCCTCGACGAGGTGCACCGGTTGAAGCCTGCCGCTTCGAAGGGTCGCTACATCCGCAAGATTGCGGTGTCGGCCACGATGAGCCCTAGTGTGCTCGTTGACGGTTCGGTCACCAAGCCCGTCGAGGCCTGATCTGCTCTTCGTGCCCGCACCCCATGTGGGGTGCGGGCACACTGCATGTCGCAGCACGCTCGAGATGGGGTTGAAGTGTTATCCGGCTTCAGCCCGGGCGTCGGAGAGTTGGTAGTCGGAGCGTTGGTATCTGAAGGCTCATCGTGGAGCCAGCTGATTTCTCAGCCCTTGGCCCCGGTGGTGGCGATTCCCTCAACGAAGTGCCGCTGTGCCAGGAAGAACAAAATGATCATGGGAATTGTTGTGATCACACTTGCGGTCACGATGATCTCCCAGTTCCAGTTGCCGCCGAATCCGAACTGATCGAGCATGGCTTTGAGGCCCCGGGGCACGGTGAACTTGTCGGAGTCCCGCAAATAGATCAGCGGTGCCATCAGGTTCGTCCATGATGCCTGGAACTCGAAGATGAGGGTGACAATCAGGGCCGGCTTGCACAGTGGAGCTGCAATGCGGGCGAAGATCGTCCAGTTGCCTGCGCCATCCACTCGCGCGGCCTCGAAAAGGCTGCGGGGTAGGCCCAGGAAAAACTGGCGCAGCAGAAAAATGTAGAAGGCGCTGCCAAAGAGGTTGGCACCCCACAGCGGAACGAGCGTGTTGACGAAGCCGAGGCTGTTCCAGATCAAGAACACCGGCACCATCGTCACTGCGCCGGGCAGCATCATCGTGGCGAGCACCACCCCGAACAAGATGTTGCGGCCCGGGAACCGGAAGTAGGAGAAGCCCCACGCGACCACTGCACTGGAGATCGTCACAGCACCTGCCGCCAGGACGGTGACCAGCACCGTGTTGAAGATCCACAGTGCCAGCGGCGCCTCCTGCCATACCCGAATGTAGTTGTCGAGGATGAAGGTCTCAGGGATCAGCTTGTTGTCAAACACCTCGCCACGCGGCTTGAAGGACGCGCTGACGAGCCACACGAACGGGTAGATGAAGATGGCCGTGAAACCGATCAGCAGTACCAGGATCAGAATGCGTGCTGGCAGCGAGTGCTTGGGCCTGTCGCGACGCCGCGTGGGCTGAGCGGTCGCCTCTTCCTTGGCGGCAGCTTGCAGGCGCGGATTGGCCGTTGCAGAAGTGCCTGCGCTGGTGGTGGAGGTCACTGGTCCTCACCTCCGTAGTACACGAGCCGTCGACTGACAAAGAACTGGATCCCGGTGAGGATCATGATGATCACAAAGAGCACCCATGCCATCGCGGAGGCGTAACCCATCTGCAGGAACTCGAATGCCTGCTGGAACAGATAGATGGCATAAAAGAGGGAGGCGTCATTGCTGTACGTCCCCGCGCCGTGAAAAGCGGTGTAGGCCTCGGTGAACGTCTGCAGCCCGGCGATGGTATTAACCACGACGAGGAAGAAAATGGTGCCGCTGATCATCGGGATCGTGATTCGAATAGTGCGCTGCCATGCACTGGCTCCGTCCATGCGAGCGGACTCATAGAGTTCAGCCGGGACATTGCGCAGCGACGCGAGCAGAATGATGATGGTGGAGCCAACCGACCACAGGCTCATCATCACCAGTCCCGGCTTGATCCAGGCAGGGTCGGTGGTCCAGTTCGGACCTTCGATGCCGAACCATCCGAGCACCGCGTTGACCAAACCATCCTGACCGTTGAACAGCAGAAGCAACAGGATGCCCACCGCCACCGGGGGAGTCATATTGGGAAGATAGAAAGCGGTCCTGAAGAAGCTCGAGGAACGGCCTGCCTCGTTGAGAAGGATGGCCAGGCTCAATGAGAAGATGATCTGCAGCGGCACCAGGAGCACGGTGTAGTACAGAGTGTTGGCCAACGACAAGACTATTTTCGGATCCTCCAGCAGCCTCGCGTAGTTGTCGAGACCAATGAAGGAGGGCGGGTTGATGACGTCGTAGTCAGTCAGTGACAAGTACCCGCTGTAGAAGATCGGCCAGAGGGTGAAGATCGCGGCCCCCACGATCCATGGCGAGATGAATGCCACGGCGGCCAACACGTTGCGTCGCTGCTGGCGTTTGAGCCCCGGACGCTTGGGGGGCATCGCCGCTCTGCTTCCGGTGGGTTTGGCGACGACGCTCATCGGCCTACCCCTCGTCTTCCCAAGCGGCCCAAGCGGAATCCAGTGCCGACTGCGCTTCTTCCTGCGCTCGATCCAACGCCTCCTGCGGCTCTTCCTGACCGTTCAATACTCGGTTGACGGCGTCGGTCCATGCCGTGCGGAATTCGTTGTCGGCCGCGCTCGCGGGATAGGAGAACGCGGCATCGTTGGCTTCATACATGGCCTCGATTGCGGAATCCCATTTCTCGTCTCCGGTCTCGGGAACCATGTCCCGGATGGCTTCATCTGCGTCGGTGCGGGCGGTGAGGATGCCGGTGAACGTGCCACCGTCCTCTTCGCGTAGTGATATCCGGTTCTCGGCCGCAGCCGTCCAGGTGTCGAGCGTTGTCATCGCCCTCGCGAACCGACATGCGGCCTCCGGGTTGGCGGACCCGGACGGAATGGCCCACGCCTGGCCGCCTGCAACCGCGAGGGTTTCCCCGTCCTTGCCGCGGAATGTGTCGAAAGCCATGGGGGCGTCGGGGGAAACGTCGTTGAGTACGTTGATGTACCACTGCTCCATGGGCATCGCTCCCAACGTGTTGGAGGCGAACTGGTTGCCCGCACCGAAGAAATCCGCGGAGTCGCGTACTGCCTTCACGACGCCGAAACCACCTTGGGACTCGTAGATGCCGAGTGCGAACTCGAGGGCCTCGACCACAGCAGGGTCATTGATCTGTGCCGTACGACCGTCGTCGGAGATCAGATCAACGCCGTTGGAGTTCGCCCACAACGGCAGGAACTCGGGAAGCTTGGAGTCGTAGCCGATCACTGAGAGTTGGCCGCCGTCGGAGATTTGGAGAGATTCGGTGGCGGCGGCAAGCGCCTCCCAGTCGGAGCCGTTGACATCCTCAATCGTGAGGCCGGACGCGTCGAGGAGATCGGAATTCGCCATGGTGATTTGCACGGAGTTGAATTCCGGGATCCCATAGATCTGGTCGTCGAACGTCACTTGATTGATGGCTGCGGCACGGTAGTTGTCGATCTCGATACCCTCGCCAGCAATGCACTGGTCCAGCGGCAGGAGCGCACCGCGGGAGGCGAAGGTGCCAACCTGATCCCGGCCCGTGTAGATGATGTCCGGCGGTTCGCCGGACGCCACAGCAGTGAGGAACTGCTGGATGTCCAGTGCACCCTCGACGTGGTTGATTGTCACGGACTCGCCCAGCGCTTCCTCGGCAATCGCGTAGCGGGATTCAGCCACGTCGTCGCCGAGTCCGAATCCCATGATTTCCAACTCTCCGGAGAGTTCCGCGTTGGAATCGAAGCCGATGGCCTGCGCGTCCGACGAATCGTCGCCGCCCTCAACGGAACCCTGAGCGCAGGACGTGAGCGTAAGCCCCGTCACAAGGGCCAGTATGCACAATCTTGCAGTCCGTGTCCTCATCAGCACTCCTCTTCAAAGCCCGTTGTCAACTGCCGATAAAGGTAGTGACCAGTGGGGTCACCGTCAACGGTTTTCGTGAGGAATCAGTGGAACTGCCAGACCGCCCGGTCACCCAGACCGTTCTCGTAAACGAGGATGGCGTAATCGGTGGCGTCCGAGGTGTAGTCGAAAGTGAGGAATCCGCTGGCACACTCACTCACGGGAACCATGGTTCCGGACGGGAAAGCGGGTTCGTAGCCACCCGGTTGTGGTCTTTGGACGTTCCCGTCGGAGTCCTGCAGCGTCCAGGGTTCAGTGCTGATCCGCACGTCAGCTGCGCCGTCGAGGCTCTTGGTCGCACAGACCTCCACTGGCAGCCCGGCCTTGCCCTCAATCAGTTCGGCCCCCGGATTGGGATCGTCCTGCACCACCTCCACGGTGAAATGCTCGAACGTGGCCTGCCCTTCCCACGTCATCGTCAGGCCGGGTGAAGGCGTGGCGGCGGAGGTGCTGCTCGGTTCGGCCGACGTGACAGTGGTCGGTTCAGGTTGGGAGGGAGACCTTTCCGGGTCTGGAGTCGGGTCCGGGGGATTCACCGGCTCGGTGGATGTAGACGTCTCGCTGATGGATGGACTGGTGGTGGGTTCAGTGCGAGATGGGGTGTTGGAGGGTTCGATGCTTGATGGGGTGGCACTGGGAGACGGGGCGGGAAGGGCCGTCGGTGCATCCCGACCCCAGATCAGGAAGACGACGAAAGCGATGGTTGTCACCAGTGCGACCGCGAGGACGATGATGGCGACGCGGATGGGATTGGTTCGCGAGGTCGTCGGCTGGGTCATGGGGGGCTCCTTGCGTCGTCTTCGAGGCGAATCTAGCGGAGATGGCATCTCCATTCAGCCTTCTGCGGGTTTGCGGCGCGTTGGTATCGATTCTGCCGATTTGCTGGGGCAGCGCTGCCCCGTTACAGTGCGTGGTACCGAAGACCGCAGGTGACAGACGTCTTGATGTCCGTATACGGGCACCCGCGCAGGTGAACGCTTGAGCTTGCATCGCATGCCCCGCGCCCACCGGCGTCGGGGCATTTTGTCTCCCGCCCGTCATCATTCGGTGCCGAAGTCCACTCAACCGGGATGGATTCGGTGACACCTGAGTCAGGAAAGGAGACCCAATGGCGAGACCGGACAAAGCCGCCAAGGTCGCAGAGTTTGCTGAGGCATTCAGCAGCTCGGCCGCCACGGTGCTGACCGATTACCGCGGTCTTACCGTCAAGGATCTGCAGGACCTGCGTCGATCCCTGGGCGAGAATGCCACCTACGCCGTTGCGAAGAACACTCTAGCCGCGATTGCTGCAAAGGAAGCCGGAATTGAGGGTGTCGAGGACACCCTCGTCGGTCCCACCGCCATCGCGTTCATCTCTGGAGACGTTGCATCCGTCGCCAAGGGACTGCGTGACTTCGCAAAGGCCAACCCTGCCCTTGTCATCAAGGGTGGCGTCATGGACGGAAAGTTCCTGGACGCCAAAGCAGTACTCAAGCTGGCGGACCTCGAGTCCCGCGAGGTTCTGCTGTCCAAGATGGCAGGCGCTCTCCAGGCCAACATGGCACGGACCGCATACATGCTTGCGGCTCCGCTGTCCCAGGGCGCGCGCGTTCTCGGCGCACTGGAAACCGCCGCGCAGGCCAACCCTTCGCTCGTCGGTGGTACCGGTGCAGCGCAGGAGGCCGCAACCGCTGACGTCGCCGAGGGTGACGCCGCTCCCGCCGCCGAGGCGGAAACCGAAGCAGCAGCAGCAGCAGCTGCACAATGATGCGTTGCAGCTCGCGCTGCCGACGACTTACCGAAAGGAACACCCACTATGGCGAAGCTCAGCCACGATGAACTCCTTGATGCCTTCAAGGAAATGACCCTCATCGAACTCTCCGAGTTCGTGAAGCTGTTCGAGGATGCCTTCGGCGTCACCGCAGCTGCCCCTGTTGCCGCTGCCGCAGCTCCAGCTGCTGCCGGTGGAGACGATGCCGGTGCACAGGAGGAGACCAGCGACAAGGTCGACGTCATCCTCACCGCTGGTGGCGACAAGAAGATTGCCGTCATCAAGGAGGTGCGCGCACTTACGTCCCTCGGCCTCAAGGAGGCCAAGGACCTCGTCGAGGGCGCACCGAAGCCCGTCCTGGAGCAGGTCGACAAGGACACCGCCTCCAAGGCCAAGGAGTCCCTGGAGGCCGCCGGAGGCTCCGTCGAACTCAAGTGATCTCGCGTCACTGATTCTCACAGAGAAGCGGCCCATCCCCTGCGGGGTGGGCCGCTTCTCTGTGTTCCTTGAGGCGTGGGCCGCTTTTGTGTGTCGTTCCCGGGGGCGGTGGAACGTCGCATAACGACCGGACACGCCGCACTCACTGTCGACGACGGCGGGGGGCTACCGGACACGCCGCACTCACTGTCGACTACGCGGTGGGGCGACCGGACACGCCGCACTCACTGGTTACCGTGTATTGAGGCGACCGGAGATGTCGGGTTTAGTGCGGACCGAGCCGTATACGGGCTCGGTGGCCATTCGATGCCGTGTGTCGGGTCGTCTGGAGGTGCTCCGCCCGATCCGACGGCGGGGATCGGCGACCGGACACGCCGCACTCAGTGGCTACCGCGTGGCGGGGCGGCCGGAGATGTCAGGTTCAGTGCCGACCGAGCCGTATACGGGTTCGGAGACCTCTGAATGCCGTGTGTCGGGTCGTCAGGATTGTGGTGCGGCGCCCGGCCCTTTCGCAGGCTCGACGTCGTCCGGACTCGCCGCATTCACTGTCGACGGTGGGGATCGGCGACCGGACACGCCGCAGTCAGTGGTCGCCGCGTAGTGGGGCGACCGGAGATGTCAGGTTCAGTACCGTCGGAGCCGTGTATGGGCTCGGTGGCCATTCGATGCCGTGGGTCGGGTCGTGGCTCAGTCGGTGCGGTGCGCGTTCGGCGCAAACGTCGTGTCAGCTGGCTCGCATCAGTTAAGGTGCTACGTCCGTTGGTCGAAGACGTCCTCTCGGGGGCCTCAGGTGACGGCGGGTGGAGACAAGCGCGGTGATATCTGCCAAAACCTGCGGCCATCCGCTGAAGACTTGCTCCCAGGTCAAGCGGATGACCGTGTAACCGAGAGCGGCTGCGGTACGGTCACGACGGCGGTCCTCGCGAAAGGTCTCGCGGCCGGCGTGGAAGGCATAGCCGTCGGTCTCCACCAGCAAGCTTTGACCCAGCAACATGTCCACTCTGCCCAGTTCGGGAATCCCGACTTGTGTCCTGATCTTGATTCCACGGGATACCAGCCGATGCCTGACGACAGATTCCAGCACTGACTCAGAACCTGGATCGGCCAGAGTCACCAGACGGGCGCATCTTCTGCTGTGCCTGTCGAGAAGGGCGTGAAGTTCGGAACGGGTCCGTAGGCGGTTGAATAGAATGGAGTCCAACACGACCGCCACTTCTTCGTCGGAGTGATTCGTGCAGGCAACGCGCAGAGCTGCGTCCATCCCGTCGAGGGGGTGGTCTGGCCACTGCGCCAGGGTCGCGGGGCCACCCTGTCCGAAGCCGTTGAGCGACCCAGACGATCTTGGCGGAACGCGACATTCCGTCACCCCCTCCACCCATTCGCGCCCTCGTCGACGACACATCGGACGCCGCAGGTGGACGAGGTTGTCGTCGAGGACAGCGACGCGGGCCAGTTTCAAGGCGGACATGCACGTCAGCGTCCCTCCCTCACTGACGGAGGTGATGATGCCCGCATCGGTACCTAGAAGCGCGAAGCGGCTCCGGTCGAGACGCACCAGCTCACCTTGTTCGATGAATCTCTCGAGCGCTGTTCGTGTCATCCCTGAAGCCAGGAGATCAGTTCGTGAGACGACGCCGTGACCGCCCAGTGGTTTTATTCGAGTGCTCATGGAATTCATGGTGGTCAGCGCAGGCTGCGATCCCCATAATCGGCGTCCGCCTGTGTACAACTGGCACCCGCTCGCTGGCCCCGGCCAGGCGCTCAACCGGGCTTTGCCCAGGTCGCGATTCTGGCCCGATGAGGAGCTAGCCGTGACATCGCTGCGCGATGGTGGGGACGACCAGGCACGCCGCAGTCAGTAGCCGCCGAGTACATATGCGTTTCGGCAACCAGTGAATGCAGCGTGTCGTGCTGTGCCGTGTCACCAAGGAGGGTGAATGCAGCGTGTCCGGCTGTTGGGTGTCGCGGGGGAGGGTGAGTGCGGCGTGTCCGGCTGTTGGGGTCGCGGGGGAGGGTGAGTGCGGCGTGTCCGGCTGTTGGGTGTCGCGGGGGAGGGTGAGTGCGGCGTGTCGTGCTGGTGTGGCGGCGCAGCGGAGGGTGAGTACAGCGTGTCCGGCGTCCGGATTGCCCAAGCGAACTCTGGAGTGCCCGCGGAGCTCCACAGACGCGACGAAGTTGGGTCGACAGATCCCCGGCGTGTCGGGCGACCCGGTGGGTCACCGGGCGTGGGCGCGGGCTATGCTGGCCGCAGATCAGCGTTGATCGAGCAGGAGGAAGATTGGCAGAAGGGTTGATCGAGCAGAAGGATTGACCAGTGAGTGCAGCGGGCTCCGCCGCCGTTTGGCGGTTGCTCAGCCATGCCCTATAGTTGAACCCTGCCCTGCCATGCTGTGACGCCCGTGAACTTGACACGGGCATCTTGCTGTGCAGCGAACCAGCTTATCGCGTTCTTGGAAGGACCGAATCTTGGCCGCCTCGCGCTCTGCGTCGAAGAACACCAATGTCATCTCGCCCAGCGGGCGGATCTCGTTCGCGAAGATCCCGGAACCACTTGAGGTTCCGAACCTTCTCGATCTGCAGATCGACTCCTACAACTGGCTGATCGGCAATGAGGATTGGCAACACGACGTCAAGGAGCGCCTGGATGCCGGGCGCACCGACGTCAACACGCGCTCGGGTCTCGAGGAGATCTTTGAGGAGATCTCTCCCATCGAGGATTTCAACGAGACGATGTCGCTGTCATTCCGTGATCACCGCTTCGAGGATCCGAAGTACTCCATCGAGGAGTGCAAGGACCGCGACACCACCTACGCTGCCCCGCTCTTCGTCACCGCCGAGTTCGTGAACAACGACACGGGCGAGATCAAGAGCCAGACGGTTTTCATCGGCGACTTCCCGCTGATGACGGACAAGGGCACGTTCATCGTCAACGGCACGGAACGTGTCGTCGTCTCGCAGATCGTCCGTTCGCCCGGCGTCTACTTCGAGCAGATCCCGGACAAGACATCCGACAAGGACATCTTCTCCACCAAGATCATCCCGTCGCGCGGTGCGTGGCTCGAGTTCGAGATCGACAAGCGCGACATGGTGTTCGTGCGTCTGGACCGCAAGCGCAAGCAGAACGTCACGGTGCTGCTGAAGGCGCTCGGCTGGAGTGAGGACAAGATCCTCGAGGAGTTCGGCCAGTACGAGTCCATGCGCCTCACGCTGGAGAAGGACTCAGTCAAGACCCAGGACGAGGCCCTCCTCGACATCTACCGCAAGCTGCGCCCGGGAGAACCCCCGGCACGCGACGCCGCCCAGGCGCTGCTGGAGAACTACTACTTCAACCCGAAGCGCTACGACTTGGCCAAGGTTGGTCGGTACAAGATCAACAAGAAGCTCGGACTGGACTTGCCGTTCGACCAGCAGGTGCTGACGGTGGAGGACATCGTCGCCGCCATCCGCTACATCGTGGCGCTGCACGAGCACGTCGACGAGCTCGACGGCGTCCCGGTTGAGGCCGACGACATCGATCACTTCGGCAACCGTCGTCTCCGCACCGTCGGTGAGCTGATCCAGAACCAGCTGCGCACCGGTCTCGGCCGGATGGAACGTGTGGTCCGCGACCGCATGACCACCCAGGACATCGAGGCCATCACGCCGCAGACCCTGATCAACATTCGCCCCGTGACCGCGGCGCTCAAGGAGTTCTTCGGAACCTCCCAGCTCTCGCAGTTCATGGACCAGAACAACCCGCTCGCCGGCCTGACGCACAAGCGTCGCCTCTCGGCTCTGGGCCCCGGCGGTCTGTCCCGCGATCGTGCCGGCATGGAAGTCCGCGACGTCCACGCCTCCCACTACGGCCGCATGTGCCCCATCGAAACCCCTGAGGGCCCGAACATCGGCCTCATCGGTTCCCTGGCGTCGTTCGCCCGCGTCAACGCCTACGGCTTCATCGAGACCCCCTACCGCAAGGTGGTCAACGGCCAGGTCACGGACGAGATCCAATACCTGACGGCCGACGAGGAGGATCGCTACGCGATTGCCCAGGCCAATGCCGCGATGGACGACCAGGGTCAGCTCACCGAGGACCGTGTGCTGGTGCGCATCAAGCACGGCGACGTCGACACCATTCCGGCGCGGGACGTCGAGTACATGGACGTGTCCCCCCGCCAGATGGTGTCCGTGGCCACCGCCCTGATCCCGTTCCTTGAGCACGACGACGCATCGCGCGCCCTCATGGGTGCCAATATGCAGCGCCAGGCCGTTCCGCTCGTCCGGAACGAATCACCCTTCGTGGGCACGGGCATGGAGTACCGCGCGGCCGTCGACGTCGGCGACGTCACCGTCGCCAAGAAGCCGGGTGTCGCCCAGTCGGTGTCGGCAGACCTCATCGAGATCGCCAACGACGACGGCACGTACGTCACCTACAGGCTCGACAAGTTCGTGCGCTCCAACGCCGGCACCTGCATCAACCAGCGTCCGCTGGTCGCCACGGGTGACCGTATCGAGGTGGGCACACCGCTCGCCGACGGCCCCTGCACGGAGAATGGTGAGCTCGCGCTCGGCAAGAACCTGCTCGTGGCGTTCATGCCGTGGGAAGGCTTGAACTACGAGGACGCGATCATCCTCAGCCAGCGCATCGTCCAGGACGACACGCTGACCTCCATCCACATCCAGGAGCACGAGGTCGACGCCCGCGACACCAAGCTCGGTGCCGAGGAGATCACCCGCGACATTCCGAACATCTCCGACGAGATGCTGGCTGATCTCGACGAGCGCGGCATCGTGCGCATCGGGGCCGAAGTCTCCGCCGGTGACATCCTCGTCGGCAAGGTCACGCCAAAGGGCGAGACCGAACTGACGCCGGAGGAGCGCCTGCTGCGCGCCATCTTCGGAGAGAAGGCCCGCGAGGTGCGCGACACGTCCCTCAAGGTGCCCCACGGCGAAAGTGGCACGGTCATCGGTGTCAGGGTCTTCGACTCCTCTGAGGACGACGAACTGCCGCCCGGCGTCAACCAGCTGGTGCGCGTCCACGTCGCCCAGAAGCGCAAGATCTCCGACGGCGACAAGCTTGCGGGACGTCACGGCAACAAGGGCGTCATCTCCAAGATCCTGCCCGTCGAGGACATGCCGTTCATGGAGGACGGCACCCCCATCGACATCGTGCTGAACCCCTTGGGCGTTCCGTCGCGCATGAACGTGGGTCAGGTGCTCGAGAACCACCTCGGATGGGTCGCGAAGACCGGTTGGGACGTCTCCGGCATCGAGGCGGCCTGGGCAGAGCGTCTCCGCGAGGTCGGTCTCGGTCGTGTCGAGGGTGACTCCAAGCTCGCCACTCCCGTCTTCGACGGTGCTGGTGAGGACGAGATCACAGGTCTTCTCGAGAACACTCTCGAAACCCGCGACGGCGTACGCCTCATCGACGAAACGGGCAAGGCGAGCCTCTTCGACGGCCGTTCGGGCGAACCGTACCCGGAGAAGATCGGCGTCGGGTACATGTACCTGCTGAAGCTCCACCACCTCGTCGACGACAAGATCCACGCACGCTCCACCGGCCCGTACTCCATGATCACGCAGCAGCCGCTGGGTGGTAAGGCACAGTTCGGTGGTCAGCGATTCGGCGAGATGGAGGTGTGGGCGCTGGAGGCCTATGGCGCAGCCTGGGCACTGCAGGAGCTCCTCACCATCAAGTCCGACGACGTGCCGGGCCGCGTGAAGGTGTACGAGGCGGTCGTCAAGGGCGAGAACATCCCCGAGCCGGGTATCCCCGAGTCCTTCAAGGTGCTCGTCAAGGAAATGAAGTCGCTGTGCCTGAACGTTGAGGTGCTCTCCGACGACGGGCGTGTCATCGACCTGCGTGACTCGGAAGAGGATCTGCGTTCGGCGGAGGACTTCGGCATCGATCTGGGGCGCCGTCCCGGTGGTGACCACTTCATGGATGTCGGCGAGGTCTAACGCACGGGGGCTCCGCCCCCGTGTCCCTCCGGCCGCGGTCAAATCCCACACGGGGGGTAACCCCGCACGGGGGCTCGGCCCCCGTGTTCCCCCGGCTGTGGCTGGGCCGATCACTGACAACAACACATATGACTGAGTTTGAAAAATCACCGAGTCGCACAAACGACGCGGAGAAAAGAGAAGCAACGTGCTGGACGTGAACTTCTACGACGAACTGCGAATTGGCCTGGCAAGCGCCGACCAGATCCGCGAGTGGTCCCACGGCGAGGTCAAGAAGCCGGAGACCATCAACTACCGCACCCTCAAGCCCGAGCGCGACGGCCTCTTCTGCGAGAAGATCTTCGGCCCCACCCGGGACTGGGAGTGCTACTGCGGCAAGTACAAGCGTGTCCGCTTCAAGGGCATCATCTGTGAGCGCTGCGGCGTCGAGGTGACGCGGAGCAACGTGCGCCGCGAGCGCATGGGGCACGTGGAGCTCGCCGCTCCCGTGACCCACATCTGGTACTTCAAGGGCGTCCCGAGCCGCTTGGGCTACCTGCTCGACATCGCCCCGAAGGACCTGGAGAAGGTCATCTACTTCGCGGCGCACATGATCACCTCCGTCGACGAGGAGGCACGTCACCGTGACCTGCCCTCGTTGCAGGCCAAGATGGAGGTGGAGACGAAGCAGGTCATCCAGCGCCGTGACGCCGACATCGAGGCCCGCACCAAGAAGCTGGAGGAGGACCTGGCCCAGCTGGAGGCCGAGGGCGCCAAGGCCGACATGAAGCGTCGCGTGCGCGACGGCGCGGAGAAGGAGATGACGCAGCTCCGTACCCGAACGCAGCGCCAACTCGATCGCATCCAGGAGGTCTGGGATCGCTTCAAGACGCTGAAGGTCCAGGACCTCGAGGGCGATGAGATCCTCTACCGGGAGATGAGCAAGCGCTACGGCAAGTACTTCGAGGGCTTCATGGGCGCCGAGGCGATCCAGCGTCGCCTGCGCACCTTTGACCTCGCAGCGGAGCAGGCGTCGCTGCGCGAGACCATCGCCACCGGCAAGGGTCAGCGCAAGACCCGCGCACTCAAGCGCCTCAAGGTGGTGGCATCCTTCCTCAGCGGTGGCAACGACCCCGCAGGCATGGTGCTCGACGCCGTGCCGGTCATCCCGCCGGATCTTCGCCCGATGGTTCAACTCGACGGTGGCCGCTTCGCCACGTCCGACCTGAACGATCTGTACCGTCGCGTCATCAACCGCAACAACCGTCTGAAGCGTCTGTTGGACCTCGGCGCCCCCGAGATCATCGTGAACAACGAGAAGCGGATGCTGCAGGAAGCCGTTGACTCCCTGTTCGACAACGGACGACGCGGCCGTCCGGTCACCGGACCCGGCAACCGTCCTCTCAAGTCCATCTCGGACATGCTCAAGGGCAAGCAGGGCCGCTTCCGTCAGAACCTCCTCGGCAAGCGCGTCGACTACTCCGGCCGCTCCGTCATTGTGGTGGGCCCGCAGTTGAAGCTGCACCAGTGTGGTCTGCCGAAGGCGATGGCTCTCGAGTTGTTCAAGCCCTTCGTCATGAAGCGTCTGGACGATCTGAACCACGCCCAGAACATCAAGGCCGCCAAGCGCATGGTGGAACGCCAGCGCCCCGTGGTCTGGGATGTTCTCGAAGAGGTCATTACCGAGCACCCCGTGCTGCTGAACCGTGCACCCACGCTGCACCGCCTCGGCATCCAGGCGTTCGAGCCGCAGCTCATCGAGGGCAAGGCGATCCAGATTCACCCGCTCGTCTGCACCGCATTCAACGCAGACTTCGACGGTGACCAGATGGCCGTGCACCTGCCGCTCAGTGCGGAGGCGCAGGCCGAGGCCCGCATCCTGATGCTGTCGACGAACAACATTCTGAAGCCGGCTGATGGTCGCCCCGTGACCATGCCCACACAGGACATGATCATCGGCACCTACTTCCTCACCTCCCGGCGGGAGGGGATCGGCGCAGGCCGGACGTTCTCCTCGCTGTCCGAGGCAGTCATGGCCTTTGATCGGGGAGAGTTGGCAATCGGTGCTGACATTCGGATTCGCCTCACGGGTATTGTCCCGGCAGGGCTCGAGCCCCGCCACGACGGCTCCTACCTCGTGGAGACCACTCTCGGTCGTGCTCTCTTCAACGAGGCACTGCCCGACGATTTCGGGTTCATCAATGAGGTCGTCGGTAAGAAGGTGTTGGGCCGCATCGTCAACGAGTTGGCGGAGAGCTACCCGAAGATCGTCGTCGCCAGAACCCTCGACAATCTGAAGGATCTGGGCTTCCACTGGGCCACCCAGTCCGGTGTCACCGTCTCCATCTCGGATGTCCAGACACCGCCGGAGAAGGCGGAGATCCTCTCCGGCTACGAGGCGCGTGCCACCAAGGTGGACAAGCTGTACGAGCGTGGCTCCGTCACGCAGGATGAGCGCCGCCAGGAACTCATCGACATCTGGAACGACGCCACGGCCGAGCTGACCCAGGCCATGCGGGACAACTTCACCAGCACGAACCCCATCTTCATGATGGTGGATTCCGGTGCGCGAGGAAACATGACGCAGATGCGTCAGATCGCCGCCATGCGTGGTCTGGTGGCGAATCCGAAGGGTGACATCATCGCCCGTCCCATCAAGTCGAACTTCCGTGAAGGACTCTCGGTCCTGGAATACTTCATCTCCACCCACGGTGGTCGTAAGGGACAGGCCGATACGGCACTGCGGACCGCGGACTCCGGCTATCTGACCCGCCGTCTGGTGGATGTGTCCCAGGACGTGATCATTCGTGAGGAGGACTGTGGCACCGAGCGCGGTCTCACGAAGACGATCGCGACGTGGCGCAAGATGGGTCAGGATGCGGCGGGCAAGCTCGTGGAGCAGACCGCCGATCCGCTGACCGAGGGCGCCACGGCCGAGATGGTCGCGGACGTGGAGACGGCGGTATATGCCCGGACGTTGGCCGTCGACGCCGTCGACCCCGACGGTCAGGTATTGGTCCAGGCGGGTACCGACCTCGGTGATGCGCACATCCAGTCTCTGATTGCGGCTGGCGTCACGACCGTCAAGGTGCGCTCCGTGCTGACCTGCGAGGCCGCCACCGGTACCTGCGCGCTGTGCTACGGCCGTTCCCTGGCCACCGGCCTCCTGGTGGATGTGGGTGAGGCTGTTGGTATCGTCGCCGCCCAGTCCATCGGTGAGCCCGGAACCCAGCTGACGATGCGCACCTTCCACACCGGTGGTGTGGCAGGCGATGACATCACACAGGGCCTGCCGCGCGTGGTGGAGCTGTTCGAAGCACGTCAGCCGAAGGGCAAGGCGCCCATCGCGGAAGCCGACGGCGTCGTGCGCATCGAGGATGGCGACAGGAACCGCAAGATCGTCATCGTTCGCGATGACGGTGGCGAAGACCTGGAGTACCCAGTCGGTCGCCGGACCCGTCTGGAGTTCGAGGATGCCAATGGCGTCCGTTACTCCGTACGGGACGGTGCCCGGGTGACGCTCGGACAGCAGTTGACCGCCGGACAGGTGGATCCGCAGGACGTCCTGCGCATCCGTGGGTTGCGCCGGGTCCAGGAACACCTGGTCGACGAGGTGCAGCGCGTGTACCGCACGCAGGGCGCACCCATCCACGACAAGCACATCGAGATTATCGTGCGTCAGATGCTCCGTCGCGTGACGGTCATCGATTCCGGTGACACCACGATGATGCCGGGTGAGCTCGTCGATCGTCAGGCCTATGAGGCAGCCAACCGCAAGGCACTCACCGAGGGTGGGAGCCCCGGCGAGGGTCGCCCCGTGCTCATGGGAATCACGAAGGCCTCTCTGGCCACCGATTCGTGGCTCTCGGCAGCCTCGTTCCAGGAGACCACCAAGGTGCTGACCGACGCCGCGATCCAAGGCAAGAGCGATTCACTCATCGGCCTGAAGGAGAACGTTATTCTCGGCAAGCTGATCCCGGCGGGAACCGGTCTGGAGCGGTACCGCAACATTCGGGTGGAGCCCACCGAGGACGCGCGGGCAACGGCTTACACCATGAGCTACGACCCGTACGACTACTCGTTCGGTGGAGACGCCAGCGGACCGGGCGTTCCCCTGGACGACATCGATTTCGGGGAGATGCGCTGAACATCAGCACCGTTTGCTGAGCACGTTTGAACGGGGAATCGGGCTTGGAGCCCGGTTCCCCGGTCGCGTCTCTGGAAACTGTTACCAAGTCGCAATGCGAAGATTCCATGCTCGACTTGTTTCCTTCGTCGAGGGCCGATGTAATAGGGGTGTCCGAGGTCAGAGGTGACAGCTCTGTGTTCAGCAGAGCCGCACGGACATCAGCAACGCCGCGCAGATGCGGCCGGCAAAGGAGAATCTGAATGGATCGCAGACAATTCCTCATCGGGCTCGGAACAGCTGGCGTCGCCGGCGCTCTGACGCTGACGGGCTGTGGTGATGACAGCACCACCGCGGAGACCGGGGCCGGGGCCACTACGGCTCCCCCTGCTCAAGAAGGCGGCGCCGGTGGCGAGGTGGGTGTTTTCACATGGTGGGCTGAGGGCTCTGAGAAGGAAGGCCTCGATGCACTTGAGGCACTGTTCGAGGAGAACTACCCCAACAACACCTTTGTCAACCTGGCCGTCGCAGGCGGTGCAGGTTCGTCCGCGAAGGCCAAGCTGGCGGCGGATCTTCAGAACGGGAACCCGCCCGACTCTTTCCAGGGGCATGCGGGCGCCGAGCTGATCGACTACATCGACGCCGATCAGATCGTTCCCGTCAATGACGTGATCGAGGAACTGGGAGGAGCGGACGTGTTTCCGCAGGACCTTCTCGATCGCATCACAGTGCAGGACGACATCTACTCCGTTCCCTCCAACGTGCACCGCGCCAACGTGGTGTGGGCGAATCCCCAAGTTCTCGCCGACGCAGGGGTCAGCGAAGAGCCAGCAGATTTGGATGCTTGGCTCGCTGACATGCAGACGCTCCAGGATTCCGGCATCGAGACGCCGATCACCATCGGTGGAACGTGGACGCAGGTCCAACTGTTCGAGACGATCCTGCTCTCGGAACTGGGGGCGGAAGACTACAACGCGCTGTTCTCAGCCGGTGCCGACTGGGAGTCAGACGGTGTCCGGTCCGCCGTGGAGAAGTATGGACGCATTCTCGAATTCGCCAATACCGCCTCCGACGGCGATGACTGGCCTGCCGCCATCGACGCCGTGATCGAGGGAAGTGCCGCCTACAACGTGATGGGTGACTGGGCCGTGGCCCAGTTCGCCTCGAAGGACCAGGTGGATGGCGAGGATTACATCTACTTCCCGGTACCGGGTACCGACGGTGTCTTCGACTTCCTTGCGGACTCGTTCACCCTGCCCAATGGCGCAAGCAACCCGGAGGGTGCACGGGACTGGTTGCGTCTGGTTGGCTCGGCCGAAGGGCAGAAGGCCTTCAACCTGGCGAAGGGATCCATCCCTGCCCGTACGGACGTGGCCCCGGACGACTTCCCGCCTTACCAGCAGAGTGCAATGCAGTCATTCACGGAGGACACAATCGCCTCGTCGATCGCCCATGGCGCAGCCGTCAACATGGCGTGGTTGTCCGACATGTCGACGGCGATGTCGAAGTTCTACAGCGGTCGTGACGAGGAAGAACTCGTCTCTGATCTGTCGGCCGCTGCTCAGACCTACGCGATCTGAGTCAGCTGCAGTAGTCGAGTTGCCGGAACTCCTGGAAGTTCCGGCAACTCGTCCATGTCGTTCACAGACAACAACGGAGTGTGACTGATGAGACGAATCAAGACGTGGCTGCCGGGTTTCTTCTTGGTCCTGCCCTCAATTCTTCTGGTCCTGGTGTTCGTGTACGGGCTCATCGGCCAGAACATTTTGACATCGCTTGCTCGCAACGAAACCACGTCGGGCAGGGTCGTCAACGAAGGCGGCATCTCGAACTATGTAGAACTTCTGGCCTCGGATCGGTACCAGCACGCGCTGTGGAACCTCCTCGTCATGACAGTTGCATTCGTCGTGGGAACGATGATCTTTGGCCTCTTGTGGGCCGTTCTACTCGAGAAGGGCGTCAAGGGGGAGGGGTTCTTCCGATCCGTTTACCTGTTTCCGATGGCTGTGTCGTTCATCGCCTCCGGTGTGGTGTGGCGGTGGCTCATGTCACCTGCGCAAGGTGACTACGAAGCGGTGGGACTGAACAGACTCTTCCTCGATGCAGGGCTACCGCAACTGCAGAGTGAATGGTGGTCCTCTTCCTCCATGTTCAACATGGTGGCCATGGCAATGCCTGCTATCTGGCAGTTGGCCGGATACGTCATGGCCCTCTTCCTCGCTGGATTTCGCGGAATCAGTGATGACCAGCGCGAAGCGGCCCGCATGGACGGTGCCAGTGAGCTGAAGATCTACCGACATGTCCTGTTCCCCCAGCTGTCGCCCATTGCCCTCAGCGCCCTCATCATCATGGGGCACATGTCGATGAAGATGTTCGACCTCATCTACGCCATCGCCGGACAGAACTCCTATGTTTCCGAAGTGCCGGCGACGCTGATGTGGCTTCAGCTCTTCAATCTGCGCGATCCAGCGTCGGCAGCCGCCAACGCCACGATTCTTCTCTTCATAGTGGCGCTGCTGGTGATCCCGTACCTCGTGTACACCAATCGCACCGAGAAGTCAGGACGATGATGAGCACCGCCACCCTCCCGCGCCCGGTTCGCCGAAAGCGCGTCAGCCCCAAGAAGCGGGTCCTCACAGGGACGCAGTACCTGCTCCTCGTGTTCTTCGCAGCGATCATCCTCACTCCGCTGTATGTGGTGGTGGTCACATCATTGAAGTCGCCTTCGGAGTATTCGTCGTTGACTGCATGGTCGCTCCCGGACGAGCTGTTCGTCGGGGGATGGTCAGCAGCGTGGACAGCTCTCGCGCCGGCGATGCTGCGTTCTCTCGTGCTCGCCGTCGTAGCCTCCGTGATCTCATCATTCCTGGGGTCGATGAACGGCTATGCCTTCTCGAAGTTGCGGTTTCCCGGGGCCACCGTGATCTTCACCCTGTTTCTCTTCGGCATGTTCATCCCGTATCAGGCAATTCTGATACCTCTGCAGTCGTTGATGATCCAGGTGCAGTCGACTGCTGAGTGGATGACGGGTATTCCGACGCTGATCGTGGTGCATGTCATCTACGGCATCCCCATCTGTACCCTGATCTTTCGCAATTACTACGCCACCGCCCTCCCGGACGAGATCATCGAGGCCGCACGAGTTGACGGCGCTGGCCCCATGAAGATCTATCGCACCATCGTGCTGCCTCTGTCGCCGTCGGCGTTCGTGGTCACCCTGATCTGGCAGTTCACCAGCGCATGGAATGACTTCCTGTTCGCCTTGTTCCTCACCAACCGGAACACTGGTCCGGTCACCTACGCCCTGCAGGAACTGGCCTCGGCCCAGAATCCTGATTACTCGCGCATGATGGCGGGAGTGTTGATCGCGAGCCTGCCGACACTTCTTGTCTACATCGCTCTCGGCAAGTACTTCGTGGCGGGGCTCATGAGCGGTTCTGTGAAATAGGGGCTACGGGAGGTGGCACTGAACCGACGGCGCAGACTTGTGTGTCGTGGTCAGCCGTGGCGGCCGCCGCGCCATCTGTCGCTGCATGATGAGGGGACACTCCTCCAGCGGCGTCGGCCATGGACAATGACCGAGAGCGCTTGCGGGGGCGATTTGGAGCGTGGCGGGGACCCGAGGTAATCTTTCACACTGTGTCCGCACTCGCGGGCATCGTGTGCGTGCCCTGGCATGATCTCCGGACCTTACTCGTTGCGTTGCGTTCGGGCCGTGTCCATGTGTTCGCACGGTAGCCAGAAACGCCCTGGACCTCGGAAACGGTGACCCGCAGACCAGGTACGAGATGGTTGCGGCCAAGGATTTGCCAATCCAGACAACGAAAGTGATGCCAACAAGGTGCCAACGATTCAGCAGCTGGTCCGAAAGGGTCGGTCCGACAAGACGTCCACGAGCAACACGCCCGCGCTCAAGGGTTCGCCCCAGCGCCGTGGCGTGTGCACCCGTGTGTACACAACAACGCCCAAGAAGCCGAACTCTGCCCTGCGCAAGGTCGCGCGTGTGCGACTGAGCTCCGGCATCGAAGTCACCGCCTACATTCCGGGTGTCGGCCACAACCTGCAGGAGCACTCTATGGTGCTGGTGCGCGGAGGCCGGGTCAAGGACCTGCCCGGTGTCCGTTACAAGATCGTCCGCGGATCCCTTGACACTCAAGGTGTCAAGGGCCGCAAGCAGGCTCGTAGCCGCTACGGCGCCAAGAAGGAGAAGTAATGCCTCGTAAGGGTCCGGCGCCGAAGCGCCCCGTCAACATCGATCCCGTGTACGGCTCCCCGCTGGTTTCCCAGCTGGTCAGCAAGATCCTCGTCGACGGCAAGAAGACTGTCGCACAGAGCATCGTGTACGAAGCGCTGGAGGGAACCCGCGCCAAGACCAATACGGATCCCGTACAGACGCTCAAGCGCGCACTGGACAACGTCAAGCCGTCGGTCGAGGTCAAGTCCCGACGCGTCGGTGGCGCCACTTACCAGGTGCCGATCGAGGTCAAGCCAGGACGCCAGACCACACTTGCTCTTCGCTGGCTCGTGAGCTTCTCCCGTGCACGTCGCGAGAAGACCATGACCGAGCGTCTGCAAAATGAGATCCTCGACGCCTCCAACGGCCTCGGTGCCGCTGTCAAGCGCCGCGAGGACACCCACAAGATGGCGGAGGCCAACCGTGCCTTCGCGCACTACCGCTGGTGATTGTGCCGCCCCCGACCCTTGCTGGTCCGGGGGCGCCTCACCGCACCCACAGTTTGACAATCAGAGAATAGGGAATACCCGTGGCCAACATTGACCTGTCGACGGTCCGCAATATCGGCATCATGGCTCATATTGATGCCGGTAAGACCACCACCACCGAACGCATCCTCTTCTACACCGGGAAGAACTACAAAATCGGTGAAGTGCACGACGGTGGTGCCACGATGGACTGGATGGAGCAGGAGCAGGAACGCGGCATCACCATCACATCCGCCGCGACCACATGCTTCTGGCACGACCACCTCATCAACATCATCGACACCCCGGGTCACGTCGACTTCACCGTCGAGGTGGAGCGTTCGCTGCGTGTTCTCGACGGCGCCGTCGCCGTGTTCGACGGTGTGGCCGGTGTTGAGCCGCAGTCACAAACCGTGTGGCGCCAAGCCGCCAAGTACGGTGTTCCCCGCATCTGCTACATCAACAAGCTCGACCGCACGGGAGCCTCCTTCGACTTCTGCGTGAGAACGATTCGCGAGCGCCTCAACGCCACGCCGGTCCTGCTCCAGCTTCCCATCGGCGCCGAAGCCAACTTCATCGGTGTCGTGGACCTGGTTTACATGCGTGCGCTCACGTGGCGCGGCGAGACCAAGATGGGCGAGGACTACGAACTCGAAGAGATTCCGGCCGAACTCAGGGAGAGGGCCGAAGCGGCGCACGCCGACCTGGTCGAGAAGGTCGCCGAGATCGACGACGACCTGATGGAGATGTACCTGGAGGGCCAGGAGCCCACCCCGGAGCAGCTGAAGGTCGGCATCCGCAAGGGTGTGCTCGGCAACCACTTCACAGCCGTCACCTGCGGAACGTCGTTCAAGAACAAGGGTGTCCAGCCCCTGCTCGACGCCGTCATTGACTACCTGCCCTCACCGATGGACGTGCCCGCCATTGATGGCTTCAAGCCCGGCGACGAGTCCGCTGTCATGGAGCGGCATCCTGACAACGACGAGCCCCTGTCGGTGCTGGCCTTCAAGGTGGCTGCTGATCCTCACCTCGGAAAGCTCACGTTCATCCGGGTCTACTCGGGTGTCCTGACGGCTGGATCGCAGGTGCTGAACACGACCACGGGCAAGCGCGAGCGCATCGGCAAGATCTACCAGATGCACGCCAACAAGCGCGAGGAGATTGACTCCATCGGCGCTGGCATGATCTGTGCCGTCATGGGCCTGAAGAACACCACCACCGGCGACACCCTGTCGGACCCGAACAACCCCATCGTGCTTGAGTCCATGACCTTCCCGGCGCCCGTCATCGAGCAGGCCATCGAGCCGAAGACGAAGTCGGACCAGGAGAAGCTGGGCATGGCCATTCAGCGTCTGGCCGAGGAGGATCCAACCTTCCGCGTCCACACTGACGACGAGACCGGGCAGACCATCATCGCGGGCATGGGGGAGTTGCACCTCGAGGTGTTGATCGACCGCATGCGTCGTGAGTTCAAGGTCGAGGCCAACATCGGCAAACCGCAGGTAGCCTACCGGGAGACGCTCCGCAAGAGCGTCGAGAAGGTGGAGTACACCCACAAGAAGCAGTCCGGTGGATCAGGTCAGTACGCGCGCGTCATCATGAACCTGGAACCGCAGGAGCCGGGCTCAGGCTACGAGTTCGTCAATGCAGTCACCGGCGGCCGCATTCCCCGCGAGTACATCCCCGCGGTGGACGCGGGCGTCAAGGAGGCCATGCAGTTCGGTGTCCTTGCCGGGTACCCGGTGGAGGACATCAAGGTCACCCTGGCTGATGGCGCCTACCATGACGTGGACTCCTCGGAGATGGCGTTCAAGCTTGCGGGTTCCATGGCGTTCAAGGAAATGGCTCGTCGGGCTGATCCCGCCATCTTGGAGCCCGTGATGGCCGTCGAGGTCACCACACCGGAGGACTACCTGGGCACCGTCATCGGTGACCTGAACTCCCGTCGTGGCCAGATGCAGTCCATGGATGAGGCGCACGGCAACCGCGTGGTGAAAGCGTTGGTGCCGCTGTCCGAGATGTTTGGCTACGTCGGTGACCTGCGGTCCAAGACCTCCGGTCAGGCGAACTACTCCATGGAGTTCGATTCCTACGCGGAAACGCCCAAGTCCGTCTCGGACGAGATCGTGGCGAAAGCCCGGGGGACCGAGTAAGACCTGCACGTGACCTGTTCCCCGGCTCGTCCGGGGAACAGGGCTATACCCGGTCGGGCGCTGGCTGATTTGCGCCCGACCACCTTGAACTGTTCAATCATCCTGACCACGTCGGTGGAGAAGATGGCCCGGTTTGACTAAGTCGGGCTCCTGCACAAGACTGGTGAGGTTCCCTGTGCCTGAATAGCAGGGAAGACCCCAAAATTGTTTGCCTCGCAAGGTGCGGGGTTGAATCCCAGAAGGAGCACACGTGGCAAAGGCCAAGTTTGAGCGGACCAAGCCGCACTGCAACATCGGCACGATCGGACACGTCGACCACGGCAAGACCACTCTCACCGCGGCGATCACGAAGGTGCTGCATGACGCATACCCGCAGCTAAACGCCGTCTCTGCGTTCGACACGATCGACAAGGCACCCGAAGAGCGCCAGCGCGGCATCACCATCTCCATCTCGCACGTCGAGTACCAGACCGAGAAGCGTCACTACGCGCACGTCGACTGCCCCGGTCACGCTGACTACGTCAAGAACATGATTACCGGTGCCGCCCAGATGGACGGTGCGATCCTGGTCGTGGCCGCCACCGATGGACCGATGGCCCAGACGCACGAGCACATCCTGCTCGCCCGACAGGTGGGCGTGCCGGCCATCGTGGTTGCGTTGAACAAGTGCGACATGATCTCGGACGAGGACGCAGACCTCATCGAGCTCGTCGAGATGGAACTCCGCGAGATCCTCTCCGCACAGGACTTCGACGGTGACAACCTCCCCATCGTTCGCGTTTCTGCCTTCCAGGCGCTGCAGGGCGACGAGAAGTGGAGCAAGTCGATCCTCGAGCTCATGGACGCCGTCGACGAGTACATCCCGCAGCCTGAGCGCGACACCGAGAAGCCCTTCCTGATGCCCGTGGAAGATGTCTTCACGATTACCGGTCGTGGCACCGTCATCACCGGCCGCATCGAGCGCGGTGTCGTCAAGACCGGCGAGACTGTCGACATCGTGGGCATCCGCGAAACGAAGCAGTCCAGCACCGTCACCGGTGTCGAGATGTTCCGCAAGATCCTCGACGAGGGTCGCGCTGGTGAAAACGTCGGCCTGCTGCTTCGCGGCACGAAGAAGGAAGACGTTGAGCGCGGAATGGTTGTCATCAAGCCGGGTTCGGCCACGCCGCACACCGACTTCGAGGCCAACGTCTACGTGCTGAACAAGGAAGAGGGTGGCCGTCACAAGCCGTTCTTCTCCAACTACAGCCCGCAGTTCTACTTCCGCACCACCGACGTGACCGGTGTCGTTCAGCTCCCCGAGGGCACCGACATGGTCATGCCCGGCGACAACACGGAAATGACTGTTCACCTCAACAAGCCCATCGCCATGGAGGAGAACCTCAAGTTCGCCATCCGTGAGGGCGGTCGCACCGTCGGCGCCGGCAACGTGGTCAAGATCCTCAAGTGATCTGACCTCCAGTCGTAAGGAAGGTCCGCACCTCTCGAGGTGCGGGCCTTTCTGCGCCTGGATGCTTGGGTACTCAACTTCTGTTCGACTACCAACCGAAGTTGAGCACCTAGAGCGTGTCTCCCAAAGATTTGTGAGTTGTGCGGAACGATGTTGAGCATGGGCGGAACGATGTTGAGCATGGTTCGAGCAGGCGCAATTTCTGATGAGTTCTGGGCGATAGTGGCACCGTTGCTGCCC
>CANLTJ010000006.1 GCA_947493995.1 uncultured Arachnia sp. | reverse complement strand
AGTGCACAAGGGAGCTTGACTGCGAGACAGACATGTCGAGCAGGGACGAAAGTCGGGACTAGTGATCTTCTGGTAGCACATGGAAGCGCCAGGACTCAACGGATAAAAGGTACCCCGGGGATAACAGGCTGATCTTGCCCGAGCGTCCATAGCGACGGCATGGTTTGGCACCTCGATGTCGGCTCGTCGCATCCTGGGGCTGTAGCCGGTCCCAAGGGTTGGGCTGTTCGCCCATTAAAGCGGCACGCGAGCTGGGTTTAGAACGTCGTGAGACAGTTCGGTCCCTATCCGCTGCGCGCGTAGGAGTCTTGAGAAGAGCTGTCCTTAGTACGAGAGGACCGGGACGGACCAACCTCTGGTGTGCCAGTTGTCCTGCCAAGGGCACCGCTGGTTGGCTACGTTGGGACGTGATAACCGCTGAAAGCATCTAAGCGGGAAGCACACTTCAAGATGAGGACTCCCACAGAAACAATCTGGTAAGGCCCCCTGCAGAACACAGGGTTGATGGGTCGGATGTGGAAGTACTGCAAGGTATGAAGCTGACCGATACCAATAGGCCGAGGGCTTGTCCCCACCACAACACCACTTTTTTCGTGAAAGACTGCGACGCGTCCACTGTGAGGTATCCCAACATACGGACACCACCCCGGGGAAACACACCCCCCGGAGGGTGCTGCACAACAATTCAATACACACCACACACACTTCAACAACACACACCGTCTCGGTGGTTGTGTTCGTGGAAAAGAGTTGTTTCGGTGGCCATAGCGAGAGGGAAACACCCGGACCCATCCCGAACCCGGAAGTTAAGCCTCCCAGCGCCGATGGTACTGCAGCGGGAACGCTGTGGGAGACTAGGACGCCGCCGGACCACACACATGATAAGTGCCCCCTGAACCCACCCGGGTCCAGGGGGCATTTTCACGCCCTTTTGGAGGGCGCCACCACAGCTGAGAGAATCGAGACATGCCAGCACCCGAGAACCCCGACTCCGATCGCGACGAGTCTGCCGACCGACGGCGTGAAGATCGGCCCCGGGGCGGCCGTAGCGAAAAGTCCGGACAGGATGATCAGGGCCGCGGCGGATCCGGTCTTCGGCGAGGGTCGGGTGACCGTCGCGACCGTGGCTACCAGGGACGCAGTTCTGGCGATCGACGTGAGGACGGCTACCAGGGGCGGGGCGGCGTTGGGGAACGTGGTGAGGGAAAGTTTCGGGGTCCTGCTGATGACCGTCAAGGCTCCGGTGACCGACGAGACGGTGGTTATCAAGGCCGCGGCTCCAGCGAACGCAGCGCGGGTGGTTACCCAGGACGGGGCGGTTCCGGGGAACGTCGCGCGGCCGGCTACCAAGGACGCGGCGGCTCAGGAGAGCACCGCGAGGGAAGGTTCCAGGGTCGTCCCGAGGATCGCCGCGGTTCCGGGGAGCGTCGTGAGGGCGGTTACCAGGGACGGGGCGGTTCAGGGGATCGCCGCGAGGGAAAGTTCCAGGGTCGCTCCGAGGATCGTCGCGGTTCCGGGGAGCGTCGTGAGGGCGGTTACCGGGGACGGGGCGGTTCAGGGGATCGCCGCGAGGGAAGATTTCAGGGTCGTCCCGAGGATCGTCGCGGTTCCGGGGAGCGTCGTGAGGGCGGTTACCAGGGACGGGGCGGTTCAGGGGATCGCCGCGAGGGAAGATTTCAGGGTCGTCCCGAGGATCGCCGCGGTTCCGGGGAGCGTCGTGAGGGCGGTTACGAGGGACGGGGCGGTTCAGGAGAGCGTCGCGACACTGGTCGCCGGGAGCCCGGACGTCCCTACGTCGGGAAGTCCGATGACAGGGGCAGGTTCCGGGACCCTGCTGAAGTGCGCGTGAGGAAGCCCGGGACCGCGGCTGCCGCGGACGAACCGGCCACGCCGGAGGACTTCAATGAGAAGTCGCTACCATTCTCAGTGCGTGCAGAGATGAAGGGACTGCCCAAGGATCTTGCGATCACGGTGGGCGCCCACATCGTCGCGGCAGGTGAACTCATCGACGTCGATCCGGAGCGCGCCTACAAGCACGCTGAGGCAGCCCGTCGACGGGCGGGAAGGTTGCCAGTGGTCCGTGAAGCGGCAGCTGAAACTGCCTATGCTGCCGGACACTTCGACGTTGCGCTGCGGGAGTACCGTGCCATCCGACGGATGAGCGGCGGCGACGAACTGATACCGGTGATCGCGGATTGTGAGCGGGCCCTGGGCAGACCGCGCGAAGCCCTCGACACGCTCGCGAGCATCAGAACGCAGGACCCGGTACTGCGCGCCGAATGCCTCCTCGTGGAAGCCGGCGTCCGTGACGATCTCGGTCAGCGCGACGAGGCGCTACGCATCCTCAAGGCAGCCATCGCAGGGCGACTCGGATCGCGCCAATCGCAGGCACGTCTGCGGTATGCCTACGCCAGTTTCCTGGAGCGCAGCGGGAAGACAGAGCATGCACTGCACTGGTTCGACGAGGCGTCGAAACTCGACGTCACCGGGGAGCTGGACACGGCGGACCGGATCGCCGCACTGCATGGCGTGATCCTTCCCGAGACCATGGAACTGGAAACCGACGAGCACGAGGAGGAATCCGTGGCCGGTCATCCTGTGGAGAGAGCCGCGAACGGCGACGGCGAGAAGGCGGCGGACGGCAACGCGGTGCAGGGGAACAACGCCGTGCAGGAGAACTCGGAAACACTTGAGCGGGACCCGCAGAACATCGACGACCGCACGGGGGTCTCGGAGTGACCCGGATGGTCGACGGCTACGATGCCGCGCTCTTCGATCTAGACGGGGTCATCTATCTCGGTCCGGTAGCGATCGACGGCGTGACCGAAGCCCTGTCCGATCTACGATCCACCGGCGTCCATCTCGGTTTCGTCACCAACAACGCTGCCCGCACACCGGCCACCGTGGCGGCGCACCTCAGGGACTTGGGCATCGAAGCCACGGCCACCGACGTGGTTAACAGCACCCAGGCAACCGTCCGGATGCTGCAGTCGGACCTGCCAGCAGGCACACGGATCCTCGTCGTCGGGACCGAAGCCCTGGCCCAACAGTTGCGTGACGGCGGGTTCGAGCCCGTCTCATCACTGGAAGATGACCCGGAAGCCGTCGTGCAGGGGTATCACCCCGAACTGGATTGGCACCTGCTGGAGCGCGGGGCCATAGCCATCCAGAACGGAGCCCATTGGTACGCCACGAACCCGGACATGACACGTCCCACAGAGCGGGGCATCCTGCCAGGCTGCGGGGCCCAGCTGGCAGTCGTTCGCGCGTGCGTGAACGTGGATCCGAAGGTGGCTGGCAAGCCATTCCGGCCCCTGCTGGATGAGACAGTCCTACGCCTGGGTGCCGACCATCCCATCTTCGTGGGGGACAGGCTGGACACCGACATCATGGGGGCGAACGCCGTCGGCATGGATTCCCTGTTCGTCTTCACCGGAGCCCACGGCAAGGACGACCTCCTCGCAGCCGAGCCCTCAGCGCGTCCCACTCACATCGGCTGGGACGTCGCATCCCTTCTGCAGCCTGCACGCCCTGTGGACGTCGACGACAACGGCGTCATCCGGTGTGGTGACCAACGCATCCACCTCGACGACGGCAAAGCCTCCCTGCACACCGAGCCGGGCACACTCGAAGAACAACTCGACGCCCTCCGCGCCCTCCTGCACGCCGTGTGGGAACTCGACGCGACCCCCGGGGCCGTTCCCGCCCGACTGGATCGTCTGCCATGAGCTCAGCACCACCACCCGGCAACCCCAGCCCGGCATCAGCGGCGCCGTCAGATGTGCGCCGCCAGCACGCGGTGCAGGATGCGATGGCATCTGTCGCTGACATGAGCGAGCTGAGCGTCACGGAGCAGCTGCAACGCCTCGATGAGGCACAGCAGGTGCTGGCGGCCGTGCTCCACAGATCTTCTGACCTCCCGCAACCGGGAATTCCCGGGGTGCCACCGCAGGCATGAGGCTGGACGTGGCACTGGTGGCGCGGGGGCTGGCCCGTTCGCGCAACCAGGCGGCGCAGCTGATTCGGCGCGGGCGCGTGCGAGTGGACGCAGTCGAGAACCGCAAGCCCTCGCATCCCGTGGCCGAGCAATCCGCCATCGAGACCGACGAGGATCCCTGGGCCTCACGAGCCGCCCACAAACTCCTCGGCGCCCTGGAAGAATCCGGAACCCACGTTCCTGCCCGGGTGCTCGACGCCGGGGCCAGCACCGGAGGGTTCACAGCGGTGTGTCTGGAGCGGGGAGCCGAGCGGGTCTACGCAGTCGACGTCGGACACGGGCAGCTCGTGCCCGAACTCCGCCATGATCCGAGGGTCGTGGTGCGGGAAGGGCTCAATCTCCGCACGCTCCGGCTCGACGACCTCGACGGCGAGCTGGTGGACCTCGTGGTCGCCGACCTGTCCTTCATCTCTCTGACACTCGTTCTGGAACCAATGCTGACCACTCTCACTGACAGCGGAACGGCATTGCTGCTGGTCAAACCCCAGTTCGAGGTGGGGCGGGACCTTCTCGGCGCCAGTGGCGTGATCAAGGATCCGACCCTTCGCCAATCGGCAGTGGATCGGGTGATCGAAGCGGCCGCCGCCGCAGGGTGGGTCTGTGACTGGCAGGGGCAGAGTGTCCTGCCGGGAGCCTCGGGAAACGTTGAATTCTTCATCCGGCTGACTCGATAGGCTGGGACGCGTGGAAACCCGAAGCGTCGCCGTCCTGGTGCATCCCGAACGCGCGGAAGCACTCACCGCCGCTGCTGAGTTCATCGCACGCATGCAGACGGCAGGATTCTCGATCCTGACGTTCCCGGACGACGTCGCCCGGTTGCGTACGGCAGTGCCCGGCGCGATCATCGAGCCGGCCGAGACGCAGGCAGCGGAGCTGGCCGTCGTATTCGGAGGCGACGGCACCATGCTGCGGGCAGCCGAGTGGGGTCAGCCCCTCGGAGTGCCGTTGCTCGGAGTCAACCTCGGACACGTCGGGTTCCTCGCGGAGCTGGAAACCTCGGATGTGCACTCCCTCCACCACGCCGTTATCGCGCGTCACTACCAGGTGGAGGAGCGAATCGTCCTCCAGGTTGAGGTCCACGACGCCGCCGGCCCTGTGAAGTGGCAGTCCTTCGCCGTCAATGAGGTGTCGCTCGAGAAGCTCGCCCGCGAGCGCATGCTGAACGTCCTGGTCAGTGTCGACCGGAAGCCCTTGTCCAGGTGGGGATGCGACGGCGTGCTGGTGGCTACACCGTCGGGTTCCACTGCCTACGCGTTCAGCGCCGGGGGGCCGGTGGTGTGGCCGGCGGTGCAGGCGATGCTGCTGGTGCCGCTGTCAGCGCATGCGCTCTTCAACCGACCGATGGTGCTCGCACCCTCCTCGGAGGTACAGCTGGATCTCAGCGATCCGCAGAGCAGGGGGGTCATCTGGTGCGACGGCCGGCGCACCGTCGAAGTGGTGTGCGGGGATGTGGTGCGCGTGAGCACCAACGAGCGCGCCCTGCGCATCGCGCGCCTGTCCGAACAACCCTTCACCACGCGACTCGTGAAGAAGTTCGATCTTCCCGTCGAGGGGTGGCGAAAGCGAACGAGGCACCACAGTGCTGACTGAGCTCAGGCTGGCCGGCTTCGGTGTGGTGGAAGAAGCCACCCTGCAGTTGGGGCCGGGGCTCACAGCGCTGACGGGCGAGACCGGAGCGGGCAAGACAATGATCGTTGCCGGGCTCGGCCAACTCCTCGGTGCGCGCGGCGATGCCGGCATCGTTCGACGCGGCAGCGAGCGCGCCCTCGTCGAGGGCCGCTGGCAGGTCCCGGACAGTGTGGTGGCGGAGGTGACCGAACTCGGCGGCGACGTCGACGACGGTGACGAGCTCGTGACGGTGCGGCGCGTCAGCGCAAGTGGCAGGTCGAAGGCGATCGTGGGCGGCTGCCAGGTGCCTGTCTCCGCCCTCGCCGACATCCTCGATGATCTGGCCACCATCCACGGCCAGTCCGAACAACAGCGGCTGGCCACCCCCGAGCGGCAGCGCGAGATTCTGGACGCGTGGGCCCGCCCCGCCAGGCTGCACGAGTACCGTCGCGACTGGGCGGAGCGGAACGCGGCTCTTGCTGAACTCACCGAACTCACCGAGCAGGCCAACGCCCGCGCGCGCGAGATCGACATGCTGCGTTTCGGTCTGGAGGAGATCAGCGCCGTCGCCCCGGAGCCGGGGGAGGACGAGTCCCTGGCGGAGGAGGCCACCCGCCTGATGGACGCCGACGACCTCCGACAGCTCGCCGCGGCTGCGCAAACGGCGCTGAGTGGGGACGAGGACGATTTCGATGTCCCAAGTGCCGTCGCTCTCCTCGGTGAGGCGCGCAAGACGCTCGGGGCGCTGGCTGACAAGGACCGGCTCGCGGAGGAGCTGTCCACGCGGGCGCGGGAGGCGCAGTTCCTGGTGGACGACCTCGCGGCGGCAGTCGCCAGCTACACCGCCGATGTCGTGTCTGACCCGATCCGCCTCGACGCCGTCGCACACCGACGCGCCGAGCTCGCCGGGTTGACGCGGAAGTACGGGCCCGGACTCGACGACGTCCTCGCGTGGGCGCAGGACTCCCGCGAACGCCTCCTGCATCTGGAGGGCTCGGACGACCGCATCGATGTGCTGCGGGACCAGGTGGCCGCCTTGGATGCAAGGCTGAGTTCCGCCGCCGCCGAGATCACCAGGGATCGGGAGCAGGCGTCGGAGCACCTGTCGGCGCTGGTGGAGACGGAACTGGCGGCGCTCGCCATGCCCCACGCCAGGCTGGTCTTCGATGTCACATCCGGGGAACTGGGCCCTCACGGCGCCGACCGCATCGAGCTGATGTTCACCGCCAACCCGGGCAGCGCCCCGGCCCCGCTGGGGAAGGTGGCCTCCGGCGGAGAACTCTCGCGCGTGCGCCTGGCCCTCGAAGTGGTGCTGGCAGGCGAGATGGGCCAGCAGACATTCGTCTTCGACGAGGTGGATGCGGGCGTCGGCGGCGCCGTCGGTCTGGAGATCGGTCGACGACTGCAGCGCCTGGCAAGCACGTCACAGGTCATCGTGGTGACCCATCTGGCGCAGGTCGCCGCGTTCGCCGACTCCCACTTCGTGGTGACGAAGGCCAGCGACGGGCAGGTGACCACTGCCGACGTCTCCCGGCTCCAGGATGCGGAGCGCCCCGCAGAGTTGGCGCGCATGATGGGTGGCTCGGGAGAATCGACGGCCGGAGTGGATCACGCCACAGAACTCTGGGAGGCGGCTCGCCGCTGAGGAGCCGACCCGTGTAAAGGCGCGGCTCTGGGGACTGTCGCTATGGTGGAAGCTCCGATGCAGTCACCCCAAGTTGTGGAGGAACATCATGGCCCGCGCTCTGATCGTCGTTGATGTGCAGAACGATTTCTGTGAAGGGGGTTCCCTCGCCGTCACCGGTGGCGCCGCCGTCGCGGAAGCCATCGACGATCTGCTGGCCGAGGATCACGGCTACGACATCGTGGTCGCGACCCGGGACCACCACATCGATCCCGGCGCCCACTTCAGCGACAACCCCGACTTCGTTGACTCCTGGCCACCACACTGCGTGGTGGGCACCCCCGGTGTGGAGTTCCACCCCAACCTCGGGTACCGCGACTTCGAGGCCGTCTTCGACAAGGGCGAGTACACGGCCGCCTACTCCGGCTTCGAAGGTGCCGATCACGGCAAGGACGACATCAGTCTCGAGGACTTCCTGAAGGAGCACGACGTCACCGACGTGGACGTCTGCGGCCTGGCGACGGACCACTGCGTGAGGGCGACCGCGCAGGACGCCTCCGAGGCGGGATTCGACACGACGGTGCTGCTGGGCCTGACCGCAGCGGTGAGCCCGGACAGTGTCGACGCGCTCACTGAAGAATGGCGCGACGCCGGCATCTGGGTGTCCCAGACCCAGTAGCCCTGTGCGGCCCTGCGATCAGCTCGGATCGGCGAACACCGCGGCGAGGTCGTAGGCCGTTGGCACCTCCACCTGATCGAGCAGACAGGAGTGCGGATCGCGGTCGGGACGCCACCGCAGAAAAGAGACGGCGTGCCGGAACCGGCGGCCCTCCAGCTGGTCGAATGCGACCTCCACCACCAGTGCCGGCTCCAGTGGGACATAGTCCTCGTTCCGGTCGGCCGAGAACCTCGTCCGGGGTGAGACCAGCGAGGGATCCATCTCGTCGAGCACCAGCGGAACAAGTTCCCTGACCATCTCGCGACGCATCTCCTGTGGGAAGCCGACGATGCCCCCAACGCGCACGAGCGTGTCTCCGTCGTACATGCCGAGCAGAAGCGATCCGACGCCGTCGCCGTTCTTGGCGATGCGGTAGCCGATCACGACGGCCTCGGCCGTACGTTTGTGTTTGGTCTTGCGCATGCTGCGCTTGCCCTGCTCATAGATGCCGTCGACGGCCTTGGACACCACGCCGTCCAGTCCGGCACCTTCGAACCGCTCGAACCAGTCCACCGCGAGCTTCCGGTCACGCGTGACGGCGCTCAGATGCAGCGAGGGGTGGAGTTCAGAGCTGAAGATCTCCTCCAGGAGGAGACGGCGGGACTGCCACGCCTGACCGGTGAGGTCGTCGCCGAACAGCGCCAGGATGTCGAAGCAGACGAACTCGGCCGGTGTCTCCTCCGCCAGCCTGGTGATCCGGCTCTCCGCCGGGTGGATGCGCTGGCTCAGGAGATCCCATGACAGGTGTTGCGCGCCCGGCTCGCCGGTGCGCACGATGATTTCACCGTCGAGGATGCAGCGCTCGGGCAGGCTTTTCATGGGGGGCACGAGTTCGGGGAAGTAGCGGGTGAGCGGCTTCTTGCCGCGGCTGCCCAGAACGATGTCATCGCCATCCCGCGCGACGATGCACCGGAAACCGTCCCATTTGGGCTCATGGGCGAAATCGCCGGCGGGAATCGCATCGACGGACTTCGCCAGCATCGGGGCGATGGGCAACTCGAGCGGCAACATGTGCGTCATCGTCGCACGTCTAAGGTGTGGAAGGTGACGGTTTGCCCGGGACGAGCTTGCGCGATGAGGTCGCAGGACCGGTCGTCCAGCACTGCGACCACGGGGTAGCCACCGGTCACCGGGTGGTCGGCCATGAACACCACCGGAAGCCCTGAGGGCGGCAGCTGCACCGCCCCGCGAACAAGGGGTTCGCTGGCCAGTTCTCTGCCCACCCGCGAGGGGTGCCGTGCAAGTGGAGCACCCTGCAGCCGGATGCCCACCCGGTTCGAGTCCGGGGAAACCGTCCAGCTGGAGCCAGCCAGATCGGTACCGAGCCAGTCAGCGCGTGGACCGCTCTGCACTGTGAGGCGCAGCTGTTCTCCGGAGGGCCTCGGAGCCGGTGCGAATTCCGCGATGGGGCGTGAGCACTCCGGACCGAGAGGCAGCACGGTCCCCGCGTGCAGGGGTTCAGGTCCGACGCCCGACAGGGTGTCCCGCGACCGCGAACCAAGGATGGGATCGACGGCCACGCCGCCAGAGACCGCGACATAGGTCCTGATCCCGGCTGGCGCCCAGCCGAGGCGCAGCCGCTGCCCCGTCCTCAGTGGAACCGGAGCCGCCCAGTCCACTCTGCGACCATCCATCTCGGCGGTGCAGTCCGCCCCCGTCACAGCCACCCATGTGGGTGCCAGTGCCTCCATCTCCAAGCCTCCGAGCAGCACCTCGATGGTGGCCGCACCCGCATCGTTGCCCAGCAGGGCGTTGGCCAGACGGTGCGACTCCCGATCAGCCGCCCCCGACGGCGATACCCCGACGTGCATCCACCCAGCGCGACCCAGGTCCTGGATCGTTGCGAGAGGCCCCACCCGCAGCACGCGTAGGCTCACGGCAGCGCCCGGAACTGGACTCGCATGCCCGGCACCAGAAGCGCAGGCTGCTCCCGGCTGGCATCCCACAGTGCGATCTCCGTGTGACCGATCAGCTGCCACCCGCCGGGGGAGCGGCGGGGATAGACGGCGCTGTACCCGTCCGCCAGCGCCACGGCTCCCTGCGGCACCGTCGTCCGCGGCTCGGAGCGGCGCGGGACTCGCAGACGGCTGTCCCCACTGGACAGGTAGGCGAAGCCCGGGACGAAACCGCCGAACGCAACATCCCAGGGAGTGCCGGTGTGGGCTGCGATCACCTCGCCCACGCTCAGGCCACACATGTCGGCGACGGCGTCGAGATCTTCCCCGTCATAGGTGACCGGGATCTCGACGGTGTTGCCGACCGGCGTCTCCTGCACCGGCAGATCGCAGAGGCCGCGCAGCGGCTCCGTGAGTGCCGCGGCCTCGGCGCGGCTGGACGCTGTCACCAGAACCGCCTTCGCGGCCGGGACGATGTCGACGATGTGCGCCCACGGCACGCCACCCTCAGACCTCAGCAACCGCAGCGCTGCATCGAGGGCACGGACCCCGTCGGCGTCGGCCAGCTCAAGGAGCCAGGCACGCTCACCGTAGGGCATCACCCTCATGCGAAAGCCGCCACCTCGACGCCGGCAAACTCCAGAGCAGCGCGCACCGCGCGAGCGAGAGCTACTGCCCCCGGGGTGTCGCCATGCAGGCAGATGGAATCGACGTTCACCGGGACATGTGTCCCGTCGATGGTGCGGACCCGCCGCTGGGTGGCCATCAGGACTGCTTGGGCCGTCACCTCCTCGACATCGGTGAGCACGGAGCGCGCACTGCTGCGGGGGACGAGGCTGCCGTCGGCAGTGTACGCCCGATCCGCGAAACCCTCGGCCACCGGTCGCAGTCCGGCGACCTCGGCGCGACGGAGGAACTCAGAACCGGGCAGCCCCAGAACGGGCAGTGCCGGAGCGAAATCAGCCACGGCCCGCACCACCGCCTCCGCAGTCCCGTCATCGGAGGCCACGGCGTGATAGAGCGCCCCGTGTGGCTTCACGAAGCTGATGTGCGCGCCCACCCGAACGGCCTCAGTGGCCAGTGCCCGTAGCTGCCTCAGCACCAAGCGGCCCACCTCATCCGACGCGACATCCATGGACACGCGCCCGAAATTCGCTCGATCCTCATAAGACGGATGTGCCCCGATCCGTACGCGCGAACGTCGGGCGGCGTCGCATGCTGCATGCATGCTTGCGCGGTCCCCGGCATGTCCGCCGCTGGCGATGGAGGCCGAGGTCACCACCTGCAACATCGCGGCATCGTCTCCGCACCCCTCGCCCAGGTCGGCGTTGAGATCCATGCGCATACTCCTCAGCCTATGGGGTTGGCCCCTACCTGCACCGATTCCTGGACCCTGGTCGTCGAGGGGCCGCTCGACGGCTAGGCTGGAGGCCCGTGGAGCATTCCAGGAACACCAAACACGTATTCGTCACCGGGGGCGTCGTGTCCTCCCTCGGCAAGGGCCTCACCGCCTCCAGCCTGGGCAGCCTCCTGATCGCACGTGGCCTCAATGTCACGATGCAGAAGCTGGACCCCTACCTCAATGTCGATCCCGGCACGATGAACCCGTTCCAGCACGGTGAGGTGTTCGTGACCGAGGACGGCGCCGAAGCCGATCTCGACATCGGCCACTACGAACGATTCCTCGACGTCAACCTCACCGCCGACGCCAACATCACCACCGGTCAGGTCTACTCCTCGGTGATCGCGCGGGAGCGGCGCGGCGAGTACCTGGGCGACACCGTGCAGGTCATCCCCCACATCACCGACGAGATCCGCGATTCCATGCTCGCGATGGGCGGGCCGGACGTCGATGTCGTCATCCATGAGATCGGCGGCACCGTCGGCGACATCGAATCGCTGCCCTTCCTGGAGGCGGCACGACAGGTGCGCCACGTCATCGGACGCGAATCGGTGTTCTTCCTCCACGTCTCGCTGGTCCCGTGGATCAAGCCGTCGGGGGAGATGAAGACCAAACCGACGCAGCACTCCGTCGCCGCGCTGCGTCAGGTGGGAATCCAGCCCGACGCCATCGTGTGCCGCTCGGAATCCGAGATCAGCCACCAACTCAAACGCAAGATCGCCATGATGTGCGACGTCGACGAGGAGGCCGTGGTGTCCTGCGCCGACGCCCCCTCGATCTACGCGATCCCGAAGGTCCTGCACGCCGAAGGACTTGACGCGTATCTGGTGCGTCGCATGAGCCTCAGCTTCCGGGACGTGGACTGGACCGCCTGGAATGACCTCCTGCAACGCGTCGAGTATCCGAAGCACCACGTGAGCGTGGCGTTGGTCGGCAAGTACGTCGACCTGCCGGATGCCTACCTGTCCGTCTCCGAGGCTCTGCGTGCCGGCGGTTTCGCGAACTGGGCACGGGTGAACGTGAAGTGGGTCCGCTCCGACGACTGCGACACGCCCGAGGGTGCAGCACGGCAGCTCGCAGACGTCGACGCCGTCCTCGTCCCGGGCGGGTTCGGTATCCGCGGGGTCGACGGCAAAGTCGGTGCCCTGCGCCACGCCCGCGAACACGGGATCCCCACGCTCGGGCTGTGCCTCGGACTGCAGGCGATGGTCATCGAGGCGGCGAGGAACCTCGCCGGGATCGCCGACGCCGCCTCCTCGGAGTTCGACCCCGACACCGAGCATCCCGTCATCGCCACCATGGCGGAACAGAAGGAGATCGTCGCCGGCAGGGGCGATCTGGGTGGCTCGATGCGGCTGGGTTCGCAGCCTGCCGACCTGGTGGACGGATCGCTGGCGCACGACCTCTACGGGGCGGAACGCGTGGCGGAGCGTCACCGGCACCGCTACGAGGTCAACAACGCCTACCGCGATCAGCTCGAGGCCGCCGGACTCGTGATCTCCGGCACGTCGCCCGACGGGACGCTCGTCGAGTTCATTGAGCTGCCACGAGATGTGCACCCCTACTACATCGGCACCCAGGCCCACCCGGAGCTCACATCACGCCCCACCCGGGCCCATCCGCTCTTCTCAGGACTCATCCACGCGGCCCTCGCACGCCAGGAAGGAACAACGCAGTGACAATTTCCGATGAACCCCGCCGATGGGAGATCCGAGGACGCGAAGTGCTGGGAGCAGGAGCGATTTCCAGTTTCATCGACCACGAGGTGGTCACCCCCTCCGGGGATGTGGTCAAGCGCCAGTTCCTGTCCCATCCGGGAGCGGTGTGCATCGTCGCATGGGATGAGGAGACAGACGCGATCGCCTGTCTGCACCAGTACCGCCACCCCGTCGGAATGGTGCTGGTGGAAATCCCCGCAGGTCTGCTCGACAAGGATGGTGAGCAGTGGCTCCACGCCGCCCAACGGGAACTCGCCGAGGAGGCGGAACTCAGGGCTGAGCGATGGCAGGTGCTCGTCGATGTCTGTCCCACTGCCGGTGCCTGTCAGGAGTCGCAACGGATCTACCTCGCCCGTGACCTCACGCCTGCAGATCGCCCCCACGGCTTTGAGGCGGAGGACGAGGAGGCGGACATGACATGGGAATGGCTCGACCGAACCGCCCTGCTGGACGCCGTACTCGACGGCCGGTGCCAGAGCCAGTCACTGGTCACCGGACTGCTGGCACTGGAAACTGCCCGGCTCAGCGGACGCCTGGACGCGCTCCGCCCACCGGATGCGCCCTGGCCCATCCGGGACCGCCCGCTGCCATGACGTCCGTCGACGCCGTCATTGCCGACTACCTGGGCCACATCCGGGTGGAACGAGGACTGGCGGCCAACACGGTCGCCGCCTACCGGCGCGATCTTGCTCGATGGTCGGCATTCCTGGCTGAACGGGGCATCGACACCATCGCCGGTGTGACCCCCGTGGAGGCGGATGAATTCGCCCGACAGCTTTCCACCGAGCTGGCCCCGGCGTCGGCGGCCCGCACCGTGGTGGCCGTACGCATGCTGCACGCATTCGCCGTGGACGAGCAGCTCACCGCGGACAATCCCACCAAGGACGTCGCACCGCCGGCTCCCCCCAAACGGCTGCCGAAGGCCCTCGGGGTGGATGAGGTCCGCCGACTCCTGGAAGCACCAGACCGTGACGACGTGGTGGGGCTGCGGGACGCCGCACTGCTCGAACTGCTGTACGGCACCGGGGCTCGCGTCTCCGAGGTGTGCGCTCTCGACCTCGACGATGCCACGACAGCGCTGGCCCAGCGGGAGCCGGAATTGCGACTGTTCGGCAAGGGCAGCAAGGAGCGAGTCGTCCCACTCGGATCCTTCGCCCGCGACGCCATCGACGCCTACCTCGTGCGTTCCCGCCCGGCCCTGACTCGGGGCAGCGCATCAGCCGCGTTGCTGCTGAACCAACGGGGCCGCAGGTTGTCGCGACAATCCGCCTGGGCCATCATCATCCGGGCTGCCGAGGCTGCCGGCCTGGAGCAGGAGATTTCCCCGCACAGCCTGCGGCACTCCTTCGCCACACATCTCCTCGACGGCGGAGCCGACGTGCGCGTGGTCCAGGAGCTGCTGGGGCACGCGTCGGTGGCCACCACACAGATCTACACCCACGTCACCATCGACAAGCTCCGTGAGGTCTACACCGCCGCGCATCCACGCGCGCTCTGAGTCAGGGAACCGCTGACCAATCATGTCCTGGCTGCGGTGCACCGGGTCGGGTGATCTAGCGCCTCTCCATCTGGATGTGGACGTCCAGTACACGTTCCAGATGTAGTGGCACCATCTCATCCCGTTCGGGCCAAGTCCTCGCCGAGAACAGCATTGATCAGCACTTCCTTAGCACTAGGGTGGGCAGCAAGTCGACATGGAGGTAATAGCAGTGACGGACGAGGGACTCTTCCCACAGGAGGCGGCAGGATTCGAAGTACCCGACGCCCCGGCCACATCCACCCTCGTCAGCGATGAGACGATGGGCCCCACCGGCCGGCCGCTCCCGGACTTCCCCGAACCGCCCCGCCCGGATCCGCAGCGCACCATGCAGGCCGAGATCATCGCCATGTGCAACCAGAAGGGTGGGGTGGGCAAGACAACCACCACCATCAACCTGGGTGCCGCGCTCGTGGAGCTGGGCTTCAAGGTGCTGCTCGTGGACTTCGACCCGCAGGGGTCCCTCTCCGTCGGGCTGGGCGTCAACCCCCATACGCTCGGGCTCAGCATCTACAATCTTCTGCTCAGCCGGGAGCACACACCCCACGAGGTCATTCACCCCAGCAGCGTCGACGGCATGGACATCCTGCCCAGCAACATCGACCTGTCCGCCGCCGAAGTGCAGCTCGTCAGCGAAGTGGCGCGCGAGCAGACCCTGATGCGGGTCCTGGACAAGGTGCGCGGCGATTACGACTTCATCCTCATCGACTGCGCCCCCAGCCTCGGCCTGCTCACCATCAACGCCCTGACCGCCAGCGACTGGGTGCTGATGCCACTGGAGTGCGAGTTCTTCGCCCTGCGCGGCATCGCGCTGCTGACCGACACCATCGCCAAGGTCTCGGATCGGCTGAACCCGGACCTCAAGGTCCTGGGCATCCTCGGCACCATGTACGACTCCCGCACCCTCCATGCCCGCGAGGTGCTGGAGCGCGTGGTGCAGGCCTTCGGCGACGAGGTCTTCCACACCGTCATCCGGCGCACCATCAAGTTCCCCGAAACCACCGTCGCCGGTGAACCCATCACCACCTACGCCTCCGCCTCACCCGGCGCGGACGCGTACCGGCAGCTCGCGAGGGAGGTGCTGCAGCGATGCCACAACCAGTGAACAGGCGCGCCTCGCTGCCGGGGGCGTCGGAACTCTTCCGGCAGACCCAGTCCAGCCCCACATTCGATCCGCCCCCCGGTGCCGCGCCACGCGACGATGCCGCCGCAGAACAAGCCCCCGCCTCACCTCCCTCCCCGAACGAGGTCCAGGTCCCCGTGGCGTCCGGGCGCGTCCGGCACGACCAGAAGATCACCGTGTACTTCTCGTCCGAGGAACTGTTCGCCCTGGAGGACGCGACGCTGGAATGCAAGCGCACCCACGGACTCAAGGTGGACCGCGGCAGGCTGGTGCGATCCGCTGTTGCACTGGCGCTCGCCGATCTCGCCGAGAATGGCGCGGATTCGGACGTCGTGGCCGCCCTGCGAGCCCAGTGATTGCGGACGCGGAGACCACGCATCCGCGTGGTGGAGGAACCGGAGGGACGAAGCGTCCAGCCAGCACGCGGAGACGCCGGAGGGAAACGACCGAGCGGCAGGACCAGGTGGCCGGCTTCGACGTCCATCTGGCCAACTTCGAGGGCCCCTTCGACCTGCTGTTGCAACTCATCGGCCGCCACGAAATGGATGTGACGCAGGTGGCGCTCAGCCGCGTGACGGACGAGTTCATCGACCACGTACGCCACGGCGGTGAGGAATGGGGTCTGGATCAGACCAGCTCATTCCTGGTGGTGGCGGCCACTCTGCTCGATCTCAAGTGCGCCCGGCTGCTGCCCGGCGGCGAGGTGACCGATCCCGAGGACCTGGCTGCCCTGGAAGCACGGGACCTGCTGTTCGCACGCCTCCTGCAGTACCGCGCCTTCAAGGAGTTGGCGTCCTGGATCGCCAACCATGTGGACGCAGCGCAGCTCACCCACTGGCGCCCGGGCGGTGTGGAGGAGCGGTTCCGGCATGTGGTGCCGGATGTGGAGCTGAACCTCACCAAGGAGGACGTCGCGCGTCTGGCGGCCGGGGCGATGGCGCCCCGGCCGGAGCCTCGCGTGGAGATGACCCATCTGCACGGAGCGGTGGTCAGCGTCGTCGAACAGACGGCGCAGGTGGCGTCCCTGCTGCAGGAGACGGGTGGCGCCACCTTCCGGCACCTGGCGTCGGGATGCGACCGTCTGACGGTCGTGGTGCGGTTCCTGGCTGTCCTCGAGCTGTTCAGGGCCGGTCAGGTGACTTTCGAACAGGCCGGTCCGCTGACCGAACTCCACATCCGGTGGGTCGCAGGTGAAGAAGCCGTGCTCCCGGACGTCGACGAGTACGACCCCCAGCCCGAGTTGGAGAATGCATGACAGAGCTGACCAGGCCGCTGGAGGCCATGTTGTTGATGGCCACCGAGCCGGTCACGGCTGCCGATCTGGCTGCGGCGCTGGGGACGCCGGAGCACGAGGTCGTGGGGGCGCTGGAGGAGGTCGCCGAGTTATATCGCAGCGGCAACCGCGGGATTGAGCTGCGTCGGGTGGCGGGCGGCTGGCGGTTCGCCACCGCACCGGACTTGGCCGATGTCATCGAGGCCTGGGTGGTGGCGGACCAGCGCGCCAAGCTCAGCCAGGCTGCACTGGAGACGCTGTCGGTCATCGCCTACCTGCAACCCTGCACCCGGGGCCGCGTCGCCGGGGTCAGGGGCGTGAACGTGGACGGCGTCGTGCGCACCCTGCTGGTGCGCGGGCTCATCGCCGAGGCGGGGGAGGACCAGCAGACGGGAGCCATGACGTTCGTCACCACGGGCGTGTTCCTGCAGAAGCTGGGACTCGATTCGCTGGACGAACTCCCCGACTTGGCGCCACTGCTGCCCGACGCCGTAATGTTGGAGACTGAGCTCGGCCGACTGGCCGATGAGGACACCACTGAATGAGGAGGCCCTGATGGTCGAGGAGACCACGGGTGTGCGGCTGCAGAAGGTGTTGGCCGCGGCCGGCATCGCCTCCCGTCGAGCCAGCGAGATCATGATCGACAAGGGGCGCGTGGAGGTCAACGGCAAGACGGTGACCGAACAGGGCAGGCGCGTCGATCCGGAGCGCGACACAATCCGCGTCGACGGCTCCCGCATCCCACCACCCAGGCGCCACATCCACGTCGTACTGAACAAGCCGCGCGGCGTCGTCGCGACGATGGAGGATCCCGAGGGGCGCCCCACACTCTCGGACTACCTGCCACGCACCAAGGAACGCCTCTTCCACGTCGGCCGGTTGGACACCGAGACCGAGGGGCTCATCATCCTCACCAACGACGGCGAACTTGGCCATCGTCTGGCCCATCCTTCCTATGAGGTCACCAAGACCTACATGGTGGAGGTGGCCGGTCACATGGAGAACAAGACCGTGCGCCGTCTCGAGAAGGGACTGCACCTGGAGGACGGCCCGGTGAAACCGGACAGGATCAAGCTCGTTTCGCGCACCGAGACCCGCAGCCTCCTCAACGTCACCCTGCACGAGGGCCGCAACCGGATCGTGCGCCGGATGATGGAAGCCGTCGGACATCCGGTGGATCGTCTCTCCCGCATCGCCATCGGCCCCATCAAACTCGGCCAGCTGCCGGTGGGGGAGACCCGTGACATCACCCGCGAGGAACTGGGTGCTCTGATGGACCTCGTGGGGCTCTGATTGGACGTTGGGACGCCTCGGGTATTGTTCCAGTCGTGCGTTTTTCTTCGAGTTTCCCCCGCCTTGCCGTTGCTTGTCTCGTCCCGGTCCTTGCCGTCGGTGTGACCGCCTGCGGATCGGACGCTGAACCGGTGCCGGAAGCCAGCGAGTCCGTGACCACCGCCGCGCCGTCTCCGGCGGAGCCGAGTGAGTCGGCCTCGCCCACTCCGTCGATCACCCCTGCGACGGATCTCTCGGCCATCACGGTGAGCGACACGGATCAGCCCGAGGTCACCATCCCGGCGCCGTGGGCGATCAATGAGACACAATCCGAAGTACTTCGTGAGGGCGGGGAACAGACGCTCAACGCGGACAGCACGGCAACCCTGCACTACGTGGGTCTCAACGGCCGCACCGGGGAAGTCTTCGACAGTTCCTATGAGCGTGGCGCACCTGCCACATTTCCGCTGCAGGGAGTGGTCCCGGGTTTCGCCGAGGGGTTGACCGGTCAGAGCGTCGGCTCACGCGTGCTGATCGCCATGCCGAGCGAGGACGGATACGCGCAGGGCAATCCGGACGCCGGCATCGAGGTGGGAGACACCATCGTGTTCGTGGTGGACATCATCTCCGCCAACTTCGAGGAGGCCACCGGCGAGGAGGTGGCACCGGCCGCCGGTCTGCCCACCGTCACGATGGCGGAGGATGGCCCCCAGCTCACGATCCCCGACGATGCCACCAAGCCGACCGAGCTGGTGGTGCAGCCGCTCATCGAAGGAACGGGTGCCGCCGTCACCGAAACGTCGTCCATCCAGGTGAAGTACCGCAGCTGGGAGTGGGACACGGGCGAGATCGTCGAGGATGCGTGGCGTCCCCAGCAGGGCCCCTTGGCCGACCTCATCGAGGGCTGGAAGCAGGGCCTGGTGGGTCAGCCCGTCGGGTCCCGGGTCATGCTCGTCGTGCCGCCGGAGATGGCGTACCCTGACGGCTCCCCGGACATTGACCTGGAAGCCGGCAAGACGCTGGTCTACGTGGTCGACGTCCTGTACGCCACCGAAGGCTGAGTTCGGCCCTCTGACCCCTCCCCGTTTCCTGAGTAGCCCCGCGACGGAGGAGCTGGGCGTATCGAAGGATCGTTCCGCGCGTCACTCGCCTTTCGATACGCAACGCTCGTTCCTCGCGGTTGCTACTCAAGGGACGGAATTGGCCAATCCCTTCCCATTCCAGATGGCTGGTGCCCAGAAAGCCTCGTCGGGCAGAGCGTGCGTCGGCATGGCCTCAAGGGCCTCGTCGGTCGTGCGGCAGGGTCCCAATCCCAGCGACTCACTCAGCAGCGCCAGTACGTCGGCGGCGCTTCGGCCCTGTGCGGTGAGGTCTCCCAGAGTCACTGAACCGTCACGTTTGGCGAGTCGTGCACCGTCGGTGTTCGTGACGAGACCGATGTGTGCGTACTCGGCAGGGGTTGCGCCCAGCTGTGCGGTCAACCACGCCTGTCTGGGTGCCGACGAGAGCAAGTCTGCCCCGCGCGTGATGCGGGTCACGCCCTGAAAGATGTCGTCCACCACCACTGCAAGGTTGTAGGCGGGTGTCCCGTCGCCCCGGACCAGGACGAAGTCGTCGACGACTTCGGTGACCTCGCCGGCGTGAATGTCCGTCACGGTGAAAGAGGCCCCTTCCGACCTCACCCGGATCGCGCCAGGGCGCTCCCGCCGTCGCCTGGCCACCTGCTCACTGTTCAACGACGCACACGTGCCGGGGTAGGAACGATGACCATCGTGCGGGGCGGAGGAGGCCTCAGCGATTTCCCGACGTGTGCAGAAGCACTCGTATGTCTGTCCACCCAGCCGGGCGACGGCCTCGGAGTAGGCCGCACGCCGCTGCGATTGCCACACCGGCTCCCCGTCCCAGACCAACCCAAGACTCTCCAGATCCGAGAGCTGACGAGTCGCAGCGCCGCCTGCTGCTCTCACCCTCGCCGTGTCCAGGTCCTCAATCCGCATCGCCCAGCGTCCAGCTGCCGAGCGGGTCAGCAGCCAGCCGGCCAGCGCCGTGCGCAGGTTTCCCAGGTGAAGATCCGACGTGGGACTGGGTGCGTAGCGATCGACAAAAGATGACACGTGACCCATTGTGTCTCGGCTGGACACCCACATGCTGTCCTGCAGGATGGATATTCGGCTCACTCGCGGTCAGGACGACCACGAACCGCTGATTCGTCCATGCTGTGGGCGATCTGCGCCACGACACCCCCTTGCCCTGAGGAGGCTGAATGTCCGTGGGGTAATCTCCTGCGGGGGAGAAGGGGGGAGCGTGTCCAAGGCCAAGTCGGAGCGTCTCGTCAATCTGTTGATTATGATGCTCAGCGCCCGCGGGTTCGTGTCCAAGCACCGTATCCGGTCCACCATCGAGGGGTACCGTCACCAGTCTGACTCCGCCTTCGAGCGGATGTTTGAGCGTGACAAGGAGGATCTGCGGGCAGCAGGCGTTCCGATCGTCACGGGGTCCAACGATCCGGACCTCGAGACCGAGGACGGTTACCGCATCGAACGCTCGGATTTCGAACTGCCGCCCGTCTCCTTCACGCCGGAGGAACTAGCCGTTCTGGGCGCAGCCGCCAGCGTGTGGCAGGACAGCGTCGCAGCACAGGAGACCGCTGATGCTCTGGAGACGCTACGCGCAGCTGGGGCGAACCCCGACCCCGGTCGACTCCTGACACTGCGGCCGCGCATTCCCGCCGAGCCGGGGTTCGACACGATTCGGGAAGCCCTCCTCGCCCGCCGCGAAATCCGCTTCCGATACAGGGAGCAGCCCCGACGGGTGCAACCATGGCGCCTCTCCCAGCGGCGCGGCCGGTGGTACCTCGTGGGATACGACCTCACTCGGGAAGCAGCCCGCAACTTCAAACTCAGCCGCATCACCTCCGCGGTGGAGGCGGTCGGCCCACCCAATTCCTACCCAGAGCCCTCTGAAGAGGAGATCGTGGAGCACGTGCGTTTCGACCGCGACGGCGAGGCTGCCACGGCGGTGGTGGCTCTGAGGGACGGACTCGGAGGCGACCTTCGACGCTCCGCCCAGCCCGTCACCTGGGATACACCGCTGCCGGAAGGATTCAGCGCGTGGCAGGTGCAGTCCTCGCGCCCGGACATTCTGGTGGGCGGCATCTGTGAACTGGGGGCCGACGCCATCTGTCTCGCGCCTCCGGAGCTGCGAGAGGCAGTGGTGCGCCAGCTCACCGACGTGGCGAGGAGGTGGGGGGCGTGAGATCCTCGGAGCAGCTGACCCGTCTCCTCAAACTCGTGCCGTACCTGCAGCAGCACCAGGGTGTGTCGGTACGTCAGGTGGCCCAGGACTTCGGGGTCACCGCCCGCCAGGTGGTCACCGACATCGAGGTGCTGCAGTTCTGTGGATTGCCCGAGGGGTATCACCAGGACCTGTTCGACGTCGACATCGACGAGGTACGTGAGGTTGGTCACATCTTCTTCCGCAACGCCGACGTGCTCGCGCGGCCCATGCGGATGCGGTTGCAGGAGGCCACCAGCCTGCTGGTGGCCCTGGACCTGCTGGTGGAGACCTCGGGCGGCTCGGAAGCGTCGTCCAGCGCCCTGGCCAAGCTGCGGTCCGTGGTGGGTGAAGTGGATCCGGCGGTCTCGGTGTCAGTGGCGGCGGGGCGTCCCGAGCATCGCCGGCTCCTGCAATCGGCCATCGCGGACTCCCGTGTGGTGGAACTGCGGTACCAGGGCGCGGTGCGAACACCCACCACTCGCCCCGTCGTCGAACCCATGCGGATCCGTGTGACTGGGGGGTACGCGTACCTCGATGGCTGGAGCCGGAATCGTGACGACTGGAGGTCCTACCGCCTGGACCGGATCGCCGACATCACAGTGTGGGATGAGAACTTCGAGGCGCGACCCGGTCTACCGGAGGTGGGGGATCGCTGGTTCGGCGATGTCTCCCGTGAGCTGGTGCTGGAGCTGGCGCCGGAGGCACAGTGGGCGGCGGAGTACTATCCGGTCACCGATCGTGAGGACCACGATGATCACATTTCGGTCACGTTTCCGCTGGCCTCCACAGTCTGGGCGACTGCGCTCCTGCTGCGACTCGGGCAGGCTGTTCTCGACGTGTCCGACGCCGAGGTGGCCAGGGCGGCCGCCGACGACGCCCGGGCGGCGCTCGCCCACTACACCGGCCAGTCAGCCCAATCCGCGTTAGCCGACGGGACAGCCGGGGGGTAGCATTCCGTCCGTGATCTGGGTACTCATCTTCGGCGGCATCGCCCTGTTCGGTGCGGTGGCCGTGATCTCCTACGCCGTGTGGCTGGCCCACAAGGCCTCTGACCTGTTCAGCGAGGTCCGCATGCTGGGTCAGCGCGCCGACGAGGCCGGTGAACTGCTGGGCCGCATTCAGTTGCCCACCAGCATCCACGAGTAGAATCATCGTTGAGTCTTAACTAGCCCGGGGGGACAACGCCGGGGAAAGAGGTTGACGGACATGGGTCCAACAGAATTGCTCATCATCCTGGGAATCGCTCTGTTGCTGTTCGGTGGCTCGCGTCTTGCGGGCCTCGGCAAGGGCGTCGGGCGCTCCATCAAGGAGTTCAAGCAGGAAGTCAGGTCCGTCGACGACGGGAAGGGTCCGGAAGTCGTCGACGCCGAGATCGTGCAGCCGGAGACCCGCGGCGGTAGCCACCTTGAGACAGAGCAAGAGCGTCGTGCCCGTGAGATCGAGGCCCGCGAGCGTGACCTGCAGGCCCGCGAGGCGGCGGCTCGTGAGGAATCCCTGCGCCAGCGCGACACCGGGACCGGGATCTGAGCATGGCCACCACCGCTGCCGAGCCCGAGGCGAAGCCGCGACGGCTCGGCTGGCTGCGCCCGCCCAAGCAGTCCGAGGACGGCACGATGGCGCTCGTGGATCATCTCCGCGAGGTTCGCTATCGACTGATGATTTCGACCATCGGCGTTGTCGTCGTAGCTGTGGGATCGATTTTCTTCTACGACGAGCTCATTGCCTTCATCCTGGGCCCATGGTTCAAGGCGCGTGACGCCATTGAGGCTTCCGGTGCACAAACCATGATCGTCAACGATGGGGTCGTCAGACCGTTCACTTTGGCAGTCATAGCGTGCTCCGTCTCCGGGCTCGTCCTTTCCTGCCCCGTGTGGATGTACCAGCTCTGGGCGTTTGTGGCCCCCGGTCTGGTCGCCAAGGAGAAGAAATACGCGCTGGGATTCTTGGGTGCGGCCATCCCTCTTTTCCTGGCTGGATGTGCCGTCGGTTACTTCGTCTGGCCCAAGGGCATTGCCGTCATGCTGAGCTTTACGCCGGAGGGGTTCGACATCACCAACTTCTTGGAGATGAGCAACTTCCTCGCGTTGGAGATCAAGATCATCCTCGTGTTCGGGCTGTCCTTCCTGTTGCCGGTTGTTCTGGTTGCGCTCAACCTTGCGGGCGTGGTGCGGGGGTATCAACTCGTCAAGTCACGCAAGTTCGTCATCTTTGGCACTTTTGTCTTCGCTGCCGTCGCAACTCCCTCCACGGACCCGTTCTCGATGCTCGCCCTCTCGCTCCCAATGACACTGCTGTACATGGTGGCGGAGGCCATCTGCCTCACGTTGGACAAGCGCAAGGGCATCACCAAGGAAGACGTCACCGAGTGGTCAATCGACGTGCACGACGGCCAGTGACCGCCCAGAGATGAGCGAACTCGCCAAACCCCGCCTCTACACGCTCGTCGTCAATGAGGGCTCCGGCGGTGGACGCTCCGGCCGGGAACTGCCCCGGGTGGCACGGGATCTGCGTGAATGCCTTCCCGGCGCGGAGGTGGCAGTGGTGACATCCGACTCGTGGACTGAATCGGAGAAGTTGACGCGCGCCGCCGCCCTCGCTGCCCGGGACGGCGACGCCGTGATTGTCATGGGAGGCGACGGCATGGCCCATCTCGGCCTCAACGCCTGCGCCGGCACCGAAGCGACGCTGGGAATCGTTCCTGCGGGGACCGGCAACGACTTCGCCCGAGGCGTTGGCGTGCCCAAGAACCTGTCGGGTGCGGTGGACGCCATCTGCGCGGGAGTCACCCGGCGCGTTGATCTGGCACACATTTCCAATGAGGCCTATCCGTCCCGCTACGTGGGGGCCGTACTCTCCACGGGATACGACGCGCGGGTGAACCGGGCCACCAACGACATCTCACTCCGATTCGGCAGCCTGAGTTACGGCTGGGTGGCCATTCGTGAACTCGTGCACTTCTCGCCGTTGCAGTACCGCCTCCGCATCGACGGCGTGCTGCGCATCCAGGAAGCCATGATCGTGGCGGTCTGCAACACCGGGATGTTCGGTGGCGGGATGAGAATCGCACCAGATGCGGATCCGGCCGATGAACAGCTCAGTGTGACCATCATCGATCCCGTCTCCCGGTCTACGCTGCTCAGACTCCTCCCCTTGATGTACTCCGGGAGATTCGCCAAACATCCCAGCGTGCAGCAGTTCACGGCCCATCAGGTGGAGATTGCCGGGGACGGCCTGTTCTGCATGGGCGACGGCGAAGAGCTCGGCGACGTCCCGGTCACCGTGACCGCCGCCCCCGGTGCACTGAAGGTGTTCGTGGATCCGTCGCAGGCCGCTGCTACCGTGAAAGCGTGACCACCGAAAGCTCCACCCTGCATCCTGATGTGACGGAATTCTCGCGGGACTATCCTTTTGGGCTCGACCCCTACCAGATCGAGGGCTGCGAGGCGCTGGCGGAGGGCCATGGCGTGCTGGTGGCGGCGCCCACTGGCGCCGGCAAGACGGTGGTGGGAGAGTTCGCAGTCTGGACCGCCGTCGAACAGTCGCGCAAATGCTTCTACACCACCCCCATCAAGGCACTCAGCAACCAGAAGTACCACGATCTCGTCGAGCGGTGGGGCTCGGATCGTGTGGGCCTCCTGACGGGCGACAGCTCCGTCAACCCGGAGGCGCAGATCGTGGTGATGACCACTGAAGTGCTGCGCAACATGATCTATGCGGGCTCGCCCACTCTGAGCAACCTCGGGTTCGTGGTCATGGACGAGGTGCACTATTTGGCCGACCGCTTTCGGGGCGCCGTGTGGGAGGAAGTGATCCTGGGCCTGGCGTCGTCGATCTCCATCATCGCGCTGTCCGCCACCGTGAGCAACGTGGAGGACTTCGGTGAATGGCTCCGGACGGTGCGCGGAGAGTTCCGGGTGGTGGTCTCGGAACGTCGGCCGGTCCCTCTCTATCAGCACGTGCTGGTGGGCCGTCGGCTCATTGACCTCTTCGACGGCGTCGCTCCCACGGCCCAGGAACTGCCGGGCGCCCGGGCGGCACGGGTGAACAAGGAATTACTGCGGGTCAGCAAGGGTGAGGCAACCCAGGTCCGCGACGACTCACGTCGCCCACGAGGACGCTCCGGCAAGGGCAGACCACATGGGGGCGGCAGGGGCTCGGGGCAGTTCGGCGGAGCGACACACCCGCGGTTCGCCACCAAACCCACCCGGCGCGACGACATGGCCCGGGTCCTCGAACAGGCAGACCTGCTGCCCGCCATCGTCTTCATCTTCTCCCGTGCGGGCTGCGACGGCGCAGTCCAACAGCTGCTGCACTCGGGCGTGCAGCTCACATCCCGTGCCGAGTCGCGCGCTCTTGAGGAGATCGCCGACAGGCACACCGCGGGACTGTCCATGGCTGATCTGGATGCGTTGGGATACGAGGATTTCCGTTTTGCGCTGCGTTCCGGGATCGCCGCCCACCATGCAGGAGTACTGCCGGCGTTCAAGGCAATCGTGGAGGAGGGCTTCGCCAGTGGGGCGCTCAAACTCGTCTTCGCCACCGAGACCCTGGCGTTGGGCATCAACATGCCTGCACGCACAGTGGTGCTGGAGAAGCTCGTCAAGTACAACGGCGAGGCCCTCGTAGACATCACGCCCGGGGAGTACACCCAGCTGACGGGCCGCGCTGGTCGCCGCGGCATCGACGTCGAGGGCCACGCCGTCGTGCTGTGGCAGTCCGGCATGGACCCCCGTGCCGTGGCCGGTCTCGCATCCCGACGCACCTACCCCCTGCGCTCCAGCTTTGCCCCCAGCTACAACATGGCGGTGAACCTGACCGCCACGCTGGGCCGGGTGCGCGCGCGGGAACTCCTGAACCAGAGCTTCGCCCAGTTCCAGACCGACAAGTCCGTGGTCACCTCGGCCCGCCTGGGTCGTCGGGCCACGGAAGAGTTGGCCGAAGCACATGAAGCCATGGAATGCCATCTGGGGGACTTCATGTCCTACGCCAGATTGCGCGATGAGATCTCCGGCCTGGAAGCCAGCAGCGCGAAGCAGCGCCGCGCCCGACGGGCAGAGGACATCGCCGACGCCGTCGGTGCCCTGGTGCCGGGCGACATCATCCACGTCGCCCGGCAGGGGTGGAGTGTGGTGCTGGGGATCGGCCAGAAGGCCCAGCGCGATTCCTTCCCCTGGGTGCAGGTGATCTCCGGGGATCACACGGTGCTGCGGTTGCACCCCCACGACCTGGCGAGCCCTCCCAGGCCGGTGGGTCGGGTGCGGGTACCGCGCAGATTCAGCGTCCGTGACCGGAGCGAGCGACGCGCCCTGCTGTCGGCCATGTCCCACAAGGTGGAGAGCATCGATCCGGAGGAACCGGAAGCATTCGTTGCCCCCACCGATGAGTCCCACAAGGCTCGCATCGCGGAGCTGCGACGAGAGCTGAAGAACCATCCCTGCCACGCCTGCGAGGACAGAGAGATTCATGCCGTGGCCGCGGCCAAGATCATCCGCCTGGAACGGGAGCGCCGCAGGAGCGAGGCGGACATCGCCAGCCGCACCAATTCCCTGGGTACGCAGTTCGATCGTGTTTGCGCAGTCCTGGAGGAGTTGGGCTATCTCGACGGTGACGAGCTCACCGATGCCGGAAGAATGCTGCGCCGCATCTACAACGAGCTGGACCTTGTGGCTGCCGAGTGTATCCGTCGTAATGTCTTCGACGGACTCGACGCCCCGCAACTGGCGGCCGTCATCTCCACAATGCTGTACGAGTCCCGGCCGTCGCGGGAGATGCGCAGCCCCCGGATGCCGGATGCCGCGAGTGAGCGCGCCCAGTCAGAACTGCGACAGGTCTGGCGCGAGGTGGGCCTCTTGGAGCGCAAACATCGCCGCGACCGCGGCCGGGAACCTGACATCGGCTTCGCCGAGGTGGCGTGGCGATGGTCAAGCGGGCAGGAGCTGGCCAAGGTCCTGGCCCACGGACAGCTGTCTGCTGGCGACTTTGTGCGCTGGGTACGACAGGTGGTGGACTTCGCCGGACAGTTGGCCCAGGCCGCCGGCCCCGGTGATTTGCGCCGCACATGCCTCGAAGTGGTCCACACCATGCGCCGAGGCGTCGTCGACGTCGACATCGAGGAGGACTGACGAGCAGCTTTTCACCGCTGCCCCTTCGATAAGGTTGCTGCATGGCCGTAGCTCTGCGGGTGATCCCCTGTCTCGACGTCCACGACGGACGCGTGGTCAAGGGGGTCAACTTTGAGAACCTGCGTGATGCTGGCGATCCCGTGGAACTCGCGGCCACCTACAGCGCAGCCGGCGCGGACGAGTTGGTCTTCCTCGACATCTCGGCGTCCTCCGATGGCCGGGCGACGACCCGTGACATGGTGTCCCGGTGCGCGGAGACAGTCCTCATCCCACTGACAGTGGGCGGTGGCGTGCGGAGCGCGGAGGATGTCGATCTGCTGCTGCGCAGCGGCGCGGACAAGGCAGGCATCAACACCGGCGCGCTGGAGCGTCCCGACGTCATCAATGAGATCTCCACACGTTTTGGCAACCAGGTCCTCGTACTGTCGCTCGATGCCCGTCGGGAGCAATCCATGCCGTCGGGCTTCGGCGTGACCACGCACGGCGGACGCAGATCAGCCGGTCGCGACGCCGTCGACTGGGCGCGCGAAGCGGTCTCCCGTGGTGTGGGAGAGGTGCTGCTGAATTCCATGGACGCCGATGGCACCACGACCGGTTTCGACATTGAGATGATCCGGGCCATTCGGGACGTCGTCGACGTTCCACTGATCGCCTCCGGCGGGGCTGGCACCGCCCAGCATTTCGTCGAGGCGGCCGACGCCGGCGCCGATGCAGTTCTCGCGGCCAGTGTGTTCCACTATCAGAAGTTGTCCGTAGCGGGGGTCAAGGACGCGTTGCGAGCTGCTGGTCACACGCTTCGGTAGCGTCGAGAGGGTGTCAACGAACCGAGGACAACGAGGTTCGGGAAAGAGGGGAGAGCTCATGTCTGACTGCTTGTTCTGCAGAATCGTCGCTGGCGAGGTCCCGTCGAAGGAGGTGTATGCCGACGAGAAGGCCTTTGCATTCCTCGACGTGGAACCGTGGCAGGAGGGTCACACGCTGGTGGTGCCACGGCGGCACGTCGAACATGCGCTCATGGACGAACACGTCCTCGCCGAGATTGCACCGGCAACGCGGGAGGTCAGTCACATCCTGCGGGAGCGCCTCGGCGCCACTGGATTCAATGTGCTCACCAATGTGGGCAGTGACTCCGGGCAGGCAGTGTTCCACGCTCATGTGCATGTCCTGCCCCGACATGCAGAGTCGCCGGGTATCGCCAACATGCGCGGAGACATCCGGCGGGATCTCGACGAGGTCCACTCACTGCTCTCCACAGCATCGAGCTGAGGCGCCCGAAGTGAGCCCGATGAATTTAAAGAGGGGGAGCGTCGAAACGACGCTGGGCAGTCAATTATCGTATTGTTCTCACGACCTCCCGGCTGGGATGCCGGGCACACCATCAAGGATTGAGGCATCACATGAAGGCAACCAAGATCGTCGGAATCATCTCCCTCATAGCGGGGATCATTCTGATCATCGCCGGCGCGATCACCTACGCGATGGTCAGCCAGCAACTGGCTGATGAGAACATCACGGTCCCCGACGATGCGGCATTCCTGCAGGGCGACACAGTGAACGGCCCCTTCTCCGCCTACGCCCAGGCGGACATCATCAACGTGCACGCCCTCGAAGGATCGGGCGGCAACACCTACGCCGAGCTCGGTGCGATGGCACGGGAAGCGGAAGCAGCGGGCGACACGGAGCTGGCCGAGCAGTACACCGAGCAGCGTTCAACGGTGATGACCGCCTCCTTCCTGAGAGCCTCGTTGTTCACCTCGGTGCTCGCCTTCGGTGTCTCAGCACTGGTCATCGGTCTCGGCGTCATGTTCGCGCTGATCGGCTGGGCGCTGATGAGCATCAAGCCGGCTGTCGCACGGGTGGTGCGCGACGACATTCGAAGCGACGGTCGCGTCTCCTGACGCGTCGCAACATCGCTTCACAGCAATGAGACGGGCCGAGAAAAATCTCGGCCCGTCTCACCATGCAGGACGAAAAGCGGCACCGCTTGACACGGCATGCAGCTCTCGGCGATTGTAGGCACGTGATCCCAGCCAAGCTCCTCATCGTATTCTGAAGCGTTTCGCAGCAGTCCAGCGAAACGCTCCCTCGCGTGCCATCCGGCGCCGGGGGTTTTTTGTTGGCCGAGATCCCACACCCTGACCTGAAAGGAGAAGCACCATGTCGGACACCGACAATCAGCTGCTGACAGGCGCGCAGGCGCTCGTCGAATCTCTTGAGCGGGTCGGGGTAGAGGTAATGTTCGGGATCCCCGGGGGCGCCATACTCCCGGCGTACGACCCGCTGTACGACAGCACAATCCGCCACATCCTGGTGCGCCATGAGCAGGGCGCAGGACACGCAGCCGAGGGCTACGCGATGGCCACCGGCAAAGTGGGCGTGTGCATCGCGACGTCCGGGCCGGGAGCCACGAACCTGGTGACACCGATCGGCAATGCCTACATGGACTCGACCCCGCTGGTGGCCATCACCGGGCAGGTCAACTCCACCTCCATCGGCACGGACGCCTTTCAGGAGGCCGACATTCGCGGCATCGTGATGCCCATCACGAAACACAGCTACCTCATCAAACGCACCGAAGACATCCCGCTGGCGATCCGTGAGGCGTTCCACATCGCCTCCACCGGACGTCCGGGACCGGTGCTCGTCGACATCGCCAAGGACGCGCTGGCCAACAGCGCACCGTTCGTGTGGCCTGCGGACCTCGACCTGCCGGGATACAAGCCCACCACCAAGCCGCACATCAAGCAGATCCGTGCCGCGTCGAGAATGATCATGGAGGCGCGCAAACCGGTTCTCTACATCGGCGGAGGCGTCATCAGCGCCCGCGCACATGCAGAACTGGCAGAGCTCGTCGAGCGCACCCGCATCCCGGTGGTCACCACCCTCATGGCGCGGGGAGTGTTGCCCGACTCGCATGAGATGAACATGGGCATGCCCGGCATGCACGGCACCGTCGCGGCCGTCGGTGCACTGCAGAAGGCGGACCTTCTCGTCGCCATCGGCACCCGCTTTGATGACCGGGTCACGGGGAAGCTGGACACCTTCGCCCCCCACGCCAAGGTCATCCACGCCGACATCGACCCCGCCGAGATCGGCAAGAACAAAGCCGTGGACATCCCCATCGTGGGCGACTGCAAGGAGACAATGCGGCTGCTGAACGACGAGTTCACCGGCATCGAGCCGCCTGCGATCGATCCATGGCGCACCAAGCTCGCGGGCATGCGCGCCAAGTACCAGCCGAGCTGGGACGAAGCACCGGACGGTCGCCTGTCCCCGCAAGAAGTCGTGCAGAGGATCGGCCAGCTCAGCCCGCAGGACACCATCTACGCCGCTGGCGTGGGTCAGCATCAGATGTGGTCGGCCCATTATCTGCCGCACGAGCATCCCAACAAATGGCTGAACTCCGGGGGAGCCGGAACCATGGGCTTCTGCGTTCCCGCCGCGATGGGCGCCAAAGTGGCCTGCCCGGAATCCACGGTGTGGGGTATCGACGGCGACGGTTGCTTCCAGATGACCAACCAGGAGTTGGTCACCTGTGCGCTGAACAACATCCCCATCAAGATCGCCGTGATCAACAACCACGCGCTCGGCATGGTGCGGCAGTGGCAGAGCCTGTTCTACAACGAGCGGTACTCCAACACTGATCTCCACACCGAGTCCGTTCCGAACTTCCAGATGCTGGCCGAGGCCATGGGTTGCGTCGGGCTGAAGGCGACGAACGAGGAGGAGATGGAGACGGCCATCAAGCAGGCGCTCGAAATCAACGACCGTCCCGTGGTGGTGGAGTTCGTGGTGCACAAGGATGCGATGGTGTGGCCGATGGTGTCCGCCGGTACCAGCAATGACGAGATCCAAGTGGCCCGCGACATGGCCCCCGACTGGGAAGAGGAGCTGCTGTGAGTACCCATATCCTGAGCGTTCTGGTCTCCAACAAACCGGGTGTCCTGACCCGGATCGCTGCCCTGTTCTCACGTCGCGGTTTCAACATCGAGTCCTTGGCCGTCGGCCCCACCGAGCGTCCTGAAATCAGCCGCATGACCGTCGTGGCCAACACGGAGGACGACGCGGCGCTGGAGCAGATCGTCAAGCAGCTGAACAAACTCATCGAGGTGCGCAAGGTGCTCGAACTGGGCCCCAACACCGTGCGCCGGGAGATGGTGCTGGTGAAAGTGCGGGCCGATGTGCACACCCGCAGCCAGATCATCGACGTTGTCAGCCTGTTCCGCGGAAAGGCCGTGGACGTGTCAGCCGACTCCATCACCATCGAGGCCACCGGCAGCAGCGAGAAGCTGGCAGCGCTGCTGGAGATGCTCTCGCCGCACGGCATTCAGGAGCTCGTCCAGTCCGGTCAGGTCGCACTCGGCCGTGGTGCCAAAACCCTCAGCGAGCACCGGTCTCGCCATTAGTCCCTCCGCGTCACTCGACACCAAAGAAGAAGGAAACCAAGAAAAATGGCAGCAGAGATGTTCTACGACTCCGACGCTGACCTGTCGATCATTCAGGATCGTCACGTCGCCGTCATCGGCTACGGCTCGCAGGGCCACGCACATGCGTTGAGTCTGCGTGACTCGGGTGTCGACGTGCGCGTCGGTCTGCGCCCCGGAAGCCCGTCGGCGGCCAAGGCGGAGGCCGAGGGGCTGCGCGTGGTGCCGGTCGCGGAAGCCGTCGAGGAAGCGGATCTCATCATGATTCTCGCCCCTGACCAAGTGCAGCGGAAGGTCTATGCCGAGGACATCGAACCCAACCTCGCCCCCGGCGACGCCTTGTTCTTCGCCCACGGCTTCAACATCCGCTTCGGCTACATCAAAGCGCCCGAGGGCGTCGACGTCTGCATGGTCGCACCCAAGGGCCCCGGCCACCTGGTGCGCCGCGAGTATGAGAACGGTCGAGGTGTGCCCGCCATCATCGCCGTCGAGGTGGATGCCTCCGGCAACGCCTGGCCATTGGCGCTCAGCTACGCCAAGGCCATCGGAGCCCTGCGCGCGGGTGGCATCAGGACCACGTTCACCGAGGAGACCGAGACCGATCTCTTCGGCGAACAGGCCGTGCTCTGTGGCGGGGCCTCCGCGTTGGTGCAGGCAGGATTCGAGACCCTCACCGAGGCGGGCTACCAGCCCGAGGTGGCGTACTTCGAGTGCCTCCATGAGCTCAAGCTCATCGTTGACCTCATGTACGAGGGGGGCATCGCCAAGCAGCGTTGGAGCATCTCTGACACCGCCGAGTACGGCGACTACGTCTCGGGCCCACGAGTGATCGACGAACGGGTCAAGGCAAGCATGAAGGATGTGCTGGCTGACATCCAGAGCGGCAAGTTCGCCCAGCGTTTCATCGATGACCAGGAGGCGGGTGCGCCCGAGTTCAAGGAACTGCGCGCCAAGGGCGAGCAGCACCCGATCGAGTCCACCGGACGTGAGCTGCGCAAGCTCATGAGCTGGGTGGACAAGTCCGACTCCGACTACGTCGAGGGCTCAGCCGCCCGCTGACCCCACCAGCAGCAGCAACGCAGACGACCCGACTCAGCGCGGCAGGACCGATCGGTGTTAGCTGGTAGGGATGATGGCGTCCACGCCACCATCCCTACCACTGAGCATGTTTCGCCAGTGAGCGTGGTGCGAAGGCGGTGCCCGAAGATCGCGCCTCTTGACGCAGGTCGTCGGTAGAGTGAGGACGTGCTCCAAGCAACCACACTCGAGCGGCACTGGTGACACCATGATTCCTGGCGATGCTGCGTACCGCGCGGCCCAAAGAGCTGACCTCCTGAGCTTTGCCAGTGCAGCAAGGACCGACGGTGGTTTCGGCTATCTCGACGAAACCGGTGCAGTGGACCCTGACCAGGCGATGCCGCTGTTCGTCGCGGCCCGCATGACCCATGTGTTCAGCCTTGGCTCGCTGGCTGGGGAGCCGCCCGCCGCCGGTGGGCCGGATCATGCCGAGCTGATTGCGCTGGCGGAGCACGGCGTGCGCACTCTGACGAACGGTCCCCTGCACGACGCGGAATATGGCGGCTGGTTCGCCTCGATCCAGCCTGACGGATCGCCCGAGGGCGCCAAACAGGCCTACGCCCACGCATTCGTGATGCTCGCTGCAACCAGCGCCCTGGCTGCAGAAATCCCCGGGGCTGAAGAATTACTGGACGTGGCTGGCGCCGTCATGAGGGACCACTTCTGGGATGAGAGCACCGGCACCGTGGTGGAGGAGTGGAACAGGACGTGGACCTCGCTGGATGACTACCGCGGGGTCAACGCCAACATGCACACGGTGGAGGCCTTCCTCGCTGCCGGCGACGTGACATCCGATCCCATCTGGCACGCTCGAGCGGGGCGGATCGCCGAGCGGATCGTGGCGCTCGCCCGCCACAATGAATGGCGGATTCCCGAGCATTTCACCCCATCGTGGGAACCCGTGCTCGATTACAACCGCGACCAGCCCGCCCATGCCTTCCGCCCCTACGGCGCCACCGTCGGGCACGGCATGGAGTGGGCTCGGCTACTGGTGGCCGTCAACGAAACGTTGGGCGAAAAGGCTCCGGCGGGGCTCACGGAGGCATCCGTGGCCCTCTACGACCGTGCCGTAGCGGATGGCTGGGCCGTCGACGGCGCAGACGGCTTCATCTACACCACCGACTGGGCCGGCACACCCATGGTGCGCGCCCGCATGCACTGGGTGGTGGCAGAGGCGATCTGCACGGCAACCATCCTGCATAGTGTCACGGGGGAGCAGCGCTACGCCGACGATCTCCAGCGCTGGTGGGACTACTCGGACACGTACCTCGTCGACCACGATGTGGGGTCGTGGCACCACGAACTGGACAGCGCCAACAGACCGGCGTCCGAGACGTGGGCGGGCAAGCCGGATGTCTACCACGCCTACCAGGCGGCGCTGATCGCAGATGTTCCGACGACGCCATCGTTCGCAACGGCACTGGCGAAGCGGGACGCTGCGGCAGGATGATTGACACGCGTGGTGGGAGTCCTGCGCTTCGGTAGCATCGTTGCCATGGTTGTCGTCCCGCGCGAACAAGCACCCCCCATCCGATGATGGCGCGCGCACTCTTCTGGGGCAGTGTCCTGGCTGGACTGGTGGCCACGGGCGTTGCTTGGTTTCTCCTGCCAGATCGCGTGCCCATGCACTTCGGGGCGTCAGGTGAGGTGGATCGGTGGGGGTCCAGAACCGAAAGTGTCGTCTGGATGGGGCTGATGACGGTGTTCATGGCACTGCTGTTCTGGGGACTAGCCATACTGGTTCCCCGCGCTCCCGAGACACTGCTGAACATTCCGCAGAAGGACAAGCAGTGGTGGTTATCCAGTAGTGAGCGTCGCGAGGAACTGAACCGACGGGTCGTGCCGGACATTTACGGGATGGGTGCTGCCACGATGGTCCTCCTCACCGGGCTATACCTCATGATCATGGTGCAGGCTCAGCGTGAGCAGCCAGCACTGGGTGGCTGGTTCTGGGTCATGGTGGCGGTCTACCTCGTCGGCCTGCTGGGCTACACGGGCTACATGATTGCCGTTCGTTACCGCGCCCCACGGGACAGCTGAGCCCGACGAATGCCGAACGCGAGTAGGTTCGGGGCTCCAGTCGCCTGCACTGCCGCTCCAGGCCGTCGCCACCATGGAGGCGGTTCGTGGGCGCACGGCGGAGCACCGAGACTTGGGGAACCACTGATCAATCATGTCCTGGCTGCGGCGCACCGGATCGGGCGATCTGGCGCCCCACCATCTGGATATGTACACCCGGTACATGCACCAGATGTCGTGACACCATCTCATCCCGCCCGGCACGTCCTCGTCGAGAACAGCATTGATCAGCGCTTCCTTAGCACGTTGCTGGTGAGAGGCCGTCGGGATGTCGACTGAACCCGATACCGCCGTCACTGGTTGGCGCGCCGCGTGGTCCCGCAGTCCTGCGAATCGGCTGGAACCTCCCCACCGGATGCCGGGCGTCGACCTGGCCCGGGGGTTGGCGTTGGTAGGGATGTTCGCCGCCCATCTTGTTGCCATCCCCGCTTTGCAGTGGAGCGATCCTCAGACGTGGGCGGGGCTTGTGGTGGGGCGCTCGTCCATCCTGTTTGCCACTCTCGCAGGCGTGTCCCTCACCCTCGCCTTCCCTGAGCACCGACGTCCACCTCAGAGCGTGGATGTGTCCGGCCCTTCCACGACGGTGCGGCTGCTCAGCCGTGCGGTGGCGATCTGGGTGGTGGGAGCGATCCTCTTGCTGCTGGAGGTGCCGGTGATCGTGATCCTGCCCGCCTATGCCGTGCTGTTCGCGTGTGCCGTCGTGCTGATCAGACTCCGTACCCGCACGCTGTTCATGCTGGCCGCCGGGATCTCTGTGGTAACGCCCTTCATGGTCACCGCGATCGATCGGTACGTGACGGTCCTCCAGCCCGGACATCCAAGTCAACTGTTCAACCTGTTGGGCTGGAACTATCCTTTTTTGCTCTGGGCGGCCTTCGTCGCTGCAGGAATCGGTGCCGGACGCCTGCTGCGTGACCCCCGGCAGGGCGCGGTCATTCTCCTGCTGGTGGGGACCGGCTCGGCGGTGATCGGCTACGCCGGCTTCGGGACCATCGGGGAGCGGGCCCTCGCCCAGACCTCTGCGCAGACAGGTACGCCAGGAATGGGTCGGTGGCTCCTCACAGCCTTCCAGGACACACCGCACGCCTCCGGCGTGGGTGAGGCATTCGGCTCGGGAGGGTTCGCCCTCGCGGTGCTCGCCCTCAGTGTCCTGATCTGCTCCACGTCGCTGCGCTGGTTGATGTGGCCCCTGCGCGCCATGGGAGCAATGCCGTTGACCGCCTACGTGTCCCATCTGGTCATCTGGAGGGTGTGGATGCTGATGCAACCCGGGAGGGCCAGCATCCAGGAGTTCCGAGCGCTGCAGCCGTTCTGGCCGATGACCATAGGCGTGATGATCGGATGCATGGTCTGGACGCTCACTGTGGGTAGGGGGCCGGTCGAGGAATTCGTCAACCGGGTAGCGAGCGCTCTCGCCCTTCGCATCACCAGCATCGGCCACCGTCTGCACAGGGGGTGAGCCCCGCCGCGGTGTCTCCCGCCGGAGCCCGGTACCATCGAGACTGACAGTGAAAGCAGGGCAGCGTGACACTCTTCTTCGTGATCGGAGTCATTGGCATCGTCGTCGTGCTCCTGTCCATTCTGCTGGGAGACGTCGTCGATTCAATGCTGGACCTGGACATGCTGGGCGGCGACCTGTTCTCCCTGGCCAGCATCGCCGCATTCCTGGGAGCTTTCGGATTCGGCGGTGTCATCTCGCTGGCGATCCTGAACGTCACGTGGATCGCTGTCATCGTGGGGATCATCGCAGGCATCCTCGCCGCATGGGGCGCCGCGGCATTCACCGGCTGGCTGAAACGCAGCGAGGCGCACTCCACCTTCAAGTCCAATTCCATGGTGGGCGCAACTGCCCGGGTCATCACCGACATCCCCGCCGGAGGTTTCGGCGAGGTGCGCATCCTGGGTTCCGGCCAGTCCCGCAAACGAGCGGCGCGCAGTGACGTTCCCATAGCGGCCGGCACGGAAGTATGGGTTTCCGCCATCGTCTCGCCCACCGCCGTCGAAGTCACCCCCAGCCGCAGCCTTCCCGACATTCCGGACGGGGCCTGAAGTCGCGTCCGAGCCAAGCACACCCAAGAGGAAGTAGTAGTTCATGTTTGATTTGCCACCGCTCGTAGTGGGGATTGGCGGAGCTGTACTGCTCGTCATCCTCCTGGTCTGGCTCATCGCCAGCCGCTACAAAGTAGCGCGCCCCAACGAGGCCTACATCATCACCGGCCAGAAGGGGAAGGCCGTCACCAACCCGGAAACCGGTGAGGTTTCCACGGACCTGAGCGCCCAGAAGGTCATCATGGGAGGCGGCGTCTTTGTCGTTCCCTTCATCCAACGCCTTCACATCCTGGATCTCTCCAGCCGCCGCATCATGGTCCAGATCCGGGCCGCGGTGTCCGGACAGGGCGTCAAGCTGAACCTCGACGGCGTGGCCATCGTCAAGGTGGGTGGCAACGAGGACTCCATCCGTGCTGCAGCTCAGCGCTTCCTGACACAGCAGGAAGAGGTGGAGACCTTCACCCAGGAAACCCTGGCCGGGTCCTTGCGTTCCATCGTCGGTTCGCTGTCAGTGGAGCAGATCATTCGTGACCGCGCGGCATTCGCCCAGCGCGTCGCCGACGAGGCCGAGTCCTCCCTCACGGGACAGGGACTGGTGCTCGACACCTTCCAGATCCAGGACATCACCGACGACGGCAGCTACCTCTCGGACCTCGGGCGTCCCGAATCGGCGAAGTTGAATCGGACTGCGGCGGTGGCGGAGGCGGAAGCGCGCCGCGAAGCCGAACAGGCACGCCTGGCAGCTGAGCAGGAGATCGCGATCGCCCAGCGCTCGCTGGTGCTGAAGGAATCCGAGATCAAGTCGGAGACCGACGCAGCCAAGGCGCAGGCCGCCGCGTCCGGCCCGCTGGCACAGGCTGACCGCGACCAGGCCATTCTGGCTGAGCAGGAGAAGGTGGCCGTGCGGCAGGCGGCCCTAAAGGACCGCCAGCTCGACACCGAGGTGCGCAAGCCCGCCGACGCCAGCAGGTACCAGGCGGAGACCGAGGCCCAGGGTCGTCGCAACTCGGAGATCTTCGAGGCCGAGGCGCGCAAGGCATCCTCCATCGCGGCCGCAGAGGCTGACGCCGAGAAGGCACGCCTGAGCGGTCAGGGCGAGCAATCCCGCCGCTCCGCGCTCGCCGCGGCAGAAGCCATCGAGGGTGCCAAGCGCGGTGAGGCCGAGAAGGCCCGCCGCATCGCCGAGGCTGAGGCCGTGCGCGCCGAAGGTGAGGCTGAGGCAGCATCGATTGCCGCCGTCGGTGCCGCCGAGGCTGAGGCCATGGACAAGCGCGCTGCAGCGTTCAAGAACTACAACGACGCGGCCGTTCTGCAGATGTTGATCGAGGTCCTGCCGGAGGTGGCCGAGAAGGTGGCGGCCCCGATGGGCAACATCGACAAGCTGACGGTTGTCTCCACCGACGGCGCCTCGGCGGTGCCTAAGGCTGTCAACGACAATGTGGTGCAGACCGTCGAGATGATCAAGAACACTACGGGCATCGACCTGATGGACATCATCTCGACGCGCTCGTCAAAGGCCACGAACCAGGACCTGGTGAAGGGCTCAGTCGTCGACGATGAGTGAGTCACCACAGACTGCACGGGGCCTCGGACCAACTGGTTCGGAGCCCCGACAAGGCCTGTGGTCAGTCTCACGCCGTTGAGTTGTCGTCGGATTCGGCAGCGTCCTTGAGTCGGACAAGTGTGTTGTCGATCGCCTTCTGCATCCGCGAGCGCATGCCCTTCGAGAAGAGCTTGGCGATCACTCGCGGGTAGGCGGAGACGTCCCAGGTTTCCGTCACCTCAGTCTGATTGGTGCCGACTGGGGCGAGTTCATAGCGCCAGCGGTGCAGCCCCATGTGCCGCCAGGCAATCAGACGGTCGGCTTCGAACTCGACGACCTTGTTGTTGATCCTGTACGGAGCACCCATCTTCATGTCCATCCGGAATTCGGAGCCGAGCTTCAGATCGGTGTCCCCTGAGACCGAACCCGTCACGGTGCCGGACCCGTCGATTCTCGAGTGTTGTCGCGGATCGGTGAGGATCGCGAAGACTGTTGCGGGGTCAGCCTCGATAGTGATTGATGCGGAAGCATTGAGATCGGGCACGGAACAACTGTAGTGCGGAAGATCTGAGGTGGACGCCCAAGCGCGGGGCGCCGCCGCCATCGTCCTACCGCAGCCGGATAGGTGAGAATGCGACATGTGCATAGTCTGTAGGCACATGTTGCTAACATGTTTTCATGACCAAGATGCTTCAGGTTCGCGATGTGCCAGCAGATGTACATGCGGAATTGCGTCGTCGGGCTGCGGCTGCCGGGATGAGTGTCTCGGACTTCGCCAAACAGGAACTTTCCAGACTTGCACGCCGTCCATCGCTGGCGGACCTTCTCGACCGGGCGGCCTCTCGTGAGGGCGACGCCATGACTTTCGCCGAGGCCCGCGAAGCCGTCACATCTGAGCGCCCCAGCGAATGATCGTTGTCGACGCGTCAGTCGTCGTCGCCGCTCTGCTGAGCACTGGAGGCGCAGGAGCCCGGGCGCGTGAGCGACTTCGGGTGGACTCCGACCTGCACGTGCCACACCTCCTGGACGTCGAGGTGACAGCGGCACTGCGTCGACGGGTACGGCTGGGGCTGACGAAGCTTGAGGTGGCCACCACAGTCCTCACCGATCTTGCGAATCTGGCGGCCCTGCGGTGGGACCATGAACCGCTGCTGGGCCGGGCGTGGGAGCTGCGGGACAACGTCACACCGTACGACGCCATGTACGTTGTGCTCGCTGAGATGCTCGATGCGCCGCTGATTACAAGTGACGTCCGAATCTCACGCGCCTCGGGTGTGAGATGCGCGGTGGAGGTCCTGGTCGACTGAACCGACAGGCCAGAACGGAACGTGCCTGTGCGCTGCATGCGCTGACGGACGCTAGAGTTTGGCCGAGTCCCTCCGCTTGTCCCAAAGGATGCCCTGTGATCGAGAAGCTGTCCCACCTGTTCGTCCGTACCCTGAGGGACGATCCCGTCGACGCGGAGGTTCCGAGCCACCGCTGGTTGGTGCGCGCCGGATACATCAGGCGAGTCGCGCCCGGCATCTATTCCTGGCTTCCGCTCGGGCTCAAGGTCCTGCACAAGGTGGAGGCAATCGTCCGTGAGGAGATGCTCGCCATGGGTGGCCAGGAGGTGCACTTCCCGGCGCTCCTGCCGCGCGAGCCGTACGAGGCGACGAATCGCTGGACGGACTACGGCGCCAACCTTTTCCGGCTCAAGGATCGCCGGGGCAACGACATGCTGCTGGGGCCCACCCACGAGGAGATCTTCACCCTCACGGTCAAGGACCTGTACAACTCCTACAAGGACCTGCCGCTGACGCTGTTCCAGATTCAGACGAAGTACCGCGACGAGGCACGCCCACGCGCCGGTGTGCTGCGCGGCCGCGAATTCGTCATGAAGGACTCCTACTCCTTCGACATCGACGACGCCGGTCTCGACGCCAGCTATCAGGCGCACCGCGACGCCTACGTCCGCATCTTCGACCGCCTCGGACTCGACTATGTCATCGTCGCCGCGATGGCCGGAGCCATGGGAGGGTCGGCCTCCGAGGAGTTCCTTGCCGTCGCCCCCAATGGTGAGGACACGTTCGTGCGCTCACCCGGCGGCTACGCGGCCAATGTGGAAGCTGTCCGTATCGCCGCTCCGGACCCACTCAGCCCTGACGACGCCCCGGAGATGCGCGTTGTGGACACACCCGGCGCCAGCAGTATCTCCGCGGTGGTGGACCTGCTCAATTCCAGCCATCCGGGCGCCGAACCTTGGTCTGCGGGGCAGATGCTGAAGAACTTGGCCTTCCTGGTCACGCATCCGGACGGCACCACCGAACCCTTGATCGTCGGACTGCCGGGCGACCGCGACGTCGACGCCAAACGTCTCGAAGCCGCTTTCGAACCGTCCACCGTTGCCCCCTTCACCGCGGAGGACTTCGAGAAACACCCCGCCCTCAAGGTGGGGTTCATTGGGCCCGTCGACGCCTCCGGCCAGGCGGTCCTGGGGGAGGACTCGATATCGGGGATCCGCTACGTGCTGGACCCCCGCATCGTCGAGGGCACCCACTGGGTGACCGGCGCCAACGTTGTCGACCAGCATGTGACGGGCGTCACGGTGGGTCGCGACTTCACCGGCGACGGTGTCCTGGACGTCGCCGATGTCCGCGACGGGGATCCGGCACCCGACGGCTCCGGCCCGCTGCAGCTTGAACGTGGCATTGAGCTGGGCCACATCTTCCAGCTGGGGCGCCGCTACGCGGAGGCTCTGGGGCTGAAAGTCCTGGACAGCAACGGCAAGCTCGTCACAGTCACCATGGGCTCCTACGGCGTGGGCGTTTCCCGCGCTGTCGCCGCCGTGGCAGAAGCCACCTCTGATGACAAGGGTCTGTGCTGGCCGCTGGAGCTGGCGCCGTATCAGGTGCAGATCCTGGCCACCGGCAAGGATGCGACCGTCTTCGAGGAGGCGGACCGTCTGGCTGGTGAGCTCTCAGAGCATGGCTTGGACGTGCTCGTGGATGACCGGAAGGCCAGCCCGGGAGTGAAGTTCGCCGACGGGGAGATCCTCGGCATGCCCATCATCGTCGTGGTGGGTCGTGGTTTGGCGGAGGGCACTGTGGAGGTCCGCAATCGTGCGACGGGGGAGCGCTCCGAGGTGGCGGTGGCCGAGGCAGTGACGGCGGTACTGGAGCTGGCGCGGGCCTGAAGCCCGGACGTCACGTGGTGGCGACCCAGCCCGGCCAGTAGGGGAGTCGGCCGCCCCAGCGATGGACCCAGATGACCTGTTCCAGCATCAGATCCAGCCAGCCTTCGGCACCGGAACCGTCGGCGGCTGTCAGGACGCCATACGCGTCCAGCAGGTTGCTCTCCAGCAGCGCCCAGGCGGTGGCAATCTCTGTCGGTGTCGTCATGGGATTGGGAAACGCCCACACGTCGACCTCCGGCAGGTCGTCCGGCAGGCTGGCGATGAGGGTGTTGCGCAATCTTCTCGCAGCATCCAGCCGCTCCGTGCCCGCTGCCTCCAGCTCGTCGGAGGACAACCGACCGAGACCAAGTTCCAGACCCCGGATGAGCGCGCGGGCGTGGCCCAGCGCCACCGCACGAGCGTCGGGGGCGTCGGGATCGCGGAAGGGTGCCGGCGCGGCGCCTCCGTCCACAGGTGGGAAGGCGGGGGTCAGACTAGCGGCCGCCGCCGTCGCCAGAGAGGCGTGGAACAGGCGGTCCTGTCCCAGCGAGGCAGCGTTCAGACCGGCACGCAGGATGGGCATGCCCGCGGTGACCTCGTCCGTGATGAACGCCAGCGCTTCCTCAGGTGTCGCAGCAGTGGGCCCGGGTCCCGCCCGGACGATGGGTGTGGGAAAGACCGGTGGGCCGCCGGTCACTGGATTGGCCGTCACCACCCGCGACAGGTGAGCAGATGACTGCTCCTGCAGGGCGGTGATCCACGCAGCGCTTGTCCCGTCGGCACCCCACGCCGTGGCGGTGGATGCGAGCCCGTCCACCAGAGTTGCGAAGCCGGCCACCCACATCGCAACTGCTTCAGCTTCGGCAGACCGGGTGGGCGGTTCGGTCAGGGGCGGTTCCCCGGGAGTCCCGACGATGACCGGACTGGAAGCACATCCGGTGACACCGACCGCCAGCAGTGGAAGCTGCAGAAACGAGCGTCGGGTGCACGGCATGAGCGACACACTAACGCGGGTCGCGCGTGACTTCGCTCAGGACTCGGCGTTCCACCGCACGATGGCCGGGTTGTCCTTCTCGTATCCCAGAACGCTCAGCGTGCCGGTCTGCAGCGGGAAATGCTTCGCCATGGCCACGTCGAAGCCCAGCCACGTCATGGCGAGCGCTCGCAGCGAGTGGCCGTGGGCGAAGAGCAGAGCATGTTCCACTCCTGATGCGCGCACCCGATCCACCACTCGTTGCAGACGGGTGGAGACTTCCTCGATCGTTTCTCCGGGCGGAAAGTCGTCGCGCTCGAACTGGGGTGCGCCGTGGGTCCAGATGCGCCAGCCGGGGACCTTCTCCCTGATCTCATCGGAGGTCAGGCCTTCGCCGGGACCGTACGCCCATTCCACGAGATCGGGCTCCTCCTCGACCTCGATGAATCCAGCTCCCGCAGCTGTGTCGCGGGCACGACGCCGGGGGCTCGTGAGCACAAGCCCGAACTCCGTGCCCCTGAGACGCTCTCCCACTTTGCGAGCGTCCTGTTCACCTTCGGGCAGCAGCGGTAGATCGGTCACTGACGTGTGCTGGCCGGACTTGGACCACTCCGTTGCCCCGTGACGTATGAGCCAGAGCTGGGTGGCGGGGGTGTTGTCCATGGTGTGAGCCTCCTGTGATGTCTCCACAGCACCACGACGGGTGAGCACTTCGTCCATCACGCCACGTGGTGCAGCGGTTGTGCGGATGAGCGTGAGTGTACGCGGAACGAGGGGGCAGGACGCCGCGAGCGCCGGATTCGGACGTCACCGTGGATCGCGCTCGAGCGTGGGGTGTGGTTCGCCCCTGTGCCGTATGATGACAAGCTGTCGACTGAGCCCACAATTTAAATCGGAGTACTTGTCCATGCACGAACAACAGCTCAAGGAACTCATCACTCCCATCCTCGCCCACAATGCTCTGGAGCTCGACGAGCTGGAGGTCAAGCCGATGGGCAAGCGTTCCCTTCTGCGAATCACGGTGGATGGCGACGGGCCCGATGGCCGGGGGCCGCTTCTCGATGACATCTCCGCCGCCTCGTCACACATCTCAGCCGCGCTGGACGTCAGCGATGCCGTCGGCACTCAGCCCTTCACCCTGGAGGTGAGCAGCCGAGGCGTCAGCAAGCCGCTCACGGAGCCCAAGCACTTTCGTCGCAACACAGGCCGCCTGGTCACCGTGAAGGCGGGCACATCAGAGATCACAGGACGGATCCTCTCAGTGTCCGAGGAGGAGCTCCGGCTCGACGTCAAGGGCAAGGAAATGACTCGCAACCTCGAAGACATCGACAGAGCCGTCGTGCAGGTGGAGATGAATCCACCCAAATCCCTGCAGGAGCTCGACTCGACGTCTGAAGTGGCGTCGGAAACCGACGAGGAAGAGGGTGCCTGACACCATGGATATCGACCTTGCCGCGCTGCGCGCCATCGAACGGGACAAGGACATCCCGCTGGAATACCTCATCACCACGCTGGAGGACGCCCTCCTGAACGCCTACAACAAGACGGAGCACCCGTTGCGTGGCGTCAAGGTGGAGATCGACCGCAAGACCGGGAAGGTGTCGGTGCTGGCGCCTGAGTTCGGCGATGACGACGAGGTCGTCGGTTTCTACGACGACACGCCCTCCGACTTCGGCCGAGTCGCCGCTTCCACAGCCCGCCAGGTGATTTTCCAGCGACTTCGGGAAGCCGAGGACGAGCAGAAGTTCGGTCATTTCTCAGGCACCGAGGGCGACATCCTCACCGGGATCGTCCAGGCCGACCGCGCCTCAAAGTCCGTCCGTGTGGATCTCGGCACGCTCGAGGGCTTCATGCCCCTCGCCGAGCAGGTGCCTGGTGAGGAGTACGTCCACGGCCGACGTATCAAGGTCTACGTGGTGAGCGTCCGACGCGAACTCAAGGGCCCGCAGGTGGTGGTCTCGCGGACACATCCCAATCTCGTGCGGAAACTGTTCGCGCTGGAGGTGCCGGAGATTGCACAAGGCGTGGTCGAGATCATGGAGGTGGCCCGTGAAGCAGGGCATCGCACCAAGATTGCGGTGCGCAGCAACAACCCCAGCATCTCCGCGAAGGGCGCCTGCATCGGTCCGATGGGTCAGCGCGTGCGCGCGATCACCAACGAGCTCGGTGCAGAGAAGATCGATATTGTCGACTACTCCGAGGACCCCACCAAATTCGTCGCCGCAGCACTCTCGCCGGCCAAGGTGGTGTCGGTGACGGTCGTGGATCCGGCGGCACGGGCGTGCCGAGCGATAGTACCTGACTACCAGCTGTCGTTGGCCATCGGTCGGGAAGGGCAGAACGCGCGTCTTGCCGCAAGGCTCACGGGATGGCGCATCGACATCCAGCCGGACACCGCTGTCGACGCCTGAATGCGCCCGTCGGATCCAGCGCGACTCAAGGCTGCGTGTGACGCTTCGTCACCGTGATTACCATGGGGCTATGTCTCCTGTTCGAACGTGCCTTGGGTGCCGCGGGCGCTCGGAGCAGGACGCTCTGATCCGGCTGGTGCGACGCGGAGACGTGATCGTTGACGGCACCCGGCCGCGGCTCGCTGGTCGGGGTGGCTACCTCCACGCCCACTCTGAGTGCTGGCAGCTGGCGGAGAAACGACGGGCACTGCAACGAAGCTTCGGTCCGGGCGCCACGCTCGATCCGAGCGTCGTCCCTGATTGGGAGCAAGTGGCCCGCAGGCGGTAAGCTGGACGACGGTCCGGCGTTCATCTGCGCTCGGCGCCATCATCGCATCGGCTGGAGGAATCCGGTCGCAACAAGAAAGTGGGCTAACGCTCATGACCACTCGATGAGTACTTACCGATGAGCAACACAACCAACCCATAGGTCCGGGCGTGAGGTCTGGGCCTTGTTACAAGGAGAGTAGTGGCCAAGCCTCGCGTCCACGAGATCGCAAAAGAAGTTGGAATTACCAGTAAAGAGCTTCTGACGAAGCTCAATGAGATGGGCGAATACGTCCGCGGTCCATCCTCCACCCTGGAAGCACCAGTGGTGCGGAGGATCCGCGAAACGCTCGGCGAGAAGCCGAAGGACGACGCCAAGCCGAAGGACGACGCCAAGCCGGAAGCGAAGCAGCCAGCGCCTGCCAAGCCGAGCCAGTCCAAGCCAGAAGTGGCGAGCCCGAGCCAGGAGGCACCCGCCCCGGCCGCGGAGGCCCCGCCGGTTGACGCCTCGTCCGGAACTGACACACCGGCCGCCCCAGCCAAACCGACTGCAGCACCGACCCCCGGAACATCCGAGGCCCCGGATGCGCCAGCAACCCCCGCGCCCAAGCCAGGCGCAACGCCTGGCCCGAAGCCTGCCGCGCCCAAGCCAGCAGCGCGCCCGTCGACACCCTCGGCACGTCCGGGCACGCCCGGTGCTGGCAGACCGGGAGGCAAGCAGCGAGGTGAAGGCGGTTCCGGACCGTCCGCGCGTCCCGCTCCCTCACGCCCCGGCGGTCCCACGCCCGGACCGGCCCGACGCCCGAGCGGCCCTCGCCCGGGCAACAACCCGTTCGCCCCTGCGCAGGGAATGGGTACGCAGCAGCGTCGCCCAGCCCGGGAGGAGGCGGGCACTGAGGCCGCTCGTCGTGACGGAACGCCCGGCGAGCGCATGCCCCGCCCCGGCGGCGGCGCGCCGGGCATGCCTCGCCCGAACCCGGCGATGATGCCCAAGCAGCAGTCGGCCCAGGTGGGATCGGCTCCCACCCGCGGCGGACGTCCCGGCGGACCGGGCGGCGGACGTGGTCGCCCAGGTGGCGGCGGTCGTCCCGGCGGCGCACCCGGTGGTGGCCCCGGCGGCCCGCCCATGGGTGGCTTCGGCGGTCGCCCCGGTGGCCGTGGCCGTCCCGGCGGTACTCAAGGTGCCTTCGGGCGCGGTGGCGCCGGTGGCCGTCGTGGTCGCAAGTCGAAGAAGCAGCGTCGTCAGGAGTTCAACCAGATGGAGGCCCCCTCCATCGGTGGTGTGCGCCTCGCCAAGGGCGGTGGCCAGACCGTCCGCCTGCGCCGTGGTGCCTCGCTGAGCGATCTCGCCGACAAGATTGGCGTGGACGCGGCGTCGCTCGTGCAGGTGCTGTTCCACCTCGGTGAAATGGTGACAGCCACGCAATCGGTCGCCGACGACACCCTCGAGGTGCTGGGAGCAGAACTGGAGTACAACATCGAGGTCGTCTCGCCCGAGGACGAGGACCGCGAGTTGCTCGAGAGCTTCGATCTGGAGTTCGGCGAGAACCTCGGCGACGACGACGACCTGGAGGCACGTCCGCCAGTCGTCACCGTCATGGGTCACGTGGACCACGGTAAGACCCGCCTGCTCGACACGCTGCGCAAGAGCAACGTTGCAGGTGGCGAGGCCGGCGGTATCACCCAGGCCATCGGTGCCTACCAGGTGCAGACCACGATCGACGACGAGACCCGTCGCATCACCTTCATCGACACCCCCGGCCACGAGGCGTTCACCGCCATGCGTGCGCGCGGTGCGAAGTCCACGGACCTCGCCGTGCTCGTCGTGGCGGCTGACGATGGCGTGATGCCGCAGACCATCGAGGCGTTGAACCACGCCAAGGCGGCCGACATTCCCGTCGTCGTTGCGGTCAACAAGGTCGACAAGGAAGCAGCGGACCCCACACGGGTGCGTGGCGAGCTCTCCGAATTCGGTCTGATCCCCGAGGAGTACGGCGGCGACACGCAGTTCGTCGACGTCTCGGCCCTGACAGGGGAAGGCCTGGATGACCTGCTGGAGGCCGTCATCCTGACTGCCGACGCAGCGCTGGACCTGCGCGCCAACCCGGACATGCCTGCTCAGGGCGTTGCCATCGAGGCGCACCTCGACAAGGGCCGCGGTCCCGTCGCGACTGTCCTCATCCACCGTGGAACGCTCCGCATCGGTGAGTCCATCGTGGCCGGTTCGGCCTATGGCCGCGTTCGCGCGCTGGTCAATGACAAGGGTGAGAGCCTGACCGAGGCTCTGCCGTCGATGCCCGTGCAGGTGTTGGGTCTCACGGCGGTGCCGGGGGCGGGCGACAACGTGCTGGTCGTCGACGACGACCGCATGGCACGTCAGATCGCGGACAAGCGCGAATCCCGCATGCGTGCCGCAGCTCAGGCCGTTGGTTCACGTCGCAAGACGCTGGATCAGCTGTTCGAGCAGCTCGAGAAGGGCGAGACGCAGGAACTGCTGCTCATCCTCAAGGGCGACGGCGCGGGCTCGGTGGAAGCGCTCGAGGACGCGCTGTCCAATATCGATGTGGGCGAGGAGGTGTCGTTGCGGGTCATCGATCGCGGCGTCGGCGCCATCACCGAAACCAACGTCAGCCTTGCCGCAGCCTCGAAGGCAGTCATCATCGGCTTCAACGTGCGGCCCACGCTGCACGCGCAGAAGATGGCGGACAACGAGAACGTGGACATGCGGTTCTACTCCGTCATCTACTCGGCGATCGACGAGATCGAAGCAGCGCTCAAGGGCATGCTCAAGCCGATCTACGCCGAGGAGACACGGGGCCGCGCAGAGGTCCGCGAGATCTTCCGCAGCTCGAAGTTCGGCAACATCGCCGGCTGCATGGTGCTCGACGGCACCATTCGCCGGAACCAGAAGGGTCGGCTGCTCCGCGACGGCATCGTCGTCGCAGAGACGTCCGTGGCCACGCTGCGTCGCGAGAAGGACGACGTCAACGAGGTCCGTGAGGGCTTCGAGTGCGGCATGACCCTGTCCAACTTCAACGACATCCGCGTCGGGGATGTCCTGGAGACCTACGAAATGGTGGAGCGCGCGCGGTCCTGACCGCCCGCGCCTGATCAGGTCCGCCGGCTCGGGCCAAGGAGGAATCATGGCAAATCCCCGCAACGCCAAGCTGGCGGACCAGATCAAGGTGATCCTGGCGTCGACGATCGAACGTCGCGTCAAGGATCCCCGCCTGGGGTTCGTGACCCTCACGGAAGTACGCCTGACCGGCGACAACCGTGAGGCCACGGTCTTCTACACGGTGCTCGGCGACGAGGCGGAGCGGACCGCCTCTGCCGCAGCGCTCGAGAGCGCCAAGGGCATGCTGCGCTCGACCGTCGGGGCGCAACTGGGCATGAAGTTCACGCCTTCCCTGACGTTCGTGCTCGACGCCACTCCGGAGGTGGCCAAGAGCATGGAGGACCTGCTTGCCCGAGTCCAGGCGATGGACGCCGAGGCAGCAACACAGGCCACCGGCAAGACCTTCGCCGGGGATGCGGACCCGTACCGCAAGCCACGTGAGGAGAGCGACGAGGAGTGACGCCCACATCTGGCATTCTCGTCGTGGACAAACCCCGGGGAGTCACATCGCACCAAGTGGTCGGTCATGCTCGTCGATTGCTCGGCACGCGAAAGGTGGGACATGCGGGCACGCTGGACCCGATGGCCACAGGGGTACTGATCCTGGGAGTCAACCGGGCCACGCGAATGCTGGGTCACCTCGCCCTGCACGACAAGTCCTACCGCGCGACCATCCGGCTGGGGCAGAGTTCCGGCACGGACGATGCGGAGGGCGAGATCGTGACCGTCGCTGACGCCTCCACCCTCTCGCGAGATGACGTGGAGGCGGCCTGCGCGCCCCTGCGCGGCCACATCAGCCAGGTGCCGAGCAGCGTCTCGGCCATCAAGGTGAACGGTCAGCGCGCCTACAAACTCGTGCGTGAGGGCGACAGCGTGGAACTGAAGTCGCGCGAGGTGGAGGTGTCGCGGCTGGAGGTGCTCGCCGTTTCGCCCGGCTCCGGCACGCTCGACGTCGACGTCGAGGTCGACTGCTCCAGCGGAACCTACATCCGCGCCATCGCTCGGGATCTGGGCGACTCCCTCCGGGTGGGCGGCCACCTGACGGCGCTGCGCCGCACCCGCATCGGCGCCTACGACCTATCCATGGCCATCACCCTCGACGAAGAGGTACCACCGCTGATGTCGATGGCGGAGGCTGGACGGCTGAGCTTCCCCTGCCTCGAGGTGACCGAGCAGCAGGCTTCCGACATCCACGTCGGACGGCGACTTGAGGTTGCTGTGCCCGCCGAGGTGACGGGAATGATCTCTCCGCGCGGCGATCTCCTGGCGCTGTACCGCCCGGATGGTGAGGGGTCCCGGCCGGTGGCTGTGCTGGTGCCCCCCGAGACTGAGGAGACACTGTGAGCACGGTCGTTGCCATCGGCAATTTCGACGGCGTCCACCTGGGGCACCAGAGCGTGCTCAGGCAGGCGATGACCCTCAGTGAATCACCGCTGGTGGTCATCACGTTCTGGCCCCATCCCATGTCCGTGCTGCGTCCGGACAAGGCACCCAAGCTGCTCGGTGACCTGACGACGCGCATCGAACTCCTGAAAGCTGCAGGTGCTCGTGAGGTGAGGGTCGTCAACTTCACCGACGCCGTCGCCGATCTCAGCCCAAGAGAATTCGTGGAGCGATTCGTGCTGCCACTCGAACCCGTCCGCGTCGTGGTGGGCGAGAACTTCCGCTTCGGCAGACGTGCGGCCGGGGACGTTGCGGAGCTTGCCCGACTGGGGGAGGGGCACTTCGAGGTGGTTCCCCTGGCCCTCGAATCCGTCAACGACATCGTCACCTGCTCCACGTCGATCCGCGCGTCGCTCGCCGAGGGCGACGTGGCCGCAGCGGCACAACATCTCGGCCGCGCCTTCCGGATCCGCGGGGTGGTGCAGATGGGGGACCAGCGGGGCCGGGATCTCGGCTATCCGACGGCGAACCTCGCGGTGCCGAGCGGCATGGCCGTCCCCGCCGACGGTGTCTACGCAGGATGGCTCACCGGCACCGACGGCGTGCGCCTGCCCGCCGCCATCTCCGTCGGCTCCAACCCCACCTTCCACGGCGTGGACCGCCGCGTCGAGAGTTACGTGTTGGACCGCACCGATCTGGAACTCTACGGCGAGGAGATCCAGGTGGAGTTCATCGACCGGCTGCGCGGCCAGGTGCAGTTCGACAACGTCGATGACCTGACTGCCCAGATGGATCGGGACGTGGCCCACTGTCGTGATGCTCTCGGAATCGGCTCGCACCGGAGCGTTTCTTGACGCTGTGCACCGCGGTCTACGGGTGAACGGGACCCGTTGGCCCCGGCAGCTCTCAATCAGCGTGCTGTCAGCGACTTCTTGTAGATCGCGTAGTGCGAGCTGGCGCGCGACGGGTCGGGCACCTGCTCCACCTCCGGCTCGGGTACGAATAGATGCTCGCCCGTGGGGTGGTACTCCAACGAGATGTAGAGCGGGACTGCCTTCTCGTTGTTGGGATCGACGGCAAGGAACACGGCTGTGTGGCCAGCTTCCCGTGCCTTTTCCTCCACCCACCGCGACAAAGCCCTGCCGGCACCGCGACGGCGAGCGCTCGGGGCCACGAACATGTTGCGCAGTTCCGGGGTCATCTCCGAGTTCAGATCCAGCAGTGCAGTGCCGACCAGGTCGCCGGTCTCGTCGTCCAGCGCCACGGCGACGAACATCAGCCCTTCGCGCTGCAGACGAAAGTGCTCATCCACCAGGCGGGGATCGGTCTGCCCCAGGTGGTCGCGGATGGCGGGAAGGTCTTCTTCTGTTGCGCTACGCACGGTAATCGGCATGAACATCTCCTATCTCGACCTCACGGCCCGGAGCGGCCACTGTATCGCGACCGGCGAAAAGCATCGCATCGGCGTTGTGAACACCTTCGGCGCCCAGCCCCGAATGGGATTGACGGGGAGGACCGTGGTAGTGTTCTCAGGTTGCCGTTTGATCGGCCACGGAAGCCCAAGAGCCCCATCTGCAGTCCGCATCGGGGCGCCGTGCAGCGAACTAGAAGGAGCCCCGCATGGAAGCTGTCAACAAGAAGCAGATCATCGAAGAGTACGCAACCGCCCCGGGTGACACTGGTTCGCCCGACGTTCAGGTCGCTTTGCTGTCGGCCAGGATCTCGCACCTCACGGAGCACCTCAAGGTGCACAAGCACGACCACCACTCCCGTCGCGGCCTGATGCTCATGGTCGGCCAGCGCCGTCGACTGCTCAACTACGTCATGAAGAACGACGTCGAGCACTACCGCGAGCTGATCGCTCGTCTCGGGCTGCGTCGCTGAGTACCGTCGCACACGTTTTGGTCGAAGGGCAGATCCCGCTCATGGAGCGGGGCCTGCTCTTCGGTTGCGTCCGGACGTGGACGATACTCTGACCACCACAACTCCATAGCAGGGCCCAGTCCCCGCTGCCCGCAGCGTGTCTCATCTGGTCCTCGGTAGTGGTTCTCGGGTGCCCTTCAGCGCCCCCGCGGACCTCGATCGAAGACCGGTGGACCACGCGGGCCCTACTGCCCGGCAAGGGCAGCGTCCCTACCACTGAAAGGAGCCTGTCCATGGAAGGACCAGGTCTCGAATTCTCCGAAGCAATCATTGACAACGGTGCCTACGGCCGCCACGTCGTCCGGTTCGAAGCCGGACTGCTCGCGCAGCAGGCCGACGGCTCGGCCGCTGTCTACCTGGACGGCGACACCATGTTGCTCTCCGCCACCACCGCGTCCAAGACACCCCGCGATCACCTCGATTTCTTCCCGCTGACCGTGGATATCGAGGAACGCATGTACGCCGCTGGCCGCATCCCCGGCTCGTTCTTCCGTCGCGAAGGCCGTCCCGGCGAGGGCGCGATCCTCACGGCCCGTCTCATCGACCGCCCGCTGCGCCCCGCATTCGTCAAGGGTCTGCGCAATGAGGTCCAGGTCGTCGTCGACGTGCTGTCCCTCAACCCGACCCATCTGTACGACGTCGTGGCCATCAACGCCGCCTCGATGTCCACCACACTGGCCGGGCTGCCGTTCACCGGACCGGTCGGAGCCGTTCGCGTCGCCCTCATTGACGACGCCTGGGTCTGCTTCCCCACCGTCGAGCAGACCGCCAATTCGGCCTTCCAAATGGTGGTGGCCGGACGTGTCCTGCCCGACGGCGACGTCGCCATCACCATGGTGGAGGCTGGCGGCACCGAAGCAACGTGGGAACTCGTCCGCTCGGGCAAGACGGCGCCCACCGAGGAAGTGGTGGGGCAGGGCCTCGAAGCGGCCAAGCCGTTCATCAAGACCCTCTGCGATGCGCAGTCCGAGCTGGCTGCCAAGATGCCGAAGGAAACCTTCGACTTCCCAGTCTTCCGCGACTACGAGGATGACGTCTACGCAGCTGTCGAGGAGCTCGCCTCCGCCCGCGTGGCCGAGGCCATGCTGATTGCCGGCAAGCAGGAGCGCGACGAGGCCACCCACGCCATCCGTCAGGACGTCACCGAACAGCTGACCGACCGTTTCCCGGATCGCCTCGGTGAGATCTCTGCAGCGCTGAAGGCGCTGACCAAGAAGCTCGTGCGCAACCGCACCCTCACCGAGGGCGTCCGCATCGACGGCCGTGGGCCGCGCGACATCCGTACCCTCTCCGCCGAGGTCGCCATGATCCCGCGCGTCCACGGTTCCGCGCTGTTCCAGCGGGGTGAGACCCAGATCCTGGGTATCTCCACGCTGAACATGCTGGACATGGAGCAGCGGCTTGACACGTTGTCGCCGGAGTCCACGAAGCGCTACATGCACAACTACAACTTCCCGCCGTTCTCCACCGGCGAGACGGGCCGCGTCGGCTCGCCGAAGCGTCGAGAGATCGGACATGGTGCACTCGCCGAGCGGGCCATCCTTCCGATCCTGCCGACGCGCACTGAGTTCCCCTACGCCATCCGTCAGGTCTCCGAGGCGCTCGGCTCCAACGGCTCCACCTCCATGGGTTCGGTCTGTGCATCCACGCTGTCCCTGCTCAACGCCGGTGTGCCACTGAAGGCTCCCGTGGCTGGTATCGCCATGGGCCTCATGAGCGACGAGGTGGACGGTGAAACGCGATACGTCGCGCTCACCGACATCCTGGGCGCGGAGGATGCGCTGGGTGACATGGACTTCAAGGTCGCCGGTACGCCGGACTTCATCACTGCCCTGCAGTTGGACACCAAGCTCAACGGAATCCCCGCAGCGGAGCTGCAGAAGGCGCTCTTCCAAGCCCGTGAAGCACGTCACACTCTGCTCGAGGTGATGGGCGAGGCCATCGACGTACCGGACGAGATGAGCCCGAACGCACCACGGATCATCACGGTGCGCATCCCGGTGGACAAGATCGGCGAGATCATCGGCCCGAAGGGCAAGCACATCAACCAGATGCAGGACGACACCGGCGCCAGCATCTCCATCGAGGATGACGGAACCATCTATGTCGGCGCCACCACCGGTGAAGCGGCCGACGCGGCCGTCGCCATGATCAACGCCATCGCCAACCCCCACATGCCGGAGAAGGGTGAGCGGTTCCTCGGAACCGTTGTGAAGCTGACCAGCTTCGGCGCCTTCGTCTCCCTGCTGCCCGGCAAGGACGGCCTGCTGCACATCTCCAAGCTTCGCGGCCTCGCTGGCGGCAAGCGTGTGGAGGATGTGGAGGACGTTCTCGGCGTCGGCCAGAAGCTGCAGGTGGAGATCTCAGACATCGACGATCGCGGCAAGCTCTCCCTCGTGCCGGTCGTGGAGGACGAGGACACTGAGGAAGCCAGCTGAGGATCCGTCTCCTGGTGGAAGACATGACCACGGGCGGTCCCCTGCGGGGGGCCGCCCGTGGTCTTTGTCCGTCTCAGCCGCGCCCGGGTCGCCAGCTTGCCCCCATACCGTGGTTGGTCGTGCAAGCGAGCTGACACACTGGTTGACTTGGGAAGCGCTGATCAATGCTGTTCTCGGCGAGGACTTGGCCCGGGCGGGATGAGATGGTGTCACGACATCTGGTGCCTGTACTGGATGTCCATATCCAGATGGTGGGGCGCCAGATCGCCCGATCCGGTGCGCCGCAGCCAGGGCATGATTGATCAGCGGTTCCTTGACGGCACAGACCCCAATGTGAGAAGTGGACAACAGGATATGAGCGAAATACTGGTCGGCGTGTTCGGCGCCAATGGAAAGATGGGCACCGAGGTGGAGCGGGCGGTGCGGGCCTCCGAGAACCTGCAATTCCTTGCCGGCGTTGACGTGGGTGATGATCGCGAGGACGTCGTCGAGGCCGCCGTCGTGGTCGACTTCACCACCCCCGACGCTGTCATGGACAACGTCGAGTGGTGCCTGTCCCGGGGGATCAGCATGGTGATCGGCACCACGGGCTTCACCGCCGAACGACTCGCAACGGTGCGCAAGCTCTGCGAGGAGAATCACGGCACGGGGGTGCTGATCGCCTCCAACTTCTCCATCGGTGCGGTGCTGATGATGAGCTTCGCCGAGCAGGCAGCGCGTTTCTACCCGAGCGTCGAGATTGTCGAACTGCACCACCCGAACAAGGTGGATGCGCCGTCCGGTACAGCAGTGACGACGGCGCAACGCATTGGCGCCGCCCGTGCTGCGGCGGAGATGGGAGAGGTGCCGGACGCGACCGTGCACGACGGCGGCGCCCGGGGCGCCATCGTTGAGGGCATCCATGTCCACGGCGTCCGGCTCCAGGGGCTGGTCGCGCACCAGGAGGTGTTGATGGGGGCAACGGGGGAGACGCTCACCATCCGCCATGACAGCTATAAGCGCACCAGCTTCATGCCGGGGGTCCTGGCGGCTGTGCGTTACGTCGTCAAGAATCCGGGCCTCACGGAGGGCATCGAGTCCGTCATCGGCTTGTAGTTGCGCTAGGACCCGGTAGCTGTGGAGTTGATGCTGGTCTGACGTCACCAACTCCACAGTCAAGGAGTGCTTGCTTTTCCACCGCGCCCCTCCCGGTTGGTGATGGGTGTGCACAGGTGCCCAAAGTACAATCTGTGTACAGCCGTCTCAGCCCCGATCCGCAGATCCTTCAACTTGCCCGGCGGCAAGCGGGAGTATTGTCGCAAGCGCAATTGCAGCTTCTGGGTCTCCCTTCAGCAGCCGGCCGACGTTGGAAACAGGGTTGGGTACGGATGGATGCAGGTCTGTACTGCGTCGAGGAACCCACGTGGCTCAGCTGGTCTTGGGCTGCGATTCTCTATGCTGGTCCGAGCTCGGTGGTAGGTGGGTTAGCTGCTGCGCATCTGCTGGGTGCGGCATCGAATCCACCGAAGCAAATCACTGTGTGGCACGGTGGAACGAGTGCGCTCAAACGAATGGGTGACTCATCTTGGGGTGTGACATTTCGCCGTGCTAACCGTAACGGCCGGGGCGAGCCGCCAAGAACTGCCATCGACGTGACATTGCTCGACGTCGCTGCCGAGACGACGGAGGATGAGACCGTGGCCGCGGTAACTCGCGCCTTCAGTCAGGGGATCACCACTCCAGGGCGGCTGACCGCGGTGATGACCTCCCGAGACCGCGTCAAGCGGAGACGGCTGCTCACACAGTTGTGTGATGAGGGAGCGAAGGGCGTGGAATCAGTGCTGGAGTGGCGCTTCCTCCAAGTGGTCGTGCGCGCACACGATCTACCACCTCCCACCCTGCAGAAGGAACTGAGGCGAGGAACGCGATCCGATGCCGTCTGGGAGGACCAGGGCGTCGTGGTGGAATTGGACGGCCGTCTGGGGCACGAGCAGTCTTTCAGAGACATGGCCCGCGACAACCGGCTCGCCATGAGCGGCCTGCAAACACTTCGATACGGATGGCACGACGTGACCGAGCGGCCGTGCGAGGTGGCCTGGCAGTTGCATGACGTGTTGATGTTGCGAGGTTGGACAGGCGGGAGGGGGCGTTGTGATCGGTGCCGCAAGAGCAGCATGAGTTAAGGAAGCACTGATCAATGCTGTTCTCGGCGAGGACTTGGCCGGGCGGGATGAAATGGTGTCACTGCATCTGGTGCGTGTACTGGATGTCCATATCCAGATGGTGGGGCGCCAGATCGCCCGATCTGGCTGCAGCGCTTCCTTGAGTGAGCCCCAGCTGCTGGTCTACCGGCAGCCAGGGCCCACTCAGGGCCACCCAGACGGCTGAGCTGAGTGGCTACCGGTACTTCGTCGCCGGAGCGACCGTAAAGATCGAGTTCGCTGCTCAGTCGGTGGTGATGTCGGTGACCATGCGGACGAGCTTCACGCTGGGGGAGTCGTCGTCCACGCCCACCTCGCGGTGCGCGCCATCGGCGCCCCATCCACACTCGCTGAGGAAGCCGCGCAGGCCGTCGGAGTCGCTCGGGAGCCACATGGTGGCAACCTCGTAGCCGTCCGCGCGGAGAGTGTCCACGGCGGCGTTCATCAACCGTGAGCTGTGCCCGGCCTCCACGCTCTCCTCATCCACCACGAACTCGACGATCGTCCCATCGGTTGGTTCCGCATCGGGATCGCCGCTGGGGCCGGTCACCGCGAACCCGACGACGGCGCCGTCCCCGATGGCGACAAGCACTCGGCAATGCGCCAGCGGCGGTTTGGTGATGGCTTCGTGCCATGCCTGAACGGTCTGGTCTGCAGTGATGTCCGCCATGGCGCTGGCAAGTGCGGGCGTTGCGGCCCAGGATCTGCGCTGCAGCCGCGCAACGTCGACTGCCTCCGCGGGCATGGCCAGACGAACGGAATCGGGAACGGGCATGGGTCACAGTGTAGGAGACCCCGCTGGCCGGAACCCAGCCGACGGCGCCGGTCCACTAACCTGAAGCAATGACTGAACTGAAGACGCCACCCCCATTGAAGTCCGGAACCCTGCGCATCACTCCACTCGGAGGTCTGGGGGACGTGGGCCGCAACATGGCGTCCTTCGAAATCGATCGCGAGATCGCTCTCGTGGATTGCGGCGTGTTGTTCCCCGAGGAGCACCACCCGGGCGTCGATCTCATCCTGCCGGCCCTCAACAATCTCAACAATCGACTCGGCGACATCACTGCCCTGGTCCTGACACACGGGCACGAGGACCACATCGGCGCCGTGCCCTACCTGCTGCGCAAGAGGCCGGACATCCCCATCTACGGCTCCAAGCTGACTCTCGCCTTCCTCGCCAACAAGCTCAAGGAGCACCGCATCCGAGGGCAACAGCTGCTCGAGGTCAGGGAGGGCGACCGCGTCAAGGTCGGCAAGTTCGACTTCGAGTTCATCGCCGTGAACCACTCCATTCCCGACGCGCTGGCGGTGGCCATCCGCACCCCCGCGGGCACGGTTCTGCACACCGGCGACTTCAAGATGGACCAACTCCCGCTCGATGGACGCATCACCGACCTCCGCGCCTTCGCCCGGCTCGGGGAGGAGGGCGTCGACCTCTTCATGGTGGACTCCACCAATGCTGAGGTGCCGGGCTTCACGACGCCGGAGAAGGACATCGAGCCAGCCATGTCGCGAGTGTTCGAAACAGCGAACCAGAAGCTGATCGTGGCCAGCTTCGCAAGTCATGTGCACCGCATCCAGCAGGTGCTCGACCTTGCGGTGAAGCACGGCCGCAAGGTGGTCTACGTGGGACGCTCGATGGTGCGCAACATGGCCATCGCTCGCGACCTCGGGTTCCTGACGGTCCCCGCCGACACGCTCATCGAGATGCGCGACATCGACAAGTACCCCGCGAACCAGGTGGTCATCGTGTCCACCGGCTCACAGGGCGAACCCATGGCGGCGCTCAGCCGTATCGCCAATGAGACGCACCCGGTGGTGGAGGTGGGGCCCGGCGACGTGGTTCTGCTGGCGTCGTCGCTCATCCCCGGCAATGAGAACTCGGTGTACCGGGTGATCAACGGCTTGTCGAAGCTGGGCGCACAGGTGGTGCACAAGGCAAACGCCATGGTCCACGTCTCGGGCCATGCCTCGGCTGGGGAGTTGCTCTACTGCTACAACATCCTGCGTCCGCGCAGTGTTCTGCCCGTGCACGGAGAGATCCGCCACATGATCGCCAACGCCAAGTTGGCCGTCGCCTCGGGTGTTCCGGCGGAAAACGTCATCGTTGCGGAGGACGGGGACGTGATCGACCTCGCAAAGGGACGCGCCCGGCGCGTGGGAGCGGTGGACGCTGCCTACATCTTCGTCGACGGGTCGACGGTGGGTGACATCAGTGAGTCGCTCACGGATCGCCGCGTGCTGGGCGAGGAGGGCTTCATCTCCATCGTGTCGGTGGTGAACCTGGAGACGCGGGAACTGGTCAGCGGACCCGACGTCCACGCTCGCGGCTTCGCGGAGGAGGAGTCCGTCTTCGACGGGGTGAAGGACGAAGTGGCGAAAGCCATTCGGGAGGCGCTCTCCGAGGGAGTGGAGGACACAAGCCGGCTGCAGCAGGTCACACGCCGGGTCATGGGTGCATGGGTGTCGCGGAAGCTGCGTCGTCGCCCCATGATCGTGCCCGTTGTGGTGTCCACCTAACTGCAATCCTCCGCAGCCGGGCGGGGATGATTCGGTGACCCGGAGGCCGCGCTACGGTCGATGGAGGAGAGAATCGAGCATCCAGGAGGCTTCGTCATGTTGCAGGTATCCACCATTGAGAACAGCAACGTCGTCACCGCAGATTACAGCGGCTCACTCGACGTTGAGGACGAGAAGAAGCTTCGAAGTGTGCTGGAGGAGGCTGTCGCCAGGAGCGGCAAAATCCGGCTTCTGGTCACCATCGGAGACATCGACCTCGGCCGCATCGAGCCGAAGGCCGCATGGATGGATCTCAAGGCAGCCGGCTTCTTCGACGACGTCGAGAAGTTGGCGGTGGTCTCTGACGCCTCATGGCTGAATCAGCTCACCGATTGGGCCGGCAACCTCACCGACATGACCGTGGAGACCTACCCCAGCGGCCAGCGTGACAATGCCGTGGCCTGGATCACCGAGTGAGGTTTGGCATCTCAACCGATCCGCGGCGGCCGCTGATCAGCCCGAGAAACGCTCTCTGAGCATCCCGCCCGGCCAAGTCCTCGCCGAGAACAGCATTGATCAGCACTTCCTCAGCCGCTGGCCGTCAAAAAGTCCGAGTTTGCGGTAGGTGCTTTCATTGGCTGCATGACTCATTGGACTCTTGCGGACATGCCCGATCAAACCGGGAAGCGCTGGCTCATCACGGGCGCCACCAACGGACTGGGGCTGGCGACTGCGCAGGCGGCGGCTGCTGCAGGTGCGACGCTCATCCTGCCGGCCCGCCGGGTGGAACGAGCTGAGGAACTCAACCGGGAGTGGGGTGGACAGCACGAGGTGGTCCACCTCGATCTCGCGTCACTGGACTCGGTACGCAAAGCCGCGGCATCCATCACCGGTGACATTGATGTGCTGGTCAACAACGCGGGAGTCGTGACGCGTCGGCGCGAGGAGACCGCCGATGGATTCGAGAAGATGATCGGCACCAACTTCCTCGGCCCCTTCGCCTTCACGAACCTCCTGCTGCCGCAGGTGAAGGACCGCATCATCATCGTCGCGTCCAACGCCCACTTGGGAGCCGAGATCAGCTTGGACGACCCCCACTTCCGGAGTCGGAAGTGGAGCATCATCGCCGGCTACGGCGAATCGAAACTGGCCGACATGCTCTGGGGCCTGGAACTGTCCCGGCGACTGCGGGAGACAGACGTCAGCGTGCAACTCGTGCACCCCGGCTGGGTGCTGAGTAACCTGCAGAGCGCGGTGGGAAACAAGACCGCGGAGAAGATCATCACGGCCGTCTCCACCCCCTTCGCGCAGTCGGCCAGAAAGAGCGCGCTGTGCACGCTGTTCGCTGCCACGGCCGATCTACCCGAGTGTTCCTACGTCGGCCCTGATGGATTCAGGGCGCTGACCGGCTGGCCCAGCCTGATCGGCAGGTCTGTGGCGGCCTCCAACCCGCAGCAGGCTGAAGCTCTGTGGAACATGGCCGAGCGGGAAACATCCACCACAGCCTGACCTCGAAGCGCTTGGTGGATCAGCCCCTATTCTGTGCTCATGGTGGGTACGGGCACGGAACATGCTTCCGTGTGCAAACGGTGGTCGCAAATGTCCCGCGACGACGTCTTCGAGATGGTGCTGCTGCGCACTGAGGTCTTCTTCGTGGAGCAGCGGATCAACGAACAGGACTTCGACGCCGCGGACCGGGATGAGCGCACGTTGCACCTGTGGATTCCGGACCACCGGGGCTGTGCGGCATATCTTCGGGTGGCAGAGCTCGACGAGCCCGAGCGAGGTGCGCGACGGACGTTCGGTCGGGTGGCCGTGCGCGCCGACCGTCGGCACGAGGGGCTTGCCACGCAGTTGATCCGGGAGGTCCTCGATCGCTTCGGGGGCGAAGCGCTGACCATCCACGCGCAGGAATATGTGGTGCGGCTCTACGAGAGGTTCGGATTCGAGGTGGTGGGGGAGCGTTTCATCGAGGCCGGGCTTGACCACCGCACCATGGTTCGTCCGGGGCGGTAGCGGAAACCGTCACAGCCAGCGGGGAACGGCGTCCCGGTAGCGATCGAATTCGGCACCGAATGCGTCCGCCAGAGCTGCTTCCTCCGGGCCGACCTGAAACTTGTCGAGCGCAGCCCACACCGCCACGACGGGGATAAGGGCGGCAACGCGACCGCGCCACAGGGCATTGCTCACCAGCGCCCCCAGCAGGGCCGTGTACATCGGGTTGCGAGATACGGAGTGCGCCCCATCCTGGACAAGGAATGAGACGTCACGGATGCGGTGGGGATGCACGGTTGTGCCGTGCTCGCGAAATCCACGCACGGCCCGGAGACCGAGAGAAGCCGATCCGACCAGGAGGAGCACCGACAGCCCCCTCACCCCCTTCGATGTCGGACGACTCGGGAACATCCGCTGCAGGAGGGCCCCGAGCGCGGCCCAGAGCACCGGCGGCACTGTGGCGTCGAGGAACTCCGTACCCGAGGTTCCTGCTGTGCTGGGCGGTGTGGTGCGACGTGACATCATCTCGTCAGGTTACGCGTGGACGACGTCACGATCACCGCGAGCGTCCACCGGGGCGTGGCGATCCGGCCGGGCGGGAGGCCGGGGCGGGACGAGCGAGATGATCGACACGCCCTTCCGGGGTACCTTCGTGCGACCATTGACGACGTCAACCTCGCCTTCGTTCAGGACGAACATGTAGACCGGTTCGTCTCCCCACATCTCCTGGAAGTCGTCGCGGGTGAAGGCGGATGTCAGGCGGGTGTGTTTCACGGTGAAACCCCGCTGGATCAGTTCCTTCAGCTGCGTGTTGGTCCTGGGCGGGTTGAAGCAGGTGGACACGGTGAGGTGATCAGCCGCGTTGGTCCGGCCACGCGTCGCCCCGGCCGGCTTCTCGCGCTGAGGAAGTTGGAAGACATTGGCCTGTCCCAGGACCTTGGAGAATTCCCGTGCAGCAGTGGCGTTGACCTCGTCGGCGGGGGTGGCCGCGATCAGGGACTTGAAGGAGGTGAGTTCCATGTCCTTCGCGGCGTACTCGGACAAGATGTTGGCCGTCACGGTGTCCAGCCCGACGCGCCTGGCCTTGGCGGTCTTGGGGAACTCATTGGAGACCACTCGTGTTTTGACCCCGGCTGCATTCAGCGTGGTTGCGGCATCCACGATCCACTGCTGCCCGCCCACGAACAGCACACCCTGGGGGGACCGGGCGGCCAGACCGAGCCGCTCCGCCAGCCGCCCGATACCCAAGCCGTAGATGGCGACGGTGGACACGATCACGATGAAGACCAGAGGGACGAGTTCGCTGGCTTGCTCGGCGAGATCGGACAGTTGCGTGGCCTCCGACAGGAGCGCCTCAGCCTCCGCCCCCGTGGCCTCGGCCGCCCGAGCGGCGGCGTCGTCGGCGGCCTGGGTGAACTGCAGTCCGAACACGCTGGTGATTGCTGCAGCGACGATGCCACGGGGAGCCATCCACAGCATGAGGGATCGCTCCTCACGGCTGACCCGGGTGCCGATCAGGCCGAGCATGATGCTGACGGGGCGCACCACCAGGACGAGCAGAGCCACGAAGATGAGTGCGCGGGGCGCCACGTCGACGATGTCCGACGGAGCGATCCGGGCGGCCAGCACCAGAAACAGTGCCCCGACGAACAGCACCTGCAGATGTTCCGCGAATTCCTCGACCAACCGGAGGCGAAGTCTCTTCTGGTTTCCCAGATAGATGCCCATCACTGTCACCGTCAGGAGACCGCTCTCGGTCTGGATGGCATCCGATGCAACAAGCGCCCCCACGGCCACCGCAACAAAGAAGACACCGTGCAGGAAGTCTGGAATGGCGTGGTGGTACATGAGCCAGCCCACGATCCAGCCGAGACCAAGCCCCAGAGCAAGGGACAACAACAGCGTCATGACCAGCGCCTGGATCAGCTCAGGGAGTGGATCGCCACTGCGAAGCTGCAGCATGCCCTGGAAAACCAGCACCGCGAGAACTGCGCCGATGGGGTCGACGATGATGCCCTCCCACTTCAGGAGAGAGGAGACTCTGCGGGTGGGGCGGATCATGCGAAGGATGGGTGCAATCACCGTCGGGCCTGTGACCACCAAAATGGCACCCACCAACACGGACATCTCGATCTGGAAGCCGACCAGCCAGGCGGAAGTGCTGATCAGCACCCAGGCGACGAGCACCGTGATGGTGCTGAGCCTCAGGATGGGCCGCTTGAGGTCGCGGATGTCGCGGAAGCGCAGGGTGAGGGCACCCTCGAACAGGATGATGCCCACGGCCAGGTTTACACCGGCGAAGAGGACGTCGCGGCCCAGGATGTCATCGGGTTGTACGAACCGGCCCAGAAGGAACCCGATGACCAGAAGCAGCAGAATGGAAGGAACCTTCGCTGCCCACGCGATCCACTGCGCAATCACCGCCACCACGACGACGAGTGCCAGGTAGGCGGTGGGATCGAGAGTTGCGAGGGCATCGGTCAGGGTCTGCCAGAGCTGTTGCACCCATCAAGCGTGGCAGGCCCGCCCGGTGGTGAGTCAAACGAGCATCGGTGACAATCCACCGTGAACCAGCGACAAAATTTCGTAGCGGTGCCATGCTGGGGACATGAATGATCCGGGAGCGCACGAAATTCCGTTGCAGGGTGGCGACGGCACTGACGGCGTGGTGAGGGTGGGCGACACGGTTCGCCGGCCGATGGGTCCGCACTCCGAACTTGTCCATCGACTTCTCAACCAGCTCGAGGAGGCCGACGTCGACTGCGTGCCACGATTCCTGGGAATCGACGAGCAGGGCCGGGAAGTCCTGTCGTGGATCGAGGGTGAGGTGGCCGGGCGGCCGTGGCCCGAGTGGGTCGCTGATCCTGAGCGAGCAACTTCCGTGGCCCGTCTCTTGCGACGCCTCGACGACGCGCTCGCGCAGATCGGGCTGCCGGATGACACGGCCGTTCGCTCATGGCTCTCCGGGGCGCCGGAGCCAGTGGGTCCTGTCGCCAGTTTCCTGGGCCACCGTGACGTGACGCCGGAGAACACAGTGTTTCGAGACGGTAGAGCCGTCGCGCTCCTCGGTTTTGATCTCGTGAGCCCGTCGTCGCGTGTGGACGAGGTGGTGAACCTGCTGCTGTGGTGGGCGGGATGGATGGCACCCGAGGACAGGAGTCTGGTCTTCGCCGACGTCGAGCCGGGGGAGCGCGGCCGGTTGCTGGTGGATGCCTACGGCCTCTCGCAGGAGGAGAAGGAGTGGGTTGTTCCCGTATCCATCTCCGCTGCGCAGCAGTCGTGGCACTGGTTGAAGCACCGTGCGGAGGATTTGGGCGGCGGCTGGCGTCGCATGTGGGACGAGGGAGCAGGGGACCGAATCCGTCGGCGGGAGCAGTGGATTGTCTCCGAACAGGACGCTTTACGGCGGGCACTCCTGGAAGAGATCCGCGAACCGCACGCCGACGATGAGCAGCGCGACGGCGGAAGCACCGCTGTCCCCACCGAATGACCGGCTGATGAGTGTGGAGAGAGGTCAGGCGCCGACCCGGGGGCGGCGCAGTGGCGGTACCAGGACCGTGGCGCGCCTCCTGGCGGCTGTCCTGGCGACGCTTTTCGCCATTGTGTTGTCGACGTCAGTCGCAGCCGCATGCAGTTGCGCCGATCTGGACATGGCGGAGAAGGTGGACAGCGCCGATGTGGTGGCCCGCGTCATCGTTGAGGAGTCCACCGTGGTGGATCGAGAGGATGGCGGCGCGCACGTCCTTCTGACTGTGCGTCCGCTCCGCGTGTGGAAGGGCGATGTCATCTCCAGGTTCCCCCTGACCACGGCCCGGGACGCGGCGGAATGCGGGTTGGGCGCTCTCCCGGAAGGCGCTGATCTGCTGCTCTTCGCCACGGAGTCCGAGGAGCAGTACACAGCCAACAGCTGCGGAGGCACCACGGACGCCAGCGAATCCTCGCTGGCGGAGTTGGTCGAGGCCGCAGGCCCCGGTGAGGGCATCGACCCCGTGGTGGGCGATGAGCCGGGTGCTTTCATCTGGCCAAGCATCACCGGGGCGATCGCGCTGGTGCTCGTGGCCGGGCTGGTGGTCGCCTGGTGGGTGCCGCGTCGGCACAGGTGATGCGCTGGGCTCTCAGTCGTGGCGGGCGAAGCTGAGTGTCTGCATGACAAGTTCGCCGGCTTCATCCGAGGCCGCAAGATCAACCGTGGCATGGATCGCCCAGTCGCGGTTCCCGGCCGGATCGTCGATGACCTGACGCACCAGCCATTTCTCCTCGCCCTGGGTTTCGACGTCGAAGAATGACGGGCCGCGTGAATCGGGGCCAGTGCGGATGTCGTCGTGCTCGTCCCAGTAGTCGCCCAGCGCGTCATCCCAGCGCTGATGGGTCATCGGTGAGCCCGAATCCACCTGAGCCAGTCCGTCGACGTCGTCCCGTGATGCAAGCTCGACCCGACGCCACAGGGCGTTGCGCACCATCACCCGGAACGCGCGTTGATTGCCGGTGACCGGCCTGGTGGGTGACGGCAGCTCGTCATCCACCGGCATTACATCGCCGCCCATGGCGCTCAGGGCAGCCCACTCGTCGAGCAGCGAGGAGTCCACAAGGCGCGTGACCTCCCTCAGCCACACAATCAGGTCCTCCAGCTCTTCCGTGCGGTATGCCTCAGGCACGGTCTGCCGCAGAGCACGGTAGGCGTCGGAGAGGTAGCGCAGCAGCAGACCCTCGCTGCGCTGGATCTTGAGATGGGCGACGTACTCGCCGAAGGTCATGGCGGAGGTGAACATGTCACGCACCACGGACTTGGGCGAGACGGGCGTCTCCAGAAGCCACGGTGCCTGAGCTGCCATCTCGATGTGGGCGTGGGTGAGCTTCTCCTCCAGCGGCTTCTCCCACGTCACCTCGTCGAGGATCTGCATGCGCTCCTCATAGTCGTAGCCGTCGGCCTTGAGGTCCTGCACCGCCTCACCCCGGGCCTTGAACTGCTGCGCCAGGAGGATGGTGCGGGGATCCTCGATCGTGGCCTCAATGGCGCTGACGACGTCGAGGGCATAGTCGGGGGTTTCCTCATTCAACGTCTCGATCACGGCCAGCGCGAATGCTGAGAGCGGTTGATTCAGGGCGAAATCGCGCTGAAGGTCCACGTTGATGACGTAGCGCCGCCCGCTCTCAGTGGGTTCGGGCAGGCGCGTCACAACGCCGGAGCGAATCAATGAGCGGCCCAGGGCGGCGGCTCGGGAAAGCAGTTGCCGACGGGCGCGCCCGGTCTCGACGGCACTGTCGACGAGTCGCACGAGGGTGGCCGCGATGTCGCCGTCTCGCTGCAACAGGTTCAGCAGGATGGCGTGGGTCACACGCATGCGGCCGTGCAGTTCTTCCGGCTCGCTGTCGATCAGCTTGGTGAAGGTGGCCTCGGTGTAGTTGACGTATCCCTCCGGTGGCTTCTTGCGGCGCACGGACTTGAGCTTCTTCTCGTCTCCGCCATGTTTGGCCACGATCTTGGCGTTCTCGACCTCATGGTCGGGTGCTTGGGCGACGACGTAGCCGATGGTGTCGAAGCCGGCGCGCCCGGCACGACCGGCGATCTGGTGGAACTCGCGGCTGCGCAGGTGGCGCTGGCGGCGGCCGTCGAACTTGGTGAGGGAGCTGAACAGGACGGTGCGGATGGGCACGTTGATACCGACCCCCAGCGTGTCGGTGCCGCAGATGACGGTGAGGAGGCCGCGTTGGGCGAGTTGCTCCACGAGGCGTCGGTAGCGCGGCAGCATCCCGGCGTGGTGCACCGCGATGCCCGCGCGCAGCAGCTTCACCAGGGTCTGGCCGAAGCCACCCGAGAATTTGAACCCGGCCAGCGCCTCCTTGAGTTCTTCGGGCACCTTGCCGGCCCGCTTCACCACACCCTGACTGAGCAGCGCCTGCGCCCGCTCGACGGCGGCCGCCTGGGTGGAGTGGACGACGTAGACCGGTGCCTGCTGGTTCTCGATGAGAGTGGCGATGGTGTCGTGGGCGGGTTCCAGGGACCAGCGGTAGACCAGCGGCACGGGTCGTTCAGCGCCGCCGATGACCGACGTCGAGCGTCCGGTTCGCTCCTCAAGGTTGCTGGCCAGCCGCGAGACGTCACCGAGCGTGGCGGACATGATGATGAACTGAGCCTGGGGGAGTTCCACGAGCGGGACCTGCCAGGCCCAGCCGCGGTCGCGATCAGAGATGAAGTGGAACTCGTCCATCACCACTTGGTCGACGTCTGCGTCGGGACCTTCACGCAGCGCGATGTTGGCGAGGATTTCGGCGGTGCAGCAGATGACGGGGGCGTCCGGGTTGACCGACGCGTCACCGGTGACCATGCCCACCTGGTCCGCGCCGAACACGGCGCAAAGGGCGAAGAACTTCTCGCTGACGAGGGCCTTGATCGGGGCGGTGTAGTACGTCCGGCCCCTCTGGGCGAGCGTCGCGAAGTGGGCGCCGAGTGCGATCAGCGACTTCCCGGAACCCGTCGGGGTGGTGACGATGACATTGGCGCCCGTCAGGACCTCGATGAGAGCCTCGTCCTGGTGCGGGTACAGCGGGAACCCGTCGGCTTCAGCCCATGCGACGAAGCCCTCATACAGGGAGTCGGAATCCTTGGGGCCGTCGAGTACTTCGGTGAGCGTCATCGCAGCCCATCGTGCCATGGTCCGCGTCAGGCGCTATCACTGACTACTCAAGAGTGGCCGTTTGTGGTTGGCAGACCAACCACAAACGGCCACAACTTCGCTCAAGTCGATACCCTTCGTGTCGTGATCATTGCAGCCGCCGACGGATCGTCCCTGTCCAACCCCGGTCCCGCAGGGTGGGCATGGTACATCAGCGACGACATCTGGGCCGCCGGTGGCTGGCCGCACGGCACCAACAACATGGGCGAACTCATGGCCGTGCTCGATCTGTTGCAGTCCACCGCACACGTGGATGAACCGCTCAGGATCCTGTGTGACTCCCAGTACGTCATCAACTCGCTCACGAAGTGGATGCCGGGATGGAAGCGTCGCGGCTGGAAGAAGGGCGACGGCAAGCCTGTGCTCAATGTCGACCTCATGAAGGAACTCGACGAGGCGCTGAAGGACCGCGAAGTGGAGTTCGAGTGGGTCAAGGGACACGCCGGCCACGCGATGAACGAAGCCGCCGATGCGCGCGCCCGTGCCGCCGCAGAGGCATACCAGCAGAAGCAACCCGTGGACGCGGGCCCGGGCTTCCCGGATTCGCCGACGCAACCGGCGAGACAACAGGAATTCACACCGAAGAATGTCGACGAGGAACCCGACCTCTTCAGCTTCGACGCCCCTGAAGAGCCGCAGTCCGCAACACCGGGCTCCGCCAGTGCCCGGACGAAGGCGTGGCTCCTGCGCCTGACGGGGGAGTTGCTGAGCGAGGAGGTCCGGACCGACCCTGAACAGCTGAAAGACCTCCTGCACCACGATTTCGTGGCGCACTCAGTCGACGGCGAGGTCATCACGCGGGACCACGGCGCCTGGGAGCCGACATCGCAGGACTTCGATGTGCTCAGCGTGGATGAGTACGCCGAGGGGCTCGTCGGCATGCGGTGGATCCACCACGCCGATGGGGAACGACTTCGCTACTCGCTGTGGCAGAAGCTGCCAGGTGGGTGGAAACTCCGGTTCGCACAGGTCACGCGCAAACCGTGACGCGACACTCGTGGAAGGATGGAGCCATGGAGAACCCGTCCGTGAACGACCAGCCCGGCACCACCCAGCCCCTGAACCGACCCGACCGTGGCATCCTGCGTGAGCTGGGCGGCGCGGGTGGATGGCGCTTCTGGTGGCCATTCGTCATCTGGGGACTGGATGCGCTCACACTGTTCCTCTTCCGACCGGATGTGGTGGGGGAACCCTCCGGGGTGCTGCTGATCACTTCGCTCATCGCGGTCGTCCTGATCTGGGCCATGGGGGCCCGGAAGGCGATCAACCACGGCCACAACAAGATGCTCGTACGGATGCGGGCGGCCGTTTCCAGCCTCGCGGTCAGCGCGGGCGCAGCCATCGTGACGATGGTCGCACGCGTGGCAGAGGCCGCCGTGGTCGGAGCGGAGAATGCCCGCGTCTTCATCACCAGCGAGGAGGAGGATCCCACCGTCTGGCTGGGGACCGCTGAGTACAGCTACTTGTACTACACGCTTCCCGTGCTCGTGGTCATCATCCTCATCGCCTGGTATCTCGTCGGTCTGGGGCGCGCCAAGCACCAGGCTTGATCCGGTCGGCGGGTGGGCGCAGACAGCGAGCCGCCCGTTCAATCGTCTGGTTGCCAGCCTGGGCCGTGGCTGGGATCGTCTGCCCAATAGAGGTCGCCCGCTGCCCCATCCCGATCCGGTGCCATGCCGCCGCCGAATTGGTAGCAATCCCGTTCACTGAAAGTCTGCCCGAATAGATGCAGGCGCATTTCATTCACTCCTCGTTCGCAGCGACCATTGCTGAGCCAGTGGGCTATGAGAATCTTGTCGTCCCCCGGTGCGAGAGTCAGCGATCCCTGCCGTTCCAGCCACTCCCATGAGTCCGGATGGGCTGTGCCGTCCTCTTCGATGCCCTCGAAGAGGGGCTCTGCCGGAAGCGAAATCGGCTCCGCCGAACAGTTGCGCACCGTGAGGAACAGGTATCGGTGCCCCAGGGCTGCGTCGACGGTGGAGAACGAAACAGCGGCTGTGTTAGCGCCCTCGCAAGTGACCGGTTCACTGCTCTCGCGCAGCGGTGGTGCTTCCGAGACTTCGGGCTGTTCCTCGACGGACTCGACGGGTGGGGTCACGGAGCGAGTGGGAACGGCCATGCCTTCAGGGACGGCGGTCCTCTCCGCGCAAGCGCTCAGCGATGCCATCGCGATGGCCACGACCACAGCCAAAGCACCCACTCTCATGTCGCGATTCCCACCTTCCACATCTGCTGTTGCAGCCATCGTATGGCGTTCGAAGGGCTGATCTTGTGAGCTCTCGATTCTGGCTAGGTACTCCACTTGTGGACCGGTTGGGCTCGCTGCGTCCGAGGATGTGGAATCGACGCTGTTCCAACAGGCCGCTTGACGTATCAGCGACGGCACCATCGCAGTCGTTCCCCTGAGGGCTCGCAGGTGCCATCCACGACGGAGTTCGCCGATCACTGGCGCATCAATCCCGCCACTGCGCTGAAGGGAATAGCCCAGCTCGTCGACGACGGCGTCCTCTACAAGCAGCGCTGCACAAGGTCGTGCATCCCTGATGTCGATGACTGAGATTGTGGGACTGGCGTGGCTGGTTTACCGTCGAAGGCCGGTGTGATCGGAGCGGTACGAGCGGCGATAGGATGACGCCCATGTGTGCTGATGTTCTTGCCGCCGTCGCGTGGCCCTACGCCAATGGCCCCCGTCACATCGGACACGTCTCGGGGTTCGGCGTGCCCTCGGACGTGTTCTCCCGCTTCAAGCGGATGACCGGGCACAACGTGCTGATGGTCTCCGGCACTGACGAGCACGGCACCGCCATCCAGGTGAAGGCCGAGCAGGAGGGGTTGACGGCCCGCGAGAGCGCCGACAAGTACCACCGCATCATCGCCACGGACCTCCAGGGCCTCGGCCTGTCCTACGACCTCTACACCCGCACCACCACCCCGAATCACTATGCAGTGGTGCAGGAGGTGTTCACGGCACTCCACGACAATGGCTACATCGTCGCACAGACCCAGATGGGGGCGCTGTCGCCGTCGACGGGGCGCACGCTGCCTGACCGCTTCATCGAGGGCACCTGCCCCATCTGCGGATTCGACGGCGCACGCGGCGACCAGTGCGACAACTGCGGCAACCAACTCGATCCCGCCGATCTCATCAATCCCCGCTCCCGCCAGAACGGCGAGACTCCCGACTTCGTGGAGACCGAACACTTCTTCCTCGACCTTCCCAAGCTGGCCGACGCACTGGGCGAGTGGCTCGACGGCCGCCAGGACTGGCGCCCCAACGTCCTGAAGTTCAGCCACAACCTGCTGGCCGACCTCCGGCCGCGCGCCATCACACGCGACCTCGACTGGGGCGTGCCCGTGCCCCTCGACGGCTGGCGCGACGCACCCATGAAGCGCATCTACGTGTGGTTCGACGCCGTCATCGGCTACCTGTCCGCCTCCATCGAGTGGGCCAGGCGCAATGGAGATCCTGAGGGCTGGCGCCGGTTCTGGAACTCCGAGGCTGCCGAGTCCTACTACTTCATGGGCAAGGACAACATCGTCTTCCACTCCGTCATCTGGCCCGGCATTCTCCTGGGTGCCAACGGTCAGGGTTCCGTCGGTGGTGAGGTGCACGAATCGCTCGGAGAGCTGCAGTTGCCCACCGAGGTGGTCTCCAGCGAGTTCCTCACCATGAAGGGCTCCAAGGTGGCCAGCTCTCGCGGCGGCGCCATCCTCGTCGGCGACTTCCTGCAAGAATTCGGACCGGATGCGCTGCGCTTCTACATCGCCGTCGCCGGTCCGGAGAACCACGACACCGACTTCACGTGGGACGAATTCGTCCGACGCATCAACTTCGAACTCGCCAACGAGTGGGGCAACCTCGTCAACCGGTCCATCTCCATGGCCCACAAGCAGGTGGGCGCCATCCCGGAGCGCGGTGACCTCACGTTCGAGGACGGCCAACTGCTGGATGCCTCCACCAATGCCTTCGAGACGGTGGGCGAGCACATCGCAGCACGGCGCTTCAAGGCTGGCATCACCGAGGCCATGAGGGTCGTGGGGCTCGCGAACAAGTACATCAGCGACCAGGAGCCGTGGAAGCTCAAGGACGATCCCGAGCGGCGAGACACCGTGCTCCACGTCGCCCTGCAGGTGGTGAGCGACTGCAACACTCTGCTGACCCCCTTCCTGCCGCACTCGGCGCAACGGGTGTTCGAGGCACTCGGCGGCGAGGGCGTGTGGGCGGCCCAGCCGGAGTTGGTGGAGGTCAGCGACGGCGACCTCACCTATCCCATCCTGCAAGGCGACTATGCAAATGAGATGGCACGGTGGGAGCCGCGCATGATCGTCGCGGGCACAAAGCTGGAGAAGCCCTCGCCGCTGTTCACCAAACTCGACGAGAAGCTGGGCGAAACGGGCCCCAGCTGGGCCCCGATCATTACAGAGTGACCCGCTCAGGCGCCGTGGCCATGACTACTCGGTCGCTCTTGTCCTGACGGGTCGACGTGGGGCCGTTGGTGCGGGCACACCGGCCATGTTTGTCACCACGCGTGTTGCTTCCCGCATGCCGACGGGGCGGAAACCTGCCGCCATGGCGTCCTGGGTGAGCTGTGGTTCGCTCCGGTAGAGCGCCACACCTCGCCGGACCAACACGGTCGGCCTCTTGCGCTTCTCCTTCAGATCCCGCGCCAAGCGGCGGGTGAAGTTGGTGCTGCGATGCCGCGCCAGCCACAAAGCCTCGACGGGCAGCCGGGCGGCTCTGGCGGCCGCGAGCAGCGGCGGGGCGAAGATACCTTCGGCCAGCAGCACTCGGGCGTCGCCCATGTCCAGCGTGCGGGAACCGACTCGCAGTGATTGGGAGATGTCATAGGTGGGAACCTCGGTGGCCCCGTCGCGGAGCAACCTGGAGATGGTGTCGATGGCCAAATCGCAGTCCCACGATGCGACGTCATCCCAGTCAACGATGCCCAACGTCCGCGGCAGGCCGGGGTGGTCCAGGTCTCGATAGAAGTCATCCAGCGGCAGAGTGGCAACACCTCCCGCCTCCGTGGCAACGCGGCTGAGCCGCGACTTGCCACAGCCCGAGGGTCCCGCCACAAGCAGCAGTGTCCTGGAAGTCACCGGCTCAGACTATCGGCTCGACCAGACCGGGACTCCGCAGGCTCGCGCTTCCCTACACGGTCCGGTGGGGGAGGGCAGCTGCCTACCAGGAGCCGATGCTTGCTCCACCGCCGCTGAAGCCTCCGCCTCCGCTGAAGCCGGAGAAGCCCGACGAGCTGCCTGTGGCGCTCTGTGCCTGGGCGGCCGCCGCGGCTGCGGAAGCCTCCGACATGGCGTTGTTGAAGCCGTGGGACAGGTTGCCCAGCGCCGTTCCGAAGGCGTAACTGTTGTAGAGGTTGGCGCCGTAGTACCAGGAGAGGTCGGGTTCGTAGACTCCCATGGCACCGAGGTCGGCGAAGACCTTCGCCCACCGGTCCGCCACACCGAAGATCATGGCGTAGGGCAGGTATCGGCTGAAGACGTCGATGCCCTCCTCGAACTTGATCTGGTTGGCCTCGGCCGTGCGCAGGTACAGCTCGAATCCGCGGGTCTCGGCGAGAACGGCGGAGCCGAGGGCTGTGCGGGTGCGGAACTTGCCGGAGGTCACGATGAGGCCGAGGCCGAGGATCGCGAAGGGGATGCCGAGCAGACCCCAGCCGAACTGGCCGAACAGCACTGCCACGCCGACCCCGACCAGTAGCAGGAAGACCCCGAACCCGAGGGGGGCGAGCTGGGCTGTTGCCGGGTTGCGCTTGAACCACTTGCGAGCCACGACCCGGGAGTACAGATCGGACTTGGCCTTGTCCTGAATCCCTGCGTAGGAGGCGTCCCGCAACTGACTGATGCGCACCTCGTCGCCGTGCTTGAAGATGCGCTCCAACAGCTTGCCCTCGTAGTCCTCAAGGCGGTCTCCCCGGCTTCGGGTGCGCGTCAGGAGGTGGTCATTGTGCCCGGCGTCGCTGATGCGCAGGTGTCCCCGAACGGCGAGATCCACGAGGGTGGCGGAGATGTCGACGGCGTCGGCCGTGGCGTCAATCAGCGTGCCCACCTCACCGACGCGCGCGTTCTTCGGGGGCCGGAAGGCAACGGCCACGTTCTGCTTGCCCGACTTCTTGCCGATCCTGGCCTCCTGTCCCTTCCCGGGTGTCAGACCGGGGGTGAGGCCGACGTAGACGTCGTCGCGGGCATGTCGACGGGTGATGGCCACCAGGGCCGCGATGGCCCCCAGTCCGAGGAGGGCTGTGGCGGCTCCGGTGGCGGGGGTGAGTTCGAACATGTTGCTGGGGGTGACGCGGCGGGTCTTGATCTGCTCGACACCGCCGAATGTGCCTGCGGGGAAACCGGCAACCACCTGCACCTGCTCGCCGGGATTCAGGTCGCCGACGTCGTAGACGGCGGTAGCGCCCGAGGATGCTGCCGGGCATTCGATGTCGAAGTCCGCGCCGCGGAAGCAGGCAGTGCGTACGACATCGGTGGGTCCGTTCACCGTCACCTGGACATCAGAGATGGTTTGCTCGGGCCGGTTGAGGGGATTCCAGCTGAACTCATCCAGACCGCTCTCCTCCTGGTCCGAGACGATGAGTCCTTCCACGTCATAGGTGATGACGTACTCCTGCGGAGTGTTGTACACGACGTTCTGGTTCCCGATGCGCACGAGGACGTTGCCGTCCTCGCGTTCCACAAGGGTGTCGGTGCGGGCACCCGAGGGGGAGGAGACGGAGATGTTGGAGATGGGGAAGGAGAACCACTCGTCCGGATTATTACCGTCCCTTTGACGTTCGCTGAATGACAACCACGGACCACGCCCTGGAACGCGACTGAAGTCCATGGTCATCTCGACGGTGATCTGCGCGACGCCGTCCGGTGTCAGTGTGGCATCCACGTGGTATCTGGTGACGGGTGCATTGTCCACATCAGCATCTGCTGGTGACACCAGACCCAGGATCCCGACGACGGCCAACAACAGTGTGGCCAACCCGATGCGCAACGTCCTCATGCTCCAAGGGTAACCACCGGACAAGCGTCAGGGGCCCCGGGCATGCCCAGGACCCCTGCGCGTGACGGTCAGACGCCGAGCGCCTCAGCCATTTGTTCCCGTAGTCCATTGAGCAGGCCAGCGGCGAGGGTTCTGGCGGCGGTTCCCTCGGCGGAGTCGACGGGAGGAAGCACCACCTCCAAGTAGCACTTCAGTTTCGGCTCGGTTCCGGAAGGGCGTGCCACCACATGAATGCTCTCGCCCGTCAGCTCCACCCCGTCGGTGGGCGGCAGTGTGTCGCTGCCCTTGAGGAGATCGTGATAGGCGACCGGTTCCTCCAGCAGATGTGTGGGGGGATTGGCGCGCAGCCGTTCCATGGCGTCGACAATTTCGGAGAGATCCTCCACTCTCACCGAGAGCTGGCTCGTGGCGTGCAGGCCGTGGGTGGCGGAGATCTCGTTGAGACGATCCTCCAGCGTCTGGCCCTGTGCCTTCAACTCTGCGACGAGCCGCAACACGGTCACGGCGGCCGTCAGGCCATCCTTGTCGGGAACGGTTCGGGGATCGCAGCAGTACCCGATTGCCTCCTCATAGCCGAAAGCCATGTCCGGAACACGGCCGATCCACTTGAATCCCGTGAGGGTGGTGACATGCTTGCGTCCGGCGGCGTGGGCGATCTTGCGCAACAGCGTCGACGACACCACCGAGTTGGCCAGTACCCCGGGTGCTCCAGTGCGGATGGTGTAGTCCCCCAGGAGGGCGCCCAGTTCGTCCCCCGTCAGCATCCGCCACCGGCCGTCGATCCGGGTGGCGACGGCACAGCGGTCAGCGTCCGGATCGTTGGCGATGACGACGTCGGCCCCCTCCGACTTCGCAAGTGCCAGCGCCAGATCGATCGCGCCCTTCTCCTCAGGGTTGGGAAAAGCGACCGTCGGGAAATCCGCGTCCGGCTCCGCCTGTTCAGGAACCTCAATGGCCGCGGGGAACGATGTTGCCCGGACAACCGCGCGCATGGGCTTGCTGCCCACGCCATGCATGGCGGAGTGGACCCACACCACGTCGCGGGGAGCATCGTCGGGCACGAGGGTGGCCGCATGTGAGGTGTAGGCGTCCTGCAGTTCGTCGCCGACGAGGTGGTAGTTCGGCGACCTCTTCACGTCTTTCAGCTTCTCGGGCGGGAAGTTCTGGATGTGGGCGGCGATCTCACCGTCCGTGGGTGGGATGATCTGGGATCCGTCCCCCAGGTACACCTTGTACCCGTTGTCCTGCGGAGGGTTGTGCGAAGCGGTGACCACGATGCCGGCCACACACTCGAAGTGCCGGGTACCGAACGCCACCAGCGGCGTGGCCGTCGTCTCGGCCGTCAGCAGCACCTCGAAGCCCTGACCGGCGAGAATCTCCGCTGAGTCCCGGGCGAACTCGTCGGACTTCCACCGGGCGTCGTAGCCGATGAGCACTTTGCCGCCCGCGTGCCCGTGCTCGTTCAGCCAGGCACCAATGCCCGCCGCCGCAGCTCCCACGACGAGGCGGTTCATGTTGCTCGGGCCGGGACCGGTCTTTCCCCGCAGCCCTGCCGTGCCGAACTGCAGGAACCCCGAGAACTGGGTTCGCAGTTGTTCCAGCGCATCCTCTCGCAGCGAGGGATCGTCCAGCTGGTTCAGTTGTTGCTGCAGGTGCCTGCGCGTGTCCTCATCCGGGTCCGCCGCCAGCCAGGCGCGGGCCTCGTCAACCAGTTTCTCATCCGTTGTGTCTGTCATTGTCTGTGCGTCTCCTGATCTCAGAGTGTGTTGACGATGCCCGCCAGCAGCGCGGCGAGTCGAGGCCCGGCTGCTTTGCCTGCCTCGAGTACCTCACTGTGGTCGAGGTCGGCCGCGCCCATTCCGGCGGCCGCATTGGTGACAAGGGAGATGCCCAGTACCTCCAGGCCTGCTTCCCGAGCAGCGATGGTCTCCAGTGTGGTGGACATGCCCACGAGATCGCCGCCGATGATGCCGGCCATCCGTACCTCCGCGGGCGTCTCGTAGTGCGGGCCCCTGAATTGGACGTAGACGCCCTCCGGCAGGTCCGGGTCGACGGTGCGGGCCAGATCGCGTAGCCGCTTGGAGTACGCCTCGGTGAGGTCGACGAATGTGGCGCCATGCAGCGGGGAATCACCGGTGAGGTTGATGTGGTCGCTGATGAGGACGGGGGTGCCGGGGGTCCATGCAGGATTCAGCCCGCCGCAACCGTTGGTGAGCACCATCGTGTCGGCTCCCCAGGCGGCAGCCGTGCGGACGCCGTGGACCACGGGATCAGTGCCGCGTCCCTCGTAGTAGTGGGTGCGTCCGGTGAAGACCGCCGCCACCTTGCCCGTCTGGGTCCGAATGGCCAACAGCCGGCCGCCGTGCCCGGACACGACCGGCTTGGAGAAGCCGGGCACATCACCCAGTTCCAGTTCGCCGATGGTCTCGCCCAGCTCGTCGGCACCACTCGACCACCCGGAGCCGAGGACCAGCGCGATGTCGATGGTGGGGACGGACAGCACTGAGGCCGCATACTCCGCGGCGGCACCCGCCAATTCCTTGGGATCTTCACTCATCCCCTCACACTATCGGCCGTCCCGGTCCGCACGCTGGCGTCAGGGCAGAAGATGCGTCAACGCGCTGGAAGCTCGTTGCGGCGGTCTGTGACAGGATGAGGGACGTGACCAGAGTAGTGATCATCGGTGGCGGACCCGGCGGATACGAGGCGGCGCTGGTCGCCAGCCAACTCGGCGGGGACGTGACGCTCGTCGAACGCGACGGGCTGGGCGGCGCTGCCGTACTGACCGATTGCGTGCCCTCCAAGACGTTGATCGCCACCGCCGAGGTCATGAGCACCATGGAGCGCGCCTCCGGACTTGGTCTGCACTTCCGGGGCGACGACGTGGAGGGCGCGATTCGCGTCGACATGGCCGAGCTGAACAAGCGAGTGCTCGATCTGGCCCACGCTCAGTCCAGTGACATCGAATCGCGGCTGCGCCACGACGGCGTCCACGTCGTGCGCGGCGCGGCGGTACTCGAGAACGCGCACAGGGTCTCCGTCACCAGCGAAGGGGAGACGGAGCGCTACGACGCCGACATCATCCTGCTGGCCACCGGTACCACCCCCAGGGAGCTGCCCGAAGCGCGCTGCGACGGTGAACGCATCCTCAACTGGAAGCAGTTGTACGCCCTGGATGCCATCCCCGAACGACTCATCGTCGTCGGCTCAGGCGTCACCGGCGCCGAGTTCGCATCGGCCTACGACGCGCTGGGCGGAGACGTGGTGCTCGTCAGTTCCCGGCAGCAGGTGCTGCCGGGCGAGGACCAGGACGCCGCGAATGTGTTGCAGCGGGCGTTCAAGCAGCGGGGCATGGACATCATGAGCGAGTCCCGGGCGCAATCCGCCCGTGTCGAGGGAGACGAGGTGGTGGTGGGTCTGACCGACGGTCGTGAGGTGCGGGGCTCCCATTGCCTGTTGGCTGTGGGGTCCACACCGAACACCGCCGGTCTCGGCTTGGAGGAGGCGGGGGTGACGCTCACCCCGAGCGGGCACATCCTGACCGATCGCGTGTCCCGCACCAACGTGCGCAGCATCTACGCCGCCGGCGACGTGACCGGCGTCTTCCCGCTTGCGTCCGTGGCAGCCATGCAGGGACGCATCGCCATGTGGCATGCACTGGGCGACGCCGTCGGCCCACTCGACCTCCGCAAGGTCAGCTCCAACGTCTTCACCTCCCCTGAGATCGCCACCGTGGGCACCACCCAGAAGCAGGTGGACTCCGGCGAGGTCCGCGTGGCGTCGGTGCTCCTGCCCCTGGCCAGCAACGCACGCGCGAAGATGCAGGGCTTCACCGATGGTTTCGTCAAGCTGTTCTGCCTCCCCACCACCGGCATCATCGTGGGCGGTGTGGTGGTGGCCCCCAATGCGTCGGAACTGATCCACTCGGTGGCTGTGTGTGTGGGACAGCGCGTAACCGTCGATGAGTTCAGCAGCAGCTTCACTGTGTACCCGTCCATGACCGGATCCCTGGCCGAGGCTGCACGCCGGTTGCACACCACCGGCGATCCCTTCCTCACCTCCTGAAAGTCCGGAGGCGACGGCTGTCGCGGGCTTCGTCGCTTCAGTCGTCGAGCATGCCCATCAGCAGGCTGAAGCCGCCGATCATGAGGGCGCCGTGCGTCATGCGTCGCATGCTGGGGTCATTCATCCAGCCCCCGTAGTACCCCCTCGCCCATGCCGCGTGGTGGCGGTCCTCCCAGTAGGGCACCGGCCCGCGGCCATCGTTGACCATCCGGATCTGTGGGTCGGCGCCCAGCTCTATGCGGGCCGCGTCCACCGCGCAGGCGGGCACGGGACGCATGACGCCGCCGGGAGGGGCCCACTGCACGTCGGAGACCGACGGGCCGTGTGCGGGATCGAAGAAGCACGGAGGGCGACGCTCGGGCAGGGGCTTGCCCTGCACACGGGCCCTGACCCTGGCCATGGAGTACCGGCCGTCCTCCAGCAGACGCGTGATGTGTGTGGCCTCGGAGTCGGAACGGGCCCCGCGCAGAGACAGCTTCGCGTTCTCGTACGCGTCGAGTGCCTTGGTGTAATCCGCCCGGGCTTCGTCTGAGAGCTCAAAGCCGACGACGTCGAAATCGAGTTCCCTGAGTTCGGTGCCGAAGCGTGTGATGTCTGAATCAATGGCACTGCGTGATGCATCGCTGAGCGGAACGTCGGTGGGCAGACCGTACGGCGTCCGCATGTAGCCGTAGGGCGGGGGAACCATCCCGTACTGCCCCGGGTGGTTCTGACCCTGCTGCATCGGGTAGCCAGCGCCCGGTGGTGGGAACGCCGGCGGTGTTCCCGGTCGGTGGATCTGCCGCGTTCGCCCCTCGGCCATACTGGAGACGAGCTTCGTGACGACGATGAGCATGATCATCAGATACAGAATCGTCATGATGCCCATCTCCTTCGCAGCGGACCGCCGAGTGCCCCTGCTGCAAGAATAACTCTCGCAGTCAAGCATCGGTCGGGGCTCAGGTGTCGACGATCTCGCACACCACCTGACCAGCGGAGACGCCTGAACCCGCCTCCATGGCCAGCGATGCGACTGTGCCACCGCGGTGCGCCGTCAAGGGCTGTTCCATCTTCATCGCCTCGATGATCGCCACGGCCTGGCCCTGCTCCACCGTGTCGCCCTCGGCGACGGTGACCTTGATGATCGTCCCCTGCATGGGAGCGATCAGTGCGTTGCCGGAAGGGGCCGACACCGTCGATGCACGCGCGCGCTTGCTCGGCTTCACGCTCTTCCTCGACGCCGAGGGGCGGCCCCCGAAACCGGCGGGAAGTTTGACCTCCATGCGGCGGCCATTGACCTCGACGGCGATGACTTCGGGTTCGCCGTCGTCGTCGGGCTCGCCGATGGTTCCCGCGTAGGGCGCGATGTCACCGGTGAACTCGCTTTCAATCCACCGGGTGTGGACGAGGAAATCGCCGTCGTCGGCCACGAACGCACGATCCTGCAGCACGGCTTCGTGGAAGGGGACCACGGTGGGCATGCCATCCACCTGAAGCTCAGTCATGGCGCGTCGGGAACGGGCCAGGGCCTGTTGCCTGTCCGCCCCGGTGACGATGACCTTGGCCACCAGCGAGTCGAAAGCGCCGGGCACGGTCATGCCGGTGTGGTATCCCTCGTCAACGCGAATCCCGGGTCCGGTGGGCGCGGTCCACTTCACGAGGGTTCCGGGGGCGGGCATGAAGTTGCGGCCGGCGTCCTCGGCGTTGATGCGGAACTCGATGGAGTGGCCGTGCGTGACCGGATCGTCGTAGCCCAACTCCTCACCGCTGGCGATGCGGAACATCTCGCGTACCAGGTCCAGTCCGGTGACCTCCTCGGACACGGGGTGCTCCACCTGGAGCCGCGTGTTCACCTCCAGAAAGGAGATGGCGCCGTTTCGTCCCACGAGGAACTCGCAGGTTCCGGCGCCCACGTAGCCCGCTTCCCTGAGGATCGCCTTGCTGGAGCTGTACAGCTGGTCCATCTGGTCGTCCGTGAGGAAGGGTGCCGGTGCCTCCTCCACGAGTTTCTGGTGGCGACGCTGCAGGGAGCAGTCGCGCGTGGAGACCACGACCACGTTGCCGTGTTCGTCGGCGAGGCACTGTGTCTCCACGTGGCGGGGTTTGTCGAGGTAGAGCTCCACGAAGCACTCGCCGCGTCCGAAGGCGGTGACGGCCTCGCGGGTGGCGGATTCGAAGAGGTCTGGGATCTCCTCCATGGTGCGGGCCACCTTGAGACCACGGCCCCCGCCGCCGAAGGCCGCCTTGATGGCCACCGGGAGACCGTGCTCTTCGGCGAACGCGATCACCTCGTCGGGACCCGAGACCGGGTCCGCAGTGCCGGGAACTTGCGGGGCCCCGACGCGCTGGGCGATGTGGCGGGCACGCACCTTGTCGCCCAGCTCGTCAATGGCGGTTGGCGGTGGTCCGATCCAGATGAGCCCAGCGTCGATGACGGATCGCGCGAACTCTGCATTCTCCGCGAGGAAGCCGTACCCGGGGTGGACCGCGTCCGCGTCGGTGCGCTCCGCCACGGCGAGGAGTTTCGCGACGTTGAGGTAGGTGTCCGCGGGTGTCGCACCGTTCAGGGCGAAGGCCTCGTCGGCGAGTTTCACGAACAGGGAGTCGGCGTCGGAATCGGCATACACGGCAACGGATTCGATGCCTGCATCACGCGCGGCGCGGATGATGCGGACGGCGATCTCGCCGCGGTTGGCGATCAGGACCTTCGAGATGGCGCGAGTTGCCACTGGAACATTTCCTCCTTGGCGAGTACGAGGGACTGCCCCGATCACTCTAGTGCTGACGGTCACTCACGGGTTGAAGTGCGCCATCCCGGTAGGTTGAGGCGATGGGAATCCCCGAATTCGTCACTGCACTCCGACGCCATGTGGGACATGCTCCGCTGTGGCTGATGGGAACCGCCGCTGTCGTTCTCCGCGACGGGGAGGGTGTTCCAGAAGTGCTGCTGGTGCGGCGCTCGGACACCGGCGAGTGGGCATTGGTGTCCGGCATTGTGGATCCGGGGGAGCACCCCACGGACACGATCGTGCGGGAGGCACTGGAGGAGGCGCGGGTCACGATCGAGGTGGAGCGCATGCTGTGGCTGCTGGTGGAAGAGCCCGTCAGTTACCCCAACGGCGACCAGTGCCAGTTCCTCGGACACGGATTCCTCGCCCGATGGGTCTCAGGTGAAGCGCGAGTCGGCGATGAGGAATCCACCCAGGTGGGTTGGTTCCCCGTCGACGCGCTGCCCACTCCCCGAAAGGCCGGTCTGGAGCAGAGGGTCGCCATCGGCACAGCCCCTCCGCAGGACCTGGTGTTCACACTGGAACGATCCCCGTAGCAGAGCTGCCAGCGCAGACACCGGTGTCACGCCGGGTGCAGCGTCGCATCACCGATGCGTACCTTGCCGCAGCCATCGACGTGGGACGTGCGGCCCAGATGGGTTCCCAGGACTCCGGGTAGAGTTTTGCGCTGTGCTCCGTCGACTGTTTGCTGCCGCCTGCTGCGTGGCCGTCGTCGGGTGCGGCGCGGTTCCTCCCGAACCGACGCAGCCGGCACTTGGTCCCAGTGCGGTGGCGACGGCGGCGCCCGAGGGCGGTGTTCTGCTGAGCAGCCTTGGCTACAGTTTCGCGCCCGTCGGATTCTCGGTGCCTGAGGGAGCCGTGATCACCGAACGCGTGGACCAGAACAACACAGTCGTGGCTGTCCTCACGGCGCCCAGCGGAGTTGAGGTGGCCAGCTATCTTCGCGAGACGTTGCCGGATCAGGGCTGGGAGATCACGGCGGATGACAACGATTCCCTGCTCTTCGAGCGGGGCCAGGAGTACGGCGCCTTCACCGTCACGGGAGAGTATGCCGCTCTGTCCCTGCGGTGGGACGCCCGCTCATGAGGTCTGCTCAGGCAGTCCGTACTACCGGCCGTTCCTGAGTCGTCCGTACCAGTTGGGGACCTCCCACTCGTCGTCAAACCAGCGGGCGACGACGACATCGGTGGAGGAGTGCAGCAGGATTGACAGCACCACGGTGGCGGCGATGAGATCGAACACCTGCGTGCCGTTGTCCAGCCCGGACGTCAGCACGTAAAGGGCGTAGACCACTGAGGCGAACCCCTTGGGGCCGAACCAGGCGGCAGCCACCTGTTCCTTGGCGCTCAACCCGGTCCCGAGGAAGGACAGCGCCAGCGCGATCGAGCGCGGCAGGATGAGTGCAAGTACCGCGAACGCCACGCCGGCCCAGCCGTTGTCGGCGATCACCGTGATGGTGATGAGGGCACCGAAGACGAGCAGGGCGGCCAGCTTGAGCAGTTCCGAGACCAGCTCCCCGAATTGTTCAAAGCTCGACTGCTGTTCGGGGCCGACGCTCGCCACGGTGATGCCGGCCGCGAAGGCGGCGAGGAACAGGTTGCCGTGTGTGACCTGACCCAGCGCCAGCACGAGCAGTCCGATGGCGACGGCCGTCAGGGGCTCGTAGTGATGCGAGGCCTTCAAGAAGGGCAGCCGTTCCAGGCCCAGCGCGACCAGGGGAACCGCCACGCCAATAAGCAGGCCCACCGCGAGCTCGACGAGGATCTCGGTGTAATGCACGTCGGATCGGGTCGCAATCGCCAGCAGGATGAGCACGAAGGGCAGGGCGAGGCCGTCGTTGACACCCGACTCCACGTTGAGCAGCCGTCGCAGCCGTTGCGGCACTTTCTCGTTGCCCACCAGCGCCGAGGCGAACACAGGGTCAGTGGGGGAAAGGATGGCGCCCACGAGCAGGGAAGTCGGCCAGTCCAGCCCGATGATGTAGTGGGCGAGCAGGGACGTGAGGATCAGCGTCAGTGGGAGCCCGAGGATGAGGGCCCGACCGGGTAGCTTCCAGGCCGATCGCAGGTCACTCCAGCCGGCTTTCATGCCGTCGGTGAACAGCACCGCAAACAGGGCCAGTTCTGCCAGCAGTTCGACGGTGGGGTCCTCCGGCGTGATGTCGATGACCCCCAGCGCACCCGAGCCCAGCACGATGCCGCCGACGAGGAACAGCACCGAAGTGGACAAGATGGTCCGGTCCGCACGGTTGGACACCAGGGCAGCCACCAACAGCAGGCCAGCGAAGCAGAGAAGCAGCACGCGGAGAGTCCCTTCGGATTGCGTGGTGCCAATCTAGTGAACCACTGACCAATCATGTCCTGGCTGCGGTGCACCGGATCGGGCGATCTGGCGTCCCTGCATCTGGATATGGACATCCAGTACACGCACCAGATGTAGTGACACCATCCCATCCCGCCCGGCGTCCTCGCCGAGAACAGCATTGATCAGTGCTTCCCTAGTGCGCCGTCGGTGCCCACACTGTGCGGACTTTTAGACGAACGCTGTCAGTTGTCTTCAGACGGTTCCAGCGCTTCCGCATCGACGGGCACCAGCGCAGCCTTCACAGTCGTGTACGGCCACACGTCCGGTCCCACCGCATCCCTCACCCGGGAGGTGAATTCGTCGGAGTCATCCAGCACGAGGACAGTGAGGGTGTTGCCGTCCTCCTCGACCTGTGACGTGGTGAGGATGAACGGCTTCAACTCTCCCGGCGCGCGCGGCCACAGCTCCGCGATGGTGGCTTCCGCTTCGTCGAGGGTGGCTGCATCCGGACCGGGAACAGTGCCGACGCACAGCGAGAACCCGAACTCGCTGAGCAAGGCGTCCTCCGCCTCCTCGATCCCCTCTGTGACAGCGACTTGCGCATGGTCCATGGGTTCGTCATCAGGGATCCAGAGATCCTGGAATCCCGGGAGCTGCTCGGCCCTGGCCCACAGTTCATCAAAGCCGACGGATGAGCCGGCGCCAGTCTTCTCCTCGCAGAGGTCCGGCTTGGCCGGCGGCGTCTCAGCGAATTGCGACACCGGGGAGTCCTTAGCGCCGTATTGGTAGGAGCGCACACCGTGGAAGACGGATCCATCCCACCTCCCGACGGTGAGTGCCGGGGCCTCTCCGGCTTCCGCCAACGTCATGCCTTCCACAGGAAGGAAACCACCGACGCAGGAAGCCTCGTTTCCATCACCCATCTCGACACTGCCGTAGCAGACCCCGAACTGGCCGTTCACCACCATGTGGCTGCCTTGGATGGCCATCGGTTCGCCACCGGAGCTGGTGGATGGGGTCGAAGGCGACGGTGAAGGCATTGAAGGCGACGATGGCAACGGTGAAGGCGTTGGGGGATCGGTTGGGGGTGTGGATGCGTTCACCACGGGATAGAAGAAGGGGATGATGTCAGTGAACTCCCAGACATCTTGGCCGACGATGGTCCTGATGCTGTCCCTCGTATCAGCTGAGTCCTGTACCACGTGCACCTGGAGGCGGTTTCCTTGTTCCGTCAATCTGATCGCTGTCGTCCAGATGGGGGCGCCGTCATTGATGTCAGCCGATCCTTCACGTCCAGTGCACGCGCCTGTGTGCGGTATCGGTTACGGATGGTGTTGCGGGCGGTCACGATGAGCCAGCCGCGCGCTTCCGCTGGCACGTCGTCGAGTTTGCGCCACGCGGTGAGGAACGTGTCGCTGACGGCGTCCTCGGCCGCTGATGGGGTTAGGTGGCGCAGGCAATAGGACATGACGGCGTCCGCGTGGTCCTCATACAGGGCCACGAAGCGAGAGCGTCGATCATCGTCCATACCCTTCAGTGTCTCCAACCGGGTAGTTGTTACAACCACCGACCCTGATAGCTGTGGAGTTGGTGACGCCAGACCAGCAACTAGTCCACAGCTAAGCCAAGGACACTGGTGGTCCGAAAAGGGGCTGACACCGGCCGCGGCTACCGTGGAGACGAACCGACCGAAAGGAATTGGATCATGGCAAAGCTTGATGGCAAGAAGGTCGCCTTCCTTCTGACGAACGGCTACGAGGACAGTGAACTGACCTCTCCCTGGGATGCGGTCATCGAGGCCGGCGCGCAGGCGACGCTTGTGTCCCCTGCGGATGATGACCTCACCGGCAAGAAGGGACACCGCGCCCCTGTGGATCTGGACGTGGCGTCGGCCGACGCCTCGGACTTTGACGCGCTGATGCTTCCCGGAGGTGTGGTGAACGCCGACCACCTGCGCATGGACGAGGACTCCGTGAAGTTCGCCCGCGCGTTCTTCGAGGCGCACAAGCCCGTCGGCGTCATCTGTCACGGAGCATGGATTCTCATTGAGGCGGATGTGGTGAAGGACAGGAAGATCACGTCCTACCCGAGCCTCAAGACTGATCTGAAGAACGCTGGCGCACACTGGGTGGACGAGGAAGTGGTCACGGACCAGGGACTGGTCTCGAGCCGTACGCCCGACGATCTCCCGGCCTTCAATGCCAAGCTCGTCGAGGAAATCGGCGAGGGTCCGCACAAGGGGCAAACCGCCTGAGGTGCGCGTTGTAACGGAATCCTCACCCAATCAGTGAAACTGCCTGAGCCTCTGGCACGGGCGAAGCAAAGAAGCGACCGAGTGCAGCGGCCGCCCAGCGTTGCTGGGCGGCCGCTGCTTGTGCTGGGTCTACTTGGTCAGGAGAACCTGACGATGTTGTTGAACACCCACTTCTCCGTCTGGCGGTACGTGGTTCCCGTTGGAGTCCGGACCGCTTCGATGACGGTGGTCAGGGTCTCGCTGCGGCAGCCGTTGCGTCCGGTTGCGGGGGTGTCGCATTCGGTGCGCCACTTGCGGCCATCGGCTGCTGTCCACGCTCCGGTGTTTCCCAGCGGGTTGTTCTCCCAGAGGGCGCGGGGACTGGCCAGATAGGTCAGGTTGTTGAACATCCAGCCATCGGTGCGGACGTAGCTCCCACCCGCCTGGATGATCCTGGTTCCCCAAATAGACGTAAAGCAGCGCGTCGTCTGGGAATAGGGCTCGCAGCGGGTCCACCAGTGGCGCCCGTTGACGAAGTGGAGTCCGGGCGTGGAGTACACGTCCACGGGCCCGGCCGTGGTGGTGGGCCCGGCGGTGGGTTCCGCTGTCACGGTGGCAGTCTTGGTGGTGGTGGCCGTCGTGGTTGCGGTCGCAGTCGCGGTGGAGGTTCCCGTGACGGTGGTGGTGGTCGTGACCGTCGCGGAGGACGTCGCCGTGGCGGTGGTCGTGGCCGTCGCCGTGGTGGTGACCGACGAGGTGGCGGTGGCGGTGCCCGTCGTGGAGGGATCGGTGGTCGGGTCTGTGACGGCGTCCACCTCCAGCGTCAGTGGCACCGTGATGTCAGCGTCGCCAGCGGTGATGACCAGATCGCCGGTGTGGGTGCCGCCGGGCAGCATCGTGTTGAGGGCGAAGGTGAACAGGCCATTGGCCTGCCGGCCGTCGTAGCTGGTGTTGTTGATCGCGTGCTCCCACGCGAGGGAGACATCGACGTCGTGACCGGTGCCGTTGAGCTCGAACGTCGCTGAGACGTCGTCCACCGGAACCTCGGGCATGGCACCGACGGCAATGTCGCCGATGTTGGTGTCAGACCTCAACCCGTCACGCACGAGAGCAACTGCGTCGGCCTCCCACTCACCGTCGGAGGGATAGAAGTTGCGCCCCGTCGCGGTCAGTGACGTGCCCAACGACGCCACTCGCTCACGGAAGTCGGAGATGTTGCGTTCCTCCTGCGGGGTCCAGCCCACTTCGGCGGTCACCATCATTCGGGGGTAGATCTGGAACTCCAGCGACCGTTCGCTCCGGGTGTGCTCGGACCAGTGCGCCGTGGTGACACCAAGAACCTTGTCGTCCGAAACGTTGAACAACTCATTGGGGTTCCAGTTGTAGAAGTTGTTGATGCCACAACCGGAACCACAGGCCCACGAGGGGCCGACCACGTCGGGGCCGGGCCGCTGTCCCAGGTAGGCGTGCTGGGCGATGCTGGCGATCAGCCTGCTGTTCTCGTGCTCGTTGAGGAAGGCGGTGGTGGCCGGGATTCCGCCCGTGGTCCAGTGCTGTACGACAGTTTCTGAGGGGAGTTCTGCGGTGGCCTTGGCCGCCGCTTCGTTCCAGACGATCGGCACCGCGCCGAGGTCCGTGACGTCGTCACTGGTCCGATCCATGTACGTGCGGTAGTCATCGTCGCCGGTGTTGTGCGATTCGTCGCCACCGAGATGGAAGTACTGGGTGCCATGCACGGTGGTGGTGTTCTTCTCAAGGATGTCGGCGATGACGTGCCGCATGAAGACATACGTCGGCTCATGTTGGGCGTCCAATGATGACTCGCCCACGCTGGTTGTGGTGTTGGGCGGCACGGTTTCTTCGTCGGGCGGCACGGCGGGGTAGCTGTTGTCCGTGTTGAGCTGCGGTATGGCGTGCAGGATCGCATTGGTGTGCGCCGGCCCGTCGATCTCTGGGACAATCGCGACGTTGCGGGCATCCGCGTAGGCGACGATCTCTGCGAACTCGTCGGCGCTGTAGAAGCCGGTGCGCCCGGTGATGTCTGTCCACTGGGTGGTGGCGACGGCGGTCTCACCGGAGATGCTGGTGAGGAGTGAGTAGTCGATGTCGTCGCCATCGGCCTTGTCTTCGTTGCTGATGGCGATGCGCCAACCCTGGTCGTCCGAGAGATGCATGTGCATCACGTTCATCTTGTAGGCGGCCTGCTGGTCAATGATGTTCTTGACCTCGTCCACCTCGATGAAACTGCGCACCGGATCGATCATGATGCCGCGGTAGCCGTAGCGGGGGGCGTCCTCGATGTCGAGGGCGGCGACACTCCAGTCGGAGACCACCGCGTCGGTGGAGCGGGCCCAGGGGCCCAGCAGCTGCAGCAGCGTCTGCGTGCCGTAGAACAAACCGGCACGGTCGCCAGCGGTGATGGTCACACCGTCGGAGGTGGAGACGAGTTCGTACCCCTCGACGGGTATGTCGGAGTCGGTGTCCAGGTTCAGGGTGATGGCGTCACTTCCTGTGGCTGCGACGGGCAGAGCGAAACCGGTGGAGGCACGGAGCGTCTCGGCCAGCAGGTCGGCGGTTCCGACGGCGTCGCCGGTGGCCACGATGGGCGTGGAGTCGCTGAGTTGGAACGTGCCAGCGTCGGTCTCGGTGAAACTTGACGGCTTCGGGATGACATCCACGAAGGCAGGTTCGACGACAGGGCCATCCAGGGTGCCCATGATCTCGATTTCCCAGATGGCGATGCCCCAGGGCTGGTTCCGGCCGCCGCTGGTGCTGAGCCTCACGTGACGCACGTCGTCGACGGGTCCTGTCCACGTCGTCCACGCGCCCCGCGAGTCAGGACCGGCGACTGCACCATCCGTCAGTTGCACCCAGTTGGAGCCGTCAGCGGAACCCTCGAGTGTGTACATGGTGGAGTAGGTGTTGCCCCAGTGGGTGCGAATCTCGGTGATGTTGGCGGTATTGCCGAGGTCCACCTGGATCCACTCGGTGTCCGTACTGGGGGAGGACCAGCGCGAGGCGTCGATGGCGTTGTGGACGCCCGGCGCCGGGATGCCCTCAGGTCCGGGATCGCCGTCAAAGGCCAGCTCAGGTCCCCACCTGCCGGCCACTTCCTGGCCAGAAGCGGTGACAGGACGGTCAACACCAAGGTTGACGGGATCCGCGGCCGAAGCCTGAAGTGCGGGGGCCAGTCCAAGAAGAAGAGCCGCGGAGGCGACGACTGCAAGGAACCGCGTACGACGGCTCTGGGAGAAGCGGGTCATGTGCTGCCAATCACTCGACGCTGAAGAAGATGACTCGGGCAGCATAGGCTGGAATACTGCTCACGGTCAGGCCTCATGGCGAAGTGCTTAACTTCGTTGTCCGATTGGACCGGTGGTGGCGCCGCTGGGCGGGTGCCTGCGAAACCACGACGCTCGAGGTGGGGATACTCCTTGTATGAGTATCGGGCGGGCGGTGTGCCTGAGTGACGTTCACCGCTGTTTTTGCCCGACCCGGGCTGGTGCGATATTCTCTTTCAGTTGTCCGCGGCGTCTCGTCGCTGGGCCCATATCTGATCGAAACCCGACGCAGTGCGCGTCGGATCAAGCAACGAGGAGTTCACAGTGGCCGCCGTATGTGATGTTTGCGCCAAGCGACCCGGCTTCGGTCACAACGTGCCCTGGTCGAAGAAGAAGACCAAGCGTCGCTGGAACCCCAACATCCAGCGCGTTCGCGCCACCGTTGAGGGGACCGCGAAGCGGCTCAACGTCTGCACATCGTGCCTGAAGGCGGGGAAGGTCTCCCGCTGAGGCGATAGCCCCTTCACTTCAAAATGGTCCGTGGTCGCCCACGGGCCATTTTGGTGTCCGTGGGCACTTGTAGGGTGCTGGGCATGGCGACCTGGCGGACACCCATCCAGCGCGAACTGAATATCCGTTTGCGCGACGCGGTGGGGGAGAAGACTGCTGTCCAGTTCGCGAAGCTGGGCGTACACACCGTCGGTGATCTGGTCCGCCACACTCCTCGGCGCTACCTCGCGGGCACCCAGATGAGCGACTTCGCGTCGCTACGGGTGGGGGACGAGGTGGCCGTGGTGGCCAAGGTGCAGTCCACACGGATTCGCCAAGGTGCCCGGCAGCGCGTCGAGTCGCTGCTGACGGATGGTTCCGGCTACTTGACCGTGACGCTTTTCGCTCCCAAGCCGCACCACGCCACGTACTGGAAATCTCTGCTGGAGGTGGGCTCCCGAGGCATCTTCATCGGCAAGGTGGGCGTCTTCAACAATTCCCTGCAGCTGACCCATCCGGACTTCGTCATGATCGACGGACGGGGACAGGTGACGGGGAAGAAGGAGAGGGACAAGCAGAAGTCAGCGATGCGGCGGACTGTCCAGCGCTCCACAATGGTGGGGTTGTATCCCGCTACGCGAGCGCTCCCCACGTGGGTCATTGCCGAAACACTTGAGATGCTGCTGCCCTCCATCGTCTCGATGGGCGACACGCTGCCCCCGTGGGTGGTGGACAGGGCGGGGGTTCTCCCGTTTGGCCAGGCTCTGACGGAGGTGCACGAGCCCGTCGACATCGAGCAGGCCGAGCGCGGCCGGGACAGACTCCGTTTCGATGAGGCATTCGGCATGCAACTGGCCATGGCGCAGCGCCGACGCGCACTCGCCCATCTGGTTGCCACGCCACGCCCACGCGTCTCGGGCGGTCTTCTGGATGAGTTCGACGCGCGGCTGCCGTTCGAACTGACGCAGGGACAGGTGAGCGTGTCAGAGACGGTGTTCACCGAGCTCGCAGACACTCGACCCATGCATCGGTTGCTCCAGGGCGAAGTGGGTGCGGGCAAAACCGTCGTGGCGCTGCGTGCGATGCTTGCCGTCGTCGATTCCGGTGGACAGGCAGTGCTGCTGGCACCCACGGAGGTCCTGGCGAAGCAGCACTTCACATCCATCACGGACCTTCTGGGGAATCTGGGAGACGGACAGCGGCTCGGCGCCCACGAGAACGCGACGGCCGTCACTCTGCTCACCGGCAGCCTGCCGGCGGCAGCGAAACGGGAGGCCCTGAACCAGATCGTGAGCGGGGAGGCTGGCATCGTCATCGGCACACATGCACTGCTGTCCGATCCTGTCGAGTTCTTCGACCTCGGCCTCGTGGTAATCGACGAGCAGCACCGCTTCGGTGTGGAGCAGCGGGCCGCGCTGGCCGCGAAGGCGGAGCGCCAGCCACACACGCTCGTGATGACCGCCACCCCCATCCCTCGATCCGTCGCCATGACCGTGTTCGGCGACCTGGAGGTGTCTGAGCTGCGAGAGAGACCAGCCAAACGAGCACCTGTCACGACGGTTTTCGTCGACACCTTCACCAACCCCCACTGGGTGGAGCGTGCTTGGCAACGCATCCGCGAAGAAGTGGGCAAAGGCCGACAAGCTTTCATCGTGTGCCCGGCGATCAGCGCCAAGCAGACCGAAGGCGACGTGGATGCTGGCTCGGACATGACGGCCGTCACCGAGTTGCTGCCACAGTTGGCGGGTGGTCCGTTGGCTGATCTCAGGCTGGGCATGGCGCATGGCAAGCAGCCCACTGCGGAGCGTGACGCTGCGATGGCCGATTTCGCCGCCGGCCGCCTGGACGTGCTGGTGTCCACCACAGTCATTGAAGTGGGCGTCGACGTTCCCAACGCCTCGGTCATGGTGGTGATGGATGCTGACCGCTTCGGCATCACGCAGCTCCACCAGCTCCGGGGCCGGATCGGCCGTGGCGAGCACGAAGGTCTGTGCCTCCTGCTCGCGGCACCGGGGGAGGGCCAGGAGAACGCTCAACTTCGCATCCGGGCTCTGGAACTCAGCGACGACGGGTTCGAACTCGCAGAACGGGACATGGAGCTGCGGCGTGAAGGCGATGTGCTCGGCGCCGCACAGTCAGGCAGTTCGTCACTGAAGCTGCTGCGGGTGACCGAGGATGCGGATCTGATTAGGGACACGAAAGCTCTGGCCGACGAAATCCTGGCCGACCCGCGGGCTGAGAATGATCCATTGCTCGACGATCTGATGACCCAGGCTGAACTCGTCGCCGCGGGTGAGTGGTTGGAGAAGTCGTGAACTGGCGAACGGCATCACCATGGGCGGCGTGGATCGTGCGGACACGTCGTGCGGTGGGGAGCAGTTCTGGCACAGGGACAGCAACGTGTCGTGCCGCCGGCGCATCGTGCTTCGGGTCCGGTCCATCTCGCGCTGGGTGGAATGCCGTGGGAGCATTGTTGAGCCGCGGAGTCGCCGGTACCGACACACCCAGGGGGGACAGTGATGAGCAGGATCATCGCAGGCACAGCGAAGGGTGCACGGATCGCGGCTCCGAAAGGCGACGCCACTCGGCCCACGTCCGATCGCGTCAAAGAGGCACTGTTCTCGGCTCTGGCGGCGTGGTTCCACACCGTCGATAAGGCGCCTGAGCAGCATCTGGCAGGGATCTCGATGCTTGATCTCTACTCTGGCACGGGCGGCATCGCTCTGGAAGCCGCGAGCCGAGGGGCCTCGAACGTCATGGCCATTGACCATCACACGGCGCGCACCATCACTGACAACGCGCGCCGCACGAAACTCGCCCTCGTCGTGCGACCAATGCGGGCGCAGCAGGCCGTTGCAGCCCTGGAGGGCCCGTTCGACCTGGTCTTCATCGACCCGCCCTATGACGTCCCGACGGCAGAAGTGGACCAACTTGTCTCGCAACTCGCGGAGGGGGATGGTTTGGCGCCACAGGCGCTCGTGGTGGTGGAGCGCCCCAGACGCTCCCAGAAACCCCAGTGGCCGGATGTCTTCACGCGCACGTGGGATCGCCGATACGGTGAGACCACGCTCCACTTCGGAGCCACCGAGGCCCACCATGCGGAAACCGAGCATCCACGACCGGAGTACCAACATGACCAGAGCGACCCGATGAGTACCGCATGAGCACGGTACTGTGCCCGGGCTCGTTCGATCCGATCACCGTGGGACACTTCGACATCATCACGCGGGCCCGCGACCTGTTCGGCAGTGTGCTCGTGGGGGTGGGGCGCAACAACCAGAAGAACTACCTCTTCGGTGACCAGCGGATCGATCTCGTGGAGGAATCCTTGCGGGACATGGAGGGTGTCACGGTCTCACCCATCGAAGGGCTGCTGGTCGATTTCTGTCAGGAGCGCGGCATCACCACGGTTGTCAAAGGTCTCCGCTTCGGTGCCGACTTCGATTTCGAGCTGCAGATGGCGCACATGAACCGGGGGCTCACGGGTCTGGAGACGGTGCTGCTCCCGGCGGCGGCCGAGCACGTCACGCTGTCCAGCACCATCCTGCGCGAAGTCATGAAGCTGGGCGGGGACGTCACGCCCTACGTTCCACCAGCCGTCGTACGAGCCATCGAAGCCCGACGCGGCTGAGAAGCCCCGACGCCGCGTCGAGCTGCTCGACGCCGTGCTCGGATCGTCGATTTGGGTGGCATCAGCTGCCGCGGGTATAGTTCGACGTCGGTCACGACGTGATCGAGATGTAGCGGATGAAGGGGGATTCTCATCATGGCTCCCGTCAATCGACATCCTGATCGTCACTCTCCCTACGTGTTTGAGACGCGTGAGTTGAGCAGACGTGCAGGAACGATGCGCGAGGTCACACGTAGTGTCCCTGCACCTGCTGATCTCGGACTCGAAGTGATCGGGGTACCCGAGGGCTCCGATGTGGCGCTCGACCTCCGACTGGAGGCCGTCGTCGAAGGTGTTCTCGTATCGGGCACAGCCACCGTGCAGCTGGTTGGTGAGTGTGCTCGATGCCTGACGGAAATTACGGACGAGAGGTCGTTCGAACTTCAGGAACTGTTCTTCCATCCCGGCAGGGAAGTGGAGGAGGATGAGCGTCTCATCGAGGATGAGACGATCAACCTGGAGCCAACCATCCGTGAGGCAGTGGTACTGGAATTGCCGTTCACGCCCCTGTGCCGTGAGGATTGTGCCGGATTGTGTCCCGAATGCGGGGCGGATCTCAACGCCGATCCTGACCATGAGCACGAGCCGGATGTTGACCCGAGATGGTCGAAACTGGTGGAGCTGGACGTCAACGAATAATGATGTGAACCCAATAGTCCTTGTTTGACAGGAGAAGATCGTGGCCGTTCCGAAGCGGAAGATGTCGCGCAGCAACACCCGGTCGCGTCGGGCCCAGTGGAAGGCGTCTGTCGTCCCCACTGTCATCTGCGTGAACCCGGCCTGCCGCGAGCCCCACCTGCAGCACACGGCGTGCCCCAACTGTGGCCAGTACGGCCCCAAGGCGGCTCGCCGTCAGGTCCTCGAGGCCTGAGCACGAATCTCGCCCCTGCGCGCTGGTGAGCAGGCTTGAGCAAAAACTCGACGAGCTGGGCGTTCACGTTGACGCCCAGCTCTTTGAGTTGGCATTCACCCACCGTTCCTGGGCCTACGAGAACGGCCGGGTTGAGAGCAACGAACGCCTCGAGTTCCTCGGCGATGCCGTCCTACAAATCGTGGTGACAGAGCACATCTTCCGGAGCTATCCCTTCATGGCTGAGGGGCACATGGCCAAGCTGCGCGCCTCCGTCGTCAGTTCCCGAGCGCTCGCAGAAGTCGCCAGAGAGCTAGGTCTGGGTGAGCACATCAAACTCGGCAGGGGTGAGGTCTCCACCCTGGGACACGAGAAGAGGTCCATACTCGCCGACACCACGGAAGCGCTCATCGGGGCGATTCACATGTCGTGCGGCAGCGAGGCCTCCGAGCGCTTTGTCCTAAGTGTCTTCAGCGGCAGGATCGCCAACTCCGAGGCTGAGGGCACGTACACGGACTTCAAGACGTCCCTGCAGGAACTGTGCGCCATGCGAGGCTGGGAACCGCCGCTGTACAAGATCACCGGATCCGGTCCCGATCATGAGCGTGAGTTCACCGCCGTCGTTATCGTCAACGGTTCCGCCGTCGCCTCCGGAACGGCCCCCAGCAAGAAGACGGCAGAACAGAGGGCTGCAACCACCGCGCACCGCATGCTGGCCGAGCCAGCCCATGCCTGAACTGCCCGAGGTGGAGGTGGTGCGCCGCGGTCTCGCCGGACTCGTCACGGGCCGCCGGATCGAAGCGGTCCACATTCTGCACCCACGCCCCGTCCGCTCCCATCCCAGCGGCGCTGAGGGCATGACCCGGGTGCTGGCGGGTCGCACGATCGACTCCGTTCGCCGTCGCGGTAAATACATGTGGCTGGCGCTGGAAAGCGACGCCCTTGTCATGCATCTCGGTATGAGCGGGCAGTTCAGGATCAACGATCCGGCCGACGACCTCGCCCGGAACACTCGAGCACTCTTCACCCTCGACGACGGGCGTCAACTCCGATTCGTGGACCAGCGCATGTTCGGTGGCCTCGAGTGGATCCCCGGCGGGGCGAAGTCTCCCGTCCCGCACATCGCCTTGGACCCCTTCGACGACGACTATGACGTCGTCGACGTCGCGAGACGGATGCGAGCCCGCCGCACGACGGTGAAGCGCGCCCTGCTCGATCAAGCGATGGTCTCGGGTATCGGCAACATCTACGCCGATGAATCCTTGTGGCGAGCCCGGCTGCACTTCGATCACCCGACGGAGCGCCTCACCCAGCGTCGCGCCGTCGACGTGCTGAGTCACGCTCACGCCGTCATGTCCGACGCCTTGGAAGCCGGCGGCACATCCTTCGACTCGCTGTATGTCAATGTCAACGGTGAGTCCGGCTACTTTGCGCGCTCCTTGGACGTCTACGGTCGCGAAGGCCTACCGTGTCATCGGTGCGGCACTGCACTGGTGCGTCGTCGCTTCGCGAACCGCAGCAGCTTTCTGTGCCCGAAGTGTCAGCGCATGCCGAAAAGGGTGGTCAAGGGGACATGAGGTGGGTGAGGACGACGTACTCGCGCTTCAGCACGTCCATCTGGCAGCTGTTTCGTTTCGGCGTGGTCGGTGGCCTCGGCGTGTTGGTCAACACGATCGCCATGATCACCATGAAGAAGCTTCTTCCCATCATTTGGCCATCCGCCGGCCTTCCGGAAGGCTTCGGTGTGTGGGCGGTCATCCCCGGCACGGACCTCAACATCCGCTGGTTCAACGTGATGTCCGCGATCGCGTTCCTCGTCGCCAACCTCTTCAACTTCCAACTGAACAGATGGTGGACCTTCAAATCGAGCCGTTCCGCCGGCTGGTTCCGTGAGTACTGGCCGTTCCTCACCGTCGGCCTGATTGCTCTCGCCCTCGGACAATTGGTGATCACCACACTCATGGACGAGCAATCCCCGCTCGGTCTACCCACCACGATTCTGGACGGGTCGACTGGATTCCGCAGCCGCGACTACTGGGCCAACCTGATCATGATCGTCTTCACCATCCCCGTCAGTTTCCTGCTCAACAAGTTCTGGACTTTCCGCGCCATTCGAGAAGTCCGAGTCACCGAGGAACGGGATTTCCCGGAGGACATCGTCGTGGACGACGAGGCCTGAGATGTACCTCAAAGAGCTGACCCTTCGTGGCTTCAAGTCGTTCGCCTCCGCCACCACGCTCACATTCGAACCAGGCATCACCTGCGTCGTCGGACCCAACGGCTCCGGAAAGTCCAATGTGGTGGACGCGCTGAGCTGGGTGATGGGGGAACAGGGCGCCAAGACGTTGCGAGGCGGGAAGATGGAGGACGTCATTTTCGCGGGCACCTCCAAGCGGGCACCGCTGGGGCGCGCGGAAGTGGAACTGACCATCGACAACTCGGATGGGGCGCTGCCCATCGAGTACTCCGAAGTCACCATCACACGGACAATGTTTCGCAGTGGCGGCTCGGACTACTCCATCAACGGCGCTCCTGCCCGGCTCCTCGACGTCCAGGAGCTGCTGAGCGATTCCGGTATCGGCCGGGAGATGCACGTCATCGTCGGCCAGGGACAACTCGACGCCATCCTCCAGGCCACGCCGGAAAGTCGTCGCGGCTTCATCGAGGAGGCCGCCGGGGTCCTCAAGCACCGCAAGCGCAAGGAGAAGGCGCTGCGCAAACTGGAGGGCACGCGAGCCAATCTCGAGCGCCTACAGGACCTCATCGGCGAACTAGGACGGCAGCTCAAACCCCTCGGACGGCAGGCCGAGACGGCACGCAAGGCCGCCGTGATCCAGGTGGAACTGCGCGACGCCAAGGCCCGTCTCCTGGCCGACGACCTCGGTGCCGCACGCAAAGCCCTGGCCGAGGACCTCGCCGACGAAGCAGCCGTCGTCGCCGCCCGGGAACGTGCCGAGGCGCAGGTGCGTGAAGCCGCAGAGGCCGAGGAGGCGACGGAGGCCGCCCTCCGGCAGGCCGGACAGTCCTTCGACGCGGCGCAAGAAGCATGGTATACCGCAGCGAGTCTGCGCGAGCGCGTCTCCACCACCATGTCCATCTCCGCCGAGCGGATGCGCGCGGGCGAGAATCAACCCCAGCTGCTCGATGTCCCCGGAGGGCACGATCCCGAACAACTGGAGCGCGAGGCATCCGTGATCCGGGGGCGTGAAGCGGAGCTGGGCCGCAGCATCGACGAGGCGGAGGCCGCCCTGCACGACGCCACGCTGCGCCGCAACGCCGCAGAACAGCAGCACGCCGCCGCCGAGACCGCCCACGCCAACGCTCTGCGTGCCGTGGCGGACAGACGCGAGGGCCTGGCCCGGCTCACCGGTCAGGTGCAGGCCCTGCAGTCGCGGTTGCAGGCTTCCAGCGAAGAGGTGGAGAGGCTGGAACGGCGTCGGGATGAGGCGATACAGCGCGCCGAGGAGGCTGCCCGAGAATTCGGAGGCATGGAGTCCTCGCTGACAGGGCTGGGGGACAGCGAGTCGGACCTCGACGCCGTCCATGAGGAGGCCGTCGCGCGAGTGGAGCGTCACGAGGCGGAGCTTGCACGGCTGCGCTCGACGGAGTCCACGCTGGCCCAGGACTCGGCAGCACTCGAGGCTCGTGTGGAAGCGCTGCGCCTCATGACGGAACGCAAGGACGCATCGGCGGAGCTCGTGGCTTCCGGGGCGCCCGGCGTCCGAGGCCGATTGATCGATGCCTTGCAGGTGGAGCCGGGATGGGAACGAGCGGTGTCGGCGGCTCTGCTGTCGGCGGCGGAATCGATCGTCGTGGAAGGGCTCGACAACGCCGTCGACGCCGTCAGACACATGGCCTCCTCAGAGGTGGGGCGCGCAACCCTTGTGGTTGCTGGGACTCCGGATGGATCCGTGATGAGCGGCTCGCTTCTGGAGAAGATCACACACCCCGAGGACCTCGCAGGGACGCTGAGCGTCCTGATCTCCAACGTTGCGGCGGCTGAGGATCTGGACCGGGCCCTGCTGCACGTGGAACAGAACCCGGATTCGATGGCAGTGACGCGCGACGGCGACATGGTGTCCGGGTGGCTGGTGGAAGGTGGATCCGCCGATGCCCCGTCGTTGCTGGAACTCTCCGCGCAGCTCGCCGACGCAGGGGAGGCACTGCAGCGGCTGGGCCATGAACGGGATCGCAACCGGTTCGCCGTCGAGAAGGTCACCGGTGAGGTGGCCGCAGCAAAGCGGGATGCAGCCGAGGCGCTGGCACGGTTGCACGACTCCGATGCCGAACTCGCGGCGACCCAGGACAGGCTGGGCCAGCTGCGCCAGGCCCAGGCCACTGCGCTGCGTGAGGCGGAACGTCTGCGTGAAGCGATGGCCGCATCAGCGCAGGCGCGCGTGGCCGACGAGGCGAAGCTGCAAGGTCTCCAGGATCGCCTGAGGGCTGCCAGTAGCGAGGAGGTCGCGGAGCCGGACCCCACGGACCGCGACGAGAAGGCTCGGGAAGCCCGCCGAGCCCGGCAGACAGAAATGGATGCGCGACTGGCGCTGCGGACACTGGAGGAACAGGCGAAGTCACTAGCCGGAAGGGCTGACGGCCTGGTGCGAGCTGCACAGGCCGAGCGCTCCACGCGAGCAAAAGCGAGAGCCAAAGCGGAGCAGCTCCGTCGGGAGGCTGAGGTGGCCGCCACGGTGCACGATGCTGCCACTCGGTTGGCTGCCCTCGTCGACGGAGTCCGGGAGCGAGCGACCCGGGAACGAGATGCTGCGGACGCCTCCCGCCGTCAGGCCGAGGCTGCCACCGTGCGCGCCCGACACGACTCGCGGGCCGCCGCCGCCGCGTTGGAGGAGATCGTCCGGGGCGCACATCGCGACGAGATGACCCGCATCGAGCACCGGATGCGCATCGAGCAACTCGAGGAGAAGGCGCTGACAGAGCTGGGCATCGAACCCGACCCGCTGTTGGCGGAGTACGGCCCGGACGTTCCGGTGCCTGTCATCACCCGGCCCGATGGCACCGCGCTGGGCGAGGACGACGAGGTGCCCGAGCCGGTGCCCTACGACCGTGCAGAGCAGGCCACCCGGCTGCGGCGCGCTGAGCGGAATCTGACAGTGCTGGGGCGGGTGAACCCGCTCGCGCTGGAGGAATTCGATGCCATGAAGGCCCGGCACGGATTCCTCGCGGAACAGCTGGATGACCTGAGGCGCACGCGCGCCGACCTCCTGGACCTCATCGACACGGTGGACAAGCGTGTCAAGGAGGTGTTCGAGGCGGCCTACCACGATGTAGCGGAGACGTTCGTCGATGTGTTCGCCCGTCTCTTCCCCGGGGGCGAAGGACGCCTTGTGCTGACCGATCCGGGGGACTGGCTGACCACGGGTGTCGATGTCGAAGCGCGCCCGGCCGGCAAGCAGGTCAAGCGGTTGTCCCTGCTGTCGGGGGGCGAGCGCTCGCTGGTGGCTGTGGCGTTCCTCGTGTCACTGTTCATCGCGCGTCCCAGCCCCTTCTACATTCTCGACGAGGTGGAGGCGGCCCTCGACGACGCGAACCTGGGCCGGCTCCTGAGAATCTATGAGGAACTCCGCGCCAACTCGCAGCTGCTGGTGATCACCCACCAGAAACGGACCATGGAGATCGCCGACTCCCTCTACGGCGTCACCATGCGCGGCGACGGCATCTCGACGGTGGTCAGCCAACGCGTGGCCTCCGAGTAGCGCGCCCGTCGGCGCCGCCGCTCTTCGAGGCTGCCGCCGGCTGCGGCGCTGAGGCGTGTCCGGTTCTGGGAGCTCCTCGCTAGGATGACGCCCGTGGACTGGATATTTTGGGTCATTCTCGCGGTGATCGGCGCGGCGATCATCGCCGCCAGCATCATCACCTACGCCAACCGCAGGAGTCTGCCGACCCCTGAGCGACAAGAGGAGCTGGAGGAGGAGCCCACCCCCCGGCACGGCAGCGACACCGTCGTACTGGATGCGGAGCTCGTCGAGGAGGTCATTGCGCCCTCTGCCCCTGCGCTGGAGCAGCCGGAGTCCCCGCAGTCGCGGTTTGCTCGCCTGCGCCGTCGGCTCTCGTCCAGCAACAACGTCCTGGCCCGTGCGCTGTCGGAACTGCTCAACGTGGACCGCATCGACGCGGACACCTGGGACGACTTCGAGGCCACGCTCATCGCGTCGGATCTCGGGGTGGGCCCCACCACAGAACTGACCGATGCTCTGCGCAGGGAACTGTCCATCGAGGGCGTTGCTGACCCAGAGGCCGCACGGGGTGTGCTCCGTTCCGAGCTGTTGCGTCTCGTGGATCCGACGCTGGATCGCTCGCTGAACCTCGACTCCGAGGAGGGCAAACCCGCCGTGATCATGGTGGTGGGCGTGAATGGCACGGGCAAGACCACCACGGTCGGCAAGCTTGCGCGCGTCCTGGTGGCCGATGGCCGTACCGTGCTGTTGGGCGCCGCCGACACCTTCCGCGCCGCCGCGGCCGAGCAGTTGATCACTTGGGGTGAGCGCGTCGGTGTCTCCACCGTGCGCGGCCCCGAAGGTGGCGACCCGGCCTCGGTGGCGTTCGAGGCGGTCGCGACGGGGACGGACGAGGGTACCGACGTCGTCATCGTCGACACTGCTGGCCGCCTCCACACCAAGACCGGCCTCATGGACCAACTCGGCAAGGTCAAGCGCGTGGTGGAGAAGAAGGCCGCGGTCAACGAGGTGCTGCTCGTACTGGACGCCACCACCGGACAGAACGGCATGATGCAGGCGAAGGTGTTCTCCGAAGTGGTCGACGTCACGGGAATCGTCCTCACCAAGCTTGACGGTTCGGCCAAGGGTGGCATCGTCGTGGCGGTTCAACGTGAGCTGGGCGTGCCGGTGAAGCTCATCGGTCTGGGGGAGGGCGTCGATGATCTGGCGCCATTCGATCCAGAGGGCTTCGTCGCCGGAATACTGGGAGAGTGAGCACGTCCTCTATCCTTGAGCGGTACTGCCATGCCACGAGGCACCTGTTTCTCATCATGAAGGAAGCCAAGTGTTCGACACGCTGCAAGATCGCCTCTCTGACGTCTTCAAGGGGCTGCGCTCCAAGGGCCGCCTGACCGAGGCGGACATCGACGCCACGATGCGGGAGATCCGCATCGCACTGCTCGAGGCCGACGTGAACCTCAGCGTGGTCAAGGGCTTCGTGTCCGCCGTGAAGGAGCGTTCCCTGGGGCTGGAACTGTCGAAGGCCCTGAACCCGACACAGCAGATCATCAAGATCGTCAACGAGGAACTCGTCGAGATCCTCGGCGGCGAGACCCGGAATATTCGCTTCAGCAAGCGCCCACCCACCGTCATCATGCTCGCCGGCCTGCAGGGTGCGGGCAAGACCACCCTGGCCGGCAAGCTCGCCCGCTGGCTGCGCGAGGAGAAGCACGCACCGTTGCTGGTGGCGGCCGACCTCCAGCGCCCCAACGCCGTCGGCCAGCTCCAGATCGTCGGCGAGCGTGCAGGCGTGCACGTCTTCGCGCCGCAGCCCGGCAACGGTGTGGGCGATCCCGTGCAGGTGGCCCGCGACGCCATTGAGCACGCCCGCCGCCGACTCTACGACGTGGTCATCGTCGATACCGCCGGTCGGCTGGGTGTCGACGAAGAGCTGATGCAGCAGGCCGCCAATATCAAGCAGGCAGTTAACCCGGACGAGGTGCTGTTCGTCGTCGACGCCATGATCGGACAGGACGCCGTCAACACGGCCAAAGCCTTCGACGAGGGCATCGGCTTCGACGGCGTCGTCCTCACCAAGCTCGACGGCGACGCCCGCGGTGGCGCCGCGCTGTCCATCGCCAAGGTCATCGGCAAGCCCATCCTGTTCGCCTCCAACGGTGAGACGCTCAAGGACTTCGACGTCTTCCACCCTGACCGCATGGCCAGCCGCATCCTCGGCATGGGCGACGTCCTGACGCTCATCGAGCAGGCCGAGAAGACGTTCGACGCCGAGCAGTCACGGGCCGCGGCGGAGAAGCTGACGGGGAAGAACAAGTTCGGCCTGCAGGACTTCCTCTCCCAGATGCAACAGCTGCGCAAGATGGGCCCGATGAGCAAGATTCTCGGCATGCTGCCCGGTGCTGGTCAGTTCAAGGATGCGATTGAGGACATCGACGAGCGTGAGATCGATCGCATCGAGGCCATCATCAATTCGATGACGCTCAAGGAGCGCGACGACGTCAGCATCCTGAACGGTTCGCGCCGCTCCCGTATCGCCAAGGGCGCGGGCGTCCAGGTCTCCGACGTCAACCAATTGGTCAACCGCTTCGTCGAGGCCCGCAAGATGATGGAGAAGCTCGCCGGCGGCATGGGTGGCGGTGGCATGCCGGCGGGGATGCCACCCGGCATGCCCGGCGCGCTTCCGGGGGCACGAGGACCGAAGCGCCAACCCGCGAAGAAGTCACCCAAGAAGGGTCACAAGGTCTCCGGCAACCCGGCCAAGCGCAAGCAGCAGGAAGCGCAGAAGGCTCTGGGCATCAAACCGGACAAGGCCGCTCCACAGTCCATGGACGACTTCGAGTTGCCGGCGGAACTGCAGCAGATGCTGAAGCAGCAGAAGTAGGGACCGCTTTTCGCATTTCTGTTCCCCAATCGGCCGAGGAGAAGGCAAAAGCTCCTGTGGGTCTGCGAGTGAGGAACGAAAGTGCGAGACTCGGCTTGGCTCTCGATAGGCTCGTGAGCCATGAGCAATGGATCGAACAGTCCAACGGAGCGCTACCACTTCACCCGGGCAGTCATCCTTCCCGGATCTGACGCCCAGGAGTTGTGGGTTGCCGACGGCGTGGTCGCCGATGCTCCTGCGGACGATGCCGTCACCATCTCCGATCCCTGCTGGGTGCTGCCCGGACTGGTGGATGCGCACTGCCACATCGGTCTGGGTCCCGACGGAGCTGTTGACCGCGACACGGCCACCGCGCAGGCGCAGGCCGACCTCAGCGTTGGTGTCATGCTCATCCGCGACGCCGGTTCGCCGGCCGACACCCGGTGGGTGCATGACCAGGGTGAGCTTCCGCGGTTGCTGCGTTCCGGCCAGCACATCGCCCGCGCCAAGCGCTACCTGCGCAACATCGCCGTCGAGGTGGAACCCGAGGACCTCGTTGAACAGGTCCGCCGCGAGGCGCGCTCCGGCGACGGGTGGGTGAAACTGGTGGGGGACTGGATCGACCGCTCCCTCGGGGATCTCGCGAGGCTCTGGCCAGCGGATGTCGCGGAGAAGGCGATCGACGCAGCCCATGAGGAGGGCGCCCGCGTCACGGCGCACTGTTTCGGCGAGGAGTCGGTGGCCGAGCTGGTCAACGCGGGCATCGACTGCATCGAGCACGGCACCGGCCTCTCGGACGACATCATCGACACCATGGCACGCCGCGGCACGGCCCTGGTGCCCACGATGATCAACCTCGACAACTTCCCCGACTACGCCACCGCTGGCGCGGCGAAGTTCCCGCGCTACGCCTCGCACATGCTGGATCTGCATGCGCGCCGCCACGGCACCATTGGCGCGGCCATCGAAGCCGGCGTGCCGGTCTACAGCGGCACCGACGCGGGCACCGTCGTCGCGCATGGCCGGGTCATCGATGAGATCGACGAACTCGCGAAGCTCGGAGGCCCCGAGTTCGCTCTCGGAGCCGCGAGTTGGGGTGCCCGGCACTGGTTGGGGGCCGACGTCGTGACCACCGGCGCGAGCGCCGACTTCGTCGTCTACTCCGAGGATCCGCGCCAAGACCTCTCCACCCTCCGGCGCCCCACATTGCGGGTGTTGCGTGGACGAGCTCTCTGACCTGACCGGGGGCTCCACGGTTGGACGGTGTGTGCCACGGTCGTGAGGTGACGGGCACTGGTCGCGCGGGCGCCCTGGTTTTCAACAGGTAGGTGCGGCGCTACTTGGGTCCGGGCCTCCTGGCTGGTTCACTAGGTGCACACGACGAGCAGGAGGAACCCGATGAGCAACGACGTCCCCCCACCGAGTCCGACACATTCGCCTCCCCACATCACTGGGTCCGACATCGCTGCTGCCTCGAAGAAAGAGCCGGGAACCTTCAAACGGGGCTTCGGCATGGGGGCGGGCCTGGGCCTGGGACTGGCGGTCACGTTCCTCGCCCTTTCCATCGTTGGCGGACTCCTCGCCATCATTCCCGTGGCGGCCAGCCTGAGCACCGTCACCTCCGCCGGCGCGAGTACGGCGCTGACCCCTCTGTGGGGGGACGGCGGCGCCGAGGGCAGACTACGGGCCATCTCCATCACCGGGCCGATCATGACCGACGTATCCGAAGGTGGCCTGCTCGTCGCCGGGGCCTTCGGCTACGAGATTGCCCAGCAGCTCGATGACCTCGGGGAGGATGACGCCGACGGCGTGGTCCTTCTGGTCAATACTCCGGGCGGCTCCATCACCGGTTCCAAGGCCATTGCCGATGCCATTGAGCGCTACCAGGAGCGTACGGGGCAGCAGGTGCTGGTGCACGTGGAGGGATTCTCCGCATCGGGCGGCGTGTACTCCACCGCTCCGGCGGATGCGATCTACGCCGACCACGGCTCGCTCGTGGGCAGCATCGGCGTGATCTTCGGCCCGTTCGAGCGCTACAACGACGTGGTGGCCACGTCCGGCAGCATCATCGAATCCGGCGTCACCACCACCGGGGGCATCACGCAGGAATACCTCTCCAGGGGCACGGGCAAGGACTTCGGCAATCCGTACCGCGACATGACCTCTGAGGAGCGGGAGATGTTCGAGGCAATGCTGGAGACGGAGTACACGAACTTCGTGTCCCACGTTGCGGAGCACCGCAGCATGGACGCAACGACGATCAGGGAAGAGCTGGGCGCTTTCCTGTTCAGCAACGAGGATGCGCAGGACAACGGCCTGATCGATGGCACGCTGAACCGTGAGGAGTTCTTCACGGAGGCCGCAACCCGTGCAGGCCTGGATCCGGAGGACACCGTCGTGGAGATTGCCAGCGACCCAACGGGGTTGGAAGCACTTCTCGGAGCGAGCCGCTCGGTGGGCTCAGCGCTGCCTGTTGCAGAACTGGGTGATGGGCACCAGGTCAGCACTGTGTTCTGTGGAGCGACGACGCCGCTGGTCTTCTCGGGTGAGTTGGCGGCTGTCTGCGGGTAACTCAACCCCAACCGAGTGCGTGGAGGCGTTCCTCGTCGATGCCGTGGTAGTGCCCCAGCTCGTGGAGCAGAGTGATCCCTATCTCGTCGAGGAGTTCCTCCTCGTCCCGGCACATGCGGGTGAGGGGCCCGCGGAACAGGACCACACGATCAGGTAGGTGGCCCAGCCCGTAGCTGGTGTCACGTTCCGTCAGGGCGGTGCCCTCGTACCACCCGAGAACGTCGGAGCCGTCGTCCGGCTCGTCCTCCACGATGATGATCACGTTGTCCAAGTTCTCCAGCAACATCTCGGGTAGGTGCGCCAACGCCTCGTCCACCAACTCGTCGAAGCGTTCCTCGGGCAGTTCCATGCCACCCGATGGTAGGCGCTGTCGCGCGGGGAAGCTGTATGGAGCATTTTTCTCTCTCCGGTCAGTTTCTGGCAGACTTGCCCGGGAAACCGTCATCACTGGCGCCCTCTAACTCCGGTGATGATCGTGACATCAGGTCTCCCGCACATCGCGTGCCCCACACGCGAGCGTGCACGACCGCCCCAATTCGTCTTGACAAGAAGACCAAACACAACAGGAGAACCACACACGTGGCAACCAAGATTCGTCTGAAGCGTCTCGGTAAGACGCGCTCACCGCACTACCGCATCATCGTGATCGATTCCCGCTCCAAGCGCGATGGTCAGGCCATCGAGGAGATCGGCCTGTACCACCCCAAGAACGACCCGTCGGTCATGAAGCTCGATTCCGAGCGCGCGCAGTACTGGCTCTCCGTGGGAGCACAGCCCACCGAAGCCGTAGTGGCCATCATGAAGCGCACCGGCGACTGGCAGAAGTTCACCGGCGACACGTCACCCTCGGGTGTCGATCCCCAGCCCGAGCGTCGCGACCGTGAGGCCGAGTTCGCCAAGGCGCTGGCCGAGGATGGTGGCGCCACTGCACCGGCCATCTCCAAGGCGCAGAAGAAGAAGTCCGAGGAGGCCGCCAAGGACGCGGAGACGGCGAAGTCCGAGGAGGCAACGTCCGACGAGGCCGCATCCTCTGATGAGGCTGCACCCGCTGAAGAGGCCTGACCATGTTGGCTGAGGCTCTGGAGCACCTCGTCGCAGGTATCGTCTCCAACCCCGATGACGTTCGCGTCAAGGACAAGGAACTGCGTCGCGGGCGGCTTCTCGAGGTGCGCGTGCACCCGGATGACATCGGCAAGGTCATCGGACGGCAGGGTCGCACGGCTCAGGCGCTTCGGACCGTCATGGGTGCGTTGGCCGGCCGTGAGCAGCTTCGCGTCGACTTCGTCGACGTGGACAAGCCTCGCCGGCGCTGAACTGACGAGACATCAGCAAGGGCCGTGCCCCGGATCGCCATGTCGGTCCGGGGCATTGCCGATTCCCCACTGAGGAGGGTGGCGACAGGTGGATGAACAGCTTGAGGTGATCGTGGGAAAGGTGGGGAGCGCCCACGGCATCCGCGGGGACGTGTCCATTGACCTGAGCACCGACGAGCCGGGGCGACGCTTCTTCGCCGGCGCCACGGTGAAGCTGGACTCAGGTCGCATCTTGACGGTCGATAAGGCAACGTGGCACCGAGGTCGGCTACTCGTGAGCTTCGAAGGCTTCCCGGACCGCACGGCCGTCGAGACGTTGAGGGGTGAAGCGCTCACGTCCGTGGTCAGCGCATCCGAGGTCCCCAGCGAGGACGATGAGTACTTCGACCGCCAGCTGGTGGGGCTCACGGTGCTGAATCATCTCGGAGAGGTGGCCGGAACTGTCCGCGAGGTGCTGCACCTGCCGTCGCAGGATCTCCTGGACGTGACAACCAAGACCGGGTCTCGGCTGATCCCGTTCGTCCGGGCACTCGTCCCCGTCGTGGACCTGGAAGCGGGCACATGTCAGCTGGCGGACGTCGGCGGGCTTCTCGAGGACGTCGAATGAGACTCGACGTCGTCACCATCTTCCCGGACTACATGGCAGCACTTCACCTCTCGCTGGTCGGCAAGGCCATCTCGACGGGGCGAGTCGATCTCGCCGTCCACGACCTGCGTACCTGGACCCATGACCGGCACCACACCACCGACGACACTCCCTACGGCGGAGGGGCCGGCATGGTCATGAAACCTGAGCCCTGGGGCGAGGCACTCGATGCACTGAGGGAGCTCCACCCTGCTCCGATGACCGTCATCGTCCCTACCCCCACAGGGAAACCCTTTACACAGGAGGTGGCATACGAACTGGCGACCAAACAACGCCTGGTGTTCGCCTGTGGCCGCTACGAGGGCATCGACCAGCGCGTGCTGGACCACTGTGAGGCCGAGTTCGACCTCATCGAGGTCAGTCTGGGTGACTACGTGCTCAACGGTGGCGAGGTGGCGGTGCTTGCCATCGTGGAGGCCGTCGTCCGGCTGATCCCCGGTGTGATTGGCAACCCCGCCTCCCTGCTCGAGGAATCCCACTCAGCGGGACAGCAACACCTCCTGGAATACCCGAACTACACCAAACCACCGACGTGGCGGGGCCGAGACGTGCCCGAGGTGTTGTTGAGCGGCAATCACGCCCGGATCGCGGCCTGGCGGCGCGAACAGGCGATCGAGCGGACGGCCGAGAGACGGCCGGACCTCAGCCCCTGAAGCACTGAACACGACGCCGCGATTTAGGCGACCCTACGTCGTCAACCTGCGACGCACCCGTTAATATGGCACTCGTGTCCACAACTCTCACCACACATCAGCAGGCGATGCGATCCACGGTTGTGAAAAAGGTCATCATGTCTGTGACCGGCCTCATCATGATCGGCTTTCTCCTGGTCCACATGTACGGCAACCTCAAGATGTTCAGCGGGCCGGAGGCGTTCGACAACTACGCCCACTGGCTGAAGGAGGACATCCTCTACCCATTGCTGCCCCACGGATGGTTCATCTGGATCTTCCGTACGGTCCTGTTGGCAGCGCTGGTGGGCCACATCTGGTCCGCCGCATCGCTGGCACGCACCACGCTGTCCGTCCGCGGCCCCGGCTATGACACGTTCAAGCCCCAGGTTCAGACCTACTCGGCTCGCACGATGCGGTGGGGTGGTGTTCTGGTGTTCCTCTTCATCGTCTTCCACCTGCTGCAGTTCACAGTGAGAGTGCTGCAGACGGGGTACGACTCCTCGGACGGCCCCTACGACATGTTCGTCGGATCCTTCTCCATCTGGTGGGTTTTCGTCCTGTATGCGGTGCTGATTTTCCTGGTATGCATGCACATTCGCCACGGCTTCTGGAGTGCCTTCCAGACCCTTGGCCTCAACTCCTCGGCCAAGTCGCGCAGGGTGCTGTCCTTCCTGGCGATCGCTGTGGCCGTTGTCCTCTACGTCGGCTTCATGCTTCCTCCGCTGGCCGTTCTGATCGGATGGGTGAACTGATACATGACCACGACTGAAGACCGCACAACCGGCGCGCACGTTGCGCCCCAGAGCTTGAAGACCGCGGATGCTCCCGGTACGACGAATGCCACCGATTTCTACCTGACCGGTGAGGACATCGCTGACACCAAGGCCCCTGACGTGGGTATCGGTGAGAAATGGACCACCCGCCAGTTCCAGGCCCGGTTGGTCAACCCGGCGAATCGTCGCAAGCTCAACGTCATCATCGTGGGCACCGGACTCGCTGGCGGGGCCGCTGCGGCAACGCTTGGTGAAGCCGGCTACAACGTCCAGAACTTCTGCTATCAGGACAGCCCCCGTCGCGCGCACTCCATCGCCGCCCAGGGTGGTATCAACGCGGCCAAGAACTACCGCAACGACGGGGACTCGACGTTCCGGTTGTTCTACGACACGGTCAAGGGCGGCGACTACCGCGCCCGGGAAACCAACGTCTACCGGCTGGCTGAGGTATCGGCGAACATCATTGACCAGTGCGTCGCCCAGGGAGTCCCCTTCGCCCGCGAGTATGGCGGACTGTTGGACACGCGCTCGTTCGGTGGCGTCCAGGTGCAGCGCACCTTCTACGCCCGTGGACAGACGGGCCAGCAGCTGCTGATCGGTGCCTACCAGCAGCTTGAGCGCCAGGTGGCCGCCGGCACGGTGAAGATGCACACCCGCCACGAGATGGTGGAGCTGATCGTCGTCGACGGCGTCGCTCGGGGCATCGTGACGCGCAATATGGTCAACGGCAAGATCGAGAGCTGGACCGCCGACGCGGTGGTGCTCGCGACAGGCGGTTACGGCAACGTCTTCTTCTTGTCCACAAATGCCATGGGCTGCAACGTGACCGCAACATGGCGTGCACACCGCAAGGGCGCCTACTTCGGCAATCCCTGCTACACGCAGATCCACCCCACCTGCATCCCGGTGCATGGTGACACGCAGTCGAAGCTGACGCTGATGTCCGAGTCACTCCGCAACGACGGCCGGATCTGGGTGCCCAAGCGGGCGGAAGACTCCCAGAAGGATCCCCGCGAAATCCCGGAGGAGGATCGCGACTACTACCTGGAGCGAATCTATCCCGCGTTCGGAAACCTGGTTCCCCGCGACATCGCCTCCCGCCAGGCGAAGAACATGTGCGACGAAGGTCGAGGCGTGGGCCCGGCCATCACCGAGCGTGCGCCGGACGGCACCGAGTCCAAGGTCAGCCGCGGTGTCTACCTGGACTTCGCTGACGCCATTGAACGGCTGGGCAAGGAGGCCGTGTCCAACAAGTACGGCAACCTCTTCGACATGTACGCCCAGATCACCGGCGAGAATCCCTACGAAGTGCCAATGCGCATCTACCCTGCGGTGCACTACACGATGGGCGGTCTGTGGGTGGACTACGACCTGCAGTCCTCCATCACGGGCCTCTACGTCACCGGTGAGGCCAACTTCTCGGATCACGGTGCGAACCGTCTGGGTGCCTCGGCACTCATGCAGGGACTGGCCGACGGATACTTCGTGCTGCCCAACACCATCAATGACTACCTGGCCGACGCACCGTTTGAGAAACTGTCGACGGATCACCCCGCCGTCGTCGAGGCCGTCGAATCGGCCAAGGCTCGTGTGGAAAAGCTCCTCAGCATCCAGGGCACCCGGTCCGTGGACTCGTTCCACAAGGAACTCGGCCTGATCATGTGGGAGTACTGCGGCATGTACCGGACCGAGGAGGGCCTCATCAAGGCCATCGGGCTGATCCGGGAGCTGAAGCAGGAGTTCTGGTCCAACGTTCGGGTCACGGGGGTGAACGAGGACTTCAACCAGGCGTTGGAGAAGGCTGGCCGTGTCGCCGATTTCATCGAGCTCGGAGAGCTGATGTGCGTCGATGCTCTGCACCGCCGCGAATCCTGCGGTGGGCACTTCCGCGCCGAGTCACAAACCCCCGAGGGTGAAGCGCTCCGCCACGACGACGAGTATCTCTACGTCGCGGCGTGGGAATTCGGCGGCGAGGGCGGCAAACCCGTCCTGCATCGCGAACCCCTGCACTACGAGGCCATTGAACTGAAGCAACGGAGTTACAAGTGAAGCTCAAGCTACGCATCTGGCGTCAGGCCGGACCCAACGCCACCGGCGGGCTCGTCGACTACGACATCGACAACGTCTCCGAGGACATGTCATTCCTTGAAATGTTGGACATGCTCAACGAGAACCTCACCAACCTCAATGAGGAACCAGTGGCCTTCGACCACGACTGCCGCGAGGGCATCTGCGGCATGTGCGGTGTCGTCGTCAACGGAATCGCGCATGGCGGATCGGCCACCACCGTGTGTCAACTCCACATGCGCTCCTTCGCCGACGGCGCCACCATCGAGATCGAGCCGTGGCAGGCCGGCGGGTTCCCCATCATCAAGGACCTCGCCGTCGACCGCTCCGCATTCGACCGCATCATCCAGGCGGGGGGCTTCATCTCCTCGAACACGGGATCCGCGCCGGATGCGCACGCCATGCCGGCTCCCAAGCGGGAGGCCGACGTCGCGTTCGACAATGCCACCTGCATCGGGTGCGGTGCCTGCGTGGCGGCGTGTCCGAACAGCTCCGCCATGCTGTTCACGGCGGCCAAGATCACGCACCTGGCGATGCTGCCGCAGGGTCAGCCCGAGCGGTACTCCCGTGTGAAGTCCATGGTGGCCGCACACGACGAGGAGGGCTTCGGCAACTGCACCAACATCGGTGAGTGCGCCGCGGTCTGCCCCAAGGGCATCCCGCTGGAATCCATCGCACAGTTGAACCGCGACCTCATCAAGTCGCTGTTCACCAAGGACGGCAAGTAACCCAGCCACCACGTGGAAGGCGCTCCCTGCTGGGGGCGCCTTCTTCTTTGCCCGGAGGAGTCCGCATGTGGCATAGTTTGACGCTGTTGCCCATCAGTGGCAGCCCACCGATGTCCCAGCTCCTGCCACTGGGGGACTGTCTGGAATTCGGTGCGCAACACATATACGCGGTGACCTGTGGCACTGACGAGGACCAACTATGACAAACCCCATCATCAAGGCCATCGACCAGGCCGCCCTGCGCGACGACATCCCTGAGTTCCGCGCTGGCGATTCGGTCAAAGTGCACGTACACATCGTCGAGGGCAATCGCTCGCGCATCCAGGTGTTCGCTGGAGTTGTGATTGCGCGCAACGCCGGCGGCGTCCAGGAAGCCTTCACGGTTCGCAAGGTGAGCTTCGGTGTCGGAGTGGAGCGCACATTCCCGCTGCACAGCCCCATCATCGAGAAGATCGAGGTGGAGCGTCGCGGCGACGTGCGTCGCGCGAAGCTGTACTACCTCCGCAACCTGCGCGGCAAGGCAGCCAAGATCAAGGAAAAGCGCTGAGCCCAGCTTCACAGCATCCAAGCAGCAGAGAAGGGCCGTTGGCAGTGCCGGCGGCCCTTCGTCGTGCCCTGACGTGGTTTCCGACCCGCGTCATTCCGGTTGTATCATCCAAGCGGCGGCCAACCGCACCTGTGGAGTGAAATGAGGGTCAGATCAGTGGACACCGACGAGGAAACCGCGGCTGACGGCAATCCCCGCCGGGGGGAAGTGGAGAAGAAGTCTTTCACCCGCCGTGCTCTGGGCTGGATTGCCGAAGGCGCCATCATCATCGTCGGCGCCCTGATCATCTCCACACTGCTGCGCACCTTCGTGGCGCAGATGTTCCTGATTCCCAGCGGGAGCATGGAGAACACCCTCCAGGTCAACGACCGTGTCCTGGTGGCCAAGTTCGGCGGCTTCCAGCGTGGCGATGTCGTCGTCTTCCAGGATCCGGGAAACTGGCTCTCCCCGGCACGCCAGTCTGACAACCCGGTGCGCACTGGTCTCGAGTTCATCGGGGTGCTGCCGAACTCAGCCACCGAGCATCTGGTGAAACGAGTGATTGGCATGCCCGGGGACCGGGTGAAGTTCTCGGAGGAGGATGATCGGATCCTCGTCAATGGCACTGCGCTGGAGGAATCCGCATATCTCTTCTCCGAAGAGGGAGTCCAAGTTGCGCCAGCAAATGTACCCTTCGAGATTGTCGTTCCGGAGGATCACATCTTCGTGATGGGAGACCACCGGAACCAATCAGCTGATTCCCGCTGCCGGCTGACGAACACGGGTGCGGGCGAACCGCCGGGGATGGCGGCATTCGTTCCCGAGGACAACGTGGTGGGTGCAGCGGTGGCCATCGTCTCGCCCCTGGATCGCATCTCCACCTTCACACTGCCGGACACATTCTCCACCGTCGCGGATCCGGAACTGCCCGCCCCCGCCAATCCAGAGATCATCGAAGCAAGTCCGGGCTGCTGAGATGATTCGCCCAGGTCGAGGTGGCTACGGCTATGAGCGGGCACTGGGGAGGGCCGGGCTCTCTCCGGTGGCAGGCGCGGATGAAGCTGGCCGCGGCGCGTGCGCGGGTCCGCTCGTGGCTGCTGCGGTTGTTCTGGATCCCAAGAAGCCCATCGACGGTCTCGATGACTCGAAGGTGCTCTCAGCCGCTCGCCGACAGCGTCTTCATGACGAGATCCGTGCTCGGGCGGTGGACGTCGCCACTGTGAGGGTGGAGCATGACGAATGCGACCGGCTGGGGATGCACCAGGCGGATTTGCATGCTCTGCGCCGCGCCGTCGCCCGGCTGGAGGTCGCCCCTGCGTTCGTCCTGACCGACGGCTTCCCCGTCGACGGGCTGGGAGCCCCCGGGCTGGGGATCTGGAAGGGCGACAAGGTCGCCGCCTGCGTGAGCGCCGCGTCCATCGTCGCGAAGGTCACGAGGGACGCCATCATGGCCGAGTACCACGACGAATATCCGAACTACGGCTTCGACGTCCACAAGGGCTACTGCACCGCCGCCCACCAGGCAGCACTCGAGGAGCACGGCCCCTGCCACATCCACCGTCGCCGCTTCGACAACGTCGCCCGAACGGCTAGGGTTGTTTCATCATGAGCGCGGAAGACCTGGAGCAGTACGAGAGCAAGCTGGAGCTTGACCTCTACCGCGAATACAAGGACGTTGTCAGCATCTTCACCTACGCCGTGGAGACCGAACGTCGTTTCTACCTGTGCAACGCCGTGGACCTCAAGGTGCGTACCGAGGGCGGAGACGTCTACTACGAGGTCTCCATGGGTGATGCGTGGGTGTGGGACATGTATCGGCCGGCACGCTTCGTGAAGTCCGCAAAAGTTCTCACGTTTCGCGACGTCTCCATCGAGGAGATCCAGCATTCGGAGTTCCAAGTCCCTGACGAGAACTAGTGTCGGCGAGAACCAGAGTTGTTGCGTTGCTCATCAGGAGTTGAAAAATGTGGGTCATGATCGTCGCCGTCCTGGCGGGCGTCCTCGCCGTTGTGGCAGTGGTGTTCGCAGCTTTGGCGTGGAAGCGGGTGGAGACGGCTAACCGGACTGCGGAAGCGGCAGTGCGTCACGGCAACGAAGCCATCGCGCAAGCCGAAGAGGCCACCAGCCAAGCGCATGCCGCAACAGCGCAGGCCAACGATGCGACGGCCATCTTCAATGAGCAGCGCGAGACGGCCGACACCAACAACGTCATGGTGCGCGAAGCCAACAGCCTCGCGATTGAGGCGCTCCGCCTCACCCGCGACGAGCACGACCGCGTGCAGCGCAGGGAGGACGAGCTGCACGAGGTGAACTGGGGTGTCACCTGGGACGATCGCCCACCGCTGGACCAGCCCGAACATGTTCTGGACCGGCGTCTCCGGGTGGACCAGTACGGTCCCGACGACGCCACCGACGTCAAGGTGTACTTCTACGTCGGAAGCTTCCGGTGGCTGACACGGGAAGTGGGGGACATGAAGAGCGATGCTCACCTGACTTTGTTCCCCATGCAACGCGAGAGACTCATTGAGCAGCAACTGAACCGCCGCTGGAAGGATGGCGACGGGAATGCGGTTTCGATGAGTCCGGACTCACCGTCTGTCGTCTCGGCGGTTGAGGGTGCGGCGTACCAGGGCTTCCACTTCTCCACCAAAGTTCTCATCCGCTGGAAGTCCCCCGCGGGAGTGGCGCACCAGGCGACCTTCCAGTTCCGGCCGCTCAGCGACCATCAGCTGGGTGCCGACGTGCGGTTCCCGCTGCCCTGAACACTTCGACGCTGATGAGCAGCAGTGTTTCGGCGATGCTGCTTCGGGCAGTCTCCGCTGGTGGGGAAGAACTTACCTGTGGAAGGACGGCGATTCACCACCTCCACTGACCACAGTGACAGGTGGAGGTGGAAGCCGTATGGCGATCAACAGCAGGGCTGCCGCTCTGGGCAGGGATGGCGAGGACGTCGCCGTCGCGTATCTGGAGTCCCAGGGGTGGCAGATCATCGAGAGGAACTGGCGGTGTCCGTCAGGGGAGTTGGACATCGTCGCCTGGGATGAGCGTGAGAGGACGCTCGTCTTCGTGGAGGTCAAGAGTCGCTCCAGCACCATGTACGGCCAGCCGATCGAGGCCATCTCGCGTCGCAAGGTCAAGAAGCTGCGGGAGTTGGCAGTCCTGTGGTTGCGGAGCACGGAATCCCGTGCGCCCTCCATCAGGCTCGACGCGGTGGGGGTGCTGATGGTGCGCGGGTGTGTGCCGGAGTTGACGCACCTGAGGGGAATCGCCTGATGAGGATCGCGTCGGCGTGGTCAGTCGCTCTGTCCGGACTTGAGGGAGCCGTGGTGGAGGTGGAGGTTGCCACAGGGCCTGGCCTCCCGAGGATCACCTTGGTGGGGCTTCCCGATTCCGCCCTGTACCAGGCGCGGGAGCGTGTGCGTGCCGCCATCTGTGGTGCGGGCTACACCTTTCCTCCGCAGATCCTGACGATCAACCTGGCTCCAGCGAACCTGCCCAAGAACGGCTCCCACTACGACCTCGCCATCGCTGCCGCCATTCTCGCGGCCATGGAGGAGGTGCCCACGGATGCCGTTGGCGCCACCATGTTCTTCGGGGAGCTCGGTCTGGACGGGAAGGTCCGCAAGGTGCGCGGCATCCTGCCGGCCATGCTGGCAGCTTCGCGAGCCGGCTATGAGCGAGTCGTCGTCCCCGCGGGCCAGGCACGTGAGGCGGCGCTCGTGCCCGGCCTCACGATCTGGTCAGTGAGTGACCTGGACGACGTGGTCAGTGTCCTGCGCGGCGAACCGGTTCTTGCGCCTCCCGAGGAGCGTGACACCACGTCCCGTGAGCCCAAGGAACCAGCGGACTTCGCCGATGTCCAGGGGCACAGCGATGGAAAGTGGGCGATGGAGGTGGCGGCGGCAGGCCGCCACCACGTCTACCTCCACGGGGCGCCCGGAGTGGGGAAAACGATGCTGGCCTCCCGGCTGCCGTCGATCCTGCCGGATCTTGGTCACGAGGACGCCATTGAGGTCTCGGCGCTTCACTCGCTGGCCGGGCAGGAGCTCGAGTCCGGTTTGGTGGTGCGTCCGCCGTACTCGGACCCGCATCACAGCTCCACCATGGCAGCGTTGGTCGGTGGCGGGGGCCGGGACATCAGACCCGGCTCCATCTCCCTGGCGCATCGTGGGGTGCTGTTCCTGGACGAGGCCCCCGAGTTCGGGAGCCGGACGCTGGATGCGTTGCGGACTCCGATGGAGAACGGGTGGGTGACGATCGGACGGGTGAGTCAGCAGGTACGGTATCCGGCCCGCTTCCAGTTGGTGTTGGCTGCGAATCCGTGTCCATGTGGGATGTCGGGCGTGGTGGGGAAGGAGTGCACGTGTCCGGCGATGGTGGTGCGACGGTACCGCGAACGGTTGTCGGGGCCCATCCTGGATCGCGTCGATATCCGTCATCACATGTTGCCACTGACGAGGGCTTTTCTGGCGGATTCGGATGTGGTGCCTGAGAAGAGTGCGCAGGTGTTGGCCCGGGTGGTTGAGGCGAGAAGTCGTCAGCGCCGTCGGTTGCGCGACACGCCGTGGCGAACCAATGGTGAGGTCCCGGGGTCCTTCCTGCGCAAAAAGCTGCCCCTGCCCGAGGATCTGGGCCCGTTGGAGAGGGGGTTGTCGAAGGGCACGTTGAGCGCGCGTGGCGTGGACAGGGTGCTGCGGTTGGCATGGACGCTGGCGGATCTCGACGGTGAAGACCGCATCGGTACCAGCAACCTGCGGGTGGCGATGCTGATGCGTCAGGGCGAGCTGGCGAGGGTGGCCTGACATGACGCAGGTGGATGAACGGCGAGCCCGGATGGGATTGTGCGCGCTGCAGCCGCAGGGCAATCCGCAGCTGTCCGAACTGGCGCAGCTCCATGGCGCCGTGGAGGTGTGGCAGGCGGTGTTGGGTCGTGACTCCGATAGTGCCTGGGGGCGTAGGGCAGCGACCATCGACCTCGATCAGATCGTCGCCGACACCGAGCGCTGCCGGGCCCGTTTCATCGTCCCCGGGGATGATGAGTGGCCCGAGTCCTTGGATCGATTGTGGGGCGTGCGCCTGTCGGGACAGGGCGATCAGCCATTGGGTCTGTGGGTGCGGGGGAGTGTTGCGCTGACTGAGCTGGAGGGTGCGGTGGCGGTGGTGGGAGCAAGAGCGTCCACATCGTACGGGAACCACGTGGCCACTGAGCTGGGTGCGGATCTGGGGCTGGCGGGGCGGGTGGTGGTTTCCGGGCTGGCCTTCGGGATTGACGCGGCAGCGCATCGCGGTGCCCTGTCCACGCGGCATCCCACGGTGGCGGTGCTGGCCAACGGGGTGGATGCGGCCTACCCGCTTGCCCACAGCAGTCTGCTGGAGGGGGTGGTGGCTCGAGGCGCGGTGGTGTCGGAGGCGCCTCCCAGGTGTCGGCCTTTGAAGGCGGCGTTCCTGGCCCGCAACCGACTGATCGCGGCGCTGACTGAGGGCGTCGTGGTGGTGGAGGCGGCCGCCCGCTCGGGTGCCCGGAACACGGCCAGCTGGGCAGCGGCTCTGGGCAAACACGTGATGGCGGTTCCGGGCCCGGTGACCTCGTCGTTGTCGGTGACACCCCACCGGCTGGTCCGGGATGGAACGGCGGTGCTGATCACGTCGGCGGCGGAGGTCGGCGAGTTGCTCTCACCTCTGCAACCGGAGCTGGAGATTCCACTGCGCGGCGCGGAGCAGCCGCTGGATCGCCTACCCACTGCTTTGCGAACACTGCGGGAAGTGGTGGCACCGCGCGAGGAGGTGAACGTGAACGATCTCGTGTCGCGCACGGGTCTGTCTGTGCGGGACGCTCTGGCGGGCATGGACGAATTGGTTGAGCTTGGGTGGCTGGAGGAAGCGGGCGAGGCAGGCTGGCGGTTGCCGACCGGCAAGCCCTGACATGCGCGGACCCTGCGAATCTGTACGTGGATGGGCCTGTTGGCGTTCTTCGGTGAGCGTGGGATAGGCTTGCCCGTTCCCGACTTTCCGGTGGGAACTCACTCGTCTGCCAAGGACACGTACCGCATTGACTCCTCTGGACATCCTCGGTTGGGTGGCTGCCAGCTTCGGCATGGCATCAGCCTTCCCCCAGCTGTTCCGCCTCCTGCGCACCCGCTCCAGCGCGGGGGTCTCGCTGTCGCTGTTCCAGCTGAACGCCGCGTCCACCGGCGCATGGTCCATGCACGGCTTCATGGTGGGCGTCCCGCAGATGCAATACCCCAACATGGTGCTGACCATCAGCAGTCTCGCCGTGTGCGTCCTCGTCCAACGGGACCGCGGAAGGCCGCTGTTTCCAGCGCTTCTCCTGCCGCCTGTGCTCTCGCTGGTTCTGTTCGGCACCGACGTGTGGTTGGGACCGCTCGTCTTCGGTTTCATCGTGGCGGCCCCGTTCGTTGTGGGGCAGGTTTCGCAACTACGAACCATGTACGCGTCCCGGGACATCTCGGGAGTCTCGCTGCCGTTCCTGGCCGTCAACTTCTTCGTGCAGTCGCTGTGGCTCACGTGGGGTCTGCTGTACGGGGAGACATCCATCACGGTCTGTGCCTCGCTGCTCGGTACCCTCTCGCTCGTCAACCTCCTCTACTACCTCCACCGCCTGGCGCGGGGCACCGTGGTGCGAGGCGCACCCGTGGCGGATCCGGCGTTCGCCGTGGAGCCCGCCAACTGACGGCCATCCGACGTGGGGCAGTCGAGCCGTGTCTCACCCCTTACCACTGCGCTTCTCGAACGGCGGGTGCCTCCGCCAGAACTCTCGAGAGAGCCACCACCGATCACGAGAGGCCCCACGACGGAAAGTTCGGACAGACCGACTGACCTAGAATGCTGGCCATGACGTTCCACAGCCAAGCCAAAGCCGCACGACAGGCAAGTCGGGACCTCCTCACCCTCACGCGGGCGCAGAAGGATCGGGCCCTGGCAGCGATGGCCGACGCACTGACCGCAGCAGAATCGGAGGTGCTGTCCGCCAACGTCGTGGACGTCGATTCCGCCAGGGAGGCCGGAACCAGCGACGCCATCATTGACCGGCTGAGGCTGGACTCGTCCCGTCTGGCGGGCATGGTCTCCGGGCTGCGCGACCTTGCCCTGCTGGCCGATCCGGTGGGCGACGTCGTCCGGGGATGGAAGCTGCCCAACGGGGTGAGCGTCACACAGACCCGTGTGCCGTTCGGGGTTGTAGGCATCATCTACGAAGCCCGACCCAACGTCACCGCGGACGCCGCGGGGATTTGCCTGAAGTCCAGCAATGCAGCTCTGCTGCGGGGATCCAGCTCGGCCGTCAACACCAATCGGGCCACCGTCGCGGCTCTGCGCGGTGGCCTGGAATCGGTGGATCTGGACCCCAATGCGGTCAACCTGGTCGAAGGTGGACGGGAAGTGACCGCCGAGATGATGGCTGCCCGCGGCATGGTGGACGTCCTGATCCCTCGCGGTGGGGCGGGTCTCATCAAAGCAGTGGTTGAAGGCTCCAAGGTTCCGGTTATTGAGACCGGCACCGGTAACTGCCACCTCTTCGTCGACGCCAGCGCCGATGTGGACATGGCCGTGAGCATCATGGTGAACGCCAAAGCCCAACGGTGCAGCGTCTGCAATGCTCTGGAGACGGTGCTTGTGCATCGCGACGTCGCGGCCGATTTCTGGCTGAAGGCCCTTCCTGCACTCACGAAGGCAGGAGTGCAGGTGCATGGCGATGCAGCCACCGAGAAGTGGGGCGACATCGTGGTCCCTGCCCAGCCGGGGGAGTACGACGCCGAGTATCTCTCCCTCGATCTGGCCGCCAAACAGGTGGATTCTCTGGAGGATGCGCTGGAGCACATTCGTCAGTACAGCACCGGTCACTCCGAGACCATCGTGACCCGGGATCGCGCCGCGGCCCAGCGATTCACGGCGCAAGTTGATGCCGCCGCTGTGCTGGTGAACGCCTCCAGCCGCTTCGTCGACGGAGGGGAGTTCGGCTTCGGGGCCGAGATCGGAATCTCCACCCAGAAGCTCCACGCCCGTGGCCCCATGGGTCTGGCGGAGATGACGTCGTCGAAGTACATCATCGAAGGACAGGGACAGATTCGTGCGTGAGTGCGGGTCCGTGCCCGCCCGCACGCTACGATGCGACGCATGATCATCACGCTTCTGGAGTCCGCGGCGGCCGAGCCAGCTGTTCCCACCGTCGTTGCCGGCATCCTCGCCTTCGCCGGATTCATGGCGGCTCTGGCCTGGGTGGTCGGCATGGGATCGGGTAGGCCGAACAGCAAGTGAGCAGTACCGAACTGGGTATCGCCCGCACCACGAACGGTCGCAGGTACCGCCTCGGCGTCATGGGCGGAACCTTCGACCCCATCCACCACGGGCACCTCGTAGCGGGTAGCGAGGTCGCTGCCCAGTTCGATCTGGATGAAGTGGTGTTCGTCCCCACGGGGCAGCCCTGGCAGAAGCGGGACCGCGAGGTCTCCATGCCCGAGGACCGGTATCTCATGACCGTGATCGCCACCGCGTCCAACCCACGATTCTCCGTCTCGCGCGTCGACATCGATCGCGGGGGCGACACCTACACCGTCGACACCCTGAAGGATCTGCAGGCGGAGCGTGGGCCGGAGGTGGACCTGTTCTTCATCACGGGAGCCGACGCTGTCCGTCAGATACTTACGTGGTACGGCGCAGATGAACTCTTCGACCTTGCCCACTTCGTCGGGGTCACCCGGCCAGGGGTCCCGACCACGGTCGACGACCTCAAGCATCTCCCGGCAGATCGTGTGACCCTGCTGGAAATCCCGGCGCTCGCAATCTCGTCGACTGACTGTCGTGGACGCGTGCAGGCGAATGAGCCGATCTGGTACCTGGTGCCGGACGGCATCGTGCAGTACATCGCCAAACGTGGCCTGTACCCCAACCCTCACATGCAGGAGTCGCAAGTTGACAGCCACTGAAGACGCCATTGGCTCCGTGAAAGTTGCAGCCCAGGCGGCCGCGAACAAGCTGGGCACCAGCATCGTCGCCTTCGACGTCAGCGAGCAGCTGACCATCACCGACATCTTCTTGGTGGCCACCGGCAAGAACGAGCGGCAGGTGTCCGCCATCGTCGACGCCGTTGAGGAAGCTCTGCACAAGGTGGGGCGAAAAGTCGCCCGTCGTGAGGGCGACCGTGAGAACCGCTGGGTGCTGCTGGACTATATCGATTTCGTCGTGCACGTGCAGCACACCGAGGAGCGCTCGCTGTACAACCTGGAGCGCCTGTGGAAGGACTGCCCGGAGATCTCGCTCGACGTTGCGTTCCCACAACCGGACGTCGACGAAGACGCATCGTGAGCATCACCAAGCTGGTGTTCCTCCGGCACGGACGCACCGCATGGAATGACACGCGGCGCCTGCAGGGCCAGGCGGACGTGGAGCTGGATCGAGTGGGGTTGAAGCAGGCCCAGTCAGCCGCTCATGCACTCAGCAACCGTGAGTTCTCGGCGGTGTACACCTCTGACCTGCAGCGAGCTGCCGTAACGGCTCGCGCCGTGGCCGATGTGCTCGGACTGGAGGTACAGCCGGACAAACGCTTGCAGGAGATCAACGTCGGTTCGTGGAGTGGCAAGACGCGTATGCAGGTGGAGTCAGAGTTTCCGCAGTACGCGACGTGGTACACCGAAGGTCGCGATTTCCGTCGTTCCACTGAAGGTGAGACCGAGGCGGAAATGCTGCAACGAGCGATGCCAGCGATCGACCGAATCCTTCGGCGGCACAAGGGCCAGGAAGTGCTGGTCGTGGGGCACGGATTCCTGTTCTCAAAGATGCTGCAGAGCATCTTGGGCCTACCCGCCGGGGCTCGGATCATCGGAGCACTCGGCAACGCGCACTGGTCCGAAGTGGCCTTCTCCGAGCGTGCCACGTGGCTCGTCGCGCACAACGTGGATACCCAGTTGCGCGATTGGTAATGACGGCGCCACGTGCGCTAACATTGCGGGGTCGCTGCGGCGACGGCGGGGCTATGGCGCAGTTGGTAGCGCGCTTCCATGGCATGGAAGAGGTCAGGAGTTCGAATCTCCTTAGCTCCACAAACAACACATACCCCCTGCTTGGCCAACACGGCGGGCGGGGTTTTTTCGTCGGAAGATGGATGCGCTCCGCGCAGGTCAGGATCAGGCATCCTTCACGGCATCGCGTCTCGTCGGTGGGCAGTAGCGTGCGGCCCGGATTCGAGGTAAGGCTACCCTTGCCGTCGTGGATGTCGATGAGCGTGCGAAGAATGACAAGAAGGTGGTCCGCGAGGCCGAGGTGGTGGGGACTGAATGGCTGTCGCCCGGGCTCGTGCGGCTCCTGTTCACAGGAGAGGACCTGCGCAGCATTCCGGAGCTGAACTGCACTGACCACTACATCAAATTCCTCTTCCCTCCCGCAGGGGCCGATTACAGCTGGCCGTTCGATCCGGCCGAACTGCGCCGGAGCCTGCCTTCCGGATTGAGGCCGGTGACGCGTACTTACACGGTGCGGTCCTTCGACCGGGCGAACAATATCATGGCTGTGGACTTCGTCGTCCATGGCGACGACGGCCTGGCCGGGCCCTGGGCGGCGAACGCTACTGCGGGGGGCCGGATCGGCTTTCGCGGTCCCGGCGGGAAGTTTGTCCCGGATCCGTCCGCCGATGTGCTGCTCCTGGCGGGGGACGAGGCGGCACTGCCAGCCATCGCGGCCACGTTGGAGGCGCTGCCGCAGGGAGTGGCCGCTCAGGTGTTCGTGGAGGTGGAGGATGAGGCGCACCGCGTCGAGCTTCCTGTCAGTGAGCAGACGGTTGTCCACTGGATCCACCGCGATGGTCTCTCCCATGGAGTCGGACTGGCCCAGGCGGTGCGCGATGCTCCCTTCCCAGAAGGCAGGCTGCAGGCCTTCGTCCATGGCAATGCCCACATGGTGAAGGACCTTCGTCGCTACCTCTTCGTTGAGCGCGGTTTCGACAAGAGCCGCGTCTCGATCTCCGGCTACTGGCGCACTGACTTCACCGAGGACGCCTGGCAAGCAAGCAAGAACGAGTTCGTCGCGGCCATGGAGGCCGAGGAAGCGGCGGCGACGGCGGGGCGCTGACCGCGTCCCGGTTTTTACCAGCTGCCGCTTTCACGCTGTGCCGGTCTCACACCCTGGCTGGCCTGCACACCCGACGCCATGTGTCCGGCGACAATTCGTCCATCCTGTCGTCGTGAAGCCCGGAGAGAGCACGACAGAGGTCAATGCTCTCGGTCAGAAGTGCATGCAACCGATCGGCGGGATCGGGAACGCAGGCGAACGCGATGGACCGAACAGCAACCTCGATGACCGTGGGGCCGGGGGTCTGGCTGCCGGGGCTGCGGGCCGAGGTCATGAATACCCGAGCCCATTTCTCTGCCATGGGAACCTCGCGGAAAGAACTTCGAGTGCGCTCGGTGAGTGACCCCGGTGGCCGGCCTTCGAGGGCGGCGTAGAGACGCTCACACGCGAGCATTCCCACAGCGAGGGACCGTTGGTTCGGCTCGGCCGCCACGGGAAGGGCGTGCGCGGCGGCGAGCAGGGTCAGTTCGTGGTCCCATCGCGGATCCTGGCTCTGCAGTCCGATGACGGACGGGATGAGGATCGCCAGACGCGGACGGGATTCGTCGTCGGTGAAGTCATTCACCATGCGTGCCACGTGCGCCAGCAGCGGGTGGGTGCACTGCGGGCTGTCACTCCACCGCTCGCCAGCGAGATAGGAGGCAAGCTCCATGAAACATGCGCCCTTGCGTGGGTTGCGGTGTTTGCCGCGTTCCAGAAGGGGAAGAATGTCGTACTGTCCTGCATGTGTTGCCATGAACTCCACCTGCCGATCGTTGCCGGTGCACATGTACGTGAACGCCACTGCCGTAGATGAATTGTGCGACGAATGTCCAAGCAGGACAAGACCCTGTGGCCGAATCGTTACAACCGCCCCCATACACTTGGAACCCATGACGAAGGCAATGTGGTCAGTGAGCCCCGCTCATCGAGTCGTGGTAGGCCTTGGGTGTGGCGCTGCGCTGGCCCTGACAGCCTGCACAACTGCCGACCCTGCGCCTTCTGTATCCACGGCATCGCCAGAGGCCACGGCTCCAGCGTCTGTGAGCACGGGAACTTCTGCCACGGCAGCCTCGTCGCCCACCCTCACTGCGACGGAAGCCAGCCCTGCTGAGAGCCCTACCCCGAGCGAGAGCCCAAGCCCCACACCCGTCCTGATCTCATCCCCCCAGGACGTGGCCACACAGTTCGGTGCACCGTGGTCGGTCACATTCCGTCAAGGAGTCCCGTTGGTGAGCGAGCGGGACTCGGGCAGAATCCTTGAGCTGGCTGACGACGGAAGCGCCCGCGAAGTAGCCGTCATCGAGGCATCGGCATCACGGGGTGAGGGTGGTCTCCTCGGTCTCGCTGCCGATGATCAGGACAGGCTTTTCGCCTACTACACGGCGCGCGATGACAATCGGGTCGCGAGGTTCGACGTCTCCGGGGAAGCCGGCTCGCTCACACTCGGTGAACCAACCATCATTGTGGAGGGCATCGACAAATCCGCCACCCACAACGGCGGTCGTATCGCCTTCGGGCCCGACGGCATGTTGTACGTCACCACAGGGGACGCAGGCGTACCAGCAAACTCCCAGGATCTCAGCAGCCTGAACGGCAAGATTCTCCGCATGACCCCCGACGGTGACGTACCGGCGGACAACCCCTTCGACGGATCTCTCGTGTGGAGCCTGGGACACCGCAACGTCCAGGGTGTGGCGTGGACCGAGGACGGCACACTGTTCGCCACCGAGTTCGGACAGGACACCTGGGATGAGCTGAACATCATCGAGGCCGGGAGCAACTATGGCTGGCCAGCGGTGGAGGGGCGAGCCAACAACGCCGACTTCGCCGACCCGGTCCAGCAGTGGTCACCCGCGGAGGCAAGTCCCAGTGGCATGGCCTACCTCGACGGGGCACTGTGGATCGCCAACCTGCGCGGCGCGAACCTGCGGAGCGTCCCGGTGTCCGATCCGTCGACCTCCACGACGCACTGGGAAGGTGAGTTCGGGCGACTCCGCGATGCCACCGTGTCGCCGGACGGTCATCTGTGGGTGGTCACCAACAACACCGACGGCAGGGGTTCACCACGCGAGGGCGACGACCGGATCATCGCCATCTCGCCCCAAGCCCTGTCCGGCTGATCGACTGCCCCAAGGGGCCGCGTCAAGCCATGGTCGGGTTACCGTACACATCAGATCCGACAGAAGGAGGCGCTTCAGGGTGTCCGATCCGCGCGACCAGTCCCCGGGCTCATTCGGAGCGGAGAATGAGCCGGAAGTCTTCATCGGTGAACCGCAGCCCTATTCGGGGGCACAACCCGGCGACGGGATCGATCCTCAAAGTGTGGGCGATCCTTTGACAGGTAGTCGACCGGATGCCAGGCCAGCGGATCGGGAGCGACGGAAGTCGGTCTTGTCAATAGCCGCTGCTCTCGTGGCGCTTGCCCTGGTGGCCGGAGGAATTGGCGGATACCTGGTGGGACGAGTGTCACACGATATATCAGTGTCTGGGCGGGTCTCCTATGGGTGCAGCTTGATCGAGAATGTGCAGCAGGACCACGCCGCCCCGGAGGATTGGGGAGACCTGTTTGAAGATGAAGCGTGGAATAACGTCTCCGCAGCCTCCACTCTCTTCGGTGGTTACCTACCCGCGGACGGGGAAGAAGATCAGTTCTATGAGCTGGGACGGCAACTCTTGGCTGCCCTGAGCCAGGTGGACACAGAGGCATTGACGACGGCGGTCGATGCGGCACACCGTGAGTGCGAGAATCGCTGAGATGCGATGGTGCAGCCTGCCACCAGCGGTCGAGGTGGCGTGTTCGGCCATCGGGACCACCTCCACCTCAGAAGCGGCATGGCAGTGCGTCGACGCCCGGTAGCGAACTGCGGGGCAGCCTCCCAGCTGCAACCCTTTACGCTTACCCCATGCATCAGATCAGCAGTACCGGGGCGGAGAAGCCGTGGCGACGTCCGCTGCGGAAGGTCAATGACGAACCCGCTCCGTGGGTGTACCGCCTGTTGGTGCATGTCGTACGCGTGTTCGCTCCGTTGCTGACCAAGCGCCACTGGTCGCGCCGGGATGTCATCCCGCAGGACGGCGGCGTGCTGCTGGTGGCCAACCACATCAGCAACTACGACGTGTTGGTGCTCGGTGAGTTCCTCATCTGGTCCGGTCGGTGGCCCCACTTCCTCGGAAAGTCCGAGATCTTCAACACCCCTGTCCTCGGATGGGTGGCCCGGCAGTGTGGGCAGATACCCGTCCTCCGCAACACCACCGACGCCAAACAGTCGCTCATCCATGCTCGAAAGGCGTTGGAGGAGGGGAAAATGGTGGCCGTCTATCCGGAGGGAACCATCACGAAGGATCCCGACGGCTGGCCCATGTCCGCGCGCCGGGGGGCGGCACAGCTGGCCCTGTCCACTGGCGTGCCGGTCGTCCCGGTCGGACAGATCGGGGCTGAGAAGGTGCTCGGGGGACCGAAGATCACGTGGAGCAAGCTTTTCAGCCTGCGTCGTCGACCGGTCCACGTGCTCGGGGGTGATCCCGTCGACCTCGACCGGTTCCGCGCCGAGGGCCAGGACCCGGGCCCCGAGACGCTGGATCTGGCGACGTCAGCCATCATGGACGCGATCGTCGCGCTCGTCGAGCAACTGCGCGAGGACACTGCACCGGAAGGCCGATGGGACGTGCGCGTCGGCAGGCGAGTTGTGCCCAAGCGTTGATCACCGCTGAGCGCAGTAGGCTGACGCGAGTCACCCACAATCGCGAGGGGAAAACACGCAGTGACAGAATCGACGTCGCGCCCACGGGACGCACATGAAGGCCGAACCAGGGTCGCTCTCATCTTCGGCGGCCAGTCCCCGGAGCACGGCGTCTCCTGCCTGACGGCCGCGAGCGTTCTGCAGGCCATGGACTCCTCCCGCTTCGATGTTGTCGCGGTGGGGATCACCCGCAGCGGTCGTTGGACCCAGGTTCCACTGGAGGTCGTGGCGAATTACAGCGTGGTGGATGGCCAGGTGCCAGAGGTTGCTGAGGGTGATCACGACGCTGTCTGGATGCTCGGTGCCTCCGGATGCGAGGTGGCATCCCGCGACGGCGAATCCCTGGTTGACGTCCACGGCGTCGACGTGGCCTTCGCGCTGCTCCACGGTCCCTACGGGGAGGACGGCACCATCCAGGGACTGTTCGAGATGATGGGGATCCGCTACGTGGGATCCGGCGTGGCGGCGAGCGCGATCGGCATGGACAAGCACCACATGAAGGTGGCGTTCGAGTCGGCCGGTCTTCCTGTCTGGCCCTACGTGGTGGCCACCCCCCAGCGCTGGCAGGACGAGCGGGAAGCCGTCCTCGGCGAAGTATCGGAACTGGCATTCCCCGTGTTCGTCAAACCGTGCCGGGGAGGGTCTTCTCTCGGAATCACACGGGTCACCGACATCTCGGGTCTGGAGGCCGCCGTGGCCGAGGCCCAGAAGCACGATCCCAAAGTCATCATCGAACAAGGTTTCGTGGATGCGCGCGAACTCGAGTGCGCCGTGCTGGCCAATCCCGAGGCGCCGGGGCGGTGCGATGCGTCCACCATCGGCGAGATCCGGGTTCTGGCCAAGGACGGATTCTACGATTTCGAGGCCAAGTACATCGCCGACGACCAGGCTGCGCTGGACATCGCCGCCACCATCCCCGATCAGCTCTCCGCCAGGATTCAAACGGTCGCCAAGCAGGCCTTCCATGCTGTGGGGGCCGAAGGCCTGGCTCGCGTGGACGTCTTCGCGACCCGCGATGGTGAGGTCTGGTTGAACGAGATCAACACCATGCCCGGTTTCACCGAGATCTCGATGTTCCCCAAGCTGATGCAGTACGACGGGATGACCTACCCCGACCTCGTCGCGACGCTCATCGACCTCGCCATGACTCGTCCGGGCGGTCTGCGATGACACCTCCCGGTGAATTCGATCTCATCCGCAACATCACCGCGGACCTGGAACAGTCATCCACCACCATCCTCGGGCCCGGCGACGACGCCGCGGTCCTGAGAATGCAGGGCGACACCGTCGTCACCACGGACCTACTGGTGGAGGGCGTCCACTTCCGCCGCAACTGGAGTCCAGCGCGCCAACTCGGCCGCAAGGCCGTCGCCGTCAACGTCTCCGACGTGGAAGCCATGGGAGCCGTGCCGACGAGCGTCGTGGTGGCACTGGCCATCCCCGCCTCGCTGGAGGAGGGCTGGGTGGCGCAGTTCTCCTCCGGGCTGCGGGATGAGTGTGCGCGAGCAGGAGTGGACCTGGTGGGGGGAGACCTCTCCGGTTCAGAGCAGCACATCGTGATCTGCGTGACGGCCATGGGCCAGATGCAGGATCAGGCGCCGGTGACCCGCCATGGAGCGCGCCCCGGAGATGTTCTGGCAGTCTGCGGCAGGCTCGGTTGGTCCGCCGCCGGCCTCGCCGTGCTGCAGCGCGGCTTCGGGTCTCCCAAGGAGCTCGTGCTGGAGCACCAGTGCCCGACGGTGCCCTACGGACAGGGCAGGGTGGCCGCGACAAGCGGCGCCACCGCCATGATGGACATCTCCGACGGGCTGCTGGCCGATCTCGGTCACGTCGCCCGTGCCTCGCACGTCGGGATCGACGTGGACAGCAGTGCCTTCACGGTCACCGATGCCATCGCCCGCGTCTGCGCCGCGACCGGAAAGTCACCGCTCGGCTTCATCCTTGCCGGCGGCGAGGACCACGCCCTGGCGGCCACATTCCCCATCGATGTCCCGCTGCCCGAGGGCTGGCACATCGTGGGGACGGTGAACGACGGGGAGGGCGTCACCGTCGATGATCAACCATGGGAGGGCACGACCGGCTGGGACCACTTCGCCCGCTGAGTCCGCGGGTCCCGGGTGTGGGCTCCGGCTGATCCTGATGGGCGTGGGTTAGTCTGCTGTGCATGGCGTCCCGCGGATCTTCCCCAACGCGGAACTCCAGCACCACGACGAGTTCGTCGCGGGCTGCCAGTTCCTCGACCATGAAAAAGGCCCCGAACACACACGGGGCCACCAGTCGACCCCGACCGGCGGCCAAGAAGCCGGCTCCGAAGAAGCCGGCTCCCAAGAAAGCCGCCGCGAAGAAGCCTCCAGCCAAGAAGGCGACGGCCCGCAAGAGCACGGGCAGCACCCGGGCAATCGCGAGCCGGAAGCAGGCCCCGGCCAAGGCGGTGCGCCCACCGCGTGAGGGTCCGGGGCTGCTCGTCCTCCTGGGTCGAGGTCTCGCTGCGCTGTGGAACGGAATTGCGCACGGAATCGGCCACGTGGCGCGAGGATTCGGTGGAGCGCAAACGGATGTGGAGCCGGGACAGCGCCGCGACGGCGTTGGCCTCTTCATGCTTCTCCTCGGGATCCTGGTGTCGCTGCGGATGTGGTTTGCGATCCCCGGCACTTTCGGCGATGTCATTGGCATCGCCACCACCACCGTCTTCGGGTCACTGTCCATCGCCGTGCCGGCAGTCCTTCTGATCGGTGCATGGCGCATCATGCGCCACCCGCGGGAGGTGGACGTCGCCCCGCGCACCTCCATGGGGTGGCTCCTCATCCTCTTCGGCGTCCTGGGCCTGATCAACATCTCCCGGGGTCTACCGGAGGCCGACGACATGACGGCGCTGCGGGAAGCGGGCGGCATCCTCGGCATGTTGTCCTCCACCTTGCTGGTGGAGCTGGGCGGAAACTGGGTGGCTATCCCGCTACTCATCATCATCGCGATTGCTGGAACTCTGCTGGTGATCGGCCGGCCCCTCCCCGAATTGGTGCAGGGAGCCCGCCGCGCTCTCAGCATGCTGGTGGAGAAACCCGAGCCGAGGTCCGAGCCCTTGAAGCTGGGCGTCGACGTGCCCTACGACTCCCCGCTGGTGGAGGACTCCGGTGATTTCTCCGATGACTGGGACCAGGAGACCGAAGAGTTCACGCCTGCACCACCCGCCGCGCAACCACGCACGACGCCCGTAGGGCGGCCTCTGGACTCAGATGAGCCAGCGCCACTCGAACCCCCGGCACACACGCCGTCGCCGGAGCGCGGGGAGCAGATGCAGCTCACGGGCGACATCATCTACCAACTTCCTTCCGACTCGATGCTGGCCCCCGGATCGAAGCCCAAGAGCCGCACCGAGGCATCGGACCGCGTGGTTCAGCAGCTCACCCACACGCTCGGTGAGTTCGAGATCGACGCGCAGGTCACCGGCTACTCCCGCGGCCCCACTGTGACCCGATACGAGGTGGAGCTGGGCAGCGCCGTCAAGGTCAGCAAGGTCACCGGACTCGCCGACAACATCGCCTACGCCGTCGGCAGCAATGAGATCCGCATCCTCACACCCATCCCCGGCAAGTCGGCCATCGGCATCGAGATCCCGAACACCGACAAGGAAGTGGTCTCCCTCGGAGACGTCCTGCGCTCCAACCGGGCGCGCAATGACTTCCATCCACTCACCGTGGGCCTGGGCAAGGACGTGGAGGGTGGCTTCGTCGTCGCCAACATGTCCAAGATGCCCCACCTGCTGGTGGCGGGCGCCACCGGCTCCGGCAAGTCCAGCTTCATCAACTCCCTGATCACCTCCATCATCGTCCGTGCCACACCCGACGAGGTGCGCATGCTGTTGGTGGATCCCAAGCGTGTGGAGCTCAACCACTACGAGGGGATCCCGCACCTCGTCACGCCCATCATCACCAACCCCAAGAAGGCCGCCGAGGCTCTCGCCTGGGTGGTGCGTGAGATGGACATGCGCTACGACGACCTCGCCACGTTCGGCTACCGCCACGTGGACGATTTCAACAAAGCCGTTCGCGCCGGCCAGATCAAGCTGCCGGAGAACTCCGAGAGGGTGCTGAGCCCCTACCCCTACCTGCTCGTCGTGGTGGACGAACTGGCGGATCTGATGATGGTGGCGCCGCGTGATGTCGAGGAGTCCATCGTCCGTATCACCCAGCTCGCACGTGCGGCAGGCATCCATCTGGTGCTGGCCACCCAGCGCCCCTCCACGGACGTGGTCACCGGCCTCATCAAGGCCAACGTTCCCTCCCGACTGTCGTTCGCCACGTCGTCCATGACCGATTCCCGCGTCATCCTCGATCAGCCGGGTGCGGAGAAGCTGGTCGGCAAGGGCGACGCCCTTTTCCTCCCCATCGGCACCGGGAAGGCCGTGCGGGTGCAGGGTGCCTGGGTCAACGAGTCCGAGATCCGCGACATCGTGGCCCACGTGGCGCAGCAGCTGCAGCCCACCTACCGTGAGGATGTCACCGCCCCGGCCGCCGAGAAGAAGGTGGTCGATGACATCGGCGACGACATGGGGCTCGTCCTCGACGCCGCCAAGCTGATCGTGGAGCTGCAACTGGGTTCCACGTCGATGCTGCAGCGCAAACTGCGCGTCGGGTTCGCCAAGGCCGGACGTCTCATGGACATCCTGGAGAGCAGAGGCGTCGTCGGGCCTTCGGAGGGTTCCAAGGCGCGCGACGTGTTGGTGAAACCAGAGGATCTGGATGAGCTGTTGGCCAACCTCGCGGCTGGATAGCGGATACTGGGACTCACCATGACTGCCCTCCGCGCCCCTGACGCTCCCCACTCGATCACAGTGCACATCTCCACGCTCGGATGTGCCCGCAACGACGTCGATTCGGAGGAGCTGGCCGCCCGTCTTGAGCAGGGTGGCTTCGAGCTCGTGGACGAAGCCTCCGAGGCCGAAACGGTCGTCGTCAACACCTGTGGTTTCGTGGAGCAGGCGAAGAAGGACTCCATCGACACGCTGTTGGCTGCGGCCGACTTGAAGAATGACGGAACCACCAAGGCCGTGGTGGCCGTCGGGTGCATGGCCGAGCGCTACGGCGTCCAGCTGGCGGGGGAACTCCCGGAGGCGGACGCCGTGCTGGGCTTCGACGACTACACCGACATCGCCGACAAACTGCGTGGCATCCTCGACGGTCAGGCGCCGGAGTCACACATCCCCCGGGATCGGCGCAAGCTGCTCCCACTGTCTCCGACGGCCCGCCCCGCTGCGGCCGCCACGGTTGCGGTGCCGGGCCACACCATGCCCGAGGGTCTCGCCCCCGCCAGTGGGCCACGCGCGTGGCGTCGACGCATGGGTTCCGGTCCCAGTTCGCCCCTGAAGATCGCCTCCGGCTGCGACCGTCGGTGCGCGTTCTGCGCGATCCCCATGTTCCGCGGGAGCTACCTCTCGCGTCCGATGGACGACGTCGTCGCCGAGGCCCGCTGGCTGGTGGAGGAAGGGGTCAAGGAGATCTTCCTGGTGTCGGAGAATACCTCCAGCTACGGCAAGGACCTCGCCGGTCAGGCAAGCCTGGAGGCACTCCTGCCCGAGCTGTCGCGCGTCGACGGTCTCGAATGGATTCGAGTCTCCTATCTGCAGCCCGCGGAGATCCGGCCCGCCATGCTTGAGACCATGCTGAGCACACCCAAGGTGGTGCCGTACTTTGACCTGTCCTTCCAGCACGCGGCACCAGCTGTTCTGCGCCGGATGCGACGGTTCGGGGACCCGGCTTCCTTCCTGTCGCTCGTCGAGCGGATCCGGACGGCCGCCCCGCAGGCCGGGATCCGCAGCAATGTGATCGCCGGCTTCCCCGGCGAGACCGAACAGGACGTGGAGACGCTGCGCCAGTTCATCATCGACGCCAATCTGGATGTGCTGGGGGTGTTCGCGTATTCGGATGAGGACGGCACTGAGGGCGAGGCTCTGGCAGGACACGTGGACGCCGACGAGATCGAGGCGCGCCGCGCCATGCTGGCCGACGTGGCCATGGAAGTGTGCGAATCGCGGGCGGCCGAGCGGGTCGGGGAGTCCGCCGTCGTACTGGTGGAGACGTTCTCCGAGGACGGCGCCGTGGCCCGCGGGCCGCACCAGGGACCCGAGACCGACGGAATCGTCACCATCGAGGACGCGAGCGCTGTGATAGGCGACCTCGTTCCCGTCACCTATGTCGACGCACTCGGCATCGACCTGAAGGCGGAGCTTCAATGACCACCGAAAGCAGACCCAGCAACGTAAATGTGCCGAATGCGCTCACGGTTTTGCGGATCGTCATGGTCCCGATCTTCCTCGTCGTGTTGTTCAGCAACCCGGACGACGTCGGATGGCGTATCGGTGCGACCGCTGTCTTCGTCGTGGCGATCCTCACGGACTTGGCCGACGGCCACATCGCGCGGAAATACAACTTGGTCACAGACTTCGGCAAACTCTGGGATCCGGTGGCGGACAAGGCCCTGACCGGCGCAGCCTTCATCGCGCTGGGCATCCTCGATGAACTCAGCTGGATCATCATTGCCGTGATCCTCCTGCGCGAATGGGGCATCACCTGGCTGCGGGCCGCGATCGCCAAGCACGGCATCATGGCCGCGAACAAGGGGGGCAAGCTCAAGACCGTCACCCAGTCGGTCGCGCTCGGACTCTACCTACTGGGGCGGCAGAATCTGCCGGAGTGGCTGTCAGTGGTGGCGCTGGTCATCATGCTCGCAGCGCTCGCCCTCACAGTGGTCACGGGCATCACCTACATCTTCTCGGCCCTGAAGATCCGCCGTGAAGCCATCGCTTCGGGCACCCGCAGACATTAGACAGAGGCGGGGCTAGAGTGGTGGCACGCAATGAGGCGACCGACGAAGGAATCGAGTGGACATGGCGCTGGAATCCGCCGAGAAGTTGATCAAGAAGATGAGCCAGAGGTCCGTGTCGTTGGCCACCTGTGAGTCCCTCACCGGCGGGGGACTCGGGGCGGCGCTCACGGCAGTCCCGGGCGCTTCGGCTGTTTTTCGCGGTGCGTTGGTCACGTACGCACGAGACCTCAAGACCGGCCTTGCCGGGGTGGATGAGGAGCTGATCGACGCCGAGGGGGTGGTCAACGAACTGACGGCACTGCAGATGGCTTTCGGTGCACAGGCGCGCTGCGAAGCGGACTGGGCCATCGCCACCACCGGCGTCGCAGGTCCGACCGAGACGGACGGCGTGAAGGTGGGGACTGTCTGGTTCGCCGTCGTCGGGCCGCGCATGGGCATGTCGCCCGCACCGCACTACACCGAGCTGAAGAACTTTGAGGGTGATCGCGAGAGCATCCGGGAAGCGGCCATCGAGCATGCGTTGGAGATGTGCCTGCGCGTGCAGTGATCCCCGGCGTGCCCATCACAGAACTGCGCACCCACCACGGAATAGTTCAGCCGTGTCGTTCGTTGTAGTGGATGGAGCGGGCGCCGGATCCGCAGACTGGCAGGTGTTGACGTGCATACGATTCTGATTCGCAAGGCAATGGGCGAGACGCTGCGCGCCCTCAGGCTGGAGGCAGGAATGACCCTGCGTGAGGTGTCGCTGGCGAGCATGGTCAGCCTCGGCTACTTGAGTGAGATCGAGCGGGGCTGCAAGGAGGCGTCCAGCGAAGTGCTGTTCTCCGTCACGCAGGCGCTGGGTGTATCGCTGTCGGAGGCGCTTGTGCAGGTGAGTGAGCGAGTGGCGGAACAGGAAGCCGCCCGCGCGACACCGCACAGGGTCGCGCTGGCTGCCTGAGCAGCAGCTGATCAACGCTCCGGCAGCCGGGGGTCCAGGTTCAGCTGTCGTGGGCGGACACTGGCACCGTCTGCACTTTTACCCCTGCGTCGCGGATGCGCTGAAGCTCGGCTGGTGGCGCGCCGTCGTCGGTGATGAGAATGTCGATCTCGCTGAGGTCGCCCATCTTGGACAGAGTCACATTGCCCACCTTGCTGGAGTCCACCACGACGATGACCCGTTGTGCTCTCTCGATCAACGTGTGGTTCGTCCGCGCCTCAATGTCATCGTGAGTTGTCAGCCCCCCCACCGAGCTAACGCCGTCGGCGCCGACGATCGCGGTGCCGACGTTCACCAGCCGCAGGGTGGACTCTGCGAGCGATCCGACAACTTCCAGGGAGTTCGGGCGCAGAACGCCGCCGGCAATGAGCACCCTGTTCTGCCCGTGCTCAGCGGCCTCCATGCCGATGCTGAGGGAATTCGTGATGATGGTGAGATCCTGGCGGTGTGCCAGGGCTCGCAGCACCATCGCGGCGGTTGTTCCGCCGGTGAGTCCGATGGCGTGCTTCCCCTCGGGAATCATGTGCGCGGCCGCCATGGCAATGCGTGTCTTGGCCGCTTGGTTGCGGCTCCCTCTCAGCCGTTCAGGGAGTTCGCGGGCACCCCGCGCGGGTCTGGCCCCGCCGTGCGTGCGATCCAGCAGGCCCTGTGCGGCGAGTACGGCCACGTCGCGTCGGATGGTGGCTTCCGAGGCCGAGAGTTCCTTGGCCAGATAGGACAGTGACAGCTGCCCCTGAGAGTTGAGCAGAGCCAGGAGCGCGACCATGCGGTCTGATCGCTTGTGCGACGGTGATGCGGCGGCGTTCAAAAGGTGACCCCCCCCTTGGTGCGAGCAATGACACAGACCGTGTGCGGCTTGCCGAACAGTCTAAGGGGATGATGGACGACAGTCTTCAGCAGGCCCACGGACGCGGGCTACTCTGGCACCGTGCGAGAAGCCGAGTTGTGGTCCAGGTTGGACGAGGTCCTGCCGAACGGATACAGCCGTGTGTGGGCCGATCAGGTGGTGCTCGCGGACCTGGCGGGCCGAACCGTTACGGAGTCCCTGAGGGCGGGCACACCCTGCAAAACCATCTGGCGCGCCGTGTGGAAGCATCTTGAACTGCCTCAGACCATGCGCTAGAAATTTCGTCGTTCCTACCCGCGCGTCGTACGCGTGTCGCAGTGCAATCGAACAGGTGTTCGCGTAATGTTTCTATTGATGGCTGACGCTCTTCTCCACACGTGGACAGCGGATGTGGGGATTTGTCGGTGCAGCTTCCTAGAGTAGAAAACAACACCAAGCAGTGGCCGCGCGGGCGGTCAGACAGGAAGGGGCCACCATGGCCGTAGCGGATCGTTCGAAGGCCCTGGAGGCAGCGCTCTCCCAGATTGAGAAGGTGCACGGCAAGGGCTCGGTGATGCGGCTGGGGGAGGATACTCGTCTTCCCATCGACGTCATCCCGACGGGGTGTGTCGCTCTGGATGTGGCACTCGGCATTGGGGGCTTGCCGCGGGGACGCGTGGTGGAGGTTTATGGACCGGAGTCGAGCGGCAAGACCACCGTTGCTCTCCATGCCATCGCCAATGCGCAGGCCGGCGGCGGCATCTGCGCATTCATCGACGCCGAGCATGCGCTTGACCCGGCCTATGCCCAACGACTCGGCGTCAACACTGACGAACTGTTGGTCTCCCAGCCCGACAACGGCGAACAGGCGCTAGAGATCGCAGACACGCTTGTGCGGTCCGGGGCACTTGCCCTCGTGGTGGTCGATTCCGTGGCGGCCCTGACACCCCGCGCCGAGATCGAGGGGGAGATGGGCGACTCCCACGTTGGTCTGCAGGCCCGCCTCATGAGCCAGGCGCTGCGCAAGATGACCGGAGCGCTCAAGAACTCGAACACCACGATGGTCTTCATCAACCAGCTGCGCGAGAAGATCGGGGTGATGTTCGGCTCGCCGGAGACCACCACCGGTGGTCGCGCTCTCAAGTTCTACTCCTCGGTCCGGTTGGACGTGCGCCGAATCGAGACCCTCAAGGACGGCACGGAAATGGTGGGCAACCGCACACGGGTCAAGGTGGTGAAGAACAAGGTGGCTCCGCCGTTCAAGCAGGCGGAGTTCGACATCATCTACGGCGAAGGCATCTCACGTGAGGGCAGTCTGATCGACATGGGCGTGGAGGCGGGCATCGTCCGCAAGGCTGGGGCGTGGTTCACCTACGGGTCCGATCAACTCGGTCAGGGTAAGGAGAACGCACGCAATCACCTCCGCAAGAATCCGGAAGTGGCCGCTGAGATCGAGCAGCGGATTCGCCTGCACCTGGGCATCGACAAGACCGATGTGCCCGACGGTGTTGATCCTGAAACCGGTGAGGTCGATTTCTGACGATTCCGGCGCAATGACCAGGGATGAGCAAGTTGAGTTCGCCCGACGCATCGCGCTCAATCTGCTGGAAACCAGAGCCAGATCCGAAGCTGAGCTGCGCCGGGCCATGGCTCGCAAGAATGTGCCCGAGGACATCATCGACGAGGTGATGGCACGATTCGCTGCTGTCGGGTTGATCGACGACGAAGCCTTCGCCATGGCGCTCGTGAGCACCCGCACCACTGTGTCGCGTCGTGGCGGTCACAGGATCCGGCAGGAACTGCGGGAGAAGGGAGTTGCCGATGAGGTGGCAGTCGAAGCCCTGTCGTCCGTCGATCCCGACGAGGAACTCGCCGCCGCGACCGCTTTTGCTGCCAGGAAAGTGCGTTCGATGAACGGATTGGACGAGGCGGTGGCCAAGCGTCGTCTGTACGGGGCGTTGGCTCGCCGCGGTTTCGGACCGGATGTCGTGCGACGTGTGGTGACGGACGTTCTGAGCGGTCCGGATGAGGGTTGGAGTGACTGACCGAGGGCGATGCAGAGCGGCTTCAGCTTGTGTTTTCCACAGGGCGGTTCTAGTCTCGGGTCAGGTTTTCGAACCGGTATGACACCACTTCCCACTGCTGTGGGGCTGATTGGACAACTCTCCCGATGACCGTGTCCGAGCACGGCGACGGCCATCGGATTACTGCCTGACAAGTGCATATGTGTCGGCGCGCGAAGCGTCGTCACGAGGCTCGGCCGCTGAATTGACCGAGCCGATGACGTGGTGTCCCCGGACGTGGACGAGATTCGAATACGTCAGAGGAGGTGCCATGGAGTTTCTCGGGTGGATAGCAGCGGCCCTGCTGGCTGTCGGGATCGTCATCATCCTGATCATTCATCGGCGTGCACTATCGGCGTTCAGCGATGAGCGCTCCAACTTCGAGCGCCGTCGCCGTCTGGATTTCGATGCCGCGCGGAGCGAAGCGCAGGAAGCGGCAGAGCGTGTTCGGGCTGACTCGGAGAGGTTGATGGCGCAATCGCAGGCTCGCATCAAGGAATCCATTGCGGATGCCGATCGGCGTCGCGAGGAACTGGAAGCGTCGATGTCGGCGCAGCGGGCTGAACTGCGGGAGATGCGGCACGCGCAGGAGCGGATGGAAGCCCGCCTGCACGAGCGCGAGGATCGTCTGGCGGCGGATGCGGAAGGGCTCGCTGCCAGAGCGGAGCGCCAGGACGTCGTCAGGGCACAGTTGAAGAGTCAACGGCGAGAGCTCGGGGACATGCGCGACGAGGTGGAGGCCGAGCGTGAACGGATCGCCGGACTCACCCAGCAGGCCGCTCGAGCCGAGGTCATGGCCGAAGCTGAACGCCAGTCCCGGCTGGCTGCCACCGCCCTGGCCCGCGACATCGAATCGGCCGCGAAGCGAGATGCCGAGAAGATCGCCCGCAGCATCGTTGTCACCGCCATTCAACGTTGCGCTTCGGAGCAGACGAGCGAATCAGTGGTCTCCACCATCGATCTGCCCAGTGATGACATGAAGGGGCGCATCATTGGTCGCGAGGGGCGCAACATCCGCGCCTTCGAGCAGATCACAGGGGTCAATGTCCTGATCGATGACACCCCCGAGTCCGTCCTGTTGTCCTGCTTCGACCCTGTTCGGCGGGAGACGGCACGTCTGACCCTCATGGATCTCGTGGCTGACGGACGCATCCATCCCGCCCGCATAGAAGAGGTCTACGAACGCAGCCAGCGCAGCATCGCCGAGCGCATCCAGCGCGAGGCCGAGGACGCCATGGCGGAAGTGGGCATCGTGGATCTGCACGAGGACCTGGTTCCCGTCCTGGGGGCGTTGGCGTACAGGACCTCCTACGGGCAGAACGTGTTGCGCCACCTTGTGGAGTCTGCTCATCTGGCCGCGATGATGGCGGCTGAATTGGGCCTGGACGTGGCCGTCTGCAAACGCGCCGCGTTCCTTCACGACATCGGCAAGGCCCTCACCCACGAGGTGGAGGGACCGCATGCGATTGTGGGCGCCGAGCTGTTGCGGCGTCATGGCGAACACGAAGACATCGTTCACGCTGTGGAGGCCCACCACAATGAGGTCGAGCCCCGGACCGTGGAGGCCATCCTCACCCAGGCGGCCGACGCCATCTCCGGTTCGCGGCCGGGTGCGCGGCGCGAGTCCTTGGAGGCCTACGTGGAGCGCATGGAACATCTGGAAGCTCTTGCTTCGGACCGCGACGGTGTGGATCGGGTGTATGCCATGCAGGCCGGCCGCGAGCTGCGGGTGATGGTGACACCGGCGGAAATCGACGACGGTGGTGCGCAGTTGCTTGCTCGTGAGATTGCTCGCGACATCGAGAAGAATCTGAGCTACCCCGGCCAGATCAAGGTCACCGTGGTGCGGGAGAGCCGCGCCACCGAAACCGCCCACTGACTCCTCGCAGGCACCTCCGCGCTGCCCTTACCCGGCTCGGACTCCCCACGTCGCGACGTGGTCCTCGCCGGAAGCCAGAACGATGACGCCGTCGTGCGTTGGACCCTCGTTGAAGGCGTCGGGACCGCAGGTCATTGGCTCCACCGCGACCGCATCGCGCTCCGGGCCCGTGAACACCTGCACCCATGGCAGTGTCCGATCCGCCCACACCTCAATGGCGTGCGCGGGTCCGGCAAGACGCACACGCCAATCCTCGCTGGCGGGGGAGGTGAAGGCGGTGTCGAGCACCGTCGAACCGAGCGGACGGGGCGTCCTGAAGTCGTTGGTACCTGTCACAGGCGTCACCTCCATGGGCAGGAGTCGGTCCTCGTCCACGCGCAACTCCTGGCTGAACGGGAGATCCAGCGTGACCTCGTCGATGTCCTCGAAAGCGAAGTAGGGATGCACGCCGTAGCCGTAGGGGAGGGCGACGTCGCCGTCGTTCGTGACATGCACACGCACCCTCAGGCCGTGGTCGTCGACGCTGTGCGTCAGGGTGGAGGTCAAGGTCCCGGGCCACCCGGTCTCGGGATGGAACACGTGCCGCTGCACCACTTGCCGGTCGGTGTGCGAGACCAGCTGCCACGCGAAGCCGTCGTTGAGACCGTGCAGGGCATTGTGACGTGGGACCTCATTAATGGGCAGCTGGTATTCGATGCCGTTGAAGGTGTAGTAACCGTCACGGATGCGGTTCGGCCAGGGAATGAGCTGTTTGCCCTGGCTGGCTGATGGCGACTCGTCCGAGCCGAAACTCCACAGCAGTTCCCGTCCGTCGACCGTGACGCTTCGCAGAGTGGCTCCCACCTGCGTCACGACGGCGGCGTAGCCTCCAGCGGAGATGGTGTACTGCTCGCCCGTCGGGGGAATGGGTTGTGTGCGCTCACTGCTCATGGAACATAACCCTAGTGCGGTACCGGGTTTCAGTGTAGGGCGACGGCGCGCCTACAGTGGTGCCCATCATGACCAGCGCACGCACCTACAACGTCATCACGTATGGCTGCCAGATGAACGTCCACGACTCGGAGCGGATCTCGGGCCTCCTGGAGGACGCCGGACTCAGCCGGGTCGAGCCGCAGAGTAGCAACCTGATGGATGCTGGCGCCGACGTGGTCGTCTTCAATACCTGCGCCGTGCGGGAGAATGCCGACAACCGTCTGTACGGCAACCTCGGTCACATGGCGCGGGTCAAGGAGAACCATCCCGGGATGCAGATCGCCGTGGGCGGCTGCATGGCGCAGAAGGACCGCGACGTCATCCTCAAGCGTGCCCCCTGGGTGGATGTGGTCTTCGGCACCCACAATGTGGGAAGCCTTCCCGTGCTCCTGGAGCGGGCACGCGTGGAGAAGGAGGCGCAGGTCGAGATCGTCGAAGCCCTCCAGACCTTCCCGAGCAACCTCCCCAGCCGCCGCGAATCGCCGTACTCCGCCTGGGTCTCGGTGAGTGTGGGCTGCAACAACACCTGCACCTTCTGCATCGTTCCCGCGTTGCGCGGCAAGGAGACCGATCGTCGTCCGGGCGACATCCTGGCCGAGATCGAGATGCTGGTGGCCCAGGGCGTTCAGGAGATCACGCTGCTCGGGCAGAACGTCAACGCCTACGGCGTCGAGTTCGGGGACCGGGCCGCCTTCGCCAAGCTGCTGCGCGCATGTGGCGACGTGGACGGCCTGGAGCGGGTGCGTTTCACGTCCCCCCATCCCAAGGACTTCACCGACGACGTCATCGAGGCCATGGCCTCCACCCACAACGTCATGCCCCAACTGCACATGCCGTTGCAGTCCGGCTCGGACACCGTGCTGAAGGCCATGCGGCGGTCGTATCGCAGCAAGCGGTTCCTCGGCATTCTGGACCGGGTGCGTGACGCGATGCCGCAGGCGGCAATCACCACCGACATCATCGTCGGATTTCCCGGCGAGACGGAGGAGGACTTCCAAGCCACTCTGGAAGTCGTGGAACGCTCGCGATTCTCGGCCGCGTTCACGTTCCAGTACTCCAAGCGGCCGGGAACACCGGCGGCAGAGATGCCGGGCCAGGTACCGAAGACGGTGGTGCAGGAACGCTACGAACGCCTCGTGTCGTTGGTCAACGACGTCGCCTGGGAGGAGAACAGGGCATTCGAGGGCCGGGACGTGGAGGTCATGTTCGCCCTCGGGGAGGGGCGCAAGGACGCGGAGACCAACCGCATGAGCGGCCGGGCTCGGGACAACCGCCTGGTGCACGCGACCGTGAGCGACGACCCTGCCCTGCGGCCTCGTCCCGGCGATGTGGCCACCGTGAGGATCACGCACGCCGCGCCCCACCACCTGAACTCGGACGTGCCGATCACCACGCTCCGTCGCACCCGTGGTGGAGACGCCTGGCAGCAGGCCACCGAGTCACCAAAGCCCAAGGGTGTGGGGCTTGGTCTGCCCTCGGTCGGTGTCCCTGCCCCGCTGGCGCCGGCCTCCGAGGGATGCGGCTGATCAACCCCGTGGTGGGTCAGCGGGTGTCGTCAGTCAGCGCCTGCTCGGTCTCCTCCGCGTAGCGGCTCGTGTCCTTCCCGTCGAACTTCTGGTCCTCCTGACTGTCGATCGCGTCGTCCATGTCCGTGCGGTCCATGGAGAGTCGCTCCTTGGTTTCGATCCGCTGCTCCTCCTGCTCCTGCTGCTCCGTCTTTGACGTGCGGGTCTCAGCCTCAGCATCGCCAGAGTGCTGCCCATGGGTGTTCTCGGCCACGATGGTTCTCCTCGTTCTGCGGTATCAGTGTTCCAGCGCTCATGGTGGCACAAGCGAGCTGACGAGCCCAGCGACAACGCAACAGGGGTGTCGGGACAAGATGGTCCCGACACCCCTGGCAGCACGCTGCTGGGTCCTGTGGTGACTCAGGTAGTGCGATCCGCGTCGCCCGTGGTGCGAGCCTCGTCTGCGTTACCGCTGTTCCCGTACTTGTCGCTCAGGAAGTCCTGCCCCTTGTCAACCTGGCTCTCGTACTTGTTGCCCGTCTTCTTGTCGACGAAGTCGCCGCCCTTCTCGATGGCGCTGTCGATGAAGCCTCCGTCGCCGGAGGTGGAGTCGTGTGAGTTGTCGGATGTTGTCATGCTCTCGCCTTCCTATCAGTGAATGAACAGTGGACACCGTCGAGTATGCCGGGAGCGCGGTTCATCCACCACGAGTTCGGGCATGCCTGCGAGGACAACCGCGATGAAGGCTCGCAACAACCGTGCGTCAGCTGGGAGGATGGAGCCATGTCATTGCCGGTCATCGTGCTGATCGGAGCCACCGCAACGGGCAAGTCCCGCCTCGCCGTGCAGCTCGCGCTCGCGCTCCGGGCCGACGGCGTCGACGCCGAAGTCGTCAACGCCGATTCGATGCTCGTCTACCGAGGAATGGACATCGGCACGGCCAAGCCGAGCACGGAGGAACGAGGCGGGGTCCCGCACCACCTGATCGACATCCTCGACGTGACGCAGACAGCCTCCGTCGCAGATTTTCAGCGCTTGGCACGCACCGCCATCACCGACATTCGCGTACGCAGGGCGGTTCCGATCGTGGTGGGCGGCTCTGCCCTCTACACCCGAGCCATCGTCGACCACTTCGAGTTCCCCGGCTCGGATGCGGAGGTCAGGAGTCGATGGGAGGCGGAGCTGCAACGAGTGGGGGCGCTGGCATTGCACGCTCGGCTCGCAGAGGTGGCGCCTGCGTCTGCTGCGAAGATTGAGCCGGCGAATGGTCGGCGCACGGTACGAGCCTTCGAGGTGCTGGAACTCGCCGGTGGACACGTCCCGAACCTGCCGGAGTGGAGCTATGAGCTCGACAATGTGCACCAGTTCGGTCTCTCCGAGGACCGGGCAGTGCTTGACGCACGCATCAACGAGCGGGTGGATGCCATGTGGCGTGAAGGTCTGGTGCAGGAGGTCCGACACTTACTCAACCAGGGCCTCCGGGACGGCCTGACAGCGGTGAGGGCCATCGGCTACCGGCAGGTGGTCGACTTCCTCGACGGAGAGTACTCGGAGGAGGAGGCGAGGGAGCTGACCAAGAAGGCGACGCGTCGCTTCTTCCGCAAGCAGCTCGGCTGGTACCGCAGGGATCCGCGGATCACGTGGCTGGATGCAGGCGCCGTCGACAATGTGGAGAGCATCATCCAGTCGGTAGGATTGGCACCGGAGCGGAGGGGGAATCAACGATGAGACGAACCGCCTACCTGAAGGGCCACGGTACGCTCAACGACTTCATCATCATCGACGACCAGCACGCGATGCAGGATCTGACGCCGGACATCGTCACTGCCATGTGCGACCGCCGGGGCGGAATCGGCGCCGACGGTGTGTTGCGAGTGGTGCGCGCCGCACACATGCCGCAGTGGGAGGGTGATCCCGATCTGTGGTTCATGGACTACCGTAATGCGGACGGCTCCGTCGCCGAGATGTGTGGCAATGGATTGCGTGTGTTCGCGCTCCACCTGTTGGAGCAGGACTGGGTCGCCCCCGGCCAGTTCGACATTGCGACGCGAGCGGGGCTCCGGCATGTCCGAGGTGTACCCGGCGAGTTGATCTCGGTCAGCATGGGCAGGGTCCGTGTCGGCAGTGCATCACCGGCTGAGGACGCGCCCTCGGAGTCTGTCGAGATCGTGCACGCCGACCAGCGCTGGCCCGGCACGCCCGTGAACGTGGGAAATCCACACGCAGTCGTTTTCCTCGACGACACCACTCGCACCTCACTCGACCTGAGCGTCGCACCGCGGTGGGATCCGGCCGACAGTTTTCCCGACGGCGTGAACGTCGAGTTCGTGACCGAACGCGCACCCGGTCAGCTGGACATGCGGGTCTTCGAACGCGGCAGCGGCGAGACAATGAGCTGCGGCACGGGAGTTGTGGCTGCTGCCGCCGCCCACCGCGAGAGGACGGGCTCCGGCGACGTCATCGAGGTGCACGTCCCCGGAGGCGACCTTCGCGTCGAGTTCGAGGGCGACGAAGTCTGGCTCACCGGCCCAGCCGTCATCGTGGCGAGGGGCGAATTCCTGTGACCCACGGGATTCACGAATGCTTGGAAGTGCTGGGACAATGGATCCAACATGACTGAACGCACACATGCACCCGAGGACCTCACCGAGAGCACTATCGACTTCGACGGTGACCAGGAGGAGTTGGCGGAGCGTCACTCCCTGCGCCGCGTGGACGGCATGCGTACCGAGCTCAAGGACGTCACCGAGGTCGAGTACCGCCAACTCCGGCTCGAGCGTGTGGTGCTGGTCAGCGTGTGGACATCGGGCAGCCAGGCTGATGCGGACAATGCGATGGCGGAGCTGAAACTGTTGGCGGAGACCGCTGGTTCCGAGGTGTTGGAGACCCTCGTGCAGCGACGCAGCACCCCGGATCCGGCCACGTACGTGGGCAGCGGCAAGGTGGAGGAGATCCGCGAGGTGGTGGAGGCCACCGGTGCGGACACTGTCATCTGCGACGGTGAACTCGAGGCGGCGCAGCTGCGCAACCTGGAGGACCGGATCAAGGTCAAGGTGGTGGATCGCACCGCCCTGATCCTCGACATCTTTGCCTCCCACGCCAAGAGCGCCGAGGGCAAGGCCCAGGTGGAGATGGCCCAGCTCCAGTACCTCAAGCAACGGCTCCGTGGCTGGGGCGGCAACCTGTCGCGCCAGGCCGGAGGCCGAGTCGCCGGCGGTGCCGGAATCGGTGGCCGTGGGCCCGGTGAGACGAAGATCGAGACGGATCGCCGTCGGATCGGGAACCGGATCGCGCAGCTGCGACGCAAGATGCGCACCATGGACGCAACCCGCGAGCACAAGCGGGCCGAGAGACAACGCCACCAGATCCCCTCGGTGGCCATCGTCGGCTACACCAACGCAGGCAAGTCCTCCCTGCTGAACCGCCTGACCGGTGCTGGGGTGCTGGTGGAGGACGCACTGTTCGCCACTCTCGACCCCACCACTCGACGCGTGGAGACTGCCGGAGGCCGGCAGTTCACGCTGACGGACACGGTCGGTTTCGTCCGTCACCTGCCGCATGATCTGGTGGAAGCGTTCCGCTCCACCCTGGAGGAGTCCGTGCAGGCGGACCTGCTGATTCACGTCGTCGATGCGTCCGATCCGGATCCCGAGGGCCAGATCGGTGCCGTGCGTCAGGTCCTGGGGGACATCGGGGCAGCAGGTGTTCCCGAGCTTCTGGTGCTCAACAAGATCGACATCGCGGATCCCACCATGGTGATGGCTCTGCGGGCCAACCATGCCGATGCCGTGGCCGTGTCCGCCCGCACCGGAGCTGGCCTGGAGGAGCTGGGAGACATTCTCGGGGAGGGGTTGCCGAACCCGGAGATCACCGTCGACGTGATGGTGCCCTACGAGCGCGGTGACCTCATGGACCGCATCCACCGCAGCGGACGCATCTCATCCCTGGAGCACACGGGAGAGGGGACCGCGGTGCAGGCGCAGGTGCGGCCCGGCCTGGCTGACGAACTGGCCGAGTTCACGCGTGACTGATTCTGCTGGACTCGCCATCCTGCAGGCCGCGATCGACGGCATCGGCGGCGGTGAGCGCGCCGGCCAGAAAGCCATGGTGGAGGCCGTCGCCGACAGCCTCGAGTCCGGCATCCACTTGCTGGTGCAGGCGGGAACCGGTACGGGCAAGTCTCTGGGGTATCTCGCGCCGGTGATGGCGCGGGTGGCGGATGACCCTGAAGAGCGCATCATCATTGCCACGGCGACGCTCGCTCTCCAGGCGCAGCTGGGGCAGAAAGACATCCCCGCCGCGCTGGACGCGGTGGAGTCCGTCTCGGGGATGCGCCCGAAGGCGGCCGTCCTCAAGGGGCGGACGAACTACGCCTGTCTCTATCGTTCGCGCTCAGGCAGCGACGCCGACCAGGGCGCCCTCGTCGGCGCGGAGGAGCTCGCATCGGCTGCGAGCGATCTGGATTCTGTCAGCAAACTCGGGGTCGAGGTGCTGGCCCTGCGCGACTGGGTCGAGGAACAAGCTGCCAGCAAGGGGCTGGCGGACCGCGACGATGCACCGACGCACACGGCGGCAAGCTGGGCGCAGGTCTCCATCCCCAGCCGTGAATGCCTGGGTGTCAGCGCTTGTCCCTTCGGTGACGAGTGCCTCGTGGAGGCGTCCCGTGACCGCGCCCGCGAAGCTCAGGTGGTGGTCACCAACCACGCACTCCTGGCCATCAACGCCATGCACGGCGGCACCGCGCTGCCCGAGCATTCCGCCGTCGTGATCGACGAGGCGCACGAACTCACCTCCCGGATGACGACGGCGGCGACGAACGAACTGACGCCCGGCATCGTGGAACGCACAGCGAAGCGGGCGCTGACGTGGCTGGATGACGATCTCGGGGTGGATTTCGTGGAGTCGGCGGACTCGTTCCGCGCGGCGCTGGAAGAATCTGAACTCGTCCGGATCACTGCGGCGTCGGCACCGCTGGTCTACGCGGCGGCGCAGGTCCGGGACGTGGCACGGCGAGCCATCAGTGCCCTCGGTGGCCAGCACAACGACAACGAACGCACCCAGGCCAGCGCCGCGGTGAAGGAGATCTTCGACATTGCCAGCCGCATCGCCGCCCTGGCCGACGCCGACGTGGTGTGGGTCAGCGAGTCCGAGATCCGTGGCCGGACCGCGTATGTGGCCCCGCTTGACGTCGCCGGGTTGCTGCGCACGGAGGTGTTCGGTGAGAAGACCACAATCTGCACCTCCGCCACCCTGAACCTGGGTGGGAGCTTCGATGCCTTCGCCACCAGCGTCGGACTGCGGAGCGCGGACCGCCTCGATGAGGGTGCCGAACTCTCCGATGAGGACAGCCTGGCGTGGCGGGCGCTCGACGTCGGCACGCCCTTCGACTACCGCACCCAGGGCATTCTGTATGCCACGAAGTCCCTGCCGGAGCCGCGTCGCGACGGTCTGAGCGAGGAAGTCCTGGCGGAGATCGCACAGCTGGTGTGGGCCAGTGAGGGACGCACGTTGGGACTCTTCGCGTCGCGTCGCAACGCGGAACAGGCGGCTGCCCACTGCCGGCGGGAGCTCCCGCACATGACCATCCTCTGCCAGGGTGACGCGCAACTCTCCGAACTGCAGCGTACGTTCATCGCCGACCCCGACACGAGCCTCTTCGGCACCATGTCGCTGTGGCAGGGCGTCGATGTGCCGGGAGAGACATGCCAGCTCGTCATCATCGACAAGATCCCGTTCCCGCGCCCGGACGATCCGCTGATGCAGGCGCGCAAGAAGGCCGTTGACGACAGGGGCGGCAACGGCTTCATGACCGTCGCCGCCACGCAGGCGGCGCTGTTGCTCGCCCAGGGCACGGGGCGGCTCATCCGGCGCAGCGACGACAGGGGTGTCGTGGCCATCCTCGACCCGCGACTCATCACGAAGCGCTACGGCCAGTTCCTCGCCAAGTCTCTTCCCACCTTCTGGAGAACCACGGACCCCGATATGGCCGTTCGGGCCCTGCGCAGGCTGCGCGGCGCCGAGTAGCCGGCGATTCCCACGAGCTCGGTCCGTCTCGTTAGGTTGGAAGCGAAAACTCTCGATCGAAGGGACTCCAAATGATGGACGTGAAGGACAGGGTCTTCGTTGTCACTGGCGGCGGCAACGGAATGGGCCGGGAGGTTGTTCGGGGGCTGATCGCCCGGGGGGCCGGGGTGGCCGCTGTTGACCTGAATGAGGCTGGACTGGCGGAGACAGTGGAGCTGGCCGCTGCACCGTACGGAAAGTTGACCACCCACGCTCTCAACGTCACCGATCGCGAAGCCGTTCTTGCGCTACCCCACAAGGTGATCGAGGCCCATGGACAGGTCGACGGGCTGCTGAACATCGCCGGAATCATCCACCCGTTCGTGGAGATGCGGGAACTGGATTTCGATATCATGGAGCGTGTTTTCAACGTCAACTTCTGGGGCGTAGTGAACACGACGAAGGCATTCCTGCCGGAACTCAACAGACGCCCCGCCGCGGCGGTGCTGAACGTTGCGAGCATCGGGAGTCTCGTCACCGTCCCGGGCCAGGGGGCCTACGGTGCAAGCAAGGCCGCGGTGAAGATGTTCACAGAAGCTCTCTACGCGGAGAACTTGGACAGCAACATCGCGGTCACGATCGTTTTTCCGGGAGGGGTGCAAACTCAGATCACAGCAAATTCCGGCCTTGATACGGAGCGCCCCGGCGGCGACAAGCCGAACAAGGGATCCACGCAGACAAGTGCAGCGGATGCAGGACGACAGATTATCGAGGGCCTGGAGAAGGGCGCCTTTCGTGTGGTCATCGGCAATGACGCAAGGATCCTGGACTGGTTTTCACGACTGTCCCCCCGACGCTCACTTGAGATGGTGGTGAAGAAGACGAAGGAAATGCGGAGCTGAACGAGCCGCGCGCTAGGCGCTGTGCTGGTGAGACCCCTATTCAACCCGATCAGGCATGGGGAGTGCCCGCCTGTCACGGCGCGTGGCCAACGCCCACCGTGCCAGGGCGTCGAGCGCGAAGCCGATGGTGCCGATGACCAGGATGAGCGCCGTGATCTGGTGATAGGCCAGCTGGTCCTTGGCGTTCAGGATCTGGTAGCCAAGCCCGGAGGTGACGCCCAGCATCTCGGCCGGCACCAGGACCACCCAACCCAGGCCGATGGCGGAGCGCAGTCCGGAGAGCACCGACGGTTGAACCGACGGCAGGACGACGTGTTGCAGGACCTCCCGGCGGGTGGCGCCCAGCCCGTGGGCCACCCGTCGGTGGCCGGGGTCCACCCGTCGCACACCCTCGGACGTGGCGGTGAGGATCGGCCACACGGCGGCGGCCGTCACGAGCGCCACCACCGGCGGATTGCCGATGCCGAACGCGATGATGGCCACCGGCGCCCAGGACAGTGGAGACACCATCTTCAGGAACAGTTGCACCGGGCGAGTTGCGGTGTCGAGCCAACCGATGCCTCCGAGCAGCAGTCCGCCGACGATACCGATGACAGCAGCAATCGCGAGACCACACAGCAGTCTGAAGACGCTGATAGACGCGGAATCCAACAGTGTTCCCGACGTTGCCAGTTCGGCAAGGCCGGTCAGCGCCATGGCGGGGGAGAACTGCGATACGAGCGCCCGGTCGGCGAACACCATGTCGGTCAGCAGCCACCACAGGCCGACAGCGGCACCTATCCCCACCAGAGGTAGCGTCCACGTGGGAACCCTTGTGGAGGGTGGCCGGGGTGCGGCGGAGCGACGAAGGAAGGTGGGCAGGGTGGTTGCGGTCATGATGAGAGCACCTCAGTCCTGGGTGTCACGGCTGTCCCGATCGCGGCGAGGGCATCACGGGTGAAACGGTCGTCCACGAGCTGTTCGTGTACCGAGGCCGGGTCGAGATCCCGCAGGAAGGTGGTGTCGCCGTCGATGACGGCGCCCTGCATCAGGGACACCAGCTCCTCGGTGTAGCTGGCGTGGGGGAACGAGGTGAAGCCGAGCCGTTCGCCGTGCCAGGCGGGGTTGGTGGTGATGTCCGTGTAAGGCTCGGGTTCACGCGTGAACACCTTGTCCAGAGCGGGTAGCGGCTGGGGCAGATACTCCCCGTCGCGCAGTAAAGTTCCGGCGTCGCTGCGATGATCGTGCAGCCAGCCTTGAGCCTCGACGACGCCCGCCGCCAACGCCTGGACGGCACGGGGCTGTTCCTCGACGAGTTCGGTGCGCACAGCGATGGCGCAGCAGGCGTGGTCCTGCCACACGTCGCCCAGGAAGCGGTGGACGTGGCCGATCTCCTCCACCTCGACCATCGCGTTGAACGGATCCGCCACGACGAACCCGGCGATCCCGCCGGTGCCGAGTGCGGAGACCATCTCGGCGGGTGGCATGACCACGAGTTCGACCGTGCGGGCCGACCGGCTGGCCCGCTGCCTCACAACAGGTGTCAGACCCACTCCGGCCAGGAGGCGCTGCAGGAGCACGGAGTGCACGCTCCACCATGAGGGGACGGCGACCGTGGTGCCAGCCAGCTGTTCCGTCTCGCGAATCTCGGGCGCGACGGTGAGGGCGGAGCCGTTCGTGTGTCCCCAGCCGATCACGGTGATGGGTGACCTGGCTGCCAGCTTGAGCTGCACCGCCGGCGGCATGAGCAGGTGGACGACGTCGAGTTCACCGACGATGAACGCCTGCGCCAGCGCGTCCCATCCGCGAAACATCGCCGGGGTTGCTGAGGACAGGCCCTGATCCGCCCAGTGGCCTCGGTGATGCGCCACCAGAAGGGCTGAGGCGTCCGTGATGGGGAGGTGCCCGACGCGCAGGTCGCGGTCCAGGACGCGTTCTCCCTCCCCGGTCCTGGTTCGCGCGTCAGCGGCCGCCAACCATGCTCCCCGGCCGGCGAGGCCACCGATCGCGCCAGCCGCGGCGACCCGGCCAGCGAGCTGGAAGAGGTTGCGACGTGTCGGCTCAGCCATGACGCACCCCCGCCAGGGCGGTGCCGGAGAACTCCTCGTCGCCGGGCTCCAGTGTGGCATCAGTCGGCGCGTAGGCGGCGCGGATGCGGCTCCGCAAAGGGTGCAGCTGAGCCGTGCTCGCACTCGTGGCGGGCGAGTCATTGCGCCACCGGTGCGCCAGATGTCCGGAGGTGTCCACCAGGACGATGTCATCGGCCAGCAGGAGGGCCTCGTCAATGTCGTGGGTGACGATGACGCTGGTCAGGCCGGCCGTCATCACCGTGGTGCGCAGCCAGGTCTGCAGCTCGGTGCGGGTGACGGGGTCGAGAGCGCTGAACGGTTCGTCCAACAGGAGCCAGTCCGGTTGGATGGCCAGCGCCCGCGCCAGGGAGGTGCGCTGGGCCTGTCCGCCCGAGAGCTCGTCGGGATAGGCATCGACGACCGATTCAAGACCGAGCAACGCGACGATGTCGTCGATGTTCACCCCGCGCGCGACGGTGTTCCTCGTGAACCGAAGTCCCAGGGCGATGTTCTCCCGCACGCTCAGCCAGGGGAAGAGCCATGCCTGTTGATTGACGACCGCGGTCCTGGCGCCGTCGTCGTCGTAGGAGATCGTCCCTGACGTGGGGGCCAGCTCGCCCGTGAGGACGCGCACCAGGGTCGACTTCCCGGCGCCGGAGGCCCCGAGGACAGCCAGTTGTCGGCCGTAGGGGACGTCGAGATCGACGTTGTTCAACACTGTCCGGCCACGATAGCCGGCATGGACGCCGCTCAAGCGGGCAACGTGGCGAGTTCCCATCTCAGGTGTCCTTCCGAAGGTGATTGGACAGGCAGGAACGCTGCTTCACGGAACCGGCGGGAGGTCCCGCTGGTGCGCAGGTAGCCGCGGCCTCCGGCCAGAGTCGCCTCCAGCCGTGTGGCGCGTCCCGCGAGATGGGAGGCATCGAGGCGCAGCTGCAGGAACTCGCGGGCCGATCCGGAGGCCACATCCGATGCGAGTCGGTGCCAAGTGTCGAGGAACTCGTCGACGTCATCGCTCAGTTCCTGGACGTCGCCAGTCAGGGACGGGTTGTCGCCGCGGCCGAGCGCTGTGGTGGCCTCCGCGAGGGAGCGTCGGATGAGGCCGACGCAGAAGGCGCTCTGCAGCACCAGGAAGCTGGGCCGGAAGTCACGCGCGAAGGCGGCGAGGTCGGTGGAGAGCACCTGATCATCGGCGACGGCTGCGTCCTGCAGGCGCAGGCTGCCCGATGCCGTGGCGTCCAGCGCGAGCAGACCGGACACCGGCCGGATGGTCACACCGGGCGCGTCGCTCTCGACCCAGACCACCAGGGTCCGCCCCTCATCGGTGCGGGCTGGTGCCACGAAGACGCTGCCGGCCACCAGATTCGATGCCCACGCCACTGGCCCGTTCAGCAACCAGCCGTCGGCGGTGCGGGAGGCTGTGATGTCCACGTCGCCGATACCGGCCAGCGACTTGAGACCCGCGGCCATCGCCGTCGCGCCCACGCGGCGGGCAGCGACGAGATCCTCGAACAACTCGGCTGTCCGGGACGAGCGGTCGCCGCGTGCGAGGTATTCCAGCGCCATACGGTGCGCCCACACGGAGAAGGCGGAGGAGACGCACTCCTCCGCGATGGCGGCGATGAGGTCAGCTGCCGGGCGGATGTCGTCGGAGGGCCGTGCCGTGTCCCGGGCCTCGGGGAGACCGGTGTGCAGCAGTCCGCGATCGGCCAGTGGGGTGAGCACGGCGTGCGCGGGTACCTCATTGGCATCGACCAGCGGAGCGGATTCCGCCACCTGTGCCAGGAGGGCTTCGTCGAGACCGATGGTGGTGGTGGTGCTCATGCTCCCAGTCCCTTCAGCGCGTGCAGACGGTTCACCGGCGTGGAGACGATCTCGCGGGCACGGACGACGGCGGCAGCGTCGGGCGCGTCGTAGAAGCACAGGCACTTGCCCATGTCCTCGCGGACATAGGTGCGCAGGAACGACACCTCCGGGATGTTTGCGTAGAGGGGGGTCTTCTCCGCCTTGCGGGTGAGGTAGGTGTCCATATCGATGTGGCTGGGGATGTCCCACTCCACCAGATACCCGGCCTCCGGTCTGGCGGCTTTCACGTCGGCCAGGTCGGCACCCACGAGGCGCACCTCAGCGGGTGCGGATGCGGGTGCCAGGTCGGAGAGCTGGCGCTCCACGGAGGCAGCGTCGTCGGCCTCGACGATGGCGAACACGCGGACGTTGTCGGCGGTGACCTGCGCTTCGATGAGGGTGGTGGCGGAGCCGATGTCTTCGATGAGTTGACGGGAGCCGTCGGCGGTCGCGGGGGTGGGGGTGAACTCGACAAGGAACAGGGTGGGCATGGGGATTCTCCAGAGGTGGGGTGGGCAGGGTGAAGTGCCGTTGGGAAAGGGGTACGGACCTTCTCGGGACACAGTGGTCCCTCAAGATTTTTTCGAGGGGTGCCGCGCACTCAGGCGGCAGGTGGGGTCGCGATCAGAGGTGACAGTGCGCGTTCGCGTCGCACATCAACGCCATGGCCGACAGGCTCGCGGCGGACAGGGCCGGAATCGCGGTACGCGACTGGGACACCTTCATCGTGTTTCCTCACGGTAGGGAGCCACTCGAACAGTGGCGCTGGTAACGAAGCTACGGGGTCGAACGGCGCGGCGGCAAAGGCGTTCGCTGTCGGCGAACCGAGGAATAGATGGGAAGTACACCGCAACCCCTTGGCGACTCGCTATCCGATCAAACCTTGCGCATCACAGCGACGACCTTGCCCATGATGCGTGCGTCGTCGCCGTCGATGGGGGAGTACTGCTCGTTGTGCGGCATCAGCCAGACGTGCCCGTCCTTGCGGCGGTAGGTCTTGACGGTGGCCTCCTCGTCCAGGAGTGCGGCCACGATGTCGCCGTTGTTGGCGTCGGGCTGCTGGCGCACCACCACCCAGTCGCCGTCGCAGATTGCGGCATCCACCATCGAATCGCCCTGCACCTGCAGCATGAACAGCTGGCCGTCGCCCACGAGTTGGTGGGGCAGCGCGAAAACATCCTCGACCTGTTCCTCGGCGAGGATGGGTCCGCCGGCAGCGATCCTGCCGAGCAGGGGAGCGGTGACGCTCTCCGGTCGTGTGTTGTAGCTCTGTTCGGAAGCGAGCGGTTCGGTCTCCGGGAGGGTGACCACCAGAGCTCGCGGCCGGTTGGGGTCGCGACGGAGGAAGCCCTTCTCCTCCAGCACCTTGAGTTGGTAACTGACGCTGGAGGTGGAGGCCAGTCCGGCCTTCTGTGCCAGCTCGCGGATGCTGGGCGGGTACCCAATGGTTTCCACCGCTTCTTTGATCACGTGCAGCACCCGGCGCTGGCGCGGTGTCAGGCCCCACGAGTCCTCCGGGCCGTCGGGCAGGGTGGAAATCTGCGCCATCTCTGCCTCCACGTCCGCCTTCGTTGGGCGTCCGCGTCGGCGTCTGGCAGCAGTGGGATCAAGTTCGTCAGCCATGACTCCAGTCTAGATCGCATGCGAACAAATGTTCGACACTTGAGGTGGGCGTGTCTCTGACAGGGGCACGATTCGTGTGCGGCGTCCGGAAATGTCAGAGGTGACCGATGAACTGTCGTAAGAGCCCACATAGAGCCGTTTCGAACAGGGGTTCCATTCGAGTCGGCCCTGGGGTAATGTGATATAGAACACACGTTCGGTACCGCGGATTGCGGGACCACAGCGAATGGAGGGTCACCATGACCGCAACATCGGCAACCGCCGCCCGCTCCTCGATGCGCACCACCGTCCGCACCGACGCCGGGCGCGTAATTGCTCGCACTCAGCCCACCACCAGACCTGTGCTCGGCGGACCCACTGCATCACGAGTGTCGGCGCGGGCTATGGGCCGTACCGCGGCCACCGCGTCCTGCCGCGTTGTCTCGCCTGCTGACCGGAGACAGGCCTTGGCTCTGAAGCTCAAGGTGGCCGCCGTTGCAACCCTGGCGCTGGTGGGAGCGGGGGTCTCCGTTGCGGAGTTCTCAACCTGGACTCAGCCGAACCCAGCAGTTGATTACGTCGTGGGGCATCCCGCTTGGTCACATGTGACGGGCCGCTGACGTTTGACGGTGTGGCCCATGGTGTCGTCTCCTGCGGGCCCAGTCAGTGATCCTGAACAACTTTGTGCGACACGCCGACACGGGTTTGACGAAGGTCTTACCGACTCCTAGTGTTTCCCAACATCTAGTAGTCGCAACAAGGTCGTCGCACCACCTGTAGTAGTATGGATGGATGCACGGCGTAGGTCGCGCAGTAGTCGAAAGGACGTCTCCCATGCACTGCCCGTTCTGTCGCCACGAGGACACGAAGGTGTCGGACTCGCGGGTGATCGAGGACGGGACGGCCATTCGGAGGCGTCGAGCCTGCCCTCTCTGCGAGCGGAAGTTCACGACTGTGGAGCAGATTGTGCTCATGGTCGTGAAACGTTCCGGAGTGGTGGAAACTTTCGATCGTGACAAGGTGATCCAAGGCGTTCGCAAGGCGTGTCAGGGGCGTCCGGTCACGGACTTCCAGCTGGCTGCACTGGGTCAAGAGGTGGAAGAGGCGCTGCGAGCCAGCGGCCTGGGACAAATCCCTGCGGGCGACATCGGCCGTGCGATCCTCGAACCCCTGGCCGATCTGGATCCCGTCGCCTATCTGCGGTTCGCAAGCGTCTACGAGAAGTTCGACTCGCTGGAGGATTTCAGCGATGAGATCGAACGCATGAAGCTTCGGCCGCCACCCGAGAACCCCATGGATGGCTCCGAGCGTGGGTCCTCTCGACGACCGCGGGGGCGCATCAATCAGGAACCGTTGATCGGCTGATCCGTCACAGGCCGATCAACCCAGCAACACAACCGCACACACACCACATTGACAGACGAGACCGACCAGCGAGGTACATGCAATGACGACGACCGCCAATCCGTCCACACGCCGAAGCACCAAGAAGAACGCTGCTGCGAGCAACCGTGGCCTCACCATCGACCGGGTGTTCACCACCGCAGGCGTGCACCCCTATGACGAGGTGGAATGGGACGCGCGCGACGTCGTCCAGACGAACTGGAAGACGGGCGAAGTGGTCTTCGAGCAGAAGGCCGTCGAGTTCCCCACCTTCTGGAGCGTCAACGCCTCCACCATCGTCACCACCAAGTACTTCCGCGGTGCCGTCGGCACCCCTGAGCGCGAGACCAGTCTGAAAGGTCTGATCGACCGGGTGGTCAAGACCTACGCCAAGGCTGGCTGGGACAACGGATACTTCGCCACGCCCGAGGACGCGGAGGTCTTTGAGCACGAGCTGACGTGGATGCTGCTGCACCAGATGTTCTCGTTCAACTCGCCGGTGTGGTTCAACGTCGGCACCCAGTCGCCGCAGCAGGTCAGCGCATGCTTCATCCTCAGCGTCGATGACTCCATGGACTCGATCCTCAACTGGTACAAGGAGGAGGGCTTCATCTTCAAGGGCGGCTCGGGTGCCGGGCTGAACCTGTCGCGGATTCGCTCGTCCAAGGAGCTCCTCAGCTCAGGTGGCACGGCATCCGGGCCCGTTTCCTTCATGCGAGGCGCTGACGCCTCCGCCGGCACCATCAAGTCCGGTGGCGCCACCCGTCGGGCAGCCAAGATGGTCGTGCTGGACGTGGACCACCCGGACATCGAGGAGTTCGTCGAAACCAAGGCGAAGGAGGAGGACAAGATCCGCGCCCTCCGCGACGCCGGGTTCGACATGGACCTGGGTGGCAAGGACATCGTCTCGGTGCAGTACCAGAACGCCAACAACTCGGTGCGCGTCACCGACGAGTTCATGGAGGCCGTCAAAGAGGGTGCGCCCTTCGGGCTGCGCGCCCGCGGCGACGGCAGCGTCATCGAGGAGGTGGACGCCCAGGGGCTGTTCACCAAGATCGCCGAGGCCGCATGGGCCTGCGCCGACCCCGGCATCCAGTACCACGACACCATCAACGACTGGCACACCACACCCGAGTCCGGGCCCATCACGGCATCCAACCCGTGCTCGGAGTACATGAGCCTGGACAACAGCTCCTGCAACCTCGCCAGCCTCAACCTGCTGAAGTTCCTGCGCGACAACAACTCCTTCGACGCTCAGCTGTTCGTCAAGGCCGTCGAGCTCATCATCACCGCGATGGATATCTCCATCTGCTTCGCGGACTTCCCCACCGAGGCCATCGGCAACACCACCCGCGACTACCGCCAGCTGGGCATCGGGTACGCCAACCTCGGCGCGCTGCTCATGGCCATGGGTAAAGGCTACGACAGCGACGGTGGCCGCTCCACCGCAGCTGCCATCACGTCGATCATGACGGGTACCTCGTACCGCCGCAGCGCGGAGCTGGCAGCCGTCGTCGGCCCCTACAACGGGTACGCCCGCAACGCCGACGCCCACCAGCGCGTGATGCGCAAGCACCAGGCTGCCAACGACGATCTGCGCGTGCTGCCGGAGGATCGTGCGCTGCACAGCGTCGCCGCACGCGAGTGGGACCAAGTGGTGAAGGTGGGCGCGAAGAATGGCTTCCGCAACGCCCAGGCCTCCGTCCTGGCACCGACCGGCACCATCGGTTTCATGATGGACTGCGACACCACCGGTGTGGAGCCCGACTTCTCGCTCGTGAAGTTCAAGAAGCTGGTCGGTGGCGGCTCCATGCAGATCGTCAACCAGACCATCCCGCGTGCCCTGAAGAAGCTCGGCTACGCCAAGGACGAGGCGGATGCGATCGTCGAGTTCATCGCCAACAATGGCCATGTCATCGGCGCCCCGGGGCTGGCGCACGAGCACTACGAGGTCTTCGACACCGCCATGGGACAGCGCGCCATCAAGCCCATGGGCCATGTGCGCATGATGGCTGCGGTGCAGCCGTTCCTGTCCGGAGCCATCTCCAAGACGGTGAATCTGCCGGAGACCGCGACCGTCGAGGAGATCGAGGACGTCTACCAGCAGGGCTGGAAGCTCGGACTGAAGGCACTCGCCGTGTACCGCGACAACTGCAAGGTGGGGCAGCCTCTTTCCGATGGCGGCAAGAAGGCCGACGCCAAGGAGACCAAGGCCGAGCCCGAGGTGCGCGTTGAATACCGCCCGAAGCGCACCCGGCTTCCCAAGTCGCGCAACAGCCGCACCACGAGCTTTTCCGTCAGCGGTGCCGAGGGCTACATGACCTCGGGCGCCTACGACGACGGACGTCTCGGTGAGGTGTTCCTCAAGCTCGGCAAGCAGGGCTCCACCCTCTCCGGTGTGATGGATGCCTTCTCCATTGCCGTGTCCATCGGCCTGCAGTACGGCGTGCCGCTGGAGAGCTTCGTGCAGAAGTTCACGAACCTGAAGTTCGAGCCGGCCGGCATGACCGACGATCCGGACATTCGGATGGCGCAGTCCTTCATGGACTACATCTTCCGCCGGTTGGCGCTGGATTACCTCAGCTTCGACGATCGCGCCGATCTCGGCATCTACACCGCCGCCGAGCGTGCGCGCTACGTCGAGACGGGCAGCTACCAGTCGGAGGAGGACGAGGCCGCGATGTCGGAGGCTGACAGCCTGCGCAACGACGACTACGACAACTTCAAGGTCGACGGGGCCCGCCAGCCCTCCCTCCTGGAGGCCCACACCACGGCCGAACTGATGGAATCCCTCACGGGCCACGACATCGACGCGCCGCTCTGCATGACCTGCGGCACCAAGATGCGCCCATCGGGCTCCTGCTACGTCTGCGAAGGCTGCGGCTCCACCAGCGGTTGTAGCTGATCGGAGATGAAGTTAGGGCATCCGGGGTTGACTGACGGCTGACCCGAACGAAGACCCCGCAAGGTACTTGCGGGGTCCTCGTCGTCCTGGGATCGCACTGACAGCCCTGACACTGTTAGGAGGGATGTATCAATTCCGATAAAGTACCGCTATGGATCACGCGGAGGCCGTGAAACGGCCAAGAGATGAGGGAGAACCGGCTGGTGTCGCTCGTGATGAAGCGGCCACCATGGTCGGAGGACGTGAAGTTCCTTCTCTTGGCGAAGTATTGGCATCGGCCGCTCGGCTGCAGAAGATCGTGCTCGAGGCAGTGCTGGTCGGGGGAACGGCCGCCGCTCTTCATGCGCATCACCGTCGCTCGATGGATCATGACCATGTTGTGAGAGACCTACGGGATCGTTTCGAAGTGGTCCTCGATGCGCTGGAGGCCGACCCAGATTTCGTACTGAACCGCATCACACCCGGAAAGATCATTCTCGGTCAGCTGGACGGCATCGAAGTCGGAGTGAGGCAGCTGATCCGTGAACGCCCGCTCGAGGTCGAGAACGTCGACCTTCCGCATGGAGGAAGGGTCCGTGTGCCGACGCTCGATGAGTCCTTGCGTATCAAGGCCTACATGATCGTGAAGCGCAACCATGTGCGCGACTATCTGGATGTCGCGGCTCTCTCCGCGGTCGCCGGAGTTGAGCGTGCGGGGCATGTCCTGGCCGGAGCCGACGAGTTCTACACCGATCCCGACAGGGGCGATGGCTCCTTCGCGGGTCAGCTCGTGCATCAACTGGGCAACCCAAGACCAAAGGACACCACCCAGCTGGACCGACTGTCGGACTACAAGGGTCTGATACGTCGGTGGCACGACTGGGCCGCTGTGGTGGTCCAGTTGCAAGCAGTCGCGGCGCACATGCTGGATGCGGCCGGGGACGAAGGAGAGCCCGGCGATGTCTGACCTACGATTCCGCAACATCGACGTCGACCCCGGCGATCCGGTCGAGGACTGGGGCTTCGAGGGACTGCTCTCCGCCGTGGATCGCGGAGGCTTCTACGACTGGCAGAAGGTCGTCACAGCGTTTCGACGAGACCCGTGGGGCCCCGTGGCTCGCATTCTTGAGCGAGAAGTGTTCGACGTGGCGGAGTCCTCCGGTGTCGTGGGCGCTATGCGGACCGCGCTGGCGATCGCAAGGACGGACGCGCAGGCACGAGAGCAGCAGGTCGTTGCGGCGGAACTCATGGAGCTGCTGGAGCGTTCCGGGATGTCCCGAGCTCAGTTCGCCGAGCGGCTCGGCACATCGCAGAGCCGCCTCAGCACCTATCTGTCAGGCAAGGTCACCCCGTCTGCGTCGCTGATGGTGCGTGCCCGTGGAATCGCCGACGGTAAGTGATAGCTATTCTCGTCGGCGCATCACACTGCCAGACGGTCTGGTGCCGCGGGGACCGATGATGTAGGTCCTGCCCAAAGGGGAGGTCCAGCACAGTTCGGCCAACCCCGTGCGTCGGACCTTCCAAGCACCTAGTGTTTTCGCGCGGTGGACCAATCGGGCCAGTGGTGCCAGCCCGTGGACGCTCGTTTGTCGGGGTTCCCAGAGATGGCCGAACTTGTAGGCCACGATGTGATCGAGGTCGAGGTGATCGGAGGTCGTGGATGTGAATGGGAAGGCCTCGAACGGGGATCCACGCCGGACCGCGTCGCGCAGGGCCTCGGGGATTTCGTAGGAGTCCACGGGAGTGATGCGGGAGTCGTCGATGACGGGACGCACGGTGACGTTCGTGCCCGCCAAGAACTCGGGCAGCGTCTTTACGGTCAAGGGACCGAAGCCGTCAACGCGTGCTACCCCGGATTCCGGATCGACCAGTGTTTCCTGCGACAGGTGCAAGTGGACGATGCTCCGCCCTCGGGAGGCACGCCGTACGCCTCCGGCCGTCGTCGAGGTTGTGTCAGTCAGCCAGGACAGTGCAGCCGCGGGGTCCGACAGTATGCCCAAGGCCGCTGAACGTCGCTGGTCGTGGGTGCGCTGGTCTCCGGATTCTCCCATCGCGACCGCCAGGTCGGACAGTGTTTTGTCCAGTGCGACAGCGCCGCGGGAAGCCAGGCTGGCCCACATATCGGTGGTGCCGCTCATGTCAGGGCCAAACCGTACCCCGCGATGTTCCCGGGCTGATGCTTCTTCTTCAGCTGCGAGCTGCGGGTCCGCCTGCGCCACCCACCCCTTCGTCAGCCGCTTCATACGCTGGAACGACAGCCGTCCCACATGGCGCGCGATGCGATCGTCGACCCAGGCGGCTGCCGACGCACTGAGCCCACTGGTCATGTCCACGAGGACGTCGGCCTGCCACCGAGGAACCAGTCCGCGCAGGAATGAGTCCCATGTCCGGGGGTGGCGGTGCTTGAGGTTCAACACCGCAGCGACCATGTTGAAGGCGGTGCGCCGAGAGACACCCAGTGCGGGTCCCAACTCCAGGCACAGGAACTCAGACACCCCTGGGGTTCCGTCATCACCGGGGTGGATGGTCTTTTCTGCCAACTCGGGGATCAGTGTGTCCAGTTCCACGGAGTAGGTTTCTGCAAGGTCAGCGAGGGCGATGGACTGGCGGATCTCGGCGCTACGGATCTCATCCGTGGCGGCAAGAATCCTGTCCAGTGTCCGTCCCGCCTGTGCTTTGTCCATACCTCATAATCTCACCCACCCCTGACAAAACCAGATCGCGCGAGACCATTGAAAGGTGGCTCCGAAGCTTCATTCGTACCAACCAAAAAGCGCCTTGACACAGCCGCAAGCGGCCTACCTGACGATCTCTGAAAACGCGGTCTTCCAAGGGCACTTTCGTCCCAAGGTTCTGCCCCAGTGTCGAAGCGGCCAGGCAGCGCTGTCAGATGTCCACGAGTGCGTCGAGCGCTTCCAACACAGTTTTCTGCGCGCTGTAGCGCGGGGCAAATCCCAGCACGTCACGGGCCTTCGTCATGGAGAAGTGGGTAGGAACGTCAGTTGCGGTTCGTGACCGAAGTATGGCTCCTCGGTATCGACTGGGACGGCGAACGGAGCGTGAGAGACGGGGAAGCCGCCGAGAGGATCCGACTGGGATGACATGAATTGTGGGTCAGTCGTCGGAGGAGTCCTCTTCCTCGTCGGTCTCATCGCTCGCCCTGACCTCGACGGAGCGGACCCCATCGATCTCATCGAGGACGGGGACCAAGCTGCTGAGCCGGCCGCCGCCCTTGAATCGTGCGTCGAGTTGAACCAAATCGCTATCGTCAAGACGTCGGGTCGCGAAGATGAACGTGCTGGCGCCCTCCTGGGTGGCCGCGGCCAACAGTCGGCGAAGGACCCCCTGGCCGTCGACGTAGGTGATCCGCAGGACGCGTTTGGTGTCCCGGGTGGGAAGTGCTGCAGCTATGGGGCCCAGAACGAACATCACCAGGAGATGGGTTGCCGTCATGCCTATGGCCAGCGATACCAGGCCAGACCCGGCGGCCATTCCTACGGCGGCCGTCACCCAGACGGTGGCCGCCGAGGTGAGACCGCGTACGGAGTCACGCCGAGTGAAAATGAGCCCGGCGCCGAGGAAGCCGATTCCGGAGACGATCTGGGCGGCAATACGCGATGGGTCGAGAGTGGTGTCGAGACCGAGAACAGCGGAGAACCCAAACCCGGAGACCAGCGTGAACGCAGCGGATCCGGTGCCCACCAGAACGTGGGTGCGGAACCCGGCAGACTTCTGACGAAACTGGCGTTCAAGGCCGATGAAGGAGCACAGGACGAGCGCCAGCAGCAGCAGCCCGAGTTCCGTCCCTGACGTCTCCGTCCACCAGTTCATGGCAACGACTCCTGTCCGGGCCATGGGCCCTCTCTCAGCGGGACACGATGAAGCATCCTAGTCGCGCTCATACCGATCCCAATCGGGCACCTGGCCTTGGAAGGATTGGCGAGTGGCACAGACCCCAGCATGGGGGATGGTTGGCCACGACGCCACCCCGCTCCGCACCCACTGACGTTGAGAATGGTAGTGCTCCGTCGTGGGGTGTGACTCTGCCTCTGACTGGCCGGCTTGCCGTGCCCTTCAACCTGATCTGTCCACTCCATGAAGGGGCGCTTCAAAGGTGGCGCCGACCGAGCGGACATGACTTCATAGGAGCCTGGACTAGAGGTCCCATCAACGTCTTGTCTGCCCGCCCGGCCGGTGCTGCCGCTTCCGTCACATAGCTGGAAAGGGCGTCATCCATCATGACAAACACACGGCCAATTGTCGCCGGGGCCGACACACATTCACTCACCCACCACGTCGCCGTCCTCGACGCGAGCACCGGCGCTCTGCTGGGCCACCAGCAGTTCCCCGCCAACCACACCGGATACGTGGCGATCACCACCTACATCTCCGGCTTCGGAGAACTGCTGCGCTTCGGTGTTGAGGGAACCAACTCCTACGGGGCAGGTCTGTCCCGCCACCTACAGAGCCTCGACGTGGAGGTGAGGGAGGTGATCCGCCCCAACCGAGCCGCCCGAAGACTACGAGGCAAATCCGACCCGTTGGATGCCATCACCGCCGCCCACACCGCTCTCGCTGACGCAGACCTACCGCTGCCCAAGACCAGCAACGGACCCGTGGAGTCGATCCGGGTCCTTGCCGTGACCCGCAATTCCGCGGTCAAGTCCCGCGCCAACGTGCTGCGTCAAGTCAAGATGATCTTGGTATCGGCCCCGGCCACCCTGCGGGAGAAGTTCACCGGCATGACAGAGCAGACGCTACTGGGCATGCTGAGCCGCACCCGTCCAGCCGAACCACTCAGCGGGGTCGAGGCCGCCACCGCGACCGCGCTGCGTCACCTCGCCCGCCGCCATCACCACCTCACCGAGGAGATCGATGAACTCACCCACCAGCTCCACGGTCTCCTCGAGCACACCGCTCCTGCCTTGCTGGCCACCAAAGGCGTCGGCGTGGTCACCGCCGCTCAACTGCTGATCACCGTCGGCGACAACCCCCAACGAATCAGACACAAAGCAGCCTTCGCCGCACTCACAGGCGTATCCCCCATCCCTGCCTCCAGCGGCAAGACCAACCGGCACCGACTCAACCGCGGCGGCGACCGCCGCGCGAACAACGCGATCCACACCATCGCCTTGGTACCGATGAGCAGCGACGCCCGTACCAAGGCCTACATCACCAAAAAGAGAGGCGAAGGCAAAACCACCCTCGAAGCCATGCGATGCCTGAAACGACACATCGCCAACGAACTGTTCCACACGATCACCGACCCGCCAGCCATCCCCGACACCACGGACCTGCGACCCACACGCCTTGCCCACGGACTCACCCTGCAAACCGTCGCCGACCACTTCGGCGTCTGGCCCAACCACATCTCCACCATCGAACGCGGCAAACGCCGCGACGACGCCCTCACCCACCGATACCGAAACTGGCTCAACAACCAACACCAACACACTCAAGAAGCGGCTTGACAACCTATAGGAGCATCATCCAATAACAATCCCGTCACAACCGCACCACGGGAACCTCTCGAGCGATAGCCTGAAGTATCGCTGGTGCAGCTTCACCAGCGCGACACCACTTCGAGAGAGGTGAATGCATGGACGCGGCAGCCACGACGACGGAGTCGAGCGCAGCACCGGTTCTGTCCCTGGAGCACGTCACCAAGAGGTTTGGACCGGTCACCGTCATCGACGACGTGTCAGTATCGGTCTATCCCGGAAAAGTCCAAGTTCTCCTGGGCGAGAACGGTGCCGGCAAATCGACGCTGATCAAGATGATGGCCGGCATCTACCAGCCCGACGGCGGACGCATCGTCATCGACGGCGTCGAGACAACACTGCCCGACACCAACGCATCCGAAGCGCACGGGATCGCAACGATCCACCAAGAACTCAATCTGGCCCCCAACCTGAGTGTCGCGGAGAACGTGATGCTCGGACGAACGCCGCAACGTTTCGGGCTCGTCGACACAGCGGAGATGAACCGGCAGGCGCAGGCGGCGCTGGACCGGATCGGCCTCGATGTTCCCCTGAAGACGAAGGTGGGACGCCTCGGAGTTGCCAAACAACAGCTGATCGAGATCGCCAAGGCCCTCAGCCTCGACGCCCGGATGCTCATCCTCGACGAACCCACCGCCTCACTCACAGACCGGGAAGTCCGCCAGCTGTTCGAGGTTGTCGAGGATCTTCGGCAGAAAGACGTCGCGATGGTCTTCATCAGCCACCACCTCGACGAGATCGCGGCCATCGGCGATACGGTGACGGTCCTTCGCGACGGCCAGTTCGTCGAGGAGGTTCCGGCCAGCACCCCGGAAGAAGAGCTGGTCAAGCTGATGGTGGGCCGCGACATCGACGAGCAGTACCCCCGACGCGTCCCGGAGTACGGGGAAGCGCTGCTCACGGTGGATGGGCTCACACGCGAGGGCGCGTTCGCCGACATCGGGTTCTCGGTGAGAGCAGGTGAAGTTCTGGGCATCGCAGGTCTCGTCGGCGCCGGACGCACTGAAGTGGTGCGAGCGGTGGCCGGGGCCGACGATTACGACTCGGGAGAGATCACCGTACACGGCAAGAAGGTGCCGAAGAATGACGTCGCCACCGCCATCAAGTACGGCATCGGGCTGGTGCCTGAGGACCGCAAGAGCGAGGGCCTGGTCCTGAACGCCGACGTCAACGAGAACATGGGCTACGCCACGCTGCTCTCCACTGCGCGCATGGGACTTGCAGACCTCAAGGGCCAGCGCGAACGCGCAGAGGAGGTGGCATCGACGCTGCGAATCCGCATGGCAGGCCTGGGACAGAAGATCAAGAACCTCTCCGGAGGCAACCAGCAGAAGGTGGTCTTCGGACGCTGGATGCAGGCACACTCCGACGTACTCCTCCTCGATGAACCAACGAGAGGGGTTGACGTGGGAGCCAAAGTCGAGATCTACGAGTTGATCAACGACATCACGGCCCGAGGTGGTGCAGTGGTCATGGTTTCCAGCGATCTCCCCGAGGTGCTCGGCATGAGCGACCGGGTGCTCGTGATGAGCCGGGGCCGCGTCGCCGGTGTACTTCCCGCAGCCGAAGCAACACAGGATGCAGTGATGACCCTGGCTGTTCGGGATGTCACCGCACACGAGGGAGCCAATTCAAAGGAGATGGACCGATGAGTCAAGCGACGACGGCCAAAGCCACGAACCAGGGCACGACCAAGCACAAGGTCGCGCGATTCCTCGCAGACAATGGAGCGCTCGTCGGTCTGGTGGTCATCTGTATCGCGCTCTTCATCGCGACGCCGAACTTCCTGACCTCAGGCAACCTTCTCAATGTTGGCATCCAGGCCGCCGTCATCGCGATCCTCGCGTTCGGTATGACCTTCGTCATCGTCACCGCAGGCATCGATCTGTCCGTGGGATCCCTGGCCGCGCTCGGGGCCATGGCAACAGCGTTCATGTTCGCGGAAGCGGGCATTCCGGGATTGCTCTCACTCATCCTCGGCCTCGCTATCGGCGCCCTCACGGGAGCGGCTTCCGGCCTGGCCATCGCCTACGCGAAACTTCCTCCGTTCATTGCCACGCTGGCCATGCTGAGCATCGCGCGCGGGCTGACGCTCGTGATCTCCGACGGCAGACCCATCAGCACCCCGGAGGCGGTCAACTTCCTCGGGTCAGACCTCGGCCCGCTTCCCGTGCCGATCATCATGATGGCCATAGCGGGCCTCGCGTGCGCCTTCATCCTCAACAAGACGGTCCTCGGCAGGACGATGTATGCCATCGGCGGCAACCCGGAGGCGGCACGACTCTCCGGCTTGCCCGTGAAGAAGGTGCTGGTCACCGTCTACGCCCTCTCCGGCTTGTTCGCTGGCCTTGCGGGCCTTGTTCTCGCCGGTCGTCTCGCCTCGGCGCAGCCGACAGCCGGTGCGGGGTACGAACTGGACGCCATCGCCGCCGTCGTCATCGGGGGCGCCTCGCTGGCCGGCGGTGTGGGCGGTGCGTTCGGCACCTTGATCGGGGCCCTCCTCCTTGCGGTCATCCGCAACGGACTGAACATCCTCAACGTTTCGTCCTTCTGGCAGCAGGTTGTCATCGGCCTCGTCATAGCCATCGCTGTGGGAATGGACTCCCTGCGCAAGAAGGTCGATGACTGACCCCTCACTGAACACCCACGAAAGAGAGATTGATATGAACGTCAGGAAAACTGCAGCACTGTTTGCAGCACTCGCACTGAGCATCACGGGTTTGGCGGGCTGCAACCGCGACGGAGGATCGGGCGGTGACGGCGATCAGACAGTCCATCTGCTGCTCTCCACGCTGTCGAACCCGTTCTTCGTGCAGCTGCGCGACGGGGCACAGGCGGAAGCCGATGAACTCGGCGTCACGCTGGAGATCCTGGACGCACAGGACGACCCCGTCACGCAGACGAACCAACTCAACGACGCCCTGTCCACCGGCGCCGACGCCGTCATCGTGAACCCCGTCGATTCCGACGCGGCGGTGACCGGAGTGACCGGCTTGATCGACGCGGACGTGCCGGTGGTGGCGGTTGACCGTGGCGTGACCGGCGTCGATGTGACCTCGTTCGTCTCCTCCGACAACGTCCAGGGCGGTCAACTCGCAGCCGAAGCACTCGCCGAGGCCATGGGCGAATCAGGCGGCGCCATCGTGCTGCAGGGCATTCCCGGTTCCTCCGCCTCCCGCGAACGCGGAGAGGGTTTCTCGGAGGGCATCTCGCAATTCCCTGACATCAATGTGGCGGGAATGCAGACCGCCAACTTTGACCGTGCAGAAGGACTGAACGTCGCGACGAACCTCTTGCAGGCCAACCCCAACCTCACCGGCATCTTTGCGGAGAACGACGAGATGGCACTGGGCGCTGTCGAGGCACTGGGCTCCCGAGCGGGAGAGGATGTCTTCGTCGTCGGGTTCGACGGCACGGAGGATGGCCTCGCTGCCGTGAGTGACGGCACCATGGTGGCGACCATCGCGCAGCAGCCGGAAGAACTTGGCAGGCTCGCCGTGCAGCAGGCCAACACTGCGCTGGAGGGTGGGGAGACCGAAGCAGAAGTCCCTGTGGAGGTTGTCGCAGTCACGCATGAGAATGTGGCCGATTTTCAATGAGCAACGTCATCGCTGTTGTGGGGTCGATCAACGCTGACCTCATGATTCATGTGGTGCGCCACCCCCTGCCGGGCGAGACGCTCCACGGCAGCGGGGGTGAAATCCTCCCCGGAGGCAAGGGCGCCAACCAGGCAGCCGCAGCAGCGCTGCTGGGTGGTGACGTCCACATGGTGGGGGCGGTGGGGGATGACCCCAACGCGCAGGCGGCGACGTCGATTCTGCGCGAGGCCGGTGTCAATCTGGATCACGTGCACATCCATCCCGGGCCGACGGGTCTGGCCGTCGTCGTGGTGGATGAGCGTGGAGAGAACAACATCATCGTCATCGGTGGAGCCAACGAGAGTGTCACCGCTCCGGCCGTGGATGCGGTGGCCGACGTGGTCTCGTCGGCCGCCGTCGTGGTCCTCCAGGGTGAGATTCCGCGGTCCGGAATCGAGCGTGCCGCAGGACTGAGTACCGGGCGACTGGTCGTCAACCTTGCCCCCGTCGTCGAAGTGGACCACGCGGTGGTGCTCACCGCAAACCCCCTGGTGGTGAATGAGCATGAGGCAGCGCTGGTTCTAGAACTTCTCGGGCGCACGGTCGAGATGTCCGACCGTTCGATCAAGGGTGAGGAACGGGCCATGGTCAAGGAGCTTCTCCGTGCCGGCGCGGCTTCCGTGGTCCTGACAATGGGTGCCGACGGTGCGCTCGTCGGGGAAGGTGCGGATATTGAGAGTGTGCCCGCACCGAAGGTGCGCGCCGTGGATACCACGGGTGCAGGAGATGCCTTCGTGGGAGCTCTCGCCATGAAGCTCGCGCAGGGGGAATCGGTGATTGCTGCTGCAGCGTTCGCTGCGCGGGTAGGCGCCTTTGCATGCACCCGCAGCGGGGCGCAGCCCTCCTATCCGAGCCTGGATGACGAGTTGCCGAGGGTGGAATGACGTGAAGAAGACGGGGCTGCTCAACCCGGCACTGGCACGTGCCGTGGCGCGGCTGGGACACACCGACACCTTTGTGATTGCAGACTGCGGCCTGCCAGTCCCACACCACGTCGACATCATCGACCTGTCACTGGTGTTCGGTATCCCGCGGTTCCGCGAGGTTCTCGCCGCCGTCCTCAGCGAGGTGGTCTCCGAAGGAGGTGTGGCCGCCGAGGAGGTTCGCGGCAGGAGAGCGGACCAGTGGATCACGGATCACCTCTCGCCCGTGGAATATGTCCCCCACGAGGAGCTCAAGAAGATGGTCGGTGAGGCGAGTTTTGTCGTGCGCACCGGTGAGACCACCAGCTACGCGAACGTGATCGTCCGATGCGGGGTGCCGTTTTAACGGCCCTCAATTTCCAAGCTGCGTCGTGAGTTCGCGAAGGAAGTCGTCCTGGTGCTCCACGTGGGGGGAGTGGCCGCAGCTGGCGAAGACGACCTCACGGTAGCTTCCGCCGTTGGCGGCATAGCGGTCCAGGACTGCCCGGGTCTGGCTGATCATCGGTTGTGCCGGGGCGGATTCGGGTCCTGGCCAACCCGGGATGGCTCCGAGGGCACCCAGGTGGTTGAGGTCGAAGAGGGAGGCGTCGGAGACGATTGCGTCCGCATCGCCCCGGACCCACAGGATGGGGGGCTTGGTCACCAGGTCTGCGATGCCGGACACGTTGAAGTGCGTCGGCGCCATCGAATTGAGTACGCCGGCGTCGCCCGGACCAAAGCCGGGCCAGACGTCGGTGGCCGAGCTGTTGCCTGGATAGTTACCGTCACCCGTGGCGGTGGTCAGCATGGAAGCGACCCACAGGTCCTCGTGTTCCGATTCGAAACCCGCCGCCACGTACGTGGAACGGTAGACAGAGCGGGGCGAGGCGGGGGAGTCTGCGGTGTGGTCGCCCTCCTGCAGCCGGGCAATGAAGTCGGGGTTCGCCCCGCCACCACCCGTGCCGGCGCCGCCATTGATGAGGGTGCCGTCCACGCCAGCGGTCGACCCGAATCCGTAGGGGGAGACCGGCGCCTGCAACGTGAGGGTGGCGACCATGTCGGGATGGTCGAGCAGGTACTGCATGGCGACGCCGCCGCCCATGCTCCATCCCACGAGATGCACCGGGCCGCACTGGAGTGCGTCGAGCACGGAGGCGACGTCGTCGGAGAAGTCCCGCACGCCACGTGTGGCGTCGACAGGGAGAGTCTCGGAACCGCCGAAGCCGCGAAGGTCGATCGCGAGGGCACGGACGTCCGGGTCCAGCGCCAGCATGAGCGGCTGCCAGAACAAGGAGGACGACACATTGCCGTGGATGAACACCACGGTTGTTCGAGCATCCGCCGCGGGTCGTTCGAGCACGTGCGCCTTCAGACGAGGAGTGGTGACGAGGGAGGCGGCTATGCCGTCGAGAATGAGGTTCATGTCAGCTCCAATGCAGGGTCGAGAGCCAGGGGTGCGGCAGTGGCTGTGCGGACGTCCTCGGCGCTGACATCTGCGGCGAGCTCCACCAGCACCAGACCGTCCTGCCTGACGTCAATGACGGCGAGATCAGTGATGATTCGGTCCACCACTCCACGCCCGGTGAGAGGGAGACTGCACTCCTGAACGATTTTGGGGGAGCCGTCGCGTGCCACGTGCTCCATGAGGACGATGACGCGTTTCGCGCCGTGGACGAGGTCCATGGCCCCGCCCGGGCCCTTGACCATCTTGCCGGGAATCACCCAGTTGGCGAGGTCCCCGGATGCGGAGACCTGCATGGCACCGAGGATTGCCGCGTCGATCTTGCCGCCGCGGATCATGCCGAAACTCAGGGCCGAATCGAAGAACGCAGCACCCGGCAGCACCGTGACGGTCTCCTTGCCGGCATTGATCAGATCCGGGTCCACGTGGTCGTCCGTGGGATAGGGGCCCACACCGAGGATGCCGTTCTCGCTCTGCAGCACCAGGGAGACACCTTCCGGCACGTGGTTCGGAACCAGCGTCGGCAGTCCGATGCCGAGATTGACATACGAGCCGTCCGCGAGTTCACGGGCCGCGCGGGCGGCCATCTGCGTTCTGCTGAGTGCCATGTCATTTCCTTTCTGTGACGGTGCGCCGCTCGATGCGTTTCTCGATGTCACTGCCGACGACGATCATGCGGTCCACGAAAATGCCGGGCAGGTGCACGCTGTCCGGATCCAGCCCGCCGGGTTCGGCGAGCTCCTCCACCTGCGCGATGCAGACGCGTCCGGCCATGGCGGCCACCGGCGAGAAGTTGCGTGCCGCTTTGTCGAAGACGAGGTTGCCGTGCCGGTCCCCAACGCGGGCGTGCACCAGTGCGAAGTCGCAGGTGATGGCCTCTTCAAGGACGAACTCCTTGGGTTCCCCGTCGACGTCGAATGTTGAGACGGGCTTGGGTCCCGACGCAACGGCGATGCCACCGTCGGCGTTGTAGCGCTGCGGCAGGCCACCCTCGGCCACCTGGGTGCCGACGCCGGTCTGGGTGTAGAACGCGGCAATCCCACTGCCGCCTGCGCGTAGCTTTTCTGCCAGAGTGCCCTGCGGTGTGAGCACCACTTCCAGTTCGCCGGCGAGGTACTGGCGCGCGAACTCCTTGTTCTCTCCGACGTACGACGACGTCATCTTCGAGATCAGTCCGTCGGCCAGCAGCACTCCGAGTCCCCAGTCGTCCACGCCGCAGTTGTTGCTGACGATGCTCAGGTCCCCCACCTGTGCCTGACGGAGCGCCTCGATCAGGACCATGGGGGTGCCGCAGAGGCCGAAACCTCCGACGGCGAGGCTTGAGCCCGGCGTGATGACCGAGACCGCCTCCGCCGCTGAACCAATCACCTTGTCGATACTCATGTGCTGACCTCCGTGGACGCCGCCCGGGCGGCCTGTTCCTCACTGACCCGGTTCTCGATGACTGCTGCGACCTGTGCTGCGCCGCCAGGTCCCAGCACGATCGTGTAGTGGTTGACGTCGTCGATCTCGTGGAAGCAGATCCCCGGGAGGTGTTCGGCCAGTCGGGAGATGTCCGCGTTCGGATACAGGGGCGGCACCTGGTCGGCCAGTCCGCGTGGCGCGTGCAGGAAGTCGACGGGCACGCTCAGTCCGACCAGCGCCTCGCTGTAGCCTCCCTCCCCGTCCAGTTGCAGCGCGTTCTCTGCGACGGCATCCGGGTTCGACGAGGGTGACAGGTGGGGTGGGGTGCCGTCGAGGTCGTAGTCGACGTAGGCCTCGATGGTGTCGTTCCAGTACGGTCCCAGCGCGGGATGTGAACGCCAGAAGTGCGCGTACTCGGCGCGCGAGGTGAACGTCATGGACAGCCGCTCCAGTGCCGGGCCGAGCACCAGCGCGGGAAGGTCCTCGGGTGCCACACCGGCGGGCGGGGCGAGGGGCAACCCGCCGTCGATCAGTACCAGTGAGGCGACACGGGCCGGTTCCATCTGGGCCAGACACACGGCCACGAATGCACCCATGGAGTGGCCCGCCACCACGACTCGCTCCAGTGCGAGATGGTCCATGACTGTGCGCATGTCCTCCGCATATGACCGCAGGTCGAAGGGGCCCGGCAGTTTGTTGCTGCGGCCACGGCCGCGGAGATCCAGCGCCACCACGCGTGTTCCCAGCTGTTCCGCCACCAGCGGCCAGCTGAGATGGGACGCGGTAATGCCGTGGATTGCCAGAACAGGGGGACGGTCGGCACCCACCTCCGGCGTCCAGATGCCTCCGGCAATATCACCGCCCCGCACGGGAACGCGCAGGCTCGTGTACGTAGTCATCGCGCCGTCCACCCCCCATCCATCGTGTAGCTGGCGCCGGTGACCATGCCAGCATCCTCGCTGGAGAGCCACACCGCGAGGCTTGCCACCTCATGCGGCTCTACCAGGCGTTTGATGGCACTCTCGGTCAGCATGATATGGCTGATGACGTCGTCCTCTTCGATGTGGTGGATGCGGGCCTGGTCCGCGATCTGCTTCTGTACCAGGGGCGTGTTCACATAGGCAGGGTTGAGGCAGTTGCTGGTCACGCCATGGGGCCCGCCCTCCAGTGCGGTGACCTTGGACAGGCCCTCCAAGCCATGCTTGGCCGCGACGTAGGCGGACTTGAAGGCCGAGGCGCGGAGCCCGTGCACGCTGGAGATGTTCAGGATGCGCCCGAATCCGCGCTCGTACATGCCCGGCAGCGCTGCTCTCACCAGCAGGAACGGCACCTCCAGCATGATGCGCAGGATCAACGAGAACTGGGCGGGGTTGAACTCTTCAATGGGCGAGACGCTCTGGATGCCGGCGTTGTTGACGAGGATGTCGCAGTCCAGTTCCAGATCGGCCAGGGCGGCGGTGTCGCCGAGATCGATCTCGCGGGCTTCTCCACCGAGTTCACTGGCCACCGCACGGGCGCCATCGCCGTTCAGATCGAGGATGGTGACATGCGCTCCGGCGTTGGCGAACGCCCGGGCGCACGCCGCGCCGATGCCGCTGGCGCCTCCCGTAATGACGGCGCGTCGACCAGTGAGATCGATCATTGCGGTTCTCCTTCTCGTGCAGGTTCTTCGGGGCGTCCGAGTGCGCGCCCGATGAAGAGCATCATCTGCTCGAACACCTCCTCGGGGACTTCGCTGGTACCGCTGGCGAGGGGGTCCGAATCGTCTCCGGTGTCGCCGTCGGGCCAGAGCACCCAGCGCATCCCGATCATCTCGCCGACGCCCATGAGTGCCCATGCTGCGACGGTGGGGTCGATGTCGCCGATCTCACCGGCGTCACCGGCCTGCCTCAGGCCCTCGATGTAGCCGTCGACGATGCGCCCGTAGTGGAGCCGCAGTGCACCGGGGGAAACGAGTTCTGCCTCTCGTACGATGCGATACAGAGCCGGATGTTCCGCGGTGAATCGGAAGAATGCGCGAAAGCCGGCACGCTCGGCGTCGATGCGGTTGGGGGCGGCGCGGGAAGCCTCGCTCATGGCTCGCCTGACGCGACGGTTGAGGTCGTCGACGAGTGCCTCGAACAGGTCCAGCTTGGAGGCGAAGTACAGATAGAAGGTTCCTTGGCCCACACCTGCGTGCTCGGTGATCCGCGTCACCGACGCTTCGTGGTAGCCATGGCGCGCGAAGACCACCTCGGCGGCGGCAAGGATCCGCTGGCGGGTCTCGCGGCCCTTCGCGGTGCGGGGAGCGTTGGTCATGGGGTGCTCCTCGAGGTCTCACGTTCGTCGATCCAGGACTTGAGAAGGTGACGGCGCAGCACCTTGCTGCTGGCGGAGCGCGGAATGGCTGGGACGAATCGGAACTCGTGGGGCACCTTGAAGCGGGCCAAGTTGTGCGATGCGTGGGCGCGCAGGTCCTCGTCATCTGTCGTGGCGCCGCGCCGCATGACGATCCAGGCCACCCCCACTTCACCCCACCGCTCGTTCTCCACGCCGACGACGGCGACGTCCGCCACAGCAGGGTGCTGGGCCAAGACACTTTCCACCTCGGCTGGCGCGATGCTCTCTCCACCGGAGATGTAGATGTCTCCGAGACGGTCCACGATCGTGTAGAAGCCATCGGCATCCCTGTCCACCACGTCACCGGTGTGCAGCCAGCCGTCGCGGACCGCCAGGCGTGTGGCTTCCGGATCCCGGAAGTATCCGGCGAACACGCCGGGTCCGCGCACGAGCAGCTCCCCCCGGGCCGCACCCGTGAGCAACTCGCCTGTGACGGGATCAGCGAGGGCGACGTCGACGTGTGGGTACGGTTTACCGGCTGAACCCGCCCGTCGTCGGGCATCCTCATCGGCCAGACACAGGACGTTGGGGGAGGCCTCCGTGAGCCCGTAGCCCTGGGTGAGCGCAACTCCCCGAGCATGCCAGGTTCGGAGAAGAGGTGCGGGCATGGGTGCCCCGCCGACGATGGCGTGTCGAAGCGTGGACAGATTCGCCCGTTCGAAGTCCGGATGCTGCGAAAGGAACAGGTAGTTAGTAGGTACACCCATCATCGTGGTGATGCCCCGCTCGGCGATCAGGTGGAGCACCCGGGCCGGATCGAACGTCCGCTCCAGCACCACCGTGGCGCCCTGCCACCATGCCAGGAGGGGCTGGATGTTCCAGCCGCCCACATGGTACTCCGGCATCATCGCGAGCACCACGTCGCGGGAGGTGATCTCGGCGATCCGGGAGAGGGACAGATTGGTCCAGAAGCAGTTGGAGTGGGTGAGCACGGCACCCCTCGCTGCACCCGTGGTGCCCGAGGTGAAAATGATCAGCAGGGGGTCATCGTCACCGACGGCGCGACGCCATTGCGACGACACTTCCGTGAGCAGCGCGGGTACCTCGACCTCGATGCCCTGGGATCCCAGGCCCGTGGTGGGGATGGTGTGTGCAAGGCGGGATGTGGCGGAGCGGGCAAGCGTGCGGAACTCATCCTCGATCAGGAGGATGGCCGGTTCTGCGACGTGCAGTTGCTCGGCCAGTTCTCGGGGCGACAATCGCCAGGACAGCGGCACGAGAACCAGGCCAGCCTTGGCGCATGCGAAGAACACCACCACGTGGTCGGCGCTGTTGCCGGTGATTGTGGCCACCCGGGAACCCAGTGGCAGGCCGGCATCGACGAAGTCAGCGGCCAGGGCGGCGGCCCGTCGGTCGAGCTCTGCGTAGGTGATGCGGACTCCGCGGTCATCCACGGCAACCCGGTCGGGCGTTGCGCGGGCACGGTCGCTGGTCCAGCGGCCAAGTGTGTGCAGTCCGGTGAACTCCGCGTCCTCCGGAGTTAGTGCTGCATCATGCTGGCTCATCGTGGGCCCCCTTGCCGCCCGTCGTGGCCGGGCGCTTCCTGTCACTGAGTCGCTTGCCGATCCCGGCGATCCCGCCGGGAAAGAACATCACGACGAGGATGAACAATGTTCCCAGAATGAACAGGGGCTCCGACAGGGGCACCCGGAGGAAACCGGGCAGCGAGTTCACCGCGTTGGAGCCAGCCAGGGCGGTCAGTCGCTGATCCAGCAGCGTGTAGATCATGCCGCCGACGATCGCTCCCCACCGCATGCCCACACCGCCCAGCACGACGATGACCAGCAATGTCAGCGTGAAGTCCGCCGTCGCCACTCGGGGGGAGGCGGTGCTCTGCAGGAGCAGGTATCCCATGCCCGAGATGGCGGCCAGCACGCCTGCGACGGTGAAGACAAGCAGTTTGACGAGGTAAGGACGCAGCCCGAGCACACGAACCCGCAGTTCATTCTCACGCCCGGCTGCCGCAACGTGACCAGCCCGGGACTTCTCGAGCCACAACGCCACGAGGTAGGCGATCACCAGGATCAGCAGCGCCACCCAGAAGAGGTTGCGGGTGTTGACCACGCCCACGAGTGCGTCGGGGACGTGGGTGATGTCGAGTGCGAGTCCCTCGTCGCCGCCGGTGGTGCGGCCCGGGTTGCGTCGGATCACCACGGATCCCGCCTGCGCAAACGCAAGCGTGACCATCGCGAACGAGATGCCACCCACGCGCAGCGCAAGAGCACCTGTGACGGTGGCGAGCACGAAGGCGAAGACCAGCGTGATGAGCAGTGCAGCGAAGAAGATCACAGACGAGGGAAGTGTGGCGGGGGCGAGCATCTCCAGCGCGATGCCCAACCCGTAAGCCCCGGCGGCGAAGAACAACGCGTGCCCGAAGGACAGCATGCCGCCCACGCCGAAGATGATCCGGTAGCTCAGTGCCAGGGCCGAGATCAGCATGGCGTAGGCCAGCAACTGCAGCGTTCCCGGGGTGTAGGTGGGGCCGGGAAAGACCCCGGGGACGGAGATGTTCAGCAGCGGCAGCATTGCGGTGAACACGACGAGCACGACGCCGAGGGCCACGGGTAGCCATTTCTTCAGGGGGCTCGGGGGCGGGGTGCCCTCATCCGTTGCGAGCGTTTGAGGGGTCATGAAGGCGCTCATGTCTTCTTTCCCATCAGCCCGCGTGGGCGGATCAGCAGTACGGCGGCGAGCGCGAGCACAACGGCGAGGTCTCCGGTGCCGCCGACGTAGAAGTTCGCGAATTGCTGCAACAGCGCCACCAGCACCGACGCGACGGCGGCGCCCGCGAGTGATCCCAGACCTCCGATCACAGTCACGATGAAGGCGAAGATGAGCAGCGAGCCACCGATGTGGGCCGAGACGTATCCGTAGTAGACGCTGGCGAGTACTCCGCCCAGCCCTGCGGCGGCGCCTCCAATGGCGAACACGAGTGTGAAGGCGCGTCGCACGTCGATGCCCAGCGCCGTCACCATGGACCGGTTCTCCACACCTGCCCGGATGATCAGGCCGTAGCGGGTCTTCTTGAGGAAGATCACGATGGCCAGGAGTACCAGGATGGCGCAGCCGATCAGCAGGAATCGGTCGTTGGGGATGCGGGCGCCGAGGATCAGCGTCGTCTTCCGCAGCAGTGCGGGCTTCGCGGTGTAGATGGGATCGGTGCCCCAGATGCCCTCGAAGAGGGCGACGCTGGCCAGTGCCAGTCCCACCGTCACCAGCACTTGTTCTATGTGGCGCGTGTACAGCGGGCGGATGAGGAAGAACTCCGTCAGGGCGGCCACCACCATGCCGACGAGCGCACCCAACGCCATGGAGGCGATCAGCGCTGTCCAGGAGCCGTCGCCGATGCGGCGTGACAGTTCGAAACCGGCGAAGGCGCCGATGGTCAGGAAGGAGCCGTGGGCGAAGTTGAGAACGCCCATCAGGCCGTAGATGAGTGACAGGCCGGCGGCCACGAGGAAGTAGAGCGCGCCCAGCCCAAGGCCGGTCACGAGCAACAGAATCACGGTGCTCATGCGTGACTCCCACCTGTGCTGACGCCGAGGAAACGGTGCAGTTCGCCCTCGTCGTTGACGACGCTGGCGGCATCGCCGGTGTGGACGACGCGGCCGCCTTCAATGACCACCACCCGTTCAGCGAGCCGCCGGATCACGGGCACGTTCTGCTCCACCAGCAGGACTGGCACGCTCTGGGCCGCCACTTCCAGGGCAGACGTCATCTCGGCGACGATCCGTGGGGCGAGCCCCTTGGTGGGTTCGTCCACCATCAGGAGCCTGTTGGAATTGATGAGTGCGCGGGCGAGCGACACCATTTGCTGCTGTCCGCCTGAGAGGGTGCCAGCACGCTGGGCGCGCCGCTGCACGAGGTCCGGAAAGAGATCGGCGACGAGGTCTCGCCGCGGTGAATCGTCGCGTTCTGCGAGGCGAAGGTTCTCCTCCACCGAGAGCATGCTGAACACCTCGCGGTCCTCGGGTACGTACCCGACGCCACGCTGAACGATGCGGTGCGTGGGTAGTGCGTCGATGCGGTCCCCGTCGAATCTGACGTCTCCGGAGCGGTCGATCAGTCCGAGGATGGCCTTGATGGTGCTGGTCTTGCCCACACCGTTGCGGCCAATGATGGCGGTGACGCCGCGCGAGGGGACGGAGAAGCTGACATCTTCAACCACCTGCTGGCCGCCGATCCTGCCGCTGAGATGCGACACGGTCAGGATGTCGTTGGGCTGCGTGATCTCCGTCACAGTGCATCTCCCAGGTAGGCGGATTGGACGCGCTCATCGGCCATCACGGCGTCCGGGGTGTCGCAGGCGAGCAGCTCGCCGTGGTGCATGACGGCCACCCGATCAACGAGCCCCAGGACGACGTCCATGTGATGCTCCACCATCAGCACTGTTCGGCCGCCGTGGTGAAGGCGACGGATGACGTCGCTGAGTGCCGGGACGTCGCCGGAGGAGACGCCCGCCATGGGCTCGTCGAGCAGGATCACCGACGGGTCGCTGGCGAGCAGCATCGCGATTTCCAGCTTTCGCTTGTCGCCGTGGGAGAGGGACCCCGCCTCGCTGTCACTGTGATGCGCGAGATCCACCTCGATGAGGCGTTCCCGCGCGACGGCGTTGGCCGCATCCCCGGAGTGGGGAAAGGCGAAGAGCTTGGTTGCCCCTCCCAGCCGGGTCTGCGCAGCCATCCGTACGTTCTCCAGCACGCTCAGCCCCATGAAGAGGCTGGAGGTCTGGAAGGTCCTGCCGATACCCAGGCGGGCCCGACGATGGATCGGTTCCCGGGACAGGTCGCGCCCAGCGAGCCGGACTACTCCCGTGGTGGGTGTCATGACGCCGGAGATGACGTTGAACAGAGTCGTCTTGCCGGCACCATTGGGTCCGATCACGCCGAGCATTTCCCCTTCAGCGACGGCGAGAGTCACGTCATGGAGAATGCGTGCACCGCCGATCTGGAGTCCGATGTGCTCGATGTCGAGCGCCGCCTGGGATGTCATGCAGCGGTCACTCGCTAACAGGCGGTGCGACGCTGTCGGCCTCAACCGTCTCGACCAACTCGGGCGTCCAGGTGCCGCCGTCATCGACGAGCTTGACCTGGAACATGTCCTGGATCATGGCGTGGTCCTCGGCGCGGACCGTGATCTCGCCCTTGACCGAATCGAAGGTCCAGCCTTCAAGTGCCTCGATCATGCCGTCGACGGTGTCGCCTCCCTCACGGACGGCGTGGACGATCATCTGTGCCGCGACGAAACCGTCGGGGGAGAAGAGGTCCACCACTTTCTCCTCGGCTTCGAGGTACTCCTTCATGGCCATGGCCGCCTCAGTGTCGGTGGCGCCATCGAAGTAGTGAGTCAGGAAGCTGATGCTGCCGCTCGCGTCGCCGAAGGCGCCGTAGGTGGAGACATCACCGAGCCCGGTGACCACGGGGGCCACGTCGAAAACCTGTTGCTGCTCAAGCGCGGTCCACATGGCGCCGGAGCTGGCGCCGGCCCAGGCGACGAAGATGAGGTCCGGGTCGGCGTCAGCGAGCTGCTGGGCAAAGGGAGTGAACTCGGTGGCGTCCTCGGCGACCAGCACGTCCTGCACCTCAGCGCCCTCGCCACCCAGGACCGCCTGCACTGCGGCAAGGTTGCCCTGGCCGAAGGCGTTGTCCTGGGCGAATACGACGACCTTCTTGCCGTCGAGATCCTCCACGAACGACCCGGCCGTTGCGACGTCCTGGTACGTCTGACGGCCGGAGCGGAAGGTGTAGTCATTGATGCCGGTGATGGTGTCTGCAGCGGCTGGGCCGGAGATGAACAGGATCTGGTTCTGGGCGGCCTGCTCTGCGAGCGGCCCTGCTACGCCGGAGGAGACCGTACCGGCAATGATCTGATAGCCCTGGCCGATCAGATCCTTCGCCTGGGTGACGGCGGTGTCTGGGTTGCCCTGGTCGTCGATCCAGCTGATGTCCAGTTCTCGGCCATCGACGGCTCCGGTGCCGTCCGTGGCGTAGTCGAGGCCCGCCTCAAAGCCCGCTTCGTAGGCTTCGCCGTAGGCCGCAAGCGGTCCCGTCAGCGAGGTGATCATCCCGACGGGGACTGCTTCACCTGCCGCAACGCTCTCGGAAGTGGTGGCACCGGGCTCAACGGTGTCTCCCGTGTCACTCCCGGTTTCGGGTGCGCAACCGGTCATCACCAGTGCGGCCGCGGCGAGAATCGCCGGTGCCAGGTACTTCTTGGTAGCACGCATTGTGTACCTCCCATGATTGACGTCGATGTCAAACCTGACAGATGGTTCAGGTCTCAGGAATGACCATAAGCTGAGTGAGCCGCCCGGCGCAAGCACCAGATGTGAGTCGTTACCGGACAGCAACACTGCTGCGGTTCACATCCGTAGTAATGGACCAACATGAGGGCGTCCGGGCGGACATCACCCTGAGCATGCTGAGGCCAGCTATTGGACGCTTCCAGGACGATCATTGAGAGGCAACTTAGAGGTTCCGCCAGTAGGTAATCCGGTGTGAGGGCGTGTCGGTGACACAAAGCAGGCACGAGCCTCGGTAAAGG
>CANLTJ010000005.1 GCA_947493995.1 uncultured Arachnia sp. | reverse complement strand
GCGACAACTACCGCCTCAGAATGCTCCTGATCGGCGGCGGACTGCGCCTATGACCCCACACTCAAGTCCGAAGAGCCGGATTCCTGAGGCAGTCAGTGCTGTGTTCCCTGACTGTCGGTCGAACTCATCCAGTCAATCCGTTGCAGAGTTCGGCGCGGGGTCGGCAAGATCGTTGGGCTCCGTGGCCGGATCGATCGGTGCCCCCGACAGGTAGGCGGCTCGCACCAGGGTGTTTGAGGCGACCGACGAGACGAGGATGAAGGCCAAGATGGCTGCGAGGGATTTCAGCAGAATCTCCCAGGAAAACCCTTCGTTCAGGAAGCGCCCCACCATGGCCCCGGCCGTGATGAACGGCAAGCCGAGCGACGTCGCGATGCCGAATGAGTTGATCCGTGAGATGGCATCCTTCTCCACGAACAGCACCCGCGCAGCAGTCAGCACCGCGCCCGCCCCGATGAGCAGAAGGATGGACACCACAATCTCCAGCACGATGATCATCAGCGTCTACCCCTCGTGAGGATCCGGGCCAGGGCGAGCGTGGCGACGATGCCCAAGATGGCGGCTATCAGGGACAGGTCCACGGAGACAGCGGATCCGAGCAGCATGCCGTGCACGATGAGGATTCCGACGCAGGAGAAGAAGACCAGGTCCGCCACGATGGTTCGGGTGGCGCCGTCGCGGGCGGAGTAGGCTCGGTAGAGTCCCGCGAGCACGCTGAGAGCGAGGATCACGGTGACAATCCACGTGGTGACGGTGAGGATCATCGGTGACGCCCCCTGAACAGATCGAGGATGCTGGCCTCCAGCTCCTTGAGCTCTTCCATCACCCGCTCCCGATCGTTGTCGTAGACGCTGTGAACGAAGATGGTTGCGTTGTCGTCGCCGCGTCCGGCGGCCACACCGAGCACGATGGTGCCGGGAGTGATCGCGATCGACGCGGTGAACAGCGAGATCTCGATGTCAGAGCGGCATCCCAGCGACATTTCGAGGATGGCGGGCGCGGCGGGCATTCCGAACCAGGCTGAGCGCACCACCTGCCAGGATCCCTGCGTGATTCCTTTCAACATCATCACGAAGTACGCCCATGCTTCACGTATTCTCATCCGGCGAACACCGCCGCGACGTAGGGGTCCAGTTGGACCAGAGCTGATGCGGCCCGCTCAAAGAGGGGCCAGACCTGCCCCGCAAACACGAACAGCGCTACGGAACCGCCGATCATCAGGACGGAGGGAGCCACCAGACGAGCTGGTATGTGCAGGTCATCGGTAATGCGAATCGGACGGCCTCGGTGGGTGATGGGGTCATCGGGCAGGTACTCCCTGATGGGAGGTCCCCAGAACACCTCTCGCCAGAAGTGTTGGAGCGCGAGCAGCGAGGTGATGGATGCGAGGGCCACGGCGCCCAGCAGCAACCACGTGCGCCACTCCGGGCCCTCGGCTGCGCTGCCGAGCAGCATCACCTTTCCCCACAGTCCCGAGGTGGGTGGCAGACCGACCAGCGACAACAGCCCGAGTGCCATCATTGTCGTGATGATTCGTTCCCGTCCCATCAGGCCACTGAGCCGGTCGAAGCGGCCGCTGCCGTAGGTCTCCTCGATGGCTCCGGCAGCCATGATCAGTCCGCCCATCGTGATCATGTGATGCACCATGTAGAACAGGCCCGCCGCGATGGAGAACTGGGTGAACACCACCAGTCCGATCAGTATCTGTCCCACGCCGGTGACCATCTGGAAAGCCAGTGCTCCCCGCATCGATTTCTCGGCGAAGGTACCGAGCGCTCCGAGGATCACGGTGAGCACCACGATCACCAGAAGCACCGGGCCGTAGGGGGCCGCGCCGTCGAAGACTGTTGCATAGACGCGGTAGACGGCGTAGAGGCCCATCTTCGTGTGGAGTGCAGAGAAGAGCCCCATGATTCCCGCAGAGGTGCCGGGATACCCACGCACCAGCCACCCGTGGGCAGGAACCACACCACCCTTGACGAGTAGTGCGAGGAGCACGACGCCCACGGCCAGTGCGGCCTGAGGGTTCTCGGCGCCCACCCCACGCAGCATCGCCAGGTTGACGGTGCCCGTGACCCCGTAGACGAAGCCGACTCCGATCACGAGGACGGTGGAGGCGACAATGTTGACGATGATGAACATCCGCCCGATACCGAGACGGCGCCACGTACCGGTCACTGCGATGAGAGCGTAGCTGGGCATCAACATGACCTCGACGAAGACGAAGAGGTTGAACAAATCTCCCGTCGAGAGGATGCCGTTGACGCCCGCGCCCAGCATGACCACGAGGGGAACCATGAACCTGTAGCGGTCCTCGCCGGTGGCCACGAGGAAGGCGGATGCCACGAGGGTGATGGCCGAGGTGACAACCAGCAGCAGCGCAGACAGCGAATCGGAGACGAAGACGATGGCGATGCCCGGCAGGAAGGATCCAACGGCGTGCGCTATCACCGGTTCCTGGGTGTGGGTCAGGAGAAGCCAGATGCCGATGGCCAGACTGAAGGCGGGGGACAGGAAAAGGACGCTGCGCTGCACGGGAACTGCACGCCACAGCAGGGTGACGGCAGCCAGCACCAGAGGGACGGCCACCAGGAGTGGGAGAAGTGCGGGGTTCATGCTTCGTGGCTCTCTCCCGTTTCAGGATGCCGGAACATGTCGTCGTTGTGACCGATGCTGGCCAGTGCAAGCATGAGGATGGTGGCGGCCAGCGTGATCACGATGGCGGTGAGGACGAACGCCTGCGGGAGCGGGTCCGCCGCGGCGGCGGTGGCGGTGATGTCCGTCAACGGTTCCTCACGCCACCCGGGGACCCCGGCGGTCAGGAGGACGAAGTTTGCAGCGTGGCTGATCAGTCCGATACCGAAGATTGCCCGCACCATGCTGCGTTGCAGCAGGAGGTACACCCCACCGGTGGTGAGGACGAAGATGGTGCCGATCAGGATCATGACCGTCTCCTCTCGCGTGGGGCCTCGTCATCGTTCAGGAACGTGGATCCCACGGCTACACGACCCGGACGCTCACCACGGACGGTGTTGAGGGGGCCGGGAAGCTCGCCCTCAGCCGACTCGTCGACCCGCTCACGGGTACCCTCGCCGCGGTTGGTCTCCTGCGTGGAGCCGAGCAGGTTGAAGGAGATGATGATGAGGCCGAGCACGGCGGAATAGACACCCGCGTCGAAGAGCAGCGACGAGGTGAGGTGAAGTTCTCCGATGTAGAGGTGGGAGGGCTGCAGGAATGAGCCCTCGAAGACCAGGTTCGCCAGGCCGGTGAGGATGGCAGCCAGGATGCCACCGCTGATCAGCCACAGGGGTAGGCGTGGTGGGCCGACGGCACGATCGTAGGACGTGGACAGGTAGATCAATCCGACGATCGTCGCGGCCACCAACGCTGCGTTGAAACCTCCGCCCGGTGAGTTGTGCCCGCGCCAGAACAGGACCACTGAGATCAGTATCAGGACGGGGTTCAGGACGCGAACCATCAGGTGCAGCGGGACGGTGTTGGTCCACGCCACCGTGATGGCCCGGTGGGCGGCGCTGGAGGGATCACGATTGAGGTTGAGTTCGTCAGGGCTGGGCCCGGTCCGGTGGTCGGGAGAGGGGTCCAGGTATTTGTCACGCACAGTGGAGAAGATGGCGACGATGGCCACCCCGGCCATGCCCAGCACCGTGAGTTCGCCCATCGTGTCCAGTGCCCGGAACTCGACCAGGATGACGTTGACCACGTTGAACCCGCCGGAGAGTTCCTGGGTGTACTCGAGGAAGTACTCAGCCAGGGCAGAACGGTTGCGGCGGGCGTTCAGTGCCCATGTGAGGCCGGCCACGGCCGCTCCCACAAGGACTGCCACCCCGAAGGTCAGGATGTCATTGCGTCTCGTGCGCACCGGGAAACGGACCGGCAATCTCTGCAGCACCAGCATGATGACGATGAGTGACAGCGATTCCACCAGGAGTTGGGTCAGGGCGACGTCGGGGGCGCCCAGCGCAAGAATCTGCACCGTTGCGAGGATGCCGATCGAGGTCAGCGCGATGACTGCGGCCAACCGGTTCCGTGCGATGCAGAGACCGAACACCGCCGTCGTGAGGAGGACGAGGAGGACGAAGTCAATGGGGCGGGACAGATTGTCGCGTTGCGGCGGGAGGCCGGTCGTCGAAACGGCCAATGTGCCGAAGATTCCCAGCGCCGCGAGGCCGCCGAGGACAGGTAGGACGTGGCGGGCTGCGTCGTCCGCGCCGGTCAGGCGAGCGAACCACTGGCCCGCCCTCTGCAGCCCGCGGATCAGATGGGCGATGACCGTGGCCCCGTCGAAGGGGAAGTCCCGGGCGGTGACGCGGGCGAAGAACCTCCGGCGCCGGAAAGCGATCACGACCCCGAGGGCTATGACGGCGGTGGTGGCGAGCAGCTCGGGGGTTACACCGTGCCACAGATAAAACTCCGCGGCCGCGTCCACGTTGCCGGCGGCCGCTGACACAGCACTGGTGACCGGGACGTCAAAGAGTCCGACGACGGGGACCAGCAGCGCCGTCGCGAGGATGGGCAGGGCGGCGAAGCCCAGCAGCCATGGGTCGGTGCGTTCCACCTCCCTGTCCTGATCCGGTCCGTCCACGAAGGCCCCGAAGACGATGCGGATGGAATACGCGATCGTCAGGACGGCGCTGGCGGCCGTCAGCAGGAAGACCGCCCAGGACCATGCGGGTGCTCCCGGGATGTCGAGGGTGGCGGCGAGCAGTGCTTCCTTGGAGATGAAACCCAACAGCGGCGGGAGGCCCGCCATCGAGGCCGTCCCCAGGGCGGTGACGGCGAATGTGACGGGCATCCTGGCGAAGAGCCGGGTGGGCAGGCGTCGGAGATCGCGGGTGTGGGTGGCGTGGTCAATGACACCCACCATCATGAACAGGCCCGACTTGAACAGGGCGTGGGTGATGGTGTGGATCACGGCGGCGGCAATGGCCAGGGGTGTTCCGACGCCGATCGCGATCACGATCAGTCCGAGCTGGCTGACGGTGGAATACGCCATCAGTCGTTTCAGGTCGGTGGCCTGCATGGCGAACCAGCCGCCCACGAATGTGGTGGTCACCCCCGCAGACAGGAGAAGGATCTGCCATGCGGGGACCTCGTGGAACAGGGGGCTGAACCGCATGAGCAGGAAGATGCCCGCCTTGACCACCGCGGCGGCGTGCAGGTATGCGCTCACCGGTGTGATCGCCGCCATGGCGTCAGGCAACCAGACGTGGAAGGGGAACTGGGCGGCCTTGGTCATGCCGGCCAGCGCCACCAGGACGGCGACGAGGGCCGTGAACAGCGGGTCCGAGAGCCACACGTCGTGCGCGAACACCTCGGCCACGGAAGTGGTGCCGGTCCGCGTCCACATGAGCGCGACGGCCAGCAGCAGGAAGACACCCCCCAAGAAGGTGACGAACAGCGTCCGCATGGAGGCAGCCTGCCCGGAGTGTCCTGACCTCGCGATGAGGAGGAACGAGGCCAGCGATGTCAGCTCCCAGCAGATGAACAGCAGCACCAGATCTGCCGCGAACACCAGCCCGGTCATGGCGAGGGTGAACATCACCATGACCAGGTAGAAACTCAATTGTCGCCCGGGGGCCAGATAGCGGGCGGAGTATGCCAGGACCACAGCCCCGATCAGAAGGGCCAGCATGGCGAAGATGATTCCCAGGCCGTCAGCCGCGAGAGCGAACTCGACGTCGAGACCCGGAATCCACTGAACAGCGAACGAGGGGCGAAGCCCGTTCCACACGTCCATGGCCACAGGCGCCAGCAGTGCGGCAACCGCCGTGTACACAGCCGCCAGAAACCACCCCGTGTTGCGGCCGAACAGACGGGTCAACGTCGGCGTCAGCGCGAGCGCGACCACCAGAACGGCCAGGGAGAGGGGAAGGATCATGACGCTCCGACAATACCGGGTGTCGCGGCATGGATCGTCCGCATCAGCGGTTGGCCCCCGCCGCGGGAGCAGGCGTGGCACCATGCAGTCAATGGGCTGCGCCGGGAGGGGGAGGTATGACGACCGTACTGATATACCTCCTCGTGGTCTTCGCAGCCGGATTGCTGGCCCTGGCAGCGCGGCTACCACCCCTTGTGGGGTTCCTGGCGGCGGGATTCTTCCTGAACGGCATGGGTGTGCCCGAGATCAACGGTCTGGACGTCATCTCCGACCTCGGCGTGACGCTGATGCTGTTTGCCATCGGTCTCAAGCTGAACGTGAAGTCGCTGCTGGGAAAAGAAGTCTGGCTCACCGCCACAGCCCACATGGCGGGCTCCGTCATCGTCGGATCCGCGTTTCTAGGGGTTCTGGCGTGGCTCGGTGTGCTGACTGTGAGCAGCATTCCCGTGATCGGTGTCCTCGCCTTCGCCCTGTCGTTCTCGAGCACCGTGTTCGTCATCAAGATCCTGCAGGACCGCGGCGACGAGCTCACGCTCTACGGTCGCATCGCCATCGGGGTGCTCATCGTGCAGGACCTCGCAGCGGTGGTGTTCATCTCCGTCTCGCGCGGCACACCTCCCAACCCGTGGGCGCTCGGCCTCGTCGTGATCGTGCCCCTGCTGTGGTGGATCTTCCAGCGGTTCGACCGGTTCGGCCGAGCCGAGATGCAGGCACTGTTCGGGATACTGATGGCTTTCGTTCCCGGATACGCCCTCTTCGAGTACCTGGGGTTGCACGGAAGTCTGGGGGCGCTCGTCATGGGAATGGTGCTCGCGTCCTACCCCGGCGCCAATCAGTTGTCGCGCAGCCTGTTCATGATGAAGGAACTGCTGTTGATCGGCTTCTTCGTCAGCATCGGTTTCACGGGACTGCCGGATACGCGCAACGTCGTGGTGGGGCTGCTTCTGCTCCTGTTGCTGCCTATCCAGGGAGCAGGTTACTGGGCGCTGCTGTGGCTGCAGGGAATGAGGCATCGCACCGGGCTGCTGGCCGGGCTGCTGTTGAGCAACTATTCCGAGTTCGGGCTCATCGTGGCGGCCATGGGGGTGGAGCAGGGGTGGTTGCCCGCGCACTGGTTGGTCACGATTGCGATCGCCGTCGCGGCGAGTTTTGTCGTTTCCGCGGTGGTCAATCCCCGCAACACGTCCTCGCTCTCGCGGATCGCCAACAGGTTCGCATCGCGACCACCGGAGAAGCTGCATCCGCGTGACCGTCCCATCCCCATCAACAATGTTGAGGCGCTCGTGCTGGGGATGGGCCGGGTGGGAACGGCCACCTACGCGCAGTTGACCGGCGAGTACGGCATGTGCGCGCTGGGTGTGGAACACAATCCGCAGCGGGTGGTGGCGCTTCGTCGGGACGGTTTCAACGTGGTGGAGGGGGATGCCACCGACACGGATTTCTGGGACCGAGTGGCGGAGAACCACGGAATCGAGATCATCGTCCTCACGATGCCCTCGCAACACGCCAACACCGATGCCCTCAGGGCCATTCGCGAACGGGAGTTCACCGGCACGGTGGCCGCGGTTGCCCTGTATCAGAGCGACGTCGAGGAACTCCATGATTGGGACATTGACGTCGTCGTCCACATGTATGGCGGTGCCGGTCGTGATCTCGCGGACCAGAGCGTGGAGGCCCGGCGCGATCAGAGCCGTTGATCGAGTCGACGCCCGCCCACAATGCCGACGCCCGCCTTGTCTCTCGAAGCCCGCCCTGTAGGAAGGGCATCGAGCAATACGACGGGCGTCAACGGACAAGGCGGGCGAAAATGCCCTCAGATGCGGGTCAGGAGGTCACGTCGGCCGAGACGAAACGTCCCCAAGCCAGGGACCCAAAGATCGCCACCCAACCCAGCTGCACGAGCATGCCCGTGCCGAGGACGCCCCAGTCCACCTGGATCCGGAGGAACTCGGCGAAGTCGAACCAGTGATGCGTCAGCAGGTACGGATGGATCGCGGCGAGCTGGGGCAGGGTGTCCAGAACCGAGGACACGACCGCCACCACCGTCGTCGCGGCCATGGCCCCGACGGGGACCTCCGTCAGCGTCGAGAAGAAGACACCGACGGCCACAAGGCCGGTCAACGACAGCGCCACGTATGCCGCCACCCCGAGCATGCGGGCCATGCCTGCGCCCAGCGGGACGGTCGAGCCGGAGAGCAGCGTCATGTCGGTGAGCCCGAAGAAAGCGCCTCCTGCGGCGAGCGCCACGAACGCGATCAGGAAAACGGCGGCCCCGGCGAACGCCAGGGAGGTGATGGATTTCGAGGCCAGCAACCGGGCCCGTGCAACCGGCAGCGTGAGGAGGTATCGGAGCGTGCCGGCCTGCGACTCCCCGGCGATGGCATCGCCAGCCGTGATCCCTATGGTGAGGGGAAGCAGGAACGGTAGGCACAGGAACAGGGATGCGATGACCAGGAAAAGGCCGTTGCCCGTCACGCGCCCGATGAAGCCAGGGCCCTGACCGTCGAGACCGGAGCTCTGCGCGACGAAGAGGACGATCGCCAGTAACAGCGGAACCAGCGCGAGCCCCACCAACAGGGCGATGGTTCGCTTGCGCAGGAAGAGGAGCCGCATGTCACTGCGCAGGAGTCGTCCGAAGGAGCCGCTGCGGGGTTGCGCGCCATTTCTAGCTGGCGACATCGAAGCCCTCCCCGGTGAGTTCCACAAACAGTTGTTCCAGACTGCGACGGCGCACGGTCATCTCCTCCAGGTCAACGCCTGCGTGCACCAGGGCTGCTGACACGCGTGCAGGCGGCACGTCCCCGAGGTGCGCATGCACTTCGCGATCATCAGTTTTCACGTCGGTGAGGCCCAGCGATTCGAGGACCGTGACGGTACTGCTTGCCTGCGAAGGTGGCGCCGAGACCACCACGCGAGCGTCGTCGTCGTTCTCCAGTTCGCTGCGCTTCGCCTGCGCGAGCAATTTGCCCTGCCCCATGATCCCGATGTGGGTGCAAACCTGATCGATCTCGGACAGCAGATGCGACGAGACGAGGATGGTGGTGCCGTCGTCGGAGAGTTCCCGGATGAGATTGCGCACCTCGCGGGTGCCCTGCGGGTCAAGACCGTTGGTGGGTTCATCGAGCACGAGGAGTTTCCGGGGACGGAGTAGGGCAAGGGCGAGGCCGAGCCGCTGTTTCATGCCGAGGGAGTACTGCCGAAAGAGCTTGCCAGCGGCGGCGGAGAGCCCGACGCGATCCAAGGCAGTGTCAATGCGGACCTTCGAGGTGGTGGGATCAGCGGTGACGTCGCATGCGTCGAGCCGCACCAGATTGGCACGGCCGCTGAGGTAGGGGTGGAAGGCCGGGCCCTCCACCAGTGCCCCGACGTGGGGGAGCACGTCCGCGCCGTTGTCCGGCATGCGCTGGTCGAGCAGCCACGCCCGGCCTTCGGTGGGGCGCGCCAGACCGAGCAGCATCCGGATGGTGGTGGTCTTTCCGGAGCCGTTGGGTCCGAGGAAGCCGTAAACGGCGCCCTGAGGGACCGCGAGGTCGATCCCGTCCACGGCCACTTGGCCGGAACGGAATCGCTTCGTCAGTCCCTCAGTGCGGATTGCAGGGGCACTCACGCCAACGCGCGGAGGGCGTCGGCGGAGACGGCGCCCGCCAGGACGCGCCCGTCGTCGGTGATGAGGACGTTGAGCAACGTTGTGCTGAACAGCCGGCCCTCGGGAACCTCGGTGGTGAGCTGATTGAACAGTTCATCCGTCTCGAGTGTCATGCTGTCGGATTCGGGCATGAACTCCTCCACCATTTTCTGGGCCTCCTCGGAGCCGACGATGCGACCCCCGGCGTCGGTCACGGAGGCTGGATCCTCGGAGACCAGGGCAGCAAAGTCCATGTCCTCGAACTCGACCACGCTCTCCCAACCCTCGCCGATCACGATGGGCATCTCATGCTTCTCGCGGGTGGTTTTGTCGGTGCCGTCGCGCTCGGGAAGGGGGATGACGACGTCGCTCTGAGTGGCGCTAGCGGGCACGGAGAAGTCGAAGACGGACTCGCTCGGCATCCCGAAATCGACATCGGTGAACGAGACCTCGACCGCCGGTGCGCTCGGGTCCTGGGTGCTCCAAGTCTGTACGCGCAGCGGAATCATGGTCTCCCCGTCGATCGCGAGGGCAACGCGCTCCACGAGCGTCTCGTCGGAGGTGGGGGTCACGATGACCTGGTAGACGTCGCGGCCAGCGATGGTGCTCTGGGCGTCGATCTCGACGGTGGAGAACTCGCTCACCTTGGACAGCGCCTCCTCGGCGGCCTCCTGCGGCGTCGGCAGTTCGGCCTTGCGCTCCAGCATCTCGGCGCGGGCCTCCTCGCTCATCGACTCCAGCTCGGCGAGGTCTGCGTCGCTGACGGAGTAGCGGACAGCCTCATCCTCGGCGCTGGAGTAGGTCCACATCTCGGGCCCGTCGGCCACGACGGAGTACTCAGACATCGTGCCCAGCAGCGCCACGCGGGAGCGCTCTTCGCCGTCGGTCCAGAGACGGATGGTAGAGCTGCCGCCCAGCAAGGAGATGGGGTCGGCGCCGGTGGCCTCGGTGAAGAGCATGTCGGGTAGACCCAGGCGCGCGGTGTGCACGACGGTGCCGGACATGGCCTGGGGTTCGGCGTCGAGGACTTCAGAGATCAACTCTTCGGCCGTGATGTCTGGGAGATCGTTCGATTCGCCGGATGCCAGCAGGGGCTGCGCGCTGATGGACAGAGCGACGGCGCCGACGACCGCGATGGGGGCCACCCATGGGGATCGGATGAAGGAACGATGTTCGTTCGGGGTTGATGTCATGGCGTCAGACTAGTTGCGGCATCCTGTGAGGACGCTGAGAGCAGCGGCGCTGGCATGATGGAAGGCATGCGGGTACTGGTGGTCGACGACGAGCGAGGCCTGACGCGCACGCTCCAAAAAGGTCTAGTGGCAGAAGGCTTCGCCGTCGACACCGCCCACGACGGTGAGACAGGACTCTCGTTGGCCACCCACGGCGACTACGACGCCATCGTCCTCGACGTGATGCTGCCCCGTCGCAATGGCTACGACGTGGTGGAGGCTCTGCGGCAGCGCAGGGTGTGGACGCCTGTGCTCATGCTCAGCGCCAAGGACGGCGAGTACGACGTGGCCGACGCCCTGGATCTCGGCGCCGATGACTACCTCACCAAACCCTTTTCGTTCGTCGTCCTTCTCGCGAGGTTGCGGGCACTCGTCCGCCGGCCCGCAGGGGAGCGCCCAGCGGTGCTCACCGTCGGGGCGCTCGAGTTGAACCCCTCCACCCGCGCCGTCACCCGTCATGGTGCGCCGGTGGAACTCACCGCCCGGGAAGTGGCCCTCCTGGAATATCTGATGCGTCACGCCGATCGCGTGGTGGGGAAGGTGGAACTGCGCGATCACGTCTGGGACGGCGACGGCGAGGACCTCAACGTGGTGGAGGTGTACGTGGGCTACCTGCGTCGCAAACTCGGGCGCGACGCGGTCGCCACTGTTCGCGGAGCCGGCTACCGGGTCCTGGGATGAGCATGCCGCTGCGGTGGCGCGGTCTCTCACTCCGCTTCCGTCTGACGCTCATCACCACCGGATTGCTGGCACTGGGACTGGCCATGGGCGCGGTGGCGCTCACCGCGGTGGTCTCCGCGAGCCGCATCTCAACGCTGGACGAGTTGGCAGCCGCGCGGGCGACAACGGTCGCCAGACTTGCTGAGGAGGACCGCCTCCCCGAACCCCTACCCGTTGCCGAGGCTGGCGAGGTGGCGCAGGTGCTTGACGCCGAAGGACTGGTCGTGGCAAGTTCCGCCAATGCCAGCCGGACGCTCCCGGTGGTCAGTCTCGATGACTTGACGGCGCTGCGCGACCGGGAGGCCGCGACGCTGGAAACCGCCTACGACGAGCGAGCTCGCGTGGTGGCGGTGGAGACAATGTGGCGTGGCGAGCCGGTGGCGGTCGTGGTGTCGCTGCCGCTGCGCGACGTCGAAGGAGTGCTCGACGCACTTCGGGTCTCGCTCGTCGGCGTCGTCCCCACCTTGAGCCTCCTGCTCGCCGGAGCCATCTGGCTGGCACTGGGCAGAGCGCTGCGCCCCGTCGAACAGCTGCGCAGCGCAGCCGCCCGGGTGGCGCGTGAAGGCGGTCCTGGTTCGCTGCCGGTTCCGGATTCCCACGACGAGCTCGGGGCGCTGGCCCGCACACTGAACGAGATGCTGAACCGGTTGGAGCAGGCGGCTGTCCGTCAGCGCTCCTTCGTCGAGGATGCGGCACACGAACTGAGATCGCCCATCTCTGTCCTGCGAGCCACTGTCGAGGCTGCCAGGGCGTACCCGGATGTCTGGACCCACGGCGAACTCGCTGCTGACCTGGAACCGGAGGTTCTGCGGATGCAGTCGCTCGTGGATGACCTGCTCCTTCTTGCACGCGTCGGTGCCACCCCTGCCCGTCGATCGCAGCAGGACTTGCTCGTTCTCGTTGAGGATGCCGTCAACGGGGCCGCCCGACCCGGACCGGAGGTGGAGATTCGTGGCACGGGTTCGGCGTACGTGGATGCAGCGGCGGCCACCAGGGTGGTGCGCAACCTCGTGGAGAATGCGTCGAGGCACGCACGAAGCCGAGTGCGCATCACGGTCAAGGACGGGGGCATCGTCGTCGAGGACGACGGTGAGGGCATCGCAGCGGGGGACAGGGAGCGCGTGTTCGAGCGCTTCGTGCGCCTCGATGAGGCTCGGGAACGCGAAGCCGGGGGCAGTGGGCTGGGTCTTGCCATCGTGCGGGAGATCGCCAGGGATCACGGCGGGGATGTGCTGCTGGGGGTCTCGGACCTGGGCGGCCTGAGCGCCACTGTGGTGCTGCCGACGCAGCAATCACCAACAGACGAAACGTGAACCGAGTACAAGCCCCTCAAGGGGATACGCTCTGACATGGCCACCACGTTGCAACACGAAAAAGCCACTGCCGTCATTCAGGATCTGCACGCTGCGGTGGGCCAGCAGCTGTCCACCCGGCTGTTCGATCGGCGCAAGCTGGCCCACGATGCCTCACACTACCTGCTGGAACCGTCTGCGGTCGTCGCCGCCCGGAACGCCGACGACGTGGCCGCCGCCGTACGGGTTGCGCACGAGCACCAGCGCTCGGTGACGTTCCGCTCCGGGGGCACCAGCCTGAGCGGACAGGCGGTGAGCGACGGGATCATGATCGACACGCGTCAACACTTCCGTGGGGTGGAGGTGCTGGATAGCGGTGTCCGGGTGCGCTGTCAGCCGGGAGCGACGGTGCGTCAGGTCAATGCCCGTCTGGCCCTTCACCGTCGCATCCTCGGGCCCGATCCGGCGAGCGAGTCCGCCTGCACCATCGGCGGGGTCGTGGCGAACAACTCCAGCGGGATGAGCTGCGGCATCACCGCCAACACGTACGAGACACTGGAGTCGCTGCGCTTCGTGCTGGTCACCGGGACCCTGGTCGACACGAGTCGCGAGGACTGCGACGAGGCGCTGCGTGCCGCGGAGCCGGAACTGTGGCGGACCCTTGCGGAGTTGCGGGACAGGGTGCGGACCAACCCGGCGTCGGTGGAGCGGATCCGTCACCAGTTCTCGATGAAGAACACGATGGGCTATGGGCTGAACTCCCTGCTGGATTACGACGAGCCTGCGCAGATTCTGGCGCACCTCATGGTCGGGTCGGAGGGCACCTTGGGTTTCATCCTCGACGCAACGTTCGAGACACTGCCAATCCACCCGTACATGGCGACGGCTCTGTGCATCTTCGATGCCCCGGAGGACGCCACGGCCGCGTTGCCTTCTCTCGTTGATCGAGACGTGCGCACTGCCGAATTCATGGATGCGGCGTCGCTGCGCGTCACCCAGAGAGGGTCCCGCCGCGTTCGCGCTCTGGAGGGTCTGGACGTGGATCGACACACCGCCCTTCTGGTGGAGGTCGCCGGCGATAGCCCCCAGGAACTGCAGGAGCGGGAGCAGGGTATCGCCGCTCTGTTCGGAGGTTTCCGTGGACTCGCGCGAGACACCAGGTTCACCACCGACCCCATGCTGCGCGCCGAATGGTGGCACGTGCGCAAGGGCCTCTACACGGCCGTGGCCGGAGCGCGTCCGTCCGGTTCGACGGCGCTGCTGGAGGACGTCGTCGTCCCCATGCCCCGCCTCGCCGAAACAGTGTCCGCTCTGGCCCGGATGTGCAACAGCTACGGCTATCACGATGCGGTGCAGTTCGGGCATGCCAAGGACGGCAACCTGCACTTCATGATCAACCCGGATCTGGGCGACGCCACCCAACTCGACACCTACGCGAGGTTCACCGACGACCTGGTGGACTTGATCCTCGACGCCGATGGTTCGCTCAAGGCCGAGCACGGGACGGGGCGCATCATGGCGCCGTTCGTGCGCAGGCAGTACGGCGATGAGCTCTACGACGTGATGGTCCACATCAAGACGACCTGCGATCCCGGCAACACCCTGAACCCGGGTGTGATCATCACCGACGATCCGGAGTCTCACCTCCGGGACCTGAAGCCCGCGGTGCTCGTCGATGAGCAAGTGGACCGTTGCGTCGACTGCGGCTACTGCGAGCCGGTGTGCCCGTCCAAGGACCTGACCACGACCCCGCGGCAGCGGATCGCGGTGCTGCGTGACATGCAGCTGCTGGGTCCCGAGCAGCGCGCGGAGCTGGAGAAGGACTACGACTACGACGCCATCGACACCTGCGCCGTGGATTCCCTGTGCAAGATCGCCTGCCCCGTGGACATCGACACCGGTGTGTTCATGAAAACTCTGCGTGCTGAGCGGTGGTCAGCTCCCGCACAGAAGGTGGGGGAGACGCTTGCGAAGCAGTGGGGTCCCGTGCTGGGCGGACTGCGCGCAGGCATGCGCATCGCCGACCACTTGCCAAATGCGCTGCTGTCCGGGATCAGCCGCGCCGCTCGAGTACCGCTGTCGAAGGATCTGATCCCCCTGGTGAGCGACGACCTGCCGGCGCCCGGAACGGATCGCGCCGAGTTGCGCCAGGACGGTGCGGTCACCGTCGGCGAGGACGCGGAGGTGGCCTTCTTCCCGTCCTGCCTGTCGGAGATCTTCAACGCAGCCGATCCCGACTCGGCAGGCGCGGCGGGCAGCTTCCTGACAATCTGCAGGGCAGCGGGTGCACGGGTGCGCATCGTCGACGGCGTCGAGAAGCTGTGCTGCACCACGGTGTGGAGCTCCAAGGGCCTTATCGATGGCCGTAACGCAATGGCGAGGCGCACGGCGGAGGCGGTGCTGTCCGCCACCGGGCAAGGCCGGATCCCCGTCGTCAGCGACGCCAGTTCCTGCAGCCACGGACTGCACGAGATCCGCGGCTACCTGCGTCAGGCCGGCGACGACGCACTCGCGGAGCGGTTCGACGCCGTCGAGATCATGGACTCCACCCGCTACGTGGCAGAGCACCTCCTGGATCGCTTGAAGCCAGCCCGTCGGCTCGGTTCAGTGGTGCTGCACCCCACGTGTACGGACCAACACGAGGGCAACGTCGAGGCGCTGAAGCTCCTCGCCGAGGCGTGTGCCGAGAATGCGACCGTCCCCATCGATATGGGCTGCTGCGGTTTCGCCGGCGATCGGGGCATGCTGCACCCTGAGCTGACCAGATCAGCCACCAAGGCCGAGGCCGCGGAGGTAACCAGCGGCAGCTACGACGCGCACCTGTCCAGCAACCGCACGTGCGAGTTGGGAATGAGCCGCGCCACCGGCCACACCTACCGGCACGTCCTGGAGGTGCTGGCCGAGCTACTTGAGCCGTAGCGATCAGGACGTGGGCACGCCACGTCGCCCGGAGCGTTGGGCAAAGGCATCGAGCGCTCCCGTGACGTCTTCGGCCACCCAGACACGGTTGCGACGGAAGTTGTTGACGGGGAGCAGAACGCCGGCGATGACCAGCTGGTTGATCGCGGTCTGTGCGGCAGGCTTGGATACCTGCAGGCGATCAGACAGGTAGTTCACCGTCACGGCTGGTTGGCCCAACACTGCAGGTATCGCTTTCCAGACCGAGGCTTGCGAGCGAGCGCTCACCCGGCTCACCCACTCATCTCGGATGGCGACCAGATCTTGAACCAATAGTTCACCGTTGTCGACTGACGCGAACGCGGCGCGCGAGAAGGTCGTCACGATCTGATCGAGGTCACCTCGCCGGTACGCAGTCAACGCCTCGTAGTACGCATTTACCTCGCTCAACAGGCCAGCAGAAATGGGCACGGTGAGGCGTTGAGTGATGCCGTATGCCCGCAGGAGGGCGTGAACCACGGCCCGTCCGGTGCGCCCGTTACCGTCGGTGAATGGGTGGATTGTCTCGAACTGCGCATGTGCAATGGCGACCTGCGTGAACGGTTCCACGTCACTTCTCTGCGAGAACGCGACCAGATCGTCAATCAGTCCCGGAACTCGATCGAAGCGGGGCGCAACGAAGAACGCATTGTGCGGCGATGAGCTACGACCGCCGATCCATACCGGTTGTGTTCGGAACGCCCCTGTGTGCGTAGGCTCACTGTCGCGCAGCAGGGCCGCGTGAACATCGATGATGCTTTGGGCGCTGAGCTGATCCGACAAGGCGATCGCCTTCTGCATGGCCGCGGAGTTGGCGGCGACCAGCGCCGCATTCGGGCGGGTGGATTCGCCGATGCTCGCGAGCGCCAGCGCTTTGGCCCCGGCCGTAATCTGTTCGATCTGGGAGCTGGAAGCGGACTCAGTTCGCAACAGGGTCGCCGCTAGTGGACTGACTTCCTCGTCACCCAAGGCATTGGCCAGTGATGCATCGAACCGAGTCAGGGCATTGGCCGCCTCGGCTGCCTCCGCGATGACGTCGCGGGAGACATCGACACTGAGACGGGATATGAGCGGCGGAACCGAGCTGGAATACGGACCCCGACTGCCCAATCGATCGCGTCGCGACATATGTCCGGCATCTTCGGGAGCGGTGGCTGGCCAGTCGACTTGCTCGAATGTGCAAGCCCATTGTTCTGCGACAGCCTTGGTCATGAAACGATCTTAACCAAGGTTCCACGTCAAACCTTTGATAAGTAAGTTCCTTGTGCAACTTTGCACGTCGGTCGATGGTGCGGGTGTAAACCGCCCCTCTCCGTGTTCGGGAACTGAGCAGTACAACGACATGGCGCACACACCCGCAGAGCTGATGAGGGTTGGCATCTTCATGGACGAGAAGGACTTCACCACGGCATGAGGAACGCGCGTGCGTCCCGACGAATCCCTCTACGCGGCGCGACTCGACTTCGACCATGCCGCTTCCGCGGGCGGCCTCTCGGCCGGGGGCCCGAACAACCGAACTGACCGCCCGCGAGGGCCGTCAGTTCTTGCCGTGCGCCTCGATGGTGTGCACGATCGACGGGCGCAGTTCGGCGAGCGAGATCACCCTGTCCACGGAGCCAACCTCGACGGCGCGGTGGATGCTGTGGACGCCGTCGAACTCGGCTGCCACCTCGGAGATCTTCTCGGCCCTCACCGATGCAGTCATGTCGGCCAGCTGGAGCTGCAGATCGGCTTGATCCTCGGGAGCCGCTTCACGGAGCTGTGCTTCCAGCTCGGCGACCCGCGGATCTGAACTGGTGCGTTGCTCCACGTCGCGGGCGAATACCACAGCGGCGGCGGGAGCCCCGCCGATGACGGAGGCGAACGATCCCTCCACCGCCAGCACCGTCATGTTCTCATTCAGTCGCTTGGAGAACACCACGAAGGCGCCGCCGTGGTAGCGGGAGATCACGACGAAGATGATGGGGCCGTCGAAGTTGACGATGGCCCGGCCGATCTCGGCGCCGTACTCGAGCTGCAGGTTACGCATCGACTCCGGTGAACCGTCGAAGCCGGACAGGTTGGCAAGCACCACCAGCGGCCGGTTGCCGGAGGCAGCGTTGATGGCGCGCGCCACCTTCTTCGACGAGCGTGGGAACAGCGTGCCTGCGGAGAAGGTGTCCGGACCGTCGGTGGGAGGGAACCCAGCGCGCGGCACCGGCGTCGATTCGATGCCGATGATGCTCACGGAGTGACCGCCCACGCGGGTGTCGATGACGACGGCGGTCTCGGCCTCGGCCATCCCCGCCCAGCGCTCGACACGGGCGTGATCCTGGTCGGACAGCGATGCGATGACGGTGCGGATGTCGAATGGCTTCTTCCGGTCGGGATTGTGCTCCTGGGAGAAGATCTGTCCGACGGTGGCGAACTCGCCGCTGTGCGGGTAGCTGGAGATGTCTCGATCCACCGGATCCTCGGTGGCGGCCCGGCGGGGACCGGCCTCCTTCGGTGCCTTCCACGTGTGGTCGTAGTGCGCCATGAGGATGCCCATGGCCGCGCCCAGGTCCTTGGCCCAGTACTGGGCCTGACCGTTGGGGCCCATCACGCGGTCGTAGCCGCCAATACCGAAGTTGTCCTCGGCGGAGACACCTCCGGAAAAGTCCAGCGACTGCTTTCCGGTGAGCACCATGGCGGAATCGGGGGTCATCACGAGGATGCCCTTGGTGTGCATGAGCATCGTGGCCTCGGCGTTCCAGTACGGCTGGGCGCCCACGTTGATGCCAGCCACGACGACGTTGATCTCGCCGCCGCCCTGCGTGAACTCGACGATGCGTCGCAGCGCTGCTCCCACCCAGTCCATGTTCTCGGTGCCCGAATCCATCGAGATGCGTGCACCTGAGCTGAGCGTGAACCACTCCACCGGCACGTCGAGTTCCTCGGCGAGGTCGATGGCGGCCATGATGCGGGCACACTCCGGCTCCGCGACGGCACCGAGTCCTTTGGTGGGGTCGCCGGACAGGACGATGCGGGTGATGCCCTCGGGATGGAGCGACGTGGGTGTGGTGACGCGGGCGCAGATGATGCCGGCCTTGTTGCGGCCGGGCGCACGGTCCACCTCGGTGAGGCGTCCGTCTTCGTCGAGGTCGAGTTCGGCGATGGAGCCGCCCTCACCGGCCAGTGTGGCGGTGAGCTCGTAGGGATACACGAGACCGCGACGACGTGCGCGCAGCACTTTGCCGGCGTAGTCGTCGAGTGGCTTCAGCGGTTCGGTGGGGGGAGGGGTGATGGTGGTGGTCACGCCGGCGCCGGGCTGGGAGTGGAAGCACACAGCCATGGGTACGAGGCGGTCCCCGCGGACGAAGCTGCCCTGGCACAGCACTTCCTCGATGCCCGCGCCGTCGGACAGGGGGGTGATGCGGTCCTTGAGCGGTGTGATGTCGTCGAGATCCAGGTCGACGTTCGGCCAGACGTGCACCCAGACGTGGTTCACGTCCAGCTTCGTGCCGGCCGCTCCGCGGGCTGAGCGGGTCCGGCGGATGGCCTCGAGGCAGTTGGCCACGGCACGTTCGGCGTGCGGCAGGCTCACGAGCCTGCCGTCCTCGTCGCGGATGATGGCGAGCTGGCGGACTTGGGCCACCGCTACGAGGCGCCGATCCTGTGGATTGGTCTTGGCGACGCAGTCGAAAAGCAGCACGTCGGCGGGCGCCGGCAGCCGGGTGGTGTGGTACTCCCGGAGGCGCCACAGATCCAGTTGGCGTCCCGTCATGGGGTGGAGGTCACGGATGCGTTCGTCCTCGTGCAGCTGGGAGTCGTCGATGCGGAACGTGCGGTACTCCACCGTTCCGTCGGCGCTGCAGACGCCGACGGCGATTCGTTTGACTGCGGGATCCCAGGTCCAGGACTGCAGGCGCTCCAGCAGTGCGCCGGACAGCTGATCCGCATCGTGCTCCGGCCACAGGACGTAGAGTTCGACGACGGCGTCGTGGCCCGGCGTGCGGGCGGCCACCTGCTGCTCCACAAGGGCGGCGAGTGCGCCGTCGGGCCGTAGCTCGTCGGCAGTGCCCACGGAACCGACGAAGCGACGTGGCCGGCCGTCCAGCACGTAGTCGGCCAAGACGACCGAGCGGCCGTCGATGGTGCGGCGAGTTACATTGGAGAGCCCGTACTCCGTGTAGTACTTGCGCAGCAGCACTTCGAGCATCGGCTCGTGTGCGGGCGTGCCTCGGCCCAAGCGGGTGGCCAGGAAGTTCGCCGTCCACTCGGGGATCGAGGCCAGCTTCATGATGCGTTCGTCGTAGTCGGGCGCATCCGGGTCGGCGGCAAGGGCCTCCACCTCGTCGCCCACGCCCGCGACGATCGAGGCCCGCTCGGCGTCCACCAGCGGCTGGTCGAACCAGCGGAACCGGACGGAGCGCGCAAGGTCGCCCACCGTGGGGAATCTGAGCTGGGTGGCCCGGACGAGTCTCTCCAACTGTGCGCGCGCGGTGGCGGCGCGATCCGCGTCGGGGGCTTCTTCCGTGATCCAGCGATCCAGGATGCCGAGGACGACGGGTACGTCGGAGGCGATGCGCTTCTGCGCCAGGAAGATGCGGAAGACGGCTTCCTCGAGGGCGGGTGAGCGGTCCATCGAGTCCACGCCGTAGTGCGCCAGGGCGGTGGCGAGCCGGTCGACGAACTGGCTGGGCAGTCCTGCGCGTTCGGCGTCGAGTGTGGTCAGGTAGCGGTGGAAGTGCTCGCGGTCCGAGTGGACGCGCAGCTCGGTGCTCGTGTGTTCGTCGAAGGGTCGGTTGCGGCCCAGTTCGGCGAGGTCCGCGAACAATCTCAGGAGCCCGATCTCGTCGGCCATAACGTCGACGCCTGCGGCCCGGGCCTCCTCACGGGCCTCCAGGTACGTGGTCAGGGTGGTTGCGGACGGATCCACATCGAAGCCCATCAGGATGGCCGAGAGGTCGCCCACCAAGCGGTGCGTCCGAGCAGCTGGCGCCTCCAGATGCGGTGGGGTGGGGACGTGGACGGCGGCCTGCTCCAGCTCCGCCGCGGGGGCTCCGTCGCCGATGGGTTCGAGCCGCACAAGAGGCGCCATGGACTCCACCAGCGAACCTGTTGCCACGAGCAGTTGTTTCACGCGCCCGGCGAAGGGGGCACGGACGGCCGTCTCCATTTTCATGGATTCGAGCACCATGACCGGCGCGCCCGCTTCCACCTCGTCGCCGACGGCAACGGGTGTGGCCACCACAAGCGCAGGAGCGGGGCAGCGAAGCACGCCCCCCTCGTCGCGGGAGACTCGGTGCGTGACCCCGTCCACCTCGATGGCATGGATGGGGCCGTGGGTCGCAGACGTGATCCGGTGGTGCTCATCACCCACGACGATGCGGCCGTGGACATCGTCAAAGCGCGTGAGTTCGGCTTCGGTGGCCTGACCGTCCACCACCACACGGTAGTGGTGGGGTGAGATGGCGTAGGTGGTGATGGCATGGGTGGTGCCGCGCAACTTCAGGTCCACCTTCAACCCGGCGGCGTGTGCCGTCTGTGGTCGGCCGCCGCGGGCGGTGGACAGGAGGCGCTCCGTCTCGCGGGCGGTGGATTCCTCGTAGGCCTCGATGGCGGCCAGGACGAGCGCGATACCCGCATGCTGGTCGGCAACAAGGCCGCCGTCCGCGCGGGCGCGGTCAATCCAGGCAGTGTCGGCCCATGCGCCACCGCCGGCGGGGCCGGTCACCTCCGGCTGCCTAAGTAACTCGAGGATGAAGGCCTTGTTGGTGGCGCCGCCCTCGATGACGACGGTGGTCTCACCCAGAGCCCGGCGCAACCTCCCCAATGCCTCGCTGCGCGTCCGGCCGTAGGCGATGATCTTGGCGATCATGGAATCGAAGTCGGCGGGGATGGAGTCGCCCTCGGTGACGCCGGTGTCGACGCGGATGCCGGGCCCGGCAGGGAGTGCGAGGCGAGTGATGAGCCCCGGAGCTGGCGCGAAGTCGCGGTCCGGGTCCTCCGCGTTCAGACGGGCCTCGACGGCGTGCCCTCTTTCAGTGGGTCGCTCATGGAGGCGGCCACCGTCGGCGACGTGGATCTGGGCCCGGACCAGATCGAACTGGTTGGTGATCTCGGTGATGGGGTGCTCCACCTGGAGACGGGTGTTGACCTCAAGGAAGGCGAACAGTTTCTCGTCGGGGTGATATAGGAACTCCACTGTGCCGGCGCCCACATAGCCGACGGCGAGCGCGAGCCGTTCTGCTGAGCCCTTGAGCTCGTCGGCCTGTGCCTCCGTGAGGAGTGGGGAGGCGGATTCCTCAATGATTTTCTGGTTGCGGCGCTGCACCGTGCAGTCGCGCACCCCGATGGCCCAGGCGGTGCCGTGGCTGTCGGCGATGACCTGGACCTCCACGTGGCGCGCCCCGGTGACCAGCTTCTCCAGGAAGACAACACCGGAGCCGAAAGAGCGCTGGGCCTCGTCGCGGGTGCGCTGGTAGGCATCGGTGAGTTCGTCGGCGGAAGTGACCTTTCGGATACCCCGGCCGCCACCACCGGCCGTGGCCTTGAGCATCAGGGGGTAGCCGATGGTCTCAGCTTGGGCGAGTGCGTCTTGCAGCGTGTCGACGCCACCGCGTGACCACGGCGCAACCGGAACACCCACCTCCTCGGCGATGAGTTTGGAGCCGATCTTGTCGCCCAGCTTGCGCATCGCCTCCCCGGAGGGACCGATGAACCGTATGCCTCGCGCCTCCACGCGGTCCGCGAAATCTGCGTCCTCCGCGACGAAGCCCCACCCCACCCAGACGGCATCGGCGCCGACGTCGGTGAGGACGTTCAGGAGAAGTTCGTGGTTGAGGTACGGCCGCTCGGAGGCGGGCCCGATGGGGTAGGCCTCGTCGGCCTCCCGTGCGAACATCGCCGAACGCTCGGACTCGGTGTAGAGGGCGATGGTGGTGACCGGCTCCCGATCAGGGTTCTCGGCGTTGAGATCGCGCACGGCATGGATCAGCCGCATCGCGGCTTCTCCGCGGTTGACAATGGCGATGCGCTTCAACACCCGGTACCTCCTCAACGACCCACGCCGACGTGTGGATTCTGTCAATCTTGCAGGTCACCGGCGCGTCCTGCGACTCAGGATGTCACCTCCGAAGCCTCGACAAGCGCAGTGACAGGCCGATCCAATTCCGGTGGGAGATCGTTGTGGGAATCTCACAAATCACTATGGACGCGGATCGTCGACTGTCAAACCCCCGGGTCAGACGAGGATCTGATCGCGGCGCAGCGTGCCGGGCTAGCATCGACAGCATGCCCTCAGATCCGATCAGTCGTGTCTATTGCCCGGCCAGTCAGCGCGTCGACGACTGGAACCAGTGTCAGGCTCTGCTGGCTGAAGTGGGTGCTGCGTTGTGGATCACCGGCAGTGACGGCGTTCCGGATGTCACGCTATTGCCGACCGTGGGGCGCGATGCGCGGCTGCTGGCGCACGCCTCCGGCCACAACACCCAGTTCGACCTTCCCGACGACACAGCTGTGCCCTGCCGGGTCGTGGTGCAGGGCCCGCACACGTATGTGAGCCCGCGCTGGTACCCGAGTGTGCAGCCGCCGGAACTCGGTGGGTCAGCGCGTGGGCGTGCCACCGGCAGGGCCGTCGGAACGTGGGACTACTCCCAGGTGCAGATCGCTGGCTGGCTACGGGTGCATCGCGATCCTGAGCGCCTGCGCACGGAGGTACTGGAACAGGCGAGGATGTTGGACGCCGCACGACTGGCCGAGACCCCGCACAGCCCGGATCGCAACCGCGGTCCGTGGAGTGAGAACGAAGCGCCGGCGGATTTCACCGCCGCCATGCTGCAGGGCATCGTCGGGCTCGAGTTGGAGATCACCGAAGTGGTGGGACGGTTCAAGGTGTCGCGGAACAGGACGCAGGCGGATCGCGACGGCGTGGTCGAGGGGCTGCGAGAACGGGGCAGGGATCGTGACCACCACGTGGCCGACGCCGTCGCAGCCGCACCGCCGCTCCCGCGGGGTGGCGCGGGGCCCGCCAGTCCTTGACGAAAAAGTGCAGCGGGATCCGCTTCCAGCCCCTCCACAAAGACGAGATCTGAAGCGAGGTGTAGTTTTTCGTCAAGCCTTTGTCCGTGAGCGGCACAGGAAGCCGACGGAGCGCTGACCACGCCTCATGACCGCCCGCCGCGCATGCGGCATGTTGCAGGCCCCGGCGCCCCGAAGCCGTACCAGAATGCCGGTGCTCAGTCGCTCTTGGGGAGTGTGAACATCAACAGTCCTCCGAGCATCGCCATGTTCTTCTGGAATTGCACCTTCTGCAGCTTGCGCTCAGCAGGATCGTCCACCTTCCAGAACGCATGGCCGGCGATCGTGGTGGGGATCATGGATGCGGTGAGTGCGAGTGCCGACACCCGGGGCAGCAAACCGATGGCGAGCAGGCCGCCTGCCGCCGCCTGCACGGCGCCGTTGACGCGGACCAAGAGTTCGTCATCGTCGGTGAGTGGCACCTGCTTGCGGATCGCTTCGAGCGTGGGTCCGGCCATGCCGACCCGGCCGCCGGGCTCCCGTAGTGCGTCCCCCCCAAGCACGACGAAGGTGGATCCGGTGAGCAACCGGGCGACTGTTCGCACAGCGGTTGGCAGCATTGTGTTCTCCTTGCTTCAGTAGGCGTTGGGATTGCCAACGTTATCGCGGCGGCGGCCGCCTCTGTTTTCCGGTTTCCAGCACTCGGCCACAGGGAATGGGCAGCATTTGGCTATGTGATGGTGTGACGCCCGCTCAAGCTACTCGATGAGCTGGGTCGGGGCGTCGCCATAGGGGTCGAGCGTCTCGTCTGAAGGCTTGAATGCTGTCTGTCGTCCTCGTTCACGCTCGGAGAATTCACTCAGCTCCGCCTCGACGCGCTTGGAGTAGGGCAGGAACGCCAACGGGACCATGCCGATCAGGCAGAACACGATCGGCACCCCTGCTGTCGCGATGCGGATGCCGAACTGCGCCGTCGGATCCTGCACGTCGACAAGCTGGTCGTAGCCGTAGGCCGTGATGATCCCCATGAACAGTGCCGTCTGTCCGCCAGTGACAGGAGCTGACATGAGGGCACGCAGCGCGGCGATCGAACCCGCCTTGCGGGTGCCGGTGCGACGTTCGTTGTCGTCGATCAGTGCACCCTCCAGCGCAATCCCTGCCGTGGGTCATGACGTGACGACCGGTCATTATGAAGACGTAGCAGATCAGCACGTGCCACCAGGCGGTGGCGAGGAACAGCGTGGCCAGACCACCCAGATACGGGATCATCCCCAGCCAGATCGACGTGCGGCTTCCAACAATGTTTGATGCCCTTGGCCAGCAGCGGCAGGGCCAGCAGCACGATCAGCATGGAGTCGGTGTCGGTGATGGTGGCCTGGATTCCCGTGCTGCGGGTCCACGCCGATCACGTCGGTGTAGAGCTTTACGTAGACGTTATGGATGATGACGTGCGACATCCACGCCGCTGGTAGGGGCGTCGCGAGTAGTGCCCGCTGCTTGAGGGTCAGGGCCATCTCGACGCCAAGTTGCTGTGAGGCTGAACCGTCCCTGCCCGGCTTCGACGATGACTCGGTCAGCTGTTCTGGTTGCAGGCGTGCCGACGCCGTCGCGCTGCACGGCAATCTCCACCTGCGGGAGGCTCGGGAATCAGAACTCCGACGGCGCCGAGCCGTCTGCCCCCTCCCACTCGGCGGTGAAGCTGTCGCCATCGACCTGCCAGGAGATGGCGTTCCCCGCGAAGGCCAGCGGGCGCGGCCGGGTCAGTGAGTTGGCCGCCTCAGAGTCGGCGAAGTTCTCCTCCCAGCACCAGTAGGTCCAGGACCACTGGAAGGTGTCGAACGTGTCGAGCAGGAACGTGGCGTGATCCTCCACACCCGTCGCGTCGCCGAAGGCGCCCCACTCACCCACCAGGACTGGGACGTTGAGACGTTTCTGGGTCTCGGCGTGCCGCTCGAAGATGGTGCCCGCGCGGATGTTGCTGGACAGTGCAATGGCCGGTGTGTCGACGGTGAGGTCATACCCGTGCGGGGAGTAAACGCAGGAAGCATCCTCCAGGGGCGGCTGGCCCGACGGGATTCCCAGGTTGGCGAAGTAGGAGTGTTCGCGCAGGAGCAGCGAGTCCGGATCTGCAGCCCGTATCGCGTCGGCAACCCTTGCCATCATGGGCGCCACCGCGTTCTTCTCGAACGCGGCGAGCAACGGGGCCACCGTGTCCCCGATCATCCTGTGCACCGCCACGTCGTCGAGGCGCTTCAGCTGGGACAGCTTCATCTCGAGGTCCATGAACTCGGCAGCGACCCTGTCGGGGTCCTGCCCGGTCGCGGCGGCGAACGCGCCGATGATGGCACCGAAGATTTCCTGCGAAGTGGTCCCGGGGGTGGGTTCGTTGAGGATGTCGTAGCCGATCAGGGCAGGATGTCCGGCGAAGCGGGCGGCGACATGGGCCCACATGGCGGCGAAGGAGTCCTGCACCCCGACGCCGGTGGGTCCCTGCGCGTTGGCCCAGAAGGCATCGAGTGCCTGGTGCACGGCGGGGCTGGTGAGGTAGGCGTCGCTCCACAGGTCGGTGGTCTGGAAGTCCGAGTCCGCGAGCGTGGCCCAGGCGGGGGCGCCGTCGCCGAAGGACTGCGAGTAGAGGTCCTGGTGTGCGTCGAGGATCACACCGAGGCCGTGCTCGTGGAACAGGTCGAGCTGCTCACCGAGCCACGTCAGGTATTCCTCCGAATAATGACGAGGATCGGGTTCAACGGCGGCCCAGATCATGCCGAGACGCACCAGGGTAAAGCCGCGAGCGGCCAGGTTGGCGATGTCGTCGGCGGTCCAGGCGCCGACGAAGTCTCTGGCCTCGTGAGAACCGGGCCTACCCTTGGAAACCATGTTGATTCCATGCAGTATTCGTTGCCGCCCGTGCTCGTCTCGAAGGATGTGTCCGTCCGTGTGAAGTCGCATCGCAATCCCCCTGAGTGCGTCATTGCTCCCGGAACAGCACAACATAGTCAACGATGAAGGAGCACACGGGAATGTTGAACAACTCGCCATGAGAAGGCCAAGTGCGAAGATCGTAGATATGGCTACGAATGTGCTTTGGTCAAACCCTTCAACGGTAGCGGATGCTTGTGTATAGCGTCAGGTAACTCGATACACTATGCACATGATCGCCAGCTTCAGGCACGAGGGGCTGGAGGGGCTGTATCGAGAGGGAACCAAGAAGGGCATCCAGGCTGCTCATGTGTCAAAGCTCCGACGTATTCTCTCAGCTTTAGATGTCGCTCAAGGTTCAGATGACCTGGCAATCCCGGGGTTTCGGACTCACCGGCTGAAGAGCGACCTCGCCGGCCATTGGTCGATCTGGGCGAACGGGAACTGGCGCGTCACCTTCCGGTTCGTTGAAGCGGATGTTGAGCTTGTCGACTATCTGGATTATCACTGAGCAGGAGGGAGGAAAAGATGATGAAGAATCCAGTGCACCCGGGAGAGGTTCTCCGGGAGGACGTGCTGGCGCAGTTGGAGCTCAGCGTCAGTGAGGCTGCGGCTCGGTTGGGGATCTCACGCGTGACGCTAAGTCGTGTGCTTCACTGTCATTCCGGCATCAGTCCGAACCTTGCTGTCCGTTTGGAAGAAGCCGGCGTGGGGACGGCGCGGGCGTGGCTGTCGATGCAGATTGCCCACGACCTCGCTGCCGAACGGGCTAGAGGGGTGCCCGATGTCCAGCATCTCGATCCGGTCGCTTGACCGCTCGGTACTTCTGCTGATCGATTGGGCTCCCGGGCTCACCACCGCTTCACCCGAGGCCGAGTTCATTGCCTGCGGGCGCTCGCTGCCTTTGGTCCGCTACGGCGTCGGTGTGCAGTGAAGCGGACGGTGACGATCGTCGAGGTGGACGAAGACTTCTTCGGGTAGCGACCGTGGGGAATGCCACCGCTGACAAGTGCAGACGGACGGGAGTTGATTAGATCAATTGGCTCCGCCAGCGGTGTATCAACTGCGAAGGGGATCCAGACCCAACTGCCTGGAAGAAGATATGTAAGAGTTTCGCCGACAACTCTCCATGTCCAAGAGGACATGCAAAGTTGTGCTGCTGCTCAACCTCGTCTTCTTCAAGATGGTGCGCTCCAAGACCAAGTTCTGGCAGATGCTGGGCGGCGGCCCCCGGCTGCGCCCCGATCTGTTCGGTCCCGGCCAGGACGAGGAGGACTTCTTCGTCTTCGACATCTGGCTGCATTTTCTCGTCAAACCGTGATGATAGTGAAGAAGATTCCCACCAGCGCCAGTAGAAGCACGGCATTGGCAGCAACTACCGTCTTCATGACCTGACTCGTGGCCGCTGCATCGACCGCTGGGGCGTCAGGGTCGCCCTCCGGGGTGGATGAGCTCTGCGCGAGGCTGACGGCCAACGCCAGCCGCGGCGGACTCATCATCACTGCCGACGATGCGGCGATCATCACAACCGCCAAGACTTGCGCGGGATCGTAGCCCAGTCCGGTGGCGGCGTCGGTCAGGCCGGGCGCCAGCATGGCGGCCGAGGCCGAGTTCGAGCCGGTCACATACCCGGCGAGAGAGCTGATCAACGGAGTGGCGATGGCGAAGCCGGAGCCGAGACCAGCGACGGCGTCCGCGAGGACATCGCTCATCCCATTGAGAGACAGCAGCCCGCCGAACACCACGAACAGCATGGTCGTGAGAGCGACCGGGAATGCCCGGCGCCACCCCTCCCGGCGTGCTGTCGCGACCAGCCGTCGTTCTGCTCCGAGCAGTCTGGGCGCCGCGAACACCGTCACCACCAGCCACAGGGCTGGCCCCGAAAGCACCTCGCCGAACTTGCCGAGGTCCAGAAAACGCACGACCACCGCAGACACGAGCAGACCGGCTGCGAGGAAGATGTAGGGGGAGAGCGAACGCAGAACTGTGCGATCCATCGTGAGGGGTTGCTTGTGCTTGAGCCGCCCCATCACCAGCAGCGCAGCGATCGCCGCAACGGCGCCGGAGACTCCCGCGAGCGGCGGGCCCAGCAGCCAGCTGACGCCGAGGATCACCAGCCACATCGTCATGATGGCGACGGCGGCCTCCCCGAGCTGGGACTTCGCGGCGCGCCATCCCACACCGACCACGAGAATGGCTGCGCCCATGATCGCGATGCCGGGAAGCGCGAGGGCCGCGATCCACATTCCCAGGGTGTGGAACGGCACCTCCCCCAACTGGGCCATGATGAGGACGGCGGGCGCGAGGGAGCCCCATGGTCCCAGAAGAATCCCGAGCAGCCCGATGGCGGCGGACTGGCGCACGGAGAGGCCGATGCGAATGAGCAGCGGAACGGAGACGACAAGTCCCAGGCCCCACCCGATGATCGTCTCCGCAAACGGGGCCACCCCCAGGCCGACTACCAGGATCGCCCGCGCCTGGCTGTGAGCGGACTGCTGGAGCCATTCTGCGATCCGTGCCTGCGCCCCCGTCGCCGTCAGGAGCTCAGCGAGGCTGGTGCCACCGATCACGATCACGACGACGATCAGAATGGTCTCGCCGAGAGCTGGCCCGAGATTGGCCACGTCGCTCATCGTGATGGGGAACCAGGTGAGTGAGAGCAGGACCGTGAGTGCAAGCGTGATCAGCACCGCACGCAGAGTCGGGACCTTCACGCTCAGGAGGACAGCAACGACGATGATCGGCAGGGCAGCCAACAGCAGGGTCAAAGGGATGCCTCAGCATTCTGTTCGGCACGTTGTGAAGCGCGGCACTCGAGGCCTTGGAGTAGCCTCCCACAGTGCGGGAGCTTCCACCTCGCGCCACCACGCCTCAAGAAGAGGGTGAGTCCCCTAGCGTGGTGTCAATTCCTGTGAGGCCCCCGACGGCGTTATTGACGTAGTAGGGGTCATCGTGGGAGACCTGTTGTTCCGCCAAGAACCCTAGGAGTGATCCCACGATGACCATCAACCAGTCTGCCCTCTCGACACTGATCAGTGAAGTGCTGGCCGATCCTGACCTTGCCCATTCCGATGTGTTTCGTCGGATGCTGCAGGCCGGGATGCAGGACCTGATCGAGGCGGAAGCCGCAGCAAAGATCGGCGCCCAGCGCTACGAGCGCTCCGAGCGGCGCACCACCCGTCGCAACGGTTCTCGCGGCAAGACGTTGGCGACCCCTGCCGGTGAGGTGGAACTCGCGATCCCCAAATTGCGGGAGGGCTCGTTCTTCCCGTCCCTGTTGAACCCGCGCCGCCGGGTCGACAAGGCCCTCTACGCGGTGATCTGCCAGGCCTGGATCGACGGGGTCAGCACCCGCAAGGTCGACCACCTCGTACGCGCCCTGGGCAACGAAACCGGGATCTCGCGCTCGACGGTGTCTCGGATCTGCGCCGACATCGACGAGATGGTCGCCGAGTTCCTTAGCCGGCGGTTGGACCACACCTGGTTCCCCTATGTGTACTTGGATGCCACCTACCTCGACGTCCGCATCCGCGGAAGGGTCGTGTCCCAAGCCGTCGTGATCGCCACAGGCGTCTCTGCCCAAGGCCGCCGAGAGATCCTCGGGATGGCGATCGGGGACGCGGAAACCACCGACTTTTGGACCGGGTTCCTGCGCAATCTGCGCGAGCGTGGCCTGAAGGTCGCCACCGATGCCGAACCCCTCGGGGTGGCGCTGGTGATCTCCGATGCCCACGCCGGGATCAAGGCCGCGACCAAGGCGATCCTGCCCGGCGCCGGCTGGCAACGCTGCCGTGTCCACTTCGCCCGCAACATCACCCAGCACCTCGGCTCGGCCCACTCCAAGCCCGTCAACGCGTTGATCTCCACAGTCTTCGCCCAAACCACCACCGAGGCCGTCACAGCCCAATACCAGCAAGTCACAGACGGCCTCCGCACCGGATTCCCCGAAATCGCCACCATGCTCGAGACCGCAGAGCCGGACCTGACCGCGTTCGCGGCCATGCCACGGGAACACTGGCAGAAGGTCTGGTCGAACAACCCCATCGAACGCCTCAACCGAGAGATCAAACGACGAGCCGACGTCGTCCAGATCTTCCCCAACCGCGACTCCATCACCCGACTCGTCGGCGCTGTCCTGCAAGAACAACACGAAGAATGGCAATACGGCGAACGCCGCTACCTCTCCGAAGTCTCCATGCGCAAACTCATCCACACCCTCCACGACACCGACCAGACCCGTCCCGAGCTGCTCTGGACCGCCTAACCACCCAACCAACAAGGAACAACAGTTACACCACTACCAGGGACTTGACCCAAGAAGATCATGTCAGCGTTCATGCGATCTCTGCGACGTGCAGAAGTCGCGTCGGGGAGCATCAACGCGTCGATTGCGATTGGCGTTGAGCTTCCCTCGGAAGACCCTGATTCCAGAATTCGAGGGTCTGTGCCAACCAGAACGCCGTGAAGAGCAGCAGCAGGACCGCTTCCAATACGAAGACGATGGGGAAGTCCGGGCGGGAATTGGCAGGGGAAGCCACGTAGTACGCCAACGCCGTCAGCAGCGAAACCGCCATCAACCCTGCGATGATCCGGTAGACAAGGCGGTAGGACACGAATCGTCCCGACACTCGGAATGCGTGGTCGGTGCGCACCGCGTTGTACCACACCACCACAGCGATCAGCGCGAACATCGATATGGCAGCGACGTAGTGGGCGTTCTCCAGGAACGGGTCGCGAGGGCCCCAGAAGAACCAGATCGCGAACATCAGCCACACCACGGTGGCGCCCGTCAGGCTGAGGCGGGTCGCTCGGTTCGGGACTTCGGACCGGATGACCGTCCACCATGCCAGGACGAGGATGGGCAGGCCGATGAGAATGAGCGCCGCCACGTTGTTCTCCACACCAGGCAGGAACTCCGCGCCGATGCATCGTTCCGCGCCCACCCGGCACAGCCCCTCGGAGGCGGGGATGGGGGTCGGTACGAACGCCACCACTGGGGCCAACATGCCCGCGAGGTTGAGGGCGATCTCCTCGACAACAGGTCGCCCCTTGATCGCGACCAAGGCGAGACCAGTCGCGACGAGTGTCCCGACGAAAACGCTGCGCACGGGGCCGTAGTAGTACTCGCTGATCGAGGACTCTATCCTGCCGCCGTCGGCGATGATCTGGAGGCCTACCGAGGCGAAGAGGAGCAACACCGAGCCGATGATCGCGGCCCGCACGTACCGGTAGGTCTCGATGGACGTGGTGTCCATGGCGTCGGCGGGCGTGGCGAGATTGGTCATCCGGGTGACTCCTCCCCTCGCCGCTGGCGGTATGGATGCGAGCCCGCGCATCGCGACGCCGACGCGTCCAGCATCCGGTGGTCATGATGCCACTTCGGGACCATCCCGGTTCGTGCGAACCGTTTCCAGAGCGCCGTCGCAGAAGCGAATGGCGGAGTCACAATCGCACTTCGTCAACTTCCGGTCGCGCCGATCCGATACTCCGCTGTCGCACGGTCAAACCGAGTTGTGTTTGACAAAACCTCGTGCTGGAAGAACACTTGATATGTGGAGATTCGGTTCACACAAGCGGCGCGCAAGCACCGGGTGGGCCGCGCTTTCCGTCCGTTACGTCATGGCTTCCACGACGCCAACCGGATCCACAACACAACAGGGCAACCCCGGGAAGCGCTACGTCGGCAGCGATGATCAGGGTCGCGAGCTGGAGGTGATCGCCGTCGAGATGGACACCGGTGGAGACGAGACCCTTCTGCTCGTCATACATGTCATGCCGACTCAACTCCGAGGAGGAGGCCAACATGAATAGGCAAAAGCCGCCAGCAGTCACAGCAACCACCCGTATCGGCGACGATGTGGACCTGGAGCGTGACGACGTACGTCTGCGGGACGGGTCAAGGCTAACCGCTGAGGTCGCCGATCAGCTGAGCGAACGGATCAGTCGAGGGGGCCGACCCTCGCTTTCCGGTAATCGGCAGACCTCTCCTCAGATCGCCTTCCGCGTCACCCCCGATATGCGCGAGAAGGCGGAAGAGCTGGCGGCTCGTGAACACAAGACTCTCTCCGAACTGGCTCGTGAGGCCCTCGAAGAGCGCGTCAATGCTTCCTGATTCCCGGGAGCCAACGTAAACGCAGGCGGTTCACTCCGGAACCGCCTTGGTGCGATGGAGGACGGCGCCAAGCCGGACGGATGCTTCGCGCAGGAGCCAACTAATTGGTAGCGAGGGTGCCGTGTTCGACACCATCCCTACCAACTAGTCACCAACGCGAGTCCTCAACCCGTCGTTGTCGGCCGCTCACCCGGTCTGTGACAAACTGTCCGCCTTCGAGCGAAAGGTCGTCACGCGTCGGCTGAGTTGCTGCTGATGCCCGGCTTGCCGTCGTGGATGATCTTGCCCGGGTTGAGGTTCTCCCCCGGATCGATGCCCTCGAACAGCGTCCGTTGCATGTGGACGCCGGCGGGGGAGATGTCCTCCTCCAACCATGGGCTGTGCTCCTCACCCACCCCATGGTGGTGAGAGATCGTGCCATGGTTGTCCATGAATGACTGCTGGATGGCCCGCTTCACGTGGTCATAGCTGACGAGGTTGTCCTCGGAATCGTCGGCGATGGCGAACGTGAAGTACTGACACGCTCCCGAGTGGTACGAGTGGCTCAGGTGGCAGAACACGACGCCGCGCACGCCGCGTTCCTCGAGTGCCTTGTGAGCTGCCGCGACGGTGTTCGTGTGGACCTGCTCGGTGTAGGCCCACGGTGTGGTGGTCTCGGAGACGTCGGCCACCAGGCCGTGATCGAGCATGAAGTCGCGGATGTAGGGGGTGTCGTACTTCTTCTGGTCATACAGCGATCCGGGTCCCTTGCCGACGCCCATGCCGTTGTTGGCCTTGATGATCTTGTCAACGAGCCCCTTGTGGTAGCGCACATGGTTGGGGCTGCCCTCGAAACCGATGAATGAGATGCAGATCTTCTCCAGGTCCCAGCCCTTGCGCACCATCAGGGTCTGGATCGCCTTGTTCGCCACCTTGCTGACCCGCCCCGACTTCTTGCCATTGGCCATGATGTACTGCGTCTCCAGCGGATCGGAGACGCGCGCCAGCATCACGTTGGCGTCGGAGAAGGAGATCTGCTCGCAGGCCTTCAGGCCGTCGGCGTAGCTGGCGAAGAAATACGCCTGGAGCTCACGCTGCTCGGGAATGCGGTGCACGTGAACCCACGCTTCGGTGATGATGCCGAGCCGACCCTCGGAGCCCAGCACCATCTCCTGCACGCTGGGGCCCGACGATGTGGACGGCAGCGGCCGCAGCTGCAGGACCTGGCCGGGCATCACCATCCGCAGACCGCGAACGATGTCAGCGATGTCGCCGTACTTGTCGGACTGCATGCCCGAGCTGCGGGTGGCGATCCAGCCACCCAGCGTCGACCACACGAACGAGTCGGGCTGATGACCCGTCGTCCAGCCGCGAGCGTTGAGCTGGTCCTCCATGTCCGGACCGAAGACACCGGCCTGGATACGGGCGATGCCGGACGTCTCGTCGATCTCCAGGACGCTCTTCATGCGCCCCATGTTCACGACGACGACGTTGCGGCTCTCGCCGGGCACCGCCTCGGTGGAGGCGACGATGTTGGATCCGCCACCGAATGGGATGAGCACGAAGTCGTGTTCGACGGCGGCGTCGACGAGCGCGACAACCTCGTCCTCGTCGGCCGGATACACGACCACATCCGGTACCCGACCGAGTTCACCGCGCCGGACGCGTACGAGGTCGCGCACGCCCTTGCCGTAGGCATGGACCACGCGGGTCTCGTCGTCGGTCTGCACATACTCCGCCCCGGCGATGTCCTCCAGCCTCGTACGCAACTCGTCGGTGAGCTGGGATGAGGGCACATCGAGCGACGAGAAAGGCGGGACCGACGTTTTGGACTCATTGATGTCCACGCCGACGATCTTCTTCACGAACGGCGCGAACTTGGGCTTGTCGTGGTGGCTGTAGGCCTTGCCCTCTTCTCCCCAGCCCCACCACTTCTGCTGCTTCACTCCGTCGATCATCGATCCTCCTGCTTGTTCGCTCGTTGCCTGGCATCGTCGGCCAGAGCGGTGATCTGGTTCTTCGTGGACTTCTCGATCGCCACGACTCGGGCGTATTCGGCCAGGGTCTTGGCGCCGTAGGCGCGAGCGGTGGTGTCGTGCAGTTCCAGCACCTGGCGGCGCATCCGTTCGCTGAACTCGTGGGCAATCTCTCCGGGCAGCGGATACATGGGTCGTCCAATCACCACATGCACCTCAGGACGCCCGCGGGGCAGGTGCTTCTGCTGCGACGGCCACGCGGCATAGGCGCCCACCAGGGCAATGGGTAGCGCTGGCACGCCGCGGGAAATGCACAGGGCAGCAACACCGGGTTTGAACGGCCCCATCGCGCCTGTCCGTGAACGGGTGCCCTCGGGGAAGATCAGGAGTGGGACGCCATCAGCCAGCAGAGACGCGGACATGCCGCGCTTCTGACTGCGCCTGTTGGCCTTGTTATCGCCCCTGTCCTTGCCGCGGTCCACGGGAAAACTGTTGAAGAACAGCGACATGGGTCCGGTCTTCCACCACTTGTCGTAGAAGGTGTCCGCGGCGGCGCCGGTGGCGATGTATCGCGACAGGCGGTGGGGCAGCGCGCCCAGAACGAGTGGCGCGTCGAGATGCGACGCGTGGTTGGAGAAGACCACGAAGGGTGCTTCGAGCGTGTCCACGTTGGCAGCCCCGTGCACGTGGACGCGCAACAGCCGCCACAGGTAGGGCTTCAGCAGGAGCATCTGGGCAGCCTGGCGCGTTGTCGCGCCCACTTTCGAGGTGTAACGCTCGCGCTCGTCCCTGTCCAGACCCCTGTCTCGTGCCACGATGTGTGGGTTCCTCAGCGCTTCTTGCGACTGTTGGTGAGTTGGACGGAGAACCACCGCACGAACCATTTCGGTCCGTGGTCGGCCAGCAGCATGGCGGCCTTCCACTTGAGCGTGGGAACCGACTCCAGTTTGCCCTTGTCCACGTCGTCGAGGCAATCGCGCACGAGGACGTCGGAGTCGATCCATACGATGTCGGGGAGGTTCGTGGCCGTGATGCCTGCGCGCTCGTGGAACTCCGTGCGGACCCAGCCCGGCAACAGTGCCGTGACGGTCACGCCGGTGCCGCGGAGTTCGAGAGCGAGGCTGGTGGAGTACGTGCGCGCCCACGCTTTTACTGCTGAGTAGTTCCCGGTGAAGATGGTGGCGGAGGAGGATGCGACGTTGATGATCTGGCCCCGGCCCCGGGCGCGCATCGTGCGGCCGGCAGCACCGCCGAGTACCAGCAGAGTCAGGCACATGACGTCGAGCGCCTTGGCGTGGGTGTCGATGTCGTCGGGATCCAGCAGGGTGGAGTGCAGCCCGAAGCCGGCGTTGTTGACGAGCATGTCGATGGGGGAGTCATCGGACTCGATCCGTTTCGCGACGCGCTCCATCTCGGCGCGGTCTGAAAGATCCGCCGGGAACGGCTCCACCTTCACGCGGTGAACGGACTCCAGTTCCCCGGAAACCTCCGAGAGCCGCTGCGCGTCGCGCGCGACGAGCACGAGGTCAGTGCCGCGACTGGCCAGTTCCCGTGCGAACTCGAGTCCAATGCCGGACGTGCCGCCGGTGATCAAAGCTGTGGCCATGTGCCTACGGTATCCCGCCCGGTGAAGGTGTGGAAGCTGATGCGGGAGGCTGGAGTGGCGACGGTCGCAAACCAACAGTGGAGCGGCATCGGCATTGTGGGATTGCCACAACTTCGATCAGAGGCGGGAGAAGCTTCCGCTGGACCCGTGTAGTTGGTCCAGCTGGTGGCACCTAGAATCTGGGCATGAGCAACGACACCTCCACCCAGCGAGACATCAAGCCCCGCAGCCGCACGGTCACCGACGGCCTGGAGGCGACCGCTTCCCGCGGCATGCTGCGCGCCGTGGGTATGGGCGACGCGGACTTCGCGAAACCGCAGATCGGTGTGGCCAGCTCGTGGAACGAGATCACGCCGTGCAACCTCTCGCTGGACCGCCTCGCGCAGGCCGCCAAGGAGGGCGTGCACGCCGGGGGCGGTTACCCGCTGGAGTTCGGCACGATATCCGTGTCCGACGGCATCTCCATGGGCCATGAGGGCATGCACTTCTCGCTCGTCTCCCGCGACGTCATCGCCGACTCGGTGGAGACCGTCATGATGGCCGAACGCCTCGACGGTTCGGTCCTGCTGGCTGGTTGCGACAAGTCGCTGCCGGGCATGCTGATGGCAGCCGCAAGGCTGGACCTGGCGAGTGTGTTCATCTATGCGGGCACCATCATGCCGGGACGGGTGAAGCTGTCCGACGGCGTCGAGAAGGACGTCACGCTCATCGACGCCTTCGAGGCGGTGGGTGCCTGCGCTCGCGGGTTGATGAGCCGCGACGACGTGGGTCGCATCGAGCGGGCCATCTGCCCGGGGGAAGGTGCCTGCGGCGGGTACTACACCGCCAACACGATGGCGTCCGTTGCGGAGGCGATCGGCATGTCCATCCCCGGGTCGGCGTCGCCCCCCTCTGCTGACCGCCGGCGCGACGAGATGGCGCGGCGTGCGGGCGAGGCGGTGGTGGAGATGCTGCGTCAGGGCATCACCGCGCGCGACGTCATGACCAAGGCGGCGTTTGAGAACGCCATCGCGGTGGTGCAGGCCTTCGGTGGTTCCACCAACGCGGTGCTGCACCTGCTGGCGATCGCGCATGAGGCCGACGTCGATCTCAGCCTCAAGGACTTCGCTCGCATCGGCGCCAAGGTGCCGCACGTCGCCGACCTCAAGCCGTTTGGCCGCTATGTCATGAACGACGTGGACCGGGCAGGCGGAATCCAGGTGGTGATGAAGGACCTGCTGGAGGCAGGGCTGCTGGACGGCGACTGCCTGACCGTCACGGGCAGAACCGTGGCCGAGAATCTTGAAGTGCTGGACCCGCCCTCGCCCGACGGGAAGGTGCTGCGCAGTATGAGGGCTCCGATCGCACCCACTGGTGGTGTCACCATCCTGGGAGGGTCGCTGGCCCCGGATGGCGCCGTCGTGAAGTCGGCAGGATTCGAGGAGGACGTGTTCGAGGGCACAGCCCGCGTCTTCGACCGTGAACGTGCCGCCATGGACGCACTCGAGGACGGCACGATCGACCACGGCGACGTCGTCGTCATCCGTTACGAGGGCCCCAAGGGTGGGCCGGGCATGCGCGAGATGCTGGCCATCACGGGAGCCATCAAGGGCGCCGGACTTGGCAAGGACGTCCTGCTGCTGACCGATGGACGCTTCTCCGGCGGCACCACCGGCCTGTGCGTCGGACACGTGGCGCCGGAGGCCGCTGACGGTGGGCCGATTGCCTATGTTCGCGACGGCGACAGGATCCGCCTCGACGTCGCGGCCGGCACCCTCGATGTCCTCGTGGAGCAGGACGAACTGACCCGTCGGCAGGTCGATTGGGTGTCGCTGCCGCCGAAGTTCACCAAGGGCGTGCTGGGCAAGTACACCAAGCTGGTCCAGTCAGCCTCTCGCGGAGCGATCCTGGAGTAGGCAGTACGTGCGAAGGACGTGGTGGATGAGGGTCTCGCGTCAGGGGTTGATGACCTTCAGAGTTTCGCGCGCCATGGCGAGTTCCTCATTGGTCGGAATCACCAGGACGCGGACCTTGGAGTCGGCCGTCGAGATCTCCCGCGGTTCCTTGGAGCGCTGCTCGTTGGCGTCCACGTCGAGTTCGAAGCCCATGCCTTTGAGGCGCTCGATGACCGGTCGGCGCACGTGTGACGCGTTCTCACCCACACCTGCCGTGAAGCACAGGGCATCGACGCCGCCGAGCACAGCGATGTAGGAGCCGATGTAGCTGACGAGGCGGTGCACGTAGACGTCAAGGGCCAATTCTGCGTCCTTGTTGCCCTCGGCGATCTGCGCCGCGACGTCTCGCATGTCGGTGTAGCCGCACAGCCCTGCCATGCCGGACTTCTTGTTGAGCAGCGTGTCGATCTCGGCCAGCGCCATGCCCTTGCTGCCGAGGAACTTGTGGAGGCCCGGGTCGACGTCGCCGGAGCGGGTTCCCATCACGAGTCCTGCCAGCGGCGTGAGCCCCATGGAGGTGTCGACGGCAACTCCCCCGTCGACGGCGGAGATGGAGGCACCATTGCCGAGGTGGCAGACGATGGTCTTCAGCTCCTCCAACGGACGATCCAGGAACACGGCCGCCTGCTGGGAGACGTACTGGTGCGAAGTGCCGTGGAAGCCGTACTTGCGGATTCCGTGTTCGGTCATGACATCGCGATCCAGGGCGTAGGTGTACGCCGCTGCGGGAAGGGTGGAGAAGAAGGCGGTGTCGAAGATGGCGACGTGCGGTACGTCGGGCAGGACACGCATCGCCGCCTCGATCCCAGCGATGGCCGGCGGGTTGTGGAGGGGGGCGAGGTCGGAGAGCTCGTTGAGGGCCGCGATCACGCCGTCGTCGATGCGCACTGATTCCTGGAAGGTGGAGCCCCCGTGGACTGTCCGGTGTCCAACCGCGATCACGCCCTCGAGGCTGGGTCCGTGGGCCTCGAACATCTTCACCACGGCGGCGACGGCTGCGGTGTGGTCGCTGAAGTCCTGTTCCAGCCGGAATTCCTCGCTGCCCACCTCATGCTCCAAAGTGCTGCCGGGCTGCCCGATGCGTTGCACGATTCCCACGGCCGAAGGCTCTTCGGTGTCGGTCTGCAGGAGCTGGTACTTGATCGAGGACGAACCGCAGTTCAGGAGGAGGATGGGCTGGGACACGTGCAGTGCCTTCCTGTGGCTATCGGGGTGTACGGGGCTCAGGTGTTCTTCTGCGCCTGGATGGCGGTGATGGTGATGGTGGAGACGATGTCATCCACCAGCGCGCCGCGGGAGAGATCGTTGACCGGCTTTTTCAGGCCTTGCAGGATCGGGCCGACGGCGACCGCGCCCGAGGTGCGCTGCACCGCCTTGTAGGTGTTGTTGCCCGTGTTGAGGTCCGGGAAGATGAACACCGACGCCTGTCCGGCTACCTGCGAGTCCGGCATCTTCTTCGCGGCGACGGCGGCGTCGACGGCGGCGTCGAACTGGATGGGGCCCTCCACCTTCAGCTCTGGCTCCCTCTCCCGCACCAGTCGTGTGGCCTCGCGGACCTTTTCCACATCGGCGCCGCTGCCGGAGCTGCCGGTGGAGTAGCTCAGCATGGCCACGCGTGGGTCGATGTCGAAGGCCCGGGCCGTTTCTGCCGAGGAGATGGCGATGTCGGCGAGCTGTTCCGGTGTGGGGTCCGGATTGACGGCGCAGTCGGCGTAGACCACGACCCGGTTGCTCATCGCCATCAGGAATGAGCCCGAGACGACGCTCACGCCGGGTTTGGTCTTGATGAACTCCAGGGAGGGGCGGATGGTGTTCGCGGTGGTGTTGATGGCGCCGGAGACCATGCCGTCGGCCATCCCGAGATGCACCATCATCGTGCCGACGTAGGACGGGTCCTCGAACTGCTTGCGTGCCTGTTCGATGGTGATGCCCTTGTGGGAGCGCAGCTCGGCATACTCGGCGGCGAACCGGTCGAGCATGTCGGCATCGCGAGGGTTGACCACTTCGGCGCCGCGCAGGTTGATGCCGAGTTCGGAAGCGCGCCTGCTGATGACGGAGGGCTCGCCGAGAATGATGAGATCAGCCACCTTGCGCTGCAGCACGATGGCTGCCGCGGTCAGGACACGATCATCGGTGCCCTCGGGCAGCACAATGCGCTTCCTGCTGGAGCGGGCGAGCTGCATCAGCTGGTGTTCGAACATGGTGGGTGTCCGAATCTCGGAGCGCGGCAGGTCGATTGCCCGGAGAATCTCGTCCTCATCCACATGGGCGCCGAACAGGAGCCGCGACACATCCGTCTTCCGGGACGTCGCGGTGGAGACGCCCTTGACGCGTTGAATCCTGGCGGCCGTGGCGAACGTGTCCTTGTCAGTCAGGGCGATGGGCAGATCCACGTCGATGCCGTCGAGCAACTCGTGCACGGACTGGGGGATCTCGAATCCGCCGGTCAGGATGATCGACGCGAGGGGGCCGAAGGTGGGGGAGGCGTGGGCCATCAGCAGACCGGGAAGCAGATCCAGACGGTCCGAGGGCATGATCACTGTGCTCTCGGGGGTGAGCCGCGCCAGCAGGTTCGGCAACGTCATGGCCGCCACGATGGTGTGAACAGCCTCCTTGTTCAGGAACGCAGGGTTGCCCAACCATTGTGTGGCACCGATGGCATCCCATTGCATGCGCACCAACGGGGCGCCCAAAATCGGATCGTTGGGCAGGATGAAGGTGGCATCGCGCACGTGGGCCACCGCGTCGCGCATGGCTTCCACATCGTCGGGATTGACACGGGTGACTGCCACGCCCACGACGGTGTTGTGGCGTTCCTCGAAGGACTCGATGGTCTCCTCGACGATTCCCCGCACCTGCTCCGGTGTGCGATTGGTCGCCCCGCACACGTAGATGACGGGTGTGTTGAGGTTCGCTGCGATCACGGCGTTGTGGTCCAGTTCGGTGCTGGAGTAGTCGCCGCTGTAGTCGGAACCCACGACGACGACGGCGTCGCAACGGGCAGCGAGGGTGGTGTACTTCGCCACGATCCGGTCTATGGAGCCCGCAGGATCCTCGGCGAATTCCTCGTGCGTGACGCCGACTGCATCCTCGAACGTCTGCTTCCGCATGGTCTTCAGGTTCAGCAGGGCCGAGGCGACGGCGTCGGAGGTGGTCGAGGCCACGAGCGGACGGAAGACGCCGACATTGCGAACCTGGCGGTGCAGGAGTTCGACGACGCCCAGGGCGATCACACTCTTACTGACCTGAGGCTCTGACGAGGCAATGAATACGCTGCGAGTCACGGGACCCACCCTAGCGCCAGTCGATTGTGCACGTGGCTCCCCGGTTGCCAAAAGTGTTGGCTACGGTGAGAGCCACACCAACGTCGAAGGAGCCTCAGTGACGAGGACGAGAGTCGAAACGGACCTGCTGGGTGACCGAGAGGTGCCAGCCGATGCCTTCTTCGGAATCCACACGTTGAGGGCCCTGGAGAACTTCCGGTTCAGTTCTCAGACGCTGAACGACATGCCGGATCTGATTCGTGGACTGGTGCAGGTGAAGAAGGCAGCGGCGCTCGCCAATGGTGATCTCGGTGTCGTGAATCCTGATGTCATCAACGCCATCGTCTGGGCCTGCGACCAGATCCTGGACAGGGGCCGTTGCCTCGACCAGTTTCCAATCGACGTGTTCCAGGGCGGCGCCGGAACCTCCACCAACATGAACGTCAACGAGGTGCTCGCCAACCTCGCCCTGGAGCATCTCGGGTGCGCGAAGGGCAGTTATGACGTCGTTGACCCGCTCGACCACGTCAATCGCAGCCAGTCCACCAACGACGCGTACCCCACCGGCCTGCGACTCGCCCTGGACGCGAGGCTCGGGCACTTGATCGAGGAGGTGGAACGGCTGGTCGGTGCAATGCTTGCCAAGGGTGAGGAGTTCAACGACATTCTGACGATGGGCAGGACCCAGCTGCAGGACGCCGTGCCCATGACGCTGGGGCAGGAATTCACCGCGTTCGGTGTGACGCTGGGGGAGGAGGTGCGACACATCGAGACCGTCCGCGGCTACCTGCTGGAGGTGAATCTGGGCGCCACGGCCATCGGTACGGGAGTGAACACGCCTCCCGGCTACGCCGATGTGGTGATCCGCCACTTGGCCGACATCACTGGACGCCCCTGCGGAACAGCGCCCGACCTGATCGAGGCCACGAGCGACACGGGCGTCTACGTGACCGCGCATGGGGTGTGCAAACGGCTCGCGGTGAAGCTGTCCAAAACCTGCAACGATCTCCGGTTGCTGTCCTCGGGCCCGCGGGCCGGGTTCAATGAGATCAACCTGCCAGAGGTACAGGCCGGCTCATCCATCATGCCCGCCAAAGTGAATCCGGTGATCCCCGAGGTGGTCAACCAGGCCTCTTTCAAGGTGATCGGCAACGACGTCTGCGTCACGATGAGCGCGGAGGCCGGTCAGCTGCAGCTCAATGCGATGGAGCCCGTGATTGGGCAGGCACTCTTCGAATCCATCTCGCTTCTGGAGAATGCCTGCGCAACGCTGCGTCTCAAGTGCATCGACGGCATCACCGCCAACCGGGAAGTCTGTCTCGCCTACGTCACCAACTCCATCTCGGTGGTGACGTTCCTCAACAACTACATCGGTCATGCCGCCGGAGATGCCGTGGGACGGGAAGCAGCGAAAACCGGGCGCACCGTCCGCGAGATCGTGCTGGAGCGCGAACTGCTGGACGAGGCGACGCTGGACAGCGTGCTCGCCGTCGACAATTTGCTGCACGCCAACGGCTTGAGCAAGCCCAGCGACGAGGACATCTGAGTTCCGGGAACATCTCGAGGGGCAGACCAGCAGATATGTTCACGTAACCCGCGGCCTCAGCCGAAAAACTACTCATCAGCTGCTATCCGGCCATTCGCTGGTTCATTGCGAGCGCCAGCGACATGTCGGGACCCGGTTGGCAGACGTTGTCCGTGGGTGCGGGTCGGTCAACTGCTGAGGAGGTTGCGAAGTTCGCCTCCGTTGAGCAGCGCTTCGACGTTGGCCGCGATGAGTTTGTCGGCGCCGACGGGTCTGCCGCCCGCCGCGTGTGGAGTGATGATGAGGTTCGGAGCGTCCCACAGTGGCGAGTCCTCGGGAAGGGGCTCCTTCTTGGTGACATCCAGGGCGGCGCCAGCGATGCCCTCATTGTTGAGGGCGGAGAGCAGCGCATCCTCATCGACGGTGCTTCCGCGCCCAACGTTCACCACGAGTGCACTCTCGGGCAGCAGTGCCAGCCGCTCGGCGTTGAGCACGTTGTTGGTGGCGGGCAGATCCGGGAGGATCAGTATCAGCAAATCGGTGAGAGGAAGCTCGTCCGGCAGATCCTCCTCGGTGACGACAGTGAAGCCCGAACGCTCACCTCGTGAACGTGCCACACCAGTGACCTTTGCTCCCAAGGACTGCAGTACCGGTGCCAAGGTCTGCCCGATGGAACCGAACCCCCAGATCAGGACGCGGGCTGCGAGCAAAGTGGTGATGTGCTCGTCGGTACGCAGCGTCTGGGAACCGCCCAACTCATGCGCCCACTCGTGTCGCTGTTGCGCCCGCAAACATGCGGGCAGCCGTCGTAGAAGCGTCATGGTGAGGGCCAGGGCATGTTCGGTCACCGTGTGGTCGTGGAGTCCGACGCCGGAGCAAATCGCCACGGATTCGTCGAACGGGGCATTGAGAGCACCGTCGGCGCCAGCGGAAAGCGTCTGGACCAGCTTGAGGTTGGACAGGCGTTCGGCGGCGTCGGCCATCCTCTTCCGCCTGACCTCCCAGTCGACAAGTACCTCAGCATCGAGATGTTCGTCGGGGATGGGGGTGTCGACATCGTAGGTGACCGCGACAGCGCCGTCGGGAAGCTCGGGATTCAACGTGATGGAGTTGGGCAGCAGTACCTTCATGGGCCCATCCAACCCCACTGCGGTCTCACATCACAGTGAGCGCAGCCATTCGATCTCAGCGGCGTGACCCTCACCGGGAGTCTCCAGGATGACTGGGGCCGATGTCTCGCGGACTATTGCCGCGATGTCGTTGACGCTGATGTGTCCGTTACCGAGTCCGGTGTGCCTGTCGGCTCCCGAACCGGCGGCGTCGCGGGAGTCATTGCAGTGGATCAGATCGATCCTGCCGGTGATCCCTTCGATGTCCGCCACGACGGTGCTCAGATCCAGACCGGCAGCATGGGCATGGCAGGTGTCCAGGCAGAAACCGACTGAATCGATGTTGGCTGAGGATGAGATGGCCTCCCAAACCCCTTGGATGGCCTCCAAGCGACGCGCCATGGCGTTGTTGCCGCCGGCAGTGTTCTCGATGAGGATCGGAACCTCCAGTTTCAGACCGTCGACGGCCTTGCGCCAGTTGTCGTAGCCCTTCTCGGGTTCGTCGTCGGCGGTGACGTGTCCGCCGTGCACGATGACTCCCCGGGCCCCGACGGCGGCCGCTTCGGTCACCGTCTGCTGCAGAAGCTTGCGCGACGGGATGCGGATCCGATTGTTGGTCGAGGCCACGTTGATGATGTAGGGCGCATGAACATACAGCCCGACTCCTGCCTCCTCAGCCGCTGCACGCAATGCCTCGGCGCCCCCCAGGTACTGGGCCTGCGGCTTCTTCCAGCTCTGCGGCTCCCCGAGGAAAATCTGGACGATGTCCGCACCGCGGGCCGCTGCTTCCGCGATCGGGTCCTGCTGGCCGACGTGGGCTCCGAACTGCCTGCTGCTCATGGCTTTCACCCTATCGGGAAGGCGCATTGCGCCTTCGAACAGGCAGCACCCCGTTTTGCTGTGGCCGGGACGCCGGTCTACCAGCGGCTACGCCACACGAAAACCTCCGTGCTGCTGTAGGGCTGCCCGTCGCCGGTCAGAATGGCTTCATGTGCCCCGCGACCTCACAATACCGCTCGACGCTCTCGTTGGCGGAGGCGCGACGCGTCGCCATCGCCGCGCAAGGACTCGCGCGCTCGCGCCCGAGGGCGGTGACGATGCGACATGTCGACGCCACGATCCAGCGAATGGGCGTCCTGCAGATCGACTCGGTGAACGTGCTGACACGCAGCCAGTTCCTCCCGCTGTTCTCGCGACTGGGTAACTACGACCAGTCCCTGCTGGCGCGCGCCGCGGGGAGGAGGCCCCGACGGGTCACCGAGTACTGGGCGCATCAGGCCGCGTTCATTCCCGTCGGGCTGCACCCCCTGTTCCGGTGGCGCATGGAGTCGTACCGGGATGAGGCGTGGGGCAGGATCCAACGCGCAGGCTCTGATCACGCGGATGTGGCGGAGGACGTCCTCGCGGGCGTTACGGAGCTGGGGCCCAGCTCGGCGAGACAACTGACTACAGAACTCGGTCACTTCCCCGACGTGCTGCGAGAACACTGGGGATGGAACTGGTCCGTCGTGAAGACGGCGTGCGAATTCCTGTTCTTCACAGGACAGCTCTGCGTGGCGGAACGAAACGCTCAGTTCGAGCGTGTCTTCGACCTCCCGGAGCGTGTCCTGCCGCCCGAAGTGGTTGCCGCCCCCACGCCGTCGCCCGACGAGGCGATGCGGGAACTGATCCGCCTCGCGTCCCAGGCGCATGGCCTGGCGACGGTGAAATGCCTCGCCGACTACTGGCGGACAAAGGTGGCCACCACGCGCCGGGCGGTCCGCGAACTCGTCGAGGAGGGAACGCTGGAGGTGGTGTCGGTGGACGGCGTCGAGGCGTACCTGAACGCCGGAGCCTCTGTACCTCGGCGGGTCACCGCGCGTGCCCTGCTCAGCCCGTTCGACCCCCTCATCTGGGAGCGCAACCGCACCCAGTGGTTGTTCGATTTCCACTACAGGATCGGTATCTACACACCGGCGGCGGAGCGCGTGCACGGGTACTACGTGCTGCCGTTCCTGCTCGACGAGGCACTTGTCGGCCGGGTGGACCTCAAGGCCGACAGGAGGAACGGGTCTCTCTTGGTGCAATCCGCTTGGCAGGAACCCGGGGCGCCCGCCGACACGGCAGCGGAACTTGCTGATGAACTGCGCACGATGGCGCATTGGCTCAAACTGTCACGGATCGTCGTCGCTCCACGCGGCGATCTGGCGACAGAACTCGACGCCGCTCTGCGTCACCAAGTCGTCGAAGCAGCGGCGCACCGAAGGTAACGGATTGGTAACGGAAGCGCTGTGGACATCTCCATTGCACTCCGACTTCCGTATTCTCAAGGAGTTCATCCGCTGCGCCTGAGGGTGGTTGCTCTCGACGCCTATGCGCACCTTGGAGTGGTGGTGGACGGGAGGTGCCGGAAACTCTCCGGCCCCGGGACCCGAGGAGATGACATCAATGAAGAGCTTTCGACATCATGCACGCGCGCTGGCCGTTGCCGCAGTCTGCGCCCTTGCCCTGACAGGCTGCTCAGCGGATGAGGACGGGGAAGCCACCCCCGCCGAAGGCGGCGAAGAAGGTGGTGCGCAACTGATCAACGACGGCGAAATCCTCATCGCTATGAGCGGTGAGTTCAGGCCGTTCAGCTACTTCGAGAACAACGAACTCACGGGCTTCGATTACGACATCGCCGTTGCCATCGCGGATGAGCTCGACCTCGAACTCAGGACCGAAACCGCCGCATTCGGCTCCCTGATCGAGGGTCTGAGCACCAACCGCTATGACGCACTCATCGCGTCAACGACACCGACGGATGAGCGTAGGGAGCAGGTGGACTTCACGGAGTCCTATTACACCGACGGCGCCCAGTACTTCGTGCCCACGGACTCGGACTGTGAGGCCTTTGACATCAACTCGGACGTCACAGTGGGCGTCGCCAACGGCACGACCTACAACCAGTACTTGCAAGACGAGGGCTTTACAGGTGAGGTGACCACGTTCGAATCCGACATCACGGCGCTCGAGGACACTGAGGCGGGACGCCTCGACGGCACCATCACGGGACGCCTCGTCGGCCTGTTCCAGATCCAGGATGCTGGTCGAGATCTCAGGGCCTGTGGCGAGCCGCTCTTCACGGAGAGCCCGGCGATCGCCATCGCCCAGAACAACCCCCTGATAGACGATGTGGACGAGGCGCTCGCGACCATCAAGGAAGACGGGACCTACGCCGAGATCAGCAACAAGTGGTTCGGTGAGGACATTTCCTAGTGGACTTCTTCGAGCTGTTCGCCGAGTACGCCCCGGTCTTCATCGAGGCGACGGGCGTCACTCTTGGACTGACCGCGGTGGCGCTGGTGGTCGCGATTGTCCTGGGCGCCGGTGTGGCCGCGATGTCCATGAGCGGCATCTCCCCACTGAGATGGTTGGCCTCCGGCTTCATCGGTCTGATCCGCGGCACCCCGCTGATTGCGCAGCTTTTCCTGCTCTATTTCGGGCTGTCCGGCATCATTGTGCTGGACAGGTTCTGGGCGGGGGCGATCGCTCTGGGCATCCACAATTCGGCCTATATTGCTGAGATCATTCGCTCGGGCTTCCAGTCGGTACCGAAGGGTCTGGTTGAGGCCGCGCGCTCCCTCGGCATGTCTCGGAGGCGCACTCTGGTCCGGGTGCAGGCGCCGCTGTCGTTCCGCGCGATCCTTCCGGTGCTTGGCAGTCAGTTCATCATCGCGGTGAAGGACTCGTCCCTCGTCGCCTTCATCGGTGGGCAGGAGCTGTTCCGCTCGGCCCAGAACATGGCTGCCGCCACGTATCGACCCATGACCTCCTACGCGATCGTCTCCGTGTACTACCTGGCGATTGTGCTCGTGCTCACCGCCGTGGTGAACCGCATGGAGAAGCGGCTGAGCGCATACAAGTCCTGAGGTGGACAATGACCGAATCACAAGATAAACGTGAAACTGCCGCTTCGAACCGATTTCTGAACGGAGAAGCGAACAAGGGCGAAGCAATTGTCCAACTTCGCGGTGTGACCAAGAAGTTCGGCGACACCGTCGTCTTCAAGGATGTGGACCTCGACGTGGGCGTCAGCGAAGTGGTGGTCCTCATCGGTCCGTCCGGCGCGGGCAAATCGACTCTGCTGCGCTGCGTCAACGGGCTCGAGCAGATCACGTCCGGCGACATCGTCGTGGCGGGGCAGACTCTCAGCTACGACCAGAAGCACCTGAACCGCATCCGTTCCCGCATCGGCATGGTGTTCCAGGCCTTCAATCTGTTCCCACACATGAACGTGACCGAGAACATTGCGGTGGCGCAGCGCGACGTCATCGGCCGTGGCAAGGATGAGGCTGTGGAGAAGGCGCACAGTTTGCTGGACCGCGTCGGGCTCGCGCACAAGGCCGACGCCTACCCCGGCAGTCTGTCGGGCGGTCAGCAGCAGCGGGTCGCGATCGCTCGCGCTCTCGCGATGGACCCGGCCGTGATGCTCTTCGACGAACCGACGTCCGCGCTCGATCCGGAACTCGTGGGCGAGGTGCTGGCTGTCATGAAGGACCTGGCCGAAGAGGGCATGACCATGATCTGCGTCACGCACGAGATGCGATTCGCCCGCCGTGTGGCGGACCGGGTGGTGCTGATCGCAGACAAGGGGATCGCGGAACAGGGACCCCCCGATCAGGTCTTGGACAATCCGAAGTCCCAGCGCGCCCAGGAGTTCCTCTCGGAAATCACCGACCACTGACTGCCTAGCTGGCGTCGGCGTCCTGCGACGGGGCGTGGACGTCGAGGTCCAGCAGCAGCACGGTGGCCAGATCGTTTGCCGCACCACGGAGCTGAGTGACGTCGACAGCCTTGAAGTTCTCTGCTATTGGCTTCTCGAGATCCGACAGCACGTCTTCACGCTTTCGCCCCTCAGCCACCTTCACCGCGATGTCCTTGCGGATGTCTTCGCTGAGCACCCCGCCCTTGCGGGATGCGCGATCCGCGAGAGAGCAGGCGTACTTCTCGGCCTCGGCAACCTGCTCCGGATCCTCGGAGGCGAGCATCGCCGCAGTCCGTTCCAGAATCCTCTGGCCGTGGCTCAGGTCACCGTCACCGATCTCCGCCACGGCGCGCCGCAGAAGCCCGCGATCCTTGCGCCGCGACTCCCGCAGCAACAGATCCATTTGCAGGGCGAGCACACGCTCGCGTGTCCGGGCTCCCTCGTTGTCGTAGTGATTCAGGCTGGGCACGAGTTCGTCGCGACCGCTGCTCTGGCTCATCGTGTCCAGGAACTCCCGACGAGCCTCGTCCGGCGTGGAGACGGTGTCCCGCAGGGGAATGGACCTGATGGCGAGCGTTGCAAAGAAGGCGACCACGAGAATGGGCAGGATGGCCAGGAAGACCACGTGCAGCCTGTCCGCCAGACCCTCGCGAATGGCGTCAGCAACAGCCGGGGGCAGTCCCGCCGTGCCAGCTGGGTCGAGGACGTCCCCGACGCCGATCTCCGTCACCGAATCCCCCATCTCCTCGGCGACGCCGGACGGGAGCCGGTCCATGATGGCCCGGGACAATCCGCCCGTCATCAGGGAACCGAACACCGCGATACCGACGGTGGCGCCCACGTTGCGGAAGAACTGCGTCGACGCCGTCGCTATCCCGAGATCTCGTTTGGCGACGGCGTTCTGCACCACCAGCGTGTACTGCTGCATCGAGGCGCCCAGCCCCACACCAAGCACCACCATCGCGACGCTGAGTTGAAGTTGCGACGAGTCGGCATCCAGGCGTGTCATGAGCCAGACGCCCGCAAACATGGTGACCACGCCCAGCAGCATGATCTCCTTGTAACGACCTGTGCGCGTGATGAGCAGTCCGGCGCCGATGCCCACCAGGATGAACCCGATCATCAGCGGCAGCAGGATGAGTCCGGAGTCGGTGGCGCTGACACCCAACACCCCCTGCGCGTAGACGGGGATGTAGATGGTGGCGCCGAAGAGCACCATGGAGACGGAGAAGGCAGCCACGTTGGCGGCGGTGAAGACGGAGTTGCGGAACAGCCGCAGCGGCAGGAGCGGTTCTTCAGCGCGCAGCTCGACGAAGATGAACAGCCCCAGCAGCAGGCCACCCACCACGTAGAGCACGATGACGATCGCCGAACCCCAGGGGTAGCTGGTGCCGCCCCACGAGGTGGCGAGCAGGATCATCACAAGCGCTGGAGCCAACGTGAGGATGCCCCAGATGTCCACGACTGCTTTGCGCTGCACATGCGGTAGTTGCAGGAAGCGGATGACGAAGAACAGCGCAATGACACCGAGCGGAAGGGTGACGAAGAAGTTCCAGCGCCAGCCCAGGTTGTCGGTGATGAGGCCACCGGCGAGCGGTCCGGCCACGGACGTCACGCCGAAGACCGCACCCATGAACCCCTGGTACTTCCCGCGCTGGCGTGGGGGGATGATGTCCCCGATGATCGTCTGCGACAGCGGCATGATGGTGCCCATGCCAAGCCCCTGGATGGCGCGGCCCGCGATGAGCATCTCGAAGCTGACGCTGAAACCGCTGACGACGGCTCCCGCCATGAAGACCGCGAGTCCGCCTATGTAGAAGAGACGGCGGCCGTACAGATCCGACATCTTCCCCATGATGGGCACGCTCACGGCCGACGTGAGCATGGCGGCGGTGGCCACCCACGAGTAGTGGTCGATACCACCCAGGTCGGCGACGATCCGCGGCATGGCGGGCCCGACAATCGTCTGGCTGATCGACGCCACCAACATGCCGATCATCAGGCCGATGAAAACCCGACGGTCCTTCGGCGCGAGTGAGTAGCCGACTCGCGGTGTGGGGTTGGGCTTCTTCACGCGTTCTCCAAGCTGTCGTTCAAGCGGCTGAGCAGGCGGGCGAGCTCGCTCTTGTCATCGGGTGTCCATTCGCCCAGCGATTCGGTGATGAGACGCACCCGGCGGGCCCGCTCTTCGGCCAGGGCGCGGCGGCCCTCGTCGCTGACGTGCAGCAGTTGCGCGCGCCCGTCCTGGGGATCGGGGCTGCGTTCAAGTAGTCCGGTCTCGCACAGGTGGGAGACACGTCGGCTCATGGTGGAGGTGTCGAAGCCACGCATCGCAGCGAGGTCGCTGAGTCTCGTGCCCTCGGGGCATGCCCCGGACACGGCGACGAGCGTCGAGAAGTCCTGGTGGTCCATGCCCTGGTGCGCGCGTCGCGCCAGGGTCTGACCCATGTTGGCGAAGAGCCGCGCCAACTCATCGGTTAGTTGCATGCTGCAAGCATATACAACCGGTGGCCGAGGACCAATGTGGCGAAAGCTCAGGACGTGACGCGGTAGACCCGCACCTCGTAGGGGTCGAGATGTGCTGGGCCATTCCCCATGGACAACACGGGCGTCATGGAGTCCTTCAGGTGGGGGCGACGAATCCGGCGGGCGCAAAGGTTGACCTCCGTGAAGAAGGCCTCCCCGTCGAGTCCACGAAACCAGCCGAAGTAGTCGCGTCGGGTTGTGTAGACGAAGCGGACGTCACCAAGACGCAGTGCTTCGTGCTCGCGTCGCAGCGCGATCAGTTGCCTGTAGAAGTTGAGGACTGAGTCCGGATTCTCCCGCTGCTCGGCGACGGTGTATCCCGTGGACTGCTCGTGGAAACCGATCCACGGCTCACCCGTGGTGAAGCCATGGTTGAGGGAGTCGTCCCAGCGCATGGGGGTACGGGCGTGGTCCCGGGAACCCGGGCGCACCACGTCGAGGTCCACGGGATCGCCGTGGTGCTCGGACAGGCGGTTGATTGATTCGATGTCCCGGAACGCCGAGGCGTCGGGGAAACCCTGGTTGATGGCGGCGATTTCCTGGCCCTGGTAGATGAAGGGTGTGCCGCGCCCGAGCATCTGGATGGCGGCCAGAGCCTTGCCCAGGGCTGTGCGGTACTGGGGGTCCGGATTGACCTTGGAGATCATGCGTGGGTTGTCGTGGTTCTCCCAGTAGAGGCTGACCCAGTCCCCGGAACCGAGCCGGGACTGCTGGTCCATGATGTAGGCCTTCAGGTGATTGAGGTCGTAGGGATAGTCGTCCCAGCGGATCTTCCCGGGGGCCTCCAGGTGATCGAAAGTGAAGACGAGATCCAGCTCGTGGCGGTCCTCTCCCGTCAGCAGCCGGCCCGTCTCGATGCCGATGCCCGGTGTCTCGCCGATCATGACGGCCACCGGATCGTGACCCGGCGCCTCTCTCGTCTCGCCTTTGCGTACGAAACCCTGCTGCCGCAGTTCGGCGAGGTAGGTGTGCAGGTTCGGCCCGTGGAAGTAGTGCTCGACGCCGGTGAACTTCATCAGGGAGCCGATGAACGCGTTCCCGTCGGGGAGGCCTTCTCTCTTGGAGATGAAGTTGATGACGTCGAGGCGGAAGCCGTCGACGCCCCGCTCCAACCACCATCCGACGATGTCAGCCACCTCCTGCCGCACGGTCGGATTGTCCCAGTTGAGGTCCGGCTGACTCGGGGCGAACAGGCGCATGACCCAACCCTGGGCATCCTCCAGCCATCTCCACGCCGGCCCGGAGAAGTATGACGCCCAGTTGTTGGGCGGCGTTGGGGGGTCGCCGTCGCGCAGGATGTAGTAGTCGCCGTGGGGGCCATCGGGATCCTGCCGGGCCTCCTTGAACCACGCATGCTGATCCGAGGTGTGGTTCACCACGAGGTCGAGGATGATCCGCATGCCTCGCTCGTGGCAGGCCTTGATGAGGTCGTCGACGTCGTCAAGGGTGCCCATCTCCGTCATCACCGCGCGGTAGTCGGAGATGTCGTAGCCGTTGTCCTCATTCGGTGAGGCGAAGATGGGGGAGAGCCAGATGCAGTCCACTCCCAGCTCGTCCAGGTAGTCCACGTGGTTGATGATGCCGCGGATGTCGCCGATGCCGTCGCCGTCGGAATCAGCGAACGAGCGGGGATAGACCTGGTAGAACACCGCTTCCTTCCACCAGTGGGGTGTCACGGCTCCGGTGGTGCGCCTCGGCGATTCGGGCACTTCGTTCAGCAGCGACAGCAGTGTTTCGACGAAACCGTCCCCGGTGAACGGACGGCTCACCCGCTCCACGAAACCGATGCGCAGCCGGCGGACGATGGCGTTGTCCACCCAGCGGCGTGAGCGGCCCAGTTGCAGCAGGATTTTCTCGATGATGTCGCGCCCCAGGGGATGGTCGTAGACATCGCCCACGCGTGATGTGCGATCCATGGAACCCCCCTGCTTCACGACTGTTCCTCCCTGATGCGAAGTTCCGCGACGATTTCCGCATAGCGCCCCTCGTCGAGAGTGTAGGTCCGACGCAGAACCGCCCAGCTGATCATCACCAGCACCAAAGGGACCACCATCATGACGACCTTGAAGGCCAACTGGCCGCCAACGGTGATGTCTGCTGCCGAATCGGCCTGGTTGATTCCCGAGATCAGCAGGGCGATCCCCGCCATGCCGGTGCCCAGGGCGTTGGACGACTTGTAGATGAGGGGTTGGAGTGAGAATGTGATGGATTCGGTGCGTCGGCCCAGTTTCCATTCGCCGTACTCGACGCAGTCCGCGATGAACAGCAGCATCAGCAGCTGGATGAACGCCTGGCCCATGAACAGCAGCACTCCGGCGACGCCGATGACCACCATGGAGGAGCCAGCGAACGCGAAGATCATCAGCCCGGTGGCGCACATGGCGGACGCCAGGGCGTGAATCTGGCGTCGGGTGAGGCGGGCGGAGACGAGCGGGAAAACGGCGAGCCCACCCAGCTGTGCCACGCCGAGAATGCCGGCGAACAGTGCATACATTCCCAGATCGCCATAGATGTACTCGAAATAGTAGATACCGAGGCTGGTGGTGGCGGTGTAACCAGCCATGAACAGGACCATGGACACTGTCACCCAGAGCAGTTGGTCATTGCGACCGATGATGCGGAAGAGCTCACGCAGCGGGGTGTGCGGGGTGGGTGCAGCCACCTTCTGCTTCGTGAACACGAGGGTGAGGGACTGGAACACGAGCATGATCAGCACCACGACCGTGGCGAACAGGAACCACGCCTGTTGAAGATCGCCGAGGACACTTCCCAGCCACTCGGTGATCGGGACGATCCCCACCACGACGGAGAACAGACCGATGTTGGCCGCAATACGAGCGACGACACCGATGCCCTCCCGCTCCTTCAGATTGCGCGACAGCGATGGCAGCATCCCGTAGAACGAGATGTCGTTGACGGTGTAGCTGATACCCCAGACCAGGTAGCCGACGAAGAACAGGACGATGAAGCCGCTCTCGGAAACGGGGACATCGGCGAACAGCAGGAGTGTGGAACCACCCCACAGCACAGCGCCCACGGCGATCCACGGCTTGAACTTCCCCCACCTCGTGCGGGTGTTGTCCACGACGACGCCCATGATCGGATCATTGAGGGCGTCGAAGATGCGCAGGGCCACGATGATGGTGGTGATGGCCGCGAGCTGGCTGTCGGAGACGCCGACGACGTCGGTCAGGTAGTACAGCAGGAAGAGACTGACCATGGCGGCCACCATGTCGCGGCCCAGCGTGCCCAGACCAAACCCCAGTTGGTTGCGCCGCCACCCGGGCGTGGTCGAACTCTTCGGCGAGGTCGGGGCACCCCCGGGACCGCTCATCGCGCGAGACCGCTCATGGCGTCAGTGTCGCACGCAGATCCAGCTCCGCTGCAGAAGATCAACGATCCGCGGATGGTGTGAGCCGATAATGTCGGAGACTGGTTGCCACGCGGGACCCATGGTGGGGCCCACAATCACGAAGGAGCTTCCATATGTCTGAGAACACGGAACGCACAGAGGACGCGGATCGCGTCGCCGCCAGCGCGCCGGCCGAGGGGGCGGACCAGCCCGGAGAGGCCACGACGTCCACCACGCCGCATCCGCAGGACCCTGCCGAAGGCGTTGACCCCGAGGCCTCTTCCGGAGAGTAACGTTCACCGCGCGTTGAGATGCCGTGTGGGCAACAGCGATACTGAAGGTCTGAAGCTCGCCGGCGCTCGCCGCGGGCCATCCATCGATCGACGAAGGAGTCACACAATGAGCGAAGCATATGATCGGCCGGGCGAGGGTTCCGAGAACCCCGGCGGCTATGAGGCTGAGGTGGCGGAGGAGGTTCCGGAAGAAGGTGCTGGCAACCCCGGCCCCAATCTTGACGGGCTGAACACCCCGCCTCCCGAGACGTCCGAGAACCCGGGACCCGAGCTGCCCGGAGACCCGGAGGTGACCGAGGAGGGCTCTGACAACCCCGGCCCCAACACCGACGGCGTGACTGCGCCGCCCCCGGAGACGTCGGAGAATCCCGGGCCTGAACGGGTCTGATCTTGGTTGCCCGACGCCCACCCGCGCGAGCGGGTGGGCGCCGTTGCACCTCAGTGCCCCACCTGACGGCAGCCGCCGCGGCAGCGGCCTCCGGATCTGCCGCATCCCCACATGGTTACGGTCGCGTAGGTAAGCTGGCTTGTACTTGATCGACAGGGGATCCAAAGTCATGATGGAACACATCGCCGTGCGCCTTCGCGCCACCGTCGCTGAGCATGCACACCGCACAGCCACCCGAATCCGCGTCGCCGACGACTGGCGGACGCAGACCTACCGCGAGTTCGGCGACAAGGTCGACGGCGTTGCGCAGGGGCTGCTGAACCTGGGTCTGGATAGCGGAGATCGCGTCGGTCTGTTCGCGAGCAACTGCCCGGAATGGTCCGAGATCGACTTCGGTGTGGCGACGGCGTGTGGGGTTCTCGTGCCGCTCTACGCCACCTCCACACCGGCGCAGATTCGCCACATCGTCGGTGACTCCGAACTGCGTGTCATGTTCGTGGGCAACCAGAGTGAGTGCGAGCGGGTTCTGTCCGTCAAGTCGGAGCTTCCGAGCCTCGAGACGATCGTCATCCTCCATCCCTACCCGGGGATGCCGGATGAGGTCATCGCGTATGACGACCTCCGCGCCCCGGCCGACGAGGCTGCCCTGACAGCGCGTCTGGAGGAGGCGTCGGGTGAGGATCTGGCCTCGATCATCTACACCTCCGGCACCACGGGGGAGCCCAAGGGCGTCATGCTGCAGCATCAGGCCCTGGTGCGCCAGAAGGAGGCCATCGAAAAGTTCTTCGAGTTCGGACCCGACGACCACTCACTCGCCTTCCTGCCCCTCTCCCATGCGTTGGAGCGGGCGTGGACCACCGTCGTGCTCCTCAAGGGCTGCATGAACACCTACGTCGAGAACGCCCGCACCGTCGCGGAGCAGATGGTGCTCGCCAAGCCGACGTTGCTGGTGAGCGTTCCGAAGCTGTACGAAACTGTCTATGCGACGGCGCACGCCAAGGTGGCGTCGTCGGCCGTCAAGCGCAAACTCTTCACATGGGCGCTGCAGGTGGGCGCCCGCAACCAGCACTCCTTCCGCAAGGGCCGGACCCCCTCCTGGTGGTGGCGAGCGCAGCTGCCGCTGGCGGACAAGCTGGTCCACGCCAACGTGCGCGCCGCCATGGGTGGCACCAAGACTGTCCTCGCGTGCGGGGGCGCTCCGATCCGCCTACAGGTGGAGGAATTCTTCTCCTCCATCGGCATGCCCATCTACACCGGCTACGGCCTCACCGAGGCGTCGCCGCTGGTGAGCTTCAACTCGCCGGGCGGCTTCAAGTTCGGCACCGCCGGTCGGGTGATCAGCGGTGGTGAACTGCGCATCGGTGAGTTCGGCGAGATCCTCTACAAGGGGCCCAACCTCATGGCTGGGTACTGGCGCAACGAGGAGGCCACTGCCGAGGCCATCGTCGACGGCTGGCTCCACACCGGTGACATCGGCTACGTGGACACCGACGGCTACCTGGTGATCACCGACCGCTTGAAGGACATCATCGTCACGCTGGGTGGGAAGAACGTGGCACCCCAGCCCATTGAGGGTCTGATTCTGGCGGATCCGCTGTTCGAGTACGCCGTACTGTTGGGGGACAATCGTCCCTACCTCACGCTGCTGGTGAAGCCGTCCCTGCCGCAGGTGGAGGAGCTCGCGAGAATCGCCCAGTGGCCCGGGGAACTCGCCGACTGGCTCGCCAGCACCGAGCTCGGCGACGAGGTGAGACGTCGGGTCGCCGAGTTGACGGACATGCTCCCCACTCAGGAGCGTCCGCGGGAGACCGCTGTGATGGATGATGATCTGACCATGGAGAACAACATGCTGACGCCCACCCTGAAGGTGAAGCGTCGCCAGGTGGAGGAGCGGTTCAAGACCGCCATCGAGGACATGTACGAGCGGCTTGATCGCCGGCGTTCTGACCGCTGACGACGTTGCCGAACCGGAGGATCTGGTGGGCCACGTGGCCCGGCGCAGTGGCACTGGGGGTGCTGTCTTTTGCGATGGTGAGCGTGACGGCGGTCCCTCTGCTGGTGATTGCTGTGGTGCCCCCCACGGACGTCTCCGGTGCCGTCCTCCCGCCGAGCGAAGGCATGGCTCTGGGGTGGCGGCTCGCCTACAGCGGCCTCTCCCTCGCCTTTCTCACCGTCCCGGTGGCCGTCGTGGTGGTGGCCCGGAAGATGTGGTTGGGGTGGCTCCTGGTACTACTCGCCGTCAGTGCTGTGATCCTCGGCGTGGCGCTGTGGACGCTGCGCATCATCTGATCGCCTTTCCAGCGGGACGAATTGAGCCTTTGCGTCGAGGGGTGCTTGAGGGCACCATGTCTGCATGGGACTCATGGATTTCCTCGGCAAGCGCATGCCGGGGCTGAGCGTCGACGAGACGTTGATGGCACTCAGCAAGGGTGCAGTGCTGATCGACGTCCGCACCAAGGCCGAGTACGAGAACGGCCACGCCCCGGGTGCCCGTCCGGTGGATCCCAAGGCGCTCCACGACGATCCCGAGACGGCCATCCACGGTGATGACCCCCTCGCCGAGCGTGACGCCGCCGTGATCGTGATGTGCGACAACGGGTTGCGGTCGTCGGTTGCGGCTGCGGAATTGAGGTCCAAGGGCATGCTGGCCGAGTCCGTGGCCGGGGGCCTCTTCGCCTGGATCAAGGAGGGCAACCCAGCCATTCCCGGCCCCTATCGTCGCCGATGACGCAGCTCCATCGGTGCCGCTGAGGATGTGAAGGGCTGACGCTGGCCTTCGGAGTGTCGAGCTGATGAGGGGCCAAGCCGAGGAGAGGGCGTACATCGCCCGGCAGGCCCTGCTCTGGACCAGTCGAACCTGCGCCGCTTTCGCCTCCGGGTCCACTCTCGGGTAGAGTCGGACGTCGGTCGGCATGTGTGGTCGGCCACGTACTCCTGCCGCGGGACCGACTCGCGGCCGTCAGTCCACAGGAGGTTGTGCGAGAGCATGCGCAAGTACGAAGTCATGGTCCTCATCGACTCGGATGTCGATGAGCGTCAGGTTCCCGGTTTGGTCGACAAGTACCTCGAAATCATCACCCAGGGTGGTGGCACGGTCGAGAGCAACGACCTGTGGGGGCGTCGCCGTCTGGCATACGACATCAACAAGAAGTCCGAGGCCATCTACGCGGTCCTCAGGGTCGTTGCCGAGCCGTCCGTGGTCCAGGAGATGGACCGCCGCATGGGCATCGACGAGCAGATCGTTCGCACCAAGGTCCTTCGCATCGAGGAGCCTCGGAAGTCGAAGAACAAGTCTGCGAAGTCGGACGACGCCACGGGCGTGAAGTCCGAGGATGCCGCGGCCGCGCAGTCGTAAGGACTGGGTTTTCAACACCACCAACATTGTTTGATGATTCACTCGGGTTGACGCCCATAGTGATCAGCAACAGAGAAACAAGTCCGACCCCGGAGGAAAACATGGCAGGCGAAACACAGATCACGCTGATCGGCAATCTCACCGCCGATCCCGAACTGCGCTTCACCCCCAGCGGTGCAGCCGTCGCGAACTTCACCGTCGCGTCCACGCCCCGCACATTCGATCGTCAGACCAGCGAATGGAAAGACGGCGAATCCATGTTCATCAACTGCTCGGTCTGGCGTCAGTACGCCGAGAACGTTGCGGAGTCCCTGCAGAAGGGGGCCCGCGTCATCGTTCACGGCCGTCTGAAGTCACGCAGCTACGAAACCCGTGAGGGTGAGAAGCGCACCGTGTTCGAGTGTGATGTCGACGAGGTCGGTCCCGCCCTTCGCTACGCCACCGCAAAAGTGACTCGCACCACCTCCGGTGGTTCGGGTGGCGGCGGTGGCCAGTGGCAGGGCAACCAGAATCAGGGTGGTTCCAGCAGCGGCGGAGGGCAGGATCCATGGTCCAGCCAGCCCTCGTCCGATGGCAATCGCGGAGCAAGCGATCCGTGGGCGCAGAGCAACGCTGAAGAACCCCCGTTCTGATACAGAGACAACTGACCCGCATACCGGGTCAGCTGGCACATTCCGTCTGAGAAGGACGGGCTTCCACAGGGCGCCGCCGGCGCCTGTACTACAAGGAGAGCACCACAATGGCCGGTCCACAGCGCAAGCCTGTGAACAAGAAGAAGATCATGCCGGTGAAGACGACTCGCGTCGCCAACATCGATTACAAGGACACCAACCTTCTGAAGAAGTTCATTTCAGAACGTGGAAAGATCCGCGCCCGCCGAGTCACTGGCCTTTCGGTCCAGGATCAGCGCAAGGTCGCAATTGCCGTCAAGAACGCGCGTGAGGTTGCTCTGCTTCCTTACGCCTCAACCGCTCGCTGATCGGGGGAGTGCATCATGAAGCTCATTCTCACCAGCACTGTTGACAAGATCGGCATCGCCGGCGACGTCGTCGAGGTGAAGGACGGCTACGGCCGCAATTACCTTCTGCCGCAGGGCAAGGCAATTCGTTGGACTCGTGGCAACGAGAAGCAGATCGAGGGCATCAAGCGCTCCCGGGACGCACGCGAGATCCGGGGCGCCGAGCACGCCGCCGAGGTTCGCGCCCAGCTCGAGGAACTGCAGATCAAGGTTCCGGCCCGCGTCTCCGACGCAGGTCACCTGTTCGGCTCCGTCACCGCGAGCGACCTCGCCGTGGCAGTGAAGAAGGCCGGTGGCCCCGCCATCGACAAGCGTTCCGTCAGTTTCGCCAAACCCGTGAAGTCTGTGGGAGAGCACACCGCTTCCATCAAGCTGCACAATGCCGTCACGGCGCACGTACCCTTCGAGGTCGTCGCCGCCTGAGCGCGCTGCAACAGAATCAAGAGGAGAACCCCGACCATCAGGCCGGGGTTCTCCTCTTTCTGTGGGCACGCTTTTGTGACCCGACCTGACCCGCTTGCAGGTAGCGTTGAAGGGGTTGGCCGTTGAGAGTGTCTCCTGGAGGAAACCATGTCGCCGAATGATCGTCATCGGCTTGTCGTCCCATTCGTGCTGGTATCTCTGGCTCTCGGCGTCAGTGCCTGTGGCTCGGACGAGCCCGAGACCACGCCCACCATCAAGGTGACACCAGAAATCGAGGCGAATCCGACACCAGATGTGACGATGGAAACCTCGGAGCCCATGGTTGAAACCTCGGAGCCCATGGAGGAGACCTCGGAGCCCGTGGCCAGCGAGGAACCGTCGGAAGAGCCAGTCGGACCCAATGACGAGAGCGGCGTCGTGGATGTCACTGCCACGGGGAACGAGGGCATCATTGCGTTGCAGCACTCGGGCTCAGCGCCCGTTGGCAACGTCGGTCCTGCATCTGCGAAGCTGATCGTCGGTCCAGGTGGTTGTTTCGCCGTGGTCAATGAGGGTGGTCAGCCACAGCTGCTCGTGTTCCCTGACGACGCGACGTTCGTGTTGCAGGAGGGTGAGCCCTCCGCAACCGTTGACGGGACGGAATATCTCGTCGGGCGCCAATTCACGGTGCCCACCACTGAGGTGGAGAAGTTCAGCGTTGCAGGAATTCCTCAGCGTTGTGAAGAGGGATCAGACAGCACCGTTTACGTCGTTGACTGAGCTCCCAACGCCGGGTCATCGCCGCTTCGCTTCGGCGAGGCCCTCCCGATACTCGGGGTCATCCATGACCAGATAGACCAGCGGGCAGTCCTGGGGTCCGGTGACGCTCATTTGACACAGCGTGCACGGCTCGCCGGGCCTCAAGGGGCACTTGGCGTCCGGGCGTCTCCGTCGGCGGGCAAGTACTTTCTCTCCTGGATCGGCGCGATTCACGTCTTCGATAGTACGCCCAAGCTGATCTCAGCCGTGGGTAGGGTCGAGGCATGAAGATCATGATCATTGGTGGACATGGAAAGGTGGCCCTGCTGGCCGCCCCGATGCTGGTCGAGGGTGGTCACTCTGTCACTTCGGTGATCCGCAAGGAGGACCAGGTCGCCGACGTTGAGGAGACGGGCGCGTCGGCACGGGTCAGCGATGTCGAACACCTCGACCTCGACTCCACGCGTGAATTGGTTCGAGGCCACGACGCGATCATCTGGGCCGCTGGCGCGGGCGGAGGCAGCCCGGAGCGCACTTATGCGGTTGATCGAGATGCCGCGATTCGCGTCATGGATGCCGCAGTGGCTGAAGGTGTGGATCGGTTCGTCATGGTGTCCTACGTCGGTTCGGGACGCGACAATGTGCCCGAGGATAATCCTTTCCACGCCTACGCCGACGCCAAGGCGCAGGCCGACGAGCACCTGCGCGGCACTTCACTGAACTGGACCATCCTGGCACCAGGTCAGCTGACTCTCGACGAGAGCACCAGCAAGATCGAGTACGGCGATCACGTCACCGAGGGAGAAACCTCGCGAGCCAATGTGGCCGAGTTGGCCGTCGGTGCCGTCGGTCGCACCGATCTCGCCGGTGTCACGATCCACTTCCGCGACGGTAACGTCGCGATCTGGGAGGCGATGGAGAGTCTGTCACGTCGCGCCCAGGAGACCCCTGTCGCCCCGCTGCGCGAGGGTGCCGCTGACTGACAGGCGGCTCCGCGACCTCATCAGGCTGGCGTGGAATAGGTACCGGATTGCACGCGGCCGGGAGATGTGAGCGCCCACCGCACCACGGCCGTCGCGAAGCTGCCGAGGGGCTGACCCAGCAGGCGGTCGAACCACTCGTTTGCGGGCAGCCTGAGTTCGCGACGGGCCCACATGGGCAGCGAGCTGATGGCTCCTGCCACCAGCATCCAGTAGCCCGGCCGGGCGATCCACGGAACCGGGGGCGATTTGACAAGGAAAGCAACGGTGTCGAGGGCCGCGTCCGATGCCCTCAATTCGGGACGGTACCGCTCCAGAGCAGCATGCAGCTCGGCCTCGGTCCGTGGAAGGTTGATGGCGCCGAGGAGCTCTCCCACGGGGGCGGCCTCGGCCACATAGGCGTCGGCCTCCTCCTGCGTGAGGTCTCGGTCCCCGAAGTAGCGGAAGCCGGTCAGGAAGCTCTCGGTCTCTGCTAGGTGCACCCATTCCAGCAGGTGCGGATCGGAGGCGCGGTAGGGCGTGCCGTCGTCGGACTTCCCACGAACGCGTTCATGGATGCCGCGGATCTTCGCGATCATCTTCTCGGCCTCTGGGATGGGCCCGTAGGTGGTCATGGCGAGGAACTCGCTGGTTCGCTGCAGCCGACCCCAGGGGTCGGAACGGTAGCCCGAGTGTCCGGCGACGCCCGCCATGGCAGATGGATGGAGAGCCTGCAGCAGGAGTGAGCGGATTCCTCCGGCGTACATGGCGGCGTCGCCGTTGATGTGCCAGATCATGGAGTCGGGGGAGTGCCAGCGCTCACCCGGGGAGTCCCAGATCAGGGCGGCCTTCGCATCAGCGTCGGGACCGGCGACTCGGCTGCGCAGGGTTTCCCCGATCGCGCGACGCAGTCTGGACAGAGGGTTGAACATGACTCCAGCGTATGCGTGCCCAAAGATCGAGTTATGCACCGAGTTGTGCACAGGGCGTGGATAACTACATCTGTGTAACTACGCGACTTTGACCGCTATTGGCGGAAATGATCTATCGGTGCTTCATCTCGGCCTGAGCGCGGGATCCTATGTCATCACTGGGGAGGCTCGGCCTTCTTGCGGTCCAGGAAGGGTGTCCACCCCGGATTTGTGAGTAGGGAGATCGTTTGTTCTTGTGTTAGTGCCAGAGCCAAAGGCCCAGACCCTTGGTTGTTCTCAGATTCTGCGGACATGGTGAAGTAGGTCGCCGCATCATCGCTCCGCCGGTAGGTGTAGGAACGTAACGAGGCCTCGGGAGAGTCTGACACCACATGAATGTAGACCGCGCCGTCGTCAACCTGAATTGCTGTGCAATCTGACCCGTGGCAACTGTCGGCGCCGGGTGTGAGGTGCCAGAGGTCCATCGTGACCCGGGTATTGGTGTCTCGTCCTTGGAGGGTGAGGATGGCGCCGTAGGGACTGGAGTTCACTACGTCTGTGACTTCAACGTTGGAAGGTAGAAGGTTCTCGAAGGTCGTCAGGAAGTCGTTCGCACCCGACTGTTCGTCATCGGTGAGCGCGGGAGGATTTGAGTTCAAAGTTGGCAGGCTTATCTGCTGGAGGTCGATGATGGCCGCATCGTGTTCGTCGCCGGGGTTTATGGCGGGCATGGACGGAGTGGACCCATCAGATGCCTGATGTAGTTGGGTACCCGCGTAGGTCCTCCCATCGTTCCCGAAGAGGCTGTTGCTTCCAACCACCTCAACCACCTCACTGTTGCCAGGTGTACCCCCAGCGGGGATGGAGGCTTCTCCGAACGGCCCACTGACTCTGAGGGCGAAGGCGGGGGTGTCATCGGCGCCGGTGATCTCGACGTCGGGGGACAGTGCGGAGAGTCCATCAACCCATGTGGTGCGGGAGACAACGACGGTAAAGCCCTCCACGTCGCGCTCTCTTCAAGCATTCTCGACACTTGCTCGAGAATCAGTTCCCGTTCTTCTTCACTGGATGAGGAATCACGTTTGGATGACGGCTCCATCCGTGCCGTGAAAGCGGACAAGCAACAGACCCGCAATGACCAAGGCAGTCGCGCCGACGGTCTGAGAGGTGGATGGGTTGGGGTCCGCCGGCCAGGCCCACCACGACAGCGTCCCCAGGAATTGAGCCCCGAGGAGTCCAGCGACGGCCGCGTGGAGTCCGGGTAGGACCCAGGCGAGGCGGTAGCCAATCAGAGCGGTCGCTATGAGGCCCTCTCCGACAGAGGTGAGCAGAACGTTGGCGGTCGTGGGCAGCTGGGAGAATGAACCGACTGCCACCACTGCAAGGTAGGCAGCCACGAGGATCAGCACCCGCGCTTGGGCACACCACCGACGAGACGACGACCCCATTCGCCACACAGTGGTGGATGGCTCCACTACTGTGTAGGAGATCGCTATCCCAGCGAGCGTCGCAAAGATGAGCGCGACGGGGGCATCAACGTCTTGTACTGACCGGATTTGGGGTGCAGTCACGGCAGCAGGCAACAGGCATTGGGCGACGGCAATGAGGATCATTGCCGGGAGGAGCACACCCACGGCGCCGACTTTCAGCAGACTGCGCATCAGCGGAGACGAAGAGATGTGCGGATTCACGTGTCTTGGCGGTGCTGTGTTGTTCACTGGCAGTCTCCGGCAGACAGCTGACCTTGTATCCATCGCGTTTGCTCGCCTGCGGGTCGCTGCGCGACCTCGGCCGGTTCGGAGCCGGGTGCCCAGCCTGAATCTACGCGGCTGAACAGCCATGACTGGATGTTGGATAGTGCATCCTCGCCGACAGGAGTGGCGGCACAGGTTGGCAACACGGCGAGGACGGCGGCGATCATGTCACTTTCCAGCGAAGGCTCGTCACTGATGTAGAGACGGGCACCTTCAACAGTGTCGGGAAGCCCTTCCTGAGCGAAGGCGTCATCGACACTCCAGCGGCCATCAACGATGTCCTTGACGATGACAAGCTGGTCCAGCTGTGGCTGTAGCGACGCGGCCATCATGGGCCAGACGCACAGCTCGATCCCACTGCTGCGATCACACACCGGATCCTGGGTCAGTGGTTGGTTCCTGACCCGCGACGGATCCATCCCCGCCCCCGCTACAACACACCCCACAGCCAAGACAGCCGCTACATCCGCCGCCGCGAACCGGGCACCCAAGGGTCGGGCCACCACAGCGGCCGCCCCGAGAATGACTGCCACGGACACGGTGATGTGCAGCACCAACAGATCAACAGCGGGTTCCTGATACGGAGCGAAGACGGTGCCGTTGTCCAGCGGTGAAAGGATCGACCATCGCCCGCTCAAGAACGTGGTGCCGTACAGCCACGCAAAGATCATCAGCGCCAGCACAGCAGCCCAGCCGTAGCCCCGCGACTTGGAGCCGACCACCGCCCCCACTGACACGGCAGCCAACAGCACCACCACGCACAGCAGCCACGGCAGCGCCATCGGAGCGGTGAAGCGCTGGTCTGTGGGGAGTCCGAACGCTATTGACGAGAGGATCTGGACCAGCGCTGTCGCTGTCGCCCACAGCGAGCCAGCCAGCCAGCCCACCCGGGCAACGAATCCTCTGCCGGATGCGCTGGCTTCTGCTGGGTCTCCCATTCCTGCCATGCGTCGGCTGACCTGCAGGCACGTTGCCGCTGCAATCACCGGTGCGGTGAACACACTCACCAGTGCCGTTAGGGTCGAGCGATCCGACCACGAGAGCGCATCCGACCTCGTCAACGAAGGCAACAACACGGCCAGGAACAACGCCACAATGCCGCCAACCAGCAGCGTCCCGGACTTCATCTCGGCCAGCACAACCCCGGCACGACCAGACATGCTCACGGTGTCGCTGCTTCCACCAAAGCCAGGTACCCGCGCTCTACTGCCTCCGTCGAAACTTCAGCGCCCTGACAGAGCTGCACAACGCTGTCGTGGAAAATCACGTGGCCGTGATGCAACACCACGACGTCCTCTGCCACACCGGCAACATCGTCTACCAGATGGGTGGCCAGGACCAGCTGGCATTCCAGACCCCGCAGTAGGCCGCGAAGATTGACCCGCTGTTGCGGATCCAGGCCCACCGATGGTTCATCCACCACCAACACGCTCGGCTCGTGAACCAAAGCCTGTGCGATACACAACCGCTGGCGCATTCCTCCCGACAGCGACTTGATGCGGCTGGACCGCCGATCAATCAGATCCACGGACCGCAAAGCCGACTCCACCCGGCCCGGAATGTCGGTCACCCGATGCATCCACCCGGCGTACGCCAAGAACTCCTCCGCCGAGAAACCCAAGGGCAGATCCATTGACTGGGGGACGTAGCCCAAACGAGCACGGACACGCTCGCGATCACGACGCGACCCCGTCCCCAGGCCGTCAATTTTCACCGTGCCGGACTGCGGCGCCAACACCGTTGTGATCAGCTTCAACAACGTCGACTTCCCGGCGCCGTTGGGGCCCAACAACGCGATCCGAGAAGCGGTAAGAGTCAACGACACATCGGCCAGAGCCACACGCTCACGAAACCGATGAGTGAGCTGATGCGTGGAAATCACTTCGCCAGCACCTGCTCCTCGACGCGGCCCACGGCTCTTCCGCACGTCGTTGAGGTCGCCATCACTTGCAGTGACACAGCTGTCATGGACACAACCTAATGGGAGTGCAAGTCCTCCGCAGAACAAGGTGGGAGGCTTGTGGATGAGCCGTTGACAGGTGAGCACTCTTTCAGCCCGGAGAGTGTTGCAGTCCTATGGCTCAAATCGTGCCCCTGGTCTTCGGGTCATCAGCTTCAACCCACTCTTCGCTGCTAACAGCACGGTCCTGCCAAGAGCCGAAACCGCGGCGCATGCGCGCGACATCCTCGGCTTCTGAGCGCTCATCACCGTAGGTGATCTCGACGGCCCTGCGGATCAGAGCCGAGACCGAGCGCCCAGTGCGTGCGGATTCTTTGTCCAGCAACCGCCTGTCATTCTCGGTCAGCGAGATCTGAGTGCGTTTCATAACGTAACTATGCATCATGAGGTCCTGACTGGTCATAGCCTTGGCGAACCCCGGTCTGAATCGACGCTGTCCGTCCCATCGGCCAGCCCGACGTGGATGCGCTCGTGATCCGACAGTCGCGGCCTCAGCGTCAGACGTCGGTTTGTTGCCGTGGTCGCCCACTCGCGACGGTGGCGATCACGAGGGCCGCGCCTCCACAGAGAAGAGCGAGTCCGACGCGAAGCGCCGTGGGCCAACGGCCGCGATCAATGTCCCCCGGCTCCCGGACCTCGATACCTGGAAGCAATGCAGTCGCCACGTGGAAGCCGCCTACTCCGTAGTCGTCGACGTCCCTGACGGTGGAGAGCCGACGCGACGAACTCCCGTCGAGGGAGACTGCAGTTACCCAGAACACCCTGCCGGAATCGTCGTTTGCCTCGTCGGGGTCCTCGACGTCATCCATGACCAGCAACTCATTGGCACTCGTCCACCCCAACACGTCCTCTGCGCCGACAAGTCCAGCAGTGAGCGGTGCCGGCACTGGCTCCCCACGGCCAGTGGCGTCGACGAAGAAGAGCGCTTCCGCCTGATCAAGACAGTCCAGCCACTCTCCTTCATCCCATGACCCGTTCAACTGATCGCATCCCCACGACTGGACGCCAGTCGCCAGCAGTGCGCCATCAGGGGACCATGCATTGGAGCCGCTGAGGTACTGATCGGCTGGAAGCTCAATGCTCCGAAGAAGCTGATCATTCATACCGAAGATATCGATGCTGCCACCTCCCATTCGCGGCGTCCCATCCAGGTTCTCCCGAGAGAAGTCGTCGGGAAGAATGCGGTGGATCGCCAATTCAGTCCCGTCGGGGGAATAGGCGACTTCTCGGGCATCATCGACACCTTGAATGAGTCGGGACTCCCCGGTGGCCAAGTCGAGAAGGCCGATGTTGCCCGTGATCGCATATCCCGAGTACGGGTACACCTCCTCGGGCGTGCTGAGGTAGGCCACGTGGAGTGAGTCCGGCGACCACCCGAGCGGAATGATACTGAGCCCACCAGCCACTGCAGTCACCTCGACGTCCCCGGTGTTGAGGTCAACGAGAGCCAAATCAGGCGGGCTGGCGTCATAGTCACCGACGGCGACGAGGGTTCCGTCCGGCGACAGTCGCATGGGACCCGGGTCACCCTGGATCTCCGAGCCTCCTCGAGCTTCGGCAGCGTCGACGCGTCGGTAGACATCGGCGTCAGCGCCCATCACCACCGCCTGCGGGAAATCCAGGAACTCGACGCCGAACCCGTGCTGGAAGAGCGCCACCGAACGCCCCGGAGGAGAGGAAGCCACGTCACCGGTGAGATACGAGTAGCTGGCGAGGCGCGACGGGATGCTCGCTGGCTGTCCCGGATCCGTCGTTGCCGGAGTGCGCCCACCGAGCGGGAACAACGCCACGACCAAGGCGATGCCCAGTACTGCCGCGGCCACGGCGGATGGCCGCCACTGTTGCGCGCTCAACGGAGTCGCGTCCTTCATGACGCAAAGTCTGCCTGAGAGTCGTGCGGACTACCGTCGCTACGGCGAACTGGCTTCCCGATCAATCTCTCCATCGTTCGCTGCGGTCGCTCTCCGGCTGGGTCTTGGATTGGAAGGCGCGATTACAATCCTCAGATGGAGTGGGACGACGAGGTCTTGTGCCTGACGCTGCAGCGAAGTGTGTCCCGGCGAATGATGGGGTCATCGCAACGTCCTCCCGGTAGCTCGCAGACTATTGCCACCGTATTTCACACCGTTCGGATCGAAAACGACGTGATGGTGATCGCGCCAAGGTGCTGCATCGACAACACTCGCAAGAGTTTGTGGTTGCCCGAGATTCTGGAGATGGCACGAGCCCACAACTGCTCCACAGTTGAGTGCCTCACCAGCGACCGCTTGACGCCCACACATCATGACGAGGCGCTCCTCGAGCACAGGTTCACCAAACGGAGTGAGGGCGTTGTGCTCGGAGCCGCGGTGGAGGTGCTCGACATCCGTACTCCAGAGCTGGTGGTTGAGACCGCCGTCACGGGCAGGTCGCTTGCGGCTGCTTCGCGTCTCAACTCTGCGCTGTGGGGATGGCCAGCGCTGGATCCGGCGGTGGTCACCGACCTGCTCGGGATAATGGCCGAGATCCCAGAGCGTCAGCGTGACAAGCACGACGTGGTGGTGTGGATCGACGGCCAGCCGGCTGGCATCGGCAACCTCGCTGTCGACGGCGACGTCGCCACCCTCGGGGAGGGCGCCACATTGCCCGAATATCGGAGGCGTGGCGCCTACACCGCCGCGGTGGGTGCTCGCCTTCGGATTGCTCGCGATGTCGGTTGCGCAACCGTGGTGGCTCACACCGAGAACCCATGGGCCGAAGGAGTCCTGCGTTCGCGTGGGCTCGAGGTCGTGGACCGCACCAAGCTCTACACGCTGAGGAAGCCCATCCGGGAGACCACCGCCGGATGAACGCAGCCGAAACCGCGAGAATTTCGTTGAAGCTCTGGTTCGATGTGGCAGCGTCGAGCATGGGAAAGTGACTGCATGAAGGCTGACGACATGGTAGACCCCTCTGAACTGGTCTCTGCGGCGAGCGCTCACGAGCAGTTTCAGGCGGACGGCATATATCTCAACACGGCGTCCCTCGGGTTGCCGCCACGAAGCAGTCTCGAGGCGTTGCGCGCGGTTCTGGACGATTGGCAATGCGGGCGAGCCGCTCCACCGGACTATGACGCTCCGCTCAATGCGTCCCGCGTTGCTTACGCAAGGATGGTCGGAGTCGACGCCAACCAGGTTGCTGTTGGCAGCCAGGTCAGTGTGTTCGCGGGTCTGGTGGCGGCCAGTCTGCCTGATGGCAGTGAGGTCCTGACGGTGCGGGACGAGTTCACCAGCATCGTCTTCCCGTTCCTGGCGCAGGCTGGACGGGGCGTGAGCGTACGGGAAGTTCCCTTGGAACATCTAGCCGAAGCGGTCACCGCCAAGACTGAGCTGGTGGCGGTATCGGCCGTGCAGTCGGCCAACGGCCGGGTGGCCGATCTTGATGCACTCGAAGAAGCGTGCGCGACGACTCGGACCCGGGTTTTGCTGGACACCACCCAAGCAGTGGGATGGCTCCCGATCGACGCCAGCCGTTTCGCCTACACCACCGGAGGCGGATACAAGTGGTTGCTGGCCCCACGCGGCACCGCCTTCTTCACCATCCAACCCGGCCTCGAAGACACACTGATTCCGCACACCGCTGGCTGGTACGCCGGAGACGACCCGTGGACCAGCATCTACGGTGGTCCCCTTCGTCTGGCCGCCTCCGCTCGTCGTTTCGACGTCTCGCCGGCCTGGCACTCGTGGGTTGGCCAAGCGCCCGCGTTGCAGCTGCTCACCAGCATCGGAGCGACCGCCCTGCACGAGCATGCCCTCGGCCTTGCCAACCGGTTCCGGGAAGCCGTCGGGTTGCCGCACGGCGACAGTGCCATCGTCAGCCTCGAAGTTGGGCATGGCGCAAAAGAGCGTCTCCTTCAGGCCCGGATCGCCGCCAGTCACCGTGTTGGACGGTTGCGGCTGAGTTGCCACATCAACAACACCGTCGACGACGCGGACCGTGCGGCCGAAGTCCTGCGCAGCCACGTCGTCCAGCAGGACCCGGCTTGATGTTTCGCGTACACGTGGGTGTGTCGCCCGGGTTCGGCGGTGCTCTTACATCCCGAATTGTGCCATGATGCTGCCATGACGTCCTGATCAGTGATCTCAATCACTTACGCACACGGAGCCGCGGTGAAGCGGACTCTCCCGCTTACTGATCGACTCAAGGACTGCCATGCTCACTCTCTTCTGCCAGTTGCCTCTCGACGTTCTCGACACCGACGGCGAACCCTTCGACTACGTCGTTCGCGGGTGTAACACGACTGACGCCTATCAGATGGCTGCGCTGTACTTCGAGGCTTACGACCCTGGGCAGGCCTGCGATTCTCTCAACGAGGCCGTCGCGGACATAAAAGCCACGTTCGCGGGCGAGTACGGCCATCTGCTCACCGCGGCCTCATTGGTTGCCGTGAGCCCTGGGGGTGAGATGTGTGCGACGGCGCTGGTAGTGGAGAGGGCGCCGTGGGAAGATACCCCTCGCTGCCCGTTCGTTATTGAGCTGTTCACAGGACGGGATCATCGACGACGGGGTCTCGCCACAACCCTTCTGGCGCGGTCATCCTGCGTTCTGGCTGCTGGAGGTCACGAGGCGATGGCTTTGCGCGTCGTCGAGGAGAACACTGCCGCAGTCGGGCTCTACCGTCAGCTGGGATTTCGGTACTGGGACACGACTTCCCTTTGTATGTGAACGGTCTGCCTTTTCGCCGATTCGGTGCTTTTCAAGCATCCAAGCCGCCGGACTGAAGTGCGTCGGGCCGCGACGGCAGCGCTGGATGCTATCGCCGGGGTCGGAAACGCTCCCACGCTGACTGGCGGGTGATTCCCAAAGCCTGACCGATCTGGGCCCAACTGATGCCTCTGAGCTGGGCCTCGTGGACCCAGGCGCGGAGGTGGTCCTCGACCTGGTCGCGCGCCGACGCAACCTCTGGCAAGCGGGCCAACAACTGCGTGTCGTTGAGTCTGTCCCATGATGCGGTGGGGGCAGTGGCCGGGTCGAATTGCTCAGCCTCCTGGGCCGCATGGAGCCGAACCGCGTTGTCGGAGCACTCTACGCAGATCGTGGCCAATGGACTTACCACGAGCCATCCGACGGTGTCGCGAGGCCGTAGACAGAAGCTGCACAAGAGGTCGGAGCCGCCAGATGTGTTCACATGACGATCTTGCCGTGTAAGGCAGCGCCTGACAAGCTGTCAGGCATGGCCTTACAGAACGATGACCGCTTCGGATCTGTGCCTCCACTCCGGTGGCTGGTGGTCACGTCCACGCTGGAGGGACTGGCTGATTCAATGGCGAGGACGCTCCTGCCGATCATCGCTGTCGTCACGCTCGGCGCGGACACGGGCCTGGTGGGGGTGCTCAATGCCTTGGGACTCATGGCTTTCCTCCTGCTGGGGCTGCCGATCGGAATCCTTGCTGATCGCACGGATGCACCGGGCAGGATCATGACCGGGAGCACGTTGACACGCGCGGGTGTGGCTGTGGCTGTCATTGCGTGCTGGCGAGGTGGTTGGCTGCAGGGTGCTGCGGGCACAACAGTGCTGGTGATGGCGGCGCTGATCATCGGCATAGCTGATGTGTTCTACACCACTGGGCAGTCCTTACTGGTGCCGAAGCTCACTGCACCGGATCACATCCGCGAGGCCTTCGGGCGGGTACACGCAGGTACCCAATCAGGCACCGTCGTTGGACCGCCGCTGCTCTCGGGGCTCCTGCTGATCGTCGCGGCCCCCACGGCGTGGATCGCGCCTGCCGCCGCATACCTACTGTCGTCACTCACTCAGCGGCACATCCACCAGTCCGCGTCCGTTACAACACCACCACCAACTGAGCGTGCCTCCATGTGGGTTCAAGGGCGAGCCGGTATCTCACACCTGATGGCTCATTCCACGATGCGTCGCATCACCGTGGCCAACATGCTGAACAATGCAGGGGTGATGGCCGCCAACACCGTGGTCCCTGTTGTAGCCCTCCGCCACCTGGATGTTTCCCCGCCAGCATTCGCTGCGCTGGCGGCAGCGGGTGCCGTCGCCGGGGTGCTTGCCGCCACTGTTGCCTCCCGAATCACTGCCGCGCTTGGCTTGGCTACCGTCCGTGTCGTGGCCTCGGTGGGAGCCAGTCTTGGAATTCTGGGCCTTGCGCTCGGCGGCGCCATCTTCGACATTCTCCCCGGACCGCCCGAGGGGTGGCTGGGCTTGCAGTTCGTCCTCGCAGGAGGCTCAGCCGCCGTCGCCAACGTCGCCGGCTCCGATCTGGTCCCACGCCTGGCGCCGCCAGGGAAGCTCGGTAGCGTCGTTGCCGCACAACGAACCATCACACTTGGAGTCATGCCCCTGTCCGCGCTAATGACCGGACTTATCGGCACCAGACTCGGCATCGAACCTGCGATCGCACTTTGGGCAACCCTCATTCTCGTGTCGGCCGTCCCCTGCATCCGAATCCCAGACCTTGACCCCCGGTAACCGACCATCAACGGAGGCGAAGTCCATGCTGCTCATCGGGGAGTCGGCTGGTCGAGGCCGACTGCCTCCGGCGTTCAGCGTTCGGCGCGAATACGACCCACGAACGCCAACGCCAGCATCGAAGCGCCAATAGCCATCGATCCGCTCACGAGTTCCGAGATGCTCACAGCAGCGAATATCGCCGGACGCCCCGCCTCCTGCAGGTAGACACTGAATAGGACGAGAGCGGACTGAAGCATCGCTGCCAGCACCAAAGCCACGACTCCCCACACCGCCAATATGTTGGCACCCCGGCGCCCGACGTGTACCTGCAGAATCCGGGTAGCCAGCAACATGCCGATCACGGTGCCCGCTGCCAGTATCAGTGCGAAGCGCACCTGGCTGAGGACGCCGTCGGCCCAGAGGGGCATGCCAGCGAAAAGTTCGGTCGGCCTCAACCACTCAAGCAGGAGCGCCACGGCGAGGAGCCCGACCGCCGCAAGCACAGCCAGTCCGTTGTGGAAACTCCACTGCTTCTGCGCCCGTCTGTGGTTGTCTCAGTATCGAACTGCACCTCGTTCATTACTGCGCCTCCTTTGGCGGACTGAGCCTTTCGGTGAATCCTAAGCGACAACTCCTCGCCGTACTTGGTTCCGCGAGCAGGGCCCATCTGGTCTGTGCTTGTTCACTGGTCTCGGGGTGGGTATCCCGGCACACCCTCGTCGCCGTCCAGCAGCCGTCGCAGGGCTGTGACGTGCGCGTCAAAGGCGCGGCGGCCCATGCGAGTCAGCGAGACCCAGGTGCGTGGCCGGCCGAATGCCTGTTTCCGTTTGTCGAGCGTGACGTAGCCAGCCTCCCCCAGAATGCGCAACTGTTTCGACAGGGCCGAGGTGGAGAGGTCCAGAGCGTCCTCGATCGCAGTGAACTCCAGAGCCGTGGCCGTGGCGAGCGCCGCACAGATCCGTAGCCGCACGGGGGAGTGGATGAGGCCGTCGAAGGCGTCGGGTTGTTGAGTCACGGCATGAGGTCGCCGGGGTCGAAGTCGCCGGAGGCCAAGCGTCTGGCGGTGTCAGCATCATCCCACCGGAGATAGAGGTAGGAGATGAGGGCGAAAAGCGCTCCCGCGGCGATGGAGAACCATGGTTGCCACGTAGCAGGGGGCCGGATTTGACCGAGAATGAAAGCGATGGCGTAGACCGCGAAGAAGCCGAGTACGCTGCGGCTATTGACCTTCAACAACCTGCCCTGCCGTCGCCTTACGCGTCGATCAAGCACAAAGAATGCGACCACACCAAGAACCAAAATCGCAGCACCCGCAATCCAACCTGCGGGGGTCCTGAGCAGGGCGACGCCGAAGGCAAACCCCAGCGTGAGGGCGAAGCCGACGCTCCACCATTTCGGGCGGAGGGTGCTGCTGACAGCCCCTTGACGCGCCGACTGGATGGACGACAGTTGTTCCCGCTCGGTGGGACCGGTTGGTTGTTGTGACGAGGTCATGGAGACTCCACCCTTCCAATATGAGTGCTCTTTCAGCTTCGCACTTAGTTGTCCAATCGGCAACCAAGTGAGGTCGAATCGGGCCAATGACGGGAGAACTACCTCACCGACAGCGCTGATGTGCTGACCCTGCGCCGGTCTCGGCCGGATAGTCTGACATGCAGGCCGCGTTGAGGAATGAGGAGATCCAGCAATGAAGACGGTGCTTGGCTTGCTGGCCGTCGTGCTGTCGGTAGCCCTCGCACTCGCCGGGTGCGCCGCGACCTCTGAGGAGCCCGAAGTCGAGGAGACGATCTGGATCCTCGAATCCTTCGCCGATGAATCCGTCCCAGTGAACTCCTATGGCCAGACAATGCCCAGCTTCGAGCTCGCCGATGAAGAGGTGTGGGGCACCATCGGCGTGAACCGCTTCACGGCGGCCTATGAACTCTCAGGAGATGAAATCAGCTTCTCGGAAGTGGCGAGCACGGAGCTGCCCGGCCCTCCAGAGGCTGTGGAGCAGGAGGAGCACTTCATCGCCGCCCTCGAAGCAGCCGCCTCTGTGGAGGTGCGCGACCGAACTCTGACCATCTCGGACTCCAACGGCGCAGTACTGATGGTCCTGACGGAAGCCTTGGAGGGTTGAGCCGCGCTCCATGCTCTCGTGCCGGACCTGAGGCGCTGCAATTCGTGACAGCTCTGGAACGCTGCAGCACGCCGAGCTATTGGCTCCTCTCGTGGACGTGCTTGAAAGTCGTATCTGGAGAAGGGTGACTGACGTTGGCATAAGGCATTCCGGTGTACGGGGAACCCTCACTGTGCGACAGGCATCAAAGCTGAAGTGTCATCGTTACCGACCCGGATTCCGCGCGGACCGGCTCGAAGCCGACGTCCTGGTAGAGACGAAGCGCGAAGTTGTCGGTCTCCACGCTGAGGCTGATTGTGGGAATCCCGGTATCGCGTGCAGCTGCGATCAGCGCGGTCAGCAGACTGCGGCCCACCCCTCGACCTCGCCACGCTCGTGCGACGCCCATCGAGAGTTCTGGAACAGTGGCGTCGATGAAGCCATAGCCGGGGTCCTCGGCGGTGAAGAACCGCAGCCAAGCGGCGCCGACGGGTCTGTCGGATTCGGCGATGACCCCGAGGTCGCCGGGTTGAGGCCATCCGGCGACGTAGTGCGCCAACTCCGGGGTTAGCAACACGTCGTCGCGTGATCCCGATGGCCCATCGGGTCTCCAGAAAGCGGCCGCCACCACCATGTCGGTCAGGAAGTCTGCGTCGGAGGCGACTGCAGGTCGAAGGACAACGGCCACAACCCCAGCATGCCTGAACCTCGAGTCCTCCCGAGAGGTTCTGTAAGTTGGAGCCGTGACCCAATCTGCAACTGACCTTCCCGGCAACCTTGATTGGCAACCCGCTGACGAGCGACCGGAGCTACTGGCACCGGTGACGGCGTCAGCCATCGGCGGGCTCGAGGCGTTCGTCGCCCCCATCGACGAACAGTTGGCCGACACGGCCGCGTTCTGCGAGGCCTATGGGGTGGAGTTGGCGGCCTCGGCTAACTGCGTCGTCGTGGAGGGCAGGCGCGGTGAAGTGACCACGATGGCCGCTGTGATGGTGCTGGCGACGGACAAGGCAGATGTCAACAAGACCGTCCGGAAGCACTTGGGAGTCCGCAAGATGTCATTCGCATCGATGGAATCAGCGACGCAGCTCACCTCCATGGCATACGGCGGCATCACGCCCGTCGGGCTGCCCGCCGAGTGGCCGATCCTGGTTGACGAGAACGTGGCACAGGCGGGCTGGGTGGTGATCGGCTCCGGCATCCGGGGCAGCAAAGTCGCGCTGCGTGGTTCCGACGTCGCACGATTGCCTATGGCTGAGGTTCTGGCTTTGGCTCTTCCAGCATAAGTGTCGCGGCGCTCATCAGGGCCGCTGCATGGACGGTCCCCATACATCAGCTCCCGCCGACATGGCGAAAGCCGAGCCATCAACTGCCTCGTTCAGTACCTCCCCCTGTAGACGTCGGCTCGGTGCGCGATCCGAACCACCAGGAGCGTTCCAGTGGGCGCGTCAAGTGAGAACAGCACGCGGTAGTCGCCGCGGCGTGCTGAGCGCATTCCTTCGAGTTCACCGTGGAGGGGCTTGCTCATTCGCTCGGGGTTGGCTGGAAGTGTGGTTGTGGCGAACTCAACCACCGCGGCCGCGATCCGTGGCGGAAGACGATCCAGCCCGCGGATTGCGCTCGGCGCGAGCCGTACGTCCCAGCTCACGATTCCGTCAGGCCGTATCGGGCGCGTGCATCCTTCGCGCTGACAGTCCGTCCTTCCTCAGCGGCCTGCTTGCTCTGGGCAATGTCTTCGCGGACCTGGGGTTGGGTGAGCCAGAACACGGTCTCCTGAAGTGACTCAAGAGCATCTTCGCTCATCAGCACAGCAGCGCCCTGCCCATGTCGAGTGATCCGTATGATCTCATGCTCACGGCTGGCCTCGTCCACGAGAGCCGACAGTTTGTCCTTGGCCTCACTCAGGCTCACGCTCTTCATATTGGGTATTCTAGCTCGACTAATAGCCACTAAATAGCCTGCATTCAGGCTAAACTTCCATGGATCCGCCTCGGCAGGGTCGACCGACGCTCTCCTCAACCGTCCCACGGCATCCCAAGGGCCCGTGTCGGGTCATGTGCGCACCTCGACTGAATCAGGTTCAGGGGTTCCGCAGAGCCGGTGTCCGAAGGGTCTCTTCCACCCATTGCGGCAGTTCGGGCTGCTCGATGGTCACGGGTGAGAGGTCTATGACGGACTGCGGCGACACTCGTTCGGCTCCACGGCCGAGGAATCTCGCCTTGAGCACGGCAGAAGCGACGACGACGCCGTCGCGCTCGAAGTCCTGCGTGAGGTAGAACGCTTTGTCATCCCAGCCGATGACTTCACTGATGATTTCGAAGCGCTGGAACAGAGTGAGTGAGCGACGAAACGAAATGGTCTCAGCAACCACTACGGGATACCAGCCCTGTTTTCTGAGCCCTGGTGTGAAGCCAGCGCGATTCATCAAATCAACCCTGGCGAGGTCCATGAGGGAGAGGTAGACACCGTTGTTCACATGGCGCAGGACATCGAGATCCGTCGGCCACACCCTGAAGGGAGTTCGGCATGGCCCGAGCGGGGACACTTCGGGACGGCGTCGCGAAAGAAAGGGCAGTGCGAGCAGCCTGAGGATTAAATTCATGCGGTCTCCAAAGTGGTCGACATTGAAGGTGATGAGGATGTTCCCGCGTCGAACGCCCGCCCGACATCGCCTTCATCTCAACAGTCCATCGACGAACACTGTGCCACAGCCACGGATCGGCGGGCCCGAACTTCTGCTGGACTGTCAGCACGCGACGAGCATGCGGCCAACGGTGTCAGACCAGCGTGACGGGCTTCGCAGATGGGGTCCGTCCCAAACGCAGGCTTCCGCGGTGAGCGGAGGCAGCGCACTTTCGAAGGCTGTGACAACCTTTGGGGCATGTCACAGCGTCGGAGGGGGTAGGAGGTCGTTATGGACGAATGGTCGAACGCCGTCGTCACGTCCGCCGAGCCCATCGCCGCGGCGGAGCACGGGGCACAGCAGGCGAAGTCCAGTGCGGCGCACGGCATCGAGCGATTCCTCGATGATCGCGGAAGTGGCCTCCTGCGCGCTGCATGGCTCCTGACCGGCGACGACCACCACGCCGAGGACCTGTTACAGACCGCGCTGGTGAAGTCGTTGGGCAAGTACGACGCGCTCGCCAACGACCACAAGTTCTAAACCTATCTCCGAACCACCATGTACAGAACGTTCGTGTCCTGGTGGTGTCGGAGGAGCTGGAAACCGTCACCGCGCAGGTGCCGGAACAGGCCGACGATCACGTGCCCGCCGAGATTCGCGTCGATGTGCTGCGCGCACTGGATACTCTCCCGCGCATGCAGCGAGCTGTGCTGTCACTGCGGTATTTGGAGGACCGGCCGATCGCGGAGGTCTCCCAAGTGCTCGGCATCAGCGAGCGCACGGTCAAGAAGTACGCCCACCGCGGGTGCGCGGCCCTACAACGGTCGGTGCATCTGACTGACGAGGAGACACAGCAATGAATGAGGACCGGATCTCCGAGACACTCAACCGGGTTGCGCCGCACAGGAAGGTTCCCGACTCGCTGCTGGCCGGCGCCAAGCGACGCCGTCGCCGTCGCGCCCGTACCGTCACCGGAGTGGCAGCCCTCGCGCTGGCTGTCGCCGTCGCCGTTCCGCTGGGCTTGACGGTGGGTGGGGCGGGTTCCAGAGGGAATGCCACAGCCATTGAGGACTTGCAAGGCGCAACCGCCGTTCTGGCCCTGCCCCTCGAAGACACGCCACACACGTCGGATGCGGCCACCGCCAGCTCACGCATTGCGTGGAACCTGATGGTTGCTGACGAGCGAGCGCGGACCGAGAACATGTCGATCGCTCCGAGCTCTTTGGCGGTGACGTTGGCCATGCTCGCGGAGGGCGCCACCGGGGACAGTTTGGCGAGTCTTGATGAGGCGTTCAATCTCAGCGGCGACGACCGCTCCGCTGCCGTCGGGGCGCTCCGCCAAGCCCTCAAAGGGTATGAGGATTTGCCTACGTCGGTCGACGCCGACGACCCACCCGAGACTCCCGTGGTGCACCAGGCCAACCGCGTCGTGATTCTGGATGACGCCGAGATCAAGCAGGACTTCCTCGACCGACTCGCCAGCTACTACGACACCGGCGCCACGCGGATCCCCAGCGCCGATGCCAAAGCGGATCTCGACGCCTGGGCACGAGAGCACACTGCCGGATTGATCGAGGAGTCAGACATTGAGATCAAACCGAACACCCGGCTCATCACTCAGGATGCACTCCTGTTTGCCGCCGCGTGGCGCCAGCCGTTCGAGAACGACGACGCCTTCCTGTCATTCACCACTGGTGAGGGAGACACGACGAACATCGATGCGCTGCGCGATACCTTCAATGTTCCCTACGCAACCGGCGAAGGGTGGCAAGCCGTCCGGCTTCCCTACGATGACGCGCTGGCCATGGACATCATCCTGCCCGAGCGCGGCATCCATCCCAGCGGGCTCCAGTTCGACGCGCTCAACGGCAGCGCTTCCGCCCTCAGCGGCTCCCCGGAAACGGGCGTGGCACTCACCATGCCGCCCAGCGACATCACAACCAAGTGGGACCTTCTGGAGCCACTGGGAGCGCAAGGAATCGACCTGTCCGAGATGGACGGCATATTTGACAACGCCTTCACCGATCAGGTGGCACAGCAGGTCCGTCTCACCGTCACAGCGAAGGGAACCGTGGGGGCCGCCCTCACCGAGGCCGCGGTTGCGGAGTCAAGCTTCACTCCCGGAGATGCCATCGAGCTGACCGTTGACCGTCCATTCATCATGCGCATCCTCGACACCCGCACCGGCTGGCCGCTATTCGTCGCCATCGTCAACGACCCGGCCGACATCCCCGGCTAACGTCTCACACTGCGGCCGCTTCAGGAGCCGACACGCACGACGAACGCCGACGTAGCGAACCTGACCCCTACTCCGGGCTCGCCAGCTCGTGAAAATAGTCGGACAGATGTCGAGTGCCGAAGTTTTCGGCCACGGACGACGTGGTGAGGAGTTCTGCCAGGAACTGGGCGAAGTCGCCCGCACGCCTACTGACGCGGGAGGCCAACCAGACCGATGCCGTCACCGCGCGCGACGGGACCGTGACCATGCGGGGCGGCTTGCCGACGGCTTCGAACGCCATGGTGGCAATCTCGGGGGACGTAAAATTCTCTGGACCACCGACATCCCAGGAGCCACTCTCGTGGCCCATGTGGTCAACGATGTAGGTGGCCAGATCGGCCCCATGGATGGGAGCGATCTGGACGTGCTCGTCGGGAGGGAGTAGCGCGACTCCTCGCCAGGCCATGGACAGGAACGCGGTGGCGTCGGAGAAGTAGCCCGATGGGTTGATCACCTGCGATGTCATCAGGGATCGCTCGAGGCATTCACGAAATGCTGACTTGGCCCGCATGTAGAGGGTCGTTCCGGCGTCGGCGTTCATGGCGTTGACGTAGAGGAAGGAACGCAATGATTGCCGCTCTGCATCCTGGAGCAGGCGCAGGTTGGCAAGATAGTCGATGTCCCACGGGCTGGCGCGCTGGCGGGTGACGCCCAGTGCGGAGATGACTCGGTCCCCGCCCTCACAGATTCCCTCAATGAAGCCGGGGTCGGTGACCTCGCCTTCGCGCCACTCGTGGACAGCGCCACCGATGGCTGGCGATCCGTAGGGGCCGGGGTGTTGCGCGCGAGTTCGAGAACGGACAATCGCGCGGACCTTGTATCCGCGCTGTGCGAGTTCCACCACCACATGCCGGCCCAGGTACCCGGTGGCTCCAGCTACAACGATCGTTTCCACTGCACACCTCCCGAAAGGAGAGCATGTCATCTCCAGGACGATGCCGCAGCAATCTGGGTTGCAGCTGGCATGCCACGTCATGACGCGGAGGCATGTAGTGGCTACTCGGTCTCCTCGACCCAGTAGAGGACCACCTGTTCGGGGTTGATGACGGGATGCGGAACCCCGACGGTAGCGAGGACGCGCCCCGTCGCCACAGTGCCCGGAATCTCGTCGTACACCGATCCCGGCTGTGCCACGTTGGGGCCGTGGGACGCGACACCGTCGACGCCCCACCAGGGCGGCGGAATCAGCCCGGGTAGGGCACCGCCTGGCATGACCGGGCGGATGCGGTAGCGGCGCTCGGGATGCAGGCCGGGCACCCTGACCCGCCCCAGCATGCTGGCGACGGAGCGCCCGACGGAGGCGAAGGAGTAGAGGGCGGAGCGTTGATCCTTCGCGACGACGCCATGGCCGATCAGGGACTCGTCGGGAAAGTCGACGCGCACCAGGTCGCCGTTGTGCACCAGTTCACGGTGCTCTTTGTGAAAGGTGACCCAGCGACGAAGCTCGGACAGTTGGGGCTCGGGGGCGCTGCGAAGATCCCACTCGATGCCCAGGTGCCCAAAGATGGCAGACGCGGCGCGGAAGCCGAGAGTGTGCCAGCGACCGGTGGTGTGGGAGACGTCGGAGGCGACATGGGCTCCCATCAGTTCCGGTGGTATGAGCTGGGTTGTCCAGCGGTGCATCAGCTGACGCTCCTGCGGATCAATGCAGTCGGATGTCCAGACGCGATCCGTGTGTTGCAGTACCTCCAGATCGATGCGCGCGCCACCGGAGGAGCAGGACTCGATCTCCAAAGACGGGAATGCTGTCCTGATCTCGTCCAGCAGGCGGTAGAAGGCCAGCGTCTGGGCATGCACGCCGGGGCGTCCGGTCTGCTGGTTGCCCGCCTCCACCAGATCGCGGTTGTGGTCCCATTTGATGTAGGAGACGTCGTACTCGCGAAGCAGAGCCATGATCGCATCGCGCACATGGTTGTAGCACTCCGGAATGCCCAGGTTGAGCACCTGTTGGTACCGGCTCTCGACGGGCCAACGCGCCGGATCAGCGGCCATCACCCACTCCGGGTGCTCTCGGGCCACTTCCGAGTCCGGATTCACCATCTCGGGCTCGAACCACAGTCCGAACTGCATTCCCAAGTCCGTCACCGCGTCGACGAGCGGAGCCAGACCCTGCGGCCACACGTCCGGGGATACCCACCAGTCGCCGAGGCCGGAACGCTCGTCGCGGCGGCTGGAGAACCAACCGTCGTCCAGAACGAAGCGCTCCACACCGACAAATGACGCCAGCTCAGCCAGCTCAAGCAGGGGTGCCAGGGAGTGATCGAAATACACCGCCTCCCAGACATTGAGCGTCACCGGCCGAGGAGAGGACGGATGCATCTCGCGGGAGCGCAGATGGGTGTGGAAGCGCCGGGCGACGGCGTCCAAGCCCACGCCCCAGGCCCCGTAGACCCACGGCGATTCATACGACTGACCGGACTGCAGGACAACCTCACCGGGCAGAATAAGTTCCCCACCGCCGATGACCTGCTCACCGCTGGACAACCTCTCCGCATAGTGCACGTGATTCCCGCTCCATGCGGTGTGAACGGCCCAGACCTCACCGCCGGCGAAATTGAAACCCGGGATGCCCGCGTGGAGGAGGTAGGCGGAGTCAGCGCCGGTGCGGCCCTTGCGGTTCTCCCGCAGGTGGGTGCCGAGGGTGAACTCGTGTCGCTGTGGCAACCTTTCGCGAGCCCATCGGCCACCGAAGTCCAGCAATTCGTCGGCGACCGGAGGTACTGGCAGCGCCAGATCGAGACCGTCGACCTGATAGGGGCTGGACGCGAGGTTCGTGACGCCGGCGCGGAGGCGGACAGCTCCGCCGGTCAACATCTCGATTGTCTGCACCACCTCGAGTTCCGAGGTGTCGTCGCGGGCCACTACCCGCAACACACCGGCGCCCATCTCCACCGACCCGCCCGGGTGAGGTTCTCCGTCGACGTCGATGGAACGTGTGGTGAATTGTGGGGACCAGGCTTGTCCCTGACGTGACCCCTGCAGACCCGGGCGCCCCATCCAGCCGGTCCACTGTTCCGGAAGGATGGCCACCCGCACCGGATCATCCGCTTGGTTCAGGCCGGTGGGATTGACCGATGACAGATTCAAGCCGTCGATGTCGCGCTTCGTGAGGGATCCGATATCGGCGCCCCAGTGGAGTACGGACGGCAGGTGTCCGGCGGAGATGTCAAGAACGAGGCTGACGCCGTCGCTGCGCATGACGACTGACCTCGTTGCTGATGACATGTCTGGACCTTTCACGGTGAGCTTGCGTGGCAGCCGCAGGAAGTGCGGATGATCAAATGTGTGTCGAAGGCGTGATGGCTGGGTGCGGTGGAGGGTGAATGCACCAGATCCAGTGCCTTTTCCGCCATGGCCTCCACGGGTTGCCTCACAGATGTCAGGGGCGGCCAGGTCCAGCTAGAATGTTGCGTACCGTCGAACGAGACCACCGGGCAGTCGCCACCCACGTCGATGCCGGCCTCGTGGAGGGCATGCAGAGCCCCGACTGCCTGCGCGTCGGAAGCGACGAAGATGCTGTCGGGAGCCGGGGAGCGGGAGAGCAGATCCTTTGTGGCGCCGTATCCGCCCGCGGCGGTCCACGGCGCGACGGCGATGGGACCTCGCCGCAGACCAGCGTCCTGGAGGCAACGCTCCCAGCCGAGCTGGCGGGGATCGGGTGTGCCGAAACCCTCTCCGATGATGAATCCGACGCGGCGTTGGTCGTGCTCGCGAATGAGGTGATCGACGGCAGCAAAGGCCCCTCCGTGTGCGTCGGGACCGATCGAGTGGTGCCCGGGCACTGGTCCGGGACAGTCCAACAACACCAGCGGTGTCCCCTGGACCGGTAGCGGTGCGGACGGTGTTGACCGGCGAAAGGAGCTGACCAGCAGCAGGCCATCCACGCGACGCCCGAGCAGTTCAGTCACCAACTGCTCCTCCAAATCAGTGTCCCCGTGGGAATCGGCAACCAGCATGCGCTGACCGCGAGTCGCGGCGGATGACTCAATGGCGAGGCTGAGTTCCGTGAAGAAGGGGTTCATGCTGTCGGGCATGACGAGACCCAGCGTTTGGCTTCTGCCCTTCTTGAGGGCCCGCGCGTTCAGGTCCGGTTGGTAGCGCAGCACCCTCATGGCTTCGCGGACTCTTGCGGCGGTGTCAGGGGCAACCGAGCGTGGGCCGTCGTTGACGACATAGCTGACGACAGCGGTGCTGACACCCGCGTAGCGCGCAACATCAGCGCGAGTGATGTTGCGTGGATTAGTGGGATGGCTCATCAGCAACTCCTTGGAGGACTATCGATCACGAGCTGGGCCTGATCACTCTATGCGAGTAGAGGACCATGGGGCAATGCTAGGAAAAGCTGCACAAAACTCTTGACCAGCCAATATCTACTCGTGTAACTTCAGGATTGGCTTCCACAGCAGGTGGCCAACAATGGCGTCAAATCTTCTCGATCCTTGGAGGTCCGTTATGTCCCGTCCAATCTCTTCGCGCGGCGGCAGCGTCCCGCGCTCCGTGTCCGGCATGGCGTCCTCCCGGCGTACCTTCTTGCGTGGCTCGCTCGCCGGCGCAGCCATGCTGGGATCGTCCACACTTCTCGCCGCATGTGGAGATGACACAAGCGGTGAAGGCACCGCGAATGCGCCGGGTGATGCCACGCAGCCCGTGAAGTTCGGCATGAACGAGGCATCCGGTGCCGGGCCGGCCTACGAGCGACTGGTCAACATGGCCACCGCCTACGCGGCGGAGACGGGAGTCGAGGTGGACCGCAACGAGGTGGACCACAACACCTTCCAGCAGAACATCAACACCTACTTGCAGGGCAACCCGGATGACGTGTTCACCTGGTTCGCGGGTTTCAGGATGAACCAGTTCGCTGAGCAGGGCCTGATCACTGACGTCAGCGACATCTGGCCGATCGACGGTCTCAACGAGAGCTTCAAGGCTGCTTCGACAGCCGCGGACGGCAACCAGTACTTCGTGCCGAAGGACTACTACCCATGGGCGGTGTTCTACAAGAAGTCGGTGTTCGAGCAGAACGGGTACGAGGTGCCCGGGACGCTTGAGGAACTGACCTCACTCATGACGACGATGCAGGGCAACGACATGATCCCGTTCGCGTTCGCTGACAAGGACGGATGGCCGGCCATGGGCACCTTCGACATCCTGAACATGCGCATCAACGGCTTCGATTACCACATGCGACTGATGGCCGGCGAAGAGGCCTGGGATTCCCCAGAGGTCAAGCAGGTGTTCGACACCTGGAAGGGCTTGCTGCCTTTCCACCAGCCCGACGCGCTCGGCCGGACGTGGCAGGAGGCCGCCACCTCGCTCAGCAATGGTGAAGCCGGTATGTACCTGCTCGGCACATTCGTGGTGGATGCCATCCCCGAAGATGAAGAGGACCTGGACTTCTTCACCTTCCCAGAGCTCGACTCCTCCATCGGTGCGGACGCACTCGATGCCCCGATCGACGGTTTCTGCGTTGCTGCGGCCGGCAGCAATGAGGCGGGCGCCAAGGAGATGATGAAGTGGCTCGGCTCGGCGGAGGCGGCGAACGCAGCCAATGAGGGCACCACGCCGATGATCGCGGCCAATGAGAACGCCGATACCAGCGGCTACTCGGATCTGCAGAAGAAGTCCGCAGAAGTGGTGGGTGCGGCAGCCAACATCGCTCAGTTCCTCGATCGTGACACCCGCTCGGACTTCGCATCCACCGTGATCATCCCGTCGCTGCAGGCGTTCCTGAGTGATCCCGACGACATCGACGGCGTGACCAAGAGCATCCAGGAGCAGAAGGTCTCCATCTTCGGCGGCTGACCCACTTCGACACGACGAGAAAAGGGAGATGAAGATGGCGACGACGGTGGAGGGCCCGGACGAGGCGACAAGCGTCGGTAGGACAGAACCGGGCTCAGGCAAGGCGACGCAGCAGAAGGTCAGCCGGAGGAAGCGTAGAATGCCGGGCCGAGACCGCGCCGTGGTCACCGTCATGGTGCTGATTCCCACGCTGTTCGTGGTGGGTCTCGTGTGGATCCCGGCATTCCTGTCCGTTGTCTTGTCCTTCGGCAGGTGGAACGGCATCGGTCCCGTCGACAATATCGATTGGGTTGGTGTCCAGAACTACTCCGACATCGGCACCATCTATCCGCCGTTCTGGCCAGCAGTCCAGAACAACGTGATCTGGCTGGCCTTCCTGTTCTTCGTCCCCACGCTGCTCGGCATGTTCCTTGCGGTCATCCTGGACCGGGGCATGAAATTCAGCCGCTTCTACCAGACCGCCTTCTACATGCCGGTGGTGTTGTCGCTCGCGCTCGTGGGCTTCATCTGGCAGCTGTTCTACTCCCGCGATCAAGGACTCATCAATCAGGTATTCGGCTCACAGGTCGACTGGTATGGCGATGCGGACATCAACTTGTGGGCGGTCCTCGTGGCCACTGCCTGGAGGCACACCGGCTACATCATGTTGATCTACTTGGCCGGACTGAAGGGCGTCGATGCGTCCCTGCGGGAGGCGGCAGCCGTCGACGGTGCCTCGGAGAGACAGACATTCTTCCGCATCATCTTCCCCGTCATGCGCCCGATCAACATGATCGTGCTCGTCATCGTGGTCATCGAGTCGCTCCGCGCCTTCGACCTGGTCTGGGTGGTCAACCGCGGCACCAACGGGCTCGAGCTTCTCGCTGCCCTGGTGTCCCAGAACGTGGTGGGCGAGGCAGCGCGCTACGGATTCGGCTCCGCACTGGCCGTCATCATGATGCTCATCTCGTCGGTGTTCATCGTCGTCTACCTGCGCATCGTCTTCAAGGAGGAACGCCGATGAGTACAGCAGTGGTCACCACGCCCCGTGGACAGTCCAAGCCGCCCAAGGCACCCAAGGAACGCCCCGATTCCGCGGCTCTCAACAAGCCGCGGGGCAGGGTGGCCACCGTCGCGATGGCCATCTTGGCGCTGGCCTGGATGTTCCCGCTGTTCTGGGCGGTCCTCAACTCTTTCCGCGACTATGCCTACACTCAGGCCAACGGCTACCTCTCCTTCGGCGGGTGGACGTTCGGGAACTACCGCAACGTCTGGGAGAACGCGAACCTGGGCAGGTACTTCATCAACTCCGTGATCATCACGGTGCCTGCCGTGATCGCGACGCTCTTCCTGGCATCCCTGGTGGCGTTCGTGTTGGCGCGGTTCAGCTACAGGTTCAACCTCACGCTCCTGGCCATCTTCCTGGCAGCAAACCTGTTGCCGCCGCAAGCACTCCTGGTTCCCATCTTCCGCATCTACCGGCAGATCCCCCTGCCGGAGTTCATGAGCAGTTCCGGTCAGCTGCTGGGCAGCTTCTGGGGACTGATTGCCATCAACGTCGCCTTCCAGCTGGGATTCTGCACATTCGTGCTGAGCAACTACATGAAGACGCTCCCGCACGAAATCTACGAGTCGGCCGAGGTGGACGGAGCAAGCGTCTGGCTCCAGTACTGGAAACTCACGATGCCGCTGGTTCGGCCGGCTCTCGCAGCCCTCGCCACGCTGCAGGTCACCTGGATCTACAACGAGTTCTTCTGGGCCACCGTCCTCCTCGGCGGACAGGGCGACAAGTTCCCCATCACCAGTGCCCTGAACAACCTGAAGGGCCAATTCTTCACCGACTACAACCTGCTGTCTGCAGGGTCAGTACTCGTGGCGCTTCCAGTGCTCATCGTCTTCTTCGTCCTGCAGAAGCAGTTCGTGGCAGGTCTGACGCTGGGCTCCACCAAGGGCTGATAGGAATGATGGATGTCCCTCCATGAACTGACCCTCCAATCCCTCATCGAGATCGCCCCGGGCGATGGCGTCGAACCCCGCTCGTGGCGCAGCCAGGAGGAGCGTCGCCTTGACCTCACCGGCGAATGGCGCTTCCACCACGCGTTCTCGCTCGAGGACGCTCCGGAGGAGTGTCATGGGGACGAGTTCGACGACTCCGAGTGGGACACACTTGCCGTGCCGGGGCACTGGGTCTTGGAGCCGGACGGGCGCTACGGACGCCCGATCTACACCAACGTGCAGCTGCCCATCCCCATGGAACCGCCGCTCGTCCCGGACAGCAACGGCATTGGCGACTACCGCCGCGAGTTCGAGCTCCCGGACGGGTGGGAGGACCTTGATTCGATTCGCCTCAGGTTCGACGGCGTCGAATCCATCGGGATCGTTTCCCTGAACGGGCAACACGTCGGCGTCGTGCGGGGATCGCGGCTCGCCTCGGAGCTCGATGTGACCGACGTTGTGAGGTCCGGGCGCAACGTCGTGCACGTCCGGGTGGCACAGTGGTCCGCCCAGACCTACGTGGAAGACCAGGATCAGTGGTGGCTCCCGGGCATCTTCCGTGACGTCGTCGTCGTCGGCCGGCCCGTGGACGGCATCGAGGACTACCACCTCGTCGCCGACTACGACCACCTCACCGGACGCGGCGCCTTGAATGTCACCCTGCGCGATGCAGCCTTCCCCGTCACACTCGAGATTCCCGAACTGGGGGAGTCGGTGACATGGGAAGAGGAATCGGAGGTCGCGCCCATCGATATCCCGGAGGTCACGCCGTGGAGCCCCGATCAGCCGCACCTCTACGACATCCGTCTCAGCAACGCGGTCGAGACCATCAGCGACCGGGTGGGATTCCGGACGGTCACCATCGTCGGAAACCAGTGGCGGGTGAACGGCCGGCAGCTGCGGATCGCCGGAGTCAACCGGCACGAGTACGGACCCGACCGCGGACGCGTCTTCGACGAGGACGCCGCCCGAGATCTGCTGCTGCTGATGAAGCGTCACAACATCAATGCGATCCGCACCAGCCACTACCCACCCCACCCGAGATTCCTCGACCTCACCGACGAGCTGGGGTTCTGGGTGATGGACGAGTGCGACCTCGAGACACACGCCTTCGAATTGCACGGATGGGAGAACAACCCCTCCGACGATCCACAGTGGCGGGACTCGCTGCTCGACCGCATGCGTCGGACAATAGAGAGGGACAAGAACCATGCGTCGGTGATCTGCTGGAGCCTGGGCAATGAGTCCGGCACCGGAGCCAACCTCGCCGCCATGGCAGAGCTGGCCCGCACCCTGGACCCGACGCGCCCGATCCATTACGAGGGCGACTTCGAGGCCTCCTACTCCGACATCGTCTCGCGCATGTACGCGCCGCTGCCCGAACTCGCCGACATGTCAGCGGGGATCTCTGCGGCGCTCAGCCCTCATCCCGTGCAGGCAGCGCGGTTCCTCGACAAACCCAAGATCCTGTGTGAATATGCGCACGCCATGGGCAACGGCCCCGGCGCGCTGGCCGAGTACGACGCCGAGATGGACCGGCTGGAGGACTGGCACGGCGGCTTCATCTGGGAGTGGCGCGACCACGGACTCCGCACCACCACAGCCGACGGATCCTCCTATTTCGCCTACGGCGGCGACTTCGGTGAGAACCCGCACGACGGCAGCTTCGTCATGGACGGCCTCGTCCACTCCGACGGCCGCCCCTCACCGGCGCTGGCAGAGGTCAAACAGGTGTTCACACCCGTGGTCGTGACGCCCCTCGACGACGGCCTCGAGATTCGCAATCGCAACCACCACGTCGACACCTCACAGTATGACTTCACGTGGACGTGGGACGTCGACGGCGAACACCGGGCAGACGGGACACTGAACGTCAGCCCCATTGCTGCAGGTAAACGGCGCGAGGTGAAGCTCCCAGAACTACCCACGGAAGCCCGCTCCGTGCGCGACTCGTGGCTCACGGTCACCGTCCGGGAGCGCAGCAACCGGCCGTGGTGTGCGGCCGGCGCTGAGGTCTTTGTCGTCCAGACGCGACTCGACAACGAAGCGACCCCAGCCCTTCCCTCACCAACATCACGACCCAGCGACGGCGCCGTCATCGTGGTGGGACCGGTCACCCTGTCGCGCTCAGGACAGCTGCTCACCGTCGGTGACCTCAAGGTGGAATCCGTGGGCGTCGAACTCTGGCGGGCACCGACGGAGAACGACTCCCTGGGCGCATTCGGTTCCTACGAGGTGGGCGACTACCACGCGACGCGCGGCTACGGCCTGCCCGGCCCCAGCTCCGCGGAACGGTGGCGCGCACACGGACTCGACCGGCTGATGAGACGCACGGTGAAGGCCGAAGTGGAGGGCGATGACTTCGTCGTCGTCCAACGACTCCTCCCGGCGCAGGGCCAGCACGGCGCGGAGATCACCTACCGGTGGCGCGCTATCGGCGACAGGGCCGGGTGCCACATCTCCGTCGCGCCTGTGAAACCCCGCACGGATGTGACGTGGCCACGGATCGGGTTCCATCTCATGCTGCCCGGTGCGTTCACGCACGCCGACTGGTTCGGGGGCGGACCCGGTGAGACGTATCCCGACTCACGCTCCGCCAGCGTCGTGGCACGTCACTCGGCGGCCATCGACGACCTCGCGTTTCCCTACGCCGTGCCCCAGGAGACCGGGCACCGGGAGGGAATGCGACGACTGGAGATCACCGGTCAGGACGACGCGGCGGTGCGGATCGAGACATTCGGCCCCGATCTGCCGGGCTTCTCCCTGCTGCGACACGATGCCCACGAACTCGCGGCGGCAGCTCACCAGCATGAGCTGCCCGAGAGTCGCGGTCTACACCTGTACCTGGACGCCTTCCAGCACGGACTCGGCAGCCGGTCCTGCGGCCCGGACGTCCTGCCCAGGTATCAGCTGTGGCCTCGCGCGGCCAGCTTCGGATTCACCTTGGAGTAGCAGCGTAGGTGGACACCTGCGGCCACGCCTCGCACTCAGGAACTGGTACGCCTCACTCGATCCAGAAATTCAGTGACCTCCGCGACATACAGGTCCCAGTTCTCCGGGAGGATTGAGTTGTGGTTACCGGACTCGAAGATGCGCAACGTCGAGGGGCCGCCCGCCCACCGCGCCAGCCGTTCGGCATGGCTGACATCCACCAGCCCGTCGAATCGCGTGTGCAGCACGAGCGAAGGACCGCTGTACCCGCTGATCTTCGCCCGATGATCGAGGCGCTGACCCAGCTTGCGCCACTCATCCGTGCTTGCACCCACTTCGTCAGGCGATACCCGCAGCAGAAGGCGCTCGAGCGGATCGGCGATGGCGCTTTCCAGAATCAGGCCCGCGATCGACGGGAATCGCCTGACTGCCTCGAGCGCGAAGAACGAGCCAACTGACCGCCCCATCACCACAATCCGTTCAGGCGGGCCCGCCGCCTCGATGACCGCCGTGACGTCCTCCAGCATCAGGCCCAGCCGAGGTTCGCCGGTGGATCCTCCGTAGCCGCGGTACTCAGCCAGGAACAGATCCCACCCCAGCGCGTTGATCACCCGGTCCCAGACTCCCTGCCAGTCCGCCACCACTTCACCGTTGCCGTGGAAATGCACCACCGTGAACCCCTCAGGGTCCACCCGATGCACAGCGCAGGCCAACTCGGCGCCGACAACGGGCACGGTCACCGTGGATGCCGGTGCCCGTCCCCCGGGAAAGAAGTATCGCGAGGCAATCAGTGGGTGATTCAGCACGTCGTCCATTCCCGCGAGTGTAGAGCTCACCCCGGTTCAGACCCGCGCGGCTGTTGGCACCCCACCCACCGACGACTGCCGGAGCCGACGACTGCCGCATGAGTGCCTTCCGGCTGCGGCCGTCGCTGATTGTTGTCCAATCGTGATCGTTGCAGCCTGTTCCCGGAGTCGCATCTGTGGTGGCATTGCGTGATGAAGCGCATTGGTGGGTTCGGCAGGTTCGTTGCATTCCTCGCGGCGCTGGTGATGGTGGCATTGATGGCCAGCTGCAGCTCGGAGGGCGACTCCCTCCTGCCGTCGGTCGGAGATCCGGTCCCTGCCCAGGACAATGCCGAAGTGGGTCTCCCGCAGGAGGATGGCGCCGAGGATGGGACTGATTCGGAACGGCTGATCATCCGCACCAAGACTCTCCGGCTGGAGGTGGAGGAGACCACCGAGGCCATGGAGGACATCCGGGAACTCACCGGCACCTACTCGGGAACGGTCTCGAACCTTCAGGTGGCCACCGACAGCGACGAGCCTCTCTACCGTTACAACGAGAACGGGGTTCCCGAAGGCGACGGCACGGCGCTGCGGGCCTGGATTACCGTGCGCATTCCCACCGACCAGTACGAGGACTTCGTCGCAGCGGTCGCGGGTCTGGGTGATGTGAAGTTCCAGTCCGAGGCCGCCAGCGACGTCACGCAGGAGCACGTGGATCTCTCAGCGCGACTCGAGAACTTGCGTGCCCAGGAGGTGCGGCTGAGGGAGTTCTTCGAGGCAGCCGACGACGTCGAGGACATGCTGGCCGTGGAGCAGGAGCTGGGGCGGGTGCGCGGCGAGATCGAATCCCTCGACGCCCAGGTCACGTACCTGGAGAGGCAGGCGGCCATGGCGACGATCACCGTCGAACTCACCGAGCCGCGCCCCGTCGTGCGCCCCGGTGGAGAGTCGTGGGGTTTCGTCGAAGCGATCACCAACGGCGTCAGAGGCGCTGCCGCACTCGTGACGGGGTTGCTGACGGTCCTCATCGCGGCCACCCCCCTGGTGGTGGCAGGCGCTGTGGTGTTCTTCGTGGTTCGCGCTGTGATGCGACGGCGGCGCGCCTCGGCGGCACCGTCGGCGTCGGCGGGTCCAGCCGCACCCACGCAGGCAGGCCCCAGCCAAGAGCGCCCCACCACATCGACGCAGACGCGCCCCGCCCCACCCACGCAACAGCGCCTCACCACACGCACGGACACTCCGTCGAGCTCGGAAGAGTGAGACGCCCGCCCAAACCTGCCGTCGCCAGCGCACTGCGTCGATGTGCGGCATGATGCGAGGGACGATCACCGAGGACGATCCTGGGTGCCGCAACCTCGCCATCGAAGAGGAAGTCCCGGATGAAGTACCTGCCCGTACCGCCGTTGCGGCAAAGTCTCGATCGCTACCTGATGGCCCTGAGCCCGCTCCTGGACGACAGCCAACAGCAACGGGCGGAATCTGTGGTGGAGAAGTTCGCGACCGTAGAGGGGCCGGCATGCCAGGACGCGTTGCTCCACTTCGCCGATGAGGAGAATGCCGCTGGCCGCAGTTGGCTCTCCCGGGCGTGGCTGTCGATTTACCTCACCGATCGATACCCCCTGGCGTTGAGCAGCAATGTGGGGTTCCGCATCCGACTGGTCGCTGGTGGCGTTGGCGTGGATCGGGCGGCGGAGGTGATCCATCGCGTGGCCAGTGTGCACCTGTCCCACCTCAGAGGTGAGCTTGAGGCCGAGGTGGACCCTCGAGGGAACCCGGTGGACATGTCCCAGTGGCAGATTCTGGCGGGTGGGCTGCGTCGCCCCCGGCCGGTGGAAGACGTCTTTCTGGAAGGACGATCCGGCGCAGCTGGGCGCGAGATCGGTGTGCTGTGGAAGGGCCGACTGCTGATGGTGCCCATCAGCGACGACGCTGGTCACCCGCCGTCGAGGCGCACACTGGTGGAGACCCTGAACCGGATGCAGGAAATGCGACTGCCCGAGGACGACACCTTCACGCATCTCTCGTATCTCGGCAGCGAGAAGGCCACCAGGTATCTCGACGCGCTCCTGGAGGATCAGCACAATGCGGAGGTCCATCGCCGGCTCGTCGACACGGTGTTCCTCGTCAATCTGACGGACACCCCCGCAAGCGCAGAGGAGCACCAAGAACGTGTGACCTTCGAACCGGGGCAGGCATGGGTGTACAAGCCGTTCACCTACCAGATCAGCCTTGTGGACGACTTCGTGGGAGTGCACAGTGAGCACAGCGTCGTCGACGGCGCCACCCTGAGGTCGATGATCAAAGCCGTGCAAAGAGTTCCGTCTGGGGAGGACGAGGACGATTCCGTGGGGGCCGTTCACCTCGAGCCCCTCACATGGACGATGACGAGCGATCATCGTGCTGCGCTAGCTCGTGACGTGGCGTCCTACCGCCGGATGGCCGAGCAGTATCGCGTCCGAATCCATCAGTTCCCGGTCGCCGTGCCGCCCGACCTCCCGTTCTCCGTCAGTCACGACGCCATCCAGCAGCTGACTCTCCTGTTCGCACAGATGTCGACGTATGGTCGGCCGCGCAGCGTCTACGAGGCTGTTGACGTGCGGGAGTTCCAGGCCGGGCGCACCGAATGCCTGCGCCCCGTCACCCCCGCTGCGCTCCAGCTCGTGCAGGCGATGATCAACGGGAGCGCCACCCCTGATCTCCTGTTCGCGGCTCTCTCAGCGCACAAGGAACAGGTCATCGCCTGCAAGACGGGACAGGGATTCGATCGTCACCTGATGGGACTACGGCTCATGGCCGATCGGTTGGAGCTACAACCGGATCTGTTCGTCGACGAGTCCTACCGGCTGCTGACCACTGACTTCCTGTCCACCTCCTCGGTCGGCACTGCCGAGCAGATCGTTCGTTTTACTTTCGCCCCCACCAGCGACGGTGGTATCGGCGTCAACTACACCCTCACGGACGGCATGTACGAGTTCTGCATGACTCATCGAGCCGATCAGGTCGAGCACCTCGACGAGTTTGTTGCAGCTCTCGACGCCGGAGTCTCCTCACTCCGGGAGCTGGTGGAAGCGGCACGCGACAGTTGACGTTGCCGGGTCGGTCAACCACTTGACGAGTACTCAAGCTTTCGTGGTTACTCCTTGGGTGCCACCTCGTCGTCGGAACGGTCTTGCTGGTCATCCGCCTTGGATGGACCGCTGGCCGGAATCCACCGCAGCTTCCACCGTCCGCGCAGCGCGGTATCCCCCGACGCGAGGAGATCGTGGCGCTCCGGACCCCGGGGCTGGATTTGTCCGGGATCGAGTGTGCGGAGCACGTCCTCGGCATCCAGGGCGGCTACCGGCATCGACGTCGCATCGAGGTACCACGCGGACAGGGACGGGTCCTCGGAGTCGAGCCACGCGCCAGCGCCGTCCTCGGAGGCGACGTGGCTGGAACCGAAGACGAAGTCGTCGCCGTGATCGGTGATGCCAAGCCGGACACCCTGGGCGATGGCGGCCCGAGCGTACTTCTCGCGCAGCATGTACGGGTCGGTCCGGAGATCCTTCGCCCACGCGATCATGATGCCGATGACGACGAAGGCGAAGGGCAGCGCGGAGACCACCATGATGGATTGCAGTCCCGCGAGCGGGTCGCTTCCCTCCTCCGTGCCCGCCAACAGCAGTGAGGCGGCCACCAGTCCGAGGAGGAGACCCCACAACACGGTCACCCACGGCGTCGGGTTCGGTTTGCCTCGCTGACTCATGGACCCCATGACGATGGAGGCGGAGTCAGCGGAGGTGACGAAGAAGATGATGATGGAGATCATGGCGATGAAGGTGGTGATCGCTCCAAAGGGCAGGTTCCGCAGCAGCTCGAACAGCACTTCTTCGCCCGATCCCAGTTCGCTGAGACCCAGCCCATTGGATTCCATCCACATGGAGGTGCCACCGAAGATGCCGAACCAGAGGAGGCAGACGGCGGAGGGCACCACCATGATTACCGTGACGAACTCACGCAGCGTCCGCCCCCGCGAGATTTTGGCGATGAACAGACCGACGAAGGGGGTCCAGGAAACCCACCAGGCCCAGTAATAGGTCGTCCAGGAAGACATGAACGCGGCCACTTCCGGACCCTGGTTGGGGTTTCGAAGCAGCATGGTGCCGAGATCCCTGAAGAACTCGACGAGCGACGCGGGAACGAAGTTCAACAGGTAAACCGTGGGGCCCACGATGAAGACGAAGATGGCGAGCAACCCGGCCAGCACCATGTTGATGTTGGACAGAGCCCGGATGCCGCGCTTCACTCCGGAGACCGCGGAGATGATGAACAGACCCGTCAGAATGGCCATGCCAGCGACGAGGAAACCGTTGCCCAGGGGGCCGGTGCCGAATGTCAGTTCAGCTCCCTGTCCGATCTGCTTGATGCCGATCCCCAGGGAGATCGCCGTGCCGAACAAGGTCACGATGATGGCGAAGATATCGATGATGGCGCCGAGCGGACCTGATGCCTTCGAGCCGAAGACGGGTTCGAAGATCGCCGAGATCAACGGCGCGCGGCCTCGTCGGTAGGCGCTGTAGGCGATGGCACCACCGACGAGCGCGTAGAAGGCCCACGCGATCGGCCCCCAGTGCAGCATCACCTGAGCCATGGATGCGAGCATCGCATCGGCGCTTCCGGCTGCGGCGTCGATACCGTGGGGAGGGTTCATGAAGTACGTCAGCGGCTCATAGGGCCCGTAGAACAACAAGCCGATGCCCATGCCGGCTGAGAACAGCATGGCGATCCACGACGTCGTGGTGAATTCCGGAGCTTCGTCGTCGGCTCCGAGTCGTACACCGCCCGTGCGCCCATAGGCGAGTACCAGCATGAAGAGCGCGATGACGATCGCGAGAACTCCGAACAGCCAGCCGAAGTAGTTCGTCACCCAGGCGAGCGACGCGTCGCCCACCGTCGTGATGGTGTCAGGGGCGATGATCGCCCAGGCAATGACGGAGACGACTGCCAAGCCGGCGATGGCGAACACCGTCCAGTTCGTCGAGAACTTGAGACCGGTGCGTTCCACCCCAATCCCGGGGATCAGGGCCGGATGCACCAGTCCGGGTTCGGTGACCTCTTGGATGACGCGTTTGACGCGGGGTCGGCGCTCCAGGGCTTCGGGAAGCTTGTCGCGGGAAGGGCTCATCAGGTTCGGTCTCCTCGAATGACTCTTGTAGCCTCACCCTTTCGGCTGGGACGACGATCACAGTACCGGCACATTTGCGAATCTGCGCCGGTGAATCTCATCCGTGCACATTGGATGACGGGGAGACGCCCCTCAACTTGACTGTGCCGCCGCCACAGGTCCTCGGACGGCGGCGACGAGGATGGCGTCGCGTCCGTGAACGGAATAGTGGGGGAGCCCGCTGCGGAATTGCCTTGCGGTGCTCCTGTGCCACACTCGCAATACGCAGGAGTCGTAGGTGTTCTGGGCACGATCCCGAGTCTGGAGAATGCCTGTCAGGAGTGGTTTCGGTTCCCTGAGGATGCCTCGCCCGAATCGTTGCCAGCGGGCGGGAGCATTGTGTTGGAACCTTGGCCATGAGGGACGTCGGTCGGCCGACTGTAGGCCTGGATCCCGCTCACTGCGACGCCGATTCCCCACCCCAGGATGGGAAACACCGGCCAGAAGTAGCCGCCTCCCGTAGCCGCCCACAGAACGACGAAGAACACTGCGAATACCGCCCAGGTGGACAGCGTTGACCGACGCCACTCGGCCCGTTCCGACAGCTGTTCGGGACTGACGACGGCGGGGGCGGGCGCCGACGAGCTCGGCTGCGGCGTGATGGGGAGAGCAGGAAGATCGCTCAGCAGAACGTCGAGGTCCCGGCGGGTGCGGGCACGCAGCGCCCGATCGCTCCGCTCGGCGAACTCGTCATGGTCGAGGCGGCCTGCGGCGAAGTGTTCCGAGAGCTGGGAGGCGGTCTTGTCCCGCTCGGCGTCGCCAACCCGCAAGTCATCTTCGGACACGGTTGCCTCCTGGCTCGCTGACACGTCCCGCAACCATCATTGCACGCGGGGTGGACGGGTTGCCCTCGTTTGACTGCGAGGGCTACAAGAGCGTCTGGGAAGCATGGTCACGCGTCGCAGATCAACGTTCAGAGCCGGGTTGCGTGGATATTCTCAAGCAGCCGCAATCCTTCAACCGGAGTGAGCATTACTCTCAGCACTATGAGCTTCGACTCGGACGCCAGCCCCATGTATCAGGTGGGCCAATGGTGTGCCGAAAAGCCGTTCGCCACCTGTGACAATCCGTTTGGTCCTGAAGTCGACGTGTACCGGGTGGGCGGGAAGATCTTCGCGCTCGTCAGCCTTGACGAGGATCAGTGGGTCATCTTGAAAGCGTTTCCGGAAGATGTTCTGGCGTTGTGTCAAGAACATGACTTCGTGCGTCCCGGGTACCACATGAACAAGCGACACTGGATCACGGTTGACCTCGCCGTGGGTGGATTCCCGGTGGAGGTGCGGCAACTCATCGACGAGTCCTGGCTGCTGATCTGCGAGTCACTGCCCAAGTCCCATCCAGCGAGGGCCGCCCTGAGTTGATGTCCCACACGCTGGAGAATCGGGGCCTTCGCGGTTCCAGTGACCACGAGTAGCCCAATATTCCATGCTCGGGGACAGATCGACCGCAGGCCGAGTTACGATTCACCATGGCTCACGACCACGTTCCATCGGGCACGGTGCACACCGCGGCGGCCGACTTGTGGGAGGCGTTGGTCGCGGATGCCAGCGTTCTGGAAGCGTGGCAGGACATCACACCGCTGGCCCGCAACGAGTGGATCTGCTGGGTCGAGGACGCCAAGCGCGACGCGACGAGGCAGAAGCGCATCAAGCAGGCGCAGGAGAACTTGGCAGATGGGAAACGACGACCCTGCTGCTGGCCCGGGTGCAGCCACCGCGAGAAGAACGGCAAGTAGGCCAGTTTCCGGTGGGTTGTGGCTGATCGTGGTCGGTCTACCAACCACGATCGGCCACAACCCGCACCTCAACGCCCTGCATAAAGACAACTTGCTCAATGAGTGTGGGCCCGCGCGCGCTCTCACCCCAATACGAACAGCTTGCGGAGTTGCGCCCTATAAGTTGCATCCATGAGCACCCAGCATGATGCAGGCTCCGCGCAGAGTTCGACCGACGGCGACAGGAATCACCGTGCCTCGGGGATGGCCGTGGGTTCAACAGTGTGGGTCTTCTCGTTCCTCATCCTGAGAATCTTCGCCGTCTCGGGGTACAGCTGGGAAACGGCCTTCCTCGTCAGCACGACGATGAGCCTCAATGATGGGCTCTCGATCCTGTTCGGATCCCTCATGGCCGGACACGTCCTCGTGGCCGTCCTGTTGATCTTCGTCCAGCCGATCCTCATTGCTGCACTGATCTGGGGTGCGACGGATCGTCGTCTCGTGATGCTGCTGGCGGCCGTGGTCAGCCTTGTGATCCTCATCACCGTGACAGCCAGCTTCGGAAGCTGGTGGCTCCCGGTGGCGGCCACACTTGTCTTCGCCTCCTTCGTGATGATCCGTCGACTACCGGAGGAGAACAGAGTGAGGAAGTTCTTCGCGGCCGTCATCCTGCGCTCCCTCGGCGTGGCGGCTGCTGCTGTGCTTGTGGTGGCCGCGTTCCTGCAGACTCCCTGGGTTCCTCACGAGGTGATTGAGACCACCGACGGCACCATCAACGGCCACGTCATGAGCGTGGACTCCGGCTATCTCAACGTGCTGACCGACGACCACGAGTTCGTCATCATCGTCAGCAGCGACGTGATCTCGCGGGAGTGACCACTTCGGACGGTGGCAGGATGACGGGTATGCCCCGCGTCGTGTTTCTCGCCATCGGATCCCGCGGCGACCTTGTACCCATGGTGGCCCTCGCCAAGGAGTTGGCGGGCCGCGGCCACGACACCCTTGTCCTGGCTCACCCCGAGTACACCGACATTGCGCGGAGCCATGGAATAGCGTGCATCAGCCTGGAGGCAGGTCTGGCGGAACACGCTCGGGATCAGCGCCGTGCGCAGGCACTTGTGGGCAATCCCTTCACGGCAGCCATCGCCCTGCTGGGGTGGCAGTGGCGAATCGCAGACACACTGGCCCCCATCCTGATCGAACACATCCGCGACGGCGACGTGCTGATCACCGGAGTCGTGGGAGTTGCCGCCGCCCTGGCACTCGCGGAGGACCGTGGCTGCACGCCGGTGCACGTCACCTTCAGCGCGACACTGCCCACGGCGGGCCCTCTGGCGATGATGTCCCCGCTGACCGGGAAGCCGAACAGAATGGTGAAGTTCTGGACCCGTCACGGTGTGTGGACCGGGAGCCTCGCCCTGGGGCGACCCCTCGCGCGAGCAGTCCGACGTCGGCTTGACCGTCCGTGGCGCTCACCCTCGGCCGTCGCCCGACGGGCTCTCCTCATGCCTGTGATGGTGGCCGCCTCACCCCTCCTGCTGCCACCGCAGGCCGACTGGCCCACCACCGTCGTCACCGGTGCCTGGGAGCTGCCCGAGAACCCGGAACCGCTCGACGAGTCCCTGACGGACTGGCTCCGAGATCACCCGGACAGTGTGTATCTGGGATTCGGGAGCATGCTCAGCCGTGATCCCGCGAAGGATTTGCGACTCATCGACGCCGCCGCCCGAGCTGCTGGCGTCACGGTGGTGCACCGCCTCGACGGCAGTGCTCCACCCCTGGAATCCACGTCCACGGTTCGCGTGGTGCGTCACGTCGACCACGGCTGGCTCTTTCCCCGCTGCGGTGCCGTGGTCCACCATGGGGGTGCAGGCACCACGCATGCCGCACTGGCCGCGGGTGTGCCGTCGGCAGTCATCGCCCACGGGTTTGACCAGCCTCTCCATGGTCGACGTCTGCACGAGCTGGGAGTGGGACCTTCACCGCTCGGACGACGCGGACTGAGCGTGGATGCGCTGGCCTCCCTGTTGCGAGAGCTGGTCCACAGCCCGCAGCGCGCTGGCTACGTGGAGAGGGCCGCTGCGGTGGGTCGGGCGGTGGCAGGGGAGGACGGCGTCGGGGTGGCGGCGGACTGGCTGGCAGCCCGAGGTCTGATCAACCACCCCTCCTGATCATCGGAGACGCTGTATCAGGCGATGTGACGTCCGCACCCCATGAGCTTCTCCGCATGCGAAGGTCGAGTACACCAGAGCATCCGAACCCTCGAAGAGCTCTGGAAGGCGAGCATGGTCGAGAAGGTCAATCTCGGCGAAGTGTCCGGTCCACCAGTCGGCCGGCTTGCGGTGGGCGACCGTGACGTGGTGCTCACGCGCCAGCACCGGCACAACAAGGGATGCGACCCGTCCGGCGCCACCGACGACAGCGATTGGCATGCCCGCAAGATGTCAGTTGCTCAGCTGACAAATGGGGCGGGAGTATCCGCTTCGCGAGTGTCCCCGCCCCCGTCCGCGCTCATGAGATCACCAGCGGCGGTCTCATGCGGCACGGATTCAGTAGCGCATGACCGCGGCGACTTCGCTGTCCTTCACCACTTCCTGCGACGTGGCGTACACCTTGCCGCCGTTGCTCAGGGTGTCCACCGCAGCCTTGTCCAACGCCTCGCATTCGGCGTAGCGCTCATCCGAGCCGAGACGGACAACCGCGAGTTCATCGCCGGAGATCCGCTCCCAGCACCACGGTTGTGCGCGGATGAAGATGGTGTCCACACGCCCCTCGGCCGCAGCCGCCTGCACGGAGGAAAGATCGCTGACGCCCCGGCCGGTGCCGTTCAGTTCGTGGAAGCGGTCGATCACGCCCTGGCGCTCGGCACGCAAGCGCGCTTCCACCAGCGGCCATGCCTGCTCATGCAACTCGTCCACGGATAGATCATCCGGATTGCGAATGACTGATTCGTCGAGAACGTGTGGGTACTCGTTGACCTCTCGGTATGCCGCGACGTTGGCGTCCAGGCCCACGAGAACCAGCGGAGCCGTCTGGCCGCGTAGGACGTCCTTCATTCCATTGGCCACCTGGCGGAAGAAGCGCTTGATATCAGCTTCGCCCGCGCCATCGTCGCCGGTCCCGTGGCCGTAGAAGATGGCACGCCCGCGACGACCCGAGCTCGCCGGTCGCGAGACGGTGTCAGAGCGGGGCTCACGCGGCTCGATGACCTCCTCCAGGCTCGTGGGAACGTCGTCGAGTTCCACCTGCTGCACCGTGTGACGGCTCCCGTCCAGCAGCCGCACCTCGTTCTGGCTGAGACCAAGCATCAAGTAGTGCTCGTCCCCGGAAAGCAGATGCATCAGGGGTCCGGTGATGAAGTGATCGCCGACGGTGGCCAGCTCCGGGAGTGGGGCGGGCAGGCGGTAGGCCACGTCTGACTCCGGTGTGAGGAACATCGCCAGCCCGTCGGCCATGTACTGCCACGCTCTGCTGTCCTGTTGCAGATCCCGTGCGGGCTGCAGCAGGGCTTCGACCTCGGGGCGTCGCATCTCTTCCAGCAGGGTGGCCTCCACGCCACTGACGAGGTTCTTCCACCGGAGTTGGTCTCCTTGGACTTCGCTTCCGTACCGATGCGTCGGCATGAAGAGGGAGACGTGCACCGTGTCCCCGCTCGTCTGCGCAAGCTCTCGGATGTCCTTGTCAGTGATGAGATCCATGAAGGCTATTCCTTTCCTTGACTTGTGTCACAACCATATCGATGGTTGCGCGCCCACGGGCGGAGTGGGAATCGGGAGGAGCGATCAGTCCACCTACGGCTGTGAGGGCGCGCGGTGCAGTACTTGCCGGGTGATTTCGGTGGACCAGCAACCCAGTTGGTCAGGGGTGGCGCCTACGCTGGGGGCATGAGCGATGACACGACATCACCAACCGCGGACACCAACGACAACGCAGCCGAGGACCGGGCAGAGGATCTCCGCTCCGGCGGTACTCTCGGCGGCGACGGTGGCCCCAGCGGCGCCGAGAAGGACCCCTCCAACTGGGTGACGGGAGACGAACCCATGACCGCCTCCCAGCGCAGCTACCTCGACACCTTGGCCCGCGAAGCCGGTGAAGAGCTGGACGCGAACATGACCAAGGCCGAGGCGTCGGAGCACATCGAACGGCTGCAGGGCAAGACGGGGCGCGGCGACAGCTGAGACCTCTCGCCGTGAACCTCCACGGCTCTGCCCTCGCGCGCCCGATAGCGTGGATCCAGTCCCCAACCGGAGGTGCACAGCCGTGGAAGCAGTTTTTCTCGTCGCCAGCCAGAAGCAGGGACGCGTGGACGTCGTCGCGCTGGGCTTCGATGCCTCGGAGAGTGTTGCCGTCGTCAAACGGGACGCTGCGAATGCCCTTGCCGTGCATCCCCAGCTGCCCATCATCTACGTCGCCACCCTCAACGACGGCGGAGCGATCACCTCAGTGGATCTGCGCTCGGGTGCTTCGTCGGAGGTAACGGGTGTGAAAGAGGTGCCATGTTTCCTCCTGCTCGCCGATGACGTCGGCGGGGACGGGGAGCCCTCGTTCCTGCTGTCGGCCAACTACGGCGACGGAACACTTTCGGCCATCAGGCTTATGGACGGGCATGTGGCGGATGTCGCCAGCAGCGTCTCTTTCGGTTTCGACGGCCGCCCGGGGGTGGATCCCACTCGGCAGGACGGTTCGCACCCGCACTGGGTCGGCCGGAACGGTGATCTCCTGGTCACCGATCTTGGCAACGACGCGATCCACGAGGTGGCGATGCACGGCGGGAAACTGGTGAACCGGGGCATCCATCGTCGGCTGCCCGTCGGCTCCGGCCCGCGACACATGTGTCGCGATTCCACGGGGGGCTCTGGGTCAGTCACGAGCTGTCCAACAGCGTGGCACGACTTGGTCCGGATGCCGTCGCCATCACGTCATCGAGCAACCGCTGGCTACCCGACGCCCTTGAACGCAACCACGTGGGCGACATCGCCCACGAACCGGAGGCCGACGTGGTGGTCACCGCCAACCGGGACCTGCACACACTCGGAATCTTCACCCGCGGCCGCGACGGCATAGAGCCGGTCGCTGAGATCGACTGCGGGGGCGAGTGGCCGATGCAGTTCGCCCAGCAGGACGGAACTTTTGCCGTCGCCAACCGTGATTCGGACAACGTGGCTATCTTCGACGTGGGTCCCAGCTGGTGGGAGAACGCCCCGGAACTCTTCGACGTCGCCCGTCCCGTCGCCATCGTCGCGGCCCCCGTCTGGACGGAGGAACTGTGAGGCTGGGAGCAGCTTCACAGCATTTTCGGTCCCCAGTCCTCGCAGAGATGGCCAGAAGGTGGGGATGAGGGCGGACTGAAGCGCGGAAGTCGGCAATTCTCGACCGACCGGCCTCAGTTCTCCAGCAGCTCCAGGACTGCTTTCTCCAATTGCCGCTGCCGCACCTGGGGACTGCGATGGATACCGCGAGCGGCGGACCCAATGGTGTCGCCGTTCTCGTAGGCGTCGATGATCCGTGGGTCGATGTAGGAGGAGCGCGCCACCGTGGGCGTGTTTCCCAGATAGCTCGAGACCTCCATGACCGCCTGCTTGACGGCTCGTTTCCGGGAGGCCTGGGTGTCGCCCGGCTCCTCACTGAGCGCCAGCACCTCAGCCGCGATCACGGTCGCGTGCCATGTGCGAAAGTCTTTGGCCGTGAAGGTGCCGCCGAAGAGGCCCCTGAGGTAGTCGTTGACCTCCGAGGAGTCAAGGTCATCCCATTCCCCGCTCTCCTTGTGCGCCAGAAGCCGGGGGCTGTCGCTCGTCGGGCGTGTCCGCATGACCTCCAGAGCTTTGACGGCCGAGGGATCGTCGACGGTGATCGTGTGGCTGATACCAGATTTCCCGATGAAGGAGAAGACGATGGCATCGCCCCGTCGGCGTGCATGCTGGCGCTCCAGCGTGGTCAATCCGAAGGAACCGTTGGCGTCAGTGTAAGCGTCGTTGCCGATGCGAAAGTACCCGACATCGAGCAGGCGGACCGCGGTGGCGCACGCCCGGTCCAGGTCCATGCCTGTGGCGTCCAGATCCCTCTGCACCCGCCTCCTCGCTGCGGGGAGATGGTGTGCGGCTTCCGTGACGCGACGGAACTTGTCGCGGTCCCGCCGCTGTCTCCACTGAGGGTGGTACAGGTACTGTCGACGCCCCGCCGCATCCGTGCCGACGGCCTGCAGATGTCCATTGGCGAGCGGACAGATCCAGACGTCGTTCCACGCGGGCGGGATGACCAGCGACTTGACGCGCGCCACGTCCTCGGGCGGCAGCTTCCGATCCGCCTCGTCGCGATAGCTGAAACCCTTGCCGGCGCGGCGACGTGTCCAGCCCTTCATGGACGGGCTCACTCGCTTCAGACGTGCCATGCCCGCAATGCTACGGGCGTCGGGTGGCAACTTCTGGGCCGCGCGTAGTGCAGTCCAACTCGCCACAGACCGTGCTGGAAGCTCGACGCCCGTCCCAAATCCGCATGCCCGCTCCGTAGTGCGGGCGTTGACGATGTGGACGGGCGGCAGGAATTAGCGCGGGCGTCGACGGACAACGCGGACGCATGCCGGGGGTATCCCCGACGTCGTGGGCGGGAGCCCAGCCAGACTCTCAGGCGGTCAGGGCTGCCCGACGTCGAGAGCGGAAGCGAAGGGCGTCCGTCGCGTGACGAGCCTGGGCGCTGACTCCGTCGACGATCTGGCCCCATCTCGAACGGGTGGGCGACGGATTGGGCAGCGAGTACTTGAAGACCTTGCCCCAGGCGGACGCCACCTGCTTGTGGAGCGGTCCGGTGACGTAGCGGAGGTCATGGCGGGCCATGATGGCGCGGATCCGGGGGGCGATCTCCTTGTACCGGTTGCTGGGCAGATCCGGGAACAGGTGGTGCTCAATCTGATGCGAGAGGTTGCCCGTCATGACGTGCATCACCTCGGAGCCCTCAATGTTCGCGGAGCCCAGCATCTGGCGGAGGTACCACTCGCCGCGCGTCTCGCCCTCGATGGAATCCACCTCGAAGGTCTCCACACCTTCCGGGAAGTGGCCGCAGAAGATGACCGAGTGGGTCCAGACGTTGCGCAATGTATTGGCGATGGCGTTTGCGGCCAGTGTGGAGAGGAAGTTGGGGCCGCTGAGCAGAGGATGGAGCACGTAGTCCTTCCCCATCTGGTTGCGGATCTTGGTGATCACCTTGACGAGTTCACGGCGGAACTCCTTCTTGTCCTTGCGGCCCTCCTTGAATCCCTTGACATCGAGGTCGTAGGCGGCGATGCCGTACTCGAAGATCAGGGCCGTGAAGAAGTTGGTGACGGGCTGGACGAGGTGTTTCGGTTCCCACTCCTGGGCCGGGTCCACGCGCAGGACGGTGTAGCCGAGGTCATCGTCCATGCCGACGACATTGGTGTAGGTGTGGTGGCCCACATTGTGGGATTTCTTCCACTGGTCCGCCGGGGATGCGAAGTCCCATTCCCATGTGGAGGAGTGGATCTTGGGGTCGCGCATCCAGTCCCACTGGCCGTGCAGGATGTTGTGCCCGATCTCGGTGTTCTCCAGAATCTTGGCCACCGTCAGGCCGGCGGTACCGACGAGGAAGGCGGGCCAGAAACCACTGAAGAGCAGGACACCACGGCTGGCCAGCTCCAGGTAGCGCTGCAGCCGGATCGTGCTGCGGATGTAGTGGGCGTCGTCGGCACCTCGGGATGCCGTGATCTCGTCGCGGAGGGCGTCCAGTTCTCTTCCGATGGACTCGATGTCCTCCGGGCTCAGGTGCGCGATGGGATTGGGTTTGCCGCTGGCGTGGGTGGCTGATTGCTCCCCGGGCCGGGAGGACGTGATGCGATTGTTGGCTGCGCGGCCACCTGCGGGGGTGGTCGCAGCGTCATGGGGAGCAGGGCGTCCCGGCAGTGTGTCGATGGTGGATGTACTCATGGGAGATCCTCAAAGCTTGATGCTGCAGGGGCCGGCGGCTGCCGACACGCAGGTCTGGATGAGGACGGGGTCCTCGTCGATGGCGTGGGTGGTTTCGCCGGTGCGCAGGTCACGCACCGAGCCGGAGGTCAGGGTGGCGACGCAGTTGAAACAGATGCCCATGCGGCAGCCGGACGGCATGAGGACGCCCGCGTCCTCGCCGACGTCGAGCAGTGGTGCCGATGGTGGGGCGTCCACGACGACGTTCGACTCGGTGAAGGTGGTTTCCCCGCCCTCTCCGTAGGCCACGATGCGTGGCCGGAAGCGCTCCACGTGCAGGAGATGTTCCAGGCGGGCTCGACTCCAGTGGGCCTCCGCGTCGTCCATGAGGCCGGTGGGTCCGCACACCCAGGCGGTGCGCTCCGCCCAGTCGGGCACCACGTCAGCGATCCTGTCGGCGCTCAGTGTGCCCTGTGTTGAGGTGAAGCGTTCCACGAGCCGGAACTGGCCCGACGCTGCGCGGCGATGCAATTCGTCGGCGAAGAGCATCTGTGACGGATCCGGTGAGGAATGCACCACGACGGCGTCGGCGAACTCATGGTTGCGCAACATTCCCATCACTGGGGTGATTCCGCTGCCGGCTGTGATGAACAGCACCTTGGCGGGCTGGTCGTCAGGTTGCGTGAAATCGCCGGTGGCCTGATCCAGCATGACCAGCTTGCCGGGGCGAAGATGGTGCAGGACGTAATTGCTGACCCGGCCGTCGGGGATGGCCCGGACTGTGATGGTGATGAGTCCGTCGGTGTCATCAACGGGGCTGGTGATGGAATAGGCGCGCCACAGGCGTACACCGTCCACCTCGAAACCGATGCGGATGTACTGGCCGGGGCGGTGGCCCTTCCAGCCGCGGCCCGGACGCAGCAACACCGTCGTTGCGCCTTCGTGACGCTGGACGGCCATGACTCGCCCCCGCAGATCGGCGCCCTTACGCAGTGGGCTGAACAGATCCAGGTAATCCCCGGGCACCAGGGGTGTGACGAGGGCGTCGAACAACCGCCCCACTGTTCGGCCTGCCAGGGCCAGGGGACTGCTGGGATGCGTTCCGGCGGCGGACGCTGCTTGTGTCATTGACACCATCGTAACCTACGCAACCGTAGGTTTGAACCCCCTTCCCGGTCGTGGGGTGTGTTCCGCGCCTACTCCTCAGGCTCGGCTGACACGACGACCGGCGGCACGCGGAGCGTGAATTTGGCGCCACCGCCCTGCTGGTTTCCAGCCCTGACTACGCCTCCGTGTGCCTCGGCCGTGTGCGCCACGATGGAGAGACCTAAGCCGGTTCCGGGGGTGTTGCGCGCCCGATCGGAACGGTAGAACCGGTCAAAGATATGCTCCAAGTCCTCATCGGCGATACCGGGGCCCTCGTCCACGATGGACAGGACGCCCTCGACGAGCGTGACGGTGATTGTGCCCTCGGGCGGCGAGAACTTGATGGCGTTGTCCAGCAGATTGGTGATGGCGCGTTCCAGGTTCTGGGCGTCTCCCATGCACTGTGTGTCATCGAGTTCCACGTCGAAAGTGATGCCGGGGCCACGGCGACGGGCGCGCTCCAGAGCGGATTCCACGACCTCCGCGAGATGAAGGAGTTCCCGCTTCCGCGTGACGTGGTCATCCCGGGTGAGTGCCACGAGATCTCCCACGAGAGCCGAGAACTCCCCGAGCTGGGCGGAGACGTCGTCGAGGATCTCGGAGCGGGCACCCTCGGGCAGCATGCCCGATTTGTCGTCGGCCACCAACAGCTCGATGTTCGTCCGCATCGAGGTGAGTGGTGTTCGCAGCTCGTGCCCGGCGTCCGCGATGAACTGTCGCTGCTGCTCCCGGGAGCTTGCCAGAGACTTCAGCATGCTGTTGAACGATTTGGTGAGTTCACCCAGATCGTCGCGCCCGTAGATACGGATGGGGTTGAGCTGATCTGTCCGTGTGACATGTGCCACGGCCATGGACAGTCGTCGCACCGGGGTCAGGGTGGTCCGGGCGGCCCACAGGGCGGTCAGTGTGGTCGCGAGGACACCGACGAGTCCTGCGACCAGAATGACGCCCCGAAGGGATTCCAGGGTGGAGGAGAGACCCGTCAGGGGGAGGCCGAACATGACGGCGTAGCGTCTGGTTTCGCCGTCGTTGTCAACGAGGGTCAGGGGAACCGAGACCACGCGGAACTCTTCGCCAGATTCGGTCACGATCGAGCGTGAGGAGAAGCCCGTCTGCGTGCGGGCCACAGCGATTTCGGCCGGACCCCCTGCCAGCGCCGAGTCCTCCGCCGGCGTGGGCACGGTCTCACCCTGCGCTGAAACGCGAGCAAGCCACTGGTTCGTTATGCGAGGGCCGTTCAGTTCGGCCAGACTGGCACTTGGATCCTCGGCGATCAGCTCGGCTGCAGCGCGGGCAGAGGACAACAGTTCACGATCCAATTGCTCCAGCAGCGACATCCGGGTGATGAAGAACGCCGTCGTGCCCACGAAGAGCACCGCGACAGCAACGCTGATTCCGGTGAGCAGAGCCAGTCGTCCCTGCAGGCTCTGCCCGGTGAACAGCCGCTCCACTCCCCGTCGGAAGCGGAACCACAGAGTGGGGATCACGGGGGGGATTCGCGCAGAACGTAGCCGATGCCACGGACCGTGTGGATCAGGCGGTCACGTCCTCCGGCTTCGGTCTTGCGGCGCAGATATCCGATGTAGACCTCGAGTGAATTGGCGGTTGCCGGGAACTCGAATCCCCAGACCTCGTTCAGCAGAGTGTTGCGCTCCATGACCTTGCGCGGATTCTCCAGGAAGGCTTGGAGGAGGGCGAATTCGGTACGTGTCAGGGATATGTGTGTGCCGTCGCGCGTGACCTCGCGGTGGTGGGGATCCAGGGAGAGGTCCGCGAAAGTCAGCTTCTTCGATTCCGACTCAGGAGCCGCCTTGGACCGACGGGTGAGTGCACGCAGCCGTGCGAGAAGTTCGTCGAGGGCGAAGGGCTTGACCATGTAGTCATCGGCCCCGGCGTCGAGGCCATCCACGCGGTCGTCCACGGCGTCGCGGGCCGTCAGGATGAGGATGGGGACGTCGTTGCCGCTCTCACGGAGCATGCGGGTGGTCTCCAAGCCGTCCAGGCGGGGCATCATCACATCCATGACGACGGCGTCGGGCGTGCTGCCGGACAGCTTCGCGAGGGCCTCGACGCCGTCCTTGGCGGTGAGTACCTCATCTCCGGAGTATTTCAGCGAACGGGCCAAGGAGTCGCGCACTGCCTGGTCATCATCCACCACGAGGATCTGCATGCCCATAGCCTGCCACCATCCGCTGACAACCGTTAGCCGACACAGCGATATCGACTCCCCACGTTGACGTTGTGACCGCATCGGGTCCCGGTCTCGCCACAGGGAGTCACAGTGTCAGATGGCGACGCCACGTCGCAATCGTTATGATCACTGGATGCCCGCCCACTCCTCCGACACCATCCCGACGTCTCGTCCCGCCGCCCCGGTGAGCCCGTCCCGGCTGTTCCGGAGCGTCTCGATCGCCGAGGCCATCACGTGGACGCTGTTGCTGATCGGGATGTTCCTGAAATACGTCACCGGCACGACGGATGTGGGCGTGCGCATCTTCGGGACGTTGCACGGAGCGGTGTTCCTCGCCTACGGCGTCACCACCGTGCTCGTCTGGATCGACCAGCGGTGGCCGTGGCGTCGTGGGATCGTTGCTCTGGCTTGCGCCATCCCGCCATTCGCCACCATCCCGTTCGACCGTTGGGTGGAACGGCATGGCGTCCTCGGTGAAGCCTGGCGGCTGCGTTCATCACAACCGCGTGGCCTCGTCGAGCGACTGGCGGCGTGGGCCGTGCGTCACCCCGTCAGCGGGACCGTTCTCGGCCTGATCCTCGTGGTGGCTCTCTTCAGCGTCGCTCTCGCGCTCGGTCCGCCGATCGGCGACTGAGGGGGAGGGCCGACGGGCGAACTCACGCCCTGGCCCGATGCCCACAGCGCCACCCCGACGTTGCCGGACCAGCCCTGTCAGGAAGCTCGGGGGCCGCCGTCGAGCCAGGCCGCCGGATTCGCCAGCACGGGTGCCATCGCGGCATGGGCGGCGCCACGCGCGGTCCGTGTGGGATCGGGATCCACAGTGGCAACGTCGATCTGTTCGTGGGGCGACCACATCACCCGCACCTCCAGCTCGTCCCTGAGATCCGGCAGGAGCCAGGGCGCGAGCGTCCCCAAGTGCCCACCCAGGACAACCTGCTCCAGGTCCAGAAGGTTGAGGGCGGCACCCAGAGCACGGCCGAGCGCGCGCGCCGCCTTCGTTACCTGTCCAACCGAGTGCTGGTTCCCGTCATGGAGCCGGACAACGAGCCCGTCGATGGATGAGGCGCCCGTGGCGTCCAACAGGCCCCGAAGACCCACAACCGTCTCCAGGCAGCCCGTGGCTCCGCAGCCGCAGGGGCGGCCCCCATCGGAGACGACGCAGACGTGACCGAGTTCGCTGGCCCAGCCGTGTCTGCCGGAGAGCTGCCGCCCGTCGATGATCACCGATGAACCGATTCCCACCTCGCCGGTGACGTAGATGAAGGAGCCCCGTCTCCCCGCTTCCGAGGCGGATCCCTGCAGGAGAGTGAGGGCGGAGCAGTCCACGTCGTTGGAGGCTCGGAAACTCCAGTCGCGGCCACGCAGCAGAGCTGGTAGATGGTCAGCCGGGCGGACGCCGTCCCACCCGAGGTTCGGCGCGCGCACGACGGTGGTGCCCGTCCGGTCCATGAGGGCAGGAATCGCGAGATGTGCGCCAACTAGTCGAGCATCTTCAGGAAGACCCTCGACGAGGGAGGCAGCTTGCTCGTCGAGGATTCCCAGGCTCGTGGCCGGACCGGCGGCTATGGCATCGGCGTCGACGGTCAGGGAACTGACCACGGCGCCGGTCAGGTCCAACACCATGGCTGCCATGCGGTCCGCATTGATCTCGAGTCCCAGCGACATAAGCCCGTTCGGTGCCGCCGTGAGAGGGACCCCCGGACGGCCACGCGGGCCGGAGACGGGTGTGCCCTCGGTGAAGAACCGTCCAGCGATGAGCTCGTCAACGAGTCGAGACACGGTGGAGCGTGTGAGCCCCAGTGCCGCGGCGACGTCGGCTCGCGACACCGGACCGGGGGACTGCAGAACCTCCTGCAGAATGAGGGCCAGATTCGAGACCCGCACCGCTGACGGCGTGCTTCCTAGACCAGCCGTCAGGTGCCTTGAGAGCTCGGGCATTGGATCCGTCCGTTCGAGAGGGGACCGCCGTTCGAGAGGGTTTCGCGCTTCATCGTAGGGCACTTGACAGGAAGCCTGCGGAGTCATATTGTTTTGAAACAAAACATGCTCGATCGTAGAGGATCAGGCTTATCAGGGGAGTGGACGCAGATGTTCGACCCCAGAAGGGATTTCTCCATGGCCATTTCGCGTAGGCAACTACTTCTCTCCTCGATCGCTGTGACTGCCGTCGGTACGCTCGCGGCATGCAGCGACGAGCGGACCACCGGTACGCCAATCAGTAGTACTGCCGACGGAACGGAGCCGATGGGCTCGGGTCCGGCGGGCGACGTGCTCATCGGCATCGCGATGCCCACCAAGAGCTTGGAACGCTGGAATCGTGATGGCGCTCACTTGGAAGGCCTATTGACTGAGCAGGGGTACCGCACAAGCCTTCAGTACGCCGACAACAAGCAAGATCAGCAGAACAATCAGCTGCAGAACATGATCAATGATGGTGCGAACGTAGTAGTCATCGCCTCCATTGATGGCACGGCACTCGGTCCCGTCCTCCAGCAAGCAAGGTCGCGAGACGTCACGGTGATTGCATACGACCGCCTCATTAATGGCTCCGAGAACGTCGATTACTACGCAACGTTCGACAACTTCAAGGTGGGCGCGCTGCAGGGCCAGTTCATCTTGGACAACAAGGATGATTACGCGAGCGAGGACGGCACTATCAACTTTGAACCGTTCGCCGGTTCGCCCGATGACAACAACGCCAAGTTCTTCTTCGCAGGCGCCTGGGAAAAAGTCTCACCCCTGGTGGAGAGTGGCGAGTTCATCGTGCCCTCCGGGAAGGCGCCCTCCAGTGAAGACCAGTGGACCACCATCGGTATCCCCGCGTGGAAGTCCGACACGGCGCAGTCCGAGATGGAGAACCGGCTCAACTCATTCTATGGAGGAGGTAAGAGAGTCAACATCGTGTTGTCACCGAATGACTCACTGGCGTTGGGAATTGTGCAGGCCCTCGACGGATCGGGCTACGCCCCGGGCGATGGCTGGCCGCTGGTGACGGGCCAAGATGCCGATCTCGCCAACGTCAGGAACATGTTGGCTGACAAGCAGGCCATGACCGTTTGGAAGGACACCCGCAAACTCGGAGACCAGGTGGCGGTCATGATTGAGCAAGTCGTCAACGGTGAAGAAGTGGACGTCAATGACACGGAGAGCTACGACAACGGCGTGAAGGTGGTCCCCACCTACCTCCTTGAACCCGAGGTCGTTACCAAGGACACCGTCCAAGAGAAGTTGGTGGATTCGGGCTTCTACTCAGCCGCTGATCTGGGGCTCTGATCGCCCAACAGGGACGAGAAGGCGCACACATGAACACTGATATCTCATTGGAGCCCATCCTCGAGATGCGAGACATTGACAAGCGCTTTGGCAGTGTCGTCGCACTCGAGGGGGTATCGATGGCCGTAATCCCCGGAGCGATTCACGCGATCTGTGGGGAGAACGGGGCTGGGAAGTCGACCCTCATGAAAGTCCTCTCAGGCCTCTATCCCACAGGAAGCTACGGCGGGGAGATCTGGTATGAGGGCAAACGTGCGGAGTTTAAAACCCTGAAGGACAGCGAAGCACGCGGGATTGTCATCATTCACCAGGAGCTGGCCCTTTCACCCCATCTCTCCATTGCCGAAAACATCTATTTGGGCAACGAGAAGAGTCGCCGGGGTGTCATTGACTGGCCGGCCACCCGAGCCGGAGCGCAGGAATTGCTTGATCGCGTCGGCTTGAGGGAGGACGTCCAGACCAAGGTCAGTGACATTGGAGTGGGCAAACAGCAGCTCGTCGAGATTGCCAAGGCACTGTCCAAGGACGTGCGTCTCCTCATCCTCGATGAACCCACGTCCGCCCTGAACGACGAGGACTCCGCCCATCTGTTGAGCCTCATGCAGAAGCTCAAGGCCGACGGTGTGACGCAGATCATCATCTCCCACAAGTTGAACGAAATCATGGCGATTGCTGACTCCCTCACCATTATTCGTGACGGCACCGTCGTGGAAACCGTCCCCATGGAAGGGGTCGAGCCCGTCACGGAGGAGCGCATCATCGCCAGCATGGTGGGACGCCCGCTGGACAACAGGTTCCCTCCTCATAAGCCCGATATCGGGGAGGAGCTCTTTCGCATCGAGGACTGGACGGTGCACCATCCCAGTGACCCCGGCCGCATCGTTGTCGAGCAAGCGAGCTTGGATGTGAGGGCGGGGGAGATCGTGGGCGTAGCTGGCCTCATGGGGGCTGGCCGGACCGAGCTTGCGATGAGCATCTTTGGGAGACAGTACGGCACGAATATCTCGGGTCGAGTGTTCAAACATGGAGAAGAGATTTTTCCAAGCACCGTGGGGCGTGCCATTCGAGCGGGAATAGCCTACGTAAGCGAGGACCGCAAGCGATACGGTCTCAACCTCATCGCGGAGATCCGCCACAATATCACTGCGGCGGCGTTGGAGAAGATCAGCCGCCGCAACATTCTCGACAAGGCGCTAGAAACGAAGGTGGCGCAGGACTACCGCGAACAAATGCGAATCCGGACTCCCACGGTCCAAGTGCCTGTGGGGCAGCTCTCCGGCGGGAATCAACAGAAGGTGGCACTCAGTAAGTGGATGTTCTCAGACCCCGACGTACTGATCCTCGACGAGCCCACTCGGGGGATCGACGTGGGGGCTAAGTACGAGATCTACACGATCATCAACGAGTTGGCCGTCCAGGGCAAGGGAGTCATTGTGATCTCGTCCGAACTACCGGAACTCCTCGGGCTGTGCGACCGCATATTCACGCTCAGTGAGGGCCGAATCACAGGACAGCAACAGCGGGAGGTGGCCACCCAGGAGTCCCTGATGCGCCTCATGACGATGGAAAGGACGTCTACACCATGACACAGACCACGCCGGGGACGCAGACGGCGGACACCCCTGCTGCGCCTCCCGGACGATTCGCCGCGCTGGCCGGTGGGGCGAGGCAGTACGGCATCGTGGCTGCACTCGTCCTGATCGTCGTCTTTTTCCAAGTGGTGACCGACGGCCGAATTCTGCAGCCCAACAACGTTACGAGCCTCATCCAACAGAACGCGTACGTGTTCATTCTCGCGGTGGGCATGCTGATGATCATCGTCGCGGGGCACATCGACCTGTCGGTGGGATCCATCGTCGCGGCCGTGGGCGGTGTCATTGGCATCCTGCTCACGGACTACGGACTCAATACGTGGTTGGTGGTACTGATCGCGCTGATCGTGGGCGCGCTCGTCGGTGCCTGGCAGGGTTTCTGGGTCGCCTATGTGGGCGTACCCGCCTTCATCGTCACGTTGGCAGGAATGTTGATCTTCCGCGGGGTGGCGTTGGTGTTGGTTGGCTACACCCGCGCCGGATTTCCCGGGCCGTATCTGGACATCTCCAACGCGGGCCTAGCGGGTCTCACGGGCTTCGTGGGCAGACTGGACGCGTTCACTCTGGGAGTGGGTATCGTCGGGGTGGCTGCCTTCGTTCTGTTGGCTGTACGCAACCGCCGGTTGACCACTCGTCACGGGGCGACGGCGGAACCGGTGCTCATGTTCACAGGACGACTCGTGCTGTTGGCAGCATTGCTCGGACTGATCACTTATTGGGTGGCGCTGAGTGCTCTGGGTCTTCCATACGTCTTGATCATCGTGGGTGTTGTCATCGTCGCCTATGCATGGCTCATGGGCAATACCGTTTTCGGTCGCCGTATATATGCCATAGGCGGCAACCTGTCGGCGGCCAAGCTGTCGGGAGTCAATACCCGCAGGGTCAACTTTTGGCTATTCGTGAACATGGGTTTTCTCTGTGGATTGACAGCGATCGTCGTCACATCAAGGGCGGGAGCCGCCCTGTCGGCCGCCGGCCAGAACTACGAACTTGACGCTATCGCAGCCTGCTTCATTGGAGGCGCGGCGGTCACCGGTGGCGTCGGCAGGATTGTGGGAGCTATCGTCGGCGCCCTCATCATGGGCGTGCTGAACATGGGGCTGTCCATCATGGGCGTGGACCCCTCGTGGCAGTTCATCATCAAGGGCTTGGTCCTGCTGCTGGCTGTTGCGTTCGATCTCATCAACAAGATGCGCTCAGGTCAGAGATAACTGCCTGAATCGCCGTTCACCCATCAGTAGTTCAGTTGGTACAAACCGGGTGCGACGTCGCACCGCGAAAGGACAATCATGCTCACCCCTACCTCTGAGGACAAGTTCTCCTTCGGTCTGTGGACCGTTGGCTGGGCCGCCCGCGACCAGTTCGGGGCCGCCTCACGCCCGGACCTCGACCCCTTCGAAAGTGTGCGCAAACTCGCCGGCCTCGGGGCGTGGGGGTTCACCTTCCACGACAACGACGTCATACCGTTTGACGCCTCCGAGGACGAGCGTGAGCGGCTGATCGGCAGGCTCGAATCGACGATCGAGGAAACTGGCATGGTCTGCGAGATGGTGACCACCGACACCTTCGCCGAGCCGATCTTCAAGGACGGCGCCTTTACCTCCAACGACCGCGACGTCCGCCGTTACGGCCTGCGCAAGGTCCTGCGCAACGTCGACTTAGCCGGCCGTCTCGGAGCCACCACCTTCGTGATGTGGGGCGGCAGGGAGGGCACGGAATACGACTCCAGCAAGGACCTCTACGCCTCTTTCGAGCGCTACGCCGAGGGTATCGACACGGTGGCGGGCTACATCAAGTCCCAGGGCTATGACATGCGGATCGCTCTGGAGCCCAAGCCCAACGAGCCCCGCGGCGACATCTTCCTTCCCACCGTCGGCCACGCGCTGGCGTTCATCGAACGGCTCGAGCACAAGGACATCGTCGGGATCAACCCGGAGACGGGCCACGAGCAGATGGCGACCCTCAACTACAACCACGGGTTGGCGCAGGCGCTGTGGGCGGACAAGCTGTTCCACATCGACCTCAACGGTCAGCACGGTCCCATGTATGACCAGGACTTGGTCTTCGGACACGGTGATCTCATCAACGCGTTCTTCACTGTCGACCTGCTGGAGAACGGCTTCCCGTCGCGACCCGGTGCCTACGACGGCGCCCGTCACTTCGACTACAAGCCGTCCCGGACCGAGCATCTGGACGGGGTGTGGGATTCGGCCGCTGCCAACATGAGTACCTACCTGGTCCTGAAGGAGCGCGCGCTCGCCTTCCGGGCGGATGAGGAAGTGCAGTCCGCTCTGGAGGAGGCCGGCGTCAATGAGTTGGCGGAGCCCACACTCGGTGCAGGCGAGAGTGCTGCGGACCTGGTGGCCAATGACGATGTCGCGAACATGGACGTCGCTGCCCTGGGTGAGCGCAACTACGGCTTCGTACGTCTGCACCAGCTGGCAATCGAACACCTCATGGGCGCCCGGGGCTGAACCATGGCACTGGTGCTTGGAATCGACTCCTCCACGCAATCCACCAAGGCGCTGCTCGTCGACGCCGACACCGGAGAGGTGGTCGAGAACGGCCGGGCCTCCCACCCCGAGGGCACCGAGGTGAACCCCCGGGCCTGGCTCTCGGCCGTGGACGAGGGGGCACAGGACCTGTTACCGCGGGCGTCGGCGGTCGCGGTGGGTGGTCAACAGCACGGCATGGTGGCACTCGACGAGCACGGCGCCGTGGTTCGCGATGCCCTGTTGTGGAACGACACGCGATCCGCCCCGCAGGCCACGGCCCTCGTCGAAGAGATGGGTGGGCGAGAGCGGTGCGTCGAGGAGTTGGGCTACGTCCTGGTGGCGTCCATGACATCCACCAAATTGCGGTGGATGGCGGAGAACGAGCCGGACAATGCACGACGAACGGCGTCGGTGCTGCTGCCCCACGACTACGTCTCTCACCACCTCGCGGGCGGTGGCGCTCCCTTCACCGACCGGGGCGATGCCTCCGGCACTGGCTACTTCTCCATGCGCACTCAGGGATGGAACCAGGATCTCGTCGAGATGGCCTTGGGACACACGGTGGTGCTGCCGGAGGTTGCTGGCACACCGCACGCGGTGATGGCGCACACACCAGCCGGAGCTGTGATGGCGCCCGGAACGGGCGACAACATGGCAGCCGCGCTCGGTCTCTCACTGGGTCCCGGCGATGTCTCGGTTTCCATCGGCACCAGCGGTGTGGCCGCCATGGTCAGCGACAACCGGCCAGCCGATCCCTCCGGCACTGTCACAGGCTTCGCCGATGCCACGGGGCGGTTCCTGCCCATGGCAACCACGCTCAACGCCGCCAGGGTGCTCGATTTCGGGTGCCGCCTGCTAAGCGTAAACCACGACGAACTCTCGACGCTGGCCCTCGCCAGCCGCCCGGGTGCGGGCGGGGTGGTGCTGCTGCCCTACCTCGACGGGGAACGCACGCCCAACCGGCCCGATGCCACCGGCGTCTTCACCGGGCTGACATCGGCCACTGGTAGGGAGGACATCGCCCGCGCCTGCGTCGAGGGGTTGCTGTGTGCGCTCGCTGATGCCGTGCAGGCGGTGGAACGCGTGGCCGGACAGGAAGCGGAACGCATCCTTCTCATCGGCGGCGGCGCCCGCTCCGACGCCGTCAGGCGGCTCGCGCCGTCGATCTTCGGCCGCCCGGTGACGGTGCCGCCGCCGGGGGAGTACGTCGCCCTGGGCGCCGCGCGACAGGCCGCGTGGGCGCTGTCAGGGAAGGCCGAGCCCCCGTCGTGGCCACTGGGCAGCGTGGAAACCTACGACGCGCATGCAGAGCCGGACGTGATGGAGAGGTATCTGTCGCTGAAGGAGCGCACCTCCCACTGGTGATGCTCGGCCCGGGAGGGCGAATCCTCCTCGCTAGGGTGGAAGCCATGACATCTCTTGTTTTCGTATGTTGGGGCAACATCTGCCGCTCGCCCATCGGCGAGCGCGTGGCGCAGAGCATGGCCGAGGATCGTGGACTGGACCTGCAGGTCTCCAGCTATGGGCTCTCAAGCGAGAACGAGGGCTCAAGCATTGACCCGCGCGCCATGGCAGTTCTCGAGGAGCGCGGCTACGACGCGGACGACCACACCGCACGACAAATCCAGCCAGAGGACCTCGAGGCCGCAGACCTGGTGGTGGCCGTCGAGCCGTACCAGGTGGACCAGCTCCGTCGCATGGCCCCGGATGCGGACAACATTCGCCTCCTGAACGACTACAACCCCGATCTGGAACCCGGAACCCCGTTGATCGACCCGTGGTACGGGGACGACGACGGATTCCAGGACACGATCAACGACATCGAGGCCGCGATGCCCGCGATTCTGGACGAATTCAGGGCCTGAAAGCCGCGCGGCGGGGCTCCAACCCGCCGCTTCGGTCTTAGCTGTGGCGCAGCCGCTGGTAGACCGGCGGCCAGGCCACAGCTAGTGGCGTAGGTTCAGTCCACCAATCACAAACTTAGGAGACGACGACGTGGAGAACCTCACTGGCCGCAGCTTCTGCAAGGAGCTCGATCTCACGGCGGATGAATGGAGGCACCTGCTGGACCTGGCAGGCCAGCTGAAGGCTGAGCGGCGCGCAGGCAAGGAGCGGCCAGCTCTGGTGGGCAAGAACGTCGCCCTGCTGTTCGAGAAGACGTCCACCCGCACCCGCTGCGCTTTCGAGGTGGCCATGGCTGACCAGGGGGGGCGCACCACGTACCTGGATCCTGCCGGCTCGCAGATCGGACACAAGGAATCACCCGCCGACACTGCCCGCGTGCTGGGCCGCTGGTACGACGGCATCCAGTATCGAGGGGCGGGTCAGGACGTCGTCCAGACCCTCGCCGAACACGCCGGCGTACCCGTGTATAACGGTCTCAGCGATGACTGGCATCCCACCCAGATGCTGGCGGACCACCTGACCATGATGGAGCACTCCCGCAAACCCCTTCGCGAGATCAGTTGCGCCTTCGTGGGCGACGTGCGCAACAACGTCGGCAACTCGACGCTGGTCTCGGCCGCAATGATGGGCATGGACATCCGCATGGTCGCGCCGTCACAGCAGCAGACATCTCCCGACGTCCTCGCGCTGGCCCACGAGGTGGCCAGCACCACGGAAGCCCGCATCACCGTGACCGATGACGTCGAGGAAGGCGTGCGGGGGGTCGACTTCATCTCCACGGACGTGTGGGTGTCACTGGGGGAGCCGATGGAGCTGTGGGCAGAGCGAGTCGCGCTGCTGCGGCCCTACCAGGTGAATGCCGCAATGCTGGCCGCCACGGGCAACGACGACGTGAAGGTCATGCACTGCCTGCCAGCCTTCCATGACCGCGCCACCAGCCTCGGTGAGGAGATCTATCAGCTGACCGGCATGGAGGGACTCGAGGTCACTGACGAGGTGTTCGAATCGGAGGCCAGCATCGTCTTCGACCAGGCCGAGAACCGCATGCACACCATCAAGGCGGTGCTGGTGGCCACGCTCGCTGGAGTTTGACGAATGGGGGACGGATTTGGTTCGCAACTTGGGCCACGACCGGTCCCCAGCCCCATTGAGGCGAAGTTGCGAACCAGAACCCGCGATTGCTCGCCAGAACGCGGAGGAGGCCGGACCCATCGGGCCCGGCCTCCTCAAACTCAGATCGAATCAGTTACGAGAACTGAACGATGTTGTTGAAGATGAACTTGGTGGTCATCCTGTAGTTGTACGAGCCGTTGGGCTGTTGGATGGATTCGACGACGCGCGATTCGATGTAGGAACGGCAGGCGTTGTTGCCGGTCCGAGCCGTGTCGCATTCCGTCATCCACCTGCGGCCCTCGTCCGAGGTCCACGAGCCGGCATAGCCCAGCGGATTGTTCGTCCAGGCGCTGCGCCGCGACGGCTTGTACGTCAAGTTGTTGAACATCCAACCGTTGCGCTTCACGATCTTGCCGTTGATGCTCTGCACGTCGGTGCCGTAGATGAAGGTGGTGCAACGTTCGGTGATGGAGTACGGCTCACAGGCCGTGATCCATTGGCGTCCGTTGACCTTGTGGTACCCGGGGGTCGTGTAGAGGTCGACGGGCCTGTTCAGGCCACCCGCCGCGGCCTTCACGGTGACCGGAAGGCTGATGACCGTGCCGGAGTCCTGCACCACGAAGTCGATGACGTTGTTGCCGGCCTGAATGTCCGTGTCCGTGGCGATTGCCACCTGCACGGTACCGACGCCATCAACCACATCGCCGCCGCCGACCATCTCGTCGCCGATGTAGGCGTTGATGGTGGTGTTGGGCATCGGTGGGGAGACAGCATCCCCGAGGGAGGGGTCGAGCAGCATGTCGAGCGTGTCCACCTGGACGCCTCCTTCCAGAGGCTGGCCGAAGACGTATTCCACGGGAGCTGCACCCACGGTGAGGCTACCGGCGACTGTCGGCGCGGAGACGCCCCGCTTGGTGTAGTCAGGAGAAAGATCGTCGTAGCTGTCGATCCAGTCCACGAAGGCTTCGAGGTCGACGCGACCGGAATCCATCATGTTGATGCCCTCGTTGAATGCGAAGAAGTTGTCGCCACCGCTGATCAGGAAGCTGCCGGAACCGAGGGTGTAGAGCTTCTCCATGTTGATGGGCTCGCCGTCGATGCTGATGGAGGTGATGCGGTCCCCCTCATCGCGGGACTCATCCAGGGTGTAGGACACATTGTCAGAGAGGCCCAGTGCCAGGAACGGCCTGGAGCTTTCCGCGGGTTGCCACTGCTGCTCGAGGACCATCTTGAACTGAGCGCCCGTGAGCTGAATGGTCATGAGGCTGTTGGCGAACGGTGTGACGTTGGCTGCCTCCTCATAGGTGATGGTTCCGGCGTCAAAGCTGTCCCGCGTGCCACCCGGGTTCTGGATGCCGATGAAGGAGTCGGCATTCTCTTCGGTCTGCAGCTGCTCCTTGAACATCTGGGCCACCATGTTCGTCATCGGCGACTCCACGTTGCGGGTACCGGAATCTCCGGCCAGCGGTGTGCTGATGGCTTCATTGGCCACGCCGACGGGCTCGGCGCCCAGTTCCGCCGCGTCGGCCGCGGCCTGCTCGGCAATCGCCTGAATGGCCGCGATGCGGTCCAGGTCCATGTCCGGTTCCTCAGCGGCTTCAATGGTGGTGGCCTCGAAGGAGCACAGCTCGCCTGCGCTGCTGTTGATCATCAGATCCACCCGGGACATGTGTTCGGCGTACTGGCCGGCCTGCATCAGGGGCTTCTCGTCGAGGGTCTCCCAGTTGTAGACCTCGTGGGTGTGTCCGTTGAAGACCACGTCGAAGACGCCTTGGTCCAGCCCGTTGTAGATGTCATCGAAGGCCGGAGACATGGCGGCGTTCTCCTCGGGGGTCGCCTCGCCGTCGGGCGCGCCCTCGTGGAAACCAGCAATGACGATGTCGGCCAGGTCCTGCTCGACGATCATGTTGCCGACACGGTTCACCGCCTCGACGGGGTCGCCCGTGTCGATCTCGGTGATGCCGGCGGGGGAGACGAGCGAGGGGAGGTCGCCGGTGACGGCACCCACGTAGGCGATGGTGACGCCGCCCTTCTCGAAGAGGACGTACTCCTCGAGCGGATCCGCGACCGTGGTGGTGCCTGCGTCGTAGATGTTCGTGCTGGTGTGCGGGACTTCCATCCGGGGGATGACCCGCTCCGAGAGATCGGCCCAGCCCTTGTCGAATTCATGGTTGCCCGTGGCGATCGCCTCGACGCCGGCCGCGTTCATGATGTCGATCGTCGGGTTGTCGTCGTTGATGAAGGAATCGAACGTGGACCCGCCGATGTTGTCCCCGGTGCTGACCAGAAGGACGTTGTCCTCGCCCATCTCGGCGCGAGCCTCTTCGACCGGGGTGAAGAGCCCGGCGGCCCGGCTGATGCGGCCGTGGAAATCGTTGAACTCGAAGACCGAGACCTTTCGAGGATCGTCACAACTGTCACCCGGTGCCGCTTGGGCGACACCGCCGCCAGCAGCGAAGGTCATGCCCCCGAGCATGAGAGCGGACGCGGCGAGGGTTGATGCCCCGCGCGAGAATGGTTTTTTCATGCAGTACTCCGTTGTCGTGCATGCCCCCATTGGCACACTGTGGATGAGAAGAGACACCCACTGTCCCAATACAGCCCCGGAACGTCAAGGGGCTGAGAAACTGTTGGTGAGTAGTGTCTTGTCAGATCGCCGGGCTCTCGCCAACACTCGGGCGGGGCCGGAGCCCGCTTGGGAGGGCTACGGCGCCGTAAGCTACGGTTGCGTAGGTAACGCACAGGAAGGATGCAGGTGCAAGGACAGAGCGAGAACATGGTCCAGCTTCTGACCCCCGAGGGTGTGCGGGTGGAACACGATGATTTCGAGTTCACCGGCAGTACGGAGGATGTTGTGGGCTATCTGCGCGACATGGTGCTGGCCCGCAGGTTCGACACCGAGGCCACCGCGCTGCAAAGACATGGAGAGCTGGGCCTGTGGCCGCCTGTCCTGGGCCAGGAAGCGTCGCAGGTGGGTTCCGCCCGGGCGCTGATGGCCCGGGATGTGGTGTTCCCCACCTACCGCGAGCACGCCGTCGCCATGTGCCTCGGCGTTCCTTTGAGCCAAATTCTGGCGCTCTTCCGCGGCTGCGACGCCGGTGAGTGGGAGTTGCTGGAGCGCTTCCGCAATTACCAGATCATCATCGGCTCACAGACGCTGCATGCCACCGGCTACGCCATGGGACTGCAGTACGACGGCATGGTGGGCAATGACAACCCGGACGAGAACGCCATGGTGGTGGCCTACCACGGCGACGGTGCCGCGTCGCAGGGCGACGTCAACGAGGCCTACGTCTTCGCGGCCAGCTACAACGCTCCGGTGGTGTTCTTCTGCCAGAACAACCAGTACGCCATCTCCGAACCCATGGGCCTGCAGTCCCGCATTCCCTTGTTCCAGCGCGCGCGCGGGTTTGGATTCCCCGGCATCCAGGTGGACGGCAACGACGTGCTCGCGGTGCACGCCACCAGCCAGTGGGCGTTCAATCGCGCCCGTCAGGGCGAGGGCCCGGCCTTCATCGAGGCCTTCACGTACCGCATGGGCGCACACACCACCTCCGACGACCCCTCCAAGTACCGACGCAACGCCGAGACCGAGGAGTGGCGTGGGCGCGATCCCATCGCCCGGCTCACCACGTACCTGCGCAACGAGGGAGCCGTCGACGACGCACACATGGCGTCGCTGGATGAGGAGGCCAAGGACTACGGAGCCAGCATCCGGGCCTCCATCGCCACCTTGACCGACAAGACGATGGACGAGCAGTTCCGGACCGTCTTCGCCGAGGAGTCCGTGGCGTTGGAGGAACAACGCCGGGAGTACGCCGATTACCTCGCCACCTTCGAGGAGCCAGCATGAGCGAGACACTGACACTTGCCAAGGCACTGAACCGCGGCCTGCGTCGATCCCTGCAGGCCAACCCCAAGGTGATGCTCGCCGGCGAGGACATCGGCAAGCTGGGTGGCGTCTTCCGGATCACCGAAGGGCTCCAGGCCGAGTTCGGGGAGAACCGGGTGGTGGATTCCCCCCTCGCCGAGTCCGGGATCGTCGGCACCGCCGTAGGGCTGGCCATGCGGGGATATCGCCCCGTGGTGGAGATTCAGTTCGACGGATTCGTCTTCCCGGGATTCGACCAGATCGTCACCCAAGTGGCGAAGCTGCACGCCCGCACCTCCGGCCGTGTGAAGATGCCGATCGTCATCCGGATTCCCTACGGCGGTGGCGTCGGGGCCATTGAGCACCACTCCGAGTCCCCCGAGGCCTACTTCGTCCACACGCCGGGACTGAAAGTGGTCACCTGCAGCTCGCCGAACGATGCCTACTGGATGATCCAGCAGGCCATCTCCTCGGACGATCCGGTGGTCTTCCTGGAACCCAAGCGCCGCTACCACGCCAAGGGCCAGGTCAACTTCTCCGCCCGTCCGCAACCAATGCACCAGGCAAACGTGCTGCGCTACGGCACCGACGCCACCGTGCTGGCGTACGGCCCGATGGTCAAGACCGCCCTGGATGCCGCGGAGGTGGCAGCCGAGGAGGGCCATTCACTGGAGGTGATCGACCTGCGCACGCTCAGCCCCATCGACTGGGTCACGATCACCGGCTCCATCCGGCGCACCCGTCGGGCCATCGTCGTGCATGAGGCACACCGCACGCTCGGCGTCGGGGCGGAGATTGCCGCCCGGCTGCACAAGGATCTGTTCTACGTCATGGAGTCGCCCGTCCTGCGCGTCACCGGTTACGACACGCCGTACCCGCCGTCGAAGATTGAGGACGAGTTCCTTCCCGGAGTCGACCGAATCATGGACGCCGTTGACGCGTCCCTGGCCTACTAGGAGCTACGCATGAAGCGCCAATTCCGTCTGCCCGACCCCGGTGAGGGTCTCGTGGAGGCCGAGATCGTTGCCTGGCGGGTCACGGTGGGTGAGACCATCGAGGTCAACGACGTGCTGGTGGAGATCGAGACGTCCAAATCGGTGGTGGAACTGCCCTCTCCCTTCGCAGGGGAGATCACGGGTCTCCTGGTGGAGGAGGGCTCCACAGTCGAGGTGGGCACACCCATCGTCGAGATCGAGGACGGTCAGGACGAGGCAGAGGTCGCACAGGAACCCAATCTGGTGGGTTACGGCGCCTCCGACACCGGGCCGAGCCGACGCCGTCGCAGGCAGCGCGCGGACCGCGACCCGGAGCTCACCCAAGCGCTCAGCGATTCCTACGAGCCACACGAGCCGAGCCGGCGGCCCGACGAAGTCCAGCCCGCCGGCCAGAACACCGCCGAGGCCGTGGGCGATCCACTGCCGGGACCGGGCGTCGGGCCATCCCAGTCGGAGCTCGTCCTGGCATCCGATCCCAACGCCGTGCGCGCCAAGCCACCCGTCCGCAAATATGCCCGGGACCTGGATGTGGACCTCGCGGGGGTGGTGGGGACCGGGCCCGACGGCACCATCACGCGCCGCGACGTGGAGGCCGCCCTCGCCTTCCAGCGCATGGAGGACGCCCCGGCCCAGGGCCGCATCATCAACGACCACGCCAGCTTCCAGCAACGTTCCTCGTCCCAGCAATCCACTCCGACGGGAGCATTCGACGGCGCCACCTCCTTCGGGGCCCCCTTCAACCCCGGACCCACCCCGGGCTCAGGCCCGGGTTCGGGTAAGGAGCGCCGGGTGCCGATTCGGGGCGTGCGCAAGGCCACCGCCGAGAACATGGTGAAATCGGTCAACACGCACGTGCACGTCACCGAATGGGTGACCGTGGATGTCACCGGCACCATGGAATTCGTCGAGACACTCAAGAACAGGCGTGAGTTCACCGGTCTGCGCATCTCGCCGCTGTTGATCTACGCCAAGGCCATCTGCCTGGCTCTCAGCCGCAACCCCGACCTGAACACCTCGTGGGATGAGGAAGCCGGTGAGATCGTCTACCACGGCGACGTGAACCTCGGCATCGCCGCTGCCACACCCCGCGGATTGATGGTGCCCAACATCAAAGGTGCACAACAGCTCAGCCTGCTGGATCTCTGCCGGGCCATCAACCACCTGGTCGTGGTGGCCAAGGAGGGCAAGCTGCAACCCGGTGACTACCAGGGCGGCACCTTCACCATTACCAACGTCGGGGTTTTCGGAGTCGACGCCGGCACCCCGATCATCAACGGCAACGAGTCGGCCATCTTCTGCATGGGCGCGATCGATCGTCGCCCCTGGGTCATGGAAGAGGGCGGGATCGAATCGCTTGTGCCACGCTGGGTCACGACCCTGACGATCGCCTTCGACCACCGGTTGATCGACGGGGAGCAGGGGTCACGATTCCTGCGCGACGTCGCCGAGATCCTGGCGGAACCGGCGCTGGCGCTGCTCTTCTGATCGGCGCGTCTGACACCGTGGCGGAGGCGGGGGACGCGGCGGGATCATCGGGGTGGTTGTTCACCCCGTCCGGGACCGCAAGGATGGAGCAATGCCCGCAACCTGCGAACTGACCGTCGATCTCGACGCCCTGAACCGCAACGTGGCTCTGGCCGCTGACCTGGCGGAGGGTCGCACGGTGCTGGTGGCGGTGAAGGCGGACGCCTACGGGCACGGTCTGGTGCGCGTTGCCCGCAGCATCCAGCAAGCGGGCTCCGCCCAGTGGCTGGGAGTGGCCACTGTGGGTGAGGCCGTTGCTCTGCGCACCGCGGGGATAGCGCTGCCCATCCTGAAGTTCTCCATCACGCTGCATGAGGAACTCGCCCCGGCGCTCGCAGCCGACGTGACATTCACCGTCGCCGACGCGCACGGCATCGACGAACTTGCGCAGGCAGCTGCGGAAGCAGAAAAGGTCGCGGAGGCACACCTCAACCTCGACACCGGCATGCGGCGCATCGGCGCCCAGCCGGAGGATGCCGTCGCGCTGGCCCGGCAGATCGTCGCGCATCCCTGGTTGCGGCTGGGCGGGATCTACACGCACCTGCCCGTCAGCGACACCCCTGACGGGCGGAACTTCACGCGGGAGCAGTTTGACACACTCGCCGCGGCCGCCTGCGCCGTCGAGCAGGTGGCTGGGCCGGTGCCCTTCATCCACGCGGCGAACTCCGGGGCTGTTCTCAGCCATGACCTGGCGAACACCACCATGGTGCGTCCGGGAATCATGGTCTACGGATCGTGCCCGGATCCCGCCACTCCGACGGACCGGGCGCCGGAGCCCGTGGTCCGCTGGACTGCCCGCCTGTCGTTCATCAAGAGGGTGCGCTCCGGTGAGACGGTCGGCTACGGACGCACGTGGACCGCGCCCCGCGACACGTGGATTGGAACGGTGTCCGTCGGCTATGGAGACGGCTACTCGCGACTGCTGTCCAACAGGGGACGCATGCTGGTGGACGGCAGGAGCGTTCCTGTCGTGGGGCGCGTCTGCATGGATCAGACGATGGTCGACCTCGGAACAGAGACTCCGTCAGTGAGCGTGGGGGATGAGGTGGTGTTGGTGGGGCGTAGCGGCGACGAGGAGATCACCGTCCAGGAGATGGCAGGGCTGATGGGGACGATCGCCTACGAGGTGACATGTCTGATCACCCCCAGGGTGCCCCGGCGATACGTCGGTGGGATGGTCTGATTAAGACCAGGAGTTCAGCTTCGGCCTGCGGCTGACGAATTCCGCGACGGCATGCCGGGCTATGGAGTTGGTGTTCCAGCCGTCGACGACCGCACCCACGCCACCTCCCACGAAGGGAATCCGCTTCCCGACGAAGACGCCGAGGCGTTTGCCGCCGATCTGGTTCATGGCACGGTCCAGGAGTTCGCGGCTGACGAGGGCATCCAGTTTGGCGTCGAACATGGGGGCGGTGGCGATTGCGGCGGGCGACGAGGGCAGGACCCCCTTGGAGATGAGGTCAGCGCTGGCGCCGGGGCCGAGCATGACCATGAGGATGGCGGTGCGCACGCGTGCGTCGGACAGGTCGTAGCCGCGCAGATGCGCGACGCCGGCCACAACACGGGCCTGCAGGAACGCAGCCGCCGCCATGTTGGCCGGGATCGTGACGATGGACACGAAGAAGCCACCCCAATTGGTGGCGAAACCCTGCCCGCCGGCGTAGGCGATGTGCTGGTTCACCAGCCATTTGATGGCGACCTCGGGATCGCGGTGCTGGCCGAGCAGGTTCTTCGCGGCCGTTCGGGCTCCGGGCATCTTGCCCCTGCCCTCGATGGCGACCTCCAACAGCTGGTGGAAGACGTCAGCGGTCAACCCTTCGGCCATGGCCACCACATTGTTCTGCTCACTCATGCCACCCCTCCTGATCCGAGCACCGCGAACGCTCTGACTACAAGAGTTGCACACCACGTCAAGCGTCCCGGCAGAATTCGGGCGTGGAGAGGCCCTGTGCGGCAGGAAAAGCGCTTTTGTGCTCCAGTCGGTGCTGCGGGGCCGAATGCTGGCGCTCACCGTGCCACTGAGAGCAGAAGTCGCGCGGTGAGCCGTGTTCTCCGGTCGCGCAGACTGTGGGTGGGGGCTGCCAGACTGGGGACATGCTCGAGATGCTGTTCGGACCGCCGTCGGAGTGGCCGGATCAGGACCTTATCGGGTATTCCGACGAGTTCGATCCCGGCACTGCCCTGATGGCATATCGCTGTGGGGTGTTTCCCATGCCACTGCAGAACGGCATCTTCCACGGGGAGATGGGGTGGTGGTCCCCCATGGAACGTGCCCGGCTCCCGCTGGACGAAGTGCGGATCACGAGATCCCTGCGCAAGTCCGCCAAGCGGTTCACCACCACGGTGGACACGGCCTTCCTAGGAGTCCTCGATGCCTGCGCCGATCCGTCGCGTCCCGGTGCCTGGATCGACGAGCGCATCAAGACGGCCTTCACCGTCCTCCACCACGTGGGCCACGTGCACAGCGTGGAGACGTGGGATCCCTCGGGAAGACTGGTGGGTGGGCTGTACGGCCTGCATCTGAACGGGATGTTTGCGGGCGAGTCGATGTTTCACGATCCCCATCACGGTCGCGATGCGTCCAAGGTCGCTCTGCTGCGGCTGTCTGTGGAGCTGCGACGGGTGGGCGTCGACCTGCTGGACGTGCAGTGGCTGACCCCTCACCTGGAATCGATGGGCGCACATGCCGTGCCCCGGATGTCGTACCTGCAGTTGCTGGACGAGGAGCTGGGGCGCCAACACAACAATGCGTGGAGCCGGCCGGAGAGTTCACGCATGTCCGGCACGGAGCTCCTCTCGATGGTGGAGGATGATTGACATGCCGGAATTGCCAGAGGTGGAGGCCATCGTCGGTCAACTCGCAGCGCGAAGCGCCGGCAAGGTGGTGGTCGCCGGTCATCTGGTGGCGTTCAGCGCCCTGAAGACCTACGCCCTGGGGTTGGAATCCCTGTCCGGGCTCGAGGTCTCCAGCGTGACCAGGCACGGAAAGTTCATCAACGTTGATGCCCAGGGCGTGCACCTCATCTTCCACCTCGCCCGCGCCGGATGGGTCACGTGGCACGAACAGGTTCCCAGATCGTTGCCCAGGCCCGGCAAGTCTCCCATTGCCCTGCGGATTGAATTCGACGACGGTTCGGGCTTCAGCCTGACGGAAGCCGGTACCCAACGGCACCTCGCCGTCTACGTCGTGGCGTCACCCAAGGAAGTCCCGGGTATCGCTGCCCTGGGGCCGGACCCGCTGGGTGAGGACTTCACGGTCGAAGTGCTCGCAGGCATTCTCCTGGATGCGGGCAGGAGCCAGATCAAGGGTGTGCTGCGGGACCAGAAACGGATCGCGGGAATCGGGAATGCGTACTCCGACGAGATCCTGCACGCCTCCCGACTCAGCCCGTTCACACCGGCGAACACCGTCGATGCGGCGGACCTGTACCGGCATGTGCGAGAGGTCCTTGCCGGTGCCATGGAGGCTATCGAAGGTGTGGACATGGGCAAGCTGAAGGACGTCAAGCGCCGAGGGCTGCGCGTTCACGGGAGGGCAGGTGAGCCCTGCGACGTGTGCGGGACCACGATCGCGGAGGTTTCGTTCGCGGATTCATCACTGCAGTACTGCCCGGGATGTCAGACCGGCGGCAAACTGTTGGCTGACCGCAGAATGTCGAAGCTGTTGAAGTAGCCGCGGGGTCCGGTCGTGGTATTGCAAGATGTTGTGCGCGCATTCCTCGACCGCAGAACTGCCCGGTATGCCAGACCAGCGGCCAGCGGTTGGCTGACCGCAGAATGTTGAAGTAGCTGCGCGGTCCGGCCGTGGTACTGCAAGGTGTCGTGCGCGCATTCCTCGACTGCAGTACTGTCCGGTATGTCAGACCAGCGACAGAACTCCTGTCTGACCGGAGAACGTCGAAGTTGTCGAAGTAGCTACGGGGTACAGCGCGACGCCCGCGGCGTCGCGACGGAGATCGGGCCGGGGGATGGTGGGCATTCCATCCAGCGCGGGTACGGGTTTGCGGATGGGCGGACCCATGTCATGAGCCACTGCCCGATGTACTAGCCTCGGCGACGTGCTCGGTTACTTCGGTCCGGCGGGAACATTCACGCACCAGGCGCTCCTCTCCGTCACGGATGAGGAGGCAGTCGCGCTGCCCAGCGTCGCCCAGGCGCTCGACGCCGTGCGCTCGGGAGAGGTGGATCGTGCCGTGGTGCCCATCGAAAACTCGGTCGAGGGAGGTGTGTCCGCCACTCTTGACGAACTCATCGCAGGTGAGCGGCTGGTGATCGTGGCGGAGATCGTCCTCCCAGTAACATTCGGCCTCTACACACGGCCGGGCACGAAACTGGCCGACGTCCGGCACGTGCTCACCCACGGCCACGCCCTGGCGCAGGTGCGCCAGTGGCTGTCCCGCGAACTGCCCGACGCCCACGTCACCGCTGCCGGCTCCACCGCAGGTGCGGCCCAGGAGGTGGCCGACCCGGCGTCGCGACACGACGCGGCAGTCTGTGCACGGGTCGCCGGAGAGATCTACGGACTCGACGAGGTTGCCCACGGCATCGAGGACAACCCCGGAGCCGTCACGCGTTTCGTGATGGTGGGACGGCCCGGGCCCGTCGCGGAGAGAACGGGGAGCGACAAAACCACGCTGGTGGCCTACATGCAGGAGGACCGTTCCGGAGCGCTGCTTGAGATCCTGGAGCAATTTGCCGTGCGCGGGGTGAACCTGACGCGCATTGAGTCGCGACCGACGAAAACCGTCCTCGGTAGCTACTGCTTCGCCATCGACGCCGAAGGACATCTGCACGACAGCCGCGTCGCCGAAGCCCTGTTGGGACTGCACCGCATCTGTCGGAACGTCATCTTCCTGGGTTCCTACGCCCGCGCTGATGCACAGATCCCGGACGTGCCGCCCGGCTTCTCCGACGACGACTTCCGCAGTGCTGCCCAGTGGTTGGCGGACCTGGAACGCCCGCCGGGTCCCACACCCGCCTGACCGTCCCCTTCCGTCGCGCCCTTGGCCGGACGGACACGCCGCGGTCGCTGCTCGCGACGTCACTGGCTGGCCGGACACGCCGCGTTCGCTGCTCGCCGCGTCATGGCTGGCCGGACACGCCGCGTTCGCTGCTCGCCGCGTCACTGGCTGGCCGGACACGCCGCGTTCACTGCTCGCCGCGTCACTGGCTGGCCGGACACGCCGCGTTCGCTGCTCGCCGCGTCACTGGCTGTCCGGACACGCCGCGTTCGCTGCTCGCCGCGTCACTGGCTGGCCGGACACGCCGCGTTCACTGCGAGCCGAGGAAACATACGGCTCGGTGGCCACTGAACGTGAAAAGTCTGGTCGGTTCTGTGCGTCGCGACCATTCAGTGCGGCGTGTCCGGTTGTGGGTGTGCGTGGCGGGTGCTGGGTGCACCGTGTCCGGGTTGTGGGCTGCGTGGCGGGTGCTGGGTGTGGTGTGTCGGGTCGGGGGCTGCGTGGCGGGTGCTGGGTGCGGGGTGTCCGGTCGAGGACCCTACGCAGACGGGCTTTGACGGAGCCTCAACGGGGGACCTTCAGGTGCAGGGCGGCGGGCAGGACCTCAAATGTCAGGTCCGTGGTCTTGCCGATGACGTCGCCGTCGAGTTCGTAGAGCTCCTCCTCACGTAGCTCGATGTGCACGCGTTCACCGGTTCGACGCACCATCGTGGAGGGCTCCTTCCTCTGCGCCAGGACTGCGGACACCATCTGCGTCAGCTCCACCTGGTTCCTGGGGGAAGCGATCAGCACGTCCAGGACGCCGTCGCTTGCCGACGCGGCGGGCATCAGTGTGAGGCCAGCCTGCAGGTCGCTGACATTGCCCACCATCACCAGCGAGGCATCCCGTTCCAGGGGCTCGTCGTCGTCGATGGTCACGGTTGCGCGGAAGGGGCGCGCCTTGATGTGGTTCAAACCCGCGATGACGTAGGCCGCGACGCCGATCTGATTCTTCAGCTCCTCATTGGTGTCATTGAGCACCGCCGCATCGGCCCCCACACCGCACATCACGGCCGCATGTTGCACGTCCCGATTGGCGTCGGTGACCCGCAGGATGTCGATCGTCTTCGACTTTCCGCGCAGCGCCACGTCGAGCGCACGCTCGGTGTCGACGGGGATCTTCATGTTGCCGGCCAGCAGGTTACCGGTGCCGGAGGGAAGGATGGCGACGGTGGTGTCGGTGTTCGCCAACGCTCCACAGGCCGCTCGCACCGTGCCGTCGCCGCCGGCGACGAGCACCAGATCCACGTCCGCATCCACAGCCTGCTGCGCCATCCCCCGGCCGGGATCCTCCGCGGTGGTGGACAGCCACAGCGGCAGCTCCCAACCATTCTCCGTGAGACGTCCCTCGATGAGTCCCTTGAACACTGTCTGGTCCACGACTTTGGTGGGGTTGTAGATCACAGCTGTCCGACCACCACCCTCCGACGGCCGCCGCGATCTCACGGGATTCACCCCCGTCAACAGGTTCGACACACTGGCCACCAACGCTCCCAGCAGAATGCCGCCGACGATGTCCGTGACGCTGTGGGCCCGCATCACCAGAAGGTTGATGCCGAACAGCACGACCAGCGCGGCGCCCCCCAGCTGCCAGCTGCGAATGGCGCCTCGCGTCCGGCCCGCCGTTGCGGCCAGCGTCGCGAACATGATGGCGGCGGTGGTGGCGGCCACCATGTGCGGCGCCGGATAGGCGGGGCCCTGGTGGGTCAGGAGGTAGTCCCAGGAGGACGAAGGGCGCTCGCGTCCCGTCAGCTCCTTGGCGAGCGTGGAGGCGCCGAAGCTCAGGGCGATCGACAGCACGAGGGCGGCAGAGACGCTGGTGAGCTGGCGACGGCTCGCCCACACGCTGGCGGCGAAGAGCACCAAGTACAGCACTAGCGGAAGACTGATGAGGGCGATCGCCGCACCGATCTGCCCCAGCCGGCTCTGGGCTGGTGGCACGGGCACCTGCCAGAGTGCGTCGAGACCGGTGGGCAGCAGTGCCGTCCACAGTCCGAAAAGCACGACTAATACAGCGGTGGCAACGGCGTTGAACTTCGAGCGCTGCCACGTGATCATGAGCGCATTGTTCCACGCTGCACACGCCAACCGTCGAATCCAGGAAACCACCTGATCAATCACGTCCTGGCTGCGGCGCACCGGATCGGGCGATCCAGGGAACCACTGATCAATCATGTCCTGGCTGCGGCGCACCGGATCGGGCGATCTGGCGCCCCACCATCTGGATATGGACATCCAGTACACGCACCAGATGCAGAGACACCATCTCATCCCGCCCGGCACATCCTCGCCGAGAACAGCCTTGATCAACGCTTCACCGGGACTTTCGGCGGAAACTCGAACCCGAGGCTGGAGCAGCAGTGAAGGTCCGCGGCACCACGGGAAGCTCCACGGATCGTTGGCGTTCGTGGCCGCGGATACCTGTCAGTAGGCTGAGGCGCATGATTGATCCGAAGTTGCTGCGCACCGACCCCGACCGTGTCCGCCGTTCCCAGGCGGCCCGCGGGGAATCGGTGGCTCTGGTGGATGAACTGGTCGCTGCCGACGGCGAACGCCGCACCCACATCGCCCGCTTCGAGAGCCTCCGCGCCGAGCAGAAGGCCGCGGGCAAAGCGGTGGCCAGGGCCAGTGCTGACGAGAAATCGGACCTGCTGGCAACCACCAAGCAGCTCTCCGCCGACGTCAAGGCTGCCCAGGCCGCCGCCGACGAGGCAGCCGCCAGCTTCGACTCCCTGATGAGCCGGCTGGGCAACCTCGTGGCCGACGGTGTTCCCGAGGGCGGTGAGGACGAAGGAGTCGTGCTGGAAACCGTCGGCACGCCGCGCGACTTCGCTGCTGAGGGCTTCACCCCGAAGGACCACTTGGAGCTGGGGGAGTCCTTGGGTGCCATCGACATGGAACGTGGCACGAAGATCTCCGGCTCCCGGTTCTACGTCCTGACCGGTGTGGGGGCGCTGCTGGAACTGGCTCTGCTGAACCTCGCAATGGCAAAGGCCACACAGTGGGGCTTCACCCCGATGATCCCCCCCGCTCTGGTGAAATCCTCCGCCATGGAGGGAACGGGTTTCCTGGGGCAGGCAGCACAGGACGTCTACCACCTGCCGGCGGATGACCTGTACCTCGTCGGCACCTCGGAGGTTGCGCTGGCCGCCTACCACTCCGACGAAATCCTGGAGTCCGAGACCCTGCCTCGACGCTACGTCGCCTACAGCCCCTGCTTCCGCCGTGAGGCCGGCTCCCACGGGCGGGATACCCGCGGCATTTTCCGCGTCCACTGGTTCGACAAGGTGGAGATGTTCATTCACTGCCGTCCCGAGGACGCCGAGGCGTGGCACGAGAAGCTGCTGGGCTACGAGAAGGACTTCCTTGAGGCGCTGGAGATACCTTTCCAGGTGCTGGATGTGGCGTCCGGAGATTTGGGGCTCTCGGCCGCACGCAAATTCGACTGCTACGCGTGGCTGCCCACTCAGGATCGCTACCGCGAGGTGACGTCCACCTCGAACTGCACCCAGTTCCAGGCCCGCAGGCTGGGGATCCGGTATCGTGGCGAGAACGGCACCGAGCCGGTCGCCACCCTGAACGGGACGCTGTGTGCCATGACACGCACCATCATCATGCTGCTGGAGAACCACCAGCAGGCCGATGGCTCCGTCGCGGTCCCCGAAGCATTGCGGCCCTACCTCGGTGGGCAAGAAGTCCTGGTGCCCACGGCATGACGGGCCCCGCCATGGACGCGACGCCCGCCTCGCTGAAGAACCACGACCATCCGCGTCCCGACACGTTTGCGCCCAAACTGGTGGCTCTGGACGTGGACGGGACTCTGGTGGATGGCGACGGCGTGATGCGCCGCGACGTCCGGGAAGCCGTCGCACGCATCGTGGCAGCGGACGTCCCGGTGGTCATCGCCACCGGCCGCGGGTGGAGTTCCACGGACATCATCGTGGATGAACTGCAGCTGCCCCACGGGTGGGCCGTCACGGCGAACGGGGCGATGCTGGTCACGTATCCGCCTCTGAAGATTGAGTCCGAGGTGAGGTTCGACCCGGCTGACAGCATCGCCAAGGTCTCCAAGCATGCGCCGGATGCCATCATCGGCGTGCAGGAGGGGCTGACGTGGCGAGTGACGCGACATTTCCCCGACGGTGAATTGCACGGCGACGTGCGCGTCGAGTCACTGGAGGAGTTGGCGTCGCGTCCGGTATCGCGGATCGTGGTCCGCGATCCCAACAGTTCGGAAGCGACCTTCAACGGGATGGCCCAGTCGCTGGGCCTGCATGAGGTGGCTTACTTCATCGGCTGGTCAGCGTGGCTGGACATTGCGCCGAAGGGCATCGACAAGGCTCACGGCCTGCAGCGTGTCGTGGACGAGATGGGTCTGAGCGCCTCGGATGTTCTGGCGCTGGGGGACGGGGCGAACGACATCGAAATGCTGCAGTGGGCCGGTCGCGGAGTCGCCATCGGGGACGCTGCCGAGAACGTCCGCGCCGCGGCGGACCACGTCACGGGCCGCTTCGCCGACGGCGGCACGGCGGAGGAACTCAGCCGCTGGTTTTAAAGGCCGGGACCATCAGCGACGATCTCGACTGGTAGTGCCGAAGACCCCCTGTGATGCTTCGATACCGCGGGCATCGTTCCTCGTGGCCGCTGCTCAGCGGGCGGTGGGCGGCGGTTGGCTGCCAGATGGAACGGCTTGCGCACTCCCCGGTACACCAGCGATAGCGGCCGATTCGCAGGCGCGGCCGCCCGCGGGTGGGGGCCAAGTGCTCTCTGATGTCGCAACGATGGGGCGTTTCCAGCTGCTCGCCGGTTCGTAGAAGAGCGCAACCCCATAGGCTCCCCCGCTCGAGGAGCTGCTGCTCAGGCGGCGGCGACGGGTCGGCGTGGGGTGGCCTTCACTTCCTCTGCGGCACGCATCACTTGGTCAGGGGTCGGGCGCACCCTGCGGGGAGTGGGCTGAAGACCGTCGCGCTCGATGCGGCGTAGGTGTCGTTTGACGGTCGAGACGGAGCAGCCGACGCGGGCGGCGATGGCGCTCAACGGCTCGTTGGGGTTCGCGACGCGGAGGCGATAGATCTCATTGCTGTCGAATTGCCGGCCCGAGTTGACGCCTGCATAGGAGTCAAAGTCGTCATCGTGGACCACGACTCCCAGCCGGTGACGGATTTCCTGACGTTGACGCTTCGTGGTGCCGGCGACGAACCCACTGACGTCGAACTTGGTGACTGCGTCGCTGAGGCATTGCGCCTGGATTGGACATCCGGCGCACATCTTCTCGGCCTGTGCGCGCAGCATTGCCTGTTCACGACGGCTGTGGGGTTGGCCCGCTGACTGGCTGTCGTCCAGTAGGGGGTTGAGGAACACGTTCGGGTAGATCGTGCATGGCGTTTGGGCCTCATCGGCGAGCAACTTCGTCATCCCTTTCTTCGCTTTGGCGCAGGACTCCGGTGAGTGATGCTGGATCAGTAACCCCAGTCTGCCGTACATTTGACGGCGGCAGTAGACCCTAAGGTATGAGGTTTTCCGCTTTTGGGCCGGTGCGCACCGTCGTAGCAAAGCGAGGGATGCCAAGTGGCTGCCACGTTACTCGGGGAAGAGCAGTGATCCCCTCGTGGGCCCGATTCAACGTAGATCAAAGTCGCGCTGGATTTGCCACACCCCTAAGGGTGAACCCGGTGAGATTTGGTGCCCCGCGTAGCGTTGAGGCAATAGTGAGCCGTCACACAAGAAAGGCCAAGGATGGAATATCGAAAGCTTGGAAATTCGGGCTTCAAAATTAGTGCAGTGACATACGGAAACTGGCTGACGCATGCATCCCAGGTGGAGAATGACCTCGCCTACGCATGCGTGAGAGCAGCCCTCGATGCTGGCATCACCACGTTCGACACTGCGGACACCTACGCCAACACCGCAGCGGAAAAAGTGCTGGGGGATGCCCTCAAGGGCGAGCGCCGCGAGTCCTTGGAGATCTTCACGAAGGTGTACTTCCCCACGGGCCGCATGGGACCGAATGACACCGGACTCTCCCGCAAACACATCATGGAGAGCATCGACGGTTCCCTGTCCCGGCTGCAGACGGATTACGTCGATCTCTATCAGGCTCATCGCTTCGACTATGAGACGCCGCTTGAGGAAACGATGCAGGCTTTCGCCGACATCGTCCGGCAGGGCAAGGCCCTCTACATCGGCGTCAGCGAGTGGGATGCCGAGCAGTTGCGCGCAGGGCACACGCTCGCCGAGGAGCTGGGATTCCAGCTCGTCAGCAACCAGCCGCAGTACTCCGCCCTGTGGCGGGTCATCGAGGAAGAGGTTGTCCCCACTGCGCAGGAACTTGGCATGTCGCAGGTGGTGTGGTCACCCATGGCCCAAGGCGTGCTGAGCGGCAAGTACAAGCCCGGGCAGCCCGTGCCCGAGGGCAGTCGAGCGACGGATGAGAAGGGCGGCCAGAAGATGATCGAGCGCTGGCTGCGCGACGAGGTTCTCACCGCCGTCCAGAAGCTCCAGCCGGTTGCTGACGGTCTGGACATCACCATGGCGCAGCTCGCCATCGCGTGGGTCCTGCAGAATCCGAATGTGGCCACGGCCATCATCGGGGCGTCCAAACCGGAGCAGATCGCTCCCAGTGCCGAGATCTCGGGGCTGAAGCTGTCCGATGACGTGATGACGGCGATCGACGATGCGCTTGCCGACGTCGTCGAGAAGGATCCTTCACTGACGGAGTCGCCGAAGGAGCGTCTGGTCTGACGACACGGTGGGAGCGGGGGGCGACTGACCCTGCTCCCACCGCCATGCTGTGGCTGAAGAACAACACTCGGCTGCGCTTCGGTACGCCTTCACACACCGGGATGCGGGCCACTTCCACGTCTCTGGGCCGACGACGAACCGACTGATGCCAGCAGCGCGCGAATTGCGCGCCACCGTCGCCAGCTCGTGATCCCCAAGAGATCCACGACAGCGATGCACCCTTGAGCGGAGCCAAATGGCCCCCGGGAACACATGGTGTGAATTGGATCGCTATGCTCCTCTTGAATTGTCGGGAAGTGGATTCTTGGAGAGTATTGCTCATGCGTAGACCACGAATATTAATGCCGGTGATGATGGCCTTGTTGATGATTCCGCTGATGCTGGTGACAACGCCCGCGAAGGCAGAAGTGGACATATACACCACCGACGGTGTGCACAATGTCAACGGCAGGCAGTGGCGTACGACGTGTGAGCCCTACTCACGGACGAAACGCTGCAGAACGGAAATCTTCGCCACACAGGTCTCTCAGGTGAATGGACGGTTCGTACAGTCCAATGCGTGGGTGTTCAACAACCTCACTTATGCCGCCTCATCGCGGAGCCTGTGGAAGAGCAATCCCCTCGCCGCCAATGGCGTGGTGGGGGGTGAGCTTTCCTGGACGGCCGCTGATGGCCGGAAGTGGCGCACGGAATGCGACACGCCCACGACCGGCCGGAATGGGTGTCGGTCCTACTCGCAGGCCAGCGTCGTCGAGTCCTACACCGCTTCCGGAAGATCCGGATACCGGTGGGTCACCAAATGGATCCTGAACAATATGGTCCGGTTCACGGCTGGCTCCAGTGCATCCCCGGGCACACCGGTGGTCCACCCCAGCGCGCCGCCCATGACCTCGGCCCCAGCCTTCCTGAAAGGACGACGACACTTCACCCTCGGCAACCTCATCACGCAGACCAATGCCGGATCGCGATCCCAGGGCGTTGGTCGCCTCTCCAACATCGAGCTCGACCCCGGAGGCAGGATCGGTACCTTCCGAGAGCGCTACTGGACCTACACGTTCGACATGAACGTCGAGAGCGACTACGCACAGTTCCGCTCGACGATTCCGAACCCCCCTTCGGGCTGCAGTTCCAGTAGCAATGAGGTGCGAGACCGCGGCCAGCTCAACATGGACCCGTTGCCAGCCGGAGCATGCGACGTCCGCACGGCCCGCAGCTTCATCGGTCAGCCGACTGTTCGCAGCGGCACCTACGAGGCGATCTCCGGCGCCAACGGCAACAGCATCAAGCTCTACTGGCAGAACAGTCCGATCACCGAGACCTACTTCGATGCCACCGACCCACGCCGGCCCTTCAGTGAGCTTCGCCTCAGCGCGCACACCCATCCCAGGGCCGTCAATGCCATCGGGTTCATGTTCGGCTCAACGCAGCCGCGTGGTGCCGGGCGTTCCCTTGCTCCGGAGATTTCGAAGCAGCAGTGGGAGCCGCCGCGCTCCGTGGATCCGGCGAATGTCTCACAGTCCCGCTTCCCCTACAACGCAGGCGGGGCGGACAAGACGCTGTGGACCCAAGGACTCGGTGGTCCGGGACTGCTGAACTCCAGGCAGTCGTTCCGGTTCCAGGATTACGTCTCGACCAGCGCCGGGTGCATCGTCACGCCGCCTGCTGTCCGGGGACGAGTGGGCAACGGCTGGCACTCCTACATGTGCCCGCTGGCCAGCGACGGCAAGATGGTGTGGCACCACATGGCGGCATCCCTCGTGGCGGAAGGTCACGGGCTGTGTCCCGCCTACGTGCCGGGGACGGACTACGGGGCATTCAGGAAGCGCTGTGAAGCAGCGAGCCCCCAAGCTGTCGATTACTCAATGCCGGCTCGTCCCGGCGGACACGTCTACGAGGCGCTGCAGGTGATTGACGACGACAACAATCTGGCAGGCATCGTGGGTCTGGAGACCAGCCTCTACTCGCACAAGGCGTCGTCGCAGTCCCAACTGGGCCTTTTCGCCGCTTTGTCGGCAGAGCGATGATGTGATCGACGGGGCCGAGTCGAGCACCCGGGTGAATGGTCCGGGCATGGTTGAATGAAGATCATGAGTTCACCCCCGGGGGGCCGTCGCGGGAGCCTCGGCATGTGCATCGCGCTCGTGATGCTCGCGGCTCTGGCAGGATGCGGTGTGCTGCCCCCGGAGAACCCCAGCATCGATGCGAACGGGGCCGGCGCCGATGCGCTCCAGGACATGGTGCCCGACGATGCTGTGGTGTACGCGGCGATGCCCCACCCCGACGATGAGTTCCAGGCGTGGTCCCTGCTCGAGAACTCCAGCCACTTCACGGCGATCGTTCTCATGACGCGGGGCGAACGCACGCTGCGCTGTACCGCCGGGCGGTTCGCGCAGAGTTGGCAGGAGGGCCTGGAGATCCCGCCGTCGCCGACCCCTGAGGCCATGGAGGACGAAACCTGTGTCAAGGCCCGGCTGGACTCCATCCGGGGGTACCTCCGCCAGATGTCAGAGACCGATAACAGTATCCCCGGCGACTTCGCGGAAGGGTTCACCGTGACCGACCTGATCGATGACGACGGAGTCGTGTGCAGTCGTGAATCCGGGGATCAGTGCACTCAGGTCAACCTGGGTGCTGACGTCTGGTTGGACCGGCGCCAACGAGGAGCCCTGATCGCCTTCGACCTCGGTGACGCAAATCTGACCGAGGCAGAGGTGGAATGGGCCATGACCCAACTCAGGGACCAGCCCGCGAAGTTCGGCATCGACCCGGAACGACCCGATGGCTATGTTGTGAGCGGCTACTACAACGACGGCGATCCAGACTGCTTCGAGTACCCTCACGCAGATCATCAAGCCGTCGCATCCGTGGTGGACTCCGTGGACTTGGGGCTCGGGTTGCAACTCGTCGCCACCTGCAGTGACCCGGGGGAGAACGTGCTCAATGCGCGTGTGTCCGAACGCTCAGCTGATGCGGCGTTCGAATTCCGGGGTGAGAGCGACGTCGAAGGTGCGGTCAGACGAGGGGCGCACGAGGCCCACTACGGCTGGCTTGCGGAAACCGTCTGGCTGCTGGACCGGGAGGGCCAGCAGGAGTTGTTCATGCAGAACCAGACCTTCGTGTTCTCCGGCGCCGCATCAGCTTCTGATCCGGGAGAGTAGCAGCGATCCCGTTGCCAGTCCCGCGCAGCTCATGCGGGGCCCCGTCACGCTCGCACATAGATGCGGCGCCGGTGGAGGACGACGGCGAGCACCATCCACGCAAGGATCATCGCCAGGGGTATGACGAACTCGGCGGCGCGGCCGCCGCCCAACGCCTCCACCAACCAACTGTGCACCCAGTTCTCAGTGCTCGGGAACACCCGCAGCCACGCGTTGACGATGTGGGAACCGAAATAGACCAGGAGGCTGTTCTTGCCCAGCGCCAGCAGAGGATAGGAAATACCGAGGAGTCGTGAATGGAGACGCCCACGCGGATCGTCGATGACTGCATGCAGGGCCAGAAGTGCCAGAGCCACAGCGGCCGCCACGAACAGGGCGAACGGCGCCGTCCACAGGCGCTTCATGATGGGCGTGGGCTCCAGTGCGAAAAGGGTGGGTGCAGCCACGCAGAACGCGGCCGTGAGCGCCAACACGGTCGATACTCCTCCGATCAGCGCCGCCCTTCTGGCGAGGGAATGGCTGCGGCGCGCGTGTCCACGCAGGATCGCGTGCCCGATGGTGGCTCCAGCCGACACCGAGATCAGGGCACCGAACGTGGCAATCATTCCCTCGGGGTCGTGACCGAGCGCGCCTTGGCGATAGACGTGCATACTCCACGGCGCATTCGCATCCGCCAGGGAGGGGTTGCACTCGGGCGTCAGCGCACCACCCGGGCAGGTACTCGCCACCGCAACCGTCATGACGGTGTAGCTGATGCTCAGAATGAACGTGATGCCCAGCCACGCTCGCCAGGTCCGGAACCACGTGTGTGCGAGAGACGTCACCCCGATGACGACGGCATAGAGCTGGAGCACCCCCGTGATCCGCCAGCTGGCCAGGTCCCACTGGTTGGTGGTGAGCGCGTTGTACAGGAGCCCCAGGACGAAAAGAACTACCACACGGCGCAGCAGACGCGGCCACGATGTCACGCCGTTGCGATAGGCGAACGCAATTCCGCAGCCCGTCATGGTGACGAAAATGGGGAAGATGAGGTCGATCGGATTGACGCCCGCCCACGGGTGGTGGTTGATGTCCGGAGGAATGCTGACCATGCTGTTGACGCCGACGCTGGCGATCAACAGGAGACCTCGAAGCGCATCGAGCGAGTTGACCCGTGGGAGCTTGCGGCCCGCCGACGCGTCCTCCGCCTCGCGTGGGGCATCACCATCACGGTCGATGGGCCTGTGCCCGTTGCGACGGCTGGGTTCGGATTGCGTGGACAGTTCCGGTCTCATTTCGTCTCGGTCGGTGGAAATCCTAGCAATCGCGCCCCAGCCGGGCCGCGATGCACGGGGGCGAAAGGCTGGCAGGGCGTAATCGGGCGAGGCTGCGTGGTGGCGTGCCGTCACAGATAGGGTGGTCCAACACCCAGCTCAGGAGGAGACGGCATGAAGCAGGTCATGGTCATCTACGGCACCCGTCCTGAGGCTGTAAAGATGGCGCCTCTGATCCGGGCTCTGGAAGCGTCGCCGGTGCTCACGCCCATCGTCGTCAGTACGGGTCAGCACCGCGAAATGATGGACCAGGTGAACGCGTGGTTCGGCATCGAACCGGATCTGGATCTGAAAGTCTTCAAAGACGGGGCGACGCTGACGGAGCTGGCAGCTCGTATCCTGCAGGAGCTCCCCGAAGTCCTGACCGATCACCGTCCGGACGCGGTGGTGGTGCAGGGAGACACGACAACCGTGGCGGTCGCCGCCATCGCGTGCTTCTACCACAACATTCCCGTGGTGCATCTGGAGGCGGGTCTGCGTTCCGGTGACATCCACTCCCCCTTCCCGGAGGAAGCCAACCGCAAGTTGGCGGCGCAGGTCACGGCACTGCACCTGGCCCCCACCACTTTGTCCCGCGACAACCTGCTACGCGAAGGTCTCGACCCCACACTCATCAGCGTGGTGGGCAACACCGTCATTGACGCCCTCCACTGGACCGCCGAGCAGGAGGTGACGTTCAGTGATCCCCGCATCGCGGCACTCGCGGAGGAGGAACGACGAATCGTCCTGCTGACCACCCATCGTCGGGAGAACCTCGGGGAACCCATGCGCAGGATCGGCCGGGCGGTGGCGCAACTCGCCGAAGCCCGCCCGGACACCGTGTTCGTTTTCCCTGCACACAAGAACCCCAAGGTGCGCGACGAGATCCTGCCGCTCTTCGAGGACCACCACAACATCCTGGTGTGCGAGCCACTGGACTATGCCGAATTCGTACACGTCCAGAAGCTGTCCCACCTGATCCTGACCGACTCCGGAGGCGTGCAGGAAGAGGCACCCAGCCTCGGCAAGCCGGTCCTCGTGCTCCGGGACAACACAGAGCGTCCCGAAGCCGTCGACGCGGGGACGGTCAAGCTGATCGGGACGCTGACCGAGCGCATCGTCGAGGAGGTGTCCATTCTGCTCGACGACGCTGCGGCGTACACGGCCATGTCGGCGGCGGTCAATCCCTACGGCGACGGTCTGGCCGGGGAACGGTCTGCAGCCGCCATCGCCGAGCTGCTGAACGTCGGCAGGCGAATGCCAGAGTTCGACGTGGCGTCGAAGTGACCACTCGAACCGACGGCTCCCAGGATCCCGGACTCGCGCGTTGTTTCTACCCCGCGTGATTCCAGCGACCGGTGGCTGGAAGCGAGATCGGTTGGAATCCGACGTCGGGCTCGAAACGCAAACCCGTCAAGGGTGACGGGTCTCGCTCCGACAAATGGACCAGGATCCGCCCTCCGGACCCGAGTTCCACCCGCAGGTCCTCCCGGCTCGTGATAGACGTGAAGTATCCCACGTTCTGGCCTCGCTTGGCCCAGCGCAGTGACCAGGAGGGTGTCCGGCGGGACTCGAGAGTGGGGCTCCAGCCGGCCATGGGCTCCACCGATCCCCGATGGCTGATGGCCTCGTCCGTGGCCAGGTACTGGCGTATGAAGACTTTTCCCCGGGTGTCCTCCAGCACGGCACTCTGCCGGTCGTCAGAGAAGTCGGCAGTGTCGAAGCTGGCTCCGAACTGCCACGTCTGGTGCGCCCGAATCACCGAGGACGCCGCGATGGCGTCGCGTACCAACAGCACATCCAGCGCGGGCCAGTAGGCGATGGAGCGAGTGCGGTTGACACCCTTGTACGGTGCGCCGGCGAGATGCATGAGGTGGAGCTCATCAGATGGGAGGAGTCCGGCCACCGTGCTGTGCTGCCGCAGATCGGTCCCCCTGGACCACGCGTAGCTGCCAGCGCCGGTGAGCGAAACAACGGAGTGGGAGGATTCGCCCTGCTCGTACTCACGCACAGCTTTGTCTCCGTACCCGCTGAATCCCGGGTCTTCCAGGATGGGTCTACCACCGGCGAACCAGAGTATGGAGGTGTGGTCGCGATGTCCGTGGATCCGGCGAAACGTGCCGTAGCGCACCGTGAGGTGTGATTCCTCGATCGCTGGACGAGTCTCCCCCCAACCTGAACGGATGAACGCCCACCCGTCGTCATAGACCATGTGTCGTGAGGCAGGTGAGGTGAGGGAGGCGGACGTTGCGCTGTGCACTTCGAGGTCTGCTGCGATGTCGTCAGGCGGCTGTCGCAGCAGGGAATCGCCCACCTGCACCACATGACCGTCGGGCCGGGTCGCCCACGTCAGGAAGGCGGGAATCCGGTCCCGGCGCCGCAGTGCCGCACTGATCGGCAGACCGGACTTCGTCAGCTCATCGATCGCCACACCCAACAGTTTGTGGACGTAGACGGCGTAGTGGGGTGCCTGTTCGGAGACCACTCCCTGCTCATCCACGTACTGTGTCGCTGCTTCCTCCAGCCGAACACTCGCGATGTCTGCGTAGCCAGGCTCTCGCAGCGCTCGGCTGGCGCGCAGGAGGGCGATGTTCTGGTCCAGTCCGTGGTTCCAGGCGCCCTCGTAGTTCTCCTCCCGTGCGAGGTGATCTGCATGCTCGCGAAGCGCAACCTTCACGTCGTCCTCGGGCGTGAACCCTGCTGAGCAGAGATAGGACAACATCCCGGTGCGCAGCGCCGTGGCGTGCCCATGCCAGGCGGGGGAGTCATCAGGTGTGCCGCGGGTGTTCAGCCAGCGAAGTGCTATCTCGCGCGCCTTCTTCGCGTAGGCGATGTCTCCTGAGTCGCGGTAGGTCTCCGTCAGCGTGTTCAGGAATGTGAGGCTGTGCAGCCGGAAGGCGGCCGTCGAACTGTCGGAGAAGTACTGGAAATCCGTGCCCTCCGCCAAGGAAACAGCCGGCAGGCCGGGCTCCTCGTACACATCGTTCATCAGCCGGGGCACGTGGTGCTCAAGGGCATCATCGTTGGTGGGCTCCCAACCGGGGAACTCGGTACCACGTTCGGGGGACGTCATGGCGTTTCCCGTGCGTCCTCGGGCGGCAGGATGTGGTTCATCCACCTGTTGGCCAGTACCGTCACGTCGAAGCTCGAGGCCTGCGCCTTCACTGCTGCCATCCGGGAGGCATGTGCCTGTCCATCTTCCATGGTGTCCAGCACGAACCGCGCCATCGCCTCGGTTGACTGGAACAGGTAGTCCTCACCGAAAATCATCTCCACTCCGTCACGCGGCCAGAACAGTGGTAGAGACCCCGACGCCATTCCCTCAGCGGGGGCCAGATGGAAGCTCTCGAGGGTGGAGGGGGAGAGCACCCAACCAATTCCCCTCAACCAGTTGGCCATGTCGGGGGAGAAGGGCGCGAAAACCACATGCTCGGTGAGGCCGGGCGTCTGCCCGATCCGGGCGAAGAAGTCCAGATAGGGCTCTCGTTCGGCAGGTTTGTTCCAGATCCACGGGTATTCCCAGGGCATGCGGCCCTTGATGTGGAGAACGAACTCAGAATCGTGTTCCAGAAGTGCGTCGAGCAGGTTCAGCGCACGGTCCGGACGTTTCAGGAACGGCACAATGCCGACGATGGCCAACGCGTGTTCCGCACCTGCACGCTTGGGGCGGTCGAGGTCCAGCGCATTGAGAGAGTTGGGAATGCAATGAATGCGGTTCTCAGGCCACGGCTTGGACTCTCGCACAAGCTGCTGGTAGTACGGCGAGACGGTGATCAGCGCATCCACCCGGTCGATGTCAATCTTGTCGATCCACGGCGCCGTCAACTCGAAGCGGTGGAGCCGTACGATCAACCGCTGGTCCGGCCGTTTGTGAGTTGAGTACCAGACGGCGTTGTGACCGGCCCACTCACAAATGACGACGTCAGCCCACTCCAGCATTTCACGCGACACGGCTTCATCGTGCTCCGCAAGGGCAGCCCACCTGTCGAAGCGCAGATCAATGTCCGGCCGCATCTGGAGGATGTCGATAAGTTCGGCGGCGAATTTCAGGTCGTGTCCAGCGAGAACAACTTTGAGGCGAGCCGGCCGGGGGGGATGGGCATCCAGGTCCGGCTCAGTACTCCTGAAATAACCCTCCAGTCGACGGGCGGTGGCGCTGCTCGAGTAGGGCCTGACAGCTTCCTGAGCCGTCAGACGGATTGCGGACAATTTGTCCCGCGCGGTGAGCAGCGTGGTGATGACAGTGTCCACGTCGTCGTCGACGAACAGCGGGTAGTCGCGTCCCAGCAGTTCCTCATGGGCCGGTGTCCGGTTCACGAGTGGAGGAGTGCCCGAGGCCGCGTACTCCAGCATTTTGGTGGAGATCTCCACGGAAGTGTCCAAGGAGGCCGAGCGCCATCCCAGGCCAATGTCGTGTGCGGCCACCTCGCGCAGCGTCTCCTCGCGCGACAGACCACCGGGCCAGTGCACACCGTCCGCAGGATGTTCAAGCGCTTGGTGCATTGCCGCAAGCCACTCGGGGTCTCTGGACTGGATTTTGTCGCCCAGCATCGTCACCGTCGCCGGACAGCCGTGTTCAGCCAGGCGAGCTGGCAACTCGGTGAACTCCAGTGTGCGCCACTCAGGATGCATCTTGCCTGAGTAGACCAGCCTGAGTTCTGTCTCTTCCGCAGGTGTGGGGCTGAGATCGACGAAGAAGTCATCCGGCACGGTTGGCGTCATGAGGAGACATTGGCCCGCCGCCTCCGGCACAATGGCCTCGACGAAGGATCGGCTCTCCTCGGTCTGGACGAGCAGGCGGTGCGAGGTTGCCGCTATCCCACGGAGCCGAGCCAGCTGCCCGTCCGGCATGCGCGTGGCCGGGAAACTGAAGTCAGTCACGTAGCTCCACAGCCGTGGTGAGAGGACGTCCGACTTCCCGCAGGCCAGAGCCAAGTTGCTTCCCCGCACGATGAGAACGGAAGCATCAACGCCGCTGACCACATCCTCCAGCCGGTTCACCGCCTCGCTCGATGTCATGGCGGGGGCCTCAGGTGCCGTCACAGCCGGGTGGACGATGACATTGGGGAGGCCCGACAGCCGGGTCAGGAGGCGATCGGTGCTCACGTGAGCCTTCAGGACCACGTGGACGGTGGAATCAGTCATGGACAGTGTTTCGGCAAGGGAGACCAGCCAGATTGCAGAACCGTCGATGATGTTCAGGTTGACGTCGCCGTAGAGGACGACATGACGTCGGGTCATTGGTTTTGCTCCGTCGAGCTGTGCTGCAGGAGGGTGTCGATCAATGTGACGTTTCCGGTCTGGGCATGCGGGAGGGGTTCTTCCAGGACGATGGTGTCGGCGCGCAGCGCGGGGGCGGCGATGTGTGCCGCGCGGGTGGCTGGCAGGACGTAGTTGATGCCGGCATTGCGGCGCATCCAGGCCTGGGCTACGCGCAACTCCATCAGCAGAGCGGAGCCATGGGGCTCCAGGGCGCCCGCCCAGGGTCCCGTGCTCAGAGCATCCTCCTCGATGATCAACGTGGTGGGGCGTGCGTGTTCCAGCTCGGCAGCGCTCAGCCGGGGATGCAGGCGCTGCACGGTGAAGTGTGGTGACAGGCGCTCTGCCATGGTGTCGGAACCGACCAGGGCGATCGCCCGGCGGGTGACATTCGAGACCTCGGGTGCGCCGAAGCCGCTCGTGGCCGCGAACAGCCGGAACGGCGCGTCCGGATCGGACGTCACACTGGCCGCATTGCGGCCGTGCGTGGCGGAGTAGGACGTCTTGGGGGGCGTCCAGGTGCCGATCTGGCGGAGCTTGCTCGCAGTGTCCGGCTCGGGGCGTGACGCCGGTGCCGGTGCAAGCGCAGGCGTCGGTGCAGCGGGGGGAGCGGGCGGTGTCGTCGGAGGTGCAGGACGTGCGGCCGTGGACCCGGAAGTGAACAGCTGGGCGATGCGCCTGCGGACACCGTGGAGAATCGTGATGGTTGCCTGCTGCTTCCATGCCTGCATTGCGGCGGCGAATCCGAGGAGCAGGACACCCACTGCAGCGATGGGCAGTTCTTGAAGGAACAGCTCCACGCTGATCAGGACTGTCCCGAGCCCGAGCGCCAGCCCGGTCACGGCCAGGACCGGTGTGATCTGTTTCATAGCGGAAAGTCTCCCTTGTTCTCATCTCTTGGGCGCACAGTACGGCGGTCATTGTGCCAGCAGGCCATTCAGTCCCCGGATGCTGCCGCGTCCTCCCAGTACACCACTGCTCGCGCGAGCCGAGCAGCGACCGGCCGTAGCAGGGAGTAACAGTCCTTTTCTGCGAGTCACCAATCGTGGCACACCGTGCTCGTAATGTAAGAAATGATATTAGTGTATCAATGTATATTTGTGACACCAATGGTCGAGAGGGGCACGTCCCTCGTCCTTTGCATGAATCCTCGGGTTGCCATTGAGCGAGCATGCTGACAAACTCTGATGGAATGGTTGAGATTGCGCATGGAAAATGTGCTCTGTTATGCACGTCAACAGTCGGATGCTACAGTGCTGAACGTTGGCGCAAAGGCTCACCAACTACCCCCTATATATCTCCCCATGGAGAAAGGAACCAGCATGAACCTGAAGGTTCGTAATCAGATTGCTCTGGCTGCGGTCGGTGCGTTGGCGTGCTCAATGGCCGTCGCGCCCTTCGCTGCGGCTGACATCGACGACGACGGAGCCGATCTCCCCGGCATCGTCGAGCCCAACCCGATCGAGGCCGACGCATTCCGCGTCGCAGGCCCCTCCCGTTTCGACACCGCCGTTGAGGCATCCAAGCAGCTCTACCCGGGCGGTGAACTGAACCCGTTCGACGGCGACACCGTCATCATCGCGAACTTCAACTCCTGGTCCGACACGCTTGCGGCGACCCCGCTGGCTGACGCGCTGGACGCCCCCGTGCTCTACTCCCGCTGGAAGGAACTCACCGCTCCGACGGTCGAGGAACTGCAGCGTTTGAAGGGCCTTGGCTTCACCAACGTCGTTCTGGTTGGTGGCTCTCTCGCTCTCCACCAGGACGTGGTTGACGAGATCGAAATGATCCGCGCCGATGATGATGATGACAGCGAAGAGGCTTTCGGTGTCGACCGTGTTTCGGGCCAGACCCGCTACGACACGGCACTGATGTTGGCCGCTGAGGCCGTCGACCTCTACCAGGATGACAACCGGGATCTCGCGCCGCTGCGCCAGGTGATCGTTGACTACGATGCCGCCCAGGCAGAGTTCGACATGGCTCTGGACGAGTGGGAGGCCGCTCGTGAGGCGACCGCCGACGCGTTCATGGCCCAGCAGGAGGCTCAGGCCGACGCCACAGCCGCGCAGGACGCGCTGGAGACCCTCACCGACCAGCTCGAGGTCGTTCCCGATGTGGAAGATGTGATCATCGATGACGTCGACGGCAACTCGACGACCGTCACCAGCATCAACGAGTTCAACAGCCTGCTCGCCGGTTACGAGAACGAGGCCTCCGACCTCGGGGTCTGGGCCGCATTCGTCAACGATCGCATCGCCGAGTACCGCGACGACGATGACAACGACGATGACGACGGTGACGTCAGCTGGAGCGAGTTGGAGGCGTACTTCGGTGAGACCGAGTTCACGCTGTCCTTCTCCGATGGTGACGTGACGCAGGGCTTCGACGAATTCAGCGACGATCTGCAGGACGCATTCAGCGATACCTTCGACGGTAGCGACCCGGATCTGGACACCGTCTCCACTGCAGTGTCCGACGCCAAGGAGGCGGCTGACGCGGCTGCCGATGAAGTCCGGAATCGTTACACCGACTATGTGACCGCGCTCATGGATGCCGCTGCTGCGGATGCCGCCAACGAGGCGCTGCAGGACGATATCAATGAGGCTGTGGCTGCCTACAATGAGGCACGGGAAGCCCAGGAGGACGCGACCACGGTCTACAACGAGGCCGTTGATGCTGAGACCGAGGCCAGGAACGCGGTTGACGATGCGTTCGACGACCTCGGCTCACCGGTCGAGCGGGTCGAGGCGCAGGAAGCCTACGACGATGCACTCGATGCCATCCTCGACGACGCCGATGACTACCCGGCCTTCCTCGCCACCGGTCTGAAGTTCCCTGACGCCCTGGCCGCCGGCCCGGCCGCCTCGGACAACGAGGGTGTCGTGCTGCTGACCCGCGGTGAGCAGATGGTGGATGCAACGCAGAGCTACCTCGACAGCGGTGCTGAGACCGTTGCCGTCGGTGGCCCGGCTGCCCGCGCTGTTGGCGATGCTGACGAAGAGTACGTGGGTTACTCCCGCTACGAGACCGCCAGCCTGCTCGCTGCCGGGTACTTCGAGGACACCGAGTACGTCGGTCTCGCCTCCGGTGAGGTTGCGGCTGACGCGGTTGTTGGTGGCTCCCTGTTGGCCAATGTGGACGGCACCCTGGTGCTGACGCGTGCGAGCCAGCTGTCCACCTACACGGCATCCACGCTGTCCGACGATCTCACCCAGGCCAGCCAGCTGGTGATCCTGGGCGGCACGTTGGCCATCCCCCAGCCCGTTGCGGATGCGGCTCTGGAAGCGCTCAACAACTGAGGATGATCTGATGGTCATCTGAACCACACAGGAGGGCCCCGACGGGAAACCGGCGGGGCCCTCCTTTTGTGTGGTGCCGGTAGCGGCGCAGCGCGATGGGGCCAGAGCGTAGACGCGCTCTCACCTCCCACCCACCAATAAGCCAGCGACACAGGCCCCCCTGTTGTCCAGCACGTGTCTGTGGCTGAGTCTGCGACCCGCCGGCCGGGTTCATCTTGAAGACATCGTGGCCCAACAGGACGATGATCACATCGACTCGGTCAAGGGCTTCCTCGGTGAGCGAGAGTGTGAAGGCGGGCCACCGACATTCCTGGGGCGAGCTGTTCTGCTCGGCATGGCTCAGTCAGGCAGTTTCCGATAGGAGGGTGGTGATGGCGTCCCGGACTCTCCCACCGTTCACCAGAGTCCACGTCCGTGTGAGATGGGCGCCATCCCAGGAGACCAGGACACCATCCCTGACCGCCGGACAAATCTCGGCCGTGCAGTAATCGTCCGCGGTGTCCAAGAAGGTGAAGAGAGGGAGTTCTGGAATGTCCAGCTCACCGAGGGGAGTGAGTTTGTCAGCGCGCTGCACTGCACACAGCTCCACACCCCTGTCATCAATGCAGGAGGGCACGCGGAAGCCGAAATTCGGATTGTCCCTCAGTCCCAGGACTGGGATACCCGCTGCTGTGACCTGCTCGAGATAGGGGAGTTTCCATGCAGGAACTTGTTCAACTCCGTCAGCCGAGCGCGTCGCCATGGTGATCAGCAGGTCCGGGGGATCCGCCAGTAGCTGCGCCATGACCGAAGCCATCCATGTGGGACATGACGGATGCACCTCAAAATCCGCTGCGGTCATGTCACCGAACGGACAGGAGCCCTTCGTGATCGTCTCCAGCCTCACGCCCAGATCGTCGGCAGTCTCAGCGACGAGGTCGATCCACTGCGTGTCACGTGAGGCGCCCACCAGTGCAATGGTCGTGTCAGAGGACTCGTCACCCCAGACGCAGGTGATGACCTTGGACCACCTCGTGCCCTGCTGACATTCACGCTCATAAGCAACCGATCGATCAAGTCGAGCTATGGCAGTGGACGGCACGATGCCGTACTCATCGGCAGGTACGCCGCTGAGGACCGCCTCCACCGCCTGCCAGTCTGCTTCACGTTCGGTGAAATCGCGCCAATGCCAGGCTCCTAGGGCGACGATGGCCGGAAGCAGGAGCAATGCACACGCCACGATGGAGGCGACGGCAGACCTCCTCAGCCGCGATGACGTACGAACGGGTACCTCAACGAGCCTGGTCGTCAGGACTGCCAGGAGAGCCGCGAGCGCGATGATGCCCAGCCCGGCTGTCAAGGAAACGTCTTGTTCGAATTGCCACTTGTAGAAGACGAGGATGGGCCAGTGCCACAGATAGAACGCGAAGGAGGAGTCCGCAAACCACAGAATCGGTCTCGCCCTCAGGATCGTGGGCTCGGCACCGCGCCTCGACGCGGCGATGATCAGCGCCCCGGCGGTCACAGGCACCAGTGCCACGAATCCCGGTAACCGCTCGGAGGCATCGATGAACGCTGCGAATGAGACGACGGCTATCAGGCCAACCCAGCCGAGGGCACGCATCACAGCGGGATGACCCACCGGCTTGCGCAACGCCAGAGCGAGGCCGGTCCCGGCTGCGAATTCCCACAGGCGACTGCCCAGATGGAAGTATGCAACCGGCTGATCGATGGACGTCAGGAACACCGAATAGGCCAGGGACGCCGTGAATGCGAAACCCACTACCAGGAACAGGATGCGCCGCTGGGTGGCCCGCAGGAAGCGTGCGCCTGCGGCGGCGAACAGCGCGATCAGTGGGAAGATCACGTAGGACTGGGTCTGGAGCGACAGCGCCCAGAACTGTTGGAAGGGCGAGGCGTCCAGCCCCTGCTGCAAGTAGTCATTGCCGGTCACGATCAGGTACCAGTTCTCCCAGAACGTGAGGCTCGCCCAGCCATGCGGAATGGTGGACTCCCACTGTGACCGTGGCATGAACAGCCAACCGGCAACCACGGTGCCGACGATCACCACCACGGCTGATGGAATGACCCGTCGAGCGGTCCGTAACAAGTACTGGCCCACCGCTGCCCAACGGGCTCGCGCAGTTGGCTGGCCCGCGGCCCTCAGGAGAGAACTTGCAGCAAAGTAGCCAGCGACGACGAAGAACACGTCGACGCCGCCGGAAACCCGGTTGAACCAGATGTGGTAGACCGCGACCATCAGGGCCGCGACGGTGCGTAGGCCCTGAACTCCGTAGAGGTACTGCCGTGGCGTGTCGGAGGGACGTGCGTCGCTGCGGGCGATCTCTATGGGTTGTAGATCCTGTGCTGTGTGAGCTCCCACCACTGGACCTCAACCCTCCCGTCCGGTCATTGGTTCTTGCTGCGTTGGCCGCTCCCTATGGGCGTTGGGTATCCGGACCGAGGCACAGTGTAACGGTTGTGTCTCCTCAGATTTGGGTGCTGGGCAGGTGTGTCAAGGGCGGCCCGTCGCCGCCGGTGGCCGGGGGATCGGGCGGCGCAAAGATTCACGAGTACGAGCTGTGCCATCGTGTCGTTCCTCGGCTGGCATCACGGCTGCGACTCCAGAGTGCGTATCAGGTGCTCCAGCCGCTGTATGGCCTCTCCACGATTCCCGGTGTCCGGATCGGGCGCGACCTCACTGCGGGCATCAGGCCCACTGGGCTGAATCAGGTCGATGCTCTCGGCTTCGGCGACGAGCACCAGGTCGGCGGCCATGTTCCAGCCCCGCTCCACGTAGGCAGCCTCGGCTCCTGCGTCACCCGTGAGGGAGCGACGACGCCGAAGTGCAGATGAGTTGCCGTAGTCCAGCACGGTGCGGGCATACCAATGGTCCCGGGCCCAAGCGGCGAAACCGAAGTACTCGAAGGGGTCGCCGGCGATGATGACAACGTCGTAGTGGTCATCGCGCGCCGCGAAGTAGTCCTCCAACGCCACGTGCCAGTAGCCGCCCATGTAACGGGTGGGAGCGTAGGCCCTGTCCGCGGCGTGCGTGAAAGCGGCGGTCGCCCACGTCTCAATGGGGCCGCGGCCCGGAGCGAGGGTGGCGGGGCCAAGGTCGGGCACGTGGTGCACACGGCCGGGCGCCCCAGGCCACGGCGTGGCTGTCGCGAGGTCGACGGTGATGTCCCCACCGGAGACCTCTTCCAGCATCGTGAACCAGGACGTCACCCGTTGTGCCGATGGGGCGGGGTTGGCGCCGGCGAAGTAGGCGACGAGCAGGACGCGAGTCATACCGTTTCGTCGCACTGACGGCGTGGGGGCGCTGGCGCGGGGAACGTCGATGAGCGCGGCATCCGACAGATCCGTCACAGTGGACGGCCAGCCTGATGTGAACCCGGAGCGGACATCGTCGTTCAGGAACAGCACGCCGACGGAGGAGGAGACCAGGGCGACCGCTCCAGCAGTGCAGTCGACGTGTGGACCTCCGTGCACCCAGGCAGCCACTGGCCAGCCGCGCGAGGATGCCGACCACAGGGCCAGATCCTGCGCCCAGCCGTTGGGCTCGACGACCATCATGGGGCGGTGCAGGTGCTTCTCCAGCCAGTCGAGCACCAGTTTCCAACCGGGGACGTGCGGGCCCGACAGGGAGCCGGCCTCGATGTTCATGGAGGGCTCGGGAAGGGGGATCGTCTGCTGGACGCCGGTGAGGTGCAGCGCGTCACCATCGCGGTGGACCACGGGCCAGCGGCGTTGCCGAGCGACGTTCGCGACGGCCACGTCGTCGGTGATGACCACAGGAGTGTGGAGAGTCATGCTGCCAGCGCTCCGATCAACTCGATCTCCCGGTCGATGGTCGCGGCCCGACCGCACTGCCGTTCCACACGGGCTGCCGCGTTGCGGGACAGGCGCGGCAGCACATCGGGGTGCTGAACCAAGTGCCAGAGGGCATCGCCGAACGCCCAGGGGTCGTTGCCGCGTGGGAGCAGACTGCACGTGTCGTCCGTGAACTCGGGGATGGCGGCCACCGGGTTCGTGATGCTGGCCATGCCACTCGCCATGGCCTCGCCCAGCATTACGCCCTGGGTGTCGTAGCGCGTGGGACACAGGAAGATGCCGTGCGCGTCGTGCAGTGCCGCCATCTGTGCGGGGCTGGAGAAGCCCTCCTGCACGCTGACATTGCTGAACTGCCGGACTCCGGCCACTTCGCTGCGAAAGTGCGTGCCGTACCCGCGCACCGTGATATCCAGATCGGAGAAACCGTCGCGTCGGGAGCAGATCTCCAGCGCCCGGAGCGCGACGTCGTTGGCGTAGTTGCGCTGGGCGAACCCGCGCAGCAACAGAATCCTGCGGGCCTCCTCGGGGCTCCGCTCCCGTGCGCGGTAAGTGTCGGTGTCGATGTGGTTGGGGATGACCTCGACGTTGGTCGCCGCGACGCCCACGTCGAACTCCGAGTAACGGACCTGGGTCCGGGAGACGAAGACTTTGGTGACGGCCGGATCAGTGAAGACGGGGGCCGCCGCCCGGAACCTGTCGCGGTTCTGCGCGTCCCGGATGTGGCGGATGGCAAACATCTCCCGTGTGGTGGAGTTGCCCTGCAGCCGACGGTAGTCGCGCACTTCGTAGCCATGGAACCACACCGCCAGACGGTCACCGGGGATGCGGTCGTGGAGTTCGTCGAGCGCCTGCGGTGTGGGGGAGTGTGCAAGGACAGGCGATCCGGACTGGGCGACGGCGTCCAGCGTCGAGACCAGGTCTGCGGGCCGGATGACTGCGACGGGCGCCGCGTCATCCTGCGAGAGGTACGGCTCCGATACGTTCAGAGGTGAATAGTCCACCACCACCCCCCGCAGCCCGGCCGAGGCATAGGCCTCGACGCGACGGCGGACATACTCCGAACCGGTGCGCCAGCGATGCGGGTACGTCACCGCTATCACCACGAAGTCGCGACGGGTGCGCAACACATCGAGGACGGAATCCAGCGCGGTGTCAGCGACGGCCGTCACGACGCATCCCGCGTGGAGAAGGGGCCTCGACGAAGGAGCTTCTTCGCCATCAGGCGTTCCGGCCGTGTCAGCTGTTTCTTCAATCGCGCCACGTGGTTCTGCAGCTGATCGATGGTGGAACGGAGTGACTCCTGTTCGGTCTCCATCTCCGCCACCCGCTGCCGTAGCGCCCGTGTCTCCACATGCTCCCGCTGAAGCTTCTCGTGCTCCCCATGGAGCTTCTCCTCAAAGGACTCGGCCTCTGTGCGGGCCTGATCCACCCGGGTTGCGAGCGCGAGGGCATCGGAGCGGAGTTCGTCGATGGTGCGTCCCGCCTCCGCGAGTTGCCGGTTGGCAACCTCGAGTTCTCCGAGTGCCAACTGCTCGAGGTGTCGGGCCTGGTTGAGCTGCGTCTCTTCATCCACCCATCGAGCCTATCCCTCGCACGTGCTCGCGAGGTGCAGCGTGGCAACTCGGCGAGGAGCCAGCGGGCGCTGGTGCTCGAAGCTGCGATGAGCCGGTCAGCGCCAGAGGCCTTTGCTGTCCACAATTCTCTTGGTCGACACCCGGTCCACGGGGATGGTCTTGAAGGCGTCATGATCCACGAGGACGACGATCACGTCGGCGTGGTCGAGGGCTTCGTCGGTGGGGGTGAGGGTGATGTTGGGCAATTCGGCGAGCTTGGCAGGTAGCTCATCGATGTGGGGTTCCACGGCCAGGATCCGTGAGTGTGGGTGTGCCTGTGCGTAGTCGTGGACGATCTGCAGGGCTGGCGATTCACGCAGGTCGTCGATGTTGGGCTTGAACGCGAGGCCAAGCATTGCGACGGTGGGCTGCTCACATCCTTCGGCGGCGGTGTTGATGCGCTCCATCAGGTAGTGGGGTTTGCCGTCGTTGACGTCGCGCGCAGTGCGGATGAGTCGCGACTGCTCGGGGGCGGCCGCCACGATGAACCACGGGTCCACGGCGATGCAGTGCCCGCCGACACCCGGGCCGGGTTGCAGGATGTTGACGCGGGGATGGTGGTTGGCGAGCTCGATGAGTTCCCATACGTCGATGCCGAGCCGATCGGAGATCACGGAGAGCTCGTTGGCGAAGGCGATGTTGACGTCGCGGAAGCTGTTCTCCACCAGCTTGGCCATCTCGGCGGTCGTGGCATCGGTGAGGAGGATCTCCCCTTCGCAGAAGACGCGGTAGAGGTCCCGTGCCTCCTCAGCGGCCTCCGGGGTGATTCCGCCCACGATGCGATCGTTTCGGACGAGCTCGACCATGACCTTACCCGGCAACACTCTCTCGGGACAGTGGGCGAACTTGAGGTCCGAATCACGCAGATCGGGACGTGCCTCAGCCACCACGTCGGCCATGTGCTGGGTGGCTCCTGGGGGGGAAGTGGACTCCAGGATCAACAGCTCATCACCCGCGAGATGTGGCGCGACCGCCCGGGTGGCTGCCTCGATGTAGCTGAGGTCGGCGCTGTGGTCGTCGTTGAACGGTGTGGGGACTGCCATGATGAATGCCCTGGCGGGGACGGGTTCGCTGGAGGCAGTCAGTGCTCCCCGGGCGACGGCGCGCTCCACATAGCCGCCGAGGTCCGGTTCCACGAACGGGACCCTGCCGGAGCTGACGGCAGCCACCGTTTTTGGACTCACGTCGACACCGTGGACCTGCTGACCCTTCTCAGCAAAGATTGCCGCGGTGGGCAGGCCGATGTAGCCGAGGCCAACAACACACACATCTGTTTTCGTCACGCGAGGATCTCCTGAACGAGGTTGTTTTACAGCAACGGACGCTGGCCCGCTGGACGACCGACTTCACATTAGCGCACACCACATCGGCGCCCGTAGGCGCGGGAGCCGTACAGAACAACCCGACAACGCCGCCGCGCTACACCGGCTCGAACGGGAGCCACCGACTGCGCTGAGGTCAGCTCACTCGTCCTCGCTCTCGCCGGTGGACGCCAGCTCTTCCTCATCGGGAAGTGCCATCGTGGTGGGCATCGCCTCAGGCACTTCGGACATGGTGACAACGTCAGGTTCGATGAAGACGGGGTCGCCACCCATGTCGAGAACCTTGGGGATTTCCTTGCAATTTCTATTGTTTGAGAAGTCCTTGTAGGGGCGCGTGGCCATGGCGCTCCACCGCTGCGCGATCTGGTCAAGCGACCTGTTGCCGGAGTAGCAGGAGATGAGTTGCAGCTCCGAGATGTGGCTGTCGTGGTAGTTGTAGTTGATGTTGCGGCCGGTGTAGCGCTCGGGGACTTTGACGTCCACCCCGGAGGCAGACAGGGTTGGGCGTGCGAACTCCAGCCACCTGCCGCCGTAGTACGCCTCCAGAGCGACTCTTCCCGAGCCCTTGATGGTCAAAGTGTTTTCGGGCGTCCTGTGCGTCAGCAGATCGTAGGCGGGGGTGACGTTGTCACCGAGTGGATCCGCTGCGCGTAGTGTGACGTTTTTGTACCAGGCGGTGGTATTGGAGACGCGGTAGCTGAAAGTCAGGAGCTGGATCTTGATGTCACAGTTGGCCGCTGGTGCCGTGAATTCCGAAGTGGACCAAGAATTCTGACGGGAACGGTTCTTGGCATTCTCGTGGATCAGGGTCGTTCTCGTCGTATTGCCAGGGGCGGGGCACAGGGAATAGAAAGAGACCTTCCCGCCGGTGCCGGGTTGGTTGTTGGAAATTTCCAGACGGGAGTCCATGGCGAAGGAAAGACGGGAGTTGGGCGTAGCGAATTGGGTCCACCTGGAGGACGGGATGACCTGCTCCAGCCCTGCCCACGCACGGCCGCTCGGATGGACGCCGATCATGCCTGCTCTGTCCGGGCCCCGCAAATCGTTGATTCCCGTGCTGCCGTTGACGGCACGCCAGCCAGCGGGGACCTTGTTCACCACGTCGCTCAGCGCGGGGTTGGTGACGAAGTTCTCTGCTGCTCCGCTACGTTCCGCGAGTGGGAGGATTGCAGACCGGGGTCGCGTGTTGTGCCGCGGCGTGTTGTCGGGATAACTGGTCAGCGGCTGTCCATTGAGCAACGTCTCGCGAATCCGTGCCCCGGAAGTGAGCGGCACAGCACGCAGGGGTGTAGTGGGGTAGCCGCGCACGAGGTCGTAGGACGACATGATGCCGCCTTCAAGGGGGACTTCAGCCTTGATCGTCTGGGCGTCCATATCTGTCACGGCCTCCTCGAAGAGGGCGAGCGCTTCGGGGTCCCCGGTGCGCTTCCAGTAACTGTGGAGGCCGAGCACGTTTTGGTGATGGCCATTGTTGACCACCGTTGGTTCCGGGGTGGTGGGATACTCCTCGAACCACAGGAAGCCGTTGCTGCGGTTGGTGAAGCCACCTTCGCTCAGGGGGACGAGGTACGAGTTGAAGATCTTTTTCGCCACCTGTTCCCAGGTTCGATCTGCCTCTGGCTTGTCCAGTTCGCCCGTCATCTCGGACAGGTCCAGCAGGGCCGTCATCGCGCCCACCTGACCGAGACCGGAGTTCCAGCCCGCTGCAAGGTCGTTCATGGCGGGGTTGGCAGAGAAACCGAATGGGTAGGGGAACCAGATGCTCTCTCGGCCATTGTAGGTCCGGGTTTCCGCCTGTTTCATGAGCTCATTGGCGCCGAGCAGTGCGAAACAGAGACGGTCCGCATCGTCCATGGTTGTGTTGCGTACCGCGAGCTTGGTGAAGTTGGCCAGCGAGATGGGGTTGTAGTGGTCGGCTGGTTCGTAGCCGGGCTTGATGAGATGGGGACGGCCCTCAGGGGTGAACGTCCAGCCTGCGGGCGGGTCAACGTTGCACGGGTTGTACGGTTTCGGCGCTGGAGGAGGCGGTGGTGCTGTCTCGATGGGGGTGAACTGCACGACGTTGTTGAACAGCCACTTGTCCACAACCTGGAAACTCCAGCCCTGAGCGGTCCTGGTCGGCTCCACGACGCTGGCTGAGATGAACGAACGGCAACCGTTCTCCCCGGTCCAGTCATCGAAGCAGGACGTCTGCCACATGCGGCCGTTCTTGATGAACTGCCCATCCTCCGCCAGCGGGTTGCCCTCCCAATTCTTCCGATTGGACGGCAGATACGTCAGGTTGTTGAAGACATATTCATTCACGAACTGGTAGCTGCCGTCCACGACCCGGACCTGGGTGGCGAAGATTTCTGCCCGACAGCGGGTGGCCGTCGAGGAGTACTTCTCGCACGTGGTCCGCCACTGTCTGCCGTTGTACTCCCGTTCCCCGGGAGTTGTGTAGGGATGACCCTCTTCGGCGGCCGCGGTTTGCGGCAGGGACACCACCGCACCGGTGAAAGCAATGAGAATCGCGATGAGTAGGGGAAGAATACGCCGATGTGTGCGTTGAGGAGACATGATCACCACTGGAGAGCGAGTTGGGGGAACCGGGGGCATGCAAGTGCTGTCACCTTAACGCACCTTTCAGGATTCTGTAAGGCGCGTCGCCGAGTTGTCACGACGGTCAACTCACTTCGTGGATCCAACCGACCACACGCCGCGTGACGCGGCGATTTTCTGCGTCGTGTTCGGGCTGGTGCAACACCTCAATGAGAGCTTGAGGTCCGCTCGCGACAAACCCTCTCGCCGGGGGATTGCTGCTCGTCACCACTCGACGGCAGAACGACGAATCCCCCTCTGGCCGCCACCCAACGCATCGCGGGAAAGCTCGCTCCAAGGAACGTCAAGGATCAGTCGGTGCCGGTGTCCATGGCGGAACGCAGGCCCGCCGAGTCGATCTCGTCGTCAGGTCTCACGGCGCCGATCTCGGCAATGTCGTGGGCGCCACCGGGTGTCAGCTCGCCGATCAGATCGGCCGCCTTGCCGGTCAGCGTGCCCTGGCTGGCGTAGAGCTCCAGCTTGTCGCGGGAATCGGCGATGTCGAGGTTCCGCATGGTCAACTGACCGATGCGATCCGTCGGGCCGAAGGCTGAATCCTCGACGCGCTCCATGGACAGCTTGTCCGCCTCGTAGGAGAAGTGCGGGCCCCGGGTGTCGAGGATGGTGTAGTCGTCCCCGCGGCGTAGCCGGAGCCGCACCTCGCCGGTGACGGCGGAGGCCACCCAACGCTGAATCGACTCGCGCAGCATCAGGGACTGCGGATCCAGCCAACGACCCTCGTACAGCAACCGCCCCAGCTGACGTCCATGTGTGTAGTAGTTGGACATGGTGTCCTCGTTGTGGATGGCCGCCAGCAGTCGCTCATACGCAATCCACAACAGCGCCATCCCGGGGGCCTCGTAGATTCCCCGCGACTTGGCTTCAATGACCCGGTTCTCGATCTGGTCACTCATGCCCAGCCCGTGTCGGCCGCCGATGGCGTTGGCCTCCAGCACCAGATCGACGGCGGAGCTGAACCGCTGGCCGTTGATGGCCACGGGACGTCCAAGTTCGAAGGCGACACTGACCTCTTCGGTGTCGATGGTGACGGATGGGTCCCAGTACTTCACACCCATGATGGGCTCGACGGTTTCCAGGGACACGTCCAGACTCTCCAAGGTCTTGGCCTCGTGCGTGGCGCCCCAGATGTTGGCGTCCGTGGAGTACGCCTTTTCCACCGAGTCGCGATACGGCAGATCACGGGCAGTCAGCCACTCGCTCATGCCCGTGCGCCCGCCGAGCAGCGTGACGAACTCCTCGTCGAGCCACGGCTTGTAGATGCGCAGCGCCGGGTTGGCCATCAGCCCGTAGCGGTAGAACCGTTCGATGTCGTTGCCCTTGTACGTGGAGCCGTCACCCCAGATGGAGACGTTGTCCTCAGCCATGGCGCGCACCAGCATCGTGCCGGTGACGGCGCGCCCGATCGGCGTGGTGTTGAAGTAGGCGCGGCCGGCGCTGCGGATGTGGAATGCACCACATGCGAGCGCGGACAAGCCCTCCTCCACCAGCGCTGAGCGGCAGTCCACCAGGCGGGAGAGTTCTGCGCCGTAGACATCCGCACGCCCGGGCACGGATTCGATGTCGGGCTCGTCGTACTGGCCGATGTCAGCTGTGTAGGTGCAGGGTATGGCGCCGCTCTCGCGCATCCATGCGACGGCCACGGAGGTATCGAGGCCACCGGAGAAGGCGATGCCGACGCGTTCGCCGACGGGGAGGGAAGTCAGAACTTTGGACACGGCCCTCACTGTATCGGCTCCGCTTCATACCCCTCGACGACCGCTAGAGTGTGGAACTGGTTTCGACTTGAACGCCCCCATCACTTTCACAGGAGAGACATGCAGCAGCCGCATGCCGTCATCGCCCTTCCCAACAACATCGAGATCGACGCGCGCGCACATCGCAACGGGCTGGCGTTGCTGGCAGCCGGGTACAAGGTGACGATGGTGGGCTTCGGCTCGGGTATCCCGCCGCGGGGTTTCATTGCGGGGATGCCCTACATTTTGTGTTCACCGCGGGCGGCCGCGCCTGCGAAGCGGCCGTTGTCGCTGGTGTACCGGGGAGTGCGCAAGGCGTTCCATCTGGCAGCCAACCGCCGCCCACCACAGGAAGTGCTCAAACAGGTGGCGCGGATCGACGAGGTCACCCACCGCGTCAGTGACAAGGCGCGAGAGTTGAAGAACAAGGTGCGGCCGCCCGCGCAGGAGCCGGAAGCCGATCTGAAGCTGTGGGAGAAGGCGCTGCCGCATGTCCCGGAGATGGTCCGGTCCATGAAGCCGTACGTCGTCGAGTTGCAGCCCGACCTCATCGTCACTGATGTCCATCTGCTGCCGTTGGCCACTGAGGTGGTAACCGCGTGGCGGGCGCATGGCCACGCTGTCAGTGCCGTCTACGACGCGAGGGAGTACGTGTACGGCCTGGCGAGTGAAGATCCCAACATTACTGAGGGATTCCCCGCGCTGGAGGCGGAGTACATCGGCCTGTGCGACGCCACTGTCACGGTGTGCGAACCCATCGCAGACTTCCTTGCGGACAAGTACAGCCTCACAACCACCCCCCAACTCGTGCCGAACGCCCCCGTGCACGGATTGCCGCCGGTGGATCACCCCATGACGGTGCGGGACTTCCTGAAGATCGACGCCGACACGCCGCTGCTCGTCTACGCCGGTGGTCTGTCGTACCACCGCGGCGTGCACGACGTCGTCGCCGCGCTGCCCAAGCTGCCGGACGTACATCTCGCCATTGGTGCGCGACGTGGCAGCAGCTACGTTCTCGAGCTCGAGGAGCAGGCCGAAAAGCTTGCGGTCTCGGATCGGCTGCACTTTGTACCATTCGCCCCCACGCACGAGGTGGCGGAGTACCTTGCTTCGGCGACTGCCGCGATTTTCCCATTCCTGCCGGTGGGAAACCACAACTGGGCTGCCCCCAACAAGTACTACGAATCCGTCCAGGCCAGACTGCCCATCCTCACATCCAACATGGAGTGGTTGAGTGCCCGCATCACGGAGCAGGGCATCGGCGAGGTCTTTGAGCACTCCAACCCGGACTCCATCGTTGAAGCCACCACAAAGCTGCTGGCGAACCTTGAGGGATACCGGAGCAGGATCACCGATGATGTGGTGGCCGCGCACAGTTTTGAGGCCTTCCTACCCACAGTCCAGAAGGTCTGTCTCGACGTGACGTCCGCACGCGCCAAGGAAGGACTGCAGCCCAGCACGTTGGATGACCAATTGAGCGCTATCCGTCGCGACATGTTGGGGCAGCGGGCTTCTTTGGCTGACTCCGAGATCTTCGAGAGCCGCCCCTGGTTGCGCATCGGCTGTGCCAACACGGGCGGCCAGCCGAAGCTGTGGGCCACGTCGCTGATGCGTGAGCATCCCGAGGCCATTGCCGAGTCGGCCTGGCTCGTGCGTGATCAGGCCATCAGCTTCCCGGTGGATCAGAGCGTCACATACCAGCACTGGGTTTCCCCGGCCTGGCAGCGACAGCTTCAGCGCAAGCTGGAGAATCGTGTCACCCACGTCCTCACTGAGAGCGCCCGCGCCATGGTGGGGGCCCGTTTCGGCAAGTTCTTCTACGAGGAAGCCGAGTGGTTCTCGAAGGTGGGTATCGCCCAGGGCCTGGTCTTCCACGGCTCCGACATCCGCAACCCGCGTCTCCACGCCGAGCAGGAGCCCGACTCGCCTTTCCGTGACCCGGAGGACGAGTTGACAGCAACTCTGCAGAACCAGGTTGACGCGATCATGCCCCACGTACTGGCCTTCGGCGGGCCGGTCTTCGTCACCACGAACGACCTGATCGACTACCTGCCCGAGGCAACCTGGCTGCCGATCGTCGTGGACACCGACCTGTGGTCCAGCGATGTTGCCCCGCTCACCCGGTCCGGGGCGCCCAAGGTGTTCCATGTTCCATCCAAGGGATCCATGAAGGGCTCTGACGACGTGGACGCGATCTGCCTGCAGATGCAGGCCGAGGGGAGGATCCGCTACGTGCGCGGTGAGGCCCTGACGCGTGACCAGATGCGGGAGAAGATGATGGACTCCGACATCGTCATCGACCAGCTGCGGCTGGGTGATTACGGCATCACAGCGGTCGAAGCGATGTCCGGTGGCAAGGTGGTGATCGGCCACGTTGCCGACCGGGTCAGGCGGCGGATCGACGGCGACGTCCCCATCGTGGAGGCTGCCTGGCACAACCTGCGCGAGGTGCTCGATGCGGTGCTGACGAACGAGGCTCGCGTGGCGGACTTGTCGCAGGCCGGCCGCGACTATGTCCACCGATGGCACAACGGCCGGGCGAGTGCCGGGGTGCTTGCCGACTTCATGGGTCTGTGACGGGGCGCGCGTGAGAGTGCTCATGCTCGTGGCCACCTCCGTGGCAACCGACACCCGCGTGCTGCGGGAAGCTCGTACGCTCGTGGATGCCGGGCACACGGTGCACATCGTCGGACGCTCGGTGCCTCCAGGTTTCTCCGACGCTGACGGGATCACCATCTCGAGTGTCGGCACGTCCTCGGTATTCCGCGCCGAAGGAAAACCATCGCTCAGTGGCCGGAAGGTCTCACCCCCGGTGCGACTCGTGCGCTGGACCCTGCTGCCGCAGCACCGTCGGAGCGCGTTCGGACGTTGGGCGTCGGGCGCCTACGCGGATGCCAGGGGACGGGAGTTCGACGTCGTCCACGCCCACGACTTCACGGCGCTGGCCGCGGGGGAACGGCTGGCCCGGGAACACGGCACTCCGTTGATCTACGATTCCCACGAACTCTGGACCGGCCTGCCCCGTGAACATCGCCCCACCCCACTAGCGGACCGCGCGGAGCGAAGCCGTGAAGCCGAACTGGGGGGTAGGGCTGCCGATGTGCTGACAGTGGGAGATGGCGTGGCCGATGCGTTGCGTCGGCAGTACGGCTGGGACAACATCACCGTGGTGCACAACACCTTCCCGTTGGCTCCCGAGCTGCCGGAACCACTGGAGACACCGGTCGCTCTGGTGTACGCCGGGCGGGTGGCTGCGTTCCGGGAACTCGAGACGATTGCTGCGGCCAGCCTGGAGGTGAACCTGCCCATCACGGCGGTGGGACCGGCCGACGACACGTGGTTGAGTTCCTTTGACCGCGGACGGCTCGACGTTCGTCCCGCCCTGCCGTTGTCCGGTGCCTCCGATCTCATCCAGGCTGCCGGGCTCTCGTTGGTGACTCATTCCGACAAGTGGGAGAACCACCGGTTGGCCATGCCCAACAAGCTCTTCCATGCGGTGAGTCTGGGTGTTCCGGTGGTGGCGACGGAAGTGGGTGAGCTCGCCCGCATGGTCCGCAAGCACGGTCTCGGAACGCTCTACGCACCCGGAAACGCGGAGTCGCTGGTGCATGCTATTGGCGATGCGGTGGCGAAATACCCGACACTGGTGGGTAATGTCGCACGGGCGCGTCCGGAGCTCAGCTGGGAAACGGACGCTGAACGCCTTCGCGACGTGTATGCGAATATTGACGCCGGGCGGACGGACCGTTCGGCATGAGATGCAGCCACAGGCTGCGGGGGAGGTTGAGCATTGGCTGACTCCACCGCCAGGACCACCGAGCAGTACCGCGTGTACAAGCCACACAAAGCGGGCCTCCCGAACATGCGTGAGTACTTCGGCGAGCTGTGGCGTCGCCGTGAGTTCGCCATGGAGCTGAGCCACACCAACATGCGGGCGGCGAACACCAACACGGTGTTGGGGCAGGCCTGGCTGGTCATCAACCCGCTCCTCCTGGCGGCCGTCTACTTCTTGTTGGTCGTCGTTCTGAGTGGCGGTGCGAACGCTTCGCGGTTCCCCCAGATTGCCTCCGGCCTCTTCCTTTTCTTCTATCTCACCGGCTCCATCCAGGCGTGCGCCACATCGGTGACCAACGCAGGCAGCCTGATCCTCAACATGAGCTTCCCGAAGATGCTGCTGATCTTCTCCAACGTGTACCTGGCGTTTCGACGGTTCCTCCCCACCATGGTGGTGTACCTCGTCATCCATATCGCATTCCGCAGGCCATGGTCGCTCCAGTTGTTGTGGGTGCCCGTGGTTGTCCTGGCGGTGACCATACTGGGCGTGGGAATTGGCGCATTGGTGGCCACGTGGCACGTCTACTTCCGGGATACCGCCCAGTTCCTGCCCTACTTCATCCGCATCTGGCTGTATGCATCTCCGGTGCTGTACTCGGCGGAGGGTTTTCTGACGGGGCCCATCGGCAGTCGGATCGGCCAGTGGTCCCTGATCAATCCGATGTTCGCTTCGCTCGGCGCCTGGCACGCAATACTCGACGGAAGGACTCCACCGTGGCTGTATGTGGGTGTCATGTTCGCATGGGCATTCGGGATGCTGGTCATCGGAGTCCTGTACTTCATGTCGAGGGAGCGTGATTTCGCTGTCCGCCTCTGAAACTCCCATGGAACGCGACCCCGGTGCACCAGAACCATTGGCCGACGCCTCCGTCACACCCCTGAGCGCCCCTTCTGGCGAGGCGGCCGTGGCCGTGAACGACCTGGACATCACCTATCGCGTCAATCTCGAGCGCAAGCCATCCTTGAAGAACGCCCTCGTCAAAGCGGGAAAACGACAGAAGCAGAACTACCGCGAGGTCAAAGCGCTTCGTGGAGTCAGCTTCGAGGTTCCCCAGGGCAAGTGCACCGGCTTCATTGGTGCCAATGGTGCGGGCAAGTCCACGCTGATGCGCGCGGTCGCAGGCATCCTTCCACCCACCGAGGGCAGCATCGAGGTGCGCGGCAAGGTCAGCACATTGCTGGCGCTCGGCGTCGGTTTCAACACGGCCCTGACGGGACGGGAGAATGTCGTCCTGGGTGCACTCGCCGCTGGCTTGACCCGCTCAGAGGTCCACGAAAAGTTCGACGAAATCGCTGACTTTGCGGATCTGGGTGACTTCATCGACATGCCCATGCGCACCTACTCCTCCGGGATGTTCTCTCGTCTCGCGTTCTCGGTTGCCGTGAACATGGAGCCGGACATTCTGATCATTGATGAGGCGCTGTCCGCCGGCGACGCCAGCTTCAAGGAACGGGCCGCCAAGAAGATGGAGTCTCTCATGGCACAGGCCGGCACCATGCTGCTCGTCTCGCATGCCCTGCAGACCATCCAGGATCTCTCCGATGAAGTGATCTGGCTCCACAAGGGTCGGCTCATCAAGCGCGGCGACCCCAAGGAGATCTGCGATGCGTACATGGATTTCCTCAAAGTGGGCGATGACAAGATCATCATGGAGGACTTCTGAGCCCCCGGGTCGCCATCGTCACCACTGGTCACGACGTGGCTGATGCGCGACTCCACCGAACCGCCTCTGCCCTGCGTCGGGCCGGGTGTGACGTCGCTGTTCTCGGCCTGGGTGACGCGGCCCTCGGACCGGCTGGCTGTGATGTGGTGACCGCGGCTCCCGTCGGCAAGATGCGACGTCTCGTCCGTGCCCTCGCATGGCCGTGGCGAGCCCGGGGCGACATCCTGCTCACCATCGACCCGGACCCCACACCCAGCGCCTGGTTCTCCAGCCGGGTGCGGCGACGGCCGTGGGTGGCCGATGTCCACGAGGACTACAGGGCGCTTCTCAAGGACCGCTCGTGGGTCCCCAAGCCACTGCTCAAGCTCCTGCAGGTCGCCGTGAGCGCGCTGACCTGGACCACTCGTCATGCCGATCTCGTGCTGGTGGCCGACGAGCACGTCCCTCCTCGCAAGGCAGGCAACCGGTACGTGATGCGCAACGAGCCCGACTTCACTCTGTTGCCGGAGATGATGAGTCCAGTGGACGACGGCCAGTGGCGAGCCGTCTACATCGGTGACAACCGTCGCTCCCGCGGACTGCAGACGATGGTGGAGGCCGTCGCCATGACGGCTGACGACGACGATCCGTGGCAGCTCGACATCGTGGGCCCCGTGCGCGGTGCGGACCGTGGGTGGCTGCTCAATAGGCTCAGGGACGACGACTGCCGCCGCATCCGTTTCCATGATCGACAGGAACCCAGACGTTCGTGGGAGATTGCCAAGGGCGCGGACGTGGGGTTCTGTCTGCTGGCCAACACCCCCGCGTTCGCGGACGCCATGCCCTCCAAGATCTATGAGTACCTCGCCTGCGGTCTCCCCACCATCGCAACTCCTCTGCCGCGGGTGGTGGAGCTCGTGCGTCGAACCGGCGCCGGAGCCATCGTGGACTCCGTGGACGAAACGGCACGAGTCCTACGACGCTACGCCACGGATCCGCTGTGGCGTGCGGAACTGACCGCTGCAGTCCGTGAGGCCGGAGAGCTGGCGCGCACCCGGCACAACACCTACGACGAGGCCGCCCGCAGGATCATCAGCCTCGCATCCTCGGCTCCTCGATGACTGACCCAGCGGGTCTCTGACCGGCAAACACGGTCTCACTGACTTCTGGTTGCACCAGGCGGTGTATGCAAGCGACCGCGGCCCCCGAGTGCCGGAGACGATGGGCATCAAATCATGGATGGTTCGCGGAGGGTGCTCGGCGCCTGTCATCGGTTCGACGGTATGCTCGTCGAGTTGCCTACTCGAAGGGACCCAAGCTTCATGGTTCGCATCCAGGAATCAGCTGACGTGTCGCCGGACGCGACCATCGGCGAAGGCAGCTCAGTGTGGCACCTCGCGCAGGTGCGCGAGCAGGCGGTACTCGGCGAGAACTGCATCGTCGGCCGAGGCGCCTACGTGGGAACCGGCGTGAAGATGGGCAACAACTGCAAGCTCCAGAACTATGCCCTGGTGTACGAACCGGCCATCCTCGAGGACGGCGTCTTCGTCGGCCCTGCGGCCGTGTTCACCAACGACTACTTTCCCCGGGCGGTGGCGCCGGACGGTTCCCTGAAGCGCGGGGATGACTGGGAAGCCATCGGCGTCACGTGCCGCACCGGCTCCTCCGTCGGCGCCCGCGCCGTCTGCATCGCGCCGGTCACGATCGGAGCCTGGGCGATGGTGGCCGCCGGCGCCGTCGTCACCAAGGACGTTCCCGACTTTGCTCTCGTCGCCGGTGTCCCGGCGAGGCGCATCCGGTGGGTGGGGCGCGCTGGCGTCCCGCTCGAGCCCGGAGATGAAGCCGGCCAGTGGGTGTGCCCACAGACCGGAGCCGTGTACACCGAAGACAACGAAACCCTTGTGGAGGTCAACCCGTGACTGAATTCATCCCCCCGGCAAAGCCGATCATCGGCGACGAGGAGCGTGAGGCGGTTGATCGTGTTTTGCGTTCCGGCATGATCGCGCAGGGTCCGGAGGTGAAGGCTTTCGAGGAGGAGTTCTCCCAGCATTTCGATTTGGGGCGTGCCTGTGTGGCCGTGAACTCGGGCACCTCGGGCCTGCATCTGGGCTTGTTGGCATGCGGCATTGGTGCCGGCGATGAGGTCATCGTTCCCTCCTTCACGTTTGCGGCGACGGCGAACTCGGTGGCTCTGACGGGGGCGACGCCGGTGTTCGCTGACATCTCGGCTGATGACTTCTGCCTGGACCCGGTCTCGGTGGAGGCCAGCATCACCGAGCGCACCAGGGCGATCATGCCGGTGCACCTGTACGGACATCCTGCGAAGATGCGCGAACTGCAGGCGGTGGCGGACAGGCATGGGCTGATGCTGTTCGAGGATGCCGCCCAGGCGCACGGAGCGTCACTGAATGAGACCCCGGTGGGTGCCTTCGGCGCGTTCGCGATGTTCTCTCTGTACCCGACGAAGAACATGACCTCCGGTGAGGGGGGCATGGTCTCGGCTGCCAACGACGAGGTGGAGCGGTCCTTGCGTCTGTATCGCAACCAGGGGATGTTGCAGCAGTACCACAACGAGGTCGTCGGCCTGAACAACCGCATGACCGATATTCATGCTGCGATCGGGCGGGTGCAGCTCACCAAGGTGGGGGCATGGACGAAGCAGCGTCAGGAGAATGCCGCGTTCCTCTCGGCCAACTTGGAGGGCGTCGTGACGCCGCCCACATTGCCGGGTGCGGTGCATGTGTTCCACCAGTACACGGTGCGGGTGGCGGACGATCGCGACGGTGTGGCCGCAGCGTTGAAGGATGAGTACGGCGTGGGTTCGGGCATGTTCTACCCGGTGCCGAACCACCGCCTCACGCCGTTCCAGTCCCCGGTGGAGCTTCCCGAAACCGAGCGGGCCGCCAGGGAATGCCTGTCGCTTCCGGTTCATCCGTCGTTGACACGTGAACATTTGGAGCGTGTGGTGGAAGCAGTCAATTCCGTGGTGAAGGCAGGTGTGTGACATGGCGAACCTCAAAGCCGGTCTGATTGGTATCGGCATGATGGGGCGTCACCACGCCCGCGTGCTGGGTTCCCTCGAAGGTGTCGATCTGGTGGGAATCATGGATCCGGGGGGAGACAAGTGGGGTGTGGCCGGTGGCCGCCCCGTCTTCAACACTGTCCAGCAGTTGCTGGAGCTGGAACTGGATTACTGCATGGTGGCCACCCCGACGGCTTTGCATCTGGAGACTGCCCTACAGCTCGCCGACGCAGGCGTGCACGCCATCATTGAGAAGCCCCTCGCAGCGGATATCGACAGCTCCCACAAGATCGTCGACGCGTTCGCCAAGGCGTCGCTGGTCGGAGCCGTGGGCCACATCGAGCGCTACAACCCGGCGCTGCAGCAGGCAAGAAAGCGTATCGCCGACGGGCAGCTCGGACGGGTGATCCAAGTGGCCACCCGCCGCCAGGGCCCGTTCCCGGCACGCATCGCAGATGTCGGCGTGGTCAAGGATCTGGCCACCCACGACATAGACCTGACGGCATGGGTGGTGCAGGCGCGCTATCAGCATGTGGCAGCCAACTCCAACAACCTCTCGGGACGAGAGTTCGAGGACCTGATCGCGGTCTCCGCGAAACTGGAGGGAGACATCGTCGCAAGCCACCTCGTCAACTGGCTGTCACCGCTGAAGGAACGCGTGACCATCATCACCGGCGAGACCGGCACCTTCGTGGCGGACACGCTCACCGCGGACCTCACCTACTACGCCAACGGCACCGTGGAGAGCACGTGGTCCGATATCGCCCACTTCCGGGGGGTCAGCGAGGGAGACGTTGTGCGGTACGCCTTCCCCAAGCCAGAGCCGCTGATGCGTGAACACGAGAACTTCCGCGACGCCGTGCTCGGCAAGCCCGCGGACATCGTGACGCTGGAGCAAGGTTTGAACACGGTGCGGGTGGCCGAGGCCGTCATCGAATCCGCCAACACCGGCACCACCGTTGAGCTGTAGTCAGCCGAACAGGCATCGTTGACGTGATCGTCGGTGCCCCTGCAATCGGCTTGGGTGCCGCACACTCGAGCGCCGCATCACCGAGCCCCTCTCCGGGGCCTCTATTCGCTGGGAGTTGTTCGTGAAGATCACCGTTGTGGCACTGGGCAAGATCGGCTTGCCACTGGCCGTACAGTTCGCCGATTCCGGCCACGACGTCATTGGCGCCGACATCAACGCGGATCTGGTGGAGTTGGTCAACGCGGCCAAGGAGCCTTTTCCGGGCGAAGCGCACCTGGCTGAGAAGCTCGCGGCCCTCGTGCCCGCGGGGAAACTGCGGGCCACCACTGACACCGTCGGCGCCGTCGCGGAATCCGACGTCGTCGTCATCGTGGTACCGCTCTTCGTGCAGGCTGACGGCACACCCGAGTTCGCGGCGATGGATGCCGCGACAGCGTCCATTGCTGAAGGACTGAAGCCCGGCACCCTCGTCACCTATGAGACCACGCTCCCCGTGGGCACGACACGCGACCGTTGGAAGCCGATGCTGGAGGAGGGTTCCGGCCTCACCGAGGGTGAGGACTTCCATGTGGTGTTCTCCCCGGAGCGGGTGCTGACGGGGCGGGTGTTCGCTGACCTGCGCAAATATCCCAAGCTCATCGGTGCCATCTCTGCGGGCGGCGCCGAACGTGCCCGAGCGTTCTACGAGGACGTCCTGCAGTTCGATGATCGCCCCGACCTGGAGCGCGGCAACGGTGTCTGGGATCTCGGCACGGCCGAGGCCGCCGAGATGGCGAAGCTGGCCGAGACCACGTATCGCGACGTCAACATCGGTCTCGCCAACCAGTTCGCACGTTTCGCGGGTGATCATGGCATTGACATCTTCCAAGTGATCGAGGCCGCCAACTCCCAGCCCTACAGCCACATCCATCGCCCCGGCATCGCCGTCGGTGGCCACTGCATACCGGTGTATCCCCGCCTCTACCTGTGGACGGACCCACAGGCCTCCATCGTCGAGACTGCCCGGCTCGCCAACGAGGGCATGCCCAGCTACGCCGTCGAACTGGCGGAGAAGGCGCTGGGCTCTCTGAGCGGACGCAAAGCCGTGGTGCTGGGCGCCTCCTACCGGGGTGGCGTCAAGGAATCGGCGAAGTCGGGCGTCTTCCCCGTGGTCGAGGCGCTGCGGGCACGCGGCGCCCACGTCGCGGTGCATGATCCGATGTACAGCGATCAGGAACTGGCGCGTATGGGCTTCGACGCCCACCACATGGGGGAAGCTGCAGAGCTGGTCATCGTCCACACCGACCACGCGGAATACCGATCGCTCTCGGCGGCAGATCTGCCGGGCGCTGAAGTGATCGTGGATGGCAGACGGTCGCTGGACCCTGTCAAGTTCAGTGAGACAACCCTCATCACCCTGGGAAAGGGAATCTGAGATCGTGAGAGCCAAGCCCCGCGTCGTATTGTTCCGCCACGCCCCCGTCGATCTCGATTCGCGCATCAAGCGCATTGCGACCACCCTGCACCGAGGCGGCTTCGAGCCGATCGTGATCTCCGTTGAGCCCAAGGACGGCGAGTCGGGCGAGTTCGTGCTGGGGGGTCACACCCGGGTGATCCGAGTCCCGCTGCAAGCAGCGCCCACCAGCGCCGACGTCCCGCTGCCCTCACGCAACGACGAGCGCGCCGGTCGGTTGCGGCGTCAGCGTCGGGCATACAGGGAACGGGTCAGGGGCGCCAATGTGGCATCGGTCAAGGCGCTGATCCGTCTGCTGTTGACCACCGCCAAGCTGGGCGTCGTTCGCGCGATGCAGCTGGGGGACCGGGCCGCAACGCTGGCAAAGGCAACCAGTGCCCGGTTGCGGGGCTCTGACGATCCGTTCGAGGCGCTGGACCTGCCGCGGAATCTACCTGTCGCCCACAACCTGGTGTACACGCTGCAGGACCTGCTGGTGGAACTGGACCCCGACGTTCTCCACGCCCACAACCCGCTCGTGCTGCCCGCTGCCTGGGCGGCCGCCGTCGAACTCCGTGGCAGAGGAAAGACGGTCAAGCTGTCCTACGACGTCCGAGAGGACTTCCATGGTTTGCCGGACAAGGAGATCGGGTCCCGTTCTGCCCACGAGGCGCTGCTGGGCACCGAGCGTGCGTTCATGCCGAAGGCCGACTACGTCATGACCGTCACAGCATCACACGCCACGATGCTGAAGGAACGCTACGCGCTTCGCGCCCTACCGGACACCATCGTCAACTTCTCAGTGTTCCAGCCGATGAAGGGCGACGTGACGGTGCGCGAGGCGGCTGGCGTTGCGGAGGGAACACCTCTGCTGGTGTATGCCGGTGTCATGAGCTGGGCCCGCGGTATCGAGACGTTGATCGAGGCCATGTCCCACATGGACGACAAGGTTCACCTGGCCATCGTGTCCATGCCGGTGCCCCACCCCATGATGAGCAAGCTGCAGCCGCTCATCGACGAGTTGGGCGTGAATGACCGCATTCACTTCATCGGTCCGGTCAGCCAGTCCCACCTCAGCTACTACCTTCACGGCGCTGATGTCGCCGTACATCCGCTACCGGGCGGCTCCGCCAACCATGACCGGACGCTGCCGAACAAGCTTTTCGAATACCTGCATGCCGAACTCCCCATGGTGTCCTCGGACGCGCGTACCATGGCCGAATTCGTCACGAGCCACGGGATGGGCAACGTGTTCCGGTCGGGCGACCCGATCGATCTGGCGGTGAAAATGACTGCAATGCTCGCCGATCCCGTCCCGCAAGCGCATCTGCGTGAACTGGCGCAGAAATTCTCCTGGCAGAGCAACGAGCCCATGCTGCTGAAGGCCTTCGGCGGACTGACCAATTTCGACGTCGAACTCGACGACGGCCCCTTCGGTTCCTTTGAAGTCACGCCCGCACCTTCTACCGACTCCTGAGTATCTCCTCACGCACGTCTCACGCTGCCAGCTCCATGTGGTGATGCAGCGCTGCCACGTGGCAGAGTTGAGCCCATGGCAACAGTTGCGGACAACATTGTGCAGAGTTTGGTGGCAAACGGAGTACAGCGCGTCTACGGACTCCCCGGGGATTCACTCAATGCGTTCACAGAAGCCATTCGCGTCGAGGAGCGTCTGGACTGGGTGCACGTGCGCCATGAGGAGACGGCGGCCTTCGCCGCGGGCGCCGAAGCCGAGATGACGGGTGAGCTGGCGGTGTGCGCGGGCAGTTGCGGACCCGGCAACCTTCACCTGATCAACGGACTGTACGACGCCAACCGCAGCCGCGTCCCGATGCTCGCGATCGCAGCCCACATCCCCACCGAAGAAATCGGTACCAACTACTTCCAGGAGACCCACCCGCAGGAGCTGTTCCGCGAGTGCTCCGTCTACGTCGAGTACGTCGCGACGCCGAGCCAGCTCCCGCGCCTGCTCGAGATCGCGATGCGTAGCGCCATCGAGAAGCGAGGCGTCGCCGTGCTGGTGATCCCGGGAGATGTGGCATCGGCGAATATCGAGGACAATCGGCACACTGTCATCCGTCGCACGCGTTCGGCCACCGTGCCGATCAACGAGCAGTTGCGTGAGGCGGCCGAGCTGATCAACGGCGCGGAGAAGGTCACCATTCTGGGCGGCGCCGGCACCGCAGGCGCCCACGCAGAAGTGCTGGCGCTCGCAGAACGTCTGGGCGCGCCCATCGTGCACGCCATGCGGGGCAAGGAGCACCTGGAACACAACAATCCGTACGACGTTGGCATGACGGGACTGTTGGGCTTCGCGAGCGGATACCGAGCCATGAGCAATGCCGATGTCGTCGTGCTGCTCGGCACAGACTTCCCGTACCCACAGTTCTATCCGGAAGATGCGCGATACGTGCAGGTCGACATCCGTGGCGAGCAGATCGGACGGCGGCATCCCATCGACGTGCCGCTTCAGGGGACCGTCAAGGAGACCTGCGCCGCCTTGCTGCCGCTGCTCGACCAGAGGCACACCGGCATCTCAAGGACGCGCAGAAGCATTACGCGAAGACCCGTGAACAGCTCAACGATCTGGCGAAGCCAGCGGCCAAGGGCAGACCCGTGCATCCGCAGTACCTTGCCCGACGCATCAGTGCACTCGCCGCCGACGACGCAGTCTTCATCCCGGACGTCGGATCACCCGTGGTCTATGCGTCCCGGTACGTGAAGATGAACGGCCGGCGGCGCCTCCTCGGCTCGTTCAGTCACGGGTCGATGGCGAACGCCGTGCCCCAGGCGATCGGAGTGCTCGGCCAGGATCGCACGCGACAGACCGTCACACTCTCGGGCGACGGTGGCCTCACCATGCTGTTGGGTGATCTGCTCACGCTCACCCAGAACCAGCTGCCGGCAAAGATCGTGGTGTTCAACAACTCCTCATTGAACTTCGTCGACCTGGAGATGAAGGCCGGGGGATTCGTACCCTTCGCGACCGATCTGGAGAATCCGAGCTTCGCGGCGGTGGCGGAGGCGATGGGAATCAAGGGCATTCGGGTGGAGGACTCCGCCGGGGTGGACGCTGCGCTCACCGAAGCCTTTGCCCATGACGGCCCGGCGCTCGTCGACGTGGTGTGCAACCCGCAGGAGCTGACGATCCCGCCCGCGGTGGCGTTCGAGCAGGCGAAGGGATTTGCGCTGTACACGATCCGCACGGTGCTTTCCGGTCGCGGGGATGAGCTGCTCGACCTCGCCCGCACGAACTGGCGGCAGTTGTTCTGATCAACGCTGTCCCTCGCGTTCTCTCCCTCGAGAGTACTTGACCAGAAGCGTGGCCAGCCACAACGCTGCTTGAGTAGCGACCGCGAGGAACGAGCGCCGTGAGGCGAAGGGTTGGGTGTGAGCCGCGTCGGCAGCGTTGATGGTTCCGTCGGGGCGCCTGTGGGCATGGGTGATTTCTGTATTCGAGCAGTCCAATTGCGCGGTTGAGGGTTTACACTTCCCATCAGCGCTGTGGTCGTGAGCATGCACGCCGTTGTCGCCTGAGGACGAAGGAGTCTGACGTGTCATCGAATACTTCCAGCCGGAAATTGCTTGCCGCCCTTGCAGCCGTCCCACTTGTGCTGGGAGGGCTGGTGGTCCCCACCTCCCCGGTGACGGCAGCTGCCGCCGAGGGCCAGGTCGTGGCGTACGGCACGTTCCAGTCCGAGTTGGGCTGCGGCGACGACTGGCAACCCGACTGCACCACATCCGAACTCGCCGAGACGGAACCGGGCAGCGGCATCCACAGCGCCACGTTCACGATTCCCGCTGGGGAACACGAGTTCAAGATCGCCCTGGACGGCACTTCCGCGACAACATTCGGCGCCAACAATGAGCCGGGTGAAAATGCGAAGCTGAACCTTCCGGTGGACATGGAACTGACTTTCAGCTTCGACTCCGCCACTGAGCGCATCGGCGTCACGGTGCCCGAGCTGACACCGACCGGTCAGGATGTCGCCGGCGACGCCGAGATCGCCCAACCCGCCGTGCGCCAGGGCGAGGTGGAGAATTTCTACTTCGTCATGACCGACAGGTTCGCCAACGGTGACACCGCCAACGACACCGGCGGCATCGCGGGCGACCGGCTCGATCACGGCTTCGACCCCACTAATTCGGGTTTCTACCACGGCGGCGACATCCAGGGTCTCGTGGAGAATCTCGACTACATCGAGGGTCTCGGCACCACGGCGATCTGGCTGACGCCGTCGTTCACCAACCGTCCCGTCCAGGGCGCAGGCGACGACATCTCCGCCGGCTACCACGGCTACTGGATCACCGACTTCACCACCATTGATCCCCATCTGGGCGGCAACGACGCACTGACCGCCCTGACGGACGCGGCCCATGCGCGCGGCATGAAGGTCTACTTCGACATCATCACCAACCACACGGCCGACGGCATCGCGTACGAGGAGGGGCAGTACTCCTACATCCCCGTCGCCGATTCGCCCTACAGGGACGCCGCCGGCAACGTCATCGATATCGCGGAGCTGGCCGGCTCCGAGGACTGGCCCGCCCTGGACGCGGACGTCTCCTTCCCCTACACCCCTGTGCCGCGCGACGGCGTGACCAAGACACCCTCGTGGCTCAACGACGTCACGCTCTACCACAACCGCGGGGACTCCACGTGGACGGGGGAGTCCGTCACGCTGGGCGACTTCGTTGGTCTGGACGACCTCATGACCGAGCACCCCACCGTGGTGGACGGCATGACGGAGATTTACACCGCCTGGATGGACATGGGGGTCGACGGTTTCCGCATCGACACCGTCAAGCACGTGAACTTCGAGTTCTGGGAGCAGTGGACCGCCGACATCAAGGACCACGCCGCCACGGTGAACCCCGATTTCTTCATGTTCGGTGAGATTTACGACGCCGACCCGGCCAAGCTGGCTCCCTACATGCGGCGAACGGAGATGGACGCGGCACTGGACTTCACGTTCCAGTCGGCAGCCGCGAACTTCGCTCAGGGCTTCACCACCAGGGGACTCTCCGCCCTGTTTGAGGGCGATGACCTGTACCTGACCGACGACACGTCCGCGGCCACGCTTCCCACGTTCCTCGGCAACCACGACATGGGCCGCATCGGGTACTTCGTCGCCGACTCCGGGCAGGGCGAACAACGTTCCCTGCTGGCCCACGAACTGATGTATCTGACCCGGGGGCAGCCGGTGGTCTACTACGGGGACGAGCAGGGCTTCGTGGGCAACGGTGGCGACAAGGCCGCCCGCCACGACATGTTCGCCACCCAGGTCGACTCCTACGCCACCCAGGATTTGCTGAACGGTGAGACCGTCGGAAGTCAGGACCGTTACGACACCGACACCCTCCTCTACGACAGCATCGCCGACCTGGCGCAACTGCGCGCCGACCACCCCGCCCTCGCCGACGGCGCCCAGTACGAGCGACTCACCACCTCAGGGGCTGGCGTCTATGCCCTGTCCCGTGTGGACCGCGACGAGAAGATTGAGTACCTCGTCGCGCTAAACAATGCGACAACAGAGCAGAGCGTCGATGTCACCACGCTCACACCGTCCGCGGAGTACTCGGTGGTCCATGGCGGCGGAACGGGCGTCACGGCCAGCGCCGACGGCGTCGTCTCGCTCACCGTTGACGCTCTGTCGGCGGTGGTGCTGAGGGCCGACCGCACGGTCGCAGCCAGCTCCGGCGATGTCGAGCTCGACCTGGTCGACGGCGCCGCCGCCACCGGCAACACCGTCGAAATGAGCGCCACCATCGACGAGAACCGCTGGGCGGAGACCACGTTCGCCATGCGCACGTTCGACGACGCGGACGGCTGGTCCACGATCGGCGTCGCCGAGGATGACACGCCACGCGTGTACGCCGATGTCGCCGCACTGCCCGTGGGTACCCCGGTGGAGGTGCGCGCCGTCAGCGTGGGCGTGGACACCCTTGCTGGTGACTCCGCGCTGGTGTGGGTGGGGCAGGACTTCGCACTCGCGCCTGCCGACGACGGGGGAGGGCCCGGTGAGATCGAGGTCTCCGTGCCCGGCGACCACAACGCCGCCATGGGGTGCTCCGGTGACTGGCAGCCCGATTGCGCAGCCGCGGCGCTGTCCCTCGACGAGGAGTCGGGGCTCTGGACCGGTGTCTTCACGGTCCCGGCCGGTACGTACCTGTGGAAGGTGGCCTACGACGGCGCCTGGGATGAGAGCTATGGCACCCCCGATGGAGGCAACCTCACCTACACCACCGATGGCACGCCGCTGAGGTTCTTCCACGATCCCGACACCAAGCTGTCCTGGGTGGTCAACGTCTCCGGCATGGTCACACTGCCCGGCGATTGGCAGGCCGCGCTCGGCTGCACCGAGAACTGGAAGCCCGCCTGCCTGGCCACGGCCATGCGACCGCTCGGCGACGGGACATGGGTCTACGAGACCAACGCCCTGCCCGGTGGCAGCTATCTCATCAAGGCTGCCGTGGGCGGCTCGTGGGAGGAAAATTATGGTGTGGGCGGTGTACCTGATGGCGGCAACTACTCGTTCAGCACCAGCGCTGGCGAGGTGGTGAAGGTTACCTACGACGAGACCACACACGAACTGACCATCGACGTCACCAATCCACCACTCGTCGGAGTGGGCGAGGCGTGGGCGCAATGGCTGACACCGAATGTGATCGCCTGGCCGAAGTCATTGGTCACGGGTGACCTTTCAGAGCTCAGCTGGGCCCTGCACCACGATCCCGCGGGCGGCGTCACCGTCGCAGACGGCGTCGAGGGTGGCGAAGCGCTGGCCCTGACCTACGACGGTGACCTGTCCGCTGATCTGGTGGCCGAGTACCCGCACCTCGCGGACTATGTGGCGCTGACCCTGTCCGAGACAGACAACGCCCGGGCGGCTGAGCTGGTGATGGGTGAACTCGTGGTCAGCGCTGGCAATGGTGCTGCGTTGCTGGCAGCCACGTCAGTGCAGATGGCTCCGTTGCTGGATGCGCTCTACGGCGACGCCGTCGCGGACGCTGAGCTCGGGCCGGTGTGGAATGACGGCGAACCGACGCTCCGGGTCTGGGCCCCGACGGCCACCGACGTGTCGCTGCTGCGCTGGCCGGCGGACGGCACCGGTGATCCGATTGTCGTCGACGCGACGGAGGCCGATGACGGCACATGGTCCGTCACGGGCGATGCCTCATGGCAGGACGCGCAGTATTTGTGGTCCATCGACGTTTACGTGCCAGTCGAGGATGAGGTGGTGACGAATGATGTCACCGACCCGTACTCACTGGGGCTCACGCTGAATTCGGAGCGCTCTGTGCTCGTCGATCTGGACGACCCGGCGCTCGCTCCTCAGCAGTGGAGCGAGACGGCCGCCCCGTCGGTGCGCAACGATGCCTCGCGCACCATCTGGGAACTGCACGTCCGCGACTTCTCCATCGAGGACGAGTCGGTGCCGGAAGCCGAACGTGGCACCTACAAGGCATTCACCCGCTCCGATTCGGATGGCATGCAGCACCTGGCCGGGCTTGCCGAGGCCGGCATTGACACGGTGCACCTGCTGCCCACCTTCGACATTGCGACCATCGAGGAGGATCGCGCCGAGCAGTTGGTCCCGGACATCCCCGCCGACGCGGGCCCGGCCTCGGAGGAGCAGCAGGCCGCCGTCGCTGGCGTCGCGGATCAGGACGGCTTCAACTGGGGCTATGATCCCCTGCACTACACCACCCCCGAGGGCTCCTACGCCACCACCGGCAACCAAGTGGGTGGCAGCCGTAGCTACGAGTTCCGCGAGATGGTGGGTGCCCTGCACGACACCGGCCTGCAAGTGGTTCTGGACGAGGTCTACAACCACACCGCAGCGTCGGGTCAGGCTGAGAAGTCGGTGCTGGACAAGGTGGTGCCGGGGTACTACCACCGGCTGTCGCCGTCGGGCAGCGTCGAGACCTCCACCTGCTGCGAGAACATCGCCACGGAGAACCAGGTGGCGGAGAAGCTGATGGTGGACTCGGTGGTGACGTGGGCCCGCGACTACAAGGTGGACGGCTTCCGCTTCGACCTCATGGGCCATCACTCGCGCGCCAACATGGAGGCCGTTCGGGCGGCCCTGGACGAGCTGACGATGGCTGAGGACGGCGTCGACGGCTCCGCCATCTACCTGTACGGCGAGGGCTGGAATTTCGGCGAGGTTGCAGACAACGCCCGCTTCGTGCAGGCGACGCAGGGCCAGCTCGACGGCACCGGCATCGGCGCCTTCAACGACCGGCTGCGGGATGCCGTGCACGGCGGCGGGCCGTTCGACGAGGACAAGCGCGTCAACCAGGGGTTCGGAACGGGGCTCTACACCGATCCGAACGGACTCTCGGAGATGACCGAGGCCGAGCGACTGGCTGCGCTGAAGCACTCCGCCGATCTGGTGCGTCTCGGCATGGCCGGCAACCTGAAGGACTACTCCTTCGAGGCGGCCGACGGCACGGTGAAGACGGGCGCGGAGCTGGACTACAACGGCCAGCCCGCGGGGTTCGCGTCGATGCCGCAGGAGTCAGTCAACTACGTGGACGCGCACGACAACGAGACGCTCTACGACCTCGGGATCCTGAAGCTGCCCGTGGACACGTCGATGGCGGATCGGGTGCGGATGAACACGGTGTCCCTGGCCACCGTCGCGCTGGGACAGTCGCCGTCGTTCTGGCATGCGGGTACCGAGATTCTGCGTTCCAAGTCGTTGGATCGTGACTCCTACAACTCCGGCGACCACTTCAACGCCATGGACTGGAGCCTGCAGACGCATGGCTTCGGCAATGGCTTGCCGATCGCGGAGAAGAACGAGGAGAAATGGCCCGTCATGAGGCCGCTGCTCGAGAACCCGGATCTGAAGCCGGACACGGCGGCGATGGAGAGTTCGCTGGCGCAGTCGCTGGATCTGCTGCGGCTGCGGAAGTCGACGCCCCTGCTGACACTCGGAAGCGACGAGCTCGTGGATGAGCGCGTGACATTCCCGGCCGCCGGAGAGGATCAGGTGCCGGGGCTCATCGTCATGGCGGTGGATGATCGTCCGGGGGAGTACGCCGTCGACGTCGACAAGGATCTCGACGGCGTACTCGTTGCTATCAACGCCACCCCGGATGAGATCGTGACCACCGTGCCCGTGCTGGCGGGTCGCGACTACACACTCAGCCCCGTGCAGGCGAATGGTTCCGACGACGTGGTGAAGGCCACCGCATGGGGGACAGCTGATGGCACCCTCACCATTCCGGCCCGGACCGCGGCGCTGCTGGTGGAGAAGGCGGCGGTCGGTCCGACACCTACAGCGACGGCCACGGTCACACCCACGGTGACGGCTACCGCGACACCGACGGTCACGGCCACGATGACGCCAACAATGACACCGACGACGGGGCCCTCTGTCACTCCGACGGTCACGGTGGAGCCCACGGCTACGGTGACACCCACGGTCACGGTGGAGCCCACGGTCACGGTGGAGCCCACGCTCGCACCGACAGTCACGCCAACCGCTGGCGGAACGGACCTGTATTCCACGCCGGGCTACCACGAGGTGAATGGCCGCCGGTGGTTCACCAAGTGTGAGCCGTACTCACAGACCGTGCGTTGCCGCACGGAGATCTGGTCCAGCACCGTCTCATATGTCCGAGGCGCCTATGTGCAGAAGACGGGCTGGAACTTCAACAACATGACGTACCTGCCCTACATGAAGCGCTCTCAGTGGGCCGGGAACCCGCTGGGTTACGCGGGAACCTGGACCTCGGATGAGGGGCGCAGGTGGCGCACGGAATGCGACACGCCAGCCACGGGAGGCAACGGCTGCCGAAGCTACATCTGGGGCAGCTACATCGCCGCCGGTCTTGACGCCACGGGGAACCGCACCTACAGCTGGACGAACGGCTGGCTCTTCAACAACATCGTCCGGTTCAGGTAGTCCTCCCGATTGCGGTGCACGAGTAAGGCCCGGACCACGTGGTCCGGGCCTTTCGGTGAAGTGTCGGGGTGACAGGATTTGAACCTGCGACCTCGTCGTCCCGAACGACGCGCGCTACCAAGCTGCGCCACACCCCGATCGGCCCGTCACCGGGCCATCGGAAATACTAGCCCACGGGCTCATCCCGAGCGAAACCGCGATCTCTGGGGACCAGCGTCAGCAGGGTGACCTCCGGCCGACAGGCGAAACGGTACGGGGCGAACGGGGAGGTGCCGACACCCGCCGACACGTGCAGAGCCGATGTCCGGCCATCGTGGGTGTGTGACGACAGACCCTTGGCCCGTCGGGTGTCCAGATCGCAGTTGGTCACCAAGGCCCCGTATCCCGGGACGCAGACCTGTCCGCCATGCGTGTGTCCGGCAAGGATCAGGTCCATGCCGTCCTGGGTCATGGCGTCAAGGAGCCGCCTGTACGGTGCATGCGTGACCCCGATGTTGAGGTCGGCATCGGAATCTGCTGGTCCGGCGACCCGGGAGTAGTCGTCGCGTCCCAGATGGGCGTCGTCGGTTCCGCGGAAGGCGAGACGATAGCCATTGACCTCAAGAACATCGCGACGCTGGTTCAGGTCCTTCCACCCCACGGCGGTCATCTTGTCCCGCAGTGTGCGCCACGGCAACTCTGTGGGTTCATGCTCCATGTGGGAGCGACCCCTGAGCAAGTACCCCAGCGGATTCTTGAACGCCGGCGCGTAGTAGTCGTTGGAGCCGAAGACGAAGACACCCGGGGTGAACCGCAGGCTGTTCCAGGCCGCCATAAGGGGGAAGATGGCGTCGGCGTCCGCAATGTTGTCGCCGGTGGTGACCACAACGTCGGGACGCAGTGAGGCGAGGCTACGGACGAAATCGAGCTTGAAGTGTTGCGTCGGTGTCAGATGCAGGTCAGAGACGTGCAGAATCTTCAGAGGCTCGCCATCCTGAGGCAGGATCGGCAGTTCAGCATGACGCACAGTGAAGAGCTTCGCTTCCAGGAGCCCCCAGAGAAAGCTCCCGGCTGCGATGGCGGATGCTGATCCAACGACGACGCGGGGCCGAAGCCCCATCAGTCGTCGTCCTCGTCCTCTGATGTTGAGGGTGACGACTCGTCGTCATCGCTCGACTCAGGTTCAGGACCGGCGGAAACCCGCAGCGAGATCGTGGAGAACTTGGCGGCCGTCCCGCTGGGTCGGATGCCCAGGAAGGTGCCTGCACGGCGGCTGCTGTATTCACGCACGCGCACGGTGCTGAATCCTTCAGCCTCCAAGGTCTGCCTGGCCTGGTTGTAGCCCATGCCTGACACGTCAGGGAGGGGCACTTGTACCCCTTCGAGGATTCTGGTGGAAGGATCGCTGAAGCTCCTCGGCGGAACGTCTTCGAGTGCTGCAGCCATGGCCACCTTCCAGATACTTCCGGCGTCGCCGCCGCCGCTTCCGGAGAGCACATTGCCATTGGCCACTCTGACTCCCGAGATGGATTTCCTGGTTCTGCCTTCGTAGTACGGAGCAGTGGGATCGGCCGCAATGTATGCGACGCCAGCCATGTCGGGGGTGTAGCCGGCGAACCAGACTGCCCGGGCGTCGTTTGTCGTGCCCGTCTTGCCTGCCTGGGGACGGCCATCATTCATGCGTGCCCTGACCCCTGTGGCGCGTCCTTCCATGACTGACTCAAGAACGTAATTGACGCCGTCCGCCACCTCGGGCTCCATGACCTGGGTGCAGTTGGCCGAAGGGACCTCAATGTTGGCGCCGTCCATATTGAGAACGGACTCCAAAATGATGGGATCGCAATGGATCCCACGGTTGGCGAACGTGGCGTAGGCCTCGGCCATGGAGAGCGGCGTGACGAACGGTGTGCCGAGAACGAATGACGGGTTAGCGGAGTGGGAGGCCAGGCTCTGGCCATCAGCGAGTTCAACGCCGACCTTCTCGGCCATCTGAGTGGATGCACAGATACCAATGTCCCGTTCCAGCTGAATGTAGTAGTTGTTGACCGAAAACTGGGTGGCCTGCATCATATCGATGCTTCCATATGCTCGGTCGTAGTTCACCGGCCTCCAATCGCCCTCGGAGTCAAAGACGAAAGGCCCGTCGCAGCTCTTGAACGTGTCACCATCGTAGTTGCCTTCACGCGGTGCCACGTAGGTCTTACGGGGGGTGGCTCCCGCCTCCAGTGCCGCCGCCATGACGAAAGGTTTGAAGGTGGAGCCGGCCTGAAAGCCTTCCAGCCCGTTCTTGGAAACGTCGACGTTGAAATTCCAGTACGTCTCCCCCGGTGCCGTGCCCATGCGGGGGCGGCTCTGCGCCATCGAGATGATGAGACCAGTGCTCGGCTGGATCTGTACTGACCCGGCACGCAGCGGATCAGTGGGGGCAATCTGAGCAGCCACGGCTGCTTCTGCCGCGGCCTGCGCCTCGGGATCGATGAGGGTCTGGATCGTGAGACCCCCACGGTTGAGAACATTCAAGCGTTCCGCCGGCGTTTCTCCCAGCGCGGGCATCTGGTCCGAGATGAGGATTTCCTTCACATAGTCGCAAATGAAGGGGAATTGTGATGCGACGCAGCCGTTCGGCGTTGGCTGGACCTGGGCGGGGTCGAAATCGACCTGCTTGGCGGCTTCCGCCTCAAGCGTTGTGATGATGTTCAATTCCTGCATGCGGTTGAGGACCACATCGCGCCTGTCGATTGCTTCCTCGGTGTTCCTCACGGGATTGGTCTGGGACGGGTTCTGCACCATCCCGGCGAGCATGGCGGCCTGGTCCAGGGTCAGGTCCTTCGCAGTGGTGCCCCAATAGTGGCGTGCCGCCGCTTCGACGCCGTACACACCGTCGCCGTAGAAGGCGATGTTGAGATAGCGTTCCAGAATTTCGCGCTTGCTGAGCTTCTCCTCCAGCGCCATCGCGTAGCGCATCTCTCGGATCTTGCGTTCGATGCTCACCTCGGTGGCCTCGGCGATGGCATCCTCGTCGCCTCGTGCGTTGGCGGCTTCCACCTGCACCAGCTTCACGTACTGTTGGGTGAGGGTGGAGGCGCCCTGGGTGTCGCCAACAAGCGTCCTGACGAAGGCGCGTCCCAAGCCCTGCACGTCGATGGCGCCATGGTCATAGAACCGGTGGTCCTCAATGGCCACCTGGGCGTCCTGCATCACACCAGCGATTTCCTCGAGCGGCTTGTAGATCCGGTTCTCCTCGTAGAACGTGGCGAGCGTGGATCCATCAGCCATCAGAATGGTGGACCGCTCCGAGAGGGGAGGGGTTTCCAACTCGGCCGGAAGATATTCAAGACTTTCCGCCGCATATTTTGTCCCGCTGCTGGCAAGCGCAGTGAACGGCACCGCGAGTCCCGCGAGCAGCAAACCGGAGAGCACGCTGACGGCGAAGAACATCAGCAGCGCGTACGCCTGACGGCTGAGGGAGGGAGACTTCATAAGCTGGATTCTACGTGACGGATTCCGGTATCCCGAGTTGAGTGCACAGGGGTTGCACGGGGAGTCATGTCCATCATGAGTTCCACCCCCTGTTGCGGTGGGCCCGGGATGCGCTACGGTCGGGACGACAAAGGATCACCAGTTGCGCAAGGGAGGGCACTGATGTCTCTGGCAGAAGTGAGTGAATGGACGTTGCAGGCCAAATGCCGTGAAATGGCCGATGCGTTGTTCCCGGAGGGCAAGGACCAGAAGCGGGCACGGTCAGTGTGCATGGGCTGTCCCGTGAGATCGGAATGCCTGGCTGAAGCTCTGGACAACCGGATCGAGTGGGGCGTCTGGGGAGGCATGACGGAGAGGGAACGTCGCCACCTGTTGCGCACCAGGCCGGACATTGAATCCTGGCGCGAGGTCCTCGTGGGCCGCCGCACTGACGTCTCCGCGGTCTGACCTTCGCCCGAGCTGCTCCTTAGGTCCTTCTTCCGGGCTGATATCATTGTATATCTAGGAGGTGGCTGATGCCTGATGTCCTGATCCGTAACTTCTCTGCCGATGATCTCAGCCTGCTCGATGAGCAGGCCGCCAGACTCGGCATCTCGCGAAGCGAGTACCTGCGCCGACACCTGCACCGCGAAGCCCGTAGGACCGTGGCGCCCGTTACAGTCGAAGACCTGCTTGAGTTGGGTGATCTCGTCTCGGACCTCGTCGACGACGCAGTGATGTCCGACGCCTGGTCATGACCTCCTCCTGGCTGATCGACAAATCCGCGCTCGTGCGGCTTGGATCGAGTGTGGACGCGCGCGTCTGGGCCACCCGCATGGAGAGGGGTCTCGTCGCCATCACCACAGTCACTCTCCTGGAGACTGGGTTTTCCGCACGATCAGCCATCGATCTGGGGCGAGCTCTGGGGTCAGCGCCAGTGGCCTCAATGCCGGTGGAGTACCTCACCCCCGCTTCCGAGGACCGTGCAGTGGAGTTGCAACGACTCTTGGCTGAGCGCGGTCAGCACCGCGCCCCCTCCATTCCCGATCTGCTCATAGCGGCAGTGGCGGAACTCAGTCGACGCACAGTGATCCACCTCGACAAGGACTTTGATCTCATCGCTGATCTCACCGGCCAGCCAATGGAACGGCTCAGCGTGGAGTGACCTCGAATGCATGACTTAAGCTGGCTCCCATGACTAAATGGGAATACTTCACCGCTCCGATCCTGTCGCATGTGGCGCAGCAGATCCTGAACAACTTTGGCGCCGACGGGTGGGAACTGGTTCAACTGGCGCCGGGACCCAACCCGGACACGCTGGTGGGGTACTTCAAGCGGCCCCTGCAGAACGGCTGAGAGATGGCCATCCGGGCCAGGATGGCGGCCGCCGGGATCGAACTCCCGCCCGTCGCCACACCGCTGGCGTCCTACGTTCCCGCGCGGCGCTCCGGTGACTTCATCTGGACCTCCGGTCAGCTGCCGCTTGCTGATGGGGAGCTGGTGGCCACGGGCAAGCTGGGAGCCGACATCTCAATTCCCGATGGCGTCCGGGCCGCCCGGGTGGCGGCGTTGAATGCCGTCGCCGCTGTGGCGCAGGAAGCGGGTGGAGTGGACAGCATCCTGCGCGTTCTGCGCGTTGTGGTCTACGTGGCGAGCGCCCCCGACTTCGTCGATCAACCCACCGTCGCCAATGGGGCCTCCGAACTCATGGCCGAGATCTTCGGGCAGGAACACGGCGCCCATGTCCGCAGCGCCGTCGGCGTCAACGTGCTCCCCCTCGACGCCGCCGTCGAGGTTGAACTGATGGTCGAGGTCTAGGCGTTGCAGGAGAAGCCCGGCCAGCCAGCAGAGGTGTATGCGCGACTCGGAGAGCAGTACCCCGACGCCCAGTGCGAACTCGACTTCACCACGCCCTTTGAGCTGCTGGTGGCGACGGTCCTGTCCGCACAGTCCACCGATCGTCGCGTCAACCTCGTGACGAAGGAACTGTTTGCCACGTATCCCGATGCCTCATCCCTGGCCGCTGCCGACCGCGAGGACGTCGAGCGGATCATCGGCCCCGTGGGCTTCTTCCGCAACAAGAGCACATCCCTCATCGGGCTCTCCCGAAAGATTGTCGACGACTTCGATGGAGCAGTCCCGGCGACACTCGAGGAGTTGGTGACGTTGCCGGGGGTGGGTCGCAAGACGGCCAACGTGGTGCTGGGAGACGGATTCGGGGTGCCCGGCATCACCCCGGACACACACCTCATCCGCGTGACAAACAGGCTGGGATGGGTGGAATCGAGCAAGCCCGACGTCGTGGAGCGCGAGGTGGGAAAACTGTTTGATCCCTCGGTGTGGGTGCTGCTGAATCACCGCATCATCTGGCACGGCCGACGCTGCTGCCATGCTCGCAGGCCCGCCTGCGGGGCGTGCGTGCTCGCGGACCTCTGCCCTTCCTACGGTGAGGGTGAGACCGACCCCGGCAAGGCAGAGGCGCTTCTGCGGGAGCCGCGATCATGAGGAGGAGCCAGCCCGGGCGTCAAACGACACGGAGATGGGCAAGTGCGGTGGCGGTGGTCATGGCCTTGGCCGCAACGTCGTGCGCCAGCCCTTCGCCCGCGCCTCCTTCTGACGCTCCGTCGGAACCCATGCCTGCTGCCACCGTGACAGCTGACCTCGACGCCCTCCGGCAGCAGTACGGGCTCCCCGAATGTCCGGACACCGATCCCTCAGCCGTCGCAATTCTGAATGGTCTGCCGGCGACGGAGTTGTCGTGTCTTGGCACCGATCAGGTCATCAACCTTGCCGGGCTGCCACGGGAACCAATGGTGCTCAATTTCTGGGCGCAGTGGTGTGCACCCTGCCGTGTGGAGAGTCCGTACTTGCGGGAAGCCTTCCAGCAGGAGACGGACGTCTTCTTCGTGGGCATCAACTATCAGGATCCCCAGCCCGACTGGGCTCTGGAGTTCGCAGCGCTCGCGGAATGGGAGTATCCCCACATCCAGGACATGGAACGCACCCTCCAGGTGCCGCTGAAGATTCCGGGGCTGCCGGTGACCCTGTTCGTCGCGGCGGACGGCGAGGTGGTGGGACGCCACGTGGGCGGCATTGAATCCACCGAGCAGCTTCTCGGGCTGATTGATCAACATCTGGGGGCCTGAGTGAATGAAGCGTTCGCCCAACTGGTGCGTGGACTGGGAACAACCCTGCCGGACTCCAGCGGTATCCGCAGGCCGAGGGGCGGGCGGCGAGCCGGTGTGCTCATGTTGTTCACCGATGAAGCCGACCCGAGCGTGACCGTCATCGAGCGGGCGACGTCGCTGCGCACACACGCCGGCCAGATCGCTCTCCCGGGTGGTGCAATGGAAGTAGGGGACGCCACGATCGTGGATGCGGCGCTACGAGAGGCTGAGGAGGAGGTGGGACTGCAACCATCCCGGGTCCAGGTTCTCGGGGAGCTGCCCGTCGCCTGGGTGCCAGCCAGCAACTACGACGTCACACCGGTGGTAGGAATCTGGGACGGCGGCCAGGAGTTGTGGCCCGCTGACCCGGGGGAGGTGAGTGCAGTGCACTCCCTGAGGGTGTCCGCCCTGGCGGATCCATCAGTACGTGTGCTGGGCCAGCACCCCAGCGGCTACCGGGGACCAGCCTTCGCCATGGGGGAGTTGTTCATCTGGGGTTTCACCGCCCATCTGCTGGACGAGTCCCTCGACCTCGCGGGCTGGTCCCGGCCGTGGGACCGCAGCCACGTGCAGCAGGTGCCCGCGAGGTTCCTGCGAGACTAAACCTCATCCTCTCTGAGCGCCCGCCCAGGACCGACGTGGCCGTCCCCCGGTTACTTCTCCACCGCAGTCGCCCCGGGAATCACATTCTTGGCCGCCAACTCGCGATCTGCAGCGCTGTCGCCACTCACTGCGTCGCTGATGGCGGTGAGCGTTGCCTTGGCCTCGGCGATGGTCGCCTCGGGCTTGGACACCTTCTTGAAGCGGGACTGCCCCACCTTCACCAGGATGAAGGCCACCAGCAGCGAGAAGATGGCTGTGATGATGAAGGCGAACGTCCCGGACGCCCAAGGGCCGAGGCTGGTCACCGAATTCAGCAGCCATGCGATGGCCAACACGATGGCGATCAGAATCATCCACAGGGCGTGCAGGGCCAGCACTCCTGCCCCGGCGAACAGGCCGGAGCCAATACCGGCCTGCTTGGCTGCGGGTACCACCTCCGCCTTGGCGAGCTCGGTCTCCTTGGACACGAACTCAGCGAGGGAAGCCTTGATCCGCTGGAAGGTCGAGCCGGCGTCCTTGAGGGTCGGGCCATCATTGTTGGTTGAATCGTGCATCTGTGTTGCGCCTGTATCGGGCTTTACCATCATCATCCTTTCGACGTGGACTCCAGACTAGGGCCCACTGGGGTGAATTGCCTCACATCTTGATCTTGATGCCCAGTTCCGGTGCCGTGACGGGGGCGGTTAGTTCATCATGGCTCACCCATGCACGACAGCACAGCAGTTGAAATGGCAACCGGAGATGCTCGCCGGGGCGTACCGAGTGTTGGTAGAGGTTGCTCACCTCTGTGCTCAGCCGGGAGCGTGCCCCCTCGTCGAGCGCGGCATAGAGGGGTTGACGGGTCACCAGAGTCTGGAGTTGGGGCAGCGAGATCGCCTGCCAGATGCGGAAAGCGCGTTGCTCCACCTCGGGGAAATACTTGGAGTCCTGCAGGGCTGACAGGCTGTCGTGACCGTAGTCCCCACGCATTGCGACGGGGTCGTAGTGGCGCAGGAGCGCTGCGAGACGACGTACCCAGGGGACCGAGTCGTCGCGCACGATATAGGACGCGCTCAGACACCCTCCGGGGCGAAGGACACGGGCGATCTCGGCCAGAGCCGCCGATTGATCCATTGTGTGGAAACCCTGGTGGCTGATCACCACGTCGAACTGCCATGGGTCGATGGGGATGGCCTCCGGGCGGGCGCGCAGCGGGAGCGCACCGTCCAGGGCGCGAAGACGCTCAGCCTCCGTCTCCTCCGGCGTCATGGCGAACACCACGTGCCCGTCCTCAAGCAGGCGCCGCGCCAACGGCGCCCCGCCATGGATGGCGAGGACACGGACCTGCGGCCAGGCGGCCAGCCACGTCAGGGCTTCGGGGGGAATCGCGGTGTGCTTCGACATGTCTTTTCGATGTGTGGACGGTCAGGGGACGCCCTCAGGTTATCCACTCCTGCTCGACCGTTTTGCCGATACACCCCGCGAGGCGCCCAACATGACAGGTGTGAGAATCATGGAAGACGTATCGACGTGTCTGCTGGCGACGCGTGACCCGTCCCTGATCGACGCCGTCTCAGCATCAGCGCTTGCCCTGGGGACGTCGGTGACAGTGGTGGGGGACCGCGAGGAGCTGCGCGCATCGTGGAGCGCGGCTGCCGTTCGTCTGGTGGGCGTGGACCTGGCGGCGCGGGCAGCGGAGATGTCCGACAGGGGAGGCCGGACATGGGTCGTCGGCCGGGCGTCTGCCGAGCTGTTCACCGCCTCCGCTGAACTCGGCGCGCCGGCTCTGGCCCTGCCACAGTCGTCATCGCAGTTGGCGGAGGTGCTCACCCTCGGGCGGGAGCCGGAACCCACCGCCACGGTGGTGGCCTTCTACGGCGGGTCCGGCGGTGTGGGCGCGAGTTCGCTGACGGTGGCGACGGCGCTTCTGGCGGCGCGGCGGGGGACCAGGGTCGCGGCAATCGAGCTCGCAGAGTGCGGCGGGGGCCTGGATCTCCTCATGGGACTGGAAGCGGCCCCGGGAGTGCGGTGGAACGAGCTGGGGGACGCGTCGGGGGAGCTGGGCCGTCTGGAGGAGCAGCTGGTGACAGGCAACGGAGTGTCACTGCTGGCCATGGGCAGGGAATCCGTCGCCCGACCCACGCGGAGTGCTCTGGGTGCGGTGTTGCGAAGTCTGGGGCGGAGCCAGGACCTGATTGTGGTGGACGCCGGTGATGGCCATCGACTGGAATGGCTCGGCGCCGTCCAGCCAGTTGTTGTGGTGGCGGCGCACGTCAGGGGGGTGGCCGCTGCCCGCATGGCCGCGGGGCAGCGCACCCCGACAGGAGCCAGTCTGCTGGTGCGCACGGGTCCGGGGGCATCACTACCGCCTGAAGCAGTGGCCCAGGCCCTTGGACTGCCGTTGCTGGGGAGGATCCGCCATGACAGAGCTGTCGCACAACTGGCTGCTGCGGGCGCTGGCATTGTGGACTCGCCCGCACGGCGATTCAGGCGAGACGTGAACAGCGTGCTGGATGGGTTGTTGGCATGAGCGCGACACATCTGGAGGAGCTGCAGAGCATTCTGGGGAGGCTGGGTCGGCCTCACACGGCGGCCGACGTGGCCGCCGCCCTGCGGAGCCTGGGGGTCGTGGTCAGCGACCACGTCATGGTGGAGACGATGGATGCGCTGCGGCGCCACAGTGTAGGTGCCGGTCCGCTGGAGCACCTTCTGCGGATGCCCGGCGTGACGGATGTACTCGTGAACGGCATCGATGGAGTCTTCATCGATCGGGGCCGGGGCTTGGAGCGCACCGAACTGGAGATGTTCGATGACGAGCAGGTCAGGCGCCTGGCCATCCGGCTCGCCACTGCGGCCGGACGGCGGCTCGACGACTCCCAGCCCTTCGTGGACGGCCGGCTGGCCGACGGAACCCGTCTACACGCCGTTCTGGCGCCGGTGTCATCGCCCGGGACATGCCTCTCCCTCAGGGTTCCCGCCCCAGCTCGATTGACGCTGGCGCAGCTGCTGGAGCAAGGATCCCTGGCATCGGAGGCGCATGACATTCTGCAGAATCTGATCATCCACAAGGTGCCGTTCGTGATCAGCGGAGGAACCGGTTCCGGCAAGACGACACTGTTGGCGGCGATGCTGGGGCTGGTACCCGCGAGCGAACGCATCGTGGTGGTGGAGGATGCGCGAGAGTTGGCGCCTGCCCATCCGCACTGCATCCGGCTGGAGGCGAGACCAGCCAATACCGAGGGTGTGGGTGCGATAGCACTCACCGCTCTCGTGCGTCAGGCCCTTCGGATGAGACCGGACCGCATCGTGCTGGGTGAGGTGCGGGGCGCGGAGCTGAGTGACATGTTGACGGCCCTCAATACCGGTCACGAAGGGGGCTGCGGCACCGTGCATGCCAACTCCGTCACCGACGTGCCCGCACGGCTGGAAGCGCTAGCGGCACTGGGTGGTCTGGGGAGAGAGGCCTGCCATGCCCAGCTTGCTTCCGCACTGCGGGTCGCGGTGCATGTGCATCGCCTGCCTGACGGGTCCCGCGGGGTTGCTGAGATCGGCTTGTTCGTGCGCGGGGCGGATGGCTGGGTCACGATTGAACCCGCCGTCAGTTTCGGCCGCGACGGCGTGAGCTGGCACTCCGGAAAGGCTGCTCTGCGCGCCATGGTGGGTTTGCCATGATCGCGGTCGTGGTGTTCGCCCTGTCCGCAGCCCTGGCGATCGGGCCGCCTCAGGACAGGCACCTGAGGCGGCTGGAGCCGCCCGTTCCCACCCGTCACCATCCCCGATGGCTGCCGCTGGCAGTGGGTGCCTGCGCCGTGCTCGCCATGGTGTGGGTGCTTTTGGGGACTCGCGTTCTTGGATGGATGGTGGCTGGCGGAATGCTGCTGGGAACCGCGGCGTGGCTGATCCACCGGACGCTGCTGGATCGGCGTCGGGCTGTCGTCCGGAGTGAGACCGCGCGGGCCACCAAGACGCTGGCGCTGATGTTGCAGGCGGGCCAGATCCCCACCCTCGCGCTGGCGGATGCAGCCACTGACTGCGCCGCGCTGGAATCGGTTGCACACACAGGACGACTCGGCGGTGACGTCGCGGCAGCATTCAACGAGCTCGGTGCCGTGCCCGGCGGTGCCGGATACCGCCGGGTGGCCGCGGCGTGGTACGCGAGTGAACGGACAGGGGCCCCCATCGCGGTGGTGTTGGAAAGAGTCGCGGAGAACCTGCGGCAGGAACGACATCTGGCTGCCGTCATCGGAGCGGAACTGGCCACCGCTCGGGCGAGCGGGCGGATCATGGCGCTGCTGCCTTTCGTGGCCATCGCGCTGGGGGCATTGGCTGGAGCCCAGCCGCTCGAGTTCCTGTTCGGTTCCTGGCCGGGTCAGGTGGCATTCCTGGCGGGGACCGTTCTGGTCGCGGGCGGCGTGATCTGGACCGAGTGGATCGCGCGCAGCGGGGAATCCGCCCGGGAGCGAAAATGAGCAGCGCAGTCGCGGGGATAGTCCTGGTTGCGATGGCGTGCTGGGTCCTCGCGCCGGATCCGCATCACCGATTGCGGCGCCTTGAACCAGCGCGTCCGTGGACGGGCGGCCATGTGGCCCGACTGATGCACGGCAAGAAGGGGGCGCTCCCTCTGCCGGCAAGAATCCTGGCCGGTCTGGCTGCCGGACTGGTGCTCTTCACGCTTCTTCCCACGACGGCGGGTGGCGTGGCGCTGGTGGTGGCGCCGCTGGCCATCGTTGTGGGCGGAGGGCAGGTGTCGTTGTCGCATCGCGACGCTGTGGCCGGTCAGGAGGAACTCGCGGACACAGTCGAACTCCTTGCCGTGTGCCTGTCCGCAGGTGCTCCCATGCGGCATGCGCTGGAGGCGGTGGTGGATGTCCCGGGGATTCCAACCTCCACGGTCTTGTCAAAGGTGTTGGGTCAGCTGTCGATGGGGGTCACCGAACAGCAGGCGTGGCAGGAACTCGTCGAGGACGAGGTGTGGGGGCAGGTGGCACGTGACGTCGCTCGTTCTGCGAGATCGGGTACCTCGCTGGTCGACGTGCTGCACGTGCACGCAGATGAAGCCCGGCTCGTGACCCGGGAACGTGCCCTGGAACGGGCACGGACGGCCGGGGTCAGATCGGTGGTGCCGCTGATGGCATGCTTCCTGCCTGCCTTCGTGCTGGTGGGTGTAGTGCCCATCATTGCAGGGCTGCTGGATGGCCTGCCTTCCCCGTGATCGGAGACGAGGGCCTGTCGCGGCAGTAGTCTGAACGGACCTGCTCCGCCCCGACACTTCCCGATGACGAGGAGTCACGATGAGAATTGCCGTTCCCCAAGAGGTCAAGAACAACGAGTTCAGAGTGGCCCTGACGCCCACGGGCGTGAATGAGCTCGTGAGGCACGGGCACGAGGTGGCAATTCAGAGCGGTGCCGGGGTGGGATCCTCCATTCCGGACAAGGAGTATGAAGCGGTGGGGGCTTTGATCCTTCCCGATGCCGATTCCACCTGGGAGTTCGGTGAGATGGTGATGAAGGTCAAGGAGCCGATCAAGGAGGAATTCCATCGTCTGCGCGAAGACGTGGTTCTCTTCACCTATCTGCACCTCGCATCCGGCACCGAAGTAGCCGAGGCGCTGCTGTCCGCAGGGACCACCGGCATCGCGTATGAGACCGTGCAGCTCGAGGACGGCTCACTTCCGCTCCTGCAGCCCATGAGCGAAGTGGCGGGGTGCCTCGCGCCGCAGCTCGGAGCCCACCACCTCTTGAGAACGCGCGGAGGGCGAGGCGTGATGATGGGGGGCATCGGTGGCGTCGCCAACGCCAAGGTGGTGGTCCTCGGAGGCGGAGTCTCCGGCAAGAGTGCAGCCAACATCGCCGTCGGCATGGGCGCAGACGTCACCCTCCTGGACACCAACCTCAACAAACTCCGGGAAGCATCCTGGCAGTGGGGTGGCGCTGTTCAGCAACTCGCATCCAATGAGCTGACGGTGCGCGAGCAGGTGAAGGATGCGGATCTGGTGATCGGTTCCGTTCTGATCCCGGGGGCGCGTGCCCCCAAACTGGTCCCGAATGACCTGGTGGCCGAGATGAAGCCCGGATCCGTGCTGGTGGACATCGCCATCGACCAAGGGGGGTGTTTCGCCGATTCCCGACCCACCACACACGACGACCCGACGTTCAAGGTGCACGAATCGCTGTTCTACTGCGTCGCCAACATCCCTGGAGCGGTGCCCCACACATCGACGTATGCCCTCGCGAACGCCACGCTGCCCTACGTCCTGCACATCGCGGACAAGGGATGGCGCGAGGCCATGGAGGAGGATCCGGCACTGGCGGGCGGCTTGAACACGCACGGCGGCAACGTCACCAACGAAGCGGTTGCCGAAGCACTCGAGCGGGACGCCGTCCTACTGGCCGACCTGAAGAGTTGACCCCGGGCTGATCGACCGGCCGCACAGAATGTGCGGTGTGCCCCGGACGTTCATGCTCGGTTTGAGTGTGGCCTGGCCGCTGACAGACCGGCGTCTGCGCCCCACCACAAGCCGGCACTGTGCCTGCAAGGTGAAGCGTCGGGAATCGACGGAGGCACAGTGCCCCCTCAGCAGTGGGAGTGGTCGGTCAGGCGGCACCACGCCGTCGGGTGCTCAGCGTTGGAGTTCGGGAGGGACGTGGCCGAAGCGGTGCAGGGTTCGGCTGATGGACTGCTCACGCAGCATTGTCAGCAGCTCACGACGGCCATTGGCCAGTACCGGACCGACGCGCACTTCCGCGCCCGCAACAACCTCGTCCGCCAGATGATGTGCGCCTCCGAGAACCCGCACCCGCGACCCCGGTACGGGTCCGTCGTCGAACCAGCTGGACATGGGCCCTTCGGCTGTCACACGTAGCGGGCGGAGCGCATCCGCCAACGCTCGACCCTCGCCGCTCCCCGACAGCAGATCGTCGAGTTCATCCGAGACCGACTGGGTCAGGCTCAATCGCACCGGGGCTCCCACCAACTCGGCCCCCACGAGGACGCGCGCCAGTTCCACCCATGACGTCCCTGCCTCGCACCGCACCACCACCAGCGGCACCGGGCGGTAGCGGAACTCATTGAGCTCGGAGGCCAACCCCGTTTCGTCGCGGCCGTGCCCGAACTCGGTCTCCCATGCGTACGCGTCGGATTCCACGGCGGCCTCGAACCACGCGGCCTCCTCCTGGGAGCGCAGCAGCGGCGCCAGGCTGCTGGCCACGGCTGCCACTCGCGGTAGAGGTTGGCGGCGTCGGGTTGGCATTCCATCGGGAATCCATGCGCCGAGAGCGGCGACGTAATTCGGTCCACCTGCTTTTGCTCCGGCACCCACGGCGGAGTCCTTCCACCCGCCGAAGGACTGCCGTCGCACGATCGCACCCGTCGTCCCACGATTGACGTAGGCATTCCCCACCTCGACACTTACCAGCCACTGATCGATCTCATCGGGGTCCAGCGAATGGATGCCCCCGGTGAGTCCGAAACGGGTGGCGTTCTGCCAACGGATGGCCTCATCCAGATCGCGGGCGTGCATGATCCCCAGCACGGGTCCGAAGACTTCCGTCAGGTGGAAGAAGGAACCCGGGGCCACGCCCTCCTTGAGGCCGGGGGACCACAGCCGGCCCGAGTCGTCGAGGCGGCGTGGCTCCACCAGCCACGTCTCTCCCTTCTCCAGGGTTGTCAGCGCCCTGAGGAGCTTGCCTGAAGGCGGTTCGATGACCGGTCCCATGACCGCTCCCAAGTCCTGCGGCCAGCCCACGCGCACGGATCGCACGGCGTCGATGAGTTGGCGTCGGAGCCGGGGGAACCGTGCTGCGGAGCCCACGAGGATGGCCAGTGAGGCAGCCGAACATTTCTGGCCAGCGTGACCGAAGGCGGACTTCACAAGGTCCGCGACAGCAAGATCCACGTCGGCGGCGGGCGTGATGACGAGAGCGTTCTTCCCGGACGTCTCGGCGAGCACGCGGGGTCCCAGTGTCCGGCCCCGGCGCCATGACGAGAAGAGGTCTGCAGTGTCGATGCCTCCGGTCAGCACCACTTGGTCCACGCCGGTGTGCGAGACCAGATGCCGCCCCACATCGCCTTCGTCGGTGCGGACGACGTGAAGCACCTCCTCCGGCACCCCTGCCGCCCACAGAGCTTCCACCGCGATCTCCGTGCATCGGGGCACCGGGTGAGCGGGCTTGATGATGACGCCCGACCCGGCTGCCAACGCGGCCAGCACACCGCCGATGGGGATGGCCACGGGGAAGTTCCACGGCGGTGTCACCAACGTGAGTGCGGGGGCGTCGAACGTGGCGCCGTCGGTCATCGCATGCCCGGGCGCAAGGTGGAGCGCAGCATCGGCGTAGTACCGCGCGAAGTCGATGGCCTCGCTGATCTCCGGATCCGACTGATCGATGGTCTTTCCGCCCTCGGCAGCCATCGCCGAGACGAGCTTCCCGCGTCGGTTCTCCAGTTCCCGCGCCCCCTCCCGCAAGATCTGCGCCCGTTCGGAGGGGCTGCGAGCCGCCCATGCATCGGCAGCGGTGCGCGCCGTGGAGACCGTGTGATCAATGTCCTCGATCGTGCTGAACGGGGTCCGGGGTTCATCGGGTTCCTCGGCCAGCGCCGCGGCGGCCCACTCCCTGGTATCGACCAGCGCAGGATCGGAATCCGGGGTATTGGCGAAATGCTCGCCGATGGGGGGACGTTGCGCCGTGCGTCGCGGACCCACCGGTGTTGCATCGACCGCGGCTGCGGCGTCGCGGAACCACTGTTCCTGACGCTCCATCGCCGACGTGCCGCCAGCCATGGCGTGCAGAAAGTTTTGCGGCTGGGCGTTCTCCTCGAGCCTACGGACCAAGTAGGACACGGCCACGTTGAAGTCGGCGGGGGCCACGATCGGTGTGTAAAGGACCATGGTTCCCACATCGTCCAGGACCGCGCGGGACTCGGCAGGTGCCATGCCCTGCAACATCTCCACATCCATCCGGTCCTCGACGCCGCGACGCCGTGCCAGGAGGTGGGCGGTGCCCACGGCAAACAGATTGTGGCTGGCAACCCCCAACCGCATGACATCGGTGGCGTCGGGACGGAGCGCCCGCTCAACGATGCGCAGATAGTTGGCGTCCACGTCTGCCTTGTTCGTGTACGGAGCCTGTGGCCAGCCGTGGACCTCCGCCTCCACAGCTTCCATGGCCAGATTCGCGCCCTTGACGACACGTACCTTGATGCCGGCGCCGCCCCGTTCGCGCCGTCGATGGGAGAACTGGATGAGTCGCTCCAGCGCGCCCAGCGCATCAGGGAGATAGGCCTGGAGGACGATGCCCGCCTCCAGCTGCAGGAACTCGGGTTCCATCAGCAGGGTCTCGAAGACCTCCAGCGTGAGGTCCAGGTCCCGGTACTCCTCCATGTCCAGGTTCACAAAGGCTTGCGGTGAGCGGTCCGTCGCCGCTCGATAGACATCGCGGAGACGCTCCGACGCCCTCTGTACGGTGCCCGCGGTGTCCCAGGTGGAGATCTGGGACACCATCGAGGACACCTTGACGGATATGTAGTGCACGTCGGTGCGTTGCAGGAGCTCGACGGTGCGTCGAGTGCGTGAGGTGGCCTCGGATTCGCCCAGCACCGCTTCGCCCAGCAGGTTGATGTTCAGGGTCACACCCTCAGCGGAGAACCTGCGGAGATGACGTGCCAGTTGCGGGTCGTCGGCATCCACGACGAGATGCCCCACGATCTGTCGCAGACGCTTGCGGGCCAGAGGGACGACGATCCACGGCAGCAGCGGTGCCAGGCGAGCGCCGGCACTGAGCATCAGCCGGTCCACGGGTCCCAGGAAGCTGGCGCTGCCACGCAGAGTGGTGAGGACCTTCGCGGCTGCGTGGACGTCCTCGACGCGCGCCACCTCGTCCACGAATCGCACGGCCATGGCCAGTCCCTCGGCATCCGAGAGCAGACCGGCGAGCCGACGTGCCGTGGCTCGCTCCCGGCGCGTCTCCTGTTTCTCCGCTCGTGTGCGCCATGCGAGGGCCAGGGCGACGGCGTCGTCAACCACTTCGGCCACTGCGGTGATGTCCTCGGTGAACTCGATCTTTGACATGTCTCCAGTCTGTCCCCTGCGGTGTCATTTCGATGCTTTCGCGGTCACATAGACCGTGAGAGCATCGATTCTCCAGCATGGGGGACAGTCACCGGTTGGGGGAGCCGGATCCCTGTCGGTGCAGGGTGGCACAGTGGTGGCGTGAAATGGGACTGGGTGCTGGGCAGCGACGAGGTGGTCGAGTCGCGCCGACGGGAGCCGAGGGCGGGAACCCCGGTCCCGTGGCCGTCATGGTTCCCCGCAGAGTGTGTGGACACCGTGCGTGCCACTGGCATCGATCAACCGTGGCTGCACCAGGTGCAGTTCGCTGACCTCGCCCACAGCCAGAAGCACGTGGCGATCTCCACGCCCACGGGGTCCGGCAAAACGCTGGCCTACCTGATGCCGGTGCTGGCTGCCACCACCGGAGCAGCTGCCCTGCCGTCGGGCTCGAGCGCCAGACCCCGGTTCACGCGTCAGCGTCCCACCGCCCTCTACGTGGCCCCCACCAAAGCTCTGGCCCATGACCAGGTGCGGGCTGCGTCGGCCATGGCTCCGTCCTCATGGCGCATCACGGCACTGGACGGGGATTCGGATGCGGAGGAGCGCAGATTCGCCCGGGAGCACGCCAGCGTCGTGGCGACTAACCCGGACATGCTGCATTTCTCGGTGCTGCCGAATCACCAGCGCTGGGCATCCTTCCTCGGCGGACTGCGCTACCTCGTGATCGACGAAGCACATCGCTATCACGGCACGTTCGGGGCGCACGTGGCGAGTGTTGTGCGACGGTTGCGGCGGGTGTGCGAGCTGTACGGGGCGTCGCCCACCATGCTGCTGTCCTCAGCCACCGCGCCCAACGCGGCGGAGTTCGGCGGACGACTGGTGGGGGAGCCGGCGGTGGACGTGGTGGACGCCTCCACAGCCCCTGTTGGCCCACGAACCGTCGCGCTGTGGAAGCCCAGCGGCTCCCTGCGTCAGGACACGGCTCGCCTCCTGGCCGGACTCTCCGACGACGAGGCCCAGACCTTGGCGTTCGTGCCCTCACGGGCCGGGGCCGAACTGGTGTCCGTGGCCGCACAGGAGCAGGCGGCCCAGCCGGCCCACATCGCCTCCTACCGCGGCGGATACCTGGCGATGGAGCGTCGGGCGCTGGAGGCTGGCCTGCAGTCCGGGGAAGTGCGGGGGATGGCCACCACCAATGCGTTGGAACTCGGCATCGATGTCTCGGGAATCGAGGCTGTGCTGGTCTCCGGCTACCCCGGAAGGCTGTCCGCCTTCTGGCAACAGGCAGGACGGGCAGGGCGTACCGGCCAGGAGTCGCTCGTCGTTCTTCTGGCGCGGGAGAACCCCCTGGATGCCTATCTTCTGGACCACCCGGAGGTCGTCTTCGATGCCCCCGTCGAACATCTCGTGCTCCACCCGACCAACCCCCATGTCCTGGGACCCCATCTGGCCGCCGCGGCTCAGGAGCATCCGCTGACCGCTGCTGATGAGAAATGGTTCGGACCCGCCACGCTCGCCATTGCGGAGGCGCTGTCCCGGCAGAAGGTACTGCGGGATCGCGGACAGAGGTGGTTCTGGACCCGCCCGGACAGGGCTGTGGACCACATCAACCTGCGTGCGGCAGGACCCACACCGGTGGAGATCATCGAGCAGGGAACCGGACGGGTGGTGGGGGTGATCGACCATGACACGGCGGACAGGACGGTGCATCCGGGGGCGGTGTATCTGCACCAGGGGGAGGCGTGGCTCGTCTCGCAACTGGATCTCGACGACGGGAGTGCATTCGTTTCCCGGTTCTCGGAGCCCTACTACACGCAGGCGCAGTCGAGATCTGACATCGACGATCTCTCCGTTGTGCGCCAACGAAACGTCCTGGACCTTGAGGTGATTCTGGGGAGGGTGAGGCTGACGTCTCAGGTCACGGGCTACCTCAGGCGCGACGAGATCACCCACGAGGTGCTCGACTCCACACCGCTGGACCTCCCGGCCCACCAGATGATGACCGAGGCCGTGTGGTGGAGCGTCCCCCCTGCGCTGGAGGAAACGCTGGGTTGGGCTCCCCTGGAGATGGGTTCCGCCCTGCACGCAATAGAACACACCGCCATCGGGTTGCTCCCCGCCTTCGCTCCGTGTGACCGATGGGACATCGGCGGGGTGAGCACGCCCGTGCACCCCGAAACGGGGCTCCCGACGGTGTTTGTGCATGACGGTCTCGCGGGAGGATCCGGCTTTGCGGCGCACGCCCACGACGTGGCGCAGCAGTGGCTGGAGGCAACCCTTCAACGGCTGGAGACGTGCGAATGTCTGGCTGGATGCCCTGCCTGCATCGTCTCTCCCAAGTGCGGGAACGCCAACCAGTTCCTGGACAAGCGACGGGCAGCCGTGCTTCTCAGGGCTCTGCTCCTCCCGAACCGCTGATCACCGCGTTTCCACAGCATCGGTGTTGTCCGTCGCCACTGGCGGTGTTGTCCGGGGACCGTCCTGTCCACAGATCCGGTTCCTCTTGGGTGATTGGTGCGCCCCGCCGCCCAAGGTGAGGGGTGTCGACGGATGAACCGCATCCGTCAAGGACACCTACGGAAAAAGGGGAGAGATCATGATGAATCACGACGAGCTTGCGTGCGAACCGCACACGCCAGAGAAGTTGGAGGCTCGACATCTGGCCGAGCGGGGACTGACCACCGTGGAGTACGCCATCGGTCTGGTCGCTGCTGCCACTGCAGCGATCGTCCTGCTGCGCATCTTCAGCGACAACGCCTTCTTCCAAATGCTGCAGGACTGGGTGCTGGCAGTCTTCCAGAACGTGGCGATGGCGATATGAGCAGGCGGCGCGGGGCGGCGGGAGAGGGCTCCGCCTCGCGCCGGCCGGGCAGCGAAGATCATCGGGGCATGGTCACGGTGGAGTTGGCTGTTGGTTTCGTGACTGCCACGTTGCTGACGGCCACCCTCGCCGCCGTCGTGTTGCTCGGGGTGGCGCAGGCCGCCTGTGCCCGCACGAGCACGGAGATTGCGCGGCAACTGACACGAGGAGACGTCGAAGCCGCTGCAGCAGCACGGCGGGAAGCGCCGACAGGTGCAGGGTTTCGTGTGGACAGAAGCCCAGACGGAGTGACGGTGACAGTGAGCGCGCCGGTGTCTGTCATGGGCCTCGGTGACGTCGTGGTCTCTGCCGAGCGCTGGGCCACATGGGAACCGGGGGTCAGCAGTGACACGACCGGATGAACGCGGTGCGGGGACGCTACTGAGCGCAGGCATATGCCTGTCCCTGCTTGCCGTGGCCTGGGCGGCCTCACTCCTGGTTGCCTGGCTCAGTCAGGTCAGCGCTGTCCAGGACGCGGCGGACCTGGCCTCACTGGCGGCGGCCGGCGCCCACGCCCAGGGAACCGATGCCTGTGCCGCCGCGGAAGCGGTGGCCGCCCGCAATGGATCGGATATGACGGCGTGCCACGTGACCGGGGACAGCTGGGCCTTCGTCGTGGAGGTTCGCGTCAGCCAGGCCCTGCGGCCGCCGCTGGCCGGCGTTCCGCGATTGATCGAGAGAGAGGCGACGGCTGGGACCATTCAATGATCTCTTGCGCCCTCAGCGCTCGCGTCGGGGCGTGGGAAGGGTAATGGCCGAGACGAGGCCCCCCACCACGATCGCCACGCCTGCACCGATCATGCCGGAGACTCCCTGGTTGAGACTCGAGAGGAAGAACAGGAGGAGGAAGGTGATCACTCCTGCGATCACGGCGGACGCGATTGCCTTGACCAGTGATGAACTCTTGTGGCTGCGGCCGGGCTTCTCATCGAGTCGTTCCATTGCCGAATCATTGCACCGCTGAAGCTCCGACACCAGCCTGTCCGAGGATTGGATTCGGCTGATCCGGGGGTTCTCGGGCAGAGTCGGAGTGTGGATGCCATGACAGTCCCGGATTTCCGTCGCCAGCTGCTCGACGCCAACTACACAACCGACCAGGTGCTTGAACGCATCGGTGAGGCTGGCCAGGGCGGGCTGGGACGCAACAGCACCGTCGCCGCGGACGTGGCGCTCGAGGGTTCCATGGATCCGCTCGCGTGTCTCATCCGGCTCTTCATCCTGCAGCAGGACGTTCCCTATCCCTGCGTCGCGGAGGTTCTGGATGTGGAAGCAGTGATCCGGGCCGGCTTCGTGGAATGTGTGGACGACGTCGTGCGGGCACTGGTGGACATCCGGCCCTACGCGTCCCCTGATGATGGCGCGTCCGGTTTCCTTGTCAGTGACCTGAGCCCTGGCCTGGACCAGACCACATCGCCCACACGTCCCGACTATGTGCTCGGCGCGTCCCCGGCTTCTCTCACGCTTGCCGAGATCACCATGCGCACGCCCGTGGATCGAGCCCTTGACCTGGGAACCGGCTGCGGGGTACAGGCGCTGCACCTCGCTAGACACGCCTCCACGGTGGTGGGCACCGATCTGAATCCGCGCGCCCTGCGAATGGCGCGTGTGAGTGCTGACCTCAGTGAAGCAGATGTCGACCTGCGCGAGGGATCCCTGTTCGAACCCGTGGTGGGGGAACGCTTCGATCTCATCGTCTCCAACCCGCCGTACGTCATGAGCCCACCGGACGGCCAACGCCTGACTTACCGGGAAGGAGACCTGGTGGCCGATGGACTCGTGGAAACCATCGTCAGGCAGGCATCGCAACACCTGAGCGACGGTGGCAGCCTGCAACTGCTCACAAACTGGGCCATCCTCGACGGCGTCGAGTGGCAGGACCGGCTCAGTGGTTGGGTGCAGGGAACCGGCCTCGACTGCTGGGTCATCGAACGCGAACGCCTCGACGCCTACGCCTACATCGAGATGTGGCTGACCGATGCCGGGCTGGCTGGATCGGACGAGTGGGAACCCGCCTACCGACGGTGGCTCGACTACTTTCAAGGTCTCGGAATCAGCGAGGTGGGGATGGGATGGATGCTGCTGACCGCCGCTGGGCGGGCAGAGCCGGACGTCAGATGCGAGTCATGGCCGCACGGCGTCGCTCAACCTGTGGGTGATGTCTTCGCCCGCAACCGCGCAGCGGTGGACGCGGCAACGCTCCCGCTGGACGAACTCCTGGCCAGTCGCCCCCGCCTCGGCAACGTCGTGCAGGAAAGCATAGGCGAGCCGGGCGCGCAGGACCCTACCCACATCGTCCTGCGACAACGCACCGGTCTGCTCCGAGCCATCCGCGTCAGCACCGCCGACGGTGCGGTTCTCGGAGCCCTCGACGGCGAGCTCACACTCGCTCAAGTCATCGCCGCCGTTTCGAGCATCCTGGACCTGGAGACCGGGCAGGTGGCCGCCGAAGTGGTCCCCATCGTCCGTGATGCGCTGCGGGATCAGATTCTCCTCCCGCCGCGCGGTGCGGAACACACGTCAGAGTCATTGGAAACCGTGGGCTAGCATTCCCCACGTCCACCCAAGCCAAAACATTGATGGAAGAAGGTTGCATGGCTGGCACACCCAAGCGTCTCGTGATCGTCGAGTCGCCCACGAAAGCCACGAAGATCGCCGGATACCTGGGCGATGGCTACATCGTGGAGTCCAGCCGCGGGCACGTCCGCGACCTCCCGAAGGGTGCGGCCGATGTCCCCACCAAGTACAAGGGTGAGAAGTGGGCGCGCACGGGCGTGAACGTGGACAACGATTTCGAGGCCCTCTACGTGGTGGGTGCCGACAAGAAGGCCACCATCAAGGACCTGAAGTCAAAACTGGCGGGAGTCGACGAGCTCCTGCTGGCCACCGATGGTGACCGCGAGGGCGAAGCCATCGCGTGGCACCTGCTGCAGGAACTCAAACCCAAGGTGCCCGCACGGCGGATGGTCTTCCACGAGATCACGTCCAACGCCATCGCCGAGGCCGTCTCCCATCCCCGGGACCTCGACGTGGACCTCGTCGACGCGCAGGAAACCCGCCGAATCCTGGACCGCCTCTACGGCTACGAGGTCTCCCCCGTGCTGTGGAAGAAGGTCATGCCGAAACTCTCCGCCGGACGGGTGCAGTCCGTGGCCACCCGTCTGATCGTGGACCGCGAGCGGCTGCGCATCGCCTTCGTGCCCGCCTCGTACTGGGACCTCGACGCCGTGGTGGACGCCGGAGAGGGCGCAGAGCCCCGCACATTCCCTGCCCGGTTGGGCACCGTCGGAGGCTCCAAAGTCGCACAGGGCCGCGACTTCGATGCCGACGGGCAGCTCACCAGCGCCGACGCCCTCGTCCTCGATGAGGCGTCGGCCAAGAGACTGGCTGAAGCTCTGGAGGCGGCGTCGCTCACGGTCACCTCCGTCGAGGCGAAGCCCTACACGCGGCGCCCCTACGAACCGTTCCGCACCACCACGCTGCAGCAGGAGGCGGGCCGTAAGCTGGGCTTCACCTCCCAGCGCACGATGTCGGTGGCCCAGGAGCTCTATGAGAAGGGCTTCATCACCTACATGCGTACGGACTCGGTGACACTGGCGGCCTCCGCCGTCACGGCCGCCCGTGCCCAGGTCGCGGAGCTCTTCGGTGAGAAGTACCTGCCCGCCAAGCCCCGCTTCTACGCATCGAAGGTGAAGAACGCACAGGAGGCCCACGAAGCCATCCGGCCAGCTGGTGACTCCTTCGTTCACCCTGACAGGACTGGCCTGCACGGTGATCTCCTCAAGCTGTACCGCCTCGTGTGGATGCGTACCGTCGCCTCCCAGATGGCCGACGCCCGGGGCGAGCAGCTGACCGTGAAGATCGACGCGCGCCTGCAAACCCCCGTGGAACTCGCGCACGGGCCCGTCGAGAATGTCGAGCTCATCAGCTCCGGCCGCACCATTGTGTTCCACGGCTTCCTGAAGGCCTACGTACAGGGCGTCGACGACGATGCCGCCTCGGACGACTCCCAGTCCCGGCTGCCCCAGCTTGAGCAGGGGCAGGAGGTCTACCCCGAATCGATGACGGCGTCGGGTCACGAGACCAAGCCACCGGCGCGTTACACGGAGCCATCGCTGGTGGCCAAGCTGGAGGAGTTGGAGATCGGCCGCCCCTCCACCTACGCGTCGATCATCCGGACCATCACCGCCCGCGACTACGTGTTCAAGAAAGGTTCCGCGCTCGTGCCGACGTGGCTCGCCTTCGCGGTCACCCGCCTGCTGGAGGAGCATTTCGCCGAGCTGGTGGACTACACATTCACCGCCCAACTCGAGGATCTGCTCGACGAGATTGCCGCTGGCAACGCCGATCGTCTGAAAGTCCTCACCGAGTTCTACCGGGGTCCCGAGGGTGCCGAGCACCAGGGCCTCGAAACCCTGGTCAGTGAGCTCGGCGACATCGACGCCCGGGGTCTGTCGACCTTCCCCCTCAAGGACTCCGGCATCGATGTTCGCGTGGGGCGCTACGGCACCTACGTCGAATCCGCCGATGGTCGGCGGGCGAACGTGCCCGAGGATCTTCCGCCGGATGCGCTGACGCCAGAGGTGGCAGAGGAACTGCTGAGCACACCTCTCGACGAGGAACGCGAACTGGGCGTCGACCCCGACACCGGCTTGATGGTGGTGGCCAAGAACGGACGCTACGGCCCCTATGTGACGGAAATCCTGCCCGAGGACGCGCCCAAATCACGCAAGCCGCGCACCGCGTCATTGTTCAAGTCCATGACGCTGGACACGGTGGACCTCGAGACCGCCAAGCGGCTCCTCAGTCTTCCCCGTGTGGTGGGCACGGATCCCGACGGCACCGAGATCACCGCCCAGAACGGCCGCTACGGACCGTACCTCAAGCGCGGAACCGATTCCCGGTCCCTGACCAGTGAGTCACAGATCTTCGACATCACACTCGAGGAGGCCCTGGAGATCTATGCGCAACCCAAAACGCGGGGCCGGGCCGCCGCAGCGCCGCCGCTGAAGGAGTTCGGCGAGGATCCCTTGTCCGGCAAGCCCGTCGTGCTGAAGTCCGGACGCTTCGGCCCCTACGTCACAGACGGGGAGACCAACGCCACTCTGCGCCGCGACGACTCACCCGAGGACATCGACCAGGGAAGGGCCTTCGAACTCCTTGCCGAGAAGCGCGCCAAGGGCCCGGCCAAAAAACCAGCCCGCAAGCCAGCTGCAAAGAAGACGGGCACCAAGAAACCGGCCGCGAAGAAGGCCCCAGCGAAAAAGACCTCGGCACAGCAGTCCGGTACCTCCACGGGCTAGAGGAACCGCGCGCCATGGCCAGAAAAGTAGCGCCGGAGCTGCGCTTCGAGCTGGATGACGAATCCACCTCCCCCGCGATGATCTCCGCCTCGGTGGGGATCAACCGGGTGTCCCAGCTGGCCTCAGTCGCTGAATCCCGGGATGTGACCATCTTCGACTCCGAGGACGAACGACTGCTGCGCGCAGGCGTCGTCATGGCCCACCGTGTGGTCGCAGGTCAGGGGGAGTGGTATCTGTCGGCGCCGTCATGGCAGCCGAGGCTCCCCGCCGAGCGGGTGGAACCCGTCGGGCCCGAGGGCAGCTTGCCCGAGGAGTTCGTGCGCATGATTGCACCGATCATCAGGCGTGCTTCGTTGGGGCCGGTCGCCGCGCTCGAGTACGACCGACGCGAGTACGTACTGCGTGCCGACGGCGACGTCGCCCTGGCCCATATCCGCGACGAGAAGGTGTTGCTGCGACGCGACGGATCCGCAGATCGTCGCCACCGTGAAGTGACGCTGCGGCCGACATCGGAAATGACGTCCCGGCAGAGGGAATCCGTGCTCGACGCGATGGGACAGATCGGCGCCACGCGGGTGGAGCAGTTCCCCACGGTGCAGCAGCGACTGGGGGCACCGGCAACCGGATTGACGGATTTCCCGGTGCCGCAGCCCCTGCGCAGCAACGCCACCATGCAGGAACTGGTCTCCGCGGTGTTCGCCGCTGACCTGAGAGGCATCACCGTGCTTCTGCTGGATGCGGGCAGGGCCCGCCGTCCGCACGTCGCAGCCCTCAACGCCCAGCTGCAATCAGTCCAGCGCGACCTTCGAGGACTGGCACACGCACTCGCTCCGGCGTGGCGGGAGAAGGTGGAACACCTGTTGAAGGATGTGCCGCTGGACAATCTCGTCGATGCGACTCAGGTTGCCCTGGATGTGGCCGACGCTCTCGTGACCGAAGTTCGCGCGCCCAAACTGGGGGACATCGGCGACGCGGAAGCGGCGCCCCTGTTGCTGCAGCGCGCGCAGCAGGCTGCGGTCATCATGGCAGAGCGGTGCGGTGCTCTCACCGTCGGCTCCGCGGACGAGGCGTGGGAGGCGGCGCTGGGTGCTGGGGAGATGCTGGCCGTATCGGCGTCGGTCGCCGAACCCGTTCTGGGCAAACCCCTGCGCAGGATTGCTCGACGTCTGCAGGCCGTGACCGAACACCTCCGGTCGTGCACTGCCAATCGGGATGAGACCGCGATCGACCTCGATGGTCTGGGCGTGGAAGAGGCCTTTTCGCTCGGCCGCCAGATGGAGCGGCTCCGTGCGTCCGCGGCCGCGGAGCGAGCTCGTTTCGTCGAGTTGTGGCCTGATCGGCTGGACGAACTGCGTCGGCTGCTGACCAAGGCGAAGAGGTCCACATGACGGGCGTATTCGTCGTTTTCGAAGGGGGCGACGGTGTCGGCAAGTCGACGCAGGTGCAGTCACTCGCTTCCTTCCTCGCTGATTCCGGCATCGACCACGTGGTGACGCGGCAACCCGGTGGGACTTATCTGGGGGCCAAGCTCCGCACCCTGATCCTGGACCACGGTCACGGCGACGTCGCCCCACGCGCCGAAGCCCTCATGTATGCCGCTGACAAGGCCCAGCATCTCCACGAAGTGGTGGCGCCCGCGCTGGAGCGCGGCGCCGTCGTGGTGAGCGACAGATACGTTGATTCGATGATCGCCTACCAGGGAGCCGGCCGCTCGCTCGCGTCGGAGGAGGTGGCTCTCGTGGCGCGCTGGGCCACCGAGGACGTGCGTCCGGACCTCACGGTCCTGCTCGACGCTGACCCCTCCGAGGCGCTGAGCCGCATCAGCGTCAAGGATCGGCTGGAGGGCGCCGGTCTGGAGTTCCACAGCCGGGCGCGCAGACATCTGCTGCATCTGGCCGAGCAGGACCCGGACCGCTACCTCGTGCTCGAGGCCGGGCGGCCACGTGAGGAACTGGCGCAGACGATCTCCTCCCGCGTCATGACGCTGGTTGGTCACTGAGGGCTGGGCATGATCCGGGAACCGCATTGTCGGTGCGGAGTGACAGGATGGCTGTGTGACTGAGGGAGTGTGGGGTGAACTTGTCGGCCAGAGCAAGGCCGTGGCCGTGTTGCGGCGCGCCGTGGCCACCGGCAGCGATGCGCTTTCGCACGCTCGGCAGGCGGGGACCCACAACCCCCACTCCATGTCCCACTCGTGGCTGTTCGTGGGGCCTCCGGGTTCGGGCCGGAGCAACGCTGCTCGCGCATTCGCTGCCGCTCTGCAGTGCAGCCGGGGAGGCTGTGGTCACTGCAATGACTGCCGTACCTCCCTCTCGGGAGCCCATCCTGACGTGACGCTTCTGCGTACCGAACAGCTCTCCATCGGAGTGGATGAGGTGCGGGCGCTGGTGGGTCGCGCCAACGTGTCGCCGGTCGGGGGGCGGTTTCAGGTGGTGGTGGTGGAGGACGCGGACCGCATCACCGAACGGGGTGCCGATGCCCTGTTGAAGGCGCTGGAGGAACCAGCACCGAAGACGGTCTGGCTGCTGTGCGCGCCCAGCGCCGACGATGTGATCGTCACCATCCGCTCCCGCTGCCGCGAACTGCGTCTGGTCACGCCCGACGATGACTCGGTGACGCAACTCCTCATTGAGCGCGACGGTGTATCACCGGCCCTGGCCGCTCACAGTGCACGGGTGGCGCAGGGCCACATCGGGCGTGCGCGCATGCTTGCCCGCTCGGACACCGCCCGGATCCGTCGTCGGGAGGTGCTCACCCTCCCGTCCCGGTTGAAGACGCTCACGGACTGCCTGACGGCTGCTGACAACCTGGTGAAATCGAGCGCCGAGGAAGCCGCCCAGGCCACCGGGGAGATGGACGCCCGCGAACTTGCCGATCTGCAACAAGCCCTGGGGGTGGGTGCCCGTGGAACAAAGCCCCGCAATGCTGCGGCCGCCATCCGGGATCTGGAGGACCAGCAGAAGATGCGCGCCAAGCGCATGCAACGTGACTCCCTGGACAGAGTCTTGACGGAGCTGACCGGCTACTTCCGGGACGTGCTCGCGGCCCAGAGTTCAACCGATATCCCTCTCATCAACCAAGACCTCGCCGACGAGATCCGGCCGTTTGCGGATCGCTCGACGGGTGAGCGAACCATCCGGGCACTGGATGCCGTCCTCGCCGCACGAACGGCTCTGGAGAACAATGTGGCGCCGTTGCTTGTCATGGAATCCCTGATGGTGAGTATCGCCCACGCGTCCCGCAGTTGAGGCGGACGGGCGGTTCCCTGCGCGGCGTCAGCATATTTCGCGGCTGTGATGGAAAGATGTGGGGCAGCAATCCAGCGGGAGGAGTTTTTCCATGGCAGTAGGTGCTGAAGGCGGGTGGGTGCGTCAGGGGACGCCTCATGACGAGGACGCGGACTGGCGCGAGGAGCCGAGCGAGTACGGCACGGCGCTGAGTCCCGTGGAGTGGGATGACTACTCCAGTGAACAATCGGTGCCCGTCGCGGCTCCGAGAGCGCAGACACCGCCAAGCGCTCCCACGGCTGCCTCCCCCCATACCGCGGAACAGCCGGAGCGGGAGCCGGTGCCGGGACAGGAGCCGGACTCCGAGGAGGAGTACCGCTCGGATGAAACAGGTGGCGGTACTGGGGATGATCCGGTGGGCGATGCCGACGACGACGGTCTGGATCCGGTGCACATCGATGCATCTGAACAGCCCGGCGCGACGGCTGCCACGTCGGAGACGGATGAGCCAACGCTGTGGGAGTCTGCGTCGGAGGAGCCGGATGCGGCGACATCACGTCCGCGTCCCCTCGTGGCCGATGCCTCCGCGGCCGACGATGAAGCGAGCGCTGTCGAGGACAACGAAGACGGCGAGGAGATCTCAGGAGAAGCAGCGGAGTACTTTGCCGTCGATCCGGTGCCAGCGGAGGCGGCAATGGCGGAAACCTCGACGGGGAACGACGCTCCAACCGGCACTGACGACACCGCCCCGTTCGAGTCCGCTGGAGATGGTGCGGTCGACGACACCGCGGCGTTCGACTACGAGAGACAGGGTGCGGTCGACGACACCGAACACACCACGGAGACGAGACACGAGGAAGGCGGCGTCGACGGCGACGACCGACGTCCTGACGTCAACGACGAGGAGATGGAGGCGACACAGGCCGTTCCAGTGGCCGTCGTGGCGCCCGACTCCGAGACCACCGGCGCCATCCCGGATGATCTGTACCGCGCCGATGGTGCGGAGCCCACCGCCGTCGTCGAGGACACGTACCCGGATGTTGACGTGGAGGAGGAGAGGCTGCAGGCCCGTCTGGCTGCTGAACGCCAGGCCCGTGACCAGCGGCTCGGCGCCGTCGCCACATCGTCCGAGAACGCCAGCCGTGAGGATGCCGGGCAGAAACGCGTCACCACGGACAAGTTCTTCCCCAGCTTGGGGCTCTTCATTCTGCGCCTCGTCACCGCGAGCATCCTGGGCGTCACCAGTTGGCAGATTCTCGGGAGCGGCGTGGACGCCACTGCCAATTTCCTGGCCGGTTACCCGCTCATCCCCGAGCCGCGATTGGTGGCCTGGATTCTCGGATTCACGCTGGGCGGCCTCGCGCTGTTCCTCGTGATCGGTCTGTTGCAGCGGCTCGTCGGTTTCCTCCTTCTTGCGATTGCCGTGGCGTCGCTCGTCTTCATCCGCTGGGGCAACTTCCCCATCGTCGAGGCCGACACGGCCGGCTTCATCGGGGACACGGACCTCCTGCTGGCTGCCGTCGGACTGCTGCTCCTCAGCATGGGCGGCGGCAGGTGGGGCATCGACGGTGCCTTCCGTGCCTCCAGGGCGGCCGCGAAGGCGGAGCGCGAGGGCTGAGGAGTCACTGACCAAACGTGCCCTGGCTGCGGCGCACCGGATCGGGCGATCTGGTGCCCCAACATCTGGATATGGGCATTGAAGTACACGCGCCGTAGTGACTCCATCTCATCCCGCCCGGCCAAGTTCTCGCCTAGAACGGCATTGATCAGTGCTTCCCAAACCTGCCCGATCGCTACGACGATGCCCACGGTGTTCTTCCCCATGGTCGCCACCACCATCATTGTCCTGCGCCACAACTGAAGTCGTCGGTGGCAGACATGCGCTCGGGGGGCAAGAAAAGGTTCGGCTGGTCTTGGAGCCGTTGTGTAGCGTTCAGTCCTGAATGAACGCGAGGAGCTTTTCGATGCGCAAGAACTGGGTGGGACTGACACAGGGCCTTGTGGTGCTTCTCGTGGTCGCCCTGGTGTCGTCGTTCTTCTTCCTCGGCATGGCTGGCGGCCCCATCCCGGATCCGCCGGCCCCACCGCAGGTACCTTCGGTGCAGACGCCGCCCGAAGTTGACCCCACTGAACCCCAGCCGGGCGTACCGCCGGTGCCGGTTGACGAACATGAGATGTGGGACCGCGGGGAGGAGCTGAATGAGGATCGCCAGCTGAACGCGGGGACGGACGCGACAGCGGACGCCCTGCCGGAGGCGCTGGGTGATGATCTTGAACCGTACTGGGAACAGGAAGTGGACTGGCAGCCGTGCGGCGAGGAACTGTGCGCGCAGGTGAAGGCACCTCTGGACTGGGAGGAGCCCGGAAGGGCGGCCGTGGAGATTGCCATGCGAAAGGTGCCCTCCGCGGACCTCACACGGGGGCCGCTGTTCGTGAACCCCGGCGGTCCGGGCTTCGGCGGGCAGAGCTTCGCGAGCAACTTGGGTCCGGACGCCTGGGAGGGCTACGACATCGTGGGCTGGGATCCCCGCGGGACCGGCGAGTCCACCGCCGTCGAGTGCGGGACCACAGAACAGACTGACGAAGTGTTCGAGCTCGACGGTTCCCCGGATGACGCCGCGGAGCGCGCAGCCCTGGAGGAGGGCTGGGCAGAGTTCGCTCGACAGTGCCGCGAGAACTCCGGCGCGCTGCTGGACCACCTCACGACCATCGAGAATGCGCGAGACCTGGACCTGCTGAGACACCTCCTGGGAGCCGACAAACTGAACTACGTGGGCGTCTCCTACGGCACCTACATCGGGGCCGTCTACGCGGAGCTGTTCCCGGATCGCGCCGGACGTCTGGTGCTGGACTCGGCCGTCGACATCACCAACGACGAGGAGTCGGCCTCACAGTCCGAGGGTTTCGAGCTGGCTCTGCGCAACTATGCCGAGTGGTGTGCGGACAGTGAGAAGTGCACTCTTGGCGATTCGGCCGACGACGTGGTGGCTGGCATTGCCGACTTCCTCGCGGGCCTCGACGCCGACCCCATAGAGGTGGAGGATCGCGTTCTGACGCAGGGTCTGGCCACCACGGGGATCGCACTGTTCCTGTACTCGGACGAAGAGGCCTACCCCTCGCTCACCTACGTCATCACCGAAGCGATGCAGGGAGATGGCAGCTACCTACTGGAGGCATCCGACGAACTCAACGGCCGCGGCGAGCAGTCGTGGGAGACTGTGGCGTTTGCCTTCCCCGCCACGCGCTGCGTTGACTCCACCGACGAGGGCATCGACGGGTCGTACGAGTGGTGGGAGGAGAACAGGGGCAACTCCCCGGTCTTCGGTACCAACATGGGTATTGACCTCGTCTGTGAGACCTGGACCGCCGCCCCGGCGCCACAGTTGAAGCTGACGGCCGAGGGCGCGCCAACCATTCTGGTCGTCGGCACCACGGGGGATTCCGCCACTCCATATGAGCATGCCGTCTCAATGGCCGAGCAGTTGGAGCCCGCTGTGCTCCTGACGTTCGACGGTGCCGGACACGGTGCCGTCACCGGCGGCAACGAGTGCATCAGCGATGCGGTCGCGAGGTATCTCGAGGACGGCGTCGCCCCCGAGGACGGCACCACCTGCTCCTGACCGCGTCGCATTCACCTGTCCCGGCGTGCGTGGGCGGCCGGACACGCCGCATTCACTGGTCACGGCGTGGTTGAACGACCGGACACGCTGCATTTACTGGCCATGGCAGCAACATATGGCCTTGGGTTCAGGACATCAACGCAACACCTTTGATGATCTGGGGTGTGGGATGGGTAAGAGGAAGAGGTATACCGAT
>CANLTJ010000004.1 GCA_947493995.1 uncultured Arachnia sp. | reverse complement strand
GGCATCGATCCCTTTGACGTGGAGGCCCGGTGCGCCGAGTTCATTCTAGAATGTGAGCTCGGGATCCAGCCGTTCAAGGCTGCGGGCGAGTTCGGCTGCGAGGTTGGTGGTGAAGGTGGTGACGACGATCGGAGCGTCCGGGTCCTCGACGGCCAGCCGACGTGCCCTGTGCACGACCACGACGGTCTTGCCGGTCCCGGCCCCGCCGGAGATCCGGTAGGGGCCTTTCCAGTTGCCCTGTACCCAGCGTCGCTGCTGGGGGTGGAGGAACACGCGCCAGGCGGAGAAGTCGCCGCCGGTGATGAAGCGGCGCAGTTCGTCGGCGCCCGCGAGCTTGGCGAAGCCCATCTGGGCGCTGGGGTGGTCGAAGCTGTCCAGCAGGGCCTCGTCGCTGGCTCGGGCTCGGTGAACCGGGCAGCGGCCTCATCGTGGCTCATGGGCCGGCTCATCAGCTCCAGTTCCTGCTGGATCTGGGTGATGGACTCGCCATCCCCGAGGAGCAGAAGCACCAGGCCCTGCCATTCCGGCAGCGATGCGGCGAACGTCGCGAGGGAGTCCTTGTTCGTCAGTGCGACGGCGGTCTCGGCTGTGGTGGGCGGGATGCCGAGGCAGATGGTGAGGTCCTCGGCGCTGAAGGCGGTGAGCGGCTCCGGCCCCGCGGGAGCAGGCTCAACGACGCTCCCCTGGTACGCGGCGGGCGGGGTCTCGACGGCGTCGATCTGGTTGTACTCGGGCAGCCCGTTGATCGGGTTGAGCGTCAGGACCACCGTCTTCGCCTTCAGGTAGGCGTCGTCGTGGTTGTAGATGCCGTGCACCACATAGGCGGTGGACGTTGCGGTGGTCAGCTCGAACAGCAGCGCACGGTACTGCTGATCCACGCGGCCCGACCGGGCGCGAGGGTCGGCTGCATTGGTGATCGGCTCGACGTGGAGGCCGGGCGCCGCGTCGTCCTGAGCCAGCTTCTCCAGAAACGAGTAGGCCTTCTGCTTGATCGACGAGTCGAGCAGCTTGTCCTGCTCCGGGTGGATGATTCGGCCGAAATGGTGGCATGGGCTTGGGGCCGTCGCAGGCAAAGTCGAGGTCGCGCACTCGGCGCCTATGTAGGCGCACCTGATGGAGATACGAGCGCTAGGGCGCCCTGTGGTCGTACGATTACCACTTGGTGCCGCGCGCGAGTGATGCCAACCCTCAACAGACGGCGTGCCGCCGCACGCTGTAGCTCGGTGTCGGTGTCACGAAAAAAACTGCCCTGATACGGTCCTTCGACGAGAATAACCCCGTCGAACTCCTTCCCTTTGGATTTGTGGATGGTCATGAGTACACAGCCGCGCGGATCACGTTGATCGCTCTGGAGCTTGCCGGATTCGAGCGCTCGGCGCACGAGATCCATTGCTCGCCCGTAGCTACCGCGGCGATCCCATGCGGAAGCGAGTCGGCTGCCGATCTCATCGGTGGCTCGGAAGAGCCGGACGAACTTGGCGTTAGCAAGAAGATCCGCTAGGTCCTTCCCGATTCCGAGCAGGTCGCGTGCTTCTAGCCAATCTACAGCAGGGTTGCCCTGCAACACCAAGCCGCTCTCGTATGCAATGGCGAGTGTCTTTGCACTAGCAAGACGCTGGTTTTCACCCTTTCGCGCTCGATCGGCAGCCGCCCTGTAGCGCTCGCTGGCCTGCCGCGCGGACTTGCTGGCGCTGGCAGCATTCTTCGCATCGAAATAGCCGGCAATGCGGTCAAAGGTCTGGCTGAGTGCAGCTTCTTTAGCATGGCTGGGCCACTCCAAGATCGAGGCCACCACCAACGCCGCCGCCGCCGTGAGGTCTGCATCCCAGAGAACGTCGTGTTCGACAGGCCTGAACGTTTGGCCGTTGTAGTTGTGTTGCTGTTCCAAGACCGTTGACAGCCTGCCCACCAGCGAGTTCGTTCGCGCGAGAACGGCGACGGAAGGGTGGGGGATGCCTGCTCTCCGGAGCGAACCGAGCATCCAGACGACGCTGGCATGGATGGTGCTGTCGAAGGCGTTCGGCCAGTACGAGCGAGTAACAACGTCCTTGGTGTCCGGCAAGGGCCGGCCGGTCAGCACTGCGTTGGCGTACTGGAGGATGCCCGCATCCGGACTTCGATGGTTCTCACCGCTAAGGTCGAACTCAGCGGGACCCAAGTGCGCGCGCAAGTGATTGAGGCGCTCCGGGTCCACCCGTGCGTCGTAGTCAAAGATTCGCTGATCTAGGTCCGCCATGTATACGGTTTTCGACCGCTTGGAAAGCGCCTTCACAAGCGCCCATTGTGAGTCATCGGTGTCTTGGAACTCGTCCAGGATGATCACCGGGTATTTGTCGGCGATGAGGGACGCGATCGAGTCAGTGCTGGCAACGAGCTGGGCGGCAGCTGCCGCGAACTGACCAAACACGAAGCGGCCTTCATCGCGGCCGAGCCGTTTGACTTCGATATCCCAGTCTCCCTCGAACGACGCCTTGGCGATGCTCTCGTCGCCGGGGTAAACGATGCGAGGAACGCGTCCTGTGAGCAAGCGCCCATGCGCTCGCAAGAGATCCATAGCAAACGCATGATACGTACGCACAGAGATTTGATGTCGCGCTTTCGAACGTAAAATGTCACGGCAGCGGATCTCTACCTGCCGAACGGCGGCGCGAGAAAAACTGAGGAAGAGTATCTCTTGGCCCGGCTGCAAAGTCGGGAGCATTGTCCTGGCTTTTAGGAGGGACAGTGTCGTTTTCCCTGATCCTGGGCCGCCAAGTACCAAGACTGGGCAGTGATGATCCAAAACGCCTTGGGCGGTCTCGGAGAGCTGCACCTCCATGAGCGTCTACTCCTCCGGCCCTTCGGCGTCGGGATGTGTCTCAGCGTTCACATCCTCCAGCACAAGCTCGGGTTCGCCTCGGAGCTGTTCGTCAATGGCGAGAAGCGCATCACGAATAAAGGCAGGAAGTTCGGATTCGTTCTGGCACTGTTCGATGAGAGTGCCGGTGTACCCGAAGCCGAACGCATCGCCCTTGCGGGCCTTTAGCACCTTTGCGGCCAGGACAGTCAAACCATCATCGGCAACCTGCTCAGACACATAAGGATAGCTCGCCGGGTAGTCGGTGCGTTGCACCACCTCATCAAGGAAGCTCCGCAGTACGTGTGTCGGAACCTGCTTGACCAATATCTCCTCAATGGCTGGTTCCGGGGATTCCCAAAACCTGTCGAACAACTTAATGTTCTCAGCCGCGTCCGTCGCATCGGGCGCGTTCAGCTTGTCGCGCATACCGTAGACCCGCTTACCGAGAGCGTTGAAGATGGGCGCGAACCGCGGGACTTCTCGGTCGTTGCCAGCGTGGAAGAGCGAGACACCGCTGAGGTCGATGTGCGAATAGCCCTCACGAAACTGCTCAAGGGCGGACGAAACAGCGTGCACGGCAACCATCTCCGTCTGTCCTTCAAGGACGAAGACAGCGCGGCTCAAAATCGCCTCAGCAAACTGTCGACGCTGCGTACGGTACGTCTTCGTTTTCACGCTCACAGTGTCGATGGGTGCGCCGGAAATCGCATCGCCGTCGCGCGAGAGGATCACCACGCTCTGCGGGTCAAACTGCTCGATGACGTAGGGAGAGTGGGAGGTGACGATTGACTGTGCCATCTGCTGCAAGACGTACTTGGTGACGCGACGTTGAGTGTGAGGCGGGAGCGCAATCTCTGGCTCCTCCATCACAAAGATAACTGACTGATCCTCCTTGAGATCGGCGATGATTGTGAGCAGAGCGAAGACCAAGAGGTTGATCGAGCCGGTGCCCTGTTTGGCAAACGGTACCGAGTGGTTACTCGGCTGAGTCGCGACGAAGAGCCTGACGACCTCTCGCAGGTGCTCACGCGTGAGGTCCGACGCGAAAAAGGCTGCCGAGTCTTCGCTTGGGGCCAAGTTGACGAACTTGCCGAGTCGAGTGCGGATGTTCTCCCGGATCGTTTTGAGCTGCTCGATTTCTCCTATTGCAGGCTCGAGCTCCCGCAGCGCGCCAAGCGCATCGCTCCACATCTCAGCGGCGCCATTGTTGCCGCCGAGTCGGAGGATAGTATCCAGCAGAGAGCCACGTTGCAGGCTGAGTGCCCGCGATCCCGTACGAAGCGCTCGGAGAAAGACGAACCCACACAGACGTTTGTGAGTACGCCTAAACTGCGCTCGGCCTCCTCCGAGCGATGCGCGTTCCTCTTCATCGAGTTCGTCAAGCGCAGGTGTCGGATGGTCGAAAAACGTTTCACCAAGGAAGTCGTCTTCTTCTCGATCGTAGCGACCAATGAAGCTGACGGGAAGCGCCCAGATGGTCCCGTCGTCATCGGCACGTTGGAAGCTGTCTGGCTCCTCATCAATAAATGACAGAGCCATGTCATCCCAACGTCGAACGTGCTGGAAGAACCGGCGCAACTGTTCGTCGGAGAGGTCGGTCAGCACAGCTCGGACGCGAATCTCGCGGAGAGTTGCGTCATCGCCCAGGTAGTCGCCATGAGAGAAGTCGTGCTCGTCGATGACGGGGCGGCGGTAAAGGCGTTCTGGCCCAAGCACGAGTTCGAGTGCCTCGCAGACCGTAGACTTACCGATGTTGTTGCCACCGACCAGTAGGGTGTGCTGCTGAAAAACCACCCGCCCCTGAACGATGCCACGGAAATTTTCGATCTCGAGCTGTCTGACCCTCATGCCGCGTACTCCTTGCCATCGGGGGCAGCAGCCGCGCTGGGCTTGGCGGCTTCATCCATCACCGCGCGCACCAACAGCAGAGAAATGACTTCGTCAACCAGCTTACCGAGCTTGCGCACGTTGCCGGATTCGTCGGCCAGCGGATACAAAATGGTCTTGACCTTGTCCGGTTGCAGCCGCGCTTGTTCGTCGGCGGCGAGCTCGGAGAAGCGGTCGTTTACGAGCCGGGCGATGACCTGAAGAATCTCGTTCTTGGAGAGCGGTTCGAAGTGGACCACGGAGTCGAATCGCGAGTAGAGGGCATCGCCCAGCGCCTTGCGGATTTCGTCTTCGGTGCCGTAGTTCGAAGTACAGATAATCAGGGACGGTCCGAGATGGACACTGTAGTTCTTGTCCTCAAAGACACCGCCATCGAAAAGTTGGTAGAAGGCACTATGAAAAACCGAGTTCGCCTTGTCGAACTCGTCGATGAGGATGACACCAGATTCACGATCGAGAAGATCGCGTGCAAAGGACGCCTCCGAGTGCGTCCCACCGAAGAGATACGACGCGAACTTGTCGTTGTGGAACATGGAAAACTGCTTTCGCAGGAGCGTGCCACCGAGCAGGCCGTTCACGAACTGAGCAGTCTCCGTTTTGCCAACGCCGGACGGGCCATAAAACATCAGGACAACGGGCTTGGTGCGCCGCGCGGTGGTCAGCGGGTAGAGCGCTGCGAGTAGCGCCTCCTTGACAGCTGCCTGTCCAACCAGATGGTTGGCGAATCCGTCTCGGAATCGAAGGAGGGTGTCTCGCGTCACCGCCGGATATTTGTAACGCTTTACATGGGTCGTGAAGGTCCGCTCAAGCTGCGCGTGAACGCCGGCAGGCGGATTGTGCAGATGGAGGTGCTTGGGGTTGATCGATCGGACGAGGCCAGCAAAGTTTGTGATGACGTGCTCGTTCAAGCTGGCGTAGTCGCTGGACTCAGCCACGACACGATTCACCCTTGATGCAGGCCCTTCGGAAGGGGTCGCCTCTTGACCTTCAACGACGTGGGTATGGCGACGGTTGGCTTCGTCGCGCTCATAGACGATGTCGAGAAGCCCTGTGCGCTTCTTCTTGTGGAGCTGGTCTTCGAACCACGACAGCGGGCCATAGTAACTGGTGATCGTCGTGTCACCCGGCATACTCAACTCCAGCAAGGATCACGTCATAGACGTCCAGCAGCTCTTCGTTTTGCGCGTCCAAGCCATCGACGAGTTCGACAGCTGTCACGGTTGCTCTGTCCGTACCGCCGGACATCTCGGCTTCCATACCGAGCGCGTGTTCCGACGTCTGCCCCACGAGCACGCCGTGAAACACTAGGCGCATGCGACCGAGATCGGTGAGGCCGTAGCTGTTTCGAAACGCGCTGATGTTGAAGCGCAGCACACGCTTGGGACCGTCTGCACCTCTGCCGAGCAGTTCGTAGTAGCCCTTCGCACGGGCGAGTACTTCATCCATCCGCGCTAGATCAAAGGGTAAGTCATCCATCTTGAGCAACACCATGTAGGGTGTGAACATTTTCGCGTAAGCCATCGAGTCCTTGGGTGCGGTCACCTGAAGGCCTCGTAGTTGGCTCACCCGAGGGTCATCATCAGCTTTCGCCAGATAATCAGTGAGGATCGTGTTCGCCAAAGTCTTTCGAAGGATGCTTTGGCCAGATCGGGAGATATCGACGCCGCCAGCCGCCTCTGCTGAACCGCCAAGGAACGGAAGCCAGCTGAACTTCGCTGCTAGCCGAGTCTCGACCTCGCTGTGCAGCTTGGTCGTACGATCCTTGACGTTCTCGCTCGTTGCGACGGTTTTTCCCCCAGCGGAGATGTCGAGGTAGTCCGAAGCCGAGTCTTCATCGAAGTACACGACCTTGATCATGGTTGTCTGGCGCTCATCTTGATTCACAGCAGTCGCTCCCGCCGTGCTGTCGAGACCCGCCGCAGCTTGGCATAGTCGAGAAGGTCAGTTGCGGTGGCGTTCTTCTTCTCCCATTCAATCATGATTGACTCTCCGAGAAGCACATAGTCCCAATGACGGCTGTCGCGATCTTCCTCGGGTAGTTCGTTGATCTGTTCGCACCATGCCAGCGCAGCCTTCTGTTTACGTTGCACGTTCTCATCGCTGAGCGCTGACTGCGCTTTAGTCTCGACGACGAACACACTCTCTGGTGTTCGAACGAGGAAGTCTGGGGAGTACTGCGCAGGCATGCCGTCGGCCTTCAGATACGGCCGCCTAAGGAAGTCGTGACGGTACTCATGTACTTTGGCGAACGCTTCAACAGCAGAGTCCTTGTCTGCCCAGCGGATGAAACGTCGCTCGAGTCCACCGCCCTGAGACGGAATCGGCAGCTTGGGGTAGATGCATTTTTCCACCTCCACGGCGGTGCTGCTGCGCACCGGGATCGTGGAAACTTCCGAAAGCATTCTGTGCTGCACCTCAGCTGAGGCAACAACTTGGCTATCCTGAAGCTCGACCAGTTTGGTCGCAAAAGTGCCAGCGATACCTTGCGCCACGTCGTCGAGCAGCAGCACGCGCCAATTCTCATCAACCAAGGGGTTGAACTCCTGCTCAAACAGCCGATGGCGGATATAAGTGTCTAGCCAACCCGTGAGCAGCGGGCGGTAGGCCTGAAGGATCGGGAACTTCGCGTTCTCGTTGAACTTGCTTTGGCTCTTCGTCATGTTGCGACCCAGCGCTTCGGTGATACGCGTGGTCATGCGTGATAGGTAGTCGTTGTAGCCGGTGGCTGTCAGCACGCCGCCGTCAACGCGATAATCGCCATACTGCGTGCCTGTCTGAGCATCATGCGAGACAAAGCGGTCGCCCTTGCCTACGGTCTTGAGGAGCAGATCGAGTGGGTAGCGCGATGCGGTCAGCGCGAGAGGATTGATGCTCGGCCGCCGTAGTTCTTCGTCTGCGTCGCGCAGGATGATCGGGATCTCGAAGTCATACGCGTGGTGGCCGGGCCGCAAGTCGACGTGTTCAAGGTCGCCGGTCGCGCCCGTCGCGTCCGAGCCATCGCCAGTCTCGACCATGAGCCCACCGTTGAGCAGCTCATCGTAGAAGTCGCTGAATGCAGGGTGCTCAACGATGAACAACACATCGAAGTAGTTTGTCGGCTCCAGCCCGTTGCTGACCCGTTCGCGAGTCTCCGCCTTGAGTTCTTCAATGGAGGGATCGCCTCGCCACATAAGGCGGAGGCCACGTCCGATCGTCTGCTCAAGCAGGATCGACGCTTGGGACGAGCGCAACGGCACAATAACCGCGATGTTGCTGACGTCGAAGCCCTCGCGAAGCATCAGCACCGAGACGATGACCCTGGGCTGCTTGTGCCGGTCAACGTCAAACAGCTTCTCGCGGATCGGCTCCCAGTCCCTCGGGCTGAGCTCCGCCTTGCGTCCAGAGTCAACTCGCAGGATATCGCCTTCGGACAGACCCGTGCTTTGTAGATACTCGACGACATGCGGTGTGACATTGGTGTCCTCGCAGACCACCAACAGCTTTGGGTACTTGTCCGGATCAGTCTCGGCGAACTGCTGCTCTAGGAGCTGCAGTTTCTTCAGTCCAGCTTGCAGCATGACCCGTTGTCCATTTGACAGGCCGATCACGCGCTTCTGCTCATCACGTTCTGCCTTGAAGTCCAGCGGCAGCGCTGCAATCTCCTTGCGCTTATCCAGTGCGAGCGACTTTACCAAGCCGGCACGCATGGCGGATTGAAGGTCGAAGTCGACAACGATGTGCGGGAAGTATGCCTTGCCCTTGGAACGGCCTGACCCGACCTCGTTATATGGAGTCGCAGAGAAGTCGATCTGCACGAAGCGTCGGCCCTTAGTCGCCGAGATCTCGCTGAGGCTCTTCTGCCATTCGACGTCAGTGACCTCATCAGTCTTCCGCACCTCGTGAATGTGGTGCGCCTCGTCATTAAAGACAACCAGATCAGGCAAGTCCGTTAGCGCCTCAAGCGCACCACCACGAAGGAATCGACGATCCAATGCGTCAAGTGCGTTCCCTGCGCTGGTGCCTGGCGTGAGCGGAAAGATGCTTTCGACTGCTGCCTTCGGATCTATCGCCGCACCTGGCACTTCGACCTCTGCCTCATCGTCGAGGAAATCGGGATCTTCCTTGCCTGCCAGCAGATGCCAGTTAGTGATCGCGATCAAACTCGAGCCGGTCACCTTGCGTCCGATCTCAGTTTTGGTCACAACTGATGTCTGAAGGAACGAGAAGACCTGCGAGCGGTAGGTGTCAGGGACGAAAAGACCCTGCTGCAGAAAGATGTCGCTGGCGGCGAAGTCGCGCTCGCCCTCATGCTCCTTGCCCATGAAAGAGTCGAGCAGGCGCTCATAGACTATGAGACCGGGAGCAACCAGCAGAAAGTTACTCGAGAAGCGGGAGTCCTGGGGATCGGCAAGCTTGTTTAGGTATTGCCAAATGAGCAAAGCATTTAGTACCCAAGTTTTACCAGTACCTGTCGCCATCTTTGCCGCGTACTTTGGGTGGTCATGACGCTCGCGCGTCACCTCGCCAAGGACGCTCCCCTCAAGCATCGCTTCAGGCGCCACGGCTTCGTAGAGATCGCTCAAACGGGTAGTACCGAGTACCTCGTGTGCGTAGATGATGTTCAGGATCGCTGCGCGCTGCCCGATATGGAAGTTGAGCTCACGCAAATCGCAGTAGTCCTGTTGGAACCAGAAACGTAGCAGCTCCGCCGTCACGGGAGTGACTTGGTCGAGCATCTCCGAGCCGGAGCCGTCGACAATACCTCGCGTGCGTGGATCGACAACAGCGGATAGACCCTTGGCCAACGGGAAGTCAGCGAAGCCGTTCACGACTGCACCTCCACACCAGATATGACAACCTCTGACTCGAATCCGAAGACATCGACCCCGCGCACGCAGACGGTGCGCGGTCCGTCTATGCGAGGGAGGTCGAGCATGGCTGTCGTGGCGACGCGCATCTCATCGCCATTACTGTCCGTATTGCCGCGGTAATCCTGCCAAACCGAGCGGAAAACCTCACCGTCATAGTCGGGATCGACCGCCCAGTACTCGATGAGCACCAGTGGCTCTGTATTCATGACGTTCTGGAGTTTGGTTCGGTTGGCTTGATCCAAGTTGATCGCCTCGGGCGAGAGCAGCACGTAGTTCTGCAGGTTGACCTCCAGCGATTCTCGCTCACCATCCCTCGTCCGCGCGGCCACCTCAGCTTGGAGATACTGCAGGGTGGAGAAATGCACCTTGGATGCCAGTTTGTCGGCGCCCTTCCTTTTGAGCCGGTCAAGCAGATCTGGCGGAATGACGAGCACTTCGAGGTTCGGATCGTTTAGGTCGCTGATGTCCTGCCCTATGCCGGCCGAGAAGTTCCAGCCGAGCACAATGACCTTATCGAAACCGCCCATTTTAAATCCTCGGTAGCCCTGAGCTCGTTTGAGCGTCGAGATGGTCGTAAGACGCGATGGGCTGTCTGCGTACACGAGCGTGCGGCTGCCCGCCATTCGACCTAGGCCGTTGTTGACGTTTTCTTCGGGAGGCAGCGGGAGTGCTCCGTAAAGATCGAGCACGACTCTGGCGAGATCTCCCACACGAAACGAACGTCCTAACGTCGATCGCGCCTGCTCTATTTGGTAGTCCCCGATGGCTTGATACAGGAAGGGCGCCGCATCTTGATCGATGAGGCGCTTGCGAGTGATCATAGCGGCAGGTTTACCTAAATCCGTGACGACCCAGCGACGTCCGAGTTGCTCACAAACAGCCGCAGTTGTACCAGATCCTGCGAAAAAATCGGCAACTAACCCTCCGTGCGGCGAACTTGCTTGGATTATCCTCGAGAGCAGAGCGACCGGCTTCTGCGTTCCGTATCCGACCGCTTCTCCAGCCGAATTATTCAGCTTGTCAAGATCCCAGACGTCATCGACTACCACCCCCTCAGCCATAACTTCATCAAGATATCTCTTAATTCGTTGTCCACCCCCGGCGTCCGAGAGAACATATTCACGTCCGCTCTCGTCAGTCAGCACCTTCTGCTTTCGCTTTTTGACGTAATCCTCTTTCGAGGCCCACTTCTCAAAGTACGAAGCGAAATAGGGATTGGACGTCTTGCTGTAGTAGAAAATCACGTCATGTCGCCGCTCAAATGAGGCGCGCAGGCGCTTGTTCCAACCGCTGTAATGCCAAGAGATCTCATTCCGGAAGTTGTCCTTGCCGAAAATCTCATCGAGGACAATTTTCACGTAGTGACCCACATGCCAGTCCAAGTGGACCCAGATAGAACCCTGGTCGGAAAGAAGCTCCTTCATAAGCACGAGACGCGGCGTGATCATTGCAAGGTATGAGGCAGTGCCGTCCGACCATGTATCCGAATATGCAAACTGCTCGAGCACGGTTGGCTTCTGGCTGAGGGTCGTGCTTGGCAGCGTGATCTTAGTGCGGTAATCCGCCTTCGAATCAAACGGCGGGTCAATGTAGACGAGGTCGACCTTGCCGCGAAGGCTTGGGTTGTCCTCGTTGCCTGCCAGGAGTGCTGCCATAGCCAGAAGGTTGTCCCCGTATATCAGCCGGTTGGGCTCATCCGTAGGTCCGTCACCGTCGTTGCCCCAGAAGTTGAAGCCGCCGTGATCTTTCGAGGGAATGACCAGCTCTCGAGTCTGCAGGCTGACGCGGTTGCGCCCCTCCAGTTGCTCCAAGATCTGTGCCGCTTGACGCTTGCCCGCGGCGACTATGCCGGGCAGCTGCTCTAGTAGGGACTTGGTCATGTTCTGTTCGGTCTCCTCCGAAGTGAGGGGCGGCTCTTGAGTGCTGCCTGCACTACGTGTGCCACGTTACAGCCGACATCTGACAACACGTCACCGACACCAGTCCAGCACCGGGTACAGGGGGCCGAGGTAGTGGGCGGCGGGCCAGGACGAGTCGCTGGTGTCGGTGAGGGCGGCATCCAGGATGGAGGTGGGGGCTCTGGCCTCCCTCATGAGCTTGAGGTTTTCCAGGACGTTGCGGTCGGCAAGGTAGCTCTGCGGTAGCACCTCGAAGCGCTGCCGAAGATCGGCGGGTGGGACGAACTCGACGATGTGTTCGGCTGGGTGTTCGCGCCATCCCACGCCACCCAGGTCGCGCGGCCGTGGTTTGTCCTCGGGCGAGGGATAGTACTCGTGGAGGGCGTCGCGGAGGAAGTCGACGGGCTTGGTGTAGAGAAGATGGTCGCCGTCGATGGCGGCTTCCGGCTGCTCGTCGGCGGGATCGTCGAGGTACTGGGCCAGCCAGTCGTCGACGCTGGAGGCGATGCTGTCCGGTTCGGCGACGACGTCGTCGAATTGCTTGGAGCCGGCGAGCACCTGTCGGATGGCGTCTTCCTCGGCGGTGACGCTGTAGCGGCCCATGAGGCTGGCGGCGTCGCCGAGTGCGCGCTGGGCCTCGTGTTCGCGGGCCACCAGTGCGGCAAGAACACGGATGTCACCCGAGAACCCCTCGTTGGAGGGATTGAGCAGCAAAGTCGTGATCTGCGGGGGGGTGCTTCTGGCCGTAGCGGTCGATGCGGCCGTTGCGCTGCTCGATGCGGATCAGCGACCACGGGATGTCGTAGTGGATCAGGTGGTGGCACTGCTTGTGGAGGTTGACGCCCTCGGAGGCCACGTCGCCGGTGACCAGCACTCGAATCGGGGAGCTGGTCTGCTTGAAGCTCTCGACGATGGCCTGCTGCTGGTCGTCGGCCAGACCGCCGTGCAGGATCTCCACCTGTCCGGGTTTGAGACCGAGGTCCCGTTGGAGGTTGGCCTGGAGCCAGTGCAGGGTGGCCACGCGCTCGGAAAAGCCGACCGCCCGCATGGGCGACGACTTCCCCACGCCGACCTCGTCACGCAGGTAAGCCACCAGTGCCCGGTACTTCGACGACGAGTCGAAGGTCGTCTTGTTGAGTTCCCCAAGTCGATCCAGCGCATCGGCCTCGCGGCGGGACTCGACCGTGTGGTCCAGCCGGTTCCGGCGATTCACCAGTGTGTCAAGCAGTGCTGCGGGCGAGGACAGGAACGCCTTGGCCAGCGTCCACGGGAACAACGAGCCGTTACTGCCCGAGTAGGGCGACTTCCCCTGCGGGCGAAGCCATGTGTTCACCAACTCGTCGACGACGGCATCCTCCTCAGGTGAGGCGTCGATGAGGCGGTTGTCGGGCTCGAGGCGCTCCGCCCAGTCGGCGCCGACCTCCTCAGCCACCTCGGCGCTGTGGCGGTGGCGTCGGATGGTGAGTTGCTCGACGCGGCGCAGGTCGAGTGCCCCGTCGGCCTTGACGGCGGTGGGGTCGAGGAGCCGGACCAGTTCGGCGAACGACTCGCGTGCGCCGTTGTGCGGGGTGGCGGAGGCGGGGATGAGCGCGTCGGACTGGGGAGCGAGGATGCTGGCCAGCCGATTGTTGAGCGTGTCGGTGTTGGTGATGTTGTGGGACTCGTCGATGACGACGGCGTCCCAGTGGTGGCGGCGCAGGTCGTGGACGAAGCGTTCCTGCTTCAGCGTGTCGATAGAGATAATGACGCGGCGGAAGTAGGAGAACGGGTTGCGGTTGGCGGGGAGCTTCTGCTTGACGCGGGCCACGCCCTGGGAGTCCAGGCGGACGAATGGGATCGCGAAGCGGCTCCACATCTCGTGCTGCATCTGCTCCAGCACGTGTCGCGGGGTGACGATGAGGATTCGTTCGCCACGGCCACGCCGGATGAGTTCGGACAGGATCATGCCGATCTCGAGCGTTTTACCCAGGCCGACGGCGTCGGCGAGGAGGATGCGGGGGCGCAGGGTGGTGGGGCCGAGGGCCTTGGTGACGGCCTTGTGCTGGTATCCGAGCTGGCGCGCTAGCATGCGTGGCGAGACGGTGAGGGAGTCGTCGCTGAGCGGCACGGCGGTCTTGCGCAGCGTCGATTCCACCCAGAGCCGGGAGAGTCGGTACTTGGGAGAGTCGTCGGCGCGGATGGTGACGTCGCGAGGATCGTTGAGTCGGATGCCACGGTCCAGTGAAGGGTAGAAGACCGCGTCCTGGCCGCGGACCAGGTCTGACAGACCCTGGGTGTTGAGGACTGGGCCGTCCGAGGACTCGTCCACGGACGTGACGAGCCAGTCCTCGTCACGCACCACGACGACATTGCCAGGTGCGAAGGTGTCAGCACTACTCATTGTGGATTGGAGCCTACCGGCATTGCTGGCATGCGACATGTCCGGGCGACACTGAAACCCAACGTTGTAGATAGTAGGAGTCACCCACCACCCCGATTCGCAGTTTCTTCCCTCTTTTTTTCGTCGCACGTCCGACGTGGTGTCTGGAAGGGCTGCCCACAAGCGACTGACTGCCCAGCCGATCGACACACAGCTCGCAAGTTGATCTGCTCAACGACGAGGAGAAGTGGTTGGATTTGCAAGCTGGCGGAGTCGTCGGTGGCGTTCACCAGGACCGAGTCGGCGCTCTGGGGTCTACGGGTTCGCTCGACCGCTTGGTTGGAGTCGTTGTCGACAAACTCCGACGCGGCGAGGTAACGCGTCGCGGGCGAAGCGGCCGAGGCATTGGCGACCCGTTTTCCTGCCCAAGTGATGCATAGGGCGAGTCACCTCGATAACATCGAGCTCTCACAGCGTCGCAAGGGGGCGCTGCTTGTTTTATCGCTATATTTCCGAGAAAGATGGAAACGATGACTGAGGGTCCTTCCAGCAGGAATCAACCCGAATGGGTTTTCAATCCTCCGCAGAATTGGCCGGTCGAGCCGGGGTTCATTCCCCATGAAGGTTGGAGCCCAGACCCTTCATGGGGGCCCGCCCCGGAGGGTTGGATCTTCTGGCTGCCCCGAAAAACGCCCCCAAGCTTCGATGGGCAAACGTCGTCGGAGCACGGTCAAGGCACCCACGCCGCCACCGCATCCATCGCTGATGCCACTACCACCGGCACCAAACCAAAGAAGCGGGGGCTAGCCGTCACAGCCGCGATCATGGCGTTGGTCGTCGTAATCGTCGCGGGCGTGGCTCTAGTTCAGTTGCAGCAAAGAGCTGCCGAAGAACTCGCGGCAGCCAAGGACGGATACGACTCATCTATGGCAGCGCTCAACACCTCCATGCAAACCGCAGAGGGTGTGTTGACGGAATCGCAGGACGCGGTGCTCGAAGAGTCCACCCGAGACGATCTGGAGACAGAAATCGCGGAGGCTGCAGAAGTAGCGTCCGAGGGCGTGGAGCTGGACGACGCGAATGCTCTGTCAAGCAAAACCAACAGCTTGGACGAGGCCCGCTCCGAACTTGACGACGCCACAATCAGTGTCGAGGAAAGCGTAACGGCGTTAGCCAACCTCGACGCGGCGCGGGAAGGAATGATCGGCACTATCGCCCGTGCTCGCGAAGCGTTGCCGGCGGCAGAGCAGTCGCTGGCAGCCTCGGATGGGAAGGTGAATGACGCAAGTCTTCGCGATGACCTGGCCGCTGCCATTGAGACCCTGCGGACGCATGTCGGGAAAGACCCGACTCATATGGATACCTCCGGGCTTCAGGCTTTGAGCACGGACTTGGCTCGGGCGAAGCAGAACTTGGAGTCCGCGAAGAAGAAAGTGGATGACGATCACGCGGAGTGGCAGAGGGCAGCCGATGAAGCCGCGGCCGCGGCAGCACTGCTTGATCCCGCCGCCTATGCCGCGATCTCCGGGCGCGACTGGAAACTTGTCGAGCGTGATCCATCCGCTTACGTCGGTGAGAAGTACATCGTCTTCGGGAAGGTGACTCAGTTCGACTCCAACACTGGCCGTGAGGTTTTCCGTGCCAACACAGACGGTCAGAAACAATCCCGTTCGTACAACTATGACATCAACACTATGGTGATTGGCGAAGAGGACGTGCTGGGCAAAGTCGTGCAGGGTGACTTGGTCAAGCTTTTCGTATCGGTCGTTGGTCCGTACAGCTATGAAACAACCATGGGAGGGAATCTCACAGTCCCCATGGTGAAGGCGAATATTATCGAAGTCTACGGATCAGAATAGATCCGGTCCTCAGCCTTGAGTGTTGCTCGCGAAGGCTCTTCCTAGCTAATGCGACGGGGATACCTACGGCTTCATGCGCACGCAAATTGAGATATCACGTCCACACGTCGGTCACGGACTCTGGGGCAAGTCAGCTACATGCTCCGTGGTCTTAATGCTACGAATCGGACCTTGGGTGAAGAGGTCTTGGCTTCTTCGGCCGCCTTCGCATGCGAATCCATCATCCCGACCTGTCGATCTGCTCGACCCAAGCGTTCACTTCAGCCACGGCCTGCTGCAGGGATAAATCAACTCCAGCAGAGGAAGCGGCTCGCGTGAAATCGTTGGCCCAGTGCGGGTGACCGACGACGGTCGGAGGCCAGGCCCGTGCAGGCAGGCCGAGTTGGATCGCCTCGTCAGCACGGGCGGCGAACACCGCGGTTGTTGCCTTGTGGACTTCGCCGGGCGTCGGACTTCCGGTAGCGGCTGCGAGGTCCCGGAGCAGGAGCAAGTCAACGACATCACGGGCGCGATCATTGATGAAGTTTGGAGGGTCATGCGGATCCGAGACGGCGTGGAGTTTCTGCGCGATCTGGAAACGCATCGCGATTCCGACGAGGACACCCGGATCGGGAAGTCCGAAGCCACTGAGTGGTGGAGGCTCGATAGTCTCGTAGTCGTCGCTGATACCGGCCTCGTCGGGAGAGATCTCGAACTGGATGCGCCGCCACGTCACACCGCGCAGCTCCAAAATCATGTCGAAGCGGCGAGGCTGGATGATCTTGGTCGGCACGTTGACCACCTCGACCTGACCCCGACGAAGGGTGAGCGGTCCCCACGGCTCATCGAGCGCCACATCAAGAGCGAGAATGAACTCGTCAAGGTCGCCGCGGATGAGGCCATCGACATCCTTGGTCGTGCGGGCCGTTGCGTTCAGCCGGTGTTGAAGCAGCGTGCCTCCCTTCAACAGAAACATGCGCCTGTCATCAGCGTCGATCGCTCGCTGGACCGCTGCGATCGCCACCGACGACGCGACGAACCAGCCGAGCCGTCCGCCCCTGGCTTCATCGCCGATCTTTCCCTCCGCCTGGGCAATCCAGGCGTTGAGTACCTTCGCCGACACCGGCTGCTTGCCCTTCGGTGCGAGTATGCGGAGAAGTGCCGTCAGGCGTGATCCCATGCGCTCATCACTCATGGCGACCCTCGATCGCTTCGGCCAACTCGTCCCGCTCGGCAGCTTTCAGGTATCCCTGCGCATGCCCGCGCTCAATTGCCTGACGCAGCAGATAGGTCGGTGTGCCGTACGCGAGGCATTGTTCGACCGCAGTGCGGGGCGTCACCGTCGGGATCTCCTGCCACCAGCCGACCTGAGCTGGGGTGAGGTCCTCGTAGTGCACGACGTACTCTTCACCACCCGACCGACGGAGTCGCCGCTGCTTGCCCACGGTAACGTGGATGCGGTTGGGATTCACGTCACTGATGCCGTAGGCGTCGAGGGCAGTCTCGTGACTCAGGCAGGCCTCCGACGCCCGGGTCCACAGAACCGCCAACATGTGACCGTCGTACTCACCGACCGGGTATCGCGGAAAGCGATAGACACCGAACGCCGCGCGCGTCAGAGTGCCCCGGTGGACCAGCATCTGAAGGGCATGTTTGGTGATGCCCAGGTCGGCGGCCTGCCGAGCAGTCACGAAGCCGTGTTGTACGGCCGCGACGTCCCACAGCTCATCTCGCGCCAAGACTCGTTCGGTCATGTCAGAAGTATAACGGAACCATGACACTATTGACACACTAGGCCTCACTATCCCGCTGACGATGTTTCCGGCCGACGCTGCCGTACGCCAGCCGAACAGAGGCAATCTCGCAATCGCCATGCGCCCCATACATACAGGTCGGCAACGCGACGCTCACGGCCCCTGCTCTTCCGCCATCTCGGAGAGCCGACGGACGATCTCAGCTTGTCGCCCGTCGGCTACGTGCTGGGACCGCATTGCCATTTCGGACGTCGTGTGCCCGAGCCGATCCATCAGCTCTCGCGTCGTCGCGCCAGCTTGGGCAGCCATCACTGCTCCGGTGTGACGTAGATCATGAAGTCGGAGGTCGTCGCGTCCGGCAGCGGTTCGAGCTTGCTTGAACGCTTTGTACAACGTGCCGTGGTTGAGATGCTCAGGACTTCCCACGGCAGCGAACACCAGCGCATCACGCTTCGGTCCTACGAACTCATTCATATACTCCCCCGGAGGCTCAATCAGGTGCGGCGGGATCGATACATCACGGATACCGACCTCCGACTTCGGCACCCCGACAATGGTTCAAGATTCATCATGCCCGTCCGTGCGGATGAAATAGGGATCGCACGGTTGTGGATCGAATGGGTCGCAGGGACACTTTGCTTCCAGAGTGGAGTAATTCACACCGGGCGACCTTCTGTGCGTGATAAGGTTTCCTTATGAGCCTGGTTGCCGAGTTCTGCGCCGCGCGGCGCGATGAAGACATGTCGCGGGTGCGTCGCGTGCTCACCCTTCGGGCAATGGTGGCGAGCGGCATGAGTCAGCGCCAGATCGCTGACGCATTGGGCATTTCCCAGCCCGCAATCAGCCAGCAATTGCGGCTGTCCCGCGATCTGAGCAACATGCACCCCGAAGTGTTGCTGGATGCGGCTGCACCGGTGCTCAAAGCGCTTGCGGCAGAACGCGGCTACACACGATTGGCCGCCTTCGGATCGACTGCCCGCCGTCAGGCGCGCCAGGATTCCGACATCGATCTGTTGGTCGAGTCGCCGCCCGGCACTTCATCGTTTGACTTCATCAGATTCAAGCAGCTCATCGAACACGTACTCGGTCGTGACATCGACTTGATGGACTACGGCGGACTGAAGGCAAAAATGGATGATGACATCCGGCGTGAGGCGGTACTGCTCTGATGGAACGCAAAGCGGCCAAACGGCTGTCACAGCTCGGGGTTCTGGCTCCCGATGGGGTGGAGTGGGCGCTGGCCATCGCGAACCGGAACTTCATCATCCACCAGTACGATCAGATAAATCGAGAGATGACATGGCTGACCCTCGCCGAGGACCTCCCAGCGTGGAACGCATCACTACAGGCTCTCATCACCGAAGCGGAGATGACACTCGAGGCAGAGGAGAACTAACCAACAACGGGCGGAGTGAGATCAATGGCCACCCATTCTGCACCGTCGCCGACGTAGCGAATCAAGTCATCCCGCCTCGGCTGCCCAATGACCGCACGGTAGGCCCCCACCGTGCGGAGCAGCCGATCATGGTGCTGCACTCACGCAGTTTGTTCGGACTCGCCCCAACATCAATCGTTCACCGCTGATGCGTCGCCATCGGAGTCAAAGGGCCAGTGACACTATCCAGTGTGGACATCGACCACCGTCTGCACCGCCATCGATGGTGGTCTTTTCGACGAGCTGGTTGAGGCCTGGCCACGGGTAGATCACAGGCCCGCCATCGATTTCCAAATTCAGGCGCCCGGCCGGTGAACCCTCGTCGGGTCGACGTCGGATGCGAAAAGGTTCAACCCGAGGGTTCGTGACAGGTGGGCTGTCGCCCGCTGACCCCGGACACTGTTGCCCGCTGAATCCAGCAGTGGAGAAAAACTGCCGATGCCGCCCTTGCCGGGCGCGATGGCGACGATGCCACCCGAGACTCCCGACTTGGCCGGCAAGCCAATCTCGAACAGCCATTCACCTGAGCGCTCATACAGCCCCGTCGACGCCATCACGGCAAGGGTGTCGCGGCAGACCTCCGGGGAGACCACCTTCTCCGCCGTGACGGGATTGATTCCCCCGCCGGCGAGCGTGGCGCCCATGACCGCAAGGTCGGATGCCGTGACCCGCAGCGAGCACTGCCGGGTGTATACGTCGACGACCTCCGGTGGATCGCGATCAATCTGGCCGTAACTTTCCAACAGTCGCGCTATCGCCTGATTGCGCTGGTTGCTGACCATTTCGGAGTGGTAGACGGCGCCGTCGAGCTCCAGCGACCTCCCGGCGAATTGCGACATGCCCGAGCGGATGAGCTTCCACTGCTCCTCGGCAGAGGCACCGGGCACCAACGCCGTGGTGGCCAGGGCACCGGCGTTGACCATCGGGTTCATCGGGTGCCCGCGGTTGAGTTCGATCGCCATCACGGAATGAAAGGGCAGTCCCGTGTTGTTGACCCCCACTTTCTCCTTGATCACATCGTGGCCGATGGCATCACACACCAGCGCGAAGACGAAGGCCTTCGAGATGGACTGGACGGTGAACTCGACGTCACAGTCGCCGACACCATGCACTCGCCCGCCGGTCTGCGCCACGGCCACGCCGAACCAGTCAGGATCAGCCTCGGCGAGCACGGGGATGTAGTCGGCGACGACTCCCTCCTCGTGACTCCGATACTCGTAGTAGGCCTCATCGACGCTGAGTTCGACATCCTTCCATCCCGGCAGAGCGCCGGTGAACACCTCTTGGCGAACATTGGCCATATCGTCCAGGTCCATGAATCCCTCCTCCCACCAAGTCGCCACCGCGAGGGAATCGTTCCAGGCTGGCGATGGCCGACCAGAGACTACCCCGCTCCGCACAACCACCCCAACGCCGTCCCCACCTTCCGAGCACAAAGGCCTTGCTGCCCGTCACCCAAAGGATGCATTGCCGAGTCATCACACTGGATGCCGCATGCACGCGGGCCGAAATGACGATGTCATTCGAGTTTCAGTGAGTCTCGCCAAACCCTGGCGCTTCTGCTCGATGAGAAGCTCTGCGGGGCGTTGGCTTGCCCGCATCCTGGAAGCAGTGACGCTCGTCAGCGCATGCGACGCTGAAGTTCCTCGGTGTAGCGTTCGGTGGCCAACTGACTGGCGGCTGCTTGGACGACGTCGTCGTAGGGCACCATCCCGCCGTCATCGCGGGCGAGGCACCTCAACTCCGCATGTTGACCGTCGGGGAGTTCGACGGTGACCTCGGCCGCCTCGGAGCCGGCAGGCATGTATGGACAGATCAGTGCCGGGGACATCCTTGACATCGATTTCCCGGATGACGATTAGCTACTCGGGGTTCAAGCATGCGTATGGTGTGAGTTCATCCCCGATCGCGCGGCGCTGCATTACCACCTCTTCCCCCGACTGTTGGCCTTGGCAGAGATCGCTTGGTGCAGATCCAACCGTTCGGTTTAATGATTCGAGCTTCACGAACCGTCTGACGGGAGAAATGGCGTTACTTGCTGAGCACGGAGTGCATGGGCGTCCTGTGGATCAGTACACGTGGGAGACCGTCTCTCGAAACATATGACTTTACGCTCTCCACCATGAGGGGGTCCAGGCACCGTTGCCTGCCCGAGGACCCGCCACGACGCTCACTCCTTGTCGTCGTCGGAGACAGTGCGCAGGAAATTCTCGAACTCCGCACCCAGCTGATCCGCCGACGGGATCTCGGAAGTGTCTCCGGCCCACAGGTTCGGACTCTGCTGCCCCTGGACGAACGCGTCGTACTGCTGCTCCAGCGCAGCCACGACCGCCTGCACCTCGTCGTTGCCCTCCATCTCGGAGGCGATGGCGCGCTGGTTGACCCCTGCCTTGGCGACGAGGGCATCATTGGGAAGATTGAGGCCCGTGACGTCGACGATCGCGTTCAGTGCAGCCAGCGAGCCCTCGGCAAACTCGGAACCCGCCAGGTAATGCGGGATGTGAACCGCGAAGCCAACCGCCGGATGTCCGGCCTCCCCCATGCGCAGCTCGAGCAGCGCTGCGAACGAGCCCGGCACCTGCACGCGGCCGAACGGTGAATGCACTTCTCCGATGAGACTGCTGTCCGTGGCGTGCGCAGTCATTCCCACAGGTCGGGTGTGGGGTACGCCCATGGGGATACCGTGCGCGGTCACCACCAGCGACACTCTGAGCTTGACGACGAGTTCACGGATGGCTTCGACCACACGCTCCCACTGGAGGTCCGGCTCCGAGCCCGTGAGCAGATAGTAGGTGTGCCCGTCGCGGTCGGTGAGACGCTGAAGGAGCATCGTCGGCGTCGCGTACTCGGCGTACCGGTTGACGTCGAAGACCATCGCTGGGCGCCGGCCCCGGTAGTCGAAGAGCTGATCGATGTCGAAGGTTGCAACGACCTCTGGGTCCCCGGTCTCAATAAGATGCTCACTGAGCATGCGCTGAGTCTCCCCAGCGTCGATGAAAGCCCCAAGAGCCACCACCAGCACGCCCGGAGGTGTTTCAAGATGATCGTAGTTGGGATTGAGACGGTAGAGGTCAGTCGGGTTCAGCATGGGACAAGCCTTTCAGGGACAGTTGCATCACGTCGTGCCAACACCGGGCGCCATCAAGGATTATTCAGCGATCGCACTGCCCGGAACAGATGATGAAAACTGGTACTCATCGAGCCTACCGCGACGCCACGGGCCCCTCAATCGAGTCGCCGACTCCATCGGTTTCGTAATGCTGGCGCACTGAAGGGCACTCGGAGCACTCCCCAAGGACAGCGACTTCAGTCGAATGCGCGGATGAGTGTGCCCAAAACCCTTGACTCGCGGAAGACATCCGACTTACGCTCGTCATGTAATCCATTACATGGCCGTAAGGAGACGCGGTGACCGCACCCACTTCACGCAACGTCTCGGCACCGACAATCGCCGACGTTGCCGCGCGGGCGGGGACCTCTGTGGCGTCTGTTTCTCGGGTCATCAACGATGACCGCCGTGTCAGCCCGGAGATGCGCGCCCGGGTCAACGCTGCCGTATTGGACACCGGATACGTGCGAAACGCCGCGGCAAGGTCACTACGCGGACGCTCTGCCCATCAGATCAGCCTCGTTGTGGATGACATCGGCAACCCGGCCTACGTCCAGGCCATGCGCTCCCTGCAGGATCTGGCACGTGAACACGGGCTGCGACTGCTCGTGGAGTCCACCTTCGGACAACTGGAGGAGGAACTAAAGGTGATGCATGCACTCGGGGAACGTTATGTCGACGGTGTCGTCCTTGCCTCCACCCGGTTTGCCGCGCCGCTCATCGAGGAGCTGCGCTCCCCCGCTGTACCCGTTGTTGTCATCGGGTCCGCTCCGTGCGAAGTTCAGGTTGACTCCGTCGGCGCAGATGCCCGCGGCGGCGCTCGTCAGGCCACGGAACATCTTCGCCAACAGGGTTGCGAAAGGATCGCCATGATCAACGGTCCACTGGGGACGCTACCCGCCAAGAGTCGCTTGGCAGGGTTTCGCGATGGATTCGAACCGGAGGCTTCCCCGCCGGTCATCCATGCTGACGCGTTCACGCCCGATGCGGGCTACGAGGCAGCCGTTCAACTGCTCGATTCTGGAGCATCGCCGGACGGCATCTTGTGCGCGGCCGACCCTCTGGCCATCGGGACTCTCAACGCATGCATCGATCGGGGCTTGGACGTGCCTCACGACGTCGCTCTGGTTGGCATGGACAATGGCCGCGACGCCATGATGTCGCGTCCCCGGCTCAGCAGCGTGGACCTGCACTTTGCAGACCGCGGTCGTCTTGCGGGTCAGATGCTCCTCGACCGTATTCAGGTCCGCTATGACGGCGCCCCTCGGAGGCAGAGCGTGCACACAGATCTCATCGTCCGCGGATCCAGTGACCGACGGGGAATATTGGCATGAGCACCGCCACCAACGTCACCGGTGATCGACGAAACGTCACCCCCAAGACGCAGCAACGCAGATTTGGTGCCCTGTGGTTACTCCTCCCCTCGGTACTGCCCATCCTCGTGCTGAGCGTGTATCCATTGCTGCGTGGCATCTACCTCGGGTTCACAAACGCCCGCGCGGGACTGGACGTTGAGTACGAGTTCACAGGCCTGGCGAACTATCAGGAGATGTTTTCGGACAGCATGTTCTGGTCGTCCTTCCGGATCGGGTTCGTCTGGACGATCTCGGTGACCGTGATCCAGTTCTTCTTGGCCATGGGGTTGGCGCTCCTGCTCAACGAGAAGCTCCGTGGCCGCTGGCTGGCGCGCATCCTCGCCGTCGTGCCGTGGGCGATGCCCCCGGTTGTCGTCGGCATCATGTGGTCTCTGATCTACCGACCCGATGCTGGACTGCTCAATGAGGTCTTCTACCGCCTGGGAATGGCTGACCTCAGTAGGAACTGGCTCGGTGATTTCAATACCGCACTGCCAGCCGTCATCATCGTCGGGGTGTGGGCGGGGCTTCCGGTGACGACCGTCATCTTGCTGGCCGGTCTTCAGGGCGTCCAGAAGGAGCTGCATGAGGCTGCAGCGATGGACGGCGCGGGACGCTGGAAGCGGTTCCGCAATATCACCATTCCGCACCTCAGTGGGGTGATCGCGGCCATCACGACGCTGAACTTCATCTGGAACTTCAACTCCTTCGACTTGGTCTACGTTCTCACCAAGGGCGGTCCAGGAGGGAGCACCATGCTCCCCATGCTGTTCTCGTACCAAGAGGCCTTCCGGTACGGCAACTACGGCTACTCCGCAGCGCTGGGCAACGTGATGGTCCTGGTGGTCCTCGTGTTCGTCCTGTTCTACCTTCGACGTCAACTCCGGGAGACATAGATGGCTACCTCCACACTGCCCGTCGCGCCTCCAGTACAGCGACGCCGCCGTCAGCGGGACGTCGCTCCCATGGAGCGGGTACCGCCGATCATGCGTGCCCTGCAGTACGTGGCCCTGGCTGCTTACCTCGTCTTCCTGGCCTTCCCCCTGGTGTGGCTGGTGTCCACCTCCTTTGCCTCGCCGAGGGACCTCATGCGGCTGCACCCAGGGATCATTCCGGAGAGTCCCACCCTGGATAATTTCGTGCAGGCATTCGGCGAGCAAGCACTTGGACAGTCGGCCTTGAACAGTTTCGTGGTGGCCGTGGCAAGTGCGATCCTGACGGTGCTCGTGGCTCTACCGGCTGCCTATGCCGTGGTCCGGCTCCGCACCCGGGCAGCGAAGCCGATCCTGGGATGGGTGCTCGTCAGCCAGCTCTTCCCTTTCATCCTGCTGGTCATCCCGATTTTTCTCATACTGCGCTCCGTCGGACTGACCGACAGTCGTCCCGGCCTCGTGCTGATCTACGTCGTATGGATTCTTCCGTTCGCGCTCTGGATGTTGCAGGGATATGTCCGCGAGCTACCGAGGGACATTGAGGAGGCGGCCATGGTGGACGGGGCCTCTCAGTTGCAGGTGCTGCGCATGATTGTGCTGCCTCTGCTCCTGCCCGGCATTGTCGCCACCACCCTGTTCGGTTTCATCACAGCCTGGAACGAATTCTTCTTCGCCCTCGTGCTGATCAAGAACCCGGAGCTGCAGACGCTGCCGCTGGCTTTGGCACGCTTCGTTGGCTTGGAGGGCGTGGCCCGTGTGGGCCCACTAGCCGCCGGGGCACTCCTCGCGACCTTGCCCAGCCTCGCATTTTTCGGCTTCATCCAGAAGGGCCTGGTCGGCGGCATGCTGGCGGGCGCCACCAAAGGTTGACCAACCCGGCAGCTGTTGCTGCCGGCCAGAAAGGAGCATGACCCATGAAACGCCACAACTTCGGTGTTCTAGCGCTCACTCTGAGCGCATCCCTCATACTCGCAGCCTGCGGGAGCGACTCCAACAATCCCACGGACGAGGGCGGTAGCGGTGGCGAACCCGTCACCCTGCGCTTCCAATCCCTGGCCTGGCAGGAGGAATCCATCCAGGCCAATCAGGACATCGTCGAGGCGTGGAATGCCGAGAACCCTGACATTCAGGTGGAGTATGTGCAGGGCGACTGGGGATCGGTGCATGACCAGCTGCTCACATCCTTCGAGGGCGGCGACCCGCCCGATGTGATTCATTACGAGGCTGCCGCTGAACAGGTGTTCGTTGACGGCGGATACTACGCCGATTTGGAACCCCTGCTGTCCGACGATTTCCGCTCAGGCATCCCCGATGACATCTGGGCCACCGTGGAAAGCGAGGAGTACGGCATCACCGGCGTACCCTTCCTGCTGGAATCCAGGGTGGCACTGGCCAACCGCACGATCCTCGAGGAGGCAGGACTGGAAGTGCCCACCCCCGAGGATCCTTGGACCTGGGAAGAGTTCCGCGACGCCGCTGCGCAACTGACCACTGAGGACCGCTACGGCGTCGCATTTCCTCTCGCTTCGCCCGCCAATGCCATGTTGAACCTGTCGATGAGCTTCGGTGGCACCTACGTTGAGGGCGAAGGCGAGGATGCCTCCGTCGTGGTGGGCGAGGAAGAGCTGCAAGTTCCCCGACTCGTGCACCAGATGCTCTACGAGGACGAGAGCGCCGATCCAGACATGGTCGCCGTCAACACCACAGACGCGCTGCCCAGCTTCTACGCTGGCAACTCAGCCATGATCTTCGGGGCCATCTGGCTTCGTCAGCAGATGGGGCAGGAGGCGCCGGAAGGTTTCGACTGGGTCACGCTACCCCCCTTGGAAGGCGACGAGGGCAGCACACAATCGGCCAATCCGCAGACGATATCCGTGGCAGCGCAGTCCGAATACCCCGAGGAAGCTGCGCAGTTCATCGAGTACTTCCTCAACGATGAGAACATGGCGCAGCTCGCACTGGGCGATTGGTTGGTGCCCACCAGCGAAGGTGCTCTCAGTGAGGTGGAGGCCGAGACAGGCGGCGAGCAAGGCTGGGATGTGGCCGTCGCGAGCCTGGACTCCCTTACCGCCGCACCGTGGCAGAGTCTCCCCGGCCTCCAGGAGTTCATGGATCGCACCGCCACGCCCGCGTTCCAGCGGTACTTCGCGAATGAAATTTCTGAGGAAGAACTCGCCGAGGAACTGGAGAGCGGCGGGGCAGACATCGGACGCCGCTGAACTCACATCCAGCGCGGGCCGGAGGCCCAAGCCACGGCCCGCGCCACCCTACTCAGGACAGGAAGGACGACATGGCGGACATGAGGAGCCGAGCGCGTGGATGTCTCGCCGGGCTGGCAGCCGGTGACGCGCTGGGACGGCCCGCGGAAGGCATGGAGCCTGCTGAGATCGCCGTTCGATGGGGACGTATTGAGGGCTACGTCGCCGACACCCCTCTTGGCAGCGACGACACCGAGTACGCTTTGCTGACCGCGAAGGCGCTGTTGCGCTATCGCGCCGACTTCAGCGCCGACACTGCAGCCGACCTCTGGCAGCAGGAGGTGTGTGGCCAAGAAGGCGCGTTCGTCGGCAGCGGTTTCAGCGAGATGGCAGCCATCCGCAACCTTGAGCGTGGTCATCGGCCACCCCGTTCCGGACAGCATGCCCACTCCTGGAGCGACGGCCTCGCCATGCGAGTGGCTCCCATTGGCATCGCGGCAGCCGGTAACCCCGCCGAGGCCGCCCGCCTCGCCTGGGAGGACGGTCTTGTCAGTCACGCTGGAGAGGGCATCTATGCCGGCCAGGCCGTGGCCGCTGGCGTCGCCGCCGCCATGGGCGGGGCCGACGCCGAGGGCGCCTGGGCCGCGGCCGTTGATGTCGTTCCCGCAGATTCTTGGACCGCCCGCTGCCTGCGCACCGCGCACGACGTCGTGGCCACCGCCCCGGAGTGGGAGTCCGCCGCCCATCAGGCTGTGGCCCAGCTCGCCGTGCACAGCTATTACTGGGCGGATCTGGCCCCCGAAGCGGTGGGCCTGACGTTCACCGCGGTCCTGGCCGGGCGTGGCGACGCCGAGGAGACCATCCTCAATGCGGTCAACCTCGGCCGGGACGCCGACACCATCGCGGCGATGGCCGGCGCAATCGCCGGGGCGATGGCTGGCATCGACGCCATCCCGGAAGACTGGCTGGCGGCCGTGGCCGTCGCCCCCGGAGTATGTCTGCAAACAACGAAAGGGATGCACCCAATGGACGTGGCCGACCAGCTGGTCGAACTCGCCGATGAACTGCAGGGGGGCGCATGAGCAGCGCCGGCCCCGATCCAACTCGCGCGGTGATTGCGGGTCTCTGCGCCGGGGACGCGATCACGTGGCCGGGATGGTGGCACCGACTGTCCCAGCTACCGCCACGCCGTGAGGTGCGCCTGAACGAGGCGTGGCACCACAACCGAACGCTTCCGTCAAGCTCCCTTCCTACGCCGTACCTGCAGGCCTCCTCGCCGTCACTCATTGATCCCGCCGGCCCCACCGATGACGCCGAGTGGTTCGTCGTCGCCGTGCGGCACCACCTCGGACAGCGGCTGGACGGCTCCGCGGTCGAGGATGGCCAGGACGTCTGGGCTGAGCTCGCCGATATCCGCCGATCGGACCCTGCTTCGGTGCGCGCCCGGCTGGGCACCACGATCGCGCTGGACAACATCACCGCTGGCCACCAACCGCCGGTCAGCGGCCGGGAGAATCCGCACTACTTCGACGACATCGCATGCGTGCGTGCCGTCGCGGCTGGGCTGTTGCGCCCCGCGGATCCGGACGCCGCCGCCGATCTCGCCGAGGATGAGGCGGTAAGCACCCACGCCCTCGACGGCGTGTACGGCGCCCGTGGCAGCGCGGCCCTCATTGCCGCCCTGATCGGCGGTTCGGACCTCGAGCAGGGCGTCACCGTCGCTGCAGCCCAAATGCCCGCCGCCAGTTGGTGCGGAAACGTCGTCGCCCAGTGCCTCGCCGCCGTCGGTACCGGCGGCGGCACGCTGGATCTGGCAGCACACCTGGAGCGCGACGTGATTGACCATGTCTATGCCTATGCCAACCAGGCCCCGGAGACCCTTGGTCTCCTTCTGGCGCACCTGCTGGTCGCCCGCAGCGGTGAGGAACTCATGCTCGGTGCCCTGGCCCACCCACGGCACGCCGACTCCCTGGTCCCGCTCGCCGGGGCGGTGGCGGGCGCAGTCTTCGGCAGCCCGACCAACGACACCACGCTGCCGGTGCTCGGCGGGGTCAGCGTGCGTGCCCTGAAGGACGTCGCCCTGGAAGATGTGCTCGCTGACATCACTACGCACGCCAGCAAGCGACCACGACGCGACAAGGGGGCCACCCATGACCACCGCACTGGCTGACAAGATCGCAGGCTGCTTGGTCAGCGCCGCCGTCGGCGACGCCTTGGGCGGTGCTACCGAGACCTACCTGCCGCTCGAGATCCGTGACCGATGGGGAGGCTGGGTGGAGGGCATAGTTCCTCCGTACAACCCCGACTGGGCCACCCGCAAACCGCTGGCCCCGTTCCACAAGGGCGACGGACACGTGACCGACGACACGCTGATGGTCCGGGCGCTGGTGTCTGTTTACGCGGAGAAGCGCGCTCATCTGGACGCCCACGATGTGGCCGAGCTTTTGGTGCCACGTCTCATCGGAGAGCGGGTGTGGATCCCGGAGCTGGAGACTGAGACAGTGCTGCTCCAGCGTCTCGCGCTGGCCGAAAAGTATCTGTCCTTGCGCCTGCACTGGGCGCACGTCGACCCTCGCGAAGCCGGGGTGGGCAACGCAGTGAACTGTGGCGCTGCCATGTACATGGCCCCTGTCGGTTGCGTGAACGCCGCCAATCCGGACGCCGCCTATGCGGAGGCCATCGAGATCACCGGCGCCCATCAGTCCTCCTTCGGCCGCGAGGCCGCTGGGGTGATGGCCGCCGTCACCGCAGCCGCCATGGCGCCCGGCGCCACCGTGGATGACGTCGTGGGGACCGCCCTCCGTCTGGCCAAGGATGGCACCCGTACCGCCATCGAGGCGGTGTGTGAGACCGCCCGCGGCCAGACACACTGGACCGACGCGATCACGTCCGGGGCCATCCGTGATGCGATCCGGCCCTACGATCTCGTCGCCGAAGGCTACCGGGACCGCGGCTTGGCCGCTCACCGGCCCAGTCGGCTGCACAGCATTGAGGAGTTGCCGGTTGCGCTGGGCTTCCTCGTCATGGCTGATGGCAACTGGCACGACACCGTGTTCGGCGCGGTGAACTACGGCAGGGATGCCGATTCCATCGCCACCATGGGCGGTGCTCTGGCCGGCGCTCTGGGTGGGCGCGGCGCCGTTCCCCCCGACCTGAGCGAAGCCGTTGCCGAGGCAAGCCGGATGGATCTGGACGCCCCGGCCCGCGACCTCACCGCGGTCGCCGTCGAGGTCCGGCGGTCCGACGGTGAGCGGAGCCGCGCCACTGAGATGGCTTTCCAGCAACTGGTGGATGGCCGATGACCGGGCTGGCGGGAATGGTCGGCAGTTTCACCATCGTGTTCCCGTGCAGCTGAGTTTGGAGGAGAAATGAGCGTTTCCCGCGACCCACGCGACGGAGCATTGGCCGGCCTGAAGGTGGTGGATGCCTCCACCTTGTTCGCGGGCCCGATGACCGCGATGCACTTGGGGGACATGGGGGCCAACATCATCAAGGTCGAACACCCTCGAAAGCCTGATCCCGCTCGCGGGCACGGTCCAGCGAAAGACGGGGTGAACCTGTGGTGGAAGACCCTGGGTCGCAACAAGCGAACGGTCACCGCCAACCTGAGCAGCGACGGTGGTCGAGAGGTCTTCCTCGCTCTCGCCGCGGAGGCTGACGTCATCATCGAAAACTTTCGGCCCGGAACTCTGGAGCGGTGGGGGCTGGACTATGACGCCCTCACCGAGAACAATCCCGGCTTGGTACTGGCACGGGTGTCCGGGTTCGGCCAATTGGGCCCGTACCGGGACCGGCCCGGATTCGGCACGCTTGCCGAGGCGATGAGTGGGTTCGCGGCGATGACCGGGGAACCCGACGGCCCACCCACCTTGCCGCCGTTCGGGCTCGGCGACGGGATCGCGTCGCTGGCCACCGCGTTCGCGGTCATGGTGGCCCTGCACGCCCGGCAGCAGACCGGCCGCGGCCAAGTTGTTGACGTGGCGATCATTGAGCCGATCCTGGCGATGCTCGGCCCGCAGATCACCCGCTGGGACCAGCTGAGAACTCTGCACGAACGGCTGGGAAACCGATCCGGCAACAATGCCCCGCGCAACACCTACCGCACCAAGGACGGGCAGTGGATCGCAATCTCCACCAGCGCCCAGTCCATCGCCGAGCGGGTGATGCGCATGGTCGGCAAGCCCGAGGTCATCAATGAGCCATGGTTCGCCACGGGCGCCGGGCGCGCCCAGCACGCCGAGGAGCTCGATGCCGCCGTCGCGGCCTGGGTGGGAGAGCGCACCCGGGAGGAGGCCCTGGCCGGGTTCGACGCCGCCCAGGCGGCCGCAGCACCGGTGTACGACGCCGCAGACATTTCCGCGGACCCGCAGTTCCAGGCCTTGGGCACCCTGCATGACATTGAGGACGCTGAGCTGGGCCCCATGCGGATGCAGGGTCCGCTGTTCCGGATGTCGGGCTCCGACGCCGTCATCGGTTTCACCGGCCGAGGGCACGGCGCTGACACCGACATCGTTCTAGCTGAACTGGGGTTCACGGCCGATGACGTTGCTCGGCTGCGCGAGGAAGGGGCGGTGTGACGTGCCCATACTCACATTGCTGTACGCACCGGGCGATCGGCCCGATCGGGTCCTCAAGGCCCTGGGCTCACCGGCCGATGTGGCTGCGGTGGATCTGGAGGACGCCGTGGCCGCACCCCGGAAGAGCGCGGCCCGCAACCATACCGCCGAGCTGCTCAAGGATGTGGACCGGCCGGTGCAGGTGCGCATCAACCACCCCAGCACGCCGTGGTACGCGGAGGATGTTGCGATGGTCGACGCTCTGCCGAACATGGTGGAAGCGCGGTGCCCGAAGGTGGAGAGCGCCGATCAGGTCCGGGACCTGGCGAGCGCGATGCCAGGACGGGCACTGCATCTGCTGGTGGAGTCAGCTCTGGGCGTCGAGCACGCCTTCGAACTGGCCACCGCAGCTCCCGAGGTCGTGTCCATCGGGCTTGGCGAGGCTGATCTGCGTTCTGACCTACGGGTGCTCGACGATACAGGCCTGACGTGGGCACGCAGCCGGATCGTCACCGCTGCTCGCGCCGCGGGACTGCCGTCACCTTTGATGTCCGTGTACACCAACCTGCACGACGAGGCAGGTCTGGTCGCGTCCTCCCTGACAGGGCGGAGGCTGGGCTTCCTTGGACGCGCAGCCATTCATCCCGCACAGCTGGCGCCCATCCGTGACGCCTTCCTGCCCTCCCCCAAAGAAGTGGAGCGAGCGCGCACGGTGATGGAGCGGGTGGCTGCCGGAGAGAGCGTTGGCGTGGGCGTGTTCGTTCTGGAGGACGGCAGCTTCCTTGACCGGGCGATGGTGGAGCAGGCGCGAGCAGTGCTGGACGTGGCCGGAGGGGGCCGGGGGTAAGGACCGGTCGCTGCTCGGTTCGTCGCTGATCCCGGCCCTGAATGACTGGCTCACACCATGAACATCGGGAAAACCGTTGACGGGGGGAACAAGCGAATCGTAGGATTCGTGCATCATGTAAACGTTTTCACGGCCAATGGAGGTCACCATGACGGAAACTCAGAGTCGAGCGAGCAAAGTTGCCACTCGGTGGTGGAAGTCCATGCCTCTGGCGGGGCTGGCAGCAGTGATGGCTCTCGGAGGGGCGATGCTGTCTGCTACGACATCGCACGCGGACGAGCCCGCAGAGGGGACGCTCGTGACGGAAGTCATGCCAGCGGACACCGCTGGCATCGACGTCGACTACACGGCGTACCTTCCCGCCGGGTATGAGAGCGGGCAGGAACGCTTCGCCACGGTTTACCTTCTGCACGGCCGAGGAGACACCATGGCTGCGTGGCCTCGGGTCAAGGCCAGCCTGGACCAGATGATTGACGACGGTGAGATCCCTCCCGTCGTGGTCATCATGCCGGACGCTCCGTGGAGCGAGCGGGGCAACTACTACGTCGATTCGGACTTCGAGGGATCCGGCGATCTCCCTGCCGGGGAAGCCGTGGAGACGGCCATGACCACCGATCTTGTGGCCCATGTTGACGCCATGTATCGAACGGTCCCGGACCGGAATGCTCGGGCGGTGGGCGGCTATTCCATGGGAGGTTACGGCGCACTCAGATTCGCACTTGCGCACCAGGACACGTTTGCCGCGGGTCTGGTTCTGAGCCCCGCCGTGTACATCCCCAACCCGCCCGACGATTCATCGGCGCGTGAGTTCGGCGCCTTCGGAACGGGCGGTGATGTATTTGACGAGAGCATCTACGAGGCCAAGAACTATCCCGCGCTTCTCCCCTCCCTTGATCCGGACACACCCACCCATCTCTTCATCGCCGTCGGGGACGACGAATGGATGAACCCCGACCCGGCGGAGGCGGATCACGACCTCGATTTTGAGGCGGCCCGGCTGTACAACACCGTTCGCAGGTCGGAGGCGATTACCGCAGAGCTGCGAGTCCTGAACGGGGGTCACAGCTGGGATGTGTGGCAGCCAGCCTTCGAGGAAGGACTGAAGGATGTGATGACGCGCGTACGCACGTCGGATCCCGAATTGCTGGAGGGAACCCTCTTCGGCACCGACGGCGACGATCGTGCAGGCGGGATCGTCACAACTGTGGACGGTGGTGAGGTCATTGCCGTCAACATCGCTGGCGATCTCGGGGATGTCTCGTCGAAGGGAGGCCTCGACGGACTGGTCATCGCTCGCGACGGTGACGGCGCCACACGGTGGTCCACCCACCTCGGTACGACGGCGAACGACCGGATCTATGGGGTCGAGCTCGGACCGGATGGCGATCACTACGTGGCTGGCTACACACGCGGCAACCTCGATGGGGAACACGAAGCAGCATCATCGGATGACGGGTTTGCCGTACGGCTCGGTAACGACCGTGCAGTGAGTTGGATCACTCAGTTCGGTGACCCATCGGAGGCGGACCGAATCTACGCGACGGCCCCGGCCAACGATGGCGGGCTGCTGGTGGCCGGCTACACGAAGGGCTCGCTCTCTGGTGAGACCAATGCCGGGGACAAGGATGCTTTTGTGGCACGTGTGACACCGGAGGGAGAAGTTGCCTGGCTGGATCAACTGGGTGGTTCGGGCGAGGACAAGGGCCAGGCCGTTGCCCAAGCTCGCGACGGTGCCATCTACGTGGGTGGAATGACGTCGGCCGAGATGCCGGATTCCGCCAACCTCGGAGGCCTCGACGGATGGGTTGCGAAGTACACGAACGACGGCGAACGACAATGGCTCACGCCGGTGGGTACAGCCGACGACGACCAAGTCCTCGCGCTGGCCGTTTCTGCCGATGGCATGCCTCTGGTGGGCGGACACACCTCAGGTGTGATGGGTGAAACATCCGCCGGCGGGAATGATGCCTTCCTCCGCAAGATGACCGCAGACGGCGCCACTGCTTGGAGCCTGCAGGTGGGCAGCCTTGGCGATGACCGTACCGCGGACCTCGCCGTCGACGCAGATGGCGCCATCACCCTCGCTGGCCACACCGATGGGCGGATTGACCTTGGTGCTGGCGGCGTAGATGTCTTCACGGCCACCGTCGACGCCTCCGGCCAACTCATGGAAACACGCCAGGTGGGTTCAGCGGAAAGGGATGGCGCCGATGTCTGGGATGAGGGAAATCTGTATGTGGCGCTGGACGGAGACGGTGCCACCGTCCTCTCCGGCCTGACTTACGGATCAACCACCACTGACACCAACAGCGGAGAGGGCGACGTGTTCCTGACCACGCTGGATGGCGGAGGAGCGCAACCGACCCCCACGATGACGGCCACCGTGTCTCCGGACCCGAGCGCATCTCCGAGTCCCAGCCCGCCTTCAACAACCGCGCCGCCCACCACCATGACCCCGAGCCCGTCGGCAACGACAACCAACGCCGGCCCTGACAATGGTCAGACTGATCTCTATTCGACTCCCGGTCTCCACCATGTGAACGGCCGCTACTGGTTCACCCAGTGCGAGCCGTACTCCCGAACCATCCGGTGCCGCACCGACATCTGGGCCACCCAGGTGCGCAACGTGGACGGAAGCTTCGTCAATCAGACCGGCTGGTACTTCAACAACCTGACCTATCTGCCCTACATGAAACGTGCCCAGTGGGCTGGCAACCCGCTCGGGTATGACGGCAGCTGGACCTCCACGGATGGCCGCAAGTGGCGTACGGAGTGCGACACACCGCAGACCGGAGGCAATGGCTGCCGCAGTTTTATCTGGACGAAGGTGGAACAGGCGGTGGCGCAGCCTGGCGGCGGTTACCGCTTCGACACCGCTTGGGCATGGGTGTTCAACAACATCGTGCGTTTCAGCTGAGTTGTTCCGTACCACTGCCGCTGGTTCACACCTCCTACCTCAATTAGATCAACAGGCGTTCGATCCGGGCGACCCCGGCGAACGCGACCCATGCAGCATCGCCAAGACCTGCGGCTTGCTCGGCTTCGACTGGCAGTACTCTTGACGCAACGAGATCGGAGTGCACCGGCCAGCCGCTCACGACCATGGCTGCGCATAGCGTCAATCACGTGGTGGTGCTCCACCAGCGCCACCGTGGAAGGCCCTTGACCATGCGCTTGTCAGTCCTTGCCGAACCGGGACGGCGACAACCCCTCTTCGCCCGTCGGGGCGCCGTCGCCACCTCTCAGCCATTGGCCGCCGAGGCGGGACTGTCGATCCTGCATGCTGGCGGCAACGCGGTGGACGCCGCCGTGGCAATGGCCGCCTGCCTGACCGTCGTGGAGCCGTGCAGCAACGGCCTGGGATCCGACGCCTTTGCCATCCTCTGGGACGGGGACCAACTGCACGGCCTCAACGGATCCGGGCGGGCACCAGCGTCGGCCTCGGCGGCACGTCTCCGCGCCCAGGGGCGCACCACCATGCCTCAGCTTGGTTGGGAGGCCGTGACTGTCCCGGGCGCGGTGCGCGCGTGGGCGGACCTGCACGGCCGGTTCGGGCGGCTGCCCTTCTCCGATGTCCTGGAGCCAGCCATCGCGCTTGCCGGCGAAGGGTTCGCACTCTCCGGCGTTGTTGCGTGGGGCTGGCACAGAGGCGTGGAGGCGGCAGCGCGACACTCCGATCCGAGCATGTCCGGGTTCGCGCCGTTGTTCGCACCGGAGGGGCGCGCACCCGCGGTGGGCGAGGTGTGGCGAAGCCCCGAGATGGCCGCAACACTCACCGCCATCGCGGCCAGCCGCGGTGAGGACTTCTACACCGGTGACCTCAGCGAACGGATCGTGGCGTTCTCGTGCGCCACGGGCGGCCGACTGGTGGAGGCCGACTTGGCAGGGCATGAGAGCGAATGGGTGAAGCCCATCAGTGCCCGCTTCCGTGATCACGAGGTCTGGGAGGTGCCGCCCAACGGCCAGGGCATCGCCGCGCTGATCGCCCTCAATGTGCTCGACGGATTCTCTCCGGCGGAGGCCGCCAGTTGGCACCGCCAGATTGAGGCGGTGAAGCTGGCCCTCACCGACGTTAGGGCGCTGGTCGGGGATCCGGCCGTCGTCGACGTCCCCGTGGAAGCTCTGCTGTCGGCCAACCACGCAAACCAGCGCCGCTCCGCCATCGGTGCCCACGCCCTTGCCCCGATCGCCGTCGATCCGCGACCCTCCGACACCGTCTACCTGTGCGCCGCGGACAGCAACGGGATGATGGTGAGCTTCATCCAGAGCAACTTCCAGGGATTCGGGGCACAGGTCGTCGTCCCCGGTACGGGCATCTCACTGCAGAACCGGGGCGCCGGGTTCTCTCTGGAACCGGGGCATCCGAACGAGCTCGCGCCCGGCAAGCGCCCATTCCACACGATCATTCCCGGTTTCCTCACGCGCGGCGGCGCACCCGTGGGGCCTTTCGGCGTCATGGGTGGAGACATGCAGGCCCAAGGGCATGTGCAGCTGGTGCTGCACACGGTGGACGGCCGCGACGACCCGCAGACTGCACTCGGCCGCCCGCGCTGGTTCTGGGATCCCTCGACGAGCCGGGTCCAGGTGGAGGCGTCGGCCGACCCGGCGACCATTGCACAACTGCGCACGCGAGGACACGACGCGGTGGTGTCGCAGCACGCGGCGCTCTTCGGCCGGGGCCAGGCGATCTGGCGACTCCATCCGGACAACGATGACAGTGTCCTGGTGGCCGGTTCCGAACCTCGCGCCGACGGCTATCCACTCGGCTGGTGACGCGGCCACCTGCTCACAACCGAGCGACCCTCGCCTCATCCCTGCCGGGCGTCGACACCGCTGCGTAGGCTGCCGAGATGGACAACCACGAACAGCTACCCAGCAACCATGCCGAATTGCCGGACCGTATTCGACGGAGCCAAGACCGGCGCGAACGAGGCCGGAATAGACGCGCTTTTACCGAGCAGTGCTCACATTGATCGTCGACATGACAGGATCATCCCCACGAGCACTGCCACCACGGGAGTCGAAGTCAATCCGATTTGGTGATTGCACTGCTCAGACGGCGTCGTGAGCCAGCGAGATGGCTGTCCAGTGCGGCACTGAAGTGACTACAGTCCCCGTCTGTGGCCAACATCAGTAGGCGCTCGTGATCCTCAAACGAGGGACTCAGATCGGCATCCTGCGCATTGGTGATATCCAGCAGAGTGGCGAAAGTGGGTTGATACTGCCGCCACAGTGAAAGCAGTCTGCTGTTGCGCGAAAGAACGTAGAACTGGGTGTGAAATTCAAGGTCCGAGCGAGCATACGCGTGCTGGTCCCCCGAATTCACGTGCCGGCCCATCTCGGCCAGATAACCTCGTGACGGTTCCCAATCCTGCGCGCTGGAGCGCTGTATCGCCAACTGGCACGCCAAGTGCTCGGCCGCAATGCGGATTTCATAGAGCTCGTCGATATCCGCCTGTCCGAAGGGTTTGGCATAGAAGCCACGACGCCGGGACTCCAGCAAACCTTCTGCCAACAGGGTTCGGAGGGCGTCGCGCACCGGTCCGCGGCTGACGCCGTGTTCCGCGGCGACCACATCTTCCACCAGATGAGTACCTGCCGGAATGAGCCCACGAACAACTCGGCTACGCAGCAGTGCTGCCAACTGCTCTCCGAGCGCGACTGAGCGCAACGCATCTGTCATTGTGCTTCCCAAACCTCGACGTTACTCAAACGTTATCTTCATCCTCTTGTCCACGCCGCTACGGTTCAGCTACTGTACCGTTAACCGTTAACGGTTGACCGCCTACATCGCAGAAGGGGTCCAATGTCAGTACCGGAAGTCCTCTCAGCCCTCACGACACCGTTCGCGCCCAATGGAGACGTGTCCGTTGATGCCTTTCGTCGCAATCTCCATCGACTGGTGGACCTTGTGGATGGGGTGTTCGTTGCTGGCACCACTGGCGAGTTTCTTGCATTGACCGCGAAGGAGCATGCTTTGCTTGTCGAGTCGTGTCTCGACACCTTCGGTCCAGACAGGACTGTGGTCCACGTCGGATCGCACAGCACGGCCCAATCAATCAGGCTGACAAGGACGGCCAAGAACTTGGGGGCCGAGAGGTTTGCAGCACTCACCCCCTACTACTTGGCCGCCAGCACGCAAGGAATTCTGCGGCATTGGGCAGCAATCAAGGAGGCGTGCGACGGCGAACTTTACGGCTATGTCTTTCCTGACGTCGCCTTGACGGACCTCCCACCCGAGGAACTCCCAGAGGTCCTGAAGTCCGGGATCTCCGGTATCAAGGTTTCAGCCACGGCTTCCACCCGAGTCAAGGAGTATCTCGATCACGCACCTCAGGGCTTCAAACTGTGGTCAGGCAACGATGCCGATATCCCCGGTGTCATGGCGGTCGGCGGCTATGGCAGTGTCTCAGGGGTGAGTGGCGCATGCCCCCGTCCATGGAACGCTCTTCGCGATGCGATGGCGAACGGCGACGAGCAAGCAGTTTCAAGGGCTCAACAGACCATCACCGGCATCGTTCCCGTACTGGGACCCAGTATCGCCAACCTCAAGCATGCGCTGGACCTGCAAGGTCTCAACGGCGGCACGTGCCGCATGACCATCGACGGCCCTGACCAATCAACCCAGAAGAAGATCGCCGCCGTCGTCGATCTCGCCAACAAGTACCCACCACAAGGAGTCTCCCATGAAGCGTAAATCAGCCATTCTCGCCGCCGCTGCGGCGACAGCGCTCACTCTTGGCGCCTGCAGCGCGGGCAGCACCGACCCCGGAGAGGAGGGCGGCAGCGATTATCCGAACGACGACATCACCCTCATCGTGCAGGCGGCCGCCGGCGGCGGTTCAGACCTCTCTTCACGAGCCCTCGCCAGCGCCATGGAGCCCATCCTGGGACAATCCATCATCGTTGAGAATCGCCCTGGCGCATCGGGATCCACCGCGATGTTGTATGTCAAGGATCAACCCGCCGACGGCTACACAATTGGTTTCGGGCCCGTCGAGATCGCGATGCTGGGCTCGATGAACTACGACATCCAGCCCAGTGACTACGACATGCTGGGTCAGATCATGCTGGGCCCGGGGGTCCTGTCCGTTCCGGCTGACAGCCCCTACAACACTCTGGAAGAGTTCGTGGAAGCCGCTCAGACGGAGGAAATGACCGTGTCTAACTCTGGCGCAGGTTCCATCTGGGAACTCACCGGCGAATCCCTGGCCGAGGAGACCGGTGCCCAGATTCAGTCCGTCCCATTCGACGGCGGGGCACCCGCCGTCGCAGCAGTACTCGGTGGCCAAGTCGACGCCGCGGCGTCGGGAGTGAACGAGGTCAAACAAAACCTCGCCGACGGCAATCTCAAGGTCCTCGCCATCTTCCACTCCGAACGCCACCCCGAGCTGCCTGACGTTCCGACCGCTGCGGAACAGGGCGTGGACATCGAGATCGGTGGGTGGGGCGGCATCTACGCACCCCAAGGACTACCCGAGGATGTCCACAACACCCTCGAGGACGCGATAGCGGAAGCCGTTGAGCAGGAGTCATACCAGGACATCATCACCTCCAGTGGCAACCTCGTCGTGTATCGCGACTCGGAAGAGTTCACCGAATTCGCCGAGGCCGAGGCCGAACGCTTCGCGGAGCTCATGGACAATTGATGTCCGAGGCCGATGACCTGACTGGTCCACATGAGGACACGGTTGAAACCACCGCGGCGACGACTGCTCCAGGCATGGAGAGAATCGCTGCTGCGGTGGTTCTCGCTTTCGGGTTGTGGATGCTGATGGCGGCTCGTGGTATCCAGGTGCGAAACGAGACGGGTGGGATCGATCCGCGTTGGTGGCCGACGGCGATAGCCACCGGAGTGATTGTGTGTGGCCTCTGGATGCTGATCAACGCTCTGCTGGGTGTCAAGATTGATCGTGACGTGGAGGCATCCCAGCGTGTGGGTTGGATTCAGATGTTCACAACGTTGGCCGGTATTGCCGTGGTGCTGTTCGCATGGAACCTGGGGATCAGTTTTGTGGTCCTCGGTCCACTGTTCCTGCTCTGCCTCAACTGGATCTACGGCCTCCGGAAGTGGACTTCGCTTCTGCTGTTCCCGGCCATCATAGGCGTCCTGCTCTACTCCGTGTTCCAACTGCTCCTGAAGGTGCCATTGTGAACCCGATCATTGAAGGCCTCTCGGCGCTTGCAGAGCCGACTGCCATCCTGTGCTTCTTCATCGGCCTTGGTCTCGGGCTGCTCGTTGGTGTCTTTCCCGGCATCACCATCTCCATGGCCGTGGCCCTTGCCACCAGCTTCACGCTGACTCTGGAGCCCGCCCAGGGCTTGGCCATGCTGTTGGCCATCTACGTTTCTGCGCAGTACGGGGACCGCATCCCCTCGATTCTGGTCAATACTCCCGGTACGCCAGCTGCCGTGGCGACGAGTCTCGACGGCTACCCTATGGCCCGCAAGGGTGAAGCCGGATTGGCACTGTCCATCTCCGCCATCGCAACCACCGTCGGCATCCTCATGTCGATGCTTGTGCTGATATTCCTTGCCCAACCCATTGCTGCGTTCGCTCTCAGGTTCGGCCCGTTCGAGATGTTCGCTCTCGTCTGTTTTGGCCTGACAGTGATCATCTCCATCAGTTCGCAGTCGCTGGCCAAGGGCATCCTCGCTGGATTGCTGGGTATCGCCCTTGCCATCATGGGCCTCGACCCCATCACGGGCGACGCACGTTTCGCGTTCGGTCAGGCCGAACTCACGGGTGGTTTCAACTTCATAGCCCTGATCATCGGGTTGTTCGGGATCACAGAAGTTCTGGACCAAATCCTCACCCACCGCAAGAACAGGAACAAGCCGATCTCGTCCATCGGACGATGGTGGCCAAACAAGACCGAGCTCAAGGGCGTGATGAAGCCCATGGCTCAGTCAGGAGCGCTCGGAGCTGTTCTTGGCGTTGTTCCAGCAGCCGGTGGAGACATAGCTGGACTCGTCGGTTGGAACCGGGCCAAGGCCATCTCCAAGCATCCGGAAGAGTTCGGGAAGGGGTCTATGGAGGGCCTCGTCGGGGCAGACACCGCTTCCAGTTCCACTCTCGGTGGCGCCTTGACCACAACCCTGTCTCTGGGCATACCGGGGGACTCCGTGATGGCCATCATGCTCGGATCCATGATCATCTGGGGCATCCAGCCCGGACCCTCGTTGTTCGAGCGACGTCCGGACATCATTGTCACCATCGTCGCCATCATGCTCTTGGCCACACTGGTCTCCACGGTGGTGAGCTTGGTGCGAACCAAAGGCATGACCAAGCTACTTGATCTCAGGCCACAGTGGATTTGGGGGGCGATCATCGTCTTTTGCATCGTGGGCACCTACGCCACCACCAACAACATCATGACAGCCGTCCAGATGTTGCTGTTCGGAGCTTTCGGACTTGTTCTGCGGCGGGTGGGTATTCCTGCCGGACCGGTGGTGCTTGGGTTCATTCTTGGTCCACTGGCGGAATCCAACCTGCGTCGCGCCATGCTCATCGGCTCGCCATTCGAGTTCCTGACCAGACCCATTGCCACCGTCCTGCTCGTACTGGCCCTTGGCTCCCTGCTCTGGCCGGTGATCAGCAGTTCGCTCAAGAAGCGCTCCGAGTCTTCTGTCAGCGAGGCGCAGTGAATCAATGAGCCAGTGTCTCCTCTTTCCAGCTCAATCGGGTACCCAAGTCCATGCGAGCTCATTGTTGGTGTTGAACCACACCACTTTCCTCGTCGCCTGGTTCGCCGGGTCCCACGAAGGCGCCTCCGAGACGACCATTCATCTGCTCCACTCCTCCGTAGCCGCACAAACGATCACACCTGTGGCTCCGCGGGACCCATTGCCACACTGGAACCCCGTCCTTGCCTCCGGCCCGGACGAACGGCTGTGGTTGTTCTTCAAGAGGGGTTGGCGCATCGACGAATGGACTACATGGGTTTGCCACTCCGATGACTCCGGCCTCAACTGGACAGCGCCCCGGGAGATGGTCCCGGGTGACACTTCCGGTGGTCGTGGACCGGTGCGGCAGGCACCGCTGTGGACTGGCGACCTATGGGTTGCGCCAGGATCGGTCGAGGAGTGGCGAACACCACGGTGGGACTGCTTCATGGACATCAGCGCAGACCTTGGCCGGACATGGGAGCGCATCGAGGTTCCACTGGATCACTCGTCGGTGCGCGGCGCCGGTTGTATCCAACCGTGCCTCACGCGGTTGCCCGACGGGACTTTTATCGCCCTGGCCAGAAGCACGGCCGGCACAGTTTTTCGAAGCGCCACAACCGACCCGTACTCGTGGCCACCGCTCGAACCCACAGGCCTACCCAACAACAACAGCGGCATGGCCGCTGTGAGCCTTCCTGATGGGCGCATCATCGCCTGCCACAACGAAAACACCGCCGACTGGGGTGCCCGGTCCACTCTTCTGCTGTCTGAGTCACACGACGACGGGATCACCTGGCATCAAAACGACGTCGTTGTCGATGGCGCAGACACCGCGCGCGGAGGTGATCCTGTCAGCGACGGGAAACCGTCCAACGCTACAGCCACTGGTGTGGTGACCTCCGGAGATGGCGAATACTCTTATCCGAGTCTAGCCGTGGTCGACCGCGGGTTGTGGCTCACGTACTCCTGGCAACGACGAAGCATCGCGTTGGCACGATTCAAGTGGTGATGGCCCCGGGCGGGAGGGTGCCGGCGAGGAGGTGTGCAATCACCGCGGTCACGGCCTCACGGTGCTTCCCGAAACTACCGACGCGCCGTGACGACCATGAGGTTCGCCTTCTTCTATGACGTGAGCAGATCCTCCGGGTAGATGACCTCGATCTCGTCTATTGCCCGGGAGAAGTCCCTGCGGTTGTTGGTGAGGAACCGGTCAGCCCCAGAGGCGACTGCCGTGGCGAGATGAGCAGCATCCGCCGCCGGCAACCGATAGGCGACGGCCAACGCGACTGCAAGCCGCGCCGTCGCCACGTCGAACGGCCGCAGGTCGAGCCGTCCAAGCAGGCCCAGCAACCCACTGACCTCCGCGGAAGCCGGGTCGTCGCGCATCGGCTTGGTCAGCACTTCCGGCAGCAGCAGGACTGAGCCGATGCCCACGAACTCCTCTTCCTCGGAAAACAGCCGCGCGACCGGCAGCCCCATGGGGTGGTCGACCGCGACGGCGTAGATGAGCACGTCCGCGTCGAAGGCTGTGACCGGCATCACCGGATGGACCGATTGCGCTGGACAGCATCGATCAACTCTTCCGCACGGTCCGGAGCGATCACAGCCGACGGCCGGGTGTTATCCCGGGAGGCGGCCTCCAGCAGCTGCCCGATTCTGTCCGCCTCGGCCCACGCCCCGGACGCGCGTCGCGCCTTGAGTACATCGGGACGGACCAGCACTGCGACCACTCGGCCGTGCCTGGTGATGGACACCTCGTCCCCTGCCTCGACTCGGTCGAGCTGCTCTGGCAAAGTCTGCCTTGCGGCGCTCACACTGATTGTTGACATGTCGAAATTGTACACTGCCGTACAAGGACGTACACATCAAACTGAATCCTGGGGGTCCTTCGAGGGACATCCGGACATCATTGTCACCATCATCCACTTGGCCATACGGGTCTCGTCGGTGGTGAGTGCGAACTAAACTCTGCGACGAGTGAGGAGGGGATTCCTGCCGGACCGGTGGTGCTCGGGTTCATTCTTGGTGCGTTGGCGGAACGTCATGAGCAGTTGCTCCACAGATTACCGGCCCCCGCCCAGGACGACGTGCGCAATCAAGTGATCCAGCTTGCGAACATCCACGCCCTTGCCGAGGTTGATCTTGATGTGGCCGGCACGGGTCCAAAGTTCTATCTCGGAGTTGAAGTCGAACGTGCCGGCGTTTTCCGACGACCACATGTTGATGGACGAATATGGAATTGAGTACATCTCGACCTTCTTGCCCGTCATTCCCTGTGCATCCCGGACCACCAGGCGCCGATCCGTGAACACTGCCGAGTCACGGAACGTCTTGTAGGCAGCGATCGGCTGTTCCCCGGCAACGAGAATTGGGCCAATGTCCTTGGGGATTGCAATCTCTGACTGAAAGGTCCACGCGGTGATTGGTGAGAGTTCTGCACTCATCGGGAGTTCCTGGGACGTCGGAATTGGATGAGGTCAATCCTAGACTTCGCCCCGGACATCACGCCGAACAGGTCACCTCAAGGAGCTTGATATAGCACAGCCGATCAGCCTCAGCGGACGCCCTACATGGTCTACTTCAGCAGCGCACAAACGCCGCGAGGACCACACCCAGCACGATGGCGGTGCCACCGCGGAACGAGAAATGGGAAACCTCGCGACCGACAAGTACAACCAGAGCGTCTTGGAAATGGGAAGGCGTGAACGGTCGCGACTCGAAGCTTCGACCACCCTGCACGTTGGTGCTATTCGCCCCGCTTGAGCGCGTTCGCTCGTAGTCTGGTGCCCATCCTGAACAACGGTGTGACGGAGAGCGCGTGAGCAGGAGGACTCAGTGAGAACGATCGACACCGATGTCGTGGTAATCGGCGGTGGCGCCACGGGCGCCGGAGTGGTGCGGGATGTCGCCATGCGCGGCTACCGCACCGTGCTGTTGGATCGGGCCGACCTGGCCCAGGGCACCACCGGCCGCTACCACGGACTGTTGCACTCCGGAGGTCGCTACGTGGTCAGTGACCCCAGATCGGCCACCGAGTGCGCGGAGGAGAACGCCATCGTCACGCGCATCCACGCCGACGCCGTGGAGACCACCGGCGGCCTTTTCGTCTCCACCCCGGGCGACGACCCGGAGTTCCCGGACAAGTTCCTCGCAGGCGCGACGGCGTCGAAGGTCCCCGCCGAGGAGATCCCCGTCGCCCAAGCGCTGCGCCAGGAGCCCCGGCTCAATCCGGGCATTTCGCGCGCGATCGCCGTCGAGGACGGTGCGGTCGACGGCTGGCAGATGACGTGGGGCGCCGCGAACTCGGCGAAGGCCTACGGCGCCCAGATACTCCCCTATCACGAGGTCACGGGCATCGACCGCGACGACGACCAGGTGCGCCGCGTCCGTGCCCACGATCGCAAGTCTGGCGAGGACGTCCACATCGACTGCACCTTCGTCATCAACTGCGGCGGACCCTGGTCCGGTGAGATCGCGGCGATGGCCGGCTGCCACGACGTCGAGGTGGTGCCCGGGCGCGGGATCATGATCGCGATGAACCACCGGCTGGTGAACACCGTCGTCAACCGCTGCATCTACCCCACCGACGGCGACATCCTCGTCCCCGTCCACACCGTCAGCATCATCGGCACCACCGACGTCAAGGCATCCGACGCTGACAAGCTCACCATCCCCGCCGACGAGGTGCAGGAGATGATGGATGCCGGCGAAGCGCTGGTCCCCGGCTTCCGGAACGCCCGGGCGGTGCACGCGTGGGCGGGTGCCCGTCCGCTGGTGAAGGACACGCGAGTCTCGGCCACCGACACCCGCCACATGAGCCGCGGCATGAGCATCATCGATCACCACGAGCGCGACGGATTGAAGGGCCTGCTGACCATCACCGGCGGCAAACTCACCACCTACCGCCTGATGGCCGAGAACGTCGTTGACGACATGTGCGAACAACTGGGAGACAAACGCCCCTGCCACACCGCTGAGGAGGCCGTACCAAAGTCGGAGCCGGGCAAGACCTACCTTGTCACCCACCGCCTGGAGGAGCGCGAGGCGGACCGCATGGATGAACAGATCATCTGTGAATGCGAACTGATGACTCGCAGCAGTTATGTGGAGGAATTGCACGCCCGCCCGCGCGCGAACTTCGACGACATCCGCCGCCTGACCCGCATGGGCATGGGGCCCTGCCAGGGTGGCTTCTGCGCATCCCGCGCGGCTGGCCTGGCGCTGCATGAGGAGGTCGTCGACGTCGAACGCGCCAGCGGCCTGCTGGAGTTGTTCATCAAGAACCGCTGGATCGGCCTGTGGCCCATCCTCTACGGCGCCCAGGTACGACAAACCGCACTGGACCAGTGGATCTTCTCCGGCACTCTCGACATCGACCATCTTCCCGAACCCGAACAGGCGGTGCTGTGATGAACTCCAGAGATCGCGCGGTGGTCGTCGGCGCAGGCATGGCTGGCCTCGTCAGCGCCATCCGGCTCCGACAAGCGGGCATGGATGTGACGCTGGTGACCAAGGGCGTCGGAGGCATCCAACTCGGCCAGGGCACCGTCGACGTGCTGGGCTACACACCTGAGCGTGTCCTCGACGACCCCCTTTCCGCGGTGACCGCCTACGGCGAGGCTCATCCCCACCACCCCTACGCCACCCTCGGCGCCGACGACGTCCGCGCTGGCGCCGAATTCCTGCAGGAACTGCTGCCGGAGATGTTCGTCGGCGACCTGACGCGCAACTACCTGCTGCCCACCGCCATCGGCGCGCTGCGACCGACCGCGCTGCCGCAGGCAAGCATGGTCGAGGGCGAGTGCACGCCTGAGAATAGGATGGTGTTCGTCGGGCTGCGCCAGCTCAAGGACTTCTGGCCGGAGTTGATCGCGGGCAACGTGGCGCGCACCGAACTGCCCGGTGGCGGCCGTGTCAGCACCCGGGCGGCCTGGCTGGACCTGCCTGCTCGGGACGGCGAGGTGGACTCCACTCCCCTGTACTACGCGCGGGCGCTGGACGACCCCACCTACCGGAAACGGTTCATCGATGCCCTCAAGCATGTCGTGGAGCCCGGCGAGACCGTCGGACTGCCGGGCGTGCTCGGGCTTGCCGACGGAGGTGCCTTCGCCGACATCGCCGCCCAACTGGGCCAACCAGTGTTCGAGATCCCAACCATTCCGCCGTCGGTCCCCGGCATGCGCATCAACGACGCACTCACCCGCATCGCCAAGAGGGAACGCGTCAAGATCGTGCTCGGCAGCCCCGTGCTGTGCGCCAACACCGATGGCTCGCGCATCACGTCGCTGACAGTGGGCACCACCGGCCGCCCCACCAGCTACGCGGGTGAGCACTTCGTGTTCGCGCCGGGCGGTTTCGAGTCCGGCGGCATCGAGATGGACTCCCACATGAAAGTGAGCGAGCCGACGCTCGGTCTGCCGCTGTGGGTCCCCGACGGCGACCTGGTGCTGGCCGACCACACCGCCGAGCAGCCGATCTTCTCCGTCGGCGTCCGGTTCGATCACGAGATGCGGGTGCTCGACGGTGAGGGCGACGTCGTCCACGACAACCTGCACGTGGCCGGCGGAATCCTGGCCGGCGCCAACCGGTGGCGGGAGAAGTCAGGAGACGGCATCGCGTTGGCCAGCGCCGTACGAGCGGCAGACGCCATCGCTGAATCCGCACAGAATCTGGAGGGAGCACGCCATGCCTGAACCACTCGAATTCCCCAAGGCAGTACTCACGCGGGCAACGCTGGACGCCTGCATCAAGTGCACGATCTGCGAGACCGCCTGCCCAGTCTCAGCCGTGACGCCACTATTCCCCGGTCCGAAGTTCGTCGGTCCGCAGGCGGAGAGGTTCCGTGACGGCGAGTCCGTCGATCACTCTGTGGACTACTGCAGTTCCTGTGGCGCCTGCACGTTGGCGTGTCCGCAGGGCGTGCAGATTGCCGAGCTGAACAGCCAGGCGCGCGCGGTGATGAAGGAGGACAACATGCCTCTGCGCGACCAGCTCGTCAGCCGGACCACCCTGATGGGGAAGGCGATGACGCCAGTGGCGCCCGTCGCCAACGCCGCGCTCAAGGTCAAGCCGCTGCGTATCGCCGTGGAGAAAACCGTCGGCATCCATCGCAATGCGCCGATGCCCACGGCACGCTCCCAGACCTTCGAAGGCTGGATGAAGAAGCACCAAGCGCCATCCACCCCCCGGACCCGTGGGCCAGTGGTGTTCTTCCATGGATGCGCGGGGGGCTACTTCGAGGTGGAGACGAGCATCAAGACCGTCGAGGTGCTGGAACATCTGGGCTACGAGGTCATCGTCCCCAAACAGGGTTGTTGTGGCCTGGCGCAACAGAGCAACGGCCTGTTCAAAGCAGCCACCAAAAGCGTCCTGAAGCTCTGCGACCAGCTGCGCAAGGGCGGACACGACCTGACCATCGTGTCCGCCTCCGGTTCATGTACGGGAATGCTGAAGCACGAAGCACATGAGATCATGGGTGTCGACGAGGAGAAACTCCACGACGTCGGCACCCGGATACGGGACATCTCCGAGTTCCTCTTGGAACTCCACGACGCCGACGAGCTGCCGACGAACTTCGCCCGCAACGACATCACCGTGCCCTACCACGCCCCCTGCCAGCTGAAAAGTCAGGGGATGGGCATGCCCGCCATCACCCTGATGGAGCTGATCCCCGGCGTGGAGGTCATCGAGTCCGGCCGCGCCTGCTGCGGAATCGCAGGCACCTACGGCCTGAAGAAGGAGAAGTACGACATCGCCCAAGCCGTCGGACAGCCACTGTTCGACATGATCAAGGACACAGAAGAGGGCATCGCGGTTTGCGACACGGAGACCTGCCGCTGGCAGATCGAACAGGGCTCAGGTGTCAAGACCGTGCACCCCATCTGGCTGATTCACAAGGCCTACGGCCTGAGCTGAACACCCGCGGTTCATGTACCACGGGGGCGCCGTCAAAGCTGACCACCTCCAAGAAGGAGTACTTGTCATGGCAATTCAGACCACCAACCCGGCCACCGGCGACGTCGTCAAGACCTTTGATCCCCACGACGCCGATGAAGTGGAGCGCCGGATCCAGATGACCCACGACGCATTCCTCAAGTTGAAGTCCACTGACTTCGCAATCCGCCGTGATTGGATGAACCAGGCCGCCGCACTGATGGAAGACGAGATCGAGGACGTCGCCGCCCTGCTGACACTGGAGATGGGCAAGACGCTCGAGCAGGCTCGCGCCGAGATTGCCAAGTCAGCCACAACCATGCGCTTCTATGCCGACCGCGCCGAGGAATACCTCACCGGTTCGGCACTGGAGGAACCGGACGCCGTCGGGGCGAAGAAGGCGTACACCCGGTACCAACCGCTCGGCGTTGTGCTGGCCGTCATGCCGTGGAACTACCCCATCTGGCAGGTGGTGCGCTTCGCCGCACCCGCCTTGATGGCTGGCAACACAGTGTTGTTGAAGCACGCCTCCAATGTTCCTCAGGCTGCGCTGTACCTTGACACTCTGTTCCATCGCGGCGGGTTTCCGGAAGGGGCTTTCCGTTCGTTGCTCATCCCCGCTTCCCGCGTCGAAGCCGTGGTGCGGGACGAGCGTGTGGCTGCCGTGACTCTCACGGGCTCCGAGCCAGCTGGGCGATCAATCGCCTCCATCGCCGGTTTCGAGGTGAAACACTCAGTGCTGGAGTTGGGCGGCTCGGACCCGTTCATCGTCATGCCCAGCGCAGATCTCGACGCCGCCGTCGCAACCGCTGTCGAGTCCCGCACGATCAACAATGGTCAGGCATGCATCAACGCCAAGCGCTTCATCGTCCACGCGGACATCCATGACGAGTTCCTGAAGCGTTTCGGCCGGTCCATGTCGGCACTGCGGATGGGTGACCCGACGCAGGCAACGACAGATCTCGGCCCGCTGGCGACGGCGTCCGGGCGCGAGGACATCCATGAGTTGGTCTCCGACGCCCGCACGCAGGGTGCCCAGATTCACGTGGGCGGCGAGGTACCCGAGGGCGGAGGCTGGTACTACCCGGCGACAGTTGTCTCGGGTGTGACCCCGGAGATGCGCCTGTATGCCGAGGAGGCCTTCGGCCCGGTCGCAACCGTTTTCAAGGCGGATGATGCGAAAGACGCACTGCGGATCGCGAACGACACCACCTTCGGCCTGAGCTCAGCGGTTTGGACCCAGGACGAACAAGATGTCGAGTTCTTCACGAGCGGACTCGACGTGGGGGCGGTGTTCGTGAACGGGATGTCCGTCTCCTACCCGGAACTACCATTCGGCGGGGTCAAGGACTCAGGTATCGGCCGCGAACTGTCGGCCGAGGGCATCCGTGAGTTCTGTAATCTCAAGTCCGTCTGGCAGGCCTGACCACCGGTTGCCCGGCGTGAAGCGTCGGCATCTCCGGATGGCCGCGTTTTGTCTCAGTTTATTCAGCTTCCGATACAACTGAGCCACTCAGCGAGAAGCTGAATCCAAGTGCCCGCAGTGTAATTTCTCATCCTTGGCCAACGCGTCAAAACAGTGACACACTCGGCCGGTGAAGACCATATCCCCCCTCAAAAAGCTCTTCCTTGTTCCGCTTGTGGCAGCCTCCGTGATCGGCGGCGCCCTGACCCCCCACTCCGTTGCGCACGCCGACCCGGGCGACTCTGACAGCGACGTCACCATCGAAGCGACAACGGACGCCGACACCGCGGTCACGACCCGCTCCAACGCCGACACGACCGCCGCTGCAGCTGCCGTCGGTGGACTGCAGACCATGAGACTGCAGAAATCCAACGGCACCTGGGTCACCATCACCCCGCAGATGCTCGCCAATGCCCTCGTCGTGATCAACACCATCAAGTCCGCCACCTGGCCCGGAGTCAGCTCTGCCGACAAGGACAGGCTCATCGTCATCGCGCTGATGACCATGGCACAGGAATCGACCTTCTACACCCACCCGGAGGCCCACATCCCGGACCGCAACCAGGACGTCGGCCCCTTCCAGCAGCGTTCCAAAGTGGGTTGGTACGCAGACGGGGCCACCCAGGCGGAGAACGTCAGGATCCTCAACAACATCCCCTACGCCACACGCACCTTCATCGAGGGTCACCGCGTGCCCCGCTACGTCTACGGCGGAGCCGGCCCCGCCGGTTACATCATTCCCGGGGTGTTCCAGATGACGGGATCCAAGAACTGGCGCACCGACGAGATGTGGAGGGTGGCGGCCAACGTGCAGCGCCCGGCCGCCCAGTACCGCTACCACTACGAGTACTGGCGCCCCGTTGTGCAATCGATGGTGAAGGCTCTGCAGGGCCACTCGTCGGGAGCGGTCGACGTCTACACCACCGCCGGTGAACACACTGTCAACGGTCGCAAGTGGCGCACCACGTGTGAGAGCTACAGCGCACGCGTTGATCGCTGCAGGGCCGAAATCTGGGCCACCACCGTCTCCAAGGTCAACGGCACGTTCGTCCAGGAAAACGGTTGGCAGTTCAACAACCTCACCTATCTGCCATCCAGCCGCAGCCAGTGGCGGAACAACCCTCTTGCAGTCGACGGGGAGTTCACCTCTGGAGGACGCAGCTGGAGGACCTCCTGCAACGACGACTGGACCGGGCCGGATGGATGCCGCTCGTTCATCCTGACGCACGTCATCGAGGCCTACCTCGACGGGAGTGGCAACAGACAGTTCCGCGAGGCGAGGAAATGGGTCTTCAACAACGTCGTCCGGTTCTCCAGCTGACCTCAGCCCCCGCCCGCCGGGCCACCGAATGAACGGACCCTCCCCGACCGGTCGGGGAGGGTCCGCGCATGCCCGCACGGCGATGCTCCTGATGCGCCTGAGGGGCGCCACCCCCATCAGATGGTGGCGACTGATCCGGAGTCCACCCGATAGTCGGAGCCGTTGACGAAGCTCGCGCGATCCGAGCACAGGAACACGATGACGCTGGCTACCTCATCCGGCAGTCCGCAACGCTTCAGTTGCATGTGTGGGCGCTCCTCATCCGTGAAACTGTCGATAGCTTCGTCGATTCCTCTGTTGTTGGACAACGGACGACGACGAGCCAGTCGCTCGCCCTGCACGGTCGTCAGAAAGCGGCCCTGGCAGTTCTGACGCCGTGTCGTAGAAACAAGCGGTCCCCGGGCCCTGCTGCGGGCCCGGGGATCGAAGGTTGTGGATGTGGGCTCAGACGTCGTAGGTATTCACGTGCACGTGGTCCTTGTGGTTGGCAGTGTTGCTGCCGCGGTCACCCATCGCGCGCCAGCCCTGACTGTCGCGTGCCACTGACCAGATGTGCTGATCGAAGATGATGTAGTTGATTCCGAAGTGATGTGCGTTCTCGCGATAGTAGTTGGCGATCTCCCATCCCAACGCCTTGTTGTTCCTCCAGTTGGGGATCATGATGTCCACGGCGCGACCAGCCGGGTGGTCCGGTGTTGTTCTCCTGCTCCAGCCATGCATGGTCGTGATCTGCGGATAACTGGCCCAGACGTGGCGCACAACCTTCTTGGTGTTGTCATTGACCCTGTCGAGACCCGAGGAGTTGCCCCGGTTCAGAGTTCCTTCATCCTCCGGCGCTGGCGGAGGCTCGACGGCCTCGCGGCTGAGGGCGTACGTCGGGACGAAGCTGAAGACACCATTGCGGTAGATCTCGCTGCGGTCACCGATCTCGCGCTGAGTGACGGTGACACCCGTGCCCTTGCCCAGCCGGCCGATGGTGGCGGCCCCTTCGGCTGCGGAGTAGAGCGGCGTGTCCTCCAGCAACCAGAAACGGGTCAACTCTGTGTCAGTGACGGTGAGCCTTCCAGTGTCCTGGTCGAACGTGAACTTGGGATAGCGGACGTCTCCCGGCGTGAAATACACCAAGTTGTTGAACACCCACTTGCCACCGATCTTGATGAAGGTGCGGCAGGCGTTCTGACCGGTCCAGTCATCGTTGCAGGACGTGATCCATTCCCTGCCAGCCGAGGTGAATTTGCCGGGGCGGGCGAGAGGATTGTCGAACCAGTTGGCTCGATCCGTCGCAAGGTATGTCAGGTTGTTGAACACCCATTTGCCGCCGCTGAGGATCTCCGCGCGGCAGCGGGTGATGTTTGCGTCGTACGCGGAACACGTGGTGTTCCACTGCCGCCCGGCCACGACGTGTCGTCCTGGCGTGGTGTAGACATTCACATCCGCCGTGGCGGGTGCGGGGGCAACGAGGGCAGAGGCGACGGTGATGGCGCCCGCTGCAAGAACGGTGAGGGCGTGCTTCAGCATGCGTGCTTCTCCAATAGGGGGGTAGGAGTGTGGACGCGGTCATGATGCCATGCCCATATCCATTCAGCGCACTCGGGGTCCATTTCGTGGACCGGCACTCTCTGCCTCCTCTATTGTGTGCGGGGGCACACTGCTTCGCGGGCGTATCGTTGACTTCTGTCTTACCGTCTCCGGTCTTATGACAAGGGCGAATGCGTCAACAGCCATGCGATGTCGATGGCGCGCGGTGCGCTGGAGAGTGCACACATCAGCCGGCGTCTCGACACGTCGACGGCGTGCTCCCATTCCGCGGCCATGACGGATTCTGCGCACGCAGCCAACCACGCTCCGGCCAGTGCGACGCTCCGGCCCGCCGGCACCGTGGTCGACGATGTGATGCGCCCGAAGCCGATCAGTGCAAGCATTTCCTGGGGGGTGGCGGACATGACCTGGTCGATGTGGCTGGATCCGGCCGCAAGCCATCCCTGCACCACCTCCGGCTCCCAGCCGCACAGCAGACCATGGGTGATCAGGACCATGCGGAGGCCGGGGTCAGGCTCGGCCTCCCACACCACCCGAGCAGCCCGTCGCACCTCTGCCGCGACCGGAAGGTCCGTGCTCGTCGCTGCGCGCATCCCGGCCAGTACCCCCCACGCACTGGGTGTCTCCAGCGCCTCACCGAGCGCGGTGTCCAGATCGTCCAGGCTCCCGGCGGCGTCGACGGCAGCGGTGAGCAACCATGCCACGAGGTTGGGGTCCGCCTCAGTCAGCACAGCCGGACTCGTCGCCAGTTCCTCCAGCGGGGCGAACCATCCCACCTCCACCGTTGCCGTTCCCCGGGCATCCAGGAAGGAGAGCAGGTGCAGGCCTGCGTCACCTGCCACCTCACTGCCTGCGGTCGTCGATTCAATATGAACGCTCGCTCCCGACACCGCGCTGTCAGCGTGCTCCACCTCCATGGCCTCACCGATCGGCAGATAGCGCCGTCGCGGAACCCACTCGGGCTCCGGCACCAGAGAGGCGGGAGGCGCCAGATTGCGTCGCCAGAGCGCGGAAACGCTCTGGCCCGGCCGGAGAAGGAGCGGGTCCGCGAACAGCTGGAAGCCTGCGGACCGGGCGACGCAGGAGCCACGGTGCTGCCTCCAGAGCACCGTCGCATCCGGCAGCGTCTGCAGGACCTCGCCCGCTGCACCGCCGAACCACGGCACCTGTGTGCCCGTGGGTGAGAGCGCAACCAGTGGTGGCTCCACCTGCGCGACGTCGGAACCGGAGTTCGTCACGTCCACCTCCAGCTGGATGCGCGGCTGGCGACGCAGACGGATCCGACCGACGCACCCCGCCGCAGTCCATCGCCAGAGGTCCTCTTCCTCGCTGGCGACTGCGCGCCATGGTGAAGGAAAGCGGATGTCCCATGTCCCTTCGGGAAACGCGAAACCCACGCCACGAGCGTGGTCCGTGACGACGATGGGCCCGAACTCGCGGTCGTCGGGCTGCATCTCAGTCAGTGGGCCCCGACACATCCTGCAGATGCGGCTCGGGGACCACCGCCGTGATGACGGACCCGTCGGATCGCCTGTTGCCTGACACCGGGTGCACGGCCTCCAACGACGGCAGGGAGGGGCCCTGACCATCCAGCTCGACGCGAATGGGGTCACCGCTGTTGACCGAGACGGTTTCACCACGGACGGAGACGTCCACCGGATGCCCTTCCTCCAGCGCAAACGTGATGTGGGTTCTCTCCAGGTGCACCCGGATTCGGGAACCCTGTTGGTGCAGCGGGAAATCGAGGCTGGGCCAGTCCTTCGGCAATCTGGGGTCGAAGGTCACTTTGCCGTGGTAGTCACGCATGCCAGCGAAGCCATAGACCAGCGCATTCCAGACGCCCCCGGTCGACGCGATGTGCACGCCGTCGCGCGTGTTGTTGTGCAGGTCCGCCAGGTCGACGTACAGGCCGCTGCGGAAATAGTCCATGGCCATCTCCTGGTACCCGGCCTCGGCCGCGACGATGGATTGGACCACCGCGGACAGGGTGGAATCGCCAGTGGTGATGGGGTCGTAGTACTGGAAGTCAGCCCGCTTTTGTTCAGGCGAGAACTGGTCTCCCTGCAGGAACAGCGCGAGCACCACGTCGGTCTGTTTGATCACCTGGAAGCGGTAAATGACCAACGGGTGGTAGTGGAGCAGCAGCGGGTACTTGTCCGGGTCAGTGTTGTCCAGGTCCCACAACTCCCCCTCCAGGAAGGTGTCGTCCTGGGGATGGATTCCGAGGGTCTCGTCGAAGAGCACCACCATGCCGTCGGCGCAGCGGTCCCACTCCTCGATCTCCGCCTTCCTCAACTCCAGTGCATCCTTGACGCGAGTGAAAGCCGCCATGTCGCGGTCCTCCATCTCACGCATCAGACTGGCGGCTGAGCGAAGGTTGGCTCGCGCCATGACATTGGTGAACATGTTGTTGTTCACGACGGTGGTGTACTCATCCGGGCCCGTCACGCCGTGAATGTGGAAACTGCGCTTGCCGTCGCCCTCGGTCCGCCAGAAGCCCATGTCCGCCCACAGCCGAGCCGTTTCCACCAGCACGGCTGCGCCGTCCCGATACATGAACTCGGTGTCCCCGGTCAGGTCCCGGTACTTCGCGAAGGCGAATGCCACGTCGGCGTCGATGTGGTACTGCGCTGTGCCGGCCGCATAGTAGGCCGACGCCTCCTCACCGTTGATGGTGCGCCACGGGAACAGGGCCCCCTGCTGTGACAGCACGCGAGCGCGGTCACGGGCCTTGGGAAGCAGCCCCACACGAAAGCGCAGCACATTGCGGGCCACCCGCGGATTCGTGTGGATCAGGAACGGCACGAGGTAGATCTCGGTGTCCCAGAAATAGTGTCCCTCGTAGCCGGAGCCCGTGAGCCCCTTCGCGGGGATGCCCAACTGGTCGCTTCGAGCAGTGGCCTGGGCCAGCTGGAACAGGCACCACCGCGTGGCCTGCTGCAGGGCCGGTTGGCCCTCGATCACCACGTCGGCGTTGAGCCAGAAGCCGTTGAGCCACTGGCGCTGCGTCTTCCAGTAGTGCTCGAAGCCCTTGTCACGGACCCGATCGAGTGTGCGCCGGCAGCGGTCGAACAGCTCGGGGACGGGCACTCCGCGTGAGGAGTGGTAGACGGCGGCCTTCCGAATGGAGATGGGACGCCCGTGCTCGGCCTCTATCCGGTAGATCTGGCGGCCCATGTCGTCCTCGGCGGCCGTGATCGATTCGTAGACGTTCTCGGTGTCGATGTAGTGATCCGTGGCCACGGCCAGCGTCATGCCGGAGGCCGTCGTCTCGTAGCCGATGGCCATGCGGTTGCCCACGGACCAGTGGCTCTGCGGTTGCAGGACGCGCCCGTTCATCTGGCTCGAACGACGCGGGTCGAACTTCTTCTGCATGCCGGCTTCCGGGCGGCGGTAGTCGTCGAAGCCGTCCTGACGGTTCAGGATCTGAGAACTGACGACGACGGGGGCATCGCCGTCCAGCATGGCGATCTCCATCTCGTAGAACACCACGTGCCTGTCCGTGAACGACACCATGCGGCTGGACTTCACTTCCACCCGCTTACCAGAGGGTGTCCGCCAGATCAGGGAACGGGTGAGTGCGCCCGAGCGGAAATCGAGGGCGCGTTCGTAGCTCTCCAGGTCTGCTTGAGGAAGCATGAGCGGCTCATCGTCCACGTACAGCTTCATCGTCTTGGTGTCCGGGACGTTGACGATCGTCTGTCCGGTGTCGGCGAAACCGAATGCCTCCTCGGCGTGGCGGATGCGCCACGTCTCGTGGAAGCCGTTGATGTAGGTGCCGTGTGCGAAGGACTTGCGGCCCTCCTCCGGGTTGCCGCGCATCCCCAAGTATCCGTTGCTCACCGAGAACAAGGATTCGGTGGTGCCCAGCTGATCGATCGACGGAGGCTCCACCTCCACGAGCCGCCACTCATCGAGGGGATACCTCGACCGGTTCAGCGGATCTGCCGCCACTGCGCGTCTCATGCGTTCATCAACTCCGCGAGATCGGAGACGACGACGTCCGCGCCGGCCCTGATCAGCTCTCGCTCACCGACACCGCGGTCGACGCCCACCACGAGACCGAACGCACCCGCCGCTCCGGCGGCAACTCCCGAAAGCGCGTCCTCGATGACGATGGAGTGCTCGTGGGGGACGCCCAGCTCGTCGGACGCGAACTCGTAGGTGTCGGGTGCGGGTTTGCCGCGAAGCCCGTGGTCCCTGGCCACGTTGCCGTCGACCACCACCTCGAACCGGTCCGACAGTCCCGCTGCCCGCAGCACCTCGACGGCGTTGCGCGAGGAGGACACCACCGCGACCTCCAGGCCCAGATCCCGCAGCTGGTCCAGCAGTGCCACGGAGCCGGGGTAGGCCGTGACACCGTCTCGTTGCAGGATGTCGTTGAACACAGCGTTCTTGCGGTTCCCGAGACCGCACACCGTCTCCTGGTGCGGATCGTCGTCGGGGGTCCCCTCCGGCAACTCGATGTCGCGCGACCTGAGAAAGTCGCGCACCCCGTCGTAGCGGGGTTTGCCGTCGACGTGGCGGAAGTAGTCGTCGTCGCGGTAGCGCTCATCGATGCCGCGCGAGGAGAGGAATGTGTTGAACATGTCCGCCCACGCCCGCATGTGCACTTCAGCGGTGGGTGTGATGACTCCGTCGAGGTCAAAAAGCCAGGCCCGGTAAGCGGTCAGCTGCATGGGTGTCAGCCTAACAATGATCGCCAGGAGCAGTCAGGAATGCACGCCTGATGGTGTGAATCGCGCAGGTTGTGTGGCGGTGACTGTCGCTGCGCCGGTTGAGGGGCCGACAGCGCGTTTGCGGCGTTGGCATCGAGGGCACCAGTACATGTTGCGACCTTCCAGCACTGCGGAGCGCACGGTGCTGCCGCACACGAGGCACTCCTGCCCGGCGCGACGATAGACGTAGACCTCCCCGCCGTGGCGGTCCCGTCGGGCTGCCCGCCCCTGCGCTTCCGGAAGATGCTCGTCGCGGACGGTGTCGATGCGTCCCGTGAGGAATCCGCTACGCATGATCTGCACCAGGTCGTCCCAGATGATCTGCCAGGTGCGGCGATCAATCTCGCGCCCCGGCGTCGATGGCCGCAGCCGGTGACGGAAGAGCACCTCGGCGCGGAAGATGTTGCCCACGCCTGCGGCAATGCGCTGGTCCATGAGCAGTGCCGCGATCGTTTTGCCCGAGCGCGTGACCCTGTCGAAGCCCCGATCGGGATCCGCGTCCTCGCGCAACGGATCCGGTCCGGAGGAGCTGATGACGTCGTCCCGCTGGGCAGTCGTGACGCTTCTGCACCATTGCGGTCCACTGAGCAGCGCTTCGGTTTCGCCGTCGGAGATTCTCAGTCTGATCTGACCGCGCACCGGGGACTGGTGCTCAATCCTCAGTCTCCCGATGAGCCCGAGATGAATGTGGATCCAGCGGGGATCCGGCACGTCGAACTCGATGAACAGGTGTTTGCCCACCGCCTCCGCACCCATGAGGGTCGCGCCGTCAAGACGCGACGCCTCCACGGAGAACAATCCCTGCGGGGAGTCGACGGACACTGCGTCCCCACCGAAGACCGCACTGAGCCGGGCGGCCAGACGGTGGATGACGTGTCCTTCAGGCATAACCACAGAGTAGCCGCCGAGGGACGTGGTCACCCGCGAAGAAATGGCCGGACATCCCGGGCGGCCAACTGCGCGAATATTGCGCACCTACAGCAAATTTGTGGACACGACCAGCCTCGACGCTACTACACTCCACTCATGCGCTTCAATGACGAAAGACGCCAGGTGACTGCCTGCCTCGTGGTACTGGCCGTGTTCCTGACAACGCTGAGCCTCGGCCAATCCGCCGCCCGGGCCGAGGAGCCGGTGGACGCCCAATCCAGTCTGGTGTTCGGTTTCGGCTGGGCTCCCGGCCATGCCGACAGCACCTTCGATGGGTCCGAGCATCGCGGTTACGGTCCCGGAGCGGACGGCATGGCGTCCGCGGCGTCCTTGCCTGAGGGCACGATCCAGGTGAACTTCACCCCGGCGACAACCACCGGTAGCCAGACGATCGCGCACCTGTTCTCCAGCGCGGACCCGGCCGATGCGGCCGTGCTGAGCCTGGAGGGTGATTCCCTGAGGTGGCGGGTGACCACGGGCGGCATGACGCTGATCGACGAGACGATCGATGCCAAGGTGGTTGCGGGCGAGGCACACCAGGTGCACGTCGTCGTTGATCGCGGCTTCCTCTGGATCCACCTCGACGCCAGTCCGGTGTACTTCGGAACCAGCGACGCGTTCCTGGCGTCAATCGAAGGGCTGGACAGCGTGCACGTCGGCGCGATGGCCGGCGCTGACGACACATGGACGAATTTCTTCACGGGCAGCATCAACCGGATCGCCATCATGGACGGGCGTATGACCCCCTCAGAGATGCAGGGAATTGGCACGGACTCGGCGATCAACAGATACCCCGTCGCGCTTCCGGATTTCGCTGAGCTGCTCGCCCTCGTGCAGGAAGATCGGAGCGAACCGGCAACGTGGGTGTTCACCGGTGACTCCATTACGCACGGCGCATTGCACACCTACGGCTACCGCTCCTGGTCGGAACAGGTGGCAGCCCGTCTGGCCGAGTTGGGCAATGGTCGTGATCTGGTGGTCAACACCGCCATCTCAGGAGACACGGCAGGTGCGGGGAACAACACCATCGGGATCAACGACACCTTCGAGGAGCGCGCAGGCCGCTACGACCCCGACGTGGTGGTCACGATGATCGGCATGAACGATGCTGCCACGAGCACGGGGCAGAGCCTGGCGATGTTCAGGGCAAACCTGGCGGCCATCATCGACAAGACGCGTGCCGAGGACGCCATCCCCGTCTTCGCCACATCCAATCCCATCCGGGGCGGCGCCAGCGGAGCCAGGGCCGACTATCCCCTCTACGTCCAGGCGATGCGCGAGGTGGCCGCGCAGCATCGCGTGGTCCTCGTCGACAACTACGGCGACTGGCAGCATGCCAACGCCGGCGAAGCCCCCGACCTCTGGTACGGCGACAACATCCACCCGAGCGCCCACGGACACTGGCAGTTCACGCGCAACTTCTTCGAAACCTTTGGCCGATGGGACACCTCGAGCGGCATTGGCGCCGAGAACGACCTCCCTGCCGGCGGGCTGAAGCCGGGCAGCTCCCCCACCCTCAACACCCCGGTTCAGCAGACCTATGGATACCAGTTCCCCGGCGCCTTCACCGGCGAGCGGATCGAAGATCGCAGCAGCGACCTTGCAGACCTCCCCATCCATCGGCAGGTGGAGGGCACTTACCTTGCACGGTTCTCCACCACCACCCGGGCCCCCGGCGTGCTGTTCGCCCTGCACGACTCGTCCCGCACCGATTCCTACCTGAAGGTGGTGAGCGTCGACGGTGGCGTCCAAGTGGAGGTGTCCAACGCCGGCACATCGCTGCTCACCCTCTCCTCACCCGACATGGGACTCGACGACGGGGAGAAGCACACTGTGGCGCTGGCTGCCGGGGACGGTGGCACCCGGCTGTTCGTGGATGGCCTCACTGTGTCGGTGGCACCCCGGCAGATCTTCGGGGCCGATGTTGTCACCATCGACTCCCTGCACATTGGGGGCATGCCCGACAGCGACGATGGCGTCATCGACGGTTTCGTCGGCTCCGTGGAACGATTCTGGTCATGGGCCCAGCCCGCCGAACCTTTCAACTTCCTGGTGGAGAGGGGCGCAGTCACCCCCGCCGCGGACTTCGTGAACGCCTTCCTCGGGTTCGGCAGCCCCACCAGCACTTCGGTGCCGCTGGTCATTCTGGGAGAGGAGGCGCAGCTCAACGCGCCGGACGACGGATGGCGATCCTGGCCCCAGATTCTCTCGGAACGCAACCGCTGGGAACGCGGACACCGGCGCGACTACGTCGTCACGGCGACGCCGGGGGCGGCGTCGCTGCCCGCGAGGATCGCCTGGCTGGAAACGCAGCCCGCCCTGCCCGAATCTCGTCTGGTGCTGCTCCCGCTGGTGGAATCCGACATCACGGCAGCGGGTGGCACAGACGCCTATGCGCAGCAGCTGGGCGACGCCATCGCGGCAGTCCGGGCGCTGGGAAGCACCCCTGTTCTGATGACATCACCGCTGCTTGAGCGCACGTCGCCGGAGGGCAACGAGGCCATGCGCGCGGCAGCTGCCGCGCACCGGGCCTTCGTCATCGACCTCGCCGCGGAAATGCGTCTGACCAACAGCACAACCGTGCCATCCACTTGGTTCGAGGACGGCCAACTCACCGCACAGGCGCACCAGAAGATGGCGTACAAGGTGTTGACGGACCTGGGAATCTGGGACGGCCGTTCCAACAGTGCCAATTCCTCCGTCCGGCCCGCGGCCACGCTCAGCCTGGAGGTCCCCGCCGCGATGAGTGCCGCCGCGGGTGAAGTGGTGGCTTTCGACGCCATCCTCACCACGAGCGGAGCACCCGGGGACTCCCGCGCCTTCAGCGCCCACGTCCTGGGTCACACGGCAGAACTGGTGAGCCTCACGGCCGAGGGCAATACCGCGACCATCAATGGCCCGGAAGCCAGCGTCGCCGTTCCCGGGATTGCCGTCGCAACCACGGCCACTGCGAGAGTTGCTCTTCAGGTCCCGGCGGATGCAGTCGACGGAGATGTGTTCAGGGTTGTCGTCAATGCATCGGCCGCCAACCAGCGAGCGCGGGTGGCGCCACAGGTGGTGGACATCACCGTCGACACCACGGCCACGTCCACGCCTGCACCCACCGTCACGGTCACTTCCACTCTCACCGTCACTCCGACGCTCACGGTGACACCCACAGTCACCGTCACGCCGACGATCACCACGACCCCGACGGTGACGATCACTCCGACCCTCATCGTCACACCCACTGTGACGACGACGACCACCATGACGTCGACGGTCACTATCACTCCCACCGTCGTGGCCACCAAGGATCCGCCGACGCGCCCCCCTTCGTCGCCGTCCCCCACCCCGGTTGACGTCTACTCAACTCCGGGTCTGCACTTCGTCAATGGCCGTCACTGGCACACCACGTGTGAGCCGTACTCGCAGACGCTCAGATGCCGCACGGACATCTGGGGGACGACCGTCGATCTCGTTGACGGCACGTATCGCACCTCCAACGGTTGGGTGTTCAACAACATGACCTACCTGCCGAGGATGACCCGGGCGGCGTGGAAGACGAATCCCTTGGCCAGTACGGGGCAGTGGACAGCAGCCGGTGGACGCCGGTGGAAGACGGAGTGCGACACTGCTGCGACGGGTCGCAACGGGTGCCGCTCCTACATCTGGACCAGCTTTGTTGCGGCGGAGAAACAGCCGAACGGCGGATGGCTCTACTCCCCGTCGCAGGGGTGGGTGTTCAACAACATGGTGCGGTTCAAGCCCTGACGTCGAGCCAACACCCCTCCATATCGAAGAATTTGTCGATCCAGGTGCATCCGAAGGGCACGCCCGGCGCGAAGTACTGGTCAGAGGGTGGCAATCGCCACCCCTACTCGTACCGAAAGGATCGATCCCATGAAGTTGCAGCGACTTCTTGCGGCCGGCTCACTTGGCCTGGCCTCCTCACTCCTCGTCGTTCCCGCAGCAGTAGCGGACAACCACGAGGCCACCGTCTCCATTCTCCACGCCGTCCCCGATGCCACCGTCGACGTCTACGCCAATGGCGACAGGCTCCTGGATGACTTCACTCCCGGCACACTGACCGATCCCCTGATGCTGCCTGCTGGCGACTACGACCTGAAGGTCGTTGCTGGCGACGCCGCGGACGGCGATGCCGACGCCATCATCGAAGCCAATGGTGTGACCGTCCCCGGTGGCGCCAACATCACGGTGGCGGCACACCTCGGCGCAGACGGCACCCCGATGCTGACGCCGTTCGTGAATGACACCTCCGCCTCCGCGGAAGGCGGCCGCATCACCGTCCGCCATGTCGCAGCCGCCCCGGCCGTGGATGTACGCGCTGGCGGAACAGCAGTCATCAGCGCGCTGGAGAACCCGAACGAGGCCATGCTGAACATCGCGGCAGGCACTCTGAATGTCGATGTGGTTGCCGCCGGCACCGACACCGTTGTCCTCGGCCCCGCCGACGTCGCGGTGGAAGACGGCAAGAACCTCATCGTCTACGCCTGGGGAAGCCTTGAGGGCGGCAGCCTCGCTCTGGCCACCCAGTCCGTCGACCTCATGGAAGCAGGCGATGAGCCGGGAATGCCCTCCACAGGCGCCGAAGGTCCAGGCTCGTCCGCAGGAACCGCAGCAGCCCTGATTGGCGCCCTCGCCATCGCCGGCACCGCTGTGATCGTCACCCGCCGTCAGGCCAGCGTCAAGGCCTGATCGCATCTGGACTCCCGGCCCGCCTGCGGGCCGGGAGTTCCCATATCCGTCTCGACTACATGGCAGACTGCAACCGTGACGTTTGACTCCTTCTCCAGCCCGGTGGCTTCTCTTGCTGCCCGGCTGGTCGATGGTGACGAAACGGCACTGCACGAGATGTTCACCCGCTGGTCCCGGCTGGTCCACACCATCGCGCGATCGGCTCTCGGCTCCAACGCCGACGCCGACGACGTCACGCAGCAAGTCTTCATAGCGGCATGGAAGTCCCGTCACACGCTCCAGCCGAGCGACGAGGCCCTCCCGGCCTGGCTACTCGGAATCTGCAGGTACAAGATCGCCGATGCGCTCCGCTCCCGCGGCAGAAGCTCGCGCTTGGAGGACTCCGCCGCGGCGAACGAAACGAACAGCCACACTTCCCCCATCGATGATGTTCTCGATCAGGTCGTCGTCAAGGACGCGCTTGAGACTCTGGGAGACCCGAAGGCACGCATCCTGCGCATGGTGTTCCTGGAGGACAAGACCCACGAGGTGGTCTCCAGAGAACTGGAGATACCCTTGGGCACGGTCAAGAGCCACGTCAGACGCGGTTTGGAAAGACTTCGCAACATATTCGAGGAGGTGGATTCGCTACATGCCTGACATTGATGACCGCTCGACGGAAGGGCGCTTCTTTGAAGACACCGTGCAGCGATTCCGTCGCGCCTCAGAGAACCCACCAGAGTGGTCCGAGCCGTTTGAGGGCACTTGGGAGAGCATCGCCTCCACACTGGACTTCCCGCGTCATCCCGGCAATGGGGCCACTCCGGCCTCCCCCCAAGGTCTGTCTCGACGCACCGTATTCGCAGGCATCGGGGGACTCCTCCTAGGGACAGCCGTCGGCGCCGGCGGCCTCCGTCTCATCGAGATGAGCGCCACTCCCCCGGCCCCGGTCAGGAGCGCAGTCCTCACTCCCCTGGAGGAGGAGGACGCTAGGCTCGGCATCGCCGAACTGCGCCCGTCGGATGCCGGCTACAGCCTCGTCGTCGAGGTTCCCGATGGTGTCGCCCATCCCGACGGCTACGTCGAGGTGTGGCTCATCAATGTGGACCTGACCCGCATGGTGTCGGTCGGGGTCTTCGCCGCGGGGACTTCGGCCCAGTTCCCGGTCTCCGACGAACTCATCGAGTCCGGATACCTCATCGTGGACCTCTCCAACGAGGAGTTCGACGAGGAGCCGCAACATTCGGGCGATACGATCATGCGCGGTGAGCTGCGCGCCTGACTCCCGGCGCCCGCCAGCCGACGAACACGCATTTGTGGGGCCGGACCCACTCGTGGCTTCGTTCCGTCAGTACACGACCGGACACGCGGCACTCAGTGCCCACCAAGGTCGTATACGGCTCGGCGCACAGTCGATGGGGCGTGTCGGGTCGTCCAGCAGCTCCGTACCCCGTGAGTGCGGCGTGTCCGGTCGCCCACAGACCGGCGGCAAGAACTCCATCGTCACCAACTCTCCCCGATCGTCGCGACCCGACACGCGGCACTCAGTGCCCACCAAGGACGTATACGGCTTGGTGACCAGTCAATGCGGCGTGTCGGGTCGTCCAGCAGCTCCGTACCCGGTGAATGCGGCGTGTCCGGTCGTTCAGAGGCCGGGACAGTAACCCCTCGACGGACTGGTTCAGTCCTTGTTCTCGTGCTCGGTGATCTGGTCGATACGGCGCTGGTGTCGTTCATCGCCGGAGAACGGGGTGTTCAGGAAGGTGTCCACCATTTCCCAGGCTTCCTCCAGCGACTGCATGCGACCGCCCAGCGAAATGATGTTGGCGTCGTTGTGCTCACGCGCCAGTCGGGCCAGTTCGCTGCTGCAGGCCAGCGCTGCACGGATGCCCCGCACCTTGTTGGCTGCGATCTGCTCACCGTTCCCTGAGCCGCCCAGCACGATGCCGAGACCACCCTCATCGGCCACCGCCTCAGCGCAGGGAATGACGAACGTGGGGTAGTCATCCATCGCGTCATAAGCGTCAGCACCGTGGTCCACCACGTCGTGGCCGACGCTCTTCAGCTGTTCCACGAGATAGTTCTTGAGCTCGAAAGCGGCATGGTCAGTGGCAATGTGAACTCGCATGGCCCCACTATTGCAGGTGGTACGAGCCGTCGGAGCGTTCTCTGATCCGTTAGGGTTCTCTGATGCACCGTGTCGAGACGATCCACGTGGCCGAAACGTTGACCCCGGAGCTGCGTTCCTACGCGGCTGCCATGCGCGACGGCTTCTTCGAGACCCCCATGACCGAGGAAGGCTTGGAGAGGTGGCACAGCCACCTGTTGGCCGACAAAACACGGCTACGTGTGGTCCGGGACAGCGAGCGGCCGTTCGGGATGTCGCACGAACCGGTTGCCACCTTCGCCTCCTGGGACGGGGACATCAACGCCGGCAACGGACTGGCAGCCACCAATTTCATCACCGATGTCACGGTGCAGGTCTCCCATCGTCGTCGTGGCCTCATGAAAGCACTCATGACCACGGATCTGGCGGAGGCGCGCGAACGCGGCGACGTGTTCGCCGTGTTGACCGCCACCGACGCCCGGCTCTACGGCCGGTTCGGCTTCGGGGTCACCGCAAGCGCACGCCGTCTCGAAATCGAGTCCGGACCCAAATTCCAACTCCGCACGCAACCCGTCGGCCAGTCTGTGTTCGCTGACCCCGCCAACATCACTGACCTGCGCCGACAAATCTTCCAGGAGTTTCACAACCAGCAGTTCTGGTCCGTCGGCCGGGCCAACCACTACTGGACCTCCGGCTTCGACTGGACCAGGCAGCGCTCCGTTCCACAGCGCGGTGCCGTACATCTCGACGAACACGGCGAACCCGATGCCACCGTCATCTTCACCGTTGAGGAGGACAGACTGCAGATCGTCGATCTGGTGGGAACCTCCACCGCAGCCGAGATCGAACTCCTGCGGCTCCTGGCCCACGGTGAGGCTCACGAGAAGATCGTCTGGCCCCGGTGCCACGACCCCCGCCATCCCCTCCCCTGGGCACTGGAGGATCCACGGGTGGTTGCGACGACGAAGGAGTTCGACACCGTGTGGGTGCGCGTCCTCGATGTGGAACGGGCGCTGGGGCTGCGCCGCTTCGACTCCGACGGCGCGCTGACGCTGCAGATTCACGACAAGCAGGATTTCACCAACGGCACCTACCGCATCCGGGTCGAGGGCGGACGGGCAACGGTCGAGAAGACGACGGACACCGCGGACGTCTCCATCCAGGTGGCAGCCTTCTCAACGCTGCTCTCGGGGCTGCAGGGCGCCACCGAGCTGAGCGTGGCAGGAGTGGCGTCCGGTTCCCGCGAAGGCCTCGAGCGCACGAGCCGCCTGTTCGCCAAGGACAACCCCCCGGTGGCCGCGTCAATCTTCTGAACGCCAGCAACACCCCTGCTTTCCGCGCCAAAGCCAGGACATGATTGATCAGTGGTCCCTTGGCCGGGCTCCAGCTGCCGGTAGACCGGCAGCTGCGGCCCAGCTAATCAGTGGATGGCTATGTGGAGGGCTTCGCCAGCGCATCCGGACCATCCGCGAGGAGCTTCCTGAAGCCGTCCTCATCGAGAATGGGGCGGCCCAGCTGCTCCGCCTTCTCCGCCTTGGCGCCCGCGTTCTCACCCACCACGACGAAGTCGGTGTTCTTGCTCACCGAGCCCGACGCCTTGCCCCCGCGGGACAAGATGGCCTCCTTCGCCTCGTCACGGCTGAAACTGGGCAGCGTACCGGTGACCACGACCGTCAGACCCTCCAGGGTCCTGGTCGTCGACTCGTCCACCTCGTCTGCCATCCGTACGCCCGCAGCAGCCCACTGATCGACGATGGCGACGTGCCAGTCCACGTCGAACCAATCCTTGACCGACTCCGCGATGACGTGGCCCACCCCGTCGGTGAAGGCCAAGTCCTCAAGGCTTGCGGCGCGGATGGCATCCAGCGATCCGAACCGCTGCGCGAGCGCCCGCGCGGCGGTGGGTCCTACGTGCCGGATCGACAGCGCGACGATCACGCGCCACAGCGGCTGGTTCTTTGCCTGTTCCAGATTGGCAAGCAGCTTCTCGCCGGTACTGGACAGCACCCGCCCGTCCCTCACTCCACCCACCGGCGCCTTCTCGGGGTTCTCGATCTCCTGCTTCTTCGCCCCCCTCGTGTAGAGCTCTGTGCGCAGCAGGTCGTCGGCGGTGAGCTCAAACAGGCCCCCCTCGTCCACGAGGAGACCTTCGGCGAGCAGGGCGCCGGAACCCTCCCAGCCGAGAGCCTCGATGTCGAAGCCCCCACGACCCGCCAGAGCAAACAGCCGCTCCCGCAGCTGGCTGGGGCAGGAGCGCGAATTGGGGCACCGGATGTCCTTGTCACCCTCCTTCTGCGGGCGCAACTCGGTACCGCAGGACGGGCAGTGCGTCGGCATCGCGAACTCGCGCTCCGTACCGTCGCGCAGCGCAACGACGGGGGCAACGATCTCGGGAATCACCTCCCCGGCCTTGCGCAACACCACGACGTCGCCAATCAGGACACCCTTGCGCTTCACCTCGTGCGCATTGTGCAACGTCGCCATCTCGACGGTGGATCCGGACACCACGACCGGTTCCATCACGCCGTACGGAGTCACCCGGCCAGTCCGACCCACATTCACGCGGATGTCCAACAGCTTCGTGTTCACCTCCTCAGGCGGATACTTGAACGCGACGGCCCACCGGGGCGCGCGGGAGGTCATCCCGAGACGAGCCTGAGCGGAGAAGTCGTCCACCTTGATGACGACGCCATCGATCTCGTGCGCCACATCGTGGCGATGTTCCCCGAAGTCCGCGATGTAGTCCTCGATGGCTGCGCGCGTCTCCAGCACCTTGTACAGGGGGCTGACCGGCAACCCCCACGCCGCAAACTGCTCGTAGGTGCCGCTCTGGGACGTCACGTCCAGCCCGTCACGTTCACCGACGCCGTGCACGATCATCTGCAGCGGTCGCGACGCCGTCACCGCGGGATCCTTCTGCCGCAGCGAGCCGGCAGCCGCATTGCGTGGATTCGCGAACGGCGCTTTCCCTGCCGCCACCAGCGCGGCGTTCAGCTCCTCGAATGCGGCGACGGGGAAGAAAATCTCGCCGCGCACCTCCAGGACGGCGGGAACGTTGTCGCCCTGGAGCGTGTTCGGGATGCCGTCGATGGTGCGCACGTTGTGGGTGACGTTCTCCCCCACCCGTCCGTCACCGCGGGTCGCAGCCACCTCGAGACGTCCGTCCAGGTACAGCAGGTTGATGGCCAGGCCGTCGATCTTCACCTCGCACAGCCACGGCCCCTCACCGGATCGCCTCAGCCAGGCGGCCAGTTCCTCCTGGGTGGTGATGTTGTCGAGGCTGAGAAGGCGCTGCCGGTGGGTGACGGGGGCGAAGTCGGTGACGGTGGCAGAGCCCACCTTCTGCGTCACCGAATCCGGACTCGCCAGCTCCGGATGCTGACGCTCCAACGCCTGGAGGCGCCGGATCGCGTCGTCGTAGGCCTGATCGGCCATGGTGGGGGCGTCCGCACCGTAGTAGGCCTGCTGCGCCTTGGAGAGCATCTCGTTGAGTTCGCTCCACTGGCGTCGCGCCTCATCCAACCCGTTCTCGGCGCCGGTGACCTCATCTGTCATGCGCCAATGCTGGCACATGTCGCGACCGGTGCCGTGGCCACCGGACCCGCTCACGCCATCCCCTGCGTGCCACCCACTACGATCGACGGGTACACCTACTACGTCAATGCATGAGGGAGCCTCCACCAGTGGCCACCGCCAACATCACGCGCGCAGAAGCGGAACAGCGCTCCGCCGTCGTCGAAGCCCACGCCTATCGCGTCCTGGTCGACCTCACCGACGGCGCCACAGACGAGCCCGGGAAGACGTTCCGCTCTCGCACCGAGATGGACATCCGCGCCGAGGGCCCGGCCACGCATCTCGACCTGATCGCCGCCAGCGTGACGGAGGCCACCGTCGACGGGCAGCCGATCCCCGTCGACGGCTTCGACGGCTACCGCCTGCCGCTGCCGGCCATGGAGCCCGGTGATCACACCGTCGTCGTGGAAGCCGTCTGCCCGTACTCGATCACGGGCGAGGGTCTCCACCGCTTTGTCGATCCCGCCGATTCGCGCATCTATCTGTACTCGCAGTTCGAGACGGCCGATGCGCGCCGCATGTTCGCCACGTTCGAGCAGCCGGACCAGAAGGCCACGTTCCAGCTCAGCGTGGTGGCCCCCAGCCACTGGCAGGTGATCAGCAACTCTCCGCGTGTGCAGCCCACCAACCTCTCCGACGGGGTCAGCCGGTGGGATCACGCCCCCACACCGCGCATCTCCACCTACATCACGGCGCTGGTGGCCGGTGAGTACCACGTGGTCGACGGTGAGATCCGCTCCGACGCGAAGACCATCCCGGCCGCCGTCGCGTGTCGGCAGTCCGTGGCCGAGTTCCTCGACGCGGACCGCATCCTGGAGACCACCCAGCGCGGCTTCGAGGTGTTCGAAGGCGCCTTCGGGGTTCCCTATCCCTTCGACTCCTATGACCAGATCTTCGTCCCCGAGTTCAACGCCGGTGCGATGGAGAACGCGGGCTGCGTCACCTTCCGCGACGAGTACCTCTTCCGCTACCGCGTCACCGCACGCGAGATGGAGTCCCGCGACAACACGATCCTGCACGAACTCGCGCACATGTGGTTCGGCGACCTGGTCACGATGGCCTGGTGGGACGACCTCTGGCTCAACGAATCCTTCGCCGAATGGGCCTCCCACTACGCCGCCGACGAGATCTCGCGCCGCTACGACACGGGGGCGGACCCCTGGGCCTCGTTCAGCAACGAGCGCAAGGCATGGGCGTACCTCCAGGACCAGCTGAGCACCACCCACCCCATCGCCGCCGACATGGGCGATCTCGAGAAGGTGGAGCAGAACTTCGACGGCATCACCTACGCCAAGGGCGCCTCCGTGCTCAAGCTGCTCGTCTCGTTCGTCGGCGAGGAGGCCTTCCGCGCTGGCGTCTCGCAGTACTTCCACAAGCACGCCTGGGGCAACACGACCCTCGGCGACCTGCTCGTCGAGCTCGAGGAAGCCAGCGGCCGCGACCTCTCCTGGTTCACCGGCCAGTGGCTCGAGACAGCCGGCGTGAACACGCTGCGCGCGGACTTCGACGTGGACGACGACGGCACCTTCACCCGCTTCGCCATCGAGCAGACCGCCGCCGAAGCACATCCGACGCTGCGCCGCCACCGCCTCGGCATCGCCATCTTCACTCTCACCGACGGCGAACTCCGCCGTGCCCACACCGTGGAACTCGACATTGACGGCGCCAGCACCGACGTCGAGGAGCTCGTGGGCATCCATCGCGGCGACGTCGTGCTCGTCAACGACGGTGACCTCACCTACGCGAAGGTCCGCTTCGACGCCGTCTCCGCCACCGCGCTCGTGGAGAACATCGCCGTGCTGAACGACCCGCTCGCCCGGGCCGTGACCTGGTCCTCGTTCTGGGATTCCGTGCGCGACGGGGACATTGCCCCGCAGGACTTCGTCAGCCTCGCGCTGCGCGGTATCGAGAGCGAGACGGACATGGCGGCCACCGCCACTGTCCTGTCCCAGGCCGCCGTGTGTTCGGGCCGCTTCATGGCCCCGGAACTGCGCGCCGACGCCAATGCCCGCCTCACCGCTGGTCTCGCGCGGCTGCTGAAGCACGCGGAAACAGGCTCCGACAAGCAGGTCATCATCGCCAAGGCGCTGGTGGGAAGCGCCCGCTCGGCCGAGGCGCTGGAACTGATCAGCGGCTGGCTGCGCGACGAGGAAGTGCCCGAGGGCCTGGCCATCGACACCGGCATGCGCTGGTCCATCATCTCCTCCCTGGCTCGTGGGGGAGCCGTCGACGCCTCGGTGATCGACGCAGAGCGTGAGCGTGACAACACCAGTGCCGGCGCCGAACGCGCGGCCGGCGCGAAGGCGGCCCTCCCGGACCCGGAGGCCAAGGCCGAGGCCTGGCGCCGAGCCACGCAGGACGCGGAGGTCCCCAACGAGACGCACCGCAGCATCGCCATGGGGTTCTGGCATCTGGGACAGGAGGACGTGACCAGGCCGTACGCGGACAAGTACCGGGAGATGGCGGGCGCCATCTCCCGTCGTGAGGGAATCTGGGGTGAGCGTGGCTATGCCGCCATCGGCACAGTCCTGCGGTGGTTGTTCCCCGATCCGCTGATCAGCACGGAACTCGTCGATCACTACGAGACCTGGCTCAAGGACAACGACCCCACTCAACAGGTGAAACGCTCCGTGGCGGAGAGGCTCGACGAAGCGCGCCGGGCGCTGCGGTGCCAGGAACGCAGCCGCACGGCAGCACGGCCGGAGTGACCGGGCTTCGGTAGGTGCGACAAACAGCCCGTCAAGCCCGTATCCTTTCGTGTCATGAACTGGATGCTTCCGCTTGAGACCCTGCCCGGCTGGCCCGAGGCGCCGGACGTGTCCGCCACCCACATGCTGTTCCTGATGTTTCTGGGCCCGCTCGCGTTCGGCGCAGTCATCGTGCTGATCGCCTTCACACCAGCGCTGGGGCGACGATTCCGTGGGGAGCTGAAGGACGAGCGGGAGCCAGCCGCTGAGTACGCCGCCCTGGAGAATGAGGCGGAGACCCAGCGCGAGCTCGAGCCCAGAGCCCGGCGCGCCCATCCAGAAGTCGACGTCTGAGCGGCGACGTGGAGCCTACAGAGGCACGTGCTGGCACGAAGTCAGTGATGAGTGCCGCCGAGATCGCCCGGGCGGTGCCGAGGATGACCCACGAGCTGCTGGAGTTGGCAGGCGGCGCGGAGGATCTCGTGATTCTTGGGATTCTCACCCGCGGAGTTCCGCTGGCGCAGCGCATCGCTCGGACCATTGAGGATGCCGAGGGCGTACAAGTGGCCAGTGGTGAGCTGGACATCACCATGTATCGCGACGATCTCCGGATGCAGCCACTGCGTCCCGTCGGACGGACGGTACTTCCGTCAACGATCGACGACAAGACCGTCGTACTCGTCGATGATGTGCTCTTCTCCGGCCGCACCGTCCAGGCCTCCCTGCTCGCGCTTGCCGATCTGGGCCGACCCGCCACCGTCCTCCTGGTGGTGCTGGTGGACCGCGGCCATCGCGAGCTGCCCATCCAGGCCCACATCGTGGGCCGCAGTTTCCCCACCGCCCGAGACGAACGGGTCCGGGTGTCCATGACCGAACTCGACGGCGTCGACGAGGTCACCGTCGAACCGGAGACGAGCGCCCCGTGAAGCACCTCCTCGGCATCGAGAGCATGTCCTTGGACGACATCCACGCCATCCTGGCCACCGCCGAGGAGATGCACGACGTGCAGCATCGGCCCGTCAAGAAGCTGCCCACCCTGCGCGGCCGCACCGTCGTCAACCTCTTCTTCGAGGACTCCACACGCACCCGCTCCTCCTTCGAACTGGCCGCCAAATGGCTCTCCGCCGATGCGATCAACGTCGCCGCCAAGGGCTCATCGGCCTCGAAGGGCGAATCGATGCGGGACACCCTGACCACGTTGGACGCCATGGGCATCGACGCCATCGTGATGCGCCACGCCGGCTCCGGTTCCGTTGCCCAGGCGGCCGGTTGGGTGGAGGCCAGCATGATCAACGCCGGGGACGGGACGCACGAACATCCCACCCAGGCGCTGCTCGACGCCCACGCCATGCTGCGTCACTTCCGTGCCCACGATCTGGGGACGCTCGAGGGCAAAGAAGTCGTGATCGTCGGCGATCTCCTGCACTCCCGCGTGGTCCGCTCCAACGCCCTGCTGCTCCCCCAGCTCGGTGCCCACGTCACCCTCGTCGCCCCACCCACCCTGCTGCCCCCGGGCGTCAGTGCCTGGAACGTCGACATCTGCCACGACCTGGACGCTGCACTCCCCGACGCGGACGTCGTCATGATGCTGCGCGTGCAGCGCGAACGCATGCTGGGCGGATTCTTCCCCTCCGAGCGGGAGTACACGATCCGCTACGGCCTGACCGCCGCGCGGTTGCAGAAACTCGCGCCCCACGCCGTCATCGCCCATCCCGGCCCCCTCAACCGGGGCTTGGAGATCTCATCGGCAGCTGCTGACAGCGCCCGATCCATCGTGCTGGACCAGGTCTCGGCCGGCGTCGCCGTCCGGATGAGCGTCCTCTACCACCTGCTCGCCGCCTGATCATTTGTGAAAAGGACTTCCATCATGACCGATTTCATCATCTCGGGTCCTGAACTCGCAGACAGCAGCAAGCGTGACCTCTTCGTCGTCGGCGGGCGGCTCGTCGATGAGCGCCCGCACGGCGCCGAAACCATCGACGCCGACGGACTCATTGCACTGCCCGGACTGGTGGACCTGCACACACATCTGCGGGAGCCCGGCCGGGAGGATGCCGAGACGGTGGAGTCCGGATCCATGGCTGCCGCGCGTGGCGGTTTCACGTGTGTCCACGCCATGGCCAACACACAACCCGTCACGGACACCGCCGAGAAGGCCGACTACATCGCAGACCTCGGCGCAGCTGCCGGGTACGTCCAGGTGGTGCCCATCGGGGCCATCACCAGGGGATTGGCGGGCACAGAACTCGCTGAACTCGGGCTGATGCACCAGTCACGCGCAGGCGTGCGAGTCTTCTCGGACGACGGCATGTGTGTGATGGACTCCGCCCTCATGCGTCGCGCATTCGAATGGGTCCGACCCTTCGACGGGGTGCTCGCCCAGCATGCCCAGGACGCCGGGCTCGCGGGGCCGGGGGCGTGCTGTCACGAGGGAGAGCTCTCAGGAAGGCTGGGGCTGCCCGGGTGGCCGTCCGTCGCGGAGTCCGTGATCATCGCCCGCGACGCGCAGCTGGCCGAAGCCACCGGGTCCCGCCTCCACGTCTGCCACGTCTCCACCGCGGAGGGCGTCGACGTCCTCCGCTGGGCCAAGGCGCGGGGCATCAACATCACCGCCGAAGCCACACCCCATCACCTGTATCTGACGACGTCGGAGCTCACCGGCTACGACACCGTCTACAAGGTCAATCCCCCGCTGCGCACGGACGAACACGTGGAGGCGATCAGAGCGGGCCTCGCCGACAAAACGATCGACGTCGTGGGTACCGATCATGCGCCGCACGCGCCGCAGGACAAGGACCACGCCTTCGCGGAGGCGAAACCCGGGATGCTCGGGCTTGAACAGGCTCTCTCCGTGGTCATGGAAACCATGGTGCACACCGGAAGACTTGACTGGGCAGGCGTCGCTGACCGGATGAGCGCGGCCCCCGCACGGATCGCACGCACCTCCGGGCAGGGTCGTCCCCTGAATGTCGGGGAACTCGCAAACCTTGTGCTGGTGGATCCCAGCCGTCGAGCGGCGGTGGACCGCGGTGCCTCCGCCTCGTTGAGCCGCAACAATCCCTATCACGGTCGCGACCTGCCGGATCCGGTGGAGTTGACCATGTGGCAGGGTCGTATCACCCACCGCCGCTGACACCAAAACGCTCGTCGACAACGCTCAATCTGGGAAAAGCTCTATCTCTTGCGGCCATAGGAGTGCGAAGATCAGGTGAGCTTTGCAAAGTCGCGAGGAAAGGTGCACTCCGTGCCCAAGAAATTCACCACCCGGTTGGTGGCTGTCCTAGCTGCCCTCACACTGGCCGTCACAGGTTTCGTCGCCGCACCCAACGCGAGTGCCGAGGATCCCGTCGCCCACACCGGCAACCAGATCATTTTCCCCGGCAATGACGGGGAACCCCATGATGTGAGCTTCGACAAACGATCGTTCATGATTGACGGCGAACGCATCCACCTCTGGTCGGGAGAACTCCACCACTGGCGCGTCCCCAGCCACGATGGCTGGCGCGACGTGATGCAGAAGCTCCGCGCCGCGGGCTTCAACGCCGTCAGCCTCTACTTCTTCTGGGGCATGCATCAGAACGAGGAGGGCGGTGACTTCGACTTCACCGGTCCCCGCGACATCGACAGGCTGCTCACCATGGCAGCCGAGGAGGGCCTGTACGTGGTGGCCCGTCCCGGCCCTTATATCAATGCAGAGGTGGCCATGGGTGGCCTTCCGCAGTGGATGGTGAACAAGGACGCCGGGAGCCTGCGCTCCACCGACCCGTCGGTCCTTGAACCCTCAAAGGAATGGCTGCACCAGTTCAACCAGATCGCCAAGAATCACCAGGTCACCGACGGCGGCGGCTCGCTGCTGCTGTACCAGGTGGAGAACGAGCTGATCAGCGACAACGCACCTCGTCGTGCCTTCCTCAAAGAGCTGACCGATCAGGTCATCGCGGACGGCATCACAGTGCCCAAGTTCCACAACGACTACGGCATGGGCGGGCGCTTCAGCGACAGCGAGAGCATGAACCTCGACTTCTATGCCTACGACGAGTACCCGCTGGGCTTCAACTGCTCAGCCGGACGCAACAGCTTCGGCAACCGCGAAGCAGCGTTCCGCAACTTCGAGCCCGACGCTCCACAGTTCATCACCGAGGCACAGGGCGGCGCCTTCACTCCATGGGGCGCGGACTTCACGTTCGAGCGGTGCTACGAGTTCACCGATCCGGCGTTCACACGCCAGTTCGGCATCCGCAACTTCGCCAACGGTGTCACCAACTTCAACTACTACATGATCATCGGCGGAACGAACTGGGGCTACTCGGGTGCACCCGCGTCCGGCTTCACCTCCTACGACTACGGTGCCGCCCTCAATGAGGACCGCACGATCACGCCGAAGCTGGGCGTGATGAAGGAGCTGGGCTACTACCAGGAGGCCGTGCCGGAGTTCGCCGGCATGGACCCCGTGGAGGGTGGCGACGCGGAAGAGGTCGTCGGCGCGCCCGTTGACGTGCTGTACCGCCAGTCGGTGGACAACCTCGATGAGTCGGTCACCGGCAACGGCACCCGCTTCATCGGTGCACGCCTCAATGACACCAACAACACCACCGAGACCACTTTCACGCTCCCGTTGACTCTGGATCGTGCTGCTGCAGCCGACGGGGACACCTACACCCACGATGACCGCAGCGATGACATCGTCTACGCCGGGGCGTGGGAGCAGGAGGACAACGCCTCGGCTTATCAGCAGACGCTCAGCACCAGTTCCGAAGCAGGTGCGACTGCCACCTACACGTTCAACGGCACGGGCTTCGAGCTGATCGGTGAGGAAGCTCCCCGGTATGGGATGGCCACAATCTCCATCGACGGCGGCGATCCGGTGGATGTCTCCGCCTACTACAACACCACCCAGAACGCCCCGACGCAGACAGCCCTGTTCACCAGTGATTCGCTCTCGCCCGGTGAGCACACCGTCGTCGTCACGGTGACAGGCGAGCCGGATCCGGCTGGCGCGGCGGGCGCGACAGCCTTCAACATCGATGCGTTCAACAGCATCGGTGGCTCGGCTGATGGTTCCTACCTCGTCAATGACAGCAATGAGGACTTCATCACCTTCGACCCGCTGCCTGTCACCCAGTGGGGTACGACGGGCTCCCAGGGTTCCAACTGGACCCGCGCCTTCGACAAGGGGTGGACCGCGGGTGACTACATGGGAGATGAAACCTACTCGGCCAATGCCGGGGATTCCTACGAGTTCACCTTCGACGGAGTGGGCTTCGATATCATCGCGCCGTACTCGGTGAACCACGGACCTGCAGATGTCTACATCGACGATGTCCTCGTCGGTCAGACCGAGGAGGAGGTCACCGGAGACGCAGATCCCCAGCAGACCATCTTCTCCGCCATGGACCTCGATCAGGGCGAACACACCGTGCGAGTCGAAGTGACCGGCGACAGCTTCGCGGGTTCGGAGGGCTCCTTCGTGCCGCTGGACGCACTCCGGATCTACCCGGAAACCCCTGCAACGGACCCGGAGCCTGAGCCGACGGATGCCGTCAACTGGGACCGCATCCCGCAGCAGGCTGACACCAAGCTCACGATCCATGGTCGCGATGCGCTGGCCATCACCGCCGACATGAAGATCGGCGACCACGACATGTACTACACCACCTCACAGCCCTTCGGCGCTCCGCTGGAAACCGACGCGGGGGTGGTGCAGACCTTGGTCGGGTATCCCAACGACGCCGGGGAGACGGTGTTACGCGTGGACGCCGGTTACGAGTTGAACGCCCCCGCCGGGGTCACGTCCACCTACGACGCTGATACGGAACAGCTGCGTCTGAACTACACCCACGGCGATCCCGTGGATGTAACGCTCACCCAGGCCGACAGCTCGGTTCTGGTGTTGCGGATGATGGACCGTGACGCCGCCGCCGACGCCTGGCACATTCAGGGCATCCGCGGTGACAGCAACGACATGGTGTGGGTGGACGGCGCCGAGGTGGTCCGCACGGTCCACTTCGACGGCACAGTCGCCAACATCACCGGTTCCGTCAGCGAAGCCTCCGATCTGGCGGTCACGCTGCCGCAGGGCATCACCTCCTGGACCTGGAACGGCGAGAGCATCAACGGCACTGCTCCGGCCCCTGAGCCGGTGACCGAGCCCGACCTGACGTGGGTCACGGCCGACGAGAACCCGGAGATCGACGTCGATTTCGACGACTCCGGCTGGACCATCGCCGACGCCACCAACGGCCTCAACAACCAGCAGGGCCCGGGCTCCAACGGCGTGGTGCTGGACTCCAACCGGTACGGCTTCTTCCAAGGATCCGTCTGGTACCGGGCGCACTACACGGCAGCCACGTCCGATCCGACTCTGACCTTCCGCGGCAACGGCGGTAGCGGCGTACCCGGCCATGGTGAGAACCCGGCGTTCATGCAGGTCTGGGTGAACGGCGAGTACGCCGGCGCCCGACGAGCCACCGGCGCCACCGTCAGCGTCCCGGCGCCCACCGGTGCCGTGACGGCGGGCGAGGACGTCGTGGTGTCGGTGCTGGTGCACAACCTGGGCCACAACCTCGACTGGAGCGACAACGGTCTCTCCCGCCAGAACCGTGGCCTGTACGAGGCGTCACTCAACGCCGACGGTCCGGTCGAGTGGCGGATCCAGGGCGCCGAGCACCCGGAGGGAGACGCGGACACTGCTCGCACCGCCTACAACAACGGCGGACTCTACGGCGAGCGTGCTGGCTGGTACCTTCCCGGTTATCCGGACAGCGATTGGGAGCAGGCCTCCACCATGGTGGCCGACGAGCCCGGTGTCTCGTGGTACCGCACGGACGTGGACCTGGACGTTCCCGAGGGTCAGGACGTCGCCTGGCGTCTCGACATCGAGTCCGAGAAGTTCGGCCCCACAGCGGCCACCCGTACCGACGGCGCGCAGGTCATGATGTATGTCAACGGTTGGCACACCGGCATCTACATCGGTGACGTCGGACCGCAGGACTCGTTCACCATCCCGGCCGGGTTCCTCAACCCGAGGGGCAGCAACGAGATCGCCGTCGTCGTGGCCGCCAAGGCCGCCGACATGGGTCCGCAGGACATCCGGCTGGTGCCGTATCACAACACCACCGGCGCCGCCGGCGACATGGAGGCCAACGAGGCTCCGGCCTACCCGGAGCAGCCTGCTCCTAACGTCACCGTGGATTCCTCCACGGTCCAAAGTGGTACGGAGGTGACAGCCGCCGCCACAGTGGCAGATCGACCTGTCCTGGGTGATGGCGCGATCACGGAACTGCGGTACGAGTGGATGGCTCCCGGCGAGACCGAGGGCACCGTCGGTGGGGCCTCCAAGGTCCTCGACACCTTGGGTGTCCACCAGGTCCGCGCACTGCTCGTGGACGCCGTCAGCGGGCAGATCCTGTCGACGGGCGACTGGGTCGAGGTGACTGTGGGCGACAGCACCACGAGCCCGACCAGCTCCGCCACCGTCACAACCACAGTGACGCCCACCACCACGGTGACGCCCATCACCACCGTGACCTCGACTGTCGATCCGACCATCACGATCACCCCGACCTCCACGGCCACCGTCACAACCACGCCGACGGCGACAACCGAGCCAACCGGCGCGCCCACGCAACCGGGAGGAACTGCAACCCCGCCGTCGCAGCGCACCGTGTACAACACACCCGGCTACCACGAGGTCAACGGCCGCCAGTGGTTCACCACCTGTGAGCCCTACTCGCAGACGTGGCGGTGCCGCACCGAGATCTGGGCAACCACTGTGAGTCTTCAGAACGGCAGGTTCGTCAAGGAGAACGGATGGGTCTTCAACACTATGACCTACCTACCGTCGGCCCGCCGACTCTGGGCCGAGAATCCGCTCGGCAACACCGGCGAGTGGAGAAGCACAGACGGTCGCAGGTGGAGAACTGAATGCGACACTCCCGCCACGGGACGCAACGGATGCCGCAGCTACATCTGGACGACCACGGTCGCCTCCACACAGCAGGCTGACGGCAGCTACACCTATGCTCAGGTCAACAAATGGGTCGTGAACAACATCGTTTTGTTCAGCTGACGGAGACGATGCAGGAGGGGCGCCCGGCCGTCGCCGGGCGCCCCTCCTGCTCTGTGCACATCCATCTGCGGTCGCTGAGTGGCGGCCGGTGACGAACGAACCGCCGCCGCTCCACGATCCCTGAGTGGCGGCCGGTGAGGAACGAACCGCCGCCGTATCGAAGGGCGACACAGCGAACACCGCTCCTTCGATACACCGCCACTTCCTTCGATACACCGCCACTCGTTCCTCGCGGCGGCACTCAGGAACCGATCCTTGCCCTGACACATGTCATAGGCCGGGAAACCGGATCGTCTTCTCCGATCCCTGAGTGGCGGCCGGTGAGGAACGAACCGCCGCCGTATCGAAGGGCACCTTTCAAGTTGTCCACAGACTTTCCGGACAGTGCTGAATAAGGCGATGGTCCGCCCAAAGTAGGTTGTATGAGCTGGACGTACATCTTGCTGTGCAGCGACGGAGCGCTGTACGTGGGTAGCACCAGGAATCTGGACAACCGCATGTTTCAGCATGCCACCGGTGTCGCCGATGCATTCACCCGCACTCGGAAACCGCTGACCCTCGTGTTCGCTGCGGAGTTCGACAACATTGGGGAAGCCTACGAATTCGAGCGTCGGGTCAAGGGATGGCGCCGGGAGAAGAAGTGGGCGCTCATAGAGAGTCGGTTCGAAGATCTGCCCGCATTGGCACGGAAGAAGTGGAGAACCGCCAATCTTCCGGAGCCACGACCCTGAATGGCTTCGATACCAGGAGCTGCCGACGCCGACACTGCTTACTTGTCGCCTCATTGCGCCCTTCGACACGTCGGCTCCTTCGTCACGCGACTGCTCAGGACGACGCCTTCGTCACGCGACTGCTCACAACGACGCCTTCGTCGCGCGGCTACGCAGGGAACGGTACGGATGATGCTCCACCCCGCGCGGTCACTCAGGGAGCGATCCGGACCACCGACACTGGCTGTCGTCCCCTCCTCCGCGTCGGTAGTCTTTGACCGTGGCGGCTGCTTCTGCATCTACGCTTGTTCACATGGCCGGGGACGCGGATGAACTGAAGGACAAAGCGAAGGCTGCCGTCGAGAACACCGTCGAGGCGGTGGAGGAGAAGCTACCGGAGCGGGTGAGACCACACCTAGCGATCCTCCTACCGGCTGCCATCGGCGCTCTGGTCCTGGGGTTGTTCACTCTCGGCGCCGGCGAGATCTATGAGGGCGTCACGGAGAACGACGACCTCGCGCTTCTGGATCAGCCCGTTCTGGAGGCGATGGTCGCCTCACGAACCGAGTGGCTCAACACGCTGGTTGGCGGCTACACACAGATCGGCGGACCGATCGTGTCACCCATCATCGCCACGATTGTGGTGGCCATCATGTGCTGGCTGTGGCGATCCTGGCTCCCAGCCACCCTCATGATCGCCGCCGCCATCGGTTCCCTGACCGTGACGTTCGTGGGCAAGGACATCATCGGCAGGGTGCGGCCCGCCCAGGAGTACGCCATCGCCCCCTTCGAGTCCACGCCCTCCTTCCCCAGTGGGCACGCACTGAACGCCGTCGTGGTGGGTGGCATCATCGCCTACCTGCTGTTCCGCCACTTCGGGAACCGCAGAACCCGGATCATCATCGTGGTCCTCGCAGCTGCCTACGCACTCACGATGGGGGCCTCACGCGTGTACCTCGGCCACCACTGGCTGACCGACGTGATGACCGGCTGGCTGCTGGGGGGTGCGTGGCTCGCGGTGATCATCACGACGCACATCGTGGCTGCCGCTCTCCTCCAGCGACGGCGCGCTGCCGAGGGGACGAACCGGCAGCAACCGGACACCCGCGCCAACTGAGGGTCCCGGAAGCACCCATCACGAGAAGGCCCCCGACCGAGGCCATGTCGATCGGGGGCCCTGACGGGAACCAGCGGGTGAATCAGCCCTTGACTGCACCGGCCGCGAGCCCGGACTGCCAGAATCGTTGCAGCCCCAGGAACAGCAGGATGAGCGGAATCACGCCGAGCAGGGCGCCCAGCATCACGGCGCCCTTGTCGGGGGCGAAGTAGCTCATCATGCCGTAGAGACCCAGGGTCACGGGTTTCAGGGCGTCGTCGGAGATCATCATCAACGGCAGCAGGAAGTTGTTCCACGTCGCCACGAAAATGAACAGGAAGATCGTCACCATGGCGGGCGCCAGCAGGCGCAGCACCATTGTGAAGAAGATCCTGGCCTCGCCTGCACCATCAATGCGGGCGGCTTCGAGCAGCTCCGTCGGCACGGAGGAGTCTGCGTAGACGTTGCCCAGGAACACCCCGAACGGACTGACCATGGACGGGATGATGATGGACCAGATCGTGTTGCTCAGACCCATCTGCAGGAACAGCACGTACAACGGCACTGTCAGCAGGGCGATGGGCATCAGCAGACCGGCCATGATGGTGATGAGCAGGGCTCGTCGGCCCGGGAACACGAACTTCGCCATGGAGTAGCCACAGGCGACCGAGATCAGTGTCCCCGCAGCCGCGGCGGTGGTGGAGTAGAACACGGAGTTGAAGACCCACCGGGGAAAGAGGTTGCTGGTCCATCCCATGAGGGCATCCCAGTTGAAGCCCCAGTTCACGTCGGCAAACCAGAATCCGAAGCTGCTCACGAGATCCGAGTTCGTCTTCGATGACGCAATGATCAGCCACACGATGGGGAGCAGGAAGTACAGGAGCACGAAACCCAGCACAACCAGAGTGAGGATTCGGGCAAACTTCGACGGTGCCACCGAGCGCGGCGGCTGATCCTCGATGGAGGGACGGTACTCCAGCCCTTGGGGAGTTGTCTTGGTCTTGACTGCCATGGTTCAGTCCGCCTTTCGTTGGGCCAGCGCGTAGAAGACGGCCAGGACTCCCGCAACAAGTGCCATCAGGATCGAGACTGCCGAGGCAGGGCCGGCGCCCGAGGGCGTCACACGTCCGAACATGCTGCCGTAGGCCATCATCATCGGCGTGTAGTCCTCCGGCATCCACGACGCCAGGGACTTGATGACAGTGGGTTCGTTGAAGAGCTGGATGGTGCCGACGATGGAGAGCAACACTGCCAACAGGGCTGCCCCACGCACCAGAGGAATTTTGACCCTGGTGGTGATCTGGAAACCGGTGGCTCCGTCAATCCGTGCCGCCTCATAGAGGTCGTGCGGAATCGCCTGCAATGCTGCAAGGAAAATCAGCATGTTGTATCCGGTGAAGGTCCAGGTGGTCATGTTCGCCATGGAAGCCAGCACGATGCCCGGTGCCAGGAAGAACGGTTCTCCCCTGAAGGTTCCGAGATAGTCCGCGAACGGTGACACCTCGGGCAGGTAGAGGTATCCCCACACGATCGCCGCGATCAGACCGGGGATGGCATAGGGCAGGAAGTAGAGCAACCGCCACGCACCCGGCCGACGGACCAAGTATGAGTCGAGCAACAGCGCCAGAATCAGCGCCATTCCGATCATGATGGGAATCTGGAAGACGCCGAAGATCACCACACGCCCAATGCCGCTCCAGAAAGCGGGGTTCGTGGCTGCGGTGATGAAGTTGTCCAGACCGACGAAGACCTCGACCTGCTCGCCTCCACCGAAGAGGCCGCCGCCGGAGCTCTGGTTCCTGAACAGGGCGGCGCGGATGGACGTGATGATGGGTGCTGCGAACACCAACAGGAACAACAAAAAGAACGGCGCGGCAAATGCCCAGCCGTACAACGCTTGACTTCTCGCCTGACGACTTCCTCGTCTGCGAGTGGGAGTGGCCTCAGCCTTGGTCGACATTGATCAATGACTCCTCACGTATGGAAACGAAAAGCGGGCCCGGAACCATTGCGGTTCCGGGCCCGACATTCAATCAGCCTTCGGACACCGGCAGGCCAGCGTCTTCAAGTGATGCGATGGACGCCTCCTGGGCGGCGGTGAACACGTCAGCCACCTGGCCGGAACCACTGGCGGCCGCTGCTGCCGCCTGGGTCATCTCCGGACCCACCGCGGAGAAGCCCGGGATGTAGGCGAAGTCCGCGTTCAGGTTCTCGTTGGCCGTCACCAGCTCAGACATCACGTCCTGGCCACCGAACTGCCTGCTCCACTTCTCGGGCGTCTCGGCTGCCTCGGCAGCAGCGGGGACGAGGCCCTGCGTCGCGAGATCATCCACCTGGGTGTTGAACCAGTTGTTGAACTCCATGGCCTGCTCCGGGTACTCGCAGCCCCTCATGACTGCCACACCGGAACCACCGTCGGGGCCGGTCATGGGCTCGTCACCGAACTGGGGCAGCTGGGCGACGCGCCACTGGCCCTCGTACTCGGTTCCGTCGAGCGGATCGAGCGCGAAGCCGACTTCCCAGGCCGGTGCGATGTTGCCGATAAGGGTGCCGTCCACCAGAGCAGCCGTGTAGGCGTCACCCCAGCGGTCGTGGGTCAGGGTTGCGTCCGCGTCCAGCAACTGCTGCCAGAAGTCGGCGATCACCATGGACTCCTCGGAGTCAGCATTCACGACCCACGCATCGTTCTCGGAGGAGTACCAGACAGCACCCGCACCGGCGGCCTGGCCGGACAGCCAGTTCTGGGCCTCGTCGGCCTCGAAGTCGGCGATGTACTTGCCCTCGGCGGCCGCGGTCTGTGCGGCTGCGATGAACTCCTCAGCGTTGGTGGGAACCTCGATGCCGAGGTTCTCGAACTCCGCCTCGTTGTACATGTAGATCAGCGGACCCGAATCCTGGGGCAGACCAACGGTCTGATCGCCGACCGTCATCTGGCCGTAGGCGCCACCGAAGTTGTCCCGGTACTGCTCGGCGTACTCGGTGACATCCATCGTCAGGCCCTTGACGAACATCTCGGGAACCTCGCTGTAACCGAGCTGGGCCAGACACACGCCGTTGTTGGCGTTGATGTCGGTCTCAAGCTTGGTGATCATCTCCAGGGCTTCGCCATCGAACTTGGTCGACGTGACCTGGATGTTGGGGTTCTCGTCGTTCCAGCGCTGCACGATGTCGGCAACGGGCGTCATGCCCTCGCCATCGGGGAGACGGTGCAGGTACTCAATTTCGACGACTTCGTCAGTCGTCGTTTCTTCCGTGGTGGACTCAACCGTGGTGGAGTCCGTGGGGGCCTCTTCTGGATCAGCAGAGCCACCGCAGGCGGTGAGGCCTAGGGCCGCAGCGGACAGGAGTCCCACCGTGGTCATCAGGCGCTTCGGGAAAACAGGCATTGTTCCTCCGGGTCATCGTGGTGAACGGATCCGTTCCTTGGATGCGAGGTTACTAGTCACTGGTCTGATGTCTAGTGCTGGCGCGCGAAAATAGTCGTTTAGGGCCGAAACAACCGCCCTCATTGAGCGAATCGTTATCTGCTCGTGACACTATGCACCCAATGCCGCCTCCGCGCGCACTGCCTCCTCAGTATGGTGGCGCACCGCAACTGACCACGAAGCGCGCGACGAAGATTCCCGCCTACCCTTCGGAGGGACTTCGCCACTAGTGTGGAGCTGCATCTGAACCACCACCTTCGCCCCACAAGGAGAGCCATGAGCCCAGAGAATCGAGCGGACGTCGGCGTGATCGGCATGGCTGTGATGGGATCCAACCTTGCACGCAATCTTGCGCGCAACGGTTACAGCGTGGCGCTGTACAACCGGACCACGTCCAAGACTGAGGCCGTCGTCGCAGAGCACGGTGGTGAAGGGGATTTCCGGCCAGCCGCTGAACTGGAGGACTTCGTCGCCTCCCTGGAACGGCCTCGCAGGATCATCTCCATGGTGAAGGCCGGTCGCGGCACCGATGCAGTCATCGACTCGCTCATTCCTCTCCTCGAGGAGGGAGACATCGTCGTCGACGGCGGCAATTCGCAGTTCGAGGACACCCGACGCCGGGAACGCAAGCTGCGCGAGCTGGGCCTTCACTTCGTGGGAGCCGGGATCTCCGGTGGCGAGGTGGGCGCGCTGGAGGGGCCGTCGATCATGCCCGGTGGATCACGCGAGTCCTACGAAGCGCTCGGCCCCATTCTGGAGAAGATTTCCGCTCACGTCGACGGGGAACCGTGCTGCACCTGGATCGGCACGGATGGTGCCGGCCACTACGTCAAGATGGTGCACAACGGCATCGAGTATGCCGACATCCAGGCGATCGGCGAGGCATACGAGCTGCTCAAGGCACTCGGCCTGACCTATGGGGAGATGGCCGACATCTTCGCAACCTGGAACACCGGTGACCTGGATTCCTACCTGATCGAGATCACCTCCGAGGTGCTGCGCAAGGTGGACGCCCGCACCGGCAAGCCACTGGTCGAGGTCATCGTCGATGCTGCGGGGATGAAGGGCACGGGGACGTGGACGGTGCAGAGTGGTCTCACGCTGGGGACCCCTCTGAATACCATTGCCGAGTCCGTGTTCGCCCGCGCCGTGTCCTCCCACCCGTCGCTGCGCAAGGCCGCCCAGGCCGCGCTGGACGGACCGGACCAGAAGCTGCACGTCGAGGATCGCGATGCGTTCATCGAGCAGATCCGGCAGGCGTTGTGGTCGAGCAAAGTGGTGGCCTACGCCCAGGGGCTCGACGAGATCCGGATGGCGTCGAAGGAGTACGGCTGGGACATCGACGTGTCGGAGGTGGCCAAGATCTGGCGCGCCGGCTGCATCATTCGGGCCAAGCTGCTGGAGCGCATCCGCTCCGAGTACGCAGCCGGTGGACTGGTGTCGCTGTTGGTGGCGCCGTCGGTGGCGCAGGATCTCGCGGACAGCCAGGAGGCATGGCGCAACGTCGTCGCTCAGGCGGTCGCCGCCGGGGTTCCCGTGCCCGTGTTCGCCGCGGCACTGGCCCACTACGACCTGGCCCGTGCCCCACGTGTGAATGCCGCCCTGACGCAGGGTTTGCGCGACTACTTCGGAGCCCACACGTATCTCCGTACCGACATCGACGGCGTCTGGCACACCGATTGGTCCGGCGACGGCAGCGAGATTCCCGGCGAGGACATGCACTGAGCCGTCTCTGGGCCAACTTCGGGAACATCCCGGGGGGGCAGTCCAGCGGAAATGTTGACCAAACCCGGCTGAACTGGCTGGCACACTTGGCTCCCATGACCGCTGTTGACCCGTTGGGCAGTTTCTCCGCCCCGGCTCGCACGTGGTTCACCGACGTGTTCGCACAACCCACACCGGTGCAGACAGAGGCGTGGGCCCGGATCGCGGAGGGTGAGCACACCCTGGTGGTGGCGCCCACGGGGTCCGGGAAAACGTTGGCGGCCTTCTTCTGGGCGCTCGACAGGCTCGCCGGAACTCCTCGCCACACCGACACGGGCACCCGTGTGTTGTACGTCTCCCCCCTCAAGGCGCTCGGTGTGGACGTGGAGCGCAACCTCCGCGCGCCGCTGGTCGGGATCCGTCGCACCGCCGAGCGTCTCGGGCACGCGGTGGCCGACATCTCGGTGGGGGTCCGCAGTGGCGACACCCCGGCGCGTGAGCGCACGGCCCTGCTGAGACGTCCACCTGATGTGCTGATCACCACCCCCGAATCGCTCTATCTGATGCTCACCTCGTCAGCGCGATCCACGCTCGCGGACGTGGACACGGTCATCGTCGACGAGATCCACGCCATCGCAGGCACCAAGAGGGGCAGCCACCTCGCCCTCTCACTGGAGCGCCTCGACGTCCAGCTCGGACGCGACGTGCAACGCATCGCCCTGTCCGCCACCGTCCGTCCCATCGAGAAAGTGGCCGCATTCCTGGGGGGTGACCGGCGCGTCTCAGTCGTGGCGCCGCCGTCGACGAAGAAGTGGGACGTGCATGTGCGCACGCCGGTTCCCGACATCACGGACCCCGGACCCCGCAATCAACCGACAGAGCTGGATCCCTTGCTGAGTGGCCCCTCCACGGAGGCGACGGAACCAGAATCCAACACGTCGCTGTGGCCGCACGTGGAGGCGGAGGTCTACGACTCCGTCTGCGCCGGGAACTCCACGCTCGTGTTCACCAACTCCCGCCGGGTGGCGGAACGGCTCACGGCCCGCCTGAACGAGATGTGGGCCGAGATGCACGACCCCGAATCGCTCATCGCTCCCGGACGGCGGCCGCCCGCCCAGGTCATGCAGGCGGCCGACGAGGTGGGCATGGCGCCCGCGGTCATTGCGCGCGCCCATCACGGCTCAGTCAGCAAGGAGGCGCGTGCCGACATCGAGGCGGCCCTGAAATCCGGCGAACTGAAGTGCGTCGTGGCCACCTCGTCCCTGGAACTCGGCATCGACATGGGTGCCGTGGACCGAGTCATCCAAGTCTCGGCGCCGCCGTCGGTGGCCAGCACCCTCCAGCGCATCGGACGCGCCGGACACCACGTGGGGGCCACCTCGAACGGTGATGTCTACCCGATGCACCGGGGGGATCTGGTCCCCAGTGCCGTGGCGACCGCCCGCATGCTCGAGGGAGCCATCGAGGAGTTGCGCATCCCCCGCTCGCCGCTGGATGTCCTGGCGCAGCAGACGCTCGCAGCCGCCGTCGCCGCCGGGGAATCTGGCTTGGACATCGACGAGTGGTATGCATCAGTGACGCGGGCTCTGCCATATGCGGGGTTGGACCGCTCAGTCCTGGACTCCGTCGTGGATCTGCTTGCCGGTGCCTACCCGAGCGCCGATTTCGGGGAACTGCGTGCACGGCTGGAGGTGGTGGACGGCCGTATGATCGCGCTGCGCGGCGCGCTGAGGCTTGCCGTGACTTCCGGCGGCACGATCCCTGATCGCGGCATGTTCGGCGTCTTCCTTGCCACCGACGACGACGTCGGCCGTCGCGTCGGCGAACTCGACGAGGAAATGGTGTACGAGTCCCGTGTCGGGGACGTCTTCACCCTGGGCGCCTCCTCCTGGCGGATCCAGGAAATCACACGGGACCAGGTGCGCGTCATTCCCGCACCCGGCCACACCGGTCGTCTTCCCTTCTGGCACGGGGATGCCGAGGGCCGCCCGGCCGAGCTCGGTCGCGCACTGGGCCAGTTCCACCGCGAAGTACTTCGGACGCCGGAGAAACTCAATCAGCCATACCTTGACGAGAACACCCGCGCCAACATCAGCGCCTACCTGACTGAGCAGAAGGAGGCCACCGGCAGCGTGCCGGATGAGACCACCATCGTCCTGGAGCGCTTCCGCGACGAGGTGGGCGACTGGCGCTGCGTGCTGCACTCACCACTGGGCAGGGGTGTCCTCGGTGCGTGGGCGTTGGCGATCGGTGAGGCACTGTCGAGGGAATCCGGCATCGACGTGGTCCCCGTCGCCTCCGACGATGGCATCATCTGGCGGCTTCCCGACAGCGACGCAGCGGAGCGGCTGGGCGAGATCCTGGCAGTCGACCCCGACGAAGTGGGCGCCATCGTCACCGAGCAGGTGGGCGGCACCGCCCTGTTCGCAGCACGCTTCCGCGAGTGCGCCGCACGAGCGCTGTTGCTCCCCCGCCGCAACCCCGGCAAGCGAGCTCCCCTGTGGCAGCAGCGCCAGCGAGCCAGCCAGTTGCTGGAGGTGGCACGCCTGCACCCACGGTTCCCCATCATCATCGAGACCGTCCGCGAAGTGTTGCAGGATGTCTACGACCTGCCAGCGCTGGTCAGCGTGCTGCAAGGTCTCCAACGGGGCTCCATGCGGCTTGTGGAGGTGGTGACCGACAGCCCCAGCCCCTTCGCTGCCACCATGCTCTTCCGCTACACCGGTGCACAGATCTACGAGGGCGATTCGCCTCTCGCCGAGCGTCGCGCGGCAATGCTGTCCATGGATCCGGCACTGCTCGCATCCGTGCTCGGCACCGTCGATCTCAGAGAGCTGCTGGACCTCGACGTAATCCGCGCCGTGGAGGACGAGCTCCAGCACCGTGCCGGAAACACTTCCGAGACGGACCGCCGCGTTCGGACGGTCGGTGCGCTCGCGGACCTGCCCCGCCTGCTGGGCCCCATTCCCGTGGAGGAACTGCCTGCACACCTCGACGATGACCTGGCCGAGCAGCTGCCCGCTCTGCTGACATCCCTGGGCAACCGGGTGCACCTCCTCCAGATGGCTGGGCGCGAACACCTCGTGGCCGCCTCGGACCTCTCCCTGCTGCGCGATGCCCTGGGCATCCCGGTACCGGCCGGCGCCCCTGCCGCGGATGACACCCCCGGCCGGGACCCCGTGACACAGCTGATTGCTCGCTACGCCCGGACGCATGCGCCATTCACGGCGGAACAGGTGGCCGCGGCCTTCGGACTCGGCACCGCCACGGCACTGGTGGTACTGGAACGCGAGGTGTCGGCCCGGCGTCTGGTGGAGGGCCACTTCACGCCCGGCCGTGAGGACGCCGAGTACTGCGATCCCGAAGTGCTGCGACGTATCCGCACCCGCGCCCTGGCACTCGCTCGCTCCCAGGTTCAGCCGGTCTCCGCCTCCGCCTACGCGCGTTTCCTCACGGACTGGCACCAGGTCAGTGACCCGCCGGAATCGAATCCCGACGAGGTCCTGATCGCACTCCAGCGGCTCGCCGGCGCCGCGCTGCCTGCCAGTGCGTGGGAGACGCACGTCCTGCCCTCACGGCTCCGCGGCTACCAGAGCACGCACCTCGACGAGCTGGTGGCCGAGGGAGAGGTGCTCATCCGGGTTCGCGGCAGCGTGGGGCCTGGTGATCCCCTCATTGCCTTGGTCCCGCGAGAGGACCTGGACCTGCTCCCTCCCGTGGATCCCACCGTCGACGACGACGCCACCTCCCTTGCTTCGGATCTCAGGGACGCGGGCGGCCTGTTCTCGGAGTTGAGGGCGCAGCGCCAAGCGCTGGATCCGGGTCTGAGTTCCGCCGCACTCGCCGAACAGGTGTGGCAAACGGCGGAGCTGGGGCTGGTGGCCCCGGCTTCGATGGCGCCCGTGCGGGCCCGAATCGGTGGCCCCACGAGAGGTGCCCACAAGGCGGCCCGCAGCAGTCCTCGCCGACGCACCCGACTCCCCCGCCCCGGCCGTTCCCTCCTGACCCGCATGGGCGACGTGGGCGCTCCACCGCAGGTGGCAGGCCGGTGGTATCCCGTCGCGGACCCGAGTCTCCCGCCGGCAGAGCAGGCGATCGCACAGGTCTCGGCCTGGTTGGAACGCTTCGGGGTGATCACCCGCGGTGCTGTGGCCGGTGATCATTTCGGCGGCGGCTTCGCTGCGGCGTACCGCGTGTTGGCCGAGCTGGAATCTGCGGGCAAAGTGCTGCGCGGGTATGTGGTGGAGGGACTTGGAGGGTCGCAATTCGCCACCTCGGCCACCATTGATCAGGTACGGGACTTCTCGGACAGCCCCGACGACACCGTCTGGCCGTCGGGCGTGGTGGACCCCGCCGTCGTGGTGCTGTCCGCGGCGGATCCCGCCAACCCGTATGGCAATGTGCTGCCCTGGCCCGAGCATCCCACCGCCAGGCCTTCGCGGGCTGCGGGTGCACTCGTGATCCTGGCCGACGGCGTGTGTCTGGCCCACATCACCCGTGGCGGGCGACAGCTGAGCCTCTACTCCCCCTCCCGGCCGCAGGCCCCCTCCCGGCCGGAGGTGGTCGCCATGGTGACTGCGGCGTTGCATCGCGCATCTGTGAACGGCCGTTTGGGCAGGTTGCGAATCGAAGAGGTGGATGGCGAGCGCGTCGGCGCCACGGACCTGATGGAGGTCATGCGCGCTGCCGGAGCGCGGGTCTCCCCGCAGGGTGTCGTCATCGAGGCGGGCAATGCCCGAGGGTGACACCGTTCATCGCCTTGCCGAGCGCATGGCGTCCCTGACGGGCCGGCTGATCACGTCGACGGACTTCCGGGTCCCCCACCTTGCGACTGAAAGCCTGACGGGACGTCGGATCGACCGCGTGTGGGCATGGGGCAAGAATCTGTACTGGGATTGCACGGATGCCCGCGGTCAGACCCGCGTCCTCTACACCCACCTCCGCATGGAGGGCATCTGGGACATCCATCCGGCGGGGACCAAGTGGCGGTCGCCGGGCCACACCGCTCGGCTGGTCGTGCGGGTGGAGGGTTTCCCGGACCCGACACGGGAGGTGGAGCTGGTGGGTCACGAGTTGGGGAGGATCGAGCTCTTCGACGCCGCGACGTACCCCGATCACACCGCCCACCTCGGCCCCGATCCCCTGGCCGAGGACTGGGACCAGCCCGGGCGGTGGAGCATCCCGGGGCGCGACGAAGCCGTCCGCAGGTTCATCGCCCAAGGACATCGCGCCCTCGGTGAGACCCTGCTGGACCAGCGTGTGCTGGCGGGGGTGGGCAACGTCTACTGCAATGAACTGTGCTTCCTGCGGGGACGCCACCCCTCGTCGGCCGCCACGTCGGTGGATGCCGCGCGCATCATCGATCTGGCCGCCCAGAGCATGCGCGCCAACCTGCACCAGAACCTGCGCGTGTTCACCGGCGTCAACCGTCCCGGGGAGAACACGTGGGTCTACGGCCGGAAGAACCGGCCCTGCCGTCGCTGCGGCACCCCCATACGCTCCGGCTTCCTCGGCGGAGCCACGAGCGTGGCCGACCCAAAGGCTGGACACGAGCGCATCACCTACTGGTGCCCAACCTGCCAGCCGATTGAGACAGAAGCAATCTGAGCCGCGACTACGCGGCTGAGTTGGCGATGGCTCTCCTTCTCAGCGCCGTCAGATTCGTTCGCTGTAGCCTGCAGCAATGCGGATCGGACGTGTTGAAGCCTCGCTGCAGATGGACATCATGGGGTATCAGTTCCCAGAGATCGTGCCGGATGGCAGCAAAGACTGGGATGCGAACTGGCTCATCATTGCAGGAACAGCAACGATGGGAGGTCAGCGTTCTTGGTCCTTCCAGCATCCGTCGCTGACGACATGGGAGGTCACAGAGCTCATCGGTTGGCTGCACAACGTCGCCGGTGGAACAGCATCATGGACGGCGAAGACAGAGGAGCCACGCGGATCAAATGCAGAGGATCACGACCACTCTGAGTGGCTGTCATTCACCGAGCCAAACTTCAGCTTTGCTGTTGGAGTCCTCGACCACCTCCACGTTCAAATCTATGTGGCTCTGAGCCACGAAGCGGCAGAGCCGCCCATAGATTCGATGCATCCGAAGTGCTCCCACATTTCCATCTCAGCCAGCAGAGAGGACGTAACAAAGGCGGCGGCGTCTCTTGAAACACAGCTGGCCACTTATCCTTCCCGCTGAGGGCACGAGCCGTTCCCTGGAGTAGGTCGCTACGGACCGGGCGTCCCAAGCATTCGTAAGTTGAGCCGCGACTACGCGGTTGAGCTTGCGGATGCCCTATGCGACGCTGAGCTGTTTGGCTACCAAGTCCGCCGCGACGCCGTCGAAGGGAACATCCCACGCCGCGGAAGCTTGTGGAGGATACTGACCTCATGAGAGTGCGACCCGGCATCGTTCTGGCGGTGGTGGCTGTGCTCGTGGTGGCGCTGGCTGTCGTAGCGGCCCTGGTCTCCAGCGGCGGTGATCGTCCCGCGCTCGATACCACCACGCCCGAGGGTGTCGTCCAGCTCTACGTCCGGGACCTGTTCAACGACGACGTCGAAGCCGCTGCACAGTACCTCGACCCCGCTTCCAACTGCGCCGACTCGCTGTCCGACATTTACATCTCCGACACCGCCCGCGTCGCCGTGATCGACACCGAGACGGATGGGGACACGGCGACGGTGGAGTTGCAGATCGAGGAGGGATCCGGCCTCGAGGGCAGCTGGTCGCACAGTGAAAACTTCACGCTGCGCCGCGACGCGTCGACCTGGCTGATCACCGGCGAACCCTGGCCGCTCTACGAGTGCCGGTGAACGGAGAAACCCATGGCTTTCCTCCTGATCCCTGTCGCGCTGGGCATCCCCTTTGTCGTGGTAGTGCTTGTCGTGTTCGCCATCCGACGGCGCGGTGACGCGGCGAGTACCGGCGGGGGCACGAGCAGTGTGCGTCGATTCTTCCAGTACCTGCTGCTGTTCGGACTCACAATCGTGGCCGCCGTTGGAATCGCGGAGCTCCTGGCCCGAGCCTTCGGCGCTGACATCGGCAACGGCGACGCCCTTGCCCTGTCCCTGTCCTTTGCGCTCGTCGGAGCACCGCTGGCGGGTCTGATCGCGTGGTGGACCCACCGCACCATCCGACGCGACCCCCGCGAGGCCACCACCGGCGCCTATGCCCTCTACCTCACTCTGGCCGCGTTGACGTCGTTGGTGGTTGCGATGGTCTCGTTCCAGGACCTGACTGCCACCGCACTGCGGGGTGACTTCGACCGCCTGGCTCTGGCTGACCTGATCGTATGGGGCGCCCTCTGGCTCCTCCACTGGAGCCTGGCGCATCGTCTCGGTGAGTACAGTAACCGGCCCCACCTGCTGATCGGATCGCTGGTTGGACTGGTAACGGTTGCCGTCGGTCTGGGTCTCCTGATCACCACCAGCCTCGAGATCCTGCTGTTGCAGGGTTCGGGCAGCCTGTCACTCGGGACGGACCGACTCCTGACCAACCACGGCGCCACCTTCGCCACGGGCGCGCTGGCGTGGGCACGCTACTGGCTCGGCGGCGCTGCACGTCTGCCGCGCAGCACTCCGTGGTTGGTTGTCGTGCTTCCCATCGGAGTGGGCGGCGGGTTGCTGACCGGGCTGGTGGCTGCCAGCGTCCTGCTGTGGCAGGTGCTGGTGTGGGTGGTGGGTGATCCCTTCGCCGCCAGCGCGCAGCAGCACTTCACCGATTCGCCTCGCGCCTTCGCGTTCATGATCGTGGGTCTGCTCATCTGGTGGTACCACGGCGCGGTCCTGGCGGAGACGCGAAGCGAGCGCACCGAGGTGCGCCGCGTGTACGAGTACCTCGTCTCGGCCATCGCGCTGCTGGCCTCCGCCGCCGGGGTGGGGATGGTCATCGTCGCGGTCATCGAGGCCTTCACGCCCGGGCTCGACCTCGGGGTCTCGGTCACCAACACACTGCTTGGTGCCGTGACGCTCCTGGTGGTCAATGTGCCCCTCTGGTTGCTGTTCTGGGGCCGGATCCAGCGCGTGCGCGCCGCAGATACGGTATCCGAAACCTCTTCGCCCACCCGCAGGATCTATCTGGTGCTGCTGTTCGGCGTCGTCGGCGTCGCAGCCGTGGTGGCGCTCATCGTCGCCGTGGTCGTGCTCCTCGAGGATGTATTCGCGGGCACGGCATCCGGGGAGACTGTTCGCTCCATGCGCTACGCCCTCGGTGTGCTCGCCACCGCCGCCGCGGTCTCCGCATACCACTGGGCGGTGTACCGGGAGGACCGAACGGTCACGCTTCCCGAGCGGCCAGCAGGGCCGGCGTCAGTGATCCTGGTTGGTGCTGCCGATCCCGGGTTCGCAGCCTCCCTCGCACGCACCACAGGCGCCCGCGTGGAACTGCTCCCCCGGGTCGACCACGCGGTGCCGGTGTGGTCCGAGGCGGAGCTTCTCGCAACCTTGCGCGATCATCCCGGTGAGGATTTGCTGATCATCGCCGGGGATTCCCCCGAGATCATCATCCTGGACCGTCGACGCGGAGCCCTTTGAGAGGATCGCGCAAACAGCTGGGCTGCGGGTGCGCGTTCTCGCTCAGCGATCGGCCTCCAGCACCTCGTCCACCCATTCGGGAACCACAGTGCCGGCCGGACCCAGCCGGGTCTCCTCGAAATCGGTGTTGACCCAGGAGGGCTCCAGGTTCAGCTCGACGGTGTGGGCTCCGGCAGCACGCGCCACCTGCACGAAGCCGGCCGCCGGGTACACATTGCCGCTGGTACCGATCGCGGCGAAGATGTCACAGGTCTGCAGGGCTGTGACGATCTCCTCCATTCCCAGCGGGATCTCACCGAACCACACGACGTGCGGACGCATCCCGCCCTCGGTCCCGCAGACCGGACAACGGGTGGTGGCGTCGACGTCGCCGCGGAACTCGCTGACAGCCCCACATGCGGTGCAGCGTGAGCGCAGCAGTTCGCCGTGCATGTGCAGGACGCGGGTGGAGCCTGCCCGCTCGTGGAGATCGTCGATGTTCTGGGTGACCAGCAGCAGGTCCCCGTCGAGCTCATGTTCCAGCCGGGCCAGCGCAACGTGAGCCGCATTGGGCGCGACTTCCCCGTCCGTCAGTTTCCGACGGCGTGCGTTGTAGAAACGGTGGACGAGATCAGGATCCGCGGCAAAGGCTTCCGGGGTGGCGACGTCCTCCGGCCTGTGGTTCTCCCACAAGCCGTCGGAGTCCCGGAAGGTGGGGATGCCGGACTCGGCGGACATGCCAGCCCCCGTGAGGATGACGATGGATCGGGCCATGCGCCCAACTCTGCCATGTCCACGGCGCGTCGGATCATCCGGAACCGCGGACCACCAGTTCCGGTTCGATGCTGTGCACAGCAGGCGGCTGCCCCGAAATCGCCTGCAGGAGGACCTCGACGCACAGTGATCCCAGGTCCGAGAAGGGTTGGCGCAGGGTGGTCAACGGGGGCGAGAAGAACCCGGCGCCGTGCACGTCGTCGAAGCCGACCACCATCACGTCCCCCGGTGCCTCCAGACCAGCCTCGCGCAATCCGGCGAGGAACCCCAGGGCGGTCATGTCGTTGCCGCAGAAGATGGCGGGCGGCACGGCATCCATCGCCACCATCTCTCGAGCGATGTCACAGCCGCGTTCCGCGGTCCAGTCCCCCGCCCACACCTCCGGCGCCTCGATGCCAGCGTCGGCGAGCGTCCGCCGGTATCCCGCGATCCGGGCTACGGCGTCGAACCAGTCCATCGGACCGGAGATGTGGCCGACCGTTGCGGCGCCGCGCTTCAGAAGATGCTGGGTGGCCATCCCTGCACCCTTGGCCTGGTCCACCGACACCACGTGGAACTGGGGATCGGCACCCATGTCCGCCACGACCACCATCGGTGCTCCTCCGGCCGCGTCCCGGATGCGTTCCGCGATGTGCCTGTGCGGTGCGACGACGACGACCCCCTCCACACCCCGGTCACGGAACACCTCGAACACCGCGACAAGCTCATCGTCGTCCTCGCCGCCGACGGCGGTCACGAGTGCCGAGAACCCTGCTGCACGTGCCGCCACTTCGATGGCAGCCACCGTGCTGCTCGGCCCGAAGTACCCGGACCCCGTCCACACGATTCCCACCAGCCCGCTCAGCTGAGTGACCAGGGCCCGTGCCGTGAGGTTGCGGCGGAAGCCCAGCTCGGCGATGGATGCGAGCACACGCTCTCGGGTCTGCGGGCGGACGCTGTCCGGGGAGTTGAGAACCCGTGACACGGTCTGATGGGAGACACCCGCATGCTTGGCGACGGCCACCATGCCCGGGGGTCGTGGGGTCCTGCCGGTCATACGTTTGCCTCTCGTGAGCGACGAGATCAGATCCGCTCGGTCATCCGCTGCGAAACCGTCTCGACCCGGAGGTCCCGGCCGAAACTCCCCGTCGAGGTATCCCCATGATTCGCGGCTGCTGGTGTCGCAAACGTCGGCGGAGAGTCCTCCCATACGGCGGTCATGCGTTCTCCTTCGACGTCTGGTGTGCTTTGCGCCGCAGGGCACGCAACGTGTGCATGATGTCGCGGCGATCCCGGCCGAAGTGATCGTGGACCGTGGTGTAGAGCTCGAACAGCTTGGTGTAGGCCGCGACGGCGTCCGGATTGGGGGTGTAGGCGTGCTGTTGACGGCTGCCCATTGCCTGACCGGCTGTTTCCACGTCCTCGTACAGCTCTGCGGCGACGGCCGCGTGGATCGCGGAGCCCAGTGCAGGACCCTGCTCCGACTCGATCACGGACAGCGGCATCCCCAGGACGTCGCAGTAGATCTGCATCAGGAAGGGGTTGCGCAGCAGTCCTCCCGCGGCGATGAACTCTGTGATGTCCACGCCCGAGCTCGTGAACGCCTCCACGATCGTGCGCGTGCCGAAGGCGGTCGCCTCCACCAGCGCGCGGTACTGGTCCTCCGGTTTCGTCGCGAGCGTCTGCCCGATCATGACGCCCGAGAGTTCATGATCGACGAGCACGGATCGGTTGCCCGAGTGCCAGTCCAGGGCAATCAGCCCGTGTTCGCCCACCTCCTGCTTCTCGGCCAGCGACGACAGGTACTCATGCACCCCCACGCCGACATCGTCGGCGGCCGCAGCGTAGGAACCGGGGACACAGTTGTCGACGAACCATCCGAGGATGTCGCCCACGCCGGACTGGCCGGCCTCGTAACCCCAGCGTCCGGCGATGATGCCGCCATCGACCACGCCACACATTCCTGGCACTTCGCGCAGGTGGTCATCGCTCACGACGTGACAGGTGGACGTTCCCATGATGGCCACCAGCTGGCCGGGCGCGGTGGCCTGCGCGGCGGGCGCGGTGACATGTGCGTCGACATTGCCCACGGCCACGGCGATCCCTTCAGGAAGTCCCGTCCATCCAGCGGCTTCGGCGGTCAGACCACCTGCACGCGTTCCGAGGTCCGCGATGGGGTGCTCCACCTTGTCGGTGAAGAAGTTCCCGAAGCCCGGCGCCAGCGCCTCCAGGTATTCGCTGCTGGGGTACTGGCCGTCCTGGTACATGCCCTTGTAGCCGGCGGTGCAGGCGTTGCGGACATACGTCCCACAGAGCTGCCACACGATCCAGTCAGCCGCCTCCACCCAGTGCTCCATGGCGTCGTACACCTCTGGCGCCTCCTCGAAAAGCTGCAGGCCCTTGGCCAGTTCCCACTCCGAGGAGATCAACCCTCCATAGCGGGCGATCCACGGTTCCGAGCGCTCGTGTGCGAGGTCGGTGATGCGATCTGCCTGCGGCTGTGCCGAGTGATGTTTCCACAGCTTGACGTAGGCGTGTGGTGTGTTGGTGAACTGTTCCATCTCGCTCAGAGGCGTCCCGTCCGCGGTGACGGGCACCATGGTGCAGGCCGTGAAGTCCGTGCCGATTCCTACCACGTCGTCCGGGCTCACCCCGGCTGCCTGCAGCGCCGCTGGGACGGCCCGACGAAGCACGTCGCGATAGTCCTCGGGATTCTGCAGTGCCCAGTCCGGACCCAGTCGACGACCGTCACCGGCATCCAGGCGGGACTCCATGACGGCGTGCGGGTACTCGTACACCGCCGAGCCGAGTTCAGCACCGTCGCGCGCCCTGACGATCACCGCCCGTCCGGAGAGGGTGCCGAAGTCGACTCCCACCAGCAGCGGTTCCGCATTGTTGACCATGACGACCTCCAGATTGAGCCCATGAGCACGTGAACGTTCACATCAGCCTCTCACACGTCGAGGTGCATCCGGCAGCTGGGGTCCCGAAACGCCGAAACCGGAGAAGACTTGATGTGACAAGATGTTGACGCGATGGCATCACAACACATGGAGGACACGAGCGCATGACCGTGCGGCAGGCAATGCGCAAGCGTCGCGCCAGTTTCGGTCCACCCCAGGATACGATCTCGGCGCAGGGCGCCGTGATGGCGCAGCCCCGGACCCCTGCTCCGCTTCCGGAGCACAGCACGGGGCGAGCCAGTCATGAACTCGTGGTGTCGTTCCTCACCACCGGCCGCGCCATCGCACTGCTCGGCCTCTTCCTCCCCGCGTCCATGCTGGCGTGGAGTCTGATGACCCGCTCGTCCATCCGAGGCAGCCTGTCGGAGTACTACTACACTCCTGTGCGCGATCTGATGGTGGGAACGCTCATCACGATGGCCCTGTTCCTGTGGAGCTACAGAGGCTTCAGTGATCGCGACGATGACCTGCGCGCCGATCGACGGGTGGGCAAGATCGCTTCTGTCGCCGCCGCCATCATCGCCTTCGCACCCATCACTCCCCGCAATGACGATCGGTGCACGCTCGTGCAGTGCATCATCGGGGATCGATCCGCCGCCTTCATCCACGGCATCGGCGCATCGGCGTTCTTCATCTGCCTGGCCGTTTTCTGCCTCGTGCTGTTACCGCGCAGTGTGGTGAGCAGTCACGGGGCGTTGAGGCGGGTGAGGATCTACCTGACGTGCGGCTGGATCATCGTGGCCGCCATCGTCTTCATTGGCATCTGGCAGTTCCTGCCCGCGGAGATCGTCTTCGCGCTCGGCCACTTCCGCCCGGTGTTCTGGGCTGAGGCCGCCGCCATCGTCGCATTCTCGTTCGCCTGGATCGTGCGGGGCAGGGCCTTGGGGGAGGCCATCAACCGCAATTACCAACTCACCCGGGCAGATGTGGTTCGAGCCGCTCCCTGACCGAGCCCGGCAGGGGCGTGGGACGCAGGTCAGAGTCCGCGCATACCATCACTGTGCGCCCACGGGCGAAGACCGTGCCGTCGTCCGGATTGAAGACCTCGCTGGCCAGCGTCATCGACGAGGTGCCGAGCGATGCCGGCGCCGTCCGCACCGCATAGGGCTTCAGGCGGTGCGACATCTGGGCGACATAGTCCACGTCCTGACGCGCCACCAACCAGAAGTACGGCGACTCACCCGCACCTGCACGGGCCATCGTCGGATCCCACTGCGTGGTGACCTCGATACGAGCCTGTTGCAGGTAGTCATACATCTTCGCATTGTTGACGTGGCCGTACGAGTCGTGGTCCGACCACCGGGAATACAGCGTCGTCAGCGTGCCCCGTCGCTCCAGAGGGGCTGACGCGAGTTCCCGCAGCGGCTCTGCGTCCACCCGCGCGCATTCAAGGTACGCCCGCGTTTCGGGCGAGAGCCGTGCCGGGCGATGGGCGGTGAAGTCGTACGGACACAGCACGGTGCGTGCTCTCGCCACTGGTCGCGACTGCTGGCTGAGGGTGTAGACGATCTCGAAGCGGGAACCGCCCACCGAAGCCACCCCGAGGTCGATGTTCACTCCCTCAGTCGAATAATCGACGCTGGCAAGGTACTCCACGCGATGGCCGACCACCACGATCCCCGTATCGAGGAGCGACGAGGTGGGGCCATCCCGGAAGAAGGCGACTCGTGCCTCCTGCATGTAATCGACGATGTGGGCATTGTTCACGTGCCCCTGCGCGTCAAGGTCTGACCAGCGCAGGGCACAGCGGAATGGGAACACTCACTCTTCCTTGTCGTACAGCGAATCGACGAGGTCCGCGTACCGCTCGTGCACGCTCGAGCGACGCACCTTCATGTTGGGTGTGACCAACTCGTTGTCCACCGTCAGCTCATGATCGAGGATGGCGAACCGCTTGACGGTCTCCCAACGTTCCAGACGTGCGTTCGCCTTGTCGATCTGTCGCTCGATGGAGTCATGGATTTCCGGCAGTTGCGACAACTCCGCGTAGGTGAGGTGGGACATGGAGCGCTTGTCGGCCCATTTCTGGAGCAGGGGCGGATCCAGCACCAGGAGTGCTGCGCAGTACTTTCGCCCCTCCCCCACAGCCACAGCCTGCGAAATGTAGGGGATGTTGGCCGTCAGTGCGCCCTCCACCTTCTGCGGCGCGACGTACTTGCCGCCGGAGGTTTTGAAGAGATCCTTCTTGCGGTCGGTGATGCTGAGGTTGCCGTCCTCGTCGAACGCTCCGATGTCGCCGGTGTGGTACCAGCCGTCCACCAGCACCTCGTCGGTCAGGTCCGGTTTCCCGTGGTAGCCCTGCGTCACGATGGGGCCGCGGACCAAGACCTCGTCGTCGTCGCCGAGCTTGGCCTCCACACCAGGCAGGACTTTGCCGACGGTGCCGAATGTGGGTTCCGTGGGCAGGTTCAGGAACGCGATGGCGCTGGTCTCCGTGGAACCGTAGCCTTCGACGATCAGGATGCCCGCGGAGTAGAACCACTGCTGCACCTGTGACGACAACTTTGCCGAACCGGAGATCATGAAGCGGATGTTGCCGCCCAGCTTCTCCTTGAGTTTGCTGAACACCAGTTTGTCGGCCACCTTGTACTGCATGCCGAGAAGCTTCGGCAGATCGCGTCCTTCAAGGCGGTAGGAGCGGGTCTTCGCGCCCGTCGCGAATGCCCACTTGGCGATTCGGCCCTTGAGCCCGGTGCTGCCAGTGAGGACCGCGGCGCGCACCTTCTCGAAGATGCGGGGAGCCCCACACATGAAGGTGGGTTTGACCTCGCCGAGGCCCGCGACGATCCGCTCGATGCGGCCATCGACGGCGGAACCGAATCCGTAGGACAGTTGCACGGCCAGCAGCGCCTTGCCGAAGACGTGGCTGAGTGGGAGCCACAGGTACTGCAGGTCTGAGGGTGAGAGCAGGTCCCAGTGCTTGGTGGCCGCGCCCTCGTAGACCCAGCAGCGGTGATTGAGACGCACACCCTTGGGCTGTCCCGTGGTGCCGGAGGTGTAGATCAGGGTGCTGAGGCTGTCGTGGTTGGTGCCGGCGATGGCATCGTCCACGAGGTCTGGGGTTTCCTCCAGTGCCTCGGTACCGAGGCGTTTGAGCGTCGAGTAGCTGATGATCCGGTCGGTCTCCTCCACCCCGGACGGATCAATCACGACGATGGTGTGGACATCGGCCACGAGTTCCTCGTCGGCCAGCACCTTCTCCATCTGCTCGGCGTTCTCGGCCACCACGATGACCGAGCCGGAGTCGTGCAGGATGTAGTCGACGTCACCTGAGGCCGTATTGGGATAGACGGTGGTGGTGGCACCCGCAGCGCAGGCGATCGCCAAGTCGACGAAGATCCACTCCAGCCGGGTGCCGGAGATGATGGCCACCCGCTCCTCGGGACGCAGCCCCCTGGCCAGCAGACCAGCCGCGAGCACGTCGACGTGCTCGCGGGTTTCCGCCCAGGTGTAGTTCTTCCAGGTGTTGGGGCCGTCGGCTCGATCGGGCTCCATGAATGCCAGGACGTCGGGCGTTTCCGCCACGCGCATCCGGAACATGTCGCCAACCGAGGTGGCATGGCCCAGCAGTTCATTCTGCAGCCTCATGATGGAGTCCCCTTCCAGTTATGCCCAAAGCCTATCGAAGGAAGGTTCTCGTTGACGCCCAACCGGGCGTTCGACGTCGATGGTGCCGTGGGTGGCAGACTGGGGACCATGTCCGCCGCTTCCCCCAACCCGGTGCATCAGCTTCGCCTCGAACTAGGGGACACCGCGGAGATTGTCGACGACTCCACGCTGACGCGCGCGATGTACTCCAGTGATGCGTCGATCTACCGCATCCCACCGGTCGTGGTTGCTCATCCCCGGACGCGCGAAGAGCTCATCTCGGTGGTGCGCGCCGCGCTGAAGGTGGGGATGCCCATCACAGCTCGCGGGGCAGGAACGTCCTGTGCCGGCAACGCCGTCGGCCCCGGCCTCGTGATCGACGTTTCCCGTCATCTCCACGCCATCCACTCCGTCGATCCGGAGGCTTGTACGGCCGTCATCGATCCGGGGGTGGTGCAGGAGACCTTGCAACAGGCCGCCAAGCCGTACGGCCTGCGGCTGGGGCCGGACCCGTCCACATCGACCCGCTGCACCGTCGGCGGGATGATCGGCAACAATGCGTGTGGTCCCCGCGCGCTCGGCTACGGCCGAATGTCGGACAACGTGGTGGCGCTGGAGGTCATCACGGGTACCGGGGAGATTCTGCGCCTCGGCGCCGACGACATCCCGGAGCTGCGCGATCTGGTGGCCGCGAATCTGGGCACCATCCGGACGGAGTTCGGGACGTTCGGCCGGCAGATCTCCGGCTACTCTCTCGAGCATCTCCTTCCGGAGAAGGGCTTCGATCTGCCCCAATTCTTCGCCGGCACCGAGGGCACTCTCGGGATCATCCTCTCCGCCACCGTACGGCTGGTTCCGGATGCCCCGGAGCGTGTCATGGTGGCGCTTGGCTACTCCAGCATGGCCGATGCGGGCGACGACATCTCCCGTCTGTTGCCGTTTCGACCCACCGCGTGTGAGGGGCTCGACCGTCGCATTGTCGACGTGGTGATCGCCAAGCGAGGGCCCGACGTCGTGGGCACACTGCCCGCCGGCGACGGCTGGATGTTCATCGAGCTGGTGGGAGACGATTTCTCGGAGGTCCGCGGCCGGGCCGACGCATTGCTGGAGGCTGCTGCCAGTATCGACGGCTGGGTGGTGACGGATCCTTCGCAGGCAGCCGATCTGTGGCAGATCCGGGCCGACGGCGCCGGCCTCGCAGGGGTGAGCCTGGACGATCCCGCATATCCCGGCTGGGAGGATGCCGCCGTACCACCGGCGCGGCTGGGCGAGTACCTGCGCGACTTCGACGCCCTGCTGGAGCGTCACGACCTGCACGCCCTCCCCTATGGCCACTTCGGGGACGGTTGTGTCCACGCCCGCATCGATTTCCCCCTCACATCACCCGGTGGTACTGAGAACTACCGGGCGTTCGTGGTGGAGGCGGCGCAATTGGTGGCTCGTCATGGCGGTTCGATGTCCGGCGAGCACGGCGACGGGCGGGCACGCTCCGAGCTGCTGCGCTACATGTACACGCCAGAGGCGCTGGATCTGTTCGGCGCCGTGAAGGACATCTTCGATCCGCAGAACCTGCTCAATCCCGGGGTGCTGGTGGATCCGGCCCCGGTGGAAGCTGATGTGCGTGTGGCAGCGATGACGTCGTCGCCCCTGAATCTGACCCATCCCACGTTCGTCTCCGAGGTCCACAAGTGCAGCGGCGTCGGCAAGTGCATTGCGGACAACACGGGCTCGGGCGGTGTGATGTGCCCCAGCTTCCAGGCCACCCACAATGAGAAGGACTCCACCCGGGGCCGTTCTCGCGTGTTGCAGGAGATGGTCAACGGCTCTCTGATCGGGGGGTGGCGCAGTCCTGAGGTGCATGAGGCACTGGACCTCTGTCTCTCCTGCAAGGGCTGCGCTCGGGATTGTCCCACTGGAATCGACATGGCGGCCTACAAGGCGCGCGTCACGCATGAGGCCTGGAAGGGACGTCTGCGGCCGCGCAATCATTACGCGTTGGGGTGGCTGCCGCTGTGGGGTCGCATGATCACCACCGTCCCCGGTCTCGGGGCCTTGGTCAACGCCGTCGGTCAGACTCCCGGTCTGGGCCGGGCACTGCGCTGGGGCGCCGGTGTGGACGCGCGGCGCGACATTCCCCGCTTTGCGGCCCGCAATGCCCGCGGACGGCTGGCACAACTCACTGACCTGGCTTCGAAGAAGCTGGCGGCCGGTGAGAACCAGCAGCTGGTCGCCGTTGCGCCCCCCGAAGTCCCAGCCCCACGTCCCCTGGCAGGTGATTCGGCAACCATTGTCCCCTTCCCCAAGGGGCCCGTGCTGATCTGGGTGGACTCCTTCTCCGACTGTTTCGAGTCCGACACATTCGCCGGAATGGTGCAGGTGCTGGTGCGGCTCGGCTACGAGCCCCGCGTGCTGGAGAGGACCGCCTGCTGCGGACTGACCTGGATCTCCACTGGCCAGCTCGACGGCGCCCGTCGCCAGCTGAAGAAGGCGGCGGCGGAACTGGCTCCCGTGGTCCGGGCTGGCATCCCCATCGTCGGTCTCGAACCGTCCTGCACAGCCGTCTGGCGAAGCGACGCCCCGGAGCTGCTTCCCAACGATGACAACGTCGCCGCACTGAACGGCACCATTTTGACGCTGGCGGAGTTCCTCGCCACGGATCCCGATTTCGTCGCGCCTGACCTGAGCGGCCACACGATCGTGGCGCAACCCCACTGCCACCACGCTTCGGTCATCGGCTGGCAGGCTGACGCGGCACTGCTCGCGGCGTCCGGCGCCGATGTCGTCCGCGTGGGCGGCTGCTGCGGCCTTGCCGGAAACTTCGGCGTGGAGATCGGACACCACGAGGTCTCCGTCGCCGTCTTCGAGCACGATCTGTTGCCCGCCGTCACCGAGGCCGGTCCCGACGCCATCGTGCTCGCCGACGGCTTCTCCTGCCAGACCCAGCTGACGTCCCTGGCTGGCCGCAGCTCAATGTCACTCGCGGAGTTGCTCGCCACTCACTGAACAGCAAAGCCCACCTATCCAAACGTATTTGTTTGTATTACAATAGGGACGATGGGCCGGTTCGATGTCGATGCCTTGGATGAAGACTGGCCCTTCGAAATCGACCACCAAGCCAGTCACCTTTTCAAGCACCCTGGGTTGGGTCTCGACGATATCGGTGACGTCTGGGCTAGCCAGCCCCTGTTCTATCCTGCAAAACCGCCAGCCCACTGGTTGATGGTCGCTGAAGTCGCCGGACGAATCCTCACCGTGCCGTTGGCACCTTCGAGGACCGGTGACCGAAACACGTGTCGCCCCATCGGCTGCTACATCGCCGCCGACCACTTGGCCAGACGCTACAAGGAGGACCGATGACCAACATGACAGCCGACGAAGAGAACACCTTCTACGCCAACCCGGCCAACCAGGAGCCACAGGGCCCCCCGGTGCGCCGGAAGGCCAAGCTCAGCCAGCCCGTGCCAGTGCGCTTTCCCGAAGGACTACTCCGTGAAGTGCGTGACCACGCCGCAGCAGATGACCGTTCTGTCTCCAACTGGATCCGCCGTGCCGTCGAGCACGAACTGGCTCGCAGCCGTACTGATCAGCAGCCCGTCGAACGTCCATAGGTGCTTAAGGAACCACTGATCAATCATGTCGTGGCTGCGGCGCACCGGATCGGGCGATCTGGCGTCCCTACATCTGGATATGGACATCCAGTACACGCACCAGATGTCGTGACACCATCTCATCCCGCCCGGCACGTCCTCGCCGAGAACAGCATTGATCAGTGCTTCCTTAACTTCTGTTCGACTACCAACAGAAGTTGAGCACCTTGTCCATGGCTCAGGTGCCGCGGACGCTGGTGCGTCGTAGGAATCCGCCGGCGGCAACGAGAGCGATGAGGCCGAGCGCAAACAGGAGAACCGCGGCCCAACCGACGGTGAACGCCGACGCGAACTCTGCCCACCTCGGAATGACAATCAGGATCGCGCCGGCCAGCAGCACAACCAGACCAGCTGCGATCAGCAGCGGTCCCCTGCTGCCGAAGCGCAACCACGAGGCTCCGAACATGGCGCCCACGGCCTGCATGGACAGAGTGCCGGCACAGACAATGAGGAGGAAGGGTCCCCAGTTGCCGCTACCGAGCGCCCTGACATCCAGTGCATAGGCGTTGATGAACCAGTGGTTTGTCGCCTTCTCCACCACGAGCAGTAGTGACAGGATCGCCGCGACATAGATGGTCTGCAACAGGAAGTAGACGAAGGTGCCCAGCACGTAATCACGTCGGGTGGTGCCCAACGATGTCGCAAAGGCAAAACAGGCCGTGGCCGCCTGAACACCGAGACTGATGAGGAAGCCCGCAAGCGTGTACGCGATGCCGCCGTTGCTTCGGATCCCTTCCACAAAGCCCGGACTGGAAGTGGGCACCCCGGCCACACCCAGCATCGCGACGATCACCACCATGAGGGCGACAACACCCACTCCCAGGATCAGCGGCATGATGAAAGTTGAGAACCTACGGTTGAAGTGCATCCGGACGACCGCCATTGCTCGGGTCATTGCGAGACCTCCTCAGTTTGCAGGCCATATGCGGCCACCAGTTCGTGGATCGATGCGGCTTCGACGTCGACGCCTGCGGCCTCGGCCTCATCACGGATGGATGTGGTTGCTGTAACCAGGGCGGTGCCGACGCTGCCCAACTCGGAGCGACTCAGCACCTCATGGCCGTCCAGCATGCGCTCCAGATCACTGTTGCGTCCGGAGAGCCGAACCGCCCGTCGTCGCAACTCCTCGATGTCGGAGTCCTCACGTACCCGGCCGCGATGCAGGACAATGACCCTCTCCAGTAGCTGCTCCATCTCTTCGATGAGGTGCGTGGAAACCACCACGGTGCGGGGGTGCTCGGCATAGTCCTCCAGGAGGAGGTCGTAGAACTGGGTGCGAGCGGTGACGTCGAGGCCCAGGTAGGGCTCGTCGAAGAAGGTGATGGGCGCGCGGGAGGCGAGGCCGATGAGCAGGCCCACAGCCGACAGTTGGCCGCGGGAGAGCTTCTTAATCGTACGGCCATCCGGAATCTCAAATGTCTCGACGATGCGGGCAGCCAGGTCCGCGTCCCAGCTCTCGTAGAACAGCGGTCCTACGCGCAACAAGTGTGCGAGCTTGTACTCATCCGGGTAGCGCTGGTTGTCCCGGATGAAGCAGGTGCGCGACAGCACCGCGGCATTTTCCCGCGGGGACTGTCCGAAAACCCGGATGCTCCCTGCGGTGGGCAGCTCCTGCGCCGTCATCAGCGACATCAGCACGGTCTTGCCCGCGCCATTGCGGCCCAGAATGCCCGTGATGGAATCCTGGCCGATGGCCAGGCTCACATCATCGAGTGCAATGACTTTGCCGTACCGCTTGGTGAGGTTGGAAACTTCGATGGCTGGTTTCATGATGCTGATTCCTCCCGGATCAGGGTGATGAGACTTTCTGTGTCCATGCCAAGGGCTTTCGCCTCGGCGACCAACGGTGCGACGTGCTTCGCCCGGAGCTCAGAGCTTCGCTCAGACGCGATCAGGTGGCGCGCTCCCTCCGTCACGAACATGCCGACGCCCCGCTGCTTGCGCAGGACCCCCTTGTCCATCAGAGATGCGACGGCACGGTTCGCCGTGGCTGGATTGATGCGATAGAAGACTGCGAGTTCATTGATGGAGGGAATCTTGTCGCCCTCCGCATAGGCCCCCCGCAACACGTCGCCGCAAATCTCGTCGGCGAGTTGCTGGAAGATCGGGGTGCCATCGTCGAACACTGGCCGCTCCTCTTACTGGGTTACTTGGTGCACTAAGTAACCTACTAGCTTGGGGACATCGTCGTCAAGTTACCCGTCCCTTTGCTTGAATGACGGCGGATGCTGAACGCGTCACCCCACACAGCCGACTTCGATTCGATACGCCGGCTCTTTCGATACGCCCAGCTCCTTCGTCGCGGGGCTACTCAAGAAACGTGGTGGATGTTGGCTGCAAAAGACACGACCATCACGTGAGACAAGTCCAGCAACCGTCTGGAAGTCAACCACCTGTCGGACAAGATGACAGCCCGGTCGCTCCTCTTGCGAGAGGAGCGACCGGGCCGCGAGGTCCAGACCTGCGCGGTGTGTCAGCGCTTGAGGCGGCGGTGCGCGCTGCGATGGGGGCGGGCCGCCTCGTCCCCGAGCCGGGCCACCTTGTTCTGCTGGTAGTCGGCGAAGTTGCCCTCGAACCAGAACCAGTTCGCCGGATCCTCGTCTGTGCCTTCCCAGGCCAGGATGTGCGTCGCCACCCGGTCCAGGAACCAGCGATCGTGGGAGATCACGACCGCGCATCCCGGGAACTCCAGCAGCGCATCCTCCAGCGACTGGAGCGTCTCCACGTCCAGATCATTGGTGGGCTCGTCAAGCAGGAGTACGTTGCCGCCCTGCTTCAGCGTCAGGGCGAGGTTCAGCCGGTTCCGCTCACCGCCAGAGAGAATCCCGGCGAGCTTCTGCTGGTCCGGGCCCTTGAAACCGAACGAGGCGACGTAGGCCCGGGACGGCATCTCGAAGTTGCCCACCTTGATGAAGTCCAGTCCGTCGGAGACGACTTGCCACACGTTCTGCTCGGCCTGCAGTCCACTGCGATCCTGATCGACATAGCTGAATGACACCGTCGGACCCACACGCAGGGTGCCCGCATCGGCTTCCTCCTGACCGGTGATGGTCTTGAACAGCGTGGTTTTGCCCACACCGTTGGGGCCGATGATGCCGACGATGCCGGCGCGGGGCAGCGAGAACGACAGGTTGTCGATCAGCACCCTGTCACCGAAACCCTTCTTCAGATTCTCGGCCTCGATCACCGTTGAGCCCAGTCGTGGGCCAGCGGGGATGTTGATCTCCGAGATGTCCATGGGACGGCTGCGCTCGGCCTCGGCTGCGAGCTCCTCGTAGCGGGCAAGCCGGGAACGGCTCTTGGCCTGCCGTGCCTTCGGGTTGGAGCGCACCCACGCGAGCTCCCGGTCGAGGATCTTGGCGCGCTTGGCGTCCTTCTTGCCCTCCACCTGCAGGCGCTCCCTCTTGGTCTCGAGGTACTTGGAGTAGTTGCCCTCGTAGCCGTGGAGGCGGCCGCGGTCGACCTCGCAGATCCATTCGGCCACGTTGTCGAGGAAGTACCGGTCGTGCGTGACGGCGAGCACGGCTCCGGCGTAGCTTTTGAGGTGGTTCTCCAGCCAGTTCACGGACTCGGCGTCGAGGTGGTTGGTGGGCTCATCGAGCAGCAGCAGGTCCGGCGCTTCCAGGAGGAGTTTGCACAGCGCGACGCGTCGACGCTCTCCACCAGAGAGGACACTCACGGGGGTGTCGCCGGGAGGGCAGCGCAGGGCGTCCATCGCCTGCTCGAGTTGGTTGTCGATGTCCCAGGCGTTGCGATGGTCGAGCTCGGTCTGGAGCTTGCCCATCTCATCCAGCAGTGTGTCGAAATCGGCGTCAGGACTGGCCATCTCCTCGGAGACCTCGTTGAAGCGGTCCATGAGGCGTTTGGTCTCGGCCACGGCGAGTTCCACGTTCTCCAGAACTGTCTTGTCCTCCTCCAGGGGCGGCTCCTGCAGCAGGATGCCGACGGTGGCTCCCTTGGCGAGCGCGGCTTCGCCGTTGTTCGGCCGATCCAGGCCCGCCATCAGCTTCAACAGCGTCGACTTCCCTGCGCCGTTGGGACCGACGACGCCGATCTTGGCGCCGGGAAGGAAGGAGAGGGTGACGTTGTCCAACAGGACTTTCTCACCCACGGCCTTCCGGACCTGGTACATGGTGTAAATGAACTCTGCCATTGGATGCCTTTCGAACTGCGCTGACAGCCTGCCAGTATGCCAGCCGGAACCACGTCGTCCCCCATGCCGCCGGGTGCGGGTGATCAGGACAGCTTTGCCACCTGCGCTCGGATGGTCGTCAGAGCATCCAGTTCCGCCTGTGCGGGCTGCACCACCTCGCGGTCCGCCACCTCAGCCACACGCCTGTTCAGGATGGAGCGCGCACGCCTGGCCTTGGATCGGGCACCCAGTCCGACGAACACGCGCGACACCAGCGACAGCACGAAACCGAGCGCCAGTCCCCCACCCACCAACAGCGTCGGCAGCGGGAACGGGATGTCGGAGATCATCACTCGGGGAAGTCTGGGAAGCTGGAAGTAGGCAAGCACGACGTCGACGCTCAACCAGAGGACCCCCAGCAACACCGCGGCGATGAGCAGCCACTGCAGGAAGCGCAATAGCTGCCACCAGAGCGGTTGTCGCTCGGTGTGGAGGTTGGCGGTGACCACGGCACGGTCCAGGGAGTCCGGCAGCGTGGCCAGGCTGTTGTGGACGGCGCCCTGGATGGCTTCCTGCCAGTGGCTCGGGAGGCCGTCGGAGATTTCGGAGCTCAGGGTTCGGAGACCGGTCCTCAGGCGCGCTTCCGCGATGCTGCCCCGGTTGGGCAGCGAGCTGTGGGGTGCGACATCGGGCTCGAGCTCGGCGTGTCTGGCGCCGGAGCCGATGCGGAGCCGCCGCAGCGGATCGGGCCTGAATCGGCCAATCCATTTCACGAGCGGCCACCCCGTCGCCAGCGATCCGCGGTGCAGCATGGAGGTGCGCACGGCGCCCACCACGTAGGGCACGCCCGCGGAGTCAGCGAGGTTCGCCTCCAGTTGTGCAACTGCCTTCTTCGACGGCGTTTTCACTGCCGGCCCGGCGACGGCGGCGGAGAGTTCCGCGGCGAGCACGTCGACGTCGGCGGACAGGCGTGCGGCCGCAGCGGTCTTCGCGGTGGCCAGCTTCGCCGATTTCTTGCGGAGTTCGTCGAGCCCATCTCCCGTGACGGCGCTGGTGGCAAGCACCGGAACGCCGGAGAGGCCATCGTCGTCCAGGAGACGCCTGAGATCGGCGAGGCAGGCCTTCAACTCCTCCGAGGTGAGTCTGTCGGACTGGTTGAGGACGACGGTGATGACGTCGCGGTGCCGCGACAGTGGCCGAAGGTAGCGCTCGTGGACAGCGGCGTCGGCGTACTTCTGGGGATCCAACACCCAGATGAACTGGTCCACCACGGGCACCATTCTCTCCACCTCCTGCCGGTGCTCGATCTGGGTGGAGTCATGATCCGGCAGGTCGAGGAGCACGAGGTCCTCGAAACCCTCGCGTGGCGGTGGTACCTCGTTGCGTCGCTGGATGCCCAGCCAGTCCAGGAGTGCGACGTCGCTGGGCGCGAAGGCCGCGGCACGCGTCTCCGACGTGGTCGGGCGCCGGGCGGCCACCTCGGCAAGCTGCTGCCCCGTCAACGCGTTGAACAGCGAGGATTTGCCGGAGCCGGTGGCCCCGGCGAGCGCAACCACGGTCTGGGGTCCGAACGACAGCCGCGCGCCGGCATGCTCCAGCACGCCCCGCGCGCGTGTCTCCAGTTCCTCGGGTAACCGTCCCGAAGTTTGGTCGAGGATTGCGCTGATGAGCTCCAGTCGCTCCGAGAGGGGCCGCACGTCAGAACCCCTTCGGCCGGGTCAGGTCATTGAAGGCAGCGCTTCCCGCTCGACGGAGTTGGGCTGCCACCTCGTCGAGCTCGTCCGCGGCCGAGGTGTCCACCGCCAACTTCTCGGTGATGTGGAGGAAGCGGGTGAGCTGTGTGGCGAAGAGGGCTTGCACCCTGCCGTCGAGGTCGTTCTTCGCGCGCCGGGCCAGTCGGCGCACGGCGTCCTCCCCGAACACCCCCTCCAGCAGTCGCTGGGCGAGCAGGGAGGTGCCTCCAGCAATGCCCACTTCGGCGCCCGTCAACCCGCCGGTACTGGCAAAGACGACGATGATCAGCGCCGCCCCGACAGCGTTGGTTCCCAGTGCGAGGAATCTGGCCCTGGTGCGTTTCCCGCGCCCCTGTTCGGCCACCAGGGACAGCACGTCGGCCTGCCAGTCCCGCACTGTTCGTCCGGCGTCGGCATCAAAACCCTCCGTCGTGTGCGCGAGGTCAGGGTGCATGTCCACGATCTGGCGGCCCCACGATGTCATACTCCACTGATTGACCGCGGACTCACAGGCTGCTTGGCCGTGTTCCACGATCAGGGCCGCCAACCCCTCGTTGATGGCTCCCCGGACCCCCTCGGCCTCCTGCCTGCCGGTGAACCAGCCCGTGAGACGATCCCGCCAGCGGGAGATCTGTTCTTCCACGCCTCGCATGAACTCACCGGTGCCGACGAAGTCCTGCCACCTGCTCAGGACTTCACCGCGCAGCATGGTGCCGTCGCTGGTGGCCTGGGCCACCTCGTCGGCGGCCAACCGGAACTGGTTGGCGGCCTGACGCCCCATCTCCTCAACGGCGCCGCTTTGCTGGCGCACGCCGTCGGCGAGGCGGATGAGCTGCTGGTCCAGTCCCCGAACGGCCCCCGCCAGCGTCTGCAGCGCAATGTCTGTGCGGGCCTCGGACTCGGCGGCCAGCCCGGCCAGCCAGGATCGGATCGGTCGCACGTCGGGCAGGGGGAGCATGCCGTCGGGGCCCAGCTTGCTCTCCGGGACGGCGAAAAGCCTTGCAGCCGGGAGGCCCCGCTGGCCCAACATCTCGGACAGGTGTGATGTCAGATCCTCTGTTGCTTCCGGTGGGCAGCGGTTCAGGACGACGGAGACGACGGTGTCGCGCTGTGCTGCCTGCTCCAGCAGTTCCCAGCCCACGGCGTCGGCATAGCGTGCGGCGGAGGTGACGAAGATCCACAGATCGGCGGCGGACAGGAGTTGCCGTGACAGGGTCCGGTTGGCGTCGTCGATGGAGTCGATGTCGGGCGCATCCAGGAGGGCCAGTCCCGCGGGGAGAGACTCGTGCGCCACCACGTGCAGCGCCCGCGAGTCGTGGACGGGTGTGGAACTGCGGACCAGGTTGGGCAGCACCTTGCCGGAGTCGAACCAGGCGAGGTCGCAGGGGTGGGCGACCAGGACCGGCGACGTGGTGGTGGGGCGCAGTATTCCGGGCCGGGTCAACTGCGCGCGGATCAGGCTGTTGACCAGTGTCGATTTCCCTGAGCCCGTGGACCCGCCCACCACCACCAGGAGTGGGGCGTCCAGCCGCATCGCACGAGGCAGGAGGTGGTCGCGGACCTGGTTGGCAATGGTGCCCGTGAGGCGACGCAGTTCGTCAGCCTCCTCGAGCGGCAGCGGGTACTGAGCGCGAGGCAGGACGGTGTTGAGGCGCTCGAGTGCCACCGCCAACGGCTGCTGGTCGGTGGTCACGGCGCTGGCCAGTTCCCGCCGAGGCCTGCTGCCCCGGGAGCCTGAGGGGGCGGCGCCGAGGACGTGGGCTTGCGCCGTCGCGGCGGGAACAGTGGAAGGCCACGGGTGTCGGTCAGGGCGACGGGGCGTAGTTCCTCCAGCTCGCAGAGGATTTCCCGTGCCCGGTCATCACCGCCGTCGGCGATGGTGCCGCGGGTCATCCCCTCCCGGATGTAGGCGAGTTCGGTGATGCGACGCATGAATCTGGCCGTGGGTAGCCACACTTTGCGCGGTCCCCGGAGGAGGGCGGCGACGTGCAGTTTCATGCGTTTGAAAGGGCCGGAGAAGATGACGGGGTCGCGATCCGTGAGCCACCCGACGCGTCGGTAGTCGCCCAGCCTGCGGCGGATCAGCTGCGCCTGGGCAACGACGGTCAGCAGCATCATGATGGTGAGCATCGCGACGAGTGCGAGCGCCATGAACCACTGTGGTCGAAGGTCCGCCGTGCCCCCGGACGTTGCCACCCCGTTGAACAGCATGTGTCCACCAGCACCGACCACGAAGCCCGCCAGCGGTGCCACCACCCGCACGGTCTTGCTGCGCGCCCCGAGTGCGATCGCCAGTCCCAGCGCGATCATCATCGTGAACACCGGGTGACCGAACGACGTGTAGACGCCCCTGAGCATCACGAGTTCCATCAGCTCAGCCATCGGGTCCTCGACCTCGATGGTGTTGGTGCCGTACACGAAGGCGCGAGCGTAGTAGATGACGTTCTCGACGAACGCGAACCCCACGGCCGAGAGGCCGGCCAGCGCCACGATCGAGAGCCGGGACACGATCTGGGCCCTGTAGAGGATGACCAGAAGGAACAGGACGGTGGCCTTGCTGGCCTCCTCCACGAAGGGGGCGATGAAGATCGCGGCCCGGCTGCCCATGTCGGAATTGGCCATGGTGGTGTTCATGGCCTCGCCGGCCCAGGAGTTGACGTAGATGGACACCCATGTGGACGCACACGCACCCCACAGGAACGTGAGTAACCACACCAGTGGTCGTTGCGGGCGGAACCGGTCCATCCAGATGAACAACAGGGACCACACCAGCGCCGTCCACATGGCATAGAACATCCCCATGCGCAGCGAGTCCCAGTTCAGGCCCAGTGCCACAGTGCCGTCGGGAAACGTGGTGTCCGGGTGCAGCATGTCGAACTGGGATTTCAGACAGTACGCGTAGAAGGGCAGGAGAACGATCGTCAACCAGAACAGCGGGCTGCGACGCATCCGCTGCCACCGGGTCCCCCGCACCACCGGCGGAAGCCCTGACAGCCGCCGTTGCCGGTCAAGGAGGTGCGGGCTGGTCATGATGCGAGCAAGAGTACCGAACTGCCCCGTCACTTCCCGTCGATGTGCGCAGGGCGCGTAGGCTCGACCGCGAGCGCTGCCGCGGGTGCCGATACTGGGGAGGACGACGAGCGATGAAGAGCTTCTTCGACGCCATGGAGCCGTGGCGCAAGTCCGAGGGCTCGCTGCACCTCTATGTTCTGCCCGATGAGGAGGAGTCGGAGCGCTTCGTCGCCGCTCAGGAAGCGCTTGCGGGGATTGCGAATCTGCCTCTGATGCCGGCCCCGTACCTGCACTGCACCGTGCAGCGGCTGGCGCAGTTCGACGAGGACATCAGCCAGTCGGAGTTCTCGCGTCTGGGTGATGCGCTGGGCAAAGTGTGCGCTGAACTACCGCCTTTCGCACTTGACCTGAAGGCGCCCCGGGCGGACGAGACCGCTGTGGTCTGCTGGGGCGACCGTTCACAAGACTGGAACCGCCTCGTACAGGGATGCCTTCAGACGGTGACCGAGACATGGGGAGGTGAGACCCCCGCTCCCCCGTCCGGACCTCACGTGAGCCTCGCCTACGCGAACGGCCCGGTCGACAGAGACCTTGTGGGAGCACAACTTGCGAACGTGGAACCGCCGGGTACCCTGCACGCCCGCACCCTCCACCTCGTCTCGGTCACGGTGCGCCCGGCTCGAGGAACATTCGATTTCACCGAACTGGCGAACTGGGATCTGGGTTCCTGACCGTCATCCGAAAATCCGAACAGTGGCCATCCGTGGCTGGTCTACCAACCACAACGGGACACAACCCCGCCAGATGCATCGCAGTGGTGCCGGACTTGGTCAGCTCACCCCTCGTGCACACAGAGCGCCCCAGGCAGGACTCGAACCTGCGCGCGACAGATTAGAAGGCTGTTGCTCTATCCGCTGAGCTACTGGGGCTCTGCTTCCGATTCTAGTGAACATCCATCCGCCGGTCACGTCGGACCTGCGACGGGGACCTACAGTGGGACGCGTGAACGACAAACTGGTGTGGATCGACTGTGAAATGACTGGGCTCGATCTGGAGAGGGACGCCCTCATCGAGGTCGCCGTGCTGGTGACCGATGGTGAGCTGAACGTCATGGGCGACGGAGCCGAGGTCGTCATCAAGCCGACTGCGGAGCAACTCGAGCAGATGGGCGACTTCGTGCGCGACATGCACACCAAGTCCGGTCTTCTGGACAAGCTGGAGTCCGGAGTCACCATGGAGGAGGGCATGAAGCGCATCCTCGCCCATGTGAAGGAATTCGTTCCCGAGGAGCGCAAAGCTCCGCTCGCTGGCAACACCATTGGCACGGACCGGGCCTTCCTCGCCCGCGACATGCCGGAACTGGAATCCTGGGTCCATTACCGCAACCTCGATGTCTCCTCCATCAAGGAGTTGGCCAGACGCTGGTACCCCAAGGTGATGTACCAGGCGCCGGCGAAGGGAGGAAACCATCGGGCACTTGCTGATATTCAGGAGTCCATCGAAGAACTCCGCTTCTACCGAGAAGCGATCTTCGTCTCCCAACCAGGCCCCACGTCAGCAGAGGCGAGGGTCATCGCAGCCAGGCATCGAGGCACCCTGACGGGTCTTGCATCACCGACGTGAACCGAAGCGTGAACCCTGACTACCTCGGCCCCGACCAATCGGGGGTGCTTGCAGGGTCGACGCCTGTCGTTTTCCGTGGCCAGCAACCAACTGCCCGGGTGGTGTCGGTGGGCATCAATCCCAGTATCCGGGAGTTCCACGCACGCAACGGCGTCGAACTCGACGGAGATCAGCGACGTTTCGAGACTCTGAATTCGCTGGGCGTGGAGTCGATGAACGATGTGACGGAGGCCATGAAGGCGCAGTTCCAGCAGCGGTTTCTCGACTACTTCAGCGGCAATCCCTACATGGAGTGGTTTGCGCCGATGGAACGCATCATTCAGGGAGTCACCGGCGCCAGCTTCTTCGCGGGAACCGCGTACCACCTCGATCTGGTACACGTGGCCACCGATCCCCGATGGGGCCAACTGGGGGGACGCGTGCAGCGGGATCTGCTCCGGCGCGACCGACCCTCGGTGATCCAGCAATTGCACAACCCGTCACTCGAAGTCATCTACCTCAATGGCAGGACTGTTTGCAATGAAGTCGGACGCTTCATCCCGCTGACCCAGCGCATGACCCAGTTTTGGGGACGGGGTCCACGCCGCGGGTTCCACAGGGGCTGGTGCGGCGACGCCAAGGTGGTCGGCTGCTCCTCCAACATTCAGGAGGAGCGTCTGAAGAGCGCGGACAGAGCCGCTTTCCTCGAGTGGATTATCGACGAGTGTCGCCGGGACCTCGACAGGTTGGAGGAAGCCACCTGACCTTGTGCAGCCCTCCACACCGGATGTGGATGATGAACAAAGGAACCGGCACCGGTTTTTGGCAACAGCTGGCCATGCGCTATCGTTGTCAGCGCGCTGATCCCGGTCAGCGTGGCAGCGTGGTGTCATGGTGGGTATAGCTCAGCTGGTAGAGCGCCTGGTTGTGGTCCAGGAGGCCGCGGGTTCAAGCCCCGTTACTCACCCCACCCCACTCCACCGTCGTTTGATCATCTGGGATTCCTCCCAGTAGTGTTGACCGGCGCGCACCGCTAGCTCAACTGGCAGAGCAATTGACTCTTAATCAATGGGTTCAGGGTTCGAGTCCCTGGCGGTGTACAACGCGAAGAACCCCGGCTCTTGGGCCGGGGTTTTTCGCTGTTCGTCGGTCGCGCTGCCGCAACCCGCTGCTGGTCGCTACGACTTCGACGTGTCACGACCGCAACCAGCAGACAGCCCGTCGACAGCGGGATCCGGGCAACTTCACAACGGCTGAGCAGACCTCACCGTCACCACCGGAGCACCTGTCGAGGGCTGTACAACAGTCGGCGGTCGACGCGACAACAGTCGGCGATCTACTCGCCGATGCTCATGATGGCCCTGTGCGCCTTGTCACCCAGGGATCTGTTGCGGACATTGGAGATGGACTTCACTGTGATCACGAAGGCCACGACACCCAGCACGGCCCCCCCAATGACCATCAGCCGGTCAGTGCGCCAGCCGTTCTCGTCCTTGATGGTCGCCTTGGCGGCCTCGAACTCGGAGGCGGCGAAGCTCTTGGCGCTGTCCACCCCCCGCCTGGCAACATTCTTGGGACTCACTTCCTCCACGAGCTCACTCACCGAATCAGCCATTTGCGCCCGGTTGCGGGCAAGGTCGGCGCGGATCTCGGACACACTGCGTGTCTTGTTCTTGGCCATCAAAACTCCTTCGCTCTGTTCGACCGCTAGCCTAGCCGTAGGATGGCGTCATGACTGCGCGCCTCAGCCAAGGATCCACTGCACCGGACTTCACGCTTCCCGATTCCGACGGCCAAACGGTCTCGCTGGCGGACTTTGCAGGGGCCTCGGTGATCCTGTATTTCTACCCGGCCGCGATGACGCCCGGTTGCACCACACAGGCAGTTGACTTCACAGCCGCCAACGAGCATTTCACCGAAGCCGGCTACAACGTCCTGGGCGCTTCGCCGGATCCGGTGGAGCGCCTGTCCGCCTTCAAGGAGAAGTCAGACGTCACGGTTCCTCTGCTCTCGGACGAGGAGAAGTTCGTGATGAACTCCTACGGCGCCTACGGCATGAAGAAGCTCTACGGCAAAGAGGTTGAAGGCGTACTTCGTTCCACCTTCGTGATCGACGTTGACGATGCGGGAGTCGGAACCGTGCGCGTGGCCCAGTACAACGTCAAAGCCGCAGGACACGTCGCGAAGCTGCGCCGTGAGCTGGGAGTCTGACACAGTCCCCCACGGGCCGTCTCGTTACACCACCATCAATGCTGGCATCGGTCGGGGAACAGACACCGAACTGGACGTCAAGCGCTCGCGCTTCCTGACCTGTGTGCGTCGCGTGACGTCGGAGGGCGACGCTCGGGCCGTCATCGATGGACAACGACGGGCTCACATTGACGCCGGCCACCACTGCAACGCCTTCATCCTCGGTCCCGACGGCCGCGTCGCCCGTTCCTCGGATGACGGTGAACCGGCCGGGACCGCGGGGGCTCCGATGCTCCAGGTGCTGCGGGCGAGCGGGTTGAGCGATGTTGTGGTTGTCGTCACCCGGTACTTCGGCGGCACAAAGCTGGGAACGGGCGGGCTGGCACGTGCTTACTCGGACGCCGTGGCGCAGGCGGTGGCGGCTGTGGGCACCCGCAACGTCCAGCTCTCGGCACGTCTGTCCGTGGACGTGCCCCTGGCCGACGCCGGAGCTGTGGAAGCGCAGCTGCGTAACCTCAGGTTGCCCAGTGGGACACCCGTCACAGTGGACGGCGTCGAGTGGGCCAACGAAGCTCGGATTCGACTGGCGGTCCCGGCTGAAGCCCAGCACGAGCTGGCAACATCACTGGCCGCCATCTCCAGCGGCACACTGCACGCGGTCAGCGATGGTGTGGCCTGGATCGACGCAGCAAGCTGACCGGCCGACCGCTCAGTCCTCGTGTGCGTGCTCGCGTTCTTCCCGCTCGAGACCGCTGGGTGCCGCGGACTCCGCTTCGCGATCCCGCTCGATCCATTCCGGTGTCACCGCACCGATTTCCTTGGGCAGCTTCGGGGACTTGCGGGCCGGGGCGAGCTTCGTGGGCGATCCAGACAGGGCGGATCCACCGTCGTCGAGGCCGGGGAAGGGATCGCGTCCCACCCAGTATTTGTAGCCGGCGTTGGCGGCGGCGAGGATCGGAACGGTCAGCAATGCACCGGTCAGGCCGAGCAGGTAGGTCCCCGTCGTGACGCCCAGGAGGACTACGAGCGGATGCAGGTTGACGGCCTTGCCCATGAGGAGCGGCTGCAGGACGTTGCTCTCCAGCTGCTGGACGGCAATAACGATCAGAACCATGATGAGAGCCGCGAATGGCCCTTGGAACAGCAGAGCGACCAACGTGAACATGGCGCCGGAGACGAACGCACCGAACAGCGGGATGAAGCACAGCAGGAACGTTACGACGATCATGGGAATGACGAAGGGCAACTGCAGCGCGAACGCGCCGATGCCGATGCCGATGGCGTCGGCTGCGGACACGACCAGCTGCGTGCGAGCCCAACTGCCCAACGTCACCCAGGCCCGACGGATGGTCTCACGCACCCTGGTACGCATCGGATCGTGGAAGATCATCAACATGAAGGAGGAGATGCGGTCCCCCTCAGCAAGGAGGAAGAGGGCAACGATGAGAGCGAGGAACACGCCGACAAGGATGTTGCTGATACCGCTCGTGGCATTCAGCGCCCCTGAGGAGAGCGATGATGCGTTGTTGGCAAGCCAACTCTCCACTTGGCCAAAAAGATCATTCAGTTGTGATCTGTCGATAGCCAGCGGACCATTCACCAGCCAGTCCTGGGCTCTGTTGAGAACCTGCAGGATACTGTCGCGCACATTGTCGACGCCTTGGGCTATGGAACGGCCGGCGAAGTACACGACCGCTCCCACCAGGGCGATGAGCCCTGTCACCGTGATAGCGGCTGCAAGGTGGCGCTGCAGGCGCAGTGTGTGATTCAGCAGCAGCTGGATGGGCATCAGCAGAGCAGCCAGGAGAACTCCCACCACGATGGGGATGAGAACCCGCGAAACCATTGCACCCATCTGGATCAGGACCCAGCCTGCACCGTAGAACAGCACAATGAGCAGCGCGACGGCGCCCGCCACCCGGAAGGGTCGCGGCAGCGGAATGGTGGGGGGCTTGCGGCTGGTGGTCGCGGACATGGGTGGATCTCCTCGAAATGATGGGCTCGCACCATTGTGCTGGGTAGCGGTGCCAACCACCACCGCGGCGGTCCGGATGTGAGCCTGGAACGGGAGATACGTCTGCCGACGGGGAAGGGATTGGAAGGGGGCAGCTGCCGCCGCTCCCCAGCCGTGCGTCAGCGGTCGGTGAAAAGCTGCGCGGCGATTCGGGTCAGGGAGTCGGTTCGGTAGACGTCGACCCCGGCCGGGGAGACCACATACACATCGGAATCGATGGTCAGGGCCCTGGCGGTCGTGGCCTGGTTCGGGGTTGACTGCTGGACGGGAAGCTCGCCGAGCAGGGTGAAGCCCGTCGCCTCCTCGTAGCGGTAGAGCAGGTAGTCGGTGCTCGCCGTCCCCGCGGCGTCGTGGGTCGCGACGCCGAATCCGATGAGGTCCCGTTCGGGGTCGACGAAGACGGCCTTGTGGTTGCGCAGCGCCTCGGCGTCGTGGAACGGCACCTTGATGGTGGTGGCTTCCGTGACGTCGAACGGGTCGGAGGTGTCGTACATGCTGAGCTTCATTCCGAGAACTTGGCCCTCCTCTGAGGCGTCCACGCCGAGTCCCAACAAACGACCCTCCGCCCAGGGATGGAGGTAGGTGCTGAAGCCGGGGATCTTCAGTTCGCTCATCACCTTGGGGTCGCTCGGGATGCTGAGGTCGAGCGCGAAAAGCGGGTCGATCTGACGGTAACTGACGACGTAGGCGCGTGGGCCCTGGAAACGCACCGACTGGATCTGCTCATTGACGGCCAGCTGCGGCAGCGAGGCGACGACGGTGAGCGCGTCATCCAGCACGAACACGGTGGGGTAGGTGGCCCAGCCTCCGGAGGCGGTGGCGCCGTCCATGGTGACCGCGACCCTCAGGTGCCCCTCGAAGTGGTCGAGGGCGAACTGGTTCAGCGGCCTGCCCGGGATGCTGGCACTCGCGGCGACGGTGATGGCGCCGTCGGTCAGCGCGACCCGCACCAGGTCGGTCTTCTGGGAGACCTCGAGCAGTCCGATGTCCTGATCGAGCGTGAACTCGGACACAGGTGTGGGTTGGTAGGTGGTGGAGGCCAGGAAGAGGTTGCTCTCGCTCATGTAGGTGACGTCTGCGCGTCCCATCACTGACGCGGTGTCGAGGCGCTGTCCGCTGGAGAGGTCGATGCTGCTGACCACCTGGAACATGGGCCCCGTCGGACTCACCGGGATTGTCAGATCGGCGGCGGCCACCGGGGTGACCCCGCGCTCGTCGTCGACCAACGGAACGAACGTCGCCGGATCGTCCGGGTCAACGGCGTCACGGTCGGCGACGGCGTAGTCAGTGACCACGTAAAGCAGATCGCCCGAGAGTCGCGAGGTTGCGTAGGCGCCGCTCTGGCCGAGACCGGTCACGAAGCGAGGCGACGTCGGGTCGGTCACGTCGTAGAGCAGGGCCCTGGTCTGGGATGCGTCGTAGGGCACATATGCCATGGAATCGCTCGCAGGCAGCTCCGACAGTCGAGGTGTGTACTCGGTGACAAGCGCCACCAGCAAATTCTCATGCAGCATCAGGTCGATCACCGGCCCCTGGACGGTGCCCGCCGTGGGCCCGGTCTCCTCCGCGGTCGTGTCGATCCGGGCCACCTCCGTGGTGTCGGCACCCTCGGCCGAGACGAGAACCACGTCGGTGCCCGAGGCCGTGAAGATGGTGCGGCCGTCGCTCTTGACGATGTCACCCTCGTCGATGCCAGCGACCTGGGTGTTGGTGCCCCAGGTCCCTCCAGCCTCCGTCGAAGCGGTCTCGGCCGACTGAAGCTGAGGCCGGGCTGCGTCGCCCACGGCGAAATCGGCCTGACCCCAGACCTCGCCTGCGGGCATGGCTGCGAACGCCTCCTGCACCGCGGCGTAGGCCGGGGCGTAGTCGGCGGGATCGATGGCCGCAAGGGAGGCTGCGGGCAGCGGCCCGGGCGGATCGGTGAGGTCCCGATCGGTCGTGATCAGCGTCGGCAGGACCGCGAGCCCCACGATAGCCACCACCGCGGCCACAGCAATCCAGGCCAGTCGCCGTCGGGGACGGGGCGCGGACGGTGTTGCTGCGGGCTCAGCGTCGAGCGCGTCGAACAGGCGTTCCCTGACCTTGGGGTCAGGTCGCAGCTGGTCCTTGATCTCGGAGAAGATGTCGTCATTCATCCCACAGCCCTCCCAGGAGCTTGTCTCGCATCTGGGCGCGGCCACGGGAGAGGCGCACCCTCACGGTTCCGGGCTCCACGCCGAGCAGATCCGCGATCCGTGCGACGGGGAGATCCTCGAAGTAGAACAGGTACAGCACGCTGCGTTGGCTATCGGGCAGCGAGCGCAGCGCACGAAAGAGCACGTTCTGCTCATCGGTTGCCAGCGTGAAGTCATCGGCAGCGCTGGCGGTGCCGGTTTCGACGTGGGACGGGGACAGGGGCACGACCCTCATCCGCCAAGAACTGTGCCGAACCCGTCGTGCGCAGTGCAACGCGGTGGTGATCAGCCACGCCTTCCGATGTTCCTCGTCGTTGAACGCCGGGCAGCGACGATGGTAGGTGAGGAACACCTCCTGGTACACGTCGTCAGCGTCGCCGCGGCATGCCGTGTGGGTCACCGCGATGCCGTAGATCATCGACTCGTACCGCTCGACCACCGCATGCGTGTCGCCGGCCAGCAGGCGGGCGGTCGACGGCTCCTCGCTCGCTTCAGCGTCCACCGTTTCCCTCTCCTCGTGTGCCAACGGCACCAGGGGCGCCCTTACCCCTGAACTGCGCCGAGGTGCCCGGAAGGTTACCGCCGGGCGGGAATTGGTCACATGTGTCGTGCGCCATTCGACCGTCGCCCGGAGCATCATCGCAAGTCAGCCACCACCCTGCATGGGACATCGAAATGACGGCGTCCAGCGTCGTGCCGAAGAAGGGACTTGAATCCTTCTTCAGGGTCCCTTCTCCCTAGGAGAAATCCGTTGTCATCGGGCTTTGACTAGGCCTAACGTCACACTTTCTTTCCCTCAACGTGCACTTAAGGGACCCAGAACGGACTACAATGTTACTTAGATGTTGCACGATAGATGCACGAATTTGGAGGGCACGTGGCCTCAAGGCGAGGTTTCGGGAGCATACGCAAGCTCCCGTCCAAGAAGTACCAGGCGAGCTATACCGGCCCCGACGGTCGACGGCACACGGCGCCCACGACCTTTGCCGGCAAGATGGACGCCGAGGGCTGGATCGCCATCGAGCGCACGCTCATCGAACGCGACGCATGGGTCCCGCCGCCATACCGGGAACAAGCCAGACAGGACGCCGCAGCTGCCGCGGAGGCCGAGCACCAAGCCGAGTCGATCACAGTCACCCAGTTCATCCACAACTGGCTGCCCACTGTCGAGCTTCGCCCGACCACCCGTCGCGATTACGAGTCGCTGTTGCGCAACCATGTCGCACCCACTTTGGACGAGGTGCCATTGCGGGGCCTCACCAAGGCGCGGGTCAAGCGTTGGTGGGATGCTCTGGACCCAGAGAAGCCCCGCGCTCGGTCCAAGGCATTCCAGTTCCTGCACACCGCCATGAACGCTGCGGTGGACCTCGACCTGCTGGCTACCAACCCCGTGACACTGCCACGTCGGACGCGCATACGCACGAAAACGGCTCGCAGGATTCTCCCACTCTCGAGGATGGAGCTCGAGGCCCTCGCCGACGCCATGCCCGCTCACTTGAGTGTGGCGGTCCTCATCGGCGGCTGGTGTGGGCTTCGCTATGGCGAACTGGCGGAGCTACGCCGCGGGGACGTGGACCTGCGGGCAGGGACGATCCGCGTTGAACGAGGCGTCATCAAGGTTGCCGGCGGCTATCAGGTGGGGCCACCCAAGACCGAGGCCGGGGAGCGAACCGTGCACATCCCCGCCAGCTTGCTGAACGACCTTCGGCAGCACCTTCGTGAAAATACCGGCCCCGGGCCCGACGCTCTCTTGTTCGGCGCGCCGAACGGAGGGCACATGCACTCGTCGGTGTTTGCCCGCGCATTCGCCAAAGCTGCAGAATCGATCGGGCGTCCCGACGCCACCCCCCACGTGCTGCGCCACACCCACGCCTCTTTGGCCGCCGACATCAGCGCCCCAACGCCGGTGACCATGCGCCGCCTCGGGCACACGACGGCGAGTATGACCATGCGCGACACCCACGCCATGGCCGACGCCGATCAACGCCTGGCTGTGGAACTCGACGCCGTTCGAACTGCAGGATCCCGAGCATGATCCGGAGCACAGGAAAACAATCATGGCTCCCTGGGAGTTGCGGGTACAGCGCTGGTCCAGGCTGATGCGACGAACGGGCTCGTGCCCATGCTTCTTGCCCACCATGGAACTTCGGATGACATGCCACTGTTGGTCAGTGCCAAGACGACAGGCGAATGGATACTTCTTGGTAGGTCGCGGTTCCGCTGGCTACCGCGTTCACCATGTCGTAGGCGTCGTCGTCAGGCGCCTCCAAGACGACGCCATTGAGTCCGTAGAACACCACCAGCGACAGCCACCCAAGGCGCTTGTTCCCGTCGACCAGGGCATGGTTGCCGACCAAGGATTTCAGTAACACGGCAGCCTTATCATCAAGGGTGGGATACGCATCCCGGCCAAAGACGCTCACGCGAGGGCGGTGGACCGCGGAGTCGAGCAGTCCGACATCGCGCACGGGGCCAACTCCGAGGTCGTCGGCCAACGACAACACATCTTCGAGCGTGAGGTATTCGATCACTGGCCCAACCGGTCGAGCAAATCGGCGTAGCGTGCCCGAGCTGCGATGGAAAGTTGCCGCACTGTGTCCTCACGGAGCCGTCGTGCGGCGGCCTCACGGATGGCGCGCACAGTGGCCTCCTGCTTGCTCACCCCTTCTGCTTCGGCGAGCAGGGCAAGAGCCTTTTCGTCTTCGGGGTCCAGCCGGAGCGTCATAGCCATGGTCAAATGATACCACTGTGATATCAAAACTTAGGAAGGGCCTTCCTGTGAATGGGTTGGCGTGTACCCCTCACCGACGTGGCCCATCAGATGGACGCGAATGCTTACTGTTGCGCTCGTGACGCTGGTGGGCCGTCAGCGACGGGGATGTGACCTCAATCGGCCGTCGCGCCCTCCTGATGTCAGCTTGTTCTGAGTCGTTATGGTCGCGGAGGATCCCAAGAACCGTCGTGGTTGCCTCCGGCGTCGGGCGTTGCCCATCTCCACCACCTCCGGCGACATGGGCCTCAAACTCTGGCTCGGCGTCAACGGGGCAAGCATCACGGACTCCGGTCGGGCTCTCTGTTGGCATGTCCCCCTTGTACGGTGAGTTGGTAGAGGAATCCAGCTGCGTGACAATCGGCCCGGCGAGGGTGAGGTGGCGGGACAGGCGCCACCACACGGCGGCGGCGGGTTGTTCGACCGGGAGCACTCCGTCGGCAACGACTGCGGCCACAATCTCCGCTACCGGGAGACCTGCCTCGTGAAGAACAGAGATCCGATGTGCCAGGACGGCTGCATATGGGTCGTTGCGGATCTCGGGGTGGAGGTCTGCCAGCATGTCCGTCCACGCCTGTGGCGTATCGGTTCGGAGTCGGTCTTCGAGGTGTCGTTGCCACGTCCGTGCCGCGGTGCCGAGCTGGACTTGGCCAAGGGCTTTGCGATCAGTTGCATCGACTCCGGTGGCGGCGCGCCAAACCTCCACGTCCTGAATCAGTGCGGACGTGAGTGGTTGTCCGGGCAGAGCCCATCCCGGCTGGCCCATATGGCTGGCCGCTTCCCGCACTTTCACGACCGTGGATTCGACCAGCCGTGCTCTCGCGGCCAGGTAGGGGCCCCAGTCGGGGTGCCCGGCCAAGGCTGTGGGGATGGGTGGAAGCCATGGGAGCGGGCCAGCGCCCTGTGGGGTGCGGATCCGCCACGTGAGTGCCGCAGCCGGGTCGGCGGCTGATCCCAGTTCCCGAGCCGCAACAGCTGCGCGTAGTTCGAACAGGGGGTCGCGGTCGTCAACAGCGTCCAGGAGCAGGGCGGCACGCAGGGCCGGCCATGCCGGATATGCCGTCAGCCCTTCGACCACGTGGTCGGCTTCCCGGTCCAAGGTGCTCACGGTTGCGGGATCGATGGTCGTTTCGGCGGCGACGTGGAGTGCATCAACGTAGCGGCCGGCAGCATGGCCGAGTCGGATCGCCGGCGCCTGCTGGTCGCGGGTCTCGGTGGTGGCCGAGCGTGCCGAACCGTCCCGGGCGAGCACTGTTTGGAGGACGTCGAGGGCGGTTTCGGGTCGCAGGGTGGTGGGGTGGACAAGGCTGTGTTCATCACCGTCGCCCACCACGGGCACGTAGAGGTGGTTGCCGTGTCGGCCGCGGGTGGCCATGACGTAGAGCTGCTGCCTGGTCTCGGCCCCGGTCAACACACCCCTGGTGACATCCACGGTGAGGCCTTGGGCGGCGTGCACGGTCACGGCGTAGCCCAGCTGCACGTACTTGGCCACGTAGTCCTGCGGCAGCCTCACCGTGCGACCGGAGTCGCTATGCCTCGCGTGTACAACTCCCTGCCGGTTGACGTGGTGGATGATCCAACGGTCGCCGTTCTTGACCCAATCCGTCAACGAAGTCGGGAGCCGGCGATCGTTGAGGCGGGTGATGATCACGTCCCCGGCCGAGGCCCAGTTCCCATCCACCAACCCCACCTCCACCCCCAGATCACCCTCGGCGGTGCCTGTGAGGCGGTGGGCTCTGGCCCGGCGGTTGAGGTCGGTGACGGTGTCGCGGGTGCCGGCCAGCATCAGGCTGTCGAACCCCGCAGCACGGTCCGCCACCCAGTCGGTGAACGCGGTCTCGAGGCTGGATTCCTGGGTGCCGGCATGGATCCGGGCGGCGTCCAGGTAGTAGCCGAGTGCCTCGGGGCGTCCCTCGCGTAGCGCCAAAGAGGCTGCAGCTTCCGCACGGTCGTGAAACCGCAGGAGTTCAGTGAGGTGAACGGCACCGTGGATCTCGGCGATGTCGCGCAGCACCCCGCCGGCGCTGATCGCCGCCAGTTGCTGGTCATCCCCCACCAGCCGCACTGAGCCGCCCCGGCCGACGACGTGATTGATGACGGTGGCCAGGGAGATGGTGTCGGCCATTCCCGCCTCATCCACGACCACCAGCGTGTCCGGCCCGAGGCGCGCATCTAGCTGGTTTCCGTTGCCATGGCTGAGGTCCCACACGTACTTCGCAATCGTGGTGGCATCCCCGGTCTGGTCCCGCAACACACTGGCCGCCACCGCCGAGGGCGCCAACCCCAACACGGTGCCGCCGCCTTCCCGCCACGCATCCGCCAACACCTTCAGCGCCGTGGTCTTGCCCGACCCCGCCGCGGCCAGTGCGAGCTGGACCCGGGCCCCGCTGGTGGCCATTCGCCGCACCATGCTCGCCTGGCCCGCAGTGAGGTTGATGCCGTTGGCGGTGGAGGCCAACAACGCCAACGACACCTCCACCTCAGTGACCCGGCGCCCATCGGTGCGCCCTGCATGCTCCACGATGTCACTCTCCGCCGAGAGCATGGTTTCGGAGGTGTAGAGCTGCGCCCCTGCCACCGTGTACACCGAGGACCCATCGCGGCGGCGCAACACCGCCGGCTCCGTGATGCCATCACCGCCCGCGTCCCCGACGGGTTCACTGAGCCGGATGGCTTCCTGCAGCAGGTGCTCGGTCACCGCTTTCGTCGTGTCCGGGTCGGTGGCGCGTTCCCGGACACGCCGGGAGGCCTCAGCACGCAGATGCCACACCTGCCACGTCGCCCGGCCACCCTCCACCGCCGCCACCACCTCCCGTGCCGTCGCCGACAACCACTCCGAAGTGATCGGTTGCTCAGGTTGGGTGGGTGTGGTGGCCACAGCAACCAGCGTGTTGATGCCGTCCTCCCCCACCACTTGGATTGCTTCGCTCCGCCATGTGGTGCGCTGCTGGGCGAGGCTTCTGGGTTCGTGTTTGGCGTCGCGGGTCTCCAGCGTGGCCTGCTGCGCCAACTTGATGGCCTCCACCGGCGTCGGCGGCCGCCCATGCTCCCCCTGGAACCTCAAAGCCAACTGTCCCTGACGGGCCACGATCGCCACCCTCCGAGACGACCACCGCTGCAACAACTCCGCCGGCACCCCCACCACCTCCCGCACCGCACGCTTCCCCTGCTCGGTGTCGGGTCGCTCCTGGAACCGGATCCCTAGCTTGGCGAGGTGGGCTTCGAGTTGTGTGTTGTAGGTCTCACTGACCGCCACCTTGGCCTTGAAAATCAGTCGGCCGTCGATGGCCAACCATTTCCCGTCCAGGGTTTGGACCTTGTTCGCGATCGCGACGTGGGTGTGAAGGTTCGGATCCCCCGCCCTGGAGTCCCGATGCACGAACATCCCGGCCACCAGCCCGGTGACATCGACCTGCCGCACCCCATCGGCCCCGCACCGGGTGAACAACGCCCGCTGCTCCAGGAACCGCAACGCATCCGACACGGCCGCGTTGTGCGCCTCCTCAATCCGGGCCGCCAACTCCACCGGAGCGACCGCCCACAACGCTGAGACCGACTTCACCGGGGTAAACGTGAGGTCGTATCCGGCGCACGCCGTCGACGGATCCCGCGAGAGCCGCGCCACTTGAGACGACAACTCCAACCGGCTGGGCGCCCGGCCGAACCGCTCCACGAACTGCTCCCGGGCGATATCGTTGCGGATCTCAGCCCGCACCCCCACCGGCACCTCCACCCCCGGATGGGCGGACTCCCACACAGAGCAGCGCAGGGCAACCTCCTTCTGGAACCCTGTCGCCCCGGAGAACACCTTGAACGGTGCCCCCCAACCAAGACGCTGCCCGGATCTCCTGCGGCGACGCATCCACCGGCAAGGCCGCCATCCGGACAGCCATGTTCGGGTGGAAACCGCCACCGAAGAGTGCCTTCATCTGCTCCGCAGACACCTGATCGCCCACAGCCACATCGCCCAACCCGACCAACCCGCTCCCCCACCACGTGCCCGGGGCTTCTCCCTTCTCGGAGTAGTACGACGCCAAGGAGACGTGGCCTTTCTCGGTGGAATCCTGGGCGGCGACCTGCCGGGTCAAGTAGTCATACCCCGACCCAGCCGTCAGCTTGTGCAACGACGCCGTCATACACAAAGACAGCCCACTCAGCAGAGGCCACAGCGCAAAAAATCCGGAATGCACCAGGTGTGTGCCACTTCAAGAATCAAGGGGTACGGTCCCCGTCAGCTCAGTTGTCGTTCGCCGCGTTGGAAACGCTGACAGCAAGGGAGGGCTGCGCTCAGGCAGACGTTCACTGCAACCATGCTTGAACCATCCAACGACATGGGGACCAGCAGGCAGCGCCGAAACGGGAACATTGGAGGTTTCGCTTCTGGAGCCGCTCAATAGGGGCGCCAGCTGGTCGCGAACGCGCCGGATCGCCAAGCTATGCGTCGCTCCGACGCGCCGGTCATCGATTGAAGTCAGTGAGGTTCGCGCTACTCGAGTGGAAGGGCGATGAAGCCGTCGCGATCCTAACTCGGGGGGCGCATAGAAGCTGTTTGTGGTCCAGTCGCGGGATCAGGCGGCGATGAGCGCTTCCTGAGCGGGTCGGAGATCAACGGGTCCGGAGCCGGGCGCCGCCACGTGGGCGCGGGTCGGCAGGACCACCCGGGCCGCGCTGCGGGTTGCGGGGTAGGCGCTAATCTTGGCGGCGAGCTCGGTGTGCCGGTGGCGAATGGCCCGAAGGTGCCCGAGGGCGGTTGCAATCCGGGTGCGCCCAGTTGTTGCCTTGTGCGCTTGCGAAATCTTCATGTGTGACAGTCTGGTCCACATCCCCGTTTGCGTCCAATGCCTGGGTGACATGTGAACTATGCCTTAGAGTCATCGGTATGGATACGGATGCACTGCGGTGGTTCCAGGAAGTTGCCGACGGCGTCACGGTAACGGAGGTGAGCGAGCTGACCCGTACGTCGCAGTCGGGAGTTTCCAGGGCGCTCGCGCGGCTGGAGGCGGAGGTGGGCGCCCCGCTGCTGCGGCGTTCGGGTCGCGCCCTGAGGATGACTGAAGCCGGAGCCGCGTTCAAACGCCATGTCGATGCCCTTATCCACCAACTTGACGACGGCTTGGCCGCCGTGCAACAGGTCATCGATCCCGAGAGTGGGACCGTCTCCTTGGCATTCGAGTCGTGGCTCGGTAGGGAATGGGTCCCCTCGCTGGTGTCGAGTTTCCGCGCTCAACACCCGCTCGTGCGCTTCGAGCTCATACCCGGCCATGCCGATGCGAGTCCTGGGCTTCGCCAACGCGACGACGTTGACCTCGAACTGACAACGTTGCGTCCGGCCCCGTCTTCCCATGGGTGGCTTGCGATCGGACGCGCGCCAATTCGTCTCGCCGTGCCCGCCACACACCCGCTTGCCTCCCGGTCAGAAGTCGCGCCCGCTGAGCTGCTTGACCTGGGATTCGTTGCTCCACGAAGTGGCTCGCCCTTGCGGGTCGTCACCGACAGCCTGTTCGCCAAATCAGGGCCTACGCCACGCATCGACTTTGAGTTCGACGACCTTGCCACCATCCACGGCTTCGTTGCCGCTGGGCTGGGCGTCGCCATCACGCCTGCGCCACACCGCCACCGTGATGCCGCCGAGGAAACCGATAGCAACGTGCGGTTCCTGCGAGTCACCGGCGTCGCCACGTCACTGGAAGTGGGGATTTCGTGGTCACTGCACCGACGTCTCCTGCCTGCCGCTGAGACCTTTCTCGCCCAATCGCGAACGTTGTCCGGTTACGGGACAGCACCTGTCAGCCAGCGATCACTGTTATGATCGTGAGCCAGATGACAACGCCGTCTGCGCTTGGGCGGCGTGGCCCCCTCTGAGGAGCGCTCATGACTGTTCCCGCCAACTGCTGTGACCATTCGACACGTGTGAGGTGGCGGTCGCGATGAGCACGGATGTCAACGAGCCCACTACCACACCGACTGCCAGAAATCGGCTCGTCGAGCGGGACCTGCTCGTTCCCTTCATACTGCTGATCCTGTGTTTTGCGGCTTGGGGAGCCGCCGCCAACCTGACAGACATTCTGGTAGGGGTCTTCCGCGGCATCTTCGACATGACCAACTTCCAGTCCTCCTTGGTGCAGTTCGCCTACTACGGCGCCTACTTCCTCTTGGCGCTTCCTGCCGCGGTCATCACCAGCCGGTTCGGGTACAAGGCCGGAGTCCTCACCGGCCTCGGCCTCGCCGCGCTGGGAGGTGTGCTGTTCCTGCCGGCCAGCAAGGCTCTGGTCTACGGGTTCTTCTTGATGGCCCTGTTCACCCTGGCGGCGGGCCTGTCGATCCTGGAGACATCCGCCAACCCCTTCGTCATCGCCCTCGGCTCGGAGGAGACGGCCACCCAGCGGCTCAACCTCGCCCAGGCATTCAATCCCGTGGGCGCCAACGTCGGTGTGCTGATGGGAGCCATCCTCATCCTGCCCGGCCTCACCTCCGAGGCGGCAAAGACGATCATGACGCCCGAAGAACTCCAACAGAGCCAAGAGGCCGACCTCTCACTGGTCCTCACCCCCTATCTGGGCATCGCTGCGGTGCTGATCATCATCTGGCTACTGATCGCCTTCCGAAAAATCCCAATCGTCGAGGAACCTGAGAGCGATGTTGTACCCGACGGCAACGTGGCCACGCGGCTGTGGAAGAACCGGCACTACCGCTACGGCGTCATCGCACAATTTTTCAACGTCGCAGCACAGACGTGCGCCTGGACCTTCACCATCCTCTACGCCCAGGACGTCGTCGGGATCTCCGAGGGCAACTCCGGTTGGTTCCTGCAGGCCAGCCTCATCGTGTTCCTGATCTCCCGGTTCGTGATGGTGTGGCTCCTCGGGATCTTCCGGCCCACCAAACTGCTGCTGATCATGGCGGTCTTCGGCGTCGTCTGTTGCCTCGTGGCGATGTTCGTCCTGAACATCATCGGTCTCCTTGCTGTGGTGGCGATCTCGGCCTCACTCTCCCTGATGTTTCCCACCATTTACGGGGTGGCGCTCAGTGGGCTGGGTGAGGACGCCAAGTTCGGTGCTGCAGGGCTGGTGATGGCCATCCTCGGAGGTGCACTGCTGCCGATGGTGCACGCCCTCGTGATGGACGTCGCCAGCCCCGCACTCGGATACGTGGTGCCGGGCGTCTGCCTGGCCGTCGTTGCCGGCTACGCGCTGTTTGACCTGCGCACATCGAGGGAACCGAAACCCGCCGACCACTCCAGAGTTGTCACGTAAGAAAGGAGCGACCATGAACGAAATGCGCAGAAGCAGTGTCGCCACGGTGGTGTCTGTCGTCGTCATGACGGTGCTCCTCGCCGGGTTGGTCGGGTGCACAACTCAGCAGCAGAAACCCGTCACCGTCGGACTGATCACCAAACAGGAAGAGAATCCGTACTGGGTGACCATGCGGGAAGTGGCCGAGGAAGTCGCGAAAAGCGAAGACGTCACGCTTTTCACCGCAACGGGAGACAGCGACACCGACGTGGACAGCCAAGTGATCACGATGGAGGCGATGATCGACAGGGGGGTCGATGGCATCCTCATTGCCGCCACGGATTCCGACGCGATCGTGCCGGCCATCGAAGCTGCCCGCGCCGCGGGGATCACCGTGATCGCAGTCGACACCCCCGTCGACCCTCCCTCCGCTGTCGACGCGTTCTATGCCACGGACAACCTGAAAGCCGGCAAACTGGTTGGGGAGTACGCTGCAGCCAAGGCGCAGGAACTTGGCTTGGAGCCGCAAATCGCCATCCTCGACCTCGCGCCAGGCATCAGCTCCGGCGAGCTGCGCATGAAAGGCTTCCTCGAGGGTTTCGGAATAGCTGCCGACGATCCCGAAGTGGTCGGGTCGGTCGACACGGAAGGTGACCGGGAGCTGGGCAAGGCAGGGATGCAGCAACTCTTGGAGGCGACCCCGGGCATCAACGTCGTCTACACGGTCAATGAGCCAGCCGCGTTGGGGGCCCTGGAGGCACTCAGGGAAGCAGGTGCGGACCTTGGCAGCATCGTCGTGGTCTCCATCGACGGGGGATGCGAAGCCATCAAGACCGCTGTGCGGCCGGGCGACATTGACGCCACCGCTCAGCAGTTCCCCCAGAACATGGCCAGGCTAGGGGTGACCGCAATCGCCGACGAGGTGCGCGGCGGTGAAAAGCCCAGCGGCTACCTCGACACCGGCGTCGAACTCATCACAGGTGACCCCGCCCCCGGAGTCACCTCTCGGGACGTCGCCTTCGGGGTCCGCAACTGCTGGGGCGGCTGAGCGCAACACAACCTCCCACGGACCGTCGTCGAGCTGCACCGCCGGGCGCGTCTTGAAGCGTGAGGACGCCGACGTCGACTCGAAGACTTGTCTACAACGACCGCGGGACAGCTGCGGCGGACTCCTTCGTGCTGGGTGCAGTGGGCAAGGTCGTGCTCACGGTTATCTCCTGGGGGTCGAAGTTTGCCCAGTAGCTGCCGGTGACCGGTCGAGACCCTCAGCGAGCATGGTGACCGCCCAGGTGGCGAGGACTTTCAGGCCGTCGGCGGACGGTGATCCCGGAACGGCGGTGTAGACGTTGAGTTGCAGGCCGGGGTCGGCGGGCAGGACAAGGGCCTCGAAATCCAACTCCAGGGCGCCCACCTCCGGGTGGTGGAAGGTTTTGGTGCCGCTGCGGTGGTAGCGGACGTCGTGGCGGGCCCATAGCTGGCGGAATTCGTCGCTGCGTGTCGACAGCTCCCCCACCAGATCACTCAGAGCTTTGTCGTAGGGGTTCTTCCCGGCTTCAGCGCGCAGGATTGCGACGGCGTCGTGGGATATGCGTGAGGTCTTGCCGCCCCAGAACGTGAGTGCGGCTTGCGGGTCGAGGAACTGGAACCGGGCGGTGTTGACCGGCTGCTTGGGGGCTCGCTCCGGCGAGTCGAACATTGGCGCGTACAAGGCACGTCCCAGCAGGTTGGCGCCGAGGATGTCGAGGCGTGCGTTGCGCACCACCGCGGGGGCGCCCACCATGGCGTCGAGGATGCGCTGGACGGCGGGGCGCAGCATCGGGGGCCGTGAACGTTGGGCCCGTGACCGGGCGGCGCTGGTGGCGTTCACGGCCCGCGCCAGGTCAAAGAGATGCCCGCGTTCGGCCTCGTCGAGCTGCAACGCCTCCGCCAAAGCCTCCAGGATCTCGTTGGAGACACCCCGCAGGTTTCCGCGCTCCATCCGGATGTAGTAGTCGACGCTCACGCCGGCGAGCATCGCCACCTCTTCTCGCCGCAGCCCTGGCACGCGCCGGTGAGCACCGTAGGCAGGCAGCCCGGCCCGCTGTGGGGTGATGCGCGCCCGACGGGTCGCGAGGAACTCCCGGATCTCGGTCTTCAGGTCCATGCACCAAAGCTACGACGCGGAACCTTCATACGGGAGGAACTTGCGGAACCCCACAGCTTCGCGGTTCGCGCCCACCCCTACAGCATCACGGCGGATGGGGTGGTGCTACCAAGCCGGCGGCAAAGCCACACGCCCCAATTGGAAAGTCAGGAGGATTGCCAGGTGAGCGAAGGACTGGTGCGACTGCGGGGCACAGCGTCCGCCAGGTCAGCACAGGTACCGCCGACTGCCGGGGACGGCACGGCTGCCGGGTGCCGGACAACCCGGTACCAACAGGGCCTGTTTGAGCTGGCAGTCGCGTCCTACTGTGAAGGCATGCCCACCAGTGCGATTCCCACGCTGACCCTGAACAACGGCGTCACCATTCCGACCCTCGGCTACGGGGTGTTCCAGACGCCGCCGCAGGAGACGGTCGATGCGGTGGCTACGGCACTGCGTACCGGCTACCGACATATCGACACCGCCGCTGCCTACGGCAACGAGCGAGAGGTCGGAGAAGCGATCGCCCAGTCCGGACTGAAACGCTCAGAACTCTTCGTCGAGACCAAGGTCTGGATCAGCGATTACGGCTACGACGCGACGCTGCACGCGTTCGAGAAGAGCGCCGGCAAGCTGGGAGTCGACCAGATAGATCTGCTGATTCTGCACCAACCGCTACCCAGCCGCTTCGACCTGACGATCGACGCCTACAGGGCCCTGGAGACACTGCTCGCCGACGAGAAGGTACGAGCCATCGGGGTTTCCAACTTCATGCCCACCCACCTGTCCCAGCTCCGTGAAGCCACGAGCGTCACACCGGCGGTCAACCAGATCGAGGTTCACCCGTACTTCTCCCAGCCTGACGTCCAGGCAGCCAACGCCGAGCACGACATCCTCACCCAGGCGTGGTCCCCGATCGGCGGCATCACGTTCTACCGGGACAGTGACCGCCGAAGCACCCTAGAGGATGAGACCATCGCTCAGATCGCAGCCGCGCACGGCAAAACTCCGGCGCAGGTGATGCTTCGATGGCACCTGCAGGAGGGCCGCTCGGCGATCCCGAAGTCAGTCACCCCACACCGCATCCAAGAGAACTACGACATCATAGATTTCGACCTCAGCCACGACGAGCTCGCGGTGATCACCGCCCTCGACACCGGAAAGCGCGGTGGCCCCGACCCGGACGACATCACGCTGGAAAACTTCGGCCGCGACATCCCAGAAGCCTGAGGATCCCCGCCCCCGGGCCTTTCCCGACGCCTGACGAAGGCTGCCACCGTGTGAGCCTTTCGCGCCCTTCACTGTCCTTGACCACCCCCCGTATGCCAATCAACCCTTCCAAGGAGCATCACCATGCACACTCGAACACTCGGCCAGGGCCTGCAAGTCTCAGCTATCGGCCTTGGCACCATGGGCATGTCCCAGTCCTACGGCCCCAACCCCGGGTCCCGGGACGACATGATCGCCGTGCTGCGAGCCGCCGTCGACCTCGGTGTCACATTCTTCGACACCGCCGAGGTTTACGGCCCCTATGTCAACGAGGAACTCGTCGGCGAGGCGTTGGCTCCCCTGCGGGATCACGTCGTGATCGCCACGAAGTTCGGCTTCAACATCCGAGACGGTGCGATGGCCGGTCTCGACTCACGACCGGAGCAGATCCGACGCGTCGCCGACGCCTCCCTGCGCCGCCTACGCACCGACCGCATTGACTTGTTCTATCAACACCGCGTCGATCCCGAGGTCCCCATCGAGGATGTCGCCGGGGCGGTGGGCGAGCTCATCGCTGCCGGGAAGGTCGCCCACCTCGGGCTGTCCGAGCCGAGCGCTGCCACCATCCGCCGCGCTCACGCCACCTTCCCCGTGACCGCTGTGCAAAGCGAATACTCGCTGTGGACCCGAGACCCGGAACCCGAAGTGCTCCCCACCCTGGCCGAACTCGGCATCGGGTTCGTGCCGTTCAGCCCGCTCGGCAAGGGATTCCTCACCGGAACGGTCTCGCCCGACACAGCTTTCACCGCCGACGACATCCGTACCACCATCCCCCGTTTCAGTCAGGAGAACCGCACCGCCAACCAGGAACTGGTGGAGCATGTGCGTGCGCTGGCCGCCGCCAAGGACGCCACTCCCGGACAGATCGCGCTCGCCTGGCTCCTGGCCCAGCAACCCTGGATCGTCCCCATCCCCGGGACCCGGCGCATCGCCCGCATCGAGGAGAACAGCTCCGCTACCCAAGTGGCGCTGTCCGCCGACGAACTCGCGGACCTCGATGCTGTTGCCCGGCGGATCGGCGTCCACGGCGACCGCTACAACCCCAGCCACATGCAATACGTCAACCGTTGAGTTTTCCCTCCAGGTGACCATGCGGTCCGCGTGAGGGCCAGGCGGCGTCGAACCAACCCTGAGGAGACATTGGAGAGACGCCCGTGTGTCAGCGCAGCTCGAGTCTCCTGAGCGAGGACTGGATCGCTATCACGGCTGCCCCTCGCGCCCAGGCGTCGAATCCGGAGTCATCCACCTTCAAGGTGACGGCGCTGGCCAGCGGGTCGCGGTGGTCGAGGATCGTGGCGCGCACGGTTTCCTCCACGAGTCCGAACAGGGCGATGCCTTCGCCTGCGAGAACGACGTCGGATTGCAGCGACAGGTTCGTGGCCAGGGCGATGAGCCGACCCAACGCCTGACCACTGGCCTCCATGACGGCGCGTGCTGCGGGATCGTGGTGTGCGAGGGTGAGCGCCTCCTGCCAGTCAACGGTGCGGCCCAATGCGGTCGACGTGGCCGAGGCAATGAACTCACCTGTCAGCATGGCCTGGGCGCATCCGATGTGGCCGTCGTGGCAGCGAGGCCCCATCGCCGCAACCGGGACGTGGGCGGCCAGCCCCAGCCCGGCATCGTGGGAGCGGACCACCGTGTTGTTGGTCACCAACGCGTACCCGATGCCAGCACCGATCGTGATGATGACGAACCCGGGCAGCCCTTTGCCCAGGCCGAACCACCGCTCCGCCTCCGCCAGAGCCACCAAATCGTTCTCAAGGGTGACGCGGATGCCGAGGGCTTCCTCCAGCATGCCCTGGAGGGGAACGTCCCTCCACTCCAGAAACGGTGCGCGCTCGATGACTCCACGTGATACCGACCCGCCCAGACTCACTCCCAGTCCGGCGATGCGAGGCACTCCTAGATTGGCGACGGCGTCGGCAATCGCCGACACCACAGCGGTTGGAGAATGATCAGGCAACACCACGCCGTGTTTGCGGAGAGGGTTGGCGCGCACGTCGGTCGCCACGCTGTGCACCATGTCGCCGGTGATTTTGGCGCCGGCGTAGATGGGCAGGCCGCGGCTAATGTCCAGCGGTTTGCTGGGCCGTCCCACCAGACCGTCTGGGGCTTCGTCCACCTCCACGAACAGACCACGGGCCAGGAATGGCTTGGCGAGACGCGTCAGGCTTCCCGCGGACAGCCCCAACCGACTGGCCAAGGATTGGCGGGTGATGGGGCCATGGAGGAGCACGGCTTCGGCCAGGGCGGCCTCACTGTCGGTCAGCATGGCGTCCTTTCCAGGTCATCAAGAACCCTTGCCATCGTATTTTTTTCGTGATAAAACTATTCTATGTCGATGGAGACCACGCGGACCCCAAAGCTGAAACCCACCATATTGCCCTCGACCGGCAGGGTGATACACCTACGCCGCGGTGGCACCAGCGTTGTGGTGCAGGTCGATGCCCTTGACTCTCCGGTGATCGATCACTGGGGTGAGGAACTCGATGTCACCCCAGAGCGACTGGCTGCCCTGGCCGCGACTGCGATCGCGCAACAGGTCTCCGGAGGGCTGGACCGAACCGCCCGGTTGGGAATGCTCACCACCCCTGCCCATGGCTGGTTGGGAACCCCGGGTATCGACGGCCACGGCGCACGAGGGTCGAGCCTGCACTTCCACGTCACAGACATCGAAGTGAATAATCACGACGCCACGCTGCTGTTGGCCGACGAGGAAACCGGACTCACCGCAACCCTTGAGCTCCGCGTCGGCGCATCCGGGCTCTTCCACCAGCGCATCACGGTGCGCAACACCTCGGAGGTTGACTTCACCCTGAACTCTCTCCACGCTGCGTTTCCCGTTCCGTGGGATGCCGCCGAACTGGTGGAGACCACGGGCCGGCACCTGCGTGAACGCTCGACGTTGCGCCACGGCTTCGGCTTCGGGACCCATGTGCGGGAGAGCCGTCGGGGACGTCCCGGGGCTGATGCGACGCTGCTGCTCGCGGCAGGGCGCCCCGGTTTCGGTTTCGAGCGGGGCCGTGTCCACGGCATCCACGTTGCCTGGAGCGGGAACCACCGGGTCCTGGCGGAGCGAGTAACCACCGGGGAGGCCTTCCTGGCAGGAGGCGAACTTTTGTTGCCAGGCGAGGGCATTCTCGCCCCCGGCGACACTCTGTCCACCCCATGGGTGATCGGTTCCTGGGGTGATGGTCTCAGCGAACTCTCGCATCGATTCCACGACGAGTGGCGCGCCCGCCCGCAGCACCCCCGACGCCCCCGCCCCGTCACCCTCAACACGTGGGAGGCCGTCTACTTCGACCACGACCTCGCCACACTGACCGAATTAGCCGATGTTGCCGCGTCCGTGGGCGTCGAGCGTTTCGTCCTGGACGACGGCTGGTTCAGTGGTCGCCGCGACGATACCGCTGGTCTTGGGGACTGGTTCGTGGACGAGCAGGTCTGGCCTGAGGGGCTCCACCCACTTGTTGAGCACGTGCACGCGGCCGGGATGGAGTTCGGACTATGGGTGGAACCAGAGATGGTGAACCCCGACAGCGACCTGGCCCGTGAACACCCCCTCTGGATCCTGCAATCCAGGAAGACACTTCCCCCCTCGGCCCGCCACCAGCAGGTGCTCAACCTGGCACATCCCGACGCCTACGCTTTCATTGCAGGCCGTCTCCACGCCCTCCTCCACGAGTACCCCATCAGTTACCTCAAGTGGGACCACAACCGGGACCTCGTCGACGCCGGATCCGGCCCGGGTGGGCCCAACGTTGTTCACGAGCAGACGCTGGCGCTGTATCGCCTGCTGGACGAGCTTAAAGCGGCCCACCCGGGACTGGAGATGGAGAGCTGCGCCTCCGGTGGGGCGCGGGTGGACCTCGGCATCCTGGATCGCACCGACCGGATCTGGACCAGTGACTGCCTGGACCCGTTGGAGCGATTGGAGAACCAGAAGTACACCAGCCTAGTGGTGCCCCCCGAGATGATGGGGATGCACCTCGGCAGCCCCGTCGCGCATTCCACCGGTCGCACCGTCTCGCTGAACCTGAGCGCCGCCGTGGCCCTGTTCGGGCACTTCGGCATCGAATGGGACCTCACCCAGACCGACGACGCCACCCGGGCCCGCATCGCCGACTGGGTCACCTTCGCCAAGGACATCCGCGACCTTGTGTCCACCGGACGCACCGTCTTCACCGACGGTACCGACACCGGACTCGACGTGCGCGGCATGGTCGCGGCCGACCACTCGCGCGGCCTCTTCACCGTGACGCAGATGACCACCACCATCACCTACCCACCGGCCCGCATCACCCTGCCGGGACTCAACCCGCACACGGACTACCTGGTGCGAATCATTAACCCAGGCGGGCAGGAACCCCAACCCGGCCAGTCACCCCTGGTCTGGGCCCATCAGGAGATCGTCCTGAGCGGACGCATCCTCTCCACCGTCGGGCTGCGCCCACCGGTGCAGTTCCCCCAGCAGGCCACAATCATCGAGGCCCTGCACACCATCTGATTCACATCCTGAGCGCGAGGAGGCGCAACGTGAAATCAAGACGCAAGAGAAAGACGCAAACCGTCGGCGTGCTACTGACGGCGGCCCTGGCACTCGGTCTGGCCGGGTGTTCCCCCGACGGCGGTGACGACGTGGTGACGCTGAGCTTCTTGCAGTTCAAGGGCGAGGCGCTGCAACAATTCGAGTCCATCATCGACGAGTTCGAGGAACAGAACCCCGACATCCGGGTGATCCAGAATCAGGTGGCCGACGCCGACACCACAATCCGCACTCTGCTGGTGAAGGACCGTGCCCCGGACGTCATAACGCTGAACGCCAATGGTGGGTTCGGGAAGCTGGCCACAGCCGGTGTGTTCCACGACTTCACCGGGGACCCCACTTTGGAGTCCATCAACCCCGCGGTCCAGGAGATCCTCGCCGACCTCGGTAATAAGGAGGGCGAGGTGAACTCGCTGGGCTACATCAACAACGCCAACGGCATCATCTACAACACCCAGATCTTCGAAGACCAGGGTCTGGAAATCCCCACCACCTGGGAAGAACTGTTTGCCGTTTGCGAAGAGTTGAAAGCCGCCGGGATCACACCGTTCTACGGCACCCTGGCCGACAGCTGGACCGTGCTGCCGTCCTTCAACGCCATCGGGGCCTACGCAGCCCAAGACGGCTTCTTCGAGAAGATGCGGGACCTGGGCAGCGATGTCGGGCCCGACTCTGCCGTCTCGTTCCAGAAGGACTTCGACGAGGTCCTGCGGCGCCAATCCGAGCTGTTTGCCTACGCCCAGGATGGTTACCGAGGCAAAACCTATGATGACGGAAACGCCGCCTTCGCCCGCGGCGAGGTGGCTATGTACATGCAGGGCATCTGGGCGTTGGCACCCATCCAGGCCAACAACCCCGACATCCAAGCCGCCATCTTCCCCTACCCGGCGCTCAGCGACGTACCCGAGGACCGTCTACTGGTCACCGGCGTCGACGTGACGGTCACCATCGCCAAAGACACCCCCCACCTGGAGGAGGCCCTGCGGTTCGTGCACTTCATGTTTGAAAAGGACGTCATCGCGGACCTGGCGGCGTCCCAGAACATGGTGCCCTCCGTCATTGGGGCAGAGCTGAGCGACAACCCGGCCCTGCAGTCCGTGAAGCCCTACTTCGACGACGGCCGGATCGCCGGATTCATTGACCATCAGGTACCTGCCAGCATCCCGCTCGACGCGACCGTGCAGCAGGCACTGTTCAGCGGCAACATCGACTCCGCCCTCGCCACGCTCGACAACGAGTGGCGCAAGGTGGCAGCCCGCACGATCCAGGGAGACTGACATGACAGCTACGACGCAGACACCACAGCGCCCCCCGGTGGCCGTGGCAATGCCACGGAAGAAGTCGCCACGTGGCATCGGCGGAGCACCCATCACCGCCTTTTACTGGATGGTCGTGCCAGCAGTGGCGGCCTTCGCCTTCTTCCACACCCTGCCCGTGCTGACCGGCATGTTCTTCAGCTTCACCAACTACGCCGGCTACGGGGACTGGCGCTTCGTCGGGTTCTCGAACTACATCAACCTGTTCCGCGATGACCGGGCCATTGGCGCCTACCTGTTCTCGTTCGGGTTCGCGATCGTGGCCACCATCCTCACCAACGTCATTGCCCTGCTGATCGCCATGGGGCTCAACGCCAAGATCGTGGGACGCAACTTCTTTCGTGGCGTTTTCTTCATCCCCTACGTGCTCGCCATCCTCATCGTCGGCTACGTCTTCCAGTACATGTTCTCCAACTCGCTGCCCAAGATTCTCGTCGGCATTCCGCTGTTTAGGGACAACATCCTCACCAACCCTGACTGGGCGTGGACGGCCATCGTGGTGCTGGCGGTGTGGCAGGCCTGTGCCTTCGCGATCATCATCTACCTGGCGGGATTGCAGACCATCCCGCAGGAACTCTACGAGGCGGCCTCCCTGGACGGCGCCTCGGCGATGAGGCAGTTCCGCTCCATTACCTTCCCCCTTATCGGGGCCTTCTTCACCATCAACATGGTGCTGAGCCTCAAGGGCTTCCTGCAGGTGTTCGACCACATCGTCGCCCTCACCAACGGCGGACCCGGCACCGCGACCGAATCCGTCACACTCCTAATCTTCAAGGGTGGCTTCGCCGGCGGTGAGTTCGCCTATCAGACCGCGAACGCCGTGATCTTCTTCATCGTCATCACGGTTGTCTCGCTTGTGCAGTTCCGATTCCTCCAGAGCCGAGAGGCGGACTTCTGATGAGCACCGCAACCGAAACCACCATCGCCCGACGACGCCCCCGCAAGGCCAAAGAAGGCGACGACGACACCCGACGCATTAACTGGTGGGTCACCGCCTTCATCGCGGTGTGCTCACTCACGGTGCTGATACCCCTGTACCTGGCCGTGGTGGTCGCGCTGAAAACACCGGATCAGTTGACCACCGGCACGGGCTTCGAATGGCCCACCGCAGTGCGATGGGAGAACTTCGCCGACGCCTGGGAGAGAACCAACTTCCCACAGGCCATCACCAACACGGGACTCATCACGGTGTTCGCCCTCGTGTTCACGCTCCTGACCAACTCGTTGGTGGCCTACGCGCTGGCCAGGAACATGCACCGACGATTCTTCAAGGGCGTCTACTTCTACCTGCTGGCCGCCCTGTTCATTCCCTTCCCCATCATCATGTTGCCCGTGGCGAAACAGACAGGCATGCTGCACTTGGACAACCAGGTGGGGTTGATCATCCTCTACACAGTGTTCGGCCTCAGCCTCAACGTGTTCATCTACACCGCCTACATCCGTTCCATCCCCATCGAACTGGAAGAAGCGGCTCGGATGGACGGTGCCACGACCTGGGGCGTGTTCTGGAGGGTGATCTTCCCGCTGCTGGCCCCGATGAACGCGACCGTCGGCATCCTCACCTGCGTATGGGCGTGGAACGACTTCATCCTCCCGCTGGTCATCCTGACCGACCCGGCCGCGCGCACCCTCCCGTTGGCCAACTACGTGTTCCAGGGACAGTTCAACACCGACTACACGGTGGCCTTCGCCTCCTACCTGATGGCGATGGCCCCCCTGCTGCTGGTGTACGTGTTCTCGCAGCGCTGGGTGATCTCCGGCGTGACGCGAGGCTCCGTGAAATGAGGGAATGCGGGGTGGCGCGACGAGCATCGCGCCACCCCGCCTTCTGCGGTTACGCTGAAGGCTCGCGATCCGAAGGCAGGCATGGTGATGGAACAGCCACGGGACGGCCAAGACGTGGATCATTCGACGCTCCCGCCTTCGCTCTCCGCGTGGCTCGGGCACCGTCGCGAAGTCCACGACACCATTACGCCACGAACGATTGCAGCCTTCCGGGCAATGCTGCCTGGGTTGCTCGGTCCGGGCACCGTGCCACCCGGGTTGCACTGGTGCCTCGCTCCAGACATCGCACCATCAGACGAACTCGGCCGCGATGGACATCCGCGTCCGGGCATGTTCCAACCAGCAATACCGCTGCCCCGACGCATGTGGGCCGGTGGCGAATTGGCCATCGACGGCGAACTGATACCGAACGACAGTGTCACGCGCATCTCCACCGTCGAGGCGATCACCCCCCGATCGGGGCGAAGTGGACCGCTGTGGTTCTTGACGATGCGCCACCACTGGCAGGTCAAGGGCCGAACCCGAATGGACGAACGCCAGGACCTCGTCTTTCGTGCGGACCCCGCATCCGGGGCACCCACCCCAGCGCCGCCTCGCGCTGAACCTTGGCCCACTGCACAGCGGTGGCCTCTCACTCCGGACTCGACACTACTGTTCCGGTACTCCGCGTTGTCGTTCAATGGTCACCGCATCCACTACGACCACCCCTACGCCACCGAGGTGGAGGGCTACGCCGGGTTGCTGACACACGGCCCCCTCCAAGCGACGTTGATGCTGAACCTCGCGACCGAAGTGGTCGGCCACCTGCCCACCCGGTTCAGCTACCGCGCCCTCACGCCACTTCTCATGGGCGAAAAAATCAGTGTGGAGGCGCGCAGGAGCGACGAAGGGCTGGATCTTCGCATTCGCCGCGAGAGGGACGGGGCTCTCACCATGGCCGCACACAGCTCCCCTGCTGGGTGACTGGCAACCGTGCCGCTGGGTCCATGGATCCAACACGAGGTCGCCTACTATTTCAGCGCGCTGGCTCTCGGTCTGCTCGGTGGACTCGGCGTCGGTGGCTGGACGTCGTTGGGGCTCATGACGCTCGTGGTGGTGGTGCGCAGCCTGCTCTCGATGCATCCCGATCAGCACCGGTTCGTCCATGAATGCCTGGCACGAGGCAGGGTGGCAGGCATCAGTCCAGCACGGCTCCTACCTGTGCTTCAGAACTACCGCCGCTGCACACTGCTGAGCCCCGACGCCACAGCCCGGGTCACCATCTACAGCAACCTGCAGTGGTACGCCATGGACGCTGGCCGGGTCAATGCCGACGGTCTGGTCATCATTGAGACCAAGTCCGCGGGCCCCGCCCATGAGATCGACAGACTCCTGTGGTCGATGGAGCACCGTCCCACCCGCATCTCCAAGTACGCCACCGGACTGGCCGCGCTGCGCCCCGACCTGCCCGCCCACCGATGGCACCGCACCCTCCACACCCATTTGGCCTGAACATTTCTGAACCCTTCAAAGGGCAAAGGACATGAGAACCCTTATCTCCACCTCCATCGCAGCCCTGGCCGCCACCACCACCCTCGGTGCCTGCTCGCTGACCACCGACACTGGCTCCGCCGCCGCACCCAGCAGCGGCTCGTCCGTCTCCTTAGCGACCGTGCTGGCGGATGGCACGGACAACACGGTCACCGACGCCGCCTCCTACGCCGACATTCCTGACGACGCTTCAAGCGCGGCCATCGATTCCACCGCCGATCTCACCATCGCGGGAAATGGCGGCCTCACTGTCCACGGCCGCTACAACGACGCATAAACTCCTTCGACGGTCTTGTGATCGCATCCGGCACCCTGACCTTGGACGCCGAAGGCGACGGCTGCGACTCCAACGGTGCCGCCGCCATGACCGCGGCACCCTGCGGCCAGCCGGGAAGTCGACTTCCTCCACGCTCCGCCCGAGCCGGCACGCTGGTACTGTCGCGCATCCTGTCGGCCGTACTGAAGCGGGCGCTCGCGGTCGGGCTCAATTCGGCGCGACATCGGGCAGAGATCTGCTGCTCGTCAGGAATCTCGGTGCGTGCGCCCACGCAGGCCGCGCAGCGATGGTGAGAACGGCCAGGCCAATCCCAATGAAAGCCATGCCGAGCCAGCCCATCGCTGCCATCCGCTCGGCGACGATCCACACGGCAAGCGCGGCCGCCACCGCGGGCTCGCTGAGGGTGAGCGTCGTTGCGGTGCTTGCGCGTACACGAGCTATGCCCAGCCCGAAGAGCAGATAGCCGGCGAACATTGGTATCAGCGCCATGTATACGGCGACTCCGGCTGCGCTTCCTGATGCGAGGACCGGCGAACCGGCGGCTATGAGTACCGGTATGAGCGCGACCCCACCCAACCCGAACACCGCGCCCATCGCAACGCCGCGGGGGACCTCGCGTTGCATGAGGCGCTGAAGCACCCAGGTGTAAAGCGCGTAGGTCGTCCCGGCGATGAGCCCGAGCGCGGCTCCCGTAAGCATCGCAGCGCCCGCCTCAGGCTCGCTGCCCACTCTGGCCACGCACACCATCACTGAACCGGCTACGCACAGCGCGACAGCGATGAACCACCGTGGTGCAAGGCGATGGCCGTCGATGGCGCGCTCCAGGATGGCGGAGGCGATGGGTGCGGACGCGATCGAGATGACGGTGCCGACCGCGACTCCGCTGAGGCGCATCGAGCTGTAGAATGCGAGTGGATAGATAGCGACGGTAGCGGCGCCAAGACAGACGAGCGCGAGGTTCTGGTGGAGCTTTCCGCGCTGGGCAATGAGGGATGGTGCCGCGACCAGTGCCTGCAGAATGCCGCCGATACCCATTGCGGCTGCTCCAATCGCCAGCGGTGACACGGCCGGAGCAAGACTCGCTGCGGTGCCGGTCGTCCCCCACAAGACGGCGGCTACCAGAATCGCTGCAGCGCCAAGGCTTTGACGGGTCACAAGGCGCTCACCAGCTGGCCGGCGAGGCGGCGAGCGGCGATGAGTCGATCATCGTTGCCCTCAAGCCCCGCGCGCGCCATCGCACCCTCCAGCACGAACGACACGTGCTCCGCGATGGAACTGGCGCGCTGAGCTCCCACGAGCGCCTCGAGATGCGATCGTAGGATCGACTCCACTTCTTCCTTGTGTCGACGCACGGCGTCGCGCCCGGGATCGCCCTGGCGGAGCTCCGCGGCTGCGTTGAGCAGGCCGCAACCTCGAAAGCCGCGTTCGTAGGCTTGGTTTGCATGGTCGCTGTAGGCGTCGAAGACCGCCAGCACCCTGTCTTGTGCACTAGTTGTCTCCGCTTCGCGCCGGCGATACAGCTCGAGCCACTCCTCGTGTCGCGCCTCAATGTACGCCTCGACGAGTGTGGCCTTGGAGGCAAAGTTGTTGTAAAGGCTCATCTTCGCCACGCCGGCCTCGGCGGTGATCCTGTCGATGCCAGTCGCGGCGATCCCATCCTCGTAGAACCGACGAGAGGCAGCGTCGAGGATGCGTCGACCCGCGTCTGTGCGCCGAAGGCGATTCGACTCTGCCACGTGACCCACTCCGATTGGTTAGGTAGGTCAGTCTACCTAATCCGGCGAGTGAACGCCAATATGCGCCGTCGACTAACCCCCCGGTGCGGCGAAAGAATGGGCGGCATGGCTGTGGATCTGCTCTTGAGCAGGATTCGGTCAGGTCGGACCGCTCCCGAGCACCCTGAGATTCAACCAGAGCTGCGCATCCGGTCATCCACCCACACAGCCCGCGACGCGTAGACGAACCACATCACGCATGCTCGGGCGTTCTTTCCTACGCCACAGATGAGCCCGATCGATGACAGACGGCCACGTGCGCATCGGAGGCCGTTCCAACTGCGAGGCGAGGGCGGTTCACAGGGCCTCTCGAATGAGTTCGTGGCCTGCGCCTGCCGACAGGACGGAACTGAAGCCGAGGTCGGCTTCTTCAGCCGGTCCATTGACGCCAAGCGCCTTGGAACACTGTTGCACGTAGGACGCACGACCGGCGCACTGCTGGCGGTCGCCGACCTAAATAGCCTTGTCAAACGCACCTAAGACGGTGCCGAAGAAGGGACTCGAACCCTCACGCCCGCAGGCACAGGATCCTAAATCCTGCGTGTCTACCAATTCCACCACTTCGGCCACAGCCCGGCGATTCTAACAGTGCGCCAACGCTCCTAGTCAGCGCCCAACTGAATATCACGAAATGCCATTGGATCAACTGAAGGGAATTTTGGTCACCTGTTGGCATTCTGCACGGAATCACGCTACCCTCAAGTCATCGAGCGGTTTTCAACCAGAGGTTGTGAGATCGTCTTGAGTGAACTGTTCCGGCCAGGCCCTGTCGTCCCTTCTGGGGGGAAGGTCGACACCGGTTGCCGCGGGAACAGTGTCACCCGCACAGGGTGGCATGCCGTCGGGGCTGGCTGATCCAGTCAGCCCCGACGGGCTCCACACTTCACCATGCCACACACATCGACGGCATCAGGGCAACGGCAGCAGCTCAGGATTGGCCATCAGCGCGGGATCGTCCACACGGAAGGTCCGCACTGGACCCGGAGAAGAATCGCGGTTCTCGAACCGGATCGTCACCCGTCCCAGACCAGCTCCCCACACCCACCCTCGGCCGTGGTCCCGATGGAACACCTCAGCACCGGGGAACCATCCATGACCTCGCACGCCGGAGACATCCACCTCACTGGTTGTGGTGGTGGGTTCCGATGCTTGCCTGTCCTCGTCGAAGAGACGCTCCTGCGCAGAGGCCGCGAAGTTCGACGTCGACACCCCCACCAGACGCACCCCCTCCCGCACGTCCACTTCCGCGAGCAACTCGACGGCCGCTGCGGCGATGGACTCCTCACGATCCGTCGCGCCCCCGAGCGATCGCGCTTTGGAGATGGTAGTGAAATCGGCGAACCGGACCTTGACCGCCACCGTGCGGGCAAAAACACCGGCCTGCTGGACACGCTTGGCCACCTGCGCAGCGTCGCGACGCAGAATGCGCTCCAACTCCGAGCGATCAACGATATTGACTGCAAACGTGTCCTCGGTGGAGATGGACTTGGCCTCCCGCTCGCTCTGCACCCGCCGATTGTCCCGGGCGAAGGCCAGCTCCATCAGGGACTCGCCAGCGGCGCGTCCGAGCTCGCGGACCAGTTCCTCCCGGCTCGCCCGCCTGAGGTCGGCAACCGTCCGCATGCCAATCGCCGTCAGTTTCGCCTCCGTCACGGGTCCAACGCCTGGAACGGAACGCACTGGCAGCTCCGCGATGAAATCCAGTTCCTCGTCTTCTTCGACGATACTGAACCCGTCCGGCTTGGCCGCCTCCGACGCGATCTTCGCCACGAACTTGCTGGACGCCACACCCACGGACGCTGTCAGACCGGCTGTGCGCCGAGCCAGCTCACGTCGAAGTTCTTCCACGTGATCGGCCATGTGCGCGGGATCCCAGTCGCTGAGGGCCAGATCCACGAACGCCTCGTCCAAGCTCAGCGGCTCCACGGCGGGCGAGATCTCTGTCAGCAGTTGCATCACCACCTCTGACGACTGCCGGTACGCCGCGAAACGCCCTCCGAGGAAGGCGGCGTGGGGACATCGTCGCCGGGCCTCCGTCCCGGGCATGGCGGAGCGGACACCGAACACCCTGGCCTCGTAGCTGGCGGTGGCCACCACGCCGCGCGGCCCGGCTCCACCCACGACGACGGGTTTGCCCCTCAGGCTCGGCTTGTCGCGCTGCTCAACGGCGGCGAAGAATGCGTCGAGATCGAGATGCAGAATTCTCGCCCCGGACCGCATGAGGCAACGCTACCCAATCGCGTACGAAGTCCGACCATTCGTCCCCCGCCGCTGTCGTGGTGGGCCACCGTTCAGGACGGCGTGGGAAGGTAGGAGACGAAGTCGAAGCCGCTGCGGAGTTCCCGTGACACCTCGGTCCATTGGCTGCGGCTGATCAGCGGGAAGGTGACATCGCCCTCCGGCGACTGGTGGACGTGCGTGATGTCGAGTTCAGTCAGGTACGGCCACGCGGCCCGATAGATCTCACCTCCGCCACCGATGTAGCAGACCCGTTCCGGCGTCTCCTCAGCCAGCATGATCGCCTCCTCCACGCTGTGCGCCACCTCGATGCCGTCGTCGCTCCAGTCCGGGTTGCGTGTGACGATGATGATGCGCCGGTCGGGCAGGACGCGACCGATGCTCTGGTGCGTGCGTCGGCCCATGACCAGCGTGTTGCCGGTGGTGACAGCCTTGAAACGCTTGAAGTCCTCGCTGATGTGCCACGGTATGTCGCGATCGGAGCCGATGATCCCGTTGTCCGCCACGGCGGCGATTGCCACGATTCTCATGCTGAAGACTCCTTGTCAGACGGCGATGGGCGCCTTGATCGCCGGCGCCGGGTGGTAGTCAATGACCGAGATGTCCTCCAGCGTGAACGCGTCGATCTCGGTGACGTCGGGGTTGATCTGCAGGGTGGGCAGAGGGCCGGGTGTGCGCCGTAGCTGCTCGGCCACCTGTTCCTGGTGGTTGGAGTAGATGTGCGCATCGCCCAGGGTGTGGACGAAGTCACCGACGTCGAGGTCGCAGACCTGCGCCACCAGGTGCGTGAGGAGCGCATAGCTTGCGATGTTGAACGGAACGCCCAGGAAGACGTCGGCGGAGCGTTGGTACAGCTGACAGCTCAGCCGACCACGGCCGCCGGTTCTGGGTGCGACGTAGAACTGGAACAGTGTGTGACAGGGCGGCAGTGCCATGTCGTCAATGTCCGCGACGTTCCAGGCGGAGACGATGTGGCGCCGGGAATCCGGTGATGTGCGCAACTGTTCAATGACTCTCGCCAGTTGGTCCACGTGCCCACCATCGGGAGTGGGCCAGGAGCGCCACTGGTGACCGTAGATGGGGCCGAGGTTGCCGTCGGCATCTGCCCACTCGTCCCAGATGGAGATTCGGTTCTCGTGCAGCCAGGCCACGTTGGTGTCACCGCGGAGGAACCACAGGAGCTCTCCGAAGACGCTGCGGGTGTGGACCTTTTTGGTGGTGAGCAGCGGGAAGCCCTCGGAGAGATCGAAGCGCATCTGGTGTCCGAATATGCTGCGGGTGCCGGTGCCGGTGCGGTCGGATTTGTCGACACCCTCGTCGGTGATGCGACGGAGCAGGTCCAGGTACTGCTGCACTTCAGTTCTCCTTCAACGACTCGATGAACGCCCGGACCGCCTGCCCGCGGTGGCTGATGGCGTCCTTGTCCTCCGCGCTCATCTCGGCAGTTGTGACGTCGTGCTGGTCGGGAACGAAGATGGGGTCGTAGCCGAATCCGCTGTCCCCGCGCGCTTCGCCGGCCATTCGCCCGGGCATTTCCCCGCGAAAGACCCGGAGAGAGCCGTCCTGCCCGACGTGAGCGAGCGCGCAGACGAACGTGGCCGCTCGCCGGTCCTCAGGCACGCCGTCGAGTTGGGCAAGGAGGAGCTGATTGTTCGCTTCGTCGTCACACGCCGGCCCGGCCCAGCGGGCGGAGCGAACGCCCGGCATGCCGTTCAGCTCTTCGACGGTGATCCCGGAATCGTCGGCGATGGCCTCGACACCTGTGTGTCGGGCGGCCGCCTGCGCCTTGAGGACTGCGTTGCCCTCGAAGGTCCTTTCAGTCTCCTCAGGCTCGGGGTAGGGCGGGAAGTCCGACAGGCTGAGGAAGTCGACGTCCATCCCGGCAGCCTCCGCCACGCGGCGGAGTTCGACGAGCTTCTTGCGATTGTTGGTCGCCACCACGATCTGGCGTGTCACGGCACCAGCGCCTTCTTCTGGATCTCGGTCAGCTCGCGGCACCCGGCGGCGCCCAATTCCAGCAGGACGTCGAGCTCGGCACGACTGAACGGCTTTCCCTCCGCGGTTCCCTGCACCTCGATGAAGTCTCCGGAGCCCGTCATGACCATGTTCATGTCGGTGCCTGCCGTGGAATCCTCCTCATAGGCGAGGTCGAGCATCGGGACGCCGTCCACGTAGCCGGCGGAGATGGCCGCGACGGAGTCCGTCAGTGGTTCGCCCTTGAGGAGGCGGAGGCCACGCAGGTGGGACACGGCATCGGCAAGCGCAACGTAGGCGCCCGTGATCGCGGCGGTACGGGTGCCGCCGTCGGCCTGCAGCACGTCGCAGTCCAGCACGATGGTGTTCTCCCCGAGCGCCTTGTAGTCGACGACGGCGCGCAGGGCGCGACCGATCAGCCGAGAGATCTCATGGGTCCGTCCGCCCACCTTGCCGCGGATGGACTCGCGATCGGAGCGGGTGTGGGTGGCGCGCGGCAGCATGGCGTACTCGGCCGTCACCCAGCCCAGGCCGGAGCCCTTGCGCCACCGCGGAACACCCTCTGTGACGCTGGCCGCCACCAGCACCCGGGTGCGCCCGTACTCCACCAGGACCGAACCCTCAGCATGATCGAGCCACCCGCGGGTGATGCCGACGGGTCGCAGCTGGTCAGGGGCACGGCCGTCGATGCGGGCAGCAGGTGTTGTCATGGGCAACAACCTAGCGCGCACCGATGCAGACCCCACTCCAGCACCCACCCGCGGACGACGACCCGACACGCCGCACTCATTGCCCGCCGAGGAGATATACGTCTCGGCGGGCAATGAGTGCGGCCTGTCCGGTCGTCCCAATCATCGTTTCAGGACGGGACGCGGGCGCCGCGCGGGGTGTCAGTACCCACGTAGGTCTTGCAGTGGCAGCGGTCGGCGACGGCCACGCCCTCGAGCGCGTATTCGATGTGCTCGCCGCAGCCCTCCCACGTGGCCTTGCCGCAGACATCGCAGGTGATCTTGTGACACATGGTGAAAGCTCCTGAGGATGGGGTTCAGTCGAGAACCACTGTAGTGGCGCCCGCCACGAACGGCCCCAGGAGCCGATGCCCGATGCCATTGAAGTCGTCCGCATCGCCCGTGGTGAGGAAAGTCCGCGTGGCCTCCCGTGGCTCATCGTGGAGCAACCGCCTCGTCGTCAGACCCGAGTAGACGGCCTGCGCGCATGTCTCAGCACTGGAAACCAGCGTGACATCGTCCCCGACGACATAGTTGATGACACCGGTCAGCAGCGGATAGTGGGTGCAGCCCAACACGAGGGTGTCGATATTCTCGGCCACCAGTGGTTCCAGGTACTCCCGGGCGACTCCCAACAATTCGGGTCCACCCGTGATGCCGGCCTCCACGAACTCGACGAAGCGCGGACAGATGCGGGTCCCGACCGCCACGTCGCCGGCAACGGCGAAAGCATCGTCATAGGAACGTGAGGTGGCAGTGGCCTTCGTGCACACAACCCCGACGCGTCCGTTGCGGGTGGCTGCGACGGCGCGTTTGGCCGCGGGCAGGATCACCTCGTAGATGGGGATGGTGTAGCGCTCGCGCGCGTCGCGCAGGACCGCGGCTGAGGCGGAGTTGCACGCGATGACGAGGGCCTTCACGCCCAGACCGGCCAGGTAGTCCAATCCCTGCAGTGCGAACTCGCGCACCTCAGCGATGGGGCGTGGCCCATAGGGTGTGCGGGCCGTGTCACCCAGGTAGATGAAGTCCTCGTTCGGCAATTGATCCACCAACGCACGCATCACCGTCAGGCCCCCGAAGCCTGAATCGAAGATGCCGATGGGCCTGTCGATGTTGTTGGTCACAGCGCCTGAGTCTACGCCAGCGCTCCCTCCGCAATGGCAGAGACATCACCGACGCACTGGCTGACCGAGGACCACTGGGGACAACACCATTGCCACCCCACAGCGCGCGCCAACTGTTGAACACCAACCCATGTGGATCCCCACCCGACGGTCCCGCACAGAGCCACGCCTCAGAGCAGTAACATCTGAGCCTGGAGGGCGTCCTCCTGCACCCAGCCCAGCCAGTCGCAGATTGCAGCCGCCGTCGGCTTGGCGCGGGCGTCCGCCCTCGTCGGAGTGGCCATGCGTTCCGCACTGCCGGTCAGCTCCACATTCCATGCGGCTCGGAGCGCAGCCAGGGTGGTGATCCACGCTGCGAGGTGGTCCTCGCAGACGGGCACCATATCTCCATCAACGCTGTCTCCATCAGCGCGGGCGCAGTCCGACAGCACGATGCGACCAGCCTCCAGGCGCGCCCGCGCCTGTTGGCTGATGGCGTCGCGACGGAACTGCTCGGCCTCCTCCGCGTCGGCCATGGCCGGCGGGAACAGCCGGGCCAAGACGGGGTTGGACTCCAGCAACTCCACCGGCCGCTCCGACAGTTCAGCGGCCAACCGCGCCAGAGGGTCCTCCGTCTCCTCCGGGAGCAACTCATCGACGACACGCAGCTGTTGACCCACCAACGCCATCAGGACATCGCGGCGCCCCTCGCCACCGTCGAACTCCCAGACGATCTCGTCCTGGTTCATGCCCGCTCCATCGTGGCCCACAGCGTGTAGTTCTGCATGGCAATCACGTCATGTTCCATGGCCTCGCGATTGCCGGTGGACACCACGGCCCTGCCGTTCTCGTGCACCTCCAGCATCAGCTTCTCCGCTTTGTCGCGGGGATATTTGAAGTACTCCATGAAGACGTAGGCGACGTAACTCATGAGGTTCACCGGGTCGTCCCAGACGATCGTGACCCACTGGGATGCGATGTCAGCCGCCTCCGACGGCGCGTCCAGCACCGCAACGCTGCCCTGGGTGCCGGGCCCACCCTGCTCACTCATGTCTCCCATTGTTCCCGATCCTACTGACAGTGCCCAGAGCCCATGTGTCCGTCGCGGGCACTAGGCTTGCTCGTCATGACGACGGCGCTGCTGACCGACCACTACGAACTGACAATGGTGCAGGCCGCCATGGATGCCGGGACAGCGGAGCGGCACAGCCTCTTCGACCTCTTCACCCGTCGGCTCCCTGAGGGACGACGCTACGGGGTCCTGGCCGGACCGGGCCGGGCCCTCAGGGAAATCGAGAAGTTCCGGTTCGATGACGACGAGATCCAGTTCCTCACCGATGCCGGGATCATCAAGGACAATCTCGCCACCTGGCTGGCCGACTACAGGTTCAGCGGGGACATCTGGGGTTACCCGGAGGGCGAGATCTTCTTCCCCGGCTCCCCCGTGCTGTCGGTGGAGGGTTCGTTCGCCGAGTGCTGCGTCCTGGAAACCCTGCTGCTGAGCGTGTTCAACCACGACTGCGCCATCGCCTCGGCGGCGTCGCGCATGACGTCGATGGCAGAGGGACGTCCGTGCGCGGAAATGGGGTCTCGCCGGACACATGAGTGGGCCGCCGTCGGCGCCGCCCGGGCAGCGTACGTGGCGGGCTTCGCGGCGACGTCGAACCTGGAGGCGGGCCGCAGCTGGGGTATTCCCACCATGGGCACCGCCGCCCACTCCTTTACCCTGCTGCACGACACCGAGGAGGACGCGTTCAGAGCACAAATCGCCGCCCTGGGAGACGGCACCACTCTGCTGGTGGACACCTACGACGAGGAGGCCGCCATCCGCAAGGGAGTCGAGCTGACAGGGGGCAGGCTGGGCGCGATTCGGCTGGATTCCGGTGATCTCGCCAGCGCTGCCCGGCGTGCCCGCGACCTCCTGGATGATCTGGGCGCCACGGACACCCGGATCGTCGTGACCTCGGACCTCGACGAGTGGCAGATCGCCGCGCTGCGTGGCACACCCGTCGACGGTTACGGCGTCGGGACCTCTCTGGTCACCGGCTCCGGGCATCCGACGGCTGGGTTCGTGTACAAACTGGTCGCGCGCGCCGAGTCCGCCAACAGCGACGCCCCCATGACACCTGTGGGCAAGAAGTCCCGGGGCAAGAACACCCTCGGAGGCCGCAAGTTCGCGATGCGCCGGTTGGGCCCGGACGGACGCGCTGAAGCAGAAGTCATCGGTCTGGGAACGGCACCCCAGACCGACGGCAACGACCGCTACCTGCTGGTGGACATCGTCAAGAACGGTGAGGTGGTGGGGGCTTTCACCCTTGAGGAGGCTCGCCGACGCCATGAGGAGTCGCTGGCGGAGCTGCCCCAGGCAGCGCTGCGGATCAGCAGAGGCGATCCTGCCATCGAGACCATCATTCTGGACTCCGAGGGTTCCGAGACGACCAACCCGTATCAGGCAGCACCCAAGCCGGCCAACATCTGACCTCCGGCCCCGTCGCGGCAGCTCCTCAGGTCTCCTGGGCGCCCGGTTCCGTGCCGTTCATCACCGCCGCCAACCGTTTTGGCAGTTCGGCATCGAAGACGTCCTCCAGCGTCACCGCGTCTCCTGACGCATCGCCGAGCGGGACACGCCAGTTCGGGTACTCATCGATCGTGCCGGGCTGGTTCTGGGTACGTCGCTCGCCGACGGCGTCCGTGAGGCTCGCCAGCAGGACCCTGGATGGTGTGCGCAGCAGGTAGCGGTGCAGCGCCAGCATCACCTCCGCCGGATCTTCCATGTGCTCCCCGTCCAGCACAGAGTCGGCGACGAGCTTCTCCAGCCAAGCGCTCTGCCCATCGCGCGCCGCCTCGAGCTCCTCTTCAAGCGGTTCGGTGAGCAGACCCAGGGAGTCCCGCAGCCGCACGTGGTCGCCGGCAAGATAGCCCAGCGTCGGGGGGAGGTCGTGCGTGGTGACCGAGGCAAGGCAGTACTCGCGCCAGCGGTGAGCATCCAGCGGACGTCCCTCGTCGTTCTCGAACCACAAGACGGAGGTGCCGAGGATGCCGCGTCGCGCAAGATAGCGGCGCACCCACGGCTCCACCGTGCCCAGGTCCTCACCCACCACCAGCGCCTGGGCGCGGTGTGCTTCCAGTGCCAGGATTCCGATGAGCGCCTCATGGTTGTTGCGGACGTAGGTTCCGTGACGTGGCCCGAGCCCCTGGGGCACCCACCAGAGCCGGAACAGACCGATGATGTGATCGATCCTCACCCCGCCGGAGCGACGCATGGCAGCCACAACCATGTCCCGGAACGGGGCGTAGGCCACCTCTTCCAGCTTGTCCGGCCGCCAGGGCGGCTGGCCCCAGTCCTGACCGGACTGGTTGTAATCGTCCGGGGGAGCTCCGACGGTAACGCCGTCGGCAAAAAGATCGGGCATCGCCCAAGTTTCCGCGCTGCTGCGGCTGACGCCCACGGCCAGATCAGTGATGACCCCGAGCGGCATGCCCGCTTCTTCTGCGACGGTCTGGGCCGCGGAAAGCTGCTGACCCGCAATCCACTGCAGCCACGTGTAGAACTCGATGTCGTCGGCATGCTCGTCGGCAAATCTGCGAACCTCGGCCGAGCTCACGTCCTGGTACTGCTGTGGCCATTCCCGCCAGTCGTTGCCGAACTCGACGGCGAGTGCACACCACGTGGCGAAGTCCCTCAAGGAGGCTCCTTCGCGACGAACAAAGTGGTCGAACAGGATTTTGCGGGCTGGGCGCAGTCCGACGGCGAAGATCATGCGCAACGCCTGCTGCTTGGCCTTCCAGGAGGCGTCACGATCAATGGCGCGCGGTTCACCATCGGGAGCACGCAGCGGCTTTCGCAGCCGATCGATCTGTGACTGGTCCGGCTTCCCAAGGTCCGCAAACTCCGGGATGGACTCAGGGCGGATGTAGAGCGGGTTGAGGAATCGACGGCTCGCCGGGAGATACGGAGACGGCTCCATGGGTGCAGCTGGCTGGGCCGCGTGCAGCGGATTGATGAGGACGTGCCCGGCTCCCTGCTCCGCGCCGGAGAACGCGATCAGATCGGCCAGATCCGTGAGGTCTCCGACACCCCATGATCTCTGGGAGACGACGCTGTACAGCTGCGTGGCGTAGCCCCACGTGCGCTTCTCACCCATCGAGGCCGGGAAGCCCACGTGGCTCGGTGTCACGATGAGGGTCGCCTCGAAGCGTCCCTCCTGACCCTCGGCAATGACCCGATGGTATCCGAGGGGAACGTCGGAACCGAAGAAGAAGGTGGCCTCCCCGCGGGCGGCGCCGTCGATCCAGCGATCGTCCTCCCAGTTGTCGATCTGCTGACCGGGGCGCACACCTCCTGTCTCCAGGGCCAGGCTGACCTCGACCCGGGAGCCTGCGGGGACGTGGACGTCGATGCTCACCCCTTGCCCGAACTCCACGACGGTGCAAGGGCTGAGGACGCGCCGCCACTGCGCATCACGCAGCTCCGTGAGGGCGGCCGCTCGGGATTCCGCGGTGGAGGCGTCGACGCCGAGGGCACCGAGGACGGCGGTCACCGATTCCTGGGAGATCTCGAGGTCGCGTTGCTTCCAGTCCTTGAACTCCAGTGCAATGCCGAAATGCTCAGCGAGCGTGGTCAGGTCGTCGGGGAGCTGCGTCACAGCCTGTAGTCCTTCTGGGTCACTTCTTGTACACGATGGTTCGAGCCACTATGTCGTGCAACGTTTGCTTCTTGGGGGTGAACAGCATCACCAGGACATCCAGCAGACCAATCAGGGCGATCCAGCCCAGCAGCCCCGCCGCTGCAGCGCGCAACGCAGAGGTGCCCCATGGGGGGGTGGTGCCGACGGCTGCGTCAACCCTCAGAACCCGCAGGCCAAGAATGAGTTTGCCGAGCGTGCCCCCCTTCAACGCAACGAACACTGTTCGGTACAGGAACACCACGACGGCCGAGAAGAGATTGATCGATGCGATAGCCCCGGCCGGCTCCGCCGGCAGGGCGCCCGCATTGAGACTGGCATTCATTGTGTCGTTGAAGTACTGCAGCACTTCGTCGACGGGGCCCGGCAGGATCACGAGCATGAGTAGACCCATGGGGATGACGAGAATGAGCGAGTCCAGGATCGCGGCCAGCACCCGCCACCAGAACCCTGCCAGTACCGGCTGACGCGCCATGCCCAGTTCACTGCTCGTCGGCGCCCAGCGCGCCTGTCCGGATTCGGTGCGCTGAGTTGTATGCGCTTGATCGAGGGATGACTGCGACGCTGCCTGATCCTCCTGCGGAACGTAGTCCGCAGGCGCAGCATTCGAGGGTCTCGTGACCTGTGACCAATTACCGCCATCCCAGTAGCGCTGCCCACCGGATCCCGCAGGATCGGGGTACCACCCGGCCGGTGGCGATTCTGCCGAAGAACTCATGCCTTCATCCTGCCATGTCCTTCGGCTCCCGATCGACGGACGCGACGGCGGCGACGCGTCCAGCACGGTTCTGGTTCGCAACTCCCACGAAAGCCCGACTTTGCGACGCGTGGGCGCAGGTTGCGGATCAGAACCAGGAGATGACAGTAACCACAGGGCCCGGAGCTCAACCGGCCAGGTGCGGGTGTCGGTGTGCGCTGTGAGATTAGACTTGTGACATGAGTGAACTTGCCCCGGGAGCCGAGACAGTCGTTGACGAGCGCACATCACAGGTGGAGGACGGCGATCACGAGCGGTTCTCCCACTACGTCCCGAAGGACAAACTGATGAAGGCGATGGTCACGGGCACCCCCGTCGTGGCGCTCTGCGGAAAGGTGTGGGTGCCGTCCCGCAACCCGGAAAAATACCCGGTGTGTCCTGACTGCAAGGAGATCTGGGAGTCCATGAACCCGGGCAAGGGCAAGTAGACCCGAGCGCTCAGTCCCTCTTCCGGGGTGCGAACCGTTCCGCGCCGATGTGATTACCAGTGGTACTCGCCTCACCTGTGATGTAGCGCTGGTGTGCCACGCTACGGCTGGTGTGGGGAAGACCAGTGGTATTCCAGCGATCAGTAGCGGTAGTGGTCCGACTTGTACGGGCCCTCCACCGGCACACCGAGGTACTCGGCCTGCAGAGGCGTCAGCTCCGTCAACTCCACACCCAGCGCCGCGAGGTGCAGCCGAGCGACTTCCTCGTCGAGGTGCTTCGGCAGCACGTGCACGCCGATGGGGTATGCGTCGGGCGTGGTGAACAGCTCGATCTGCGCCAGCACCTGGTTGGTGAAGGAGTTGCTCATCACGAACGACGGGTGGCCCGTGGCGTTGCCGAGATTCAGGAGGCGGCCCTCACTCAACACGATGATCGAATGTCCGTCCGTGAAACGCCACTCATCCACCTGCGGCTTGATGGTGGTGCGCTCGATTCCCGAGGTGGCCATCAAGCCGGCCATGTCGATCTCGTTGTCGAAATGGCCGATGTTGCCGACGATCGCCTGATGCTTCATGCGCGCCATGTGATCCGCCGAGATCACGTTCAGGCAACCGGTGGCCGTGATGAAGATGTCGGCGGTCTCGACGACGCTGTCCAGCGCGGACACCTGATAGCCATCCATCGCGGCCTGCAGCGCACAGATGGGGTCCACCTCGGTAACGATGACCCGGGCTCCCTGACCCCGGAGGGACTCGGCTGACCCCTTGCCGACGTCGCCGTAACCGCAGACGACGGCGACTTTTCCGCCGATGAGGACGTCGGTGGCGCGGTTGATGCCGTCGATCAGCGAGTGGCGGCATCCGTACTTGTTGTCGAACTTGGACTTGGTGACCGCATCGTTGACATTGATGGCCGGGAAGAGCAGGGACCCGTCGCGACCCATCTCGTACAGGCGGTGCACGCCCGTCGTGGTCTCCTCCGTGACGCCGATGATCGCGTCGGCGACTGCCTCCCAGTCCACTGTGCCGTGAACCTCCCGCAGAGCGGCCTTGACGGCGCGGAACTCCTCGGAGTCCGACGACTCGTCGGCAGGCACCTCGCCAGCTCGCTGTGCGGCCAATCCCTGGTGGACGAGCATGGTGGCGTCACCGCCGTCGTCCAGGATCATGTTGGCGAATTCGTCCCCGGGCCATTGCAGGATCTGGCGGGCGCACCACCAGTACTCGTCCAACGTTTCGCCCTTCCACGCGAACACCGGTACGCCCGCCGGCTCCTCAGGGGTTCCATCAGGCCCGACGACGACCGCTGCGGCCGCATGGTCCTGGGTGGAGAAGATGTTGCACGACGCCCAGCGGACACGGGCGCCGAGCGCCACCAACGTTTCGATCAGCACGGCCGTCTGCACGGTCATGTGCAGTGAGCCCGCGATGCGGGCGCCGGCGAGTGGCTGGGAGTCGCCGAAACGCTCCCGCATGGCCATGAGGCCGGGCATCTCGTGTTCGGCAAGGGTGATTTCCTTGCGTCCGAACTCGGCAAGGGACAGGTCTGCTACTCGAAAATCCACATCCTCAGCCTACCGGTCCCACTGGGACTGTTGACGAACCCGTCATACACCCGCCCTGTGACCCCAGTGACCGCCTTCTCCGCGGTGCCCGTCCTCACGGTCGACGCCACAATCTCGGGGGCGACGAGTCAGTCCTCGGCAGGATCCCCGTCGAGCTCCGCTGTGGCGGCGATGTGGGTGAGGGCCAGGTCATAGCCACCGAGCCCCAGTCCGGTGATGACACCGGTGGCGTACGGCGACACCACGAGATGACTCCGGAAGTCCTCCCGGGCGTGCACGTTGCTGATGTGTACCTCCACCACCAGATCCAGCTGAGCGACGGCGTCGGCGATGGCGATGGAGGTGTGTGACCATCCCGCGGGGTTGAGAACGACGGGGATTTCGGCGTCAGCGGCCTCCCCGAGCCAGTCCAGCATCTCGCCCTCGTGGTTCGTCTGGCGCACCTCCACATCGAGACCCAGCGCCTCTCCGGTGTCCGTCAGGTGATTGGCCAGCTCGTCGTGTGTCGTTGCCCCGTAGATCTCGGGTTGGCGGACGCCGAGGCGTCCGAGATTGGGTCCGTTGAGGACCAGTACGCGAATCATGCGGCCTCCTGCGTTGGATGGTTCCTGGAATGGGACGGGTGCTGGGACAGGGTCGCGGTACGGGTCGTCGCTGCGGGGTTCACGTCCCCAGTCCTATGCGCAGATACGCCGCTGCGTAGCGTCCCTGTTGCAGCAGCGTCACGTAGCGTTCCACGTCGTTGCTCTCCAGGGATGCGTCACCGGAGGTGATGCGGCACACTCGCACCCCGACGGAGTCCGCCAGCGTGGTCAGGCGTCGCGGAACGTCGGTCAGCCGGTCGGGCACCTTGTCATCGTCCAGCAGCAGGAGCACCGGGACCATCTCTCCTCCCGACTCGAAGGGGTCGGCGAAGGGGTCCCGGGGCGTCACCGCCCGGAGGATGGTCTCAAGCTCGTCGGCGTCCGCGGCCAGTGCGGGTCGGCCGCTGGCGCGACGCAGTGCCTCTGCGATGCGTCTGGATGCCCGGCCTGCGAGGGTTGTTCCGCCCCAGACGAGGGGCAGCGCGTCGGCGAGTCCCAGCGCAATGTCCTTGGCCGGGTTGGAGCCCACCTCCCTCAGCGGGGAACACGATTCCGCGACGAGGTCTGCGGCGTCGGCCACGTGGCCCGGGTTGACGGGCGGCCCCAACTCCAGCAGTCCCAGCAACTCCAGGACCGCAACGGCGGCGGCCATCGCGTCGCCCTCGGCCATGCCGATCAGAGTTGTGGAGTGCGAGGAGCCGGCGGCCGCGAGCTGGGAGCTCTCCGGGGCAGCCACGATGAGTGTGGCGCCCCGCCGGGCGGCCTCGTGGGTGCATGCGTTCTCCCACATCTGTGCGTCGTGCCCGCCGAGTGCAACCACGAGATCCAGTGGCCCCACCCACGCCGGCAACGTCGGTCCGGGCCAGGCGAGGAAGGGGACGGGGCAGACGGGTTCGAGGACAGCCCGGACGAGACGGGCCTCAGCGCCCAGTACCAGTACTCCCCGGGGTCGGTCGGCGCGTGTGGCGGTGCCCCTGGGTTCGCTCAGGCACGCCTTACGGATGCGTGCCCCGGCCTCCGCCAGCCGACGCAGCTGTTCATCGTTGACGAGTTCCGGTGCTTCCAGGCGAGCATCGTCGAATTCGGTCGTGGCCACAATTCCCCCCCTACAGCGTGGAGCGGGCCTGGTCGATCAACAGGACCGGGATCCTGTCGCGTACCGGGTACGCGAGACCGCAGGCCTGGCTCGTGCACACGAGCTCGGCGGCGTCGTAGTCGACGGCGAACTTGGCGTGACAGTTGGGGCAGGCCGCTATGGCCAGGAACTCCGGCGACAGGTCCATCTGTTCTTCACTCATGTTGCGATCTCCTTCTCCGAGCTATCAACTGAATCCAGGTGGGTGGGCCCTTCACTGCGGCTGTGCTTGATGATGCCGAGCACCTCGTCGCGGAGCGCGACCATCTGCTCCGCTTCACGGGCCTCCACATTGAGCCGCAGCAATGGCTCGGTGTTGCTTGCCCGCAGGTTCACCCACCAGCCCTCGGCCCGATTCTCCACGGTCAGACCGTCGATCCGGTCCTCGACGCCCCTCTCCCCCAGCGCCCGGGCGACGGCGTCCTGGCAGGCGACGGCGTCGCTCACCGGCGAGTTGAGTTCACCGGAGCGGTGCCACGTGTCGTACTCTTCGACGAGCTGCGACAACGGTTCGTCCGCGGCACGCACCATCTCCATGACGTGAAGAGCCGCCAGCATCCCGGTGTCCGCGAACCAGAAGTCGCGGAAGTAGTAGTGAGCGGAGTGTTCCCCGCCGAAGACGGCATCATGTTCCGCCATCAGAGCCTTGACGAAGGTGTGTCCCACGCGCGATGTGATCACGTCGCCCTTGTCAGCAACAACTTCCGCCACCCCCCACGAGGTGATCTTGTTCACCACGATGGTGGCGCCGGGCTCTTTCTGTAGCTCCGCTACGGCGATCATGGCTGTGATGACGGAGGGATCCACCACCTCGCCCCGCTCGTCGATGATGAAACAGCGGTCAGCATCCCCGTCGAAGACCAGCGCGAGGTCCGCGTCGTGGCCCATGACGGCGGCGCGCGCATCCATCAGGTTCTCCGGTTCAAGCGGATTGGCGGGATGGTTGGGAAAGAAGCCGTCGGGTTCCAGGTAGAGGCCGATGACCTCAAGGCCGCGCCCCAGCAGCGCCCTGTCCACGATGTGGCCAGCCATGCCGTTTCCGGCGTCGATGACTACCTTCAGTTCGCGGCCCTCACCCACGGGCACCAGCTCTGTCAGCTTGCGGGCATAGGCGTTGAGTGTGTCGACCTCACGGATGGAGCCGACGGCCTCATCACCGATCTCGATCCCCTGGGCGGCGTCGCGGATTCGGGCGGTGAAGTCAGGGGCGACAGGACGGGCGTCAGCGAGGCAGAACTTGATGCCGTTGTACTCGGCCGGGTTGTGGCTTGCGGTGAACTGCACGCCCGGAAGGGACAGCCATCCGGAGGCGAACCAGAGCTGGTCCGTGGAGGTGAGGCCGACGTCCACGACGCCCCCACCGGCGCGCCGTGCTCCATCGGCAAAGGCAGCGGAGAGTTGCTCTCCACCCAGGCGCATGTCGCGTCCCATGACGAACTCTTGACCGTCCAGACCGAGCAGGGAGACGAACGCCGCGCCGAGCCGTCGGGCCCCATCGGTGTCCCATTCAGGGCTGTCGCCCGAGAAGACGCCACGGATGTCGTTGGCCTTGAAGATCCCGGGTGTCAACACGAGGGGAAGCCTAGTCCACGCTCCCCAGCAGGCGCAGGTGTCCCGCCGTGCGCAACACCTCCGGTTCGAGCGAGAGCTCGGTGGCGTCGGGTTCGGGCTCGTCATGCCTCAGCCCGATCTCGCGTACCGCGTCGGCAAGTGCCAACAAGTCGTCCTGCGGCATCCGCACCGGCGGCGCATCCTCCAGTGGAAGCCGGATGATGTCCCAGCCCCGGGGGGTGCTGGTCCGCCGCATGTGGTCATCGCACAGGTCGAAGGCGCCCGGGACGTGGGCGGCCGTGAGCGGTCCCACCACCGCCGTCGAATCCGCATAGACGTAGGTCATGGTTGCCACGGCGGGCGACAGGCAGGCTGTTCTGGTACATCGGCGCACTCGATGAGGGTACCGGCATCACTGGCTAGAGTTGCGCCATGCCACGCACCAGGGACCGACACGATCGCGGAATCCGCGGCCCCCTCGCACTTCCGCACGCGTTCTCCTCCGCCCCCGTTCCACTGCACCGTCCCAACCGCTCGGAGTTCTTCACCGAGTGCGTCACCGACGCGATGGCCGCCGTCACCGCGGTGCATCCCCGCGCCTTCGACGGCATCCTCGTCGGCGTGGAAGACGTACCCCAGTGGTCACCCACCTGGTCCGCAGACCGCGTGCCGATGTCCGCCGCCCTGGAGGGCACCGGCTCATCCAAGGCGCGCGTGGTGCTGTACGAGCGGCCGCTGGAGCACCGTTCCTCCAACCGCACGCAGTTGCGCCGCCTGGTGTACCGCACCATCGTCGAACAACTCAGCGCGCTGACCGGCGTCGGTATCCAGGAACTGACCGGCATCGACGAAGCCGAGTGGGACGACTGAAAGCGCCGGACTGCGGGGATTCGCTGGTTGGCGGGCTTGCGAGGGCTGCCCCCTACCGAAGTGGCCTGTGCAACCCCTTCGCAGCCTCTGCCAGCGGTGTCGAGGCGAGGTCCAACGCTTGCACGTCTTCGAGCGTGATGGGCACCGATTCGCCTGCGATTGCCCAGAGCATCAAGTTGGTCCAGGTTGGCCGATGAAAGGACCACCACCTCAGCGCATCCCACTTGCGGCTGCCATCGGCATCCTGCTGTCTGAACACCTCCGCGGCCTTGCCCTGTGTGAAACCTTTGTTGCGGATGACCACTTGACTTGGGCGCATACCGACACGGAGCAGGTTTGTCGGATCGTCGAAGTCGAACACCGACAAGTCATCCGGCGCGGAGAACGTTGCAAGCGCGCGGCGCAACCCCGTCGGATGCTCGAGCATGTCACTACTCCATATTGGAATGTTGCCGAAGCTCTCCCCAACCGCACTCTCGGCCGAGGGTGAGAGGTACCACGCGTCATAGAGTGATGGATTGTCCCATCGCCCACTCCCCTGGGGCCGGTGCAGATACAGCGGGTGCCCGGGACGTTTTGGTGATGCTGCTGGGTCGTGGAGGAAGACGCGATACAGCAGCATCAGGCGTAGGCGCCAGCGAGTTCTTGGTCCAGAGCCTCGATCACCGCGGCAGCGCCTTCGGTCTTGATGACATCAATCGGGCGCGCTCCCCCGAGGAAGGAGTTGTGTCCGCTGAGCCAGGCAGTGGTCACTGCTGGCTTCCACACCAGCCCAGCGCGGGCAATGACGTGGTCAAGATCCACAATCACCCGCGCATTCTCCAGGTTCGGGGTCTCATCGCCGTCGATCCACCGAGTGGGCTGCGAAGCGGAGACCGCGAGCAGCGTGGCGAGCTTCGACCTGCTACCCAACGCATCCGCGACCGACGCTGTGCGCCACCCAATGGACACTGCGCTTCCGCGTGTCCTGCCCACCACAGCCCGCTTGACGTGCCTCCCCGTCACGGCTTCTCTCGACACTCCTCGAGAGGAATCGTCGGTTCTCGATCTCTTGACGGCCATACTCATAGTGTACCCAACATTGCTTTTGGGAGACGAGGATGCTTCCGATTGTTGCTTCTTGGCGCTTCTCAGCGTGTAGCGAGCGCGGCACCAAAGCCACGCATCGTCGATCCGAACCGCCCATACGCGATTGCGGCTACGAGAGTATGGCGCTGACGCCCCAGGCAAGAATCGGGGCAAAGAGGAGGGCCGGGAGCATGTCCGCCACCCGGATCTGGCGGATCTCCAGCAGTCTGAGACCCAACCCGATAAGGATCACCCCGCCCGTGGCCTCGAGGAGATCCACCTGGAGGGGGACGAGGAAGCCTCCCAGCAGGAACGCCGCGAGCGTCAGTCCGCCCTGGATCAGTCCCACGGCCGCGGCCGAGAACAGCACCCCGATGCCGAGGCTCGCGGCGAAGGCAATGGAGGCGAAGCCGTCGAGCACCGACTTGACCAGCAGTTGCTGCGACCCCAGCCCGAGGCCGTCGGAGATGGACCCCATGATCGTCAACGGCCCCACGCAGAACACCAGAACCGGCGTGATGAGACCCTCCACAAAATGCTGGGAACCGCCTCTGCCGAGCCGCGTCTTCAGGCGCTCAGCTCCCCCTTCGAGCCGTTCGGTGAGCTTGAGCCACGACCCGAGCAGCGCACCCGGCAACAGCGCCCCCAGCACCACGAGCAACCCCACCCCGGGACCGAGCGATGCGACGACGGCGTCGCTGTTTATCGAGAGGCAGGCGAAGATGCCGATCACGATGGTGACGAGCCCCAGGGCGTCGGTCACCAGCGAGCGGGTGCGCGACGGCAGGCGATTGCCGATGAGAAGGCCCACAGACGCGCCCACCATGACGGTGGCGACGTTGACGAGCGTGCCGAAACCAATGAACACGATGCTGGCGACCTCAGATCCTCATCGCAGGGTGGGCACGTTCTCGACGTCCACGGGTGAGACCTCCGGTGCCTCGTGGGACACGAGCGGGATGATGGTTGCACCGTCGGTGATGTCGACGATGGCCCCGAAGAGCCCCGCCTTGTCGGATACCACCGTTACCGTCTGCCCCCGCTGCGCTTCGGCAGCCATCGGCACCGTGACGGTGACGCCCGCGGGTACGGTCATCGTGCTGGTGATCGGGTCCGCATCGATGACGGTCGTGGTGACCTCCGCCGTCGCTTCCTCCCCTCCGGGATTGGAGAGTTGCAGTGTTCCTCCCGCCGGCGCGAAGGCGCCCAGTTCCACAGCCGCCGTCACAGGAGATGCGACGGCGGGATCCGTTCCGGTACCGGTGGCAAGTCCCACCCCCACCTCCACGTCGGAGACAACATGCAGTCCGGTGGCCTCCCCAGCCAGCGCGGGAGCAAGGTCCAGCGACACGGTGCTGTAGGGCTCGACGATCACCTCGTCGCCGCCCTCGGGTGTGTACTCCAAGGACTCCCCGAGGGCAGTCACCTCAAGCGTCGCACGCTCGTTGCCCGGGTTCGTCGCCAGCACCGACACCGACGTCGCACCCGCAGGAACTCCCGCCAATAGATGCTGCGTGTCCACCGTAGAGGCGGTGACCGCTTCGAGTGCCCCCGGTGCATCAGTGCGCGCCACTACGGCGGCCCGTCCGCGACTGGCGCGATACGCCACCCCCACGGGACCTTCGACGTCGGCGAGTACTGACAGGGCGATGGTGCGGCTCGCCTCCGGACCGACGGCGATTCCCCGCGCTCCGAGCGCCACGATCTCGCCGTCGGCGCCGTACAGGGTGAGATCCACCACAGCTTCGGAGGCGTCGGGATTGACCACGAGCAGATCGGTTCCGGCCGTGCCGGGCACGACGATGGTCCCCCTCGACAGCGGCGGTGCGCACGGCACGTACGCTCGGGCATCCGCGCTCGACACCACCGCCCCTCCCGCCAGTTCCATCCCTCCCTGTATGACGACGCTCTCTTCGAACGCCAGAGCGACGGTGGGACCAGCCGCAGCCGTACCGTCGCCCCCAAGTGGTGCGATGGTCTCCGCGCCGTCGACGAAGAGCACCCCGGGGGCAGGCATGTTCGCACAGACGAGCTTGCTCTCGTGAGGTGGCGCCGCCACGGTGGGGCGGGTCAGAGGCATCGGAGACACGAACGTGAGCGCGGCGGCTCCCGCAAGGATCGCCAGGAGACAGACGATGGTGCCGAGGTTGCGGATCATGGCGTGCCCCTGCGGGCCGTGGTCGTGGTTCCGAGCGTGGGCGCCGCGAGGACCAGTGCGGTGATCACGAGTGCGATCTGCCATCCGAGCGCACCCCACGAGCCCCGCAGCCCCCATTCCAGCTCGCCGCCCACGGAGGCCGGGATCACGAACGTGACCGGTGGCCTGTCCGGGCTCGGCTGCAGTTCCACGCCCCCCACGCTCGCCCGCCACCGGGCATCGGGTTCCTCGGCGAGAATCAGGTGCCGCGGGGAATCGCTGCCGGCGACCATGCCGTCCACCACCGGCGTGCTGTTTCCGGAGTCCACCGCGCGGATACGGCTCGGCAACCCGGCAACGGTCCACACGACGTCGCCGTCGCGCACCGCCGCCCGCGTCAGGCCGGGCGCGTTCCCCACGCCTGCAAGCTCCTCCTCCGTGAAACCACCCATGAAGATGTGGCTGACCCCCATGGCAGTCAGCTGTGCGCCGAGGTCCTCGGGGACCACACCTGCCGCCAGGGATTGCGCCAGACGAGCGAATTCGTCGGCGAAGACCCCGGTGGGCACCCGCTCCCCGGTCCCCCACTGCGGCTGGCGTGCGGTCGCGACGTTGTAGTCGAGCCCGCCGTCGGCGCGCTGTTGCAGCACGAGGACGCGAGAGTCGCGCTCGGATGCCATGACGTCGCGGACGTAGTCGGGCAGCTGGCTCGTGGACGGGCCGACGGGTCCCTGAAAACCCACCCATGCCCATGAACCGATGGCAAGAACTCCGAGCAGCGCGAGGACGGACATGCCCACCCGCTCACGACGCGACGCGTGTGAACCGTCCTCCGACGGACGCAGGGCACGCAGCGCCGGGACGAGCATGGCGGCCACCACGAGCAGCGCCCACCCGGACAGGAGGGCCCGAGCCTCCCCGCCATTGACGGGCAGCGCCAGGCGTGAGACCGCCACCCCCGCGAATAGCGGCAGTGCGATACCCGCCAGAACCAGCGCACGACGACGCGCCCCCGGCAGGCGCAGCAGCCCCACGATGCTGAGCACCAGCAGACTGGCGAAAAAGAGTGCGTTGACCCACGCCGGGATGCCGGAAGGAAGGGTGCGTCCGGCCAGCAGCGCCCAGCCAGCAGGAGGGAACTCCGGCCAAGCGAGGGGATCCGCGCCCATCAGGAGTCGTGCCGGCCAGCGCACCAGCGTCGGGATCCAGGGCGCGATGAACAGCCACGGGATTCCGACCGCAATGGCGAGGTCGCGCCAGCGCCCGGGGCTGCGCACCGCCCAGGAGATGCCGACGATCGTGAGGACGGGCAGGACAACCGGCCAAGCAGCTGAAGCCAGGATGAGCCACAGTGCGACGGCGGCGGGGCTGCGCAAGCTCTCCGGCCCTGTGGAGCCGTCGGCGACAAGCAGGAGAACACTGCGGGCCAGCATAGGCCCGAGGACGGCCACTGCCATGCCCGAGAGATCGCCAGCCCCGACGATGCCGAGCAGCACCACAGCCCCCGCCCACACTCCCGCCCCCGCCGCTGCTGCACCGGAACCCAGATGCACACTGCGCAGGAAGAGCCACGCGGCACCCCCCGCCATCGCGGGCACAAGCAGCAGCGCGGCGACCGCAAACACCGCTGGTGATGCGGCGAGGAACGTCGAGAAGAAGGCTGCCATCAGGAGCCAGGGAGCGTTGGCTCCGGCCACACCCACGCTTGGTCGGAGGTACGCCTCCCAGGCATCGGTCAAGCTCCCCGGAGCAGGCAGCATGCCGCCGCCCGCCACGCTTCCGGCGCCGAGCAGGGAGCGGCCGGCGACGAGCCCCACGATGATGAGTGGCACGAGGAGCAGCAGGACTGGCGAGACTGTTCTGCTTGAGGACTGGGCGCCTGCGAAGTCGTCGCCGGTCAGCTCATCCAGGCTGGTGTCGGTCTCCGGACGGTGGAGTTCCCGGAGCCGTTCAGCGATGCCGGAACCGACCTGATCCGCACTGCGGGACAAAGACCACGACCGCGCCGGCAGCAGCTCTCGCACGCTGGCAGGATTCGGGGGCGTGCGGGACGCGAGTGACCTGGTCGCCTCCGGCGTGGCGGCGAACCTGGCGGCCGCGCGCAACTCCGCCGCGGCGAGCGTTGGCGACTTGCCCCCGAGAAACCCGACGGCACGCAGAACGCTGCCCATGAGCAGCCGCAACCGTCCGGGGGGCTTGTCACCGCGAGCAGCCACCACACGCAGCGCAACCAGCCGGTCCTCCTGGTGAGGATGGACTGCCGGGGAGCTCAGACGCTCTCCGCTTCGTCCCGCTTCCCGGTGCGTGCAGGCCGCGGCGGGCCAGGTGGTGACCACATGTCCGGACTCATTGGCGCGCCAGCCCAGATCCACGCCGTCGCGGTGCCGCGGCAGCTCCCGAGCCAGTCCACCCAGTTCTCGCCACACATCGCCTCGGATGAGCATGCCGGCGGTGGAGCCGCCCAGCACGCGTTGGGGCTCCAGTTGGTGCTGGTCAATGTCGCCAGCGTCGACGAAGGGGACGCGCCGCCCTCCGCGGGTGATGGACTGACCGGCTTCTGCCAACGTCTCGGGATAGTTGCGTCGTCGGGGTTGCAACAGCTTCGGCAGCACGATGTCGGCCCCCTGGGCGACTGCACCTTCCAGCAGTGCTTCGAGGGAGTTGGGGAAGGGTGCGGAATCGTCATGCAGCAGCCAGATCCACTCCGGGCGCTCCTCGCCGAGTCCGGCGGCCACAGCCGTGCCGAAGCCGTCGTTTGAGCTGAGCGTGACGACGTCGTCGATGACACCCTCATCCATTGCACGCGCCAGGAGTGCGGCGCTGTCATCGGTGGAGGCATTGTCGACGGCGACGATCCGACCGGGTCGGGGGTCGAGGCGGGTCAGGGAGAGCAATTGCCGCGCGAGCCATGGGCGCGCGTTGTGGACCACCATCACCGCGATCACGGTTGACGCGTCGATGCGTTCCGGCGCAGAATCCGTCCGATCGGAGTCGAGCCACCCCCACAGGGGGTCGACGTCCCCCGTTACCCGTTTTTCGTGGGTCACGTCTGCGTCTCACCTCCTGCGATCGTCGTCACCGTTGCCCGACGATCATGCCACGAGGGTCAGACGACTGCGCGCCTCAGTTTCCGCCGTTCCCGCTCGGACAGTCCGCCCCAGATTCCGAAACGTTCATCGTTGCCCAGTGCGTACTCCAGGCACTCAGTCCTGACGGTGCACTCCTGACACACGCGCTTCGCCTCCCGGGTGGAGCCTCCCTTCTCGGGGAAGAACGCCTCGGGATCAGTTTGCGCGCACAATGCTTCGTCCTGCCACGGGTACGCTCCCTCGGGTCCCATGACCAGCGACCAATGATCGTCCATGCCGCCTCCTCTCGCCACGTCGAATTACACACGTGCAATTCGCATTCCGTCAACCGTAGCGGCGAGTCGTGCACTCTTTTGTCAGTGGTGTATGTAGTGAACAACCGGCTCCGCCAACGAGGCATCCACCGCCCACGGGTGCGGAACACTCAGCTCGTGATGGTGACAGCTGCCATTACGCGAACTGTTCTCCACGGCTGCCGCGTACCTGTTCCACCAGTTCCTTGACTCTCTCAGTGGCGTCCAGCGGCGCGACCAGCGTGGTGTGGTGGGTGTGCACCACCAGGGTGTCGCGCAGGCCGAGCCCAGCCACCAGATGCTCGGCGTCCGACATGTTGATGAGGATGCAGCCCTGCGAATCCACGGTGACCACCACCCCCGCCACGGTGTTGCCGTCAGCATCTGTCTCAAACTGCTCGGCCAGGCTGAGGTAGCCGCCCACATCCCGCCAGTCAACGTCGAGCCCCACCGCCACCACGCGGGCTCCGGTACGGCCGGCCGAGACGGGCTCCATGATGGCGTAGTCCACCGAGGTCTTCTCCAGCGTGGGAAAGAGCTCATCCAACTGCGATGGGTCTGCGACGATGCGGGCAATCTTGTTGGCCGTGTCGGGCAGCAGCGCGGCTAGCTGGTCCAGCAGGTTCTGTGCCCGCCAGACGAACATGCCGGCGTTCCACCAGTACTCGCCGCTGTCCACGTACTTCTGCGCCGTCTCGCGGTCCGGTTTCTCCTTGAACTCGGCGAGGGTGTGGACGCCGTCGAACCCGTCGAGCGCCTCGGCGCGATGCAGATAGCCGTATCCGGTGTGGGGGGAGGTGGGGAGCACTCCGAGTGTGACGAGCGCCTCGGGATGGCTGTCCACCACGTCGAAGGCGCGCTCCAGGCTCCGCCGGAACTCCGCCACCGGCTCAATGATCTGGTCCGCAGTCACCATCGCAACCACGGCGTCGGGATCCCGATCCGCCAGCACTCCGGCGGACCAGGCCACGGCATTCAGGGAGTCACGTCCCACGGGTTCACCAAGGATGTTGTCGTGCGGCAGTTCGGGGAGCTGCTGGGCAACCACATCGGCATAGGCGCGCGAGGTGCAGGTGAGAATCTGGGCGTCGGGCACCATCCCCGCCACGCGTTCATAGGCCAACCGCAGCAGGCTCTTGCCGTCGAAGATCTCCAGCAGCTGCTTCGGTGTCCCTCGCCGGGACAGTGGCCACAACCGTGTGCCCGATCCACCGGCCATGATGACGACATATCTCATGGCAGACACCGTATCCCCGGCGAGCGTGCCGAAGTCGCAGGACGTCGCAATCGCCTACGCTTCGTGAATGGCCATCTCCGCACTCCGTCGCAGGCTCGACACATCCCCGTCACAGCCGTTCTTCACCCACTACGAGGAACAGGCACGCATTGAGCTCTCCGCCGTCACATTCGCGAACTGGGTGGACAAGACCGCCAACATGCTGGAGGACCTGATCGTTGATCCGGGTGATGTGGTCCAGTTGGATCTGGCCCGCTCACATCCCGGCCACTGGGTCACGATGGTGTGGATGGCGGCCTGCTGGCAACGAGGCTGCACCGTGGCGCTGGATGAGCACCCGGACGCTGCCCTGGTTGTCACGGGCCCGGAAGCGGTCTCCTACGGCCGGATGACCGTTGCCTGCTCGCTGCACCCGCTGGGCGTGGGCTTTCCGACTCCGCCGGCCGGATGCGTGGACTATGCCGAGGTTTTGTCGCAACCTGACGACCACGTCGCCGAACCCTTTGAACTGGACGCGGTGGCCGTGGCGCCCGACATCACCTTCCAGAACCTGCGAGAGGTCCCACCCCGTGCTGATCGGCTTCTGGTGACGGATCCCGCTCCGGGGTGGGCAAGCGTCCGGGAACTGCTCGTGGCACCGCTGTTGGGCGGGGGATCCACAGTAGTCGTGGTGGGTCTGGACGCAGAGACGGCGGACCGGATCAGGCAGCAGGAGCGCATCGACCGGGGGTGACCCGGCACGACTGTCCTGCAGCCTGGAGATTTTGGCCACTCGCGGTCTCCTCAACCGCGAGCGCATCAGAACTCCATGCTGGGGGACAGCTCACCCCTCTGGCCTGCCCTTGATGAACCCGGCTCCCCAGCAGATGTGCATGACGGCGAGCACGAGCGGGAACCGCAGCCGGGCGGCCGGTGACAGGGTGCGCATGCTGGCCGTGGCCCCCAGCAGGAAGAGGATGTAGACGACGGGGGCCAGCAGAAGGCTGCTCAGCCATCGATTGCGCAGCGTCAGGCCCGCCAGCCCCCCGACGGCCCCGACGGCGAGCCCCGTGACCGCGACCGGCGGCGCCAGGTATCGCATCGATACCGTTTCCGGATGGCGACGCATCACCTCGCGGCGCCAGCGTCCGGTCAGGAAGAATTGATGCGCGAGAGCACGAATGGAGGACCGCGGCCGGTAGACCACGCGCAGTTCGGGGGTGAACCAGACGAGGTGTCCGGCGAGGCGCAGCCGGTGGTTCAGCTCCCAGTCCTGCGCGCGGTGGAGAGTTTCGTCGAAACCACCGACGGATGCCAGGGCGTCGCGCCTGAACACGCCCAGGAACACGGTGCGGGCGGGTCCGGCGGGTGTGGAGGCCAGGTGGAAGCCTCCCCCACCCAACCCCACGCGCGAGTTGTAGGCCGTGGCGATCGCCTGCTCCAGCGGGGTGCGACCCTGCGCGTCCATGAGGCCACCCACATTGGCGGCACCTGTCTTCTCCAGGGTGTCGACGGCGTGGGCGATGTAGCCGGGACTCAACTCGCCGTGACCGTCGACGCGAACGATGATGTCGTGGCGCGCCGTCGCAATGGCGATGTTGAGCCCGGCCGGGGTGAAGCCTGTGGGGTTGTCCACCACCACTATCCGCGGATCGGCGGCGGCGAGTTCGTGTGCCACCGCGAGAGTGTCATCGTCGCTGGGCCCAACACTCAGCACCATCTCCAACTCGCCGGGGTAGTGCTGCTCCCGCACCCGCTCGACCGCAGCGCGCAGATGGCGTTCCTCATTGCGAACCGGCATGACGACGCTCACGCTGGGGTGATCTGACACTCGCTGCTCTCCTCGCTGCCTCTGCTGACAACCTAGCTGACGGAGCAGATGGGAGGAACGTCGGCAACCTCGACAGCACCTTCGTCATCCGATAGGTCTGCCTCGACGACGGGCTCCGCCGCGAACGACTCCTGGGGTTCAGCATCGCCGAGGCCGTCGGTTTCGGCCGACTCGACTTCCGACGGGGCCGTGGCCGGTGCGTCCTCACCCGTAGCGGAGTCATCCTTTGCCTCGGAGGTACGGATGGCGTTGACGACGGTCTCCCGAATCAGCGGAAAGTCAGGATCGGCAGTCTCGATCAGTGGTGGTGTGAAGTCGATGGTGTCGAGTTCCAGCGCTCTCGCCCGCATCGCCAGGTCCGCCAGCTCGGCCACGTGTCCGGCGCCGACATCTGTGACGACGAGATTCCTGCCGGCCTCCGAGAGTTGCAGGAAGCGGGTGGCGAGCACCGAGGCATCGAGTTGCTTTGCCATGGCTGACATGACGCATTTTTGCCGGGCCATCCGCTCGTAGTCGCTGGAGCCGTGACGAGACCGAGCCAGCCACAGTGCGTCGTGTCCGTCCAGGTGAACCCCCTCACCCGCCTCCACGTACCCGCTGACCGAGCTGCCTCCGCCTCCGATGGGGACATCGCGTGCGACGTTGACGGTTATCCCGCCCATGGCGTCGATGAGCGACTCGAATCCTGCCATGTCCACCATGGCGTAGTAGTTCAGGTCCAGGCCGAGCACCTCGGACACGACTTCCCGCGTCGCCCGCAGCCCTGCATCCGTGCCCGGATACAGTTCCGCGTGCTCCTCACCCAGGGCATACACCCCGTTGAGCATGCAGGCACCGTCGTCGCACTGATATCCATCGGGGTACAGGTCCTGCAGGGGTGAGTCCTCCGGGAAGGGGGCGCCCTGCAAGTTGCGCGGGAGACCGAACACGACGGTGCGTCCTGTTTCGGCGTCCACCGACGCGACGTTGATGGAGTCCGGTCGAAGGCCCACACGCTGTTCCGCAGCGTCCACACCCAGAAGCAGGACGTTGTACCTGCCTGCGTTCTGCTCGGAGTCGCCCCCACCGCGCAGGACGCTCGACACGTTGTCCGCAGCAAGCAGGGCTTTCGCCGCGATGCTCGTGGTGAACCCCATCACCACGACCAGCGTGACGCAGGACACAGAGAGCAGGAGCCTGGCGGGGCGCTCGAGCCGGATGGGGCGGGCGAGCCTCCACGCATCCAGGAGCAGCAGCGCCCAGCCCGTGAAGAGGATCCACGCCAGGACGCGCAGTGTGCTGGTCACAGCGGGCGCCAGCAGGAGCGCCAGGAATGGCCCTCTCATGATCAGGAGGCCGAGCACGGTCACCAGCACCAGCACCACAGCCGCACCCCACACACGCATGGCCGTTCTCCCCACAGCACGGTTCCCGGCGAGGTACTGCGCTGATCCCGGCACCACCGTCGACAGCAGCACCAGGCCGAGTGCTCGGCGCGCGCGTAGGCGACGCTTCGTCACGACGGGCGCATCATGCATCTGGGGCAACTCCTGGGTTGGGCGACCCGACTACATTGCCTGCTGACATTGTGGATGCGGATCTGACGCGCCGATGTCGACGAGATTCGCGCCACATGCCCGCCGCACTCCCGCACGAAAGAGGAAATTTCTGCGTCCGCAGGTACTCTTGACCGGCTGACCTGAGGAGGACCATGTCAAACGGACGCCGGGACCAGGACCTGGAATGGCTCTATCGACGCGAGGAGGATCCCGCGGAGCAGACGCGTGTGCTGTCGGCCGACGAGATGGCCTCCCTGCAGGCGAGGTCCGGGGGTTCACGTCGGCAGTCCCAACCCCCGCCGCCTCCCCCGCGGCAGCCCCGCCCAGCTTCGGGGGGCGGCGCTGCACCTCCCCCGCGCTCCCGTCGGCAACGCAAGAAGCATCCGGTGCGCAGGACGCTGCTGTTCCTCCTGCTCGCCTGGGTCCTCTTCATGGTGGGAACGCCCGCGTTCGCCCTGTTGCGCGGCACCGTGGTCGACACAGCGCCCGGTGGGGAGCGTCCTGCTGAACAGCCCGGGCGCACCATTCTCCTCGTGGGATCGGATGCCCGCGAGGACATGACCGCCGAGGAACGCTCCAGGCTCGGGACCGGCAGCACGGAGGGGCGCCGCACGGACACGATGCTGCTGCTCTACGTCCCTCCCACCGGCAACTCGGCGCTGGTGTCGCTTCCCCGCGACTCCCTGGTGTCCGTGCCCGGCTACGGCAGGGACAAGCTGAACGCTGCGTACGCTCTCGAAGGAGCGCCGTTGCTGGTGGAGACGGTCGAGCAGAACACTGGTGTACGTGTCGATGGCTACATGGAGATCGGCTTCACCGGGCTGGTCGATGTGGTGGACGCCGTGGGCGGCATTGAGGTGTGCCCGGAAACCGCCATGCAGGACGAGGACGCGCACATCGACATTCCCGCCGGCTGTCAGGAGGTCGACGGCGTGACTGCGCTCGGCTACGTCCGGGCGCGCAAGTCCGATTCCCGGGGAGACTTGGGGCGCATCGAACGCCAGCGCGAGGTCATTGCCACCGTCATGAGGAAGGCCGTCAGTCCCGCCAGCATCCTCAATCCCGTGAGGTACTGGAGGCTCAACATGGCGGCTGCACGCTCGGTTGCCCGCGGGGACGACACAGGCCTCACAGCGATGGCGTCCATCGGGTCCGGACTCTTCCAGACCGCGACGGGAGCCGGCCTGAGCCTGACCGTGCCGGTGGCCGATGCCGACTACAGCAGCAGCGTCGGCTCAGCGGTGCTGTGGGATGAGAACGCGAGCCAGGAGCTCTTCACTGCGATGGCGACGGGCGACGTCGAGACGTTGGAGAAGTTCCAGGGCTGACGCCCCCGGCCAAGAGCACGCGCGCCCTGACAGCTCTGCGCCCTCCGCCCTTGACCACTCAACGCCTGCCTTGGATCGTTGACGCCCGCCAGATTGCTCGACGCCCGTCCTACAGGACGGGCGTCGGCATCTGAGACGGGCGCGCATGAACAGGGCGGGCGTTAAGGCAGTTCTACGAGTGCTGTACAACCGAACTCGGAGAGCAGTCGCGACGGGCCGCGTCGCGCACAATTTCACCCTTGGCGTGGGCCGCGTCCCTGAGTCCGCTCTGGAACGTCAGCATTTTGGCGCGTAGTGCATCATCGGATGCTGCCAGCATGCGAACGGCCAACAGGCCAGCGTTGCGGGCGTTGTCGATCGCGACGGTGGCCACCGGCACCCCGGCCGGCATCTGGACGATGGACAGCAGTGAATCGAGTCCGTCCAGTTTCTTCAGTGAGACCGGTACACCGACGACGGGCAGCGGTGTCAGTGCAGCAAGCATGCCCGGCAGGTGAGCTGCTCCCCCGGCGCCCGCGATGATGACCTTGATTCCCCGCTCATGCGCGGCCTGACCGAATTCAACCATTTCCCGGGGCATGCGGTGCGCGGAGACGACGTCGGCCTCGAAGGGCACGTCGAATTCGGAGAGCGCCTGTGCGGCCGCCTCCATGACGGGCCAGTCGGAGTCAGAACCCATCACGATTGACACGAGCGGTTCAGGCATTGGGATCCCCCATGAGGTAGCGGGCGGCGTGTCGGGCTCGACGCAGTGCGGCGTCGAGGTCATGGTCGCAGGCCGTGACGTGACCCACTTTCCGGCCAGCGCGCACGTCCTTGCCGTACAGGTGGACGCGGATTGCGCGGTCGCGGGCGAAGACGTGCTGGAGTGCACCGGTCAGGTCCTGCTCGGCACCACCGAGCACGTTGGTCATCACCACATGGGTGGCTCGGAGATCTGGCGCCCCCAGGGGGAGGTCGAGGACTGCGCGCAGGTGATTCTCGAACTGGCTGGTCTGCGCCCCGTCGATGCTCCAATGACCGGTGTTGTGCGGACGCATCGCCAGCTCGTTGACCACCACACGTCCGTCGGGCGCAGCCATCAGTTCCACGGCCAGCAGGCCCACCACCTCCAACTCACCGGCGATGCGCAGCGCCATCGCCTGCAAGTCCACGGCCTGCTGATCGTCCAGTCCGGGCGCGGGCGTGATGGTTTCAACGCACACGCCGTCAACCTGGGTGGTTTCGCTGATCGGGTAGGCCACGGCTTGTCCCGAGGGGCTGCGGACGACGAGGGCAGAGAGTTCGCGCGTGAAGTCGATGAACTCCTCGGCCACGATGACCACCTCTTCGCCTGCCGAGGTGTCGGGCTTGCCGTCGAACGGCTCGCTTGCCAGCTCTGGCCCATCGAGTTTCCAGACGCCCTTGCCGTCGTAGCCACCCCGTGAAGTCTTGGCGATGACGGGCCAACCGATCTCCTCGCCGAAGGCGGCCAGCTCTTCGGGCGTGCGGCAGACGGCGAATCGCGGGCACGGAATGTCTATCCCTGTCAGCCGCTGGCGCATCAGTGCCTTGTCCTGGGCGTGCGAGAGGGCGTCGGGCCACGGACGCACCTCGACGATGCCTGCCAGTTGGCGGAGATACTTCGTCGGCACGTGTTCGTGATCGAAGGTGAGGACGTCGACTTCCTCAGCGAAGCGTTGCAGCACGTCCATCTGGGAATGGTCTCCCACCGTCGTGTTGGCGATGACCTGCGCCGCGGACGACCCCGGCGTCTCGGACAGCAGATGCACATCGATGCCGAGGCTGATGCCGGCCTGGTGCATCATGCGGGCCAGTTGCCCGCCTCCGACGATTCCGACTCTGTAGCGACGATCCACGCCGCTCAGCGTATCGGCTACCACTCGCCGTGCTCCGACCATCCGTCACGCACGTGGCCGCCGTCACGCCGGAAGAGCAGATCGTTGATCGTCATATGAACGTGTTCCACTTCAGGCAGATCTTGCAAGGTCAGAGGTTGCCCTGCCGCGGTCTCCAGTACGAGCGTTCCACATCCCAGCATGCGATCAGTCAGGCTGCGCTCGTAGTTGACATTGACGACGCGGTGCAACGGCAGGTCATAACCCGACTTGCTGAGAATTCCTCGACGCGTCATGATCCGCCGATCCGTCACGGAATAGGTGGTGGTCAACCATCGCAGGAAGGGCAACAGCGCCAGCCACAGCACCAGGGCCACGAACAGTCCCACGGCGGCCCACACCCCTGAGGGTTGGGTGCTCGCGGGCAACACGGCAATACCCACACCGAGCGCGGCTCCCAGCAGCACCATCGCGACGGCGGGTCGGACCAGCGCCTTGCCGTGCGTACGCATGTGGAGGATGACCTGTTCGCCCTCCCCCAAGGAGTTCCTGCTGAATCCCATGCCAGAAGTCTTGCACGGCGTACAGCACCCGGCGAGGAGCTGGCACCCTGGACAAGCATGCGGTTCAGTGCAGGCTGGCGTGTACCACGTCGCCGACGGCGAAGGTCTGCAACCCCGTTTTCGTGACCACCTGAAGGCGACCGAACTCATCCACCCCGTGGCCCCGCCCCGTGACCACCACGTCCGGCGCCACCGTGACCGTCAACTGTGCCCCGACCGAGCTGCAGCGGTCACGGTACTCCTCCACCAACGCGCCTGCCTCCTGCCAGAGGTTGTAGTAGCGCTCCATGTGCCGGAGCAGTCCGGCGACGATGCGGTCGCGGTCCACGGGAAACCCCTCCAGCGACAGCGACGTCGCCGTCGGCACGGGCAGATCTTCGTGGCTCAGTTCGACGTTCAGGCCCACGCCCACCACGGCACGTGCGCCAGTGGGGTGCTCTACGCGCTCAGACAGGATCCCGCACACCTTCTTGCCCTCAATCAGCACATCGTTGGGCCACTTCAATTGGACTGCAGTGGGGTTCGGGGCGATCTCCGCCAGAGCGGAAGTGACGGCCAATCCGGTCAACAGTGAGAGCCAACCCCATTGTGGAAACTCCGGCTCCGGTTTCAGGAGCATCGAGATGGAGAGCGACGAGCCGAAAGGGCTCACCCACGATCGGGCGAGGCGTCCCCGCCCTGCAGTCTGTTCACCGGCGATGAGCACTCGGCCAGCCGGTTCTCCGGCAAGAGCCCACGCGGCCACATCGGCGTTGGTGGATCCTGTGGAGGCGACGACCTCGATGGCGCTCCACATGGTCTCCTCGCCCAACAGCGCACGAACACGGTGAGAATCGGCGACGCTCTCGTTCACCCCTCTCACGATAGTGGCGGCCCTCAACAGCCTTGAGCTACCTCGGCCCGCCAGCGATGGTGCGGGCGCTATGGTGACGAGCATGGAGATCGACATCCACACCACTGCCGGGAAGCTCGCCGATCTTGGCCGACGCATCGACGAGGCCGTCCATGCCGGCTCCGCCGAGGCAGTGGAGAAGCAGCACGCCAAGGGCAAGATGACCGCCCGCGAGCGCGTCTTCGCACTCCTGGACGAGGGATCCTTCGCGGAGTTCGACGAGTTCGCGCGCCACCGCTCCACCAGCTTCGGCATGCAGGAGAGACGCCCCTACGGCGACGGCGTCGTCACCGGCACCGGCGCCATCCACGGCAGGCCCGTCTGTGTCTTCAGTCAGGACGTGACGGTCTTCGGTGGCGCGCTGGGTCAGGTCTACGGCGAGAAGATCGTGAAGATCATCGATTTCGCGATGAAGACCGGCGTGCCGTTGATCGGGATCAACGAAGGTGGTGGCGCACGTATCCAAGAGGGTGTCGTCTCGCTCGCTCTGTACGGCGAGATTTTCCGCCGCAACACCCGCGCCTCCGGCGTCATTCCCCAGATCTCCCTGGTCATGGGCGCCGCCGCCGGTGGCCATGTCTACTCCCCCGCACTGACTGACTTCGTGGTCATGGTGGACAAGACATCGCAGATGTTCATCACCGGCCCCGAAGTCATCAAGGCCGTCACCGGTGCGGACGTCACCATGGAGGAGCTGGGCGGTGGACGCACCCACAGCACCAAGTCCGGCAACTCCCACTACCTCGCGGCCGACGAACCCGATGCCCTCGAGTACGTTCGCGATCTGCTGACCTATCTCCCGCAGAACAACCTGGAGGACCCACCCGTCTACGACGAGGACGAGGTGGATCTCACGATCACGGACCACGACCGCTTCCTGGACACCCTCATCCCCGACTCCGCGACCCAGCCCTACGACGTCCGCGAGATCATTCGCAACGTTCTGGATGACGACGAGTTCCTCGAAGTCTCCGAGCTGTTCGCGGGCAACGTCATCACCGGGTACGGCCGCATCGAGGGCCGCTCGATCGGCATCGTCGCCAACCAGCCCTTGGTGCTGGCGGGCTGCCTGGACATCGACGCCTCGGAGAAGGCAGCGCGATTCGTTCGCACCTGTGACGCCTTCAACATTCCCGTGCTGACATTCGTCGACGTCCCCGGCTTCCTGCCGGGAGTCGATCAGGAGCACCAAGGCATCATCCGGCGCGGCGCCAAGCTGCTGTACGCCTACTCCGAGGCCACCGTCCCGCTACTCACGGTCACCATCCGCAAATCCTACGGCGGCGCACACCTCGTCATGGGCTCCAAGCAATTGGGCGCCGACATCAACTTCGCTTGGCCCACCGCGCAGGTGGCCGTCATGGGCGCACAGGGCGCCGTCAACATCCTGCATCGCAAGGCTCTCGCGACCGCAGAGAATCCCGACGAGCTGCGCCAACAGCTCATCACCGAGTATGACGACGAGCTCGCCAACCCGTACGTGGCCGCCGATCGCGGCTACGTGGACCAGATCATCTATCCGCACGAGACCCGTGCCCAAGTCATCCGCGCGCTGCGCCTGTTGCGCACCAAAAGGGAGCAGCTGCCGCCCAAGAAGCATGGGAACATTCCACTGTGAGCCCGGACGAAACAGCCCCCGGGGAGGCACCGCTGTACTCCATCGTGTCGGGGAACGCGACCGAGGACGAACTCGCGGCGCTCATCGTGGTTCTGCAGGCGCGCTCCGTCACCGACTCATTGAAGGCTGGCACGGACCGGCCGCTGGCCGGTGGCTGGAAGTCCTACTACCGCACTATCCGCCAGCCCGCCGTTCCCGGCCGTGAGGCTTGGCGCACCTCCATCAGATTCTGAGAGATCCGGACCGCATCCATGACACATCGTCTCATCCTGGCCTCGGCATCCCCTGCTCGTCTGTCCTCCCTCCGCAGTGCGGGTCTGGATCCGGAGGTCATCGTCTCCGGCGTCGACGAGGACGCCATCCATGATGACCGGCCGGACCTGCTGGCCCGGGCTCTGGCCGAAGCCAAGGGTGCCGCCGTTCTGGAGCAGATCGATGGCGACGTCGTACTCGTGGCCTGCGACTCAGTGCTGGAGTTCGAGGGTCGCGCCTATGGCAAGCCCGCCACACCCGAGCAGGCTGTCGCCCACTGGCGCCGAATCCGGGGCGGTCAGGGTGTCCTACACACGGGGCACCATGTGGTGGTCCGGCGAGGTGATCGTGAAGTGAGCCAGTCCCGCATAGGTAGCACGGTGGTGACGTTCGGAGACCTGACGGACGATGAGATCGAGGCCTACGTCGCCACCGGCGAGCCACTCGTGGTGGCGGGAGGGTTCACCATTGATGGTTTCGGCGGCCCCTTCATCACGCGCGTTGCGGGAGATCCGCACAATGTCATCGGTATCTCCCTGCCCCTGTTACGTCAGATGCTTCTGGACCTCGGAGTTCCGTGGCAGTCCCTGTGGCGCCCGGGACTCAGCATCGCTTGAACATGGGTGGATGCTACGGCCCATAGATGGCGCGACCACGTACATCGAAATCAGCGAGGCCGCTCGCGTACCGTCAGCCCGCGCCGTCGCTGATCACTTCGACGTTCACACCCACGGCCGAGTACGTCGACCACGCGCGGGCATCCCGCGTGGCCAGCACCGCGTGATTGTCACGGGCCGCAAGAGCGACCAAGCCGTCGTAGGTCGCACCTCCCGCCGCCCCGAGCCGCGCAAGCTCCCGGTGTACGTCGTTGATGTGGAGTGAGAGCGGATCCGCGAAGTTCTCGTCCATCAGCCTCACCGCATCAGCTGGAGCTACCCGAGCATCACCCGGCAGACGTGTGAGGACAGCGTAGGTCTCCGCCAGGGCATGCCCGCTGAGACTGAGCGTTCGTCCGTCAGCCCAGGCCACGACCGCTTCGTGCGCCTCATGCGACGCCACGAGAAGAGGCACAGCGACGCTGGTATCGACGGCGACTAGGCGCTCAGATCTCAACGTCGCCCAGAGTCAATCAGAGCAAACATGGTTTCATCAGTGACGACCGTCTCAGCACGTGCAACGAGACGACCGCTGGCGTCCCGTTCAAGTTTCGCCGTCCGACCACCAGGCGTCACCTGCACCCCGCCGCCGTAGGGGGACACGTCAACCTTCGATCCCGGGCTCAGGCCCAATGCTTCCCGCCAGTGCTTCGGCAGCAGAATACGACCGCCGGAATCGATGGTGATCTCCATGGGATGAACATACCATTACAATCCCTTTTCTGGTGTACTTGGTCACACTTCCCCCCTCTTCAGGGCATCGGCAAGGTATTCGGCCTGCCGGATCGCGAGCGCCACGATCGTCAGCGTGGGGTTCGCAGCGGCACCCGTGGTGAACTGGGAGCCGTCGGAGATGAAGAGGTTCGGCACGTCGTGTGCTCTCCCCCATTTGTCGACCACACCGTCCTCCGGCCGTTCACTCATCCGGCAGGTTCCGAGGTTGTGGGTGGACGGGTACGGCGGGGTGCGATGGCTGGAGACGGAGCCAGCGGCACCGTAGAGTGCCTCAGCCGCCTGATAGGCGTGCTCGCGCATGGCCACGTCATTGGTGTGATCGTCGAAGTGCACGTCGGCGACGGGAAGTCCGTGCTGATCAGTGACGGTGGAGTTCAGCGTCACAGCATTGGTTTCCTGTGGCATGTCCTCGCCGACCAGCCAGCAACCGGCGGTATTCTCATAGCCGTCCAGCAATTTGGTGAAGTCAGGACCCCACGCCCCGGGTTCGATGAAGCTCGCCATGAACGCCGGGCCCAACGAGATCGTCTGGATGTAGTAGCCACCAGCAAATCCGCGCCCAGGGTTGTGCACTGATTCGTCGGAGACGCAGCCGGCCATCGTCTCACCGCGGTACATGCGCACTGGCTTGTCGAACTGTGCGTACACGCTGCCGGTGGTGTGCCGCATGTAGTTGCGCCCCACCTGGCCGGAGGAGTTCGCGAGCCCGTCGGGGAACATCGACGATGAACTCAGGTGCAGCAGTCGGGGGGTCTCGATCGAGTTGCCCGCGACACACACGACCTTGGCGGCCTGGCGGTGCAGATTTCCCTCGGCGTCGAGGTAGATGACCGCGTTCACTGTTCCGTCGCGGCCATGCATGATCTGCGCGACATGGGAGTCGGGCCGCAGATCCAGCAGGCCCGTCTCCAGTGCGCGGGGGATCTCCCGGACCATCGTCGACCATTTGGAGCGGTTCTTGTCCCCCTGGAAGTTGAAGCCGTCCTGGATAGAGGCGGGACGGCCGTCGTAGGGTTCGGCATTCGTGCCGTAGGGTCCGGTTGCGTAGTGCCGGTAGCCGAGTTTCTCTGCGCCGGCGGCCAGCACCTTGTAGTTGTTGTTTGCAGGTAGCGGCGGCCGGCCGCCGCGGTGGGTGGATCCGATCGCATCCTCGGCACGCGTGTAGTACGGCTCAAGTTCTTCCAGCGTGATCGGCCAGTCGAGCAGGTTCGCGCCGTCGATGCGGCCGTAGGTGCTGCGCGCCCTGAACTCGTGCTCCTTGAAGCGTGGGGTGGCGCCGGACCAGTGCGTGGTGGTGCCGCCAACGGCCTTGACGATCCAGGCGGGCAGGTTGGGGAAGTCCCGGGCGATGCGCCAGGAACCCGACGTGGTCCGGGGATCGGTCCAGGCCATCTGGTTGAAGGCCTCCCATTCGAGGTTCATGTAGTCCTCGTTGCGCAGGTAGGGGCCTGCCTCGAGGACCACGCACTCGATGCCCTGCTTGGTCAGCTCGTGGGCGAGGGTGCCTCCCCCCGCACCGGAGCCGATGATGACGACGGTCTCGGTGTCGTGGTCAATGGTGCTCATGCGTTTCTCCTTCCGGTCCCGATGCGTCCTGACTGGGCACGGGTCTGACCTGCTGGTACCGCCGCCCCCCTGGTACTGCCCGTGCTGGCCAGCGTCGGCAGGTCAGAGACGACCTCCTCCAGCGGTTCGCCGTCGTACTCCTCGATGCGCGGCTCGGGCAACCAGTCGAGATCGTCGAAACCGCGCTCGATGTAGCCGCCCTTGTCGAAGGAGGGCCCCTCGTAGCCGAGCACCTCCCACACCTCTTCGTCCTCGTAGAGGTTCACCACCACCGTCTGCCGCACGAAGCCGAAGAAGGTGGTGTGTTGAACACGCCGCAGGGCCAGATGCGCCTGGTCCGGGCTCAGTTCGTGGAAGTGGCCGTCAGTCAGGCCCTGCAAGGAGTCCAACCCCTGCGCCAGCTTCACCCTCATCCAGGTGCTGTCGTTCGCTCGGTTCTGTACCGTGGCCGCTGCCCGTGCATAGGCGGATTCGGGCACGCCCTCGTGGGGGAACGCGGCCTTGATGAGGGCCATCAAAGTACGCGTGGTTTCCTCTGTTCCTTCGACGTCGTTGACTGCTTCGCCACTTTGCGATGAGTTCATGACATCTCCTTTCCGCGGCATTCTGGGCCCGTGAGACTCATCACAATGTAGGCAGGACGCCCGGAGGTGACAATGGTGGTTATCGCCGAGTGAGAAGCGCCGGGCGCGAAGTCTGCCCCGTCCGCATCACGAGTGATGGCCGCCCAGCCGGTAGGCACGGCCGGCACGGGATGCGCAGGCTCGTACCCGTTCCTCGACGTGGCGATTCCTGCCGGAGTAGGCGGCCACAGGTGCGGACACCGCGACGGAGCCGATGAGCGTGCCGTCGTCGGTCTTGATGGCCGCGGCTACGCAGTCGGTCCCGATCTGGAACTCCTGGTGCTCCCATGCGATCCCGCGCTGCGCGATCTCGTGCAGTTGGCTGCGGAGCACTTCAGGATCGGTGATCGTGCGAGAAGTATGGGCACGCAACTTCGCGCCGGAAAGGTAGGCGTCGCGTCCCTCGATCGTCTGCGTCCCGAGACCCATCTTGCCGAAGGCCGTGGCGTGCGGGCTTTCGTGGAAGCCGAAGCCCATGGGACTCAGCCTCGGGAACTGGGGAGAATCAGCCACGAAGGTGACCACGAAGTCGGTGCCGCGATGGATCGCGAGGTAGGCGGCCATTCCGAGCTCCCGGTGCAGGGACGAGACTTCGTTGCGGACCGCCTGTGGAATTGCGAGGTCCTGGTGGAGCCCCACCGCGAGGCGATGCAGCCGGTACCCGAGCGCGAAGCGCTTCTCACTTTTCAGGTGCACGAAGTAGTCGGCGCGGATCAGCTCCTGGGCGATGCGGTACACCGTGGGAAGCGGTATTGCTGTGGCATCAGCGATGGTGCGCGCGGTGCTGCTACCGTGTTCGGCGACGTATTCCAGCACCACGAAGGCGCGCGCGATGTGACCGACAGTGGCTCCTTCTTCGGGCTCACGGTTTCCGGGCATCCGACCCCTCCCATGGTTGCCACCCATTGTGCAACAGAGGGTTTTCTTGCCTTGTGAGAATCGCACTTCCCGAACCGACCGGAACCGGGCAGGCTGGGCTTCACATTGCGACAGTATGAAAGGACGCCGTCATGATCCTCATCAACGTCAAGTTCCCCGTGAAGCCCGAGTTCGCCGACCAGTGGCCGGAGTTGTCCCAGGAGTTCACCGAGGCGACCCTGGCCGAACCCGGCAACCTGTGGTTCGAGTGGTCGCGCAGCGTGAAGGAACCCAATACCTACGTGCTCATCGAGGCCTTCACCGATGAGGGCGCCGAACCACACGTGAACTCCGAGCACTTCCAGAAGATGCAGGAGGAATTCCCGCAGTACCTCACGGCGACCCCGCTGATCGTCTCCCACCAGGTCGAGGGCGAAGGCTGGGCGCCGATGGGTGAGGTGACCGTCGACTGAGAACTGCTCCTGGTCGTTCCTCCCGGGGGCTATTCTGATCCGGCACCGTCCACAACCCCCTACAATCCCAATTCCCATCAGCTACTGAGACCCAACGGAGGGTTCATGTCAGCACTGCACGACCGCATCGATCCAGAATCCCGTGTTCCCCTTGAGGCGTTGCTGGAGGCAATCCCCGGGGGATTCAACTCCATCCCCGACATCGAGCAACGGCGCGCCACCATCACTGCCCTGTTGGCTGCGATGGAAGTGCCTGTCAACGACAACGTCACCCAGGAGGACCGGGAGGTCAAGAGCCCTGATGACGACGCGGGACTCTCGGTGCGCATCACCCGCCCCAAGCAGGCTCACGGGACGCTTCCCGGCGTCTACTACATTCACGGCGGCGGCATGATCCTGGGCGACGTGGAGGGCGAGAACTTCCAGGCCACCACCATCAGCGAAGAGGTCGGCGTCGTGGTCGTCTCCGTGGAGTATCGCCTCGCGCCTGAGCATCCACATCCCGCGCCCGTCGAGGACTGCTACGCCGGTCTGTCATGGATGGTGGATCACGCCGAGGAACTGGGCATCGACCCAGATCGGATTGCGATCTACGGCGCGAGTGCTGGCGGCGGACTCGCGCTGGGTGTGGCGCTCGTGGCACGGGACCGCGGTGGCCCGAAGATCGCGTTCCAGATGCCCATCTACCCCATGATTGACGACCGCAACGAAACCCCATCGAGCCACGAAATCACCGACGTCGGCATTTGGGACAGATCCGGCAACATTGAGGCGTGGGAGATGTACCTCGGCGGCAATGAGCCGGATGAGTACGCTGCACCGTGGAGGGCCGAGGACCTGTCCGGGCTGCCGCCAACGTTCATCGACGTGGGCACTGTGGATATGTTCAGGGACGAGGACATCGCGTTCGCCAACAGACTGATGCAGGCTGGAGTACCCACAGAACTGCACGTCCATCCAGGCAGCTACCACGCATCGGAAACATTCGCTGCGGACGCGGCTTTGTCACAACGGATTTGGGCGATGCGGCTCGATGCTTTGCGGCGCGCACTGGTAGAGAGCTGAAGCCAACGACGCGTCAAACGTGCAGTGACGAGTGCCAGTCCGTGTGCAGCTGCTGCGATTCGAAGGCCACCGACGCGCCACAGACCTGGCAGATGGGCATGGACCCCGCCCGCGTGTTCCGCTCAAAACCTGGTTGCAGGACGGGCTGGCTGAGACCGAGGTACGCAAGGATCGATTGCATGCGGTCAGCGTAATCGACGCGCGCCAGAACCTGGTGCGATCTCACGGGCCCACAGGATTCTCACACCTCAACAACATCGACGAGTCCTTCCAATCCGACGAAGTCAGCTGGGTTCCGGGTGAGCAAGGGCAGACCTTCGGCCAACGCGACAGCGGCTATGAGCAGATCGGCAAACCGTCCGCGGGGACTGCGCCCCGCTTGCCGCACCGCCGCGTAGACCCTCCCGTAAGCCCTGGCCGCCTCGACCTCGAAAGGTAATGGGTCGAATGCGGCCTCCGCTCGCTGCAGCCGGTCCTGTCGCCGCACGCGTTCGTCGCTGTCCTCAGTTGCGCTCGGCCCCGCGGCCAATTCCGCCATGGTCACCGAAGAAACCGCGACCTGCTCGGGAAGTTGCTCTGGCGCCAGGCGTTGCAGGTCAATGACGACCGACGTGTCGAGCAATCCCACGGCCAGACGTTCACGCACGCGGATCGGCATCCTGCTCGATACCAGCGTCGACGTCATCGCGGAACCGGATCGGATCGATAGCTGGTGCGCCGCGAAATATTTCCGCAACTGCACGGGCGTCGACAAACCGCCGACGGCGCAACGGCCGCAACTCGCCGACCGGCTCAGACCTCCTGGTCACGATGTAGGTGTGCCCCTGGTCCAGGCCGCGCATGATGCGGCCGCTGTCGTTACGCAGTTCCCGCTGACTGATCTGCTCGGTCATTCGCCCAGCGTAGCACCTCGTGCGACAGCAGCTCATCAGGGAAACGCAAGGAAGTCCCGGAGCCACCTGTCCACTTCGTGCATCGTCGCCGCGTCGACAGTCCCGATGACATCACAAAGCCGTTCCCGGCTGACAGTCCGCGGCTGTTCTGTCATGGCATACGTCGGCTGGGAAAGCCCAATTCCCGCGCCCTTCAGGAGCACATGGTTCGGCCAGCCACGATCGTTCGTCGTTGCGGGGACAATGATGGCAAGCGTGTCAGCCTGTTCAAGATAGAAATCGCTGGCGATGATCAGTGCCGGACGTCGGCCGGCCTGCTCGCGTCCGCGCGACGGGTTGAGGTCCGCCCACACAAGCATCCCTCGACGCACATCACTCAATGTCTTGTCCGTCGCCAAAGGCGACGTCCCACTCCCGGAACTCGTCCCAATATTCCGAGTCTGCGCCGCGAAAGGCTCGACCGAATGACTCCATCCGTTGACGCCGTTCGTACCCGTCGAGAAGCCCCTCGATCAACCCGGCAGCAGACAACCCTCGCGCCCGCGCATCACGATTGATCCGGTCGCGCAGTTCCTCTGGGACTTTGATCGTTGTCGGCATAAACCAAGTATACCAAAGGGTATCCTCGGACCGTATGTCCCCGACGGACACACGAAAGAACGCTTTGAGGCGAAAGCCCACACATGCTCCGCAACGTTGGCGGCGCCTCCTGCAACCAAACGTGTCACGAACGCATGCTTGCCATCATGTCAGCCCGTCGCCACGGGATCAGTGGTCAATAACCCCAGCTGCTCGGCAACTGTCTTCATCGTCGTGTCATGGCTGGCGACCGTGACCGGAACACCGGTCAGGAGCGCCGTCGCCAGATGGAGGGCGTCGAGGGTTTTGACGTGCCGCTCGATGGATTCGGCGAGACCTCAATGTCGCTGTACGTCCGCCCGGGTGGGGAGCTCGGCCACGGCGCTGGTGTCGAAGTGGGGGGCACATAGCGTCCGTCACGTTCGAGGCGTGCCAACACTGTGTCCTGTTCGCTGACGGTACTGATCCTCCGACGGAAGCCAGATCCATCCTTCTTGGCGGGCGATCCTCCGCAGATCCGGTGGGGGTCCGTCACAGCCACCAAGCGCCACCTCTCGGGCCGTCAGCGCGGCGAGTACTGCGTCGAGAGCATTGTCGTCTGCAGCGCACGCTTCCTCATGTCCGTTCCAGTCCAACCGGGGCAGACGCTCCACCAAAGCAGCGACGAGCTCCGAGCGCGGCCGCGTGTTCGCTGTCCCCTTGTAGCCGCGATACGGGAGCGACCAGCATTTCAGCGTGGCTGCGGGGTACACCTCGCACACTCTCCCCGAGCCGTCGCGAGCTACATCGATCCCCATATGGCGCAGCCGTGCCTCGATCCCTGCCCAGCGGAATGCGGGATGGGCGATCCGGTCCGTGGAGACACTCAACGGCGTCAGCGCAGTGCGTCGGTGCACCAGGAGATCCGTCGTTCGCATCGCCAGACGCCGACGCCACTCGCCTCCAGTGGAGGCAGGAGCGGGTTGCGTCACCCCCGCATGGGCTCTCATCAACTCGATGAACGGCTCCGGCCAGCCAAACGGCACGTCGACTCCGACCCGCTCGGCGACACGGACCGCCGCGATGAGTTCGCCGTCGTCGGCCCCCACTTGAGCCCGTTCCAGGATCAGCCGTTCACCCTCCCCGAGGATCGCGATTCCGGTGCGTTTGGGGTCGGCAGCAAGATCGATACCGACGAATCGCCGGATCGCAGCCGCGTCTGAGGAACCAGCTCGGCGACCTTCCTCTGCAACTCTCTGCTGTCCGATCTCCATGTCGTCGCTCTTCCTCATCCTTCAGCAGCCTGCCGTTTTCTCGACTGGGACCGCTCAGCTGACATCCGCGTCCCGTACTGAAGTATTCACTGCTGCCACACCGAGCCCCGCCAAGGATCAGCCACGCCCGGACATTGACCATATCTGTGGTTCTCAGCGCAGAGATCCCCACGAGCTTCTCGCCTGCTGGGGCCTATCCACGGAGCCATCTACCAGCAGCGGCATTGAGGAGACGTTGCGGCACACTGGTGGCGTGGACGACCTGTACGTAGCGCCGGGCCCCGGCGCGCCTCATGGCCTCTTGGTTCCGGAGGAAGAGTTGGTTGAGCAGTTCTCCCGTGCCTCCGGGCCGGGAGGCCAGGGCGTCAACACCACCGACTCCCGTGTACAGCTCAGCATCGATCTGGGCACGACGACGGCGTTGACTGAGGTCCAGCGCGAACAGGTTCTTCGTCGTCTCGCGGACCGCGTCTCAGGGACAGTGCTCACCATCAGTGCCTCCGAACACCGCTCCCAACGACGAAACCGGAACGCCGCACGACAGCGCCTCGCCGGTCTCCTGCGAGACGCTGTGGTCCCTCCCACTGTTCGGCGGCCGACCCGTCCCACCCGAGGCTCGATGCGTCGGCGACTCGAAGGGAAACGCCGACGCTCCGAGATCAAGCGCAACCGCAAGCGCCCCGAGTCGGAATGACGTGGGCACAGTCATCCCTGACTGAGCAACTCCGTGAACGCGATGGTCTACTCGCTGTAGATGGCGCGGCCCGCTCAGTTACCCAGGTGTCGGCGCAGGTAGGCGCCCGTCGCGCTGTCGTCCGCGCGAGCCACTTGGCCAGGCGTGCCCGTCGCCACCAGACGCCCCCCGGATTCGCCTCCACCGGGACCGATATCGATCACCCAGTCGGCATTGGCAATCACATCCAGATCGTGGTCGATGACGACCACGGTGGCGCCGTGCTCACGGAGTCGTTCCAGCACGTGGATGAGGGTACGCACGTCGAGCGGATGCAGACCGACGCTGGGCTCGTCGAACACGAAGACGGAGTGGCGCTGCGTCCGGCCCACCTGACTCGCGAGCTTGAGGCGCTGAGCCTCGCCTCCCGAGAGCGCGGGTGTGTCCTCGCCGAGCGTGAGATAGCCAAGCCCAAGGTCGATGAGGGTCTGCAGCGTGCGGCAGACGGCGGGGATGTCACCCACGAGGTCGACTGCCTCGACGACGGTAGCGCTCATGAGCGCGGGCAATGACACGCCGTCAAGCAGGACTGTGTCTGCCTCGGGAGCGTAGCGCCGGCCTTTGCAGTCGGGGCAGTCGATGTCGATGTCGGGCAGGAACTGCACATCGAGTTCAATACGCCCAGTCCCCTTGCACCGCGGACAGCGCAACCTGCCCGTGTTGTAGGAGAAGTCGCCCATCTTCAGGACCCGTGCCTGTGCATCCACTGTTTGGGCGAACGCGCGCCGCAGCGGATCGAGCACACCGGAGTAGGTCGCGACCGTAGAGCGGATGTTCACCCCGATCGGTGTCGCATCGATCCGATGGACATGTTCGACGCCGGATCCCTCGATTCTCACGACGTGTTCGGGGAGATCGCTGTGGTGGATCGCGGCCCGCAGCGCCGGCACAAGTGATTCGAGCACCATTGTCGTTTTGCCCGACCCCGAAACCCCCGTGATCGCGCTTATGCGGCCGCGCGGGATGCGGACGTCGAGTGCGTGCACGGTGTGGATGGGTTGGGTCACGAGGCGAATTTCGCCATGTTCGAACGTGTCGACTGCGTCCGCCTGCTCACGCACGACGGTCTTCTCGCGGCCGTCGAGGAAGGGGCTCAGCCGCGAGGCTGGATTGGAGGTGACCTGTGCAACCGAACCCTGCGCGATCACGGCGCCACCGTCGCTGCCGGCGCCCGGCCCGATCTCGATGATCTCGTCAGCCTCGCGCAGCACCTGCACGTCGTGGTCCACGACCAGCACAGAGTTCCCGTCGGCCAGAAGGTCGCCGATGAGCTCCAGGAGCCCGTCGATGTTCGACGGATGCATGCCGATGCTGGGTTCATCGAGCACATACAGGACGCCGGTCGTGCGGTTGCGGACGGCACGTGCCAGCTGCGCTCGCTGGCGCTCCCCTGTGGAGAGCGTCGAGCTGGCGCGGTCGAGCGCGAGATACCCGACGCCCAGGTGTATGAGGCGCTCGGCCATCTGCGTGAGCTGATCGACGAGTCCGCGTGCCATCGGCTGCATGTCCCGAGGGAGAGGGCCGATGATGGTGGGAGCCCATGCGAGAAGCTCCTCGAGCGTCTTGGCTGACGCCTGCGCCAAGTTCAGGCCGTCGATCTCGGGGCGCCGTGCCTCGGGCGACAGCCGCGTTCCGTGACAGCTGGGGCACGTGCGTTCGATGAGAAAGCGCGATACCCGCGCGAGGCGCTTCTCGTCCTTGGCTCGGCGCAATTCCTCGGTCACGGTCAACCGCGCGTTGCGGAACGTGAAGTCGATGTCATGCATCCCCTTCTTGGAGCGCAGCGTAATCTCCTTCTTTTCCGAAGGTCCGTTGAGGACGATCTCCTTCTCCCAGTCCTCCAGGTCGCGCCACGGTACGTCGGTGCGCACGCCGAATTCGCGGGCGATGTCTGGTTGCACCTTCCACCCGAACATGTTCCACGGCTTCACGGCTCCCTCATCGAGCGTCTTGGACGTATCCGGTACGAGTGCGTCGTCATCGACCTCACGCACGATCCCGGTTCCCTCGCAGTCGGGGCATGCCCCCTCGGAGTTGAAGGCGAGTGCCTCGGCGCCCGGGGGGTCCACTTGGGCGCCACAAACCGGACAGAAGAAGGGCACCTCGGCAGCCACGTCAAACGTGGGAGGGACGCGGTGGCCGTTCGGGCACATGTGAGAGGCGAGACGCGAGAACATCAGGCGCAGGACGTTGAGCAGTTCGGTCGATGTTCCGAACGTCGAGCGGACCCCCGGCACACCGGGGCGCTGTCGGAGCGCGAGGGCGGCGGGGACGTGAACGACGGAATCAACATCGGCACGCGGTGCCTGCGCCATGCGGCGGCGCGTGTAGGTGGACAGCGCCTCGATGTAGCGGCGCGAACCCTCGGCGTAGACGACGCCCATCGCCAGCGATGATTTGCCCGAACCAGAAACGCCCGCGATGGCGACCATGCGGTCAAGTGGGATGTCGACGGCGATGTTCTTCAGGTTGTGCACGCGTGCACCACGCACCTCGATGCGATCCGGTCGCTGCGCCCTTGATGTCACCATGGAAACACGGTAGCCAGCCTAATGATCACCGCGACGCGTTCGCGGCGTCGATGCCAGCATGATTGCCGTTCGGTGGTTCGCCGTATGTCGTTGGAAAGATGAACTCACCTTTACACGTGTCGTGACGGATCCATACGCTGGTGCAGAACTCGGATCACGTCCACACCGTCGGTTCTCTCGACGTAGAAGACCATATGGCTACCAATGCTGTACCGGCGGTATCCCTCGCGAATCTCATCGCAGGACCGTCCACGGCCAGGTGCAGCTGCGATCCGCTCGATCGCTGCCCTGATCTCAGATATGTAAGTTTCGGCTTGGTCCTCGTCCCAGCGTTCCTGGGTGAAGTCCCAGATCGTTGAGAGGTCGCGCTGCGCAGCAGGCGTGAGCCTGTAACTCGTCATGACCTCTTTGACGCAACAAAAGCGTCGAAGTCAAAGTCCTCCGGTTCACCACTGTCTTCGCCGGCGACCAGCGCAGCGCGAACCGCCGCCATGTGCCTCTCCTGGTCCTCGAGCAACCGGAGTCCAGCGCGGACGACTTCGCTGGCAGAGCGATACCGACCCGTCGCGACTTCGCGAGAGAGGAAGCTGGCAAAGTGATCGTCCAGACTGATCGAAGTGTTATGAGCCATCTGATCAGATTACCAAGGATTGGTACTACGGCGATGTGGTCGCGCCGGCACGCCCGCGGCGGAGGCGAAGCGAGCTCTGGAGCCCGCGACATTCCGGCATCCATCCGTCCAGTAATGTTTCAGAGCCATATGAAAATCATATGTATTGTATTTATTTGCAGGCCGAAACAAAGACGATATGACTCATGCGGGTGTGGAATGGTCGCCGAGGCCGTCAGCTGGGGAAGACGATGAGTCAATGAGGCCATCACTTGCGCTCGACGTGGCAGAGAACTGATCGTTTTTAGACCCGCACGAGGTCGGTGGCGGGGCGCGATGCCGAAGGAGAAGTCGGCACAACCTGCTTGACACGCGCGGCGCGGAGGCCGTTGGCGATGACGACGACCTCGGCTGCCTCGTGCACGAACACCACCGCTGCCAAGCCCAGGACGCCGGTGATCGCCAGCGGCAGCAGCACGGTAATGATCGCCAGAGAGAAGACGATGTTCTGGTTCATGATTCTCCGGCCCCGGCGCGCATGACGCAGGGCCTGCGGGATCAGTCGCAGGTCGTGGCCGGTGAAGGCAACGTCGGCGGACTCAATCGCCGCGTCCGACCCGGTTGCGCCCATCGCAATCCCGACCGTGGCCGACGCCAGAGCGGGCGCGTCGTTGATGCCGTCGCCGATCATGCCGGTGGGTCGTTGCTTCACCGAGGCTGCGACTTCTTCCGCTTTGTCCTCGGGGCGCAGCTCGGCGCGCACATCGTCGATGCCCGCGATTCTCGCCAATGCGTTCGCGGTGCGAGCGTTGTCACCGGTGAGCATGACGACCTCGATCCCCTGCTCTTTCAGAGCAGCGACAGCCTCGGCCGCTTCAGTCCGGAGCTCATCGCGGACGCCGACCGCGCCGACCACTGCATCGTCGCGTGTCACCACGACGCAGGTCTGTCCGTTAGCCTCCATCGCCGTCACTTCGCCTGCCAGCTCGCCCGGGTCGATCCAGCGGGGATTGCCCATTCTCACCTCGTGGCCGCCCACCTGGCCAGCCACGCCGATGCCGGACTGCTCCACCACGTGGCTCGCGGCAGACACCGAGGGCGCAGCGGCGCAGATGGCGGCGGCAAGAGGGTGGGTACTGTGCTGCTCGAGCGCCGCGGCCCAACCCAGCGCTTCCTCGTGCGAGACACCGGCCACCGTCACCACGCCGGTGACGGCGGGCTCGTTGCGGGTCAGAGTCCCGGTCTTGTCGACGGCGAGGCGTCGCAGGGAACCCAGTAGCTCGAACGCGGCTCCGCTCTTGATGATCACGCCGAACCGGCTGGCCGCGCCGACGGCGGAGACGACAGTCACCGGGACGGCGATCGCCAACGCACAGGGCGACGCGGCGACGAGCACGACGAGTGCGCGGGTGATCCACGTCTCCGGATCTCCCAACAGGGAGCCGATCACTCCGACGAGGACGGCGAGGACCATCACGCCCGGCACGAGCGGACGGGCAATCCGATCCGCGAGGCGCGCCCGCTCGCCGCGATCCTGCTGCGCCTGCTCCACAAGCCCCACCAGCGTTGTCAGGGAGTTGTCGGTGCCGTCTGCGGTCGCGGTGATCTCCAGCGCGCCGGATGAGTTGATGGACCCGGCCGCAACCTCGTCGCCGGGCGCGACGTCGACGGGGATGGACTCCCCGGTGATCGCGGAGGTGTCCAGGCTGCTGCGCCCCGACGACACGGTGCCGTCGGTCGGGACGCGCTCACCGGGCCGGACACGCAAGACGTCGCCGGACTGCACCTCACGAGCGGGCACCTCGAACGCGCTGCCCCGCCGGAGGATCGTGGCCGTCTCGGGGACGAGCTTCAGCAGCGCACGCAGCCCGGAGCGGGCACGATCCATCGCCTTGTCCTCCAGCGCCTCGGCGATCGAGTACAGGAAGGCCAGTGCCGCGGCCTCCTCGACGTAGCCGAGGATCACCGCACCGACGGCGCTGATCGTCATCAGCAGCGCGATTCCCAGCTGGCGCCTGACGATCAGCCCCCGCAGAGCGCCGGGCACGAATGTCGAGGCGCCCAGCAACAGGCCGATCCAGAACAGCACCTGCACCGTCACCTCGGCTGTGGTGCCGTTCCCGGCCGTCCACTCCGTCGCGAGCCCGGCCAGGAAGAAGACCCCCGAGGCGATCGGGATCAGAACCGTCCGGTCTCGCCACCAGGGACGCTCGATCTCCTCGTCGGAGTCCGTGGCCGGGGCGGGGGTCGAGTGGTCGCAGCAGTCCGCGCTCATGCCGTCTCCACCTCACTCTTGCCACAGCAGCCAGGCACCAAGCACTCCGGGTCCATGCACGGCACGTTCTCGTCAACAGCCAGGGCCACGTCCAGCAGCGCAGTGAGCGCGGTGGTGATGTGCGGATCGGCGATCTCATAGCGGGTCTGCCGCCCCTCAGGCACGGGGACGACGATGCCGCAGCCGCGCAGGCAGGCCAGGTGATTCGACACGTTCGTGCGGGTCAGGTCCAGATCACGGGCGAGTTTCGCCGGGTAGCCGGGCTCTTCCAGGATGGAGAGAAGGATGCGGGAGCGCGTGGGGTCTGCCATGGCTCGGCCGAGCCGGTTCATGACGTCAACACGCGCAGCAACGGTCAGCACACGCTGACTATACAGCCGGTACTGACCTGTAGTGCCTAGGAGATAGCCGTGTGAACGTGATTTACAGCACCGGGGATGAAACGTGTGCCGACACGCCATGCCACCCCAGGAGGCGATCAGTCAAGCGACTTTCAACGGCGTGATGGCTGCAATCTTGTCGTGCAACACCCGCCGCGCGAGACGCAGTTCGTAGTTCGACTGCAGGTTCATCCACAACTCCTCGGACGTGCCGAAGTATCGTGCCAGACGGATCGCCGTGTCCGCCGTGATGCCTCGCTTGCCGTGCACGATCTCATTGATGCGCCGCGGGGGCACTCCGATCGACACAGCCAGCTTGTTCTGCGTGATCCCGAAGCCCTCGATGAAGTCCTCCATCAGGATCTCTCCCGGATGAATCGGCCCGATCGGGTCGGTCCCAGTGGTAGTCGACGAGTTCGACATCTTCCGCACCTCCTTCTCTCCATACGAAGCAAATACGCCACTGGGAGTCGACGCGGATGCTGTGCTGGCCACGACGACCGCCGATCAACCGCTCCAGACGATTGCCCGGCGGAATCCGCAGGTCCTCGACATCTTTCGCCGCATGGATCAGCTCGAGTTTCCGCAGGGTCGCCCGCTGCACCGTCCGATCAACGCGCTTGACGTGCTGCTCATGCCAGATGCGTTCGGTGTTCTCGCTGCCGAACGATCTGATCACGGGGTCAGCATATAACGCGGAGCGTTACTAACGCTAGACGTTAAATCGGAACTCGACCACGTCGCCGTCCCGCATGATGTATTCCTTGCCCTCGAGGCGTACCTTACCGGCCGCCTTCGCTGCGGCCATCGAACCAGTGGCGACGAGATCGTCGAAGCTCACGATCTCCGCCTTGATGAAGCCCTTCTGGAAGTCCGTATGGATCACACCCGCTGCCTCAGGCGCGGTCGCGCCCTTCGGTATTGTCCAGCCACGCGATTCCTTGGGTCCGGCGGTCAGGTAGCTCTGCAGACCCAGGGTGTCGTAGCCGACGCGCGCCAGCACGTCGAGGCCCGGCTCGTCGACTCCCATGTCAGCGAGAAATTCGAGAGCCTCATCCTCGGTCATGTCCACCAGTTCAGACTCGAACTTCGCGTCGAGGAACACGGCTTCGGCTGGGGCAACCAGGTCGCGCATTCCCTGCTTCAGCGCCTCGTCTGACAGTTCGTCAGAATCGCAGTTGAAGACATAGATATAGGGCTTGGCGGTCAACAGGAACAGGTCGCGGAGCGCGGGAACATCAAGACCGGCCGCCCGGACACCGACACCCCGCTCCAGCGCATCCTTTGCCTCCTGGTAGGCCTCCAGCCGTGGCCGGGCCTCCTTCTTGATGCGGGCCTCCTTCTCCACCCGCGGGAGCGCCTTTTCCACCGTTTGCAGATCCGCGAGGATCAACTCGGTGTTGATGGTGTCCAGATCATTGCCCGGATCGACGCGGCCATCGACGTGGGTAACGTCCTCGTCGTGGAAGACGCGGGTCACCTGGCAGATGGCGTCGGCCTCGCGGATGTTGGCGAGGAACGCGTTGCCCATCCCCTCACCCGTCGAGGCACCTTTCACGATGCCGGCAATATCGACGAAACTGACCGTCGCGGGGATGATGCGCTCAGACTTGAAGATCTTCGCCAGGACGGGAAGCCGTGTGTCCGGAACTCCCACCACGCCGACGTTCGGCTCGATGGTCGCGAACGGATAGTTCGCTGCGAGGACGTCGTTGCGGGTGAGCGCGTTGAAAAGGGTTGACTTGCCGGCGTTGGGGAGGCCGACGATTCCGATGCTGAGTGCCACGTTGCGCCATCATACGGCGTCGGGCGTCGTCTCGGATTTTGGTCAGAGTTGCGTATCGAATTTCTACATAGTTAGGCTTACCTAAGTCGCGACACAACCATCAAGGCAACCGGACCTCACGAAAGACAACCAATGAACCCCATCACACGGCCACTCGGCGCACTCAGCGCTGGCCTCCTGGTACTCAGCCTCGCAGCGTGTGGCGACGACGCCGGTCCCGCACCGGCCGAATCCTCCAGCCCAGACTCTGCCCCCATCGTGCTTGAGCACGCGCAGGGTGAGACCACGCTCGAGGCGCCAGCCCAGCGCGTCGTCGTCTTGGACCTTGGCGCCCTGGACACCGTGGCGGCTCTCGGCGCGGAGGACCAGGTGGTGGGGGTTCCCAACACCGGTGTCATGCCGGAACCGCTCAGCCAGTTTGAGGACGAGCAGTACACCACCGTCGGAAGCACGCTTGAGCCCGACCTGGAAGCCATCGCAGCACTGGATCCCGATCTCGTGATCACCGGATTCCGCTCCGCACCTCTGACCGAAGAGCTGTCCAGCAACTTCAACACCATCGACGTGACGTTCGACACGACCGAGAGTTTCTACGACGGTATCGAATTCTCCACCAATCTCATCGCGGAAGCTCTGGGCGCGGAGGACGAGGCCGAGGAGCAGCTCGCCGAGGTTGCTGATGCCCTGGAGAATGCCAAGGCTGTGGCGCCCACCGATCAGAACGCACTGATCCTGCTGACAAGCGGCGGCAAGGCCTCGGCGAACGGCCCCTCGGGACGCTTCGGGATCATCCACACCGAGCTGGGGATTCAGCCGACCATCTCCGACGACGAGATCGAGGTCAATGAGCATGGCGATGCCATCTCGTTCGAAGCCATCGCCGAGGCCGACCCGGACATCCTCTACGTCATCGACAGGGACGCCGCGATCGGGCAGGAGGGTGAAGCCGCTGAGCAGGTGCTCGACAACGAACTGGTCGCCACCACCACCGCGTGGAGCAACGACAACGTGATCTATCTCGACGGCAGCCGCTGGTACATCATGCGCCACGGCGTCGACAACGCTGTGGAGATGCTCAACGAAGCCGTCGAGGGCTTCTGACCGCACTCGTGAGCACCACGACGCGACCCGCCGCTTCGCAGGCGAAGGACACGCCCACCGGCCAACCCCTCACGTGGGGTTGGTTCGGTGGGCTCGTCGCGTTGGTGGTGCTCGCCGGGTTGTCCCTCTTCGTGGGGGCGGCCGATCTGACGCCATGGGAGTTCCTCACCGGCAACGCCACCGAGCGGGACTGGTTGAACCTGCTCGCATCCCGAATCCCCCGCACTGTCGCGGTTCTGCTGGCCGGGGCGTCGCTGGCACTCTCGGGGCTGCTGATGCAGTTGCTCGTCCGGAACCGTTTCGTGGAGCCGGGCACCGTCGGAACCTCCGAGTCCGCCGGAGTGGGCATCCTGATCGCCGTGATGGTGTTCCCCTCCGCACCGCTGGTCCTCAAGATGATCATCGCCATCATCACCGCTTTGATCGGCACGGCGTTGTTTCTGCGGATCGTTCGGTCGCTGCCGCCGAAGGCTCCCGTCGTTGCGGTGCCTCTCGTGGGCATCATGCTGGCGGGCGTGATAGCGGCAGGGACCACGTTCGTGGCCTACAACTTCGACCTCATGCAGACAATGGGCATCTGGATGCAGGGAGATTTCTCCGGTGTCCTGCGGGGACGCTATGAACTCCTCTGGCTGCTCGGCGCCGTCGGTCTGCTCCTCTGGGTTTTCGCGGATCGCTTCACGCTCGCCTCGCTGGGCGAGGACAACGCCAAAGCTCTCGGACTGTCCTACCGCGCAACACTCAATCTGGGACTCGCCCTGGTGGCCGTCTCCAGTGCCATCACGCTGGTGGTGGTGGGTGGCATCGGCTTCGTCGGGCTCGTCATCCCGAACCTCATCACTGTGTGGCGCGGCGACAACCTGCGGCGCAACATCGGCTGGACCGCCCTGGGCGGCTCCGGCTTCGTTCTGATCTGCGATCTGCTCTCCCGCACGGTGAACGCACCCTACGAGATCCCGGTCGGGACGGTCTCCGGAGTCCTCGGGGGCGTCGCGTTCCTGACCCTGCTCCTCACGGGAAGGTTGCGCACCCAATGAACCAGCCCGTCCGAGGCGCGGCAGTCCTCGATGCTCCGACGAGGAATCGTAGGTACCTGAGCCCACGCAATCGAATCGTGATTGCGCTGGCCTTCTGTCTTCTGTCAACCGCCCTGTTCATGACGGTCAACATCTCGGGAAATCTTGGCTTCGTTCTTGAGCTGCGAGGCCGCAAGGTGGCAGCAATGATCCTTGTGGGCTGGGGTACCGGCCTGGCCACAGTGGCATTCCAGAGCGTCACCAACAACCGGCTGTTGACGCCGTCCATCATGGGCCTGGACGCTCTGTACATCTTCATCCAGTCACTTCTAGTGCTGCTGCTCGGGACGTCGCTGGTGGGGCAGGTGGGCACCTACCCCATGTTCTTCCTCAATGTCGGCCTCATGCTGCTGGTGGCCAGCGCGCTGACCGCCACCCTGTTCGGCAAGCGCAGCAGGTCCGTCTACGTCGTCGTCCTGGCCGGTCTTGTACTGGGTGCCGTCCTGCGTTCGTTGTCCTCACTGATCGCCCGGATGCTGGACCCGAGCTCCTTCCTCCTGTTGCAGGACAGCATGTTTGCCAGCTTCACTATGGTCAATCCTGAACTCCTCGGGCTGTGTGCCGTCATCGTCGTCCTGGCGAGTTGGTATCTGTTCTCCATGCGCGCAACCCTCGACGTGCTGACGCTGGGCAAGGATGCCGCCGTCAGCTTGGGTGTGCCCTACCAGCGCACCGTCCGCCGCGTGCTGCTGGTGTCCACACTGCTCGTCGCCGTGTCCACCGCGCTCGTTGGACCCATCACTTTTCTGGGGCTGATCGTGGCGGCGGTCGCGTATCAGATCAGCGGCACTGGACGCCACGCCGCCACCCTGCCCATGGCAGGCCTCCTCGGCGTCGCCGTGCTCGTCGGCGGCCAGACCATACTCGAGCAACTCCTCGGCCAGGCAACGGCACTCTCCGTGGTCATCGAATTCGTCGGTGGCATCGCTTTTATCTGGCTCGTGATCAGGAAGGCAAGCACATGATTGACGTACAAGGCGTCACCAAGCGCTACGGCCGTAACGCTGTCGTGGACGACGTGTCCCTGCAGCTGCCCCGAGGCGGTCTCACCGCCATCGTCGGGGCCAATGGGGCAGGCAAGTCGACTCTGTTGTCCATGATCGCCCGGCTCCTCACCAGCGATGGCGGCACCATCACCATCGGCGACCTCAACATCGCCACCTGTGACTCCCGCGAGCTGGCCAAGCAACTTGCGATCCTGCGTCAGAGCAACGACCTCCAGTCGAGGCTCACGGTGACGGACCTCGTCGGCTTCGGTCGGTTCCCCCACTCCGGCGGTCGACTCACAGCAGAGGATCACGCCGCGATCGAGCGGGCCATAGCGTGGATGGACCTTGGTGACCTGCGCGACCGCTTCCTCGACGAGATGAGTGGTGGCCAGCGACAGCGCGCCTTCGTGGCGATGGTGCTGGCGCAGGACACCGAGTACCTCCTGCTCGACGAACCGCTGAACAACCTCGACGTCGCCCATGCCCACGCGATGCTGACGACGCTGCGACGTGCTGCCGACGAGTTGAAGAAGACCGTGGTCATCGTCGTGCATGACATCAATTACGCATCCTGCTGGGCCGACCAGATCGTCGCCATGAAGGACGGCGTGATCCGCGCCGTTGGCGCACCACGCGAGATCATGAACCGCCGGCTGCTGCGGGAAGTCTTCGATCTCGACATCGAAGTGACCGAGCTCCGTGGCCGTCCCATCGCTCACTTCTATTTGCCCGTACCCATGTGCGCGAATTGCAACTCCGCCAAGGAGGAATGCTGCCTCGATCGCACCCCCGTCGCGTTGGGCCAGCCGCGCATGTCGGCGTGAGCACCGTAACTGCTGGGTTGTGTCCATTCGTGGTTGGTAGTCCAGCCACGAATGGACACAACCCACCAGCATGGCGCTCTCAGAGGAAGATGTCGGGGAACAGTTGCTCGTCCGGGGTTCCGGGCACGGCGGCATAGCCGGAGAAGTCTGTCACACCGGCATCCTCCAGAACGTCCTCGACGATCAGGGTCCGGCCAGAGCACTGCGCCGAGCGTCGCGTCAGCACCTGAATGGCCGCGTCTGCGTAGATCCGCGGCGTGCGGCTCACCGCCATCACCTTCTCCCCGCCCAACAGGTTCATTACGGCGGCTGTGGCGATGGTGGTCCGCGGCCACAGCGTGTTGGCCGCGATCCCGTCGAACTCCGCCGCCAGCCCCAGGGTGGCCATGGTCATGCCGTACTTCGCCATTGTGTAACCGGTGTGTGCGCCCAACCACTTGGGGTCGAGGTTCAACGGCGGTGACAGCGAGAGGATGTGCGGGTTGGGGCTCTTGAGCAGGTGCGGCACGGCAGCGCGCGAGAGCATGAAGGTGCCGCGAACATTCACGTCCGCCATCAGGTCGTACTTCTTTGCCGAAAGTTCCAGCGATCGGGAGAGGTCGATGGCGCTGGCGTTGTTCACGACGGCGTCGATCCCGCCGAACTCCTCCACCGTCGATCCGACGGCGCGCTCAATGTCCTCATCGTTGCGCACGTCGCCGACGATGGCCAGCGCTTGCCCTCCCGCCGCGCGGACCTCCTCGGCGGCGGTGTGGACGGTGCCCTCCAGCTTGGGATGGGACTGGTCCGTCTTGGCGAGCATCGCGACGTTGGCGCCCCCCTCAGCCGCACGCAGGGCGATGGCCAGCCCGATGCCCCGGCTGCCGCCCGACATCAGGATGGTGCGGCCCTTCAGTGAAGTGCTCTCCGTCATGGTTCAGCCTGACTTCCGTGCAGCAGCCCGGGCGAAAGCGGCGACGCGGGCACGAGCATCGTCGGTGTCGAACATGGCGCCGATGGTACGCGCCTCATCGTCCAGCTGATCGGCGAACGTCGTTCCCGACGCGGACCGCACGAGTCGCTTGGCCTGGCCGTAGGCCTCGTGTGCCCCTGCGAGCCAGAACCGCGCCACCTCTTCCGCACGGGCCCGCACGGCATTGGCGAGCCCCGCTGCGTCGCTGTTCTCGGCGGCCGGGACTATCTCCGCGACCAGTCCCCAGGCCAGCGCCTCCTCAGCGCTCAGGAGCCGGTCCTGCAGCACCAGTTGCAGGGCACGACGCTCCCCCACCGCTCGAGCGAGCTGCGCGGTCACCGTGAGATCAGGGGTCAGACCAATGTTGGCGTACAAGCTGCCGATGCGGGAGTCGGCTCCGACGACGGCGTAGTCGGAGCTCAGCAGCACGCCCAGTCCCCCGCCCGCGGTGGTGCCGTGGGCGGCGGCTACCACCGGAACCGCAGAGGTGACGAGTGCTGACAAGCCCGAATTGATGACGCCCGCGAGTGCCTCCAGCTCGGAACCGGTCCGCATCTGACCTGCCATGTCCATCACATCACCACCCGCGCAGAAGGCTGGGCCGGCGGCGTCGATGAGGACGGCACCCACGTCGTCGCGCGATGTCACCTCCACCGCGGTCTCGGCGAAGGCTTCGGCGAGGTCTTGATTGAACGCGTTGAGGCGCTCGGGTCGGTTCAGCCGGAGACGGGCAAGCCCGTCGTGGACGTCCAGCAGTATCGGGTCAGACACTTCTTCTCAGCTCCTATGCCTCGGTGAACAGGTTCCCTGCCCTGAGCGTGCCAGAGATCACGAGTCCGCGCGCCGGTCAGGCACTCCCCCAGTAGGAACGGAGCGCACGCGCGAGGAACATCGGATCCTCCACACCACACATCTCGCGAGCCGAGTGCATGCTGAGCAGGCCGATGCCGACGTCGACGGTGGTGAGGCCGAGCCGCGTGGCCGTGATGGGTCCGATGGTGGAGCCGCACGGCATGGCGTTGTTGGAGACGAAGGGCTGCGTCGACACGCCCGCGTCGTCGCATGCCTTCTTCCAGATTGCGCCGCCGACGGCGTCGGTGGCGTAGCGCTGGTTGGCGTTGAGCTTGATGAGCGGGCCTTGGTTGGGCAGGGGCCGGACCACCGGGTCATGATGCTGCGGGTAGTTCGGGTGCACCAGGTGACCGGTGTCGGCGGAGACGCAGGACGAGCGCGCCAGTATGGCCCGGGTGCCGTCCATGTCCAGCCCGAGGGTGGAGGCGATGCGGTAGAGCACATCCTCCAGTACTGGGCCGGCGGCTCCGGATGAGGTCGCGGAACCCACCTCCTCGTGGTCGAAGGCCGCGAAGACAGCGATGTCCGCAGCTCCGTCGAAGTCCTCCAGGGCTGTCAGCGCGGCGTGCGTGCTGGAGAGATTGTCAAGACGTCCGGAGGCGAAGAACTCCTCGTGGAGACCGAAGCGTGCGGGTGTGGCGACATCGAAGGTGAAGAGGTCGTGCGCGGCGACGTCGTCGGTCTCGATACCCGCAAGATCGCACAGGTGCGAAATCAGATCGCCCGGGAAGTCCATGGACAGCACCGGCTGCATGTTGGTCTGTCGATCCAGCTTGAGGCCCTCGTTGACCTGTCGATCCAGGTGAATCGCGAGTTGCGGGACGCGCGAGATGGCGCCGCTGCGCACCAAGTGCTGAGCACCGTCGCCCGTGACGATGCGGCCAGCGACGCCGAGTTCACGATCGAGCCACGAGTTGAGGAGCATCCCACCGTAGATTTCGACCCCGATCTGATTCCAGCCGGCACTCGTCAACGACGCCTCCGGCTTGACCTTCAGCGCTGGCGAATCAGTGTGGGTTCCCACGACGCGGAAGCCGGCGTCGGTCGCCACATCGTCCGGCTGCACCCACGCGACGAGCGCACCATGGCGCACCAGGAACCGGCGACCCCCGCCCCGGGGGAACGGCTGGGTCTCGTCGACACGCTCAAAGCCTGCCGCCTCCAATCGTTCGGCCGCGACTGCCCCCGCGTGGTAGGAGCTGGGCGAGGCGGTGACATAGGCCGCCAGATCGTCGAGGTGTTCACGCGATGTCTTCAGCATGTCCACCAGTAAACACTGGTCACAGTTGGACCGGCATGACACCCTTGTCTACGTGAGTGCCTTTTTCCCATCCCAGTCGCGCGACGACTACTGGTTCAGCCTCGGCCGCTTCCAGATGACATCGACGTTGGTCGTGGTCCTCATCGGGTTGATTGGCATGCTGGCCTCAGTCTTCACGGGCGGTGCCACGTTCGCCCTGGCCTATGTTCCGGAGGCGGTCTTCAGCGGGCAGGTGTGGCGAATCTTCACCTGGCCGTTGGCCCCGGAACCCTCAAACCTGCTGTGGACCGTACTGACCCTTGTCATGCTGTGGTACTTCGGGCGGGAAGTGGAGGCCACCATTGGCCGGAACTCCATGGCAAAGCTCTTCGCGGGTATATGGCTCTCCTTCACGGCGTCCGGCCTCATCCTGGGTGTTCTGCTGCCGGGCGTCGTCCTGTCCGGCCTGAATCTTGTGCAGTTCGCGATTCTGCTGCTGTTCATCGCAGAAAACCCCCGTCGCCCATTCTTCTTCGGCATCCCCGCGTGGGTGCTCGGATCAGTCCTGCTCGGAATCCAGGTGCTGCAACTCGTTGGCGTTCGCATGTGGGGCAGTCTGTTCGTGCTGCTCTTCGGCCTCTTCGGTGTGGCCATAGCGGCCAAGCGGGTGGGACTGCTGGCCAATGCTTCAGCCATACCGGGTGGCACCACCACACGCAGGACAGCCACTCGCGGTTCGGCCACACGAAAGCCGCGGCAGCCGACGCGCCAGGAGAAGCGCAACGTCTCCGACGAGGACCGTATGGACGCCTTGCTCGCCAAAATCAGTGCCGAGGGCATCCACAGCCTCACCAAGAGCGAACGCGCCGAGCTGGAAAAGTTGCGCCAGCGCCGTCGTCGCTGAGCACCGTCAGCCAAGCCGGCGGGCACGCCGCCGGGAGAACGCCGGCCAAGAGCGCCACTCACTTCACAGCAGGTACCGGGCGGGCGATCGAGAGGCGGTGGCAGCGAGCTGAGGAACCACTGTTCAACCATGTCCTGGCTGCAGCACACCAGATCGGGCGATCTGGCGCCCGAACATCAGGATATGAACATCGAAGTACACGCACCAGATGCAGTGACACCATCCCATCCCCCGCCCCGTCCTCGCCGAGAACAGCATTTGATCAGCGCTTCCCCAACTGTCGCAGTTGCATCGATACCCTTGAGGCGATGACGGTCAATCACCACCCCCAACCACTGGAGCAGAGGACCGGCCTTTGAGCGTACGAATCCCCAACCGAACATCCCTCCCGGCTGTCGCGCTCAGCCTCGCCATGGCCGGCTCATTGGCCGCGTGCGGCGCGACTGCGCCCGACGGGTCTGACGCCCCGTCGACCCCCGTGAGTACCGCGAGCGTGCCGTCGGCCCCCGCCAGCAGTTCGAGTGTGCCTCTGATAGTCAACGCCGTACAGGACCCGGACAACACGCTCATCGCTCATGTCACCGTGAGCGCTCCTACCGCGACCGGTGTCGTGTTGACCGTCACGTCCGCGGAGACGGCACCACGAGAAATCCTCGCGCAGGACGCTGCCGCATCGCACGAGTTCACCGTCGTCGGGCTGCGGGCGGACACTGAATACACCTTCGAGGCGTCAATCCCCGACGCCCCGGCAGGGGACGCGGCCACGACGTCCATGACCACCGGCGCTCTGCCCGGCAATGCACCGAGGGCCGAAGTTGTCCGGACGGCGGGGGACGCCGGTGAGAACCCCACCGCCGGCATCACGTTCTTCGGGCTCACCGCTCCCGGAAGCTACGAGGATCCCACCGACATGCCCGACGGGCCCATCTTCTGGGGCGTCGATCCCCAGGGCGCGGTCGTCTGGTACCTCAACAGCGACAAGACGACGAACCGGGCACCCCTCATCCGCACCGCCGGTGACGGAACGCTGTTGGCATTCTTCAAGGACACCATCGACCAGGTCACCCTCGACGGTGAAGTCCTCAAGACCTACGACATGAGCGCGGTTCCGGGGTGGCACCACGACGCCTACCTGCTACCGGATGGAGGGCTCCTGGCTCTGGGCGCCGAGACCCGCAAGTTCGACGGCCAGGACGTGCACGGTGACCTCGTCGTCGAACTGGATGCTGAGGGCCAGGTCGTCTCGACATGGGCACTGCTCGATCATTTGGACCCCGACCGGTTTCCCGGAGAACTTTCGAATGCGCTGGCCAGCGCCGGTGGGCTCGACTGGAGCCACTCCAACTCGGTCCTCTTCGACGAGGACAACGGGGAGGTGGTGGTGTCCGTGCGATCCCAGGGATGGGTCATCGCCTACGACCGCGCTACCGGCGACCTGAGCTGGATCGCCGGGGACGACTCAATGACCGCCCCCGGATTCGACGCGCCATTCCTCGAACTCGAGGAAGGCACGTGGACCTCCGGACAGCATGCAGCGACGTTCACCGAGGACGGCGAACTTTTCATCTTCGACAATCGCAACGAGACCGGCGGAGCGGAGAACAACAGCCGTGCCGTCGCCTACGAGATCGATCGCGACGCACTGACGGCTCGACAAGTCTTCGAAGCCGTGGACCCGAAGTACAGCGAGGCTCTCGGGGATGTCGACCAACTCGCCGACGGCACCATCCTCTCGACCGCAGGCGGGGCCGGGAGTGACGAAACGGCCCGCATCACGGAGGTGCTGGAAAGCGGTGAGGTCCGCTGGGACCTGGCCGTGGCCGACACCCGGATCTACCGGTCCGAGCGGATGCCGTGGTCAGAAGTCGACGAGGCTGCATAGCCGCGCCACTCACGTCACGCGGCGGTAGCGCCGGAATGGCCAACACAACCATGGCGCGGCACATCGCGATTCGTTCACTCCGGTGTGCGGGTTGCTGTCGAGAATTGTCGGACCCTCCTGAGAGAGTGGATTCATGAGCACCACAGATGTCCTCCTCATGCTGCTGGCCGCGGTGATCGGTGTCGCGATCGGTTGGTTCGTGGCGCACCGTCGAGCACAGCAGGAGAGCGCTGCCGCTGAGTCCCGCGCCATCTCCGACGCGCGGCTCGACGCGCAGACGGCCCGCGCCGAGGCCAGCCGAGCGCGTGAGGAGGCTGCGGCCGCCCGCACCGAGGTGTCGCAACGTCTCGCCGAGCAGGCGCACTTGCGCGCCGAGGCAGCCGATGCTCAGCGGCTTGTGGCCGAAGAACGGGCAGCCACGGCCAAGGCCGTCGCTGCCACCTCGGAGGCGCTGTCCCAAAAAGCCAGCATCGAGGCACAGCGGGACGCGGCACTGCACCGCTCCGAGGAGCTGGCGGCAGACCGGGAGACGATGCTCAACCAGTTCAAGGTGCTCTCCGAGGAGTCGCTGGAGAAGCAGGGCCGGAAGGCGGAGAAGACAGCTGGTGAACGCATGGCCGCCACACAACAGCTCGTCACTCCCCTCACCGAGGGCCTCCGACAGCTCAACGACCGACTGAACGAGGTGGAGAAGGAACGCTCCCGCTTGGCAGCCGAGATGGGCGAGCAGGTGCGGGCCGTGAAGGATTCGGGAGAGACCATCCGTCGTGAAGCCCTCAGCCTCAGCAACGCCCTGCGCAACCCGCAGGTCCGCGGGGCGTGGGGTGAGCAGAGCCTGCGGCGGATCGTGGAAATCTCCGGACTCACCAGCCGCTGCGACTTCGATGACCAGTACACCTACACCAGCGCCGACGGCGACAGGTTCCGCCCCGACATGCGCATCAATCTCGCCGACGGCAAGGTCATCTTCGTGGACTCCAAGGTCCCCCTCTCCGCCGTCATCGACGCCTACAACACCGAGGACGAGGCCGAGCAGGCAAGGCACCTGGGCAGGTTCGCGGCCCACGTGCGTAAGCACATCGAGGACCTCAGCGGCAAGAACTACTGGCAGCTGGATTCCGGCTCACCGGAGTTCGTGGTGCTGTTCCTCGGTAGCGACGAGTTCTACAGGCTGGCGCAGGAGCAGATGCCTGACCTCCACGAGTTCGCCGCACGGCGCAACATCATGCTGGCCTGCCCCGGCACACTGATCCCCATGCTCCACATCGTGGCCCACGGCTGGAAGCAGGCCGGCCTGGCTGAATCGGCGGTGCACGTGATTCGCTTGGGGCGCGAACTGCACGAACGCATCTCCACCATGGGGGACCACTTCGACAAACTGGGTCGCTCGATCAACTCGACCGTCGGCACCTTCAACAAGGCCGTCGGCACGCTGGAGAGCCGCGTCATGGTGACGGCGCGCAAGTTCAAGGAGTTGCAGGTGACGGAGAAGGACCTGTCACAACTCAAGGCGGTGGAGGGCAGCACGCGCGATGTCGTGGTTCCGGAGATGCTGGAGTACACCGACCCGCGGGTTGAGCTGTCACTGCTCGACGACGTTGACGACGGCACCGACCATCGCCCCGGTGTTCGCCAGCTGTCACAGCGCACCGGCACCGACGACTCCTGAATGACTGGGGTGAGTGCCTCGCATGAGTGAGCCCGGGACAACTCTCCGACTGGTGTTTCCACACCAGTTGTTCGTGGAGCACCTAGACGCCGACCCGGGCACGGAATTCGTCTTGGTGGAGGACGACCTGTTCTATCGGCAGTACTCCTTCCACGCGCAAAAGCTCATTCTTCACCGAGCCTCGATGCGCCGCTTCGCCACCCGACTCATCGACGCCGGATACGCGGTGCACCACATCGACACCGATGCAGACCACTCCAGTGGAGAGCGCTTGGCACGCCTGATCGCAGAGCTCGATCCGGAACGCGTCACCCTGTTCGATCCGGTCGACGACTGGCTGTCGCGCCGCACTCGCGCCATTCTGGAGAACGCGAGCCGACGCGGCGGAACGCGACTGTCCTTCGACCCTGCATCCGATGTCATCCAATCCCCCAACTTCCTGACCACAACGACGGACATCCAGACGTGGTTCGCCGCGAACCCGGCACGCATGCAGCACTTCTACGCGTGGCAGCGCCAACGCCTCGATGTCCTGGTGGACGGGGATCAACCCGTCGGAGGACAGTGGTCCTTCGATCCCGAGAACCGCAAGAAGCTGCCGAAACGCCATCCGGTGCCGGACGTGACGCAACCCGAGCGCCACGACGAGGTGGACGACGCGATCGAGTGGGTCATGCGGGAATTTCCCGAGGCTCCCGGCAACCCCGACACCTTCGCCTGGCCCACCTCGCACGAGGAGGCAGAGGCGTCCCTCCAGCAGTTCCTCCACGAACGGTTCGCCCAATTCGGGCCCTACGAAGACGCAATCAGCACCCAGCACCGGTTCCTGTTCCACGCCGTCATGACACCCGGACTCAACATCGGACTCCTCAACCCCGGCGATGTGCTTCACCTCGCCCTCGACGCCGCCGACGAGGAGGATGTACCGCTGGCCTCCCTGGAGGGTTTCGTGCGGCAGCTGATCGGATGGCGCGAGTACATGCGGGCCACTTACATCCTGTGGGGGTCAAGGATGCGCACCTCCAACGCTCTCCATCACACATCGTCACTCTCCCCGGGATGGTGGACGGCCGAAACGGGACTGGAGCCGGTGGATCACGTACTCACGTCCGTGTTGGAGACCGGCTACGCCCACCACATCGAACGGCTCATGGTGCTGGGCAACTCCATGTGCCTGCTGCGCACGCATCCCGACGAGGTCTACCAGTGGTTCATGGAGATGTTCATTGACGCCTATGACTGGGTCATGGTGCCCAACGTCTACGGGATGAGCCAGTTCGCCTACGGTGAGGCGATCACCACCAAGCCCTACGTCTCGGGCAGCAACTATCTGCGCAAGATGTCGGACTTTCCCAACGGCAACTGGGCTGAGGACTGGGACGGATTGTTCTGGAACTTCGTCGCGGATCATCGGGAGGTGTTCGAGGAGAATTTCCGCTCACGGATGATGATTCGAATGTGGGACGGCTTCGATGAGGACAAGCGTGCCGAGCATCGACGGCGGGCTGCGCCTTGGTTGCAAGGGTAGAACAGCAGCGAGACCTGGTCCTACGAGCATCGGGGGTCGACCCGCGCCAGTGGGTTGCTGGAGGAACTACTGAGCGCGAATGGCGGCCAGCGGGCTCAAGCGCATCGCGCGGTGTGCCGGAAGCAGACCCGCGACCGTACCGATGGCCGTGGCGAAGAGTACTGACCCCAACATCAGCCAGAAGGGGATCACGGAGATGTTACCCGGAAAGCCCGTGTCGCCCGCAGAAGCCACGACAGCATTCACCACGGCCGAGATGATGAAGCTGAACACCAAACCAAACAATCCTCCGAAGAAGCCAATGGCCGCCGATTCGATGAGGAAGAGCTTCCGAATGTCTGAGAGTGCGGCCCCCAGCACCTTCATGACACCTATCTCCTTGGTACGTTCATACACAGACATCATCATGGTGTTGGCAATACCTATCGCCGCCACGAGGAGCGACACGAACCCTATGCCGCCCAGTACTGCCTGGACCAGCAGCGCCACGCTCTGGGACTCCCTGATCCACTCAATGTCGCTGTAGCTGCTGTAGCCCTGCTCCTGCAGATCCGTGTACAGCAGTTCTGCCGCTTCGGTGTCGGAGGCGAGCACTCGGAACTCGCTGTAGATGAAACCGCGCTTCGGTGCGCCATCTGCTGTCGCAGGCTGGCCGGGCAGAGCTTTTCCCGGGAACCCCTTCTCCAGGGCCTTGATGAGTGATGTCTGATCGGCCGCGACGATGTCAGAGTAGGGACCCCACTCATCCTCTGCACCGGCCAACATCCCTGCCACCGGCACAATGAACTTCTTCGGCGGCGCCGCAGGTTCCGCTGGCTCATCATCCTCTACGACCCCTCCCCCTCCCGGCACGGGCATCTCCTGAAGGGGACTCTGCTCCAGGAAGGTCACGAACAGTGGCTGGGCCATGAGGTCGATGTCCGCAGGCTCGTTGCTGAAGGGATCCCAGAACTGCTGCTTCACCGTATTGCCAAGAATGAAGGACAGTGGCGCACCTGGCTCGGGTATCTCCCCTGCTGCCAGAGGCACATTCATTGCCTCGATGGCATCGAGTGGCATTCCCATGACCTGCGTCCAGCCCGAATACGCACCCACCTTCAGTTCCGCCTCCACCATGTACACGGGCCACACCCGTTCGACGCCCGCCATTGCCTCCAGAGTTGTCAGCATGTTCTCGTCCATTTGGGTGGGGACACTGGCATCAGCCACGGCCTCCTGCGGAGGGGGGGCGAACACCGTTACCTGCCGCAGTGCCAGATTGGTGTCTTGGGAACCTGTGATGGAGGCAGACAGGCCAACCCCCAACGACACCATGACAACGACGGACGTAGTACCGATCACCACCCCCAGTACAGTCAGCAGTGTTCGGAAGAGGCGCTGGCGCAGGCTGGCGAGGCTGGCTCCGATGAGGTCTGACCAGCGCATGGTTCAGCCCTGCTGACCGTCGGTGGGCACCAGTGGGTCCTCAGACATCATGGACAGCGATTCCATATCGTCCTGCTCCCGCTTGCGACGGCGTGAGCGGCGCACCAGCAGGACCACCAGAAGGATGATCAACGCCACCACGATGGCGGCAATAATGAGCGGCCACAATCCAACCCCCGGCTCCTCCTGATACAGCTCCTCCTCAGGGAACTCCTGACCCACGTCCATCGGCATGACACTGAGCGGCACCTCTTTGCTGAGCGCGGTCACCTCGCCGTCCACGTCCTCGTAGGTCACCTCAATCACCATGGGGTTCTCGGACTCCTCGTCGGCGTGCACCAGCATGTCCACCGCGCCCGAGGTGCCCGGTTCGATGGTGCCGACAAAAACCTCCTGACCCGATACGGCTTGGCCATCCTTGACCGTCGCCTTCGCGTTGTAGAGCTTGGTCTTGCCCTGGTTGTGAATGTTGAACGCGACGGATGCGTCCTGACCCACCTGCACCATCTCGGGCATCACCTGGGGTGCCGAGGTGTCCGCGCGCACCTGTTGCTTCACGGACACCGACACCATCTCCTGCGACGAATAGGCATTGGCGACGGCGTCCTCATACTCCACGTTCAGCTGCATCTGGTAGGGCCGCTCCTCCAGGGAGGACAGCGAGTGGAACGACATGGTCTGAATGGAGTCGTCGCCGGCGCTGATGCGGTCGATGAAGAGCGACGACGAGCCGCCGGAGGGTAGGAAGGCAGCTCCCTCACCGGAGGTGAGGCTGACTTTGATGTTCTGCACCCGCGTGCGCTTCGAGGTGTTGCGCAGTGTGAAGGACACCGTGAAGTCCTGACCGGCCTCCACCTCGGCGGGCGTGGACGCGAAACCAGCCAACATGACCCTGGGGGTGGAGAGGCCGGGCACAGTTGATCCAGAATCGCCAGCTCCATCTCCCGACGCGGAATCACTCCCGGAGCCGGAACCGGCGCCGGAACCCGACCCTGCATCGCCGGAGACGCCATCAGACGCATCTCCACCACCAGTAGCTCCCCCGTCGTCGCCACCACCCCCGTTGGCACCAAGGCGCCCGCTGCCCCCCGCCACTTCGGCGGCGGTTCCGCCGTCTCCCATCAACACCGACGCTGAGGCAGCGTCGAGTGCCGTTGTACTCAGCCCCAGCACCATGATCACCGCAATCAGTGATGAGACGAGCTTCTTCATGATGGGACTCCTTGTCCATGGTTCTCAGCGCTGTGAAGTGTGTTGTGCTGCGTGTGCGTGATGTCGGTGATGCGGCCATCGCCGATGGAGATGATGGTGTCGGCGAAACTCGCAAGATGGTGATCGTGCGTGACCATGATCCACGTCTGCCCGAAGCGTCGGATGACGGCGCGGAACAGCTCGAGGGTCTCCTCGGATGTTCTGGAGTCCAGGTTCCCGGTGGGCTCATCAGCGAATACCAGCGTCGGCTGCACCGCCATGGCACGGGCGATTCCCACCCGCTGTTGTTGCCCTCCGGAGAGCTGGCCGGGTTTGTGGTGGAGGTGGCGGCCCAGGCCCAGCTGCAGGAGCACCGCCTTCGCGCGTGTAAATCGCGCCTGCTTGCTGATTCCCCGGAATGACAGCGGCAATGCCACGTTCTCCAGAGCCGTCATGGATTCCAACAGGTTGAAGGACTGGAAGATGAATCCCACCTGTTCGCGGCGATAGGTCACGAGTTGCGATTCGGAGAATCGATGCAGCGGCTGGCCAGCCACGAAGATTTCCCCGCTGGTGGGCTTCTCCAGGCCGCCCAGCATGTTCAACAACGTCGACTTGCCGGAGCCCGAGGTTCCAACCACCGCGGTGAAGGTTCCCCGCCTGATCTGCAGGTTGACCCGGTTCAGCGCCACCACCCGGGACTCACCCACGCGAAAGACCTTGCTGAGGTCACGAGTGACCACCAAAGTCTCACCCAGGGCGGGGAGGGTACGCGTGTCAGCGAGTAGTGTCGAAGCCACGTCGCCTTCTTTCCGGATCGCTGTTCAGGCGAACGTAGACCCAGCAGCTGGATTTGGCCATAGCGACACCCCGTGAATGGACTCCAGTCTGGCCGGCCAGGGACTGCGGTCTGACTTCTGAGTCCCATGACAGGCCTGTCCCCCAGCCTGGAGTTTCGTGGCACTCGCGGTCATGACAACCGCGAACCGCTGTTTTCTCCATGGCGCAGGACAGATGACACCGAGGCTGGCCTCGGCTCGCCCTGAGAGGCGCTGCCGGGGGACAATGGTTCCATGAATGCACTGACTGAACTGGCCGAGCTGATTCCCGCAGCCGTCACCCGGCTGTCAGGGATCGCGACCCGCACCCCGGTGCAGCAGAGCATTCGGCTGTCGGAGGCCACCGGCAGTCAGATCTGGCTGAAACGAGAAGACCTGCAACCCGTGCGCTCCTACAAGCTCCGCGGCGCCTACAACCTGATCAGCCAACTCTCGCCTGAGGAGCAGCAGGCAGGCGTGGTGTGCGCATCGGCCGGCAACCATGGGCAGGGGGTGGCCTTCAGCTGCGCGGCGCTGGGCATCTCAGGCACTGTGATCGTGCCCACCACCACGCCCCGCCAGAAACGTCAGCGCATCGCCAACCTCGGGCGCGGGCATATCGAGCTGCTGATGCAGGGCGGCAACTACGACGAAGCGGGTGCTGCAGCCACCGCTGACGTCGCACAGCACGGGGGCACCATCGTCCCGGCCTTCAACGATCCCCGAACGGCAGCCGGCCAGGCGACGGCCATCGTCGAGGCCTTCGACCAGCTGGGCTTCGTACCCGATGTCGTCGTCCTGCCGGTGGGTGGTGGCGGGCTGCTCGCCGGGGTCGCCGCATGGCTCCACACGACACATCCCGGTGTTCGTCTGGTCGGGGTGGAGCCGGAGGGGGCGCCCTGCGTGGCCGCAGCCATGTCCGCCGGCCATCCGGTGACCCTGCACGACATTGACACCTTCGTGGACGGTGCGGCCGTCAGCCGGATGGGCGACTACACGTATGGCGTCCTCTCCGAGGCCGATGTGGAACTCACACGGGTTCCCGAAGGCCAGATCTGCTCGGAGATGCTGGAGATGTACCAGATGGACGGCATCATCGCAGAGCCGGCGGCCGCGCTGGCTTCAGCGTCGCTACCTACGGGCGGGGTGGGACCGCGCATCAACCTCATCCCCGGATCACGAGTGCTGGTGCTGATATCGGGCGGCAACAACGACGTCTCCCGCTACGCCGAGGTGGTGGAGCGCTCCTTGGTCCACGAAGGCCGAAAGCGGTATTTCATGGTGGAGTTCCCGCAGGAGCCGGGCGCTCTGCGTCGCTTCCTCAATGACGTACTCGGCCCGGAGGACGACATCACCTATTTCGAGTACGTCAAGCGCAGCAGCCGCGACACGGGCCCGGCAGTGGTGGGCATCGAGCTCGGCCACCCCAGCGACTACCACTTTCTCCTGCAACGCATCGACGAATGCGGGTTCTGGGTGGAGGAGATCACCTCCACCAGCCCCTTCTTCCGCTTCCTCATTTAGAATTTGTGGGCGCTGGCCTGCAGGTCACGACGCAGCTCCGGGGGCAGGGAGAACGTGAGATTCTCCTCCGTGAGACGCTCCTCCTCGGCCACGGGGAAGCCCTTCTCCTGCAGGAGCTTCAACACACCGTCGACGAGTTCTTCGGGCACCGACGCGCCGCTGGTGACACCGACGGTGGAAGCACCCTCCAACCACTCGGGCTTGATCTCGGTGTTGTAATCCACCAGGTACGCAGCCTTCGCACCTGCCTCCAGCGCCACCTCCACCAACCGCACCGAGTTCGACGAGTTCCGCGACCCCACCACAATTACGAGGTCGCACTTGGATGCAAACTGCTTCACAGCCTGTTGCCGGTTCTGCGTGGCGTAGCAGATGTCATCGGATGGCGGGTCCTGCAACATGGGGTACTTCTGGCGGAGTCGCTGAACGGTCTCCATCGTCTCGTCCACGCTGAGGGTGGTCTGGCTGACCCACGCCATGGGACGGGTGATGTCCAGGTCGAGACCATCCACGTCCTCTGGACGTTCGACGAGAATCGTCTGCTCCGGAGCCTGTCCCATCGTCCCTTCCACTTCCTCGTGTCCGTCGTGACCGATGAGAAGTATCTGGACGTCCTTCGCCGCAAAGCGCTGGGCCTCCCGGTGGACCTTCGTGACCAGCGGGCAGGTGGCGTCGATGGTCCTGAGCTCCCGCTCAGCGGCCTCCGCGTGGACGGCCGGTGACACACCATGCGCCGAGAACACCACTCTGGCGCCCTCGGGCACCGTCTCCAATTCGTCGACGAAGATCGCTCCCTGACTCTCCAGCGTCTCCACGACGTGCTTGTTGTGCACGATCTGCTTGCGGACGTAGACGGGCGCGCCATAGGTCTCCAGCGCCCGCTCCACCGTCACGACGGCACGATCAACGCCGGCGCAGTAACCACGTGGCGCAGCGAGGATGACCCGCTTGGAACTCTGGTCAACTGATGAGGACATGGGTACCAGTCTAGGAGACTCCACAGGACGCATCTTCAGCAGCCAGCAGCGTGCTAGGAATGGAGCATGACCATGCCCCACAGCAACGGCCCCGGCCGCCAATGGCAGCCCGCAGCCGCTGCCCCGCCGGATGACATTCGCTTCTTCATCGATTCCGCGGACCAGGCAGCGTGCGAGCCGTGGTTGAGGATCGGCATGTTCTCCGGTGTGACCACCAACCCCCAGTTGATGCGGGAGGCCTCTCGTCACATCTCCGACATCAAGGAGATCTACAACTGGGCGCGCGACGCCGGCGCCCGGGAGGTGTGCTTCCAGGCGTGGGGATCCACAGTGGAGGACCAGTATCGCTCCGCGATGGAGATCCGTGAGGTTGCGCCCTCGGCCACCATCAAGGTGCCCTGTACGCGTGTAGGCGCCCACGCCATCTCGAAGCTACGCGACCAGGATGTCCCCGTTCTTCTCACGGCGGTCTACTCCGCCAAGCAGGCGCTGATCGGATCCGCACTCGGGGTGAAGTACATCGCGCCCTACTTCAACCGCATGTTCCGGGCAGGTCTCAACGGCACCGAGGAAATCACCCACATGGTCCGTGCGATCCCCCAGGACGGCACGGGTCCCATGATCATGGCGGCGTCCATCAAGTCAGCAAAGCATCTCGTGACGCTGACGGACATCGGCGTGCGTGTCTTCACGGTCTCACCGGACGTGCTCGAGGACCTGTTCACCGACGATCTGACGGCAAAGGCCGTCGATGATTTCGAGCGGTTCATGGTCGACGTCCGCTGACGGGATCTCAGAACGCCAGCAGCACCACCAGGAGTAGGGCCGTGGAGGCAAACTCTCCAATGCCCACGGCTTTGGCCGAGAAGTTGCGCCCTCGCAGTGGACCCAGCCACGGCACCAGCCATGCACGCACCGTCATCAGCACGAAAAAGGACGCGATGAGAAGGCGGGGCATGGCTTCAGGTAGGTAGAAGGACAGCCAGATCCACTGGAGATGCACGAGCACGGATGCGCCCACCCATCCTTCGTTCCCCCGCTCGCGAATGATGGTCTTGACGTAGAAGACGGTCCCGAAGAAGTAGCCGAAGCACACCGCTGAGACCCCCACCACTTCCGGCGTGATGCCCCACGGCCACAAACCGTCGCTGTTCATCACCATCGGCAGCAGGCTGGCGGCCGCCACCGTGCTGGCTCCGGATAGCAGGCTGCGATCACGGCGTCGCCACGACAACCACAACGACAATGTGACCAGCGGCGCGAAAATGACTCCCCAGGTCAGCCATTCCGGACGCAGGGACAGCAGAGCGATTCCCAGAACTCCCGTCGCTACGGCGTAGGTCCGCACCGCTGGCAGGAACCGTGGCTTGAACCGGGAGCGTAGCCACTGGGACATCGCGAAGAAGGCAAAGTAGCCGACCAGCCAGGCCGCGAGGAGAAGCAGCGACGACACCATCGGCCCGCCAGACCGCATCACTTCCACGAAGCCCAGGAGCCATGGCACCACGAGCATGGCCCAGGCGCCGTGCTGGTTCGGTATCCACCCGTTGGACGCCCGTCTCCGCCGGATGGGACGTGTGACGGTGGTGCTCATACTTACCCATCGTAGGAAGCCGCTTGTCAGACGTCGCCACTAGGGTGGGGGTCATGGCATTGGAGAGCTCGGAGACGCATCCGCAGCCCCTGGGGCGCGTCGTGATGGCCGTCAAGGACTGGGTGGGGCGGTGCAACGAGATCTGGGTGGATGCCCAGGTCATTGAGATCAAACGACGCAGTGGCCCCACGCAATTCCTGACCTTCCGAGACCGCATCGCCGACATGTCCGCCAAGGTCACAGTCTCCGCGATGGTGCTCGATGCCGCGGGGCCCCTACCGGAGGGATCGCGAGTCACAGCACGTGTGAGGCCGCGAGTGTGGGAGCGCAACGGTTCACTCAGCTTCGAGTGCCTTGAACTGATGGTGGCGGGCGAGGGCAAGCTGCTGGCCCGGCTGGAGCAGTTGAAGCGGAAGCTGCAGGCGGAGGGACTCTTCGAGGCGCACCGGAAGCGCCGCACACCCTTCATCCCTCGCCGCATCGGGTTGGTGACCGGCAGGGGCTCCGACGCCGAGCATGATGTCCTGACCACCGTGGCAGCCCGCTGGCCCGCTCTTTTCACCGTCGCCCACTGCCTCGTGCAGGGCCCCAGCTCAGCCGAATCGGTGATCACTGCCCTCCAGCGACTGGACCGCGACGAGGAGGTCGACGTCATCATCGTGGCCCGCGGAGGCGGCAGCCTGGAGGATCTTCTCTCCTTCTCCGACGAGGGAGTTGTGCGCGCCGTCGCCAACTGCACCACGCCGGTCATCTCCGCCATCGGGCACGAGCAGGACGTCCCACTGCTGGACTTCGTGGCAGACGTCCGGGCCTCCACCCCCACGGACGCCGGGAAACGGGTGGTGCCGGACTACGAGAAGGAAATGGACCTCATGGTTCAAATCAGGGCCCGGCTCGACGGCGCCATCACGCAACGTCTGGACGTCGCCCAGCGAAGCCTCGAAGAGCTCCGCTCGCGTCCCGTCCTCAAGGACCCCACCAGCGCATTCACAGCACACACTGATCGGCTGGAGATGCTCCGCCACAGGTTGAACGCCGGTATTGACAGCGTGCTGCGCCAGGAGGAGGCGGGGCTCCGCACTGCCCTGACCGGGGTGCGCGCCATGTCCCCGAAAGCCACCCTTGAGCGTGGCTACGCCGTCCTCTTCGACGGCGACGTCACGGTCTCCTCCACCACATCAACCGCCGTCGGTACCCGCATCCGAGCCCATCTGGCCGACGGACAGCTGGCGTTGGACGTCGCAGGAATCCACCCGCAGGAGAGCAATGTCTGAACAACCCACCTACGAAGCCGCGCGCGAGGAGTTGGGGGAGGTGGTACGCAAGCTGGAGTCGGGCGGCGTACCGCTTGCGGAGTCGATGGCTCTGTGGCAGCGCGGGGAAGAACTAGCGACGCTGTGCCAGAAGTACCTCGACGATGCCCGCGCCCAAGTGGCCAAGGCGCGACAAACCCCGTGATGCAGCGCGCTGGCCCAGCCAGTCCGTCGCGTCACCCGGCGACAAGACTCCCGGCGAAGATTTCCAGCTGGGTGTAGTCCGTGTCCCCCGTCACCACGGCCACCATGTCCCCGTCCCGCCACACCAACGACCGGGTGACCTCATCACGAGAAAGCCAGCGCTCCCACGTCCGCCCGCCAACTTCCGACACCTCGGGCTCCCGGCGGCCGTCCTGCGTGACGTCCGCCACGAAGGACTCCACGCCACGGTCGCGCTGCTGCACGGCCACGTAGATGCCGTTGGGCGCCAGGTAGCCCAGCTGCCACGAGTTCCCGACGGCGGGCTCATCGGTGATCCACTGACCGCCGTCCTGCGCCCATGCGACCCGTGTGGGCACCCAGTCATCCGGAAGGTTCTCAGTCCGCAGCACCGGGTATGGCGAATTCTCCTCGGCCTGCGCCAGAACAGGTGCCACCTCCACGCGCTCCACCGTGGGTGCAGGATCATTGGTGAAGATCCACGAGATCAGCAGTAGGGGAATCATGATCACAGCCATCGAGATCACCATGTCGCGCCCCCGCGCCTGAGGATTCCTGCCTGCCATGGCACCATGATTCCACGCAGCGCCAAGTGGCAGACAACGGCCCACGCACCCACCACTGACGTTCTATCCTGCTTGCATGCCTGCACTCCGTCGGATCGTCGACCGCTTCTGGCCACCCGAGTGGTTGTACACGACCTACGTCTCGCAGCTCCGGGGCCAGCTCGATACGGACAGGCTTCCCCAGCACGTCGCCGTCCTGGCCGACGGCAATCGACGATGGGCCCGGCTGAATGCCCCCGGCAAGCCGTTGGCGGTCGGCTACCAAGCTGGCGCCGACAAACTGGTGGAGTTCGTCGAGTGGTGCGACGAGGCGGGCATCGCCGTCGTGACCCTGTGGGTTCTCAGCACCGACAACCTTGATCGAGCCGACGCCGAGGAACTCAAACCACTCCTCCGGGTCATCCAAGAACTGGTGTCCACGCTGGCCGCCACCCGGCGGTGGCCGGTACAGGCGGTCGGTGCCCTGGATCTTCTGCCGCCGGAATGTTCGGCAACCCTGATGGAGCACGCACAGTCCACCGAAGGACTCTCCGGAATGCACGTCAACGTTGCCGTGTCCTACGGCGGGCGCCACGAGATGCGAGACGCGGTGCGTTCACTGCTGGCGTCCCGGGCCGATCAGGGCGCCACGCTGGAGGACGTCGCCAATACCGTCGAGGTGGAGGAGATTGCAGAGCACCTCTACACCAAGGGCCAGCCAGATCCGGACCTGATCATCCGGACCTCGGGCGAGCAGCGCCTGTCGGGTTTCCTGATGTGGCAGTCGGCGCACAGCGAGTTCTACTTCTGCGAAGCCCTGTGGCCGGACTTCCGCAAGGTGGACTTCATGCGGGCGCTGCGGGACTACTCACAGCGCGAGCGCCGGTTCGGACACTGAGAGAACCCTTCGGTTCCTCCATCCGAGCATCGGCATCCGCAACCCCTGTGGTGTCGCGGACTGAGGACCGAAAGTCGCGTTGCCTGTACCTCATCGAGTTCGAGGGGTCGTTGCCCCCTTGGTAACCTACGGTTGCGTAGAAACACATTGAACGAGGTCACCGTCATGAGTCCCAGAGCCGCTACCGTCCCGACGTCCGCGCAGGCGGCGACGCCACCCGCGCCGAAGCCCGTCATGCGCGGTTGGCTCCACCTTGGCTTTGCGCCGGTGGCCCTCATCGTCGGGATAGCCCTCACGGCCTACGCACCCACCCTGCTCGGCCGAGTCGGCTGCGGGATCTACACCTTGACAGCCGTCCAACTCTTCGCCACCAGCGCCGCCTACCATCGCGGCACCTGGGGCCCCGCCACTTTGGCAACCTTTCGGCGTATCGATCACTCCAACATCTTCGTCTTCATCGCCGGCACCTACACGCCGCTGTCACTTGTGATGCTGGGGGGCACCACGCGCGTGGCTGTCCTGACGCTGATCTGGAGCATCGCGGTGCTGGGCATCGTGTTCCGCGTCCTGTGGCTGGGGGCTCCCCGCTGGCTCTACACGTTTCTCTACGTCGCCATGGGCTTTGCAGCAGTTGGCTGGTTTCCCCAGTTCTGGGAGGCGGGCGGCCCATCTGTCGTCATCCTCATCGTTGCGGGCGGCCTTATCTACACGTTGGGAGCGGTGGCGTACGCGACGAGAAAACCGGCGCTGAGTCTCACGTGGTTCGGATTCCACGAGGTGTTCCACACCGCCACGATTCTTGCGGCCATCTGCCACCTCATTGCCATCGCGCTGGCCGTCTTTGAAGCCGGCGCAGCATAGTCTGGGCACATGACCACACCATTTCCCACGGACTGGCGTACAGCGCTGGTACTTGTCCCGCACCCCGACGACCCCGAATACGGCATGGCAGCCGCTGTCAATCGGTGGACGCGGGAGGGGAAGGAAGTCATCTACGTCATGGCGACGAGTGGCGAGGCGGGAATCGAGGGCATGCCCCCTGAGAAGGCTGGCCCGATCCGCGAGGAGGAACAGCGTCGCTCAGCCGCGGTCGTGGGAGTTCACACGGTGGACTTCCTGCACTTCCCAGACGGGCAACTCACCAACGACGCCTCCATGCGAGCGGCCATCGACCATGCTCTGGAACGCCACCGGCCGCAGATGGTCATCACCATTTTCACGGGCGAGGAATACGCTCCCGGAATCCGCAACCAGTCCGATCACATCATGTTTGGACAAGCTGTCGCCGAGACAATGGAGGACCACGATGATCAGTGGTTGTTCGAGACCTCACCCAATGGTGAGTACTTCGTTGAGGTGACAGACGATGATGTTGAGGCGGCAGTCGCGTCCTTGGCGGAGCACGAAGAGTACCTCTCGGTGCTGGATCCGGACACCCCCGTCATCGAACAAGCCCGCAATCAAGTGGATATGTCGACCCTGCAGGATGACGGCTCCCGCAGGTCCATTTTCATCCTTCGCCATGAGCGCACCTCGGCGTGACGTTGGTGTCCGCAGGAACTGAGGAGAAGGATAGGGGGCATGAGCCGCAGAACCCTGGTCACAACGTCAGTGCTTGTGGTGGTCGCACTGGTTTACATTTTCGCGATGGTGAGGACGACTGCGGCGCACAACTTGAAGGCCACCGCTGATGAAGTTCTTGGTCTGGAGTTCCTCACTGCGGCTGCGGACATGTGCTTGGAGTCAGCTCGGGAAGAGACCCGCGTCCACTCCAGTGATGCCAGCGTGTACTCACAGACGTTCGACCCTGACGATGGCCATGTGGTTGTCATCAAGGTCAAAGACGTCATTGAGGACGAGTACGCCGGAGAGCAGGAGAGCCTCATGAATCCCAGACCGAGGAACAGGCCGACGGAGTATTTCAAGTGTGTTTTCGCCGCGGAGCCACGAATGGCGAACCTTACTCAGGTGCGCGGCTGACGGTCAGGCGCGACTCCACAGTGGGGTCTTGAGCTCGGTGTAGTCGGTGACGGGGTCGAAGCAGACGGTGCCGCGGCACACGTAGGCGGCCCGCTCGCCGCGTCCCTTCAGCAGTGTCCCGAATCCTTCGGCATCAGGCTTTGCGGCCAGCACCACCGAGCCCGCCGGCGCCAGGCGCCACGAAGCGCGGACCAACTCGTCGAACGGATCGTCCGTGGTCACGACTACTGTCGCCGGCTTCAAACCACGCCTCGCCTCGTCGGAGATGAGCAGGTCGGTCAGGGCGGCGCCCGCGAAGCGCGGTGATGCCTCCACCGCCCCCCACGTGGTACGGGCGGCAGCGTCGGCTCGTTCGATGAGGTCAGGCCGCTCCGCCATCAACCCGACGGAGCGGAGGGCTGCGATCAGGGCCGAGGTGCCGCTGGGCGTGACGTGGTCCGTGAGGGAACGCGGCCGATCAAAGAGTCCGGTGTCCGCTGCGTCGAAGAATCCACCATCGTCATGTCCGAACAACTCGACGGCGCGATCGACCAGCCTCTCTGCGTGCCGCAGCCACGACGCATCCCCCGTCGCCCCTGCCAGCGCCGCGAAGGACTCAGCGACCGCGCCGAAATCCTCAGCCGCCCCCACGGAGTCCCCCACGACACCCTCCAGCGAGCTGCGACGCAGATCGCCGTCGACGATGTGGGTCTCCACGAGGTAGCGGCCAGCATCCAGCGCAAGCTCGAGCCATCCGGGTTCGTTGAAGACCAGCGCTCCCGCCGTGAGCGAAGAGATAGCCAGGCCGTTCCAGGCGGCCACCACCATGCGGTCGGTGGCCGGACGGAATCGCGCCTCCCGCGCCTTCAGCAGGCGTGCGCAGACGTCGTCGAGTCGCTCGAAGTCGGGACGCCCCCGCAGCTGCAGCACCGACAGCCCGTCCTCGAACGTTCCGCCCGCGGTCACATGGAAAGTCTCGACGGCCCACCGTCCATCCTCCTCACCGAGCGCGTCGATAAGTAGTTCCTCGTTCCAGGCGTAGAAGATTCCCTCGAAGACAGCGCCGCGGATGTCACAGGAGTCGGCATCCAGTGCGGAGACAAAAGCCCCGCCCTCGGTGCGCATCTCGCGTTCCAGCCACCCAACGGTTCGGTAGGCAGTCCGCTCCAGAAGCGCCCGCAGTCCGGCGTCGTGGTCGGCGGTTCGACGCCACCCGCGCACGTAGGAGCCCAGCAGCAGCGCGTTGTCGTAGAGCATTTTCTCGAAGTGTGGGACCACCCAGCCGGCGTCGACGCTGTAGCGGTGGAACCCGCCACCCACCTGATCGCAGATCCCCCCGCGTGCCATAGCCTCCAGCGTGCGCTGCGCCATCTCCATCGCTCGTGGCTCACCCTTGACGAGCAGGGCATCCAGCACGGTGGCTGGCGGGAACTTGGGCGATCTGCCAAAGCCACCGTGGATCATGTCGAAGTCGGCCTCGATCGCATCCAGTGCTTCCCGAAGGTCCGGCGACTCGTCCGACGCACTGGGCTCCGATGCCCGGGTGAGATGGTCGACGATGTGCTCGGCGGATTCCACCAGGTCGCCCCGACGCTCAGCCCATGCCTCTGCCATGGCCTCCAGTACCTGCCGGAACGACGGCATGCCGTGACGGGGCTCGGGAGGGAAGTAGGTTCCGGTGAAGAACGGCGCCCCCGTCGGCGTCAGGAAGGCCGTCATCGGCCAGCCACCGGAGCCGCGATTCATGGCCTGTGTGGCCGCCATGTAGAGGGCATCGACGTCGGGATGTTGCTGGCGGTCCACCTTGATGGGGACGAAGTTCTCATTGATCAGTGCGGCGATCTCGGCGTCGTCGAAGGACTCGTGGCTCATGACGTGGCACCAGTGGCAGGAGGCGTATCCCACCGACAGCAGGATCGGCTTGTCAGTCTCGACGGCATGCTGCGGGGCGTCCTCGCCCCACTCCCACCAGTCCACGCGCTGATGTGCGTGCTGCAGGAGGTAATCACTGGCGGAGGAGGCGAGGCGGTTGGACATGGCCGCAAGGCTACCGATCTTGCCGAGGCCGTCCCTTGCATCGCAGTGTCACACTGGAAGCATGACCCAGGAGGTGGCTGTCCCTCGAACTCATCCCCTGCTGCGCGGGCTCGCCGTGGTGGGAGGGCTACTCGTACTGATGTGGGCCCTGGAGATTGTGGACCAGGTCACGAGAAAGAGCCTTGATCAGTTCGGAATCGTGCCACGGGACGCCGATACTGCTGGACACATTCTGCTGGCACCATGGCTGCACTTCGGATTTGGCCACCTCATTGCCAATTCAGTGCCATTCTTGGTGCTGGGAGTGCTCACCTACATCGCTGGCTTCCTGCGATGGCTCGTGACGACGCTGAGCGCCATCATCGTCTCCGGTGTCACGGTGTGGCTCACTGCCCCCGCCGGGTCCATCACTGCTGGAGCCTCGGGCCTGGTCTTCGGTTACCTCGCATACCTGCTCATCCGTGGCTTCTTCACGCGACGGCCAGGACAGATCGCTCTGGCGGTGGTGATCCTGTTGCTGTACGGCGGCATCCTCGTAGGAATTCTGCCACTGACACCCGGGGTGTCCTGGCAAGGCCATCTGGGCGGAGCTGCCGGCGGTGGCCTGGCCGCCTGGCTGCAGCACGGCCGGGACGCCCGCTCCCGGCCGGTCTCCTACTTCTGATCAGATGACGTAGTCGGAGACCAACGGCTCGCGCAGCCCGGCGAAGAGATCATCCTCCGGCAGGGTGGTGGGCACCTTTGAAATCTTCAGTTGGTAGTCCTCCGTGGGCCAGCCAGCTTGCTGGATGGCCAGCGGCACCGCGAACCACGGCCCGTCCGGATCCACTTGTGTGGCGTGTGCCATGAGTGCGGCGTTGCGGACTTCGAACCAGTCGGCACAGTGGATGAAGGTTGTCAGGCGCCCGTCCGAGTAGGGGTCGTCGTCGCGGATCGGAACTTTCTGCTTGGACGGGATGCCGTGCTTGTGCATCAGTTCCTCCAGGGCCGCGTAGCGCCGACGGTGGAAGCTCATGTGGTAGTACAACTTGGCGGCCTGCCACGCTGGCCCGAACTCCGGCCACTGACCGGGATCCGCCGCAGCACTGAAGGCCTCCATGGTGATCCTGTGGCACTGGACATGATCGGGGTGAGGGTAGCCGCCAACCTCGTCATAGGTGGTCACCACGTGAGGTTTGAACTCCCGCATCACCTGCACCAAGGGTCCGGCCGCCTCGGCTGGATTCTGCAGCGCGAAGCAGCCCTCCGGCAGCGGTGGTGGCGGATCGCCTTCCGGCAGGCCGGAGTCAACGAAACCGAGCCAGCGCTGCTCCACACCCAGAATCTCGCGGGCTCTGGCCATCTCCGCGCGACGAACCTCCATCATGTTGCGCAGGATGTTGTCGTCGTGGGCCAGTGTCGGGTTGAGGATCGATCCCCGTTCACCCCCGGTACAGGTCGCGACCATCACCTCGACACCCTCCGACACATACTTGGCCGTGGTGGCCGCACCCTTGCTCGACTCGTCGTCGGGATGCGCGTGGACATGGAGGAGGCGCAGTCCCGAGCCGTCAGTGGAAGTCATGCGCGCCATTGTGTCGCGCCGTCGCCGGGCACTCCAAACAATGCCCGAAAACCGAGAACACAACGGGACGCGGCACAATGGAGGGGTGAGCAGACCCCTGAGTGAGGCGGACCGGGCACGGATCGCCGCCCGCTACCCCAGACGCAGCCCTGTCGACGTGCTCGTGGCAGTCGTGGCGACCCTCGCCGTGGTGGGTGCCATTGGGATCGTCATACTCGCCGGTCTGGAACGCGCGAACCCTCCCGTGGTGGCCATGGTGCGACAGTTCGACGTGGTCTCACCCCAGGAGATCGCCGTGACCATCGTGGTGCAGCGATCTGATCCGGCTCAGGCTGCCACGTGCTCGATGTTCGCACAGGCCGTCAGCTACGAGCGCGTCGGAGAGCTCGACGTGCCCATCCCTCCCGGCACCGAGGAACTGACACGCGTGGAACTCACCATGCAGACGCTCAAGGAGGCCACGTCGGTCTCGGTGGAATCGTGCACCCTCACCGGATAGGGTTGCTCAATGTCTGAGAACACTCCCGACGTCGTCTGGTTGACCCAGGACGCCTTCGACAAGCTCGAGGCCGAACTGAATCACCTCAAGAACACCGGCCGCCCAGAAGTGACCGCTCGTATCGCCGCAGCCCGTGAAGAGGGTGATCTCAGCGAGAACGGTGGATACCACGCCGCCCGAGAGGAACAGGGCCAGATGGAGGGCCGCATCCTTCAGCTGGAGCAACTCCTGAGGACGGCTCAACTGGGAGAGACACAGGGCGCCGACGACGAGGCAACCCCCGGCAAGGTCGTGACAGTGGCCTTCGACGGGGATGAGGATGACAGCGAAACCTTCCTGCTGGGCAGCAGGGAGGTGCTGGGCACCGACGAGTCCATCGAACAGGCCGTCTCACCTCAGTCACCGCTCGGCGCCGCTGTCACCGGCAAGAAGGTGGGCGACGACGTGTCGTATGAGGCCCCGAACGGCAAGACCATCCACGTGAAGATCACCGCTGCGCGCCCCCTCTGAGCCGCAGCACCCACAGCCTTCCGCACAGATCCCGACCCTGCTCGCTGGCCTCGCTCAGAGGTTCGCGAGCAGGGTTGCTGCCGTTTCGGCGCTGATCTCGCCCGTGGCGACGCGCTCCAGCACCTGCTGCCGCGGAGTGAGCTGTTCTCCTGTTTCCTCGGCTGAGCCCTCCTCCCGGGGGGGCTGCTCGGGGGAGGATGTGAAGCCGAGCTTGTCCACGACTGCGTCGAGCCGGGCGCGCGCAGTCGGGTAGGACACACCGAGGTGCTTCTCCACCTCCCGGAGATTCCCTCGCGAGGACAGGAACACTCGCAGGAGATCCAGATCACTGCTGGCGAGCCCGCAGTAGACGCAGCTCTCGAACTCGCCGGCCAGCTCACTGCCGCAGGTGCGGCAACCCTTGCGCGTGACGATCAGGCTGTCGCCACAGACCGGGCAATCCGCCGGTGCGTGGTACAGGTGTGCCATGTCAGTCCTCCACCTTGATCGTGGCCATGCCCATGACGACGGAGAGGTCGAGGCGGGCAGAACCATTCCCGATGATCACTTCATCCACTTCCGAGTTCCCGTCCGGCCACGCGATGCGTCCGAGTCTTGCCTCACCGCGGATCGTGACGTTTGCCCCTTCGGTGAGCGTGACGTTGAGGCTTCCGGATTCCACCTTGAGACGCGATCGCCCCGTGCTGATGGGGCCCTCCACGCTCACTCCGCCCGCTTGGGTGAGCAGATCGCCCACCTCATCCACCCCTTCGATGGAACAGCCGCCGGCGGTCACCCTGACGCGGCCCAACCGCGGCACACCAGTGGTCTTCAGACCCCCTGTCGTGACCTCGACGTCCACCAGCAGGTTGGGGTTCACCCGCACCAGCAATTCCTTGCCGAGCCCGATGTCGCGGAAGTCGTCAAGGTTGCGCGGCGGACGAATCAGGGAGAAACCCTGGAAGCTGGGCCCGAACTCCCCCGTGCTGCTCACCTCCATCACGGTGCCGTTGCGACGCAGGACGTGTCGTCCCTCGACGACGAGCGTCGCGACGGTGGAATCCCCTTCCACCCGCACACGCCGCCCCACTGATGTGATCGACACCTTCGTCAATCCGCCCGGACGCGGGTTGTTGGACGTGGCTGTGCGTGGCCGCTTGGGTTTGTCAGCCGCGGGGGAAGGCTCCTCTTCTGCTGCCTGCGTCTTCAGCTCCTCAATCCGACGGTTGGCTTCATCCGCGTCGATGCGGCCAGCGGCCAGATCATCCAGGATCGGTCCAAGATCAACAGTGCTCATTCAATCATTGTGAACCTGAGTTCCCACAATGGCAAGCAATTCGCGACGACTGAGAAACGACGCCTACGTGTGGCACGCTGTGTGGATGCCGAAACCGCTGTCCGAACTCGTCACTCCGGACTGGGCGGATGCCCTTGCCAGTGTGGAGCCCACCGTTCATCGGATGGGCGACTTCCTGCGTCAGGAGATCGCCGCCGGGCGCGGGTATTTGCCGGCCCCGGAGAACGTGCTGCGAGCCTTCACCAAGCCGATGGCTGACGTGAAGGTCCTCATCGTCGGGCAGGACCCCTACCCCACCCCCGGGCACTCCGTGGGCCTGGCCTTCTCGGTGTCCCGGGATGTCTCCCCCATTCCCCGCAGTCTGGCCAACATCTACGCGGAACTGGAATCGGACCTGGGGATACCGCCTGCCAGACACGGTGACCTCACCCCGTGGTTCGAGCAGGGGGTCCTGTCGCTGAACCGTGTCCTCACGGTTCAGCCCGGGGCGACTGGGTCGCACCGTCGCAAGGGCTGGGAGGACGTGACTGCCGCAGCGATCTCCGCTCTGGCAGCCCGTGGGGGACCGCTGGTTGCCATCTTGTGGGGCAAGGATGCGCAATCCTGCCTTCCGCTTCTGGGAGACGTTCCGGCCATCTGCAGCCCCCATCCCTCACCGCTGTCGGCCCGCTACGGATTCTTCGGCAGCAAACCGTTCAGTCGCGTCAACGCCGCCCTGCGAGAACAGGGCGCCGAGCCGATCGACTGGCGGGTGCATTGAGCCCGGGACGCTGTTGCGAGGCTGCCTAGACTTGGGAACATGGATATCGACGTCATGGGATGGATCCGGAGCACGCTCAAGCCGCAGATGGTGGAGAAGGAGAACGCCCTGCCCGGCAGGGACACCCCCGTTCTCAATCCCATCCCGCGTCACACCGTCCTGGGCCTGCCCCTCGATGAGGTTCCCGAGGGCTGCGAGGTGGCCTACTTCGCCATGGGGTGCTACTGGGGCGAGGAGCGCCTCTTCTGGCGGACCGACGGCGTGGTCAACACCGCAGTCGGCTTCATGGGCGGCTACACACCCAACCCCACCTACCGTGAGTCCTGCGGGGGACGCACCGGGCACGCCGAGACAGTACGGGTGGTCTTCGACCCGTCGAAAGTCACCTACGACGATCTCCTCAAGATCTTCTGGGAGAACCACGACCCGACGCAGGGTGCTCGCCAGGGCAACGACGTGGGCACCGAGTACCGCTCCGCGATCTTCCCCACGAATGAAGAGCAGCTGAAGGCAGCCGAACGGTCCCGGGATGCCTACCAGCAGCGCATGACGGAGGCCGGCTACGGCGAGATCACCACGGAGATCACCGCATACGTCCCCTTCTACTACGCCGAGAAGGAGCACCAGCAGTACCTGGACAAGAATCCCGGCGGCTACTGCCCCGTCCACGCAACGGGCGTGGCCTGCGATTAAACCTTCGGATGGCCCGAGCGACAACTACGCACGGTGCTGCCTGTTTCCGCTGCGACGATGAGGGCCTCTGGCGGCGCTTCCTGGGCCGTCGAGCGCCGTCCCAGACCGACGATGTCCATGCTGTAGGGCTCACTATGGTGGGGCACGGCCAGCTGAGCACTTTGGTCGCCACACCCCAACTGGTACCATTTGTCGTACTAGTCAGCTATCCGGAGGAACCGTCATGTCCATCACTGCAAGCGAAGCGCGCAAGAGACTCTTCCCTCTGATCCAGGAAGTCAATGACAACCGAGCCGCCGTGGAGATCGCCTCGAAAGGAGGCAACGCCGTCCTCATGTCAGCAGACGACTACTCGGCGTGGCAAGAGACGGCATACCTTTTTCGTTCCCCTGCCAACGCTCGGCGGCTGCTGGATGCGATGGATGCCGTAGAGCGTGGTGAGGTCTCCGAGCATGAGCTTGATCGCGGATGAAGCTCGTGTTCTCCCCGCAGGCCTGGGAGGATTACGTACACTGGCAAAACGTTGATCGCACACTGGTCAAGCGCATCAACCGATTGATCGACGACGCTGCACGCGATCCCTTCGACGGGATTGGCAAGCCTGAACCCCTCAAGTACGGCCTCGCAAACGCTTGGTCCAGACGCATCACTGACGAGCACCGGCTGGTGTACGTGGTCCGTGACGACGACCTCATTCTCCTGCAGGCCCGGTACCACTACACACGTTGACAGGCCGTGACGCTTCGCTGCGGATCCGGCCCTCGGTCTTTCAGTGTCGTCACTCGTCGCGGGGGGCTTCCCTTCCCTCGTCGCCAGTGGACACAGCTGGGGGCCGGTGCCTTACAGCTCGCCAGGTGGCCTCCAGGGCGGCTTGCGAAGCGTGGAATGTCCGCTGCGCGAGCCCCACGAAGATGCAGTCGATCACCAACAGTTGAGCCAGCCGGGATGCGGTGGCTGCTGATCGGAACACCGACTCGTGGGCCGCGGTGAGCAGCACGTGATCAACCTCTCGGGCCAAAGGTGATCTTGAATTGTTCGTCACAGCAATGGTGCTGGCTCCGCATTGTCTCGCTGTCCGGAGCATGTCGAGGGTGTCGGCCGTCGATCCTGAATGTGAGATGGCTACTGCAACATCTGAGGGCCCCAGCAGCGCCGCAGAGGTCAAGCCCAAGTGGGCATCGCTGTGTGCCACAGCAGCCCTTCCGATACGGGTCAGTTTCTGTCCCAGATCGGCACCCACAATGGCCGATGCGCCGACCCCATAGATCTCTGTGCGGCGGGCTCGGGCAAGGGCGTCGATGGCACCCTCCAGGATGGCGATGTCCAGTAGATGGGCAGTGTCGGTGACGGCTTGGGCATCCGTTCGGGCAATCTTGCCAACCACCGTTGCCAGATCATCACCCTCAGCAATGTCCCCTTCAGAGGTAACCGATCCAGGTGCAGCGCTGTCGGCGGCGAGGGCGAGCCGAAGCTGTGGATATCCGGTGACGCCCATCGCCCGGCAGAAGCGGCTCACCGTTGCCTGGGACACCTCCGCGGTACTGGCCAGCGTGTGGATCGACATCAACGCGGCACCGGAAGGATCTGCGAGGATGACGTCGGCCAGTTGCCGCTGACTGTCGGCCAACTGGTCCAGCTGCCCGCGAATCCGGGCCGTCATGGACGTCTGGATCATTGCAGCGCCCGTAGTGCGGCGACGGCGGTGCGGATCCCCGACGGATCACCCACTCTGTGGGGATCGGCGGGATGGTCCCTCAGTGCATCGACGGCCTCCCGAGCAGTGGTACCGGCCAGCAGGCTCACCAGAGCGACACGGACCTGGCCCTTCGCAGCGTCCAGCGCGGCAGCTGCTGCGGCCTCCGATGCCCCCGCACCCTGCTGCAGCATGCGCAGGGATCGGGCGCGCAACTTGCTGTTGGTGGGCACCATGTCGATCATCAGATTGCTGAACGTCCTGCCGAGGCGCACCATGGATGCGGTGGAGAGAGTGTTGAGCACCATCTTCTGCGCCGTGGCCGCTTTCAGTCGGGTGGATCCGGTGATCACTTCTGCACCGGTGTCAGGCAGGATCGCGACATCGGCGAATCTGGCGAGCGGTGCTGCCGGGTTCGTGGACACCAGTACCGTCCGCAACCCCCGCTGTTTCGCCTCAGTGAGGGCGCCCCGCACGAATGGGGTTGCTCCCGACGCTGTGAGCCCCACCACGACGTCGAGTTCGCCGGCCCCAGCCGCAATTAAGCGGCCGGGTTCCTCCTGGTCCTCGGCGCCCTCAGCGGCCATCGTGATGGCATCGGGTCCGCCAGCGAGGTGTGCACGTACCTGCGAGTCGCCGACGCCGAAGGTGGGCCACAGTTCGACGGCGTCGAGTACTCCCATCCGGCCGGAGGTGCCGGAACCCACGTAGTGCACCATCGCACCAGCATGGAGTGCGGCGACGACGAGCTCTACTGCGGCAGTAATCTCAGCCGACACCGCCGCCACGGCGCGCGCCACACTGGCGTCGGCGGCGATCAACGTCTCGACGACGTCGGTGGTTGCCCTGGTGTCCAGATCCACCGACGACTGGTTCGGCAGCTCTGTCCCCCACGCATGTTGTTGGACACGTGGCATCGTCGTCATGACTCCTACTCCTCTTCATTTCGCAGTGTGAGCCGGTCGATGAACTCTATTGCCGCCGACCCGGGAGGCGTCCGGCTGCCCAGAACAACCCGATGGGTGGCACCGGTGGCCGCCCTGCCGGCAACCCCTGCAACGGTTCCCGGTTGACCGGTGGCGGAGAGATGGCCCAGAAGCGCGAACACATAGGCCTCCTTCGCGTCGGGGGGAAGGCCGAGCTCTGCCGAACTCACCAGAGGTACTCGCAGATGGTGTCGCAGGCGGGCGACGATGGCAGGGTTGCGCATGCCGCCACCCGAGGCCACCACACGCTCCACGCCGGTGGCTGTCACCGCGTCCGCGATGGTGCGGGCGGTGAGTTCGGTCAGGGTGGCGAAAAGGTTTGGCCCCGCAGGGCCCGACCTGCCGAGGCGCTCCTCGACGTAATGGGCGTGGAAATGCTCCCTGCCTGTGCTCTTCGGCAGCCGCAGGCGGTAGAAGGGATCGGCCAGGAGCGTGTTGAGCGCGGCCTCGTCCACGGTCCCGGCGAGGGCCAGTTCCCCGTCGACATCAGCCGGTGCATCGTAATGGCGTGCCGCGGCAGCATCGAGGAGGCAACTGGCTGGCCCCGTGTCACCCGTGAGCACGCCGTCAGGGTGGCCGACCACGGTGACATTGGCGATGCCACCGAGGTTGAGCACTGCGGTGGGGCTCTCACCGAGCCACAGGTGGTCGAAGGTGGAGGTCAACGGGGCGCCCTGCCCGCCGGCGGCGATATCGGCACTTCGGAAGTCGTTGAGCACCGGCACGTCGATGGCCGCACGGATCCAGGCGGCGTTGCCCACTTGGAGCGTGCCGCGAGCGACTCCCGATTCGACCCAGTGGTACAGGGTCTGTCCGTGACTGGCGACCAGATCGACGGGGCCCGCCTGCTTCAGTGCCCACTGCGCGGCCCGGCCGAATTCCTGGCCGACGTCGGTGTCCAGTCGGCACCAGGTTGCGACGTCGCTGCTGGCGGGTGGCAGCACTGCGAGGATGCGTCGGCGCAGTTCGGGGTCCCAGGCGAACTCTCCATGCCACAGGAGCCTCATGTCAGCTAATGCTTGATGTTGGGTGATCTCCGCCACAGCCACGTCGATGGCGTCCACGGACGTGCCTGACATCATTCCCAGTACCCTCACCGTCCTGCCCCCACCATCGCTCGGGCCGCCGCAGTGGCGTTGACGGCAGCGATGCCATGCATGCAGATGAGGCGCTCGGCCCGTGGTGCTGCATCCCGTACCCCGCCGTGCACGACGATTGCGTGAGGGTACCTTGCCAGCACTGCATCGAGCGCGCGAGCCTCCTCCGGGTCGCTGAGCGGAAGTCGGGTGAGCACAACGGGCACGGTCCCGTGGGGCAGATCATCAGTCGGCTCCGCGACAGTGGCGGGAACTCCTTCGGATTCCAGAGCCCCGCGCAGCGGATTGGACACGCTGCCGGAAGCGTGATCGGCCCGACGCCGCACGTCGATGACCACCGGCCGTCCGCGCAGTGACACGTCGCCATGGGTGCGTAGCGCTTCCTGCGCGACTTGGGCGCCCACCGTCCGAAGGTCACGCAGCGCGTTGACGGCCGACTCGTTCGTGAGTGCGGCGTGGGGCCGGGACAGCGTGGCATTCCGGGCGGCTGAGTGGCGCATTGCCTGCTCATCCAGGCGACCTGTGGCCAGTGCGGCATCAATGGCCTCAACGACGCTGCCGAAATCGGCGTGGGCATCACGCATGTGCGGGGCATCCAGCAGCAGCAGGTCAGCGCCGGCGGCCAGGGCCTGCACACATGCTTCACCGATGTCCAAGCGATCCGTGATGGCCCGCATGCCCAATGCATCGGTGAGAATCGGTCCGCGATGGCCCAGCGTTCTCAGCTGCTGGTACGTCCAACGTGACAGGGACGCAGGATCGTTCCCCGCCTCGGGCACCACGACGTGCGCTGTCATGACGGCATCCGGGGCGGCATCCACGAAGGGGCGCTCATCGCGCGTTCGGAGTGTGTTGAGCGACACATTCAGCACGGGCAGGTCCACGTGGCTGTCCGACGTGGTGGCGCCGTGGCCCGGGAAGTGTTTGCCGCAGGAAGCGACTCCCGCCTCGGACAGGCCGTCGACAAATGCTCGTCCGTGGGTGCCGACGACTTCGGCGGAGGCTCCGAAGGACCGCACGCCGATGACGGGGTTGCTCGGCTCGCTGGCCACGTCAAGGCTGGGTCCCAGGGCCAGATCGATACCCGCAAGGTTGATCAGACGTCCATAGGCTCGTGCGACGGCGCTGGTCAGGGCGGTGTCGTTGAGGGCGCCGAGTGCCGCATTGCCCGGAGAACTCGATCCGGTGACAGCCTCCAGCCGGGTGACGTCGCCGCCCTCCTCGTCGGAGGCGACCACCGCGGCGGGGTTGATCTGCCGGACCGCATCCGACAGGGCGCGGGCGGTGGCCGGATCCGGGACGTTCTCAGCGAAGAACACCACCCCGGCCAGCCCGCTCTTCAGGGCGGCTTCAACCCAGCCCGGCACCACGGTGCCGGGGAAACCGGGCATCAGCACGCCGTGCGCGAGACTCATCCCTTGACCGCTCCCGCAGACAGGCCCGAGACCAGACTGCGCTGCACCGCTACGAAGAAGATGATGACCGGAAGGGTGATCAGGGTTGATGCCGCCATGATGGGGCCCCAGTCAGCAGTGTTCTGGCCAAAGAACCGCTGCAGCCCGATCGCGACGGTGAACTTGGAATCGTCCTGGAGGAATGTGAGCGCGAAGATGAACTCGTTCCAGGCGGTGATGAAGGAGAACACGCTGGTGGCTACCAGGCCGGGCGCGACGAGCGGGAACAGCACGGACCAGAACATGCGCCACCAGGAGGCTCCGTCGACGTAGGCGGCTTCCTCCACCTCGATGGGCACCGCCGCGACGAAACCGCGCAGCATCCACACGGCGAAGGGAATGCTGAAGGCCAGATAGACGATGGAGAGACCGAGCAGTGAGTTGAGCATCTGCAGGTTGCGCGCCTGCAGGAACAGCGGAATCACCAGGGCTTCGAGGGGCACCATCTGCGCGATCAGAATCATCACGAGAATTGCTGTGCGGAACTTGAACCGGAACCGAGCCACGGCTGTGGCGGCCAGCAGAGCCAGCAGAGCTGAGAGGGCGACGGTGATCGCGGCGACGATGAGGGAGTTGCGCATGAAACGACCAAATCCCGCGCGGCCCAACACCTCACGAAAGTGATCCAGCGTGAATCCCTGGGGGAGTACGTTGCTGCCCCGGAATGCTGCGGCTGGGTCGATGGCCGTCGACATCATCCAGTAGGCGGGCAGCAGAAAAAACACCAGACACGTGATGACTCCGGCGGCTTGCAGTATCCATCTGAGAATCTTGCGTCCCGTAACTCGGCTGCTCACAGCTCCTCCTCCTTGAACAACGTCCGCAGGTACACCACGGTGATCGAGAGCAACACGATGGTCAGGACGACGGCGATGGCGGAACCCATGCCGTACTCGCTCTGCGCGAAGGACTGGACGTAGGCCCACACCCCGAGGTTGAACAGTTCGGGGTTGGTGCCCCCGCCGCCCGGCATGAGCCAGATCTGGGTGAAGACCTTGAAGTCCCAGATGGTCGACAAAATGGTCACCACAGCGAAGACGGGTTTGAGAATTGGGAATGTGATTGTCCAGAATTGGCGCCACGACCCCGCCCCGTCGATACGGGCGGATTCATACAGTTCCTGGGGCACCGTCAGCAGACCGGCGAGCACGGTGACTGCCACAAAGGGGATGGAGTGCTGGACCACATTCAGCGTGGAGATGGCGTAGAAGCTGAACCGGGTGAGAAACCAGTTGACTTCGCCCACTTCCATCAGGCCCAGTCCGGCGAAGACGTTGGTGGCCAGGCCATTGGCGGGCTCGAAGATGAAAGCCCAGACATAGGTGCCGGTGACGGCTGGAACAGCCCAGGCCACCATGATGGCGGTGGAGGTGAAGTACCTCCACAGCGTGGGCAGCGTCTGGAGGAACAGTGCGATGAGCGTCCCGAGCACGATGGTAAGGATCACGCAGACGGCAGCGAAGCCGATCGTGTTCGGTAGCACCACCGTGTAAAGATAGGAACTGCCGAAAATCTCGGCGTAGTTCTCCAGCCCGATGTAGTTCGACGTGCCGCGGTTGAGCTCTCTTAGCCCGTAGTCCTGGAAGGACAACCACACGACCCGCCCGAGGGGCCACAACATCAAAATGGCCAACACCGCCAGCGCCGGGCCGAGCAGCAGCCACGGACGCCGTTTCATGGCGGCCTGGTAGCCGCCGCGCCGACGGTTGACCTCCTGCGAGGGGGGAGCCCCAGGTCCTGCCTGGGGCTCCCCTGCGAGCTTGGTCGCGGTCACCGCCCACTACTCACTGAAGGTCTCGTTCATGGTTTCCGCGGCGGTGTCGGCGGCTTCCTGAACCGAGGCCTGGCCGGCGAGGATGGCCTGCACCATCGTCGGTGTCACCTGCTGTCCCTGGATGGCGCCCCAGGCAGGTGTGACGGGGGTGGATGCTCCGCCTTCAACCATCTGCCGGATGAAGACCCGCGTCAGTTCGTCCGCGTCCGCTTCCATGTCCTCCAACAGTGATTTCTGACCCGGGAAGTAATTGGTGGCTTCTCCCCACATCTGTGCGAACTCACCGGTGGTCATCATCTGGACGAACTCCCAGGCCAGATCCGGGTTGTCAGTTTCTTCGAAGATGCTGAGGTGCGAGCCACCGAGGAAGGAGGGGGCAACGCCGCCGTCCTTGGCAGGTATGACGAATGCGCCGAACTTGCCATCCATGTCCGGTGAGTCCTCCACGATCGTGGCCGGAGTCCAGGAGCCCTGAATCGCCATGGCAACGTCGCCCTGCTGGAACGCGGCGAGCACGTCGGTCTCCTTCCAGGTGGCCGCAGCCGGCGTGGAGGAGTCGTGCTCGAGCGCCAGATTGGTGAAGTATTCAATGCCCTCGACCGACTCGGGCGAGTCGATCTGAGCGACGTAGCCGTCGCCCTCCTCGACGGCGATCTCGCCGCCGTTGCCCCACACCCAGGGGTAGAGACTGAACTCGCTCGATCCCGGGATCGGGAACGGGATCACATCAGGCTGGGACTCCTTGATGGTTGTCACAGCGTCCTGGAGTTCCTGCCAGTTGGTGGGAGGCTCGACGCCCGCGGCATCGAAGATCTCCGTGTTGTAGATGAATGCGCGTACCCCTGCGTACCACGGCATGCCGTACAGAGCGCCGTCGAGGGTTCCGGCCTCGACCAGACCATCCACCAGGTCGCTGTCAAGGTTTGCCTCGGAGACTCGATCGCTGAGGTCCATGAGGGCGCCGGCATCGGCGAATTCGGGGGTCCACGTGGTGCCGACTTCGGCCACATCCGGGGTGGTGCCACCGGCGATCGCCGTGGCGAACTTTTCCTTGGCGGAGGCCCACGGGACCATCTGCACGTCCAGCTCGGCCCCGGTCTGGTCTTCGAAGGCTGCGGTCACCTCGTCGAAGTAGTCAGTAGCGTCCGGGTTGGTGCCCTCCATGATCCACACGGTGAGGGTTTCGCCCTCTCCGCTCTGACCATCGCCCCCATTGTCCGTGTCAGACGGGGAAGCATCCCCGTTCGTGCCACCGCAGGCGGCCAGTGCGAGCGCGGCAAACGCTGCTGTCGCGCCTTTCAGGAACTTACTCATCTTTCCTCCTTGAAAGCGCCGGCTCCTCCGGCTATCGAAAGATAGTATCGCAGATCGTGAACCACACGAAACATTTCATCACCTTGGTTCGAATCCCTCGGCGAGCAAGGCAAAAAGGGGCCCTTCCCTCGGACTGCGTCACGCGGCACGGCATCTAGGGTTGTGTCATGACGGTCGTGGGTCTGGATATTGGTGGGACCAGTGTGCGTTGTGCCGTCGTCTCGGCCCAAGGTGCGCTGAGGGGTGTGACGCGGGGTCCGGGAGCGAACTTTCGTTCCTCCGGCCCCGGAGCGGTCGAAGGCCTGCGCCGCGTGGTGGCGGATGGCTTGGCCGCTGCTTGTACCAGCACCCGCGATGTCCTCGCCGTGGCTGCTGGTGTCGCGGGGGCGGCGGAGGCCGGACACGACGACGTGAAGGCACTTCTTCAGGAAGCACTGGACCCGCTGGACCTTCCACCCGTCGAGGTACGGGAAGACTTGGAAATCGCGTTTCGCAGCGCCTCGGACGACCCGCAGGGCGTCCTGCTGTTGGCGGGAACGGGTGCGGTGGCTGCGAGGTTCGAGCAGTGGCGACGTGTGGCACGCTGCGACGGAATGGGCTGGCTGCTGGGCGACGTCGGCTCCGGGGTCTGGCTGGGCCGGGAGGTGCTGAGGAGCGCTGCGGCGGACCTCGATCATCGCGGCCCGCGCACGGCTCTGACGCAGGCAGTCCTGGAACGTTTGTCACTCCCACTCAGCGGGGACCAACGCCAGTCCCTGATTCGCGCGGTCACTCCGCTGCCACCGGCCCGCTGGGGCGAGTTCGCGCCCTTGGCGCTCGCACTGGACGCACAGGATCCGGTGGCCACCGGCTTGCTGGACGAAGCCGCCGTGGCCTTGGCACATGCCGCTCGCAGCGTGGACGCCACGAAGGAAATCATCTATGCAGGAGGGCTGCTTACCGAAGGCGGATTGCGGCACAGACTCGACGAGCGCTTCAGTGGGAGCTACGCCTCCGCCCCGGTTATGGGTGCCTGCATCGTCGCAGGCGACGCAGCAGGAATGAAGTTGGATCGCGAGGAGCTTGTCAGAGAATATCGGGCTCTTCGGACTTGAACATGGGTGAGCGTGATGCACCCACCGCGGCCAATCGAAGGCCCAGTGTGCATTTGCACGCTGGCAATAACTGAGTACACTCATTAGTGAGCATACTCACTAGGAGACTTATGGTTGAGCGCAGACCCAGGCGTGAACGAAACATGGATGCCAAGCGCGAGCGGATCCTCGCAGCCGCCGCACGGTTGTTCGCTGAGCATGGGTTCACTCAGGTGACGACACGGGAGGTGTCTGAGGCCGCGGATGTGGCGGCCGGAACACTCTTCCGGTACGCCACAACACGGGCGGATCTGCTGATAATGGTCTACAACGTGGAGTTCGGGGCAGCGATTCGCGAGGGCTTAGCCGCCGCCGGCATCTTCACTGATTCCGCTGAGGCGGTGTTCGCCTTGATCAACCCGGTCCTGGAACGTAGCCAGGAGCGCCCACGAGACGCACTCCATTACCAGCGCGAACTGCTCTTCGGTCAAGAACCCATGAAACACCGCGACGCGGGGTTGCAGCTGGTGGCCGAACTTGAGGAAGCGGTCGGAGCGATCCTACTCAGGTCCGCCGGAAGAGACGATGAGCTCACGCGATCGGCAGCACAACGTGCGTCCCGACTGGTCTTCGCCGGTTTACACCTGGCACTGGCCGAACCAAGCACCCACGCTCACTCGGAGAAGACACCCGCAACGGAGTTGCGAGCCCAGGTGGAAATGGTCGTCCGAGGGTTCCAGGACACCATCCGCCTTACCCCTGACCTACCTGCTTCAGCAGTAGGCCTTCATCGACAAGGAGAAAAGAAATGACCCAGAAGGCATACCTCATCGGCGCTGGCATCGGCAGCCTGTCCGCAGCCGTTTACCTGATCCGCGACGGGCGTTGGGATGGCTCCCAGATCACCATCCTCGGCCTTGACACACACGGAGCAAACGACGGCAACAAGCTGGCGTCCTTTGAGACCGAGTATGGGCACCAAACGCTATCCAACAACGCCGGGTTCCTGAACCGGGGCGGAAGGATGCTCAATGAGGAAACCTACGAGAATCTGTGGGACGTGCTGGAGTCCATCCCCTCGCTCAACGAGCCCCACAAATCAGTGACCCAGGAGATTCTTGACTTCGACCACGCGCATCCCACCCATGCCGTCGGCCGACTGCTCGACTCCGGCGGACCGCGCACCCGCGGCGACGACGACGATTACCGTCACATGCAGTTCAACAACACTGACAGGGTACTGCTGACCAAGCTCATGACCCTCCCCGAATCAAAGGAGGCGAAGCTCAACGACGTCAGCATCGAGGAGTGGTTTGCCACCAGTCCTCACTTCTTCACCACAAACTTCTGGTACATGTGGGAGACCACTTTCGCATTCTTGCGCAACAACTCCGCAATGGAATTGCGCCGATACATGAACCGTATGATCCTTGAATTCAGCCGGATCAATACTCTTGAAGGCGTTACACGCACCCCGTACAACCAGTACGAAAGCATCATCCTGCCGATGCGGGCATGGCTCCTCGACCAGGGGGTCACCCTCGTGGAGAACCGCAAGGTGACAGAGTTCGTGTTCGCCGACGATGACCCCATGCGCGACGAAATCCGCGTGATTGGCCTGAAGTACCAAGAGGTCGACAATGACGACGAGCCAGGCCTCATCGAAGTAGCCGACGGCGACTTGGTGTTCTGCACCAACGGCTCGATCACTGACTCCACGTCTCTGGGTGACCTGGATACCGCGATCGTCGAAGACACTCGCTATGCACCGTCGGCCGCGCTCTGGAAGCAGGCGACGGAGCACTTCTATGGGCTGGGCCATCCCGACAAGTTCTTCGGTGACCGCACCCAAAGCGAGTGGACAAGTTTCTCGTTCACCACCAACAACCACCTGCTGGTCAACGAGATCGCTGCGATTACTCGCCAGTCGCCGGGAAACGCGCTCAACACCTTCGTCGAGAGCAATGCCGTCCTCTCCCTGGTCATTCACCATCAGCCGCACTTTGCCTCCCAGCGCCCCAACGAAACAGTATTTTGGGGCTACTCGCTGTACCCGCGCCGCACAGGCGACTTCGTGAACAAGCCCATCATCGAGATGACTGGCCGCGAGTTCCTGGAGGAGATCCTGGGCCAACTCGGCAGGGTCGACACCAGGACCGTCAACATCCGTGACAAGGCCGACGAGATCCGGGACTCCATAGTCAATGTCGTGCCAAGTCACATGCCGTACGCCAGCGCTCTTTTCGCCCGTCGTTCGAAGGGGGACCGACCCGAAGTTGTCCCCGCCCGCTCGAAGAATCTGGCGTTCATCAGCCAGTTCGTCGAAATGCCCTTCGATATGGTCTTCACCGAGCAATACTCCGTCCGGGCAGCCCAGATCGCCGTCTACACCCTGCTGGGCATCACTGACCCTGCCATCACCAGACTCCATCACTACGAGAAGAACCCCCGAGTTCTGGCCAAAGCAGCCCACACCATGTTTCGCTGATGGCGCTTCCGCTCTCTCGCTACCTCAGTGAACCGTCGAGCTGAATCCGCACACCTCTTGACAGTGTGCGCCGGAGGGTCTTCGTCCCCGTGGGCGGTGGCCAAGTAGCCTTGCGGAGTGATCCGTATCCGCTGGGCAGCCGCTGTCGTCATGGCAATGCTGCTCGCAGGTTGCACGTCTGCTGGCGGCACACCCCAGAATCCGCCCCTCACGCCCGTGAACAGCACAGCTCTTGAAACAGCGTCGGTCAGGCCCCCGCGTACCTCGACTGAACCCAGTCGGTCCGCAACACGATCCCCTGACCCCACCGCGTCGCTCCCCACTTCCTTTGAGATCACGCAACCACTCCTGGAAGGGGGAGCCGCCTCGGTCGTGGAGAAGCTCCACGAAGTGTCGGGGCTGCGACCTGCACTCAAACTGGACGTCACTGCCGACGAGGTCAAACTCATCGTTCTCGACAGGAACAAGGAAGCGCGCGGCTACCGGTGGCGTGATGGCATCATTGAATCCGCGGTGACGGATGTGCAGTACCTGGGGCAGACGATCTTCTGGCCCACTGACGTGGCTCTGGACAACATCCAGCTGATCTTCGACAATGCAGCACTACTCGGAACATCGTCGAGTGGTCAGACCCTGCAGGTCGTGGAGTACCGGCCGGGTCAGGTACTGATGAGCGTCACCACCACGCCGGAATCCGACACCATCTTCTTCGACCGCGACGGATCGGTCTTCCGTAGCCTGAACATCACTTCCGTCACTGATATTCGGGACGGAATCGACGCCGTCACCCGCGGCACGAGCCGGGTGTATTCCGTCGGCTTCAACGATCGCCTGGGATACTGGGCCGAACTTCCAGTGGGCGATGACACCACCGAGCGACGAGCGCGCATGGGCAACCGCCCCACCTTCGTTTCGCAACGCACGGGCACCCCGCCTCTGGAACCATTCGACCCCGATCTGATCGATCCGGCCATCCTCGCCCAGACAATCAGCTCCCATGATTCCGGTCAGGGATGCGCCGTTGAGATCGACAACCGGTTCAACCGAGTACAGCCGGTCGTCACCTACCAATGCGACGGGGAGACGTTCCACTCGGACCTCCAGGGCCGGGATCTGACCTCCCAACTCCGCTGATGCCCCCCTCTGAATGAGGGCATTCGGGCAACAGGGCGCCTGGCGGAGACTCGATAGAATGGTGGGATGCGTGTCGTCGGAGTCCTCTCACCCGTGGGCTCCCAGAAGGTGAACGTCACCATTGGGCATGGAGAGCACCCGTCCGAGGTCCTTTTCAGCCATGGGTTCGTGCCGCTGCGGCCACTGTCCACGGCATTGAGCGACGGCGAAATAGTGTTCACGTATCTGGTGCGCGCTGCCACGTCCATGGACCGCAGGCCCCGTCGCCGCCACGTGGTCCACGAGGAACCGGACGCACAGCAGCAGCCTGTCGTTCACCAACGCATCGGCGCCTACGCCGTCGTGCTCTCACCCCGCGGCGTGCTGGGCACGGTCAACTCCACGCTGACGGGAGCCCCCGGGACCTGGACCCTGCCCGGTGGTGGGATCGACCCCGGCGAGTCGCCTTCCGAGGCCGTGCTGCGCGAGGTGTTCGAGGAGGCGGGCCAGGAGGTGCGCATCACGCGCATCCTCTCGCTGGAATCCGATCACTGGATTGGCCGCTCCACCACAGGGGTGCTGGAGGATTTCCACGCGCTGCGCATCGTCTACGGCGCCACATGCGAAACACCCAGCGACCCGGTTGTCCACGATCTCGGGGGATCGACGGAACGGGCCGACTGGGTGCCTCTGCGTACATGGCGAACCCTGCACTGGACGATCAGCTCACGAACGCTGCTAGCGCGTCATCTCCGCTCGCTGACGGGCCGCAGGCTCAGTCTCTGACGTACGACAGGATCCTGAGGATCTCGACGTAGAGCCAGACCATGGTGACGGTGATGCCGAACGCTGCTCGCCACGATTCGGTGGCCGGGGCGCGTGTCGCGATGCCCCGTTCGACGAAGTCGAAGTCGACGATGAGGTTGAAGACCGCAAGCCCGACGGCCAGGACCGACACAGCAATGGAGAGCAGACCTGCGCCACTTCCGACGTCGCGGATGCCGGTGTCGATGCCGAAAAGCGCCAGCACGAGATTCACGAGGAAAACACCGGCCATGGCGGCGGTCCCGATGAAGACCATCTTGCGGAACCTTGGCGTGACGCGGATGTTGAAGAACTTGTATGCGGCCAACGTTGCGCCCGCCGCCACAAAGGTCGCAAGGACTGCCGACACGACAATGCCTTCGAACATGGTCTCAAAGAACTTCGAGATGGCGCCGACGAAGACCCCCTCCACCGCGGCGTAGAACATGACGCCACCCACCGGAATCGTATGCCGACCCGCCACGAGAAGCACGGTTACGAATCCCACGAGGGCTGATCCAATGAGCGCCGGGAAGAGGAACTGGGGCGGCAGCAGCACGAAGGTGGCGGCGGCCGCCACGAACACGAGCAGCAGGGTGGCAGCCGACTTGGCGATCACGTCGTCAAGGGTCATCACACCACCCGCAGGCGCCTGCTGCTGGTGGGCCTGCGGCGGCTGGTAGCCCTGGGGCGGCTGGCCCTGGAATCCGGACTGCTGTCCCCACCGGGACTGGAACTGCTGCTGTGCCTGTGTGGGCGCCGGGCGCCCGTTGAACGTCTCACTATTACGGAAAATGGGGTTTGCCATGTAAGCAACTTTCTGCTCGAGATGCTCTTCCCATTGTAGCTGCCGCAAGGAGAACCGACGTGGTGCCCCCGACGGGACTCGAACCCGCACTGTGGCGGGTTTAAGCCGCCTGCCTCTGCCAGTTGGGCTACGAGGGCGTCGCGCAGCAGTCTAGGCCCGGCCGACCCCAACGTGAGACCGGCGCCGCCTCCCTGCTAACCTCTGTTGCGCGGTGGGGGCCGTGCAGCCGAAAGGACCCCCATGCACCGAGGCAAACTCGTGATGTTCTTTGTCGTCACCACTCTTGTGCTGGGCCTGTTGCCCGGCACTGCCCATGCCGCCGATGCCGCGGCATCGCAGCGAAGCAACGCCACCTCCATCGCTGACCTCGTGGACCGCCACAACGCCACGCGGAGAAGTCACGGACTCTCTCCGCTGAGGTTCTCTCCGACGATCTCCGCCGGAATCTCGCAACCGTGGACCATGTCCATGGCTGAGAGGAACAACCTCTCCCACAACTCGGATTTCGGTTGGCCCGGCGCGAACCGGTGGGCGGAGAACGTCGCCTACACGTCGACGTCGAAGGCCACTGCTCACCTCATGGAGATGTGGCTGGATTCCCCCGGCCACCGGCAGAACATCATGAATCCCGATTACACCGTCATTGCCGTCGGTGTGGTGAAGCAGAACGGTCTCACGTGGTCCACAGCGAACTTCTACGCTGGTTCGCTCCGCAATGCTGGCACCCTGTACAACTCCGGAGAGGCGTGGCTGCGGAGTCTCGACGACTCGAATGGCTCCAGCACCCCCCACGACTCCTCAAGTCCTGACGACTCCACCGGCGATGACAGCAACAGCGTGGATGTTTACACCACCCCGGGCACCCACACCGTCAACGGTCGCCGTTGGCGCACCGCGTGTGTCCCCTACTCCCAGACGAAGCGGTGCACCACGGAGATCTGGTCAACCCGGGTCGTGCGCGAAGGGGGTCGTTTCGTCTCCCGCAATGGCTGGGCATTCAACAACCTGACCTATCTCCCGTCCTCACGTTCACTGTGGAAGAACAACAACCTGGGCAAGAACGCGAACTGGACCGTGGACGGCCGACGCTGGCGCACCGAGTGCGACACTGCAGTAACCGGTCGCAATGGCTGCCGCAGCTACATCTGGGGAACCGTGGTGGTTTCCACCGAGACCTCCAGCGGCTATCGGTACTCCACGGCGAACCAATGGATCTTCAACAACATGGTGCATTTCAGCTGAGGAGGTCGTAAGCGATGCCGTCGAGAATGTCGGTCTCGCTCACAGTGATCTCCCCACCCGGTACGCGTGCCGATATCTCGTCCAGGATCAGAGAGCCTGCACCTATCACTCCGGCGCGCAGCGGATGCATGCACGGCTCGCTCTCGATTCGGACCACCGGTGTCGTCATCCAGTGCGCGTTGGCGCAACGCACTTGGTCGCGCCTGAGGACCAGGCCGTGGACAGCGTCGCGGGAATACTCCTTCAGGCCGAGCGTGCGAGCGGCGACGGAGGTGACCGTTCCCGCGACGCCGACGGCGGTGTGGACCTTTCCGAAATGGATGCCCGAGCTGTCGAGCATGCCCCCGATGAAGGCACGGGCGGCCTGCTCCTCATTGTCGGTGGGCGGATCGTGGTGCAGGAACCGTTCGTGGACGCGGACTGCCCCCATGTTGAGGCTGATCGCGGTCTGCACGTCGTCGGCGGCCACGAGAACGAGTTCGGTGGATCCTCCGCCGATGTCGATGACCAGCACCGGCTGGGGAGCGTCCACTCCGTGGCGTACGCCTGCCGCTGACAGTCGAGCCTCTTCGTCTCCCGTGATGACATCGGGCTCCGCCCCGAGGCGTCGACGCACGCCCTCGAAGAACACCTCACGGTTGGAGACGTCCCGGGCTGCGGAGGTGGCGACGAAGCGCACCCTGTCCGCATTAGCCCCGTCAATGATGCCCGCGAACTCCTCACAGATGGCGAACGCACGCGCCAGCGCATCGACGTGGAATGCTCCCGTGGCGTCCACACCCTGGCCCAGACGGGCGAGCCGCACCTCGCGGCACACTTCTTCGACGGCGCCACCCTCTGTTCGTCGGAGGATGAGGAGGCGGATGGAATTGGTGCCGCAGTCGACGGCGGCCACGGTGGTCACGGCGTCCCCTCTGCCGGGTCGTCGAGCTCGCAGGGGTGCTTCCAGAACTCACCCAACGCTTCGACTGCTTCATCGCCCAGCGGATTGACGCCCGGTCCGGCGGCCAGTGAGTGCGCCACGAGCACGTGCAGGCATTTCACCCGGGTGGGCATCCCACCCGCGGAGACACCGTCGATCTCCGGCACGTCGCCGAGTTCGGCGCGATCGGCCAGATAGGCCTCATGGGCCTCCCGGTGACGGGACGCCAGTTCCTCGTCCTCACTGATGCGCTGGGTCATCTCTGCCATGACACCTCGGGCCTCAAGGCGGGAGCATCCCATGATGGCGCGTCGGCACGTCAGATAATAGGTGGTGGGAAAGGGCGTGCCGTTGTCCAGCCGGGGCCGGGTCTTCACCACGCCGGGACGGCCACACGGGCATCGCCATGCGACGGCGGCCACCCCGCGCGGAGGACGACCCAGTTGTGCCTCGATGATCGCAAGATCCTCCGGTGTCGGTTGCGTGTTCACAGCTGGTTCCATCCCTCGCTTGCGCTTCTTGATGTTCAACAACGGATTGTTGGCTACGGTGTCTCGCTGGGCGTCGGCGATGGCGTCGGTTCCAAACTCAGTTCCGGGATGGGACTGGGCCGGGATGTGGCCTCAGGCTCGGGTTGGTCCGCGGCCACGACGGATCCCCAGACACGCTCCCACCACAGTCCGGTCGGTTCCGCCTCGCTCGCCAGCACGTCCGGGTCACCGCCGAGCGCCTCACCGTCCACTCCGATCACCCGGTAGCCCACCTCACCCGGCATCACCCACCCGAGCCGTGAGCGTGCCTCAGCCCGGACGAAGTCAGGATCCTCCCAGCGCGCGAGTTGGTCCTCCAGCTCTGCAATCTCATCACGTGAGTTCTGGATCTCGGCGCGGAACTGCGCAATTTCCTGGCGCTGCGCAAAGTACACCCGCAGGCTCTGGGCAAGCGTGATCGCGATGAGAGCCACGACCACCGCCAGGATCAGGAGCCGCCACGTGACGCCCAGGGCGCGGGTTCCCAGCAGGGGCCGTGGAGGGGCTTCGCGGAGTTCGGCGGTTTCCTCCTCGGGGACCCGTGCCGCCCTCACCCTGTCGCGCGCCGCGCGTTCTCCCGGACGTGCAGCAGTCCGGGTACGCGGAGAACCACGACCCGGACCGCTGCTTCCCGGCTTGCTTCCTGGCCTACCCATTCATCCAGTGTGACGGGTCAGACACCGAACTCACCCCTTGAAACGCGGGAATGCCGAACGTCCGGCATAAACGGCTGCGTCATCGAGGTCCTGCTCGATCCGCAGGAGTTGGTTGTACTTGGCGACGCGGTCCGTGCGGGCCGGCGCACCGGACTTGATCTGGCCGCAGCCGAGCGCGACGGCGAGATCCGCGATGGTGGTGTCCTCGGTCTCACCGGAGCGGTGGCTCATCATGGTGGTGAAGCCGTTGCGGTGGGCAAGGTCGACGGCGTCGATGGTCTCGCTGAGCGAACCGATCTGGTTGACCTTCACCAGCAGCGAGTTCGCGTTCTTCGAGTCGATGCCACGCTGGATGCGTTCCACGTTGGTGACGAACAGATCGTCACCCACGATCTGGACGTCTGCGCCCATGCGCTCCGTCATGGTCTGCCAGCCGTCCCAGTCCTCCTCGTTCAGGGGATCCTCGATGGAGACCAGCGGGTAGTCCGCCATGAGACCTGCGTAGTACTCGACCATCTCGTCGGCCGACTTCTTGGACCCCTCGAAGTTGTACTTGCCCTTCTCGAAGAACTCGGTGGCTGCCACGTCCAGGGCCAGCGCCACGTCCTTGCCGGGCTTGTAGCCGGCGGCCTTGATGGCCTCGAGGATCAGGTCCAGCGCCGCGCGGTTGCTCTCCAAGTTGGGCGCAAAGCCACCCTCGTCGCCCAGACCGGTGGACAGACCGCGACCCTGGAGCACCTTCTTCAGCGCGTGGTACACGGCAGCGCCCATCTCCACGGCTTCTGCGAAGGTTTCGGCGCCGATCGGCGCAATCATGAACTCCTGGATGTCGACGTTGCTGTCGGCATGCGATCCACCGTTCAGGATGTTCATCATGGGAACGGGCAGCAGGTGGGCGTTCGGGCCGCCGACGTAGCGGTACAGCGGGAGACCCGCCTCCTCCGCAGCCGCATGTGCGACGGCGAGCGAGACGCCGAGAATGGCGTTGGCACCGAGCTTGGACTTGTTCGAGGTGCCGTCGAGCTCGATCATCGCCTGATCCACGAGGCGCTGTTCGGAGGCCTCGAAACCGAGGATTTCCTCCTTGATGGCGTCGACGACGTTCTTGACCGCCGTCTGGACGCCCTTGCCGCCGTAGCGCTTCTTGTCTCCATCGCGGAGTTCGGCGGCCTCGAAGGCGCCGGTGGAGGCGCCGGAGGGCACCGCTGCGCGGCCACCGGAGCCGGAGTCGAGCTGAACCTCCACCTCGACGGTGGGATTGCCGCGTGAATCGAGGATCTCGCGTGCGTCAATGAATTCGATGGATGCCATCAAGAATGCCTTTCCAAGAGGGTCGTTGCGATGTCCCAGCCTATCGGGGGGCGCGGCCACACTGCTGCGGCACCCCTGCAATCGAGCGGTTCCGACGCGCCGGATCAGGTTTTCAGCCGAGGTCGCCGGGCACGGACACCGATCCGGAACCCTCCACCACCGCGCCCTGCTGGTCATCCCACTGGAAGCGACGCGGGTTCACCGTCACCTCGGTTTCCGCAAGGGCCGCCTGCGCCTCCTCGGGGTTGCCCTCATCCACGAGCAGGATCTGCGCCGCTTGTGGCTTCAGGACGTCGATGCACCCGGGTTGCTGCCGGATGATCTCCAGCGCCTCCTCGTTCTCACGCAGGAACGTGTCCAGGCGTTCCTCCGACATGTCGACACCGATGGCCTCGCCCACTGCGCGGAAGAGTTCCAGGCGCACGAGCAGCGTCAGGGCGGCCGCCTCCGAGACCGGCGTCTCCCCGTACGTGGGGCACTCCTCCATCAGGTCCTCAACGCGCTGTTGGGGGATGGTCGTGTCACCCACCACCGCTGCAGTCGTCGGGCTGGGGGTGCAGGCCACGAGCGCGAGCGCGACCAAGGGGGCGAAACGAGCGAGCTTCATTGACAACTTCCTTCTTCCACATCGACGCGAGCCTGATCCTACCGTCATCACTGGAAGATCTGCTCCACCAGGGTGGTTGCCCAGCTGAGGGGATCGCCATCCGGCTTCGGCACCAGGATCAGCTCCGTGGCGTGCTTGACCGTGGAGCCGGGGTACAGGCGCTGCAGTCTCATCTGTTTCGACTCGGGCAGGTTGACCGGGGAGAAGCGCACGTTCCTGCCCTGGGACACGATTTCCTCGATGCCGTGCTCCCGGCTGAGGTTGCGCAGATGCGCCACATCCAGAAGATCGGCCACGGGCGAGGGTGGCTCGCCGTAGCGATCCAGCAGCTCCGCACGAACGGCGTCGATGTCCTCGGACGTGCGGATCTCCGCGATCTGCTTGTACATCTGCAACCGTAGCCGCTCCGAGGTGATGTAGTCCGACGGCAGGTGCGCCTCGATGGGGAGCTCGATGCGCATCACGGGCTCCGGAGTGGTGTCCTCGCCGCGATAGTGGGCGACCGCCTCCCCCACTAGGCGCAGATACATGTCGAATCCCACATCAGCGATGTGGCCGGACTGTTCACCACCCAGCAGGTTCCCGGCGCCGCGCAGTTCCAGATCCTTCATGGCGATGGACATGCCCGCCCCCAGATCGGTGTGGGAGGCCATGGTGGCGAGCCGCTCATGCGAGGTCTCGGTGAGTGGCTTGTCCCGCGGATACAGCAGGTAGGCGTATCCGCGTTCGCGGGATCGTCCGACGCGGCCGCGCAGCTGGTGCAGTTGCGAGAGTCCCAACTGGTCGGAGCGTTCGACGATGAGGGTGTTGGCAGTGGAGATGTCGATGCCCGCCTCGACGATCGTGGTGCAGACCAGGACGTCGGCTCGCCGCTCGGCGAAGTCCAGCATCACGGATTCGAGCCTGGACTCCCCCATCTGGCCGTGGGCGGTGACGATCCGTGCCTCCGGGACCAGTTCGCGCAGAGCAGCCGCGGACTTTTCGATGCTGTTGACCCGGTTGTGCACGACGAACACCTGACCCTCGCGCGCCAGCTCCCGCCGGATCGCCGCCCTGACCTGTGCCGAATCGTAGGGACCGGCGAAGGTGAGCACCGGATGGCGTTCCTCCGGCGGCGTCGCGATGACACTCATCTCGCGGATGCCCGTGATGGCGGTCTCCAGGGTCCTCGGGATGGGCGTGGCGCTCATGGAGAGAACGTCAACGTTGACCCGCAGCTCCTTCAGCTGTTCCTTGTGCTCCACCCCGAAGCGCTGCTCCTCGTCCACGATCACCAAACCGAGATCGCGGAATGCGACCTCTTTGCCGAGCAGGCGGTGGGTGCCGATGACGACGTCGACCTTCCCGGCTGCGAGGTCGGCGATCACCTTGCGGGCCTCGGCGTCGCTCTGGAAGCGCGAGAGCTGCTCGAGGCGTACGGGAAAACCGGCGAAGCGTGCCGCGAACGTGGCGTGGTGCTGGGTGACGAGCAGCGTGGTGGGCACCAGGACCGCCACCTGCTTCCCGTCCTGGACCGCCTTGAACGCGGCACGCACCGCGATCTCGGTCTTGCCGTACCCGACGTCGCCACAGATCAGGCGGTCCATGGGGACGAGCTGCTCCATGTCCGCCTTCACCTCGTTGATGGCGCTCAGCTGGTCTGGTGTCTCCACGAAGCTGAAGGCGTCCTCGAGTTCCCGCTGCCAGACGGTGTCCGGGCTGAACGCGTGACCCTTGGTGGCCTGCCGGGCCGCATAGAGCTTGATCAGCTCCGCGGAGATCTCGCGGACAGCCTTGCGCGCCCGCGACTTGCGTTTGCTCCACTCCGCGCCGCCCATCTTGTCCAGGGCTGGGGACTCATTGCCGACGTAGCGGGTCAACTGGTCGAGCTGGTCCATGGGGACGAACAACCTGTCGCCGGGTTGCCCGCGTTTGCTGGGTGCGTATTCGAGCACGAGGTAATCGCGGACGGCGCCCTGCACGGTGCGCTGCATCATCTCGACGAAACGACCCACGCCGTGGGTCTCGTGGACGACGGGATCCCCTGCCTTGAGCTCGAGCGGTTCGATGGTGTTGCGTCGTCTGCTGGGGAGCTTCTGCTGGCTGCGGTCCGCTCTGTGCTGACCGGTGAGTTCGGTGTCGGTGACGAATTCCAGGCGGCTGGGCTCGGCGCGCCAGCCCTGGTTGAAGCAGCCCAGCACGATGCCCACCACGCCGGAGCGGGGCTCGTCGCTCAGATCGGTCACCTCAGCCGAGAGTCCCTCCTCCGCGAGCAACTCCACGAGTCGCGCAGCCAGGCCGCGGCCCTCGACACCGATGAGGACTCGCCAGCCATCCTTGACGGAGGCTCGGATGTGCTGTTTCGCTGCGTCAACGTCGCCCTGGTAACCCCCCGGGTGGGTGACGGCGAGGGTGCGGGAGTGGACAGAAGAGGCGTCGTAGGGCTGGTCCTGATCGCCGCCGGCGGCAAAGGGAGAAAGGCTCCACCACTTGTGCCCCTGCGCCATCGCGTGGGCGCGGACGTCCGCCAGGCCCCAGTAGGAGGAGGCCCCCAGATCGATCGGCGACTGCCCACCACCGGCCGCGGCCGCCCAGCTCGCCTGCAGGAATTCGCTGCTGGTGGCCACCAGCTCAGCGGCACGGGTGCGGACCAACTCGGGGGAGGTGCTCAGGACGATGGAGTGCTCCGGGAGGACGTCGACGAGCAGCTCCAGGCTGTCGACAAGTACAGGGATGAGGGCCTCCATGCCCTCCACTGCCTGGCCCTGGGCGATGCGCTCCAGCATGTCGGAGAGTTCCGGGTGCCGCATCATGAGGTCCCGCGCCCGCTGGCGCACGGCATCGGTCAGCAACAGTTCCCGGCACGGAATCGCGGTGATCTCGGTGAGCGTCTCTCCGGTGGAGCGCTGGTCGGCCACCGAGAACGGACGGATCTCCTCCACCTCGTCGCCGAAGAAGTCGATTCGCACGGGGTGTTCCATCGTGGGGGCGAACACGTCGACTATGCCGCCGCGCACGGCGAACTCGCCGCGACGTTCCACGAGGTCCACCCGGTTGTAGGCGGCACCCACGAGGTCCGAGAGCAGGGTGGCGAGTTCGTACTCCTGCCCGGCCGTGACGGTAACCGGTCGCATCTCGGCGAGTCCACGCACCTGTGGTTGCAGAACCGAGCGGACGGGCGCCACCACCACCTGCGGCACCGTGGAACTCTCGCCGCTCAGCCGGCGCAGGACCGCCAGACGACGGCCCACAGTGTCCGGGCGTGGCGACAACCGTTCGTGCGGGAGCGTTTCCCACGCCGGGTAGTACTCGACGGCGTCCTCGCCGAGCAGGCTCTCAAGTTCAGTGGTGAGCTGCTCCGCCTCACGGTAGGTGGAGGTGACGAGCAGAACGGTGCGGCCGGAACCCGCCGCGATGCTGGCGGCCGCCGTCGGGAAGAACGCCGGGACCACCGTGACGTCAAGTGCATCCACCCCGGCTGAACGCGCGTCGGTGATGGTTGCCTGGATCGCGGGGTCTGCTTCGAGTGCACTGAGGAGGCCGGGAAACTTCACCGGGCAAACCTACAGTCACTACCGGAGACGGCCTGCCTGATTCGCTGACAGCTCATTGTATTGCTCTGCTTACTTGTTGAACCGATTCTGGGTGGCGTCCAGGCCGTGGTGCACGAGACTCTCGACGGCGTCGGCGGCAACTGCCGCGTCCACGCGCAGCGCGTCCGCATCCGCTGGCTTCAGCTTCGCCAGGACCCAGTCCGCTGCGGGCTGGCGTCCCTCGGGGCGTCCCACACCCACGCGGATCCGGAAGAAGTCACCGGTTCCGAGGTGGGCGCGCATGGACTTGAGGCCGTTGTGGCCGTTGTCGCCACCCCCCTGCTTGATCCTGAGGCGCCCGGGTTCCAGGTCCAGTTCGTCATGGATGGCGATGATGCGTGTCGGTTCGATCTTGTGGAAGGACGCCACCGAGCGCACCGCCCGCCCGGACAGGTTCATGAAGGTGGTCGGCTTGACGAGAATCAGCTTGATGGCGTCGAAGCCCGGCGACGGCGGCAACGTCGCCGTGGTGAGGGCCGCACTGTGGCGCGACGCCAGCGCGAAGCTGGCGCCCAGCCGGTCAGCGAGATCGTCGACTGCCCAGAACCCCACGTTGTGTCGGGTGAAGGCGTAGGTGGGGCCCGGGTTCCCGAGCCCCACCACCAACCAAGGACCAGATGTCACTCGGAGTCTTCGTCGTCCTCGTCGGCATCTTCGCCCGTGTCGGAGTCCACGATGTCACCCTCGGCATCCTCCAGCTCGGGCTCGGGTTCGGCCACGGGCTGCGGGGCGATGTTGAGGACCATGGACTCGGGATCCTGCTCGCTCACGACGCCCTCGGGGAGGACGAGGTCGCCGGCCAGAATCTGGTCGCCCACCTCCAGCCCTTCGACGGAGACCTCGATCTCGCTGGGAATGTTAGTTGCGGGGGCGAGCACGGGCAGCGAGGTGAGATCCTGGTTGACCAGCGCGCCGCGCTCGGCCTCACCGACGACGGTGAGCGCCACGTCCACGTTGACCTTCTCGCCCTTCTTCACGATGAGGAGGTCGACGTGCTTCAGGAAACCTGTGATGGGGTCTCGCTGAACCTGCTTGGGAAGCGCGGTGATGGACTTCTGGCCCTCGATGTCGATCGTGAGCAGCACGTTGGACTGGCGCAGGAGGAGGAAGGTCTCCTTGCCGGGAAGTGAGACGTGCACGGGATCGGTGCCGTGGCCGTAGATGACCGTGGGGATCTTGTCATTGCGACGGAGGCGCCGGGAGGCTCCCTTGCCGAACTCCGTGCGGGGGGTTGCTGTCAGCCTGTCAGCCATTGTCGATGTCTCCTGGTGTGATGATTGCGGGATCACTGCAGGAGAGGGCTTGTCGATAACGGACTGAGATCACGCAGTCCCTCGCCAGGCAGCCCATCAAGGGTAGCGCAGGTTGGCTACGGTTGCGCAATGAGCAACTCTGAGCCTGACGAGCCGTGGCTGACCGTCGGCGAGGTGGCCAGGCATGCGGGGTTGTCGATCAGGACGTTGCACCACTACGACCAACTCGGCCTCCTCCATCCCAGTGGCCGCTCCAGCGGCGGCTACCGGCTGTACGCACCGGATGACATGGTTCGGCTGCTGCAGATCCAGCACTTGAAGTCGCTCGGACTGAACCTCGACGAGGTGGGGGCGGCCCTCGACGTCGAGGACTTCGACGCGGCCGGAATACTGGAAGACCACATCTCCGCGGTCGAGCGCCGCCTGGCTGACGAACGGCGGCTGCTCCACACCCTGCATGCCCTGCGCAAGCCCGCACGCTCCGGATGGCGGGAGGTGCTCTCCGCCGTCGCGCAGACGGAGCGGCTCCGCCATCCCGAACCCCACGTGCGGTTCAGGGCTGCCCTGGAGGCCACCGACGGGGTACCGGTGGAGGAACTCGTGCGGCAACTCGTGGCGGACCCGGTCTCGGGTGTGCGCGAAGCGCTGACGTGGACCATCGCCCGGCACGGCCAGGAAGCTGTCCCCCGCCTGCTGCCGCTGCTCGACGACTCGGACCCGGCGGTGCGCACGCAGGCCGCCCACGCCCTGTCCAAGATTGGCGATCCCGCGGCAGGTCCAGCGGTGGCACCTCTTCTGATGGACGGGGACGCGGTGGTCGCCGCCAAGGCAGCGCAGGTTCTGGGCCGGCTCGGCGGTACGCGAGCTGTATCCGCCCTCGTTGATCGCCTCGGCGTCGGTCCACGGGAATTCGACGGCGCCGTCCTGGCCGCCCTGCGAGACATTGGGGCAGATGCCGTCGATCTCCTTGTCGAGAAGCTTGCCGCCACATCCGCTCGTGCGCGGGCTGGTGCTGTCGAGGCGCTCGGCCTCATTGGTGACCCCGTAGCTGCCGCGGATCTGGCGCCGCTGTTGCAGGACCCTGATGCGGCCGTCCGCTTCGAGACGATCGTGGCGCTGGGGCAACTTGACGGGGACGAGGCCACCGCGGCGGTCGTCCGGGGTGAGAGTTCCCCGGACGACCGCGTCGCTCAGGTGGCCGCGCGGTTGCTGAGCAGCCGGCGTGCGACGGAGTCCAGCGGCTGACGGCCGGCCTTCTCCGTCTCCTGCAAGGCGGCGTGGGCCGCATCACCGCCGACGGCTCCGAGTGCCATGACCGCGGCCAGCGCCACCTGCGACTCCTCATCCGCGGTGGCGTTGGCCAGGGCGGGAACGGCAGGCTCCGCATCCTCCCCGATCTGCGCCAACGCCTCAGCGGCGTGCATCCGCACTGACGGATCATCGTCTCCGAGAGCGTTGATCAGTGCGTCGACGGCCAGCGGTCCCAGCTGTTGGAGAGCGTTGCTCAGGGCGTCCTGCTGTTCGCCCTCGCCGTCGCCCAGACGTGACAGGAGCGGTTCCACCACTTCTGCACTACCGGTGCTGGCGGCCGCTCGGTATGCCTTGATGGCCACATCGGGGTCGTCGTCGGCCACTACCGGCAGGATGGCCGTCACATGGGCGGGATCCCCCACTTTGGACAGGATGTGCGCCCCCTGCCGACGCTGCAGCGGATCATCGGATGTCAGCAGCTCGAGCACGGCGGGCACCGCGAGGTCGCCATGCTGGACGAGCGCCCACGTGATGTTCTCACGGACAGAGAAGTCCTCCTCCACGCCGACACGCGACACCAGGGTGGCTGTGACCTGCGGGTCGAGGAGCGAACCGGCATCCAGGGCTGCCCGGAGGCGGACGTCGCGATCAGGGTGAGTGATGAGAGTGGTGAAATCGTTAGCATCAGTCGTGTGCGTGTTCATGCACAGAAAGCTATGGCCTCACGCTACGTGAGGGTCAAACCGGAGGTGCGTACGGCCGACGTCGACAGTGAGCAACAAGTGGCAACTGTCCCCGAGGCCATCTGGAACACGGGCATGCTGTAGCCATACTGAGCAAAAGGAGTACAGGATGGCCATCCCCACCCCCGCACCTGGAAGCGCTGACATCGGTGTCACCGGCATGGGCGTCATGGGTTCGAACCTTGCCCGCAACTTCGCCCGGCACGGCCACAAGGTCGCGATCCACAACCGCACTTCCATGAAGACCGAGGCCGTGTTCGGCGAGTACGGCGATGAAGGCACATTCATTCCCAGTGAAACTGTGGATGACTTCGTGAACTCCCTAAGCACTCCCCGCGCGGCCATTCTCATGGTGCAGGCGGGGCCGGCCACGGACGCCGTGATCGAGGAACTTGCCTCCCGCATGGACGAGGGCGACATCATCGTCGACTGCGGGAACGCTCATTTCTCCGACACCCGGCGTCGCGAAGCTGCTCTACGGGAACGAGGCATCCATTTCGTCGGCTGCGGCGTCTCCGGCGGCGAGGAGGGGGCGCTGCTGGGTCCCTCGATCATGCCCGGTGGATCCGTCGAGTCCTACGAACGCCTCGGCCTCATGCTTGAGTCCATCTCTGCCCATGTGGACGGCAAACCGTGCTGCACCCATATCGGAGCCGACGGTGCTGGACACTTCGTCAAAATGGTGCACAACGGCATCGAGTATGCGGACATGCAGGTCATCGGCGAGGCCTACGACCTGCTGCGACGCGCCCTGGATCTGTCCCCGTTCGAGATTGCCGACATCTTTGCCGAGTGGAACGAGGGGGAACTCGACTCTTACCTGATGGAGGTCTCGGTAGAGGTCCTGCGCCAGGTGGATACTCGAACGAACCAGCCACTGGTGGATGTGATCATGGATGTGGCACGCCAGAAGGGCACCGGCTCATGGACGGTACAGACGGCGCTCGACCTGGGGGTTCCAGTCACCGCCATCGGAGAGGCAACCTTCGCCCGCGGCCTGTCCTCGTCACCAGAGCAACGCGCCGCCGCACGTGACTTCGCCAGTGAAGCCGCCGAATGGAACATCTCCGACCGCGAAGCGTTCATCGAGGATGTTCGCCGGGCACTGTACGCGTCGAAGTTGGTGGCTTACAGCCAAGGTTTCAATGAAATTCAAGCCGCTGCCACGGAGTACGGCTGGGACGTCAAGCTGGGTGACCTCGCCCAAATCTGGCGTGGTGGATGCATCATCCGGGCGCATTTCCTCGGTGAGGTGACCGAGGCCTACCAGAGCGACCCCAACCTTCCCATGCTGATTGCCAGTGAGTACTTCTATGACAAAGTGATCGCTGGCCTGCCGTCGTGGCGCCGCGTCGTGAGTCTCGCAGCCCTGCACGGGGTGCCCACGCCAGTGTTCGCGTCCTCTCTGTCCTACTATGACGCCGTGCGCGCAGACCGGCTGCCTGCTTCTCTGATTCAGGGCCAGCGGGACTTCTTTGGCGCACATACCTACCGACGAATCGATGACGATGGTAGCTTCCACATCTTGTGGGCTACCGACGAGCGTAAAGAAGTGGTGAGCTGAAAATGAAGCTACGTGAAGATGCCCAGTGGGCCATGGTTGTCCCCACGTCGATGGGGGTCCGTATGACGCCAGAGGATCGGCAACCGGTCCACACCGCCAGCCGATTCTTCGTACATGCCACGTCCGCCGAGAGCAACGTCTCCGCGGTGTCCTCACACCTGGGTTTGCCGACGAAGGTTCTGACCAGGTTCGTGGCCGACTCCCCAATTTCTGCGCTCATCAAAGCGGATCTGCGTTCCCGCGGAATGTTCTATGAGGGCCCCGACGTGCCACAGGGCGACGCGTGGGGACAGCGCCACCAGTTCAACATCGCCGACTCGGGCTTCGGTGGACGTGCACCGCGGGTGTGGAACGATCGAGCGGGTGAAGTGGGTCTCGACCTCTCGATCGATGACTACGACCTCGACAAGTTGTTCGTCGAGGAAGGTGTCAAGATCATGCACATGTCCGGCCTCGTCGCTGCCTTGTCACCGACCACCTCCAAGTTCTGCGTGGAGCTGGCACACAAGGCTAAGGAGAACGGCACGGCCATCAGCTTCGACCTCAACTATCGGGCCACGTTCTGGGAGGGCCGTGAGGACGAACTGCGTGCGGCATTCACTGATATCGCCTCACTCTGCGACGTCCTGTACGGCAACGAGGAGGACTTCCAACTGTGCCTCGGGATCAAGGGCCCGGAAGCGGGTGGTGACGACATCGATGCGGAGATTGAGAGCTTCAAGACCATGATTGGCCGCATCAGCGACGCGTACCCGGAAGCCTCCTACATCGGCACCTCTTTGCGCGAGGTGGTCTCGGCCAATCTGCACCGATGGGGCATGATCCTGTGGGGCGACGGCGAGTTCAACGTGGCCTCGTTGCGCGACATTGACGTCATCGACCGCATCGGCGGTGGCGACGGCTCCATCGGCGGTGTGCTCTACGGCCTGCTGCGGGGCTGGCCGACGGAGCAGTGCATGCAGTTCGGGTGGGCAACGGGGGCTCTGGCTGCGACGTCGATGACGGACTACGGCGCCCCCGCGGACGAGGCACAGGTGTGGTCCATCTGGGAGGGCAATGCACGAGTGCAACGCTGATGTGAAGGAGTACTCTGCTCGCCATGACACAGCTCTATCCGGGAGTGCCCGAGGCCGTCACCGTCGGCGGCCCTGAGACCATCCTCACCGACGAGTACGTCCGCGATTTCGTGCTCGAACAACTCCGCGCCCACGACTTCGACGACAAGCGGGTCACCCTGGTGGTGCCCGACGGCACCCGTCACGCACCCGTGGCGATGATGGCCCACATCATCCACGAAGCGCTGGGTAATCGGCCGAAGGATGTCCGCGTCGTGATCGCGCTCGGCACCCATGACTACATGTCTGACGACGCGATCGGACTCCTGATGGGATGCGAGCCGGGCCGATTCGAGGAGGAGTACCCGGGCTGGAGCATCCACAATCACGACTGGCGAAATGAAAACACTTTCGCCAACCTTGGCGCCATCTCCAAGGAACGCATCGCCGAACTCTCCGAAGGTCGCCTGCGGGATCGTGACATGATCGTCCATGTCAACACGATGGTTGTTGACACCGACATCACGCTGATCCTCGGTCCGGTGCTCCCCCACGAGGTGGTCGGGATTTCCGGCGGCAACAAGTACCTGTTCCCCGGACTCTCCGGGCACGACGTGATCGACATGTCCCACTGGCTCGGAGCGCTCATCACCTCCATGGAGATGATCGGCACGCGTGGCATCACCCCCGTGCGTCAGCTGATCGACGCGGCGGCCGAGCTGGTTCCATCGACGAAGCTCATGCTGGGAATGATCGTCGAGCCCGGCGCAGACAACCTGCAGTTTGTTGCATTCGGCGACGCGCGCGCAGCATGGGAGGCGTGCGCTGAGGTGTCCAGTCAGGTCCATGTGAAGTACGTGCCCAAGCCGTACAAACGAGTGGTGTCGCTGGTTCCCAAGATGTATGAGGACATGTGGACGGCAGCGAAGGGCTTCTACAAGATGGAGCCCATTGTCGCCGACGGTGGTGAGCTGATCATCTACGCTCCGCACGTGCGGCAGATATCACTGATGCATCCCGGCCTGGAGTCCATCGGCTACCACAACCGTGACTACTTCGTGGAGCAGTGGGACAAGTTCAAGGACCACTCCTGGGGTGAGCTGGCGCACTCAACGCATCTGCGTGGCCTGGGGACATACGATCCCCAGACAGGCGTGGAGACCAACCGCGTTCAAGTCACCCTGGCCACCGGCATCCCCCGTGACGTCGTGGAGCAGAAGGCCAATTTGGTCTACCGTGATCCCGCTGACGTGGATCTGGCAGCCATGGAGACAGACCCCGACACCCTCGTGGTACCTCGGGCCGGCGAGTTGCTCCATCGCCTGGAATCGCAGCGTGGCACCTTGCCCGCATGACGCAGCCCCAGCACCGAGGAGCACCCATGCATGACATCGAGACTGCCGACGGCACACGCGTGCCGGGGGGCACCCGTATTGAACCGACGCAGGTTCTTGCTGACGACTCGCAACCAACCCGCCTCATCTGGATCGATGCATCCCAGGGCGCCTCGGGCGATATGCTGCTCGGCGCGCTCCTGGACGCCGGAGCCGACGCAGGATCGGTGGCAGCCGTGCTCAACCTCGTGGCTCCGGGCCAACTCCATCTGCAAACCCGCCGGGTGCAGCGCGGCCCATTCAGCGCGCTGAAGGTGGACGTGATCGCCGACGAGGTGGATCCCCCCGCCCGTCACCTGAGTGACATCGTCGACATGCTGAACATCCCCGACATGCCGTCGGTCACCGTCGAGCTTGCTCTGGCAGCCTTCCGCATGCTCGCACGCGCCGAAGCCTCCGTGCACGGCACCACGGTGGAGGAGGTGCACTTCCACGAGGTCGGGGCACTCGATTCGATCGGAGACATCGTGGGGGTGGCCGAAGCCATCCGCACTCTCGGCGTGAGTTCCGGCTCGAGTTCCATCGTCGCTGTGGGCACAGGCACCGTACACACGCAACACGGGGTGTTGAGCGTTCCCCCGCCCGCCGTCGTCGAACTGTCCAAGGGCTGGGAGGTGCAGGCCGGGGGCCCGGTGGAGGCTGGTGAGCTGTGCACGCCCACCGGCATGGTGCTGATCCGGGCGCTCTGTGATCGCGTGGAGACTCTGCCCCCCATACTCGTTGAGAGTGTCGGCACCGGTGCTGGCAGCCGCGTCCGGGCCGACCGCCCGGGCCTGCTGCGCGTGGTGATCGGCCAGCCGGCCGGCACCTCGGGCGCCGACGCACACACCCCGCGCGAAGTGCTGGAGGTGGCAGCGAACGTCGACGACATGGATCCCCGCCTCTGGCCCGCAGTTCTTGACCGGCTGCTCGACGCAGGGGCCGTGGATGCGTGGCTCACCCCCATCACCATGAAGAAGGGACGCCCGGCCCACACCGTCTCCGCTCTGACCGACAGGAAACACGCCACGGCGATCACTGACGCACTCATCGCCCACACCTCCACCATCGGTGTGCGGATGTCCGCCCCGTGGCAGCGCACGGTGCTGGAGCGCGTCTGGTGCCCGGTGAGGGTGGAGGATCACCTCGTGCGAATCAAAGTCTCAGGCGGTGGTCCTGGCACCCTGATCAAGCAGGCCACTCCGGAGTTCGTTGACGTGGAAGCTCTGGCCACTGACTTGAACTGCACGCAGCGCACGGCATTGGACATGGCCAATGCCGAAGCACGGCGAGCTGAGCTCTATCCGGGAGCGCCGTGGCCTGCGGCTTCAAAACCCGATACGTCGTAGCGTCGCTCTGATGGCTTCAGACGAGTCGTGCATTGCGCCCAGCTCCCCGTCCAACAAGGGGATGTGCACATTCATCCCCACACCACGTCGGTCCACGATCGTCGGTACGGACATGCAGACATCGGAGATGCCGTGCCAGCCGTCCAGAAGGCTGGAAACCGGCAGGACTCGGTGCTCGTCCCAGAACATCGCCTCAATGATGCGTGCACCCGAAACACCGATGGCGTAGTTGGTGGCCCCTTTGCCCTCGATGACCTTGTACGCAGCGTTGACGACGCTTTCCGCAATGTCGTCCCGGACGGACTCACCGAGTTTCCCGGTCTGGATCTCCCATTTCGTCAATGGCACCCCGGCGATGGTGGCGCTCGACCAGATGGGAATCGCCGTGTCCCCGTGCTCGCCGCAGATGTAGGCGTGGACGTTCTCGATCGCCACACCGCAGTGCTGCGCCACGAGAACGCGCAACCGTGAGGAGTCCAGCACCGTTCCGGAGCCGAACAGCTGGTTGGGAGGCAGTTCGCTGATCTTCAACGAAGCGTAGGTGGTGACATCAACGGGATTGGTGACCATCAGGAACAGTGCGTCGGGGGAACGTTCCACGATCGGCGGGATGACCTTCTTCATCAACGCGACCGTCGAGGCGGCCAGATCCATCCGCGACTCCCCCGGTTTCTGCTTCGCGCCCGCGGTGATCACGACGATGTCGCTGTTCAGTGTGATGTCCGGATCGTCGGAACCCTCCACGCGCGCCGTCGGCATGAACTGTGTGCCGTGCTCCAGGTCCAGCGCCTCCGCCCGGGCCTTGACGCCGTTGATGTCATAGAGCACCACGTGGCGCGCAACGCCCTTGATCAGGCATGCGTAGGCCAAGGACGAGCCGACGGCCCCGGCACCGATGATCGCGAGCTTGTTGCGCCGTCGCGTCTCCACGTCAGGCCTTACCGCCGAAGAGGGAGGTGACCGAACCGTCCTCGAACACGGCATGGATGGCCTTGGCCAGCAGGGGCGCGATGGACAGAACCGTCAGGTTCTCGATGGGCTCGGGGGTCCTGATGGGCAGTGTGTTGGTGACGACGATCTCCTCCAGGTCGGAGGCGTTGAGGCGTTGTGCCGCCGGACCGGAGAAAACGGCATGCGTCGCTGCGGCGATGACGCGCTTGGCGCCGCGTTCCCGGAGAGCGGTGGCGGCCTGCGCGATCGTTCCGGCGGTGTCGATCATGTCGTCCACCAGGACGCACGTCTTGCCCTGGACATCACCCACCACTTCGTGCACGGCCACGGTGTTGGCGAGCTCTGGGTCGCGGCGCTTGTGAACGATCGCCAGCGGAGAGTTCAGCTGATCGGTCCACATGTCCGCCAGGCGCACCCGTCCGGCGTCCGGGGAGACGACACACATCTCGTCGTCGCTGTACTTGTTCTTCACGTACTCACTGAGAACGGGCAGGCCCCAGAGATGATCGACGGGGCCGTCGAAGAAGCCCTGGATCTGGGCGGCGTGGAGGTCCACGGACATGATGCGGTCCGCGCCGGCAGCTTTGAAGAGGTCGGCCACGAGCCGGGCTGAGATGGGCTCGCGCCCCAGGTGCTTCTTGTCCTGGCGGGCGTAGGGGTAGAAGGGGGCCACCACCGTGATGCGTTTGGCGGAGGCGCGCTTCAGGGCGTCCACCATGATGAGTTGCTCCATGATCCACTCGTTGACGGGGGCAGTGTGCGACTGGATGACGAACGCGTCACAGCCGCGGACCGACTCCTCGAAACGGACATAGATTTCGGAATTGGCGTAGGCGAGAGATTTGGTGGGGACGAGTTCGGTGCCCATGAGATCGGCCACTTCCTCGGCCAATTCGGGGAACGCACGGCCCGCGAAGAGCATCAGGTGCTTGTTGTTCGCGGTGCTGTTGTTCATATGTGGGTTCAGCCCTTCTGTTGGGAACGCGATTCCTCGATGGAGCGATGGATGCTGCCGTCGTGTTCCGCAGCTGCCTTGGCTGCCCGCGACCCCGGACGCCGCTTGGTCACCCATCCCTCAGCCGTGTGCTGCCTGCCCCGAGCAATCGCGAGACCGCCAGCGGGGACGTCCTCGGTGACCGCGGATCCGGCTGCCACGAAGCCACCGGCCGCAATGTCAACGGGCGCAACCAACACCGAATTGGACCCGACGAAGGCGTCCTTGCCCACGTGCGTCGGGGACTTGTTCACGCCGTCGTAGTTGGCGAAGATGGTGCCGGCGCCGATGTTGACGCCCTCGTCCAGAATTGCGTCGCCGCAGTAGGCGAGGTGCGGCACCTTGGAGCCGTCACCGATAACCGCGTTCTTCGTCTCGACAAAGGCGCCGATCTTGCCGTCGCGACCCAGTTGAGTGCCGGGCCTCAGGTAGGAGAAGGGACCCACCTGAGCGCCCTCCCCGACGATCGCGAACGAGCCGTGCGTGCGCACCACCTCCGCGCCAGCACCCACTTCCACGTCCATCAGTGAGGTGTCGGGGCCAATGGTGGCGCCCTCCCCGATGGTGGTGGCGCCCTGCAGGATGGTTCCGGGCATGAGCACCACGTCGGGCGCGAGGTCGACGTCGACGTCGATGAACGTGGACCGCGGGTCAATGATGGTGACTCCGGCGAGCATATGGGCATCGAGGATGCGACGGTTCATCTCGGCATTCATCCGGGCCAGCTGGATGCGGTCGTTCACACCCTCGGTCTGCCAGATGTCGTCGGTGACGACGGCGCCCACACGGTCACCCCGTTCATGGACGAAGGTGACGACGTCGGTGAGGTACTGCTCACCCTGTGCATTGTCGGTCCCGAGTTGGGCGAGTCCTTCGCGCAGAGTTTCGGCGTCGAAGACGTAGATGCCGGAGTTGATCTCGGTGATCCGCCGTTGTTCGTCGGTGGCGTCGCGGTGTTCGACGATGCCCACCACGCGGTCACCGTCGCGCAGGACACGTCCGTAGCCGGTGGGCTCATCGACGTGCGCGGTGAGAACGGTCATGCTGTTGGAGTGTGCTCGGTGAACCGCTACGAGCTGGCGCAGGGTGTCGCCCGTCAGCATCGGGACATCGCCGTAGGTCACAACCACTTCACCGGTGAGATTGCCCAGTTCGGCGAGCCCGCAGGAGACGGCGTGCCCGGTCCCCAACTGCTCCTCCTGGAGGGCCGTCGTGACCGATGCGGACATCTGGCCCAGGTGATCCTCTACTTGGTCGCGGTACTTGCCCACCACCACAACAAGATGCTCGGGGTCCAGCGCGGCCCCGGCTGACACCGCGTAGTGGAGCATGGTCTTGCCCGAGATCTCGTGCAACAGCTTGGACTTCGAGGACTTCATGCGGGAGCCGCCACCGGCTGCGAGGACTATGACCGCCGCGACGGGGGCAAGGTCGTTTTCGTGGGTTTCCGCTGTCATCGTTCTCCCGGGAAAGTGAGCGAGCTGAGCCTGCTTCGAACCATATCAGCCACCGGCTGGCCGCGTCCCGGACGCTCAGTCGGAGCGGGCCTTGTCAGCAGCGATGACCTGACGCATGCCCTCGATGGCGACGGGGATGAGGTTGCCGACCTGCGACGCGTCCTTCTCCTCGTCCGTCATGGGGGCGAAGTCATGGTGCCCCATCACCATCATCACGCCGCCGGTACGGACGCGACGTGTGGCGCCGACGAGGTAGAGGGTGGCGCACTCCATTTCCGACACCAGACAGCCACCTTTCACCCACGCGTCCCAGCGCTCCTTCAGCCGTGTGCTTACCGGCATTGAGTCCGGGCTGTGCTGGCCGTAGAAAGAATCCTTGGACTGCGAGACGCCCACGTGGTGACGGCGATCCATGTCCCGCGCCGCGGCGACCAATCCTGTGATCAAGTCCTGGCTCGCCACGGCCGGGAACTCCATGGGCAGGTAGTGCAGGCCGGTGCCCTCGTCGCGGATGGCTGCGTTGATGATGGCGACGTCGCCGGGCTGCGTCTCCGGCTGCATCGCCCCGGCCGTTCCGACCCGCATGAAGGTGTCGGCTCCCACGTGGATGAGCTCCTCGACGGCGATCGCCGTGCTCGGCCCACCCATGCCCGTTGACGTCACCGCGACCCGTTCACCGTCGAGTTCCCCCACCCATGTGGTGTGCTCGCGGTGGGAGGCCACGAATTTCGGATTGTCGAAGTGCTGCGCGATGACCTCGCACCGGCCGGGGTCGCCCGGTAGGAACACGTAGCGACCGATGTCGCCCTCGCTGAGATGGATGTGGTACTCGTAATCTTCCGAGTAGGTGGCCATGTGTCACTCCTTGTTCGACGGGACCACACAACCTATCGCGGCGCGCAGTTCAGCACACGGCGGAGGCTGATATCGATGTGGCGAGCCGAACCTCAGGGGAGACCGACGGGACGTCTCGATTGCGCACTACCGCGTGTGGTTCACACGAAGTCCCTCACCATCGGGCCAATGTTCGGTTGTAGATGTGCTCGTAGTCGGCCGCCATTCGGTCGATACTGAACCGAGCGATGGCACGCGCCCGCACCGTCGCTCTGGGCAGGGCGACGGCGTCGTCAAGTGCCGCTGCCAGGGCGGTGACCATCTCGTCGTCGCTGCGCTGCGGCTTCACCACTGCTCCCATGTGCTGGTCAACGACCTCGCCCACGCCTCCCCGTCCAATCGCGACCACCGGGGTGCCGGTAAGCGCGGATTCCACCGCGACCAACCCGAAGGGCTCTTCCCAACGCGGCGTCATCAGTGTCACGGCAGCCGTTCCGAAGGCACGCGCCATGTCGGCCTGGGTCAGGTGGCCTTCGTAAGTGATGTCGGAGCCCAGCAAGGGCCGAAGGGAGCTCTCGAACCAGTCGTGGTTCCCGATCGGGCCTATGAGACGCAGCCGTCTCCCGGCTTGGCGGGCGACACGCACTGCAAGATCCGCGCCCTTCTCGGGTACCAGTCGTCCTGCCCATACCGCACCATCCCCGCCCGGTCCGGTAGGGAATGCGCCTGCGGCGACTCCATTGGGTATGACGGCCGCCGGCGGGGAGAGAGTGGTCCACTGATCGGCAAGGGCGGTGCTGACCGCGACGAAGCTGGCTCTCGAGTCGCAGAGTGCCACTCCCAGCTCCAGCCAGGGAAAAGGTGGCGTGTGCAGCGTGGTGACCAGCGGAAGTCCGATCGCGCGGCTCGCCGCCAGTGGCAGATGGTGCAGTGAATTATTGTGCACGACGTCGATGTCGTCGCGGTGTGTGATGAGCGAGTCGAGAGCGCCGAGAAACGCGTGTTGATCGCGCAGGAATCCCGGCTCCGGAAGCTGCGAATCGAGCGCCGCCACCTCGGACAGCTGCGGCAACTGTGGATAGATCATCAACTCGTCGGCGACGGTGGGGTCCGAGCCGTTCGCGGCATACAGCGTGACGTGGTGCCGTCGCTCACGAAGCGCGACACACAAAGACGCGACGTAGGACTCCTGACCTCCGGCGAAGGGCTCGGCGACAGGGTTGCGCGACGGACCGAGGACGGCGATCCTCATGGCAGCTCGCTCACAACAGTGTCCGACCGCAGGATGAGGTCGACGGCTCTTGCGGAGTCGGTGTGAAATCGCTCGACACCTCGCGTTCCCGACTTCCGAGCCAGCATGGTTGATGTGGCCACCAGGTCACCAGTACGCGTCATCGGCTTCCTTCTTTTTGTGTGCTGACAGATCAGGGCTCAGCATCGCGAATGCTACGTGCTGGGCGGGGCCACCTCGGCGGATCAGGCACCCCTCCCGGGCTGTCTCGCCTCGGAGGCGGTGACATCACCCGGGTGGAGGTGACGTCTCGGGACCCCAACCGGCTGTGAGAAGGGCTTCGGCCGCTCGTGTGTCGTCAACAAGTTGGGTCAGCAGTTCCGAGGCCGTTTCGGAGCGCAGCAGTGAGTACTGATCCATCGAATTGAGCGGCGCGATGCCGGCGACCTGCCAGATGCGCTCCGGGACCTCTGGGGAGAGTTCCACAGTGGCAGGCCACAGCAGATCGGCGAATTCGCTCGCCCTGGAGATGGTCGCGCGCACCTCAGCCTCAGCGTTGGCCAGTGCCAAGGAGGTGGACTCGTCGTATCCAAGAGGGGGGATCTCTCGCACCTGAGCACGTGGGAACGGATCATCCTGCAGCCAGTGCTCCACGGTAAAGCGTGCAACACCCGTTGCGAGCAATTCGATGACCCCTTCGCCCGGCTCCACGGACACTATGCGTGCCACCGTGCCCACCTGAAACCTCACGTCGCCGCCCCCGACTTCGGAGCCCCGTTCGATCAATACGACCCCGAACTCGTGCTCCGGCTGCGCGAGTACCGACGACAGCATCTCCACGTAGCGCGGCTCAAAGACGCGAAGCGGCAGCGGCATGCCCGGGAACAGGACGGACCCGAGGGGAAACATTGCCAGCTCACGAGTGCCGTCGGTCATGACGTCGATCCTGCCTGATGCGGGCAAACGAAGCGGGCCTGCTGATTCCTTGCAGCGACACTTTCGCTTGAAACCGTGCCGCGTCCTAAGGTCATCGTGAGGCGCTCCAGTTCAACCATCTGCTGACTTAACAGCCGTCCGATCCGGGCGAGCACATTGCTGCGACGCTCGGTGGTCAACGTGTCAACCATCACGGCGCTGTCCTGGGACTATCCGGCGACGCCGTCGGTCGGGATCCGTAGCCGGAGCGAGGGGGCGTCGGTCAGAGTCGTCGTGAGGGGCGCGACCGTGACCGACTCGGTGAGCTCGAACACATCGTATTGGACGATGACGGCAGGCCGCGGCTTGGATGCGTACACCCCGCTTGCGACAGTCCACAATTCGCCGCGCTTCACTTCTCGTCCCGAGGGAGACAGGCACCTCGCCTTTCGCTCATCGGCAAGATCGACGATGCCGAGGCCGTCGGCTTCGAGAAACTCCACTCTTGGGCGTTGCCATGGACGACGGTGACAGCGTCGCAGTGTGTCCAATCTGCGGTGACTCTGCCTGAAGTACAGTCTCACAGGGGCCCACGAAGCGGCGCCTCGCGGAGGCGAGGAGGCCAAGAATGGAATACGTGGTGATTCAGGTGACGCTCAAGGAGAAGCTACTCGGAACAGGGTCGGGAAATCTCTCCGAACTCGAGGGCGTGCTCAACAAGCAAACGGCGAAGGGGTACGCCTGCACACGATCTCAACCGCCTCCGCGAAGAGCGGCGGATTCGCTGGTGGCGACCGGATCCAAGCGACGATGGTCTTCGAGAAATTGAGATGAGACGACGGCACTGGTTTCGGTAATTGTTGTCAGCGAGCGGTGTGGACTTCAGTTCGAGACGCCGTAAGGCCGCGCGTCTAAGCGCCCTACAGGCGGCACGAGAGGGCATTCTTACAAATCCATAAGTAGCGCCAGCGTCTCGCGGACTTCGCCAAGAACGACCGGGCCAACGCTTCCTGTGCGCTCGCGAATGCACGCCGTTGCGACGGAGCGCACATGTTGGCACTGAGCTGACGATGGTGTCATCAGCTGGTTACCCTCGTCGGGGTCGATAATCACCTCTGTGCTGCTCTCACGGATTGTGCGGGTCAAGGGCACGACTTGAACGACATTCGGTTCTCCCCTCAAGACTCGACCCGCTGTTACGACGATGCCCGTTCGTCGAAGCCCGGCTTCACTGCCGGCGGGCATCCCGAGGTCAAGCACGACGACATCACCTGGCGTCAGCATCCAGCCACTCAGTCTCTTCAT
>CANLTJ010000003.1 GCA_947493995.1 uncultured Arachnia sp. | reverse complement strand
ACCCTTGACTGGGACACCCCATCTGAGAGACTGAACAAACTACTGGCGCGTGTTGCGTTGACTCCTTGAAACCGTCGCCTTGGCGAGCAGTGAGTGCCGCGTGTCGGGTCGGTGCATGGGCTGACCAGTCCCACCGGCGAGGAGCGACCCCCGCGAGTGCAACAGGGCGGCAGGGGATCGGTTGGCTACGCTGGCCCCGTGCAGACCGGACCCAAGAACCCCGTGCAGACCGGACCCAAGAACGTTGCCCACGCCCCCCGCGACTACGAAGCGAAGAATCTTCTCGTCCTCGAAGGTCTGGAGGCGGTGCGCAAGCGCCCAGCCATGTACATCGGCTCAACCGACACACGTGGGCTCATGCACTGCCTGTGGGAGATCATCGACAATGCGGTTGACGAGGCACTGGGGGGCCATGGCGACTCCATAGACGTCACGTTGAACGCGGACGGGTCGGTGAGCGTCGCGGACCGGGCCCGCGGTATCCCGGTCGACAAGGAGCCCCGCACGGGGCTCAGCGGCGTCGAAGTGGTCTACACCAAACTGCATGCCGGCGGGAAGTTTGGAAACTCCTCCTACAACGCCACCGGAGGACTGCACGGTGTCGGCGCCTCCGTCGTGAACGCACTCAGTTCGCGCCTGGACGTGGAGGTGGATCGCAACAGTGCCACTTGGGCCATGAGTTTCCGCCGCGGAGTGCCCGGTGTGTTCGACGGCGACGGACCGGACGCGCCCTTCACGCCCCAGTCCGGACTGCGTAAGCTCGGCCGCGTTCCCAGGACACGGACCGGCACCCGCATCCGGTACTGGACCGACAGGCAGATCTTCCTGGCGGATGCCGAGCTGTCCCTGTCACAGCTGCAGGACCGAGCCCGCCAGACATCCTTCCTCGTCCCGGGCCTCACGATCACCGTCACCGATGCCCGCCACGGTGAGCCCGTCACCGAATCGTTCCTGCACGAAGGCGGCATCACCGAGTTCGCCGACTACCTCGCACCGGATGCGCCCGTCACCGAGGTGATGCGCCTCCAGGGCAGCGACACTTTCACCGAGACGGTCCCCATGCTGGATGCCGATGGCGCCATGACCGCCACTGACGTGGACCGCGACCTCGACGTCGACATTGCCGTGCGCTGGGGAACTGGCTACGACACGACGTTCAAATCCTTCGTCAACATCATCGCCACGCCCAAGGGCGGGACCCATGTGCAGGGCTTCGAACGGGGCCTGACCCGCGCGTTCGTGAAGTCCCTCGACGGGACGAGGCTGTTGAAGAGCGGCGAGGAAGTGCTGAAGGACGATTGTCTGGAGGGACTGACGGCGGTGGTCACCGTGCGATTGGCCGAACCGCAGTTCGAGGGCCAGACCAAGGAGGTTCTCGGAACGCCTCCAGTACAGCGTCTGGTGGCGCGCATCGTCGAGGCGGAGATGACAACCTTCCTCACGAACACCAGGAACTCTGCCAAGGCCGCGGCGAGGACCCTGATGGAGAAGGTCGTTGCGGCGTCCCGCAACCGCGTCCAGGCCCGAGCACACCGCGACAACCAACGTCGAAAGACGGCGCTGGAATCCTCGACGCTCCCGCCCAAGCTGAAGGACTGCCGCAGCACCGACGGCGACCGCACGGAATTGTTCATCGTGGAGGGTGACTCCGCGCTGGGTACCGCCAACGTGGCGCGCAACTCCGAGTACCAGGCGCTGCTTCCCATCCGCGGCAAAATCCTGAACGTCCAGAAGGCGTCGGTGGGGGACATGCTGAAAAACGCCGAGTGCGCGTCTATCATCCAGGTGATCGGTGCCGGCTCGGGCCGCACTTTCGACGTCGATGCCGCCCGCTACGGCAAGATCATCTTCATGGCCGACGCGGACTCCGACGGCGCCCACATCCGTTGTCTGCTGGCCACACTTTTCTTCCGCTACATGCGCCCCCTGGTGGAAGCCGGCAAGGTGTACTCGGCTGTGCCGCCGCTGCACCGCTTCGAACTGATCAAACCCAAGCGCGGTTACGACAAGTACATCTACACCTACACCGACGCCGAGTACCAGCGCAGGCTCGCCGAGTTCGCGAAGAAGGGACAGGCCTTCAAAGAGCCCCAGCGGTACAAGGGTCTGGGTGAGATGGACGCCCACCAGCTGGCCGAGACCACCATGGATCCCCGGCACCGGACACTGCGCCGTCTGACGGTGGATGACGGCGCCAACGCGGAACGTGTGTTCGAGATGCTGATGGGCAATGAGGTCGCGCCCCGCAAGGAGTTCATCGTGCAGGGCGCCTACTCGTTCGAAGCTGACCGAATCGACGCCTGATGGAGCCACGCGGCCTGAAGAAGGTGGGTATCGCGACAGTCATCGTGGGATCGGTGTTGGGCATCATCGTGCCGTTCGCCCAGTTCGAGGGTGCGTGTGTGAACCCCGGCTGGAAGCGCGGAGTGGCGGCAGCCACCTCGTGCTGGGGCCGCGTATATTAGCTCACCATGTCGTATGTCGTGGTGGGTCTGATCGCCGTCGTCTCCGGAGTGATTCTGTGTTTCGGAGGACGCACCGTTTTCCGCATCATTCTCTCCGTGTGGGGAGCCTTCGTCGGCTTCACCCTGGGCGGATCGCTGGTGTCGTCCTTCACGGGGGAGCCGCCTTTCACCACGGTGCTGGGGTGGGTCATCAGTGTGCTGATGGCGCTTCTGTTCGCCGGTCTCGCCTATGGCTTCTATGTTCTCGCCGTGATTATCGCCATCGGTTCCATCGGATACTCGCTCGGCGCGGGTCTGGGGATAGCGCTGGGAGCATCGGGCACAGTGGTGGTGGTGATCGGCGTCCTGGCGGCCCTGCTGCTCGCGGGCGCTGCGCTCGCCACCAACCTCCCCGACGTGCTGCTGACAATCCTGACTGCCCTCACGGGTGCGGCGGCCATCGTGGCGGGCATCATGCTAGTTGTGGGCGTGGCCGAGCCGTCGGACCTGACGGAGACCTCGCTGCGAGACTTCGTCGTCCAGCAGCCCTGGTGGTGGACGGCCATGTATGCGGTGCTCGCCATCGCCGGCATGGTGGTGCAGCATCGGGCCGGCAGGGGAGAGTCGATGCGGAGCTTCTGGCCGGCGCGATGACGACGCGGCTTGAGGCGTCTCAGAAGTAGCCTGGGCGTCGGTCGCTCTTAAACAGCGCTTTGGCGACGCGCTCAATCTCGGATCCCAGAGCGTTGTCGGTGACGGTGTAGGCCCACGTCGCGCTGGGACGGCGAAGACCGGCACCGTGCAGGTCCAATCGGACCTCCCGCACCTCGGCTGTGGAGACCAACCCCAACGCGGCGTCGACGGCTGCAGGAACGATGCCGGACCACACACTCGCCAGAATCCGGTTGTACTCGTCGAGGGGATTCTCCCGCGCCAGCGCCCTGAAGTGAATACCTTCACGCACTTCTGCAACGTGGGCGAGGTGGCGGCTCCACGCATCGTCCAGGCACGTCAGCAAGGCCACGCGGCTTGCGAACAGCAATTCCGTTGCTGGGACAACGGACAGGAGTCGGGCTTTGGTCGCAGGAATCCGATCGAGGATTCCCATGACGGCACCATCGTCGATGAGGAACTCCTCCCGTGTACGCAACATGGCGCGTCGCTGAAGGCTGAGAAGACGTCCATAGCGATGGGTGAGATCGCGCAGGCTACGGTGTGCACCGTCGCTGACCTCCTGAGCATGTGCAGGAAGTTCACCCAGGCGCGTATCCAGTACCTCTCCGGTGACAGTGACGCGGCTTGGTTCGCGATGGTCAGGCTCGGCAGCGATGATGAGTTCGTCGTCGAGGGAACTGAGGATGATGGTGCGGCCCGGATCGCCCTGCCTCCCGGAGCGACCCCGGATCTGGTCCTGCAACCTGCGGCTGGGGAAGATACCGAGGCCGATGATGAGGAGACCCCCGAGGGCTCGAGAAGCCGGTGCGAGGCGGATGTCCGTGCCCCGACCAGCCATCTGGGTGGACACCGTGATGCGTCCCGGCTCACCCGCTTGGGCAATGATGGCGGCTTCCCTCTCGTCGTTGCGCGCATTGAGGACAACCGGCTCCATGCCCGCGGCGCGCACCGTGGAGGCAAATGCCTCGGACATGGCCACCGACTGGGTGGCGACCAGCACCGGTTGCCCTGTCGCGTGGACCTCGCGAAGAAGCACGACCGCGGCGGCGTCGCGTTCCATGGACGTGACGTAGAGGCGGCCGGGTTCATCGACACGAATCGACGGGGTGTTGGGTGGCAGCTGGGCGACGCGTAGTCCATGGGTTCCCAGCAGCTCGGAGGCAGCGGCCATGAGGGTGGCGCTCATACCGATGACGGTGTCGAACTCCCCGCCGAGCTCCGCCATGGTGATCTGGTCCATCACGTCGAGGCCGGGGCTCGGGGACAGTCCCTCCTTGGTCTCAATCGCGGTCTGCAGCCCTTCGGGCCAGCGCTGCAGCCGCTCGACGCGGCCACGCGCGGAACTGACGAGCCAGGCACGCCCTTCCCGAATGACGTAGTCCACGTCGCGCGTCAGCAGCGCCCGGGCATGCAGAGCAACGTGGGCCTCGGCCAGCAGTTCATGGTCCTCGCCGAAGAGGTCTGCGCCCGGAAACCACTCCTCCATGGTCGTGAATCCCTGATCCGTCATTTGCAGTGACCTGCGATCCTGATCCACGACGTAGTGCGTGCCTTCCTGCATGGCAGCGGCCATGTCGCCCACGGCCGGGGTGGGGCCGTCAGGCGCTATGGCTGACTCCCCGGCCAGAACCAACGGGACTCTGCCCTCGTCGAGCAGGACGGCGTCGGCCTCGTCGAGAAGTGCGACGGGCGCCCGACGCCGGACGCGCTCTTCTGGATTCAGCACGAGGCGGTCGCGCAGGATGTCGAAGCCGGCCTCGCTGACAGGCACGTAGGTGATGTCGCCGGCGTAGGTCCGTCGGCGGGAACTCTGGGTTGATTCGGCCGTGACGGCACCTGAGGAGAGGTTGAGTGCGGAGAACAATGGCTCCATCCATGCGGCGTCGCGTCGGGCGAGGTACTCGTTGGCGCTCAATACATGGACGGGTTGACCGTTGAGGGCGTACCCGCCAGCGACGATCGCCCCCATCAGCGTCTTGCCCTCACCCGTGTCCAGTTCCATGGAGATTCCACGCAGCATCGCGGCGGCCGCGTGCAGTTGCACGGTGAACGGCCGCAGTCCGACGCTCCGGGCCGCCGCCTCGCCTGCGATGGCCAGGTATCCAGCCAATCCCGCTCGGGTGTCGAGGACGATGCTGCGTGCACCCGTCGCGAGTTCGTCGTCGCTCCACGCGCTGATGTTGTTGCTCATGGTCTCGGCTGCCCGGACGATTGAGGAGAGTCGGGACACCTCGGTGGCCACAGGGCGTCGATCGAGCCACTCCCGCGCGGGCGCGAGCCAGTCCCTCATGATCATGGGTCCAAGTATGCGGGGTGATGGCTCCGCGCCGGCTTGGAGATGCGCGCCAGAGCCGATCGCCAGACCACTGGTCCTCGCCGCACCTGTGATGTAGCGCTGGTGCAGCGCGATACGGGTGGTGTGGCGCGAGGACCAGTGGTTTTCCGCGACTCAGGCCAGTTGTTCCAGCACGCCCGTGTCGACGTCGTACATGAAGCCACCGACCTCTGCGCGGTCCTTGATGAGCGGATGGTTGCGGACGGCGCGGACGTCGTGGTGAAGGCGCTCCATCTGGTCCTGAATGGTGCCGAAATCCAGCCACGCCGTGTCCAGTCCGCTGCGCTCCGAGATGGTGGCCCGGATGTCCTCATCGGTGTTGGCGGCCATGGCGCATCTGGTGTGCGGGACGATCAGGATGCGGTCCACGTTCAGCAGCTGGACGCTCAGCGCCAGCCCCGTCATCATCGACGGCGACACCCGGCCGCCGGGGGAGCGAAGAATCTTGGCCTCCCCGATACGCAGACCCACCATGGCCAGAGGTTCGATGCGGGAATCCATGCAGGTGAGAATGGCCACTCCAGCACGCGCAATCCCGTCGAATCCTCCGTGTTCGAAGTCCTCGGCGTACTCCGCATTGGCCTTCAGCAGATCGGTAAAACTCATCAGCGCTCCTTGTCGTCGGCTCAGGTTACTGGTCATCGGTCACGGGCAGCGCGTCCTGTCCAGAGTCGGTGCCGGTCTCCCGGCGCGGAGTGCGGCGGACCGGAGCTGTCACGGGACCCTCGTCCGAACCCGCTGTCCGGTCCCCGCTGCTCTCGACGGCGTCCGTCCGGTACCGACCGTGCGCGCGGGAGGCCAGTGCAGCGATGGGCTGGTTGACGAGGATGCCTGATCCGTCACGCCGTTCTGTGGCGGCCGGAAGCTCCACTGGCGAACCGCTGCTGGCTGAGGCGACGACGGGGGCCCGGCCGATGGCGGCCAGGATGAGGGCATCCTCACCCTTCAGGAAGCGGTGGCAGCGCACACCTCCCGTCGCCCTGCCCTTCGCGGGGTAGGCGCTCATGGGTGTCACCTTCGCGGCCCCGACCTCCGTTCCGAACAGAGACGACCCGGACCCGGAGACGGTGACGACCTCGTCGGTTTCAGGGTCCGTGACACCGAACCACAGCACCGACGCCCCGGGTGACAATTTGATTCCCGCCACGCCACCGCCGGAGCGGCCCTGTGGGCGGACAGCACTGGCGGGGAAGTGGAGCAGCTGCCCATCGGTGGTGATGAAGGCCAGCTGCAATGAGTCATCCACCAGCTCGAGGGCGCCCACCACTTCGTCGGAGTCCTCGAGGCGGATGATGTCCCAGGAGTCCTTGTTCAGTGTCTCGGGCGCGACGCGTTTCACAATGCCGCGACGGGTGCCGAGCGCGAGACCTGAGGCCTCCGGCCCGAGTCTGGCCAGCCCGAGGACGCGTTCATTGGGCTCCAACGGCCACAGCTCAGTCACCGGTGAGCCACCTTGGAGAGAGGGCGCGTTGGCGGTGGGCGGCACGGTGGGAAGCTCGATGGCGCGGCAGCGAAGAAGTCGACCACGATTGGTGAGCACTCCGAACTCGGCGTGTGCTGTGGTGCGGATGGCGGAGACGACGACGTCGTGGGCGGTTCGCGGACCCGTGGCGGGCAACGCCTCGTCGCCTTCCATGCGGGCCACCAGCCCCGTGCCCGAGAGCAGGATCCAGCACGGGTCATCCGGCACTTCGAGCGGCTGTGCGGCCTTCGAGACCTGACCACCGGAGGACAGCAGAATGGTGCGGCGCGGCGTCCCGAACTGCTTGGCGACGTCGTCAAGCTCGCTGGTCACCACTGAGCGAAGCACGCCGTCGTCGTCGAGAATGGCCTGCAGTTTTGAGATGCGCTCCTGCAGCTCCGTCGACTCCTTCTCCAGTTCGATGGTGGAGTACTTCGTGAGGCGGCGCAGCTGCATGTCGAGGATCCAGTTGGCCTGGACCTCATCCAGGTCGAAGGCGCCGATCAGCCGCTCCCGCGCCTCGGCGGCGTCCTCGGAGCTGCGGATGATGGCGATCACATCGTCGATGTCGGCGATGGCCAGCATCAGACCCCGCACCAGATGCAGCCGGTCGGCGGCCCTGCCGAGCTGGAACCGGGTGCGCCGCAACGTCACCTCGATCCGGTGCTCCAGGTACACCTGCAGCAACTCCACCAGCGTCAGGGTGCGGGGTTGTCCGTCAACGAGAGCGACGGCGTTGATCGCGAACGTGTCCTCCAGCTTCGTCACTTTGAAGAGCTGCTCGAGCAGGGCCTCGGGATTGATGCCGTTCTTGACCTCGATGACGAGACGGGTGCCGTGCGCCAGGTCGGTGAGGTCCTTGACGTCGGCGATGCCGGTGAGCTTCTTCTCGCCCACACCCTTCTTGATCTGCTCGATGATCTTCTCTGGGCCCACCATGTAGGGCAGCGCCGTGACGACGATGCCCTGTCGTCTGGGCGAGACCTTCTCGATCCGGGTGGCGGCCCGCACCTTGAAACTGCCACGCCCTGTGGCGTAGGCCTCCCGCACACCGTCCAGCCCGATGATCTTGCCGCCCGTGGGGAAGTCGGGCCCTGGCAGGAACCGCATCAGGTCGTCGAGCTCCACCTCCGGGTTGACCAACAGCTGCTTGAGCGCGGCCACCACCTCGACAAGGTTGTGGGGCGCAATGTTGGTGGCCATGCCCACGGCGATGCCAGCGGCGCCGTTGACCAACAAGTTCGGGAAGGCGGCCGGGAGAACGGCGGGTTCAGTCTCCTTGCCGTCGTAGTTCGGCTGGAAGTCGACGGTGTCCTCGTCCAACCCTGCCGTCATGGCCCGGGCGGACGGCGCCATGCGGCATTCGGTGTAGCGCATGGCGGCCGGCCCCGCGTCGAGCGAACCGAAGTTTCCGTGCGCGTCGATCAGCGGCAGGCGCACGGCCCAGTGCTGTCCCATGCGCACCAGGGCGTCGTAGATGGCGGTGTCACCGTGGGGATGCAGGACACCCATGACCTGACCCACCACACGGGCGCACTTGACGTGACCGCGGTCCGGCCGGACCCCCATTTCGTCCATGGAGTAGAGGATGCGACGCTGGACCGGCTTCAACCCGTCGCGGGCATCGGGCAGAGCCCGGGAGTAGATGACGGAGTAGGCGTATTCCAGGAAGCTGGCTTCCATCTCGGAGGTGACGTCCACGTCAAGGATGTTCTCCTCGAAGACGACATCCTCGGTCCTGCTCTTGGCCATCGGTGCCCGTACCCCCTGGGGTGCTCGTCAGATTCAGAAAGTGATCCTGGTCTCAGAGGATCGTGCGCAGCTTATCCGCCAGGCCATCGCCGTCGGGCGCCCGCACCTCGGGCGCGGCTTCCGGGACCCACCGTTCGGGATCAGTCTGGTCGAACTGGATGGTGCCCGCCAACACGTGCTCCCCCCTGCTGAGTTGCCTGATGGCACGGGCGCGCACGTGCTCGGGCTGCAAAGTGGCGAACTCGCCGTAGAGATCCGGATCATGCTGTCCATCGTCGCCCACCAGCACCCACGAGATGTTGGGCAGATCCCTGGCCAGCTCACGCAGACACGTGCGCTTGTGGTCGGGGCCTTTGCGGAACCAGCCAGTGTTGGTGGGGCCCCAGTCCGTCAGGAGCAGCGCACCCTTCGGAACGCCGTGGCGGGCGAGGAAACGCTGAACCATGGGGTAGGTGTTCCAGGCGCCGGTGGAGACGTAGATCACCGGTGCCCCCGGATGGTCGGCCAGCAGCTGTTGGTACAGCCGCGCCATGCCGGGCACCGCCTGGCGTGCCTGCTCCGTCAGGAAGAGCGAGTTCCATGCCGCCAGGAGCGGCCTGGGCAGCCACGTGGACAAGATGGTGTCGTCGATGTCGCTCACGATGCCGAAGGTCTCATCGGAATCGATGATCTGCACCTCGACGCCAGTGGAGGCGCCGGTGGTGGTGGCCACTTCGATCGTGTGCCAGCCGGGGGCCAGCCCTGGGTTCTTCACCCGAACATCGATGTAGCCCCCACGGTCGGCTGACACGAGAAGGGGCTCCTCACCCACGGTGATCCAGGCTTCACCCTCGGGTAACGGGGTGGAGATGAAGTTGCGCCACCCGCGCTGGTGCATCAGTTCGGTGGCAGCCCGAACGATTCCGAGCTCGCTGGGCGGTTTGAGCACAATCCTGGCGAGCACCCGTACCTGCTCGGGGGTGCCGAAGCCGGTGTAGCCGACGACGGCTTGTTGCCAGCCTCGCCGCGACAGCAGTTTGGTGGTCATCGCGTTGATGCGGTCCTCGACGCGGGCAGCAAAGAAGGGGCGGGACTTCATAACCCACAATTTAGGGCAATCGTGAAAGACTTGCCGTGTGAAGCATCCGCACCAGACATCCACACTGCTGCCAGCCGACCTCGTCGACCAGATATCGGAGTGCGGTTTCTATCCGGAACTGGTGATCGACACCATCGCGGCCGGGCTCGGGGACCAGAGTGTCGTCGGCCACCTGGTGCACCACGAGGCCACCTTCGCCGGGCACGAGGTGCAGCGTCACATCACCGTACTTGTGCTGACGGAGCGACGGCTGCTCATCTGCCACACCGACGACGGTGACGACGGGGCGAGCGACCGTGCACTCACCACGTCCGAAGTGGTGGCGCTGCGCGCCATCGACTCCGTCGTGGTCACCCGGTCAGTCAGCAAGCCCCAGTCCTTCGGTGCGGAATCCGAGGTGGTGGAGACGTGGCTGACGCTCGTCTGGGGGGCGGCTCGCCGCCTGGACCTGGGGCCCGCAGCGTGCGAGGACCCGTCCTGCGAGGCTGACCATGGCTGGACCGGCATGCAAGTCCCCAATGACCTCACAGTGCGCATGAGTCCCGTGGGGGACGGTGACTCCAACACGCGCCGTCTGCTCGACTTCGGCGCGCTCCTGCAGTCCCGGGTGGGTTGATGGAGCAGGGCTTCATCCTGCCCAGCTACGGCGGCGCGTCGCTCAGCAACCTGCTTCCGAGCATCGAAGCCCGGCTGGTGGGCGACACGCCAAGTCTGCAGATCCCCCGCGCCAGTCGCTACGTCCTTTTTCTCGTCGACGGATTGGGGTGGTACCCGCTGGAGGCTCACGCCGACCATGCCGACACCCTCGGGGAACGGTTGCCCTCCGCGACAGCCCTCACCTGCTCCGTGCCATCCACCACCGCCACCTCACTGACCAGCCTGGGGTGCGGGACACCACCTGGCCAGCACGGAGTGGTGGGCTACACGTTCCTGGATCCCGATCAGGATCGCCTCCTCAACGCGCTGACCTGGCAGGGCGGACCAACGGATGTGGCGTCGTTCCGCTGTCACGACACGACGTTCCAACGGATGACGACCACGGGCATCTCGAGCGGCACAGTGTCCTTGGCGCGCTTCGCCGAGAGCGCGCTGACACAGCTCGCCTTCGGAGGCACGGACCACCTCGGGGTCACGAGTGAGGGGAACCGTGAGCACTTCATCGACCTCGTGCACCAGTCGTTGGCGACGAACCGCGTCGTCTACTGCTACGAACGCATGCTGGACCACGACGGGCACGGTCACGGGATCGGCTCGTGGCAGTGGCTCGAGCGCCTCGTCCAGATCGACGACACGGTGGTGGAACTCGCGGCGCAGCTCCCAGCCGACACCTGCCTGCTCGTCACCGGGGACCACGGCATGGTCAATGTGCCCAACGACCACAAGATCGTCGCCCAGGACGAGGCTGCCCTGGGTGGCTGCCGTCACATCGGAGGTGAGGCGCGGTTCCGCCAACTGTACTGCGACGACCCCGCACGGGTGGCCGCCTCCTGGGGAGAGTTCCTGGGGGAGAGGGCTCGGGTGGTCACCCGCAGCCAGGCGTTGGATGCGGGCTGGTTCGGGCCGACGGTGAAGCGCCGAGTGGTGCCCCGCATCGGTGACGTGCTGGTGGCCATGACTGAGGACTGGGGGGTCATGACGACGACCTTCCCCGGAGAGTTTTCGCTCAGGGGGATGCACGGCTCACTGACGCACCAGGAGATGGTGGTTCCGCTGTTCAGCTTCGATCCTCGATGAGAATCGCTCTCGTCCTGGACGACTTCTATCCCTCCTCCGGAGGAGTTGGACGCTCAGTCGAGACGCAGTTGGAGAAGCTGATCCAGCTGGGTCACGAGGTGACCCTCATCGCGCCGGACCGCCATCTCCAGAAGCCACGGGGCTGCCGCACCATCGAATGCCCCACCCTCTACATCGAGGGCACCGCATCCCACCTCAGCGTCCTGCACTTCTCCCATCGTCGGGCCCAGCTGATCAGCGACTGCGCCGCCTTCGACGTGATCCATTCCCAGACCGACAGAGGTGCTCTGATCCTGGCGGCGAAGATCGCGAGACTGCAGAGCATCCCGCACATCCACACGTTCCACGCCAACATCGCGGGCACGCACCGGAGTGTGAGGAGCGCCATCTGGGGCACCCTGTCCTACCAGTTCCTGATCAACCCCGTGCTGACCTCGGCGGCGGATCGTCGGCCCACCCGATCCCGACTACCGCCGCGTGAGCACGAGACCGGGGGACTCGCGGCGCGCATGGACTGGGCCTCTTTCGCGGATCTGGCGGGGAAAGTGGATGCCCACACCGTTCCCTCCCCCTTCATGCTGGATCTCATTGACGAGGCCGCCGGACAGGAGCTGAATGGCTTCGTGGTCCCCACCGGCTACAACGAACGCATGAAGCAGGCCATCGATGCAGCGGAACGGACGCGACGAGATGACAGGGTCAGGTTCCTGTCGGTCGGTCGACTTGCCAAGGAGAAACGTCTGGACGTCCTGATCAAGGCGTTTCGCAGTGTTGATGAGCCGAATGCCGAACTCGTCATTGTTGGTGACGGCGACCAACGCAAAGCGTTGCGCGCTCTGGCCGAGGACGACCCCCGCATCGACTTCCGAGGGCACCTGGATTCCCTCGAAGCCATCGCGGCGGAGTTGCGCAACGCTGATGTCCTCGCCCTCAGCAGCTATCGGTTCGATTCGCAGGGGCTCGTCATCATGGAAGCGGTGGCGGCCGGTCTGCCGGTGCTCTACTGCGACGACCGACTAACGGTTGGGCTGTCCGAGGACACGTCCCATCTCACGGGACCGGACATCGCCTCTTTTGCCCACGGCATCCGGGAAATGTGTGATCCCGCTCTGCGCCAGCGGCTGGCAGCTGCCACCCCTGTCCTGCTACCGTCGCTCAGCGCAGAGCGCATGGCCGAGCGTTTTGTCGCTGTCTACGAATCCGTCATGCGTACAGGTGGCGACGAGGGGGACAGAAGTGGCTGAGCTTGTTTTTCACACCGGACCCATGGATTGCGGGAAGTCGACGCTTGCGCTCCAGTTCCACCACACACAGTCCACCCATGGACGCCAGGGACGCCTGTTCACCTCGCAGGATCGCTCCGGCACTCCCAGTGTCACCTCCCGCCTGGGTCTGTCAGCCTCAGCGTTGGAGGTGACTGAGGACTTCGACTTCTGGCGCTACACCATCGCTGAGCTGACCGGCGGCAAGCGCGTGGACTATCTGGTGTGCGACGAGGTGCAGTTCTACACGGGCCAGCACATTGAGGAACTGGCACGCATCGTCGACGAGCTGCAGCTGGATGTGTACGCATTCGGAATTCTCGCCGATTTTCGGACCCGGCTGTTCCCGGGATCCCAGCGCCTCATTGAGCTCGCCGATCGCACGGAGACGCTGCCGCTCGGCCCCCTGTGTTGGTGCTCCGCCAAAGGCACCCACAATGCCCGCACCGTCAACGGGTTGATGGTGACCGAGGGCTCACAGGTGGTGGTGGGGGACACCGAAAGTGGCGCCGAGGTGCGCTACGAGGTGCTGTGCCGGGCTCATCACCGTCGTCGCATGACGGCCACGCGTGCCAAGGCGACGCTGTCGCCCGAGCCTCTGCCGTTCGAGACCACCTGAGGTGCGCCCACCTTCTGACAGGCACGCTCACTGGGCAATTGGATTGATCGTTCGGTTCACAGCGGCCGATGCCGCGTGACAGAATCGCCTGTGAACAGCGCCGCAGCGGGTGGTGCTCGATCGCAAAGGTGCAACGATGCGCTTACACATGACGTCACGCCTGGTGGCCATCATGGCGGCAGTGGCCCTGATCATCACGGGTGTGGTGACCACGCTGGCCCCCACCACAAGTCAGGCAGCCGACGGGGCGAACGTCGCTCTGGCCTCGGCGGGTGCGATGGCGAGTGCCTCCGGGCAGGAAAGGGCTGATTGGGGGCCAGAGAACGCCGTTGACGGAGATGAGTCAACGCGCTGGTCGTCTAATACGTCGGATGACGCGTGGATCCAAGTTGAACTGGCCGAGGCCACCATGGTGGACCACGTCACCATCCTTTGGGAGGATGCCTGCGCGGCAAGATACAAGGTGCAGGTCTCCAACGACGGAACTGGCTGGACCGACGCCACGGAAGAAATCTCGCAGGCGGCGGCCGAATGCGGACAAGCCGTCACCCACAACCTGAACGCGGCCACTGCTGATACGGCGTGGAAGTTCGTTCGCATGCAAGGCATTGAGCGCACGCCAATCAGTGGAACGTTGTACGGCATGAGCCTGTTCGAGCTCCAGGTGTGGGACGGCCCCGAACCAGTCGCTGTCGACACCGGCGTGAACCTGGTTCCGCTGCCACAGGATGTCACCGTCCTGGAGGAGGAGGATCCCTTCGTTCTGGACGCTGACACCCAGATCGAGGCTTCCGGCGATGCCGTCGTGGTGGCAGAGGTCCTGGCCGAAAGGTGGCGTACCTCCACCGGCTTCCCGCTTCCAGTGGTGGACTCCGCAGCCACCAACTCGATCCGTCTCGTGCTGGATGACGGCTACACCGAACTGGAGACGCCAAGCGCCGGTGAGGGCTATGCACTGACCGTGCGCGACACCGGCGCCGTCATCACAGCCTCGGCCGCCCACGGACTCCACAACGGCGTCCAGACGCTCCGCCAGCTGTTCCCCCCGCTGATCGAATCCCAGACCGAGGTGATCGCCGACTGGAGCGCTTCCGCCGTCGACATTGAGGATGCGCCCCGCTTCGAGCACCGCGGCATTCAGGTGGACACGGCCCGCTCATTCGTGACAGTGCCGGAACTGAAGAACATCATTGACTCCATCGCGGCACACAAGCAGGATCGCCTGCACCTTCACCTGGCCGACGACCAGGGCTGGCGCATCGAGATCACCAACGAGGGCAAGGCCGACGGCGACCCCGTCGACTACACAGCCCTCACGGACATCTCGGGCAAGTCGGCCATGCTGGCGCATCCCAACGGATACATGGGCGAGGTGGGACGCACCGGGTTCTACACACAGGACGACTACCGCGACATTGTCGCCTACGCCGCGGAGCGCTTCGTCACCATCATCCCCGAGATCGACGTACCCGGCCACACCAAGGCCATGCTGCACGCCATCCCTGAACTCAACTCCGAGAAATCGCGTCCATTCCCCACGGTGTACGGCACTGTTGAGGAGCAGAACGACGGCGACGTCGGCGAATCCACGCTGGACGTCGACAACCCGCAGACCTGGGTGTCGCTGGAGCACATCTTCGGCCAGATCGCCGAAATGACCCCCGGCCCCTACTTCCACATGGGGGGCGACGAATCGCATGTCACACCGCACGACGACTACGTCGAGTTCGTGACCCGGACCATCGCCATCATCCGGGACCTCGGCAAGAGCGCAGTCGGCTGGAACGAGTACGCCGAGGCGGGCCTGACCGAGGGCGACGTGGTGCAGTACTGGGTGGGCAGCACGGCCCAGACTGCCGCCGCCATCGAGGCTGGCGCCAAGGTGGTGGTGTCCCGTTCGAGTTCTTCCTACCTGGACATGAAGTACAACTCCAAGACCCCCATCGGCCTCACGTGGGCTGGGGGTGGAGATGTGGACACGTACTACAACTGGAACCCCGTCGATGTCGTCGACATCGCTGAGGAGGAAGACCTCCTCGGCGTAGAGGCCCCCCTGTGGTCCGAGACGCACCGCGGCGGGAAGCAGAACGAGTTCCTGATCTTCCCGCGTGCCATCAGCCACGCCGAGATCGGATGGTCCCAACAGGCCGACCGCAACGTGGGCGAGTTCCTGAACCGCCTCGGCGCCATTGGTCCCCGACTGCTCGCCATGCAGACCAACTTTTACGACGGTCCACTCGTGGCATGGGATACCGATCTGGCTGGGCTGCCCGCCATGGCACGCACCGATGAGTCCCACCGCATCGACGTGGCGCACTTCGCGGCTCCGGGGACAAAGGTGTCCGACGGCGGTACCACCGTCGCGGTGGACTCGGTCGACGATGCCGACAGCGCCAGCAATTCGGCCCTGACTGAACCGTTGACTGCCAGCATCGATTTCGGTGACGGCACCGCCGCCGTCGACGCCACATTCGAGACGGACAACCCCCGTGGGGTGGTCTCAGCTGGCTCGCTGTACCGGATCGGTGCGGACCACAGCTACGACACTGCCGGCAGCTATGACGTCACAGTGACGCTTTCAGACGGTCGCACGAGCAGTGCAACGGTGACCGCAGCTGATGACTACGTCGTGCCGGTTGATCCGGTCTTCGACGTGTGTCAGGTCCCCGCCCTGGAACTGGCCGACACCGAGGCGCGCGACGACTCGCGCGTGGGAGTCACCCTCACCGGTCTGATGCCGAACGAGTTCCTGGACATCTACTGGAATGGCTCCGGGGAGCCCATCGACACGGGGACGGACCGCATCGGTTCCGTCGTGAGCGATGATGAGGGCAACGCCTTTTTCCATCACTATGTGCCGTACCAGACCCAAGTGGGCGACCACCTGCTGCGTGTCAGCGACTCCGCTGATCGTTTCGTCGAGAAGGTGCTGACCGTCGATTCGCAGACTGTGCCGCCTCCGGGCCGGCTGATCACGGGCATCACGGCCACGGCCTCGTCCGAGGCCATGAACGAGACCGCGCCCAACGGACGCGCCAGTGCACTGGTCGACGGAGATCGCACCACGTTCTGGCACTCCCAGTGGGCATCTCCGGTGGCGCAGTACCCGCATGAGCTGACGTTCGATCTCGGTGACACCTACGAGCTCAGCCAGGTGGTGTGGGTGCCCCGCCCCACCAACTCCAACACCCAGGTCAGGACCGCGGACATTTACACCAGCGACGATGGTGAGACCTGGGGCGAGGATCCGGTGACGACGGTGACCCTGCCGGCCGGAACCACCGCCACCCCGATTGAACTGGACGTCGACACCCGCTGGGTGCGCATCATCGCGACAGCCCCGCAGGAGGCCGGCAGTCCCTTCGCCGCCATCGGCGAGATGGAGTTCCGCGGACTGCTTCCCGGCGAGGAGGAGCCGGAGGACCCGCCGGTGGTGGCTGAGGAGTGGACTCCGCCCGCTGACTGCGGTGTGGATCCGAACCCGATCCCGACGGTGACCACCACGGTCACAGTGACACCGACCACGACGGTGACACCCACTGTGACAACAACCCCGACCTCAACGGCCACCGTGACGTCGACTCCCACCACCACGATGACCCCCACGGTCACCGTGACGGTGACGGCACCCCCAGCGACGACGGCACCTCCGACGACACCGACCACTGCGCCGTCAACGACGGTTCCGCCCGCGATTCCGGCCGAGGACCTGTACTCCACGCCGGGCTACCACACGGTGAACGGTCGTCGGTGGTTCACCTCCTGCGAGCCCTACTCGCAGACGGTGCGTTGCCGCACCAACATCTGGTCCACGCAAGTTGTCAGTCAAGCAGGCAGGTTCGTCTCGGAGACAGGATGGCACTTCAACAACCTGACCTACCTCGAGTCCCCGCGCTCGCTCTGGGCCAACAACCCGCTGGGTAACTCCGGCGCCTGGAAGACTGAGGACGGCCGCCGTTGGTATACGGAGTGCGACACGGCTGCCACGGGTCGCAATGGCTGCCGAAGCTACATCTGGATGCCGAACGTGGTGACGGCGACCCAGAACGCCAATGGCTCCTACAGCTACTCGTTCGTGGACAAATGGGTGTTCAACAACATGGTCCGCTTCTCGAGATAGGAACACAACCACGGAAACGAGGGGTCGGTCTCCACCAGGGGGCCGACCCCTCGTCGTGTCTGCTCTCGTATGCCAACGCCCGCCGAAGTTCATTAACGCCCGCCCGAACGGTGGGCGCCCGCCCTACAGTGCGGGCGTCAGGAAGTTGGGCGGGCGCGGACAGTTCAGCGCTGCCACTGCATGGCGCGCCGAAGAAGCGACGAAAGGTCATCGGGTCGCCATGCCAGGTCCCAGTCCCACCGCACGACCCAATAGCCCAACTGCCGGATCGATTCCTCGCGACGCTTCTCTGCCATGACTGCGTCAATGGGATCCTGCCCGTGCTTCAACAGGGCTCCGTATTTCGTCCTCCCATCGACCTCACCGACGAGCCGATGCTCGGGCCACAGAAAGTCTGGACGTGCGACGAAGACACCGTCCGCGTCGAAGAGCTCACGCTGCAGATTCGGCTGGGGAAGCCCTGCGCGAAAGATCTGAACTCTGCTGAGGGACTCGGCTGCCGATTCGCTACGAGCGTCCCCGAATTCAGCCACTCGTCGTGCACGCGGCGCTCCCCGTAGCCGTGGGTGGCGTCTCGTGCTCAACTGCAGGTGGGTCGCCTCAAGACCTTGACGGTATCCTGCATCGCACGCCATCACACCCCATTCGAAGGGTAGGGAACGAGCGAGGTCGAAGACAGTTCTCGCAAGGGTGGTCACCCGCATCCCATCTATGAGGGTGACCTCGTCCTCCGCCAGAGCAGTGTGCCTGACAATCATGCGGTCGCTGTGTTCCCCATGGCCAGGGGTGACTCGCGTCATGGTGACATGGCGGAGGTGTTTGCGCGGAACCGGAAGATTGTGCAGTATGCCTCCGGAGATGTGACTGACGACGTTGCTGTCCGCGACATTGCCTAGACTGGCCAAGATGAGCCGTCGGTGATGTTCCTCGGGCGACACGGTCTCCGCGACAGCGTATACATTCCGCCGCAAGCGGCGAAGCGATCCCTGCTTGATCCTGCTCCGGATATCCGATGGGGTTAAGCCCATCGTCCTCAGATCGCTACTCGTGAGGTTCCGCGTTGTCTCACTCATGAAGAGATTGCAGCGTGCCGGTCCTGATATGGCAAGCCTCCTTCAGTGTGCCTGTGGATAACTCGGACGCCGACTCGATGCAGCAGTGGACGGCTGAAGCCAGGCGGACGGAGTATGAGCCTCGCCGCCCGTCCAACATCTCAACGCCCGCCTCGTAGGGCGGGCGTCGATGAATTGGACGGGTGTCTGGGATCTGGGGCGGGCGTTTGGAAGTAGGGCGGGCGTGGGAGAGTCAGCCCTTCGCGCGTCACCCCCGGGGTGGGCCGCCGAACATGATCTCGTCCCAGCTCGGGATGCTGGCACGCTTCTTGGCAGGTCTGCGCCTGGGCGGCGCCGGGGCAGCATCCGGTACAAGCGGATCCTGTGCCGAAGCGTCGGAGGGTTCACTGGGTGTGCCGTGCGACGTCGCTCGCCCGTCGGGGTGTTGTTCCTCAGCCGGAGTCTGGTCCTCGGGTGTTTCGGCGGCGGCTGCGGCGGGATCGCCAGCGCCAGCGCTGTGCTCCTCGTTCCCCTCGTCGGGCTCGGAAGAACTGTCCTCAGAGTCGCTAATCCCGACGACGGCAACTTCCGTCTCGCGGGCAGGCTCGTCCTCGTCAGGCTGCTCCGAGGGCTCCTGCGCGGGAGCGGCCGCTTGGGGCGCCCCAGCCTCCTGGCCGGTTGCCACATCTGCTCCCTGAAGGATCGCCGCCAGTTCATCCCTGTCCATGGACTGGGTGTCCTCCCCAGCTACGTCCGTCTCCGGTTCCGAAGCCTCGGAGTCGTCCAGACCCAGATAGATTCTGACGGAGTCCTCGCTAACACCGCTGAGCATGTCGTAGAGCTCATCCAGCTCTGAGGTGTGGCCAGCCCCCTGATAGTGCGATTCGTGCGGCGGAACATCATCGCCCGGACGGCCGGTGGCCGCGCCCGACGGCTCGTCGGAGATGGCGCGGACGAGGGCCAGCTCATCATTGAAGTCGATGGTGTTCTCATTGTCCGGATCGGTTGTGGAACCGGGAAGCGATTCACCCACCATCCAACGAGCGTCGGCATTGTCAGCGACGCTGAACCTGCCCTTGGGATCGAAGACGAATTCCGCTGCGCGCGAGGCTGCGTGGTCATCCAGCAGCCCGACGACGCGCCACGCCAGATTGTTCTGACGCCAGGCGTCCCACTCCACCGTGTCCGCATCGAGGCCTCGAGCCTGCAGACGTTCACGGACGATCTCACCGAGTCGTCGATGTCCCGAACCGTCACCGCGGCGTCGCACGGAGGCATTCAGGGCCGTTCTCGTCATGTGAGCGCGTTCCGCGAGGACGGGGAGTGCGAAACCCTCGATGCGGGCCACTTCCACTCCCGCCTCGGCAGCCACTTCGGAGACGGAGGCGCCGGCGCGGAGGCGCGATTGGATCTCGCGCGGGCTCAATGCACTGTTCATCTGACATCTCCAAGAAGAGTTTGCTCGCGCCCAACCTACCAGCGCAGGCGTTGCTCATCAGGCCTTCCCGGTGCCCGCCTCCGAAGGTCGACGATGAGTCGCGGCACATCAGTACTTGCGTGAGCCGTGGAATGTGGTACACATACCCCGATCAAGTCGGCTGGGTCCGACAAGGTTCAGGACCAAGGAAAGGACCGGCGGATGGCTACCGACTACGACGCCCCGCGTAAAAACGAAGAGGAAGTGAGCGAGGATTCGCTCGAAGAGCTCAAGACGCGGCGCAACGACAAGAACTCGGGAAAGGTGGATGAGGACGAGGTCGAAGCGGCGGAGTCCTTCGAGCTGCCCGGAGCAGATCTCTCACATGAGGAACTGACAGTCAGGGTTTTGCCCAAGCAGGCGGACGAGTTCACGTGTGCCTCCTGCTTCCTGGTGAAGGCGAGCAGTCAACTTGCGGAAACCAAGAACGACCTGAAGTACTGCGTCGACTGCGTCTGATGCCGTTTACGGCGTGAATGAGGGGCTGAAGCGGGGATTGTGCCCGCTTCGGCCCCTCTCGTCACGTCACTTGGAAATGACGATCTTGTTCTTCTGCTTCGACGGCGCCTTGTGTCCGGTGTTGGACACCCATCGCTTCTGCATGAAGCGATTCATCGCGAGCTGAGAGATTCCGACCCCGAGACCACTGGCGGTGGCCCATATCAGCGCCTTCGTCAGCGGGGTGTCCGGATCATTCGGGTCCGGCGGCTCGTCCCCGGTGCTCACCTCCCATATCTTCGTGACCACCTTCTGGGCCACGATCGTCGACGCCGCCCCCAGAACTCCGGCGTACACCTTCCACAGCACTTTCTCGGTCATGCCCATTGGCCTGGCCCTCCATATCTTCATCTAGATGCGCTTCATTATGCCCACAGAGCGGGACTAGATTGGGAACATGACCTATGTCGAGCGATTGTGGGTGCCGGTGTGGTGGTGGTTGATCGCACTGCTGCTCGTGGCGACGGCCGCTGTAGCCGTCCTCGCCTACGTCCCGCCGCTTGCAGGGGTCATCGTAGTGGGACTCATTGCCCTTGCCGTCGCTCTCGTGCTCTTCGCCTACGGACACACTGCCATCGTCGTCTCCGACGGGGAGCTGCGGGTGGGTCGCAATGCCATCGGCGCGGAGTGGATCGGTGGTGTGGAGATGCTGAACCGCAAAGCCAGCGCCGACGCACTCTCGATTGGTGCCGACACCACCGATCTGTTGCTCACCCGCCCCTACATTGGGGAACTCGTACGCGTCCGTCTTGCTGACGCGGCGGACCCTCATGCGCACTGGCTCATCAGCAGTCGGAGGGCTGGGGAACTGGCAGACGCCATCCGATCCACAACCGGAGTACGACGTGAGAGTTAGCACTGTCGTGACGGTTGAGGGGCACCTTCCGCACTACGCACGCCCCGGCGATGCCGGGGCGGATCTGCGGTGTGCCACGGATGTCACGCTCGATCCCGGACAACGCGCGCTGGTGGGTACCGGCGTCTCGGTCGCGCTGCCTCCCGGCACGGTGGGGCTCGTCACGCCTCGCTCCGGGTTGGCGGCGCGGCTCGGGCTCGGCATCGTCAATGCGCCCGGTGTCATCGACTCCGGCTACCGGGGTGAGATTCGCGTGTGCCTCATCAATCACGACATCTCCCGTCGAATCGACCTGGCAGCCGGTGACAGGGTGGCACAGCTCGTCGTGGTGCCCTACATCACTGCACACTTCGAAGCCGTTGACGCTTTGGATGAGACGGAACGCGGTTACGGTGGTTATGGTTCTACAGGCGTGGGGAACGCTGCGCCCACAATCAACTGAGAAAGGCCGCACCGTGGATCTGGGACGCTCAAAGGGTGGCGACGTCAACGCCGAGGACACCACAGCTGAGCAGAACGCTGAGAACCCTTCCGAGAAGGACGAAGCTGCGGCCCCCGTTGGTGACGTCGACGAGACACAGCAGTGGGAGGCGTGGGACGCAGCCTTCACTCGCGAGGAGGGACCCTTTGACATCGAAGAGGTGGACCTCGACGCCGACGACGTCAAGCGTCTTGACCTGGGTACTCTCGTCGTCACGCCGTTCGACAAGATGAACCTGCAACTGCAGGTGGACAAGGCCAAGGAGAAGGTGCAGGCGCTCCTCATCTCCGACGGTGCATCCGCCATGGAGGTGGCTGTCTTCGCCGGTCCCACACGTGCGTCGATGGTCTCCGAGGTCCGCGACGAGATCATCCGGGCGACTGCTGACGCCAAGGGACGAGTGAGCGTCGTTGAGGGGCCCTTCGGTGCCGAACTGCGCCGTCGTCTACCCGTCACCACACCGGAGGGCAAGCCGGCCACCCACCTGTCACGCACATGGCTCGTTGGAGGCCCCGGCTGGCTGCTGCGGGGCGTCGTCATGGGACGGGCAGCACTCGAGCCGGAGAACCAGGAAGCGGACATGGCCATGTGGGAGTTCTTCACCAACGTCGTGGTGCGTCGAGGCCAGGAGCCAGCCGTCCCCGGTAGCGTGCTGACGATGGAAGTGCCGCTCGTGAACGCATCGCAGGCGAACGAGGCGAAGGTGGATGAGCAATGACCGAGCAGGAACCGCGGCGTAAATCGCTTGGTCAGCGGCTTCGTCGGTTCCTGCTGAGCCCTGAGCAGCAGGAAGCGGAAGCCCGGGCCGATCAGGCTCGCGCCGCCGGGGCGGTGCCGTTGAATGAGTGCAGGGTGCGTCAGAAGGTGACGGTGCGTGGCACGGTGACCTCGGTGACCGACTCCAGCACGCCCTGGCTGGAAGCAGTTCTCGATGACGGCACTGGCACTGTCAACCTGATCTGGATGGGGCGGCGGCGTATCGAATGCATGACGCCCGGCAGAGATCTTCTCGTGACAGGTCGCCTCAGTGAGGAGGAGGGCCGCCAGATCATCTTCAACCCCGAATTCGAGATCCTCTACTGAACACGGACGAACCCGACGGGTCGTGACACATCAGTCCTCAGCGGGCTGCTCCTCTTTGATGAACATGGCCGCCAACTTCGCTTCAGCTTCCTGACTCACGACGAACAGCAGCTCGTTGTCAGCGCCCAGAATCGCTTCCGGCTCCGGGACCACCGGGACACCGTCGCGGATGATGGACACCAGAACTGCTTCGGGCGGCATCACAAGCTCACGCACCTGGCGTCCCACATGCGGGGAATCGGCCGGCAACCGCAACTCGGACAGGTTGGTGGTGGACTTGGTGAAGGTGAACAGACGCACCAGATCTCCAGTGGCCACAGCTTCCTCCACGAGCGCGGACATGATGCGCGGCGTGGAGACCGCGACGTCCACACCCCACACGTCGTCGAACATCCACTCGTTGCCAGGGTGATTCACGCGGCCCACAGTGCGAGGCACCCCGAACTCCGTCTTCGTGAGAAGTGAGTACACCAGGTTGGCCTTGTCATCACCGGTGGCCGCGATGCTGACGTCGCAGTTCTCGAGTCCGGTCTCCTCCAGCGTCTGCAACTCGCAGGCATCCGCCTGGAACCACTCAGCGCCGGGTACGGTGTCCCGCTTGATGGCCCTGGGATCCCGTTCGATGAGAAGCACCTGATGTCCATTGGCGATCAACTCGCGGGCGATCGATCGCCCGACGTTGCCAGCCCCTGCAATGGCGACGCGCATCTGATGTGTCCTCTCCTAGTGCCTGGCCGGTGGAGCCGCATGTCTGCCGGGGGGTTCGGCGAAGAGCGTCTCGATGTCCGAGGTGTGATCCGTGTTGCATGCGACGTAGATCATGTCTCCGTCCTGGAACACCGTCTCCGCGTCCGGGACGATGCCCTTACCAACGCGCACGAGGAACGGGATGGGTGCTCTGGCCGCCGCCGACAGATCACGGATCCGACGGCCCACCCATTCGTTGTTCACGAAGACCTGCAGCAGATGCACGTTCCCCGAGGGATCCCGCCACACTGGTTCACTGCCTTCGGGCAGCAAACGGCGCATCACCTGCCCCACGGTCCAACGGACGGTGGCGACGGTATTGATGCCAAGCCGTTCGTAGACGGCGGCACGTCCCTGGTCGTAGATGCGGGCCACCACGTTCTCCACCCGGTAGCACTCGCTCACCACGCGGGCGGCCAGAATGTTGGAATTGTCCCCACTGGAAACGGCAGCGAAGCCGTCGGCCTGACGGATGCCGGCCCGCTCCAACACTTCTCGATCAAAACCGACACCCTTGACCCTGGTGCCCTGGAAATCGTCACCCAGGCGGTGGAACGCCTCCTCATTGGCGTCCACCACTGCGACGCTGTGACCGCGCTTCTCCAGCCCGCGAGCCAACATCGAGCCCACACGACCGCAACCCATGATGACGATGTGCACGGTGAAGCCTCCTGGTGTTGCGTGACTGATGGTGATCGTCGACGGCGAACAATCAGCAGTGCTGACGCTACCGCACCACACCCGTCGTGGTGCAAGGTCCTTTCGGCTTGTCAACCGGAGGGACGTCTACTGTGGGGGCGTGACCACGCCCCGCCACCCCCACCATCCCGTCGTGTCCCTCGTGCGCGTGGCGCATGGCGGGGCTGTGGTGGGCAGGGTGCGGAACAAGGTGGTGTTCGTCACTGGAGGCCTGCCCGGTGAGTTGGTGTCGGTGGAGATCACACAAGAGACGAAGAAGTTCGACCGCGGCCGCGTCGTCGAGGTGCTGGAGCCTGCACCCGGCCGGGTGCAGCCTCCATGCCCCATCGCTGAGCAGTGCGGCGGGTGCGACTGGCAGCATGCCTCTGCCTCCCTGCAACGGGACCTGAAGACAGCAGTGGTGGCTGAGCAACTCCTCCGGCTCGCGGGGATCACCTGGGATGGGAGCGTCCAGGAAGTCGCTCCCATACTGGGCTGGCGAACCCGTATGCGTTATGCCGTCGACGAGGACGGACAGGTGGGGCTCAGAGCCCGACGATCGAACACGATTGTGCCGCTCCCTGAGCAGGGCTGTCTTGTGGCGGCACCCGGCCCGGACGTCACGGAACTCGCGCGATTGTCCGGGAGCGGAGGAGAACTGCGCGTGGTCGTGTCGGCAGACCAAGTGACGGCCCTGGCCGAGGGCACGGTGCTGCGTGGAACGGCCGTGGTCCAGGAGCATGCCGCAGGGAGACGATTCGACGTGGATGCCGACGGCTTCTGGCAGGTGCACCCCCGGGCCGCCGACGTCCTGACAGAGGCTGTCCTGCGTGGGTTGGATCCGCAACCGGGGGAGAGCGCAGTGGACCTCTACTGCGGTGTTGGGCTCTTCGCGGCGGTCCTGGACGACGCGGGATGCAGCGTGCTGGGCATCGAGGGTTCCCGCACCGCCATCGCCCATGCACGACGCAACGTCATAGGGGCCCGCTTCATCGCCGGTGCAGTGGAGGCGCACACTGCCTCGTTTCCGACCAAGGCAGACCTCGTCGTGCTTGATCCTCCTCGAAGAGGGGCGGGCGCTGGTGTGGTGCAGCGAATCGCGGGGCTGCGGCCCCGCGCCATCGCTTATGTTGCCTGCGACCCGTCGGCCCTCGCCCGGGATCTTGCCACGTTCTCCGCCACGGGGTATGAGCCCGATTCCATCGAGGCCTTCGACCTTTTCCCGATGACCCACCACGTGGAGTGCGTGGCAATTCTGCGTCCCAGTCCGGCGACCCGCAACGACTGAGCCGCGAGCGCCCCCGCAAAGGGCCGGGCGGGCCTAGACTTGGACCCGAGCGGCTGACGACGACGAGCACGACAACCGCATGTTATCTTGATATCAAGACAAATGATGGTGAGTGACAAGGAGAGTCAATGAGCATCAACAGCTTTGGGGCCCAGACCACCCTGGACGTGGAGGGAACCACCTACGAGATCTTCCGCGTGGATGCGGTCGAGGGGCACGACAAGTTGCCCTTCAGTCTGAAGGTGCTGCTGGAGAATCTCCTTCGCACCGAGGACGGCGCCAACATCACCGCGGAGCACATCACAGCCCTGGGGAACTGGGACGCGAATGCGCAGCCGAACCAGGAGATCCAGTTCACTCCCGCCCGCGTCATCATGCAGGACTTCACGGGTGTGCCCTGCGTGGTGGATCTCGCCACGATGCGTGAGGCCGTCGAGGCGCTCGGAGGCGATGCCGCCAAGATCAACCCGCTCTCCCCGGCCGAGATGGTCATCGACCACTCGGTCATCACTGAGGTCTTCGGCATCCAGGGCGCATTCGAGCAGAACACGGACATCGAGTACCAGCGCAACCGCGAGCGCTATCAGTTCCTGCGGTGGGGCCAGGATGCCTTTGACGACTTCAAGGTGGTCCCCCCGGGCACCGGCATTGTGCACCAGGTCAACATCGAGAACCTGGCCCGGGTGATCTTCCCCCGTGAAGTCAACGGCGTCCTCCAGGCCTATCCGGACACGTGCGTCGGCACCGACTCGCACACCACGATGGTGAATGGACTCGGCGTCCTCGGCTGGGGCGTGGGCGGTATCGAGGCAGAGGCCGCCATGCTCGGTCAGCCCGTCTCCATGCTCATCCCACGCGTGGTGGGCTTCAAGCTCACCGGCAAGCTGTCGGAGGGCACCACCGCCACCGACCTCGTGCTCACGATCACCGAGATGCTGCGCGAGCACAAGGTGGTGGGCAAATTTGTCGAGTTCTACGGCGACGGCGTCGGCGAGGTGCCGCTGGCCAACCGCGCCACCATCGGCAACATGAGCCCGGAGTACGGCTCCACGATCGCCATCTTTCCCATCGACGACCAGACCGTCGAGTACATGCGGCTCACCGGCCGCGACGAGCACCAGCTGGCACTTGTGGAGGCCTACTCGAAGGAGCAGGGACTCTGGCACGACGCGAACAACGAACCCACCTACTCCGAGTACATCGAACTGGATCTCTCCACGGTGGTTCCCTCCATCGCCGGTCCCCGTCGGCCGCAGGATCGCATCAGGCTGGATCATGCGAAGAAGGCCTTCCGGGAGTCCGTGGCCACGTTCGTCGGCGAACCCGAGGTGGACCCCGCGGCGCCATCGCGGTACTCCAGCTACGACAAGACCGTGAAGCAGACGATGATCGCCTCCGATCCCACGGGAACGGATCCGACGGACGAGGATGATTCACCACCGCCGATCGAACTGGGCAACGGCGATGTCAAGGACCGTGTCAGCAATCGTGTCCCCGTCACGCTGGCGGACGGTACGGAATTCGAGCTGGACCACGGCGCCGTCACCATCGCATCCATCACGTCCTGCACGAACACCTCCAACCCCAGCGTCATGATCGGAGCCGCGCTGGTGGCCAAGAAGGCGGTGGAGAAGGGGCTGGAGCGCAAGCCCTGGGTGAAGACGTCGCTGGCCCCGGGCTCGCAAGTGGTCACCGACTACTTCGAGAAGGCAGGTCTGACGGAGTATCTCGACGCCCTGGGCTTCAATCTGGTGGGCTACGGCTGCACCACGTGCATCGGCAACTCCGGTCCCCTCATCCCCGAGGTGTCCCGCGCCATCAACGAACACGACCTGGCGGCGGCGGCCGTCCTCTCGGGCAACCGCAACTTCGAGGGACGCATCAACCCCGACGTGCAGATGAACTACCTGGCATCACCCATGCTGGTCATCATCTACGCCATCGCGGGCACCATGGACATCGACCTGTTCACCGAACCCATCGGTCAGGACAAGTCCGGCAACGACGTCTACATGCGCGACATCTGGCCATCGGGAGCGGAGATCGAGGAGGTCGTCGGCAGTTCCATCAGTGCCGAGATGTTCACCACCCGCTATGCCGATGTCTTCGCCGGTGACGAGCGGTGGCGGTCCCTGTCCACCCCCGACGGTGAGACCTTCGCCTGGGAGGAAGACTCCACCTACGTGCGCAAGCCCCCGTACTTCGACGGCATGCCGGCCGAGCCGGAGCCGGCACACGACATCACGGGCGCTCGTGTACTGCTGAAACTGGGCGATTCGGTCACCACTGACCACATCTCCCCGGCCGGCAGCATCAAGGAGGACTCCCCAGCGGGTGCCTACCTGAAGGCCAACGGCGTGGAACGTCGCGACTTCAACTCCTACGGCTCGCGCCGTGGGAACCACGAAGTCATGATTCGCGGCACCTTCGCCAACATCCGGCTCCGGAACCAGATCGCCCCCGGTACCGAGGGTGGCTACACGCGGGACTTCACGGCCGACGGCGGCCCCGTCACCTCCGTCTATGACGCGGCGGTCTCCTACGGCGAGGCTGGCGTGCCACTGGTGGTGCTGGCGGGCAAGGAGTACGGCTCGGGAAGCTCGCGTGACTGGGCGGCGAAGGGTACCGCCCTGCTCGGCGTGCGTGCCGTGATTGCCGAGAGCTACGAACGGATCCATCGTTCCAACCTCATCGGTATGGGCGTCCTCCCACTGCAGTTCCCCGAGGGCGATACCGCGGACTCGCTCGGACTCACGGGGGAGGAGACATTCTCGGTCGAGGGGGTCACCGGCCTCAACGACGGAGACACCCCGGAGACGGTGAAGGTCACCGCCGAGAAGCCCGACGGTTCCACGGTCACTTTCGATGCGCTGGTCCGGATCGACACTCCTGGAGAGCGCAGCTACTACCTCAACGGCGGAATCATGCAGTACGTCCTGCGCAACCTGGCGGCTGCTGCCTGACGCTCGTTTCCGACACTGCACATGCGGCCCCACATCCACGAGGATGTGGGGCCGCAGTGTTTTCTCGGTCGCCTCTTGGATTTGTCAGTGCTTCAGGATGTAATGGAACACATGTTCGATGAAGAGGCAGTGATCAGAGTGTGGGTGCCGCCGGGGTGGCCAGCCGTCGTGAGGCCACCGGGCTCGCAGGGATGGATACGGACGGCCACATCGTTCCTGCTCGACTGCTGTCCTCCCGACTACCGCGCCTACCCCGTGCTGCTGAAGCATCCAGTCGTACTGGCACGCTTTGCCCGGCAGTTCGTTTCCAGCCAGCTGGTGGCCACCCAGGACAATCTGGCCGGCGCCCGCCCGGATCTCGTCGGCTGGGTGGAGACAGCCACCGTGGACGCGGCAGTGGCGGTGCTGCAGGCCGAGGAGGCCCGCATGGTTCGGCAGGTGAGGGCGGTGTCGTTGGTGGAACAAGCGCTGCGGGATGTGAGGTTCACGCCAAAACTGTGACGCCGCTCCGTCGGGATTCCCTTCGGTCGTCGAAACCACCCAGTAGCATGGCGACATGCCGTTGTTGGACAGGATTTCAAGCCCTCAGGACCTTCGGGCGTTGACACGTGCTCAGCTCGTGGAATTGGCTGAGGAGATCCGGTCCTTCCTGGTCACCAAGGTCAGCCGTACCGGAGGGCATCTCGGACCCAACCTGGGAGTGGTCGAGCTCACGATTGGTCTGCACCGTGTGTTCACTTCCCCGAGGGACCCGATCATCTTCGACACCGGGCATCAGAGCTACGTGCACAAAATGCTCACCGGGCGCCTGGCAGGATTCGACACCCTGCGGCAACAGGGAGGTTTGTCCGGGTATCCGGATCCCGCAGAATCCGAGCATGACTGGGTCTCCAACTCACACGCCTCCACCTCGCTGTCCTGGGGTGCCGGCCTGGCACATGGATTCCAGCTGCGGGGCGAGGATCGCACCGTCGTCGTCGTGGTGGGCGACGGCGCCCTGACCGGCGGCATGGCCTGGGAGGCGTTGAACAACATCGCCCTGCGCCAGGGCGTCAAACTCGTCATCGTCGTCAACGACAACGGACGCTCCTACACCCCGACTGTCGGGGGACTGGCCAACCAGCTGGCGGGGCTGCGCACCCACAAGAAGTACGAGAAAACCCTCAGCTTCATCAAGCATCGCGTCACGGGACTGCCCGTCGTCGGCCGTCCCGCATACGATCTCATGCACGGATTCAAGACCGGCGTGAAGGACGTCCTGGTGCCGGAGGGCATGTTCTCCGACTTGGGCATCAAGTACGTCGGCCCCATCGACGGTCACGACATCGGGGCCGTGATCGGTCACTTGGAGCAGGCCCGCCAGTACGAGGGGCCGGTCATTGTTCACTGCATGACACGCAAGGGCAAGGGTTTCAAGGCTGCCGAGGAGAACGAGGAGGACCGGTTCCACGCGGTGGGCAGGATCAACGAGTTCACCGGCGAGCCCCTGTCCGCATCGGTGCAGGCCACATGGACGGACGCCTTCGCCGAATCGATGGTCCAGATCGGTCACAGGCGCAAGGATGTGGTGGCGATCACCGCGGCGATGCTGCATCCCGTTGGGCTGGGCCGGTTTGCCGCTGCCTTCCCGGACCGGACGATCGACGTGGGCATTGCGGAGCAGCACGCCGTCGTCGCCGCATCAGGCCTGGCGACCGCCGGCCTGCATCCGGTGGTCGCACTGTACGCCACATTCCTCAACCGAGCGTTCGACCAGGTCCTGATGGATGCCGCTCTCCACAACAAGGGCGTGACGTTCGCGCTGGACCGTTCAGGGATCACGGGCACCGATGGTCCGAGTCACAACGGGATGTGGGACCTGTCCCTGCTCGGGCTCGTGCCCACCATCGAGATTTCGGCCCCCAGGGACCAGCCCCGGATGGTGGCCGCGCTGGAACGAGCTGTCACGGTTGATGACAGGCCGACGGTGGTGCGCTACTCCAAGGAGCGCCTTCCCGACGAGATGCCGGCCATCTCACATCGAGGCGAGGGCCGCGACAGGGTGGACATCCTCCACACCCATCCGGACGCCCGGGTCCTGATCCTCGGATACGGCCAATTTGCGGGCATCGCCCTGGATGTCGCGCACCGTCTGGAGAAGCAGGGATTCGCCTGCACGGTGGCCGATCCACTGTGGTGCGTGCCGATCAGTGACGGACTGGTCGGTCTCTGTGCCGAATACGCTCTCGTGGTCAGCATCGAGGACAACATGGTGGCCGGGGGAGTCGGGGAACGATTGCGGTCCGCGCTGTTGAGCCAGGCCGTGGCCACTCCGGTTCTCGCCTTCGGCGTTCCACAACGATTCCTGCAGCACGGTAGCCGTGACGAGGTCCTGGAGGACCTGGGACTCACCGGCCGCGACGTGGCCCGCCAGGTGCTGGAGCACATCGTCAGCGACGGCGCTCTCACCGAGAAGTCGCAGCCCGCCCCCGATGGCCTCAGGAGCGACCTGAAACCTCGTTGAGCAATGGGGCGAGGAACTCGATCTGCCATTCGCGAGCGCCGTGACGACGCAGCGCTTCGGCGAAGTCCGGCTCCTGCGCGTGGTCGAACACCACCCGCTGGATGATGGCCGGGGTGGCCACGAGGCTGGGCTGAAGGCCAAGCTCGCATCCGAGTTCGTCCACGGCGGCCTTCACCTGCCACCACAGCTCGGCCGCCTCCGGGTGATGGCGGTCCCAGGTCCGGGGGTGTGGCAGTCCGTCGGACGGTGCGCGTCGCGCTGGATAGTCGTCGTGCGTCATCGAATCGACTGCGGCAAGGGCGCGCAACCAGTGGGAGCGGAACCGTTGGGCCGTTCGGTGCTGAAAACCCTTGATCGAGGCCATGTCCGCGGGTCCCGGAAGTGGACCGGCGGATCGAACCCGAGCGGCGAGGTCGACGATGGCCGGGTCCGGGAGGATGCGACCGGGTGGCCTGTCGCGGGCCCGGGCGATGGTGTCGCGTTCAGTCCACAGAGCCCGGGCAACGGCGAGCTGGCGCGGGGACTTGAGGGATGTGATGCCCTTCAGTCGGCGCCATGGATCAACTCTGGGAACCGGCGGTGCAAGGAACTGAGTCAGGATGGCGGCAAATTCCTCTTCCGCCCACTCCAGTCGTCCCATTGCCTCCAGCTCGCCTGCCAGCACTTCCTGCAGTTCCAGAAGGTAGTCCACGTCGAGGGCTGCGTAGTGGAGCCATGACTCCGGCAGTGGTCGGGTGGCCCAGTTGTCCGCCGAGTGTGCCTTCTCCAGACGAATGCCGAGCTTGCGTTCCATGAGAGGGCCGAGACCCGCGGAGGGCTCGCCGAGCAATCGTGCCGCCAGTTCCGTGTCGAAGAGGCGACGGGGCCTGATGCCGTCGTCGCGCATGCTCGGCAGATCCTGGCTCGCGGCATGCACGATCCACAGCGCATCTCCAGTGGTCTCTGACAGCACCTCGAGGCGGGCGACGCCGTTCACCTCGAACGGCAGCGGATCGATGAGCCATGTGCCAGCACCACGTCGTCGGATTTGGAACAGATAAGCCTTGGGCCAGTACCTGTGGCCGTGCGCCCGTTCAGCGTCGAAAGCGATTGGCCCTTCACCGGCTGCCAGCGCCCTGACGCATTGCTCGAGCGCTTCCGGAGTGTCGACAATCGCCTGCAGTGGCTCCCGGGAGAGGCGGACCAGTTCGGCGGTCACGAGCTGCGGCCCGGGAAGTGCAACATCCCGTCCGGGAGCACGGGGCTCCCCGCCACCAGACCCAGAAGATCCTCCCAGGCGCGCAGGTGCCTCACCAGCGGATCGCGGTTGTCGAGCGCAGGGGTCCACGAGGAGCGCACTTGAACCTCAGCATTGTCCTCGGTGCCCTCCATATCCCCGTATGCCTTGCCGTAGGACGCTGTCACGGTGCCCGCCAGGTGTCCGAAGGAGGCTCCGTGGGCCTCAAGAGCATCCCTCATCCACGACCATGCCACATCCGGAAGCATGGGGTCGGCCACCATGTCCAGATCCACGTCGGCCCGGGCATAGGAGACGATGCGATACGTGCCACCCCACGCCTCGTTGCCGGCCGGGTCATGCAGCAGGATCAACCGTCCCGAGGCGAGCTCGTCGTCGCCCTCCATCAGATCTGCGGAGATCGCGATGCTGTGCGGGGCAATGCGCTGGGGAGAGCCAATCTCCTCCATCACGAGTCCCGGACGCCATTGCATAGCCTGCAGTTCGGAAAGGACGCGGCTGAATTCCAGCGGAGTGATGTTGGGAATGGCAACCACGTCGTTCACCCTAGGTCAGTCTCGCCACCAACTGTGGGAAGCGCGCCGACTGCTTCCACGATCGAAACTATCGGGACCCCGTGAGGAACAGTCGTCCGAAGGCGGGGCGACCCGACACGCGGCACTCACTGGTCGCGGAGGTCGTATATGGCGCGGCGCCCAGTGAGTGCCGCGTGTCCGGTCGGCTCAGGGCTGGTGCAAGTTCGCGACGCCGGGGCTGGCGTCAGCTGTTGCCGTCAGAGGTGTCCAGGGTCATGGAGACGGAGTTGATGCAGTACCGCAGATCGGTGGGGGTGTCGTAGCCCTCACCCTCGAACACGTGACCGAGGTGGCCGTCGCATGCAGCGCACCGCACCTCGATGCGATCCGGACCGAAGAGCGACTTGTCGGTGAGGTAGCGGACCCGATCCTCGGCGAGCGGCTCGAAGAAGCTGGGCCAGCCGCAGGACGAATGGAACTTCTGGCTGCTGCGGAACAACTCCGTGCCGCATCCGCGACAGCGGTACACACCTTCGGTGGTGGTGTCGGTGTACTCACCGGTGAAGGGCCTTTCTGTTCCTCCCTTGCGGAGCACCTGGTACTCAAGGTCGTTCAGCTGCTCGCGCCACGCGGAATCCGGCTTGTTGAGGGGCGCGAGGGTGTTCTCATCCTGACTCATGAATCCAGTTTAGGAGGGGGAACAAGGCGGCTGGGAAGTACGCTGTCAGGATGGCCAGCAAGGACGCAATCACGCTCGACGTCGACGGCCGTGAGGTTCGGCTCTCCAGCCCGACGAAACCCTACTTTCCCGAGCTGGGACTCACGAAGCTGGACATTGCCTGCTACGTCATGGCCGTGGCGTCAGGGATGTTGGCTGCGCTGCAGGACAGACCCACGACGATGGAGCGCTGGCCCACAGGGGTGACGGAGGACGCCGTGCTGTCCACCAGGCAGGACTCGCGCGGTGAGGCGTTCTACCAGAAGCGTGCGCCACGCGGAACGCCGGACTGGGTACAACAGACCACCATCACCTTCCCATCCGGACGGACTGCGCAGGCTGTGGCCCCTGCCGACACAGCGACCCTCGTGTGGATGGTGAACCTTGGAACCCTGCGATTCCACGCCTGGCCGGTCCGTGCGTCGAACCCCGATCTCGTGGACCAGCTGCGCATCGACCTGGATCCCCAACCGGGCACGGACTTCGCCGACGCGGCGCGGGTGTCCCACGAGCTGCGCAGAGTTCTGGACGAGGCTTCTCTGGTGGGGTTCCCGAAGACCAGCGGCGGTCGCGGCCTCCACGTCTACGTCCCCATACAGGGCATGGACTTCATTGATGCCCGCCACGCGACGATCGCGATCGGCAGGGAACTCGCTCGTCGGCTGCCCGAGACCGTCACGGTGGACTGGTGGAAGGAGGAGAGGGGCAGCAGGATCTTCGTGGACTTCAACCAGATGGCACGTGACCGCCTCATGGCCTCCGCCTACTCGATCCGGCCTACCCCGGCCGCGAGAGTGTCGGCACCCCTCGACTGGGATGAGGTGGATCATGTCAGTCCCGACGACTTCACCGTGCCGTCGATGCTGGAGCGCTACGCCCAGCGGGGCGACGTCTGGGCTGCCTACGCAGAGACCGAACCAGGCGATCCCGCGACAGCCTTGGAGTGGTACCGCAGGGACGAGGAAGCGGGGGAGGGCGAAATGCCGTACCCGCCGGAATACCCCAAGATGGAGGGCGAGCCGATGAGGGTGCAGCCGTCGCGGGCCCGCCACGTCGACGACGAGCCCTGAGCCGATCAGTCGCTGCCCGCGGCGGCCGTGTCGTCGTGGCTCGGAGCGTTGGCGTCCAGGAGTTGCATCGCGGCGAATGCGTAGCGCGCGATGATCAGCTCCACCAGGCGGTCGTGGTCGCCGATGGGGTCCGTGACCGTCATGGCACCGGCACGGATGGCCGCCTGCTGATGAGCTCGGAACAGTGGACCCTTCGTCAGGAACAGCGATCCAACTGCAATATGGCGACGTCCCTGGGTGCGCAGTGCCGCTATGGCCTGGGCGGTGGCGCGGCCCGTGCTGTCGCAGACAGCGAGCTGGACGGGGAGTTTGTGGTGGGCGGCCCATTGCCGGGCACGTCGCGCGAGAAGTGAGGTGCCGCGCACGTCACCGCCCTCCGGCGCCCCCAGAACCAACGCATCCACCTCCACGGCGTTGGTCTTGGACAGGGCGTCGCGCATGCGTGCATCCATCACGTTCAGCAGTTCCGAAGCGGGACCGATGGGGCGGGAGATGACCACCTTGACCCCGTGCTTCGACTCCTCGACGGCCTCGGCTGCCTTGGTGATGATGGGGGAGTGGTCCATGGCCGAGACCAGATCCAGGGGGACGATGGCGATCTCGGTGGAGCCGGCGGAGGCCAACATCCCCACGGAGTCAGCGACGCCCGGCTTCATGTCCGAGACGAAACCGTAGGTCACGGTGAGGTCTGGACGCAGTTCGGCCAACTTGGTCTGCAGCGAGGCCAGGGCCGCACCGACGGCGGGATCGTCGTCCCCGGAAGCGATGAGCACGATGGCTGGCGCTGTCATGTCCTCTCGCTTCCTGTCGCGACCCTTTGAATATTCAGAGGTTTCGTCCCACATTGTGGAAGGTTTGACGCCTCAGCGCAAGACGAGTGGTCGTCGATTCGCTGTCATCCAGCTGCGTGCAGCGGGGAGAAGCAGCGCAAGCGAGCTGCTATCACCCGTGGCAAAGGGTGCGCTGAGCCGCCGTTGTGGAACCCATATCGGCCGCCCGCTGCAGCGTGCAGGGGTGCGTGTTGTGGGTCGGCGTCGGACCCGCATGGGAGTGGGCGATACTGGGTTCGAACCAGTGACCTCTTCGGTGTGAACGAAGCGCGCTACCACTGCGCCAATCGCCCGTGCGAGATCGAACTTTAGCGCAAGCCCGAGGCCAGCACCAACCGAGGGGTGCTACACCTCCACCGTGGACACCCTGTTGAGGGACTCGAACGGACTCCGAACGCCGCCTGTGCTGTCCGATCGGTCGCCGATGGCTCATTGACTGACCCGGACGCCCGCCACGCCACCCCAGTTAGCGTTAACCGTTCGGAGCCGGCCGCTCATCACCCGCCACAAACGAACGGTGAACGCGAACATGACTGGCCCAGGTCTTCCAAAGGCCGACCCACATGTTCACCGAATCCGCTAATTTCGGGCCGACGAGGGGTTTTGCATCCACTCACCCCCTGCGCTAAAGTTCTCAACGCGTCGGGATCGATGCCTTCGGGTGCGGGACAGTCGCAGTGCGGACGTGGCGCAGCTGGTAGCGCATCACCTTGCCAAGGTGAGGGTCGCGAGTTCGAATCTCGTCGTCCGCTCGGAGAACTCTCTCCCATTTCCACGCGGGGAGATGATCTACGCGGTGGAGTGGCCGAGAGGCGAGGCAACGGACTGCAAATCCGTGTACACGGGTTCAAATCCCGTCTCCACCTCGGGCGATTGGCGCAGTGGTAGCGCGCTTCCCTGACACGGAAGAGGTCACTGGTTCAAACCCAGTATCGCCCACAGTAGAATCCCTGTCCGCGCAGGGGTTTTTCCATGTCCGGCAGGTGGCCGACAGAGAAGCTGCGGTTCCGGATCGGCGGCCTCGCACCGTTCACCACGAACGGCTGGCGCAGTGGAACGGCTCGCCGCCGGAGCCCCGGCTGATCTTCGGTCCGGGGGCGGAGATTCTGGAGTCTGCGCTGCGGGCTGAAACCGATATTGCGTCGTGCACGGCACTGCTCGACGACTTCTTCATGTCCCACCTCCGCATCGATGATGCCCAGCGCGCATTCGAACGGGCTCTCGCCGTGCCGCAGGCGTCGCCGCAGTTCGCCGCCCTGGCGGGTGCCGCGTCCGTCTCCCCGCGCCAAGTGCAGCGCCTCTTAGCGCGCTGCCTCGGGATGTACGTGCCGCCGCTGCTGGAGGCGCTCGGCATGGTCGAACTCGAGCACAACGCACCTAATAAGCGTGTCCGCGCACTCGGGACGGACACCTGACCGGCTGTCCGGCAGGAGCAACGTCGACATGGCAGTCCCAATTCATCGACAGCCTCGTCGCCACCAGCGGTGTCGCCGAGGACTCTTCATCAGCTACGCAACAGTCAAGACCCACGTGAGCCGGCTCCTGATGAAACTCGGAGCGCGAGACCGCGCCCAGCTCGTCGTGATGGCATACGAGGCTGGCGTCGTCCATCCGGGAACGCGATAGCCACGGAGCCCACCGAACGGCGACCATTGAGCGGATGCAGCACGTCGCGGTAGAGACGCCTACATGAGTGCTACAGTTGTCGCATGAGGGAGGTCGCGGCACGAGAACTGCGAAACCAGACCGCTGATGTTCTGCGGAAGGTGCAAGCGGGCGAACACGTGATCATCACGTCCAGAGGGCGTCCAGTCGCGGAGTTGAGAACGCTACATTCGGCGCGCAGAGGGGCTATCGCCCGCACCGAACTGATTCAGCGTCTGGCACGTGCCCAGGCAGACTCCGGGCTTCGTCAGGACTTGGCCGACCTGGCGGGCGACACGACCGACGACCTCGATCCAATTCTCTAATGCCATCCCCAACCAAGGGTCTTCTCGACACGAGCGTCTTTATCGCAGCTGAATCCGGCAGGGCGCTGAACGTGGATTCGCTACCGGATGAGAGCGTGATCTGCCCTGTGACTGTCGCAGAGTTGCATGCGGGCGTCTTGACTGCCGCTGACGTTGACGTTCGTGCTCGGCGCTTGGGAACGCTGGAGGCTATCGCCGATATCGAGGTTCTCCCGATCGACGTTGAGGTCGCCGCGACATGGGCACGACTGCGTGTGCACCTTGCTGAGAAGGGGCGTCGCATCAACGTCAACGACCTTTGGATCGCAGCCACTGCGGCTGCCCACGGAATTCCGGTCGTGACCCAGGACGACGACTTTGAACCGCTGCACAGCGTTCAAGGGCTCGACGTCATCCTCGTCTGAGTCAAATCCGCAGCGGGGTCGACTGCGGCATCGCTAGCGGCTGAAGTTACCGTCCGAGCCACGATGACCGCTTGACCATCCGGTTCGGCGTCAGCGGCCGCCCGCGCGCATCGACTCCACGAAGCCAGCAGCGCTCAACTGCTCGATCATCATGTCCACCGAGCGGTGATAGCGCAGCAGGCTCACGTCGCGACCGGTCCTTTGATAGCCCTGAGCGTTTTGAGATGTCCTACGCCAATGCGCGCCGTATGGTGGCCGCTCTTGGGGCACGGGATCCTTCACTGGCACTGGTGATCGGCTCGGGAATGTGCCGATCATACGAGCTCGATGTCGCAGCCGAGATTGGGCGCCCTGCTGGAGCGTCACCAAGGTGTTGTTGCGAGGCGCTCCGCTATAGCGGCGGTCTCGTTCAGATCACCGACGGCGATGTCCATGACCAGTTCGTAGGCTTGATCGTTGGACAAGGTGAGCCTGCGCCCATTGATACCCAGAAAGGCGATGCTTGCTGCCAACCCCAAGCGCTTGTTTCCATCCACGAGCGCATGGTTGCGCGCGAGCGAGTGCAACAGTGCCGCCGCCTTCTCCTCCAGGCTGGCGTAGGCCTCGTGGCCGAACGCGGTCGCCTGCGGCCGCGCCAGCGCTGACTGGAGAAGCCCGTGATCCCGGACCTGCACATCGCCGCCCAACGTCCGGTCCGCGACATGCAGCAGTTCGGGCAAGCTCAGGTAAATCACTGACCGAGGCGTTCCAGCGCCTCGGCGTAGCGGGGGAGTTCTTCGTCGAGAACCTCGTCGAGGAGTTCAGCTCGGCTGTGGTTCTCGACGTACTCGCGGACAGCTTGCCGAGCCACGTCCTGCATGGAACGAGTCTCATGCTTGGCGCGCTGGCGTAGGGCGTGCATCTCCTCATCGGACAGACGCAGTGTCATTGCCATGCAAAGATGGTATCACTGTTGACATCAACAGCCTGTTGATGCCGGATTGACCAAGGGTCTTCTGGACACGAGCGCATTCATCGCAGCTCAGTCTCGCAGGACACTGAACGTGGACCTACTGCCGATGTGAGCGTGATGAGCCCGGTCTCCCTTGCGGAGTTGCACGTGGGTCTACGGATTGACGTCCACCATGCGGCGAGGACGCTATTCGCGCCACGTCCGCCACAGGTGGGCATATGCCCCTTCGAGTTCCAGGAGCTCGTCGTGAGATCCCATCTCCACCACTCGCCCCGCCTCGACCACCGCGATCCGGTCGGCGTCGTGGGCCGTGTGTAGCCGGTGTGCGATCGCGATCACGGCGCGGCCCTCCAGCAAGGCTGCCAGTGATCCTTCCAGCTGTCGCGCTGACGAAGGATCGATGAGAGACGTCGCCTCGTCCAGCACGAGGGTGTGGGGATCGGCGATGATGAGCCGCGCCAGCGCAACCTGCTGCGCCTGGGCGGGCGTGAGCGTGGCCTTGCCGTGACCAAGTTCTGCATCCAGACCGCCGGGAAGCCGCGACACCCATTTCCAGGCGGCGACGGCGCGCAGAGCACGCTCGACCTCGGCATCAGACGCCGTGGTCTCGCGTGCCAGCACCACATTGTCGCGGACGGTGCCGACGAAGACGTGGTGCTCCTGCGTCACGAGCGCTACCTCCGTCCGTAGCCGGGCCAGGGGAAGGTCCATGACGTCGACGCCACCGACGCTCACCTCACCCGTCCGCGGGCGGTTGATTCCGGCGACGAGGCGAGCGAGCGTCGACTTGCCGGACCCGGAGGGACCGACGATGGCGAACCGTTCACCGGGCCGAAGATCGACGTCGATGCCATTGAGAACATCGGCGCCCTCCCGATAACCGAACCTCAGGTCGCTGCCGGTCAGTTTGGCGCCAGACGGCACAGCGTCGCCCGGCGTGCGATCGTCCTCCAGTTGAGCCACCCCGATGAGACGCGAGGTTGCGACGATGCCGAGCTGCAGTTCATCTAGCACCCAAATCACGCGATCCAGCGGGCCCTGGAGCTGGGAAATGTAGAGCGCCGCGGTGGTGATCTGCCCAACCGTCGCCCATCCCTGTGAGTGGCCCCAGATCCCGAGAAGAACCACCCCGATCAGCGGGAGCTGGAATGAGGCGTCGACCATCGCGAACAGCATGTTCCGCAGCGTCATCGTGTAGCGCTCCGCCTGGGCGGAGATCTCGGTGTCCTCGTCGATCTGTGCGATCCGCTGGTCGCCGAGACGCAGAGCTTCGACGGTGCGGGCACCCTCGACCGTCTCGGTCGTCGTGGAGTTGATGACTGAATAGGTCTGGGACTCCGTGACGTAGCCGGCCGATGCCCGCGAAAGGTAGTAGCGCCCGCCCAGCACCATGATTAGTGCCGTCCCCAGCATCGGGATGGTCAACACCCACGAGTTGACCAGCATGGCCACAAGCGTCGCGCCGATGAGCACCACCGACACGATCAGCGTGGGCAATGCCCACCGCACCGCCGTGGCCATCTGGCCCACATCCGTGGTGATGCGGGTCAGCAGGTCGCCAGAACCCGATGATTCGACGCGGCCCAACGGCAGCCGCAGAACGATGCGCACAACCTCTTCACGGGCCGCGGCAAGGAGGTCGTACCCGAGGACGGCGGACGCGCGCCGGGCGGCGAAGGTGAGCAGAGCCTGCGCGAGGACCACCCCAGCGACGATCGCCACGGTCGTTGTCAGCCGCGTGCTGTCGAGCTCCGCGCCCGTGACCCGGTCAATGAGACGCCCCAGAAGAAACGGAGCAACCAGGCCCGCGCCTGCCGCTGCCATGTTCAGCACCACTGCCCACGCCAATGTCGCGCGGCGTCCAGGCATCAGGCCCCGGAGGAAACCGAGCGCCTGAGCGGACGTCGCCACCGGAAATCCGCTCTTTGGGGTACGCGCCTCCGCGTATGCGGCGCGTGCCGTCTCGCTTCGACGGCGGTGGCGAGCGCGAAACGCTGCCATCCGACGGTGCGGCCCACCGCGGCGCGGCACCTCGTACCCGTCAGGCAACCGGCGCGGCGCCGCGCCCTCGCGCCACGTGGCGGCGGAGGTGGCCGACAGCAGGTGCTCACTCATCGGTTTCTCCCATCCCGCGTGCGATGACGCGGCGGTACTCCGGGTTCTCATGCAACTCGTCGTGGCTTCCCCGGACAATCTCGCGGCCGTCCACGAGGACCGCGACGTCGTCGCAACGACGGAGCAGGAGCGGAGAGGTGGTGATGACGACTGTGGTGCGGGCATGGCGGTGTTGTGCAAGTCGTACGCCGATCCGCGCCTCTGTGTGGGCATCGACAGCCGAGGTGGGTTCCACCAGGACGAGGACGTCGGGGTCCAGCAGCAGTGCGCGTGCGAGCACAACACGTTGCCGCTGGCCACCGGAGAGGCCCCGTCCTTTCTCGTCGATCCGGCCCTGCCAGCCACCGGGCAGCGCCCCGAAGACATCCTCCGCGGAGGCGACGATCAGTGCGGTCTCCACCTCTTCCCGGGTGTGAGTTCCCCACGGGTCGACGGCGTCCTGCAGTGTCCCGGAGAACAGGAGCGCTCCCGCGTGTGAGACGACGACTCTGTGTCGCAGATCCTTCATGGACATCTCTGAGTAGTCCACGCCGTCGGCAGTGACTCCCCAGGGCTTGCTGGCCAGGTCGGCGTCCTCCTTGGCGCGGCGTTCCCGCACCGCGATCCGCTCTCGACGAGCCTTCCTTCGTGCGCGACCAGTCAGGTCCTCGTCCTCCACCGGTTCTGGTTCATCCTGGGCCAAGTAGCGCCCGAGTCGGTCAGCGAGCGCTGCAGAGGCATCCGGGTCCGCACTCACGATCCCGAGCATCCGCCCCGGTTCCACGGTGACTCCGGAGCGTTCATCCCGCAGTACCGGGGCGTGGCCGAGCGCCTGACCAGCTGCTGTCCACGGCACGTCCTGGCCCAGGAACAGCAAGGTCTTCTGAGCAGCCACCAACCCTTGTACCCATCTCTGAGCGAAGTCGAAGAACGTCTGCATCGGCGAGGTGAGGAACACCGCATACCCGAAGAAGCTGATGAGCTCACCAACGGTCAACGTGCCTGCCAGGAGGCGCAGCGAGCCGAGGTACACCAGAGTCACGAGAAGCAGTCCGGAGAGCAGAATGCTGGTGGCCTCAACGACCGCCTGCCATGTACCGACCCTCTCACCCAGAGCGCGCACCTTCTGCGACTGTCTTTCGTAGTTCCCGGCGAAGGTCTGTTCGCCGCCGACGCCGCGCAGAATCCGCAGCCCCATCACGATGTCACTGGCCAGAGTGGTGAGTGAGGAACTCATCGATCGCTCAGCCGCCTGGGCGCCGGTCAAGGGACGCAGCACCGGCGCCGACGCCAGGAGCAGGAGTGGCGTGGCGACGAGGACCACCGCACCCAGCGTCGGCGATGTTGACAGCATCAGTGCCGCCGCAACCACGAAGCTGACCGCTGCAGCGATGACGCTCCCGAAGGAGTCGATGGTGGCGCCGAACTGGTCGGTGTCCGAGGATGAAACGCTGAGGACTTCACCGGTGGGGACGCGACGGTTGAGGACATGGCCCAGATGAACCGCTTGGCGAGAGACTCGGCGCTGAATGCCGTAGATGCCGAGCAGCCACATCCGGACCGCAAACGTGTGGAAGAGGATCCCACCGACGACTCCGACGGCGATGACAAGCAGCAGCAGAGCAACCCAACCGCTGGCGGACGAGGACTCCTCTCGGGAGACACCGGCATCAATGGCCCGCCCGAGCAGCCACGGCGTCAGCGCGGCGGGGATCATCCAGGTGGAGGCCGCCACCGTCATGGCAGGCACTACCCAACCGTAGGAGCGCATCAGCCAGAAGAGAAACCGGCTGGGGGAGCGGACGTCCGGACGCGAGCCCGGTGGGATCGCAGGCGGAAAGTCGTAGCGCCCGCGGTTCGGTGCATGCATGTGAGGAGGTCCTGACGGACGGCGTCTGGTGACGCGACAAGGAAAAGGAGATGGGACGCCGTGGGCGTCGAGTAGCGGGCGCGGTTTCAGCTCAGGCGGTGATCGCGCGGGGCCGACCAGGAGCACGAGAGTAGATCAACATCTTCATGCACCTCCTTGGGGTCGACGACAGGGGAACACTAGTAAGGCAACCCCCGCCGTGTCAATGAGGCACCTCCTCCCGCACGAACCGGGCCAGAACCCCCGGTTAGATATGCGCTCCGCCACAGCGGCGATTTGATTGAAGAAGTCTGTCGTGGACCGGCACGTCGCCACCCTCTGTTCGCTTCGCAACTATGAATGAGGAGCAGTTCCAAGTGCTACACCGTTGCTACACTGGAGACATGCGGACGATCAGTCAACGGGAAATGCGCAACGACAGCGGGCAGGTGTTGCGCGAGGTGGAGGATGGGGAGACGTTCGTGGTGACCCGCCGCGGAACGCCGGTAGCACGCATCATGCCTTTGACGGAGGGGCACTTGGCGTATCGGCCGGCGAGGCGCCCCGCGCGGTTCTCCACTCAAGACCTGGTATCCATCGACACAACGACAGAGGAGCTGCTCGACGAACTGCGCGCGGAAAGGTGAGCACGTGGTATCTCGACAGCTCGGCTGCAATCAAGCTGATCGTCGCTGAGCAGGAGTCCGCCCACCTGATCCGGGCAATTGAGTCCGAGCGTCCCACACTGGTTGCATGCCGGTTGGTGGAAACGGAGCTGCGGAGGGTTGTGCAACGCCTGGAAAGGGTGAGCCAGCGCCACGTCACCGATCTGCTGGATCGTCTCGACGTGTATCAACTGAACCCCGCGATCCTCACCCAGGCCGGCTTACTGCCGGGGACCCACCTGCGATCGCTTGACGCCATTCACCTTGCCGCTGCTCTTGCCATTGGTGTCGACTCGATTGTGACGTACGACGCACGAATGAGCGACGCTGCGCGAGACTTTGGCTTGCTGCCACTCCATCCGGCAAGCTGACCGGACTGATGGCAGCTTCAAGCCCATCAACAGCTGGCTGCGGATGCGAGCAATGAAGCGCTCGGGTCACTTGGACTCGGTGGCCTCGGGCTCCTCTTCGGGCTCGAGAGTGTTGGCTTCGTCGTCGAAGCCGATACCAGCGCCTTGGTCGTCGTCTTCGAGTTTCTCGCCCCCGGTGGCGGGACGGTCTTGTTCGGGAGTATTTTCGCTCATGGACGCAGCATACGCCCCACGACGGCAGTCGCACCGGCGTCCCTGTCGGGTGCACGGCAGCTAGCTGTTCGGATGATCGTGCGCAACACTGTCAGCATGTTGCGACGTGCCACAGCTGATGACATCCCCGACCTGGTTGAACTGCAGGCGCTGCTGTTCGCCGAAATGGGAAGTGAAGGCGTTTCGAGACCTGAATGGCGCGACTCGACGGCGGCTTGGTTGTCCGAGCGTCTGGGAAGCGAGGCATGCGTCTACGTCGTCGAGGTTGAAGGCTCTGTCGTGTCCTGCGCGCTCGGCTACCTGCACACCGCACCGCCTTCGCCCTCTAGCGTGACCGACGTGCGGGGACACATCTCCAATGTCGTCACCGTCGAGTGCCACCGTCGCGGCGGCCATGCCCGCGCCTGCATGACGGCGCTGCTGGAGTGGTTCCGGAACGAGACGCCGGCAGAGGTGGTCGATCTGTCCGCAAGCGCGGACGGAACAGCGCTGTACAAGTCGATGGGGTGGCGGACACGCCACGATCCGACGATGCGCCTGCCCATTGCTCGAGAGTTTCGCCTCGATCAGCCGACGGGGCTCACACGCGGGCGGTGACGAGAAACAGCGTGTAGGGCTCGCTCCCGTTCTCCGTGTCCCGGTGGAGCTCGATGTCCTCGTGCCACGTGATGTCGGAGAATCCGGCACCTTCGAGCAGCTGCTCCAGCTCGCCACGGTCCAAACCATCGAGATGCGGGTTGTCTGCCGGATCGTGTCCGGTGCCGTGGTGGAAGCCCGAGGATCCCTTCGGGAGGTCCATGAGTGCAATCTGGCCGCCGGGTTTGAGCGCGCGCCCCATGTTGCGGACAGTTGTCTCCAAGTCGTCCACGTGGTGAAGAACCTGGAGGGAGAACACGACATCGGCAATGTTTTCCGGATGATCCAACGACTCCGTGGCAAAGTTGCGGCGCTCCGTGTCCCACTGGAGTTTCCGTTCGGCTATCCCGCGCTCCGCCATCTTCAGCATTTCCAGCGAGGTGTCCACGAGAAGGCAGTGGGGGAGGACATCGGCCAACGCGAAACTCAACTGCCCCGTGCCGCAGCCATACTCGAGTCCGGCCTGGACGCCGTCGAAGTCGAGTGTCTCACGCAGCCGATCGCTCACCACCCTGGCCCGCTCCGCCCTGTCCGGCTTGTCGTCCCACGTCTGTGCCATGTCGTCGAAAATGCTCATGCAACCATCCTGCCCTCCAATGCGGCCGGTGGTCAGCGAATTCCCGATCAGCACGGCTGCACACACACTCACGCACCGACGCTGGGCGTCACGGACAGTAGGGTTGAGCACATGTCGGAGACCAAGCTCATGAAGAACGATGAGAAGCACCGCTACGAGTTGCACCTCGATGATGCACGGATCGGATTGATCGACTACCGCAGGGAGGGCGACGTGGTTGACCTCTTCCACACCGAGGTGGATCCGGAGCACGGCGGTCAGGGCTATGCTTCCGCCCTCACAGACTTCGCACTCAGGGACATCGCCGAGGGAGGGCTGATGGTGAAACCCACCTGTCCTTATGTCGCCCGTCACATCAAGAGCAACCCGGAGTTCGGTGGCCTTGTCGCGGGGCGATAACCCATCTGGGGCGTGACCCTTCAGTGCTGCGAGCAGGGACGAGATAGAGGTCTGGGCTCACGTAGGGCAGAATGCTGGGCGTGCCTCCTGCACGACGAGCGCGGGCGACACGATTTGCATACCTGCCCCGAGAGGAAATCCCAGTGAGTGGCGTCATCACCATCACCCGGCCAGAAGGATCCGACAAGGTCGATCTGGCCGCCACTACGACGGGACTCGACCTTTTCGGAACCGATCGGAGCGTCGTGGCGATGCGCCGCGACGGCGAACTCCTCGACCTGGCCACAGAGCTTGCGGACGGTGACGTCGTCGAGCCCGTCCTCAACTTCGAGCCGGACGGACTCGCGATCGTCCGCCACTCGGCCGCGCACGTCACCGCCCAGGCGGTGCAGCACCTGATTCCGACGGCAAAGCTCGGCATCGGGCCGCCCATCGTCGACGGCTTCTACTACGATTTCCAGACAGAGCCACTGACCCCCGAGGACCTGACGGCCATCGAGAAGCAGATGGGCCAGATCGTCCGGGAGAAGCAGAAGTTCGTCCGCCGTGCCCTGTCCGACGACGAGGCGCGCGCGGAGCTGGCCGATGAACCGTTCAAACTTGAACTGGTAGCCCTGAAGGGCAACGCCTCCGACGACGACGGCTCATCCGTCGAGGTGGGTGCTGGCGAACTCACGATCTATGACAACGTTCGCCGTGACGGCACCGTCGCCTGGAAGGATCTGTGCCGCGGTCCCCACGTGCCCCACACCGGCTACATCCAGGCCGTCGCCCTGACCAAGGTCTCGGCAGCCTACTGGCGCGGCGACCAGCGCAACGCCACCCTGCAGCGCGTCTACGGCACCGCATGGGCCACCCGGGACGACCTCAAGGCCTACCACACCAGAATGGTCGAGGCCGCCAAGCGTGACCACCGCAAGCTCGGCGCCGAGCTTGACCTCTTCAGCTTCCCCGACGAGATCGGCTCCGGCCTGGCGGTGTTCCATCCCAAGGGCGCCATGATCCGTATGGAGATGGAGGAGTACTCGCGTCGTCGTCACATCGCGGAGAACTACTCCTTCGTCACCACCCCGCACCTCACCAAGGCAAAGCTGTTCGAGACCTCCGGGCACCTCGAGTGGTACGCCGACGGCATGTACCCGCCCATGCGCATGGACGCCGAGTACGACGCCGACGGCAACCTCACCAAGCAGGGCGCGGACTATTACCTCAAACCCATGAACTGCCCCATGCACAACCTCATCTTCGCCTCCCGGGGCCGCTCCTACCGTGAGCTTCCTCTGCGGTTGTTCGAATTCGGGACGGTGTATCGCAACGAGAAGTCGGGCGTGGTCCACGGCCTCACCCGGGCACGTGGTTTCACCCAGGACGACGCCCACATCTACTGCACCCGCGAACAGATGCGGGACGAACTGGCGCGCCTGCTGCAGTTCGTGCTCGAACTACTCAAGGACTACGGCCTTAACGACTTTTACCTGGAGGTTTCCAGCAAGAACCCCGAGAAGTTCGTGGGCGACGACGCCACGTGGGAGGAGGCCACCGACACCCTGCGAGAGGTGGCCACCGCTTCCGGACTGGAACTCGTGGAGGATCCAGGCGGCGCCGCCTTCTACGGACCCAAAATCTCCATCCAGGCGAAGGACGCCATTGGACGCACCTGGCAGATGTCCACCATCCAACTCGACTTCAACCTGCCGGAGCTGTTCGAACTCGAGTACCAGGCCTCCGACGGCACCCGCCAACGTCCCGTGATGATCCACCGCGCACTGTTCGGCTCCATCGAGCGGTTCTTCGGCGTGCTGACCGAGCACTACGCGGGCGCCTTCCCAGCATGGCTGGCACCGGTCCAGGTGCTCGGCATCCCCGTCGCATCGGAGTTCGACGACTACCTCGACGGAATTCTGACGCAGCTGCACACGGAGGGCATCCGCACCGAGCTGGACACCACCGATGACAGGTTCGGCAAGAAGATCCGCAACGCCCAGAAACAGAAGGTCCCGTTCATGCTGATTGCCGGAGGCGACGACAGGGACGCCGACTCCGTGTCCTTCCGGTATCGCGACGGATCACAACGCAACGGCGTCCCCGTGCAGGAAGCGGTCCGGGAGATTGTGGAGTTCGTGCAGTCGCGGAACAACGAGGGACCGAGTGCCGATGCCTGACGTGGAGGTGCAGGACCCCGCAGAGCTGGCCGGCGCCCCGGACGCGTTTCAGCGCCTGTGGACGCCACACCGGATGGTCTACATCCAAGGAGAAGGGAAGCCGAAGGAGGAGGGCGATTGTCCGTTCTGCACCAGCCCCACCAGAACTGACGAGGACGGTCTCATCGTGTGGCGCGGCGAGCATGCCTACGTCGTGATGAACCTTTTCCCCTACTCCCCGGGGCACCTGCTGGTGTGCCCCTACCGCCACGTGTCCGATTACACGGACCTCACCGTGGAGGAGACTCGCGATATTGCCGAACTCACGCAGCGGGCGATGCGGGTCGTTCGTGAGGTCAGCAATCCCGCCGGCTTCAACCTCGGCATGAATCAGGGCGCCGTCGCCGGGGCCGGGATCGCCGCCCACCTCCACCAGCACGTCGTTCCGCGATGGGGAGGCGACATGAATTTCCTACCGATCATTGCCCAGACCCGAGCCCTGCCCCAGCTGCTCGGGGATGCACGTCAGCAACTCGCGGACGCCTGGGATTCGTCCACCGCATGAGGTGCGCCCGACGCGCCAGGCCCGTAGTGACGTCGGTGGTGTGGACGCTCGGATCGCGACTCCCGCACTGGGGCAGACGTGCACTGTGCACCGTCCTGCCGTGGCCGGTGGCAGCGCTTCCACTGAAGGGCTTGCAGCAGTGGGAGACCAACGTGTCCACAGCCATCGGACGGCCACCAACGCCTCGTGAACGGCGCACCCTGGTCTCATCGTGGCTGCGCAACAACCTCATGTCCCTGTCGCTGGCGTACTGGAGCGATTCCGACATCCTCAGTCGCGTCATCATCAGCGACGACGATCTCACCGCACTACGCAGGTCACTTGCAGGGCCGGGTGTCGTGCTGGTCCTGCCCCACATGGGCAGCTGGGACTTCGCCGGGGCATGGGCCGCGCGGGTGGGCATCAAGGTCATGAGCGTGGCCGAGAGGTTGCCCCGCGGGCTCTACGAGCGCTTCCGGGACGCGCGCGCCAGCATGGGGATGGACATCCTCCCGATGGACCAACCGGACCTCATCAGGCATCTCGCAGCATCGGTGCGCAGGGGAGAGGCCGTCTGTCTTCTGGGAGATCGTGACCTCTCAGGCCATGGCGTTGATGTTGCGTGGCCGTGCTCCGGCCGCATCGTCCGGGTCCCCGTCGGGCCGGCGTTGCTGGCGCGGCTCACTGGGTGCGACATGCGGGTGGTCACCACACGGTTCCACGGGGATCGTGTGAGGCTCCTCATTGGGGACGTCATTCCCAGGGCCTCGCCGGAAGTGATGATGGGGGAAGCCGTGAGGCAGATCGCCGATGCCGTACGGCAGTCTCCCACCGACTGGCTCATGCTGCAGCCGCTCTTCCGGGAAGGGTGAGAGCGACGTGCACGTGGCACTGCTCTGTCCCTACTCCCTGGACGTGCCGGGGGGTGTCGGAACCCACGTCCTGGGGCTTGCAACCTGGCTGGCGGCTCGCGGGGATCAGGTGACGGTGATCGCGCCCGGAACCCGAAGAGTGTCGGTGTCTGACGGTGTCTCCGTGCGCCTGATGGGACGTTCGGTGAATCTGCCGTTCAACGGCTCCGTCGCCCAGCTGGCCGTTTTGCCACGTCAGTGCCGCGCCGCACTGCGCGCCATCGATGATGCCGACGTGGTCCATGTCCACGAACCGCTGACCCCCGGTATCGCATTCGCCGCGGCACGCGGCGCCGAGAATCTCGTGGTCACTCACCATGCGAGTTTCACCCCCTCCCGGATCCTGACCACGGTCCTGCGTAGACGAGCGGCAGCTCTGCCTCCCCGGGTGGCCGTTGCGGTATCGGTCGCCGCCCAGCAGAGCGCAACCGTGACGACCGGCAGCATTCCTCAGATCATTGGCAACGGTGTGCTGCTGCCCGACCCACCGCCCGAGTGTCACGGCTGGCGCGGTGGAGACCGCCCACGGATCGCATTCCTGGGGCGACTTGATGAGGCACGCAAAGGATTCCCGATCTTCCGTGCGGTCGCTGAGCGTGCCCGTGAGGCGGGCATGGATGCCGATTTCGTGGCGCTGGGACCGGGAAGGGCGGCTCCCGGGCCGGTGCGGCTGTGGGGGGTCGTGGACGACGACATGCTGACCCGGACACTGCAGCAGGTGGATGTGCTGCTGGCGCCGAATCTGTTCGGGGAGAGCTTCGGGCTCATCCTCGTGGAAGCTCTCGCGGCGGGATGTTCCGTGGTGGCGAGCGACCTGCCCGGCTTCGTGGACGTGCTCGCCACGTCGCGAACCGGACGCACGTTCCCCCGAGGAGACGTCGACGCGGCTCTCGCCGCCATCCAGTCGGTTGTGCAGATTCCAGAGGATCCCGTCCTCCTTCACAAATCTGCTCGCCCCTGGAGTTGGGATGTTCTCGGACCGCTTGTCCGCGAGCAGTACTCGTCAGCAGTTCGGAAACGGTGACCCATCTCTCTCGGCTGACCCGTCACGTCGATGGCCTAGGCTAGCCACCGTGAACACCGTCGAGACGACGTCCCAGTGGGACACCGATCGCGTTGTCACCGTGCCCAATGTCCTCTCCGTGATCCGGCTGCTGGCCGTGGGACTTTTCGGATGGCTCATCCTGGATGGACAGGACGTGGCCGCCGTCATCCTGCTGGCCGCCTCCGGGGTCACGGACTGGCTCGACGGCTTCCTGGCCCGCACGCTCAACCAGCGCAGTGCCCTCGGGGCCAGGCTGGATCCGGTGGCCGACAGGCTCTACATCCTCGTGGCCATCATCGCCCTCGCGGTCCGCGGCTTCGTTCCGTGGTGGCTGCTGGCAATCCTGGTTGCGCGCGATCTGATGCTGGTGCTCCTCATGCCGTCCCTGCGTCGAAGTGGCGTACTTGCTCTGCCGGTGAATTTCGTGGGCAAGGCGGCCACCATGACCCTGCTCCTGGCTCTTCCGTTGATCCTGCTGGCGGCCACACCCATGCTGAATCTCGCAGTCGTCGGATGGATCGGATGGCCGCTGGCCGTCCTCGGCACCGTCCTCTACTGGTGGGCAGGTGGAATCTACTTGCATCAGACCATCGCCCTCTCGCGGGCCCGACGTGGGAGCAGCGATGTCCAGGCCTGACCAGAGCATGAGCCTGCTGACGGACGTGCAGGAGAACGCTCTGGAGCCGGAGTACCGATCCGCGGGTGCCCGCGGCAAGACCTCACCGCTGGTCATGGGCGCCACCCTCGCCCTCCTCGCCGCGCTCATCGCCGTCGCCGTGATCAGCACCACTCGATCCTCCGAGGAGGTGGACCGTGAGCGCCAGGAACTGCTGGAGCGCATCACCGCAACCTCCGAACGCATGGAGGCACAGGAGGCTGAAGCAGCGGAACTCGAGACGGAGATTCGCGAACTGGGGGCTGCACAGGTGAATGACCCATCGCTGACGGCGGCACGGAACGCGCTGGAACCCGTTGTGGGCGCCGTCCCCGTCACCGGTCCCGGCATCATCGTGGAGGCCAATGACGCGCCGGACACGCCTGACACGGAGGGAATGGTCTTCGACAGCGATCTGTCGCGGCTCGTCAACGGCCTTCGGCAGGCTGGCGCCGAAGCCATTGCCATCAACGGGCGACGCATCACCGCACTGACGCCGATCCGGACGGCTGGCTCCGCGATCACGGTGGATTATGTCTCGCTGGCGCCCCCTTATCGGGTGGAGGCGATTGGCAATCCAGCAACGATGCCGGCCAGATTCGCCCGCACGGGAGCCGCCGCCTGGTGGAAGTACATCAGCGACAATTTCGGGATCGAGTTCTCCATGCGGGAGGCCGACGGTCAGCTGAGCCTTGCGGCCGATCCGAGCATGCAGCTCAGAACAGCGCAGAAAACGACAGGGGAGTAGGAACCCATGCTGGCCGTTCTCGGACTAATCCTGGGCATCGTGATCGGGCTGCTGATCGAGCCCTCGCTCCCCGCGGTGTTGCAGCCATACCTCCCCATCGCCATCGTCGCGGCCATGGACGCCATCCTCGGCGGCACGCGGGCATATCTCGAAGGCGTCTTCTCCGACAGGGTCTTCGCTGTCTCCTTCGTCTCCAACGTCCTCATCGCGGGACTCATCGTCTTCGTGGGAGACCAGATCGGTGTCGGATCGCAGCTGTCCACGGGCGTCGTCGTCGTGCTGGGAATCCGCATTTTCACCAACGCCGCAGCCATTCGCCGGGCAGTCCTCCATGCATGAGAGGGACAACGGTATGGAGGAACCCGTGACTGCTCGACGTGGCGCAGCGGAGGACCCTCAGGACCCGCCCGAGGCGCAGCCGCAACCAGGGGGCCTTGGCCAGTTTCTGCGTCCCCGGCGAGGGCAGTTGACGGTGGCACTGATCCTGATGCTCACCGCCGTCATGATCGTTTCCACCCTGAGATCCCAGGCCGAGGAGCCGTCGTATGCCAATCTGCGGCGGACAGAGTTGATCCAATTGCTGGACAATCTGTCTGCCGAGACGCGGCGCCTGGAGACGGACATCCGGGAACTGCAGAGAACCCGTGACGAGCTGGCATCCGGCGCTGAGGGTGCCCAGGCTGCTCGCGCTGAGGCCAATCGTCGTCTCGACGAACTCGAGATCATCGCGGGCACCGTGCCTGTCCACGGGGCCGGTATCCGGATCACCATCAGCGATCCAGCTGACAAGGTGAGCCCCGAACTCCTTCTCAACGGCCTTGAGGAACTGCGTGATGCCGGAGCCGAGGTCATCGAGATCAATGACAGTATCCGGGTGACCGCTGCGACATGGCTCGGCCTCAACTCTGCGGGTCTACTCGTGGCAGATGAGCACGTGGTGGATTCGCCCATCACGCTGGATGTCATCGGGGATCCGGCGACGCTCGAGGCGGGTGCTCGCTTCCGTGGCGGACTGGTCAGTGAGGTCGAAGGGGCGCGCGTCGGAGGTCGGGTCATGATCGAGCAGATGGACCGGGTGGACATCGACTCCACCGTCGTCCTGACCGAGAACGAATTCGCTATCCCCAATTGATACGGGGAGGTGTTGTGAAGGCGGCCTGCACCGATAGGGTGGTGCTCGCAGCCGAGGTCGGCCATCACCGAGCAGGGATGGGCGTACTTCGCAGGATGTAACAACGCGAGAGGGGCCCCGCCCATGAAGTGCCGTCACTGTGGACGCGACAACCGCATCGATTCCAGGTTCTGCAGCGCCTGCGGAGCTCCTCTCGGGGACTCCATCGGCGACACCACGACCGTCCTGGGCAGCATTTCGGATGACAAGATTGGTGAACTGACCGATTCCGAGCTGGATGCGGCGCGACAGCTCACGCCCGGGGATGCCTTGTTGATCATCCGCAGTGGCGGCAGCGAGGGAGCCCGGTTCCTAATCGACACGGACGTCACCACCATCGGGAGACATCCCGCGTCGGACATCTTTCTCGACGACATCACGGTGTCCCGACATCACGCCCGCTTCGTGCGGTCGGGGGGTCAGTTGAAGGTGGAGGATCAGGGCAGCCTGAACGGGACGTACGTCAACCGCAAGATTGTGCAGGAGCCCGTGGTGCTTCATCAGGGTGACGAGATCCAGATCGGCAAATTCCGGGCCACCATCAGTCTGAGCGAGCCCGGCGGGAACTGATGGCGAGCGCCCCACGGACGATCGGAGCGGTTCTCGAGGCCATTCGAGGGGAGTTTCCTGACATCTCGGTGTCAAAACTCCGCTACCTCGAGTCCGAGGGTCTCATCTCCCCGGAAAGGGACCAGCCCTCCGGATACCGACGGTTCCGGCAGGTGGACATCGACAGACTGCTTTTCGTCCTGCGGGCCCAGCGGGACAAGTACCTTCCCCTGAAGGTGATCCGGGAGCAATTGGATGCTCTGGACCGCGGCGAGGAGCTCCCCCCGGAACTCGCGGCCGCCGGGACGGATGAGCAGCCGCCCGGCAAACCCCGTCCGCGCTCGGCCGCGGTCGCCTCCCGTCTCGTGACCCGTCGACAGGTACTTGTCGAGTCCGGATTGGGGGAGGCTGCATTCATTGAGCTTGAACGGCTGAAACTAATCTCTGTCAGGCGCGGAACTCACCTCTACGGCCGAGAAGCTGTGGCGATTGCTTCGGCCGCCAAGCGGCTCAGCGGCTTCGGCGTCGACCCTCGCCAGCTGCGGGTGGTGCAGCAGGCGGCAGCCACCGAGGCCGCGTTGGTGGAGCAGGCACTGGCCCCCTACCAGCGGCGGTCGGGGGTTCCCCGCGAGACTGTTGCCGATGTGTACCGCGTGATTCTCCAGGCTCATGCCGCACTTCTCCACAGCCAGATCAACGAGTAATAGGCTGGGGGCATGATCGCCCTTGATGTCATCGGAATCCGTCTCGCATCCCCGGACGACATGCCAGTCCTGCTCCTGAAGGAGAGCGAGGGCACCCGGCTTCTACCCATCTGGATCTCGACGGTGGACGCAGCCGCCATCGCCATTGTCCTGGACGACAGTGAGGAGTTCCATCGGCCCATGACCCATGACCTGTTGGCCAACGTCCTTGACGAGGTGTGTGAGGGCAAACCGGGGGTCATCAACATCGCGGAGATGCGCGACGGGGTGTTCTACGCCTCCATCACGGCCGGCAGTTTCGTCTTCGATGCACGGCCGAGCGATGCCATCGCCACCGCGTTGCGCCTCGCCTGGAGCATCGAATGTCCGGAGCAGCTGATGGACCAGGTGGGCGTGGAGGTGGACGAGAGTGAGACTGACCAGGTGGAGAAGTTCAGGGAGTTCCTGGACACCGTGACGCCTGATGACTTCGAGAACGACGAGTAGGAGACCGCCGACCTGCGGAGGAAGGAGCCGACCCATTGCGTCGATGGATCAAGTGAAACTTGAGGGTTGGTTTCAGCGGCGGAGGATGTGGGGGTGGGGTGAAGTGATGAAAACCCTAGTCGGAGCCTGTATCAGGCGTCTCGTGCTCGGGTCGGTTGTGACGAGGCGGAGGACGTTCGTGATCGGCGTGGCCATGATGTGGGCGTGTCGTGGACCGGAGAGGCTTGCGAGGACTACCGTCATAGCTGTCGGTCCTCGTTTCGGGCCGACTGTCCTTTGCAGCAGAGTGAGGTAGACGTGGCGGACGAGACCGCGGACCAGACATCGGCGCAGCCGGTGTTGCAGGACCTGCTGTTCGAGGGAGACTTCTCCCCGCTTCCCGCCGACATGGGATTCCGTGGTCCCGTGGCGCACCGAGTGGCAGGCATCACATATCGTCAACTCGACTACTGGGCCCGCACCGGACTGGTGGTCCCCGAAATCCGCGAAGCCGGCGGATCCGGCACGCAGCGCCTCTACTCCTTCCGCGACATTCTCCTCCTGCGTGTCGTCAAACGCTTTCTGGACGTCGGTATCTCCCTGCAACAGATCCGAGTGGCCATTGATCACCTGCGCGCCCGCGGCGTGGAGGATCTCACGGAGATCACGCTGCTCTCGGACGGCTTCAGCGTCTACGAGTGCACCACAGCGAACGAACTCTTCGACCTCTCCAAGGGCGGACAGGGCATGTTCCTCATCTCTGTCTCCAGCGTGTGGAGGGAGATTGAGGGCACACTCAGCACACTGCCGTCGGAGCGGGCAGAATTCTTGGTTGCGGAGGACTCGGCCGACGAGCTGGCGGCGCGCCGTCGCGACAGGGCCGTCTGAGCTCACGTGTCACCGTTCACCCGCGAGGGTGCGGCAGCTACAGTGCTGCCGTGAAGGAAACGATCGCACGCCTGATGCGCAAACCGTGGATCACGCACATCCTGGCGGCTCTGGATCGGTTCCTCCAGCGGCTCGGACCACAGTTCGCGGGCTCAATCACCTACTTCTCCATCCTCTCGATGGTTCCCGTGCTGCTCTTTGGTATCGCCGTGCTGGGTTTCGTCGTCACCGTCGTCCGACCCGACCTGTTGCAGGAGGTTCTGAATCTCCTGCAGGAGCAACTGGGTGCGGTACCGGTCCCCGAGGACTCAAACGATGACACGAGTAGCTTGGTCGAAGAGATCGGTAACTTCGTGTCGGACACCTTCAACGGCTGGCGGAGCTACGGCCCCGTGTCTCTGGCCATCGCCGCCTACTCCGGCACCAGATGGGTGAGGCATCTCAAGCATGCCGTGCGGGCCATGTGGAAGGACACCTTCGCGGAAGCCGCAAAGCGGGGCAGCTTTCTCGGCGAACTATTCGGCAATCTGGTGATCTTTCTGGGCCTGCTGCTGTCGATTGCTGTTGCAGTAGCCGTCACTGCCGCCGGGCAGGCGTTTCCTGAAGAGATCATTCTCTGGCTCGGTGCCGAGGACATCCCGGGCATCACCACGCTGATCTCGGCGGCGAGTCTTGTGGTGAGCCTCCTGGCCAGCTGGCTGCTGTTCGCATTCCTGTTCCTCGTCCTACCCGGGGAACCGACCAAACCTCGCACCTTCATCAAGGGCACATTGGCAGGAGCCGTTCTGGTGACGGCCCTGCAACGGGTGGCTGGCGTCCTGGTTGAGCTCTTCAGTGGCAACAGAGCCGCCGGCGTGATTGGTCCCATCATCATCGTGATGCTTGTCTTCAACGTTCTGGCCACCATCATTCTGATGATCTCTGCATGGGTCGGAACAGCCGAAACGTGGCAGGCGGAGCGCGCGGTGAAGGACGCGCGAGAGGCGGCAGGCGTCGAGGATGCGAACGAGATTGACCTCGACAAGCAGAGTCGACATCACAAGGAGTTGATGGGGGTCACCGCGCCCACGGCGGCTGCTCGTCTGCGCGCCGAACGCTGGGCTGCCGAGCTCGACCCGGACCGGCTCCGAGCAGTGAACTATGATCCCGCCACCGTGCACGTCGAGGACCCCGAGGCGTTGGTCAAGCAGGGGGTGGCGGCCAGAAGCGTCCGTATGGGGATGCGTGTGGGCTACAGCGTCGGCGCCGCGACGGGGGTCGGGCTCGGTGCGGTGATCACAGCCCTGCTGGGTAAGTTCTCCCGCCGCTGAGCCCCCGGTTTCGGTTCGGAACTCCGGCTCACGACGCCGGAAAGGCACCCGTAGCGAAAGTTGGGAACCGAAACCCGGCACGACCCCGTCGGACCGCTGGGAGCGACGGGCCGAGCCAGCCCGTCGCTGCGCCGGGTCAGTGCGTGGCGGCTGCCTCAGGTGTGCCCTGGCCGGTCTCCTGCAGCATCTGGACGTACCAGTCGGTGGTGATGTCGAACGCTTTGCCTCCGGCGATGCGGCTGAAGGCAATGGCGGAGAGCTTGTTGTCGTTCTCCTCGTCCTCGCCGATGACGCCGGACTCGCCCCGCAGAGCACAGTCCACGGCAAGGTCGGTGCACCGCTTGATCAGCGCCAGGTCCTCGGCGTTGGCCGCCGCGGAGCGGGCGAAGTATCCGGACTTCTGCACCATCACCTTTTCGGCGTCGAGACGATCCGCGAACTTGTCCGCGAACCATTTGCCGGGATTGAGCTTGTCAAGCTTCACATGGCCGAACGGATCCCGCGGGACCTTCTCTCCTGATGCCTCTGTCTCGGCGACGATCGTGTCCAGCCCTGCGCCCTCGGACAGGAAGATGGTGACATTGCCCACTTCGTCCATGATCTTCTTCAGGCGTTCGCCCTCCGCGTTGATGTCGAGGACCGCCTCGGGTACATATACGGCGTGCACATCCCAGGCCTCCCGACTGAGCCCGATCTCCGGGGCCCATTCCTGCGCATCCAGCCACTTGCGGTACTCCGCTGCGGTGGCGGCGGTCAGCCAACCGCAGTGGCGTCCCATGACCTCGTGGATGATGAGCATGCGCGAACCGGAGTTGTGCTCCGCCACGATGTTCTGGGCGAAGATCGAACCCTGCTCCGCAGCAGTCCAGGCACCGAGCGACTGACGGATGGGGATGACGTCGTTGTCGATGGTCTTGGGCAGACCGACGACCGTGAGCGGGTAGTCGTGCTGCGCAAGAAAAGCTGCGAGGTCGGCGGCAGTGGTGTTGGTGTCATCGCCACCGATGGTGTGCAGAACATCCACACCGTCGGCCTCAAGGCGGTCAGCTGCCACCTTCAACGGGTCATCGCCCTCCTGCACCAACCCACGCTTGACGAGGTCCTTGGTGTTGGTGAGCTTCACACGTGAATTGCCGATGGGGGAGCCACCGAACTCGTGGAGCAGCCCCGCCTTCTGGCGCACGACGTCGGTCACCTCGAGGAAGTCACCCTGCAACAGACCTTGGTAGCCGTGTCGGTAGGCAATGATCTCCACCTCAGGAGCAATCTCGCTGTAGCGCTCAATCAACCCACCGATGGCGGACGAGAGGCACGGTGCGAAGCCACCTGCTGTCAGGATGGCGACCTTGTTGACCATGGGATACCTTTCCTCGGAAGTTGTTCTCGGTCCCAGACTATTGCACTTCCCCGCCGCGACATGATCGGGGTGGACGGCCCGCAGCCACTGTTGTCCACAACTTTCGTACTGCTCCTTCACGTGCGGAGCACGGGGTGGCACCATAAGACGATGCGCGACCAACGAGGGCTCAGCAACGGTGTGCAGACCGCGCTGCTGTTCCCCGTCGCCTTCGGGATGCTCCTGCTGACGCTGCAGTGGGCCCTGGTGGCCTGGGCGGACGCCTCGGCCCTGGCTGCCGCACAGGACGGCGCGCGTGCGTCGGCCGTAATCAATGGATCGAGTGCGACGGGGGAGTCCGTCGCCAGAGAGGCCGCCGCCAACGGTGCGCTTGAGAACGTTGAGGTGACCGTGGCCCGCGGAGCGATCACCACAATGGTCACGGTGAGGGGGACGGCACAGTCTCTGCTGCCGGGAGTGAGGCCAACGGTGAGCAAGGCGGCCGAGGTCCCGACCGAGCGGTTGACGAATTCATGACCCGCCGACGGGGGCATGCGCGCTGCGTGGCATCGGCGGCGAGGGGACATGCCGTGGCGATCGAGGCCACCATCATCATCCCGGCACTGGTCGTTTTCGTTGCCCTCGTGATCGTCCTTGCCCGGGATGCTCTGGCCCAGCAAGCGGTGGGTGCCTCGGCGTCACATGCCGCACGAGCGGCGTCGCTGGAGAGGTCTCCGGGAGCAGCGCGGGCCGCGGCGGAATCAGCCGCCGGCGAAGCGCTCAGAGATGCTGGCATCTCCTGCAGCAGCCGCGGAATCACCGTCGACACCTCCGGACTCAGCGCGGCGCTGGGTGATCCCTCCTCAGTCGCGGTGACCGTCACGTGTGTCATTGAGCACGACGTGGTGCTGCCCGGTTTTCCGCGAGAGCGGCGGATCTCGGAGATGCGAATATCGCCGGTGGACACGTATCGGGGGCGATGACATGCACGACGACAGAGGTTCCCTCGCTGTCTGGACGGCACTCGTCATGCCCGCACTCATTCTCTGTGTGGGACTTGGCGTGGATCTCTCGGGACACGCAGTTGCACAGCAGGAGGCGCGCGCCGTGGCGCATGAAGCAGCCCGCGCGGGAGGTCAGTACCTCCTTGTCGTGGATGGGCGGGCCAGGCCGGACGTCGTCAGGGCCGAGGCGGCTGCCAATGGCTATGTGGCCGCAACGTCCCTCAGCAGCACCGCGTCAGCTGAAGTGAACGGCTTGATCACGGTGAGCGTCACCGGGCGCCACCCCACCCAGTTCCTCAGCATGATCGGCATCAACTCCCTGCCGCTGTCCGCCACGGGGACCGCGCAGGTTGTCTCAGTGATCGGCGGCAACCAGGAGTGAGGAACGGCACGAGCACCTAGTCTGGACCCATGGCCCAGTACTACGACGTGCATCCCGACAATCCCCAGCCACGCAGCATCAACCAGGTCGTGCGGATCCTCACCGATGGGGGATTGGTGGCCTATCCCACGGACTCCGGCTACGCACTTGGTTGTGTCCTCGGCAACGCGGAGGGGATCGCCCGCATCAAACGCATCAGACAGTTGGACGACAAGCACCATTTCACGCTCGTGGTGGACGAGTTCGCGAGACTGGGTGCATACGTCGACATGAACAACTGGGTGTTCCGGTCGATCAAGTCCGTCACGCCCGGCAGCTACACCTTCATCCTGCCCGCCACCCGGGAGGTGCCCAGGATGATGCTGCATCCGAAGAAGCGTTCCGTCGGCGTCCGCATCCCTCAGCATCGCACCGTTCAGGCGCTGCTGGGCGCGCTGGAGCAGCCTCTGCTGAGTTCGACACTGCTGCTCCCGGGGGAGGACGAATCACCCACTGACGGTTGGGCCATCAAGGAGCTGCTTGACCACGAGGTGGATGCCGTGCTGGATTCCGGTGACGTGGCGTCCGAACCCACCACCGTCGTCGACATGACTGGGGACGAGCCGATCGTGGTGCGAGTGGGGGCGGGAGACCCCTCCCCGTTCCTGTGATGACTAATGGGGCGTGTCGTCCAGCGAACTAGTGGTGATCCTCGTCCGGGGTGGGTTCCGGATCCCCCGGGCGAACGGGATCGTCGTCCTCCGGCACATCCGGTGGCACGGTGGCCCCGGTGAGTTCCTCGATGAGGCGCTCCTCGGAGGCTGTCTGGTTGATGGGTGTCTGTTCAGTCATGGTTGATCATCTCTCATCGTTCGTCGGTGGACTCTACTGCGGTGGGATCTTTTTCGTATTCGACGTGGTGCCCGACACCGGTGCACCTTCATTCCAGAAGCGTTCAGACCCCTCAGACATATCGTCCTGCGCCAGGGATTCGAGCAGGGGAGAGGCATCCGGCGGACTTGCGCTGACATCTGTGTCGTCCAAGCCGCCCTCAGGAGACACTGGCGCTTGCCACTCGCCACCCGAGGAGGCGACGGGGCGGCTGTCATCGATTCCCTCAGGGGGGAGGCCGTCGTCTTGATGTCCAGCGGCGCGGTGCTCGTCAGTCGTGTGCTTGTCGTTCTCTGGTGCCATGACGTGCTCCCCTTCACTGGAGGTCGCGGATTCGCATGTGACGTTGTGCGCCCCCAGCTTACCCAGAGGGGGTGTCGAGCGGTCCATGCGTCGCGATCCCATCCACCATGGTGATGCGGGAACCGTGCAGCGCGAACTTCCCGTCATCCAGCTGCGCAGGCGTGAGGGAGGTCAGGACCAGGTCGGCGGGCGCTCCGACGGCGACTCTCGTCCGCGTGCACGCTGCGAGAGCCTCGTTCGGCGTCAGCGCCTGCTCCACCCGATGGGGCTTGTTGACGGCCACATCCATGGCCAGCCACGGATCCAGCGGGGACACCGGCGCGTCAGAGCCGAATCGGAGCTGTGCGCCTGCGTCGTGCAGAGCTCGCAGGGCAAAGGCGCGATCCGTCGATGTAGGCCAGACGTCGTCGAGCACGGCCTCATCCTCGAGAAGATGTGCGGGTTGAACGCTTGCGCCAACACGGAGTGCCGCGAAGCGGTGCAGATCATTGGGGTGAACGAGTTGTGCATGCTCGATCGTCCCGACGGCGCCCACAGCCTCGAATGCATCCAAGGCGTCACGACAGGCGCGGTCCCCGATGGCGTGGACAGCCGATTCGACGCCGTTGCGGGTGGCCCGCCCCATCAGGGACACCATCTCCTCGAATGGAAGGTTCGCGACGCCGTGGGGGGAGTCGTCGATGGGGTGCGGGTAGGGAGAGAGACAGTGGGCCGTTCGTGAACTGAGCGAGCCGTCGGAGATGATCTTCAGGGGGCCCACTCGTAATCTCTCGCCCAGCAGATCGCCGGTGCGCAGCCCCAGTGCGATGAGTTGGTCAAGCTCATCGGGGTAGGTGGCCACCTCCACACGCTGCAGCGACGGCGAAGCGGCCAGCCGACGCTGCCACGTACCCACTCCCCACGACATTTCCATGTCCACCATTCCGACGACACCGAGGGCGGCTGCTCGGCGCTGCGCACCGCGCACCAGCGCGTCCACGTGACCGGTCTCCGTGGCCATCAGATGGAGCATGGCGGCGAACGCATCCTCCTCCCGCAGCAGTCCCGTCGGGTGATCCAGAGCCCCGACGGCCACCAGCCCCGACGAATTGCACCACACGGAATGCAGATCGCCGGCAATCAGAACAATCGGCTCACACGACAGCTCGTCCAGCACCTCCGCATGAGGTTCGTCAGGCCACGTTGCGCTGCGATGGCCGAAACCGATGAGAAGACCACCGGATTCCCGGATTGCCAGTTCTTCCCTCAGGCGATGGAGGATCCCGGCCAGATCCGCCTCGGCGGGCAGTTGGAGACATTCCGCCAGCAGCGCGTGAGTGCTGAAGTGGACGTGGGCGTCCCACAGCCCGGGCAGCAGCACGGCCCCGTCGGCGTCGATGGCATCAGCGATCATGCGTCGATGCGGCGTGATGGCGCTGATGAGACCGTCGCGTACGGCGACATCGACCAGCTCGGTCTCCATTGGGTCCGAGCATCCGGGCATGAGTCGCGCCCGGCAAATGGTCACATCGGCATCCACGTGGTTCTCCGTCCGGAATCGACTCGTAGCCTATTGCGCGACGGAGGCCGTGCGCACCAACCGGAGTCCCGGCATCGATGTTGCGTCACGAACTCGTCGACATCCGGCAGCGGGGCTGAGGGCGGTCAGGAGATCCGATGAACGAGGTGTCAGTGCTGCCCGCGGTGGCGCAGAGTGAACGCGAAGTTCACGAGGACGATGCCGATCCACACCACCACGGCCATCCACGCGGATCCTGTGCCCAGCGCGATGGCCGTGAGTGGGATCGCCATCACGATGGACACTATTGCCAGGGTCAGCTGGGCACCGGTGCTGGCCTTGCCACCGGCTTCGGCACGCTCGGCGATCTCGCGCTGTTCCTGAGTTTGGCGCCGCACCTCCGCAACGATCTTCTCCGCAAACGAGTCCACCAGCGCCGGCTCCATCGCTGAGCCCAGCTCCTGGCGTGCGGCCAGCAACGATTCAACCTCGTCGCGATTCGTCGGGTCCTGGCTCATGCCGTACAGGCTACAGCGGCTACTCCCCCGATGTTGCGGACGTGGTGTAGTCATGGGGCATGAGTTCTGTCGCATCCAACCTTGCTCTCATCGAGCGCCGGATCGCCGGGGCAGCCGCCCGCGTGGATCGTCGCCCAGACGAGATCCGGCTTCTGCCGGTGACCAAGACCAAGGCCCCCGAGATCGTTCGGGAGGCATACGCCGCAGGGTATCGACGATTCGGCGAGAACAAAGTGCAGGAGGCCTCGGCGAAGGCGGAGGTTCTCTCCGACGTCGCCGACATCGAGTGGGCCGTCATTGGGCACCTGCAGACCAACAAGGCACGAGAAGTGGCGCGGTTCGCCACCGAGTTCCAGGCCCTTGACTCACTGCGGATCGCGAAGGAGCTGGACAAGCGACTTCAGCGGGAGGGACGTCGTCTGGAGGTATTGGTCCAGATCAACTCTTCTGGCGAGGACCAGAAGTTCGGGCTCCCCCCGAACGAGGTCGCCGCTTTCACCCGCGAACTCTCCGACTTCGACGCCCTGGACGTCCGTGGCCTCATGACACTGGCGGTCTTCACGAATGACCACGAGCGCGTCGCGGCCTGTTTCGACGTGATGAACCGTGTGCGGGCCGAACTCCGGGATCTGGACGGTGGGGGATGGGACGAGCTGTCGATGGGAATGTCGGGGGACTTCGAGCTGGCCATCGAGCACGGTGCCACGTGCGTGCGGGTGGGCCAGGCCATCTTCGGTGACCGTCTGGACCCCAACGACTACTGGCCGGGAATTTAGGGAACCGCTGAGGAACGAACGGTCTCAACCGGAGGTGAACATCGGGTAGCGGGACGCGGCGTGGTGGACGCCGGGCCGTCGGGGAGCGCTCAGTGCTGCAACCGCCGGATGTGGGAGCGGGCGTGCTCGGTGGCCCCGTCGAGGGTGTCGAACAGGTGCTCCTTGACGCGGAGTGACGCGACCACCCCAATTTTGGTGGCCAGTTGAACGTGTTCAGGGCGCAGCCCCTTCACGAGTACCGTCACCCCGCGGGCTTCCAGCGCTGTGATGACCTCGGTGAAGAGTTCGGCGCCCGTGCTGTCCAGCAGGTGCAAACCGGACATCCGAATGATGACCACGTCGATGTCCTCCACTTCATCGATGGCCTGCAGCATCCGCTCAGCTGCACCGAAGAAGAGCGCTCCCTCCAGCGCGAACTGGGCAATCCGCTCATCGCCCGGCTGGGGTTCCCCGCTCAGTTTCTCGCGCCTCACACCGCTGGTGCGTGCGACGGCGCGCAGGGCGAAGAATGCCGCCGCGACGATGCCGATGCCGACTGCGTAGATGAGGTCGAAGCTGACCGTGATGACGGCGGTGGTGATGAAGATCCATGCTTCTGAGCGGCTGGTGCGCATGATGTGGCGGACACGCGCCGCGGACACCATGCGGACGGCTGTCACCATGAGAACCCCCGCCAGCGCGGCCAGCGGGATTCGGCTGACCACCGCCGCCCCGATGGACACCACCACGAGGAGCACGAGCGCATGCGTGATCGATGCGACGCGGGTTCTGGCGCCCGAGCGCACGTTCACCGCTGTGCGGGCAATTGCTCCGGTTGCCGGCATGCCCCCGAAGAATCCGGCGGCGAGAGAGGCCAGTCCCTGTCCCCACCAGCTCGCGGTCGGGCAGGTAGTTGCCCGCGTCGGACATCGTGGCCGCCACCCGGACGGAGAGGAGGGACTCGATGGCTGCGAGGATCGCCACGGCTGCTGCGGGCCCGATCAGGCTGACAACGATGTCGGGGTCAATCGATGGCGCTGTCGGCGCTGGCAGTCCGGCGGGCAGTGCCCCGATCGGTTCGACGGGGAGCTCGAGGAGCACAGCGCCGACGGTCGCCGCAACAATCGCAACAAGGGAGGCAGGAATCTGTGCGGAGAGCCGGGGGAGAAGCACCATGAGTACCGCAACCACGGCGACGAGCGCCAGGGATGCGAACAGTTCGGCGTCCACCGTGTTGGGGAGCGACTGCAGGGCGGCGATGACGGCGTTGTTGCTGGGTCCTGCCTGCGAGCCCAGCGCCGACGGCACCTGTTGGAGGAAAATGATGACGGCAATGCCCAGGGTGAAGCCCTCGATGACGGGGCGGGGAATCACGGATATCAGGCCACCGAGGCGAAAGATTCCGGCCAGGAGCACCATCCCTCCGGCCATGAGACAGACCACGGCCAGGGCGGGCGCACCGTAGAGAGCCACGATTGGTCCGAGCACCACCACCATGGCACCGGTCGGGCCGGACACCTGAACGTGGGAACCGCCGAAGACAGCCGCCACGAAGCCTGTGACGATTGCCGTGATGAGACCCGCCTCGGCTCCGGCGCCGGAACTCACTCCGAATGCGAGCGCCAGTGGCAGGGCCACGATTCCGACGGTGAAGCCGGCGGCGATGTCGCGCTTCCAGGTGCGGGGCAGCGAACGGTAGTCGTCCGTGGTGGGTAGCAACATGCGAAGGTGACGCAGGGTGTTGCTGCGAGAACTCTTCGAGGCTGGTGTTTCGGGACTCCACGGTCGGGGCGGCTCATTCCGTCCGGAACGTGGGGGTGTTCCCAGTGTGGACATGCATTCCTCTGCTCGCGCTGGATCGACCGGGAAGAGTAGCTGCGTCAGATTCCTCGATGACGGAAACATCATAGACTCCAGCCATGGTGGCGACCACCAGGCTGGGCCTTGAAGGCGGCACATCCGGCGCATCTGAGTGACTCAGACCCGACGTCGCCGTCGCTGACGTTGCTTCGTGGTCGCAGAGGTGTGACAGGGACGAGATTGAGAGGGGGTACGGCATGCACGACGGTCGGCATGAAGAGGACAGCACGAAGACCGCCTGGACATTTGGGCACTGGACGTGCCCGCCCGAGGTGGTGCTCGAGACGCTCACCTCCGTCGACATCGAGGTGGTGGCTGACGTTCGCAAGATGCCAGGCTCCCGTCGCAGCCCCCAGTTCGACGCCGACGCGATGCCATCGTGGCTGGATGAGGCGGACATCGGGTACACGCATCTGGCAGTGCTGGGAGGACGGCGCCCCAGACAGAAGGAGATAGACCCCAGCCTCAATGCTGGCTGGCAGAACGCAAGCTTCAAAAACTATGCCGATTACACACTCACCCCCGAATTCGAGGCAGGCCTGAAGCACCTCACTGATTTGGCACGTCAAAGCCGTGTGGCAATCATGTGCGGTGAACCGATGCCGTGGCGATGCCATCGTCTCCTGCTGGCCAACAGCCTGACGGCACGGGGCTGGGAGGTCACGCATCTCATCAACGGATCGAAACCGAGGCCGCATGAGCTCGGGCAGTGGGGGGCAGCACCCGTGAGAGGTCCGGGAGGCACGCTTGTGTATCCCGGGATTGGAGAGTCCGTATGAGCACCGAATTCTCAGTTGGAGACCACGTCACCTGGAACTCCGAGGCGGGTCGGGTGTCCGGCACGGTCACCAAGGTCCACACGGCCGATTTCGACTACAAGGGCCGCACACGGCGCGCGAGCGAGGATGAGCCCCAGTACGAGATCGCCAGCGACAAGACCGATCATGTCGCGGCCCACAAGGGCTCCGCACTGACCAAGTCCGACAAGAGGTAGTCAGATGACCCGTCAGTGCTCCATGCCATGGAAGCGAAGAGGTCGCCCCTACCGTCCCCGCCGTTCCACGAGCCCACGCACATACGATGCCTGCCCAATGTGTTGTGTCGTGTCGTTGACCACGCTCACCAAGCGAGCCGCGACGGTGACGGGCGGGTCGTATGAGTCATCGATAACGCGCTCGTAGTCCTTCTCTGTGAGCGCGGACACAATATCCCGTGTCCTGGAGTGGACCGCTTCGCAATAGGTGATCAGTATCGTCGGGTCCGCCACGAAGAACTGTCCGACGGTGTCGGAATCCTGACCGAATCCAATGTCGGACTCGTTATAGGGAAGGTGGAATTTCTCAACCCAGCCGTCCTGTGTCCACAGCTGATCGGCATTGTCGAGGTCAGCGAGATGGCTGTCCTCGACACGAGCGAGGTGCCACAGGAGCCATCCGATGGAGTTCGCTTCCGGGTCTGGACGCCACGTCAGCTGTTGTGAATCCAGCCCTTCGACGACGCTGGGCACGATTTCATGGACTCTCTCGAACGCGTCGAGGAGTACCCGGGACACCGGAGTTCCGCCGCTCAGCTCGGGATTGGGATGGGGAGGTGTTTTCATGGTTGGTCCCTTCTTGTCGTGCAGATAGTGAGTGAATGTAGCCAAAGCCCCGGTCAGCATCGCGATCCCCGGCTGCGCGCCGATCGTGTGTCACCATGGATGCACTGAGATGAGGGGACGCCATGAGCAACGAATGGAACAATCGCAGCCCCGGGGAACCCGATCGGCCGGGCCCGGAATTCGACCCCGGCCACGAGGGACAGCAGCATCAGCCCCCGCAGTGGGACACCGCCGGCCAGCAGAATCCAGGCGGTGCATCTCCGTACGGCCAGCAACAGCAGTATGGGTATGGTTCGACGGGCGAACCGCTCCAGGGACAACAGCCCTATTCGGAGCAACAGCCCTATTCGGAGCAACAGCCGTACCCGGGACAGCAGCCGTACCCGGGACAACAGCCCTACTCGGCGCAGTCCTGGCCGGAGAGCGCTCCCCCTGCCCAGCGCTCAAACATGCTGGGAGTGATCGGCCTCGTTGTGGTTGTCCTCGCCACAGGCGCCCTCATGGCTGCCGCCTGGGTCCTGGGCTCGGGGCTCGCCGAGTTCGCTCTCGATTTGGCCGAAACCGGCGTCCCCCGGGATTCCGAGGCACTGATGAATGACCCGCGCATCGTCGCCTATGGAGAAACTGCCGCGGGCCCTTCGCTGGTGGCGCTGCTCTCGGTCGTAGTAGGAATCGTGGGGTGGATCATCAGCATCGTGGCCACCGCATCACGTCGCGGGCGGGCGTTCGGAATCGCCGGGATCATTCTCGGCATTCTTGCACTTCCACTGGCGTACGGGGTCTTCGGCTGGGTAGCGGGGCCGGTGCTGACGCAGCTGGGTGGGTAAGTCAGTCCCGCTGACGACGTGCTCGACGTGTTCCGGGCTCTTGGAGCGACTCCCTAGCATGGGATCCGACACAGAGCCCGGGAGAACACATGAGTGCACCGCGACGAGACAAGCCTCTTCCCGGACAGGAATCCGTTTGGGACTATCCCCGGCCACCGGCGCTGCGACGAACTGACGACCTCGTCGAGGTCCACTTCGGTGACAAGACCATCGCGCGAACGCGTGAATCGGTCCAGGTCCTGGAGACCAGTCATCCTCCCACGTACTACATTCCTCGCGGAGCATTCGCCGAGGGGGTACTCGTGCCCGTGGAGGGCCACACCCACTGCGAGTTCAAGGGCCGCGCAGACTACTTTGATGTGGTGGTGGGGGAGAGGGTCGCGAAACGTGCGGTGTGGCAGTATCCGCACCCCACCTCCCGGTTCACCGCGCTGAGCCAGCATGTGGCGCTCATGCCGGCCACGATGGACGCGTGTTTCGTCAATGGTGAGCGCGTCATACCGCAGGAGGGCCAGTTCTACGGGGGATGGATCACGTCGAAGGTCAGCGGACCTTTCAAGGGTGGTCCGGGAACGGTCGGTTGGTAGGCCGGGATCACACGAAACCGTCCGTCAGACCCACCGCCCATGGAACGTAGCCCTCGCCGAACTTGACCACGTGGACGAGCAACATGTGCAGCTGGTGGACCGGCACGCGCTCCCGCCAGCCATCCGCCAAGGCGCTGACCTCCTGATAGCCCGCGATGGTGTCCTCCAGATGAGGAGAGCCGAACACGGCCAGTTCGGCGAGATCCGTCTCGGCATGACCGCCGTGTGCACTCGGGTCGATGAGGGTCCCCACAGCTCGGCTGCCCTGTCGCGCCCAGACCACGTTGCCGCCCCACAGGTCGCCGTGCAGCCGGGCGACAAGTGGTTGATGGCCGTCGGGTGATGCATCGTTCTGAGCATCCACGACGGCTCCGGGTTGAGTCGCATCGAAGTCGCCGTCGGCGACCCTGTCGACCATCTTCCAGACACGATCTGCTTGGCCGTGATCGAAATGGCCCGCACTCTGGGCGTCCTTCATGTGGGGAGCCAGTCGCAACGCAGCGAAGAAGGCGCCCCAGGAATCATAGGTGGGTTCCTCGACGACAGGGGAGGGCAACTCCGCCAGTACCGCATCCGCCGCTTTGAGACCCGGTGGGGCGACGCCGAAGAATTCCGCTCCTGACGCGTGCGTCATGGCCAGTCGTCGGCCGAAGTCTCGTGCTGCATCCCGGGAGGGCGGAGCCGGGGTCAGACGACGAGTCTCCAGCCAGCCGCTGTCATGTGTCAGAAGTTCGGCGACCGGTGCACCGCCCGCGTCTGTGGCCCCCGCGAGCCAGGACAGGCTCGCCACTTCCGTGGCAATGGCGGCGGGGGAGCCCGACTTGTGAAATGTGTCACTCATGGCGCCACCCTTGCACACGGAGTGTCGGGGTGTTTGCTTGAGCTTTGAGAGTGACCTTTCGTGCCGAAAAGATGGTGACATGGGCGAGCGATTCGAGTGGGTGAATGATTCTTCTCGGGGTGAGTGGCTCCGTGCTGTGGAATCGGAGCCTTGGGGCAGTCTCTGCTCAATCGTGCCTGGTGGGTTCCCGGCGTACGCACGGGTTTTCCACCCCGCCGAGCGCGACCGACCCCATGCCACCGGGACGTGGCATGGCGTCAATGAGGCTACGCTTCATAACCACGCTGACCAGTTCGATTCTCTGCTGGAGACGCAGCGGACCAGCTGGGAACACGTCGCGGCATCTTTCGGAACCACCATGCACGCCGAAGCTCAGTATGCGCGTCTGGTTCGGCGTAATCCGGGAAGGACCGACGGAGTGGTTGCGCCGGATGGGTGGCGGTACAACGACCCGCTTGAGGGTTCTCTGGACATCGCATCCCTTTCGCTGACGGCTGGTGTCCTCGGGCGGCACACCACCACTCCGAAAAACGGGATCGCGGCGATCTGGGAGGGGTGGGGTGGCTTGCTGACTTCTTCAGGCTTCTCTTCTTGGGGCTTCGGAGCGAAGGGCAGCAGCATCCGGAACTTCTTCGGACAAGGGAGGAAGGGCTCGGGAATTCTCCCCCGAGACATTGCTGCTGGGCCTAGATTCGGTCTCCATGCAGACGCGGGACGGAGCTACATCCTATTTGAGGCAGGAGCTTGCGATTTCATCGACAAACAGTGGCCGAGCGTCGCGCCCTGGGCCCACAACGGATCATGGGACCAGACGCCCAGCTTGCTGTGGCCTGACGATCATGCCTGGGTGCTGGCCACTGAGATTGATCACAACTTCACCCTCATTGCGGGATCGACGGCGATGGTCTCCGAGCTAAAGCAGACGCCGGGTCTCGAGGTGCATGCTATTGATTCCGGCTCCAACCTGACATGGGACGGCGACATGGTGAATGATGGATTCAACACAGTAGAGCGGAAGACTCAATAGCAGATTATGTTAATGCGTACGTAACTATAAGGCTCCATAGCTAATATTTATCTATCATCCAGCCATATCTAGTACAGTGATATTCTGCGCACTTCTGATCGGACCTCTATCGGCACGCCTCGGGGCATCCTGGATGTGGCCTAGTCCCTAGTCAAAGCGCATATGGGGTTGACGAAACTGCTCGCATCGCATCCGAGTCCTTCGACGATTCATTGGACTCTTATGAATTCATCCGTCTGAATTAGGCAGTTCCGCCTTCCTGAGAGTATCTTAGGCCGCAGCCCACTCCGACCCCCCTACAGGAGCCGCTATGTTGAAGAAGCTATGGGCAGCTGTCGCCACCGGTGCCGTCGCTGCCTCTCTATTCGTCGGGATGCCCCCCGCGGCGAAAGCCGCTGTTGACGTATACACCACACCGGGTTATCACACAGTCAACGGACGTGAATGGAAAACTGTCTGTAGTCAGTATTCCACCATCATCACTCGCTGCCGCGCTGACATCAGGTCGGACGTTACATGGACGTTCAACAACCTCACCTACACACCCACCACTCACCGCGCATGGGGGACCAACCCGCTGGCCAATCCAGGTTTCTTCACCTCCGAAGGACGCAGGTGGGTAACCTCGTGCAACGACCAGTGGACGGGCCCAAACGGTTGCCGTTCCCTCATCTGGGACGCTCAACATGAGAAATGGGTGTTCAACAACCTCGTCAAACTGACTTCGACACCCTTCCCGCCCTCGTCATTCAATACCGAGACTGGCCGGTTCGCCACCCAGTACGCCACCACCAGGCTCAACCTGTGGCGCAGCGACACCGGCGAGAATCACAGCGGCGTGATTGAGCGGGGCACCGCAGTCACTCCGACGGGAACCATCACAGCCGGACGCGCCAAGGTCAGCGTCAACGGTGCGACCTCGTGGGTGACGGCCAAGTATTTGGACATCACGAGGCCGAAGCCCGAACCGGTTCCCACGAAGCCCGACGCCGGAAACACCGGCGGCTCTAGCGACAGCGGCAGCCTGGGCAGCGGGTTCCTCACAACAACCCAGTACGCCACCACGACCCTCAAAATCTGGAACGCTGCCACCGGTACAGGATCCAATGGCGTGATCAGAACGGGCAGTGCGGTGCAGACGACGGGCGTCGTCGACTCGGGTCGAGCCGAAATCGCGTTGAATGGTTCCAAGAGGTGGTTGACGGCGGAGTACCTCACGACAACGAGACCAAACAACGGGCCAGGGCCCGGCCCCGGCGGGATTGGCAGCGGTGACAAGTCGCTGAATCGTGGCTGGTCCTCCGGGCTGCACATGGTCAACATGAATGCCACCAAGGTTGTGCGCCATGTATGGGCGGTGTATCCGGACATCAAGACGATGTACGGCTGGGCTCGGCGCACCACGCCCGATCATCCCGCTGGCCGTGCAGTGGACATCATGATCCCGCGGTGGAACACACCGGCCGGCAACAGGACTGGCTGGGAAATGGCGAGGTTCTATCGGGCCCACGCTGATCACTTCGGAATCAGCTACATCATCTTCGATCAGCAGATCTGGTCTGTTCGTTACGACAGCAGGGGATGGCGGAAGATGGCTGACCGGGGAAACAACACCGCGAACCACAAAGACCATTTGCACGTCAACACCTACGATGACCGTAGATCAGTCTCCACGTTCAGTCAGCCAGGGATGGATGATCTGGATGACATTGAGGTACATGATTATGGCGACATCGAGGGGCATGATCATGGCGACATCGACCTGCACGATCTCGGCGACGTTGACATGGACGAATTGGGTGACATCGATGTGGAGGAGAACTTCGAGTGATGCCCTGACGTGAGAACGACCAACGGCCCCCGGACCCAACTCAGGTTCGGGGGCCGTTGGCGTGGAGGCCAGTACTTTGTTGATGATCTCAGACTGGCCTCCGAGTTGACGCACAGGCCGGGGTTGGACGTGTTGTTCGCGATTGAGACGAACGTCGACTTGACCTAAGACGTCGACGGTGTGAATCGCCTCGTGATCACAGGAAGTGAGATCCGAAGGGTGGATAATAGATGGTTCCAAGGGATATGGAGAGTGGCATCATGACGGTGGCGCGCATAATCTTTCGAATCAGCTACGTGTTCGCCATGGTCGGCGGTCTGGTCGCTGTGGGGGGAGGTTGGCTGTTGGCACAACCAACCGTCGGCGCCAACATCGGTGCGGGAATCCTCATTCTGGCTGGCACAGGACTCATGGCTATCGCCGTCCTGACCTGCATCGTCGCGTGGGTCACTACATTTTCGAGCAGAGCCAAACCTGCAGGTAACCCTCAGTCATTCTGAGAGAGACGGTGCTACAACGTGAGGGTGGAGGGTGCTCTCTGCCGCGCGTAGGTCGACACGGCGGGGGAGGCTTCCGCCCCTGAGCCAACCTTCACCCCCTACAAGCCGTGCCCGGAAGAAAGACCAGGCAGTCGCTGAGCAGGATCGGTGACGGAGAGCTGCCGTCACGCTACACGGTTCGTTGAGTGGATGGTGTGAGCAGTGACTGCGCAATCAGCCAAGTGAATCCGATGAGGGCCACGAATCCAAGAGGCAGGAAGAGCAGCATTCCGACCACACCCCCCACGACCAATACCATCGGGCCGACGACTCGCGCCTGCTCATCTCGTCCGCGAGCGTGGGCAGAAGTCGCGAATACTGCGGCAAGGAGAAGGAGTCCCGTGAGGGTAACGAAAACCCACGGCCCTACGTTGAGGAAGCCCACGAGGCTTTCAGCGCCCCCTCCAGATTCGGATGCGGCGTCGGCGCTGTACCCCGACACCCCTCCCAGAATGAGAGCCGCCAACCCTGCCACTCCGGTAGCCACCCACAGAAGAACTGGCGTAGGTCTGGTCATGTGCTTCTCTCCTGGACGTCAACAGCGCACGGTTACCGATGAAGCGCAGCGTACAGCAGGATGTACGAACCGGTGAACTGGAGGAGTGGGGGCAAAGGATTAGTGACATAATGTTGCTTATCGGTCATCTAGGTTGCCTTTTGCCAAGTAGGGCGTGACATTTGTCGTATGTGCTCGTGTAGCTTCGTGGCATGCAGAGTGGCTACGCATTGTCGTCCGAAGATACTCCCTCATCCGCCGAGCTCGTGAGTCTGTACGACTCTGTCGATTGGTCGGCCTACACCAAGGATCCGGAGAGATTGCTGCGCGGCATACTCGGCTCGTTACGCGTCGTGACGGCTCGCCACGACGGCGAACTCGTGGGCCTGGCGCGGATCGTGGGTGACGGCGAGACCATCGCATACCTTCAGGACATCCTCGTGAGGCCGGACATGCAGCGCTCAGGCCTGGGGCGCCTGCTCATGGCGTCGGTTTTCGAACCATACGCATCCGTCCGGCAAAAGGTGCTCATCACCGGTGATGAGGCTCGTCAGCGAGCTTTCTATGAATCCATGGGCTTTACGGAGGTCCGGGACCTGCCGGACGGAACACGCTGCTTTGTCGTCCTCTCCTGACCGTCTCAGGGGTTGACGACGGTTACCTCCGGGAATCGCCTGAAGTCCGAATCGAACGTGACGACCGGGATGCCGTGCTCGACAGCAAACGCGGCCAGTTGCGCGTCGGGCACCAGGTTTGCTGTGACGTGATGACGCAGCACCAGTTCTCCGAAGATTTTCAGTGTGCGTTCACCGGCTGCAGGGATCCAAGTGACGCCCGAACCCATCCAAGCTTCGATGCAGCTCCACGCCTGTGCTGACGTCAAAGGCTCCCGAAAAACGCGTGGATGCGTGGAGATACGCAGGAAGGCGCCCACCGATGCCCATGGCAGAGCGATGCGATTGTGACCCGACAGCGCCTCCGTCATCCACCTTTCGGCCAGCTGGTGATGCTGTGAGGTCGAATCGACTGAGCTCAACAACACATTGGCATCGACCAGCATCAGGGCCGGTCCAGCATGTCGAGCACTTCACCGGTATTGGTGTAGTCGAGTTTCGCATGCATCTTGAACTTCGGAGACCTGAAGACCGTGTCCGGCTTTGTGCGGATCGTCATACCCCGTCGAATCAGCTCATTGACAGCCTCGCTGAGGCCCAAATGCTCAGCTGCACGAAGATCCCGTACGGCCGCCTCAGTGTCCCGGTCCAACGAAACTGTGGTTCTCATGGATCAATGGTACATCATGATGCTCTGGTTATTGCATCAAGATGCACACTTGCTGGATCACACATAGGGATCGATCGACCCGCTTGCAGCCTGACTGCTCACGAATCCATCAGGTGGATCAGCCAGTTCTTCGGCTCACCTCCCATACCAGTATGGATCAGCGCGAACTTGCGCGGTTCACCGCCCAGCCCGCCGTCAGGTCTGCCGGTCAGGGTGGCAATGACCTCCTTGCCATCTCGCCACTTCTCCAGCTCGAAAGTGCCCGCGTCCCAGATGTCGACGTGCCCTGCGCCGTACTCCCCTGTCGGGATGTCGCCCTCGAAGGTCGCGTACTCCAGTGGATGGTCCTCCGTCTGGACGGCAAGGTGGTTCTTGCGGGGATCGGTGGGTGGACCCTTGGGCAGGGCCCACGACACGAGCACGCCGTCGTGTTCCAGCCGGAAGTCGTAGTGCAGGCGTCGAGCCTGGTGCCGCTGGATGACGAAGGTGTTGCCCGCTCCCCCGGCCGGCCGCCCCGCCGGGACAGGTTCCGGGGTACTGGCCGCATCGCGCATGGAGCGATACGTGGACAGCCGGTCCGCGCCGGGAAACAACTCCGTCAGCGGGTCCCCGTCCTCCTCGACGCGTTGCACGACGTCGGTGAACTCCAGCTGCGCAAGGTCGGGCGTCAACTCCTCCCATCGACGGGGCGCTGCGACCGTCGGACGTGGCCGTCCCCTCAGCGAGTACGGCGCAATGGTCGTCTTGCTGCCATTGTTCTGGCTCCAGTCGAGCAGCACCTTGCGCCGTCTCAGCGCCTTCTTCATGTCGCTCACCACCAGGTCCGGGCGCATTGCCTCCAGCGATCGGGCGAGGTGGTGAGCGAAGTCCGACGCCTCGTCGCTCGTCAGCGACCCATCCAGCGGCGCATAGAGGTGGATACCCTTGCTGCCGGACGTCACCGGCGCGCACTGCATTCCTGCCCCGTCAAGTACTTCACGCACGAGGTGTGCAAGTTCGACGCACTGAGCCATGGTGGCGCCGTCGCCGGGGTCGAGATCCAGCACGAGACGATCCGGATTCTGCGCCACCCCGTCGGTGTCGACCCGCCACTGCGGCACATGAATCTCCAGAGCCGCCAGTTGGGCGAGCCACACCAGTGTGGCGGCGTCATTGATGAGCGGATACTCCTTCTCCCCGCCGTCGTGACGCAGAGCAGCGACGACCACCCACGGCGGTGTCGAGCCCGCATCGAGGCCTTTGTGGAAGAAGGCTTCGCTCGGCTCAGCCTCCGTACCGACTCCATTGGGCCATCGCTTGCGCGTCGCCGGTCTTCCCGTGACGTGAGGCAGCATCTGAGGGGCGATCGCCTGGTAGTACGCGATCACCTCGCCCTTGGTGGTTCCAGCGGCAGGGTAGAGAACCTTGTTGAGGTTGGTGACCCTGATGCGCTGACCTCCCACGTCAAGGTAGCCGCTGGCTGTCACCGCCACTCATCAGTCCGATTCTTCGGCCAGATCCGCACCATCGGCGGCGGCGTCACGACCGTAGACCAGGTCTCCTCCCAGGAACCCTGCGGTCCCGTAGGCGGCGACGGCACCGAAGAGCATCCACCTTGCGGCCGCGTCCGCGTTCCGCACTTTCAGCACCCAGGACAACAACGCCAGCGTCGTACCTGCCTCCGCGGCGAGGGCATGCAGTGCTCCTACCCGGCGTTGGCGCATGCTTTGGCGACGGCGTGTCCATTCAGCCATGCCGGTGACCGCCGTGGGTATGGCGGCGGTGGCGGAAATGCCGGTGAGCAGTGTGACCGCCGACCGGTGGCGCACACTTCCCGCGAGTTCGAGGGCCGCAGCGGCCACTGTGACGCCGATGGGAAGGTGAACCAAGGATGGATGGAGGGGGTGTCCGGTCAGGGATTTTCCGGTCAAGACATCGTGGACGGCGGGATGCTTTTCCATCTCGTCTGCGCCCGGTTCCATGACATCGGCGAACTTCGCGACGATCGGCTGCTCGGATATCCGCTTCACAATCCTGTTGACACTCTCGAACCTGTGCATGCTTTGCCCCCTTGTTCTCACAAGGGACATCATGCCTGCTCAACGGCCACCGTAGGCCGATTCGGTGGAACCCGTCCCCAGGCTGTTGGCGCGTCGCTGCCACCCTCTCCCCCGTCCACGCCGGGTGAGTGAGCCGAGCCGCGCCAGCGTTCTCTCCAGTTGCCCCTGTTCAGCAGGTCGTGGAAGCACGGACGAACTTTTCGGATTCGGAAGAATCACGTGGCCTCGGCGTGGCGCCGCAGAAATCACCCGCAGAGCGGATTTTCGTGGGAAACTCCGGTTAGGGAGATACTGACCCCGCCAGTCGCTATCCTCACATTGTTGGAGTCACACGGTTCGTTTCCGGGGACGAACAGAAATGGAGAAAAGCATGATCACCCTTGGAGTCATCCTCCTCATCGTTGGTCTGATCGTGGACAGTTTGAGCGTGCTGGTCTGGATCGGCGCTGTTCTGATCGTCGTCGGTCTGATCCTGAACCTCGTTCCGATCGGCGGCACGCGTCGACGGGTTTTCTAGCGGAGCAGCACAACGGATGATCGGTGCCGGTGGGACAATTTCCCACCGGCACCGATCTTTTGTGCCTGGACTCTCACGCGACCAGCAACACGCCACCCAGCGCAATAGCCGCAATGAGAACGGTGGAGATGAGCCCGAGCACAAAAGGTTTGGGACCCACCGTGAGAAGACTCGAGAAGCGGACACCCAGCCCGAGAGCAAACATGGCGATGGCCAAGCAAGCCGTCTGGATGACCTGGGCGACATCGAGCACGGACGCGGGCAGTATTTCCAGCGACGCGAGAGCCACCATTGCCAGGAATCCGAGGACGAAGAGGGGCACGAGCGGCGGCGCTTTGACAGAGGCGTCACGGCTGCTGCTCCGGCGCTGCATGATTCCCAACACAGCGATCACCGGGGCGAGCATCAGGACACGCGTCAGCTTGACGATGACGGCACCCTTGAGAGCTCCGCCACCGATGATGCCGGCGGCCGCCACCACCTGCGCCACCTCATGAACACTGGCACCCGCCCACAGTCCGCCGGTTTCCGGGTCAAGAGTCAACACTGTGACCAGGACCGGAACCACTGGAATCATGATGGTTCCGAACAGCACCACCAGAGCAATGCCAGTGGCGACATCCTCATCGTCCGCGTCCACAACGCCGTCACAAGCAGCGACGGCGGCGGCTCCGCAGATGGAGAAACCACACGCGATCAGAAGCCGCTGCGCAGGTGGGACGCCCATGGCGCGACCCACCAGAACCGTGCCAACCATTCCCCCCGTCACCACGACGGCGGCCACAGCCACCATCCCGAGCCCCAACTCGAGCAGATCACCCAGCACCAACTGGAGTCCGAGCAAAATGATCCCGACGCGCAGAATGCGTTTGCCGGCGACAGCCACGCCCGGCGCCATGGTCGGGGGCACCCTCCAGATGTTGCCCAGGACGGCACCCAGAACGATGGCTATGAGCAGCGCGCTGACCGTAGGGACGAACTGATGCAGAAGAACTGCGACCGCTCCCCCACCGAGGCACAACAGAAGCCCGGGGTAGAGCCCACCGACAGACGTCTCAACGACGGGCGCGGCTACGTCGCTCTGTGCGGCTTCTGGGACATCGTTCATGGAAGCCACTATGGCACTACCCGCTATGCACCGACGCCCGCCCCATCACCGCGCACCCTTGCAGGAGGGGCGAGTAGCCGTAGGACGAGAGTCGATATATGGCGGACGTCTGCAATCAGACCCTGGACAAGGTTCAGTAGTTGATCATGTGTCCACCGATGCCCTCGGCAGCCTCCTTGATGGCTTCCGTCAGCGTCGGATGGGCGTGGATGTTGCGCCCCACCTCGTCAGTGGTCAGGTCGTAAGCCTGGGCCAGCGTGAGTTCGGGCAGCAATTCCGTCACGTCAGGCCCGATCATGTGGGCTCCGAGGATTTCGTTGTAGCGCGAGTCCGCGACGATTTTGACGAAGCCGACGCCTTCACCCAGTCCCCATGCCTTGCCGTTGGCGGCGAAGGGGAACTTGGAGACCTTGACCTCGAATCCCTTCTCCTTGGCCTGCTCCTCCGTGTAACCGAACGACGCGATCTGTGGCTGGCAGTAGGTGGCGCGAGGAATCATGTCGTAGTTGATCGGCTGGGTCTCGGCGCCCCCGATGGTCTCGGCCGCAACGATCCCCTGCGCCTCAGCGGTGTGGGCGAGCATCAACTTGCCGGTGCAGTCCCCGATGGCGTAGACGCCCTCGACGTTGGTGCGCATGTAGTCATCAATGGCGATGGCGCCGCGATCCGTGGTCTCCACGCCGAGCGTCTCCAGCCCGTATCCGGTCAGGCGCGGAGCGAAACCGATGGCCGACATGAAACGATCAGCCTCCAGCTCTGTGGACTCGCCCCCATCGGCGGGACTGACGGTGACCTTGACGCCGGATCCCGTGTCCTCGATCGCCTCCACCTTCGTGGAGGTCATCACCTTCACACCCATCTTCTTGTAGATCTTCGCCAACTCAGCGGAGATCTCCTTGTCCTCGGTGGGCACCATCCGGTCCAGGAACTCGACGATGGTGACATCAACGCCGTAGTTGCGCATGACGAAGGCGAACTCGGTACCGATGGCGCCCGAGCCACCGATGATGATGGAGTCAGGGAGCGAGTCCTCCAGGATCTGCTCCTCGTAGGTGACGACGTTCTCGGACACCTTTGTCCCCGGCAACATCTTGGTGGTGGCACCGGCAGAGATGATCGCGTTCGTGAAGGTCACCTTCTGCTTCTTGCCGTCATCGCCCTCCACCTCGATGGTGTGGGCATCCACGAAGGTGCCCCACCCGTCGATTTCCTTGATCTTGTTCTTCTTCATCAGGTAGTGGACGCCCTTGATCATGCGGTCCGCCACTGCTCGACTGCGCTTGTAGGCCTTGCCGTAGTCGAAAGACACCTCACCGCTGATGCCGAAGAGGTCGGCGTCATCATGGAATACCTGCGCAAGCTCGGCGTTGCGCAACAGGGACTTGGTGGGGATGCACCCCACGTTGAGGCATACGCCGCCCCAGTACTTCTTCTCGACGATGGCGACCTTCAGCCCGAGTTGTGCGGCGCGGATCGCCGCCACGTAACCTCCGGGCCCGGCACCGAGGACACATACATCAAAATCGTGGGTCATGGGCAATACCTTAGTCCGGTGGCGGGCAGCTCAGCACTCGGAGTGCGCATCCCGGATGCGTCATCTCAGGTATGAGATATCATCGGCCGGATGAGTACCACCAGCCAGGCAATAGGCGCCATGATCCGCGACGGCCGCATCGTCAGGGGTTGGTCCCAGCAAAGACTCGCCGATGAGGTGGGCACGGCGCAGAGCGCAGTCCACCGCATCGAGAATGGTCAGCAGAACCTTTCCCTCAGCATGATCGACCGTCTCGCGGAGGCCCTGAACCAGCCCCTGATCCAGACCGCGACCGAGGGCAAGGTCAACTTCCAGATCACCGGCCCCACCACGCTGTCCGGCGACATCGAGGTGCGCTCCTCGAAGAACGCTGCCGTGGCCCTGTTGTGCGCCAGCCTCCTCAACAAGGGCACCACCGTGCTGCGCGGCATCGCGAGAATCGAGGAGGTGGATCGCATCACCGAGGTCCTCGCCTCCATCGGTGTGACGATGAAATGGATCGGCGACGGCAAGGACCTCGAGATCCGTCGGCCCGAGGTCCTGACCCCGGAGACGATTGACCAGCGAGCCGCTCGCCGCACGCGCAGCATCCTGATGTTCCTCGGCCCCCTGATGCACGACTTCAGCTCGTTCCAACTCCCCTACGCCGGCGGCTGTGATCTGGGCGCTCGCACCGTGCACCCGCACATGTCTGCTTTGCATCGCTTCGGACTGGGTGTGGACGCGACCGACGGTCAGTACCACGCGACGGTCACCCACGACGACGGGCAGGAACGTCACATCACCCTCGTCGAGCGCGGCGACACCGTCACCGAGAACGCACTCATGGCTGCCGCCCGCACCGACGGGGTATCCGTGCTGAAGAACGCCTCCGGCAATTACATGGTCCAGGACCTCTGCTTCTTCCTCCAGCGCCTCGGCGTCGGTATTGAGGGCATCGGCACCACCACATTGCGGATCCAGGGCGTCAAGGACATCGACGTCGACGTCGATTACCAGATCTCCGAAGACCCCATCGAAGCGATGAGCCTCCTGACGGCCGGCATCGTCACGAACTCGGAGATCACTGTGCGACGCTGCCCGATTGAGTTCCTTGAGGTGGAGTTCGCGGTCCTCGAGGAGATGGGCCAGCAGATGGAGATGACGCAGGAGTACCGGAGTCGCAACGGCCAGACACGGCTGGTTGATGTGACGGTGAAGCCGTCAACCCTGGTGGCGCCACTGGACAAGATCCATCCGATGCCGTTCCCCGGGCTGAACATCGACAACCTTCCCTTCTTCGCCGTCATCTGTGCGATGGCGGAAGGCCAGTCGGTGATCTATGACTGGGTCTACGACAACCGTGCCATCCACCTCAAGAAACTCTCGGATCTCGGCGCGAACGTGCAGTTGATGGATGCCCACCGACTGCTGATCATCGGTCCGACGCGGTGGCGTGGACGCGACATGGTGTGCCCGCCCGCGCTACGTCCCTCGGTGTGCCTGATGCTCGCCGCCATGGCCGCCCGCGGTACGACAAATTTGCACGATGTCTACGTCATCAACCGCGGCTATGAGGATCTGCCTCAGCGGCTCAATGCGCTCGGGGCCGACATCAACATCTTCTGGGGAGAGCCGCCGGAGAGCTGAGCGTCTGGTCCTCAGGACAGGCGGGTGGCATTGAATGAGTGCTTCGGCGCCACAACGTGGTCCTGAGCCGCCACCAGCTGCAACTCCTTGTCCCCCGACGTCGCGGTCTGTTCCAGGATCGAGTAGACGATGGACGCAGTGGTGGAAAGAGTTTCCGCCAGGTTCTCCGTCTTCAACCAGTGCGTGAGAAACATGGCGGTGGTGAGATCGCCCGAACCGGTGAAATCACGTTCCAGCAGTGGCGTCTCCACCACCCACGCCTCGTCCTCGCCAACCGCCAGCATGCGCATGGGATCCGGCACCAGGTCATCGGCCACGACCGAGGTGACGAGCACTATCCGCGGGCCGCGTTCCCGTAACTGTTCTGCGGCCTCCAGCACATCCCCGAGGGTTTTGGTCGTCCGTCCGGTCAGGTACTGCAGTTCGAAGAGGTTGGGCGTCAGGAGGTCGGCGGCCGGCACCAGGTGCTCCTTCATGAACTCGGGTATTCCCGGGCGTGCGTAGAAGCCTCGGCCCAGGTCTCCCATCACGGGATCAGCGCAGAACAGCGCGCTCGGGTTGCGTTGTTTCACGAGGGCGGCGGTCTCGAGGATGACCTGGCCCACCTCAGCTGAGCCCTGGTATCCGGACAACACCGCCTCCACGGTCTCCAGCGCGCCACGCTCGTCCACGCCGTGGACCACTGCGGCCACGTCTGAGGCGGCGATCATGGGACCGTGCCAGGTGTCGTAGCCCGTGTGGTTGGAGAAGTTCACGGTGTAGACGGGCCACACGTTGACACCGGCACGCTGCATGGGAAAGACAGCGGCCGAATTGCCGGCATGCCCGTACGCGACTGCTGACTGGATGGACAAGATGGTGTGCATTGCTCGATTGTCGCACCTACCGGGATGTGAGACGAGGTGGCGGTCCATCGCGAGAAGGTGGCCGTCCTCTTTCAGGGTCGGCCGAGGGGAATCAAGGCATAATGGCTGCCATGTCATCGCAGTCAGCAGGATTCCTGGGGAGCGGGTTCATCCCCATGGCTCACCGGGGCGGATCCTTCCTGGCCGAGAATCTGGGAATCGAGAACACGCTCGCTGCGTTCGGAAATGCCGTCGCGCTCGGATTCCGTTACCTCGAGACCGACGTGCATGCAACTGGGGATGGGGAACTGGTCGCGTTCCATGATGAGGATCTCGGACGAGTGACCGGTACTCCCGGACTCATCGCCGAGATGTCGTTCGCGGACGTCCGCAGCATATTGGTGGGGGGCCGCGAGTTGGTTCCCACTCCCGACGAGCTGCTGGAGGCTTTCCCGGATGCGCGCTTCAACATCGATCTGAAGGCATCCGGAGCCGTTCCTCTGCTTGCTCGCACGATCTCGCGTCACAACGCCGGAGCGCGGGTGTGCGTGGGTTCCTTCTCGGGATCCCGGATACGCAGTTTTCGACGGCTGATGCCGAGAGTGACCACAGCCGCCACACCATCGGAGGTGCTGCTGATGTCCTCCGGCCGGGTGCGTCGTCGTGATCCCCTAGCTGCTGACGTGGTGTTCCAGGTGCCGATCACCCATCGCAGGGGCCCCGTCACAGTACGCCCCGTCACACCGAAGACTGTTGCTGCCGTTCACGCCGCCGGCCGAAAAATTCATGTCTGGACCATCGATGACAGGGACACCATGCAATCACTCCTCGATCTGGGGGTGGACGGGATCGTCACGGACAGGCCGGATCTGCTGAAAGCGGTTCTCCACACCCGGGGTATGTGGTCTACTCAGGATGGAACCTGAGACCTGTGCGGTTCGTTGAACAAGGAGTGGACCAACAGCGAAGGAGGGACGGCAGATGGCAGATCGAGCATTGCGCGGTGTAGGACTGGGCGCAAAGAGCTTTGAGGATGAACAGGGCATCGAGTTCGCCGAACGCCAGAGTGTGGCGTTTGACTGCCCCAAAGGACACCACTTCGAGGTGGCTTTCGCGCTGGAAGCGGAGCTGCCCTATGAGTGGGAATGCAAGAAGTGCGGCTCGATGGCCGTGCGCTCGGACGGTGAGGTGGGCGAGGAGAAGAAGACCAAGCCCGTGCGCACCCACTGGGACATGTTGCGGGAGCGACGCTCCATTCCAGAGCTCGAGGACATTCTTGCCGAGCAGCTGGACAAGTTGAGGGACTCCGACGAGTTGTACTGAGCCCGCCCTCTAAGAACCGCGCGTCCCATCCTCCGGGTGTTCCGGCAGGATGATGTGCCCCTCCACCGACGAATCATCGTCCGTTTCGACAACTTCTCCCTCGATCACCGTCTCTCGTGAGTTCGGGTTCGAGGGAGTTTGCATGTGTCCCGAGACTGCCCTGCCAACCCACCATCCGAGCAGGGAGCGGACACCGGGCCGGGAGAACGGGAGGAGGAGCAACAACCCCACCACGTCGGTGATGAATCCCGGCATGATCAGCATGAATCCACCCAGCAGGACCAGCGCCGCATCCGCCGTCCGTCCGGTGGGCAGCCGACCGGTGCTGAGTGACTCCGACAAGTGCTTCCATGCCTTGCGCCACTCACGCTGCAGCAGATATGCCCCTAGGACGGTGGAGACCATGAGGGCGACGAGTGTCCACCACCCCACCTGGGTGGACACGAATACCAGCAGGGCAATCTCGGCCAGGATGAAGACGAGGAGCCCGGCCAGAGCAAGCGCGGGCATGCGAGAACTGCCGATCCGGCCCCGTTGGTTCTCAGGCATTGCCGTCGCGGATTCCATTCTTCTTGTGTTTGCCGGCGAGTCGTTCGACCCAGCTCCTGACCTGACCGGCACGGAACTCGATACCCCACAGGGCCGTCCGGATCATTGCCTCCACGACGATGTTGCGGCTCATCTTGGAATCGCCGAACTCGCGCTCCACGAACTCGATGGGCACCTCCACAACCTTGTGCCCTGTTTTCAGTGCGCGCCACGCCAGGTCCACCTGGAAGCAGTAGCCAGCTGAGGCGACGTCGTTCAGACCCAGCCCGCGCAGCGTCTCGGCCCGGAAGGCGTTGAACCCTCCGGTGGCGTCCTTCAGCGGGATACCGAGCCACAGCCGCGTCCACAGGTTCCCGCCCTTGGACAAGATTTCGCGTGACGTGGGCCAGTTGACGACGCTGCCGCCGGGGACCCACCGCGATCCCTTGACCATGTCGGCGTCCTTGAGGGCGTCGAGCAGCAGCGGCAGCTGTTCCGGCTGGTGGGACCCGTCGGCATCGTGCTCAACGAGAACGCCGTATCCGTTGTCCAAGCCCCAGTGGAATCCCGCCAAGTACGCAGCCCCCAACCCCTCCTTGCCCTTGCGGTGCAGGACGTGGATGTGGTCATCGGCGGCGGTGAGACGATCAGCGATGTCACCGGTTCCGTCGGGCGAATTGTCGTCGGCCACGAGGATGTGAGCCTCCGGCACCGCCCTGCGCAGACGGCCGGTGATGCTCTCGATGTTTTGCGCCTCGTTGTAGGTGGGAATGATCACCAGGACGGTTCCGAGGGGTGGATACTGCTTCATGGGTGGGTTCCATTCGCTGCCGGGGTTTGTCGCGAAAGTCTATCCGAGCGCCGGTCCCGCCAACCCTGCGCCCCGACGTAGCTGGCTGCGCCGAATCCGAGTACTGCAAGCGCGATCTCGAGCCACGGGTTCAGAATCACCGCGGGTGTCACGTTGTCCCTCAGCGGCACGGTGAAGCTGCGATGAGCGGCTGTGAACTCCGCTGTGGGTTCGTGGACGGCGCCGGTGGCATCCACCAGTCCGGAAACAGAGTTCAGGGTAGACACCACCATTTCGCGACGGATTTCCATGGCTCGTACCCTGTTGATGGACAGCTGTTGGGGAATCTCGAAGGTCCCGGCGTAGGTGTTGGTGTTGCTCTGCGACACGATCACGTCAGCGCCACTGCGAACGGTGTCGTAGACCGTGTCGTCCCACGCCAGTTCGAAGCAGATGACGTTGCCCACCTGAAGGTTCGGGTGATCGGCGATGGGGGCCTCGATCACGCCGGGCTCGATACCGGGGATGGATTGACGGCCGATCTGCTCCAGTATGGGCAGGCGGGGCAGGAGGAAGTCACGGAACGGGATGTACTCGCCGAACGGCACGAGATTGCGTTTGTCGTACCTGTCCCCCGGGCCGGTGTCCGGGTGCCACCAGATGGCGGATGTCTGGCGGGTGGTTCCGGGGTCGGGACCCTCCATCACCGCGCCCACCAGGATCGGCACGTCAGCCACTTCTACGGCAGTTTCCACCAGTGCTCGGGTGACGGGCTGGGTGAACGGGTCACGATCCGTGGCATTCTCCGGCCACAGCACGAAATCCAGCGGCTCCTCGTCGTGCGCCCGGTTGGATGCCAGGAGGAAGATGGTCTCGCTCAGCATGTTGTTCGTGACGGAACCGGCGTAGGCGGCGGTGCCGTGCAGCTCCCGGTTCACGTTGCCCTGGACTACACCAATGGTGACCTCCTGCTCCGCCGCGCCCGGAGGAACCAGTTTCAGCGACCCACCCGCCAGGAAGAGGACAGCGGTGGCCGCCACCACCCGCCACCTGATGCGAGCGTCGACGACTGCTACGAGAACGAACTGCGAGACGAGAGCCAGCAGATACGCCACTCCGGCCGCCCCCACCCAGGGAAGCCACCCGGACATCGGCTGGTCGACGGTGGTGTAGGCGAGGCGGTTCCAGGGGAAGCCGCCGAAGGGAACCCGCCCGCTGACCACCTCCACGGCCACCCACGCTGCCGGCACCAGGAACATCCATGCGCGCAGGCGGAGCAGCCACGTCACGAGGATCGCGAGAAGGACGCTCCACAGGGACATGAAGAGCACGAGCGCGACGGCCACGGGCACACCCAGTACATAGACCCAGTGGATCGTGATGGCATTCATCGCCAAACCTGTCACTGCGCCCAGCCCGGCAGCCTGCCACGCGGTGCGGCCAGCGACGATCCACGAGAACAGGGCCAGCCCGATGATGGTTGCGGGCCAGACACTCATTGGGGCCTGCCCCGCTCCGAGCAGCAACCCAGTGCACAGCGCCAGGACGACAGAGATGCTTGGGCGCAGCGGTGGGCGGTGGAGCGGCATCACAGTGACGAGAGTACCCGCCACCTGCGGAGCGCCCCCGTGCCACCATGGGGGCATGAACGATGGTGAGCGAGCCGGCGGAACCACTGACGAAGACGCCTCAGGCGGAGCGAGCGAGGACATCGGGGCAGGGGGTGACTCCCTGATGGTGTTCGACACCTCCTATCTGTACTTTCGCGCCTTCTTTGGTGTTCCCTCCAGTCTGAGGGCTCCGGACGGGACGCCCGTCAACGCCGTCCGCGGACTCCTGGACGCCATCGCACGTCTTGTGGAGCAGTACTCCCCCTCCCGGGTGGCCTGCGCCTGGGATGACGACTGGCGCCCAGCGTGGCGCACCGATCTCGTGGCGTCCTACAAGGCGCACCGGGTTCTCGACGAGGTCCCGGACGGGGTGGACGCTGAGGAGACACCGGATGAGCTCGGGGTGCAGGTTCCGCTGATCCGGGAGGTGCTGGAGGCCGTCGGCATGCCCGTCATCGGGGTGGCGGAGCACGAGGCGGACGATGTGCTCGGGTCGTTGGTGACGCAGCACGACGGCCGATGCTGGGTGGTCACAGGTGATCGCGACCTCTTCCAACTCGTCGACGAGACCACGCGAGTGATCTGGGTGGGGCAGGGGGTTGCGAAGCACCAGGTGGTGGACTCCGACTGGCTGCTGGCCAAGTATGGCGTCGCCTCGGAGCGCTACGTCGATTTCTCCGTACTGCGTGGCGATCCGTCGGACGGGCTTCCAGGTGTCCGGGGCGTGGGTGAGAAGTCAGCTGCCCACCTGATCAGTCAGTTCGGATCGCTGGAGGAGCTCGTGTCGTCAGCCCTGGACGGGACCGGTCCCCTCTCCCCCGCCGTCCGGAGAAGTGTCGCCGAATCCGCGGAGTACATACTGAGGGCGGAGGCGGTGGTGTCGGTGGTCCGGGATCTCAAGGTCAGCGTGCCGTCGGAACTGCCCCTCCTGGTGGACGCTGCTCGGGTCACCGAGCTGTCGGAGAGGCTGGGGCTGTCAGGTCCCCTGACACGTCTGGTCGCCGCCTGCTCGTGACTCCCATCAGCGGTTCGCGCGGAGCAGGTACACCGCCGAGCTGGCGAGAGCATTGGACGCAAGATTTCCCATGACGTGCGCCTCGCCCCGCGCGTTGAGTGGGATACGGCGATCGATCCTGAGGTCGAGGCTCCGAAACAGACGTTCCAGGTCCCGCAACGACGTGTAGTGCCGGTTGGGCGTCTCGTACCACTGGTACGGAAGGTCCTTCGACATCGGCATCCGGCCGGAGAGGAGACGGGCTCGGCTGCTCCAGTGGGTGAAGTTGGGCATGGACACCACACAGTGTACGGCGATGCGGCTGATCTGTTCCAGGACATCGCGCGGCTTCTGCACGTTTTGCAGGGTGCGGGAGAGGACGACGACGTCGTACGAGTCGTCGGCGAACTCGTTGAGCTGCGAGTTCAGATCCAGATCAATCACGTCCACGCCGGAACGCAGCGCCGCGACCAGTTCCGAGGGTTCGATCTCCACCCCTGTGCCACTGCATCCCTTGCGGATCAGCCGGCGCAGGAGTTCGCCGTCGCCGCAGCCGAGATCCAGCACCCGGGAGTCCTGCGGGATCAGCTGGGCGATGAGCTCCAGATCGGGCCTGAACGTGTCGCTCATGTCACCTCGTTCACTGGACTGTTCACCTCGTCGGCGATGCGGTCCATGAAGGCGCGGATCGTATCGTGATACGTGGGGATGCTCATGAGGAACGAATCGTGGCCCCACGGCGAGTGGATCTCCCGGAATGACGTGGGAACGCGGGCCCCCTCCAGATGGCGGACAATCCGGCGAGAGTGCGCGGTGGAGAACCGCCAGTCGGTGTCGAAGCTCACCACAAGGAACTTGACGGATCGCGCGGCGAGGGCATCCAGGGCTCCGGGTGCGGCGAAGGGGTCGAAGTAATCCATGACCCGCGTCAGGTAGAGGTAGCTCAGTGCGTCGAACCGGGACTGGAATGCCTCCCCCTGATGGTCCAGATAGCTCTCCACCGCAAAATCCACACCGAAGTTGGGCGTCAGTTCGCCGGACTGGGCAGCGCGACCGAACTTCTCGGTGAATGCCGCCTCGGACAGGTACGTGATGTGTGCCATCATGCGGGCCACGGCCAATCCCTTCCGGGGAGCCGTTCCCTCGGAGAGGAATCGTCCGCCGCGAAAGGCGGAGTCCCGCATGATGGCCTGACGCCCCACAGCGGAGAAGGCAATGTTTTGCGCTGTCAGGCGGGAGGAGCCAGCGAGGACGACGGCATTGCCCATGTCCTGGGGATGATCCAGCGCCCACTGGAGCACCTGCATGCCACCCAGGGAGCCGCCGATCGTGGCGGCCCACCGCGTGACGCCGAGATGCTGTCCGAGTGCTCGGTGGACGGTGACGAAATCGGACATGTGCAGCAGGGGGAAGTCGAGGCCGTAGGGTTCGCCGGTGTGGGGATTGATCGACGAGGGCCCGGTGGTCCCCTGGCATCCACCGAGAATGTTGGCGCAGACGACGAACCACGTGTCGGTGTCCACGGGTCTGCCCGGGCCAATCATGGTGTCCCACCACCCCGGCCGCCTGTCCCCCTCTCGCCACCCCGCGGCGTGTGCGTCCCCGGTGAGAGCGTGACAGACGAAGACAGCATTGCTGGCGTCCGCGTTCAAGTGGCCGTAGGTCTCGAAGGTGACGTTGACCTCGTCGAGGGTGGCCCCGCTGCGAAGCGTGAGGGGATGCTCGGTATCGAAGAGCCGTACCGTCCTGCTCTTCGTGACTCCCAGCTCGCTGTGCTGCTCCACATGCCCATTGTGATGCATGCGCAGCCGCGCTGAGCACACCGCTCACCGCCGCGATGCATACCTCTTCAGGGCTCAGCCCTTGATGCCACCGGCCGTCAAACCACCGACGATGTATTTCTGCAGGTACATGAACAACAGGATGATGGGGATGGCGGCCAGCACGGCACCCGCAGCGAACAGGGACCAGGGTGCGTTGCGCTCATCGGAGGCCCAGACGTAGAGGCCCACGGCCAGTGTGTAGTTGTCGGGCCGCGCGAGGACGATACGGGCGAGGATGAACTCGCCATAGGTGGCCACGAACGACAGCAGCCCCACCACCGCAAGGATCGGCGTGACGAGCCGCATGACGACTCCCCAGAAGATCTGCGCATGGGTGGCGCCGTCAATCTTCGCTGCCTCGTCCAGTTCCTTGGGAATGGTGTTGAAGAAGCCGTACATGAGGAAGGTGTTGGCACCGAGCGCACCCCCGAGATAGACCGCGATGAGTCCCGTCAACTCGCCCAGCCCGAGGAAGGGATAGATGTCCTGCAGTGTCAGGAGCAGCAGGAAGATGGCGACGAACGCCAGCATCTGCGGGAACATCTGGATGATGAGCAGGGCGGTCAGGCCTCCGCGTCTCCCGGTGAACCGGAACCTGCTGAAGGCGTAGGCGGCGGCTGCCCCCATCACAATGGTCCCCACCGCTGTGGCTGTGCTCACGACCAGCGAGTGCAGCATCCAGCTCGGGAAGTTCGTTTCCATGAGGTCCACGTAGTTCGTACCCGAGACCTCGTCGAAGAGTGTCGCCGAACCGGTGAGCGTTCCTCCCGGGCTCAGTGACGCGGACAGCACGTACAGAAGCGGAAATATGCAGAATGCGATGACGACGACGGCCAGGATGTGCTTCCACCCCACTTCCTTCCACCATCTGGAACCCTTCAACCGTGTGTCGTTCTTCACCTGATGTGCCATCACATGATCTCCTCAAGCTTGCGCGTCTGGCGGAAGCCGAGCCACGAGATGACACCTACGACGACGAAGATGAGGATGGACATGGCCGAAGCCAGTCCGTACTGCTTCGTCCCGGATTCAAAGGCCACGGAGTACACCATGGATATGAGGATGTCGGTCTCTCCCACCAGGACCGGGGATCCCGGGAAGTTGGGTGCGCCACCCGTCAGCATGTAGATCAGCGAGAAGTTGTTGAAGTTGAATGCAAAGCTCGCGATCAGCAGCGGCGCGACTGAGACGAGCAGCAGCGGCAATGTGACTCTGCGGAATCGTTTCAGGGGTCCCGCACCGTCCATGATCGCCGCTTCGGTCAACTCTCCCGGAATGGACTGCAGGGCTCCCGTGCACACGAGGAACATGTAGGGAAAACCCAGCCAGAGATTCACACCAAGAATGGAGAGCTTCGCGAGGTTGCCATCCCCCAACCAGTTGATGTCCGCGCCGCCCAGCAATGTTTGATTGATGATGCCGAACTGTCGGTTGAGCATTCCCTTCCACACCAGCGCTGCAAGGAAACCGGGGAAGGCGTAGGGCAGGATGAACAGCGCCCTGTAGATCACCCGCCCCTTCACTCGTGGATCGTTGAAGATGGTCGCCAGCCCCAGACCCAGAGCGAATGTTGTCAGCACCGACAAGATGGCGAAGGCGAAAGTCCAGAGCATGATCTGGAAGAACGGACCGGAGAGCCGAGCATCGGTGAACATTGCAGAGAAGTTGTCCACGCCCACGAATACGCGCCAGCCAGGCGTCAGGACAGTGCCATCGTCGGCGACGAAGAGGCCTCGGTCCGGATCGGCCGTGTAGACCTTGCCGTCAGCTGTGGTGAAGGCGTCTGCTGCCTCGTCGTAGCTGAGCGACGATCTGGCCACGTAGGAGAGTGTCCCATTGTCCGTCCGCAGCCACCCGTCGTCGGGGTCGTCGGTGAGACTCACGCGCAGATCAAGCACATCGTTCTGTCTGGCTTGAATCTCTCCCAGGTCCAGCGGCTCATAACCAGGAACATCTGTCACGCGATCGCCGTCGACCACCGCATCCGGGGCCTCCTGCAGGGGTTCGTCCTGCGTTCCAACTCGAGCCGCGCCATCTCGCACAATGGCGAACGCCAATTCATCATTGCGTTCCAGGATGGTGACAGGGAAGGTCTCGGTGCCCTCCACCCGACGGTCGGAGGTCTTGAGGATCTGGGTGATTGCTGGCTGTTTCGCGTCGTTGTGTCCGTCGCCGTAGTTGGTGAAGGCCACATAGGCGGTATTGCCCATTACGTACAGCTGATAGACCGCGAGGAAGACCAGCCCGGGCATCAGGTACTTGGCGGGGATGGATCGCTTGGAGAAGTAGACATAGTTGGCGATCACCAACGTGACGGCAAGAAAGATCAGCACTGGCCAGTCGTCGCCGGGCAGGGATGCGAGGATGCCGAAAATGCCGAAGGCATTGACGAGCGCCATCAGGATGAGCTTGACGTAGAAGCCCGGACGCGAGAAGTCACGGGCGTGGGAAAGTTGCGGAGCGCCTGTGCGCTCCTTCTCAGCAGTGTCGCTCACCTGAGGGTCCTATCGCGTCGTTCTCGAATCTTCGGGACACGGGTGGGGCCCAGTTGGACCCCACCCGTCAGGCACTGATTGGTCGCCTCAGATCTCGGCTTCGATGTTGGCGATCATCGTGTTCCACGCAGTGGCAGGATCAGCGGCACTGCCGTCGACGATGCTCAACTCCGCTGCGCCCCAGAAGGTCCATACGGCGCCCATCTCGGGGATTGCTGGCAATGGATCTCCATCCACGCCCGCTTCGCCGAACCCTTCAAGAATCGGATCCTCCACCGCGTTGGCAGACTCTTCGAGCGCGGGCGTCCGACGTGACTGTTCGTACAAGGTATCCTGGGCCTCAGCCGTGGTCATGTAGTCCAGGAACTGGTTGGCGAGCAGAGCCTGTTCGGACTGCGAGGAGAGGTACACGCCCTGAACTCCCAGGAAGGGTCGCGCTGGCTCACCGCCAGCGGACGGCACGGGCATGGCCGCGAAATCGAGGTCGGCCTCCTCAAATGCCGGAATGTTCCACGGGCCGGTGATCATGTAGGGACTTTTGCCGTCCATGAAGGCCTGGTTGGCCTGGTCGCCGCCGATGGAGGCGCTCAGGATGCCCTCGTCGGCAAGCTTCTTGATGTAGTTCGCGAAAGCGATGCCTTCCTCGCCCCCCATACCGAGCTCCCCGGTGTACTCACCGCTGTCGTCTGTGGTGAAGACCGGAGCACCGAAGGAGGTCTGGATCGGATAGAGGTGGTACGCATCCCCGGCATCACCCTGTTGAATGATGACCGGGAATTCCGCCCCGGAAGCTTTGCCCTGTTCGATCAGTTCATCAAAGGTGGCGGGGGTTTCCGTCGCGAGTGCATTGTTGCGAACCAGGGCGAGGTTCTCCACCGCATAAGGCACCCCGTACAGATTGCCGTCCAGCGTGAAGCCTTTGACAGCGGGCTCGCTCATGCCATCCATCTTTTCGCCCAGCTCGAGCGGGGCGATGACACCGTTGTTGGAGAGGTCACCCACCCAGTCGTTCGCGCCCACGATCAGGTCGGGACCCTCCCCGGTCGGAACCTGTGTGATGAAGTCGGTCTTGACGTCTTCGGTGGGCTTTTCAATGATGTCGAGCGTGATGCCGGTGGCGGCGCTGAAATTCTCCCCCAACGTGGTGAACGCGTCGATGCGGTTCTCATCCATCCAGATGGAGAGTGTGCCAGCATCCTCCATCGGGGCGGATGTCTCGGCAGCCGGGGTGTCTCCGGCGGGCGGGTCAGAGGTCGTTTCGGGTGACGCCGAGTCACCGCAGGCTGTCAACGTGAGCGCCAGACTGGCGGCTGCCAGAGCGAGGAAATGCTTGCGCATAGTGAGTCAATCCTTTCAGTGTGCCCAGCGTCCCTGCGGGGCAAGTGAAAGAACGCTAGCACCATGAGTGCTCAGCGAAGCCTGCTCATGGCGCGTCGTTGCACGACTGTGACATTCCGCCGGGTACAGCGGGCAGACTGCCGTCCTCGTTCAGCCACGAAGACGGCGCCGTCCCCTGCCCGACACCGGATGTTGATTTGCGCCCGGCGGAGCACTCGTCGTCAGGCCACGGAGGCCAGCGCCTCCTCTAACGCGGCAATCAGATCGTCGACGTGCTCGATACCGACGGAGAGGCGCACCATCTCCCCCGGCACGCCCGCCGCTTCCAGTTCCTCATCGGAGAGCTGCGAGTGGGTCGTGGAGGCGTTGTGGATCACCAATGACTTGGCATCGCCGATGTTGGCGAGGTGACTGAAGAGATCCAGTGCACCCACGAACGACGTGCCGGCCTCGCGCCCGGCCTTCAGCCCGAAGGACACGAGACCACCGAACTGCCCGTCGGCGAGAACCCGCTTGGCTATCTCGTGGGAGGGGCTGGACTCAAGGCCCGGGTAGTTCACCCAGGCCACGGCGTCATGCTTCTCCAGATACCTCGCGACGGCGAGTGCATTGGAGCAGTGTCGCTCCATGCGCAGGTGCAATGTCTCCAGCCCCTGGAGCAGCAGCCACGCATTCATGGGAGAGATGGTGGCGCCGGTGTTGCGCAGGAGAACGGTGCGCGCCCGGATGATGTAGGCGGCGGGTCCCGCAGCCTCGGTCCACACCACGCCGTGGTAGGCGTCGTCGGGTTGCGTCAGTCCGGGGAAGCGTTCGGCGTGCGCGGCCCAGTCGAACTTGCCGGAATCGACGATGACGCCACCCAGCGTCGTGCCGTGACCGCCGATGTACTTGGTGCCGGAGTGCACCACGATGTCCACCCCATGGTCGAATGCCCGTGTCAGCAGCGGAGTGGGAACCGTGTTGTCGAGAATGAAGGGCAGCCCGTGGGCATGCGCGGCGTCGGTCCACGCGTCGAGATCGATGACATTCAGTGACGGGTTGCCGATGGTTTCCCCGAAGACGAGCTTGGTCCGCTCATCCACATGCTCCGCAAGCTCCTCCGGCTTGGCCGGATCCACGAACCGTACCTCGATGCCGAACTGCGGGAGGGTGTGGGCGAACAGCGCATAGGTACCGCCGTACAGCGTGGAGAGAGCGACGATGTTGTCGCCCGAGTACGTGAGGTTGAGGACCGCGTAGGTGACGGCCGATGCGCCCGAGGCAGTGGCGAGGGCACCGACACCGTCCTCAAGGGCGTTCATCCTTTCCTCGAACACGTTCTGGGTGGGGTTCATGATGCGTGTGTAGATGTTGCCGGGCTTGCGCAGGGCGAACAGATCAGCAGCGTGCTCGGCATCGTCGAAGGTGTAGGAGACCGTCTGGTAGATGGGAACGGCGCGGGAATTGGTCGTCGGATCGGCTTCTTCCTGTCCGGCATGCACGGCGAGCGTCTCGGGGCGATATGTCATGGTGTGTCTCTCCTCGGGGCAACATCTGATCCCACCCGTGATCGGTGGATTTCTCGCCTCAACCACGACGGCGTCGCCTCTATTCCCGAGAACCCGATCTGTCCACCCACTGGACAGCGCAACACCATCCCGGGCAGGTTGCACACATCGGTGTCCAGGATCGAGCCAGGTGTGTCCGATTGCACATGCTGTGGTGCTCGGCGATCTGCGGGTGCGAGGTGCCGCTGCGCTAGATTGAGGGGACATGAACCGTCATCCCCTCACCACCGTCGCAGATTTGGCTGCCCAGCTGAGCAACTCGCAGTCCGCCCCTGTGGTCCTCGACGTTCGATGGTCCGGGCCCGGGTCGACAGGCGGCCGCGAAGCGTTCCAGCTCGGTCACATTCCGAGTGCCCGATTCGTGGACGCCATGACTGTGTTGGCCGAGCCCGGGACCGACGGTTCACAGGGCCGGCATCCCCTGCCGACGCCTGCTCGTTTCGAATCGGGAATGCGTGCAGCGGGCGTGACCTCCAACCGTTCCGTGGTGGTCTACGACGACTGGAAGTCGATCGCTGCCGCGCGTGCGTGGTGGTTGTTGCGTCATTTCGGCCATGAGAATGTCACTGTCCTCGACGGCGGGCTGGGCGCGTGGCGGGCTGCCGGACACGGTATCGAGGCAGGGGACGAGAGCGCCGAGGTGGGACAGTTTGACGCTGCTGCGCCGCAACTGAGCGTCCTGGATGCCAACGACGCCGCCGATACGGCGGCTCGCGGTGTCCTTCTGGATGGCCGTGCGGCGAGTCGATTCCGCGGTGAGGGGGAAACCGTGGATCCGGTGGCGGGGCACATCCCGGGTGCCCGCTCGCTGCCCGCCCTCGACTTGGTGGATGAGAACGGCTTCTTCCTCTCACTCTCGGAGCTCCGAGATCGCTTCGCGGGTGCGGGGTTCGGTGGCGACGGGCCTGCGGCCACCTACTGCGGTTCCGGATTCCAGGCCTGCCACATCGCTCTGGCCGCTGCCGTCGCGGGGGTGACCCACGACCTCGGGGTGTACATGGGATCGTGGAGCGACTGGATCACGGATCCCACCCGACCGGTTGCCAAGGGCTGATCTGTTTGATCACCCCATCCCTCCAAAATTTCGAGCCTCCTACGTAGACGTCGGAGAGAGTCTCTGAGATCGTCACTGTGGACGGTTGACGCGCAAGTATCCGATTGATTGTGCACAATCTAGTCGTGTACAGTTGTACCCATGTCACAACTCTTCTCCCCCGTCCGCGTCGGAAACATGGATCTTCCCCAGAGATTCGTCATGGCACCCCTCACCCGCAACCGTGCGGGCGAGGGCATGGTCCCGACAGCCCTGAATGCCGAGTACTACGCCCAGCGAGCAGGTGCAGGGCTGGTCGTCACTGAGGGCACGCAACCCAGCGCCGTTGGGCAGGGTTACCTCAACACTCCCGGCATCCACACATCGGAACAGGTCGAGGGGTGGCGAAAGGTCGCTGACGCGGTGCACTCAGCAGGAGGGCACATTTTCGTGCAGCTGATGCACGCCGGACGTATCGCCCACCCGGAGAACAAGAACGGGCTTGAGACCGTCGCTCCCAGCGCCATCGCAGCACCGGGATCCGTCATCACCGCCACGGGGCCCCAGCCCTACCCTGTGCCACGTGCACTGGAAACCAACGAGATCCCGAGCGTCGTCGCAGAGTTCGTCCATGCCGCGCGATCAGCTGTGGAGGCGGGCCTCGACGGAGTGGAACTCCACGCTGCCAACGGTTACCTGTTGCATCAGTTCCTCGCTCCCTCGACCAATATTCGTGACGATCAGTACGGAGGATCACCGCAGAATCGGGCGCGCCTCGTCACTGAGACGATTACTGCTGTTGCGAACGCCATCGGGCCCGAGCGCGTGGGCGTGCGCATCTCCCCCGCTCACAACGTGCAGGGCGTGATAGAAGAAGACGCTGACGACACCAGCGCCACCTACACAACCCTTGTCGAGGGCATCGCTGACTTGGGTCTCGCCTACCTCAGCGTGCTGGCAGATCCATCGGCGGACCTCACATCCACCCTCCGCTCCCGCTTCGGCGGAACTTTCATGCTGAACTCCGGCTTCGCGTCCGTCACCACGAAGGCGGAAGCGGAGGGCATCCTCGAGGCCGGGCTGGCGGATGTGGTTGCCGTCGGACGCCCTTTCCTCGCCAACCCCGATCTCGCCGACCGCTGGCGCGCCGACGCCCCGCTCAATGAGCCACGCATGGCCACCTTCTACGGGGGTGGCGTCGAGGGCTACACCGACTACCCACGCATGGAGGCGGCCTGATCATGGTGACCCCTGGCCGACTCGAGGATCAGCTGTGCTTCGCCCTCTACGCGGCATCCCGCTCCGTCACGAGCGCTTACCGCGACGGACTCGCCAGCCTGGGGATCACCTACCCCCAATTCGTCACCCTGCTGGTGCTGTGGGAGACCGACAACATCTCGATCAAGGAGCTGGGTCAGCGGTTGCAGCTGGACAGCGGCACCCTCTCTCCCCTCCTGAAGAGACTCGAGACGCTCGGCCTCCTGACACGGCATCGGGCCAGCGACGACGAACGGCGTGTCCACATCCAGCTCACGCCCAGCGGACACGCCCTGAAGATCCCCGCACTGGATGTTCAGAAACACGTGGCGACAACGCTCGGGCTCACCGTTGAGGAAACCTCTGTATTGCGCTCCCTCGCGCAGCGCATCGCCGGTGGTGACGACGTCACGACGCCTGCGAAAGCGCAGTGAGCCCTCTCCCCCATCCATCACACCTACAGCATGCAAGGATTCACTCATGACAGAACTTCCCACGACCACCCGTCAGATCCAGCTGGCCTCCCGTCCGGACGGCTGGCCCACACCCGAGAACTTTCATCTGGTCGAGGTGGACCTGCCGGAGCTCAGGGATGGCCAGATCCTGGTGGAGAACCACCACATGTCAGTCGATCCCTACATGCGGGGACGCATGAACGACACCAAGTCGTACGCCGCCTCCTACCAGATCGATGAACCCCTCGACGGTGCCGCTGTGGGCAGGGTCATCGCCTCCAAAAGCGACGATGTTCCCGTCGGCGCCACCGTGCTGCACGGCTTCGGCTGGCGCGAACACGCCGTCGTCACAGCCACGACCACCCGGCAGGTGGATCCCTCGCTCGCCTCCGAGTCGGCCTACCTCGGTGCGCTGGGCATGACCGGCCTCACCGCCTACGTGGGACTGATTTATGCCGGCCAGTTCAGAGAGGGGGACGTTGTCTTCGTCTCGGGCGCTGCCGGCGCCGTCGGCTCCATCGTCGGTCAGATCGCGAAAGCGTCCGGGGCGGGAAGAGTCATCGGTAGCGCGGGGTCCGCTGAGAAGGTGGCCCGCCTGAAAGAGCTCGGTTTCGACGAGGCCTTCAACTACCACGACGGCGACATCACCGAGCAGCTGCAGAAGGCTGCTCCCGAGGGCATCGACGTCTATTTCGACAACGTTGGTGGAGACCACCTGGAGGCGGCACTCAGCACACTCAACGTCCACGGCCGGGTGGCCATGTGTGGGGCGATCTCGCAGTACAACGCCACCGAACCGGTCTGTGCCCCGCGCAACCTCTCCGTCGCAATCGGGAAACTCCTCAACATTCGGGGTTTCCTCGTCGGGGAGTTCCCGGACAAGGCGGAGGAATTCGCGGACAAGATGTCCGGCTGGCTGGCCGACGAAACAGTGACCTTCGACGAGACCTTCCGTCACGGTCTCGAGAATGCCCCGCAGGCCTTCATCGATCTCCTGCGCGGTGCCAACACCGGCAAGATGATCGTCACGCTCTGAGCCTATGTAAGACCTGGAGGGGTCAGCCTCCTGGGCCGGCGTGGCGCACCCGAGCGCATCCTCAGTGGCGCCACGTGCTCTGACGTCCACCCCCAAAGACTTGGGACCCGGCGCTGACGTGGGTCAGCGCCGGGTCCAAAGCCCGTCAATCTCGTGCAGCGCTCAGGTGTTGATGTGTACGTGATCTTTGTGGTTGGCGGTGTCGCTGCCCCGGTTCGACATGGGCCTCCAGCCCTCGCCGTCGCGTGCAATGTTCCAGATCTGCTGATCGAAAATGATGTACCTGATGCCGAACTCGCGGGCGTGGGCGCGGTAGTAGTTGGCGATGCTCCACCCGAGGGCGTTGTTGGCCCTGTAGTTCGGGATCATGACATCCACCGCGCGGCCGGCTGGATGATCGCCCGAGCCCCCTCGCACGCCGTACATGGTCCTGATCGCCGGCTGGGTCGCCCAGACATGCCGCGCCACCTTCTGAGCGTTGGCATTCATCCGGTCCAGACCGCTGGAGCCGCCCCTGTTCAGGCTTCCGCCCGTATTGACTCTCTGGACAGCCGCGGAATTGGAGCTGCTGGCGTTTCTGGAATCTCCCCTGCTTCTGGAAGCCCGTGACTCCCTGGAGCCTCTTTCCTCCCCGGAAGCTCTGAGGTAGGCAGAGGCGATGTATGCGGTCCTGCCATGTCGGCGCACTTTGGTCCAACCGTTGGACGAACTGATCGCGGTGACACGTTGTCCGGGATACAGGACGCCGATGCGGGAGAAGCTGGTGGATGCACCGGTACGAATGTTGACGGCTGTGGTGGCTGTGGCCTCGCCGCTGTAGGCGGAAGCCGTCGGAGCTGAGGCGATGGAGCCGATGGAGACCATGGTGCCGACGACCGCCGTCGCTGCTGCTCTGCGCAGGCCTGTGCTGATCTTTTTCACGTGGGTTTTCCCTTCAGATTTGGCCGGGGGTCACGCACCGACGTGAGCAGTGCGTGCGGCTCTGTTGGCGCTGCCCCGTCGATACGCCGACGACAGTAACCGCCAACATCCCCGCCACGCAAGCGTTTTCTGAGAAAACATCAGTTTTGCTCACAGGATTGATCCACTTTGGATCTCCACCGAGCGTGAACGGGGGTGAGTGTGAGTCTCACCTGAGTGCATCTCTCAGGATTGCGGCGTGAGCGAATCTTCGCTCCGATGTGCTCCAACCAGCGGCGCCGCGGGCAGGGCACACTTGTGCACATGCGTGACGTCACGGTCGTTGGAAGCGGCCCCAACGGGCTGGCCGCGGCCATCGTCATGGCCCGCGAGGGGCTGGAGGTGGTGGTTCTCGAGGGAGCCGCCACCGTCGGTGGCGGGCTGCGAACTCAAGAACTGACACTGCCCGGCTTCCATCACGACGTCTGCTCGGCCATCCATCCGGCAGCTGTCGCCTCCCCCTTCTTTCAGTCCATGGGCCTCGTGGAGGCGTTGGAGTGGATCACGCCCGAAGTTTCCTATGCTCACCCACTCGACGACGGCCGATCCGCCATCGCCTGGCACGATCTGGATCGAACCGCCGCGGACCTGGGCGCCGATGGTCCACGGTGGCGCGCCTGGATGGCGCCGCTCGTGGAACGCATCGCCGGTGTGGTGGACCTGACGGGACACCAACTGCTGCGGGTTCCCCGCGATCTCACCGCCACGGCGCAGTTCGGTGTCCGCACCCTGGCACTGGGCAGCGGCGCCGCATCGCTCCTGTTTTCCGGAGCGTTGGCCCCGGCTCTACTTGCGGGCTGTTCCGCGCATGCGGCCGGGCCCATGCCGTCGCTGGCTTCCGCGGGTGCCGGCCTGCTGCTGGCTGCGCATGCCCACGCTGGGGGCTGGGGCTACCCACGCGGCGGCTCACAGTCGATCGCCGACGCCATGGTGACAGAGCTGTGCAGACATGGCGGCCGCGTCGAGACGAGCTGCACGGTGACGAGCCTCGACGAACTCCGCGACAGTCGCGTGGTTCTCCTCGACACCTCGCCCGAGTTGCTTCGCACTGCCCGAGCCGCTCCGGCTGCCTACAAGCGGGCACTGTCGCGCTACCGCTACGGATCGGCAGTGGCGAAGGTGGACCTCGCGCTCTCCGGCCCCGTCCCCTGGCGGGACCCCGCACTGGCGCTCTCCCCCACCCTCCACCTCGGAGGTGGCGCCCGCGACATTGCCCGCTCCGAGAATGCCGTCGCGAAAGGACGCCTGTCGCAGCGGCCGTACTTCCTGGCTGCCCAGCCATCCGTCCTCGACGACACCCGGGCTCCCGGCGGTGCTCACACCTTCTGGGCGTACTGCCATGTGCCGCAGGGATCGACGGTGGACCCGCTCCCTACGCTGCTCGACGAACTGGAGCGGCATGCGCCCGGAGTCCGCGATCTCGTGCTGGCATCCGCCATCAGAATGCCCGCCGATCTGGCAGCGTACAACCCGAACCAGGTCCACGGAGACATCTACACCGGCGAGCTGTCCCTCGTGCAGCTGGTGAAGCGTCCCGTCGTCTCGCACGCGCCATGGCGCACCCCAATTCCCGGTGTCTACCTCTGCTCCAGCGCCACACCACCGGGCCCCGCCGTCCACGGAATGAACGGCTGGTACGCCGCCCAACTCGCACTGCGCGACATGTTCGGCGTCGATGACACGCTTCAGGAATGACTGTCACTTCGCCGCAGCTGTCGGCCACGTGTTTCGACGTGCCCGCGTCCACATGGAACCTGTAGCGTTGCGTCAATGACGAGGCAAGCAGATGAGCGTAGCGACGATGAACGCGGACAGATCGACGACGAAGCAGTCGAGGAATTTCTGGAACTGAGTTTTGATGATCACCGCTTCGCCGCCCGGCCGGCCCGGCTCCGGCCGAGGGCACGCCGTCGCGACGAGGACGCCAACCCCGTCACCCCGCCGTTCGAGCCGACGGGCTCCAACCGTGCCTACGTGGACTGGTTGGAGGAGCAGTCCATGCTTCACGACGCCACGAAGGTGGCACGCCAGCTGGCCGGTTCGCACACCATGTGGTCCAATCCCTACGCCCATCCGGATCCCCGAGCAGCGCTGGCCCAGGCCTCCGTCTGGTACACCGCCTACCCGTTGTCCCACATCACCCCACCCGGGACGTCCTTCCTGGGGGCGCTCGGTGAACCGGAGCTGTGGGAGGCATTCTCCGCCATCGGCATCGACGCCCTGCACACCGGCCCGGTCAAGCTGGCCGGCGGCCTTGACGGCTGGGACGCCACACCCAGCGTCGATGGACACTTCGACCGCATGAGCATGGCCACCGATCCACTCTTCGGCACGGAGGAGGAGTTCCGTGCCATGTGCGAGACCGCGGCCCGGCACCACGGCACCATCATCGACGACGTGGTGCCCGGCCACACGGGCAAGGGCGCCGACTTCCGCCTCGCCGAACTCAACTACCGGGACTACCCCGGCATCTACCACATGGTCAACATTCCGGAATCTGCATGGCACCTCCTCCCGGATGTGCCCGAGGGTCGCGATTCCATGAATCTCAGCACCGAGTCCGAGGCCGCTCTGGCTGAGGAGGGCTACATCATCGGCGCCCTCCAGCGCGTGATCTTCTACGAGCCCGGGGTGAAGGAGACCAACTGGTCCTGTACTCCCCCCATCACCGACACCAAGGGCGTGACCCGGCGCTGGGTGTACCTGCACTACTTCAAGGAGGGCCAGCCCACGATCAACTGGCTGGACCCCACCTGCGCCGGAATGCGGCTCGTCATGGGCGACACCCTCCACTCGCTGCTCGATCTCGGCTCCGGCGGTTTGCGTCTCGACGCCAATGGTTTCCTGGGAGTCGAGAAGACCTTCGATCAGCCGGCATGGTCTGAGGGCCACCCCATGTCGCAGGCGGCGAACCAGCTCATCGGATCTCTCGTGCGCAAGGTGGGCGGCTTCACGTTCCAGGAACTGAACCTGGCCATCGACGACATCCAGCGCACCGGCGTCGTGGGCCCCGACCTGTCCTACGACTTCATCACCCGACCGGCCGCCCAGGTGGCCCTGTGCACCGGCGACACCGAGTTCCTGCGTCTCGTCCTGCAGGAAGCACAGAAACAGGGAGTCGACCAGGCCTCCTTGGTTCACGCGCTGCAGAACCACGACGAACTCACCTATGAGCTGGTCCACTTCGCCGCCGCCCACCGCGACGAGGTGTACACACTCGGTGGTCAGGAGTACACAGGCGCCGAGCTTGCCGTCCACATCCGGCAGACGATGCGGGACAAACTGACGGGCGAGGCGGCCCCGTACAACGCGGTCTTCACCCAGAACGGCATCGCGAGCACCACTGCATCCATCGTGACGGCGACTCTCGGCATCACCGATCTGGATGCCATCACCGAAGCCGATGTTCGCCGCATCACCTCGGCCCACCTGCTGATGTGCATGTACAACGCGTGGCAGCCCGGGGTCTTCGCGCTGTCCGGCTGGGACCTCGTCGGAGCTCTTCCCCTGGACCGTGAACAGGTCAAATCGCTCATCGCCTCCGGCGACACCCGCTGGATCGAGCGGGGGGCCTACGACGTCCTCGGGTCGGCACCGGACGCCCGGAAATCAGCTTCCGGCATGCCCAAGGCTCGGACGCTCTACGGCCCCATCCCGGAGCAGCTGAAGAAGGAGAACTCCTTCGCCACCCGTCTGGCAGCCATCCTCAAGGTGCGCAAACGCAACGGCCTGGCATCTGCACGTCTGATCGACGTTCCGGAGGTGGGCAACAAATCGCTGCTGGTACTGGTCAACGAACTGGAGATCGGTGCGATCCAGGTGACCGCTCTGAACTTCTCCGCGGAGAAGATCGAGGCCCGGGTGCAGTCTGATCACCTTCCCTCCGGCAGGGCTTTCGATCTCGGTACCCGTCGCAAGGTGGGGACGGTGGACGATCTGCGGGGCTTCTCCCTCGAGCTGCCCCCATTTGGCGGCGTGGCCATGATCATTCGCGACTGATCACCGTCCATGCGCCCAGGACTGACCCGGGCGAGCTCATGGCCGTGTACGTTATGACGAACCGTGTCGGAAACGACGCCGGGGAGGGTGTACTTTTCATCCGTGGTCCGCACACCCACGGGGAAACACGTTCTGGAATCCCCCGACGCACGCAGTAGTACGCATCGCCGGTTCCTTCGGTCTCCGGGGCAGGTCATCGTGATGGCGTTCGGCGCGGTCATTCTCATCGGAACCGCCCTGCTGATGCTGCCAATCGCCCGCAGCGGACCCGGCGGCGCGCCGCTCATTACGGCACTGTTCACTGCCACCAGCGCCACCTGCGTGACCGGTCTGATCGTCGTGGACACGCCGCTCTACTGGTCGGGTTTTGGGCAGGCCGTCATCCTCAGCCTCATCCAGGTGGGCGGTCTGGGAATCATGGCGTTGGCCTCCCTCGTGGGGCTATTGGTGTTTCGCCGCATGGGGCTGCGCACCCGCCTGACGGCCGCCCAAGAGACCAAGAGCCAGGGAATCGGCGATGTGCGCCGGGTGCTGGTCGGCGTGTTGAAGGTGAGCCTTCTGACCGAACTGATCGTGGCCATCCTGCTCACCGCGCGGTTCATGCTCGGCTACGGTGAACCACCCGCCCGGGCGGTGTACCTGGGTGTCTTCCACGCGGTCTCGGCCTTCGACAACGCCGGTTTCGCTCTCTTCAGCGACAATCTCATCGGCTTCGCCACCGACCCCTGGATCTGCCTGCCGATCGCGGCCGCCATCATCCTCGGTGGCCTGGGCTTTCCCGTGCTCCTCGAACTGCGACGCTGGTTCATCACGCCGCGGAAGTGGAGCATCCACACCCGCCTGACCCTGGCGACGTACTTCGCGCTCCTGCTCGTCGCCGTCGTCTTCGTGACGGCGAACGAATGGAACAATCCAGCAACGCTGGGCGCGCTCGATGAACCCGGACGCCTGATGGCTGGCTTCTTCCAGGGCGTCGTTCCCCGTACCGCGGGCTTCAACAGCGTGGACTACGGCCAGATGAAGGACGGAACTCTCCTGGCCACCACGGTTCTCATGTTCATCGGGGGCGGTTCGGCGGGCACGGCCGGCGGCATCAAGGTCACCACGTTCATCATCCTGTTCTTCGTGATCCTGGCTGAGGTGCGCGGCGGGAAGGACGTCAACATCGGTGACCGACGGATCGGTTCCCGGGTCCAGCGGCAGGCGTTGACCGTCGCTCTCCTGTCCGTCGGGCTCGTCATGTCCACCACGCTCCTGCTGCTGGAGATCACGTCCCTGCCTCTGCGCGATGTGTTGTTCGAGACCGCGTCCGCGTTCGGCACCGTGGGACTGTCCACAGGCATCACAGCTGATCTGCCGGCCGTCGGACAGGTCATTCTCGTCGGCCTGATGTTCGTGGGCCGGCTCGGGCCCATCACGCTCGTATCAGCGCTGGCGCTGCGCGAGAAACAACTCGGCTACACCCTCCCGGAAGGACGGCCCCTCATTGGCTAGACACAAGATGCCCGCTGATGGCCCCGTGGTGGTCATCGGTCTGGGCCGATTCGGCAAGTCCCTTGCCCTCGAACTCATCGACGAGGGCGTCGAGGTCCTGGGCATCGACACGGACACCAAACTCATCCAGTCGCTGGCCGGGCGGCTCACCCACGTGGTGGAGGCGGACTCCACCAATGTCGAATCGATGCGCCAGCTCTCAGTGCATGAGTTCGACAGGGCAGTCATCGGCATCGGGACGGATCTCGAGTCCAGCATCCTCACCGCCACGGTCCTGCTGGACCTGGGGGTCCCGAACGTCTGGGCGAAGGCCGTCACCGCGTCGCACGGCCGCATCCTGTCCCGCCTCGGCGTCCATCACGTGGTGCGGCCAGAGCACGACATGGGCAAGCGGGTGGCCCATCTGGTGCGTGGCCGGATGCTGGACTACATGGAGTTCGACGACGGTTACGCCATCGTGAAGACACGCCCGCCCAGCAGCATGTGCGGTATGTCCCTCGGTGAATCCGCTGTCCGGACGCGCTACGGCGTGACAGTCGTGGGCGTCAAACGCTCGGGCCACGAGTTCACCCACGCCACCGCCGACACCATCGTCGAGGCGGGAGACCTCATCATCGTCTCCGGTACGGCCAGGAATGTGGAGCAGTTCAGCGCTCTCCAGTGAAGTGGTACCCAATCATTCGGCCGGTTCGAGATGTTTGCGGCGACGCAGCCCGCTTGCGATCAGTCTTTGGACGAGTTCCCGCGATCGCACTGGGACGGCACCGCGTTCCACCAGCGTGGCGTGCATGTGTATGGGCACGTCGTAGTGATCCAGATCGAACGCACGCTCCGGGATCCCGGCTGCTGCGGCGAAGGCGTGGAGTTCGGCGTAGGACTCATCGGAGACCAGGTGTGAGAACAGTGTGCCGTGAGCTGGCCAGGCGGGCGGATCGATCAGGATGGCCATGCAGCCATGATGCCCCACGTCTGCTGGCGAGGTCACCCATCAACAGTCACTACGGAGCCGTGTTGGAATCATCGCCGTACCCGTGGTCGCGCGCATAGGCCCGAAACACCTCCGACGGTGAATCATCCACGGACAGGAACTGCTGTCCAAGTTCGGTGGAGAGGGATTCCAGAGCACTCCCCAGTTGGTTGGAAGCCATACGCACGCCCACATCCGAGGACCGGGCCGCGGCATCGCGTACATCGAGGAGGTAGCCCACCTGATGAGCGAGCGATGTCTGCGGATTCACTTCCAGGAAGTAGTAGGACTCCGAGTACTGCACAAGATCGACGACGGACTGGGACACCTGACTCGACAGCGAACTCACGGTCATCGTCACCGTGATCGGGTCCAGGTTCTCAATGGCGCCAACGAACTCGGCCTTTGAGAGACCGTCGATGTCCATGGCCAGTGCCCGGCGACGGGACAAGGGGGGAAAGGCCTGGGTGAACCAGGACAGGGCACCGGTGAGCAGGGCGAACCCGGTCAGCGCCTGCACGGGCGCGAGCATGCGGAGTGCTGGCTGCACCGGGACCACGTCACCGAAACCGAGCGTGCTCAGGGTGACGGCGGAGACGACGAGCGCCTGCATGAGGTCGGGATAGCGGGCCGGGTCCACGCCCGGTCCGTAGCTGAAGCCGCCGGGGATGTGGGGCAGGTAGATCAGCGCCCAACCCACCACTTGGAAAAGCACCCACAAGATCGTCACAACGACCATGCCTGCCGGCCCTGCCGCGGAGCCGAAGCGATGGTGGAGGGACCGCGACAATGCCCACACGCCCTGCAGGATCGCGTGACTCACCGAGCCCCTTCCCCGCGGGTGCAACAGGCTGTGGAACATGTCCCACAGCCCCAGCAGGATCAGGAACGCTCCGATGATCGTCAGCACGATGCTCATGAGTTGTCGCGGTCACCCTTCCAGTCACAGTGCAAGATTCGGACCCGAACCCATGAGTCCGGAAAACCCTAGGGTGGCTACTGTAAATGGCTGGTGGTGCACGGCGTACCGCACACGATGTGAGGAGACCCCCATGTGGTTTGATTCCTGGTCCGATCTGTTGCGCATCCTGTTGGTGGGTTCGGCTGCCTACCTCGCACTCGTGGTGGTGCTCCGCGCCTCCGGCAAACGCACCCTCAGCCAGCTCAACGCCTTCGACTTCGTCGTGACGGTGTCGCTGGGTTCCACTCTGGCCACCGTGCTGCTCAGCTCGGAGACGTCCTGGACCGAGGGTGTCCTGGCGCTGGCACTGCTGGCCGGATTGCAATTCCTGATGGCATGGGTCTCCACTCATGTGCCGCGGGCGAGGTCGGTCTTCACGTCACGGCCCGCTGTTCTCCTGCGGGCCGGTGAACTGCAGCACGAGGCGATGCGGCGCAACCGCTTGTCCGAGGCAGAAGTCCGTCAGGCTGTGCGCACGCAAGGAATAGGCGACCTCGCGGAAGTGGGAGCTGTCGTACTGGAGACCAACGGCTCCCTCAGCGTGATTCCCCGTTCACAGTACGGTGACGGGTCAGCCCTGGAGGAGGTCAAGGGAGTGTCGGCCGCGTGATGTCCGAACAGACCTCCGCGCCGGTGGACGGGGACATGCAGGCCGAACCGTCGGGAGCAGAATGGCGGCTTCACACTGCGGAGGCTCTTGCCGCACGCCTGGACCGACCGATGGGCTATTTGGGCCTGATCTTTCTGTTCGTGGTGCTCGGGCAGCTGCTCGTCAGCGATCCTGAGTGGGCTCTGGTGCTCAGCATCCTCGGCTGGGTGTTCTGGGGCATCTTCGTCAGCGAGTTCCTTCTGCGCGCCTACATTGCCCGGTTCCAGAAGCGGTTCTGGAAGCGCAACTGGTGGCAGGTCATCTTCCTGCTGGTCCCCTTCCTCCGATTCTTCCGGGCACTCCAGAGTCTGAGGCTCCTGCGTTTTCTTCGCATGAGCCGCCTGGCCCGGTTCGGCGGCATCCTCTCGGCCGGTGTGCGCGGCTCCCGCTCCGCTGGCCGCCTGCTGTCCAACCGCCTGGGCACCCTGATCGCGGTCACACTCGTGGTCATCCTGGCGTCCAGCCAGTTGCTGTACGCCCTGACACCCGAGGATTCCTACAGCACCGCGTTCTACGAGACGGCCCTGGCGACCATCACCGGCAGTGGCTTCACCGTCGATACGGGCCTGGCCAAGATCCTCCATGTGGTGCTAGCCGTGTACTCCGTCGCCGTCTTTGCCACGCTCGCGGGCACACTGGGTGCCTTCTTCCTCCGTGGCGAGGCCGGCGCCACCGCACTTGTTCCTCCGCAGCCCCCCTCCGCCGACATGGCCTCGGACGCACAAGCGACCACTTCGCCCCAATAGGCCCCCTGGCCCTACTGTGATGCCATGAAGGCAATGGACTGGTGGCAGCGGGCGAGCGGATCATTCTGGTTCGTGCCTCTGATCTGCCTCATATCGGCGGTCATCCTGGCACAGGGCATGGTGGCCCTGGACACCGCGCTGCCCAAAGACTTCAGCTCACCCTGGACCGCATGGGTGTATCGCGTCGGCATCGACGGGTCCCGCTCGATGCTCAGCGCCATCGGCACCTCGATGCTGGCCGTTGCCGCCACGGCCTTCTCCATCACCATCTCCGTGGTGGTCACTGCCAGCGCCACCTATGGTCCCCGTCTCGTCGGCAACTTCATGTCTGACCGCGGGAACCAGGCCGTGCTGGGCGTCTTCGTGGCCACCTTCGTGTATGCGCTGATGGTGTTGCGCACCATCCGTTCCGCGGACGAGCAGAACGGGTTACCGTCCTTCGTCCCGCACCTGGCGGTCAACCTCGCCATACTCATGGCGGTCACCAATGCGGTGGTTCTCGTGTGGTTCATCCACCACATCGCCACGTCGGTGCGGGTGGAAACTCTCGCGCACGGAGTGCGCGAGAACTTCCGTTCAGTGGTGGACAGGATGCATCCCGAGGAGGTGCCGGAGAACATCGTCCAGACCGAGGGGTTGCAGATCGGTGGAGGTCTGGTCGAAAGCAAAGCGGTGGGATTCATCACGAGCATCGACTTCTCGGGTCTGTGCTCCGCGGCGGAATCCCACGACGCCGTCCTGGAGATCCTGCCTCGCGTGGGCGATCACGTGTTGCCGCACGAGCCGCTGGTGCGGGTGTGGCCGGAGTCCACGGCTGAGGACATCGCCAGCGCCGTGCGCCGCAACGTGCGCATTGGGAATTCACGCTCAGCGTGGCAGGACATCCGCTATGCCGAACAGCAGGTGCTCGAACTGGCAGTGCGGGCCCTGTCGCCCGGAACCAATGACCCCTACACCGCCGTGAACTCCGTCGAGGAGGTCGCCTCCGGCATCACGGCCGCGGTCTCGCGCCCCGAGCCGGGCAACACCATGCTGAGCGATGGGACAGCCCGTGTGCACTACGGAATCGTCGGACTCGACGAGATCGTGGACATGCCCTTCGATCAGATCCGACCCTACGCCGTCGACCATGTCCTCGTGCTCAAGTCGCTGATTGATCTGGCAACCCGGATCAAGTCGGCATCCGTGCACGACGCAGTCGACGCCAGGGTGCGGCACAACATCGACGTCCTCATGGAGGATCTGCGGGCCAGCGGTCCCAACCCCTACGACCTTCGCCAGGTGGAGGAGTATCTCGAGAAGCGCCGTTCAGAGCTCAGGAACGGGGCCGATCAGACCTGATCGGGATCGCAGCCCGTGGTGTGGTGCTCCCTCGTTGTGTCGGGCGGCTCGAACTGGAAGGTTGAGTGTTCGATGCTGACGTCGAAGTGCCCGATCACGCAGTCCTGCAGACGCTCCAACAGATGGGGCAGAGAACCGTCCGTGAACGAGGTGGGGGTCACCACCACATGGGCCGTCAGCACTGGCAGCCCTGTGGCGATCTGTGTGGCGTGCAGGTCGTGCACCTCCAACACCTCCGGCAGCTCCAACATGTGACCCCGCACAGCTGCCAGATCCAGTCCCTTCGGTGTGGCCTCCAACAAGACATTGGTGGTCTCGATGAGAAGTTTCACCGCCCGGGGGATGATGAGCAGGCCGATCAGCAGTCCGGCCAGTGAGTCGGCACCGCCCCATCCGGTGGTGGCGATGACAATGGCCGCAACGATGACGGCCACCGACCCGAGTGCGTCGTTGACCACCTCGAGGAAGGCGGCCCGAAGATTGAAGGTGGCGCGGCGGCTGGAGGCGAGAACCAGCAGGGAGGCGATGTTGCCGGCCAATCCGATGATGCCGAAGATGAGCAGTTCCCTCGAGGGGATCACGGGAGGCGCTGACAGTCTCTGGATGCCCTCGACGATGACGAAGAGTCCCACGCCCAACAGCACGGCTGCCTGGGCCGCCGCTGCCAGTACTTCGGCGCGACGGAATCCCCAGGTGCGGCGATTGGTGGCGGCGCGCGTGCTGAGGTGAGAGGCGAACAGGGCCATGGCGAGGCCACCGGCGTCGGTCAGCATGTGACCTGCATCCACCAGGAGGGCGAGGGAGCCGGTCCAGATTGCTCCCACGATCTCCGCCAGCAGAATCGTCGCGGTGATGGCGAACGCAATCGCCAACCGCTTACGGTGCGCGCGAGCCGCCTCGGCGAACTCATCCAAGCCCCGGGACGGCGAGTGATTGTGCATATGGCGCCTCCCTTCGCACTCGTAACACGGCTCCTCCAACGGAAGTGCCCCGTCCCCAGGATGGTAGCCGCCGAACCGACGGTGTCAGTTCACCGCGGCCACTGCCGGTAAGCAGTCGTGAGAGCGGTCAGGGCGTGAGACGAGCATTCGGTGGGGCAGGGCTTCGTGTGTATCCTCTACGACGGCCCTTTTCGGCCCGCCATCCCTCGAACTCCGCCGGTACCGGTGGACCGTGCGCTGCGAGCGCCCACCCAGTTCACCCGTACGAACCCAGGAGACAAACCCTTGACCGCTGTTCGCGTCGCCTCCCCCGAGAAGTCGCGCTACGCACCGGATCCCTCCGTGCTCACCGCGCTCCGCACCCCCAGGATCCTTGTGCGCGAGGTGCTTGCCGGTCTCGTGGTGGCCATGGCACTGATCCCAGAGGCCATCTCGTTCTCCATCATCGCCGGCGTGGACCCCCGCTACGGGCTGTTCTCCTCCTTCGTGATGGCTGTGTCCATCGCCTTCCTCGGCGGCCGACCCGCCATGATCACCGCAGCCACTGGCGCCGTCGCGCTCGTAATTGCGCCCGTGGCACGCGACTATGGCGTCGACTACTTCATTGCCACCGTCATCCTTGCCGGCATCTTCCAGGTGCTGCTTGCGCTCGTGGGAGTGGCGAAAATGATGCGCTTCATCCCCCGCAGTGTGATGGTGGGCTTCGTCAATGCGCTCGCCATCCTGATCTTCTCCGCGCAGCTGCCCCATCTCATCGGTGTTCCATGGCTCGTCTACCCGCTGGTAGCGGCGGGCTTGGGGATCATGTACGTCATGCCCAAACTCACCGCGGTGGTTCCCGCACCGTTGGTGTCCATCCTCCTGACCACCGTGGCGGTGGTGGTGCTGGCACTCAACGTCCCCACCGTCGGCGATGAGGGCGAGCTGCCTTCCAGCCTTCCGGAGTTGCTGGTACCGAACGTGCCCCTCACGTGGGAGACGTTGCGGATCATTGCCCCCTATGCGCTGGGCATGGCTCTGGTTGGCCTGCTGGAGTCACTGATGACCGCGAAGCTCGTGGACGAGGTGACCGATACCCACTCCCGTAAGACGCGCGAAGCCTGGGGGCAGGGCGTCGCCAACGTGCTCTCGGGCCTGTTCGGCGGCATGGGAGGCTGCGCCATGATCGGCCAGACCATGATCAATGTGAAGGCCTCCGGTGCCCGCACCCGGATCTCCACGTTTCTGGCGGGAGTCTTTCTGCTGGTCCTCGTCGTGGGTCTGGGCGACCTCGTGGGTCTGATCCCGATGGCCGCGCTCGTGGCCGTGATGATCATGGTGTCGGTGGCCACGTTCGACTGGCACAGCATCCACCCTGCGACGCTGCGACGCATGCCGCGCAGCGAGACCATCGTGATGGTGGTCACCGTCATCACCGTCGTGCTCACGGACAACCTCGCCATTGGCGTCGTGGTGGGAGTGCTGGCGGCCTCCGTGCTGTTCGTGCGGCGGGTGTCGCATTTCGTGACTGTGGAACGGACCCTCCATGGTGAGGGACGAAACGCGTTGGCCCACTACGGGGTGCGAGGCGAGTTGTTTTTCGCTTCCAGCAATGACCTGACCACGCAGTTCGAGTACTCGGACGATCCCAAGGACATCGTCATCGACTTGTCCAATTCCAACATCTGGGACGCCTCCACCGTGGCGGCACTCGATTCTGTTACATACAAGTACGAGCGCATGGGCAAGGAGGTGAGCATCGTCGGGCTCAGTAGCCAGACGAAGGGATTCCACGCCAATCTGACAGGCACCCTCGGCTCCGAAATCTGATCGTTGTCTCAACCATTCGGTTGATACGGGATTCAACCGCTTCGGCGATGTCTGGCCCTCTCCCGCTTGCTGGGATGGGTTGCATGGCACAACACCGCGTACTGACACGCTTCCCGGATCATCTGACATCACGACGAGGTGCCTGGATTTCCCTGGCAACCGTCCTGGTCATCTTCATTGGCCTCTTCGGCGTCTTCAATTCCGCCACGGCTCCCTCAGGCAACGACCAAGCGCCTCCCAGCTCAGAGTCTGCGCGGGCCTCCGCGCTCCTCGCGGAGTTTCCCGACGCTGGTGAGCAGTCCGTCCTGATCGTTGGCTCTCGCACCGATGGCTCAGCACTGACCTCCGATGATCTCGCGTCGATGAACTCCCTGAAGCCCCGCCTGGATGCCGAGACCGGCCATGACGCCTCGCCCGCCATGCCGAGTGAGGATGGCCTGGCGGCGGTCATGATCACACCCATCACCGTGGGTTCTGACAACGCCGCAACCGCCCAGGTGGTTAAGGACCTGCGCGCCAGCATCGCCGACCAGCAGACGGAAGGGCTGGATCTGCAGGTGACCGGCGGACCCGCCTTCGGCGCCGATGTCACGTCGTCCTTCGATGGTGCGAACGTCACCCTGCTGCTGGTGACCATCATCATCGTGGCGATCCTGCTGATCGTCACCTACCGCTCACCAATCCTCTGGCTGCTGCCGCTGCTTGTCGTGGGTTTCGCCGATCAGATCGCGAACAAGGTGACGGCTGCCGTCGGCACGGCTCTGGAGTTGCAGTTTGATGCGGGAATCATCAGCGTGCTGGTGTTCGGAGCGGGAGCAAACTATGCGCTCCTCCTGATCTCCCGGTACCGCGAGGAGTTGTTGCTGTCCAGCGACCATCGCGCAGCTCTGGCATCGGCGTGGCGCAGGACTGCCCCGGCGATCCTGGCGTCCAACGTCACCGTGGTGCTGTCCCTGCTGACGCTTGCATTCGCGGTGATTCCCGGCACACGGGGGCTGGGCATCTCCTCAGCCGTCGGCCTCCTGATCGCTCTCGCAGCGGTGCTGTTCGCCCTTCCGCCGCTGCTTGCCGTCTATGGACGCAAGGTGTTCTGGCCTTTCGTGCCGCAGCCGGGCTCCCGCACCGAGCAGGGCAGGAACTGGCGCGCCGTCGCGGCCTACGTGGTGCGTCGCCCCCTCGTGGGTCTCGGCGCGGGTGTGGCTCTGCTCGCCATCATGGCAACCGGCCTGTTCGGCACCCAGGTGGGCTTGAGCCAGGTGGAGAAGTTCCGCGTCGCCTCGGAGTCGGCGGAGGGTCTGGAAGTCCTGTCCGAGCATTTCCCCGGTGGTGAATCCCAACCCATGTTCGTCGTGGCGAACTCGGCCGAGGCGCAGGCCGTGGCCGACGCCGCCACCGATCTGGAAGGTGTCATTCGCGCAAATGTGACCGGCGAAACCGTCGACGGACAATACTCCCGCATCATGGTGACCGGCGAGTACTCGCCCAGCACTCCCGAAAGCCTTGAGCTGGTGACCGAGCTGCGCGATGCCGTCCACGCCGTCCCCGGTGCGGAGGCGGTGGTGGGCGGAGCGACGGCGACGGACCTCGACGCCCGCGACGGCAACGCCAGGGACCTGCAGGTCATCGCCCCGCTGGTACTCGCGGTGAGCTTCATCGTGCTGCTGCTGTTGCTGCAGTCCGTGGTCGCACCACTGCTCCTGATGCTCGTCAACCTCGTCAGTGCCGGGGCGGCCATTGGTGCCGGCTCCTTCCTGAGCGGCATTCTCTTCGACCAGGACGCTCTGGACCTGCAAGTTCCCCTGCTGTCGTTCATGTTCCTGGTGGCACTGGGCATCGACTACACCATTTTCCTGGTCCACCGTGCCCGTGCCGAGGCGCACGTGGTCGGTACCCGGGAGGGGATGGTCAATGCTGTTGCGCACACAGGCGCCGTCATCACCAGCGCTGGAATCGTGCTGGCCGCCGTGTTCGCCGCCCTGGGAGTGCTGCCACTGGTCACCCTGGGTCAGCTCGGCCTGATCGTGGGTCTCGGCGTCCTGGTGGATACGCTCGTGGTGCGCACCATCATCGTTCCGTCCCTCTTCGGACTGCTCGGTGACACCATGTGGTGGCCGCGAACCATTGAGGCTGACGTCAAGCAGGTGGAGGAACCGGCACATGAAGAGGAATCCGTCCTCGTCGGCTGATCCCGGCGCCCCACGCGCTGCCACCGCGACGCTGCGCTCCATGCAGGTGGGGCAGCACGTGATCGCGGTGGCGCTCATTCTCATCGGCGTGGTCCGCGCAATCACCGACGGCACGACTCCCCCGGTCGCGGTCGCCCCAGCCGCCGCGTTGCTTCTCTGGTACGGCGTCGGCGTCAGCATTCCGCGCCGCAGGATCGGAGACGGCTCGGCCCGTGTCTGGCTGGCAGGGCTGACACTCATCTGGGTGGGGTCGGTCATCGTCTCCCCTGAGTTCGTGTGGTTCGCGTTCGTGCTGTGGCTCCTTGCGGGACACCTTCTCGCCCGCTGGGTCTCCGTCGCCTTCTCACTGCTTGTATTCGCAGTGGTGGCTCTGGCACCGGTTCTCCACACCGGAAGCACGGCCTACGCCAACGTCGTCGGACCGCTCATCGGCGGGATTTTCGCACTGGGTGTGTCACGTGGTTATCTCGAACTGCGCAGGGATGCTTGGGAACGCGAACGGCTCGTCGAGTCTCTCCAGCTCGCGCATGAGGAGATGTCTGACCTGCAGGAGGAACTGGCTCGCACACAGAGACAGTCGGGGGCGTTGGCGGAACGCACGCGCATCTCTCGAGACATCCACGACACGATCGCACAGGGACTGTCCTCCATCACGTTGCTCGTGCGTGCGGAGCTGGATTCCCGAGCAGGTTCTTCGACGAGGCGCACTCTGGAGCAGGTGGAGGCGTTGGCTGCGGACAGTCTCGTGGATGTCCGACGCATCGTGGCAGAACTGGCGCCGTCCGAACTCCAGGACAACGCGCTGGCCGCCGCTCTCGGACGGATGGTGCAACGCCTTGAGGAGGAGACGGGCATCGCCACGGTCCTTCATGTCGACGAGACGCTTCCAGTTCTCCCCACGGCCCATGAGATCGCGCTTCTTCGCACTGCGCAGTCCGCCCTGTCCAATGTTCGGCTGCATGCTCACGCATCGAAAGTGGTGGTGAGTCTGCTGGACGCTGATGACAGCGTCCGTCTCGACGTGGTGGATGATGGACGCGGCTTCGAGCCCTCCGGACCGGTGGCGTCGAAGCCCGCCGTCACCTCAAGCTACGGCCTGGCCTTCATGCGAGACAGGCTCCGCGAACGCGGTGGCGGCCTGGAAGTGGAGAGCTCCCCCGGAGAGGGAACAGCATTGTCCGCCCACCTGCCCATCGCCACCCGAGGAGTGCCCACATGAGCGTTTCGGTAGTGCTGGTTGATGACCACCCGGTGGTGCGAACGGGCCTGCGCGCAGTTCTCGGAACGCGTCCCGGCCTTCAGATCCTGGGGGAGGCGGCATCCGGCGAGGAGGCCGTTGTGCTGAGCGGTAACCTCCACCCGGACGTGGTGCTCTGTGACCTGCGACTGGGTGACGGGATGGACGGTGTGGCCACCACTGGTGCCTTGCGGGAACTCAGCCCCGCGCCGGCCGTCCTGCTTCTCACAACCTTCGACCGCGATGCCGACATCCTGCGCGCCATCGAGGCTGGGGCGGCCGGCTACCTCCTGAAGGACGTTGCACCGGAGGTGATCGTCGAGGCAATCTTCACCGCTGCTCGCGGCGAGCTGGTCCTCGCCCCCGAACTGGCGTCCCGCGTCATGCGAGGCATGCGCCACCCGGCACCGAGGCTCACCGACAGGGAACTGGAGGTGCTGACACATCTCGCCACCGGATCCTCCAACAAGGAGATCGCCAAGGCTCTGTTCGTCAGTGAAGCCACCGTCAAAAGCCACCTCGTTCACATCTTCACCAAACTCCGGGTGGACAGCCGGGCGCGTGCCATCCACGTGGCCGCGGAGCGGGGCATACTGCGGGAGCGTCGATGACGGCGGGCGTGCGGTGTGAGATCGGGCGTCAGGACTCGCGCTCTGGAACGTGCACAGCCTGGGAAATCTTGTCTGCTTCTCCGGATTCCCGGGACCTTTCCAGGGCGACGACGTCTCTGCCGAAGGAGAACACCAGAAGCAGCAGGGCAACGCCTGTGGCTACAGCGGCGACGGGAACAGGGATGACAGGCATCACAGCGCATGCCAACACGACCCCCTGGGTGCCCGCGATCACCCGTCGGGACTGACTGAAGGAAAGCTCTCTTCCGAGGGTCGGGCGCATCGTCGAGGCCGCGAGAAAGACATAGCGCATTGCGCCGATGCCCAGAACCCAGGGGCCAACAGTGATGGCCAGGGGCACGGAGAGAATCAACACCAGGATGGAATCTGTTTCCATGTCCAACTTCCCGCCCTCGCGGGAGGAGTTGCCGAAGCGTCGGGCCAACCAACCGTCAACTGCGTCCAGAAGTACCGCCGGGAGCGCGAGGGCGAACAAGAGCCACGAGCGAAGTGGCAGCACTCCCCCCAGCGACAGGACGACGACGGAGGCACACGCACCCGTCAGCGCCCCGCGAAACAGCGTGACCCGGTCCGCCCCGGTGGTAGCCATGGGTGAGCGTCGCAGGACGCTGAGTGCAGCTACTGTCGGGACCACCAAGCCCACAAGGACTGCGGTTCCCTGCAGTTCCCAGCTTCCCCCGAGCCACAGCACGACCAAGAGTCCGAACACCACAGATCCCACGACGGTGCCAGCTGCGTCGCGTATTGCTCGCGAGGATGCTGGGGAGCCGTCTGTCGTCATCGTCATGTCCCCCGTACCCGGCCGCGACCGCAACGCCGTTGGTGCGAGGATACTCAGTGCAGTCGCGCTGGTCAGGGGTCTCGTGGGTTCTACCATCACGAGTACCTCGTTGCGGCGGAGGAAACTACTACCCGGTTACCGGCACTGGACGGCTCGCCGCCGTTGGTCTGATGATCGGTGGCATCACGATCCTCGGGACTGTGACCGCCACTCTCGCCTCGTGGATGGTCGAGCGCATACGTGACGAGGAGCAAGTCGCCGGATGAGCCCGTCGCTGCTAGCCGGACCTACTTCGAGCATTAGCCACGAGGGGGTCGTCGGATGGCACATTCTCACGTGGTATTCGTTCAGTGAATCGTGTGGTTCTGCCGGGCGCGGTGATGACGGGTTGTCCGGTGTGGTGGTCGATGTGGATGACCCATCGATCGCTGGGTCGTCGGTACCTGTCGGGTTCGATGAGTCGGTGGTGGTGGCCGCAGAGCAGGACCAGATTGTTGAGTGCTGTGGCTCCTCCTGCCCACCAGGGTTGGAGGTGGTGTGCTTCGCAGCGGGTGTCGGGTGCGGTACAGCCGGGGAAGATGCATGCACCGTCGCGCACGGTGAGTGCTTTGCGGATCGCTGGGGTGACGAGGCGCTGGGTGCGTCCGACGTCGAGGATTTCGGAGTGGGAGCCAAGGACGATGGGCATGATGTCGGCGTCGCAGCAGAGCCGCCGCAGCTCTGCGGCGGTGATTTTCGCGCCGGTTGCCAGCACCCCGGCTTTCTCGGCGCGCTCGTTCAGATCTTGCTCCCGGATGGTGACCACGATGCGTGGCCGGTCCCCGACACTGGAGGGTGCGTCTCGGTGCTCGGCGATCAGCTGGACAAGAGCATCGGCGCGGCGTTGGTCGGGGGTGCGTAGGTTGTCGTCGCTGACCTGGTCCTGGATCGTCGTCGGGTTGGCTCCGGTGGCGCGGGTGGCTTTGAAGCGGTCACGCTCCGCCCGACGGTCAGATTCGACGTAGGCCTGCAGAGTCGCGATCAGGGATGCTGCCTCCAAATGTGGCAGGCTGCCGCGGAACCACATGGAACCTTCCCCGTCATCACCCCACTTGAAGTGCCGCTTGGCACGCGCCTTGCGGCGCTGGGCCTCCAGGATGGCGTCATCATCGCCAGCATCGGCGACCAACTCAGGTGCGACCTCGGCCAATACCTCATCTGCCAGTTCAGCAAGTCGTCGCGGCGTGTTCTTGGATGCACGTTTGATGAAAGCCTGCTCGGCTGCGCTCTGCTGTTGTGGGGTGAGTTCTGGGGGGAGTTTGTCGAGGCCTTTGGCGATGGCTGCCGCGTGCCGGGGCGACACGTCCCCGTCAAGGGCGGCGTTGCGGATCGCTGCGTGCTTGTTCATCTCCTTGGCCTGAAGGACTTCTTTCGCGGCGTCTCCGGAATCACGACCCTCGTCCATGCCGATCAACGATGTCAGGGGTGTTCCGGTGGCGCCCAACGCTCCTTGGTCGGCCTCAGCAGTGAGGACACAGGTCCACGACGAGAACCGGTCCCGAAACCGTCGGGCGCGTTGCATCAACGCCACTCGCTCAGGGGCCGAGAGCCGGCTGCGATCATCACCTTGGACGGAGTCCATGATGGCGTCGAAAGCATCAAGTGCCTCTGTCGCCGTCCTCGTGGATTTCGCCATACCAAAAGACTATTCGAGGGGTCTGACACTTTTTGGAGAATATTCAGGCGTGCTGTCGCAGTCCGGACTTGCTGTGTGTGTTCGCCGTGCGCTCGCCTACCCCTAGCCTATGGCTGCCACGAGTCCGAGAGGAATTGACAAGACTGTGAACCGCTATGTTTCAGGAGCGCGGATCTCCCCGTGGTTCGTTGACTTGGGTACTCGGTTTGATCGAGGGGAGGCGGTCAGCATGAAAAATGACAAACACCCAGCCGACAGAGCATTCACCGCCATCGCCGACGTGCTGCGCTCCAGGACTCCTCTGATGGCGCCAAAGAGTAGCTGCTCGGTGTCGTTCGTCGCCACCAAATGCCCAGACCGCCACACGAGCAACGGCTGCGAGAAGTTCGGCGGCTATCGAAGAAGCGATCTAATTGATCGTGAGGCTCTTCGATACTGCGAGGACGAGAAGGCGGCGGTGCTCGCTACTCAAAGCGGCTCTTCCGTCACACCCCAACCGCCGACTTCGGGTACCTCGTGCGCGTCCTCGTTGCGATTCGCCACGCGTCATCTTTGGGTGAATTATCGGGCGCGCGCGAGTGGCGTTGCGCCGATTGGCGGCCATCATGCGTAGTCTGAGGGCACAGCACCCATCTCAGCAAGCCACTCAGGGAGACTCCGTGTCCGTTCGGCCATCATGGCATCACTCACTTCGTCCCATCGCCATCCTGGCCTCAACTGCACTCGCACTCACGGCGTGTTCGTCGGGAGACCCATCACCGGATTCTGACACGGACTCCAACAGCTCCAATACCAGTGCCGCCACCGAAGAAGCGGTCGAGAATGACGCACTCGTCGCGTCCCCCTCTGCACTGACCGAAACCGTCGTGCTGGCCGGGGACTCCCCCGCCACATTGGCCAGCCAGGCTTCACAAACGTTCTTCGACAGCGCGCCTGTCGTGGTTCTCGCCTCGGAGCAGGAAGCACTGCAGGGAGCGTCGGCGGCCGCCGCGCTGGGCATCCCGGTACTGCTGGACGACGACCAGGTAGCAGCGGAACTGGAACGTCTTGGCTCCGAAGTGGCCCTCACCATTGGATTGGTCAACGATCCCGGCATTGACGTCGTCGTTCCAGAGGACGATGAGGAGCTGGCGGAGATGATCGGTGGCGACGGTGCTCCCGGTACCCCGGTGGCCGACGGTGAACACGTCCCGGCCCTGCTCGGGCTCAGCCCGGACAGCCCACAGCTCCTCACCGCAGCTGCTCCGGCGAGCCCGGAGCCTTCGGCGTCACCCACTGTCTCCGAGTCTCCGGCCTCCACAGAGTCGGCGTCCCCCGCCGAGTCCGCTGCCCCCAGCGATGCGCCCACGCCCGCGCAGAGCAGTGCACCGGCGGCGCAGACCCAGCCGACACCGGAGCCCCTGGAATCCGACCGCGACGAGCTGCCGGAACTGAATCGGCCGGAGCCCCTCAGCGGGGTGACCGTCATGACCACCGGTGCCGACCGCGACGCCATCGCCGTCGGCACCGCCCTCGCGAGCGGTGCGCAGGTGATGCTCGTGCCCGGCGGCGATCCCCGAGCCTCCTCGGAGACCGTCTCGGCGCTGGGTGAGGCTCAGCCCGAGGTCGCCGTGGGAGTGGGGCCCGAGTTCGGTGACGCAGAAACGCTGACCTGGCAACTGGCCACTGCTGCCACGGGGACGGAGTTGCCGGGCGGCGGACAACTGGTCCTGCCCGACAAGACCTACGTGGCGCTCTACGGAACTCCGGGAGCCCCCGTGCTCGGCGTACTCGGCGAGCAGGAGGGGCAGGCCACGATTGAGCGCGCTGCCGGACTGGCCGCTGAGTACGAACCGTTGACTGACAACGCCGTGGTGCCCGCCCTGGAGATCATCGTGACCGTCGCAGCTGCACAGGCGGGTGGCGACGGTGACTACTCCAACGAGATAGCAATCGAGGACGTCAAACCCCTCGTCGATCTGGCCGGCGAGAACGGCCAGTACGTTGTGTTGGACCTGCAGCCGGGTCGGACCGATTTCCTTACGCAGGCCAAGCTCTACGAGGAGTTGCTGAAGCTGCCCCACGTGGGTCTGGCTCTTGACCCGGAGTGGCGCCTGCTGCCCGATGAGGTGCATCTGCGTCAGATCGGCCACGTGGAGGTGGCCGAGGTGAACTCCGTGATCACGTGGCTGGCTGACCTCACCCGCGCGAACAATCTTCCCCAGAAGATGCTGATCCTCCACCAGTTCCAGGTGCAGTCTCTACGCGACGTGAACGATGTGGATCACAGCCGTTCCGAGGTGGCCGTGCTCATCCACGTGGATGGTCAGGGTACGCAACCGATGAAACAGGACACGTGGCGCACACTGCTCAACAATGCACCCACCATGGAGTACTGGGGCTGGAAGAACTTCTACGACGAGGACGTTCCCGGCCCACTGACTCCGACGGAAACCATGACGAAGGTGGATCCGGTCCCGGACTTCATCAGCTACCAGTAGATGCTGACGGGCACCTTGTCCTGAACGCACACACCTGGCGGTGCCGACTGGGAAGATGATGGCAACATCCGCTCCCTAGAAAGATGGTGACTACATCCATGAGTTCTCACCAGGTTGAGTTCCTCGGGTCTCGAGACGAGGTCCTCTCCGGGCTCCTTGAGCTCCCGGAGGGGCCGCCGTCAGCGTTTGCGATCTTCGCGCACTGCTTCACCTGCACCAAGGACACCACGGCGGCGTCGCGCATCTCTCGTGGACTGAGCGCGCACGGAATCGCCGTTCTGCGCTTCGACTTCACCGGCCTCGGCAGCTCGGACGGCGAGTTCGCCAACACCACCTTCAGCTCCAACATCGATGATCTGGTCCATGCGGCCGATTACCTGCGCACGAAGCACGAGGCTCCCGCGTTGCTGATCGGACACTCCCTCGGTGGGGCAGCCGTCCTGGCCGCCAGCCACGCAATCCCTGAGGTGCGTGCCGTCGCCACCATCGCCGCCCCATCCGACACGGATCACATCCTGCACGTTCTCAGAAGCAGCCGACCCGAAATTGAGGAGAAGGGTGAGGCGGAGGTATGCCTCGCGGATCGCCCATTCCGCATCCGCAAGGAATTCCTGGACGACATCCAGCACCAGCCCCAGCGGCGCCGCATCAAGGAGTTGCCCGCGGCCCTCATGGTGATGCACTCCCCTGCCGACACCAGCGTCGGCATCGAAAACGCATCCCGGATTTTCGGTGCTGCTCGGCACCCAAAGTCATTCGTCTCCCTCGACGGCGCCGATCACCTGCTCAGCCGCCGTTCAGATGCCCAGTTCGTCGCGGCAACCCTCGCAGCCTGGGCAAGCCGATACCTGCCTGTCGCCGCAGAGAGCACCGAAGTCGTTCCCGAAGCGGGGGTCGTGACCGTCTCCGAGAATGGGCGTGGCCTCTACGGGCAGCAGATCGTTGCAGGCCAGCATGTGTTGTCTGCCGACGAGCCCATCCCACTGGGGCTGGACACCGCTCCCTCACCCTACGACCTGCTGCTCGCCTCCTTGGGCGCCTGCACATCCATGACGCTGCGCATGTATGCGGAGCGCAAGCAGTGGCCCCTTTCCCATGTGAGTGTGTCGTTGCGTCACTCCCGGATCCACGCCAAGGATTGTGAAACGTGCGAGACCGAGAAGGGGCGCATCGACCACGTGGAGAGGACCATCACCCTCACAGGTGAGCTCAACGACGATCAGCGCGAGCGGCTACTAGAAATCGCTGATCGCTGTCCGGTGCACAGAACGCTGCACTCGGAGGTCAGCATTCACACCACAGTCGGTCCCGACGACGCACATCCGTAAGCTCAACACATCGCGAAGGGGCTTCATGCACGGCGCTACCCGTTGGTCGATTCTGCTGACGGTTGGGATCGCCGTTTCGATTGCTGTGGGAACTTTGGCACCGCCTACGGCGGCCGAGCAAGCTCCCGGATCCGACAAGTTCTACCACGTGTTCGCATTCCTCGTCCTCGCATTTCCGCTGGGCATGGCACAGCCGCGCTGGAGTCCCGGGTTGTTTCTGCTGTTCTCGGCCTTCGGCGCCGCGATTGAACTCATCCAGCCGTATGTAGGGCGCTCCCGTGAAATGGCCGATCTGGTCGCCGATATGGCAGGCATCCTTGTCGGGCTTGTTCTGGGATGGGGTGCTGCTCGTGCGTGGCATGTTCTCAGCGCCGCGGAAACAACTCAACACACCAATCAGACACCGAGTGGCCCCGGCCCGGCTTAAACTGGTGCTGCGCCTGTCGTGTCCGCCTCTACCCCCATGAGACGGCACCGGTCTCAGAGAGGAGTCACTGGCATGAGATCGCTTTCCGGATCCGCAAGCGATGACTACCGCTCTGTGTTCTCAGCAGTGGCCGCCATCCCATGCAGGCGTGCAGGTGGCCCCCTCACCATCCACGAAGCCGATGCGTGATGTGAATTTCCTCCCCCCCACAGCGTCATCAGAAGGAGCAGCACAATGTCTGCAATACATCGAACCCACGGATTGGCCGCACTTGGCCTCGCCGTCGTCATGGCTGGCTTTTCCGGTCAGCCCAGCTTCGCAGAATCGCCAGCCGAGGCCGTGCCGAATGCACCCTCCTCAACGACACCGACGTCGCTCGGTGTGCTTGCCTCGCCCGAAGACGTGGACACTCAGGCAGAGGACGCGAACTGTCCTCAACTCGAGTTGGCCGACAACTGGTACGGCGACAATGCTGAACTGATCCAGAACGCAATCGACGAGTACGGCCGCTGCAGTTGGCCGGACGGTACCCCACCCGAAGAGCCTCGATTTGCCATCTTCGACTGGGACAACACAGTCATCAAGAATGACATTTCCGACCAGACCATCTTCTGGATGCTGAACAATGACAAGATTCTGCAGCCACCCGAGCGCAACTGGCACTACACCAGCCGTTACATGACGGTTGAGGGCGCGGAAGCGCTGCGGCAGGCTTGTGGCGCGTTGGCGGAGCCCGGTGAACCGTTGCCGACCAGCACCAACGTGGAGTGTGCTGACGAGATCCTGTCCGTCCGCAAGACGGAGGAGACCACTGATGGCGACCGTGTCTTCTACGGGGCAAATCACCGCTACATGAACGCCATGTACGCGTGGGTGGGGCAGATCATGCAAGGCTATACACCCGCCGAAGTGCAAGCCATCGCAGCCGAAGCCAGAGAGGCTGCGTTGAACGCACCCATCGGTGCGACGCAACAGGTGGGTTCCAGCACACAAACGGCATGGATCCGCTACTACCCGGAAATGAAAGATCTGATTCAGACGCTGAAACGTGCCGGCATCGAGCCGTGGATCGTCACCGCTTCGCCGAAAGAATTTGCGGATGCCTGGGGTCCGGGAGTGGGCATCGATTCTGATCACACAATCGGAATCTTCCAGCTTGTCGAAGATAGCAAACTCACCGGACACCTCAGAGGTTGTGGTGGGTTGCCGGATGGTTCGGATGCGATCATGACCTACATTGACGGCAAGCGCTGCTTCATGAACCAGACGATTCTTGGTATCGAGGGCGCCGAAGCGCTTCGCCCTGCGCCCGAGTCGCAGCGACCGGTCCTCGGAGCTGGTGACTCCTCCACGGACCTTTCCATGGTGAAAGACGCGGTCGGAGTACACATCGCCATCAACCGCAACTCGGCTGAGCTGATGTGCCACGCCTACGACAATGCCGATAACCGGTGGGTGATCAACCCCATGTTCATCGAGCCATTGCCGAAAAGGGACGGAACCTACTCCTGCTCCACCGATGCCTACACTGATGGCTTCGGTAACCCCGGCCCCGTGCGTCGGGCGGATGGTTCCATCATCCCCGACCAGGAGGACACGGTGTTCGGCGGATCAGAACCGACGGTCACGGCTACTCCTACGCAGCCCCCTTCCCCTCCCGCGACAACTCCGCCTTCGACGGGCAACCTGTACACCACGCCTGGTTATCACCGCGTCAACGGCCGGGACTGGTTCACCACCTGTGAGCCCTACTCGGTCACTCGCCGCTGTACAACCAGAATCTGGGCAACCCAGGTCACCTATGTCAACGGCGAATACATGCGCAGTGACGGCTGGGCGTTCAACAATCTGACCTATCTGCCCTCACCGCGCAGCGCATGGCGAGACAACCCGCTGGGCTACACCGGTTCCTGGACTTCGACTGACGGACGCAATTGGAGGACCGAATGTGATACCCCGCGCACTGGGCGCAACGGTTGCCGCAGCTGGATCGAAGCCACGGTCGTTGAGCAGAGCGTGAACTCGGCCGGACAACGGCAGTACACCATGGTCACCGCCTGGGTACTGAACAACATCGTCCTGTTCACCTGAGAGGATTTTGTGAAGCGTCGCGCCCGCCATGTACCCAGGGCCTTGGATCGCTCGCTCGCCTATGCGAGAGATGGAGGGCAAACGCAGGTACGACTCCTGGTACTCAATGGCGCCGCGACGCCTCTCGCAGGTCCATGTACATCAGCCGCCCGAGCAGCGCGCTCAGCTTGATCTCGACGCCGCTTCGAGCGTGGAACAGGTCCACCATCCTCGAGTGAGCGCCGTGTGTCTCCGCCACGGCAATCGTCACGGCATCGCGCAGTGTTGGGCTGGCGAGGAATTGGTCCTCGCTGTTGACTTGGGCCTGTGCGACGAGGTTGTCGTCGTGCTTCATGGCCAGCAACAACTCCTCCACCCAGCTCTCCTGCTGATGCTCGAACAGACCCTCACCGGCGAACTGCTCATTCAGACTGGCGATGATCTCGGCCATGAGCGCCATCCGGGGGTCGCGATTCTTGCGGTAGCCGGCCGCGGTAAAACTGGGTGGCAGCGGGACGATCTCGTCGCCGTCGAGCTTGATCTGCACCGTCTCCCCCTCGCGGTGTTTGATGCCCTCCAGCGTGACGTCGGAGAGGTCGACGGTCTCCGAGCGTTCCTCCGGCCGGATCTGGGTGGCGAGGTAGCGGAAGAAGATGGCCTGCTTCTCGATGCCCGTGTCCTCGAAGTCGATGATCTGCGACAGGAAGTCATACAGCCGCACGAAAGCGGAGACGTCACTGCGAAACTGCTCCAGCTCTTCGAGTCGTGAGGTGTCCTCGCTCTGGATGGCTGCGTTGCGGGCTGCGATGAACCGCTGCTTGACCGGTTGGACTGCGGCCGTCAGCGCGTTGTTGCCCTTGCCCTGCACGTACGAGCTGGCGACGGCGTCGACCTCCTCCGGGCTGTAGATGCCGGAGGCGTCGAGTTTGGTGGCCAGGTCGTGCAGCAGGTTGGGATCGGTGGTGGTGGTGATCGCGGCTTCCTCGAAGTACGGCTTGAACGCGGCGAGGATGTCCTCGGCCTTGTTGAAGAAGTCCAGCACCATCGTCGTCTTGCCCGGCAGCGCCCGGTTCAGCCTCGACAGCGTCTGAACCGCCGCCACGCCCGCGAGTTGCTTGTCCACATACATGGCGCAGAGCTTGGGCTGGTCGAAGCCGGTCTGGAACTTGTTGGCCACGATCATCACCCTGTACTCCGGGGTGTCGAAGGCGTCACGCAGGTCCTTCACGCCCGGGTTCATGGAGGATTCCGTGAACTTGTCCCCGGCGTGAATGTCGTCGCGCGGATAGCCCTCGAAGTCGAACTCGGTGAACGTCACCTCGCCGGAGAACGCGACCAGTGAGGTCGCGTCGCTGTAGCTGTGCTGGGCGATGTAGGCGTCGAGCGCCTTCTTGTACTTGACGGCCGCCTTGCGGGAATCGGTGACCACCATGGCCTTCGCCTGCCCGCCGAGCAGGTGCTTCACATTCGCCTCGAAGTGCTCGACGATGATCTGCACCTTCTGCGCAATGTTGGTGGGGTGCAGCTGCACCCAGCGCATCAGACCCTTGCGGGCGGCGGTCTCGTCGACGAGGTTGCCATGTTGGTCCATCGTCGCGATGGGCCGCATCTCGCCGTGGTCGATCTGTTCGGCCAGCTGGAAGGCCGTGTCGTAGGTGGTGTAGTTCTTCAGGACGTCGAGGATGAACTCCTCCTCGATGGCCTGCTGCATCGTGTAGAGGTGGAATGGCCGCGGCAGATTGGTGGCCGGATCCGGGGTGCCGAACAGTTCCAGCGTCTTCGGCTTCGGGGTGGCGGTGAAGGCGTAGAACGAGATGTTGGGGGTCTCGGCCTTTGCGGATGCCGTGGCCGCCAGCACGGATTGGACGTCGACCTCTCCCCCGTCGGCCAGCTCGGCCGCCTCCTGCTCAGAGAGCGCCTCCTTCAGCTTGGAGGACGCCTCACCGGTCTGGGACGAGTGGGCTTCGTCGGCGATCACCGCGAACCGCCGACCCTGCAGCGACTTGTTCTTCCTGATCTCCTCCAGGATGAACGGGAACGTCTGCAGTGTCACGACGACGATCAGCTTGCCCGCCGCAAGCGTCTCCGCCAGCAGCGCTGACTTGGACGTCAACCCCCGCTTCGACGCCTCGCGGGTGTTGATGGCGGCAACGATGCCGGTCTTCGTCTCGATCTGCTTGACCGCCTCCTGCAACTGGTCGTCCAGCACGGTGCGGTCGGTGATGACGATGACGGAGTCGAAGACCTTTCGGTCATCGTCGTCGTGGAGTGTGGCGAGCCGGTGCGCCGTCCATGCGATGGTACGGGTCTTCCCGGAGCCAGCGGAGTGCTGCACCAGGTATCGCTGTCCCGCCCAGCGTGCCCTGCTGTCGGCGACGAGCTGCGTGACCGCCTCCAGCTGGTGGTAGCGCGGGAAGATCAGCGCGGTGCTGGTCTTCGACTGCCCCGTGGCCGGGTCCTTGTGCTTGGTGGTCTCGTAGTGAATGAACTTGCCGACGATGTCCAGCCACATGGCCCGCTGGAACACGTCCCTCCACAGGTACGTGGTGGGCGAACCGTCCGGGTCCGGGGCGTTCCCTGCGTGGCCGTCGTTCCCGCGGTTGAACGGCAGGAATCGGGTCTTCGGACCGTCCAGCTTGGTGGTCATCCAGACCTCGTCGTTGGAGACGGCGAAGTGCACCAGCGCGCGCGTGCCGAATCCGAGCAGTGGCTCCCCCGCTGGCGCACGGTCCTGTTTGTACTGCTTCTTCGCGTCCGCGATCGCCTGGGTGAAGTCTGTCTTCAACTCCAGCGTCGCCACGGGGATGCCGTTGACGAACAGCACCAGGTCGATCGACGAGGTGTGCTTGGTGGAGTAGTGCACCTGCCGCATCACCCGCAGCCGGTTGGCCACGTATTTGGCGTTCACCGTGGGGTTGACGGCCTGCTCGGGTCGCTTCTGCATCATGTCGAACGAAGCGGGCGCATCCTTGAACCCCGACCGCAGCACCTTCAGGGCACCGCCGACCGGCTGTCCCTGATCCAGCAACTTCGCCAGCCGGTCGAGGATCCCGTCCTTGGCCTTGTCCTGGGCGTCCGGCGACATGGTGGGCTTGACCTTCTTGGCCAGCTCCTCGGGCTGGGTCTCCTCCAGCCACGCGAAGATGTCGTCTCGGAACAGCGCGCGCTGTCGGTCGTAGTGGTCGTCATTGTCCGAGTACAGCCAGCCGTGGGCGGCCAAGTACTCGCACAATTCGGTTTCGAACGCGGACTCATGGTGCTGCGCCATCACGCCGCCTCCCTATTGGCGATGTCAAGCTGACCGGTGACCGCAGCGGTGATGAGCGCGGCGCGACGCTCGCGGGCCAATTCGATGAAATGCTCTGTCTTCGCAAGAAGCGTCGTCAATTGTAAAAGATCGAAGTCCAGATCCGAAACGATCTTTCGTTGCTCCTGAATGGAAGGCAACGTGAACCGGAAGGCTCGAACCAGACCAGCGTTAGTTGCAGACAGATTGGTGGTCTGCCTTCTGGTGCTCTCGAAGTACTCACGTGCTCCCCGAGCCTCAAGAACGTAGACCAAGTACTCGGCCAGCAATCGGTCATCCTTCGCACGAACGGCAAAAACGTGGTTCTGGTGCAGGCAAGGATCGATCTCGCCGTTCCAGAGTGATCCCCTACCGAGGGCGGCACGGTCACCACCTTCGGTCATGAGCACATCACCCGGCCGAAGCATCACCTTACGAGCATCGTCCGCAGGCACTTCAACGGTCTTCACTTCAGAGAGGTCCACGTAACCGGTTTGGATGTTTGCCACTCGAAGGTAGGGGAACTCAAGAGTTTCTCCGTCGTGTCGCTTGCCCAGAGTGAGGCCGGACTGAATAACAGCTACTGTTCTCAGCGGTGTTCGTTCTGCTCCCGTCGTGGTTGCAATGGCTTCATTCACCATTGCGACTCGCCGCTCCTGCAGACCCCGTTTCAACGCTTCCTGCTTCTCGATGAGCGCGTCGATCTGGGCGGTCTCGCGGTCCAAGAAGTCGGCGATCTGGACCTGCGCAGCGACACCATTGACTGGCAGCCGTGTCTTCTCCAACCATTCTTGTGGCACGCGGCGTAGGTTTCCCACGCCTTCCAACGTCGTTTCGCCCTCTTGTAGGAAGGGCGTGCTCCTCATCCAATACGACAAATATCTCGCATCCACTTCGGCAGATGTCCGGATCACATGCAGCTCCGTCGTTCCAGCTCCGAGCGGGGTATCGAGGTTCGCCACCGTTACCCGCCCTGCTTCAAACGTCGGAGTGATCTTGGGCAGAAGGATGTCACCATCAAGAAAACGCGTGTACCCATTGGCTGCATCTACTTTCGCGGCACGGCGGTTGAAATCAGCATTGCCGGCTGGCCACACGGCGTCGAGCGGCACGAAGGTCACGACTTCGTCGTCATGGAATGCATCAAACTCGGGGACAGGCGGGTTGACCTGCGCGAGTCGCTTGAGCATAGGCCTCACGCTTCCACGACCTGAAGCAGTTGGACGATCTCTCGACCCAGGGCATCCAATTCCGCGTCGATCTCGTCGAGCGGCCGTGGCGGTACGTACTTGTAGAACAACCGCGTGAACGGGATCTCATACCCCACCTTGGTCTTCGACTCATCGATCCACGCGTCCGGGACGAATGGCAAGACCTCACGCTCGAAGTACGCCTCAATGTTGTCCCGAAAGGGCACAAGCTCGGTGTCGCGGAGTCCGGTGTCGGGCTCAGGATTGCCCTTGGCGTCGGTGCAGACATCTGCGTTCTCGTCGCGCTCACCAATCGCGAGCACCAACGCCTTGTACACCGGCAGGCCAAGAGTATTGCCGGTCGCCTTCACCGCCTGGCGCAGGGCTTTGGTGAACTCGTTGCGGTTCATGAAAACCTTGCCGCCGAGCGACAACAGCGCCACCCGTACACCCGCCAGTACGTCGTCGTCGAGCTTGGCCAGCTGCCGAATGCCGAGGTACTCGTCGATGCGCTCGGGGTCCACATCGAAGCGGAGCCGCAGTGGCTGTTCCACGGTGATTTCCCAGAACCCGAAGTCCTTGCTCTCCAGGATCTTGCTGTGGTCGTTGTCCTCGAAGTCGTCGTAGAGCTTCACGATGCGGTCGCGGTCGGCGTCGCCCACCTCACGGTTCTTGGAGCCCAGGTTCTTGCGCAGCTTGCTCCAGAACGCGGTCGCGTCGATGAGTTGGATCTTGCCTTTGCGCTCGGCTGGCTTGTGATTGTCCAGCGCCCACACGTAGGTGGCGATGCCGGTGTTGTAGAACATGTTGGTGGGCAGGGCCACGATGGCGTCGACAAGGTCGGACTCGATGAGCCAACGCCTGATCTCCGACTCGCCCGAACCCGCGCCGCCGGTGAACAGTGGCGACCCGTTGAGTACGATCGCCGCCCGGCCGCCGGTGTTCTCCTGGTCCTCCCGGGCGGGCCGCATCTTGGACACGAGGTGCTGCAGGAACAGGGTCTGACCGTCGCTGATCCGGGGCAGGCCTGCGTCGAAGCGTCCGCCGCCCTTCTTGTGCTCGTCGCGGACCACCTTCTCTGCCGACTTCCAGTCGCCGCCATAGGGCGGGTTCGAGAGGCAGTAGTCGAAGTGCTGGCCCGCATGAAGGTCCTGACGGAGGGTGTCACCCAGCTGGATCGCTCCGACACGGTGGCCCTTGGCGAGCATGTCCGATTTGCACACGGCATAGGACTCATCGTTGAGTTCCTGTCCGTGGAGCGCCACGGTGGCGTGGGCGTTCATGTCGAGAATGCGTTCCTCGGTCACCGAGAGCATGCCACCGGTGCCGGCCGTGGGGTCGTAGACGGTGCGGACCGCGCCGGGGGTGACGAGCAGGTCGGAGTCGGGGGCCAGCAGCAGATCCACCATGAGGCGAATGGCGTCGCGTGGGGTGAAGTGCTCGCCGGCGGTCTCGTTCGAGGCGGTGTTGAACCGAAAGATGAGGTGCTCGAACAGCTCCCCCATTTTCGCGTTCGACACCACGTCGGGATGCAGGTCAATCTCGGAGAACTGGGAGACGAGTAGGTAGAGGCGGTCATTGTCGTCGAGCTTGTGAATGGACTGCTCAAACCTGAAGCTCGGGAAGATGTCGGCGACGTTGGAGGAGAATGCCGAGACATAGTCGATGAGGTTGGCGGCCAAGTTGTCCGGGTCCCCGAGCAGCGTCTTGAGCGTGTAGTCGGTCGCATTGTAGAAGTGCAGTCCCTCACGGCGGAGCTTGGCCCCGAGTGCCGCTTCATTCGGGGTGGAGGCGATGAGCTCCTTGATCTTCGTACGGTGTCCCTCAAGGACGCACTCCATGCGTCGCAGGATCACGAACGGCAACGTCACGGTTCCGTACTGGGCTGGCTTGTACACGCCCCGCAACTGGTCGGCGATCCCCCACACGAAGTTGGCAAGCTGACTCAACGCGTAGTTCCTCTCCATCTGCCCGGGACCTCAGATGGCCCCGGCTCGTAGGTTACTGGAGATCACCGTCGTCAGCCGGGACGCCTATGGGGGCGCAGGTTGATCGCGATGGTCGGTGACTTCTCCCAGACACGGGCGCGCATCCCAGATGACAACTTCACTTTCACCAGTCCAGCTGCTCTACTGCTTTACCGCAAAGCGTCGTACACTGTGCTCATGACCTCACCGACCACTCACCGCTACCTCGGCGTCCAGGGCCGCGGCACCATCGCGCTGCCTGCCGACGTCCGTCGTCGGCTGCACCTGGACGAGCCCGGCGCGCAGCTGGAGATGACCGAGCGCGATGACGGGGTGATCGAGTTGCGGGCCGCCTTACCCGTCCCGGCCGGGCAACGCTGGTTCTGGGCCGAGCGGTGGCAGGAGCGGGAACGCGAAGTCGACGAGCATGTCGCCGCTGGCCGCGTGACCGTTCACGAGTCGAGCGAGGACTTCATGGACCACCTCGACGAACTTGGTATCGAGTGAAGTTCGAGACCACCCCGGCGTTCGACAGCGACTACCGGCGCCTCAAACGCGAACACGCTGTCGCGTTCAACGCCGTAGTACAAGAGAAGTTCGCGCCCGCGTGCGACGCCCACGCCAAGGACTCGGCTACGCCGTGGCCCGCCTCGCTAAGAGTGAAGTCCGTGCGGTCGGCTCCCGGCATTCTGGAAATGACATGGTCGTTCGCCAGCCCGGACGTACGCGCCACCTTCGAACTGATTACCGTTGACGGTGAGTTGCGCTGCCGATGGCGACAACTCGGCGATCACAGCGTCTTCAAGGAGCCGTAGCCTCAACGCCACTGAACGCGTGTGTCAATGCCCGGCCATCCTTCGCTGTGAGCCATGTACGACGCGAAGGAGGTCTCTCACGTGCTGTGGCAACCGCGCATGGCAAGGTAGAGGCGGATAGCCAGCACGCTGGATGAAATGGCGATGGAGGACGAGCCGATGATCAAGGACACTGCCGAGATGATGCACATCCGGCTCGCCCGACCACACGATCCTGTTGAGGTGGATCAGCTCTACGACGTCTGCCTGCGCACCGGGGCCAGTGGCGCCGGCGCGGAGGACCGACACGATGACCCCCGGCTCCTCGGAGAGGTTTACCTCGGGGCGTACCTGGAGCATGAGCCAGAACTCGCCTTCGTCCTCACCTCCGACGACGACACTCCACTCGGCTACGTCCTCGGAGCTCGGGACACCGTCGCTTTCGAAGAGGAACTGGAAAGGCACTGGTGGCCGCGGCTTCGGGAGCGGTATCCGCTCGGCAGCTTCCCTAACGGCTCATACGATGAGCGCCTTGTGGAGAAGATCCACTTCCCGAAGCACCCCGATCCGGCGCTGATTGAGGGATTTTCTGCACACCTGCACATCAACATCCTCGCTGAGGGTCGGGGTGGCGGCAGTGGGCGAAGGCTGCTCGAAACACTCTTTGCAGCCCTTCGCGACCGGGGAGTTCATGGCGTTCACCTGAGTGTGGCGCCCCACAACACCAACGCAATCGGATTCTACGAACACCTCGGCTTCAGGCATCTCCACGGCAACATGTATGCCCTCAAACTCTGAGCCAACCAGACGCCACACTATTGCAGAACTACACCACTACCACTACACGGCCGTGCTCGCCGCCTCCCCGGCGTCACCCTTCATCGCGTGCGCAACAGCCTGACGGCGCTTGTCGAGCATATGCATGGCCGGCCCAGCGGTCACGCCGTGGATCACGACGGACAGTGCAATGACCAACCCGACAACCGACCAGAGGGTGCTGCCCTCGGCAAAGTCCGCTTTCCCCAGGGCGTATGCCAAGTAGTAGATGGAGCCGATCCCCCGTACACCGAAGAATGCGATCACAGCTCGTTCATGACGGCCCGTGCCCCCACCCATCAGTCCGATCCATCCGGCGATCGGCCGAATCACAAGGATGGCCACGAGAGCGACCGTCACATGCATCACTGTGACGTCCTCGAACAGGCCCCGGGCGATCGCCCCGCCCAGGAAGATCAGGATGACGATGGTGAAGAGCCGCTCGAGCTGTTCGACGTAGCTGTGCAGCGTCTTGTGATATCCGTTGGCGGATTCGCCAGCACGGATCGTGCAGGCGCACACGAAGACGGCGAGGAACCCGTAGCCCTCGATGAGTTCGGCGACGCCGTACGCCGCGAAGGTCGACGCGAGCGCGACAAACCCTTCGCCCTGCTCCGCCAGTCGGAAACGTTCGGAGGGGGCCCGAAAGAACACTTTGCGTAGCGCCCACCCGACACCCAGACCCACCAGTACACCAGCGGAGAGTCGCCACACCACGTCCACTGCCAGCCACCCTCCGAGCCACCCCGACGGCGCCAGCCCCATCGTTGCAATAGCGATGGCGGCATAGGTGAAAGGAAAGGCGAGGCCGTCGTTCAGTCCCGCTTCGGATGTCAGGCCAAAGCGCGTCTCGTCCTCGGTCTTCTCCACCTCATCGGGCTCTCCAACCTGGACCTCACTGGCCAGGACGGGATCTGTGGGTGCGAGTACGGCGGCGAGGAGTACAGCAGCGCCGGCGCTCAGACCCAGCATCCAGCCACCGAGAAAGCCCACGCTGAGCATCGTCAACGGCATGGTGATACCCAAGAGACGCCATGTGGTGATCCAGCGTCGCCAACCCACCGGCCTGTCCAGTGCGAGGCCAGCGCCCATCAGGGAGATGATCACGCACGCTTCGGTCACATGCTCGACCACGCTGCCGTTTGTCATGGGGTCGGGGCTGGGTAGCCAGTCGAGTGCAGAGAACAGGATGATCCCCGTCGCCAGGAAGATCATCGGCAGAGAGATGGGTGCTCGCTGCAGGATACGTGGCAATAGTGCGGCCAGGAACATCGCCAGACCGGCGGCTGTGTAGATGGCACCGGTGGGGTCCAAAAATCATTCCCGTTCTCGAGGTTCAGTAGTCGAGTGCGCTTGCACCTTGCCACCGGGGACGTCGTGCAGCGACGACGCACTACAGGGGCACACGAAGACTACCGGCACATACTCACTCCCTGTAAACAATGTACGACACGGCCGAGCCCCCGTCCTCTTCGACAACGGACACAAGGACGGACAAGCCCTCCATCGTAAACTGGCCGGAGACGAGCTCCCCCAGCTCCACCCACGCCGTTTCCTCCCAGTCAGCGAAGTCGTCTCTGATTGCTTGCGCCACGTCCGCGGGATCACGAGAATCGGCGACAGCCAACGATATTCCTTCTCCCTCCTCGCCACTGATCTTCATGCTGTGCATGACGTCTGTGGACACGAGGGGAACTTCATCCGGGAAATCATCGGGAATGCTGCCGAACTCGATGTCGACGTCCTCACCGGTCATCAGGTCGCCCAATTCCTCGGCCCCGCCCTGCGCGATTTCGTCGGTGGCTCGATCCATGGCTAAGTCGATCGGATTCGGCACACAACCGGACAGTGCCACCACCCACACAGCTGCGCACGTCGTGGCGGTTGCTCGCACGAACACTTGCTTCTTTGTCATCGCTGCTCCTGTCGAGAGGACTGATGTCAGGGAGCCTGCGTCGACGCTGAGCGTGGTGCAGCTCCCCATGACTGCAGCTGACCACATGGTCCTCACAGAGCGCTCACACTGTGCTGCTCGACGCAGACATGCCAACCGCCCACTAACTCACAAGCGAAGTGTGAGCGGAATGTGAGCGCCGCCTGCTTACATGCGGATGACGAGATCCAGTTCGCCGCGCAGGCTCTCTCGGCTCTCTGTCACATACCCCACATAATCGGAAGGAATGACAGGATGGACTACTACTCGGGGGCGCTCACGGCCTATCTGGCTGTCATCGTCGGCTCAGTAATTCTGGGCGCAGCAGCCTATGTAATTGGATGCTTTTTCCTGTCAAAGCTTTTTGCAAAGGCGGGCGTCGAGGGCTCGTGGCGCGCATGGGTTCCGGTGTACAACACGATGGTCTTCTTCAAGTTGGGTGATCTCAGCCCGTGGCTTGTGCTCTATGGCTTCGGTGGTGCGCTGCTGCTCAGTTGGCTGGGTATCGGCTTTCTGTTCTCGCTGGCACTCTTCGCAGCATCGGCTCTGGCGGCGTACCGCATCGGTCTGAAGATGCAGAAGGAGCCGGTATGGGTCGTCCTTTTCGTGTTCCTGTCGCTGGTGTGGCTCGGCATCATGGCCTTCGACAAGACACGGTGGCGCACGGCCGTTCCCCAGCCCCAGTGCTCTTCCAATGCCCTCTTGGCCGATCGCACCGTGTGGCAGGGCGTTCCCGTGCAGACGGCGGAAGGCCAACTTTCGAATCATGAAGCGAACCCTCAACCCGAAAACCGCTGATGGTGTGGGTCCTTGTCCGACGGTGCGCGGCTCCGACTTGGAGTCGGGACCTCAGGGCACTGCGACCACAGCGCCATGCACGGGTTGTCCTTGCTCAGACGATCCGCCGAGAACTGCTGGCCCGCTCTTCGGGGTTGTGAGGCTGCGATGAGAGGCGAACGCGCAAGTAATCGCCACGTGTCTGCCGCTGTGGCCGCCATCCCCATCTCGCGTGCCTCCCGGGCGATGGCGTCGAGGGTTACTTCGTCGCCGGCCAGCGTGGCCTCGGCGTGACGTGCAAGAAGATGCAGAAGTCCACCGCCGGCCACCGCTCGTGCCTCCTCCAGCACGGTGACCGCCTCCGGTACAGACCTGCCAATCCGGACGGCGCAATGGGCGAGCATGCCCGCGAAGTACGTGTGCTGCGATGTCAGCAACCACTGTGCTGTCTCCACGAGGGCGCGCGCTGCTTCGTCGAAATGCCGTCTCTGGAAGGCTGTGCGGGCAGTGGCCCAGGAACGCAGCATCACAACCTTGGGGTCACCCACAGCACTTTCCTGAATCGCCGCAACGCTCCGGTGTGCCTCAGCTGTGCGTCCGGTGCTCTGCGCCGCGGCCGCCACCAGTGCCTGAGCGGCGGGGAGGAGACCGACGGCGTCGCGCCACTCGAGGTGGCTGACTGCTGATCGAGCCATCCCCAGAGCACGTTCTACATCGCCGGAGAAGAGCTCGAGGAATGCCAGTGCGTACTCCGGGATGCCAAGGGTCTCAGGCAGATGGGACGTGGCACGAGTGATCATCTGCCCCAGTCGATTGCGTGTGGCCATCAGATCACCCGTATTGGACAGCGCCATAATCTCGGTGAGTTCGATGAGAGGCGCACCACCCGGAACCAGTGCAACGAGTTCGTCCGGCACTCGCTGCAATCGCGCCAATACAGTGTGGGCATCTTTCAATGGGCCGGTGATTGCCCCGGACAAGGCCACTGTGATCAATCCTTGAACGGCTGCAGCATCGCGCGCCTGCTCGGGTGCCACACCTTCTTGTCCGCCCTGTCCGGCAACGGCAGCCCATCTCATCCGGTCGCGCAGCAGGTGTGCCGTCGATTCCCGATCTGCAAAAGGTTGTCCCAGCACATCATCCAGCACTTTCACAGCCGCCTCTGCGTCATGGAGCTGAAGACCGAGGTGGCGTGCCTGCGCGAGTGCCACCGCCGTCAGCTCCGTTGGGGATTCGGCAGCCTTGCGAGCACGATGGAGGTGGGCGCTCGCCTCCTCACGCAGGCCGAGACTCGAGGCCGCCAATCCTGCGATGCGGTGTGCATGGACCGATCTGGCTTGGACCGCAGCAACCGCTTCGGCCGCGCGAAGAGCCAGCCGCTCATCGAAAGCTCCCAGCGCATGCTCTGCCAAGGTGAGCGTGGCATCCACGTCGATGGCCTCGCCGAGGTCAAGGGCCAGCATGTGGGCCCGACGCTGTGCCGCTGGCCGTCCCGATGCCAGCTCACCCCGGAGAATGCGAACCACCTCTCGGCTGAGCTCCGACCACAACAGAGAGGAACAACGAAGACGGAGCAATTCCCCGTCCAGCACTCTCGACAGCCGGATCCAGTCAGAATCTGCGAGCTCAACGACGCCGGCCCGGGCAAGTCCCTTGCGTTCGCTCTCGCTCAGAGCATCGATCGGGAATTCTCCAGCGATGGCAACTTTCGACGCCGCCTCCAGGCTCTCGTCGTCGAGTCCATGGAACCTGTTGCCCACGAGGTGAGCGAGCCGATGAGTGGGTGTCGGTGTCCCTTGCAATTCCCATCCATGCTCTGTCCTGACCAAGTTTCCAGCCGTCAGAGTTCCGGTGAGGATTTCGCGCAGGTGCAGAGGATTGCCCTGTGACATCTCCACCATCCGCAGATGGGTGTCCGGGGTCAGGCGCCCACCCAGTATCTGATGCACTGCTTCCAGCGCATCAGTGCCGGTGAGGGGCTCGAGTGGGAACTCTGTCAGCTCATTGCTGTCATACAGTGCCTGAATCTCTTCGGGTGCTGCAGCGAGGTCGCGAGTGGTCAGAATCGCCGCCACGTGAGCAGAACGGATGAGATGGGTGATGACGAACAGTGACGCATCGTCCAGTTCTTCGACGTCGTCCACCAACAGCACGGTCGTCGAGCGGTGCCGAGCAAAGAAATCAATCAATGCAGCGGGAGACCTCCGCTCCTCGGGAATGGAACCGGCAATACCTACGAAGGCACCCAGCGGTATCGACCGGCTCAGATGGCTGGCGCTCAGGAGCGGGGCCAGACAGTGTTGGGCTGCGAAGCGCGCTGCCATGGCGCGCATCAGGTGGGTCTTACCAATCCCTGCTACACCGGTGAGCAGGATGGCACCGTGACGCCGAAGCATTGCCTCGATCCTGTCCGGGTTGCTCGAATTCGCTGAGACACCCCCCGAGTCACGGACGTTTTCGTCGTCGTTTGATTGCTGGAGAATTGGTCGGGGGGTGGGAAGGCGTAGGAGAGATTCGGGTTGTTGTTGTTGCAAAATCTTGAGGTGGAGCTGGCCCAGATCGGCGCTTGGTTCAACTCCGAGCCGATCTGAGAACAGTTGGCGCGCCCGAGCGAATACGTCAAGGGCTTCCTGCGTACGCTCAGTGCTGTATAGGGCGGTCATCAACTGTCCCCAGTGCCGCTCGAAAAGCGGGTGTTCCTCAACAAGTCCGAACAATTCGGGAATGACCTCGGCGCTTCGTCCAAGAGTGAGGTCCAGATCAATCCGATCCGCCACCGTTGAGGCACGAAACTTCTCTAGTCTTGCGGATTCGGCCTTCAGCGCTGGCGACGGCGACACATCGGCGAACGCAGGGCCTTGCCACAGCGACAGGGCCTCATGGAGCCGGTCCGACGCCTGCGCAAAGGCTCCGTCATCCACCAGCCACGCACCCTCATCGCGAAGGCTCTCGAAACGATCAGCATCGGTGCGAATCTGGGCGGGGTCCAGGCGATAACCGCCATTGATCAGTTCGATGTTGAGAGGTAGGGAAGACCTCAGCCGTGACACTCTCGCCTGCAGGGCGTGGAGGGGGTCTCTGGGAGGCTCCTCCCACAGGTCAGCAATCAGCAACGACGGGAGGAGGGCACGACCGCGGGCCACCACCAGTCGCGCGAGGAGCGCCCGTTGTTTATCCCCGCCCACTGCAAGATCAACACCATCCGCTGTAGCTCGCACAGGGCCAAGTACGAACACGTCCAACACCACGGACCACCTCGTGTCTCACATCAGATTCATCCGGTTGCAGGAGACACTTTTTCACGTCCGATGACGCCTTGCTGCAATCTCGCTGTCAATGGTCACGGAGTTCACGATGCGCAATCGTCCGGCTAGAGGGCGCGGGGCGATGCATCGATAGATCCCGGCAGCCCCGGATCACGAGCCATCATCGCAGTGGCTTCCGACACTGGTCGAGCTTTGTCCGACGCCGTGGTGAGGGGTTGCACGATCTATCTCTGTGGTGTATTACGCGTCGGTCTTGGAGGCGCCGGTTTCACTCTTCCTCGCAGCTCGCGCCGCCTTACGCTCAGCAGCTGCGGCTGCCTCCTTCTCCTTCGCCGCAGCTGCACGCTCGTCGACGAAGCGTTGGTGTTCGACGGCGGGCATCCAGCCCCTGTCCACCACGCGCTTTTGCCACACCATTGCGCCAGCGAGGAGAATGACACCGAGGAGAACGAGCAGGACGACACCCAAGATGACGCTCTCTCCGCTGACGCTCAAGCCGACGAGAGAACCAAACCAGCCGAAATCGGCGTCGCCGAACGTGGTGCCTGTCAAACCGATACCGGACATGACCGAGTAGAGGAAAGCGGGCAGGATCGTAATGAGCAGCCCGTTGACGAAACCACCGGCCACTGCCCCTCGGCGACCACCTGTCGCATTGCCGAACACACCCGCGCCACCGCCGGTGAAGAAATGGGGGACCATGCCGGGCAAAATGATGGCGAGACCAAATGCAGGCCCAAGCCACACACCCAGGATGAGTAGCATCACGAGTCCGCCAACAAACGATGAGATGAACCCGATCAGCACGGCGTTCTGGCCGTAGGGGAACACAATCGGAACGTCCAGCGCAGCCTTCGCATCCGGCACAAGCTTGTTCGCGATGCCCTGGAAGGCCGGGATGAGTTCACCCAGAAAGGTGCGGACACCGTAGAGAATCACCGAGACGCCAACGCCGAACATCAGGCCCTGCATCACGGCAGCCATGATGAACGCGCCACCATCGGTCGCGTCCATGAAGGGTAGCGCCTCGTCGCCGAGAGAAATGAGGCCCCAGACGGCGAAGACGAGATAAATCAGGACCATGGACAATGCAGTGGCAACCATTGAATCCCTGAGGAACTTCAGGCCCTGCGGAAACTTGATGTCCTCACTTGAGGGACTGTGCTTGCCCACCACGCTGCCTACGGCTCCGGCCGCGATGTAACCCGCCGTACCAAAGTGACCCATAGCAATGACGTCGTTACCGGTGACCCGCTTCATCCATGGATGCGCGAACGCGGGCATGACCACCATGATCACGGCGAGCAGGAAGGCACCCACAAGCACGGTCAGCCACGTCAGCGTGTCTCCAAATCCGATGGAGAGCACCACGGAGAGCAGCATCGCCATGAAAACCATGTGGTGTCCCGTGAGGAAGATGTAGCGCAGCGGTGTGAACCGGGCCAGCACCAACATGAGAACGAAACCGAGCGAAAGGATGTAGGCACTAGTGGCGCCATAAGTGTCTGCAGCAAGAGCAGTGATGACCTCGTTTGTGGGCACCACGCCCTCAGAACCGGTGACTGCCAGGACTAACCCACCGAGCGGCTCGAGTGCAGCGACGACGACTCCAGCTCCAGCTCCCAGGATGAGGAAGCCCAGAATGGCCTTGAGAGCTCCGCCCACCACCTGGCCGACGGACTTCTTCATGGCGATCAAACCAACGGCCACAATGATTCCGACAAGGTAGGCGGGAACATTGAGGATTTGCGAGCCAATGAATTGAAGAATATTGACGAACCAGTCCATCACGAACTCCTTGGTTGTTCCGGGTCAGGAATTACAAATCCAGCTCTTCCACCAACTGCGCTTCGATCTCCTCGACGTTGGTGAAGTCGTCCACGACAAGAACGGGCACGTCGAGTTCGCCCAGCTGCTCGGCGAGCTCGCTACTCGTGAACACGTAGTCCGCCGAAGAAGCTGCCCCTCGGGCGGCGGAGATATCGGCAGCTTCCACGTCAGCATCAACATCAAGCTTGGCAAGGGCATTGTCAATATTCATCTTTAAAATGATCGAAGTTCCGATTCCCATACCGCAGACAGCGATAATTTTCATTACTGTATCCAATCTCTATTTATGTCGACGCTCTCGATCTTGACGGGCATCCACTAGTTGTCAATTCGATATGAGGGCTGAACGAATCTCATCCGGATCTGTTGACGAGCGCAGTTTGGCCAACATCTCGGGATTTGCTAGCACGCCCGCCAGCTTTGACATGATGCCGATATGGGCATCATGGTCCAACGCAGCGAGGCCCACCACGAGATCCACCGGATCGTTGGACTTGTTACCGAACTCGACCGGAGTGTTAAGAGAAACCCAGCTCAGTCCGGTCTTGAGGACTGCGGGAGACGTTCTGGAGTGGGCAAGCGCAAAACCCGGGGCCACGACGATGTAAGGTCCGAGCTCCTCCACAGTGTCAATCATCTCTTGTGTGTACTCATCCTCCGTGACTCCGCTGGCCACAAGGGCGTCCCCTGCGAGCCGTATGGCATCACGCCAATTAGTCGCATGCGCGTCGAGGTGGATGGCGGACTCGGAAAGCATGTCATCAGAAGCGGGCATTGAGTATCCCTTCGTCACAGCCGAAACCATCGGTCTTTGATGGCCCCACCCCAAAGTACTGCAAATTCCGTTACAGCGGAAGAGCGTGTTTCAGACCGCACTCGATGGCACCAATCCATGAGTACCGATTCGTAGAGACTGTCAACGTCGAGGTCCCGGAGGCGCTACCGTGATTTTCACGGGGCTGGTTCGACGCCGTCCGGTGCTCAGTAGGAGCCACAGGTTCGCATGGCCGCGCTACGGAGGTTTCCCATGAGTCATCCACCAGCGGAGTTCGATCACCTGGATCATCGCGCGATCGCCGCCGCCACAGCTATTCCGGCTCATGTTGTCCAGGCCAAGGGGAACGGGCATGCTGGCACGGCCATGGCGCTCGCCCCATTGGCCCATGTGCTGTACCAACGCATTCTGGTCCACGATCCCAGTGATCCTGCATGGGAGGGGCGCGACCGGCTCGTACTCTCTGCCGGGCATGCAAGCCTTCTGCTCTACGTGCAGCTGTACCTGACCGGCTACGGCTTGGAGCTTGAGGACCTTGCGGCAAGTCGTCGTCTTCACGCCCGCACTCCCGGCCATCCCGAGATCGACATCACGCCGGGAATAGAGATGTCCACAGGTCCTCTCGGGCAGGGATTGGCCAGTGCCGTCGGTATGGCGATAGCCGCCAAGCACGAGCAAGCGTTGTTCGGTGCTGCGGCACCGGAGCTGTTCAACCATTCGATCTTTGCCATAGCTGGTGACGGGTGTTTGCAGGAGGGAATTTCCCACGAGGCCGCGAGCCTTGCCGGCACGATGGCCCTCGACAACCTCGTTGTTATCTGGGACGACAACAGCATCACTATCGACGGACCTACTTCCGAAGCCTTCCAGGAGGACGTCCGATCGCGATTCACGGCCTATGGCTGGCACGTCATTGACGTGCCCGACGGATCGGATCCCGAAGCGATCGAACAAGCGTTGACGCGAGCGAAACTCTACGCTGGCAGCCCCGTCTTCGTTGCACTCAGTACCGTCATTGGCACTCCGTCCGAAACCCACGGCGGGAAACCAGCGGCCCACGCCGGGGGGTTCGGAGACGACGAAGTGTCCCGCATCAAAGAAACTCTGGGCTTTTCTCCGGACGCGGCCCTTGAAGAGTTGGTGACCCCTGACGTGTTGAAGCACACTCGAGATGCAACGCTTCGAGGTAAGGAACTTCACTCCGACTGGAATGCGCGCATCAGTGAGTGGCGTAGTCAGCACCCGGCGGATGCTGCACGACTCGACGCATTTCGCGAGAAACACACAGCCCCTGAGCTTTCTGCTCTCTCCGCCCTTCCGCTCTACGAGACCGGTTCCAGTGTTCCGACTCGTTCGGCTAATGGAACCGTCGTCCAACGGCTCTCGAAACTTCCGGTTGCCCGTTTCTGGGGCGGCTCGGCGGACCTTTCTTCATCCACCAGCGTCACCGTGCCGGGAAGCCACTTCACCAACGCCAACCCCAGCGGTGAGTTCATCCGCTTCGGAGTACGGGAACACGCGATGGCAGCCATCCTCTCGGGCATCGCGCTGCACGGCTGTTGGCGCCCCTTTGCCTCCACATATCTAGCCTTCAGTGACTACCAGCGCCCTGCCTTGCGCCTTTCCGCTCTGATGGCTCTCCACGTCGTTCATGTCTACACCCACGACTCCGTCGCCGTCGGGGAGGATGGACCCACCCACCAGCCCATCGAGCAGATCGCCGCTCTGCGAACCATCCCGGGTCTCGCCGTTGTCCGTCCGGCGGATGCAAACGAAGTGATCGAGGTATGGCGCCGGATAATTACGTCTCCTGAGGGTCCCGTGGCTCTCATCCTCTCGCGTCAGGACCTTCCCGTCCTGGAGCGTGCAGCGGACGGCGACGCCGCCAGAGGCGCCTACGTTATTGCCACCGTTGGGTCCGGCGATGATCTCGCCCTCATCGCCACGGGCAGTGAGGTCACGCTGGCCATTGATGCTGCGCGCGCACTTTATGAGGCTGAGGCCATAGGCGTGCGGGTCGTCTCGATGCCTTGCATCGAGTGGTTCCTCGACGAGTCAGATGCCCACCGACATGCGGTGCTTCCATCTCATCTCACTGCACGGGTCGCCATCGAGGCTGGACGGGGAGACGCGTGGTACCGCTTCGCAGACGCGGTGGTCAGCATCGAGGCCTTCGGGGAATCTGGTTCCGGCCCGGAGGTTTACGCTGCGCGAGAAATGACGGTCGAACGAATTGTTGCCACCTCAGTGATAGCACTGAGCGATTCAGAAGTGCCGGGGAGCGAAGACTGATGCTTCATATTTGTTCCGGGCGCGTCACTGCCGAACGAGATCGCTCATGAACCGCAGCCGTCAACTCCTCGAGGCTCCGATCACTCATTCTGAAATCACCGGCACCGATGTTCTCCAACCATCGCCATCTCTCATCCCCGTGAAACGTGATCAGCTTGAAACTATTCGGCCGTCCGCTGCATGAGGCTTTCCAGATCGGCCAGCATGGCCTGTAGCTCTTCGGCTCGATGCTCTTGGGGGCTGAATCCGTCCTGGTCCGCATCCTCGAAAATCGAGACTGAGACCTGGCTCTGAACAGGTTGCTGTTCGAACGCATTCACGATCTGGCGCCACTGCTCCACGGATCGCACACCCTGACGGCCGCCATAGCTGACGAAGGCGACGGGTTTCCCCTGCCATTCGGGTCCGAGATTGTCGTAGGCGTTTTTGAAGGCGCCCGGGACACCACGGTTGTATTCAGCGGTGACGAAGATGAAACCGTCGCAGCTGTCGACGGCCTTGGACCAACGGGTGACATTCTCATCGTCGTACTGCTTGTCGGCACCCATCGGCGGCGTGGCTGCTGTCAACAGGGGCACGTTGAAGTCTTTCAGGTCCAGGACTTCGTAGGTGAAGCCTTCACTGGCGCGAGCGTCAGTGGCCTCCTTGACCCACTGGCCTACCGCTCCCCCGAACCGGCCTTCGCGGATGGAACCGATGATGATGCCGATCTTCATGTGTCTCCCTCAATGTCGAGCCTGATTGCATGGGCTGCTTCTTGAACCTGTAGCAGTGTAGCGACGCGGCCAAGAGGGAGGCGGGCTTCTGCGGGCGGGATTGCCTCATTGTTCGCGCGCTGACGCCTCCGTGCGACGTAGCCGCGCAGTCAACGCGACAGCACAACCGGTTAATGCCACGACGGTGAGGGCCATACCGAGTCCGTCGCCCACCGGCTGGACAGGAGTCCCGGGTGAACCGGTACTGGGGAGCCCGGGCCGTGGCCGGGAGGTGGGACGCGATGTCGGAGCATCCGAGGGAGCCGTCGTTGGTTCACCTGATGGCGCCGTCGTCGGTCCAGCTGGCAGCGGGGCGGTAATGATCTCCCAGTTCTGGACGAAGAAGTCATCGGGATCAATGACGCCTTGCGCGGAAGCCCATTCGATGAGGAGCTGGCGAATTTCGCGCTGCTCGTTGTAGACGACGGTGGCGTCCGCGACGTGCGGGTAGTCACCGCCGCCACTGGCCCGGTAGTTGTTGAGCGCCATGACGAAGGCATCGTCGTCACCCACAGGGGTGCCGTCCTCGTACGTCAGGCCTGTGATCCGTTCGCCGAGGGGCTGGGAGACGTCGATGTAGTAGTTGAGGCCGCTGATGACGTCGTAGTTGTAATCAGGTGTCGGGCCGGGGCGCCGTCCGTCGTACTCGGCGTTCGTGTCGGTCTCCGGATCGAACACGGCTCCCTCGTCCACCTGGTTGAAGAACTTGGCGGAGTACTCGAGGTAGTCACGCAGCTGGGCGCCGCTCATCTCTACGGCCTGCAGGGTGTTCTCATAGATGTAGAGGCCGGCGATGTCGCGAATGGTCACCTGGCCCTCAGGGAAGACGGCGGTGCGTGAGAACGGCGCAGCGCTGGAGATCAGCGTCGCATCACCCAGATCGTCCCCGAGCGCCTCGGAGACTGTCTCCATCTGCACGTGGTTGATGAAGTCGATGATGGGGGTGTCCTCGTATCGTGAGGTTTCCGTCCTCAATTCGGTCACGGATTCGGCCACTGGCGTGTTGACGTAATCGATGGTCGTCTCATGCTTGTCTTCGAGGAGGTCTCTGAGCTCCTGGTCCTCCTCCATGATCTGGTAGCCGTACGTGGCCACGGCGCTGGGTGCGTTGCCCTCGCTCCAATCCACCATCCAACCCTCGTTGTCCTCGGTGTCGGGAACGAGCTGCAGTGTGGTGCGGGTGACGCTGCGCGCCCAGTAGTACGGCTGCGTCAGGAGCACCTTCTCTCCCGCGACGTTGGTCATGATGGTTTCCGGGTCGTCGCGGTGCGTGTGGCCGAAGAGGATGTAGTCGATGCCCGGCACTTGGTAGGCAACATTGTTGATGACGTTCTCGTACAGGACATCCGCGTCGTAGCCGTCGTCAGGCGTCACGCCCTTGCCGCTGTGGGCGTTGATGACGACGACGTCGGCCAACTCCTCCACCACCGGCACCCATTCCTTGGCGGTCTCGACGAGATCGCGGAACTCGAGTACGCCGTCGACGTACTGCTTGTCCCACACGCGCACACCGGGGGTCACCAGCCCAATGACACCCACCTTCACGGTTTCGCCGTCGATGGTGCGCTCGATGATCTTGTAGGGATCAAGCCACGGCTCTCCCGTGGAGACATCGATGATGTTGGCACCGAGAAGCGCCGGGCCCCCGTCGTGGGTTTCGAGGTCACGTTCGTAGGCCTTCAACATGTCCAGGCCGTAGTTGAACTCGTGGTTGCCGATCCCCAGCGTGTCGTAACCGATGTGGCGGAAGGCCTGCGACATCGGGTGTTGGTCGTCGCCGTCGAGAACTGCCTGCCGACCATCCCCGTATCCGTAGTAGTACGTCAGGGGCGTGCCCTGAATCACGTCACCGCTGTCCATGAGGATGACGGACTCCTCCCCCACGTCGTCGCGGACGTCGTCCACGTAGGACGAGACCCGCGTCAGTCCGAGCACGTCGTCCTGCTCGTCGTACTCGGCGTTCGCGAAGTAGTCCCAGTTGTAGATGTGTCCGTGGACGTCGGTGGTGCCGAGGAGGGTGAGGTCAATGCTGTCGGTGTCCGCATGAGCCTGACTGACCAAGCCAGCCATCGACGTGAGAGCCAGGGCGGCAGCTGCAGCACCAGCAAGGGATTTGCGCATGGAGGAACCTTCCAGATCAATGGACCGTGCGTCGCACCTTCGCGACACCGCATCCAACCCAAAGCACGCTACGGATTGCTGATATTACTGTCAACCCTCCACGAGGACACAGCGTTGTCACGAAGCAGTCGTCAGACCTGGTGCGGTCAGCCAGCCGACCATCCTCCATCGTTCGGAATGATGGCTCCGTTGACGTTGGACGCCTCATCCGAGAGAAGGTAAGTGATCAGCGAAGCGAGTTGAGCTGGCTCGGCGGTTCCGGGTGAGGACTGGTGGACCGGAGTGACCGCCTCGAGCGCAGCCAGGTTAAGCTTCTCCTGAGGCATCGACTGCGAGATATTGGTGTCGACCGCGCCAGGACACACCGCGTTGCAGCGCACGCCCCGCTTGGCGTAGGCGTAGGCCGTATTGCGCGTCAGACCAACGACCGCGTGTTTCGACATGGTGTAGATCACCCCCGCAGCCGCACCGCGCATCCCGGCCGCGGACGAGGTGTTCACGATGGAGCCCTTTGATTCCAGCAGATGCGGCATGGCCGCGCGCGTCAAGAAGAATGGGCCGTCGACGTTGACGTGAAACACCTTGCGGTACAGCTCAGTGTCGGCTTCGCCCACCGGGGAGAAGTAATCCATGATGCCGGCATTGTTGACCAGCCCATCCAAACGCCCGCCCGTCATCGCCTCGGCCACCAGAGAAGCGCACGCGTCCTCGTCGCCGACATCGCCCACGAAGGCTCGAGCTGATCCGCCCGCCTCGGTTATGAGTTCTACAGTTTCTTTGGCGGGTCCCTCCGCGATGTCTGCAACGACAACCGAAGCCCCCTGCTCGGCGATCATTTGGGCCGTCGCCCGGCCAATGCCCGACCCCGCGCCGGTGACAATAATGACCTTGTTGCTCAAATCGAATAGTGACATATGAACCACTCCCTCGTAGCCTCAGCGCCACCGGGGGCGGCGACGCTCATGTGAATGGACATACCCATGACACATCCGCAGGCTCACATCGGATTCAGAAACGATCAGGGTCGATTGAATGATGGCGGCGAGTCCTCGATCAGGGCCCACTCGGATCCACAGGAAGTACTGTCATCAATCAAGCAAACGCACCGCATAACACAGCGATGGAAAACGACGTTCGGCACTGTGCAACTGCTGGCGCTTTGAGAAGCGACTGCCCACAGACCAGAGGTTGTGAGTTAGTGATGCGCGGGCACATCACCCGCCGCATGAAGTGGTCCTGACAAGGACGTACACCTCGTCGGGCTGACAGGATTTGAACCTGCGACCCCGTGACCCCCAGTCACGTGCGCTACCAAGCTGCGCCACAGCCCGCCGTCGTCATCAAGTGACAACCTGAGTAGCTTAGCGACTCACGCCCGTCTTGGCACATCGGCTCCGACGGCGGGTCAGGACTGCGGATCGCGCGGCTCAGTGCCCACCACGGTCCACGGAGTTCGCGCCCATGACAGCGGCGCCCACGGTCTTGATGAACGCGTCGAAGTCGAGCGTGGCGGGCTCGTCGCCCCCTTCGGGATCATCATGGCGGCCCGGAGTCCGGAAGAGCCAGGAGAGGCTGGCGTCATCGTCGGCCATGAAACCATCGAGGCTGGTGGCCGTGCAGTACATGACGCTCATCCCCACACCCTGCCAGCCCACACCGACAGAACCAGTGAATCAGGCGCGATCCTTGCGCTTCTCGCGCGCCCGAACCTCAATGTTGATCGGGGAGCCGATGAAGCCGAACTCCTCTCGGAGCCGTCGCTCGACGAAGCGCACATACCCGTCGTCGAGCTTCGCGCTGGTGAACAGCGCGAACGTGGGTGGGCTGTCCTGCGCCTGCGTGCCGAACAGCACCCTCGGCTGCTTGCCGCTGCGCACGGGGTGCGGATGTGACGCCGCCAGCCGACCCAGGAAGGCATTGAGCTTCCCAGTCGAGATACGCGTCTCCCAGCCCTCCGCGGCGGCTTCGATGGCTTTGCTCAACTTGTCGACGTTGCGGCCAGTCAGGGCGGAGATGTTGACGGTGGGTGCCCAGGTGAACTGCACCATGTCGAGCTCGATCTCTCGATCCAGGTAGCGGCGCCGCTCCTCGTCGGTCCGATCCCACTTGTTGAACGCCACCACCAGGGCGCGACCGGTTTCCTCCACATTGCTCATGATCCGCAGATCCTGTTCGGTCAGCTCCTCGGATGCGTCGACCACCACGACACACACCTGTGCCCGTTCAATGGCCGTCTGGGTGCGCAAGCTGGCGTAGAACTCGTGGCCGGAGGCTTCCTTGACCCGACGGCGGATACCGGCGGTGTCGATCAGGCGGTAGATTTCGCCGCCCACTTCGACGATCTCGTCCACGGGGTCGACGGTGGTGCCGGAGATATCGGACACCACGGCGCGCTGTTGCTGCGCCAACTTGTTGAGCAGGGAGGACTTGCCCACGTTCGGCTTGCCAACTATGGCGACGCGACGCGGGCCCGCCTCGCGGACGAAGGTCTCCGCGGGGGCCTCCTCAGGCAGTGACTTCAGCAACGCGTCCAGAAGATCACCGGAGCCACGGCCGTGCATTGCGGAGACCGGATACGGCTCGCCGAGCCCCAGATTCCACATGGTGGAGGCCATCACTTCGTGGCGCTGGTCATCCACCTTGTTGGCCGCCAGGATCACGGGCTTCTTGGAGCGACGCAAGACCTTGACGACGGCCTCGTCCTCGTCGAGGGTGCCGACGGTGGCGTCCACCACGAACATCACGGCGTCTGCCATGGAGATGGCCAACTCAGCCTGCTCCGCGATTGCTGCGGACATTCCGCGGGCGTCGGACATCCAGCCGCCAGTGTCCACCAGCACGAACTCCCGTCCGGCCCAGTTCGCGTCATAGGACACGCGGTCGCGGGTCACGCCGGGGGTGTCCTGCACGACGGCCTCGCGGCGTCCCAGGATTCGGTTGACCAGAGTGGATTTGCCGACGTTGGGCCGACCAACCACGGCAACCACCGGCTTGATGGTGGTGGGCTCGTCGCTCACGTGCGTTCCTTTCATCGGCTACAGCACCCGTTATCTTATCGGCCCGCCAACAACTAGCCGCCATGCGGACGAGGACCCTTGACCGCACAAAAGCAATGCCAGTACTTTCGACTCCCCTTCCCGGCGACGCTCCCCCATCGTGGGCTCGATCATTGACCAGTGTTTTCTGGCCGAGGTTGTGGGGCTCGAAGCGGACGGGTCCCTCCATCTGTTGTGGGCACGGCTGCTAACCTGCCGGGCATGCTGACCAGCCGAGCGTGGGGAATGGCCGCCGGTCTTCTGGCCGATGCACTCCTGGGTGATCCTGCGCGCCACCATCCGGTTGCATGGTTCGGGGACTGGGCTTCTTGGCTGGAGGAGCGCATGTACGCCGATGCCACCGTGCGTGGAGGCTGGTTCTTCGCCGCTTCGGTGGCTCCGTTGGCTGTGACATCAGTAATTGTGGAACGCGCCAGCGGGCGCAGTCCCCTGGCCCATGTAGCGGTGACGGCACTCTGTACGTGGGCAGTGGTGGGAACCCGCAGCCTGGCTCGGGAGGGTAGCGGCATGGCTCACATGCTTGACAACGAGGACCTGGACAGCGCCCGCGCGCGCTTGGGTCATTTGTGCGGACGGGATCCGTCCGACATGGACCATCCTGAACTTGCGCGTGCCGCTGTCGAGTCCATGGCCGAGAACACCGCCGACGCTGGCGTCGCCTCCATCTGGTGGGGAGCACTCACGGGTATCCCTGGCCTGGTGCTGCACCGTGCCGTCAACACCCTCGACGCCATGGTGGGCAATCGCAGTCCCCGACATGCTCGGTTTGGCACCGTCTCAGCTCGTCTGGATGATCTTGCCGATTGGGTGCCTGCCCGCATCACCGGCGCAACCGCTTGTTTGCTGGCCCCCGTGGTGGGGGGAACCATCGGCGAGTCCTGGCGCATCATGTGCCGTGACGCCAGCCGCCATCCCTCCCCCAATGGAGGGTGGTGTGAATCCGCGTGGGCGGGAGCGCTGGGGGTCCGGCTCGGTGGCCGCAACGTGTACTCGGGGCGCGTTGAGTTCCGTCCCCGTCTGGGCGAAGGCACACGACCTCGCAGCAGGGAACTACGCCTGGCCAGTCGACTCGTGGGAGCTGTCACCGCAGCGACGGGGACCGCGGCTGTGATGGGCCTGCTCGTCGTTGCTCGATTACTCAGAGCCAGGAACTAAGAATGACCGGAATACTGGTAGCGGGCACCAGCTCGGATGCCGGAAAGTCGTTGTTCGTCACCGGACTGTGCCGAGTGGCCCGCCGCCTCGGCGTCGACGTGGCGCCGTTCAAGGCCCAGAACATGAGCAACAACTCCATGGTCTGCGCTGATGGCTCCGAAATTGGACGCGCCCAGTATCTGCAGGCCATCGCCGCTGGGCTGGAGCCTGCATCGGTGATGAATCCGGTGTTGCTGAAGCCGGGTACTGACCGCCGATCCTTCATTGTCCTGCGCGGACAGTCGTCTGGAACGCTGGAAGCCGGGGAGTACAGCACGGGACGCCGACGGCTCGCCGCAGCGGCGTGGGACTCGTATGAAGAGCTTGCAGCCACCCACGATCTCGTCATCTGCGAAGGAGCCGGCTCTCCCGCGGAAATAAATCTCCGCCGCGGTGACTACACCAACATGGGCCTGGCGCGCCGTTTCGATCTACCGGTGGTGTTGATCGGAGACATTGACCGTGGCGGTGTCCTCGCGTCGATCTTCGGCACCTGGGGGCTGCTGGGTGATCAGGATCGTGCTCTTCTCAGCGGGTACGTCATCAACAAGTTCCGCGGCGACCAGTCCATCCTCGATCCGGGACTGACAGAGATCACCCGACGCACGGGTCTTCCCAACCTTGGTGTCCTGCCCTGGCTCGACGGGGTGTGGCTCGACGGTGAGGATTCCCTGTCCCTGGGCAACATGTCGCGAAACAGTCTGTCTCTGGACCACGTCAAGGATGGCGACCAGCGCCCCCTGAGCGTGGCCGTCGTGCGCCTGCCACGGATCTCCAATGCCACAGACGTCGACGCTCTTGCGCAAGAACCAGGTGTGCAGGTGGTGATCACCACCAACCCTGCCGACGTGGCGGCAGCAGACATGGCCATCATTCCCGGATCTCGCTCCACACTGAGCGACTTGGAGTGGCTGCACCGAAGCGGCAATGCGGGTGCCATCCGCAGACGTGCCCGAGTTGGCGCACCCATTTTGGGAATCTGCGGTGGCTTCCAGATGCTCACGAGAGAGATCCACGACAACGTCGAATCGGACGACAACCAACCTGGGCTCGGACTATTGCCTGCCCGCGTCCGCTTCCACCCGGACAAGACGTTGCGTCGCCCCCACGGCACGTGGCAGGGACATCCCGTGGAGGGCTACGAGATCCATCACGGAACATGGTTGGAGGATGAGGACGCTCGCACGATCGGGGCCGAGGATTTCCTGGCAGGGCTGCAGTTGGACCATATCTGGGGCACCATGTGGCACGGCTCGATGGAGTCCGATGACTTTCGCCGCGCGTGGCTACGTGAAGTCGCGCGGCAGGCTGGCCGCGCATGGGAGCCCCGCTCCGATGCGCCGGGTTTCGGCGAGCGTCGCGAGCAGATGATCAACACCACCGCCGACGCCATCGAATCTGCCATCGATGTGGAGAAGCTTCTGGGTCTCGCGCGCTGACCCCATCAAGCGCCGCAGCGCATTGCTATACAACCCCCGCGTGATCTGGACGCCGCTCGAATGCAACGATGGTCGCCAAGGCATGGCTCCTGAGGAACCCGGTGAGATTCCGGGACGGTCCCGCCACTGTGATCGTGTGTTTCCGCACACGAGAAGTCAGATACTCAGCGCCATGCAGCCATGACCGTACGGGCGAGTGACCCAGGAGGCAGGATGCAAAACATGTCCAGCAGAGCGCAGAAACCAGCACGAACACCCGGCCCCGCCGAATCCAGAACCATGCGTCTGGTGGGCGTGGGTGTGGGCCCGGGTGATCCGGAATTGATCACACTCAAGGCACTGAAGATCCTTGGGGCAGCCGCCGTGATCCTGGTCCCCACCACTGAGCGTTCGGGTGATGACCCGGGTCGCGCCGAACTCATCGTGACCCAGAGCTGTCCAGAGGCCTCCTCCGCCATTCAGCGCATTCCGTTCTCGATGGCCGATCGCCAGGGTGTCAGCGGACGCCGAAAGCAGGCTTGGCTCGACTCGGCGGAGGCCGCTGTCGACGCCTTCAACTCTGGGTCCGAGGTGGTGGTATTCGCCACTGTGGGCGACCCGAGTGTCTACTCGACGTTCTCCTATCTGGCCGCCCATGTCGTCGAACAACTCCCGGAGGTCACCGTGGAAGTAGTCCCCGGGATCACCGCGATGCAGGCGCTGGCCGCCAGTAGCCGCACCCCACTGGTCGAGGGCACAGAGACCTTGGCGCTCGTGCCGGTCACCGCCGGCTTGGAGACCCTCGAGCGAGCCATGGCGACTGTCGACACGGTTGTGGCCTACAAGGGCGGACGCCACCTCCCCGAAGTGATTGAGCTGCTGAAGAGTCAACACCGCGCCGGCGTGCTGGGCGTCCAGATTGGTCTGCCCAACGAGCAGATCGTCACGCTCGACGACATCGCGGAGGGACACCGGGCGCCGTATTTCAGCACCGTTCTCGCTCCCGCGCACCGCTCCGGCGCAGCTGGAGGCCGGCTATGAGCGGCCGCGTTGTTTTCGTGGGTGCAGGACCGGGGGCTGCAGATCTCATCACCGTGCGCGGCGCCAAGGTGATTGCCGAGGCTGACATCATCATCTGGGCCTCCAGCCTGGTGCACCCTGACATCGTCGCCAACACCAAACCGGGGGCCGTGCTGGCTGATTCGGCAGGTGAGGCGTTGGAGGATACTGAAAAGCACTACGAGCGAGCCGCTGAGGAAGGACTTCTGGTGGCGAGGGTCCACACGGGTGATCCCTCCATCTATGGAGCCACCGCTGAGCAGGGGCGTCTCTGCCGCAAGCTCGGGTTGGAGATCGAAACCGTGCCCGGCGTGTCCGCCTTTTCGGCGGCGGCTGCCCGCATGAATGCCGAGATCACCCTGCCCGAGGTGTCGCAGTCCCTGATCCTGACGCGCTTGGAGGGTGGCCGCACACCCATGCCTCCCAAGGAGACGGTGCGATCGTTCGCCGCGCATGGCGCCACGATGGCGCTGTATCTCTCTGCGGCACGCAACAAGCAGCTGCAGGAAGAACTGCTCGCAGGAGGCTATCCACCGGATACTCCCTGCATCATCGGCTACCAGGTGACCTGGCCTGACGAGCTGATGATGCGCTGCCCCTTGTCAGAACTGTCGGCGACGATGCGCGAGCACCAACTGTGGAAGCACACCATTGTTCTCGTGGGCCCCGCCATGGCCGAGTCTCCCGAGGGCAGCCGCAGCCATCTCTACCATCCCGGTTTCCGCCACGAGTACCGCAAGGCAGAGAAAGAGGCTCAGCAGGAGTTGCGCCATCAGGGCGCCGGTCCCGTCACTGCCCAGCCCCACACCAAGCACACAGACACCACGAAAGAGGGCTGAGATGATCCACGTCCACGGCTACCTCGGTGAGATTTCACCGGCAACACACGAACTTGCCCGCACCGCCCACCTCGTGGTGGGCGGACGTCGCCACCTCGACAGCCTTGACGTACCCGAGGAGCGTCGCGTCATTCTCGGCGCCCTGACCCCGGCCCTGGAACGCCTGTCCCACCTGCAACCCGGCCAGGACGCGCTGGTTCTTGCCAGCGGCGACCCCGGCTTCCACGGCATCGTGCGGCGCATCCGTCTTGACGGCCACGAAGTCAACGTCCAACCCGCCGTCACCTCCGTCGCAGCCGCATTCGCCGCCGTGGCGCTGCCCTGGGACGACGCGCTGGTGGTCTCTGCCCACGGCAAACCCCTGACCGAGGCGGTCCGCACCGCCAGCCGTCACCGCAAGGTAGCTGTACTCACCAGCAAACAGGACGGCATCGTGCAGATCGCCGAAGCTCTGGCCGAGCTGGAACGCACCTACGTGTTGGCTGAACGACTTGGGGAGGACGACGAGCGTGTCCGCATCCTCACCACCGAGCAGGCACTAGCGCTCACCGACATCGCTGAACCCAACGTCGTGCTGGTCCTCGATGGCCACCCGGACGACCCGGCGCTGATAGACCGGGAGACTACCCACCAGAACCAAGAGCCTGTCCCCGTTCGGGACGCCACTGGTGGAGAGTCCGAAGTGATCGGCCAGATGGTGAATTCGCCTGCCGCACACCGGCGGGCCGACCAGATCGACAAACTGCTGGGCACCACCACCCGCCGCTACGCAGGGCCCACCTCAGAGTTGATCGCCCAGGCCTGGGCAGAGTGCGACCTGTTGATCAGCCATCTCGCACTCGGCGCCACCACCCGGCTGGTGGCACCATTACTGCGCGACAAGAAGAGCGATCCGGCAGTGGTGGTCATCGACGAGGCCGGTCGCTTCGCCGTGCCGCTCGTGGGTGGCCACGCCGGTGGCGCCAATACCTTGGCGACGCGTCTTGCGGACGGGCTCGGCGCGACAGCCGTGCTCACCACCGCCACCGACGCGCTCAATCTGCCAGCCCTGGACACACTGGGCTGGCACTACGACGGCGACGTCGCCGGGGTCACCCGCGCACTCATTGACGGCGCTTCGGTGCGCGTTGAGAAGGACCACACCTGGCCTTTGCCGCCACTACCCGAGAACGTCGGCACCGATGTCGACGACGCCGTGGCACGCATCGTGGTCACCGACCGTGCAACAGCGGAACCCAACGCGCTGCCGACCGTGGTGCTGCATCCGGACAGCCTGGTGGTGGGCATGGGGTGCAACCGCGACACCCCCGTGGAGATGCTGCGCAGCCTGCTGGAGGAAACCCTGGCTGAGCACAATCTCTCACTGCACTCAGTGCGCGCCATCACCACCATCGATGTCAAGGCGGGGGAGATCGGTCTGCTGCGGCTCGTGAAGCAGCTGGGTGTTCCGCTGATCGACTACACCGCTGAAGTGCTCGCCGCACAGGAAGTGCCCACCCCCAGCGCCATGGTTGCGGGCCACGTGGGAACACCGTCGGTGTCCGAGGCCTCGGTGCTCGCTCACGGCGCGCAACTGGTGGTTACCAAGTGCAACAACGGTGAAGCGACGTGCGCCATCGGCCGCATGCCGGCCCGCGGTCTCCTCAGCGTGGTGGGATTGGGTCCCGGATCGCGCGAACTGCTCACCCCCAAAGCGCAGGAGGCACTGCGCAAATCCAGCTTCATCGTGGGCTACGGCCCCTACGTGAAACAGATCCGTGATCTGGCACGTCCCGGCACCCGCATCATGGCCTCCAAGATGGGAACCGAGGCGGCTCGTACCGCTGCCGCCATCCAGGCGGCACGCGATGGGGAGAACGTCGCCCTGGTCTGTGGGGGTGATCCGGCCATCTACGCGATGGCGTCACCGGTGCTGGAGCAGGGCACTGATGGGATCGACGTCGAAGTGGTGCCGGGTGTCACGGCGTCCCTGGCTGTCTCGGCCATCCTGGGTGCACCGTTGGGCCACGACCACGTCACCATCTCGCTGTCCGATCTGCACACTGACTGGAACATGATCGAGCGGCGCCTGCAGGCAGCAGCCGAGGGTGATCTGGTCACCGTGCTGTACAACCCACGCAGCCGCACACGTCGACGCCATCTGCCGCGCGCCTTGGAAATCATCGGGCTCCACCGCAATCCGGACACACCGGTGGCCGTGGTGCAGCAGGCCTGCCGACAGCGCCAGAAGATACTGATGAGCACCATGGCCGAATTCCAGCCCGAATGGGTGGACATGAACTCACTGGTGGTCATCGGATCCACCACCACCCACTACGTCACCACCGGCAGCGGGGAGCGCCGCATCGTCACCCCCCGCGACTACACGTGGATGCCCGAGAAGTCCCACGAAAAAAAGGAACTGTCATGACCGCCGCCCTTGTCATTGCCGCCCACGGCACCCGAGACCGAGCCGGGGAGCAGGTGGCCCTTGACTTGACGAAACGGGTGGCCGCACTGCTCCCAGACGTGGATGTTCACGTCGGTTTCGTGGAAATCAGTGAACCCTCCATTCCCGAAGCCCTGACTGCCGCACTGTCGAAGCGACCCGCAGACGACATGCACGCCGTTGTGGTTCCTCTGATGCTGGGCACGGGTGTCCACGTCCGACGAGACATTCCCGAAGCAATCGATGAGGCGGCCGAGAAATTCCCCCAGGCCCGCATCGACTACGCGCCACACCTGGGGCCAGATCCTGCGCTGTTTCGTGCTGTGGTGCGTCGCATTGATGAAGCCATGGGCGATTGGAAACGCGAAGACACCGCCCTGGTGCTGGTGGGGCGCGGAACGTTGGTCCCCAAGGCGAATGCCGACCATGCTCATCTGAGCCGCATGCACTACGAGGAGGGCGGCTGGCGCCATGTCACTCCGTGCTTCCTCCAAGTGACCGAGCCACGGCTGCCGGAAGGGCTCGACCTTGCGCAGTTCAAGGGAGCGCAACAGATCTTGGTGATTGGCCACTGGCTGTTCCCCGGCCGCATGCGCACGTGGACCCACGATCAGGCCCATGCATGGGCTGAAACCCATCCGGATACGCAAGTGCGCGTGGGCGAGGTCATTGGGGACTGCGAAGAGCTGGCCTCAGTGGTGATCCAGCGCTACCGCGACATGCGCCCGGACCACCCGTTGGACGGCTCTCCCGCCTACGTCAGTGGGCTGCTGCTCGAAGGACGTCAGACCTTGGTGGTGGGTGGCGGGAAGGTGGCCACGCGCAGAGTCCCGACCTTGCTGGAGGCAGGGGCACATGTTCAGCTCGTGTCCCCCGTCGCCACACCCCAGTTGGCGCACTTGGCTGAGACGGGCCAGATCGATTGGCAGAGGCGCTCCTTCGAAGAGTCCGATCTGGATGGGGCTTGGTATGTGCAGGCAACGACGGATGATCCCCGTGTGAATCGACGGGTTGCCGAAGGTGCTGAGGCCCGCCACACCTTCTGTGTTCGCGCTGATGATGCCTGGCGCGGATCGGCCTGGACGCCAGCGACCACCCGACTCAAGGGTGCGACCGTATCGGTGCTGAGCAACAAGGATCCGATGCAATCGAGAGCACTGCGCAACGAGATTATCGAAGTGATGTCCAAGGATTGAGCCAACGGCTCTGGTCTGAACCTGAACTCAGGTTGGTCAGGGCCCGCTGACGCCGACGATGGTACCGGCGCGGTCGATGCAGATGACATCGACCGCCACCGGTGCACCACGCAACACCTTGACCGCATGATCACGGGCGGCGGATGCCACCAGATCCCCCAGCGGTATTCCGGCTGCAGTTGCCATCTTCAGGGCACCCATGGCCATGGTCGACTCGCTGATGCGTTGGTGCAGTTCTCCATCCCCACCGGCTGCACTGACCAACTGTGCCAAGTATTCGGTGTTGATGCTCGTGCGGTGGGAGTGAAGGTCCAGGTGGCCATCGGCCAGCTTGCTCAGCTTCGCGAACCCGCCCACCAATGACAACCGCTCGACGGGATGGCGCGACACGTACTTCAGCACAGCCCCGGCAAAGTCCCCCATGTCGAGCAGGGCCAGATCGGGCACCTGTAAAAATTCGGTGGCAACGCGTTCCGACGTTGATCCTGTGCACCCCACCAGGTGCTGCAGCCCGGCGGCGCGAGCCACGTCGACGCCGCGCCGGATACTGTCTATCCAGGCACTGCACGAGTAGGGCACCACAACGCCGGTGGTGCCCAGCACTGACAGGCCGTCGACGATCCCGATTCGCGGATTCCACGTGTGTCGAGCGATCTCCGCGCCATTGTCAATGCTGATTTCCACTTCCACGTCCGTGGTGGCTTCCCCGTGGCGCGCAGAGACTGCCTCCAAGTTCTCGGTGATCATGCGACGGGGCATGGGGTTGATCGCCGGCTCCCCCACCTGCAGTGGCAGCCCGGGCAGAGTGACCCGGCCCACTCCGGGCCCACCGCTGATCCGCACCCCCGCTCCACTCGTGCCCCGCACGACGGTGGCACGTACCAGGGCGGCGTGAGTGACATCCGGATCATCACCGGCATCCTTGGTCACCCCAGCCATCGCCGAATCCTCGGAGAGGGCTTCGACGCTCAGTGCGAAAGCGGGCCGTCGGCCCTGGGGCAGTTCCACCTCCACGGGATCGGGGAACTCGCCGGTCAGCAGCGCCTCCCAGGCAGCCGTGGAGGCTGCGGTTGCGCACGCGCCGGTGGTCCATCCGGGACGCAATCCGGAGCTTGCCAATTGGCCCCGACGCCCGCCCATCATCACAGACTCTGGCGGGAGGTGTTGGTCAGCTCATCGGTGCTGGCAATCGCATTCACTGCCGCCACGGTCATGGCACTACCGCCGCGACGCCCGTGCACCACCAGATGCTCCAGAGCCAGCGGGCTCTCCGCGAGTGCACGCTTCGATTCCGCAGCACCCACGAAGCCGACGGGGATCCCGATCACCGCAGCTGGGCGCACGCCTGATTCGGCAACCACCTCCAACAGCCGGAACAATGCGGTGGGGGCATTACCGATCGCCACGACGGCACCGTCCAGATACGGCAGCCACAGGTCAACAGCGGCCATCGTCTTGGTGATGCCGCGCTCCTCGGCGATGGTGGCCAGTTTCGGATCTTTGATGAGACAAATCACCTCGTTGCCAGCCGGCAGACGGGAGGAAATGATGCCGGTGGCCACCATGGAGGCGTCGCACAGGATGGGGGCACCACGACGCAGGGCGGCGTTGGCAGCCGCAACGACGTTGGGGCTGAAGCCCACTTCGTCGGCGATGCTGGTGTCGCCTGCGGCATGCACCATGCGCACGACGGCGCGGGAGACATCCTCGGGGAACCGAGACAGGTCCGTCTCGGCACGAATGATACGGAAAGATTCCTCATAGATGGATGCGCCAGTGCTCAGATATGCCTCATGCTTCATCGCTCCACCGTAGCGACGCCATTGCTCCACCCCACCTCTGCCCACCGCATTGGCGGATGTCATAGTGGGTGGAACAAGTTCATCGCAAGGCTCATTCAGGAACCCGGGAATCATCCGGGACGGTCGCGCCACTGTGAGCCGCTCACCAAAGCGGAAGTCAGGAACTGAACCCCTTGCCCTGTTGATCGGGACGCGAGATCCCGACAGAAGGAGTGCCATGCACATCGCTGAGGGGTTCCTGCCCCCCGTCCAATGCGCACTGTGGTTCGCTGTATCGACGCCGTTCGTCATCCACGGTGCCCGCGAAGTCGTCAAGAAGGCGAAGGAGTCCCCCGAGAACAAGCTGCTGCTCGCAGCGGCGGGAGCGTTCACCTTCGTGCTGTCCGCCATCAAACTGCCGTCCGTGACCGGGAGCTCATCCCACCCAACAGGCACAGGAGCCGGAGCAGTCCTGTTCGGGCCACCGGTGATGGCCTTCCTTGCCACCCTGGTCCTACTTTTCCAATCCCTTCTGCTGGCGCATGGCGGATTGACCACCCTGGGGGCGAACGCGTTCGCCATGGCCATCGTTGGCCCCTGGTGCGGCTACGCGGTGTTCAAGCTGGTCCGCAAGGTCAACGGCCCTATGTGGCTGGGCGTCTTCCTCGCAATGGCCGTCGCTGACCTGAGCACCTACTGCATGACCTCTCTGCAGCTGGCCATCGCCTTTCCCGACCCTGCGAGCGGCTTCGGTGGCGCCATCACCAAGTTCCTGTCCATCTTTGCCATCACCCAGATTCCGCTGGCCATCGCGGAAGGTGTTCTCGGAGTGCTGCTCTTCGGGTTCCTGCGCAAGGTGGTCACGATTGATCTGGACAGGCTGGGCATGAAGTCCGCAACAGTGAAGCCCACACAGGAGGCCAGCCATGCGTGAGCAGAACCCTGCCAACCAATCGCACCGCAAGCATGGAGTCAGTTGGTGGGTGGTGGCCGTCCTCGTCGCCGTTCTGGTAGCCATTTTTGCCCTCAGTTTCTCACTTGCCCCCAAGGCCGCTGAGGGCGAGGAAGCCTTCGCAGGCACGGACTCAGTCGTCACAGAGGTGCTGGAGGAACAAGGTGTCGAGCCCTGGTTCGATCCATTCTTCGAGCCGGACAGTGGCGAGGTGGAATCCGGCCTCTTCGCCCTCCAGGCAGCTGTGGGTGCTGGTGTGCTCGGATTCGTTCTGGGCAATCTCTACGGGCGTTCCAAGGAGCGAGAGAACCAGAGTGCGACGACGGAGCCCGTAGCTACCGAGTAGCGCAGCGATGCTCACCCACAACATCGTCATCGACGACGCCGCCTGGGACAGTCCGTGGCGGCGCCGTCGAGTGGGCGAGAAGGTTCTGCTCAGCATGGGACTGGTACTCACCGCGCTGCTGAGCGATCCCTGGCCCGGCTGCACCCTGGTGGCCGCGCTGGCATTGGTCCTGATGGTGGGATCTGCACGTATTCGCCCCATGCTCGTACTGGTGGTGATGACTGCCCCGCTCACCTTCCTCCTCCTCGGAACGCTTCCCGTGGTGAGTGTCTGGCACGGCTTCCATGACATGGCCTGGGGAGACTTGGGGTGGTCAACGCACGGATTCGCTCTCGGTCCAGTGCGCTTCACCGCAGACAGTGTGGCGACGGCGGGAGCCCTCTGGGCACACAGCTTGGCTGGCACGCTGGCCTTCGTCCTACTGGCCACCACCACTCCCATGGTGGATCTGCTGAGTTGGCTGCGAACCCTCAGGGTCCCCGACCCCCTCATCGAGATTGCATCGCTGACTTACCGGTTGCTGTTCCTACTGCTCGGCACCACCATCGCCATTCGAGCGGCCCAGCGCGCTCGCCTCGGTGACGCAGCCACCTGGCGCCGTCGCTGGTCAACCACCGCCAGCACAGTCGGCAGCGTGCTGCTCACCACCTGGGAACGTGCTGCGAGATTGCAGAGCGGTCTGGAGGGTCGAGGGTATGAGGACGCCTTGATGACGTTGGCACCCAATCGTCCCCGCAGCTGGCGCTTCCTGTTACTGAGCGTCCTGGGCCTCGCAGCAATCTGGTCGGCCAGCGTGGCCGACGTGTTGTGGGGTGGATGATGAACGTCACCGCTCCGGTTCTGGCAGCACATGATCTGGTGGCGAGCTTCCCCGGAGGCGAGCCGGTGCTCAACCGTGCGAACTTCGCCGTGTCGACGGGCAAGCGCGTCGCGTTGCTGGGCGCCAACGGGTCCGGCAAGACAACGCTGTTGACATGCTTGTCCGGCGCCCTGAAACCCGTCGATGGTCAGATCACCTTCGAGGGCAAACCCCTGCGCCATGACCGCAGCAGTCTGCGAGCACATCGTGGGTGTGTCCAACTGGTGCTGCAGAATCCGGACGAACAACTCTTCTCCGCTGATGTCACCCAGGACGTCTCATTCGGACCACTGAACCTCGGATTGGACCAGCGCGAGGCGCGGGCCAGGGTGGAGGAAGCGCTCGAGCTCTTGGGCATCACCCATCTGGCCGAGCGTCCCGTGCACCAGCTCAGCTACGGCGAAAAGAAGCGGGTCGCCATCGCCGGTGCAGTGGCCATGCGCCCGCAACTGTTGTTGCTGGATGAGCCCACCGCTGGCCTGGATCCCGCCGGAATCGTCGAGCTGTTGAGCGCCCTGGAAGGGCTGTCGTCCACCGTCGTGCTTGCCACTCACGACGTGGATCTGGCCCTGACGTGGGCTGACGAGGTGGCCATCGTCGCACATCACCTTGTGCGTCAGGGCGGTCCGGAACTGCTCTCAGATCCGGAGCTTGTGGAATCGGCGCGGTTGCGTCAGCCCTGGCAGTACGAGCTGTTGAACCGGCTGGGGGTTGACCTCGGCACGCTCGGAGGCGATGGTGTCCCGCGTAGCGTGGCGGATGTGGCTGCGCTGATCAGCCGGATGCCTTCTGGTGTGCCCACTGAATGACGGTGCGGGCCGGTTGCCATCCCGTCAGGGCTCCCAATGGTTGGGCCGTTTCCACCTGCATTCGGCTGAGCTGACCACCCCATCGACGCTGTGCTTCGACGCAGAGCAGCTCTGCCTCAATCGTGATGCCGTGCACCACCAACCTGCCATCAGGAGGCAGCCGTTCCATGGCGCGTTCCACGACGGAAATCGTGGCGCCGCCACCGATGAACACCGCGTCCGGTGGAAGCAGCTCATCCAGCGCATCGGCAGCCGTAGCCTTGAGAATCTTCATGGCTCCGTTCGGTGTGAGCCTGAGCGCATTGGCACGGGCACGCTCCGCACGGACTGCGTTGCGCTCAATCCCGATGGCTCGGGCCCCATCTGCGGCCCTGCACCACTCGATGGCGACGGATCCGGCGCCGGCGCCCACATCCCACAGCAATTCTCCAGACCGCGGCCGCAGGTGTGCAATGGCGGTGGCGCGGATATGTCGTTTGGTGATCAAACCGTCATGCTCAAAGAGCTCATCGGGCAGACCGGGTGCTGAGCCGAAAACGTGGCCGTTCGGGTCTTCGATCAGGGCATCGTCGGTCATGATCCACATCTTTGCACCATCCCGGTTTCACCTTGACCAACGTTATCGGGCCCCGATCACTGATCGCCGGGGCCCCAATGCCAAGATGAAGGCGTTGAGGGCGATGGAATACCGGTGCAACTCCGGAGCGGTCCCGCCACTGTGAGCGACTCGTCGCAAGCCAGGCCTTTCTCCCTCAGCCGGTGCACCACTTGGTGTCACTGAGCTCACAAGCAGGCGTGGACCTGTTAGGAGAACCCGATGACGACTGCGATGCCACCAGCATGAGCCGCGGCATTCCCCCCATGATTCCCGACGACGGACTGACCACTCGCGAGCGCCGGTTGCGTCCGGTGCTCATCGTCAATACAGGCGACGGCAAGGGCAAGACCACTGCTGCTTGCGGCATGGCCCTGCGTGCCTGGGCACAGGGTTGGCCCATCGGCGTGTACCAATTCGTCAAGTCCGCCACCTGGCACACCGGAGAACAGGACGCCTTCGAGTCCCTCTCGGGACTGGACGGCCGTGGCGAGGTGACGTGGGAACGCATGGGCACAGGGTGGTCCTGGACCCGCACACCCACCGTGGACGCCGAGTCCAGCGCCCGCGCCGGTTGGGAGAACATTCGCGCCGGTCTCTCCGAGGAACGCCACAAATTATGGTTGCTCGACGAGTTCACCTACCCCATGGCCTGGGGCTGGATTGACGTCGACGAGGTGGTCGAGGCGCTGCGCACGCGTCCGGGTATCCAGCACGTGGCCATCACGGGGCGCCGCTGCCCCGAGCAGATCACGGATCTGGCGGACATGGTCACCGAGATGACCAAAGTGAAGCACCCCTTCGACCGTGGACAAAAAGGACAAGTGGGGATCGAATGGTGAGCCTCATTTCGCGCCTCGTCGTCGCCGCCCCCGCCTCCGGCCATGGAAAAACCACGGTCTCCACAGGGCTGATGGCCGCCCTGCACTCCCGGGGCTTCGCTGTCGCGCCCTTCAAAGTGGGTCCCGACTACATCGATCCCGGCTACCACACGCTCGCTGCCGGACGTCCCGGCCGAAACCTTGATCCCGTGCTGTGCGAAGAGGAGTTGATCCCATCCCTGTTCGCCCATGGAGCACAGGGCTGCGATGTCGCGGTAATTGAAGGCGTGATGGGTCTGTTCGATGGCCAACTGGGGAGCCGCGGATTCGCATCAACCGCCCATGTGGCCAGGTTGCTGAAGGCCCCCCTGCTACTGGTGGTGGATGTCCGGCACACCTCACGCAGTGCCGCCGCGCTGGTGACTGGGATGGATCAGTTCGATCCGAACATCAGCGTGGCCGGCGTCGTGCTGAATCAGGTGGGAAGCGCACGTCATGAGAAGGAGGTACGTGAGGCGATTGCGGAACTCGACATACCCGTCGTGGGGGCGCTGCCCCGGAAACTCACCATGGAGGCTCCCTCACGGCATCTCGGGCTCGTGCCGGCCGCAGAGCGAGACGACGCTGGGATTCGTGCCATGGGCGAGACAGTTGCACAGCATCTGGATCTCGATGCCATCATGTCCCTCGCCAACGGTGCACAGCCACTCGCTGGCACCCCTTGGGACCCGAGCGCCGTCGTCACCCCGCCCTCACCGCAGCGCCCCAGGGTCGCAGTGGCTGGTGGCCGGGCCTTCACCTTCCGCTACCCCGAGACTGACGAACTGCTCGTTGCGGCTGGCTGTGATCCGGTGGTCTTTGATCCGTTGAACGATGCCACTCTGCCTGAAGACGTCTCAGGCTTGTGGCTGGGCGGTGGTTTCCCCGAAGTGCACGCGACGGAACTGGACGCCAACACCAGTCTCCTGACCGACATCCGGCGGCAGGTGATCGCAGGCCTGCCTACGGTGGCCGAATGCGCTGGCCTGCTGTACCTGTGTCAGCAGATGGACGGCCACGAGATGGCCGGAGCTCTCCCCCTCACCGCCCGCATGGGTGAACGTTTGACGATGGGCTATCGGAGCGCCACCAGCGAAGCGGACACACTGATTGGCCGCATCGGCGAAACCATCACCGGGCATGAGTTCCACCGCACCGTGATATCCGCGGACAGGAGCGCGAACACCGAAGGCGGGGGCACGGAGCACAACGACGGGAGTGTCACGTTTGCTTCAGGCATGGTTGCCGACGAAGACACCCGCGTCCAAGCCACTTCAGCCTGGGTACTCAATGGTCGCCCGGATGGATTCGCCACCGCTACCCTGCACGCTTCCTATTTGCACGTGCACTGGGCCGGCCACCCCCAACTGGCCCAGCGATTCGCCGATGCGGTGCATCGGCATGTTTGACGCGACCTCCTCCCGCGACGTCACTGAGCCGGACCTGTGGCACCACGGGGATAGTGACCTCGGCCACAATCTCGTCGACTTCGCGGTGAACGTGCGCCTCCCCCGCCCGCCGCAATGGTTGATGGAAAGGTTGACCACCGACGTCGACTGGGCGAGCTACCCAAATACTGAGCCAGCCCGACAGACCATCGCCGCCCACCATGGCGTCGATGCCTCGATGGTGCTGCCAGTGGCCGGAGCAGCCGAGGCTTTCACACTGATCGCGCGGGCCATCAAAGGCACCAGCGTTGTTGTCCATCCACAGTTCACCGAACCGGAGGCAGCTCTTCTTGCGGCCGGACGACAGCCTCGTCGTCACCTCCTCGACGCTCGGACCGGATTCACCCTCAAGCACCAACGCGTGCCCGCGGCCGATCTGGTGTTGGTTGGTAATCCCACGAACCCCACTGCCGTGCTCCACACAGCACACTCGTTGATGGCGCTGTCGGCGAGCGTGCTCGTGGTTGACGAGGCCTTCATGGACGCCCTCCCGGACCAGTCGGAGTCCCTCATAGCCGCCGACATGACCGGCCGACTGGTTCTACGTTCCCTCACCAAGACATGGGCAATTGCCGGAATCCGGGCAGGTTACGTGGTCGGTGATCCGACCTTGGTTCGGCTGCTTGCTGTACAGCAACCGCCGTGGTCCGTCTCTACGCCAGCCGTGGCAGCCATGGTGGCATGCTGCCGGGCTGAGCGCGCCGAGGAGGCGGACACACTGGCACGGGAGGCAGTTCAGTACCGCAGCGATTTGGTCAAAAGGCTGCAGGGCATCGGACTGCGCACAGTGCAAGGCGCCGCCCCCTTCGTTCTGCTCGACACCTCACCCATCAGTGCAACGTCTCTGCGAGGACTCCTTGCCGAAAGAGGATTCGCTGTCCGACGGGGAGAGACCTTCCCGGGATTGGGACCAACATGGCTGCGGTTGGCCGTACGCACCCCTGCTCAACACGAACAGCTTGTCGAAGCGCTCATCCAGATCAAGGAGGATTCATGTCCGTCACTCTGACTCCCGGCGAGGTAGTGCTCGTGGGGGGTGGCCCCGGCGATCCCGAACTGATCACTGTTGCTGGTCTGCGTGCCCTGCAGCAGGCCGATGTCATCCTCCATGACAGGCTGGGCCCGGTCTCATGTCTGGATGAGTTGCACCACAACCCTGAGATCATCAACGTCGGCAAGATACCCGATGGCCACCACACGCCCCAGGAACGCATCAACGAACTATTGATCGAGCATGCCCGTGCCGGGCGCAAGGTTGTGCGCCTCAAGGGCGGAGATCCCTATGTGTTCGGACGTGGTGCCGAGGAGTGGCAGGCTTGCACCGACGTCGGTGTTCCCGTACGGGTGATTCCCGGACTGACATCAGCGGTGGCAGTTCCGGCGCTGGCCGGTGTGCCAGTGACCCACCGATCCCTGGTGCAGGGTTTCACCGTCGTGTCCGGCCATGTCCCTCCCGATGATCCGCGCAGCACAGTGGACTGGTCTGCACTCGCCCGGAGCAACACCACGCTGGTGCTGCTGATGGCAATGAAATACCTGCCGCAGACCTCGGCCCAGCTACTCGAATCGGGCTTGGCTGCAGAGACTCCCGCCATGATCGTCAGCGAGGGCTCCCTCCCCGCCCAGAGCGCAGTCTTCACCACCCTTGGACAAGTCGCGGAAGAAGCAGCGGTGCACTCATTCGTGCCGCCGGCCGTCGTGGTGATCGGTGAGGTCGCCTCCCTTGCGCTCCACGGTTGACTGGCGGAAGCCGGCTCACGCCAACCAGGCCAGGGCGTCCTCAGCGTTGGACACTTGCGTTAGGCCTTCCGGCATCGCGGGTCGCCGAATCATCACCACATGGGCACCGAGCTCGGCGGCAGCGTGGAGCTTCGCCTCCGTGAGCTCACCACCCGAATCCTTGGTGACCAGTACAGAGATCTCGTGCTCCTTGAAGAGTTTTCGCTCCCCCGCCAGCGTGACTGGACCCTTGGAGCACAACAGCACCCATCGGGACGGCAGGATGCCTGACGGAGGTTCCACCACGCGGGCCACCACATGGCGGTTCTCCAAGTGAGGCACGTAGTCCAACGTGTGTTGCCGACCCACACTCAGCAGCACAGGCCCCATCAAATCACTGGCTGTTGTGGCTGCCTGCGCATGGTCCTCCACCCATAGCCAACCGTTGGCGAACGGGTGCTCACTCCATCCGGGCCGGGACAACCGCAGCAAGGGCACCCCCACCTGTGCACAGGCTTGCGCGGCGTGGTGGGTGATGGACTCAGCGAAGGGATGCGTCGCATCCACCACCGCAGTGACTCCCTCCGTGCGCAGGTAGGTGGCCAGCCCCTCGGTTCCACCGAAACCACCACTTCGCACAGGGCCAGCAGTCAACGGCTGACGGGTGCGTCCGGCCAGCGACAACATCGCCAGCATCCCCCGATCCGCCAACACTTGTGCGAGAGCGCGCCCTTCAGCAGTCCCGCCCAGCACCAGAATCACGATCCCCATCCAACCATGCAACGCTTCTCCAGCCGTCGAGCGCCATTCCGCGAACATTTCGGTTGGACTGCCAACGGGATTGTTCACGGACCCGATACCTGCCTCACGGTCTGACCGCCCAGCAATCAGCGTGCTCACTCGATCCGCGGATTCACGTTCTCTAGAACGTGGAAGGCCGGCTCCTCGTAGGGATGGGCATCGCGGAGGGCATGGACCACTGCCGAGCGGAGTGGTCGGGGAAACGTCAATTCCACACGGTTCTCTTCCACGTACTCCCGCTCCCCCACCTGCCCGAGGGTGGGGTTGGCCCCGGCCAGAGGCCTGAACTGTCCGCGACCTTCCAGCACGAAGGCGCACTCGTCGTAGTCACCGATCCTGCCGGCCCCGACGGCGAACAGTGCAGACAACACTCCATCGGTGTCTGCCACCGGGACGTAGAACACCAGCACATCCAACTCAGCCATGTCCACAGCGTGCCACATCCGTCACTGCCCCTCCGCGAAGGCGGTCACGGGTTCCCGGGCAGCGTCTCGACGAGGCGCAGAATCTGCTCCACCACCTGGGCTGGCGGCTGGAAAGTGGAGTCGATCACCACCACGCCCTCGGTGGCGTCGGTGAAATTGGAGACCGTGGAATCGTCGCGATCGCGTCGGATGACCTGGTCAGTGACGGATCCCGGATCCACCTGCTCCCCCAGTTCGGCGGCGCGGCGGGCCACCCGCGCGGCCGGGTCCGCCACCAGCAGAATGCGCACGTCCGCGTCCGGCGCGACCACGGTGGTGATGTCACGCCCCTCCACCACGATCCGGTGGTTGTGCGCCGCGATGGTCTCGCGCATTCTCTTGGTGAGGATGCGGCGGACATCGGTGTTCGTGGCGACGAGCGACACCGAGGCCGAGACCTGGGGTTCCCGAATCGCCGACGTGACGTCCTGGCCGTTGATCCTCACCAGAGGCGCATCGGGATGGGTGGAGATGCGAATGTCCGCATCGCGCGTGAGCTGCACAACCGCCTCGGTGTCATCCGCCACGCCGCCCGTGCGCAGATACTCCCAGGCGACAGCACGGTACATGGCACCGGTGTCCAGGTAGGCCAGGTGCAGCTCTCCGGCCAGCATCCGGGCCGTGGTTGACTTCCCCGACCCGCTCGGCCCATCAATGGCGATGACCAACGACTGGCTCACTGCGCTCTCCTCCGTCGTCCTGTGATCTGTCGCGCTCCACACATGAGTGTCACTGCGACCACGCCTTCCAACCCCGTCCGACGAGGTTGGCACGCAATTGTTCGGCCTGGGGACGCTCCACCGAGATCGACAGATACCCCACCTCGCGGACGGCGTCGTGCGTGAGATCGAAGTCCTCCACGTTGAACCCGAAGTCACCGACGTCCCCGAAGAGCCCACCCAGGGCACGCGGCTCATCCGGGATCTCGACGGTGACGATGACGACGTCCTTGGGCTCCTGCCCGTGCTTGCCGCCGAGTGCCCGCGCACCGTGCTGGCCGAGACGGAGGAAAGCCTCCAGCTCGTCGGGCTGGTCCAGAACCCCGATGAGGTACGCCAGATCATCTGCGACCTCTCGCAGCTCCTCACGGACGGCGACGGCGTTCGTGCTGAGAATTTGACGCCACAGTCCGGGGTCCGAGCCGGCGATGCGGGTGACGTCGCGGATCCCCTGCCCGGCCAGGCGCAGATTCTCCCCGGGAACCCCGCGCAGATGGCTGGCGGTCAGGATGCTCATCAGGTGCGGCACATGGCTGACTTGCGCCACCGCCTCGTCGTGGAGTTCGGCGTCCAATTCCACCACCGTTGCGCCGGTCAGGCGGGCGAGGCCACGAACGGTCTCCAGTGAGCTCTCGGTGTTGCCGGCCGACGGGGTGATCACCCACGTGCGGTCGCGAAACAGATCGGCGTTGGCGGTCATCGGGCCCGTGAACTGGGAACCTGCCATCGGATGCGATGGAACGTAGCGGGCGAAGTGGGGGCTCCGGTCAGCGACCGTGTCGGCGATCGGACTCTTGACCGACCCGACATCAGTGACCAAGGCGGATGGGAACCGCTCCAGAGCGGCGCACACCACCTGGGCAATGCTTGCCGGTGGAGTGGCCACGACGACCACCGCCACATCCTCCGGGCCGAGGCTTGCCATCCTCCCCGCTCCAAGGCTGGCGGCCACCAGGGCGTGCGAGGTGCGGAGATCCTCCAGGATGACGTCGACGCCCGCGCGGCTCAATGCCATGCCCAGGGAGGAGCCCACCAGACCTGCACCGATCACGAGGACGGGACCGGGAGTCTCGGGTTCTTCGACCACTGGCGCCTCTCAACTTTCATATTCGGTGCGGGACTGTTGCTCGGGCTGATCCTAGTGCCTGCGCTCCGGGCCGATACTCTAGCCGCCATGGTCCGAATCCTGCCCGCCATCATCGACCTCATCCTGGTCATAGGTTTCGCCGTCGTTGGACGAGCGAGTCACTCCGAGGGGTTGTCGCTGTTCGGCATCGCACAGACGGGTTGGCCCTTTTTCGTGGCCTGCGCTGCCGGCTGGATTGTTGTCAGCCTGCTGGAGGACAGCGGCTACGGCCCACGGTCAGCGCTGGTGATCTGGCTGGTCACCGTGCTCGCTGGCATGGGATTGCGCATCGCCGCGGGTGACACCGCCGAGCCTGCGTTCGTGCTGGTCGCCACCGCCATCCTGTTCTCCGCCTTCTTCGGCTGGCGGCTCGTGGCTCGAGGTGTCCGGGCTCGCACCGGCTCCACCACATGAGGGCGGGCCCGCGGTACGCTGAAAGGGTGTCAGTACGTTGGGCAGCTGTGATGCTCAGCACCTTGTTGGTGCTCGCGACGTCGTCGTGCGCGGTCGCCGGAGAGGTGACGGCCGGTGGCACCGATCTTGACTGGCTGTGGGGGCTCTTCGTGGTCGTCGCACTCTTCGTGCTCGGTGGCGTGGCGTACAGGATCCGCAACCCCAGGCGATAGAGCCCGTGTGACAGCTCGTGGACTATCCTGTGATCATGGACACGACGTTGTGGATCTCGATTGTCGTCGCCGTCGCCATCGTGCTGGCGGTGGGTGCCGTGGTTGTCCTCGTGCGCCGCAGGGGCGCCGACCGGTATGAAACCTACCAGCCCGGCAAGTACAACTCGATGGATGAGCCCTACCGGGGTCCGGGGGCCCAGCATCCGCAGAGCAGACCCCCGCTCGGATCCTGAGCAATCCTCAGTTCAACTCTGTCCGGGAGCGACTCCTGGAATGTTGGCGGGACGAGGTCCGCTGTAGTCGGGTCCGTAGGCTCCGGGAGCCGGACGACGCTTGCGCATCGGGGCGGACACTCCTGGCGCGAGGCGTCGGGAGATGACGAGGAACCCTGTATGAGCGCTGGTGCCGTGGCCGGGACGGATGGCCAATCCTTCCGCGTGCCAGTCGCGGACCGTCGTCTCGGTGGCGCGGGGTTCGGTGAAACCACCGTGGGCGCGCAAGGTATCGGTGACCCGGCCGAGCTGGGTTGCGGTGGCCACGTAGCAGCACACGACGCCGCCCGGTTCCAGCCGCTCCCCTACCGCCTCAATGCACTCCCACGGTGCAAGCATGTCCAGGATCACCCTGTCGAGGCGGTCGTCTGTGATCTCCTCGACGAGGTCTCCCACAGTCAGCTGCCATGCGGGATGTTCGCCGTCGATGAAGAATTCGACATTCTTGCGGGCCACCTCGGCGAACTGCTCCCGTCGTTCGTAGGAGTGGAGCTGTCCATCCGGGCCAATGGCTCGCAGCAACGCCAACGTCAGAGCACCCGAGCCCACACCCGCTTCCAGCACGCGGGCGCCGGGGAAGATGTCGGCCCACATCAGGATCTGGGCCGCGTCCTTGGGGTAGATGACCGCGGCCTCACGCGGCATGGCCACCATGTACTCACTGAGCAGGGGCCGCAACACCAGGTATTGCATCCCTCCGACCGACGTGATGGTGACGCCCTCGGGGCCTCCGATCAAGTCGTCGTGGCTGATGCCTCCCTTGGTGGTGTGCCATGTGGCACCCTCCTTGAGCAGCAGGGACTTGCGTCGCCCCTTGGAGTCCGTGACCGTGACACGCTCCCCCGCCTCAAGGGGACCGCGACGTACGCCTGAAAAGTTGGTCATGAAATGGTGCCCTCCGGGCTCATTGCGTTGAGAGAACTGTCGTGGGATTCACTTCGCGCTGAAGTACTTGGCTTCTGGGTGGTGGACGACGATCGCATCGGTGGACTGCTCGGGATGCAGCTGGAGCTCCTCGCTCAGCTCCACCCCGATGCGCTCCGGCTTCAGCAGCTCAACCAACTTGATCCGGTCCTCCAGGTCCGGGCAGGCGGGGTATCCGAAGGAGTAGCGGGAGCCGCGGTATGCCTGGTCCCGGATGGCCTCCTCCTTGGCGCCGTCCTCAGCCACCAAGCCCAGATCCACCCGGGTGCGGTGGTGCCAGAACTCGGCGAGCGCCTCCGTGAGCTGCACGGACAGTCCGTGCAGCTCCATGTAGTCACGATAGGAGTTGGCCTCGAAGAGCTTGTTGGCGGCTCTGGCCACGTCGGGGCCCATCGTGACCAGCTGCATGCCGAGCACATCCGGCCCGAGCTCGGCAGCCTCCTCCTTGTCGCGGAAGAAGTCAGCCAGGCACAACTTCTTGCCGCGACGCTGGCGCGGGAACGTGAAGCGGGTCACCTCCCGCGACGGATCGTCGGGGTCTCCGACGATGAGGGTCTCGTTCTCGCTGTGGACCGGCCAGTAGCCGTGAACGACAGCGAAGTTGCCCAGCCCCTCCGTTTTGATGCGGTCCATCCACATCCGCAGCCGGGGCAGCGCCTCGGTCTCGACGAGTTCCTCGTAGCTGACGCCGCCACGGACGCCGCGCAGACCCCACTGACCCATGAAGGTGGCGCGGTGGTCCAGCCACTCGGAGACCTCGGCGAGCGAGATGCCCTTGACCACACGCGATCCCCAGAAGGGCGGGGCGGGCACATCGATGCGGCGGGCAACATCGGAGCGGACGCCCAGTTCGGGCTCCTCGATCGTTTCGACCGTCTTCTTGTACACCCGCTTGGGCTTGATCGCGGGCAGTGCCGCGCCCGGAACACCTCGTTTGACGGCCATGACGGCATCCATCAGCGCGAGCCCGTCGAAGGCGTCGCGGGCGTAGCGCACCTCGCCCTCGAACATGTCTCCCAGATCGTGCTCGACGAAGGCCCGCGTCAGGGCTGCCCCACCCAACAGCACCGGGTACTTCTCGGCGAGCCCGAGCCTGTTGATCTCGGCCAGGTTGTCCTTCATGACAATGGTGGACTTCACGAGCAACCCGGACATTCCGATGGCGTCGGCGCCGGAGGACTCCGCGGCCTCGATGATGGCGTTGATGGGCTGCTTGATGCCGATATTGACCACGGTGTAGCCGTTGTTGCTGACGATGATGTCAACGAGGTTCTTGCCGATGTCGTGCACGTCGCCGCGCACGGTGGCCAGCACGAGGGTTCCCTTGCCTCCTGAGTCAGCCTTCTCCATGTGCGGCTCGAGGTGCGCCACTGCGGTCTTCATGACCTCGGCGGACTGCAGGACGAAGGGCAGCTGCATCTGGCCGGATCCGAAGAGTTCACCGACCACCTTCATGCCGGCCAGCAGGTCCTCGTTGATGATCTCCAGTGCGGGCTTGTGTGTGAGGGCCTCGTCGAGGTCAACGCCCAGACCCTTGCCCTCGCCGTCGATGATGCGACGCTGCAGCCTCTCATCCAGCGGCAGGGCGGCGAGTTCGGCGGCACGGGAGGCGCGAACGGAGGCTGCGGTGACACCCTCGAAGAGGTCGAGGAACTTGGTCAGCGGATCGTAGCCGTCACTGCGTCGGTCGTAGACGAGGTCGAGCGCCACCTCCCGCTGCTCGTCGGGGATCCGGTCCATGGGGATGATTTTCGCGCTGTGGACGATGGCGGAATCGAGTCCGGCCTTCACACATTCGGCGAGGAACACCGAGTTCAGCACCATCCGTGCAGCCGGGTTGAGGCCGAAGGACACGTTGCTGACGCCCAGCGTGGTGCGTACTCCCGGGTACCGCTTCTTCAGCTCGCGGATGGCGTCAATGGTCTCAATGCCGTCGCGACGGGTCTCCTCCTGGCCGGTGGCGATGGGGAACGTGAGACAGTCGACGAGGATGTCGCCGATGTCCATGCCCCAGTTCCCGGTGAGGTCCTCGATGAGGCGGGAAGCGACGCGCACCTTCCATTCGGCGGTGCGGGCCTGCCCCTCCTCGTCGATGGTCAGGGCGACGACGGCCGCGCCGTGCTCCTGCACCATTGGCATGACCCGGCCGAAGCGGGATTCCGGCCCGTCTCCATCCTCATAGTTGACGGAGTTGATGATGGAGCGTCCGGCGAGGCGCTCCAAGCCGGCCTGGATGACCGGGGGTTCTGTGGAGTCGAGCACCACGGGTAGCGTGACGGAGGTGGCGAGCCGGGCGGCAAGCACATCCATGTCCGCCACGCCGTCACGCCCCACATAGTCGATGCAGAGATCCAGGACGTGGGCGCCGTCGCGTGCCTGACTCTTGGCGATCTCGACGCACTCGTCCCAGTTCTCGTTCAGCATGTGCTCCCGGAACGCCTTGGATCCGTTGGCGTTGGTGCGCTCCCCAATGTTGAGGTAGCTGGCGTCCTGGGCGAACGGCACCTCGATGTAGAGGCTGGCGGCGGAGTTGTCGTCCGAGGCGTCACGGGGTACCACGGGCACACCGGAGAACCGCTCAGCCAACAGCTTGATGTGCTCAGGAGTGGTGCCGCAGCAGCCGCCGATGACGGCGAGGGAGTAGTCGCGGAGGTAGTCGCCCAACGCGTCGGCGAGGCCCTCGGGTTCCAGGGGATACCGAGCACCGTCGGCGGTCAGCTCAGGCAGGCCGGCGTTGGGCATCGCACCCGTGGCGATATCGGCGCGCCGGGCCAGGTGACGCAGGTGTTCGCTCATCTCGGCGGGGCCGGTGGCGCAGTTCAAACCGATGACGTCGATATCGAGTGCTTCCAGCGTGGTCAGGGCGGCGCCGATCTCGGAACCCAGCAGCATGGTGCCCGTGGTCTCGACGGTGACGTTGACGAAGATCGGCAGATCGATGCCCAGCTTGGCGCGGGCACGTTTCGCCGCGATAACGGCGGCCTTGGCCTGCAGCAGGTCCTGACTCGTCTCGATCTGCACTGCGTCGATCCCGCCGGATGCCATGGCCTCGATCTGGAGCTGGTAGGCGTCGCGAATGTCGGCGAACCGGACGTGGCCGAGGCTCGGAAGTTTGGTGCCGGGCCCCACCGATCCGAGGACGAAGCGAGGCTTCTCGGGGGTGGAGAAGTCGTCGGCCACTTCGCGGGCGATGCGTGCGGCAGCCACCGCCAGTTCCTCCAGTCGGTCCTCGATGTCGTACTCGCGCAGAGCGGCGAGGTTGGTGCCGAATGAATTGGTCTCGACGCAGTCCGCCCCCGCCTCGAAGTAGGCGCGATGCACGGCCGCCACGATGTCCGGCCTCGTGACGTTCAGGACCTCGTTGCAGCCTTCAAGACTCTGGAAATCGGTTTCGACGTCGAGGTCACCGAAACTCTGCAGCATCGTGCCCATCGCACCGTCGGCGACGAGGACTCTGCTGTTCAGGTGGTCGCGAATTGAACTGGGCACGCGGGCCACTCTAACGCGGAAGACACGAGGGACAGCCGCCACGACTGATCCATGGGCACAGTTGGCGGCCCGGCGCAGTGGACGTCCGGCGCCTAGACTGGTGGCCATGCGGTTTGATCATCTTGCCCCATTTCGCGACCTTGCCGTCGTCATCGCCTTCGGCGGTTGGAACGACGCAGGGGGCGCTGCGAGCGACACCGCCGCGCATCTGCTGCGGAGGTACGACCGCATCGAGCTGGGCACCATCGACGACGAACGCTACTTCGACTACCAGGCCACCCGTCCCTTCCTGCACCAGTCCCCGGACGGCCCCTTCATCGAGTGGCCCGCCGTCACTCTCACGCTGGCGCGGCATCCCGAGCGGGACATCCTCGTGGTCGTCGGTCCGGAGCCGAGCCTGTTGTGGCGCAGCTTCGCGGCTGAGCTCATCGGCCACATCACGGAGCTGGAGCCGCAACTGGTGGTTCTGCTGGGCGCGATGCTGAGTGACACCCCTCACTCGAGGCCGCTGCCCGTGTCCATGTTCACCTTCGACACTGCGCTCCGCGAGCTCCTGGACCTCGAGGCTTCCAGCTACGAGGGACCCACCGGTTCCATCGGTGTCATCAACCAGATGCTGATTGCGCAGGGACTCACCACCGCATCCATGTGGGTGGCGATCCCCCACTATGTGGCGAACCCGCCCAGTCCGAAGGGGCAGCAGGCACTTCTCAGCCGGCTGGAACAGGTGCTCGGTGTCTCGTTGGATTACGACGATCTGCCCGACGAGGCGGTGAAGTGGACCGCAGCCGTCGACGAACTCAGCTCCGAGGACCCGGACGTGGCCGAGTACATCGAGCAGTTGGAAGAGGCCAAGGACGCCCAGGATGTGGAGGGCGCCACGGGAGACACGATTGCGGCGGAGTTCGAGCGCTACCTGCGCGGTCGCGGTGACGGCCCGATGCGGAGGGGCCCCCGCCGCAGCTGAATCCTCTCCAGTGCCATCTGTTCTCCGCCCGCTCAGTGTCGGCAGGCGGCGACGGCGAGTTCACGCAGCTCTGACACCATGGCATCCGGTTTAGGTGCGTTGAAGACTGCTGAGCCCGCCACGAAGGTGTCGGCGCCAGCCTCCGCGCAGCGCTCGACGGTGGAGGTGGACACGCCACCGTCCACCTGCAGCCAGATAGGGCGATCCCCGATCAGTTCACGGGTGCGCCGGATCTTGGGCAGCACCAGATCGAGGAAGGACTGACCACCGAACCCGGGCTCGACCGTCATCAGCAGCACCATGTCGACCTCGTCGAGCATGTCGGCGAAGCCGTCGATGGGTGTGGCTGGCTTGAGTGCCATGGAGGCGCGGGCTCCGAGCTTGCGCAACTCACGTGCGAGGCGGATGGGTGCGGCAGCGGCCTCCACGTGGAAGGTCACGGACTCAGCTCCGGCTTCGGCAAATGCGGGAGCCCACCTGTCGGCGTCCTCGATCATGAGGTGGATGTCGAGCATCTTGTCGGTGACCCTGCGCAGTGACTCCACCACCGGCAGACCGATGGTCAGGTTGGGAACGAAGTGGTTGTCCATCACGTCGACGTGAACGGCGTCCGCTCCGGGAATCCGGCCCACCTCGGCCTCAAGGTTCGCAAAGTCCGCGTTCAAAATGCTGGGTGTTATGCGCATGGCGATCACCATAGCCCGCCCACTGTCTACAGGACTGTCGGCTCCGGCCAGAACCCCTCAAGCCAACGCTTTGTGCATCTGACATGCTCCATCATGAGTGAGCGGGCAGCTTCCGGGTCCCTGTCACCGATTGCCACCACAATTTCCCGGTGTGCATGGTCACTGATGCGTTTCATCTCCGGTCCTCGCCCCTCTCCCAGTTCAAGGATGCGGTAGTCCTGCCCGCGTCTGCGCAGGGACGCCAACAAGGCGGCGATCATGGTGTCCCGACTTCCCTTGAATATGAGCAAATGAAACTCCCTATCCAGCGTCTGCACACGATCGGGATCGGAGGTATCGCACAACTCCTGCGAGACGACCCCCAATTCCTCTACTTCGAACTCCGACATTCTCGCGGACGCCATGGCGGCTGCGTGCCCTTCCAGCACCTCCCGCATGGGGAACAGCTCAAGGTAGCGCTCCAGGGGAAGCAGGGGAACCACGATGTCCAGCCCTGACAGAATCTGCTCGGCGTGCATCTCCGAGACGAAAGATCTGGTGCCCGGCCTTGACGTCAGCGCTCCGGCGACCCCCAGTATTCGCTGCGCTTCACGCAATGAGCTTCGTGATACGCCGAGTCGTTCACACAGCTCCGCCTCGCTGGGCAACACCTGGCCGGGATGCAGTTCGCCCGAGGCGATCATCCGACATAACCGATCCCTCGCTGATTCTACTGCACCCATCGAGATCTCCTGTTCTTCCTGCGTGCGCCGCTCATCCTATTGTCAGACACTATGGCCGATTGTTCTCGAATCCGTTGACACGGCTCGCCAAACTCCCCATAGTTGTCAGACAGAAGGGAGTTTAATAATGCGTCTAGCCGGTACCGGCGCTCGGGATGTCAAGCACGCGCGAGCCCTTTGGGATCTAGACCCAGCGGTTCGGCACCTGAACCATGGCTCCTTCGGCGCCGTACCATCGGCGATTTTCACCGAACAGGACAGATTGCGCAGGCTCGTTGAGTTCAATCCCGTTCGCTGGTTCTCTGAGCTTCCCAACCGGGTCCGGATCGCACGGCTGCGCATGGCGTCGCTGCTCGAAACAGATCCTGACCGGCTCGCCTTCGTCCTGAACGCCAGTGCAGGGGCCTCCGTTGTTTTCCAGGCGCTCTCCCAACAGGGGCCGGTGGACGTGATGACAACGAATCATGGCTATGGCGCGATCACCATGGGTGCAGAGCGGCTGGCGCACCGCACTGGCGGTCGAGCCGACAGCGTCTCCATACCCCTGGCGGCCACAGCAAGTGAAGTTACCGATCTCGTGACAGCCGCGTTGCGGCAGTCACGCCCCACGCTGCTGGTCATGGACCAGGTGACATCGGCGACGGCTCGCGAATTTCCCGTCGACGAGATCTGCGTGGCGGCCCGCGAAATGGGGGTCCTCACCCTCGTGGACGGTGCACACGCTCCAGGCGTCCTGCGCGACCCCGTGTGCAAGGAAGCCGACTACTGGGTGGGCAATCTCCACAAGTTCATTTGCTCTCCCCGCGGAGCAGCTGTCCTCGTCAGCCGTGGGACTGGCCAGGAATTGTTCCCGAGCATTGATTCGTGGGGCACTCCGCTGGCTTTCCCGGAAAGGTTCGACGTCCAAGGAACTCTTGACGCCACACCGTGGATCACCGCACCACTCGCATGGGAATACATGGAGGAATCTTTCGGCTGGGACACCATCCGTCAGACAAGCAGTGCCATCCTCGACGAGGGTTGCGACACAGTGGCACGAAGCCTGCGGCGATGGGTCGAGGATCCCCTTCCGGACGTTGGGCAGCCTGTCGGTCCCATGCGGCTACTGCGTCTCCCGGGCCAGCTCGGCGGCACGATCAGCGACGCGGATGCACTCCGTGTGCCCTTCATGGACGCCACCGGTGTTGTGGCTGCCTTCACGAGCTTCGATGGAAGGGGGTTCATCAGACTGTCGTCGCATATTTACACGATCGTCCATGATTTTGAGCAATTCGCATCAATAGGTATTCCTTTGCTGCGCCAGTGGTCGGAATCACTGCCACTGACGATAACTCGATCCAACCCAAAACTACGCAAGGAGCAGTTATGGCAAGAAAGTTCATGAGAGCCGCGGCAGCTCTGTCAGCGATGGCGCTGGCATTGACAGCCTGCGGTGGAGAGTCCAACACCAGCGCCGACGGCGACGGTGCCGACAGCGGCGGCGAAACCGTCACACTGCAGATGGTCGAAAGTCTGACCAACCCCGCCCGCACTGAACTGTTGCAATCGATGCTGGCCGATTTCGAGAGCGAGAACCCCGGCATCACAGTGGATCTGATCTCACCGCCCACAGAGCAGGCAGATCAGAAGATCCAACAGATGTTGCAGTCCGGTTCTGGAGTCGACGTGCTGGAGGTGCGTGATCTGACCGTCGGTCCCTTCACCAACAACGGCTGGCTCTACGACATGTCAGGTGACCTGGAAGGGTGGGAGGGGCTGGACAATCTCACCGAGCAGGCCCGAGAAGTGGCTGTCAATGAGGAAGGCGAGTCCTGGTTCATTCCGTACGGCTTCTACGGACTCAGCCTCTTCTACCGAACGGATCTCGTCACGGACGCGGGCTTCGATGGAGCGCCCGAGGCGTGGAGCGATCTTATTGGACAGGCTGCAGCAATTCAGGACCCGGCCCAGAATCGGTACGGCTACGCCTTCCGAGGTGGTGCGAATTCCATTGGCCAGCTGGCCGCGATTCTGCAGGCATACAACGCCGACCAACTCGACACCAGCAACGCCTACAAGGTGACCAATGGTGCAACGATCTTCTCGACGGCTGAGTCACAGGAAGCGATCGACCGCTACATCGAACTGTTCGAGACAGGATCTCCCGAGTCCTCTGTCGCTTGGGGATACCCCGAGATGGTGCAGGCGTTCACGAACGGATCGACCGCGTTCTTGCTGCAGGATCCCGAGGTCATCGCCGCGGTGGAAAGTTCGTCGCTGACCGAGGATCAGTGGAGCGTGGCTCCCAACCCGGTCGGTCCGACCGGTAAAGCCGCATGGCCGCTGGCCACCGCAGGATGGGGCGTGGCCGAAGCGAGCGAGAACAAGGAAGAAGCAGTGGAGCTCGTGAAGTGGCTCTCAGGAGAGCCCTCGACGACATTCGCCAAGGAGAACAGTCTCGTTCCTATCCTGAAGGAGGCGGGCGAGGACGAATTCTTCAGCAGCGGACCCTGGGCAGCCTACGTGGAGATGACCTCGGAGCCGGAGGTGTATATCTCGGTTGAAGAACCCCGGGGCGTTGCCTGGTGGACGGAGTGGATGCAGAAATCGGAGGATGATTTCCAGAACGTACTGCTGGGCGAAATGAGCACCACTGACCTTCTGGCGGACTGGGATGAGTACTGGACGCAGAAGTGGGAAGGCTGACCGACCGTGTCACCAGTGACCGATGAGGTCGCCGAGCGGGGGGCGGAGGCCAAACGCGTCCGCCCCTCCCCCAAGCGGCGGTTCACCGTCCGGACCGGGCTTCAGATGCTGGCCTTCCTGGCCCCGGCATTCATTTTTGTTGGCGTCTTCATCTACTACCCCATGCTCGTCGGCAGCCAGATGGCATTTCGTCAGTGGAGCTTGTGGGACCTGACCAGCACGCCGTGGATCGGATTCGGTAACTTCAGGACCTTGTTGTCCGATCCCCTTTTTCCACGGGTCCTGTTCAATTCCGTGGTGTGGGTGGGGGGTTCACTAATTCCTCAGTTCTTCCTCGGATTTCTCATTGCACTTGCGCTACGGCGCAAGTTCCGATTCCGGGGATTGTACCAAGCCGTCGTGTTCTACCCCTGGGCTGTATCGGGCTTCCTCATCGGCATCCTTTTCCGGTGGATGTTCAATTCCGAGTTTGGGGTGATCAATGACCTGCTGATGCGTGTGGGCCTCATCGACACACCCGTGCCCTGGCTGGCCGATCCCCAGCTGGCGCTGCTCGCGGTAATCATCGCCAACGTCTGGTACGGCGTCACCTTCTTCGCCATCATGATTCTCGCGGCCCTCCAGTCGGTACCCGACGAACTGTATGAAGCTGCGGCGCTGGACGGCGCCGGTCGTTGGCGCACCCTGATCCGGGTCACCATCCCGACAATCCGCTCCACCCTGATGCTCACGGTTCTCCTGCGCATCATCTGGATCTTCAACTTCCCGGACATCATCTACGGCATGACCGGCGGCGGACCGGGGAACCGAACTCAGATTGTCACGACGTGGATGATTCAGTACACCCAGCAGGGCGAGTACGGACTCGCATCTGCGCTTGGATTCATCGTTGTGGGTGTCCTCGTCATCTTCACGGGTGCGTATCTCGCACTCCTGACCCAGAGGGGTGACACATGATCAACCGTGACCCCCGCGCGTTGACGGTCATCAAGGTGATCGGTCTCGCGATCTGGATGATCATAACGTTGTTCCCGCTGTACTGGATCGCTTTGACGTCGTTCAAACCAGCGAGCCAGATCGCCGAGTATCCGGTTCGCTACTGGCCGCGTGAATTCTCCGTGGAGAACTACGCCAGCCTCTTTCAGAAAGCGCAGTTCGGCACCTATCTGATCAACAGCATTATCGTGTCCTCAGCAGCGGCCCTCGTCGCAACGACCATCGCGCTGCTGAGCGCATATGTGCTCGCTCGGTTCAGCTTCCGGGGCAAGGGCACCATCATGATGGCCTTTCTGGTGACCCAGATGATCCCCGCCTTCATCGCGCTGGGACCCCTGTACCAGATGTTCACGACCCTCGGTCTGGTCGACAACCGGTTCGGCCTTGTGCTGGTGTACGTCGCAATCACGATCCCGTTCTCAACCATCATGCTGCGCGGCTTCTTCGACAACGTCCCGCAGAGCTTGGAGGAGGCAGCGATGGTGGATGGCTGCTCCCGCTTCACTGCGCTGTGGCGAGTGCTGGTGCCCGTCATGACGCCGGGCATTGTGGCAACGTTTATCTTCAACTTCGTCAACAGCTGGAACGAGCTGTTCCTCGCCGTCACGCTGATCAACAGCGACTCGAACAAGACGATCCCCACCGCACTGAACGGGTTCATCTCCAGTTTCAACATCGAGTGGGGTCCGATGTCCGCAGCGGCCGTGCTGACCATCCTTCCAACGATGGTCATGTTTGCTTTTGCCAGCCGATGGATTGTCGCTGGCCTGACAGCCGGCGCAACGAAAGGATGAGAAGCAAAAAATACTGGGCGATGCGCTCAGGCACATGGCCTTTGGAGGCTTCGGCCGCCGTGGCATTGCCTACTGCGCCTACCTCCTGATTATCGCCAGGAACATGGCGTCGGTGTTGTGGCGCTGCGGCCAGAGCTGCACGTAGTCTCCGAGCGCGCAGTCGGGTACGTCCGGGAGGAAGTCGGCGGCGTGCAGGAGCGTTGCTCCCGGGAACTCCGTGAGCACGTCCTCGACCACCTCGGAGGTCTCGGCGCGATGCGGGGAGCAGGTGGAGTAGGCGACGACGCCACCCTGCATGGCCGATCCTAGTGCTGAGCGGAGCAGATCGCGTTGCAGGTCTCCCAGCTGCGCCAGGTCCTCGAACCGACGTCGCCAGCGCGATTCCGGACGACGACGCAACGCGCCCAGCCCCGTGCACGGGACATCGGCGATCACCCGTGCGAAGCTCGCCGGCTCCCACGTGGGTGTGCGACCATCCGAGCAGACGACCGACGCGGTCCCCTCCGGATAGGCGGAAAGGGCCTGCTCCACGAGGGCGGCCCGGTGCTCCAGCATCTCGTTGGCCACCAACACCTCCCCCGCCTGCCGGGCCAGACCTGCCAGCAGAGCTGCCTTGCCACCGGGTCCGGCGCACAGATCCAGCCACGACCCCTGTGGCGCATCGACACGGGACAACGCCCAAGCCACCAGCTGCGACCCCTCGTCCTGCACCCCGGCGCGCCCCTCCTTGACCGGCGGAAGGTGCGCAGGCACGCCGTCAGCCACGGCGCCGAACGGTGAGAACTCGGTGGCGCGGGCACCCAGCGCGACCAGTTCCCGCACTTCACAGAGCCCGGGACGCACCACCAACGTGGGCGAGGGCGCCACGTTGTTGGCGGCCAAAGCGTCGGCCACCTCGTCCTCGGGGAGGACGTCTTGATAGGCGTTGACGATCCAGACCGGATGATGGCCGCGCACGGCCAGGGCACCGGTCTCATCAAGGTCCCGTGCAAGATGGTCGGTCCAGGTAGTCAGATCCTTCGCCGACACCTTGCGCAGCACGGCGTTGATGATTCCCGTAACCCGCTGGCCGACGGTGGCTCGGGCGAGATCGACGGTCGCAGCGACGGCGGCATGTGGCGCGACATTCATCGACAGCGCCTGGTGAGTCCCCAACCGCAGCAAATCCACCACAGCCGGTTGCAGCGTGGTGAGCGAACGCCCCGATGCGGCCTCGATGATGGCGTCGTAGGTGCCCATGAGTCGGCAGGTACCGGAGACCAGCTCAGTGACGAAACCGTTGTCCCGTGGCTCGAGACCAGCGGTGGCCAGTTTCTTCGCGAGCGCCAGGTTGGCGTAGGCGTCCTGCGAGGTGATCTCGCGTAGCACGTCGAATGCCACCCTCCGAGGTTCCTTCTGCGTCATACGAATACCTTCCCGGCAGCAGTGTTGCAGCCCCAGTCAATGGCCAGCATTCGTCGTTTGCCTGCGGGCTGGACCTCCAGGAGTTCAAGCTCTCCGTGACCCGTGGCCACGAACACCTCTCGTCTGGTCGTGCGCAACCGGCCGGCCTCTCCCGGCTCACTCTGGTCAGCGACGCGTGCACGGTAGATCTTGAACCGCTCGCCGTCCAGCTCACACCAGGCGCCCGGGTCCGGAGAGCATCCCATGACGAGATTGCGAACCTCCGTGACGGGGGCGCTCCAGTCGATGCGGGCGTCAGCCACCGTGACCTTCGGCGCGATCGTGATCCCCTCCACCGGTTGCGGCGTCGGAACTTCGCCGGCCGCCATCGCCTCCAGTGTGTCGAGCAGCTGGCGTGCCCCGGACTCGGCGAGGCTGGCGAGGAGTTCGCCGGCGGTGGCGTCGGGCATGGGCATTGACGAGGTGCGGTAGACATCGCCAGCGTCGAGTTCCCGTACGATGCGGAAGCAGCTGGTGCCAATGGTGTCATCGCCCGCCATGATGGCGCGCTGCACCGGGGCAGCTCCCCGCCAGCGGGGAAGCACGGAGAAGTGTAGGTTCAGCCAGCCCAGACAGGGGATGTCGAGGACACGCTGCGGCAGAAGTGCCCCGTAGGCGACGACGGGGCAGGCGTCCGGGGCGAGGCGCATGAGCTCGTCGACGAAGTCACCCTCAGACGGTTTCGCCGGCTTGAGCACGGGCAGCCCCAGCTCACCGGCGCGGGCAGCGACCGGCGAGGGTGCCAGGCGCCGGCCCCGACCGGCGGGCGCATCGGGGCGGGTCACGACCGCAACGATCTCGTGCCCCGAGTCATGCAGTGCTTCGAGGGCGGGCAGCGCAACCTCGGGTGTGCCAGCGAAAACCAGTCTCATGTCAGTCCAATACCTCGGGGTCCACCTGGATGTAGAGCCTGCCGCCCTCCTTGCGTGCCGATCGTATTGCCGCAGCGTACTTCACCCGGCGAATCAGGTCGCGGCCCTTCACCAGGGGCACCCTGAGCAACGCGACGGTTTCGGTGGTGGGGCCGTGCTCGAACTCGTTGGGCCCCAGGATGTCCACGCCCTCGAAGGGGTCATTGTCCAGGAAGTCGCGCACGGCCTCGGCGTCGCCTCCCACCCGGACCGCCTTGACCGCCGGCGGCAGGCCGGCAGCGGTGCGTTCCGCCAGTTCAGCCGCGATGAAGCCGCCGACATCGCCGCGCACCAACGCCTGCAGTGTCGGATGTTCCGACGGCCCCACCGCCAGCACCCGCCCGCCGTCGTGCGGCCCACGACACAACGCCATGGCATTGCACCACCGTCGCACGGATTCCTCGGCCACGCGCAGGTCAGCGCGCATCAGCATCAGTTCGGTGTCCAGCAGGAGCACACCTGCATACCCTGAGGGCGCAGAGGGTTCGGCACCGGGAGTAGCCACAACGATGGCACTGGTGTCCGGCACGTCGGAGCGAATCATCGAGGCAGAACTGTTGATGGCCACCACCCCGGGGAAGGCGCGTCCCAGCTCCTCGGCCGTTCGCACAGCGCCCACGATCGGAGCGCGCAGACGGTGGTGATGACAGAATTCGCACTCCCAGTGGGGCGGCTCGAAACCGCACCAGGCGCACTCGAGGCGTCCTGGACGCTGGCTGCGCAGCGGTCCCCGGCACTTTCCGCACCGGGCCTTCTCACCGCAACGCTGGCAGGACAATCCCGCCAAATGTCCGGCACGGGGAACCTGCACGAGGACGGGTCCCTGCACCAGAGTTGTCCGGAGGAAGTCGAACGCCACCGACGGCAGACGCAGGCGGGCGGCCATCGGATCCCGGCGGGGATCGGAGTCCCCGCTCAGCCGGACGGGCGCGGTCGCGGCTCGGGTCCGGCGGGGGTCCAGACCGATCTCCTTCAGCCAGCCGCGGTCCAGGAGGGCAGCGACGTCGGTCGAGCGGCCGTGGGCGGCCATCAGCAGCGCACAGCCACTGGCCGCGCATCGCAGCACGGCCATGCCCCGGGTGTGGGGATGAGGAGCGCGGGGCTCGGCGTGGGAGTCGTTGCCGTCATCGACGACGACGATCAGGCCCAGGTTCTCCATGGGCGCGAGGACGCCGCTGCGCGTGGCCACCAGTATCCGTGCCTGGCCGCGTCTGAGCGCCAACCAGTTGCGGTACCGGGCGGAGTCGCCCAGTTCCCCGTTCAGTACCGCCACCGAACCATTGCCGAACGCAGCCTGGAACCGAGTGAGAGTGACGTCGAGCTCTCGGATCGTGGGAACGATGACGATGGCGCCCTTTCCGCGGGCGACCGTCTCGGCGACCGCTTCGAGCATGCCGCCCACCAGGTCGCCCGGGCCGTCCACGACGCTTGGCACCTGCCAGAACGCGCGCGCCCCCTTCTCGGTGCCGAGTGCGCCGAGAAAGGCCTCGCCTCCGGGGAACCGCGTCAGCACAGTCCGGGGATCGTACGGCGTGGGCACAGGCCACTGGCGCTGCGGCGCCTTCTCTGTGGTCGCATGTCGGCGGGGCACGGCGAGCCGTACGACGTCGGTGAAAACCCCGGCATAGTGGTCAGCGACTGCACGGAACAGTGCCACGAGATCGTCGTTGAGGATGGCCTCGGAAGAGACCACGGACTTGAGCTTGGACAGCTTCATCCCCGGTTCGGCCTCGCCGAAACCAATCAACCAACCGTCGCGCGTCCTACCCGAGAACGGAACCTTCACCCGGCATCCGGGGACCGCCGTCTCCTCAAGCGCGTCCGGAACCTCGTAGTCGAAGAGCCGGTCCAGGTGCGCCAGTGGCACGTCGACGGCGACCCGCGCCACCCGCCGCGGCGCAGGCCCTTCAAACAGGCCGGGTGCCGCCGTCGACATCGCTGGGTCGTCCTCCCTAGCCCCTGACCGTGCGGGCGAGTGCGTCGGCACGATCGGTTCGCTCCCACGCAGCGTCCGGTAGGTCGCGACCGAAGTGCCCGTAGGTGGAGAACTGCGAGTAGATGGGACGCAGGAGGTTGAGATCCCGGATGATCGCGCCCGGACGCAGATCGAAGGTGGCCAGCACGGCCTCACGGATCTGTGCTTCGGGTACTGCGGAGGTGCCGAACGTGTCGAGGTAGAAGCCGACGGGGTGTGCTTTGCCGATGGCGTAGGCCACCTGCACCTCACACCGATCGGCAAGGCCGGCAGCAACGACATTCTTTGCGACCCAGCGCATGGCATACGCAGCAGAACGATCCACCTTGGAGGGATCCTTGCCGGAGAACGCCCCTCCCCCGTGGCGGGCCATCCCACCGTAGGTGTCGACGATGATCTTCCTGCCGGTGATTCCGGCATCGCCCATGGGACCGCCGATGACGAAGGTCCCCGTGGGGTTCACGAGCACGCGCGCATCCCGAGCAGTGAACCCGTAACGATCCAGTACCGGTTCAATGATCTCCCGGGTGATGTCTGGAGTAATCGTGGTCTCCAGGTCCTCGCCGTCGTCGTGCTGGGTGGACACCACCACGGTTTCCACATCGACGGCGTTGCCGCTGTCGTCGTAGGCGATGGTGACCTGGGTCTTGCCGTCCGGGCGGAGGTACTCCAACACGCCGTCCTTGCGCACCTGCGTGAGCCGTTCGGACAGCCGGTGGGCCATGTCGATCGGCAGGGGCATCAGCGACGGTGTCTCGTTGCAGGCGTAACCGAACATCAGACCCTGATCACCGGCGCCCTGCTGGCTGATGGCGTCCCGGTTGTGCTGCACTCGTGCCTCGTAGGCCGAGTCCACGCCCATGGCGATCTCCGGCGACTGGGCACCGAGCGCGACGGTGACACCGCACGACGCGCCGTCGAAGCCGACGCGGGAGGAGGTGTAGCCGATGTCGAGAATTCGCTGCCGGGCGATAGGTGCGACGTCAGCAAAGCCGGTGGTGGTGACCTCACCGGCGACGACCACCAGGCCGGTGGTGACCAGGGTCTCCACCGCGACCCGCGATTCAGCGTCCTGGGCGAGGAGAGCATCAAGGACGGCATCCGAGATCGAATCGGCGATCTTGTCCGGGTGCCCCTCGGTCACCGATTCCGAGGTGAACAGGCGACCCATCAGGAGGCGGGGTCCGTGCCTGCGAAGGGGTCGACGAAGTTGAAGGCCGGATCCGCCTCCACCGTGCGCTGTTCCTCCTCGGCCAGGGGATCGACCTCCGTGTACTGCAGCATGCCGTCCTTGAGCTCGCGGAGCGCGATGGACAGCGGCTTCTCCTGCGGGGCAGCCGAGACCAGGGGGCCCACATTCTCCAGCAGGCCCTCTCCGAGCTGCGAGTAGTAGGCGTTGATCTGCCGAGCGCGCTTGGCGGCGAAGATCACGAGGCGGTACTTCGAATCAATGGACTCCAGCAGATCATCGATGGGAGGGTTCGTGATGCCTTCGGGGTTGATGCTCAAGATTCACCTTCTGCGTTTCAGTGGGAGGCCTGTGGTCACAAGCCCATCAAGTCTATCAAAGTGGCGACGGTGTCCTCGACCACGTCATTGACGACGCGGTGGTCCGCCATGTGCCGGGCGGCCATCTCGGCTCTGGCCGTTTCCAACCGACGCGTCAGCGCCGGCTCATCCTCGGTGCCACGTCCGATCAGTCGGCGAGTGAGTTCCTCCCATGATGGGGGCTCAAGGAACACCAACCGTGCCTCGGGCATATTCTGTTTGACCTGCGCGGCGCCCTGCAGATCGATTTCCAGGACCACGGAGCGCTGTTTCGCGAGCGCGTCCTCGACGGGCGCACGGGGCGTGCCGTAGGAGTGCCGACCGTGCACCACTGCATGTTCAAGCAGCAGTCCCTGAGCGGCGAGGTCGTCGAAATGATCGGGGCTGACGAAGTGGTAGCTCTTCCCGTCCACCTCGCCGGGGCGCGGATCACGCGTAGTCAGCGACACCGAGTAGAAGACCCTGGGCCGTTGTTCCCGAAGCCGGGCGCACACCGTCCCCTTGCCGACCCCGCTGGGGCCCGAGATCACCCATACTGCGGGCTGTTTGTCTGGCACGTCGTCCAGCTTATGGGGCGACTCTCAATGAAGGGCTGTCAAGGTCACGAGAACATGTCCTTCAACCGCTCCACCTGGTGGCGTCCGAGGCCGCGGATGCGGCGGTTCGCGGCAATGTTCAGATCCTCCATGATCTCGGCGGATCGTGTGACACCCACTCGTGGGAGGGATCGCAGCAGGTCAACGACCTTGACCCGCGAGAGCGTGTCGTCGTTGGCTGCCTTGTTGAGAGCATCGTGGAGCGACAGTTGCCCCGACTTGACTTGCGTCTTGAGCTCCGCACGGGCCCGCCGCGCTTCGGTGGCGGCAGCCCGGGCTGACTCCAGTTGTTCCTTGCTCAGTTGTGGGATGGCCATGAGGTCATCATCCTTTCGCCCACCGGGCTTCGGTTGCGGATACCAGTCAACCGATTGGCACCTGGTTAATGGTAGCCACCCCAAGGGGTGAGTTACGGCTTTATTCTATGCTGAGTTGGCGAGATGTGAAGCGTGCCGCGCGATTTTTCAGCTCATCTCTTCCCCCGCCGATGATGTCGCGACTGACGGTGGGCAGGAGAAGGTGACTGACTGCGCCGAACACTGCGCGAATGCCCTCCATCGTGCCGCCCTGCGCACCGATCCCTGGAACGAGAATGGATCCGTTGAAACCGGAGATGTCGCAACGCAGGTCCCGGTGTGTCGCCCCGATGACAACTCCGACGGCGTGATCCCAGCCGGGGTTTCCGGTGGCGATGACATCCACGACGTGCTGGGCGACGCTCGCGCCATCCACGTCAGCAGTCTGAATGGCTTCGCCGTCAGGGTTGGAGGTGCGCGCCAACACGTAGATCCCGCGCCCGGATGCAACGGCGACGTCGATGGCGGGCAGCAGCGAGCCGACGCCCAGGTAGGGACTCAGCGTGATGGCGTCCGCGCGCAGTGGTGAGGCGTCGTCGAGGTATGCCGCAGCGTAGCCGGTCATGGAACTGCCGATGTCGCCCCGCTTGACGTCCAGCACCGACAGGGCACCCGCCGCCCTGATGTCATCGAGTACCCGCTCCAGCACCGCCATACCGCGCGATCCGAATGCCTCGAAAAAGGCGGACTGTGGTTTGAAGACGGCCACGTGGGCGCCCAGCTCCTCGACGATCCCCCGCGAACAGGCCTCCAACCCCGCCACGGTGGTCCCCAGCCCCCATGCTGAGAGCACCGACGGCATGGGATCGATGCCCACGCACAGGTTTCCGCGGGCCTCGGTGGCGGCGTTCAAACGTTCTGCGTAGGTCATATCCCTATGCTCCCCGGCGTCCAATGTCGTGGATACCGCGCACGAGGGCGGGTCCTTCGTAGATGAGACCTGTGTAGACCTGCACCAGTTGGGCGCCAGCGTCGAAGAATGACCGGGCGTCGGCCGGTGACATGATGCCTCCCACCCCCATGATGGGCAGGTCGGTGAGGTGGGCCAGATCGTCGACAAACCTCAGGGCCCGCCCAGTCAGAGGTGCACCGCTCAGGCCACCTGCCTGACTGGCAAAATGTTTGTCGACGGCTGCCAGTCCATCGCGAGTGAGTGTGGTGTTGGTGGCGATGAGACCGGCGGCCCCAGCGTCCTCGATGGCCCGGACCGTGGGCTCCACGTCAGCCTCCGTTGCATCCGGAGCAAGTTTTACGAACACGGGGAACTCCTCAGGCACATGCTCCACCAGGGAGCCCACCAATGCGGATATCTCGCGTGCGTCCTGCAGGGAACGCAACCCGGGGGTGTTGGGGCTGGAGACGTTGATCGCGATGTAGTCGGCGTGGGGTGCGAGCAGTTCCAGCGACTTGAGGTAATCCTGCGTTGCCGCCCGGAGCGGCACCGCTTTCGTCTTGCCGATGGAGATGCCCAGTGGGATGCCCAGCGCCGCGTTGCCGCGCTTGACTCCCAGAGAACGCAGGTGCGCTGCCATGGCCGCAGCTCCGCAGTTGTTGAAACCCATCCGGTTGATGACGGCCCGCGATTCCTTCAGCCTGAACACTCGCGGTGCGGGGTTGCCGGGCTGCTCTTGTGCCGTGACGGTGCCCAGCTCCGCGAAGCCGAAGCCGAACCGGGACCACGCCGCAGCGGCTCGCCCGTCCTTGTCCAGCCCAGCGGCCAGCCCCACGCGATTCGGGAAGGCGATGCCGGCGACGTGGACGCCGTCGACCTCGCGTGCGCGCCTGCTGGCGGGCAGCACCGACAGCACGTCGATCATGCGTTCGTGGACCTTCTCCGCATCTCCCCCGGCATACCGGAAGAGGCCGGCCCGCGCGACGTGGTAGGCGCTGCGCAGCATCCGTGTGGAGGGTCTCACCGCGGCAGTCATTCCTGGAGCGCCGCCCACTCCTGCAGGGATGCCACGGCCAGGTGACCGCGGCGTTGGGCTTCAATCCCCTGTACGGCTGCGGCAAGCCCCGGGACCGTCGTGACGCACGGCACATCGGCGAGGACGGCAGCGGTCCGGATGAGATAGCCATCCTTGCGCGGAGAGGCGTCGGTGGATCCGGGGGTGTTGAACACAAGATCGATGTCCCCGTCGGTAATCAACTCGACGATCGAGCGCTCGTTGCTGTCCTCGGTGCGCTCGGAGAGTTTCTTCACCGGGCGCGCCTCCACACCATTGCGGCGCAGTACCGACGCGGTCCCGGTGGTCGCGAGGATGTTGAACCCCAGATCGGCGAGCCGCTTGACGGGCCACAGAGCGTGGCGCTTGTCACGGTTGGCGACGGAGACGAAGACGGTGCCCGAGGTGGGCAGGGGCCCGCCCCCGGCTGCCTGTGCCTTGGCGAAGGCCGTGCCGAAGTTCTCGGCAAGGCCCATCACCTCTCCGGTGGAGCGCATCTCGGGCCCGAGCAGTGTATCGACGAAGGCCCCGGCGGCCGTGCGGAACCGGTTGAACGGCATCACGGCCTCCTTCACCGCCATCGGGGCTCCGTCGCGGAAGGTGGCGCCGTCACCCGTGGCGGGCAGCATCCCCTCGGCACGGAGATCCGCGATGCTGTCACCCAGCATGATGCGAGCGGCTGCCTTGGCCAGCGGAGTGTTCGTCGCCTTGCTCACGAACGGCACAGTGCGCGATGCGCGCGGGTTGGCCTCCAGCACGTACAGCGTGTCGCCGTGGAGCGCGAACTGGATGTTGAGCAGCCCCACCACACCGACGCCCTCGGCGATCAGCCGGGTGGAATCGCGGATCCGTTCCACCTCGGACTCGTCCAGGGTGATGGGCGGCAATACGCACGCCGAGTCACCGGAGTGAATTCCGGCCTCCTCGATGTGCTCCATGACTCCACCCAGGAAGAGCTCGGTCCCGTCGTGGAGGGCGTCGACGTCGATCTCCACTGCGTCGTCGAGGAAACGGTCCACCAGCACCGGCGATTCCTCGGTGATCTCCGTTGCGGATGCGATGTAGCGCTCGAGTGCCCCCTCGTCGTAGACGATCTCCATGCCACGCCCGCCCAGCACGTAGCTCGGCCGCACCAGGACGGGATAGCCGATCTCGGTGGCGATGTGGCGTGCCTCCTCGAAGGACGCAGCCATCCCATGCTTCGGGGCCGGGAGTCCCGCGCGGGCCAAGACACGGCCGAAAGCGCCGCGCTCCTCGGCCAGGTGAATGGCCTCCGGGCTGGTTCCGATGATCGGAACGCCGGCGTCCTTGAGCACCTGGGCGAGCTTGAGCGGTGTCTGGCCGCCCAGTTGGCAGATGACGCCCAGCACCGGACCGGCGTTCACCTCGGCGTGGTAGATCTCGAGCACGTCCTCCGCGGTCAGGGGCTCGAAGTAGAGCCTGTCCGAGGTGTCGTAGTCGGTGGAGACGGTCTCCGGGTTGCAGTTGACCATGATCGCCTCATAGCCGGCGTCCCGCACCGCCATGGTCGCGTGCACGCACGAGTAGTCGAACTCGATTCCCTGGCCGATCCGGTTGGGGCCGGAGCCGAGGATCATGACGGCCGGCTTCGTGCGCTCAGGCACCTCCGTCTCCTCGTCATACGAGGAGTACATGTAGGGGGTGTGTGCCTCGAACTCGGCGGCGCAGGTGTCCACGGACTTGAAGATGGGGCGGATGCCGAGGGCCCATCGCACGCCTCGCACCACGTCGGTGGTGAGGTTGCGCAGGGTTGCCACCTGCTGGTCGGAGAATCCGTGGCGCTTGGCACGGCGGAGCAGATCCGCAGTGAGTTCCTTGGCGTCGCGTACCTCCCCCGCGAGATCGCGCAGCAGCTCGAGCTGGTGGATGAACCAGGGATCGATCTTCGTGGCGTCGAACACGGCCTCGGCGGTTGCACCCTGCATCAGGGCGGCCATCACCCAGCGAATCCGGCCGTCGTGGGGCTGCGATGCGAGCGTGAGCAGCTCCTCCACAGTGTGCTGGGTTCCCGTGGCGAAACTGAAGGGGGCCGAGGTGTCCTCCAGCGAGCGCAGCGCCTTGCCCAGAGCTTCGGTGAAGTTGCGTCCGATGGCCATGACCTCCCCAACGGACTTCATGTGGGTTGTCAGTCGCACATCGGCCGCGGGAAACTTCTCGAACGCGAACCGCGGCACCTTGACGATGACGTAGTCGATGGCCGGTTCGAACGCAGCTGGTGTCTTGAGTGTTATGTCATTCGGGATCTCGTCCAGGGTGTAGCCGACGGCCACCTTCGCGGCGATCTTCGCGATGGGGAATCCCGTCGCCTTGGACGCCAGCGCAGAGGAACGCGAGACGCGGGGGTTCATCTCGATGACGATCATGCGGCCGTCGTCGGGATTGATGGCGAACTGGATGTTGCATCCGCCGGTGTCCACGCCCACGGCGCGGATGATCGCGATACCCACATCACGCATCCGTTGGTATTCACGGTCAGTGAGGGTCATGGCGGGCGCGACGGTGATGGAGTCGCCCGTATGGACCCCCATGGGATCGAAGTTCTCGATGGAACAGATGACCACGACGTTGTCCGCCGTGTCCCGCATCAGTTCCAGTTCGAACTCCTTCCACCCGAGGATTGACTCCTCGATGAGGACCTCGGTGATGGGGCTTGCGGAAAGTCCGGCGCCAGCGATCTGACTCAACTCCTCGGGGTCATGGGCGAAACCGGAACCGACACCCCCCATCGTGAAGCTGGGGCGTACCACCACCGGGTAGCCGAGCTCGTTGGCCGCCTCCAGCACCTCGCCCATCGAGTGGCAGATGCGGGACTCCGCGGACTCCGGTGGGCCGCCGGGAATGTCAGTGAGGGAGCCGACGATCTCCTTGAACTGTTGGCGGTCCTCTCCGCGTTGAATCGCCTCGACGGAGGCTCCGATCAGTTCGCACCCGTACTTCTCCAGGACACCGCTGTCGTGCAGCGTGATGGCGGCATTCAGGGCGGTCTGTCCACCGAGTGTGGCCAGGACCGCGTCGGGACGTTCCTTGGCGATGACCTCCTCGACGAACTCGGGGGTGATGGGTTCCACGTAGGTGGCGTCGGCGAAATCGGGGTCCGTCATGATCGTGGCTGGGTTCGAGTTCACGAGGATGACCCGGAAACCCTCGTTTCGCAGCACACGGCAGGCCTGCGTGCCGGAGTAGTCGAACTCGCATGCCTGCCCGATGACGATGGGGCCGGAGCCGATCACGAGGATGGATTCGATGTCTGTGCGGCGGGGCATCAGGCGTCCTTCCCGGGTAGGAGGTTGCACGGACGGGGAGGATCGCCTGACTCGCGTACCCCCGCATCCCGCTCAGCATCGTTGTCGTCGGTCGCCGAACGATCAAGTGGGACTCCCTCCTCCGCCTTGCTGAGCGGGCGCGGATGATCCGCTCGCCTAACCGGCACCCCCATCCGTGCAACCTCCGTCGCCAGCATGGAGATGAAGCGATCGAACAGGTGCGTGGAGTCGTGGGGGCCGGCAGCGGCTTCGGGGTGGTACTGCACGGAGAACGCCACCACCTCGCCGTCCCTGCGCAGCTCCAGTCCCTCCACGACGTCGTCGTTGAGGCAGACGTGGCTCACCCGGGCGGTGCCGTACGGCGTGTCGACGTCCTCCCCGATGGGGGCGTCGACGGCGAAACCATGGTTCTGGGCGGTGATCTCCACCTTTCCGGTGGCGAGATCCTTGACCGGCTGGTTGAGGCCGCGGTGGCCGAACTTCAGCTTGTAGGTGTCGAAGCCCAGGGCCCGGCCGAAGAGCTGGTTGCCGAAGCAGATGCCGAAGTACGGTAGGCCGGCCTCCAGCACCTGTTGCAGCACGGCGATGGGGCCGTCGGAGGCGGAGGGGTCCCCCGGGCCGTTGGAGTAGAACACGCCATCGGGATTGATGGCCACGATGTCCTCGAGGGTGGAGGTTGCGGGCAGCAGATGCATCTCGATCCCCCGCTCTGCGAGCCGGGTGGGTGTCATGGACTTGATGCCGAGGTCGAGTGCTGCCACGGTGAACCGCTTCGTACCCACCGCTGGTGTGATGACGGTTTCGCTCGTCGTCACCTCAGCGACGAGGTCGGCCCCGCGCATGGTCGGCTGCTGGAGCACGCGTTGCAACAGTGCTTCGGGGCTGGTCTCGGTGGTCGAGATCCCGACGCGCATGGCACCGGCTTCGCGGATGTGGCGGGTCAGTGCCCGCGTGTCGATCTCCGCGATGCCGACGACGCCCTGGCGTGCGAGTTCGGCGTCGAGGCTGCCCTTTGATCGCCAGTTGGAGGGTCGCGGCGAGGGATCGCGCACCACCAGTCCGGCTGCCCAGATCCGGGCGGACTCGTCGTCCTCGTCATTCCATCCCGTGTTGCCCACGTGGGGTGCTGTGGTGAGGACCACTTGCCGGTGGTAGCTCGGATCCGTCAACAGTTCCTGGTAACCGGACATGCCGGTGGAGAACACCAGCTCGCCGAAGGTTTCGCCTTCCGCTCCGAAAGAGCGGCCATGGAAGAAGCGACCGTCTTCGAGCGCGAGTAATGCCGGGCGGGTTCGGGGCATGAGTCATCCTTTCCTGCCTGAAGAGAGCAGGAGTCATGATCTGGCGAGCTGTCCGGGACACAGTATCAGCGCGCCGACGACCGGATGCAACGTCGACGCGTCGTGGACATCAGCTGTGACTGTTCCACCCCAAAGGACCCCCTTGTCACCGCTCCAATGCGCCGATGACGAGGTACTTTGTCGAATGGTCCGAGTCCTTCGCTCGCGTCCAGATCTACGGAAAGGATGCTTCCCATGGCTAACACATCCAAGCCGAATCCCAACGCACCACGTCACACCTCCACGGTGGACGGGGCTCACACGGTCGGAGACACCCGCACGGAACACCATGACACTCACAGGGACGAGCCGTTGTCCTGGAAGGACACGCTGTTCGGTAGCGGGCGCTCCGAGAATGTGCGCAATGTCTCGTGGGGTGCCATCTTCGCAGGCATCGTCACCTTCCTGGCCCTCGTGCTGCTGTTCTCACTCGCAGTGACCGCCTTCGGGCTCGACGGCTCCTCCACCGGCGCGATCGTCCTCACGATCATTGGCATCGTCCTCGGGCTGTTCCTCGGTGGTGCAGTCGCCGGAGCCCTCGCAGTTCGCGGAGGCTTCCTCCACGGCTTCGTCACGTGGGCCGGTTCTCTGGTGGCGATCGTTGTGCTCGCCTCCATGATCGCGCTCGGGGTTTCCGGTGCAGTGGGTGGACTGCTGGGCAACGTCACCTCGGGTCTCGGTTCGGCCGTCCAGGTCCAGCCTGGCGACAACGTGCCCATGCCCACACAGGACCAGCTTGACGCGGCCGGCCAGACCTATGAGGAGTACCGGGCCGAGGCCGAACAGGTCGCGCAGGATGCGGCTGATGCCACACAGGACGGCGCCGGTCACGCCTTCTGGGGCTTGCTGCTCGGTAGCCTGATTGCCTCGCTCGGCGGCCTCGTCGGTTCACGCTCCGTCGCCAGCAAGCAGGCTGAGATCGACGACACCGCAGGCACCAGGCGTCGCATCTGAGTCCCACTCACTGCGTCGTCAGCACAGAACGGCCCGCCATCCCTCAGGGGGTGGCGGGCCGTTTGGGCTACAGGCGCAGCTTCCTCGCGATCAGATGGGTGATTCCCCGGATTCCGAAACATCGCCATGTCGTCGGACCACCTCGGCGAGGACCGCGTTGACGAAGGAGGTGGAGCCATCCGTCGAGAGGTCCCCGGCGAGCCTGACGGCATCGGAGATCACCACAGCGGCTGGAGTGTCTGAGTACAGGATCTCCCAGGTGGCAATCCGGCACAGGTTCCGATCGACGGCGGGCATCCGATCAAAGCTCCAACCGGTCACGAGGCAGTCACTGATCAGGGCGTCGATCTCATCGGCGTGCTCCACCCAGCCGTGCACGATGCCCGTCGTGAGTTCTCGGGGCGGACTCTGGTTGGAACGGAGCCGTTCGCCCCACACGCCGAGGGCGCCCACACCGCGGGCATCAGCCTCGAAAAGGATGTCCAGTGCGGCTTTGCGCGCTTTCGTGCGCTGGGGATAGTGACGGGCTCCGGGTGCCTCCGGCGCGGGACCGACGAGTTTGTACTCGGCGTGATCGTCAACGGCCATCAGGAGGACGACGCACGGCCGAGATAGGAACCGTCGCGCGTATCCACCTTCACCTTCTCACCGGTGGTGATGAACAGGGGAACCTGGATCACTTTGCCGGTCTCGAGCGTCGCAGGCTTGGTGCCACCGGTGGACCGGTCACCCTGCAGCCCCGGTTCGGTGTAGGAGATCTCCAGCTCCACGGAGGCGGGAAGCTCGACGAAGAGAGGGTTGCCCTCATGCGTCGCCACCGTGGCGCTCTGATTCTCCAACATGTAGTCCTTGGCCTCCCCCACGGTCTCCACAGGCACGTTGATCTGGTCATAGGTGCTGTTGTCCATGAAGACGTAGGCGTCGCCGTCCATGTAGAGGTACTGCATGTCGCGACGGTCCACAGTGGCGGTGTCCACCTTGGTGTCCGAGTTGAAGGTTTTGTCCACGATCTTTCCGGACAGGACGTGCTTCAGTTTGGTGCGAACGATCGTGTTGCCCTTGCCCGGCTTGTGGTGCTGGAAGAACAGGACTTGCCAGAGCTGACCATCCAGGTCCAGCACCATGCCATTCTTCAGATCATTGGTCGATGCCACAGTCATCATCCCTTTCGGCCCGTCTCGGATGGGTGGCCTCGGGTGGGCCGAGGGGTGAGTTTACCCACTCAGCCCATCGGTAGCGAAATTATTTTCGAGCAGCTGACTGCACAGTCACCCCGCCAGGCTGTAGGTTGGGCACAACGCGGCTGTGAGGGCCGCCGAGACGAAGGAGACCGTATGGGTTTGGGCGACAAGATATCGAATGCCGCCGAGGAAGCCGTTGGCAAGGCCAAGGAAGGCTTCGGCAAGGCATCGGACAACGAATCCCTCGAGGCCGAGGGCAAGATGGACCAGGGCAAGGCCAACGTGAAGCAGGGCGCGGAAGACGTCAAGGATTCCGCCGCAGGCGCTTTCAACGACGCCACTGACGATCACAAGCACTGAGTCCTCGGTCATCTGACCACGGCAAACAAGGAGCCGGGACCCTATGGGGTTCCGGCTCCTTCTTGTCGTATCCCGGTTCTTTGCGTCTCAGTGCGCGACTGCCGCACGGTAGGCGGCTTCCAGCACCTGGTTGTCGGGGTCGTCAATAATGGTGGGGCTCCCAAGCCCCGCAAGCCCGACGAGTCGGAGGGTGGCTCCGCGCGCCTTCTTGTCCAGGCTCATCAGCTTGCGCAGGTGTGACCATGCATCCGGGTCGTAGCGTGTCGGCAGCCCGAGGCGATCGAGGAGTTCCCGGTGCTGGGCGGCGACGCCGTCGTCGAGCCCCACGAGTTGCTTCGACACCTCGGCCATCCACACCATCCCGATGCTGATGGCCTGGCCGTGACGCATCCGGTAGTTTTCCCGGGCCTCGACGGCGTGTCCCAGCGTGTGGCCGTAGTTGAGTGCCTCGCGACCCACCTGAGCGCCCGTGGACGTGCGCTCGGTGAGATCCCCGGCCACGACGGTGGCCTTGACGGCAATCGCTCGCTCCACGAGCTCAGCGAAACGATCCGAGCGGGTGTCGGTGGCCTCCGCGGGATCCTCGCTGATCAGGGAAAGGATCTCCGGGTCGGCGATGAAACCGCACTTGAGAACCTCGGCCATGCCGGATGCCACCTCCGCCGCAGGCAGCTCGTCCAGCAGGGACAGGTCCGCCAGTACGGCACGTGGCTCATGGAAGGCACCCACAAGATTCTTGCCAGCATCCAGATTGATCCCCGTCTTGCCGCCCACCGCCGCGTCGACCATTCCGAGGACGGAGGTGGGTACGCTGACGAAGTCCACGCCCCGCAGCCAGGTGGCCGCAATGAAACCAGCGAGGTCGGTGGCGGCTCCACCCCCCACGCCGACGACGACGTCGTTGCGAGTGAAGCCCGCATTCGCCAACTCGTCCCAGCAGCTCGCCAGCACGTTGACGGTCTTCCCTGCCTCCGCATCCGGGATGTCGACGATGAGGACTGCGCGCCCGTCCGTGACACCGGCCACCTGCTCAGCGAGGTGCCGTAGCGGGGCGGAGCAAATGATGGCGACACGATCGGCGCCCTGCAGCACCGACGGCAGCTCGTCGAGCACCCGGCGGCCAATCCGGACGTCGTAGGGCCCTCTGGGTGATGCGACGGTGATGGTCACTGCGTGGCTCCCCGTGCCTCTGCGAGTTCAGCGGCCACCTCCGAGGGGCGGCGATTGTCCGACATGACGCGGGTGGTGGCCACCTCCTCGTAGAAAGGTGTGCGCTCGCGCAACAGCTCGATGAGCCGTCCGCGGACATTGCCCAGCAGCAGGGGGCGAACGTTGTTCATTCCGACACGTCGGGTGGCCTGGGAGATCGAGACCTCGAGCCAGATCACGTCGTGGCCGCGCAGCGCCTCCCGGATCCGGGGATTCATCACTGCGCCGCCCCCCAGCGAGACCACGCCGGCACCCTGGATCAGTTCCAGGGTCGCGGCTTCCTCGAGTTCGCGGAAGTGGGCCTCGCCCTCGTCCGCGAAGATCTCGGCGATGGGTTTGCCGGTAACCTGCTCGATCCGGTTGTCGACATCGACGAATGTGGTGTCCAGTTTCGCGGCCAGCAACCGGCCGACGGAACTCTTGCCCGCCCCCGGGGCCCCCACCAGAACGATGCTCATGTACCCACCTGCAGACCGCGCTCCGTGATGCGTGCCAGGTAGGACTCCACATTGCGTCGCGTCTCCGAGACCGAATCTCCGCCGAACTTCTCCAGAACGGCTTCGGCGAGGACGAGAGCCACCATGGCCTCAGCCACCACACCAGCAGCCGGCACGGCACAGACGTCGCTGCGCTGGTGGTGAGCGGCTGTTGCCTCGCCGGTGGCGGTGTCGATGGTGCGCAGCGCACGCGGGACGGTGGCGATGGGCTTCATGGCTGCCCGCACTCGCAGCACCTCACCCGTGGACATGCCACCCTCGGTGCCGCCCGAGTGACCCGTGACACGTGCGATGCGGCCGCCGTCGCCGATGATCTCGTCATGGGCATCGGAGCCCCGTTGACGTGCGAGATCGAAACCGTCACCCATCTCGACCCCCTTGATGGCCTGGATTCCCATGAGGGCGCCGGCGAGCCTGGCGTCGAGGCGACGATCACCCTGGCTGTGCGAGCCCAGACCGGGCGGGAGGCCCCAGACGACGACCTCCACGACGCCACCCATCGTGTCGCCCTCCTTCTTGCACGCCTCCACCTCGGCCAGCATGCGCCCGGAAGCCTCGTTGTCGAAGGAGCGCACCGGGTTGGCATCGATGTCCGGGAGGTCGGCGTGTGTGGGCAGATCCTGGCGGGTGGCCGCGACGGGCCCGAGCTCGACGACGTGGCTCAGCACCGAAATGCCGAGGGCCTGCTCCAGGAAGGCGCGAGCGACAGCACCCAGGGCCACTCGGGCGGCGGTCTCCCGCGCGGAGGCGCGCTCCAGGATGGGCCGGGCCTCGTCGAAGTCGTACTTCTGCATCCCGACGAGGTCAGCGTGCCCGGGGCGGGGGCGGGTCAGCTTGGCGTTGCGTGCCAAGGAGGCCAGCACGTCCTCATCCACCTCGCCGGGGGCCATCACCTGTTCCCACTTGGGCCATTCGGTGTTGCCGATCTGAATGGCGATGGGAGAGCCGATGGTCTCGCCGTGCCGGAATCCGGCCAGGAGTGTCAGCTCGTCGGCCTCGAACTTCATGCGCGCCCCACGGCCCACTCCGAGCCTGCGTCGGGCCAGCTGTGCGGCGATCTCCTCGATACCGACCCGGACGTGGGCCGGGATGCCCTCCATGGTCGCGATCAGTGCTTGGCCGTGCGATTCACCGGCGGTCAGGTATCGGAGCATGGAGGCTATTCTTCCATCAAAGTGGGGTGGTCCCGTTCATTCCTCCGGCGGCTCAGTTCGGCCAGCGCTGCCGCGTGGGCGTCGGCGAATGTGATGGCCTTGCCGGTGAGGAGATGGAACTGGTCGACGGCCTGACCGGCCAGGAGATCCAAGCCGGACAGCACGACGTGGTCGTCCGTGGCGGCAGCCGCGAGCGGTGTGGGCCAGGGATCGTAGACGGCGTCGAAGATCCATGCCGCGGCATCGGCCCAGGACTGCGCATGGGGTTGCGTGGCGTCCGCCGGGATGGTGTTGGCCACCAGATCCAGAGGCGCCAGGTTGAATCCCAATGGCTGGACGGTCGTGTCGATGCCGAGTGCGATCCCCAGTTTCTGGGCGTTGGAGGCGCGGGCGGGGTCGCGCGCGAGGATGGCGACGTGCGCCACGTGCAGCCCGGCGAGCGCCACCAGGAGCGAGCGTGCCGTCGCCCCGTTGCCGATGATCGCGGCGGTCCGCGGAACGCCCAGCTCCTTGGCGCGCCAGGCCCGGACGAAGCCGGGTACATCCGTGTTGTGCACCGTGGGCGGGTTGGCCGTGGTGCGGTCGTGGAAGACGATCGTGTTGCCGGCGCCGACGAGTCGGGAGACGTGGTCCGGCTCCCCGAACGCCATGATGGACTCCTTGTGCGGTGCTGTCACGCTCAGACCGGCCCACGTCTCGTCGGCGAGGCAATCGGAGAGGAACGTCTCCACGTCCTCGGGAGCCACCGTGATCGCGTCATAGGTCCAGGAGAGACCGCTGCCGCGGTAGCCCTCGCGATGGATGGCCGGTGACAGTGAGTGCTGGGCGGGGTCACCGATCAGCGCGCACCGCATCAACAGCGGCCCGTGTTGGCTTGGCACCACTGCTGGAAGGCCGCAACGTTGGCACTGTGCTCGTCCGCCGTTGCAGCGAAGCGCGTCTCACCGGTGTCAAGGTTGACCGTGACGAAGAAAAGCGCGTCGGTGTCGGCGGGGTGGGAGGCAGCGTCCAGCGCCGCCTCGCCGGGGTTGCTGATGGCGCCCGGCGGCAGGCCGGTGTACCTGTAGGTGTTGTAGGGCGAGTCGACGGCGCGATCCTCCGCAGTGGTCGTCACCTTGGCGAAGTCCTGGAGCGCGTAGTGGACGGTGGAGTCCATCTGCAGCGGCATGCCCAGCGCCAACCGGTTCATGATCACCGCGGCAACCATGTCCCTGTACTCCTCCTGGTTGACCTCACGCTCGATGATCGATGCAATCGTCAGAACGTCGTAGGGATCCATCCCTATCTCTTCAGCGCCTTCGACGAACCCGATCTCGCTGATGACCGTTTTGAACTGGTCCACCTGGCTCTGGAAAATTGCCAGCGGATTGACGGGCTCGGCCACCTGGTAGGTCTCCGGGAACATGAAGCCCTCAACCTTCCCGCGCGACCAAACGGGAAGCCCCAGATCCTCCAGTACCACTCCCGCCGCCAGTTCGTCGCGGGTGATCTCGATTCCCTGTTCCGCCAGCGCTGTCTGAATCCTCGTCCACTGTCGGCCGAGCGTGTAGCCCTCCGGAATGGTCACGGTGATCACCGACCGGTTCTCCGGATCCAGCATCATTTCCAGCGCCGTCTCCGCCGGCAGCTCAGTGAGGAGGGTGTAGCGGCCCGGCTGGAGGCTCTGCGCATCAGGATTCCTGGCCGCCACACTGCGGAAGGTTCCCGTGGATTTGATGACGCCCGCTTCCACGAGGACATCTCCGATCTGTGTCACTGACGCTCCGGGTGGAACCGTGACCGTGATCTCGCTGACGCCGTCGCCAGCGAAGTCGTCCTCGGTGCGGAACGCCGTCCAGGCCTGGCTCACCTGCTGGAAGACGAAGTAGCCGCCACCGGCCAGGACGGCAACCGAAAGCAGCACGGCGAAGGCGCTGCGAGCGTGATACCCCACCTTGCGCCAGTTGAACTTGCCGTCATTGTCGACGAACGCTGGACTCACGATTGTTCTCCTTCTCCGACGGACTCACCAGCCAGCGACGATGTGCGCGTCTCCCACTCTATGGCCCGCTCCAGGATTTCCACGGCTGCTGCCTGGTCGATGATGCGCCGCTGTTGCTTGATCCGGTGTCCTGCTCCTGACAGCGTACGAGATGCCGCCGCAGTGCTCATCCGTTCATCGATGAGTCTCACGGGTACAGGTGACACCAGCGCCGCGAGCTTCGTGGCCTTATCGGTGGCGAATACCGCTGCCTGCTTCCTTTCGCCCCGCAGCGTCAGAGGGAGCCCGACGTAAATCGCTCCCGGCTCGTACTCTTCCACCACAGATGCAATCTGCTGCAGTTCCCGTGAGCCGGCCGGCACCGTTGTCACGGGGTAGGCGAGCGTCGTGCCGCGGTTGGAGGCGGCCACGCCGATGCGGACCTTCCCCCAGTCGAGGGCCAGGCGACCTCCCGGTGGAAGATCACCCACGATCAACCAGCGCTGCCTCGATGGCGGCCAGGGCCTGAGGGGCTGCTTCCGGCATGGTCCCGCCACCCTGAGCCATGTCGTCGCGACCCCCACCCCGGCCACCCAGGGCGGCGGCCCCCGTGCCGATCAGTGCGCCGGCCCTGATGCCCAGGTCCCGTGCTGCCTCGTTGGTGGCGACGACCGCCGCGGCCTTGCCCTTGTCACCGCCGATGAGTGCCACAACGGCCGGTGCACTGCCCAGCCTGTCACGCAGATCGGTGGCCATGGTCCGAAGTTCCCCACCGGGCACACCGCCGAGTTCGACGCCGAGAAACTGCACGCCCGCCACGTCGGTGGCCTGGCTCGCCAGTCTGCTGGCGTCGGCCCGCAGCTCGGCGGCCCGCATGGCGGCCAGTTGCTTCTCGGCCTCCTTCAGTTGACTGATCAGCTTCTCGACGCGCGGCACCAACTGGTCCGGTTGCACGCGCAATGTCTCGGTGAGGGTGTTCACCAGGGATCGTTCGGCGGCGAACCGCCGGAAGGCGTCGTCGGCCACCAGCGCCTCGACCCGTCGCACACCTGAGCCGATGGACTGCTCCCCCAGCAGATTGAGTACACCGATCTGGCTTGTGTTGGGCACGTGCGTCCCACCACAGAGCTCGCGCGACCACGCTCCCGCCAGTTCCACCATCCGCACCAGTGGCGGGTACTTCTCGCCGAACATGGCCATGGCACCCATCGCCATGGCGTCCTCGAGCTTCATGGTGGCTGAGGTGACCTCGAAGGAGTCGCGAATGGCGTCGTTGGCGCGCTCCTCCACCTCCTGACGCAGGGCCGCCGACATGCCGTGCGGCGCGGAGTAGTCGAAGCGCATGTAACCGGGCTTGTTGTACGAGCCGGCCTGGGTGGCGCTCGGGCCGACGAGTTCACGCAGCGCGGCGTGGATGATGTGGGTGGCGGTGTGTGCCTGGCACGAACCTCGCCGTGCCTCTGCGTCGACGACAGCGCGGGCATGCGCGCCGTGGGCGACTTCACCGAGCACCCGCACGCGGTGCACCGCCAGCCCCGGGATCGGGCGCTGCACGTCAAGGATGTCCAGCGAGTAACCGTCGCCGGTGATGGTGCCACGGTCGGCATCCTGGCCTCCGGCCTCGGCGTAGAAGGGCGTCTCGGCCAGCACCACTTCGACGACGTCGCCGTCACCCGCCCGATCCGTGACTGCGCCGTCGGCGATGATGCCGGTGACGTGGGTCTCGATGTCGAGGTCGTTGTAGCCGAGGAAGGGCACCTCTCCGGCTTCGCGGATCCGGCGGTAGGCGTCCGTGCTCGCGCCGCCGCCCTTCTTGGACCTGGCGTCCGCGCGTGCCCGCTCCTTCTGTTCGGCCATCAGCTCGTTGAATCGTGTGCGGTCCACGGCGAGGCCCTGCTCGGCGGCCATCTCCATGGTCAGGTCGATGGGGAAGCCGTAGGTGTCGTGCAGCTGGAAGGCCTGCTCCGCGGGCAGTGAGGTCTCCCCCGCCTCCTTGGCGCGGCTCGCTGCCGTGTCCAGGATGACGGTGCCGGAGGCGAGCGTCCGGCGGAAGGAGTCCTCTTCCGTGGTGGCCGCATCCACGATGCGAGGCCAGGCCGCGTCGATCTCGGGGTAGGAAGCGCGCATGGCGTCGCGGCTGACCGGCAGCAGCTCGCCCAGCACGTCGTCGCCCACGCCCAGCAGTCGCATGGCGCGGATGCTGCGCCGCAGGAGGCGGCGCAGGACGTAGCCCCGGGCCTCGTTGCCGGGAGTGACGCCGTCGGTCATGAGCATCAGGGAGCTGCGCACGTGGTCGGCGACAACACGGAACCGGACATCGTCGGCCGCGTCGGCGCCGTAACGACGGCCGGAGAGTTCGGATGCGCGCTGGATGACCGGGAACACCTCATCGATCTCGTAGAGGTTGTTCACGCCCTGGAGCAGCAGGGCGGTGCGTTCCAGCCCGGAGCCGGTGTCGATGTTGCGGGTGGCCAGGGGTCTCGCCACGTCGAAGTCGTCCTTCGCGCGCACAGCGCTGAGTTCCTCGGTCTGGAACACGAGGTTCCAGATCTCAAGGAACCGGTCCTCGTCGGCCTCGGGGCCGCCGTCGCGGCCGAAAGCCGGGCCACGGTCGATGTAGATCTCGGAGCAGGGGCCGCCGGGGCCGGGCACACCCATGTTCCAGTAGTTGTCCTTGAGCCCACGCTCCTGGATACGTTCGCGCGGAATCCCCACCTTCCGCCACAGCTCCATGGTCTCGGTGTCACCGTGGAGCGCTGTGACCCACACCTTGTCGGTATCAAAACCCCAGTTGCCGTCGGCGACACTGCCGGTGACCAGCTCGAAGGCGTACTCGATGGCCTCCTGTTTGAAGTAGTCACCGAAGGAGAAGTTGCCGTTCATCTGGAAGAACGTGCCGTGGCGGGTGGTCAGCCCCACTTCGTCGATGTCCAGAGTGCGCAGGCACTTCTGGACCGAGACGGCTCGCGTGAAAGGGGCAGGCTCCTCGCCAAGGAAATAGGGTTTTAACGGCACCATGCCGGCGTTGACGAACAGCAGCGTCGGATCGTTGTACAACAGGGAACTGCTCGGCACCACCGCGTGATCGCGGGCGGCGAAGAAATCGATGAAACGGCTCCGGACGTCGGAGGTCTGCATGTCTGTGGGTGTCCCTCGGGGTCTAGGAGGTTGCTCAGGTGGTTTCGATGTCGAGCTCACGCCGCAGTTCTGCTTCACGGGCCCGGCTGGCGGCCTTGAAGGTGGCGTAGAAGTCGCCCAGTCCGACGGCTGCCTCGTTGCCGCGACGCTCCACCTGCTGGGCGATCCCCTGCGGGGTGAACCGCCGCATCAGCGCCCGACCACGTGTGACGAGGTATGTCGCAAGGGCAGCGCCCAGCACCATCCAGAATAGTCTGCTCATCTCTTCCTGCGTCCCTTCAGTGCACTGCGCACGCCATAGGTGAAGGCGGCCGTCCTGACCATGGGTCCGCCGAGAGTGGCTGCGAACAGCTGCGACATCTGGGCGGCATTCTCGCTGACCACGGTGGCATGTCCGGAAACCTTGGACACGTCCTCGGTCACCAGGCTGATCTTGGCGATCTCGTCGTTGGTCGCCTCCACGGTGCCTCTCAGCTCCTGCAGAATGGGGACCGAGTTATGCCCGACGTCCCGCACCGTCAACCTCATCTCCTCCAGCACCCGCCCGAGCTTCAGTAGCGGCACGGCGCAGAAGGCCACCAGCGCGCAGAGAGCTATGGCGGCCACCAGGCCGGCCACCTGTCCGAGCGTTACATCCATGCGGGGTACTCCTTGGAGGGGTTCGAGGGTGATTCGGCGCAACTCTATCCGACAGGAGGCTGTGGCCTCATCTGTTCGGCGGCCCACGCGAGTCGCTGTTTCACCGCCGCCTCCTGACCGTTCTCGGTGGGCAGATAGTACCGGGCGTGCCGCAGATCTTCGGGAAGGTACTCCTGGACCACCAGTGCGTGGGGGAAATCGTGGGGGTAGCGGTAACCCTTCCCGTGACCGTGTGCCTGCGCGCCGGCATAGTGGGCGTCGCGCAGGTGAGCTGGCACGTCACCGCCCTTGCCCGCCCGGACGTCCGCAATGGCCGCGTCCATGGCGAGATAGGCGGCGTTGCTCTTGGGTGCGACGGCAGCCGCCACCGTCGCGTGGGCGAGCGTCAGGCGTGCCTCCGGCATACCGAGCAGCTGGACTGCCTGGGCCGCGGCGACACAGGTCTGCAACACCGTCGAGGATGCCATCCCGATGTCCTCGGAGGCCGAAATCATGAGCCGTCGCGCAATGAAGCGGGGGTCCTCCCCCGCTTCCAGCATCCGCGCGAGGTAGTGCAGCGACGCGTCGACATCCGATCCGCGAATGGACTTGATGAATGCGCTGATGACGTCGTAGTGCTGGTCTCCCTGCCTGTCGTAGCGCACGGCGGCGCGATCCACCGCCTGCGCCACGATCTCGGGCGTGATCTCCGCGGATTGCAGCGCAGCGGCTCCGGCGCCGGCTTCCTCCAGGAAAGTCAGGGCACGACGGGCGTCGCCCTGAGCCATGCGGATCAGGTCGTCGCGAGCGCTGTCGGCCAGTGCCACGGCGCCCCCAAGGCCGCGCTCATCGATGACGGCGCGATCGATGAGGTCACCGATGTCGTCGGAGGTCAGGGGTTTGAGCCGCAGGAGAAGGGATCGCGACAGCAGGGGCGAGATGACGGAGAACGAAGGGTTCTCCGTCGTTGCGGCGATGAGCGTCACGATGCGGTTCTCCACCGCTGGCAGCAGCACGTCCTGTTGCGTCTTGCTGAAGCGGTGCACCTCGTCGATGAACAACACGGTGGAGGTGCCTCGCTCGAGTTCCCGGCGCGCCGTGTCCAGCTCCGAGCGCAGCTCCTTCACACCCGCCGTCACCGCCGAGATCTCGACGAACCGTGCCCCGGAAGCCCGCGAGACGATGGAGGCCAGCGTCGTCTTGCCCACGCCGGGTGGGCCCCACAGGAACACGCTCATGGGCTGACCGGAGACGAGACGTCGGAGCGGGGCCCCGGCTGCCAGCAGGTGCTGCTGGCCCACGATCTCCTCCAGCGTTCGTGGCCGCATCCGCACCGGAAGGGGTGCCCCCTCCAGCCGCGCATCGCCCAGGGACCCAACCGGTCGGACGCCCGTGGCAGGCGTCGGATCCGGGTTCCCGAACAGGTCGTAGCTCACGAAACTCACTCTAGTCATGCGGTGCGGCGGGTTCTGGTTCGCAACCAGGCCGTCCTGCGCTGAAAACACCGATTCGGCTGAAGTTGCGAACCCAAACCGTGAGATTTATCCCTGTGCATGAGCGGTGATCCTGCCGGTGGGGTGACCAAGGTATCCGGCATGAACGCATACCTTCCCCCGATCTTCGCACGCAGGGACCACCCGACATTGATCGGCCACATTGACCACTTGCTCCGCAGAGGACATCTGAGACGCGTCCTTCCGGGTGTCTACACGTGGTCCGGGATCGAGGACTCCTTCGCAACGCGGACGGAGGCAGTGGCATTGTGGGATCCGAACGCAATCTTCCTTGGACACGCTGCGGCGAGGCTCACATGGTGGCCACAATGTCGCTCCGAGACGATCCTTGTATCCGGAACCCGCTCACGGTGTCCGCGACCGTGGCTGCGCGTGACCACCAAGGCGGTACCGGAGAACCTCGTGATCGACGTGGGCAGGGCACGAACGGCCAACCCGGCTTTGTCAGTCCTTGAAATGACAAGCGCCGGCGACGGCAATGCCATCTGCGAGGCATTGCGACGCGGCGCCAGCACGCTCGCACAAGTGAATGGCGCTCTGGACCAAATAAAGTTCAGCAACGGAAACACCGTGCGGCGCATCCTGCTGCATGAGTCCAGGGATTCACCGTGGTCACCGCTGGAACGCGAAGCGCACACCATGCTTCGCGCCGCTCACATCACCGGATGGCGCACCAACTATCCGGTCAGCACGAATATGGGGAGATGCTTCGTCGACGTCGCGATGGTCGTCGAGCGAATCGCCATCGAACTCGATGGGTGGGAACACCATTCACAGCGGGCAGCGTTCGACTCGGACAGGTTGCGTTGGAACGCCCTCACCCTCGCGGGATGGGAGGTGCTGCATTTCACACATCGAACTCTGGACCAGCTGGTTCCGACCGTGGAACAAAGGGTGCGTGAATGCGCCCGGCGGCCGAATCGAGTTCGCAACTTGCGCTGAGCGGGCTCCTGAGACGTGCGCACCGAGGGTTGCGAACCAGATCCGTCTCAGGCGGAGAGACCCCACGTCTCCGCTGTCAGCTGCTGCGACCTCATGCGGACTTCCGGGTCATGGGCATAGGTGACGGTGATCAGCTCGTTGGCTCCCGTCTGCTCCACGAGCGACTCGAGCTGGGCAACCACAGTGTCCGCGGAGCCAATGGCGCTGATCCGCAGCATGTGTTCCATCATGGCCATCTCATCCTCGGTGCCGTCCACCTCTCCCGGCGGCAGCAGCGCATCGCGGCCACCGGTGCGTCGCAGCGCGAGGAACATGCGCTGGACCGTGCTGAACTGGTGGTGGGCCTCGGCGTCACTGTCCGCGGCGAGCACGTTCACGCCCACCATGACGTGGGGTTCGACACTCTGCGCTGTCGGGGCGTCCGGGTTGAAGCGGCTGCGGTACAGCTCAATGGCCGGCAGGAGGGCATCCGGAGCGAAGTGTGAGGCGAACGAGTACGGCAAACCCAGGTGGGCGGCGATCTGTGCGCCTGCCGTGGAGGATCCCAGTATCCACATCGGGATCCTGCTTCCGGCGGCCACACCTGCCCGCAGCCCGGAGGACGCCCTTCCTGTGGTGAACCAGTCGTGAAGATCCGTCACGTTGGAGACGAACGCATTCGGTGAGGCATCGGAACGGGCCAGGGCTCTGGCGGTCATGTGGTCGGTGCCGGGCGCACGTCCGAGGCCCAGTTCCACCCGCCCCGGAAACATTGCGCCGAGTGTTCCGTAGTCCTCCGCCACCATCAGGGGAGCATGATTGGGCAGCATGACACCGCCGGAGCCGACGATGATTCTGCGTGTCCGTGCGGCTGCCTGTCCCACCAGGACTGCGGTTGCCGAGGATGCGACGGCCGCAGTGTTGTGGTGTTCTGCAAACCAGGCACGCCTGTATCCCAGCTCGTCGGCAGCTTCCACCGACTGCATGGAGGCTTCAATCGCATCAGCAACGCTCTGACCCGTGGAGACGGAGACAAGATCCAGGATGGACAGTGGAACGCGGATGGCTGACGGTGTTGTGCTCATGCTCCCCATGGAACCATGCCGAGCAAGCGGTCCCTCTGGCCTCTTCGGCATGGGTTTCCATGGCGTAGAGTGTTGAGGTTGCACCGTTGCCGCTCCCCTTCGAAGGATGCGGCCTTTTCTTTCCCCGTGACCACAGGAGTCCCCACATGTCCGCCCAGCTCGGTGACCGCTTCAGCCGACGTCGGCGGATCGCCATCATTGTCGCGCTCGGACTCCTGACGGCGCTGGGACCCTTCACGATCGACCTCTACCTCCCCTCCTTCCCGGCGCTCAAGCAGGATCTCCTCATCAACGACGCGCAGGTGCAGGTCACCCTTTCCGCCACGACGCTGGGGTTTGCACTCGGCCAGCTCCTGGTGGGACCGCTGAGCGATCGGCTCGGTCGCAAACTGCCGCTGATGGCCATGAGCTCACTGCACGTCACCGCGTCCGTACTGGTGGCCATTTCACCGGGCGTCGAGTTCCTGACGGCGATGCGCGCCCTGCAGGGTCTCGGCGCGGCGGGCGGTGCCGTGGTGGCCATGGCCATGGCGCGCGACCTCTTCGAGGGACGACGTCTCGTCGTCATGCTCTCCCGCCTGGCACTCATCAGCGGCCTGGCTCCCATCGTCGCCCCACTGGTGGGCTCATGGATGGTGACGTTCGTCTCATGGCGAGGAGTGTTCTGGGCACTGGCCCTCTACGGTCTCTCCATCGTCGCGCTCGTCTGGCTCCTCATCGTGGAGACGCGCCCAGTCGCCGAGCGCACCACCGGCGGGTGGAAGCAGCTGGGCAGCGCCTACCGACGCGTGCTGAATGACCGGATCTTCGTTGGCGCCTGGCTGACCGGTGCCGCAGCGTTCGCTGGCCTGTTCTCCTACGTCACGACCTCCTCAGTCTTGCTGCAGGAGGTCTTCGGTCTGTCCCCGCGCGGGTTCGGAGCCGTCTTCGCTGTCTGCTCCGTCGGGGTCTTCGTGGGGGTGCAGACGGGTAGCCGTCTGTCACCTCGTATCGGCCCCCACCGGGTACTGATCCTCGCCACATCCGGGATGGTGCTGGCCTCGGCGGCGCTGCTGGCTGTCAATGCGATCTCCGACTCCTGGATTCCACTGGTGCCGTGCATGTTCTTCTTCACGATGAGCTTCGGAGCCTGCCCGCCCAACCTCCAGGTGCTGGGGCTGCAGCATCACCGGCAGGATTCTGGCGTGGCGGCATCACTGATGGGTGCACTGAACATGTCGGCCGCTGCTACGGTCGGGCCGCTGATCGGTCTGGCTCCGCTGACAAGCGCTGCCCCGATGGGTGTGGCGATGCTGATCTGCGGTGCGCTCGCCGCAGTATTCCTCTGGACCATCATCCGCCCGCGATCGCTCCAGGTCAGCCTCGATTGAGGACGCGATGGCCACTCATGCGATACAACGATTGATGTGACGAACCCGCCGCTGCCACGCATTCGACCCGAGCTGCTGCTGCTCGTATCCATTGCCTCGGTGCAGCTGGGTTCGTCCTTCGCCAAACAGCTCTTCGAGTTGGCGCCCCCCTGGATCGTCGTGTGGCTGCGTCTGCTGACCAGTGGACTGGTCCTTGGCCTGTTCGCCCGGCCCCGCCTCAGTGGCCGAACCTGGATGGAGTGGCGACGCGTACTGGTCTACGCGCTGAGCCTCACACTGATGAATACTTCCTTCGTCATGGCCATTGATCGGATCCCCATCGGGATGGCGGTGACCTTCGAGTTCCTGGGTCCGCTCGGTGTGGCCGTGGCTGGCTCCCGGCGCGTCAAGGACTTCATCTGGGCAGGACTGGCCGCCGTGGGCGTCGCGCTGCTCGGGTTCACCCCCGGAGACCTCGACCCCGTCGGTGTTGCTCTTGCACTCTTCGCCGGGGCCTGCTGGGCCGCCTACATCGTGACGGCCGGGAGGGCATCGCAGTACTGGGCTGGCGCCACGGCGGTGACCATCTCTTCCTGGGTGGGTACGCTCCTGCTCCTGCCCGCGGTGCTGGCCACCCTCTCGGGCGGAACGACGGCGTGGGCGCGAGATCCTGAGGTGTGGGCGTGGGGGCTCGCGCTCGGTCTACTCGGCTCGGTGATCCCCTACGCCGTGGAGTTGCGGGCCCTGCGCACCATGAACCGAGGTGTGTTCGGGATCATGATGAGCCTCGAACCCGCAGCCGCCGCATTACTGGCGTGGCTGGTGCTCTCCGAAGAACTCCGCGGGGTCGAGATCGCGGCCATGGTGTGCGTGGTGGCCGCGAGCATGGGCGCGCTGCGCGGAACCCGCGCCACCCCCGACGTCCCCTCCGTCAGCTGAGGTCCGCGACGGCGTGGTTCAGGGAACTTCCATGGGGGGAGCCGACTCTGCCGTGGCGGGTTTGGGCTCCTTGGCCACCGGCTTGGCGTCCACCCCGGCTTCCTTGCGCTGCTGCGCGGTGATCGGCGCCGGGGCCTGCGTGAGTGGGTCGTACCCATTGCCGGTCTTGGGGAAGGCGATGACGTCGCGAATGGAGTCCGATCCGCTGAGCAACGCCACGATCCGGTCCCAACCGAAGGCGATCCCTCCGTGGGGTGGGGCGCCGAAAGCGAATGCGTCCAGGAGGAAGCCAAACTTCTCCTGCGCCTCCTGTTCACCGATCCCCATCACTCGAAAGACCCGCTCCTGGATGTCGCGACGATGGATACGGATGGAACCGCCGCCGATCTCGTTGCCGTTGCAGACGATGTCGTAGGCATAGGCCAATGCGTTGCCCGGATCCGTGTCGAAGGTGTCCATGCAGTCCGGCTTGGGCGAGGTGAAGGCGTGGTGCACAGCGGTCCAGGCGGAATCGCCCATCGCCACGTCGCCATCGCTGAGCGCCTCGTTGGTGGGCTTGAACAGTGGCGCGTCCACCACCCAGAGGAAGCTCCAGGCGTCCTCATCGATGAGCCCGCAGCGTCGGCCGATCTCATCCCTGGCCGCGCCCAGCAGGGTTTGCTGCGCGGTGCGGGGACCGGCGGCGAAGAAGATGCAGTCTCCGGGGGCGGCTCCGGTCAGTCCGGGCAGGGCGGAGAGCTCAGCCTCCGAGAGGTTCTTCGCGACGGGGCCACCAAGCGTACCGTCGTCGGCCAGGGTCACGTAGGCAAGGCCTCTGGCACCGCGCTGCTTCGCCCATTCCTGCCACGCGTCAAAGGTCCGACGGGGCTGCGACGCCCCGCCCGGCATGACCACGGCACCCACGTAGGGAGCCTGGAACACGCGGAACGCGGTACCGGCGAAGAGGTCGGTCAGTTCGGTGATCTCGAGGTCGAAGCGGAGATCTGGCTTGTCCGAGCCGTAGCGATCCATCGAGTCTGCGAAGGTCAGCCGCGGGAAGGGTGGCTGCAGTTCATGCCCCTTGAGCGCCCACACCTCCGTGATGACGGCCTCGGCCAGTTCGATGACATCGTCCTGGTCCACGAAGCTCATCTCGACGTCCAGCTGGGTGAACTCCGGTTGCCTGTCGGCGCGGAAGTCCTCATCCCGGTAGCACCGGGCGATCTGGTAGTAGCGCTCCATACCGGCCACCATCAGCAGCTGCTTGAACAGCTGCGGCGACTGCGGAAGCGCGTACCAGGAGCCGGGGGCGAGGCGCGCGGGGACCAGGAAGTCCCGGGCTCCCTCCGGTGTGGAGCGGGTCAGGGTGGGGGTCTCGATCTCCAGGAAATCGCGCTGATCAAGCACGTTGCGCGCGGCGCGGTTGACCGCTGAGCGCAGGCGGAGCGCCTCGGCTGGCGCGGGGCGGCGAAGGTCCAGGTAGCGGTACTTCAGGCGGGCTTCTTCTCCCACACCGCTTCGTTCGTCGATCTGGAAGGGCAGTGGCGCAGACGTGTTCAGGACCTCCAGCTCGGAGATCGCCACCTCGATCTCCCCCGTGGGCAGGTCCGGGTTGGCGTTTCCCTCGGGGCGCTGTTCGACGACACCGGTCACCTGGATGCAAAACTCGTTGCGCAGATCGTGGGCGCCGGAGGAATCCAGGATCTCGTCACGCACGACAACCTGCGCGACGCCTGACGCGTCCCGGAGATCGATGAAGGCCACACCACCGTGGTCACGGCGCTTGGCCACCCAGCCGGTCAGAACGACTTTCTCCCCTGCGTGTTCTGCGCGCAGTTCCCCGGCCCTGTGGGTGCGAAGCATGTGAATTCCTGTTCCTTCGTTGTTGCTGGTCAATGGTTTCGTCAAGCAGTGAATCGGTGGACAATCGTTGGTCTGCGGTCGCTCGCCGGGGGCTCCCACGTCGTGGGATCGGCCTGCTCCTGAACGCCGGTGCGGATGTCCTTGACTGAATTTCCGAACCAGACGAACGGGATTCCGCGACGATCTGCGTGGCGGATCTGCTTGCCGTACTTCTCCGCCTTCGGCGCCACCTCGCTGGGGATACCGCGCGCACGCAGCGAGCGTGCCACCTCATTCGCGGCCGACCGGCTCTGTTCGTCGTCGACGGCCACGAGTACACAGCTGGGAACGGAACGGTCGGCGCTCAGCAGCCCCCGTCCCAGCAGGGGGGCGAGGATGCGCGTGACACCGATGGTCAGGCCGACGCCCGGGTAGCTGTTCTTCCCGTCGCTGGCCAGAGCGTCATAGCGACCACCACCGGAGATGCTGCCGATGCTCTCGTATCCCACCAGCTCGGTCTCGTAGACGGTGCCCGTGTAGTAGTCCAGCCCGCGGGCGATGCGCAGGTCGGCGGCGATGCGGCCGGGGAACTGCGCTGACACGGCCTCCAGCACACTGGCGACCTCTGCAATCCCCTCCTCGAGAAGCGGGTTCTCGACGCCCAGCTGCATCACTTCGTCCGCGAAGGATGGATCGGTGGAGCGGATATGTGCCAGCGCGAGAGCTGCCGACACCTGAGACGCATCCATCCCCAACTGCTCGCTCAGCAGGAGCGCGACAGCGTCCGGCCCGATCTTGTCCAGCTTGTCCACGCGTTGCAGCACGGCACTGGGGTCGTCGATTCCCAGACCGGCGTAGAACCCCTGCGCCAGCTTCCGGTTTCCGAGCCGCATGAGTACCGGGGGCAGCCCGAGGTCCCGGTGCATGCGCTCGAAGGCCTCCAGGGCAACCAGCGGCAGTTCCGCGTCGTGGTGCAGAGCGAGGCTCTGAAAACCGACGATGTCCAGATCGGCCTGCGTGAACTCGCGGTAGCGCCCCTCCTGCGGCCGCTCCCCGCGCCACGACTTCTGGATCTGGTAGCGGCGAAACGGGAAGTGCAGGTGTCCCGAGTTCTCCAGGACGTAGCGGGCGAACGGGACGGTCAGATCGAAGTGCAGCGCCAGCTCGTCCGCGTCGCCAGCCTCCGCGTGCAGCCTGCGGACGACGTAGATCTCCTTGTCGATCTCTCCCTTGCGGGTCAGCTGCGTCAGCGGTTCCACGGCACGCGTCTCCACCGAGGCGAGTCCGTGGAGTTCGGCGGTGGTGGCGATGATCTCCAGCACGCGTTGCTCGACCATGCGGTCAGCGGGCAGGAACTCGGGAAAGCCGGAGATCGGCTTGGGGCGTGGCATCGTCCGGGGTGTCTCACTTCTCACGTTGCGGTCATCAATGGTGTGCCCTGCCTGCAGGGCGACCCGGGGAATCCCCCGCGCATCTGACCCATGCTATCGCTCGCAGCGGAGACACGGGATCGCCCTCGATGAGCACGGAGCCAGCCTATCGGGCTAGATTGGTGTCCATGAGCGATAAGCAAGCGCCCTCGGACTTCGGTCGCGTCGACGACGATGGCACCGTATGGGTCCGGACTGCCGACGGTGAACGCAACGTGGGGCAGGTGCCGGATGCGACGCCCGAGGAGGCGATGGCCTTCTACACCCGCCGCTACGAGAACCTCGCGGCGGAAATCAGCCTGCTGGAGTCCCGGGTGAAGGCGACGGCGATGTCGCCAGAGGACGCACGCAAGGCCATCGCCACCTCGCGCACCGCCGTGGAGAACGCGAACGCCGTGGGAGACCTCCAAGCTCTGTTGCGGGATCTGGAACGAATCGAAGAACTTCTCCCGGCACAGATCGAGGCACGCAGGAAGGCTCGCGCGGAACAGAACGCCGCCACCATCGCCTCCAAGCAGGCTATGGTGGATGAGGCGGAGAAGCTCGCCGCCGGCAACGACTGGCGTGGCGGGGTGGACCGCTTCCGCGCCCTCCTTGAGGAGTGGAAGGCGCTGCCCCGCATCGATCGCACCACCGACAACGAGATGTGGCACAAATTCTCCACCGCGCGCACCACCTACACCCGCCGCCGGAAGGCGCACTTCTCCGAGCTGAACAGTCGCCGCGACGAGGTCAAGGCTCTCAAGGAGCAGATCATCAAAGAGGCTGAGCCCCTCGCCTCCTCCACGGACTGGGGCCCCACCTCCGGGGCGTTCCGGGACCTGATGGCGCGCTGGAAAGCAGCCGGCAGCGCGCGACGCTCCGACGACGACGCCCTCTGGGCGCGCTTCCGGGCGATTCAGGATCAGTTCTTCGACGCGCGCAGCGCCGCGCAGAGCGCTGCCGATGGGGAGCAGTCCGAGAATTTGAAGGCCAAGCTGGCCCTGCTGGACAAGGTGGAGGCCGATCTGGCCGATCTGCAGGACGTGGACAGGGCCAAGGCCATCCACCGCGAGTTCCTGACCCGATTCAATGAGCTGGGACACGTCCCCCGCGGCTCCATGCGGGAGCTGGACTCCCGGGTCCGGACCCTGGGTGACAAGGTGGCAGGCATGGAGGCCGAACAGTGGCGCCGCACGGATCCGGAGGCGCGCAAACGCGCCGAGGACACCGTCGCCCTCTTCCAGGCACAGGTGGACAAGCTGAAGCGCGATGTGGAGGATGCCGAAGCAGCCGGTGACGCCCGCCGGGCCCGGGACGCCTCGAAGTCCCTCGACACATACACCTCATGGCTCGACCAGGCGCGTGAGACGCTCAAGGAGTTCCAGCAGGCCTGAACGCGGGTGCGCCGACGCCGGGAAGGTTCAGTAGTTCGCGCGGAACACGTCGTAGACGCCCGGGACCTTGCGCACCTGGCTGATCACGTGGGCCAGGTGTGTGGGATCCGGGGACTCGAACGTGATCCGGCCCACGAAGTGGCGGTTCCTGTTGGTGCTGATCGATGCTGACAGGATGTCCACGTGCTGCTCCGAGAATGCTGATCCGACGTCGCTGAGCATTCGCGCTCGGTCCAGCCCCTCCACCTGGATGGTCACCAGGTAGCTGCCGCTCGTGGTGCCTGCCCAGGACACATTCACGAGGCGCTCGGGCTGTTCCCGCAGCGACGGTGCGTTCGTGCAATCGGTGCGATGCACCGAAACCCCGTCACCGCGGGTGATGAAACCCAGGATGTCGTCCCCGGGCAAGGGGGAACAGCACTTCGCCAGCTTCACCATCATGGTGGGGTCGCCGTCGACGAGGACTGTCGCATCGGGTTTCACGGCGGTGCGTTGGCGCTGCTGCACCACCGTGTCCTCCGTGACGGTGTCCACCGTCTCGTCCTCACCGCCGTGCAGCTCGATGAGATGCTGCACCACGGTGTGGGCGGAGATCTGGTTCTCCCCCAGGGCCAGATACAGGTTCGCAACATCCTTCACGCGCAGCGAGTTCGCCACTGCCGTGAGGTTCTCGAGTGTCAGGAGACGTTGCATCGGCAGGCCGGTGCGCCGCAGCTGTTTGGCCAGCATGTCCTTGCCCGCGTCCATCGCCTCGTCGCGACGCTCGCGGGAGAAGTACTGGCGGATCTTCTGCTTCGCGCGGCTGGAGGCAACGAATCCGAGCCAGTCGCGGCTGGGGCCCGCGTTCTGGCTCTTGGACGTCAGCACCTCCACCTTGTCGCCCTGCTGCAGCGGGGTGGACAGCGCCACGAGCCGGCCGTTGACGCGGGCTCCGATGCAGGAGAAGCCCACCTCGGTGTGCACCGCGAATGCGAAGTCGACCGGCGTTGCGCCCACGGGGAGGGCCATGACCTCGCCCTTGGGTGTGAAGACGTAGATCTCGTCGGCGTTGATCTCGAACAGCACCGAGTCCAGGAACTCGCCCGGGTCCTCGGTCTCCTTGCTCATGACGCCCAGCTGGTGCATGGCACGCAGGCCAGCCTCCTCCGGCGTCACTCCGTCCCGGAGGTTCTGCTTGTACTTCCAGTGGGCCGCCACGCCGTACTCCGCTCTGCGGTGCATCTCGTGCGTGCGGATCTGGAACTCGACGGGCTCGTTGCTCTCTCCCAGCACCGTGGTGTGCAGGGACTGGTACATGTTGAACTTGGGGTTGGCGATGAAGTCCTTGAATCGTCCGGGGATGGGCTTCCAGGCACTGTGTGCGACCCCCAGCACCGCGTAGCAGTCCTTCACGTCATCCACCAGGATGCGCAGCCCGACGAGATCGTAGATGTCGGAGAAGTCCCTCCCCCGCACCATCATCTTCTGGTAGATGGAGTAGTAGTGCTTGGGACGCCCGTAGACGGTCGCTTTGATCTTGTTCTCGGTCAGGAGCGACTGGAGCTGGGCAATCACCTCGCGCAGGAAACGCTCCCGCCGCGGCGCCTGTGCGCTCACCATCTGCACGATCTCGCCGTACACCTTGGGTTCGATGGCAGCGAAGGCGAGATCCTCCAGCTCCCACTTGATGGTGTTCATACCCAGCCTGTGGGCCAGTGGGGCGAAGATGTTCAGGGTCTCTGTGGCAATCCGCACCTTCTTGTCCTCGCGGAGGAAACCCAGCGTGCGCATGTTGTGCAGCCGGTCCGCCAGTTTGATGACGAGGACCCGCACCTCCTCACTGGTGGCCATGATCATCTTGCGGATGGTCTCGGCCTTGGCCGTCTCGCCGTAGGTGAGCTTGTCGAGCTTCGTGACGCCGTCCACCATGTGCGCAACCTCGTCGGAGAAGTCGGCACGCAACTCCTCCATGGAGTAGGAGGTGTCCTCGACGGTGTCGTGCAGGAGTGCCGCGACGATGACGGGCTCCGTCATGCCGAGCTCCGCCAGGATGGTGGCGACGGCTAGCGGATGCGTGATGTAGGGGTCCCCGGATTTCCGCTTCTGACCGTCGTGGTAGTGCTCGGCGGTCCGGTAGGCACGTTCAATCAGATCGAGATCAGCCTTGGGGTGATTGCCGCGCACGATCTTGAACAGCGGGTCGAGTACCGCCACCTTCGGACGGACCGCCCCGAGCCGCGCCAGCCTGTGACGCATCCGCAACCGCGGCTGCTCCGGACCGGTGGAGACACGCTCAAGCACGCCCGGTGCAGGCGCTGGGGTACGCTCAACGGGCTCAGCCATCGCGCACCTCCTCAGTCGATCCACCCCACTGTGACACAGCCACGTCCGAGTCTACCCGGGGGCGGGACGCTCAGTCGTCGAGATCCCGCAGACCCTCCACGGTGTTGACGGACTTGCGTACGACGATCAGCTGGTCGCCCGACTCGATCTTGGCCGCCGTGGAGTCGTAGAAGCGGCGCAGGGTCCCGTTGCGCACCACGCCGATGACTCGCTCGTTGCCGATGCCGCTGGGATTGGCCCCCACCTCGTCGGGGCGCGCCTGGCGTTGCGTGACCTCCAAGCCGGTCCCACTCGTCAGGAGGTCCTGGATGATGGCGCCCAACTCCGGGCCGATGGCGGACAGGCCCATGAGCCGACCCACCGTGTCCGAGCTGGTCACCACCGACGTGGCGCCCGACTGCTTCACCAGCGGCACGTTCTCGTGTTCCCGGACCGAGACGGTGACGCCGGCCTGCGGGTTCAGCTGGCGTACCATCAGCGTGGTCAGGATGGCCGCGTCGTCGCGATCGAGGCAGATCACCACTTCCTTGGCCTTGCTGATCTCAGCCCGCCGCAGCAGGTCTCGCCGTCCAGCATCGCCCTGGAAGGCTGCGATGCCGTCGAGATTGGCGTCGTTGACCGCCATGGCGTTGTGGTCCACCACCACGATCTTCTCGGGCACCTGTCCATGCCTGCGCATGGTGTTGACGGCGCTGCGGCCCTTGGTTCCGTATCCGATGACGACGACGTGGTTGCGCATTGTTCTCCTCCACCGCAGATCGCGGACGATGCGGCTGCCCTCGTTGGCGAGGACCTCGATGGTGGTGCCGACCAGCAGCACCAGGAAGGCAATCCTCATGGGGGTGATCACGAGGGCGTTGATGGCCCGGGCGTGGGGCGCGAGCGGCGTGATGTCGCCGTACCCGGTGGTGGTGATGGTGACCGTCGAGTAGTACAGCGCATCCAGCAGGCTGACGCCGTCGCCGGCTGTGTTGTCGACGTAGGCGGCGCGGTCCACCCAGACCACCAGCGTGCTGATTGCCAGCAGCAGTGCGGCGATGATCGCGCGGCGTGCGAGTTCTCGCAGCGGCTGTTCCCGCAAGCGGGGCATGCTCACCAGCGAGGTGGTCCCCCCACGTTGGGCGGGCTTCGGACTCTCGGAACGTGGCGCGATCATGATCAGACGCTCAGGACTGCGCTGCAGTTGTCGATGCCGAGGGAGTGCAGACGCTCCCGCCCGCTCAGGAAGCTCAGTTCGATGAGGACGCTCACGTGCACCAGTTCGGCACCGAGTTGTTCCAGCAGCTTCGCCGTAGCGCCGACGGTGCCGCCGGTGGCCAGAACATCGTCGACCACCAAAACCCTGGCGCCCGTTCCGATGGCGTCGCGGCGGACGTTCAGTTGGGCCGTGCCGTACTCGAGGTCGAAACCCTGTGAGAGCACATCGCCCGGGAGCTTGCCCGGTTTGCGCACGGGGACGAACCCGGCCCCGAGCGCGAGGGCGACGGGTGCAGCGAAAATGAACCCGCGGGCCTCCATCCCCACGACGACGTCGATGTCGTGGGGGGCTGAGGCAATCAGTTCTTCGATGGACGTTTCGAAGGCGGGGGCGGAGGCCAGCAGCGGGGTGATGTCTTTGAACACCACGCCCGGCTCCGGGAAGTCCGGGACGTCGCGGATCAACCCGCGCAGCATGTCCTGCCTGGATGTGCTCATCGGGGGCCCGACCGCCCCTTCCGCTCGGCACGCGATGTTGCGCCGCGTGGTTGGGTCCGGGGTCGTTGCGCGGTCGCCACGGTGGCCCCGCCGGATGCTGTCTCAGCCGTGACGACGGGATCGTCCGAGCGACGGCTGGCCCGGTGCGCCGCCCGCTCGGCGCGGCGCTCGATGGTGGCGCGATGCTCGATCTGCTTAGGCTCCTTCTCCTTGAGGGTGGTGAGCACCGGAGTGGCGATGAAGATCGAGCTGTAGGCACCGACGAGCATGCCGATGAACAGGGCGAGACCCAGATCCTGCAGTGGTCCGCTGCTGAGCGCTGAACCCGCGGTCAGGAGGGCCGCGACGGGAAGGACGCCAATGATGGTGGTGTTGAGGGAACGTACCAACACCTGGTTGATACCGAGATTGGCCGCTTCCGAGTACGTCTTGGAGGTGTCCTCCAGACCGTCCACATTCTCCTTGATCTTGTCGAACACCACCACGGTGTCGTACAGGGAGTACCCGAGAATTGTCAGCACTCCGATGACGGTGGCGGGTGTGACGGTGAACCCGACCAGGGCGTAGATGCCGATCGTCACGATCAGGTCATGGGCCAACGCGATGATGGCAGCCACTGACATCTTCCAGTCCCGGAACCACACCCAGATCAGCAGCATCACCAGCGCGATGAACACCACGAGAGCGATCGTCGCCTGCTGGGAGACCTGCTGACCCCATGACGCCCCGATGGCGTTGTAGGTCACCTGTTCTGGGTCAACACCGGTGAGCTCAGCGATCGACGCCCGCAGTGTGGCGGTCTCCTCGGGGTTCAGGATGCGCGTCTGGATCCTGACCGCGTCGTCGCCGATCGTGAAGACGGCGGCGTTGAGGTCCTCCACCTCGAACTCTTCGACGGCGTCGCGCACGTTCTCGACGGTGTTGGACGTCACCTCGATGGGTGCCTGGAAGTCGGTGCCACCCACGAACTCGATTCCGAGGGTCAGACCCCGGATCACGAGCGCCAGGATGGAAATGCTGAGCAGGATGGCCGAGAACGTGTACCAGAGCTTCCGGTTCCGCACGAAGTCGTAGCTCACCTGCCCCGAGTACAGCCGGTGGGCCAGACCCTTCTTGACGCTGTTCATCATGCCTCCTGGGTGGCGGGTGCGAAGCGACGGGTGCGGCGGCCAAGCAGGGAGTTCCTCGATACGCCCATATGGGCGGCATCCAGACCCGAGAGCTTGTGCCCTTGGCCGAAGAATTTCGTGCGTACGAGCAGCTGCATGAGGGGGTGGGTGAAGAAGAAGATCATTGCAAGGTCAATGAGGGTCGTCAGGCCGAGCATGAATGCGAAGCCCTTCACTCCGCCCACGGCGAGGACGAACAGCACCACGGCTGAGAGAAGGCTCACGATGTCCGCGACAACGATCGTGGAGCGCGCCCGCACCCACCCGGTCTGGATCGCGGAGCTCAGGCTGCGACCTTCGCGGATCTCGTCGCGGATCCGCTCGAAGTAGATGACGAACGAATCGGCTGTGATACCGATGGCGACGATGGCACCGGCAATGGCGGGGAGATTCAAAGTGAAGCCGACGGCGGATCCAAGCAGAACCATGGCGGCATACGTGCTCACAGCCGCCATGACAAGGGAGCCGAGCACCACGATCCCGAGCCCGCGATAGTAGACGAAACAGTAACCCAGAACGATGATCAGCCCGATGATGCCGGCGATGATGCCCACCCGGAGCTGTTCACCACCCAGCGTCGGGGACACACTCTCCACCTGGGAGGGCTCGAAAGTCAGCGGCAGAGCGCCGAACTCCAGGACGTTGGCCAGCGCGGCAGCGCTCGCGTCGGTGAAGTTGCCGCTGATCTGCGCGCGTCCACCCGGGATGGGATTCTCAACCGATGCGTTGGACTGCACCACCCCGTCCAGCACGACGGCGAACTGGTCCTGCGGGCTCTGGCGGGTTGAGAGAGCGCTCGTAAGCTCCAGCCAGTCGGCCGCGGAATCGGAGTCCAGGGTGAGTGACACCACCGGAGCGAACTGACCCTGCGGGATCCCGGAGCTGGCTGAGTCAAGCTGCTGCCCGGTGATCGCCACCGGGGCAAGCAGGAATTTCTGCAACCCCTGCTCGTCGCACGCATAGAAGGCCTGGTCCAGGGCGTCCGCAACCTCGTCGCCGCAACTGTATTCGGCAAAGCCTGCGAGATCGGCCTCTGTTGCCTGATAGGCGAGCACCTCGTCCACGGACAACTTCTCGCCGCCTTCGTTCTCCTCGGGTGCTGGAGGCGCTGTGGGGAGGCCGGGACCTTCACTGTCCTCCTCCTCGGGGATGGGCGCTGTGCCGGGCGCCACGCTGAGAACCGGCCTGAACGCCAACTCAGCGGTGGCCCCCACGAGCTCGACGAGATCATCGCGCTGCACGTTCGGAGCGGACACGACGATGTAGCGGTCGCCCTGCGTGGCCACGGTGGCTTCACCCACGCCGAGACCGTCGACCCTCTGCTGGATGATGTCCTTGGCCAATTCCAGCGAATCTGCGGGCACGGTGGAGTTGGTGGCATTCAGGGTGATTGTCATGCCGCCCTGAAGATCCAGGCCGAGCCTCGGAGTCCACGTGCGGGTACCCGCCATGATGGCGAACATGATGCCGATCACCACCAGGAGCAGGACTAAAACCACTGCCGGACGGGATTTGCGGGAACTAATTGCCACAGTCTTCTGCTTCTTTTCGTCGGTGGGTGGGGCGGGTTCTCAGTTGTCGAACCTGCGCTGAAGCTCTTCTGCCGAGATGTCCCTGTCGGCGGACTCGCTCGAATTCCCCTCACGGGTGGCACGCGGGTCGAAGGAGGAGTCCGTCTCGGTCACATTTGCCTGCGTTGCGCCGTCGCCCTCAACGTCCTCGGGAAGCACAACTTCGTCGGTCTCGATCTCACCAGCGACGGCCTCGTCGACGAGAGCCTCGTCATCGACGTCGTCCGCGAATTCGAACTCCTCCTCCTCCGGGGTCGTGGGGCGCGCGATGTTGCCCTTGATGAGCGTGACCTCGACGCCGGGCGCCAGCTCGACGATGGCCTGACGCTCACCGAGATGACGTACGGTGGCGAAAACTCCGGAGGTGAGGAGCACCCGCGTGCCGGGGGCGAGCTGGTTGATCGTCTCCTGATGCGCTTTCAGGCGCTTCTGCTGTGGACGGATCATGAGGAAGTAGAAGATTGCGCCCATGGCGACGATGAGCAGGATGAAATCCATGATTGTCCTTCGCTGAAAGATGCGTGACGGCCAGCGATCACTGTAGCCGACGAGACAGCTGCTACCCCAGCGGGTTCACTCGATGTCGTCGAAGAGGTTGGGCTCGGACGTGACGGGAGGAGTCAAGCCCATGTGCGCCCAGCCTGCCCGGGTGGCCACACGCCCACGCGGCGTGCGCATCATCAGACCTTCCCGGATGAGGAACGGCTCCGCCACCTCCGAGACCGTCTCCACCTCCTCCCCGACGCTGAGGGCAAGGGTGGACAGGCCCACGGGCCCTCCCCCGAAGAGACGGCAGATCGCATCCAGGACCCCCCTGTCCAGCCGGTCCAGCCCCAACTGGTCCACCTCATACATCTCCAGAGCTGCACGGGCAACATCCAGGTCCACAACCGGATGGTCTTTGACCTGCGCGAAGTCGCGCACCCGTCGCAGCAACCGATTGGCGATGCGGGGCGTGCCGCGGGACCGGGAGGCAATCTCGTCGGCGGCGCGCTTCTGGATGTCGACCCCGAGCTTCACGGCGGAGGTCAGGACGATGCGGGACAGGTCCGCATCCCCGTAGAAATCGAGTTGGGCCGTGAAACCGAAACGATCCCGCAGCGGTCCCGGGAGCAGTCCTGCTCGTGTGGTGGCCCCCACCAGCGTGAACGGTGGGAGTTCAATGGGAATGGCTGTGGCTCCTGGGCCCTTGCCCACCACCACATCCACCCGGAAGTCCTCCATCGCCAGGTACAACAGTTCCTCGGCCGGGCGAGCCAGACGATGGATCTCATCGAGAAAGAGGACGTCGCCCTCGCTGAGCCCGGACAGAATGGCGGCGAGATCACCTGCGTGGGTGATGGCCGGTCCGGAGGAGATTCTCAGCGCCACCCCCAATTCCGCCGCGATGATCATGGCGAGCGTCGTCTTGCCCAGCCCGGGGGGACCGGAGAGCAGCACGTGATCCGGACTGTGCCCGCGGTGCCGGGCCGCATCCAGCACGAGTGCCAGCTGATCGCGTACGCGCGGTTGCCCACCGAACTCGGAGAGGTTCCTGGGTCTCAGCGCCGATTCGAAGTCGCGCTCCTCCGGCACCACTTCCGGGTCCACCTCGGAGTGCTCCATCATCGCTTGGCCAGTGAGTTGAGAGCTGATCGCATGAGGGAGCCGATGGGTGTTGAGGGTTCTGCCTCGACGAGGTGGGCGACGTTGTCGCATGCGGCGGCGGCGTCGCGCGCCGACCAGCCCAGACTCTGCAGTCCCTCGGAGACCTGTTCGCGCCAGGCCTCGGTGGTCTCGGGCACGGCCTCGGCTCCACCCGCCGTCTCGGCGAGAAGGAGCACTTTCTCCTTCAGTTCGATCACCAGCTTCTGTGCTCCCTTCCGGCCAATGCCCGGAACGCTGCACAACTTCGCGAGGTCCTCGCTGCTCACGGCGCGTCGGAGTTCTGTTGGGCTCAGCACGGAGACGATTGCCACGGCCAGTTTCGGGCCCACCCCGGAGGCCGTCTGCACCAGTTCGAAGGCATCTCGCTCCCCCGGGTCATCGAAGCCGAACAGCGTCATCGAGTCCTCGCGGACCACCAGGCTGGTGTGCACCGTCGTCGGCTCCCCGAGACGCAGACCTGCGGCAGTGGCCGGTGTGGTCCACGCCTTGAAGCCCACCCCTGCGACGTCGAGCGTGAACGTGGTGGCGCCCGCTTCGATGACGGTGCCGCGCAGCTGCTGGATCAACGTCTTCTCCTGGTCTTCGCCACCGCGGCGGCGTATCTGTTCGTGTGACCGCCACGCCAGGCGTGACAGATGGCGAGTGCGAGGGCATCGGCGGCGTCCGCCGGCCGCGGTGGCGATCCCAGCCGCAGGATGCGCACCACCATGGCCCCCACCTGCGCCTTGTTCGCACCTCCGGAACCAGTGACGGCTGCTTTGACCTCCGTGGGCGTGTGGTAGGCCACGGGCAGTCCGCGCCGAGCCCCCACCAGCGCCGCCACGCCCGCAGCTTGGGCCGTGTCGATGACGCTGTGCAGGTTGTGCTGGGCGAAGACCCGTTCGATGGCCACGACATTGGGAGCGTAGGTGTCGAACCACTCGTCCAGTCCCGTTTCGATCTCCATGAGCCGGTTGGCCACGTCCAGACAGGGGTCGGTGCGGACCACCCCCACGGCGACGAGTGTGGGTGGCCTCCCGACGGTACCGTCGACGATACCGACGCCGCATCTGGTCAGTCCGGGGTCAATCCCCAGCACGCGCATGGCGGCACCCCCAGTGCAGGGAACTCATTCGTCACTGTTCACAGCGGCCTCCACCTCGGGCGTGAGGCCCATGTTGGTGAAGACGTTCTGCACGTCGTCGGAGTCCTCGAGGGCATCGATGATGCGGAACACTTTTTCCGCCACACTGACCTCGTCGACGCTGTGGACGAAGGATGCGACGAACACCACCTCGGCCGAGTCGTAGTCCAGGCCGGCCGCCTCGATCGCCTTGCGCACCTCGAACAGGTCGTTGGGGTCGCAGATTGCTTCCCACTTCTCCCCCGCGGCAGCGACTTCCTCCAGCCCGGCATCGAGCGCCGCCTCCAGCACAGCATCCTCGGAGACCGAGTTCTCGCCCTGCTGCATGGGGACGGTGACAACGCCCTTGCGGGAGAACAGCCGGTTGACGGACCCCACATCCGCCATGGTTCCGCCGTTGCGGGTCACTGCCACGCGAACGTCCGAGGCGGAACGGTTGCGATTGTCCGTGAGGCACTCGATCAGCATGGCCACGCCTCCGGGCGCGTAGGCCTCGTAGATGATGGTCTCGTACTCCGCGCCGCCGGACTCGATCCCGGCACCCCGCTTCAGTGCCCGGTCAATGTTGTCGTTGGGAACCGATGCCTTCTTCGCCTTCTGCACGGCGTCGTACAGAGTCGGATTCCCGGCAAGGTCCCCTCCTCCCATCCGAGCGGCCACTTCCACATTTTTGACGAGCTTGGCGAACAGCTTGCCGCGCTTGGCGTCGACGATCGCCTTCTTGTGCTTGGTGGTAGCCCATTTGGAGTGACCCGACATGCATCCCGCCTCAGGTAGAAATCACAGTTGTCTCGGGGCTCAGCTTACAGACTTTGCCGGAGCCAGGCTCCGGCTCATCAGCAGGACACTGTCTCCCCGTTCGTAGCCCAGAGAGGCTTGCAGCGCGACGCCAGCGTCCGGGTCAGTGGTGTCCACACCGATGCCGGCGGAGACGCATCCGGACTCGGCCATGGAGACCAGTGTTTTTTCCAGCAGTGCACTGGCGATCCCGCGTCGACGGTACAGCGGATGCACACCGAGGCGCTCAGTCCACCCTTCGGGTGGCGCATCCAGGCCTTCTTCACGATCGTCCCCGGACAGCACGTAGCCCACCGGAATCCCGTCTGCGAGCGCAACCCAGGAGCAGGTCCGGCACACCCGCGCCAGCGAAGTTTCCCAGTGGTCCCGATCTATGTCGGCGCCGAAGCACAGGTGGTGCAAGGCATGGACCTCTTCGCTGTGTCCAGTCTCGAACGGGACGAACGTGACCCCGTCCACCTCTCGTGGCACGTCAACGGTATCGAGGCTGCGGTGCATGTCGATGAAATGCCGCTCCACGGTGAAGCCCGCCCTGGTGAGAATGTGCTGCAGCCCTGATTGCCCGTGTTCGACGTAACACCCCATCCACAATTCCATCTCCGGACGTTGGGCCTGCCACCACTCCACGGCTCGCGCCTGTTGCCACGCGAGCAACTTGCGTCCGATGGCAAGGTAGCGATGAGTGGGGTGCACACCTCCGGCCAGGTGCACCCGGGCCCGCCCGGGATCCGGATCGATGATGTTCCAGCCGAATGCAAGCAAGCTGCCGTAGTTGTCCCAGCCACCAACGCAGTTCTCGCCCAGAACTTGGTCACCGCCGACGTCCGCGGGGTGATCCATGGCGGTGAACATCGTGCCGTCGAAGGAACCCATCTGCTCGCGGAGCCGGCCCAGCTCGTCGAGATCCGCGGTCGTCATGGGTCGCCAGTTCAGGTGGTCCTCCACGTAGCAGTCCACGTTCGGCCTCCTTGCCTGGTCCTGCAATGGGATTGGTCCGTTTCGTTCTCCAGCAACCTCACAGTAGCCGAAGGCCCCAGTACAAAGGTCGGACGCCGGTGACGAAACGGGAGCCAGATTCTATGGCAGCTTCCACCGCGGTTGAGGGGAGCTTGCGGGCCAGTCAATGATGGACCATCCACCGGCTCGCGCGGCACGCATCAGCCCGATGTCAGGGCTGACGGCCACCGGGTTGCCGACGGCCCGCAGCATCGGGAGATCGACGTGGCTGTCGGCGTAGGCGAAGGAGCGGCTCAGATTGACGCCGTGCAGCGCGGCGTAGTGGTTCAGCCACGCCGAACGCGATTCCCCGACCATGGGCGGGCCCGTCAGGAAACCGGTGCAGTTCCCCTCGGCATCCACATCCAGGTCCGCCGCCACCACGTGATCGAACAGATCATTGAACGGTCTGGTCAGTGGACGGATCACTCCGGTGATCAGGATGGTGGTGTGGCCGGCCTCACGGTGGGCCCGAATGCGACGCAGCGCGTCGGCGGATGTGCGGTCCAGAATGTGGGACGAGAGTTTCTCGTCGACGAAACGTTCCATGGCGGCCAGATTGGCGCCCTCGTAGCGCCGGTAGACCTGCCGCAGGAAGATGCCCCGGTCCTTGCGCTCCGCCGCAAGGTAGTGCGGCATCCGGCCGATGACCCGGGCAACCTCGGCTGCTCGCTCGGTGACACTGAGTTCGGGCAACCGCAGCCACAGGTAGGTTTCGATGACGTTGGTCACCATGACGGTGCCGTCGAGGTCGAAGGCGGCCAGCACCGTTCCCGGCTCGGCAGGCTTCACGTCCTTGAAGGTCACCGAACGTGCGCGGCGGCGTGACCGGGCGGCCTCCATACGCCGCACGGGATCCGTGATGGCTGGGCAGTGCACTTCCTGCAGGTAGTGCTTCCACCCGAACGACGCCGAGTCGAAACCGAAGACATCGGCGTCCTCGTCGTCGAGCGACCTGTGCAGGGCGAGGGTGTTGTCATCCACGAAATGCAGTTCCGATTGCAGGTACTCGCCGTACAGGCTCAGGTACTTGTTCAAGAAATCCAGCTGCTTGCTCGTCTTGTCCAGCGCGGTCGCGGCGGCGCGCACCTTCTCGCCTCGGGGTGCGAAGCTCAGCAGCCGGTTCCCAATGGCGGTGCCCTTGGCCGCCAGCCACAACTTGCGTTCCACGGGCTCGGAACCGGGGAAGGTCCACGTGGCCAGCGGCGCGGAGCCCTCTCCGGCGACGTAGGGGTGTTCCGAGAAATAGTTGCGGATGTGCTGGTAGATCCCCTGAAACGTCAGTGGGTTCCGAGCACCCGAGTTGCAGTGGTAGAACTCCACCTCACCCACCTCTGGTTGGGTTGCGCACACGGCGAGGATGGCGTTGACCACAAGATCGCACGGAATGATGTCGATAACAGCGTCGGGGGACGCCGGGAATTCGGGGAGCTGGCCGCGGCCGTAGGCGAGGATGAGAGGATCGGCCATCTTGAAACCCTCGATCCAGCCCTCATGCGGGAACCGGAGGGAGGATTCGACGATGGCGGGCCGGACGATGGAGACCTGCATGTCGTGGCCCATATCAGCGACAACGCGCTCCCCCATCGCCTTGGCGAAGGTGTAGGCGTCGGTCCATCCCAGTGAGCGGGCGCGTTCGGTACCGGCGTCCACCAGCTCCTGCTTCACCCATTCCTCGCGCCGACGCTCCGTGTCCTCCGACGTGGTGAGGTAGCCCGCCTTGCGGTGCAGGCGTTCCGCCTCCCTGCGCAGGATGGAGAGCTGCTCGGAACTGCGGGAGCGTGCTTCGACGTGTTCCTTCATCGCCAGCGCCGCTGCCGTTTCCCGTTCGTAATCCACGTCGTGGACGTGCGCCGCCTCGGGGATGGGCCCTCTGCGTCGGCCCGCCGTGTAGGCCGTCGAGATGTGGACGTAGTGCGGCACCCTGACGAGGTTGCCGTCGTCGTCGCTGCAGGCCTCACGCAGTTTGCTCATGAGGGCTTTGGTTCCCACGACGTTGGTCATGAAGGCCTGATCGATGGGCGGATCGAAGGACACGTCGCCGGCGCAGTGCACGAGGATGTCGAGGTCGCGCGGCAGGTCCGGTACGTGCGGGAGATCCCCCTCGATCACCTGGACGCGGCTCTGCATCAGGGCATCGACGGAACCGGCAGCGGATACGACGTCGGCGAAGATCTTCTTCTTCAGCAGGCTGACGACTCGTTCGTGTGCGGTGACGGATCCCTTCGCCCGCACCAGCAGGGCAGTGCGGACGTCCGGGCACTCGGTGAGGACTTTCCAGAGCAACTGTTCACCGATGAACCCCGTCACGCCGGTCATGGCGATCTTCTTGCCCGACAGCAGGTCTCTGATGCGGCCGGTCAGCAACGGCGGGGTGTGCACACCGGCGTGATCCGATGCACCGAAGGTGCTGCGTGGTGCCTCAGCCATGAGCGGCGCCTCCTGCGACTTCGAGTGCTTCCGGCAGCGTGAACGCGCCGGTGTACAGAGCGGTGCCGATGATGGCGCCCTCGACGCCTATGGGCACGAGCGTACGCAGGTTCCTGAGATCGTCCAGCGTCGCGATTCCGCCGGAGGCGACAACGGCAGCATCGGTCCGCGCGCAGACAGCTTCCAGCAACTCGGTGTTGGGGCCGGTCAGCATTCCGTCGGAGTTGACGTCGGTGACCACGAAGCGGGAACAGCCGGCCTCCGTCAGGAAATCGAGCGTCTCCTGCCAGGGGCCACCCTCCTGCGTCCAGCCCCGCGCGGCAAGGTTCTCACCCCGGACATCGAGGCCGATGGCGATGCGGTCCCCGTGGTCGGCGATCATCTGTTCGCACCAGTAGGGCTGCTCCAAGGCGGCCGTTCCGATGTTGACCCGCCGGCAGCCGGTGGCGAGTGCCCGCTCCAGTGAGGCGTCGTCGCGGATGCCTCCCGAGAGTTCCACCTGCACGTCCAGCTGGCCGATGATGTCGCGCAGCAGCGGGGCATTAGATCCTCTACCGAAGGCAGCGTCCAGGTCCACGAGGTGGATCCACTCCGCACCCTGCTCCTGCCAACGCATGGCGGCGGCGAGCGGGTCCCCGAACTCCTTCTGGGTCCCGGCGACGCCCTGGACGAGCTGTACGGCACGACCCTCAGTCACGTCAACGGCTGGCAACAACTGCAATGCATCCACGATCAGGGACTCTATCGGATGCACACCAGTGCAACCCTGCCCCAGTCAGCGTGGCCCGGGCAGGTCAACTGGTGAAGGCACCTACTGCGAAGCCACCGCCGATCCCACCACGTTGCCCTCGGCATCGATGGCCTCCACCTCCACATGGGGAGCCGGCTCATCCACGTCGATCGCCGTCTCAAAACCAGTCCGGTCCACCATGGCTACCTCAGTGGCATCGGACTCATCCTGACCGGAGCGCACGCGCCAGCTGTCCACCTCTGTGGCGCCGTTCCAGCTGACGAACACCGTGGGCGACTCGTCGCTGGTGTCCAGCACCGCCGTCGGGGGCTCTGTGGGCTCGCCCTCCCACTCGGAGTAGTAGGCGCGGTAGTTGGATTCGATGGGAAGTGTCCCCTCCAGGAGCAGCTCGCCGTCGTTGCTGTAGCGGGAGAAGTAGGGTTGCGACCCCCATCCCACGACGATGTCTCCGCTCTCCAGTTCCTGGAGGTTGCCCTGCGACGCGGACCATCGCGGCTCGGGCGGTAGGTACTCGGTCACCACGCTGGCGGTCATGGCGTCCATGTCCAGATCCAGGCGAAGCCCGCGGCTGTCACCGATCTCTTCGGAGGCCCGATTGTCGAACATGGTGATCGTGCCGTCGCTTTGCCGGTGCGCATCGTGCTGGGCCCCGAAGACGGCGTCGGGATCCATGTCGAAGTCGCTCTCCTCGCCGCCGAGCACCCACTGGATGTCTCCGGTGTCGCGATCGAGGCTGTAGATCGCGTGGGTGTTGCGCGCGGACAGGAGGAGGGAACCGTCGTCGTCCACGGTCACGGAGTTGAGATGCAGGTAGTCGAAGGGTTCCTCCTCGGTGCCCCCGTCCTCCGCCACCCCGGTCTTTGATGCAGTGAGTGGCACGCCGTCGAGCGATCTCCACTGGAACAGCACCTCGCCGGAGGCGATGTCCACCTCCTGCACAACATCTTCAAAAACCCAGCCGTCCTCAGGCCCCCCGACGTCGCTCAGGTCCGTCTGAGTGGGCACGTATGCAATGAGCAGCATGGTGTCGTCGTCGGTGATCGTCATCTCATGCAGGTCGGTGGTGCCCTGTTCCAGGTCGCCCCCCACGCTGACGCGGGTGATCTCCTCGTACGTGTTGTCCATCAGGACGATCTCGCCGTTCGCCACGGGCGGACTGCTCTCTCCCTCCCACCACGTCAGTACCGGTTCATCGGCATAGGTCTGGATGCGGAATCCGTACTTGCGCGTGTTGCCCTCATCGATCCAGACCGGCGACCCGTCGTCGTCGAGAATCAACCCTCCCGCCCAGATGTCCTCGTCGTCGTTCCAGTCATCCTTGGGGGCCACGACGAAGTAGCCATTACCGGTTTCGGCGATCCCCGGGCCCGTCATGGTGGCGATCGGCGGGTCCAGATCCGGGCGACTCTTGAACTCCCATCGCTCGTCGGCGCCCGCCGGCGTGTCGAAAGGCCATTCGGATGGTGGCCCGGGTGCGCACGCCGACAGCATGGCAACCCCCAGAAGGCAGCTGAGAACATGATGGCTTCTCATGCACCCACCTTGCCCTATTTCCGGACCGCGCCCCACTTCAACACGCCCTCATCAGAAGCGCGGAGCGTACCCATCAGGTGGTGCCGAATGGTGTCCTGGACGTCGGAAAAGGCTCGGCCAGAGCACCCTGGGTGCCTCCTCCGAGAAGCGATCTTCCTCGCCGATCCGGTGGGCGAACAGTCCCATGCAGGTCAGCGCGATCAGGCTCCACAGGAGGTAGGCGCTGCCCACAAGTTGTTGCAGAGCATTCCACTGCAGTTCGACGTTGTTCTCGTTGGGGAACCACCACTGTGGGGTAACCAGAAACACCACCGTCCCGCTGGCGGCCAGCCACAGCCATCCCGTGCCTCGGGGATCCCGACGCACCGCCCACGTCAGCAGCACAACGACCAACGGCAACGACCACACCCAGTGGTGGCCCCACGACACCGGGGAACAGAACAGCGCAGCAAACCCGACAGCGACGACGGCGGCGACCTGATGGCCGAAGGCAAGGAGCCGTCCCGCAACCCATGCAATGAAGAGACCCACCATCAGGGAGACCACGAACCAGGCCAGCGTGCGCGTACTGCCCTCCAGGCCGGCGCGGTACAGCACGGCATTGATCGACTGGTTGGCGGCATACGCCAAGCCACCGATGCGTCCGGTGTCGACAAGCGTGCGGGTCCAGTACTCCGCGGAGTCCGCCGGCATCAGCAGGTGCCCGATTCCGGTGTAGGCCACGAACGACACCCCCGTCATGGCCGTCGCCCGCCAGTCCTTGCGCAGCACCAGCAGAACCAGGAACACCGCCGGTGTCAGCTTGATCGCGATTGCCAGCCCAATGAGCGTTCCGCCCCACCATTTGCCCCGGCCCAGAATTGCGTCAACGACGACCAATGCCATCAGGACGGCATTGACCTGACCGAAGGCCAGTGTCTCGCGCACCGGTCCGAACCACAGACCGATGGCCATGGCCCCCGTCACCAGCCACCACAGCTCAGCGGAGGGACGGTCGCTGATCCGCCTCAGGACGATCCGCAGAACGACGGCAACACACGCAATGGAGGCGAGCGTGAGGAGTGTGGATCCCACCCACAACGGCATGATCGCGAACACGGTGAACAGTGCGGCGGCGATCGGTGGGTACGTGAACGGTAGGTGCGCCCCCTGCGACAATTCGGGCATCGGTCCGTAGAGATCCCCGCCATCGAGGAACACCTGCGCGCCCGTTCGGTACACATCGATGTCGATCCTGTAGGGCGTAGGAAAGCCGCTCGGAAGGACGAACGTCAGGACACCAACGCCCACCAGGAAGACACTCAGAGCGCCCCAGCGAAACGGTCTGGAGTTCTGATACTTCTCGATCATCTACACACCCAACTCAAGCGTTGTGCACGTCCCGCGCACACGGTCAGCCGACCAGCCAGTTGCGGAGCAGCTGAACTCCCGCTGCTCCCGACTTCTCGGGGTGGAACTGGGTGGTGCTGAGGCTCCCGTGCTCAACGGCTGCGACGAAACTGATCTCCTCATGGCGCGCCGTCGTGATTTGGGCGCCGTCATTCGTCTCCAGGGCCGCGTAGGAGTGCACGAAGTAGAACCGTTCATTGTGGAGTCCATCGAACAGCCGGGATCCCGGTGGTGGATGGATCTCGTTCCAGCCCATGTGCGGCAGCCGACTGGCGGGCAGTGCCTCGACGACCCCTGCGAGCACACCGAGCCCCTCCGTGGCAGCGCCGTGTTCGGTGCCCGAGTCGAACATGATCTGGTGGCCGACACAGATTCCCAGCAGCGGCCGCTCCTGCTTCAGCCAGCCGGCGATCAGTTCGCTTCCTCCGACGGCCTCGATGCCCGCCATGCAGGCGGCGAAGGCGCCGACGCCGGGAACGACCAAGCGGTCCAGGCGGAGCAGATCCGCGGTGTCGCCGCTGACCGTGACGTCCGCACCGGCCAGAGTGAGGGCGCGAGCGGCGGAGTGCAGATTGCCCGATCCGTAGTCCAGAAGCCCCACACGGGGCGGGGTCATCAGAGAGCACCCTTGGTGCTGGGGATCCCCTGCTGACGCGGATCGACGGCGACGGCGTCGCGGAGTGCCCGCGCGAGCGCCTTGAACTGCGCCTCGACGATGTGGTGGGGATCGCGCCCGGCGAGCAGCCGCAGGTGGATGCACAGGCCCGCGTTCAGCGCGAGCGTCTCGACCACGTGGTAGGTCATGGAACCGGCATACGGCACACCGGAGCCGCCGATGAGTGCGTAGATCTGCGCGTCCGGCTCCCCGCTGCACACCGCGTAGGGCCGCCCGGCGACATCGACGACGCAGTGCGCCAACGCCTCGTCCAGGGGAACGGTGGCATCGGCGTAGCGTCGAATACCTGCCTTGTCGCCCAACGCCTCGGCCAACGCCTGCCCGAGGACGATGGCGGTGTCCTCGATCACGTGGTGCCCGTCGATGTGGACGTCACCGTCGGCCGAGATGTCCATGTCGATCAGGGAGTGCTTGGACAGGGCGGTCAGCATGTGGTCGTAGAACCCGACGCCCGTGGAGATCGTGGAGGCGCCTGTGCCGTCGAGGTCGATGGAGACCGTGATGGTTGACTCGCTGGTGGAACGCTGTGCGGTGGCGGTGCGGCTCATGCCGTCTCTCCTTGGAAGGTGGGCGAGATGTCGTCGAGGGCGTCCCTGAGGGTCGCCATTTCTGGCGGTGTCCCGGCGGAGGCACGCAGGAAGCCATCGGGTCCAGTCTCCCGGATCAGGACACCGCGATCCAGTAGCTGCTGCCAGACGTCGTGTCGGTCCTCGAAGCGACCGAACAGCGTGAAATTAGCCTCCGACTGCACGACGGCGTACCCCCGGCTCCGCAGCCACTGCTCGAACGTCCGCGATTCCGCCGCCAGCTGGTGCACACGCGCCAGCAGCTCGTCCTTGTGACGCAGGGCCACTCGCGCCACCGCCTGCGTCTGGGCGCTCAGGTGGTACGGGAGCCGCACGATCCGGCAGGCGTCCACCACCGCCGGCTGGGCCGCCAGGTACCCCACTCGTCCCCCGGCCAGGGCGAACGCCTTGCTCATGGTGCGGCTGACGACGAGCCGCGGATGTTTGCTCATCAGCTCCAGCGCCGACGGCGTGCGGGCGAACTCCTGGTACGCCTCGTCCACCACGACGATGGCATCCGTGCGGCTGCACACCTCGTCGATGACGTCATTGCCGACGATGGTGCCGGTGGGATTGTTCGGTGTGGCGATGAGGACGACGGTGGGATCGTGCTCCTCGGCGGCCCCGCAGATGAGGTCGGCATCCAGAGTGAAGTCCGGATTGCGGGGCACGGTGACGTAGCCGGTGCAGGTGTTGCGCGCATACTCCGGATACATCGAGTAAGTCGGAGTGAAGGCGAGCACGCGTCGCCCCGGTCCGCCGAAGGCCGTCAGGAGGTGGGACATGATCTCGTTGGAGCCATTGGCCGCCCAGATGGACTCGTGGCTGAGCCCGTGTCCGAGGTAGGACGCGAGGTCGCGACGCAGCTCCAGCGCCTCCCGGTCCGGGTAGCGGTTCAACCCAGCCGCCGCATTAACAACGGCATCCGCCATCTCGCGACGCACCGCCTCACTCGGAGGATAGGGATTCTCGTTGACGTTCAGCACCACGGGCACCACCAGCTGGGGTGCACCGTAGGGCTCGGCGCCCACCAGGTCGGCCCGGAGCGGGAGGTCCTCCAGCGTGATCATGTGGGCCGTCTGACGGTGATGGCGTTGGCGTGACCGGGCAGGTCCTCGGCCAGCGCGAAGCGCTCCACGCCGTCGGCGATCTCAAGGAGCGCGTCGCGCGTGTAGTTGATGACGTGCACGGTGCGCATGAAGCTGCGGACGTTCAGCCCACTGGAGTGGCAGGCGCAGCCGGCGGTGGGCAGGACGTGGGTTGACCCGGCCGAGTAGTCGCCCAGGCTCACCGGCGAGTGGTCACCCACGAAAATGGCCCCGGCATTGCGAATGCGCGCGGCAACACCTGCCGCGTCGGCCGTCTGGATCTCCAGGTGCTCGGCGCCGTAGGCATCCGCGACGGCCACCGCCTGGTCCAGATCCCGCACCAGTACGATCGCACTCTGGCGACCGCTGAGCGACGTCCGGATGCGCTCGACGTGCGTGGTGGCCGCCACTTGTGCGCTGACTTCCTCAGCAACGGCCTCGGCCAGCGAGGGTGAGTCGGTGATGAGCACGGAGGCAGCGAGCGGGTCGTGTTCGGCCTGGGAGATGATGTCTGCAGCCACGTACACAGGGTTGGCGGTCTCGTCCGCGATGATCGCGATCTCCGTCGGACCGGCCTCGGAGTCGATGCCCACCACGCCTCGGAGCTGCCGCTTGGCCGCGACCACCCAGATGTTGCCCGGACCGGTGACGAGAGAGACGGGCTCGCAGAGGCCGGGAGCACCGTGGGCGAACATGGCGATCGCCTGGGCGCCCCCCACCGCGTAGACCTCGTCCACGCCGAGCATGTGGCACAGCGCCAGGATGTTCGGGTGCGGCCAGCCGCCGAACTCCTCCTGCGGTGGGGAGGCGACGGCGATCTGCCGGACCCCGGCCACCTGGGCGGGCACGGCGTTCATGATCACGCTGGAGCTCAGCGGTGCCAAGCCTCCCGGGACGTAGAGACCGACACGATCCACGGGGATATTGCGCAGCCCCACCTGCGCACCCTCGGCAAGAATCGCGGGCTCGGGGTCAGCGTCGTGCTCCAGCGTCTCAGCCACGTGTCGGCGACGGCGAATACTCTCGGAGAACGCTTCGGCAAGCAGTGGATCCAACTCGTCAGCGCACCTTTTCAGCACCTCCACGGGCACGCGGAAGGAGTCCGGCACAACGCCATCGAACCGTTCCGAGTAGTCAGCGAGCGCCTCGACCCCGCGGGCATGGACGTCGGCGCAGATCGGCCGCACCACCTCCAGCGCGGCTTCGACGTCGAACTCGGCGCGCGGCAGCCGGGAGCGGTACTCGGACGTGATGCCGGTCAGGTCAACGGTTCTCAACACAGTGATGCAGTCTAGTTGTTCCGGACCCGGAGTCCTGAGTGCGGCGTCACCGTCGATCCGTGTTACGTTCACGCCTGTCCCACAGGCATCCACTCACCGGGACGGAATGGGGCCAGCATGAACCGACGATTCGCGGAACTCGACGCCCGGGAGACGTCCATGGGGTTGCTCACGCTGCGCCGTCGCATCGATCCGGTCCTGGACACCGAGATCTACGAGGCCAAGCTCGGTGATGAGTTCCTCATGTCCAGCGCGTTCACAGTCGCAGAGCGTGAACTCGCCCGGCTGGGGCTCGCGGCGACGCCCGGTGATGACCTGGACGTCCTGGTGGGAGGCCTCGGCCTGGGCTACACCGCGGTCGAGGCTTTGCGCGATGAGCGTGTGCGGTCCCTGACCGTGGTCGACAAGCTGGGAGAGGTCATCGACTGGCACGAGCGGGGTCTGCTCCCGGAGACCGCGCTCACGTCGGACGAGCGCACTGCCCTGGTGGAGGAGGACTTCTTCGCCCTCATGCGCGGGGACACCACGCTCGGTCAGGATCGGCCCGGCCTGTTCCACGCGATCCTGCTGGACATCGATCACACGCCGAGCTTCTGGCTGCACCCGAGTCATGCGGCGTTCTACACCGTCAAGGGTCTCTGGCTGCTCCAGGAGCACCTCCATCCCGACGGGGTGTTCGCGTTGTGGTCCGACGAACCGCCTGACAATGATTTCATGGCAGCCATGGAGGCAGTCTTCGCGACGGCGTCCTCGCGGGTCATCACGTTCCCCAATGCTCTGACCCGAGGCGAGTCGACGGCCACCATCTACGTGGCCACGGCATAGCCGACGGATCACGCCACCCGCCCCGCCGGGTATCCGGTTCCGCCATCCAGACCCCGGTGAATCGCATCGACGAGCAGATCGATGTCGTCGTCGCTCGCCACCAGCGGCGGCGCGAAGCGCACGGTGGAGCCATGGGTTTCCTTCGCGAGAACACCATCTGCCATGAGCGCCAGGCAGAGCTGACGACCGGTCATCAGCGCAGGATCAATGTCCAGACCCACCCACGCGCCGCGCACACGCAGCGCGGAGATGCCGTGGCCCACGAGGCCCGACAGTCCGGCACTCAATCGCCTGCCCATCTCGATGGATCGTTCCTGGAAGCACCCCTCCTGCAGCATCTGCACCACTTCAGCACCGATGGCTGCGGCCAGCGGGTTGCCCCCGAAGGTGGAGCCGTGCGAGCCGGGCGTGATCACATCGAGGATGTCACGATCCGCAGCGATGGCGGACACCGGGTACAAGCCTCCACCCAGTGCCTTGCCAAGCACGTAGACATCGGGCACCACAGCTTCGTGGTCGCAGGCGAAGGTGGTCCCGGCGCGGGCGAGACCGGACTGAATCTCGTCGGCCACCATGAGGACGTTGCGTCGGCTGCACAGTTCTCGGAGTTCTGACAGGTAACCCTCCGGCGGCAGGACGACGCCCGCCTCGCCCTGCACCGGTTCGAACAGAACCGCGACGACGGTGTCATCCATGGCAGCGGCCACGGCGTCGACGTCCCCGAAGGCAACGCGACGGAATCCGGGGGTGAAGGGTGCATAGCCGCCCGTGGCGGCCGCGTCGTCGGAGAAGCTGACGATCGTGGTGGTGCGGCCGTGAAAGTTGCCGCCCATGGTGATGATCGTGGCCCGGCCGGGCTCCACCCCCTTGACCTCGTAGCCCCACTTCCGGCTGACCTTGAGTGCAGTCTCCACTGCCTCGGCGCCGGAGTTCATCGGCAGCATCATCTCCTTGCCGGTGAGGCGTGTGAGTGCCTCGGCGAAAACGGGCAGTTGGTCATTGAAGAAGGCGCGACTGGTGAGCGTCAGTCGTTGCAGCTGTTCGGTGGCACGGGCGACGAGTCGTGGATGACAGTGCCCGAAGTTCAGTGCCGAGTAGCCGGCGAGGCAGTCCAGGTAGCGGCGGCCCTCGACGTCGGTCACCCACGATCCCTCACCGGAGGACAGCACCACCGGCAGGGGGTCGTAGTTGTGTGCAGCGAAGCGCTGCGTCACCCTCATGGCGGTTTCCTCGGTGCTGTCTCCTGTAACGGCCGCCGTTGCCGGGACGGAGGTCTTCGCTGACGGTGCTCCCATGCTCCAATGAGAGACGGTTCACGCGTGATCGTCAAGGGCCTTCAGCTGGCAGGCGTCGGCGGTGGGTCCGGCTCCGGCGGCGGGACGGTCTCCTGAGGTTCGGGTGCGAATGCTGCCAGCAGCATGACGGGAATGATCGCCGCGAATGGTGCCACGAGCAGCGCGGCGAGTGCATCCAGTTGGAGGTCGACGGGGACCACATCCCCGCCCACCGCTCTGGCCAGGCGTTCGTCGAAATCTTCGGGCGTCACGAGCAGCCCCACCTGCCATGCCACAAGACCGGCGAGACCAGCCCCAAGGACTGCGAGCACGGACACCCACCAACCATGGCGGCGGAAGAGCATCCAGCACGAGACGCCGATGATGAGGCCACACAGGGCAGCAAGCAGAGTGAACAGCGCATCCGCGGCGAAGATGTTGGCCAGTTCTCTCTCCCCCAGGGAGGCTGCGAGATCATCGGTGACCCGATAGCCGGGCCTGAACGCGAAGATGGCCCACAGGATCCCAGCCACCACGCCCACGCCGACGCAGAAGAGCGAGAACACTGCCACTCGCCATCGCGCATCGATGAGGCTCTCACGCCAGGGCGCGGCCACCGCCTCAGACATGCCCACCGACTTTTCCCACACCCACCGCCGAGGGGCCAAGAACGGCTTTCAGGTCCGCGAACAGTGGTGAACTGGGGGCAACCCGGAAGCCCTCCCCCAGCTTGAATGTGGTCATCCGCTCCCCGTTGCGGAGTTGCAGATGGACCTCGGCGGAGCCCGGGTAGCCGGTCAGGATGTGCTTGATGTTGGCCACGATGCCCGGGGTGCACCTCACGGCGGGCAGCGTGAGCACCACTGGCGGCGATGCCCCGTCGAGGCTGACCTGTGGCGCAAAGAGGTCAACGGCTCGCATGCGAGCGCGATCCTCCCCCGATTCCACGACGCCGCGCACTGCCACGATGGTGTCAGGGGCCAAGTGCATGGCAACGGCATCGTAGACACGCGGGAAGACCGTCACCTCCACGGAGGAGGCCAGGTCCTCCAGAACAATGGTGGCGTAGAAGGCGCCCTTCTTGTTGACGCGTCGATTGACCGACGTGATGAGGCCACACACCGTCGTCTCCCCGCGATAGCCGTCCACGGCTGCGACGGCGCTCACCGAGTGGTTGCCGTTCGCTGCCAGGACGTGCTCCAGTCCGTTCAGGGGGTGGTCGGAGACGTAGAGTCCGAGCATCTCCCGTTCGAAGGCGAGCTTGGTGCGCCGGTCCCACTCCTCCACCTCCGGTACGACGGCGCGCTCCACGCTGTCGCTGTCATCGCCGCCGCCGAAGCCTGCGCCGAAGAGGTCATCCTGTCCGTTCTCCGCGTTCCTCTTGACGTCGATGATGTTGTCGATGGCGTTCTCGTGAATGGTCAACAGGCCCCGTCGGGTGTGGCCCATCTCGTCGAAGGCTCCTGCCTTGACGAGCGACTCGATGATCCGCTTGTTGCAGATCGGCAGCGGCGCCTTGTCCAGGAAGTCATGGAAGTCCGTGGCACGTCCCTGTGTGGCTCGCTGCATCGTCCAGGCTCTAACCACCTTGTCGCCCACGTTGCGTACGGCGCCCAATCCGAAGCGGATGTGGGTGCCGACAGGGGTGAAGGCGGATTCGGAGGAGTTGATGTCGGGGGGAAGCACTTGGATACCCATGTGACGGCATTCGGCCAGATAGTTGGCCGACTTGTCCTTGTCGTCACGCACGGACTGGAGAAGCGCTGCCATGTACTCCGTGGGATAGTTGGCCTTCAAATAGGCGGTCCAGTACGACACCAACCCGTAGGCCGCGGAATGGGCCTTGTTGAAGGCGTAATCGGCGAACGGGACCAGCGTGTCCCACAGCACCTGCACCGAGGCGGCGCTGAACCCACGGGACGTCATGCCCGCCTTGAAGATCTCGTACTGCTGGTTCAGCACGTCGTGCTTCTTCTTGCCCATGGCCCTGCGCAGCTCGTCGGCGGCACCGAGGGTGTAGCCGGCCAACTGTTGGGCGATGGCCATGACCTGCTCCTGGTAGACGATCAGGCCGTAGGTCTCCCCCAGGATCGGCTCAAGTGCTTCGGCCAGCTCGGGATGGATGGGCTCCACCGGCTCGCGACCCGTCTTGCGGCGGGCGTACTTGTTGTGGGAGTCAGCGCCCATTGGTCCGGGGCGGTAGAGGGCACCCACGGCGGAGATGTCCTCGAAGGAGTCGGGCCGCATGGAGCGCAACAGGGCACGCATGGGGCCACCGTCGAGCTGGAACACCCCGAGGGTGTCGCCGCGGGCCAGCAGGTCATAGGTGGGTTGGTCGTCGAGGGGGAGGTTGTCGAGATCGACGTCAATACCGCGGTTGGCCTTGATGCTGCGCACCGCATCGTCAATGACGGTGAGGTTGCGCAACCCCAGGAAGTCCATCTTGATGAGGCCGAGCGCCTCGCAGCCCGGGTAGTCGAACTGGGTGATGATGGCGCCGTCGGACTCCCGCTTCATGATGGGGATGATGTCCAGCAGGGGCTTTGAGCTCATGATGACGCCGGCAGCGTGGACGCCCCACTGGCGTTTCAGTCCCTCGATGCCCATCGCGGTGTCCACCACCGTGCGGACATCGGCCTCCGCGTTGTACATCTCCCGGACCTCGGAGCCCTCCGAGTACCGCTTGTTGGTCTCGTCGAACAGCTGGGGAAGGGTGACGCCCTTGCCCATGACGTCCGCGGGCATGGCCTTGGTGATCTTCTCGCCCACGGCGAACGGCATGTCCAGCACTCGCGAGGCGTCCTTCACGGCAGCCTTGGCCTTGATGCTGCCGTAGGTGACGATCTGGGCGACCTTGTCGTTGCCGTACTTCTCCGAGACGTAAGCGATCACCTCGCCGCGACGACGATCGTCGAAGTCGATGTCGAAGTCCGGCATCGACACCCGCTCCGGATTCAGGAAACGCTCGAACAGGAGACCGTGCGCGATGGGGTCCAGATCGGTGATCCGTAGCGCGTAGGCGCAGATCGATCCGGCACCCGATCCACGGCCCGGGCCCACCCGGATGCCGTTCTCCTTGGCCCAGTTGATGAAGTCGGCCACCACAAGGAAGTACCCCGTGAAACCCATGTTCGCGATGATGTTGGTCTCGAACTCAGCCCGTTCCCGGGCCTCCGTGCTGATGCCGTCCGGGTAGCGACGCTCCAGTCCCCGCTCAACCTCCTTGTGGAACCACGTGTCCTCGGTCTCCCCGGGAGGGCAGTCGAAGACGGGCATGAACGTGCCCATGCCTTCCGTGAAACTGGTCTCGCACCGCTCGGCGATCTCCAGGGTGTTGTCACACGCCTGTGGCAGCTCGGCGAAGAGTGCGCGCATCTCGGCGGGCGACTTCAGGTAGTAGCCACTGCCGTTGAACTTGAAGCGTTCCTGCTGCGCCTTGCGGGCGCCGGAGGACACGCACAACAGGGTGTCGTGCGCGTCGGCGTCGTCGGCGTGGACGTAGTGCAGGTCGTTGGTTGCCACCAGCGGCAGTCCGAGATCCCTGGCGAGCCGGAGCAGGTCCCCACGGATGCGGGTCTCGATGTCCAGGCCATGATCCATCACCTCGACGTAGAAGTTGCCCTCGCCGAAGATGTCGCGGAACTCTGCGGCTGCGGCCACCGCCTTGTCGTACTGACCGAGTCGCAGGAACGTCTGCACCTCGCCCGAGGGGCAACCCGTGGTGGCGATGAGGCCCTTGCCGTACTCGTTCAGCAGTTCCCGGTCCGCGCGCGGCTTGTAGAAGAAGCCCTCCAGCGAGCTGCGTGAGGAGAGGCGGAACAGGTTGTGCATGCCCGCGGTGCTGGAGGCCAGCAGTGTCATGTGGGTGTAGGCGCCCCGCGCCGAGACGTCGTCGCCTGTTCCATCGCCGAACTGCACGCGCTTGCGCTCCGAGCGGTGTGTGCGGGGTGTGAGATAGGCCTCGAGTCCGATGATGGGCTTGACGTTGTAGTCCTTGGAAGCCTTGTAGAACTCGTAGGCGCCGAACAGGTTGCCGTGGTCCGTCATCGCGAGTGCGGGCATCCCCATCCGGTCGGCACCCTCGAAGAGATCCTTGATCCGGGCGGCACCATCCAGCATCGAGAACTCGGTGTGGCAGTGCAGATGGACGAACTGATCCGACAACTCGGGGCTTCCCTTCACGACAGGCGAACGAGGCCCCACCCTACCGCCACGCTCCGACGAAACCCGGACCGACATCAGTGGTTGCCGAACCCCGTCACGACTTCTGCTGAGACACTCTGAAGCGCGTCGGGCCCTACTGCGTCCGTGAGACGCAGAGCGCATATTCGCACAGCTCCGCGATGGCTGGGGTCATCGTCCCCTCGGGTTCGGGGAGCCGAGGTTGCCGTCGGATCGGAACCACCCAGCAGGCTCAGCCGTTGAGCGCTCTCCCGCGCCAGCAGTGCTTCGAGACCCATACGTATCAGGGTGGACTCGTCGGTGATACCCGTGATCTCTGCTGCTCGCGCAAGAAGGTGCTCGTCGAGTGTGACGGTTGTTCTCATCTTCGTCTCCCATTCGTTCTTCGCACCAACTGATGTCCAATATGGTCCTCCTTGCTTCGTTCCACAACGGCGAGTTCATGTGGGATAGCGTCAGGCACGCGAGTGTCGATGTAGATAACGAGGTGAGTCCGTGAAACTGTCGCTACGCGCGCCGGGGGTGGTCATGGCAATCGCCGCTGTCGTCTGCCTCGGTATGGGGATTCTTCTGTGGTTCACAGCACCGTCAGAGGCGGTCAGCTTCGGGTGGTTCAGCTATGAACCTCTGCCAGAAGATGTGGTCCTCCCAAGGGGCTCCGGATACGGTGCGCAACGAGTGCTCGCAGCTAGCCTGGTAGCCGCTGGCCTCGTCCTCAGTGGCCTCGTCATGGGGTTCCGGTTGGGGCGCAGGGTTGGCACCGATGACACTCAAAAAGGGGACTGGTCAACCTGACCAGGCTGGTCTGGAGGAGAAGGGAACGACATGAAGCAGGTCAACATCCAGCAGGCCAAGACCCACCTTTCAGATCTCATACAGCGCAGTGAACAGGGTGAGGACATCGTCATCGCCCGGGCCGGAAAAGCCGTTGTCCGGCTGGTCCCCGTCCACGAGCCACCCCCACGGCAGTTTGGCGGTATGACCTTCGACGTACCTGATGACTTTGATTCCCCGCTGCCTGAAGAAGAGCTCGCAGCATGGGAGTGAAGTCCGACTGCTCGTAGCCCAAGCCATTCTGGAGAGCTCGACACTGGTCACCGTCGATGCAAATCTGCTACGGCTTCCGGGTCTACGCACTCTCACGTGGTGAAGAGAGCGCAGCGCAGGTCACATGGCAGCGCATGGTCAGCCGAGCGCCCCGATGACCTGGACAGCAACGATCTTGGCGATGATGCCCAGTGCGAACAGTGCGGCGTAACCGGCGTCGATGCGTTCGTCGCTGACCCGGCCCGTGGCGAAGGACAGGATGGCTGGCTGGCCGATGTAGCCGGAGAAACCGCCGGCCGCTCGTTGCGCGCTGAGCCCGAGAAGCCGCGCCCCGCCCAGAAAGGCGACCGCAGAGACCCCCACGATGACTGCCGCCAGCGCGCCAGCACGCAGTCCCGTGGAGGTGACTGCCTGCTCGGCGAACAGCGGCCCGGATGCCAGGCCGACAGTGGCGAGGAACAGCAGGAGCCCCAACTGGCGGATGGTGAGGTTCACCGACAGGGGAATCTGCCAGATCAGTGGCCCGCTCCGGTGCACGGCCCCCAGTACCATGCCGACGATGAGCGGCCCCGCCGCCGGTCCCAGGGAGAAGTCTCCTCCACCGGGCAGTGGCAGGCTGATCGCACCGAGCAGCAGGCCCAGCACCATTCCCAGTCCAAGGCCCAACGCGTCCACCTCGGACACCCGGCGTTCGGAGTCGCCAAGATACGTCGTCAGGGCACCAAGCTCACCCTGGGGTGCCACCGCCAGGACGCGGTCGCCGAGTTGGAGTACGAGGTCATCACGGGCGAGGATGTCGGTGTCCCCACGCCGGACGCGGGTCAGGACGCCCCCGTAGCGGCTGGGAAGGTTGAGTTCGGCCACACTGCGGCCCGCGATCGCCGGGGAGGAGACCACCAACCGTTTGAAGTCGACTGCGTCGCGGTCCGACGTCAGTTCCCGCTCCATCCGGTGCCCAAGAAAGGACATCGCCTCGTTGACGGCGTCGGGCTCACCGATCACGAGAACCTGATCACCCGGCTGCACGTCCTCGCCCGGTGAGAGGACCCGGGTGTGGCCGTCGCGAATCAGATAGCTCATCTTGATTGTCTCGTCGATCCAGCCGGGCACGTCCCTCAGCGGTGCTGCACGTTCGACGTGGACGGATTCGGCCACCAGGCCCTCCGCGCTGGGCGGCGCCGAGTCCTTGGCTCCGGGCCACCGTCGCGTGACGACGATCGCCACTGCAATGATCGCCAGGACGACACCCACCGGGTAGCCGAGGGAGTAGCCGACGGCAGCGTCGGGGCTTCCCGTCGCAGCCGTCGCGGCGGCAAGAGCTGGAGTGGAGGTCAGTGCTCCGGCCAGGACCCCTGCGATCAGGGGTGATTCGAGGCCGAGGGCGGTGCCCATCACCACCGCAAGGACGGTCACAACCGCGATGATCACGATGCCGAGCCCCATGAGCGGGAGCTGCTTTCGGAGGTCCGCGAAGAACGTCTCTCCCGCGGCGATCCCAACGGTGTAGACGAACAGTGCGAGTCCCAGTGAGGACACGAGGCCGAGCCCTTCCCCCAACGCTGGCTCCCACGCCCCGATCGCCAAACCGACGAACAGCGCGCCCGCCGCGCCGAAGCGCAGCGGACCAAACGGGATCACCCCTACTGCGGCTCCCAGCGCCACGACCACGAGAATCGTGAGCAGGGGAGAGCCAGTCAGCAGATCGAGCAACTGAGGAGTCCTTTCCCACATGGCCGGGAAGCAGCCGTCAGCAGGCTACCCCAGTGGCACGATCAGCGATTCGCCCAACTCCGTACAGTCAGCCGTCGGAGCGGCTGGGGAGACGGTCCGTGAATGCCGTGATGCCCCGCAGCAACAGGCTGGCCGCTCTGGCTTTCTCCGTTTCTTCGATCTCCGCCATGTTCATTTCAATGCTGTGTGAAATGTCCAAGTGCTCCAGAGTGAGGGTCGCTGCCTGTTTGCCGGAGGTGGCGGCCTGTTCCATCGTCGGAATCTTCCACTTGCCGGGCACCGTCACGACTTCGCCAGCGAGGAACACACCGGAAACACTGCTGGTCGGCTCCACCTCAGGGTCCCCGGCGGAGCGAACATAGATCTGAGCCTTGTCCACCCATCTACGACCGTCCGGGTGCTTGTGCCCCAGTTCCACCGTCTCCAGCACAGCAGCCTCCTGCCATTCGTCGGTGAACTCGAGGTAAATGGGATCGGAGACCGCATTGGCGGCCATCTCGCTGCGTTGCTCCTCGTCATCGATGCCCAACTGGAACAAGATTTCGTGCAGGGCCTCATCGGGTGTGCAGTCCATGAACTTCTTCCCGTACAGCACACCCGGGTTGTGCGGCGAGCTGCAGGTGGCGGACAACGTGTAGGGCGCGTTCTCCGGGAAATCGACCTTGCTCCAGAAACTGCCGTTGTGCTGGATCTGGAACACGATGTTCCATGGTGCGTCGAAACACAGGTTGTAGGACTTCCCGGCGAACGGTTGCAGAGTTTCCGGTAGTTCGCGCAGAGGGAACTGGGTGCCGAAGGACCATTCGTCGTCAAAAGGCTTTGCTGTGTCGATGAGGCCTACGCTCCACAGGACTTCATGCGGCACCGCCATGATCACCGCGTCGAAACTGTGCTCCTTCAGCGAATCGTTGTCGGTTTCGATCGCGAATTGTTCTCCGTGACGCACCAGATTCGTCATGCGCGAGCCTGTGCGGAATGAGACTCCGCGGTCCTCCAACACTTCGACCAGAGCCTGGACCGTGCGGGACGTGGGGCCGGTGAAGCAGTACGACTTGGACACCTCGCCCGGTGGCAGATGCGGGGATTCACTCATCGGCAGAAACATCAGCAGGAAGCTGTCCATGATGTCGACGGCTTTGCTGTGCATCCGGGCGCCGGTGAGGATGCCGAACCAGTTGGTGACGAACTGCTGCGTCGCGGGACTGAAGTCGTCGATGCCGATGACGTCACCAGCTTTCTGGTGCGCCATGGCCTCCCGCTCCTGATCGGACGCATTGACGTGGCGCATGATCTTGTGCGCCAGGTGAAGCATGTCCGGCACCGAGAGGTCGAACGTGTTGATCAGATCCCGAACCGTTTCCACACCGATCGAGTCCTTGCGGTCCACCGACACCCGCTTGCCACTCCTGCGCTCATAGAATTGGTAGTCGTCCACCGGCGCAAGATGATCAAGAATGCCGGCGCGGTGGAAGACGTCGAAAAGCGAGAAGTACGTTGACGAGAGCGCCCTGATGGAGTGCTCTTCGAATCGCTGCTCCGCTTCGTTGAAATGCCCCCGCATCTTCCCCCCGCACTCGGGAGCCGCTTCCAGGACCGTGACCTCCACACCGTCCTGCTCACTCAGTTCGAACGCGGACACAAGACCGGAGATTCCGCCCCCGATGATCGCGACCTTCTTGTTCTGACGCATGTCCATGACTCCCACTCCTCCATGGGCCAGTCTCGCACCCACGGGTTTGGCAGACGGAACCGACCGTTGTTGAACGAACTTCCAACCTACTGCGACAGGAGGTCCGCCAGGACAGAGGGTCATGGCGGACCGCCCACCCGTCCCCTGTCCATGCCCCATTTCTTGTCAGCGTTCACCGTTCAGAAATGGCTGGTCCATCCACCCGCCAAAACCGAACGGTTAACGCGGACAGAGGATCAGGCCATGAGTTGGCGTACCTCTGGGCCGATGGGGCGTGGCAGTTTGGAGCTGCCGGAGAGGAACTCGTCGACACCCCGGGCAGCAGAGCGGCCCTCGGCGATGGCCCAGACGATCAGCGACTGGCCGCGACCGGCGTCGCCGCATGCGAAGACACCCGGGACATTGGTGGCGAAGTGTTCGTCGCGGGCGATGTTGCCGCGCTCGTCGAGGTCCACGCCCAACTGTTCGGCGACGGTCTTCTCCGGGCCCGCGAAACCCATGGCCAGCAGCACGAGCTGTGCCGGGATGTGTTTCTCCGAACCCTCCACCGGTACGAACTTCCCGGCGTCGAAGCGAACCTCGGTGAGGTCCAGCCCGGTGACGTTGCCGTCGTCGTCGCCGACGAAGCGGCTGGTGGAGACGGCGTACATCCTGTCGCCACCCTCCTCGTGTGCCGAGGTGACCTTGAACGTCATCGGGTAGGTGGGCCAGGGCTGAGTCTCGGGCCGGAGGTTCGGAGGGGTCGGCATGATCTCCAGTTGCATTATGGAGCGCGCTCCCTGGCGGATGGATGTGCCAAGACAGTCCGCGCCGGTGTCACCACCACCGATGATGACGACGTCCTTGCCCTCGGCTGTGATCTGCTCCTCGACGTGGCCGCCGAGGACTGCCTTGTTGGACTGAGGCAGGAATTCCATTGCCTGGTGGATACCCCGCAACTCACGACCCGGTACCGGCAGGTCCCGCGCCACCGTTGAGCCGATCGCCAGGACGACGGCCTCGTAGCGCTCCAGCAGCTCCGGCCCAGTGATGTCCTCACCGATCGTGACACCGGTCTTGAACTGCGTCCCCTCCAGCCCCATCTGCTTGAGGCGCCGATCCAGTACCGCCTTCTCCATCTTGAACTCGGGAATGCCGTAGCGCAGCAGCCCTCCGATGGCGTCGGCCCGTTCATAGACGACGACGGTGTGGCCGGCGCGTGTCAGTTGCTGCGCGACGGCGAGTCCGGCCGGCCCCGAACCCACCACGGCGACCGTCCGGTCGGTGTGCCACTCCGGTTGCTGCGGCACGACACGGGAGTCGTCCCACGCCTTGTCGATGATGGCAACCTCGACGTTCTTGATGGTGACCGGGTCACCGGTGATGCCGACGACGCATGCCGTTTCGCACGGAGCAGGGCAGAGACGTCCGGTGAATTCCGGGAAGTTGTTGGTGGCGTGCAGGCGCTCGAGGGCGGGCTGCCATTCGTCGCGCCACACGAGGTCGTTCCATTCGGGGATGAGGTTCCCGAGAGGACAGCCAGTGTGGCAGAACGGGATGCCGCAGTCCATGCACCGGCCCGCCTGTTTGGACACGATGGGCAACAGCGCACGTCCCGGTGTGCCGGGGTAGACCTCGCGCCAGTCCTGGACACGTTCGTCCACGGGGCGACGGTCGGCGACCTCACGGGGGGTGGTCATGAATCCTTTGGGATCAGGCATGTGCGGCCTCCATCATCAGCTGTGTCGTCGTGGTCTCGTCGTGTCCGTCCGCCTCGGCCCTGTCCCGGACCTCCATGATGCGGGCCCACACTCGCGGTTCGATACGGGTGAAGCGCTTGGCCAGCGCGCCGTCGTCCAGCGCCAGGAGCCCCTCGGCGACCGAGGAGGCAGTCTCACGGCGGTGCTCGCTCAGGAGTTCTCGGACTCGGGTGGTGTCGTTGGGTCCCAGCTCGACGGCGTCGACGAACTCCGTGTTGAGACGCTCCGGATCCATGTCGAGCACCCAGGCAAGGCCCCCGGACATGCCAGCTGCGAAGTTTCGCCCGGTGGGTCCGAGCACCAGCGCCTCGCCGCCTGTCATGTACTCGCACCCGTGGTCCCCGACGCCCTCCACGACGGCGGTGGCCCCGGAGTTGCGGACGCAGAACCGCTCCCCCACCACGCCTCTCAGGAACAGCTGTCCCGAAGTGGCGCCGTAGCCGATGACGTTGCCCGCCAGAACCTGCTCCTGAGCCACGAAGGGGCTGCTGGGATCGGGCGCGACGATGACGCGGCCACCGGAAAGGCCCTTGCCGACGTAGTCGCAGGCGTCCCCGATCAGTCGCAGCGTGACGCCGCGGGGAAGGAAGGCGCCGAAGCTTTGGCCGCCGGTGCCATGCATGGTGAACTCGATGGTACCGGGCTCCAGTCCCGCTCCTCCGGTTCGTCTGGTGACCTCGTGGCCGAGAATCGTCCCGACGGTCCTGTCGACGTTGCGCACCGCGACGGTGTGCCGTACCGCCTCCCCATGTTCCAGAACCGGTGCCGCAAGTTCGATCAGCCGCATGTCGAGCTTCGTCTCCAGCCCGTGGTTCTGATCCACGGTGTTGTGGAGCGGATGATCAGTCTCGATCCGCGTGAGAATGGGAGCGAGGTCCAGGCCTTGAGTCTTCCAGTGGCGGACAGCGTCGGAGGAGTCCAGCACATCCACCCGACCGACGGCCTCCTCGATGGACCTGAATCCCAGCGATGCGAGAATCTCGCGCACCTCCTGCGCCATGAACTCGAAGAAGTTGATGACGTGCTGCGGATCGCCCGTGAACTTGGCCCGGAGTTCAGGGTTCTGGGTGGCGACGCCGACGGGGCACGTGTCCTTGTGGCAGACGCGCATCATGATGCAGCCACTGGCCACGAGCGGCGCGGTGGCGAAGCCGAACTCCTCCGCACCCAGCAGCGCGGCGATGACGACGTCGCGTCCAGTCTTGAGTTGTCCGTCGCACTGCACGACGATGCGGTCGCGCAGACGGTTGAGCAACAGGGTCTGCTGTGCCTCGGCCAGGCCCAGTTCCCATGGTCCACCGGCGTGCTTCAACGACGTCAGGGGCGCAGCCCCGGTGCCGCCGTCGTGGCCGGAGATGAGTACCACGTCGGCCTTGGCCTTCGAAACGCCTGCTGCGACCGTGCCCACGCCCACCTCACTGACGAGCTTGACGTGCACCCGCGCCGACGGGTTGGCGCACTTCAGATCGTGGATCAGCTGCTTGAGGTCCTCAATCGAGTAAATGTCGTGGTGCGGGGGCGGTGAGATCAGGCCGACACCCGGTGTGGAGTGACGTGTTTTCGCCACCCACGGATAGACCTTGGGACCCGGCAGCTGACCGCCCTCCCCCGGCTTGGCGCCCTGTGCCATCTTGATCTGCAGATCGGTGGCCCAGGTCAGGTACTCGCTGGTGACCCCGAATCTGCCTGAAGCAACCTGCTTGATGGCGGAGCGTCGTCGGTCGTCGTGGAGACGGTCCGGGTCCTCGCCCCCTTCGCCGGTGTTGGAGCGCGCCCCCAGCGCGTTCATGGCGATGGCGAGGGTTTCGTGGGCCTCGGCGGAGATGGAGCCGTAGCTCATGGCACCCGTCGAGAAGCGTTTGACGATCTCGCTGACGGGCTCCACCTCGTCGATGTCGATGGGTGAACGCTCTCCCGTGAACTGCAGCATGGAGCGCAGCGTCATGAGTCGCTGTGAGTTGTCGTCCACCAGTGAGGTGTAGTGCTGGAAGACGTCGTATCGGCCCGTGCGGGTGGCGTGCTGGAGACGGAAGACGGTTTCGGGGTCGAACATGTGTGGCTCACCCTCGCGACGCCACTGGTACTCGCCCCCCACAGCCAGGTCCCGGTGGGCCAGGGGGATGCCATCGGCCGGGTAGGCCCGCAGGTGCCGTCGCCGCACCTCCTCCGCGATCTCGGCGAGCCCGACGCCGCCGAGGCGACTGGCTGTGCCGGTGAAGTAGGCGTCCACCAGCTCCTGGCTGAGGCCGAGTGCCTCGAAGACCTGGGCGCCGGTGTAGGACGCGACGGTGGAGATGCCCATCTTGCTCATCACCTTGAGTACTCCTTTGGACAGGGCCTTGGTGACGTTGGTGATCGCGATCTCCGGCAGGACCTCCACGAACATCTCGCGTCGCGCCATGTCCTCAGCGCTCTCGAAGGCGAGATAGGGGTTGACGGCCGCGGCGCCGTATCCGAGCAGTAGCGCCACGTGGTGCACCTCCCGAACGTCGCCGGCCTCCACGACGATGCCCACCTGTGTGCGTGACTTCTCCCGAACGAGGTGATGGTGGATCGCAGCGGTGAGCAGCAGTGACGGGATGGGCGCAAGGTCCGGCGTGGAATGCCGATCGGACAGTACCAAGGCGCGTGCACCGCCCCGGATGGCGGCGGAAACCTCGTTGCACAGTTCATCAATCCGCGTCTTCAGCGCCCGTCCACCGCCAGCAACCTTGTAGAGGCCACGCACCACGTGGGTGGCGTAGCCCGCCACCCCACCATCGTTCAGGCGCACGATCTTTGCAAGTTGTTCCGAATTGAGGATGGGGTGCTTCATGGTGATCAGATGAGCCGCCTCCGGAACCGGTTCGAGCAGGTTGCGTTCAGGACCGATCTTCGTGGACAGCGACGTGACCAACTCCTCGCGGATCGCATCCAGCGGCGGATTGGTGACCTGCGCGAAGAGCTGGGAGAAGTAGTCGAAGAGCAGGCGCGGGCGCTCCGAGAGCACGGCCAGGGGCGTGTCGGTGCCCATGGATCCGATGGCCTCGGTCCCCTCGTTCGCCATCGGAGCGACAACCATTCGCAGTTCCTCATGGGTGTAGCCGAACACCTGCTGCCGCCGGATCACGGAGGCGTGCCCATGCACGATGTGCGCCCGGCCAGGCAGCTTGTCAAGTTCCACCTTGTTCTTCTTCACCCACTCGCCGTAGGGATGCTCGGCGGCAAGCTCGCGCTTGATCTCCTCATCGCCGATGATGCGGTGCTTCTCCAGGTCCACCAGCAGCATGCGGCCGGGCTGGAGGCGTCCCTTCGCGACCACGTCGCCGGGTGGGATGGGCAGCACGCCCGACTCGGACGCGAACACCACGAGGCCGTCGCGGGTCTCCCAGTAGCGGCCCGGGCGCAGGCCGTTACGGTCCAGCGTGGCGCCGATGATGGTGCCGTCGGTGAAGGTCATGCAGGCCGGGCCGTCCCACGGCTCCATGATGGCTGCGTGGTACTCGTAGAACGCCCGTCGCTCCGCGTCCATGGCGGGATTGCCCTCCCACGCCTCCGGGATCATCATCAGCATGGCGTGGGGAAGGGAACGGCCGCCGAGGTGGAGCAGCTCCAGCACTTCGTCGAAGGATGCGGAATCGGAGCCGTCCGGATTGCAGATCGGAAACAGCCGGTCCAGGTTGCCGGGAATGTCCTCACTCATCAGCAACGCCTCGCGGGCACGCATCCAGTTGCGGTTGCCACGCACCGTGTTGATCTCCCCGTTGTGGGCGATGTAGCGGTACGGGTGCGCCAGTTCCCATGACGGGAAGGTGTTGGTGGAGAACCGGGAGTGGACCAGCGCGAGGGCGGATTCCATGGCGGGATCGCTCAGTTCGGGGAACACCTCTTCGAGCTGGCTGGTGGTGAGCATGCCCTTGTAGACCAGTGTCCGGGAGCTGAGTGACGCGAAGTGCACACCCGCTTCGTGCTGGGCGCGACGGCGCAATCCATAGGTCAGACGGTCCAACGCCAGGCCTGCTTCGTTGTGACGACCCGCCACCACCATGTGTTCCAGATGCGGCATGACCGCGATCGAGACCTCGGACAACGTGGCGGTCTCGACGGCCACGTCGCGCCATGCGAGGACGTCCACGTCCTCCTCATCGGCGATGGCCTCGATCTGTTGCTTGACTGCTGAGCGCTCGGCCTCGTCTGCTGGGAGAAAGGCCAGGCCGACGGCGTAGGCGCCGGACTCCGGGAGGGCGACGTCGATGACGCCGCGCAGGAAGCGGTCCGGAACCTGGATGAGGATGCCCGCACCGTCGCCAGCGGCCTCGTCTGCCCCGGTCGCTCCCCGATGGTCCAGGTTTCGCAGTGCTTCGAGCCCTTGGGCCACGATCAGGTGCCGGGCAATGCCGTCGAGACGTGCCACGAAGGCGATGCCGCATGCTTCGTGCTCGTTGGCCGGGTCGTAAAGACCCACTTTTCCCGGTCGCGTCGTCATCTGCATCTATTCCTCCTCGGTGCGCTGGGCATCACTATGGACGCCCGCTCACAGAGGATATGCACCGGGATGCGGCTGGAATCACCAATTCCGGCCCTGTTTCACAATCGTAACTTTCGCGTCGCAGAACTGTTGCGCAGCCGCATCGGCACCGTAGGACGCGCCGGCGGCTCAGGCGGCTGCTAGAGATGTCCAACGGTTCGAAGGCGCCCGGTCATGTGCGGCGGCCCAGCTTCGCCAGCACCTTGGTCAACCTGTCGGCGTCCAGGTCCGTCTCGACGCCGGGCTTGCAGATACCCTCCATGTAGAGGCCATCACCGAAGGCTTCCGCCCCTGACTCGATGACGTCGAGTTCCCCATCGGTGAGGTTGGCATCGATTCCCGCAGCGGTGGCGATGTCCCAGCGGTGCACGAACATGTCCCAGATGTAGAACGTCTCGAAGGTGTCCCCCACCGTCGTCGGACCGAAGAATCCCTCGAAGCCGGTGGTGACGACAGCATCCTGCCCGATAAGGTCAGCAATCCGGTCCGAATGAGTGCGCCACGATGCTGCTGGATCAGCGGCAGTGACAGCGGCAGTCCCCGCGTCGAGACCCCGCTCGGTGAAGAAGTCGCGTTGGGTTCCGATGATGTGGCCGACGACGTCGCCCGCCGTCCACCCCTCACACGGTGAAGGCGCCGACCAACGATCGGCAGGGACTGCGTCGAGAACTTCCTCAAGCGGTTGCCGGGCTTCATTGAACCTGCTCTGTGTTGTATTCATGCCGGAGACGCTACGAGGTGCGGCAGGATGTCAATTGATGAAACCCGACATGCGACGCGAAGCCCCGGCGCCAGCTGTGGATGACGTCGAGCGTGCCCACTTGAAGGAACCATCGGACACGTCGCACGAGATGTTTCGCTACGCCGGGCCCGATGAGCTCTCCGGCCTTGTACGGCGGTTCTGGATTCCGGTCTGGTCCCTGGCCACAGGACAGTCGGCACCGCAGAACGTCCTCCAGTACCCGGTGTGCCTACTCGTCGTGACGCCGGAGTACGCGCGATTCTACGGTGTGACATCCGGGTTGTCGACGACGACCCTAGCCGGAGAGGGCTGGGCCGTTGGCGTCATGTGCGAGCCGGCCGCGGGGTACCTGCTGACTGGTAGATCCGTCGATGAGTTCACCGACCGCCACGTTGACCTTGCCGACGCACTCGGCGACGACGCTCGTGCTCTGGTGCACGACATTCGCTCAGCGATGGCCCAGGATCCCCGGGCACCCGACTCGCACACAGGGGCGATGGCGGCATACGGCCGCGCACTGCGACAGTTCACACCCGTGGACGACGAGGGCCTACTGGTGAACAAGCTTGTCTCGTTCGTCGAGAACACAGCAGAGGTGACGCGCGTGTCCCAAGTCTGCGACGTGTTCAGCATGACCGAGCGTTCGCTGCAAAGGCTTGTGCACCGTCGGCTGGGACTCACACCCAAGTGGCTGATCCAACGCCGGCGGTTACACGACGCCGTCGGACGTTTGCGGGAGCGCTCGACAACGCTGGCCGAGGTGGCAGCTGAGCTCGGGTACGCCGACGAGGCGCATTTCATCCGCGGCTTCTCCAGCGTCACGGGGACGACGCCCGGCAGATTCGCCAACGTGCATAGTCCGCACAGGTCCTGATGTCAGGACGACGCAATTCAGGCACAACATTGGCCTAATCTCGGTTGATGATCACAGTGCCACTGGCTGAAGCAGAAGTAGAGCATTACCTGTCGGAGTACGTTGCCCGGTTCGACAGGTAGGCGCGGCTTTGGTGACGGCTTTCTCCTCAGCTGTGCCAGGCTGGTGATGGCACCAGGTCGGCGGGTGTGGCGCACTTCTCCACCTGCGCATCCACGTCGGGTGTGGGCGGGCTGATGCCTTTGAGGAGGAACCGGTGGTGCATTCGCGGTATCCGCTCGGGGTCGATGTGGCGAGGCGGTATGAACCACGGCAACCCGGTTGTCGGGTCGATCAGGATCTGCCACTGCACCCCCGCGGACCTCGAAGGGTCCGGCTCCACCAAACGGTGATGGTAGGGACACACCAGGATCCCGTTGCCGATGGAGGTGTCACCGCCAGCCCACCACGGCTTGATGTGGTGCGCTTCACACGCCGCGGGTGGGGCATCACAGCCCGGGAACACACACCCCTGGTCACGCACCACCAACGCAGCCCGAATCGCCTTGGTGAAGAACCGGTGCGCCCGCCCCACATCCAACGGCTCGGATACACCGCCCAGAACGGCGGGTGTGAGGTGTGCGTCACACGAAAGACGTCGCGCCTCCCCCGCCGAGATCGGTTCATCACTGGCCAGCACGGTGCCGGCACTCAGTCCGTTGACCAGAGCTTCCAAATCCAGGTTGAGTAAAACCTGCGGCCGGTCACCACCTGCATCCGGGAGCCGTCCGCAGTTCGCCATCATGTTGCACAGGCGCACCAACGCATCCGCACGCCGTGCCGCCTTGTCCGGCACCTCACCCGTGGCCTGGTACGAGGCGGCAGAGGGCATCAGCGCGTTCAACTGCGCCAGGAACAACTCCCCATCCGCGACCGGCACCTGACCCCTGATCAGCATCGAACCATGATGATCCGGCACCACCACCAACGACCGCCTGGCAAGCGCGATCCTGGCATCCCGCTCGATCCGCTCAGCCTCCCGCTCCTCGGCCCGCTCCGGATCAACAATCTCGGCCATCCGCTGCGCCACCTTGCGAAGCTCGTCAGGGTCCAGCCGGTCAGCAAAAGCCACCACATCAGCCTGGCAGCTCTCCAGCTGCGACGGCGACAACACCACCGGCAGATGCTTCAACCCCGCCACGATCCCCCGGGCCTGCTGCTCCGAGACCGTCCCGTCCCGCCACGCCCGCGCAACCACAGGAAACCTGTTGGCCAGATCGTGCGCCAGCCGCACATCACGACGCGACGAGGACCGCGACACCCGATTCGTCGCATGCAAACGCTCCGCCACACTCAACCCCGACTCACCCACCAACTCCGCCTCGCGCAGCAACTCCATCCGCACCGCCCCGAGCCGGTCACACAACCCATCAATCCGGGCCACCACATCCAACAACTCCGAGGCACCCCCACGCGCTTCCGCAGCCATCACGGCGACAACATCCAAGACAGCATCCAGCTGTCCCGAGCCGAGTTCCGTGGTGTCCTCCATGGCTCTGATTCTTCCAGCCACCACTGACACTTTTCGAACATACGAGCTATTGCGCGTGAAAAAGACCAGACCGGAGGACGAGGGCGCCTTTCCAGTGGCCATGCTGAATCCGGTATTCGACTGTCGCCGGCCAAAAACTAGTGTTCGTCCGGATGCCCCACGTGCTTGGTGAGCCAGCCATTGATCGGGCCTGCTGCCCGCCACACACCGACGATCTCATCCAGCGCCCGGGGTGTGCTGATCCATTCCTGGTCCGGCCCGAAAGCTTGGGAGACGGTCACGCTTTTATGTCTCAGCAACTCGATCCGCGGATGATCCCTGGCGTACCCACGCGGAGCAGTCCTGAGTTCCGAGCCGCCGACCTCCAGCCCGGCCGCTCTGGTCTCTGCGACCAATCTTGTCAACCTCTCCCCCGAGGACTCGTCGTCCACGGCCGCGTAGAAGCGTTGCAGTTGGTCGCGAGTCATCATGTAGATGCCGGATGCAACAAAAAGTCCCTCGGCGCTGATCCGGACGTAGTAGATCGCACTGGATTCGCGGTTGTCGCCGATCGCGGCCGCCCCGGCGAGTTTGTAGGGAGACTTGTCCTTGCTGAACCGGACGTCGCGGTAGGGCCGATACACCTTGCCTTCGCCGAACTCGTCGCCGACGGCGTCCAGCAGTGCCAGGAGCGGCTGGCGCACTGACTCCTGGTAGATGTGTTTGTTGGCCTCCCAGAAGGGCTTGGTGTTGTCCATCTCGAGGTCGTCATAGAAGTCGAGCGCCGCCACGGGAAAGCCGTCAAAATTCATCGGGAGGCCTCCCGGCGATGGTTCCGAGCCGACGCCGTCATTGACGGGTGATCAGCCTTGCGTAGTCCTCGCGGAGGTCCTGGACGCTGTACCCGCTGGTCCAGATGACCTGCACCCGCCGGTCGGCCCCGACGCCGAGGATCTGGGAGCCGTGATCCACTTCGTAACCGCCAGAGGGCAGCTGCTTGCCCTCCTCGATGGCGATGCCCATGGAGGAAGCAATCGCAGTGATCGTCTCCAGATCCCCGGTCAGTCCGACGAACGACTCGTCGATGCGCTCCAAGTAGGCCTTCAGTGCGGCAGGGTCGTCGCGGGCCGGGTCCGTGGTCACCATGACGAGCGTGACGTCGTCACCCAGGCCGTCCTCGAGCCGACGGCGGGCCGTGGCCATGTCCGCGAGGATCCCGGGGCAGACGTCCGGACAATTCGTGTAGCCGAAGAACAGCGCCACTGCCTGTGTGGTGGGCGACGTGGCGAGATTCCACGGCTCACCATCCTGATCCGTCAGGTCCACATCCGGCATCTCATAGCCGTCGGTGAGCCCGGTGCCGTGATAGCCATCATCCCCCAAGTCCACGTCCGCCGCGGGCGCGTCGTTCCCGCACGCAGCCAGCGGCACCACGAACAACGCCCCCAGAAGGCTCCGCCGCGGGATCACTCCTGACCCCTCCGAACGCCCGCGGCCAGTTCGTCCACAAGATCGCGCAGCCGGTCAAGATCCCCCGGCATGTCCGCGCCGTCGGAATCGAGGCAGCCCAACAGTGCAGATCCGACGATCACAGCGTCCGCGTACTGCGCGACCTCTGCAGCCTGATCCCCGTTGGACACACCCAGACCGATGCCGACGGGGAGCGCATGATCGGCCCTTCTGGCCCGATCTGCGATGACCGGTGCAGCCGACGACGTGGTGGTTCGAGTACCCGTGACGCCCATCACGCTTGTCGCGTACACCCAGCCGCGGCAGGAGGCCATGGTGGAGGCGATGCGCTCATCCGTGGAGCTGGGCGCGATCAGGAAGATGCGGTCCAGACCGTGTTTGTCGGTGGCGGCCGTCCAGACCTCAGCCTCATCCGGTGTCAGGTCCGGGGTGATGACCCCGGCGCCGCCAGCGGCTTTGAAGTCGCGGGCGAACTCGTCGGGGCCGTACTGCTCGATGAGGTTCCAGTACGTCATCACCAGCGGCGTGCAGCCTCGCTCCGCGACCGCCTCGGCGGCGCGGAAGGCATCGCGTGTGCGAACGCCCCGACGCAGAGCCTTGGTGGTGGCGTGCTGGATGACGACGCCGTCGAGGACGGGATCGGAGTACGGCAGACCGATCTCCACGAGATCGACGCCCACGCCGTCGGTCAGCGCACGGAAGGCATCGAGGCTGTCCTCGACGCTGGGGTAGCCCACGGGGAGGTAGGCGATGAGGGCGGCGCGCCCCTCGTCGACACAGTTTGCGATCACCTTGCCGGAGATACCCAGCCGGTCCTGGTCAGTGAACCTGTTCACCGTGACACTCACGACTCCATGCCTCCGACAACCTTGTCGGGCTCCCCCGACATTCCGAACCACTCGAACGCTGTGCTGATGTCCTTGTCGCCCCGACCGGAGAGGCAGACGAGGATGGTGGGGCGCGCGTCGGGCTGTTCTTCAGCGAGCCGCAGTCCGTGGCGTTTGGCACCAGCCAGAGCGTGGGCAGTTTCGATGGCGGGCATGATGCCCTCGGTCCGGGTCAGCTCACCGAACGCCTCCATCGCCTCGGCGTCGGTCACACCCTCGTAGACAGCCCGGCCGGTCTGCGCCAGCCACGCATGCTCGGGTCCGACGCCGGGGTAGTCCAGACCAGCAGAGATCGAGTGCGACTCGATGGTCTGCCCGTCCTCGTTCTGCAGCACATAGGTGCGGGCTCCGTGCAGCACGCCCATGGAGCCGGCGGAGATGGTGGCGGCGTGACGGCCAGTCTCGATGCCGTCGCCTGCCGCCTCGTAGCCCAGCAGGCCGACGCCGTCGTCGTCGATGAAGTCGGCGAACATGCCGATCGCATTGGAACCTCCGCCGACGCAGGCCGCGACATAGTCGGGCAAGCCGCCGTGGTCCTCAATCATCTGCGCGCGCGCTTCGGTGGAGATGACGCGCTGCAGTTCGCGGACCAACCAGGGGAACGGGTGTGGCCCGCCGACGGTGCCGATCAGGTAGTGCGTCGTCTCCACCGTGGAGACCCATTCCCGCATGGCTTCGTTCATGGCGTCCTTGAGAGTGCGAGACCCCGCCGCGACGGCGTGCACCTCGGCGCCCAGCAGCTGCATGCGCGCCACATTCACGGCCTGGCGCTTCGTGTCCACCTCGCCCATGTAGACACGGCACTCCAACCCCATGAGGGCTGCGGCCGTGGCGGTGGCGACGCCGTGCTGCCCGGCCCCGGTCTCGGCAATGACGCGGGTCTTGCCCATGCGCTTGGTCAGCAGCGCCTGGCCCAGGACGTTGTTGATCTTGTGGGCGCCGGTGTGATTCAGGTCCTCGCGTTTGAGAAGGATGCGGGCATTGCCGCACAGTTTCGAGAAGTTGTCGGCGACGGTGATGGGGGTGGGCCGGCCGGAGTAGTCGCGCTGGAGCCGACGCAGCTCCGCGGTGAATGCGGGATCCTCGCTGGCGCGGGAGAACTCGGAGGCGAGTTCGGCCAGTGCTGCATTCAACGCCTCGGGTACAAACTTTCCGCCGAAGTCACCGAAGTGGCCGGTGGCGTCGGGTAGCAGCTGGGTCATGTACTTCAGCGTACCGGCTTCCCGCGGGCGGGCCTCATGTCGAGGTGTCCTCGGACGCGGGAATGACAACCGGTTCCCCGTGACCCTTCGGCCATGGCAGCACATGCAGCACGGCTGCCACGATCATCCCCCACACCAGTCCCAGGAGCAGGGAACACAGTGTGTTGACCAGCCAGGCCAGCACGCCGCCCACCGCTGCGACGTCGACCACGAAGCCCTCGAGGTAGTGCACAAAGTCATACGGTGGCGAGAATCCGAGGTCATCCATTCCGACGAGGATGATGTGTCCGCCCACCCACAGCATGGCGAAGACCCCGACGGTGGAGATGACGGTCAGGACCTTCGGCATCGCTGCCACCAACGCCTTGCCGATGGCCTGGGAGCGTTCGGAATCGCGAGCGGCCAGCGCCAGACCCACATCATCCATCTTCACGATTAGCGCTACGACCCCGTACACCAGCGCCGTGATGCCCACGGCGACGACGATCATGATGACGGTGCGCGAGATGAACCCTTCCGCGGCCACCTCGTTCAGAGAGATCACCATGATCTCGGCACTGAGGATGAAATCGGTCCGGACGGCTCCCTGCACCACTTTGCCCTCTGCTTCGGGGCCCTTCATGACCGCGGGCGTCTCCTTCTGCGGTTCATGGCGACGAAGCATCTCCAGCACCTTCTCGGCGCCCTCGAAGCAGAGGTAGGTGCCACCGAGCATGAGCAGAGGAGTCAACAACCACGGGAGAAACTGGCTGAGCAGCAGGATGATCGGAAGGATGATCAGCAGCTTGTTGCGCAGCGAGCCGATGGCGATCTTCTTGATGATGGGAAGCTCGCGCTTCGGGTTCACCCCGGCGACGTACTGGGGCGTGACCGCGGTGTCATCCACCACCACACCCGCTGCTTTGAAGCTGGCCCTGCCAGCTGCGGCCGCCACGTCGTCCACACTGGCCGCGGCCAAGCGGGCGAGGGCGGCGACGTCGTCGAGCAGTGCCGCCAGTCCGCCACTCATGCGCTCACCACGTCCATCAGTGCCGCGACGGCGCCGCGCGGGTCCCCATGGCGCACGAGTGCTTCCCCCACGAGGACGACGTCGGCGCCCTGGGAAGCGACGCGGGCCGCATCGTCGGGGGTGGAGATTCCGGACTCGGCCACCTTGAGTGCTGCGTCGCCGATGCGCACGGACAGCCGGCCGAAGGTTGCCAGGTCCACATCGAGGGTCTTGAGGTTGCGGTTGTTGACGCCGATCAACTGGGCCCCGACGGCGAGCGCTCGATCGACCTCCTCGGCGGTGTGGGTCTCCACCAGCGCCGTCATGCCCAGCTCATGCGCCAGCCTCTGGAACCGGTCCAGTTCAGCGTCGGTGAGTGAGGCGACGATGAGCAGCACCATGTCGGCACCGTGCGCGCGCGCCTCGAAGAACTGGTACTCCTCCACCATGAAGTCCTTGCGCAGCACGGGCACATCAACGTGCGCACGGACAGCGTCGAGGTCGGCCAACGTGCCATTGAACCGTCGCTCCTCCGTGAGAACGGAGATGGCCGAGGCGCCACCAGCGGCGTACTCGGCGGCGAGGGCGGCCGGATCGGCGATGCTGGCCAAATCTCCCTTGGAGGGCGACTTGCGCTTGACCTCAGCGATGACCGCCAACCCGGCGGTGCGGAATCCCGGCATGGGGTCGAGCGCCGCAGGCGCGCTGAGAGCGGCTGCTTCGACGTCAGCGAACGGAACGCGTGCACGCCGAGCGGCGAGATCACTCCTGACCCCCGCAACGATGTCGTCGAGAACGCTCACGCGGGCTGGCCCAGACCCATTGCCTTCATGACCATGGTGACGATGCCTGCGACGAGGATGATCGCCGCGCCGATGATCACCACCAGCCAGTTCGGTCCCGTCACCGCACCGATGGCGGCAACCACGAAACCGACGGAAGCCATGATGGAGCCCACCCAGGCTGCTGGGCTGCGTCCGTGGTGGTAGTACTGCGGGGTCCTCGCCATGGCAGGGGCCTTTCTTTCGGAGGTGCGCATCGTCGTGCTCGCTGTCTCGGACGAGATTATCTCAAAGGTGACCGTTCAGCCTTGCAACTGCTCGCCCCTGGTGGGGTCCTCGCCGGCATCGAACTGCTTCCACAGGTCACGTGCCGGCTCCTTCTCCCGTGATCGGGCCCTCGCACGCCACGTGTGACCGTCACGAAACGTTGCCAGAGCCGCCACACCCAGACCGACGCAGAAAATCAGGCTCACCCAGGCCCATCCGCCAGCGAACGCGGCACTGACGCCGGCCGCCGCCGCCAGCACCAGGCCCAGCACGCCCATCACCCGCAACCCCGGGCCACGCAACATCGCTGAGAGCCCGACGCCCGCAGCGGCCGCCCAGCCCACCGCCTGGACCGCCGGCGCGTCGGCCGCGAGCCCTGAGAAGGCGATACCGAGCGCGCCCACCGCACCGAGCAGGGCCGTTCGGCCCGCCGTGAGGGCAGGGCTTCTCGTCACGACGCGTCCGTCATGCCCGCGGCCATACCGAGGGCCGCGATGACGGCAGCGGCCTTGTGGGAACATTCGGCATCCTCGGTCTCCGGCACGGAATCAGCGACAATGCCGGCACCGGCCTGCACGTGGGCGACGCCGTCCTTCAGGACCGCGGTGCGGATGGCGATGGCCACGTCGGAGTTGCCCGCGAAATCGAAGTAGCCCACCACTCCCCCGTAGAGTCCGCGCCGGCTGACCTCCAGCTCGTCGATGATCTCCATGGCTCGCACCTTGGGTGCACCCGAGAGCGTGCCCGCCGGAAAGCAGGACAGCGTCGCCTCCAGAGCCGTGCGGCCTTTCGCGATCCGGCCGCTCACGGCTGCCTCCAGGTGCATGATGTGGCTGTAGCGGTGGATGTTCATGAACTCGTGCACCACCACGCTGCCCGGTTCGCTGATGCGGGCCAGATCATTGCGGCCCAGATCCACCAGCATGATGTGTTCGGCGCGCTCCTTGGGATCGGCCAGTAGTTCCTCGGCCAGCGCCTTGTCCTCAGCGTCGGTTCGGCCGCGGGGCCGGGACCCGGCGATGGGGCGTGTGGTGGCCAGCCCATCATTGACCGTGACCAGCGCTTCCGGACTCGATCCCACGACGTCGAAGCCGGGCAGGCGCAGCAGGTACAGGTACGGACTGGGGTTGGTGAGCCTGAGACTGCGATAGACGTCGAGAGCATCGGCCGTGCACTGCACGTCGAACCGCTGGGACACCACCACCTGGAACGCCTCACCCGCCCTGATCGCCTCGACCGCGGCCCGGACGGCGCCCTGATAGTCCTCGGGAGTGCGCTGCCGCTGCACGTCCGGGGCGACGGGGTCCACCAGCGGCTGGGCCATGCTGCGACGCGGTCGCGAGAGCGTGTCCGCCATCTCCTCGACCGCCGCGACGGCGTCCCGGTACGCACGTTCCGCCCCCTCGTCCGTACCGTCGAAGTTGATGGCGTTGGCTATCAACCAGACCTCGGAGCGGTGGTGGTCCAGGACGGCCAGCTGGCTGCTCAGCATCATGACCATCTCAGGTAGCTGGAGGTCATCGGTGCAGTTGTCGGGCATCTTCTCCAGTCGCCGGACGGTGTCGTAGCCGAGGTAGCCCACCATGCCGGCGTGGAAGGGCGGCAGGCCTTCGACGGCGGGGGTGGCGAGCTCGGTGAGGGTCTGCTGCAGGACGGTCAGGGGATCGCCGTCGTGGATGCCGACGAGTTCCCGCCCCTTCCAGACAGCGCGTCCGCCCTCCTCCGTGAGGGTGGCGGCGGCCCGAACTCCGATGAAGGAGTACCGCGACCACACCCCGGCTTCGGCGCTCTCGAACAGGTAGGTGCCTTCCCGCTTCCCGCAGAGGGCGTCGTAGAGGCCGATGGGAGTGAGGTCATCGACGAGGAGACGCGCTGCCACGCTGATGACGCGACGGGTGCGCGCCAACTCGATGAACTCCTCCAGCGTGGGCGAGACGGTGATCATGCCACGTCCCCGGCCTCGAGTTCGGTGAAGAAGCACGTGCGGTTGCCGGTGTGGCAGGCGGCTCCGCTCTGAGTGACTTTCAGCAGAATCGTGTCCCCATCACAGTCGAGGTGCACCGACTCCACGGCCTGGGTGTTCCCGGACGTCTCACCCTTGACCCAGTACTCGCCGCGGCTGCGGGACCAGTACGTCGCCCGACCAGTTGCGAGCGTGCGACGCAGCGCCTCGGCATCCATCCACGCCAGCATCAGCACCTCCCCGCTGGTGGCCTCCTGCGCGACGACGGGCAGCAGTCCGTCGGCATTGAACTTCAGTTGCGCTCCCATGATCGCAATTGTGACAGGCCGCGCCACTACGCTTGAGTCCATGACTCTCGCCCAACGCCAACGCGCACTGCTCTGCGACCTCTTCCTCGAACTCGGCCCCCTCGCCCCCACCCTGGACGAGGGATGGAAAACCCAGGACCTTGCTGCGCATCTGTGGATTCGCGAACACAAGCCCTGGGCAATGCTGGGCGTGATGATGGAGAAGTACAAGAGCCTCACCGAACGCATCCAGAGGGATGCCCTCCACACCCATGGGTTCATCGGGCTCGTGGAACAGCTGAGGACACCTCCGCTGCTCATTCGCCCGGTGGACTCGGTCATGAACGGAGCCGAGTTCTTCATCCACCACATGGACGTGCTGCGCGCCAATGACCGCGACCAGACGCTCAGCCCCGAGGACGAGGAGTCCCTGCGGGCACCCCTGAAGATGTTCGCCACCAAGGTCGCGAAGACCTTCGGTGACCGGCTGGTCCTCGACACCAACGACGGCAAGCAGCTGGAACTCGGACGAGGCACCACCCCGGTCCACGTGATTGGCAAACCGTCAGAGCTCCTCCTCTTCGTCTCCGGCCGCACGGACAACGCCAAGGTCGAACTGGTGGGTGAACCGGATGCAGTGAAGAAACTGACGGAATCCACCGGCGGAATGTAGTCATGCGGCGGGTACGTGTCATCGTCTCCGGTCAGGTCCAGGGCGTCGGTTTCCGCTACCACACGCGCCGGGTCGCCGATCGGCTTGGTGTGACCGGCTGGGTTCGCAATCTGCCCGACGGCACCGTCGAGGTGGAGGCGGAAGGGGACGAAAAGTCCGTCGAGGACCTCGTCGCGTGGCTCGCCGACGGGCCGGCAGGGGCGCAGGTCCGGCACAACCGGGTGACCGAGATGGACCCGACCGGGGGCTCCGGCTTCGACATCCGGTCGTGATGGCCTCGTCCAGTCGCGCCACCACCGAGCGCGCCGATCATTCTCGATGTTCATTTTGTGAACGCCGGTTTCCACACCCCTGAGCTCGATTATGCTACCGCTAACACACGCATGCCTACGATGGAGTTTCCGCATGTCCCATACCCTTCGACCCACGATCTCCGGAGCACTGGCCACGGTTGCTGCGCTAGCCGTGCTCGCCACCTCGGTCACCGCCACTCAACCCGCGAACGCCGCACCCTCCGATGACTTGGATGTCCGCTTCGGTGGCTCCCTGGTGGGAACAAAGCAGTACACCACCGTCGAGGGCGAGGCCCAGCGCGGTGTCCTGCATCGCGTGCAGGGAGATGAGGTCCAGGACACCGACGGTGTGACGCTGGCAGGCGGCACACAGGGTCTGCGGTTCGACGCGGCAGATCTCAGCCTTGGCGACGGCCGCATTTCCCAGAGTTTCGTGATGGAGACGGAATTCACGCCGACGGCTGTCAGCCAGACGGCTCAGGCACCCATCATGGCGGCGGGCGGCAACTTCACCGTCCGCTACGAGAACGGCATGCTCAACTACGGCTTCGACAGCAACGAGTCCGGCTCCTGGACCAAGCACCGCGGGACGGTGGCGGTTCCCTCACTCAACGAGAAACACGTCTTCTCCGTCCACTACCGCGTTGTCGACGGTGACACCATCGTCGAGGCAATGCTCGACGGGGCGGCACTGCCACCCGTTGAGACATCCAACTCCGCCAACATCAGCTCCGGCCTGGACAGCGCGTTCGCATTCGGCAACGACGTCCATCCCGCCGCCCTGGAACGCGGGTTCCGGGGCGTCATCCACGCCGTGCGTGTCAATGAGACCGCGGGACAATCCGGCGCCCGCGTCTTCGAGTACCAGCCCTCCAACGGCACCACCGACCAGCTCCACCTCACGTGGGACGGCACTGTTGCCGACAGCGCATACTCACCCACGGACTCCGAGACGGCCGAGGGTGACGTTGCCCTGACGGGTGCCGCCACGGTCAGCGACGGCCAACTGGTTGTCGGCGGCGGCACCGACGGCGCACGCTTCACACCGACCGACAATCCACTCGAGGAGGAATGGTTGAAGTCGCAGGGCTTCGTAGTGGAGACCACCTTCACCCCGGACGGTGAACAGGACGAACTGGCAACCGTGCTGGCTTTCGGGGGCAACCTCTTCGTCCGCTACCAGGGTGGGCAATTGCGCTACGGCTACTCCGGCACCCCTGAGGGCGCTGGCGGCTGGAGCAACATCGTCAACGACGTCGCACTTCCAGCAGACGGCCCGGAGCACACCGTCTCGCTGGCCTACGAGCCGAAGACCGATACCGAGGGAGCCACCGTCACGCTCTGGCTGGACGGTGTCGCTCACGAGACGTTGGATGGTTCCGTGTACCTGCGTCAGGCAGGTGCTGTGGCCGGCACGGCCGGGTTCGGCAACGACGTCAACCCCGGCGCGTCAGAGCGAGGCTTCAAGGGAACGCTGTCCGAATCCCGCGTCGCGCTCCTCGACGAGCCGTTCCAGGAGAAGGCATTCGTCCTGCAGACCCTCAATCCTGTCCAGGGCTGTGAGGACATCTCCGATCTGGTGCCCGGCAACTACATGAACGTCAGCATCAGCGACTGCGACGAGAACATCCTCAGGAAGGCGTCGCTCCTGCGCCCCACGGACAAGCAGGCTGATTGGCACGAGGAGGGTCTCACCGCCTTCATCCACTTCGGCGTCAACACCTTCTACAACCAGGAGTGGGGCAACGGCACCGAGGACCCGTCGCGCGTCGATCCCACCGACGACATCGACCCTGACGAGTGGGTCCGTCAACTCCGCAACGCGGGCTACCGCACCGTCGTCATCACCCTCAAGCACCACGACGGCTTCATGCTGTGGCCCACGCGCTACTCCGACTACTCCATTGCCAGCTCGCCGTGGAAGAACGGTGAGGGCGACATCGCACAGGAGCTCTCCGACGCAGCTAGGCGATACGGGATGAAGGTGGGGTTCTACCTGTCCCCGGCCGACAGCCACGCAGAGATCGAGGGCATCTTCGGCAACGGCTCACCCAAGTCCGAGCGCACCATCCCGACGCTGGTGGAGGGGGACGATCGTGTGGGCGAGGACCTGCCGACGTTCACCTATGAGGCCACCGACTACGGCGCATTCTTCCTCAACACGCTGTATGAGGTGCTGACGCAGTACGGCGAACTCCACGAGCTGTGGTTCGACGGGGCGCAGGGGAACACAGGAGCGCAGGAGTTCTACGACTACGACGCCTTCTACGACCTCATCAACACCCTGCAGCCGCAGGCCAACATCGCCGTCGGTGGGCGCGACATCCGCTGGATCGGCAATGAACACGGAGAGGCCCGCTTCAACGAGTGGTCACCGCTGCCGATCTTCGACGAGGACGGCGAGGGCAAGATCAACCTCGTGCAGCCCGGCGGACCGTTCAACCAGAACCTCGGCTCCGATGACCAGCTGATCCAGGCTGTACGTTCCGGCGCGGCGAACAAGCTGCACTGGTGGCCCGCGGAGGCCGACATGAAGCTGACCCAGGGCTGGTTCGCGCACCCGAACGACAACCCCAAGTCGCCGTCGACACTGATGAATCACTACCGCAACACCGTGGGTCGCAACTCCGTGATGTTGCTCAACGTGCCGCCCACCACCACCGGCCGGTTCGCACCAGAGTCCGTCGCGGCCATCAATGGTTTCGCGGCCGAACGGCGCATGGCCTACACGCTGGACCATGCGATCGGAGTGCCTGCGGAAGTGGGTGACGACACCGTCACGTCGCTCACCAACGGCATCACCCGCGACGGTGAGATGTTCGCCATGGGTGACTACACCCCCATCGAGATCGATCTGGGTTCGGCGGAGTCGGTGGCCCGGCTGGGCATCAGCGAGGACATTCTCGACGCAGGCATGACCGTCAAGGCCTTCACGGTGGAGGCCGAAGTGGACGGGACTTGGACAGAAGTGGCCACATCCGGCGTCATCGGTGCCCAGCGGATCGTACAGTTCGACTCGCCGGTCACGGCGCAGAACTGGCGAATCACCGTCACGGACGCACGTGATGCCTACACCATCTCCGACATCCGGTTGTGGGAGCAGTTGGCCACCGACCCGGGCAAGCTCCAGGACGTCTACGTCGACTGCTCCGCGCCCACGGCCGGCGACGGTACGCAGGAGCGGCCGTTCAATTCCCTGGAGCAGTTCCGCAAGACCGAACTGGCCACAGGCGCCACCCTGCATTTCCGGGCTGGCACGGACTGCGCGGACGCTGATGTGGAGTTCTGGGGCTACGGCACCGCGGCAGACCCGATCACCGTCGAGGGCTGGGGCGACGGCGCGGCGCCCCTCATTGGTGGTGAACCGATGCTGGAGCGATTCGCAGGGTACGAGGATCAGGGCTGGGTCCTGGATGACACCCCCGACTCCACGCCGACGGTGACCACCACCGCAACGGCGACGGCGACCTCCACCGCCACCACAACGGCGACATCCACTGCCACGGCGACGGCGACCACCACAGCGACAGCGACGGAGACGGCCACCTCATCGCAAACGGCGACTGCGACATCGTCGACGACGAGCACGGCCACGGTCACCGCGACGTCGAGTCCGACTGCCTCGGTGCCGCCGAGTACCGCTCCCGTCGACCTTTACACCACTCCCGGTTTCCATCACCAGAACGGGCGTCACTGGTACACCACATGTGAGCCGTACTCCCAGACGGTGCGTTGTCGCACGGAGATCTGGTCCACCACCGTGCAACAGGTGGGCGACAAGTTCGTCGCCGACACCGGTTGGCACTTCAACAACCTGACCTACCTGCCGAAGATGACCCGCCAACAGTGGGCCAGCAACCCGTTGGGCTACACGGGCACGTGGACAACGGGTGAAGGACGACGCTGGCGCACCGAGTGCGACACCGCTGCCACGGGCAAGGGTGGCTGCCGCAGCTACATCTGGACGCAGGTTGTGAGCGCCACCCCAAGGCCGGGAGGCGGCTACACCTACTCAGCTGATGACGCATGGGTGTTCAACAACATGGTGCGGTTCAGGCCCTGAGCCTTCCCGACCAGAGGGGCCGTGATCTTCCAAGAAGGTCACGGCCCCTTTTTGACCGGTTGGCCCACGCCGTCATGAGCGCCGCCATGCCCAACGAACGACGGTATACCGAACGACCTTGAAACACCCAGGTTCGCCCTTCGATATGCCGGACTCGTCCCTCGCCGCGGCTACTCAGGGCACGAAAGATTCACGTACGTGTCCATGGTGACGCTACTCATCGGTCGTTACCTCTGCTGAGAGCCGAACGGATACGTCCACAACGCGAAGCGGGGGAGAAGGGAACCCCGCCCCTTCTCCCCCACCGCCGCTGGCCGTGTCAGCTGAACAGCACCATGTTGTTGAACACGTACTTGGACACCTGGCGGTAGCTATAACCACCACTGGAGTTCGGTGTCGCCTCCACCACATCCGTACGGATCCACGTACGGCAGCCATTGCGGCCCGTGCGAGGCGTGTCACATTCCGTCATCCAAGCGCGGCCCTGACTGTCTGTCCACCTGCCGGTGTTGCCCAACGGATTGTCGTTCCACAGCGAGCGGGCTGACGGCAGGTAGGTCAGGTTGTTGAAGTGCCAGCCCGTGTCCGAGACGAACCTGCCATCCACCACCTGCACCGTCGTGGACCAGATCGAAGTACGGCACCGCGTGGTCTGCGAATAGGGCTCACAGGTGGTGTACCAGTGCCGACCATTGACTCGGTGGAACCCCGGCGTGGTGTAGACATCCACCGGCCTGGGCGGCCCGCTGGTCGCAGGGGCCGACGTGGTCACCGTGGGTCGGGTGGTGGGTGTCACTGTGACCGTGGTGGTTGTCGTCGACGTCGCGGTCGTCGTGGTCGTGGGCGTCGATGTTGTCGTGATGGTCGGGGTGACGGTCGTCGTGGGAGTGACCGTCGTTGTCGGTGTGACCGTGGTGGTCGGTGTGACCGTCGCGGTCGCCGTGACCGTGGCGGTTGGAGTTCCCGCCCCCGCATCGGCGCACTGCACCCAGATGCCCGCCCAGTCCGCGTGATCCTGCCCATTGCCACCGTTCGGGTCGACGTCGAGGACCAGGGTGTCCACATCCGTGACGTCCACCTCGGCGGAATTGCGTCCCGCGGACGAGATGACGCCCGACGTCCACAACTCGTCCCCGTCACCCAGCACCGACATGATCAGCGAGCCGGGGCGCGCCTCCATGAAGTCGTCGATGCCGTAGTCGAACCGCAGCGTGCTGCAGCTGGCACCGAGGTCGTACTCGATGACCGACGCGGCGTGCACACCCAAGCCCTTGGTGTAGGTGGTGCCGCCCAGCGACATCACGGGGCCGTCGCCGGCCTCGTCCTCACCGTTGGCCGTGTCGCGCTCCACGGGACCCCAGCCGTTGGTGGCCGAGACCCACTCAGCGTCGGAGAGGTAGTACCCGCCGGAGACCACGTCGAAGTCCCGGGCGGCGATATCCCGGTCCCCGATGGTCAGGCTGGCGGTGAAGGAGTCCTCACCCACCTGCCCGCCTGGTGCAAGCTCCAGTTCCACGACGGCGGACGCGCCGGCGGCCACGGCCACGGTCGTCGGACCACCTGACAGGACGGTGTTGCCCTCCACCGCCAACGTGACGGTCTGTTCCTCCTCGGTGGTGTTGCGCACCGGGACGCTGAGGGTCGCCGTACCCGTGTCCGGGTTCCTCACCGACGTCTCATCGATGGTGATGTCGCCCGTCGCGATGACCGGCGGCGGACCCTCAACCAGTGCGTCGATGACGTCGGAGCGGTGGTCCAGCAGGTTCGCGAAGTTGGCGGCCGTGGGCTCGGCATCCGCCTCGACGTCCTCGAGTGCTGCCCGAAGTGCTGCGTCGTTGGCGCCCAGCTGTTCCTCGGCGAGGTTCAGCAGTTCGGCGTCGTCCTGTCCGTCTCGGAACAGCTCCCAACGGATCGATGAGACGGGTCCGTCGTCGCCCGGGTAGACGATGTACTCGTCGCCCTGGTCGTAGCGGAACGTCGGATCGTTGTAGACGTCCAGGGGCCACGAGTTGTAGGTCCAGCGCAGGAAACCGTCGAGATCGCGCTGCTCCACCACCCAGCCGAGGGTTCGGGCATTGAACGGCGGAGTCCTGGTGACGGTGTTGGGTCTCGTCGGCTCGTTCCAGGTGTAGAACAGCGTGGGTTCACCGTCGGCGCGCCTCTGATCGATCAAAGACTGTGGTACCGAGTCGAGGAAGCTGTAGTTGAACGAGATGTACTCGGCGATGTCAGCTTCGGAGAGCGAGTTGGCCGCCAGCGCGATCTTCTCGGCCCACTCCGGGCTGACGTCCCGGATGACGTCGAAGGCGGCCTCCATGCGTGCCAGGGGCTGCTCGTCGAAGGCCAGCCGGGTGTCGTCGAACCAGCCTCTCTCGATGAGATGTGCCTGGAAGGCTGTCAGGAACGCGGTCCACGCCTCGGTGTAGCGGTCGTCGCCCACCGTCACCGTCTCCACCGCACGTTCACCGGTGCGGGTGTCGGTGTAGTTGATGCGGTCGTGACCCCGGAATTGCAGCATCGTGAAGGCGTGGATGTCGGGTCCGATACCCGCAGCCCACGAGTCGGTGACGATGCGATCGAAGGCACTGAAATCGAAGGAGAACTCCGTACCGTCCCACATCCACTCAACCGTCGACTCGTAGCTACTGGCGGTCTGCGGACGGATGGTGCCGTCCATTTCCACCAGCCAGGGGTCCTCGGTGATGGCGACGTTGATGACGCGTTGCCCGGCACTGGCGAGGTCTGCCCAGTACGGTTCCAGTGCCTCGAAGTGCTCCTCGCTCCAGACGGGAACGTCGAGGTAGTCGGCGACGGCGTCCGGGTGGGACCAGAGATCCAGCATGAAGGGACGCTCATCCATGTCGCGGTAGGTGACGTCGGGCACGTCCACGGTCAGCGGCCAGCTGCCGACGGTGCCGTCGTCATGAGTGACTGCAATGGTGGCGGTGTACGAACCGGGAGCTGTGCCGTCGGGGATCTGGACGGTGAACCAGATCGGCTGGTTCCGGCCTGCCTCCACGTCGCTGGCAACATCCAGCAGCGGATCGGCGACGAGGCCCCCGTTGTCATTGTCGGGAATGTAGCTCGGGTAGCGCACCTGGACCGCGTCTGACGGCAGCGCGGCCGAAGCGTCATTGGTCAGCTGTGTCACCTCAGCCTGCAGACCGGTGAGTGCATCCGCGGTGGTGACGGCGAGCTGCGCGGATGCGCGGCCATTGATGGGTACCCGGAGAGCAAGACTGTCTCCGTCGGCCAGAGCCTCGCCCGTCCCCGCTACGCGCGGGACCCTCACGAATGACGACGATGCAAAGACACCACTGGGAATCCAAGCTTCAACTTCACCCGGGGCGACCGTGCCCTCATCCAGCGGCACTGGATGAAGGTCGGCGGTGGCGGTGATCGTCTCGCCGGCGGCCGTGGCGGTGGCCGTGTAGGTGGTGGACCACTCACCAGCGAGCATGTCGGCTGGCGTGATGGTGTGGGAGGGTCCACCGTTCCGGCACGCGTAGGACGCGCCGGGGGCGAGGGCGGAGTAGTTGCAGGGGCTCGCGCCATCAGGTGCGGTGAAGGAGATCCCCGTCAGGCGCTGGTTACCGGTGTTGGTCACCACCAGCCACGGCTGGATCCGGTCACCGAGCAGGCCCTCTTCGCCACCGGGATAGATGGCATCCAGCACGGGCGCAATGGTCAGTTCGGGATCTGCCACGAAGTTGGTGGGGTTCGCGACCGCGGGGAGCTGGGCCGTCGTCGACGAGGAGCCCGCCGGGTTGGTGTACTCGAAGTCGACGTCATGGGTGCGGGTGTCCGCGGTGTTGTCGGTGGTGACGTCAACGGTGACGGTGACGGATTCGCCGGCGGCAATGGCGGGGACGGCGACGTTGGGGCTCGTGAAGCGTTGATCGGCCGCAACCGCGATGGTGCCGGCGGCGAAATCTTCAGCCGACTGGTTCGTGATCGTGACCTCGGTTGGCGTGGTGACACCACCCGGATATCCCGCAGCCGGAGTGACGGCGAGGGACCCGCAGACGCCTTCCAGCCAGTCAAGGTCAAAGCTGGTGTAGGAGAGGTGGCGGTAGCCGTCGCGTTCGTAGAACAGTCCGTAGCTGCCGCCGCGCTCTCCGTCGCCGTCGTCCAGCGCCGTCAGGGTTGAGTACGCGGCAGCGCCGGACTGCACGACTTTGCTGACGGGCCAGGTCTGACCGTTGTCGCAGCTCATCCTGATGGTGAGGTTGCGGCGCACGTGCTGGTTGGCCGTGTTGGAGAACAACAGGATGTTGGACCTGACGTCGGAGGCCGGGGCGTCGGGATAGGCGCGGATGATGGAGCCGTTGTTGGCAGGATCCGGCAGTTCGGTGTCGGGAGAGAACGCGGTGTAGGTCTCTCCCCCGTCGGTGGAGAGGGCGACGCGACGGTAGGGCGCGGCGCGGGAGTTGAGCATGACGTCGCCGTTGCTGAGTTCGACGGTCTTGTTCTCATCGGCTCCCGGCCCGACGGGCTCCGAGGTCTCCCACGTGGCACCACCGTCGTCGGAGTAGACGCTGACGGCGTAGTTTCCACCACTGATACGGACGGTGTACTGCTGGATCAGGCGACCGTCGTATGGCTCCTGGCGAAGCTGCAGGCCCTGGCCGGAGGCGGCGAACATCCCGGCCCACGCCCGGCCCTGCTTGATGTCGGAGGTGATGCGATGGTGCGTCCAGGTCTCACCGTTGTCGTCGGAGACGGAGTAGTCGGCGTGCAACACGTTGGGATCGTCGTGGTCCTGGCCGGTGGTGGAGCTGGCGAAGCCTGCGTTGATGGAGGCGGCGTAGAAGACGAACACCCTGCCGGTTTCGCGGTCGACCAGCACCGACGGGTCACCGAAGCCGTTGGGCGGATCTTCCTGCCGGATGATCGTCTGGGGGCCCCACGTGGCGCCGTTGTCCGTGGAACGACGCATCAGCAGGGTGATGTTGCTGGGCAGATCGGCCATGGTGGGCCGGCCGTCGTAGACGGCAAGGATGTCGCCGTTGTTCAACTGGGTCAGCGCGGGGATGCGGTACCGGAGCCAGCCGCCTTCGCCCCGGTTCGCGAGGTCGGACAGCTCGAGGTCAGGGTCAATCCCGTCGCCGGGGGCCGCTGGGAGGGCCGTATCGGCGGAGGCAGGACTCGGTTGGAACATCCCCACCATGGAGAGAATCAACCCCAGCGACAACAGGACGGCAAACAAACGGCGGATGTGCATGGCGGTAAGCCTCGCTGATTAAGTGAAACTCCGGCTCGGCACAGAGTACGGCCAAGGGTGCGGCGTGGTCTACGACTTGGACACAACTATTGTTCATCTCCGGTCAACAGGTCATCGTGTCCGATAGACGTCCCGGCGGTGGTCGATCCGGAGCACGGTCACTGTTCGCTCTGCATCGTCGATGCGGTACGCCAGCCGCTACCACCGACGGCGAGGGCTAACCGTAATGGCCCCGTGCAGTGATCTCCTCGACTGTCACCTTGCGCGACTCCTTCAGAGAGAGGGTGAGCGCGTCGGCGGTCGCGATTGCCGCTGCCGCCGCGGTGCCGTCAGTGAGGGCCGCAAATTCCGGCAGGGCTTCCCCACCCATGACCAGTCCGTGGAAGTAGTCCAGCTCCTCCTCGATGATGCCCGTCAACCACAAAGGCGTGCGATCCTGCGGGCTGCCGTACATGATGGGACCTTCGGTTCCCCTCTCCAGCTGGATGGCACGACGGTCGTCGTCCTCCTCCTGCGTGCGGTGGAGCAGAAAGCGCTCGTGACGATCAGGAGTCAGCAGTTCACAGCCGGGATCGCGCATGTCAATGCGAATGGCGCCCTTCGTTCCCTGGATGAGCACGTGGTGCTCCGGCCAGCGAAAGGCCGACCCGTACTCCATCGCCGCGAACCCGGGGCCGTCAAACTCCATAGTGATGATCAACATGTCGTCCTCGTCGCCGAAGTCATCGCCGACGTGGGCGATGTTGCCGCCCACCATCGTTGCGACCCGGGCCGGGCCCATGATGGATTGCACCAGGTCCAGTTCGTGGATGTGGTGGTAGAGGTGGCCACCCGAGCGTTCACGCTTCTTCTTCCAACTCACCGTTTCCTTGGGTTCCTCCCACCCCGTCCGCACGGCCCTGCAGAAGAGCACATCACCGATGGTTCCATCGGCAATCAACGCCTTGGTTCGGCGAACGCCCGCCATGAAGTTCGTGACGTGACCGGCCATGAACAAGACGCCGGCTGTACTGGTGGCCTCCAGCATCGCGGCGCAGTCCCGGTAGGACAGTGCAATGGGCTTCTCGCAGAAGACATGCTTGGCCGCCTCGGCCGCCAGCAGGACGGGCTCCAGGTGCGCCCAGTTGGGGGAGGCGACCACCACGACGTCGACGTCGTCGGCGCGGCAGAGCTCCTCAACACTCCCCGCAACCCGGGCGTCCAACTCGTGCGCCACCGCCGCCGCATTCTCCGGGTCGTACACCACCGTGACGGCCGCGTCGTCCCGCGAGGCGAGATAGCGGCCCATCTCCGCACCGAAGTATCCGGTTCCGACGATCCCGTACCGTGCGGGTGCGTTGATCACATTCTCCATGATCGAGTTCTACCAGAGACGGCACAGCTCAGCCGAGTTCCTCCAGGATCAGTTCGCGGACGCGCCCGGCATCGGCCTGACCACGCATGGCCTTCATCACCGGGCCGATCAGGGCTCCAATGGCCTGATGTTTCCCGTCCCGGATCTTGGCGGCCACATCCGGATTGTCCGCGATCGCCTTGTCGACGACGTCCTTCAGCGCCCCGTCGTCCGAGACGATCTTCAGGCCGCGGGCGTCCACCACCGCACGGGCGGTGCCCTCGCCCGCCAAGACCCCCTCGATGACCTGCCTTGCCAGCTTGTCGTTCAACTCGCCGGACGTCACCAGGGCGGAGATCTCTGCCACGTCCTGCGGTGAGATCGACAGCTCCTCCAGCTCGATCCCGGCCTCGTTGGCTCGACGGGCCAGCTCCCCACCCCACCATTTCCGGGCGGCCTGCGGTGCTGCACCGGCGGCGACCGTCTCATCGATCATGTCCATGGCTCCGACGGCGACGATGTCGCGCATCGCCAGCTCGTCGAAGCCCCACTCGGCCGCCAGCCTCTTGCGACGCTGCACCGGAGGCTCAGGCAACGAGGCCCGGAGCTCCTCGATCCATTCCCTGCTGGGCGCGATGGGCACCAGATCGGGCTCCGCGAAGTAGCGGTAGTCCTGCTCGTTCTCCTTGGAGCGCCCCGGACGCGAGGTGCCGGTGGCCTCGTCGAAGTGGCGGGTCTCCTGCTTCACGCGTCCACCGTCGATGAGGACGGCCGCCTGGCGGCGCATCTCAGTGGTGATGGCGCGCTCCACGGAGCGCAGCGAGTTCACGTTCTTGGTCTCCGTACGGGTGCCGAGCTCCGTCGCCCCCTTGGGTGCCAGCGAGATGTTGGCATCGCAACGCAGCGAGCCGTGTTCCATGCGGACGTCGGAGACCTTCAGTGCGCGCATCAGGTCGCGCAGGTGCGACACGTAGGCCTTGGCGACCTGCGGCGCCTTCGCGCCAGTCCCCAGCACAGGACGGGTGACGATCTCGATGAGCGGCGTGCCCGCGCGGTTGTAGTCGATGAGCGAGTACTCGGCGCCGTGGATCCGGCCGCTGGTGCCGACGTGTGTCAGCTTCCCAGCGTCCTCCTCCATGTGGGCGCGCTCGATTTCGATGCGAAACGTCTCACCGTCCACCTCGAGCTCCACCCAGCCGTCGTGCGCGATGGGCTCGTCGTACTGGGAGGTCTGGAAGTTCTTGGTCATGTCCGGGTAGAAGTAGTTCTTCCGGGCGAAGCGACCCCACGGCGCTATCTGACAGTTCAGTGCCAGGCCGATACGGATCGCTGACTCCACCGCCTTGGCGTTCACCACCGGCAGAGCACCGGGCAGACCGAGGCACACCGGACAGGTCTGGGAATTGGGTTCTCCCCCGAAGGTGGTAGAGCAGCCGCAGAACATCTTGGACGCCGTCGAGAGTTCCACGTGGACCTCGAGGCCGATGGCGGGGTCGAAGTTCTTGAGCACGTCGTCGTAATTGAGCATGTCGGTCACCGGTGCACCGCCTTCGTTCTCGCCAGAGGGGTCATTTGCTGTAGCAGAGGTCCGCCCCATGCTTCTTCCATTACTGATTCCAGCCATCCGCCCACTCGATAGAGCCGGTCGTCCGCCATGGGTGGCGCCATCACCTGTAGTCCGATGGGAAGCCCATCGGCAGAGGTTCCGACGGGGAAGGACGCCGATGCGTTGCCGGCCAGGTTGGATGGAATCGTGCAGAGATCCGCCTTGTACATGGCCATGGGATCGTCCATGCGCTCACCTATCCTGAACGCCGGGGTGGGCGTGGTGGGTGAGATGAGGACGTCGCACCGATCGAAGGCGGCGTCGAAGTCCCTGGCCACGAGGGTGCGGACCTTCTGCGCGGACCCGTAGTACTGGTCGTGGTACCCGCTGGACAGCGCGTGCGTGCCGATGAGGATCCGACGCTTCACCTCACGGCCGAAGCCCTTGCCGCGGGTGATGGCGGTGACCGCCTCGGCGCTGTTGATACCGTCGTCCCCGAGCCGCAGGCCGTAGCGCATGGCGTCGAAACGGGCCAGGTTGCTGGACACCTCGGCCGGATGAATGAGGTAGTAAGCGCTCAGCGCATAGCGGAAGTGGGGGCATGACACCTCGATCACCTCGGCGCCAGCATCCTTCAGCAGCGCGACGGCCTCGAGGAACCGAGCCTCGACCGCCGGGTCGTAGCCCTCGCCGCCCAGTTCCTTCACCACGCCGACGCGCATGCCGGAGACGTCGCGGGAACGGGCCGCTTCCGCCAGAGCGGGAACCGGCTGGTTGATCGAGGTGGAGTCCATCGGGTCATGGCCGGCCATTACCTGGTGCAGCAGGGCAGCGTCCAGCACTGTGCGGGCGACGGGGCCGGGCTGGTCAAGGCTGGAGGCCATGGCCACCACCCCGTAACGCGACACCCCGCCATAGGTGGGCTTGACGCCGACGGTGCCGGTGACGGCCCCCGGTTGACGGATGGAGCCACCCGTGTCGGACCCGACGGCGAGCGGCGCGAGGAAGCCAGCGACAGCCGCCGATGAACCACCGCCGGAGCCACCCGGGATCCTGTCTGTGTCCCACGGGTTGCGGGTGGGCCCGAAGGCCGAGGTCTCCGTGGAGGAGCCCATGGCGAACTCGTCCATGTTCGTCTTGCCCAGGATGACGAGCCCCGCTTGGCGCAACCGGGTGATGACGGTGGCGTCGTACGGCGGCACCCAGCCCTCGAGCATCCGGGAGCCGCAGGTGGTTGAAAGGTCGCGGGTGCAGAAGTTGTCCTTGACGGCGATGGGCACTCCGGCCAGCGGGCCCAACTCCTCGCCTCCCGCCCGGCGCGAATCGATGTCGCGGGCGGTGGCGAGGGCGCCGTCGGCATCGACGACGAGGAACGCGTTCAGAGCCGGATTGAGCGCACCGATCTGTTCGAGGTGAACTGATGTCACCTCCTCGGACGTCACCTCACCCGTCAGAAGCATGTCAGCCAGCTCGTGGGCCGACCGGGTCAGCAGGGAGAAATCGGTCATGCCTCCTCCCCGAGAATCTGGGGGACGCGGAACCGGCCGTCCTCTTCCGCGGGGGCGCCGGCGAGCGCCTGCTCGGGCGTCAGCGACGGCGTCACGACGTCGGGTCGCATCACATTGGTGAGGGGAAGCGCATGGGTCATCATCACAATGTCGTCGCGTGTCACTTCGGAGACCTGTTCCACGGAGGAGAGAATGATGTCGAGTTCGGGTGCCAGTGCGGCGCATTCATCCTCAGTGAGATGAAGACGCGCCAACCCGGCGATTCGGGCAACGTCGTCAGCGGTCAACGCCACGTGTTCGCTCCTGGACTTGGGCTGCAAGGGATCGGGACCATCCTAGGGGGCGTGAGGTGGGAGCGGTGTCTCAGGCTGAGTGCTCCGGGGCGCTCGCATCGAGCACCCGGAGCAACGGCGCGTAGTGCTCATGGACGGCGCGCCGGTACGCCTCGACGTCACCGGCTTCAGCGGCCCGCAGCATGTCACCGTGAGCCCTGGCCGTCAGCTCAATGTCGCAGGGGGTGGGGATGGCAAGCTGAGGTAACACAGCAGTGTGGACGTCCCAGAAGGCAGCGACAAGCTGTGACACCATCTCGCATCGCGCCTCTTCGAACAATTGGGTATGGAACTCGCGATCCGCGGATGCGAAGGGCTCGCCCCGGCGCGCCGAAGCCACCATCTCCCCCACCAGCAAGTGGAGAAACTCATGGTGAGTTCCCTCAAGATGTTCAACGATGCGCTCCGAGAAACCAATGTCAAGACTGACACGAACATCTACCACCTCGCGCAGGGCCCGGAAGTTGTCGCCCGGGCTGATCACCGATCTGAACGCAAGCGTCTCCACCAATGGCTGCAGAGACATCGCTCCCACGAAGGTTCCTCGACCTTGACGCACCTCCACGATGTCCAGAGTCTGGAGCGTACGAATCCCTTCGCGAACTGAGGATCGCGAAACGCCCAGCCGCTCGCACAACTCCGACTCGGATGGGAGCAGCTCCCCTGGTTTCATTCCCTCTGCCATGATCAGGCGCTTGATCTCCCGTGCTGCCTCCGATGCGATGGAACCGTTGGCACGAATTCCCCCGCCGTGTCCCGAATCGGATTTCATGTCTTCCTGATCCTGCCTCATCTGGATTGCGGCCGCGGTCACACTTTGTTACGCAATCGTGACCGCTCATTTCCTCGCCGGCCGTTGCGACGACGTTACTCTTCACCTAGCATAGCCACTACGTCAGTCATCAGACGTCAGACAATCAAGGAGATCAACGATGCACCTCCCCGACGAAGCCCGCACGGGCCTCTCCCGCCGGTCGTTCGTGAAGCTGATGGGGGCTTCCAGCGCCGCCGCCGGTATCACCGCAACCCTGGCAGCCTGCGGCACCACGGACAACGTGGAGACACCGGCCGCCACCGGCGGCGAGACCAGCACCGGAGAAACTTCCGCCGCGGCAGGCGGCGACAGCCCCATCGAAGCCGGCATCTCATACGAGCTCGGCACCAACGGATACGATCCGATGACCACCACCTCGGCCCTCACTCTTGCGGCCAACTGGCACACCATGGAGGGGCTCACTGAGATCCATCCCGCTACCCGTGAGGTCTACGCAGCTCTGGGTGCGGATATGCCTCAGCAGGTCGATGACACCACTTGGGAGGTCACGCTGCGCGATGGCGCCGTGTTCACCAACGGCGAGGCCGTCACCACCGACGACGTGGTGTTCTCCTTCGAGCGGGTCCTCGACGAGGCCAACCAGTCCCTCTACGCAGCCTTCCTGCCGTTCATCGAGTCGGTCGAGGCGGCCGACGACACCACCGTCCGCTTCAACCTGAACTACCCGTTCTCCCTGGTGGCCGAGCGCCTCTCCGTGGTGAAGATCGTTCCGATGGCAGCCGTTCAGGCCGACCAGCAGGCGTTCGACCTGATGCCGATCGGCACCGGGGCCTACACCATGACCGACAACGGGGCCGGATCGCAGACGGTCGTCTTCGAACGCAACGACGATTACACCGGGCCATACCCCGCACTCGCGCCGTCCATGACGTGGCAGATCCTCCCCGATGCGTCCACACGCACCAACGCGCTCACATCCGACACGGTGCAGGCCATCGATTCGGTGCCGGTGGCCGATCTCACCACCTTGGCAGAAGTGGACGGCAAGAGTGTTGCCGCGGAACAGGGCTTCGGCCTTGTCTTCATGATGTTCAACTGCGGATCGGCGCCCATGGACGATGTGAGGAACCGGCAGGCGATGATGTACGCACTGGACTACGAACAGATCTGCTCCGTTGGCATGTCAGACCTCGCCACCCCCGCCACGTGCTTCGTCCAGCAGGAACACCCGGCGTACCAGGAGGCCTCCACGGTCTACTCCCCCCAGAACCTTGAGAGAGCTCAAGAACTGCTTGCCGAAACCGGTCTGACCTCGGTTCGCGTCCTCGCATCCGATCACGACTTCTTCGCTGCAGCCCGCCCCATGATCGTCGAGTCGCTGGAATCGGCAGGTCTGACGGTGGAGTACGAGGAGAGGCAGTCCAGCGACGTCTACGGCACCATTGACGGCAATCCCGATGCCTACGACATCGTTGTGGCCCCGGGCGACCCCTCGGTCTTCGGTGACGATGCCGACCTTCTGCTGCGCTGGTGGTACGCCGGCGAGACATGGACCGATTCCCGGATGCACTGGGCCGGTTCCGAATCCCACGCCCAGGTGCAGGAGCTGCTCGACCAGGCGAGCGGAGCTGAAGGCGAGGAGCAGATGGATCTGTGGCATCAGATCTTCGACGTCATCTCGGAGAATGTGCCGCTCTATCCGATCTTCCACCGCCGGACACCCACGGCCTGGAACTCGGAGACGTTGCAGAACTTCCAGCCGCTTGCCGTGACAGGACTGTCGTTCGTGGGCGTGTCCTCCACCCGCTGATGGTGGTGTCGGGGCGGGAGTTGAATCCCCCATCAACTTTCGCCCCGTCCCACCGCTCGCAGTGGCATTGACTATCATCAGAGCTCAAATCCCCTCTTGAATCGAAGCTGAACGCCCCTACCCCAAGGGGATCGACGAGTGCAAAGGAGCAACCGTCTTGTCCAACCTCATCCGACTCCTGGGACGACGCCTCATCGCGTTGCCCATCATGGTTTTCGGGGTGACGTTGCTTGTCATCGTTGTGATGTCATTCTCCAGCGCAGATCCGGCGCGGCTTGCCCTGGGCGAGTCCGCCAGCGCAGAGGCGCTTGAGATTTACCGCGAAGCCAACAACCTCAACGACCCCCTCCTCGTGCGGTTCTGGGACTACCTCACGGGACTCGTCCAGGGCGACCTCGGCACGTCATTCGTCGGAGTACCGATCGTCGACATGGTGGCAACGGCCTTCCCCATCACGTTGCAGCTGACGTTCCTCGGGCTCTTCCTCGCGATCATCGTCGCCACTGTTCTCGGCGTCATCGCAGCGCTGTACCGTGACAGGTGGCCGGACCAGGCCATCCGGGTGTTCTCCATCGCGAGCCTCGCAACACCGTCGTTCTGGTTGGCGCTGCTGCTGATCCAGTGGCTGGGCAATGTGCCGGGTGGTGCCGGACTTTTTCCCTCCGTCGTCACCGACTGGGTCTCCTTCTTCGACAATCCGCAGGCGTACGTGGATCAGGTGTTTCTACCGGTCATCGCCCTTGCCGTACCCGTGGCAGGCTCTCTGACGCGCGTCGTGCGCACCGCCATGGTGGAAGAACTGGACCGGGACTACGTTCGCACCGCCATCGGCGCCGGCATACCGAAGCCGGTGGTCATCAGCCGCAATGTCCTGCGCAACGCACTCATCACACCCATCACCGTCCTCGGTCTTCGAGTGGGCTACCTCATGGGTGGCGCAGTCGTCATCGAGATGATCTTCAACATCCAGGGCATGGGACAGCTCATCTTCCAGGGCATCACCCGCAACGACGTCAACATCGTCCAGGGAGTGACGATCACGGTGGCCATCGCCTTCATCTTCATCAACATGATCGTTGACATTCTCTACGTCATCGTCAATCCGCGGATCAGGAGCGTCTGATGTTGTCCTCAGAGTCCAAAACCAAGCTCCAGACCCCGGGCCTTCGCCTGCCGTCGCTCAAGGTGCTCCCCATCGGTTCCAGGATCGCGCTCGTCGTGGTGGCATTCATGGTCCTGATGGCCATCTTCGCGCCGCTCATCGCTCCTTACGACCCAGGAGCATCGGGTCTCGTGCCGGAGGACAAGGTGGTCTACACCGAAGTCGAGATCGAGGGCGTCGGCACGCAGCTGATTCCGGACAGCTCCATCCCTCCCGAGGGTGAGTTCTGGTTCGGCACTGACGGCAGAGGACGTGACATCGCCTCGCGTGTCATCTACGGCGCGCGGGTCTCCCTCATCGTCGGCCTGAGCGCCACGGGTCTGGCACTTATCGCAGCGGCGGTGCTCGGCTCGATCGCCGCCACCTCTCGCAAGTGGGTCGCCGAGGTACTGATGCGTGTCCTCGACGTGATCATGAGCTTTCCCGGCATCGCGCTTGCCGCCGTGCTCGTATCCGCCCTCGCCACTCGGTTGCCGATGCTGCCAGTGGTGATCACCTCGATCGCCTTCCTTTATGTGCCGCAGCTCACCAGAGTTGTCCGCGCCAACGTCTTGTCCCAGTTCGGTGAGGACTACGTTGCCGCGTCCAAGGTCATGGGGGCCCGCACCTGGTGGATTCTCATCAAGCACGTGGCACGCAACTGTCTCGCGCCCATCATGGTGTTCGCCACAGTTCTCGTGGCCGACGCCATCGTCTTCGAGGCCTCCTTGTCCTTCATCGGCACCGGCATCAGCCCGGTGAACACCCCGACGTGGGGCAACATGCTCTCCGAGGGCAAGGCGCTCCTGCTCTCCGGCCACTGGTGGGCCACCTTCTTCCCCGGTCTGTTCATCCTCATCACGACGCTGTGTCTGAACATTCTCTCCGAGGGGCTGACCGACGCTCTGGCATCGCCTCGGGTCAAGGTGAAGGTGGATGTGGAGGCCGATGAGGCCGCCCTGCGCGGCGAGAAGGCAGCTGGCGGCATTGCTGCCAGCCATATTGCGCAGGCTGACTCCCTCAAGAAGAAGCTGGCGAACCTCAGGGAATCTGAGCTCCAGCGCACTGACCGCCTCGTGATGGACGACCCGGACGTTGAGCCGCTGCTTGAGGTCCAGAACCTGAGCATTGCCTTCCCGGGCGCGCACGGCGATGTCGCCATCGTCGACAATGTCTCGTTCACCGTCCGCCCGCACGAAACCATGGGTCTGGTCGGCGAGTCCGGCTGTGGCAAGTCCATCACGTCGATGGCCATCATGGGGCTTCTTCCTGACACAGCCAGAATCACGGGCAAGATCATGTTCAATGGGGTGGACCTGCTGACTCTCAACCCCAAGGAACGCAATGCGTTGCGGGGCCACGAGATGGCCATGATCTATCAGGACGCGCTCAGCTCGCTGAACCCCTCCATGCTGATCAGTGCGCAGATGAAGCAGCTCACCCAACGCGGTGGACAGCGCTCTGCCGAGGACCTCATGGAACTGGTGGGTCTGGACCCGGACCGCACGTTGAGGTCCTACCCTCATGAACTCTCAGGTGGACAGCGTCAGCGGGTGCTCATCGCCATGGCGCTGACCCGCAACCCCAGTCTTGTGATTGCCGACGAACCCACCACGGCGCTTGACGTGACCGTACAGAAACAGGTCATCGATCTACTGAATGAATTGCGCACCAAGCTGGGCTTCGCGATGGTGTTCGTCAGCCACGACTTGGCGCTCGTGGCTGAAGTGGCCCACAGGATCACCGTGATGTACGCGGGTCAAGTGGTGGAGCAGGCATCCACCAAGGATCTGTTGAGTGATCCGCACCACGAGTACACCCGCGGTCTCCTGGGAGCCGTGCTCTCCATCGAGGAGGGGGCGGACCGGCTCCACCAGGTGCCGGGCACGGTCCCCTCACCGCGGGAGTTCGTGGAGGGCGACAGGTTCGCGCCACGTTCGTCCCATCCGGACATCGGCCTCACGACGCGCCCCGAGCTGTTGCCGGTCAACGGGTCCGACCACGTCTACGCCAGCACACCCGAATTGCGCGAGGCGCTCGCGAAGGAGGCAGAACATGTCTGAGAACACCACATCTCGCGGGGCATCCGCCGTCGACCCATCAGCGGCTGGAAGACTCGACGGCGACCACCACGAGACCGCATCACGGAACGTCTCCGGTAGTAACGTCTCCTCCACCGAGCCCCCTGTCATTGAGCTTCGCAACGTCCACGTTGTGCACAAGGCACGCACTGGCAAACTGTTCCGCCCGGACAAGGTGCATGCCATGGACGATGTGTCACTGGGCGTGTCGCGCGGGGAGACCGTCGGGATCGTCGGAGAGTCCGGATCCGGCAAGTCCACCACCGCACGCGTGATGGTGGGTCTCCAACCGGTGACGGCCGGGGAGGTCCTGTTCAAGGGCGAGAAGGTGGGGAACTCCTACGCCGAACGGCGCAAGCTGGGCCGGGCCATCTCGGTGGTCTTCCAGGATCCGGCCACAGCCCTGAACCCGCGGATGTCGGTGCGTGAAACCCTCATGGATCCGTACCGGGTGCACGGCCTCAGCAATCCGGATGGCCGACTGAAAAAAGTCAAGGAGTTGCTGGATCTCGTGGGTCTCCCCCAGTCGGCACTTGACGTGTTGCCCCGACAGATTTCCGGTGGCCAGCGTCAACGCGTCGCCATTGCACGCGCACTGACGCTGGAACCCGACGTCATCATCGCGGATGAACCCACCTCGGCGCTGGATGTCTCGGTTCGGGCGCAGGTCCTGAATCTTCTCAGTGACCTCAAGGAGCGCCTTGGCCTCGGGCTGGTGTTCATCAGCCACGACATCAACACGGTGCGCTTTGTCTCTGACCGGATCGGCGTCATGTATTTCGGGAAGATCGTCGAAATGGCGCCCACCCACCAGATTTTCACCAATCCCGAAGATCCATACACCGAGAAACTACTGTCCGCGGTCCCATCCCTGCTCAAGGAGCCAACAGCATGAACCAGTTCGTCGGGGTATTTCCCCCGGTAGTCACACCATTCACGACGGACGGGGAGATCGACTTCGAGTCGCTGAACCGCGTCGTGGATCATCTCATCGACGGTGGCATGCACGGCTTGTTCGTGCTTGGCTCGACCGGTGAAGTGGCCTACCTGACCGACGATCAACGTGAATCCGTCGTATCCGCCATCGCCGCACGCGTCGATGGCCGCGTGCCGCTGCTGGTGGGATGCATGGAGCAGACCGCGCCCCGGGTGATCCCGCAGGCGCAGCGAGCCGTGGCCGCCGGGGCCTCCGCCGTCGTCATCACCGCACCGTTCTATGCACTGAACTCCCCCATGGAGATCGAAGATCACTTCCGTATGGTGGCGGCCGCTGTGGATGTGCCGTTGTTCGCCTACGACGTTCCCGTCAGGCTCGGTGGAGTCAAGCTGGCCCCTGAGATGCTGGTGAAGCTGGGCACCGAGGGCGTTCTTGCGGGCGTCAAGGATTCCTCGGGCAATGACATCGAGTTCCGACGTCTGCTCGGGCAGAACAAGGCCGCCGGTTCCCCACTGAAGATCTTCACGGGCCATGAAATGCTCGATGAGGCCATGATGTTGCTGGGTGCGGACGGTATGGTCCCGGGCTTCGCCAACGTCGACCCGAAGCGCTACCGCGCGCTGTGGGACGACTGCGCTGCCGGCAAGTGGGAGCACGCCGTCGGTGTCCAGGAGGAGATCAATGCCGCGTTCGACATCGTTTTCGGGCCCAAGGGCCGTGGTGGCGACGGCACCGGCGTGGGTGCCTTCAAGATCGCCATGAGCTTGCTGGGGATCATTGACAGCCCCACGCAGCCCCGTCCCCTGGCCGCGTTCACCGACGAGGATATTGCGAGTGTTCGCGACGTCCTGGTGAAGACGGGCATGATGGCATGACGGGTGTTGTCGACGACCTGGCCGGGCGCCTCGTGGTGTCCTGCCAGGCCTACCCCGGTGAGCCCATGCGCGACCCCCGCACCATGTCCCAAGTGGCACAGGCCTGCGTCATCGGCGGCGCCGCCGCCATCCGGGTTCAGGGACTCGACGACATCCGGGCCACGGCTGCGGCCATAGACGTACCGGTGATCGGACTGGTCAAGGAGGGAGATGAGGGTGTCTACATCACCCCCACCCTGGACCTGGCTGTCGCATGCGCGGAGGCAGGGGCCCAGATTGTGGCCATCGACGCCACGTCACGTCCCCGTCCCGACGGCCTCAGCTTCGCAGACGTTGTCGCCGGCCTGAAGGAGAAGCATCCCGACGTCGTGGTGATGGCGGACTGCGGGTCCGTGGACGACTGCATCCGGGCAGAGAAGGATGGCGCCGACATCATCGGCACCACGCTGGGTGGCTACACTCCCGACCGGGAGAAGACCGTCGGACCCGATTACGAGTTTGCGCGCCAAGCTGTTGAGGCGTGCGAGAAACCGGTTGTCGTGGAGGGCCGCGTCCACACTCTCGAGCACGCAAGAGCCGTCATGAAGCTGGGCGCCCACGCCGTCTGTGTCGGCACCGCCATCACACATCCGAGCACAATCACCAGCTGGTTCGTCTCGGCAGTACAGGACGCCGCGGTACAGGACGCCTGAGCCGTCTCAGCGATTAACTCACCGCCGAGGGTGCGACGTGTACTCGACGCTCTGGGCCCCGGCCACCTGCCGAACCTGCACAATGGCGGTTGCCTGGGGTTCCGTCAGCGCGAGGTAGAACATGCGCGCGAGAAAGAATACACCGACGGCGAGCAGTACGGCGATGAGCGGCGCCAGAACGCGCTGCCACTTCTTCCACCGGGTGCTGGGCACCTTTTCGGGCCCCCAGTCGCCGATCCGCGGTCGCGCGCGCAGGGGACTCTTTCCGTTCAGATTCAGATCCGTGAAGACGCGCACATCAAGAGTCTAGCGACCCTCCGACGACGGGCCCGCGGCTGACGTTGGTCAGCGTTCCAACTGCTCGTCGAGCAGTTGACCGGCGTGACGCAGCTGCTCCAGTTGCGGCGCGACGTCGTGCACGGACCAACCCGCCAGGCCGCACGAGGTCCCCATCACGACCCGCTGACGAAGCACTGCGGGTTCGAGTCCCAGCGGACGGAGGAAACCCAGCGCGCGGGAGACGAGCTCGTCCGCTGGTTGAGGGCTGGCATTGGCGCTGTCGACGACTCCGGCCACCACGGAGTTGCCGTCGGCGATCCACTGGCCCACGTCGTCGCGGCTCCGGGGATGGTCAAAGAGCCCCAGATCGATGGAGACGGCGGTGAAACCCGAGCTGCGTGCGATCGGGAGCCACTCCCCCGCCGCACAGCAGTGGAGGATGGCGGCAGGTTCCAACGAAGCAAACACCTCAAGGGCACCGCTGAGTTCTGGCGGCAGGACGCGACGGTGGCGCGAGAAACCGCTGGCGGTGGGCACCGCACCTTCGGCGACCGCCACCACCATCGGCTCATCCACTTGCAGACGCAGCGCGGCCCGTGGCAGACGTGCCGCGAGGTCTGTGAGCAGTCGCGACACCCCTTCGGCCAGGGCCTGCGCCAGTTCGCGTCGCGCGCCGTGATCCGCAAGGAGTCGGTCCCCGGTGGGTCGCTCCACTGATGCGGCCAATGTCCAAGGTCCGGCGACGGCGACCTTCAGGACCCCGTCGAAATCCTGCAGCAGCTCCTCCGTGTCATCGAGATCGAAACGCCACTGCGCCTGCGCTCGGCGATGATCAGCGCCCGTCCCGCTCGTGAGACGCCACCCGGCCGGCTGCAGGTCAAAAGCCAGACCGTGGATGAGACCCAACGCTCGGCCAACCAGTTGTGACCCGATGCCGCGCTGCGGCAACTCGGGCAGCGGCAGGACGTCGGGAAGCAACTCCGACATCGCGCCGAGCGCGCCCCGGAAGTCGGTGCCGGGCAGAGAACCGGCAGCGGTGACCTGCATCAGTGGGCTTCGCTGATGGTGGCTGAGCCGACGACCCGGTCGCCGTCGAAGACGACGACGCTCTGACCGGGTGCGATTCCCGAGGCCTCCCTGTCGAGCTCCACGAGCAACTCCGCGCCACGCAGAGAGATGGTCGCATCCGCGGGCGCCCCATGGGCTCGGTACTGCGCCTGGCCCCGCCACGGGCCCTCGACCGGGGTCTGGGTCCAGCTGGGGCGGATGCCGCGCAGCGTCGTCACCTTCAGGTCTTCGCGTGAACCCACCGTCACTGTGTTGTTGACGGGTTCGATCTTCAGGACGTAACGCGCCTCACCGTTGGGCGCCGGAATCTTCAGATCCAGGCCCTTGCGCTGTCCGACGGTGAAGTTGTGGCTGCCGTGATGGATGCCGAGCCTGACACCGTCGGAGTCGACAATGTCCCCGGGTTCCTCGCCCAGATAACGGGACAGAAAACCTTGGGTGTCGCCGTCGGGGATGAAGCAGATGTCGTGGCTGTCGGGCTTCTTGGCCACGGCCAGTCCGAGCCGTTCAGCCTCAGCTCGCACCTCGGTCTTGGGGGTGTCGGCCAGCGGAAACAGGGAGCGGCGGAGCTGGGTCTGTGTCAGGACGCCGAGTACGTAGGACTGGTCCTTCTCGGGATCGCTGGCACGGTGCAGTTCGACGCCAGCAGCACCCTCGACGAGGCGGGCGTAGTGTCCGGTGGCCACTGCATCGAAGCCGAGCGCCAGCCCCCGGTCCAGCACCGCTGCAAACTTGATTTTCTCATTGCATCGCAGGCACGGGTTGGGGGTGCGTCCGGCGCGGTACTCCTCCACGAAGTCGTCCACCACCTGCTCCTGGAATTCCGCCGCGAAGTCCCAGACGTAGAAGGGAATGTCGAGCAGATCGGCCGCCCTGCGGGCGTCGTGACTGTCCTCCAGTGAGCAGCAGCCACGAGCACCGGTGCGATAACTCTGGGGATTCTTGGACAGGGCGAGGTGCACACCGGTCACGTCGTGCCCCTCGGCCACCAACCGCGCAGCTGCCACCGCAGAATCCACGCCGCCACTCATGGCTGCCAGCACACGCACCGAAGACACTTCCTTTCGCCCGAGATCTACCCTGCGATGCTACGCGACTCACTGCGGAGCTCTAAAAACAGCGTGGGAGCGCCGCACATGGCTCCGTGTCCGGCTGCCACGGTTCAGAACGCCGAGCGCGCTCTCGCGACGGCTTCGGGAAGGATCTGCTCCAGTCGTACGATGTCCTCATCCGTCGTGCTGTGGCCGGTGGAGAATCTCACCGTGGCGGCAGCGTCGTCCGCAGAACGACCCATGGCCAGCAACACCTCGCTGGGCTGATGGACGCCAGCGCGGCAGGCTGATCCGACGGAGGCGAAGACTCCTCGCTGATCCAGAAGGAAGAGAAGGTCATCGGCGCGCAACCCTTGGAACGTGACATTGGTGATGTGGGGTGCATGCTCGGACGCTGCCGTGTTGACGAACCCGTCCAGCGCCCGACACGCAGCCATGATCCGTGACTGGAACTCCGCCAGGCGCGACGCTTCCTCCGTCAGCGATTCGGTCGCCGCCACAGCGGCCGCGGCGAACGATGCCGCCAGGGCGACGGCCGCAGTCCCCGACCTGATGGCGCGTTCCTGCCCCCCACCGAGACCGATCATCGTCGGTGTCACGGATCGACGCACGAGCAGCGCACCGATTCCCACAGGCCCCCCAACCTTGTGGGCGGACAGCGACATCATCTCCAGCGCGCTGGCACGAAAATCGACCGGCGTGTGGCCCAGGGATTGCACTCCATCTGAATGGAACCAGACGCCGTGCTCCTGGGCAGCGGCACGCACGGCATCCAGCGGCTGACAGATCCCGGTTTCATTGTTGACGCTCATGACGGAGCAGACACCAACATCGGGGCCCAGCATCTGCGCCACAGCCTCGACGTCGACAACGCCCGTTTCGTTCACGGGGAACATCTCGGCACCACGGTCCGTCATGCCCAGCACGGCTGGATGTTCAACGGCGGAGACCAGGCAACGTCGTCGGCCCGAGTCCCTCCGGGCAGCCATTCCACCGATGAGAGCGATACTGTCGGCTTCCGACCCCCCTGAGGTGAACACCACCTCGCTCGGAGCGGCGCCCACCGCCGAAGCGAGCGCCTCCCGTGCCTCCTCCAACACTCGACGCGCCCGCTGACCAGCCACGTGGAGGGCAGCAGGATTCCCCACCACGCCCATGTGACGCGACAGCGCTTCAACGGCCTCCTCTCTCATGGGGGAGGTCGCTGCGTGGTCGAGATACGTGGACATGGTGGCCTCCACGCTACCTCGCGGCCCACGCGACACCGATACGTCAATGTATCGATCTCATCAGACAAGTGGCACAATGAAGCGGTTGCCCCGTCGCCGATCATCCACCAGAGGTATAGCCATGACCGCCACACCCGAGCCGCGCATGCAGGGCGCGCACCTCGTGGCCGGAGGAGCACAGTTCGGATTGTGGGCTCCCCGTGCCACCGGCGTGCAGCTCTCATTGATCAGCGACAAGCTGCATCAGAGCAACGTGGACATGGAACGGGGTGAGGATGGCATCTGGAGTGTTCACGTCCCGGGGGTCGAAGCTGGCCAGTTGTACGGGTACCGCGTCGACGGCGATTGGGACCCCTCCCAGGGAAGTCGTTTCAACAAGGCTCGGCTGCTGGTGGATCCCTATGCGCGCGCCATCAGTGGCGGCGTCGATTTCCGCGGTCCCATCCTCGACCACATTCCCGGCCACGACTACACCATCGACGAGACGGACTCGATCGGGGCTGTGCCGCTGTCGGTGGTGGTTGCCGACACTCCCGCACCGACCCCGATTGCGCGGCGTCGTCCCATGGCGGAGACCGTCATCCACGAACTCCACGTCCGCGGTTTCACCAAGTCGCACCCGCTGGTTCCGGAACACCTCCGCGGCTCCTACGCGGGACTGGCCTACCCGGACGTCATCGCCTACCTCAAGGACCTCGGCGTCACGGCCGTGGAACTGCTACCGGTGCACCACTTCGTGTCGGAACCCTTCGTCGTCGCCAAGGGCATGACCAACTACTGGGGATACAACACCCTCGGTTTCTTCGCCCCCCACTCCTTCTACGCCACCCGCGGCAATCGCGGCAGCCAGGTGGCCGAGTTCAAGGACATGGTCTCCGCGCTGCACGAGGCGGACATCGAGGTGATCCTCGACGTCGTCTACAACCACACCGCCGAGGGTGGGCACGCGGGACCGACGCTGTCCATGCGGGGCATCGACCACCACGCCCACTACCGGCTCACCAACGACAACCGCAATGACTACGACGTCACCGGTTGTGGCAACTCCGTCGACACCTCAGAACCCGTCGTCGCGCAGCTCGTGATGGACTCCCTGAAGTACTGGGTGACCGAGATGGGTGTGGATGGTTTCCGGTTCGATCTCGCCACCACGCTGTTGCGCGACGAGAACCACCACGTGGTGCACGATCACCCGCTGAAGGTGGCCATGGACACCGATCCGGTACTGGCCGACATCAAGCTGATCGCCGAGCCCTGGGATGTGGGCCCCTACGGCTACCAGGTGGGCGCCTTCGGACCCCGATGGTCCGAGTGGAATGACCGCTTCCGGGACCACGTCCGCGACTACTGGCGCAGCTCCGTTCCCGGTGTGCAGGAGTTGGCCACCAGACTTTCCGGCTCGCCGGACATCTTTGACACCGAGGGCCGCCCACCGCAGGCGAGCATCAACTTCGTCACTGCGCACGATGGCTTCACGATGCACGACCTGGTCAGCTATGACGTGAAGAAGAACCTCGCCAACGGCGAGTCCAACCGTGACGGCACGGACAACAACCGCTCCTGGAACCACGGCTGGGAGGGAATCAGCAACGACGATGCCATCAACGACCTGCGGGCGCGCCAGGTGCTGAACTTCCACGCGACCCAGATCCTGGCGCACGGCACACCCATGCTGGTGGCCGGCGACGAGTTCGGTCGGACCCAACTGGGCAACAACAATGCCTACTGCCAGGACAATCCGCTGTCCTGGATTGACTGGGACGTCTCCCCACGGTGGCAGAGAGTACGGCGGCGGGTGGCGGCCCTGCTGGCGCTGCGGGCTGAGCACCCACTCCTGCGCAGCGACCGCTACCTTCACCACACGGAGGTGACCGATGCCGACGGCGAGAATCTCCGACGAGGCGACCTCACGTGGATGGACGGTGAACAGGGCCAGATGAGCGAGGACGACTGGCATGACCAGTCCCGACGCCTTCTCGGCATGTACACCTCCGACGACAGGGACGCGTTCCTCACATGGTTCCACTCCGGCGCGGAGGCGATCCGAATCACACTCCCGGGGATTCCGTGGGCCAACGAATACACGGTCCTGTGGCACTCGGCAGCCAACAACGAAATCCCGTCAGGTCCCCTGGGGCCTGGATCGTCGTTCATCGTCCCCGGACGCAGCACCATCATCATGCGCGCGGAGGTCCCCACCACCAAAGCGGAGCTGATCGAGCTGGAGGAAGCGGCCGAGTACAGCACCGACGTCGAGCCGAGCACCAAGATCTTCGGCTAACAGCGCTACGTCAAAATGGGCGTTCCGACTCGACCGTCTTATATCACCGGAGGTGTGGGCCGCTGGTGATCCATTCGGTCGGCCCTACCAGTTCTGAACCTATCCTTGACCCGGCGCGCCGTACTCGCCGCCATCCGGCAAGGCGGGACACGAAGCATCGTCGGTCTGCGCCGCGACCTCAGCGCGCACCGCGACACCCTCTGAGATCCGCTCGATGGTGTACACAATGCCCTCTTGCGCGCCTTCCGCGGGAATGTATCCGACGCGCGCCGACTGGATCATTGGATCATCGGGGACTGGCGCGACTGCAGTCGAAATGAGATCACCGGTCGGATTCGCTTGAAGCCAATTTCCCGTCTCGCTCACGGTCGCTCCTTGCACCGACCAGAATCCCTCCAACTCGGCGACAGGACCACATGGCCATGCCGTGAAGGAACTGAACGCTGCAACGCTCGCAGTTGCGGGAACCGCTTCCGCAGGAAGAACCGCAGCGTCGAGCCAAGCCTACGCTTGCGCCCGCGACTCGGAATCTGTGCCCCCCGTCGTGACCGCCGAGTGAGTGGCATCGTTCGTTTTCGACGTCTCTGTTGGCGACGGTGTGCTGACAGTGTCAATATCGCCCGGCGTCTGAAAAAGTGCTGCGCACCCGGTCGAAGCAAGGGTGAGTATTGCGATAAGTAGGGAGGCCGGGCGACGCTGCATCACCCCACCGTAGCCGGTTCGGTTTCGGTGGGGCGGTGATCGGTTTGCCACGTGCAGCTTCACCGTCGGGTCGGAGTGTTTCTACTGATAAGTGCCGAATCGACCGAGTGGAAAGGTGGCCCGAGTAGGTAGTGTCTCGACATATCAGTTGGTGAAGAGCACCTGATTGTTGAACACCCACTTGTTCTCCGAGGTGTACCTACCGCCCTTGAAGTCGATGACTGTGGTCAACAGGTAGCTGCGGCAGGCGCCGCGGCCGGTACGGGCGGTGTCGCACTCGGTCTTCCACTGACGGCCCTCTGCGCTTGTCCAGCCGTTGTTGGTGTAGCCGAGGGGGTTACTCCCCCACAGTGCGCGATCTGACCAACGGTACGTCAAGGAGTTGAAGGCCCAGTCGTGGACCTTGGCGTAACCGGTGGCGGTCTTCCTGACAACGGTGGCCTTGATCTCGGTGCGGCAACGGGCGGTGCGGGAGTAGCCCTCGCACGTGGTGCGCCACTGGCGGCCGTTGACGGTCCGTTCACCGGGGATCGTGTAGACCTCCATCATCGGGCGAAACAGTTCGGCCAGCGGAACGAGACTAGCCGCCCCGTTTCCCCACGCGCCGTACATGGACGCGACCACACCGGGAGAGAGTTGCCAGGCGAGCTCATACGGTCCGATATCGGCCCAACCCCAGGCTCCCTCTCCGAGGGCGGGAAGCGCCTCCGGCGTGAAAGGGTATCCATAGTCCTTCGGGTAGCTGGCACGGACCATGTCCTGATATTGCTGCGGGGTGGATGCGTCATCCACAAGGATCACGCCGAGGGTGTAGCCGTCTTCTTCCGTGTCTCCCTCTTCGTAGTAGAGGCAGGCATCCAAGCTGGCGTCAAGCCTTCCCAACCTCGGTCCGCCGAAATCGGGGTCGAGCTTATTGATCTCAGCGATGCTGGGACACGAGATGCGCCTGACGGGGCCGACATCGGCGCTGGCGGTGGACACTGCGCCGATGCTGGCAACAAGACCAAGTATGACTGAGGAGGCAAGGATGCTGAACGGACGTTTCATGAAATTCCCAACGGGTCGACAGTGACGGTCGGCTCATCGTAGGTGACGAGGAGTCGAGCTGTCAGCACTCCCAGTGATACAAGCCGGGCGAGCGCCGCCGATGGACGTCCTGCCCGCTGAAAAGGGCAGCCCTCGAAATCTCCCAACTCAGGATTACAAGACATCTCACGATGCACACGGCTCTATATCGCCGTGGTCGTATATTCCCGTGCTGAGACTGGATGCCTCCCTTCCCTGTTGTCTCACAACTCAGTCTCCCAGCCGATTGAGGCGGGCTCGGTCAGGAATCCTCGGGCCAGTTCTTGGGTGCCGGTTTGCCGCCTTCGACGACGTCCTCGGATGCCCCGGAAGCATCGGTCCAGCTGTCCTTGGGCCGGTACCCCAGGTCCAGCATCGTGTTGGTGAGGTCCCAGCGCCTGTTGGGGTTGTCCGAGATGGCGTAGTAGAGCCCGAACGTGACGTCGGCCTCGATGGCGCAGCGGAACACCTGCTCGGCGTCATCGTCGCTGAGCCACATGGCGTGCAACACGTCTGTGTCAATCTCCATCGGATTCTCGGCCTGCCAGCCGATCCTGAGAGAAATGAAATCGATGCCGTACTCATCGTGGTAGAACCTGCCCAAGGCCTCACCGAAGATCTTGGAGACACCGTAGAGGGAGTCACCGCGCGGGAGGAAGTGCGGATAGACCGGCCACTCGCCATCCCTGTCATACATGCCCATCGCGTGGTTGGACGACGCGAAGACGAACCGCCGCACACCTGCTTGACGGGCGGCTTCGAGCACATTGCGGAAGCCGATGATATTGGCCTGTAGCACGCTGTCCCACTCCGAGGTGGGGGACGCCGCGCCTGCCACGTGGAGGACCGTGTCCACGCCCTCCATGAGGTCCAGAACCTCGTCGAAGTCCGACAAGTCGGCCTTGATGAGTTCTCTCTTCTCCAACTCCGTCCTGGGGGTCCGCCCCGTCAGGACCAAGTCATAGGAATCGGCCAACCGCTCCTCGAGCAGCTGGCCCACTCCACCCGTGGCTCCGGTGAGGAGAACCTTGCGTCGCGTGTCAGAAGTCATGCCTGACATGCTTCCCCCTCACCGGGGCCAGAGTCAATGCCGCGGCTCAGCCCGCAATCACCGCAGCCAGGCCCATCTCGGAGTCACTGGAGAGCAACGGATGTGACGGCACGGCCCGTGCGAGGCAACCAATCTGCCCCGAGTAACGAGCCGGGATCTCAGCCTCGAAGCGTGTGATCCCGTCAATCTCCCGCGCAGGCGTCGTGGCGTACTTGCGGATATTGTGCAGCTTGTCCTCGTTGTCCACGTCACCGAAGACCAACTGGACGGCGATATCGCTTGCCGAGAGGTTGCCGAGACGGACGTCCACCGTGATGTCGAGCTTGTCACCGGATGCCACCCTGCCGGTGACGTTGGTGTCCAGTGCAACGACGCTGAGGGAATCCCAGTCGCGACGGATGCGCTCCTTCCACTGCGCCAGCTCGTGGGCATGTGAATCGTCGCTCAGGGCCGCCGAACTCAGGGCTGCCGGGGCGTACAGGTTCGTCACGTAGTCGCGCACCATGCGGGAGGCGAGCACCTTGGGGCCGAGGTCGCTGATCGTGTCGCGCATCATCCTCAGCCACTGCTGCGGGTGGCCCTCGGCATCGAGCGTGTAGAACTTCGGAATGATTTCGTTCTCAATGATGCTGTAGAGGTACTCGGCCTCCGCGGCGTCGCGCTCATCCTGATCGGCGATGCCCTCCATCGACGGAATCTCCCAGCCGAACTCGGGTGCATAAAGCTCGTCCCACCAGCCGTCCTTGATGGACAGGTTGGCGGCGCCGTTCAGTGACGCCTTCATGCCGGAGGTGCCACAGGCCTCGTAGGGACGCAGCGGATTGTTGACCCAGACGTCGCAGCCGGGGTACAGCGGGCGTGCCATCGACATGTCGTAGTCCGGCAGGAAAACGAGCTTGCCGCGCACATCGCTCTGGTCCGCGAACTGCACCATCTTCTGGATGAGCGCCTTGCCGATGTTGTCGGCCGGGTGGGCCTTGCCCGCAATGACGATCTGGATCGGCGTCTGGGGGTGATTGAGGAGGCGCTTGAGGCGATCAGGGTCGCTCAGCATGAGCGTCAGACGCTTGTAGGAGGCTCCCCGTCGGGCAAAGCCGAGTGTCAACACGCGGGGGTTCAGCGCATCGGCCGTCCAGTCGTCCGGAAGGCCCCGCACACGGCAGGACTCGGCGAGACGCTGACGCGCCATGTGGATCATCGAACCGCGCAACTGGCGCTTGAGGCTCCACAGCTCGTCGTCCTCCACACGCTGGATGGCGGACCAGTCGTAACCGTCGATGACGGTGTCCGAGTCCTCAGTGTGTGCCTCAAGGATCTCCAGCAGTTCGGGATGAATCCAGGTCGGATGGTGCACACCGTTGGTGACCGACGTGATCGGCACCTCCGTCTCGTCAAAATCGGGCCACAAGGGGTTGAACATCTCTCGCGAGACCTCGCCGTGCAGTTTGGACACACCGTTGGCGCGCTGACCCAGGCGGAGACCGAGCACGGCCATGTTGAACTTGCCCTGATCCCCACCCTTGTAGTTCTCGGAGCCGAACTCGAGGATCTTCGCCAGTGGCAGGCCTTCGCAGAAGGTGGAGAACTGGCGCTCGATCAGGACACGGTCGAAACGATCGATCCCGGCGGGGACCGGGGTGTGGGTGGTGAAGACAGTGCCCGCGCGGGTGAGTTCGACGGCGCAGTTGAGGTCGTGACCAGCGGTGAGGTACTCGCGGATGCGCTCGAAGCCGAGGAACCCGGCGTGGCCCTCGTTGCAGTGGTAGACGTCCGGTGAGGCGTGGCCGCTGACCCGGCAGTACTCACGCAGCGCACGCACACCGCCGATGCCCAGAAGCACCTCCTGGGCGAGCCGGTGCTCCGTGCCTCCACCGTAGAGACGGTCGGTGATGTTGCGCGCCTCAGGATCGTTGTCCTCGCGATCCGTGTCGAGCATCAGCAACGGAATCCGGCCGACGGAGGCCACCCAGACCCACGCCCTCACCTCACGGCCGAACACCTGAACGGAAACGGTGATCGGTTCATCGGTCTCATCCGTGAGTCGACGCACCGGCAGATCGTTGGACGAGAGCACCGGGTAGCGCTCCTGTTGCCAGCCGGCCGCATTCAGCGACTGACGGAAGTACCCGTGGCGGTACAGCAGACCAACGCCCACCAGGGGCAGGCCGAGATCGGAAGCTGCCTTGAGATGGTCGCCGGCAAGAATGCCCAACCCACCCGAGTACTGCGGAAGAGTCTGCGAAACGCCGAACTCGGCGGAGAAGTACCCGATGCCCTGCGGGACGTCATTGCCCTTGGCCGCATGGTTCTGGAACCACAGATCGGCCGAGAGGTAGGTGAGCAGGTCCTGGTGAAGGAGTTCCACCTTGCGGACGAACACCTTGTCACGGGAGAGCTGCTGCATCCGCTCAGCGGGGACCGTTGTCAACAGCTTGACCGGATCCTCACCGACGGTGACCCACAGCTTCGGGTCGATGGCCCGGAACAGGTCCTGGGTCGGTTGATGCCACGACCACCGGAGGTTGTGGGCCAAAGCCTCGAGGGAATGAATTTTCTCTGGGAGCACCGGCTGAACGGTGAAACGACGATATGCACGCACGGGTCCAAGCTACCGGGTGACTTCCACTTGTCAGAATCGCGGGGCCGATAGGGTGATCAGCGTGAACTCTTTGCCCTCAGCATCTCGCCCATCGCCGATCTCCCGCACCCCGGGTGGCTTCGGTCGCATACCGGTCAGTGATGTCCACCCTGTCATTCGGTGCGGCGCCTACCCCGTCAAGGCCGTGGCGCACGAACGTCTCACAGTCACGGCCACGGTGTTTCGTGAAGGACACGACGCGGTCAACGCTTCGGTGATCCTGAGCGCCCCCCACGGCACGCAGCGTCGAATCGACATGCACCCCACAGGGCCCGAGGGACTGGACAGGTGGGAGGCGACCATCCGCATGGCCACCGAGGGGGACTGGACCTATCGCGTGGAGGGATGGTCGGACCCGTGGATGACGTGGCTGCACAACGCAGAGACGAAACTCCCTCTCGGCATGGATGTGGGCCTGGTGTACCAACAGGGCCTCGACGTGATCACGCGTGCAGCGCAGAACGCGGAGAGGCAGCGCGTCGCGAGTGCGCAGCACCTGTTGGAAGCCGTGGTCAATGCGCTGAAGTCGGAGACCCCCGCCCAGGAGGTGCTGGACCTTGTCACGTCGCGGCCCGTCGAACGCGCGATGGCACGCTTCGGCCCGCGTGAGCTGGTGACGGCCACGCAGGAGTATCCGGTACGGGTGGAGCGTCGTCGTGCCCTGTTCTCGTCGTGGTACGAGTTCTTCCCTCGTTCGCAGGGTGCGTGGCAGGACGAGTCCGGGACGTGGCACTCAGGCACCTTCGATTCCTCGCACCCCCGCCTGGAAGCGGCGGCGGCCATGGGATTCAACGTGGTCTACCTGCCCCCCATTCATCCCATCGGGAAGGCCTTCCGCAAGGGCAGGAACAACACGCTCACGCCCGGCGACAGCGATCCGGGCTCGCCGTGGGCCATCGGATCAGCCGAGGGCGGTCATGACGCCATTCACCCCGATCTGGGTGACCTGGACAGCTTTGACCGCTTCGTGACCAAGGCCCGTTCGCTGGGACTGGAAGTGGCGCTGGACTTCGCACTCCAGGCCTCGCCCGACCATCCCTGGGTGGAGCAACACCCCGAGTGGTTCAGCACACGTCCCGACGGGACCATCGCCTACGCGGAGAACCCCCCCAAGAAGTACCAGGACATCTACCCCATCAACTTCGACAAGGATCCGGAGGGCATCTACAACGAAGCACTGCGGATCGTGAACTTCTGGATCGATCGTGGCGTGACCGTGTTTCGCGTGGACAATCCCCACACCAAGCCCGTCGAGTTCTGGGACTGGCTGCTGGAGAAGGTGTACGAGAAGAATCCCGAGATCATCTTCCTCGCCGAGGCCTTCACCAAACCGGCCATGATGGGGGCGCTCGGCATGGTGGGATTCCAGCAGTCCTACACATACTTCACGTGGCGGGTCGCGAAGTGGGAACTCACCGAGTACATGGAGGAGCTGTCCCGCGAGACGGATGCCTACTTCCGCCCCAACTTCTTCGTCAACACCCCGGACATCAACCCGTTCCACCTGCAGTCCGGCAATCCGGCAGTCTTCGCCATCCGCGCGGTACTGGCAGCAACGATGTCCCCGACGTGGGGCGTCTACTCCGGCTACGAACTCTTCGAGCACCAGGCACTGGCACCGGGTCGGGAAGAGTACATGAACTCCGAGAAGTTCGAGTACCGTCCCCGGGACTTCGACGCGCAACCCAATCTCAACCTCCTTCTGGGTCAGCTCAATGCCATCCGGGACCGCCACCCGGCTCTGCAGCAGCTGCGCAACATCATGTTCCACCACGTCCCCCACGACGGCATCATCGCCTTCTCCAAGCAGGACGGAGACGACACGATTCTGGTCGTCACATCGTTGGACCCGGACAACACCGTCGAATCCGAGGTGTATCTGGACTCCGAGGCGCTCGGTTTCCCTGCTGGCCAGCAGATCCGGGCCATCGATGAGCTGACGGGTTGGGAGTTCACGTGGGGCGAGCGCAACTACGTGCGTCTGTATCCCGGCCAGCCCGCCCACATCCTCCACCTGATGCCCTGAAGGGAGCCGAGGTTTCACATGGCTGAGAACCTGAACGCTGCCCTGTGGCGATTGACCCAGGATGCTCGCTGGTTCGCGGGGCGCTCCCGCGGAGGCACGCTGGAGGACGTCGAGCTGCTTGACTGGCTCATCCCCCCAAGTACCGGAACCGGTCTTCGCAGCGCCATCCTGGATGTTGGTTTCCGCAATGGCCAGCACGAGCGCTACCACGTGCCCCTCGTGTACCGCCCCCGCGACGAAACGGTTGCCCCGGAGCTCACAACGACGGACCTGGAGGGACGCGAGTTCAGCATTGGGGAGCTCTGCGACGATCCAGCTGCGGCAGGGCAGTTGCTCTCCCTCTTGGCGAAAGAAGCGCCGGGCTTCCAGCGTTGGGGCGATGTCCCGCACAATTTGCCGGGACGACGCTTCACCGGGGAGCAGTCCAACACGTCGCTCTTCTTCGGTGATGCACTGATGTGCAAGGTGTTTCGCCGGTTGGAGGATGGCCCCAACGTTGATGTGGAGCTGCACGCAGCCCTGGCCGGAACCGGAGCCGTGGCCGAGATCCACGGGGCATGGCGCGCAGGAAACACCGACCTGGCCATCTTCACCGAGGCACTGGTGGATCCCCAGGACGGCTTCGACCTCGCGACGGAGAGCGCCCGCAGCAACACCTCCTTCACGGGAGAGGCCCGCGATCTGGGTGCCACCCTGGCCCGCGTCCATGAGACCCTGACCCATCGTCTGGCCACGGGCCACACCGACGGAGCTTCACTGGCGGCCACGTTCCGCCGGAGGTACGAAGCCGCAGCCGAGGAGGCCCCCGAAATCCTGAGCTTCCGTGACGCGATCGCGAGTACGTGGAGCACCCTGCCCCACTCGCTGGAAACCCAACGCATCCATGGCGACTGCCACCTCGGGCAGGTCCTCCTCTCCCAGGGCGACTGGCGCTATGTGGACTTCGAGGGTGAACCGTTGAAGACGCTTGCTGAGCGTCGTGAGCCCGATTCCCGCTGGCGGGACGTGGCGGGCATGCTGCGTTCCTTCGACTATGCGGCGGCCGCCGGAGATGCTCCCCCAGCATGGCTGTCCCAGTGCCGCGCAGCGTTCGTCGAGGGCTATGGTGCCCCCAGCCCGGATGAGGAAGCGCTGCTTGCCGCCTTCGAGGCGGACAAGGCCGTCTACGAAGTCATTTACGAACGACGCAACAGAGAACACCTTGTACACGTACCCATGGATGCACTGAACCGATTGGCAGGAGAACAACGATGAGCGACAACCAGTTCGGCGGATTGACCGGCAGGGACTTGGAGGGCTTTCACCAGGGAGGGGACACGGAACTGTGGAAGCGGCTTGGAAGCTTCCTCACGACCGTTGAGGGAGAGGACGGCCCCGTCAGTGGCGTCCGCTTCGCCGTGTGGGCACCCAACGCCAGAGGGGTCCAGGTCACCGGCGACTTCAATGGCTGGGGAGCTGACGATCTTGCACTGATTCCCGGCACGGGCGTGTGGGGAGGGTTCATTCCCGGCCTCGGCGAAGAGGCTCTCTACAAGTTCCGCATCCACGGCGCCGACGGCGCCTGGCGCGAGAAGGTCGATCCCATGGCCCGCTTCAGTGAACAGGCGCCCACCAACGCCAGCATGGTGTACCAGTCAAAGTACGTGTGGTCCGACGACGAGTGGATCAGCCGCCGCGAGAAGTCCCGCGCGCATGCCGAGCCGATGAGCATCTACGAACTACATCTCGGTGGCTGGCGCCCCCGCAAGTCCTACATCGAACTTGCCGACGAACTCGTGGAGTACGTCACGTGGCAGGGATACACCCACGTGGAGCTGATGCCGGTGGCCGAGCATCCCTTCGCGCCCTCCTGGGGCTATCAGGTTTCCGGTTACTTCTCCCCCACCAGCCGTTTCGGCAAACCCGACGATTTCCGGTACCTGGTGGACCGCCTGCACCAGGCCGGCATCGGCGTCATCCTGGACTGGGTTCCCGGCCACTTCCCCAAGGACGACTGGGCACTCGGACGCTTCGACGGAACAGCCCTGTACGAACACGCGGACCCCCGGCAGGGCGAGCACAAGGACTGGGGCACCTACATCTTCAATTACGGCCGCAACGAGGTGAAGAGTTTCCTCATCTCCAATGCCCTGTACTGGATCAGCGAATTCCACATCGACGGTCTCCGCGTGGACGCCGTCGCCTCCATGCTGTATCTCGACTACTCGCGCGAGGACGGCGAGTGGATCCCCAACCAGTACGGCGGCCGGGAGAACCTTGAAGCCATCGATTTCCTGCGCTGGGTGAATCTCCACCTCTACGAGCGGCACCCCGGTGTGCTCATGGTCGCAGAGGAGTCCACCAGCTTCCCGGGCGTCACCAAGCCCGTGCACGAGGGCGGTCTCGGCTTCGGTTTCAAGTGGAACATGGGCTGGATGAACGATTCCCTGCGCTACCTGGAACTCGATCCGGTCTACCGTCAGTACGAGCACAACCTGATCACGTTCGCGATGGTGTACGCGTACTCGGAGAACTTCATCCTGCCCATCAGTCATGACGAAGTGGTGCACGGCAAGGGCTCCATGATGCAGAAGGTGCCGCAGGACGACTGGCGCAAATTCGCCACCCTGCGTGCGTTCTACTCCTTCATGTGGAGCTTCCCCGGCAAACAGTTGATCTTCATGGGCTGCGAGTTCGGTTCACGGCCCGAGTTCAATGAGGCCAATGGTCTTGAATGGTGGGTCAGTGATCTGTGGGGGCACCGCGGGTTGCAGCAGCTGTTCCGCGATCTGAACGCCCTGTACCGCGACAACGCGCCGCTGTATGAGCTGGACAACTCCCCTGAGGGCTTCACCTGGATTCGCGGCGACGACGCGGGACGCAACACCCTGAGCTGGGTGCGCCACGACGAGGCCGGCAACCACGTCGCGTGCATCACCAACTTCTCGCCGGAGCCGATCACGGACATGTCGATCGGATTGCCGGAAGCAGGTGTCTGGGAGGAGATCCTGAACACGGATTCCTCCGTCTACGACGGCAGCGATGAGTTCGGCAACCTCGGACAGGTCACGGCGCGCGAGCAGGGGTGGGGCCACTTCCCCGCCCAGACCAACGTGACGGTCCCCCCACTCGGTTCGGTGTGGCTGCGTCGACGGGCCTCGGCCGGGAAACCGTGACCGATTTCAGCGTGCAGGTGGAGATCTCCGGTGACGTCGGCGTGCTGCGCTGGAAGGAGCAACGCGTCGACGCGGAGACGCTGGAGAAAGCGGTGAGTCTCGCAGCCGACGACGCGATCATCGCCCACGAGTTGCGTCGGCTGCAGGTCGATCTGCCTGCAAACGATCTCGTTGCCCGGCGGGCGGTGCAACGCTGTGGCTTCCGTCTGGAAGGAAGGCTTCGCTCCGCACAACGGGTGGCGAACGACGACCTCGTCGACGTGCTGATCTACGCCCGGTTGGCCATCGACCCCGTCTATGGTCCCCAGGGGTTCTCCGGCGTGATGGATTCGGTGCTGCCGATGAAGCGGATGATCAGCCACGCCGTCTTCCGCGACCCGCGGGGCCGGGTGCTGCTGACCGAGACGCGCTACAAGAAAGACTGGGAGTTGCCCGGCGGCATCGTCGAGCCGGGCGAGTCGCCCCGGGTCGGCGCTGAGCGGGAGGTGTTGGAGGAGGTGGGGCTCACCGTCGCCTTCGGCAACGCGACCCTGATCGACTGGATGCCGCCCTATCTGGGGTGGTCCGATGCCATCGAGTTCATATTCGACGGCGGCACGCTCACGCTCGAGGTGGCCGACACCGTCACTGCCACCGACCTCCGGGAACTGGTGGCTGTCCACTGGGTGGACCCGGCCGATCTCGACGAGCGGGTCACGGAGTTGTCCGCTCGCCGCATCAGGCTGGTGCTGAGCGGTTTTTCCGGCATGACCGAGGACGGCCGTCCCCTCTGACGAGGACGTGACGAGCGGTCAGCTCGCGTCCGTTACGGGAACGAATTGACTCAGGTACTCGAACAGCCACACGGCGAAAGCACCGAACAAGACAATTGCGGCGGCGGCGCACACGACGACGGCCACCTGTCTCATGAGCATCCCTGCATGCTAGTTGATGCACGACACTGCCGCTGTCCCGGAGAACGGGCCGTCAGAAGAGGACCGTGGAGAGGCGGCGCCGAGCCGCGAGTACCGTCGGATCGGTACGGCCCACCACTTCGAAGAGCTCCAGAAGGCGAAGCCGAATCCTCTCGCGATCATCGGGGTCCGCAACAGCGGCCAGCCCAAGGAGACGATCGAATGCGGACTCGGAAGCTCCCTGGATCACCTCGAGATCGGCCGCATCGAGCTGCGCCGCAACATCGTCGGGGCGCTCCGATGCCGCCTTCACGACGGCAGCCGCATCAAAGTCCATGCTGCGTGCCAGCAGGCTGGCTTGGGCACGTCCGGCAATGACCTCGGCATCCTGCGGCGTCTCGGTCAGCAACTTGTCGAATTCCTCGACGGCTCTGGCGTAGTCGCCGGCCTGCAGCGCCTCGTCAGCAGCCTCAAATCGCGGATCCAGGGGTGTTTCGGCCTCCGATTCCTCATCGGAGGGAGCGCCGGCCACTGGCTGGGCGCGTCCTGTGATGCCATTGGCCACTGCCAGCTGGGCCACCTGCTCCAGAACGCTCGCGATGTCCTCGCGGGAACGTGTGCCCTGGAACAGCGGCGCAAGCTGGCCGGCGATCAGGGCAACGACGGTGGGCACTGCGGTGACCTGTAGAGCCTGGGCCAACCGGGGCTCTGCATCGACGTCGACGCGGGCGAGCAGGTAGCGTCCAGCACCGGCGTTGACCAGCTCGGCCAGATCCTTGGACAGGGCGGGGCCGCTGGTGTCCCGCGGGGAGTGGAACTCGACGATCACGGGATGCTGCGTCGAGAGGCTCGCGAGCTCCTGGAAATCAGCCTCACCCACCTGCCTGACGTAGCCGCCCGAGGAATCAGCGGAAGAATCGGTGAGTGACGAGAGGTCCACGGCACCGGGCCGCGAAAAGTTCGGATCAGTCATGACTCCCATCTTGGCCGCCCGGAGAGCGCAGGCCAAACGGGGATGGGGGCTCGGTCTCGGATTCCCCGGCCCGGGGATGCTCGATGGTGCAAGGATGGTGACCATGGCACATCCTCGCGCCGGTCAACCGGCTCAAGAATCCGATCTCATTGACGTCGATGCTCTTCTGACCGCCTATCACGATCGTGTCCCGGATCCGCAGGACCCCGATCAGCAGGTTGTCTTCGGTACCTCCGGGCACAGGGGCTCCAGCCTCGACGTGGCGTTCAACGAGCTCCACATCGCTGCAACCACACAGGCGATCGTCGAGTTCCGGGCTGAACAAGGCACCACCGGGCCGCTGTTCATCGGCAAGGACACCCACGCCCTCTCCGAGCCCGCGTGGCGGACCGCCATCGAGGTGCTCGTGGCCAACGGCGTCCAGGTCCGCGCCGAACGAGAAGACGAGTACACACCCACGCCGGCCGTCTCGCGTGCCATCATCCGATTCAACCGTGACGCGGGCGGACAGCATGCGGACGGCATCGTCGTCACACCGTCGCACAACCCGCCCCGCGACGGTGGCTTCAAGTACAACCCGCCCTCCGGGGGCCCCGCTGACAGCGACGCCACGAGCCACATCGCCAAACGCGCCAACGAACTCATGGCCCAGCCCGGAGGTATCCGTCGCAGGTCCTACGACGCGATCCGGGCCGATGTCGAGCGCTACGACTACAAGACTCCGTACTGTTCGGAACTCGCCAGCGTCCTGGACCTGGAGGCGATCGGCGCCGAAGGTGTACGGATCGGTGCCGACCCGCTCGGCGGCGCCTCCGTCCAGTACTGGGAACACCTCGCGGCCACCGCAGGGATCGACCTGACGGTCGTCAATCCGATGGTCGATCCCACGTGGCGGTTCATGACGCTGGACACCGACGGCCAAATTCGGATGGACTGCTCCTCGCCTGATGCGATGGCCTCCCTGATCGCCAACCGCGACGCCTACGACATCTCCACGGGCAACGATGCCGACGCGGACCGGCACGGCATCGTCACGCCTGACGGCGGTCTCATGAACCCCAACGCGTTCCTGGCCGTCGCCATCCAGTATCTCTTCGGGCACCGTCAGCAGTGGCCGACGGGGGCGGGCATCGGGAAGACACTGGTGTCGTCCTCCCTGATCGACAAGGTGGCTGGCAAGTTGGAGCGCCGCTTGATGGAGGTGCCTGTCGGCTTCAAGTGGTTCGTCCCGGGTCTGATGGACAGCTCCATTGGTTTCGGAGGCGAGGAATCCGCAGGCGCATCCTTCCTGGAGAAGACAGGCGCCACGTGGACCACGGACAAGGACGGCATCCTGCTGGCCCTGTTGGCCAGTGAGATTGTGGCCGTCACGGGTACCTCTCCCAGCGAGCACTACGCCGCGCTGGAGGCAGAGTTCGGGCAATCCTTCTACACGCGCGTGGACGCGGAGGCGAACCGTGAGCAGAAGGCGAAGCTGTCACGGCTCGGGGCGAGTGATGTCACGGCCACCGAACTCGCCGGTGAGCCGATCACCGCCGTGCTGACCGAGGCACCCGGCAACGGTGCCCCCATCGGCGGCGTGAAGGTGACGACGGAGAACGGCTGGTTCGCTGCGCGCCCGTCGGGCACCGAGGACAAGTACAAGATCTATGCCGAGTCGTTGAAGGACGCCGCCCATCTCATGGCTCTGCAGGATCAGGCGAGAGAGCTGGTGAATGAGGTCCTTTCGTGACCGGTACTCAGGTAGCTGCCCCCACGAAGCATTGCTGTACCACTGTGTGGGAAACTTGACGGTATGGATAACCAAGATTTGTTCATCTGCATCGATCACGTCGGTCTGGCGGTCCCTGACCTCGACGAAGCCATTGCATTCCACTCCGAGGTGTTCGGCTGGCGCGAACTCCACCGCGAGGTCAACGAGGAGCAGGGGGTGGCCGAAGCCATGCTCGGCACCGGCGAGCAGGGCGAGGAGAATGCCAAGATCCAGCTCCTTGCGCCGCTGAAGGAGGACTCCTCCATCGGGAAGTTCCTTGCCAGGAACGGGCAGGGCATTCAGCAACTCGCCTACCGGGTCCACGACATCGACGAGGCGAGCCGAGTGCTGCGGGAGCGCGGCATGCGGCTGCTCTACGACGAGCCGAAGCGGGGCACCGCCGGAAGCCGCATCAATTTCGTGCACCCCAAGGACGCCCGCGGGGTGCTTCTGGAACTGGTGGAGCCGGCGAAGGACGCGACTCACTGAGTGGTACCAACAGACGATGGATCCGGGGCGGAGCGACACATGTCGCCCCGCCCCGATTCATGTCCCAGACGATAGTCTTTTCACGGCAGGACAAGATTGACGCGGAAGACAAGGGAAGAGGAACTCGTGACCACTCCACGCGATGACTGGGACTCCGAGGACTCCCTGACAGGACTGAACCTGTTCGAGGACGCCGCCTCCGCGGCCGGCAACTTTCCACACGCACTGAGGGGCTATGACCGTCAGGCGGTGGACAACTATGTACGTGAGTTGGAGCAGAAGGCCGCCACCCTCAGGGTCCAACTGCGTGAACGTGATCGGGATCTCACCCACGTCCGCGTCGAATCGGGGACCACGGACTTCACCCGGTTGGGAGCGCACGCCAAACAGCTGCTGCACGCTGCGGAAGCCCAAGCAGCACAGTTGGTGCACCAGGGCGAGACAGAGGCCGAACGCATCCGCAACGAGGGACGACGCAGTGCCGCCGCCCTGCGGGAATCCTCACAGCGAGAGATCGAGGACATCCGGCTCAGCGGACTCTCAGGTCTGCGCACTCTTCGGCAGGAACAGGCAGAGGCAGGCGAGGCAGCCCTCCAGGCGGCTCGGGGCGACGCGGAACTGATCAGATCGGAGGCCGAGGCAAGCGCTCAACACATCGTGGATGAAGCGACGGGAAAGGCCGTCGCCATGCTGGAGAAGGCCACCGCAGAGGTCTCCGCACGGCTCGCCGCTGCAGAGACCACCGCCTCGGAAACCGTTCTCGAGGCTCAACGGCAGGCCGAGGAGACCCTCAACAACGCTTTGGAGGCGGCGCGCAGCACGGAGGAGTCCATCTCCGCCCAGCTGGCGGCAGCCAGCGAGAACCACGACGAATCCACGGCGCAACTGACGGCTGCCCGCGAGGAGGCAGCGAAGATTCGCGCGCAGGCCGTCACGGCGGCCGAGGAGGTGCGGCTGGCGGCCACGCGGGAGGCTGAGGAGACGATGGCCAGCATGCGATCCAGGCTGCGGGAGGACGAGACACGTCTGGAGGAACAGATCGCCTGGCGCAAGGAGCAGTTGGAGCGCGAGATCGCTGCGCTCACTGCGCGCCGGGCCTCCATGGTGGCTGCCATGCAGAACTTGAAGGGCATCGCCGATGAGGCACAGCCGGACACCGAGCAGACGATGGTGATCCCCAGAACTGAGCAGGATCCGGATGGGGCGGCCGAGGACTCTGGTGGAAACCTCCAGTAACCCGGTTCCGGACTCCTCGACACTGGCGGAACCGATTGACGATGACGCCTCGGTCAACGAAACGCTCATCCACACCGATGTGGAGGCAGCCACCGAACCCGTCCCCCGGACACGGGGGCGGGTCAGTCAGCTGGCTCGCAGTGTCTTCGGTGGTGCCCGACGGGGTGCTCACACCCTGCTGACTCCCCTGCCCCAGGAGGAGATCACCCCGGTGCCCCCAGCGGTCGTGGACGGTGACTCGTCCCTGTTGAAGCACTCCCCGTTCGCGATCGGCTTCTTCGGCGCAATCGGAGTGCTGGTGGCACTGGCGCTCGCATCGGCCGTCATGCAAGTGCAGGGAATCCTCATCCTGGCGGTCATGGCCCTGTTCCTGGCCCTCGGCCTCAGCCCGGCGGTCGACTCCTTGAACCGGCGACGTGTCCCCCGGGGTCTCGCCGTCTTCGTCGTGACACTTGCGGCGCTGGGCGTCATCGCCCTGGGCGTCACGGCCCTCGTGCCCATCCTGAGCGAACAGACTCAGTCACTCGCACGGAACCTCCCCGGGCTGCTCAACAACCTGCGGGACAATCCGCAGATCGCGCAATGGGACGAGGATTTCGGAATCATTGACCGCGTCCGCGCCTTCCTGACCTCTGGAACGCTGATCCAGAACTTGTTCGGCGGTATCTGGGGCGCGGGGCGCATTCTCGCCAATGCCGTCTTCTCGTTGATCATGATCACCGTCTTGACCATCTACTTCCTGGCCTCACTGCCCTCCATCAAGGAGATCATCTACCGCCTGGCTCCTGCGAGCCGTCGGCCCCGCATGCGGTACTTGGCGGATGAGATCTTCAGCGGCGTCTCCGGATACATCACGGGCATGTTCCTCATCGTGACGGTGGCGTCGGTGGCTTCGTTCATCTTCATGAACATCGCGGGGCTCGGCGAGTACTCCCTGGCGCTTGCGTTCGTCGTCGCGCTGTTCTGCTTCATCCCCATCATCGGTTCATCGTTGGCCATGATCGCCGTGGCGATCGTGGGGTTCGCCACCAGCCCCACCATCGGAATCGTCACGATCATCTATTTTGTGATCTACCAGCAGTTCGATGCCTATGTGCTGTATCCGAACATCCTCAAGCGCACCGTCAAGGTTCCTGGAGCTTTGGTGATCCTGTCGGCCATCATCGGAGGCACACTGCTCGGCATCATTGGCGCGGTGATCGCGATACCCACCACCGCAGCGCTCCTCCTGCTCTACCGGGAGGTGGTCCAGCCGCGCCTGGACGCCGCCTGATACCGGTCACGGCGCCCACCCGACCCGACACGCCGCACGCACTGCGCACCGAGGACATATCCGGCTCAGCGGGCAGTGATCGCGTAGTCTCCGGTCGCGCTTTCGGGCCCGAACCCGCGGATAGAGCCCGGTTCGTGTGGTTTGCTTGGTCCCATGTGGGATGCCGCCCTGTTCGGAGTGATCGCCTCCAGCGCCCTGGTGATCGGGGCGTTCATCGGTGTGCGCTTCACCTTGCCGAAGCGCCTGCTCGCCATCTTGCTGTCGTTCGCTGCCGGTGCTCTCATCACGGCTCTCTCGTTTGAACTCTTCGAGGACGCCTACGAACGTGGAGGCATCATCAGGGCTGTCCTCGGGCTGCTGGCGGGCGCGGTCGTCTTCACCGCACTCAGCGCGCTGCTTGACCGGTGGGCACAGCCGGAACATCGTTCCCTGCCCGCCGACGAACTCGAGGGCAGCGCCAAGCTGGACACCGACGCGGCCTCCGACGAGCGCCCGCCGAGCACCGCCTCCGTCAGCGGAGCGGCAGGACTTGCCCTGCTCGCCGCGGTGACGCTCGACGGAATCCCGGAGAACGTCGCTCTCGGCGTCTCCCTCGGCGAGGGCACCGGCGGCCTCGCACTGCTCGCTGCCATTTTCGTGTCCAATTTGCCGGAATCGCTGGTGGGGGCGGCCTCCATGCGCACCAATGGCCAGTCCAGGCGCTCGATCCTCACCCTGTGGGGCGTGTGTGCCGTGCTGCTGGTGTTCTCCGTCATCCTCGGAGCCGGCCCACTGGCCGGGAGCGACCCCGAGACCATTTCCCTGCCGCTGGCCTTCGCTGCGGGCGCCGTCATCGCGTCGCTGGCCGACACCCTCATGCCGGAGGCCTACGAGCACGGCGGACCGGCCGTCGCACTCAGCACGGCGGGAGGCTTCGCGCTGTCATTCATGCTGTCGCTGCAGTAGGAATGACGCTTGCCGGGCTTTGCTAGATTGATGCCGTGCGTTTGGTGATTGCGGAATGTCAGGTGGACTATGCGGGACGACTGTCCGCCCATCTGCCGATGGCCAAGCGGCTGATCATTCTCAAGGCGGACGGCTCGGTCTCGGTCCATGCCGATGACCGTGCCTACAAGCCCCTGAACTGGATGAGCGCACCCTGCAATCTGACCATCTCCGAGCCCGACGGCGACGCCAAGGAGTCGGGAGTCACACAACTATGGGAGGTGCGCTCCCGCGACGGTGACACTCTCCAGATCCGTCTGGGTGAGGTTCACCTCGACAGCGACCACACGTTTGGCGTGGACCCCGGCCTGCAGAAGGACGGGGTGGAGGCGCACCTGCAGACGTTGCTCGCGGAGCACCCCACCACTTTTGGTGAAGGATGGCAGCTCGTCAAACGGGAGTACTACACGCCCATCGGGCCGGTTGACCTGCTTCTTCGTGACCACAACGGCGGACACGTCGCGGTGGAGGTCAAGAGGCGCGGGGAGATCGACGGAGTGGAGCAGCTGACCCGCTACCTCGATCTGATGAATCGCGACCCGCAGTTGGCTCCCGTCCACGGGGTGTTCGCCGCCCAGCAGATCAAACCGCAGGCAGCCACTCTTGCGGCCGATCGCGGAATCTCCTGCCGCGTCATCGACTACGACCTGCTGCGGGGGATGGACAACTCCGACGAGAGACTTTTCTAGAGAACCCGCCATGCCCTCGAATCGACGTCCCAGCAAGCATCTGCGCGCTCCACGCCCGCTGGATGCCTCCCGCCATGCCAGCCGCAAGGTCACGCGCCGCGGCACGTTCCTGGTGCGCGATGTGCCGGCTGACCGCGCCACCAAGTCCTACACCTGTCCCGGCTGTCACAACGCCATACCCGCGGGCACGGCGCACGTGGTCGCGTGGCCGGAAACACCGGGTCTCGGCTTCGATTCCGGTCTCGAGGAGCGGCGCCACTGGCACCGGCACTGCTGGAGACTCAACGCATGAACCTGCACCACACCACCCTTGGCGAGGGGCCCTCGCAGGTGGTCTTCATCCACGGCCTGTTCGGCCAGGGCAAGAACTTCAGCAGCATCGCATCCAACATCGGTGACCTGGCCACCAGTTGGATGGTGGACCAACCCAACCATGGCGCCTCCCCCTGGACCGTCGACTTCAGCCTCGACGAGCAGGCAGACATCGTGGCGGAGTGGCTGCGCGACGTCGTCGCCGAGCCGACCACTCTCGTCGGGCACTCGCTGGGCGGCAAAGTGGCCATGCGTCTCGCACTGCACCATCCGGATCTCGTCTCACGACTCATGGTGGTGGACACCTCTCCCTCACGCAACGGCGCCACGTCACAGTTCGCCGATCTCGTCACCGCCATGCGGAACCTCGACATCGCGGCGGTCACGAGTCGATCCGACGCGGACAAGCGGCTCGCACGAGACATCCCCGATCCGGTGGTGCGCGGTTTCCTGCTCCAGAACCTGAAACGTCGCGGTGGCCACTGGGCGTGGAATGCGAATCTGGACCTGCTCGGGGACAACCTCCACATCGTCGCCGGGTGGCCTGCGATCGACAAGTGCTGGGATGGTCCCACGTGGTGGGTTGCGGGCGGGCGATCCGACTACGTGCACGAGAATGACATGACAGCCATGCGAGAGCTGTTCCCGCGCGTGGTCCAGGTCACCCTGAAGAGGGCGGGGCACTGGGTGCACGCCGATGAGCCCGAGGCCTTCACCGCAGTACTGCGTAGGTTCATCAGCTGAATCGCGACGGGCGCCCACGCTGCCCGGGTCAGCCCAACGTCACCGACGTGATCCGGGCTTCCGCGATGGGACGTTCGGAGCCATCGGCCTCCACCCCCTGGGCGGCGATTCCCGCCACGACATCCAGTCCGGCCTGGTCCATGGTGCCGAAGACGGTGTAGTCCGGGGGCAGTTCCGAGTCATCCCAGACGAGAAAGAACTGGGAGGCATTGGTGTCCGGGCCCGCATTGGCCATCGCGACGGTGCCCGCTGGGTAGGTCATGGAGCTGTCCGTCTCGTCTGCGAACGAGTAGCCGGGGCCGCCCGTACCCGTTCCGGTCGGATCTCCGCACTGCAGGACGAAGATCCCGAAATCCGTCAGCCTGTGACAGTCCGTGTCGTCGAAGAAGCCCTGCGCAGCCAGCGACTCGAAGGAGTTGACCGTGCAGGGAGCGCCCTCCCGATCCAGGGTGATCTCCACATCACCGGCGGTCAGCGACAGAGTGGCTGTGGAGGTGCCCGCATTGCTGATATCGGTTGTCGGCGGGGGATCCACCGGTCTGGCGGGATCCCCACCCACCGGGTACGAACAGGAGGTGGCTTGCACCATCTCGTCACCGGACGAGGACTGATTGGCATCACCGCAGGCATGGAGCAGAAGGCAACCGACGGCCAGGGGGAACAGGAGAGTCTTCTTCACATCGCACAGCTTCGCACTATGTTGGAGCACATGGTGAACCTGACACGCATCTACACCCGCACCGGCGACGCCGGCCGGACTCGCTTGGCCGACAACTCCGAGGCTCAGAAGACGGATCTTCGTGTGGAGGCCTATGGCACTGTCGACGAGGCGAACGCCGCCATTGCGCTGGCCGTCGCGCTCGGTGGGCTGCCGGAACGGGTCAACGAAATGTTGGCGCTGATTCGCAATGAAATGTTCGACGTTGGGGCGGATCTGGCCACACCGCTGCAGGAAGCCCCCGAATGGCCGCCACTGCGCATTGAACAGCCCTCGATCGATCGGCTGGAAGCCTGGTGCGACGAACTCAGTGAGGATCTACCCAACCTCCGTTCCTTCATCCTTCCCGGTGGAACGCCGTCCGGCGCCCAGCTCCATGTCGCCCGGACAGTGTGCCGCCGGGCGGAACGAGTGGCGTGGCGGTGCCTCGAGCTTCACGGGAGCGAGGTGGCGGACGAGCCGGGCGAGGGAGGGGTGAGCCTGCTGGCGCTCACCTATCTCAACAGGCTGAGCGATCTGCTGTTCATCATGACCCGCACCACCAATGGCGCCGACGGGGATGTGCTCTGGGTTCCCGGGACGGACCGCGAACCGCCGGGGAAGCGCAAGCGCACGACGTAGGCTCTGGCCTGCGAACCCCGGGCAATGCCTCCGCCACGGGCACAACTCCCTACAGGGGCGAGTCCTGTCGTGTGCGGATGTAGTGGCTCCCGGGCGGAGCCGACTCGAGCCACGTGATCAACCCCACGACGGTGTCCCCGTCCATCGCAAACGTGAGTTCGCGTCCAGAACTGCGATCACGTACCAGGATGACGTGGGAGTTCTCGAACAACACCACCTGCTCCAAACCGCTGGCTGGGCGTTGGTACACGTACGCCGCCGTGCTGCGCGTCAGTGACACATTGGGACGCAGCCCGAGGGAGAATGCGCGGAACCATTCCAAGCGGTCCTCGCGATAACGAGCGAGCCCCAGCACCCAACCGCCTCCCGGCACAGCATCGCTGACCCGGTACGCACAATCAAAAAGGCCGCCCTGGCCCGTGAGCCAGCGGCGGCGAAGATACAGCCCGATGAAGGGCATGGCGACGAGCAGCGTCACACACATGACGACTACCACGACGTCCCAGGTCATGATGAGAAAGATACATGCTTCTTTCAGGAACATGCATGCGCCGGGGGTCACTTCCGTGTCCCCCGGCGACATTGTTATTCGATTGTTGTGTAAAACCCTGCGGGACTAGCCCGATTGCACGGTGGTGCCAGCGCGAATCTGCGCATCCAGAATGTGCAAATGCTGGAGCTGTTCGTCCGTGATGTCTCCGGCGTCGCGCAATGTGGTCAGTTCGGCGAGCTGACGGTGTGCCTCATCGAGGGTGACCTCCTGGCCCATCACTGCATCCTGGCTGAGGATCCAGACGTTGCCCTCCGCCACGGAGATGAAGCCACCGTCGACGGCGAGCGTCTCGCTCCGTCCGTCCGAGGTGACAATGTTCACCACGCTGGGGACGAGCGCCGCCATGAGTGGCTCGTGTCCCGGCAGGATGCCGATGTCTCCTTCGGTGGTACGGGCAATGATGTTGATCACGTCCCCCGCCCACACCTGGCGATCGGCCGAGACAATCTCCACCTTCAGGGGTGGCCGGTCCATGTCAGCCTTCCTTGTTCATCTTGTCCCAGGCCTCATGCACGTCCTCCATGGATCCGACGTTGAAGAAGGCCTGCTCCGCGATGTGATCGACGTCACCGCGGGCGATCATCTGGAAGCCCTCGATCGTCTCCGCGAGCGGCACGGTGGAGCCGGGCACGTTGGTGAACTTCTCGGCCGTGTAGGTGTTCTGGCTGAGGAACTGCTGGATGCGGCGGGCACGGTTGACGATGATCTTGTCCTCCTCGGAGAGCTCATCGACACCGAGAATGGCGATGATGTCCTGGAGTTCCTTGTTGCGCTGCAGGATCTGCTTCACACGCACTGCCGTGTCGTAGTGCTCCTGGCCCACGTACTGGGGATCCAGGATGCGGCTCGAGCTGGTCAGGGGATCCACGGCCGGGTACAGGCCACGCGACGCGATCTCTCGCGACAGCTCCGTGGTGGCATCCAAGTGCGCGAAGGTGGTGGCCGGTGCCGGGTCGGTGTAGTCATCGGCGGGCACGTAGATGGCCTGCATCGAGGTGATCGAGTGTCCCTTGGTGGACGTGATCCGCTCCTGCAGCTGACCCATCTCGTCGGCCAGTGTCGGCTGGTAACCCACGGCGGAGGGCATGCGCCCCAGCAGGGTCGACACCTCCTGGCCAGCCTGGGTGAAGCGGAAGATGTTGTCGATGAACAGCAACACATCCTGGTCCTGGACGTCGCGGAAGTACTCCGCCATCGTCAGAGCCGAAAGGGCCACCCGCAGTCGCGTGCCGGGGGGCTCATCCATTTGGCCGAAGACCAGGGCGGTGTCCTTGAGGACGCCGGCCTCCTCCATTTCCATGATGAGGTCGTTGCCCTCACGGGTCCGCTCCCCCACTCCGGCAAACACTGAGGTGCCCCCGAAGTTGTTCGCGATGCGGTAGATCATCTCCTGGATGAGCACCGTCTTGCCCACGCCGGCGCCACCGAAGAGGCCGATCTTGCCGCCCTTCACGTACGGGGTCAGGAGGTCCAGCACCTTGATGCCGGTCTCCAGCATCTCGGTGCGCGGCTCAAGAGCATCGAACTTCGGCGGATCCCTGTGGATGGGCCAGCGCTCCGTGATCTCGATGGAGCTCGGGTCCACGTTCAGGACGTCCCCGGTCACGTTCCAGACGTGCCCCTTGGTGATGTCTCCGACGGGTACCGTAATGGGCTCCCCGGTGTCGCGCACTTCAGCACCCCGGCGCATGCCATCGGTGGGCTTGAGCGCGATCGCCCGCACCAGGTTGTCACCGATGTGGAGCGAGGTCTCCATGGTCATGGTGCGCGTCTCGCCCATGACGTCGGTCTCGACGAGCAGCGCGTGACCGATCTCGGGGATCTGGTCCGCTGCGAACTCGATGTCCACGACGGGACCGATGACCCGGGCAACCCGGCCAATCCCTCCCGTGGAGGTGGCGGAGCTGGCATCTGCTGTGGCAGTCATGTGTTCAAACCTCACTCATGTCTTAGGATTCGGACAGCGCCACGGCGCCGCCGACGATTTCAGAGATTTCCTGGGTGATCTCGGCCTGACGTGCCTGGTTGGCCTCGCGGGTCAGCGTCTCGATCAGGTCCTGCGCGTTGTCCGTTGCAGACTTCATGGCCCGCTGCCGACTCGCCAGCTCGGAGGCCGCGGATTGCAGGAGTGCGGTGTAGATGCGGTTGGCCACATACATGGGAAGGAGCTGATCCAGCACCGCGGATGCATTCGGCTCGAAGTCGTAGAACGGAATGATCTCGCCGTCGCCGGGCTCGTGATCTCGGTCCTCGACCACAAGCGGCAGCAACCGAACAGCGGTCGCCTGCTGGGTCAGGGTGGAGACGAACCGCGTGCCGACGACATGGATCTGGTCCACGCCCCCCTCATCGAAGGGCGCGAGGAACCTGTCAATCAGGACGTCAGCGATCTCCCGCGCATGTGCGTAGGTCGGCGCATCGGAGAAGCCTGTCCAGCTCTGTTCGATGTGGCGGTCACGGAACTCGAAGTAGGCCACACCCTTGGTCCCGGTGATGTACTGCACGTTCTCCTGGCCCTCCTCCTTGACCAACCTCGTGTGCAGTTGCTCGGCGGCCTTGATCACGTTGGCCGAGTAGGCGCCAGCGAGGCCACGGTCACCGGTGATGAGCAGCATGGCGGAACGCCGGGGCGGCTGGTGATCGTGCAGCAGAGGGTGCTCCACCTCGGAGTGCGTCGCCAGCGCCGACACAGCGTGCGTAATCGCACGTGTGTAGGGCAAGGCGGCACGAGCATTCTTCTGCGCCTTGATGATCCGGGAGGCCGCGATCATTTCCATGGCACGGGTGATTTTCTGCGTCGTCGACACCGAGCGACGACGCTCCCGAAGCTCCCGCAGACTGCTAGCCATCAGTGATCAACCCCGCTTCTGGCGAGTGATGGTCTCTTGGCCGATCTCATCTTCTTCCATCGGCTCATGTTCCTCGCGCCCCACGAGCAGCTTCCCCTCGGAGGTCTTGAAGACCTTCTTGAAGTCCGCAAGTGCATCGACGGTGGCCTCCTGCGCCTCTTCTGGGAACAGCTTGGTCTCAGCAATGTCCTGGAGAACGCCCGAGTTGTGGCGCAGGTACTCCAGGAATTCCTGTTCAAAGCGCAGCACGTCGTCCACCGGGACGTCGTCGAAGTGTCCGGAGTTGCCCGACCACACGCTGATGACCTGGTCCTCGACGGGGTAGGGCGCGTACTGGCCCTGCCGCAGAAGCTCCACCAGGCGGGCACCACGATCGAGCTGCCGCCGCGAGGTGGGATCCAGATCCGAGGCGAACATGGCGAAAGCCTGCATGTCCCGGTACTGGGCCAGATTGATCTTCAGCGAGCCGGACACGGCCTTCATGGCCTTCACCTGGGCGGCACCGCCCACGCGGGAGACGGAGATACCCACGTCGATGGCGGGACGCTGGTTCGCATTGAACAGGTCGGACTGCAGGAAGATCTGGCCATCGGTGATGGAAATCACGTTGGTGGGGATGTAGGCCGAGACGTCGTTGGCCTTGGTCTCGATGATGGGCAGACCCGTCATCGAACCAGCTCCGAGCTCGTCGGAGAGCTTCGCACAACGCTCCAGCAGGCGGGAGTGGAGGTAGAAGACGTCGCCCGGGTAGGCCTCACGTCCCGGGGGGCGCCGCAGCAGCAGCGACATGGCGCGGTAGGCCTCGGCCTGTTTCGTCAGGTCGTCGAACACGATGAGGACGTGCTTGCCCTGGTACATCCAGTGCTGCCCGATCGCGGAGCCCGCGTAGGGGGCAATGTATTTGTAGCCAGCCGGATCGGAGGCAGGGGCGTGCACGATGGTGGTGTACTCGAGAGCTCCCGCAGCCTCCAGGGTGCTGCGCACCTCGGCGATGGTGGAGCCCTTCTGCCCGATGGCGACGTAGATGCAGCGGACCTGCTTCTGCTCGTCGCCGGAGGCCCAGTTGTCCTTCTGGTTGATGATCGTGTCGATCGCGATGGCCGTCTTGCCCGTCTTGCGGTCCCCGATGATCAGCTGCCGCTGCCCACGCCCGATGGGGGTCATGGCATCGATCGCCTTGATGCCGGTCTGCAGGGGCTCGCGGACCTCCTGGCGATCCATCACGCCAGCAGCCTGCAACTCGAGGGCGCGACGCTCATCGAGCCCCTTGATGTCGCCGAGGCCGTCGATGGGGTTGCCGATGGCATCCACGACCCGTCCCAGGTAGCCCTCGCCCACCGGGACGGACAGAACCTCACCCGTGCCGTGGACCACGGAGCCCTCGTTGATGCCCTCGGAGTCCCCGAGCACAACAACGCCGATCTCCCGCTCGTCCAGGTTCAGGGCAATACCCATCGTCCCGTCGTCGAAACGCAGCAGTTCGTTGGCCATGGCGGAGGGCAGCCCCTCCACGCGGGCGATGCCATCGCCGGAGCTGACAACGGTGCCGACTTCGCTCCTGCTCGCCGCGGACGGCTGGTAGGACTGGACGAAATCGTCCAGAGCGTCCCGGATCTCATCGGGACTGATGGTGAGTTCAGCCATTGGGTCCTGCTTTCGCTTCTTATTGGGTGGTCAGATGCCGGCAGGCATCGTCCAGCCGCCCGGCAATTGTGGATTCAATGATGTCATCGCCCAGTGACACGTCCATCCCGCCCAACACTGTGGGATCGACTTCCACCTGCAGTGTCACGGGCCCGCCCACCTGCGCCTCCAGTGCGGAGCGGAGCCGCTCGGCGCGATGCTCGTCCAACGGACGAGCGACCGTGACGCGGGCAATGTGCTGGTCGGCCAGGGCCGCAGCCATCACCAGATAACTGCGCACCGTCAGCGGCAGCGTGCGGACTCGAGCGGCCGTTGCCCGGATGAGCAGGCGTTGTGTGACCGGGTGCACACGGTCGGAGATGAGGCGGGAAACAAGTTCGCGGCGGGCTTGGAGGGGATACCTCCGATTGCGCAGCGTGTCGGACAGTGCCGGATCCGATTCCACCGTGGAGGCGAATCCGTGCAGCTCCTCCTGGACGCGCCCCAGGTCCCCGTCACCGTGAGCCAGACGCAAGAGAGCACGGATCCCTTGCGTCTCGAGCGTCTCCACCAGTCGTCGGCCGTTGGAATAGGTGCCCTGCACCACTTCGGTCAGCACCGCCATGGCGGAGGGGCTGATGCGGTTGGCGAACAGCGATGTCGCCAACGCTGCCCTGCCTTCGGCCGTCGAGCTGGGATCGGACAGTGAGCGGCGCAACGGTGCCTGGCTCTCCAGCAGGTCGACGACGGCAAACAGCTCGTCGGCGGCTGCCGCGTCCACCGACACGGCGTCGGTCTTCGCGTGGAGTGCAAGCTGAGCTGCGTCGCGGGCCTTCATCGCGCTGACTCGAGTTCGGCCAGGAAGCGGTCCACCGTACGGTTGGCACGCTCGTCGTCGGTGAGTGACTCGCCGACGATCTTGCCTGCAAGTGTGGTCGCAAGTCCGCCCACTTCCCCGCGCAACTCGGCCAGCAGCTGCGAGCGCTCAGCCTCAAGCTGGGCCCGGCCGGATTCCAGGATCCGGGAGGACTCCTTGGTGGCCTTCTCCCGTGCCTCTGCCAGCACCTGCGCCCCGGCATTCTTGGCGTCCTCGCGGATACGCGCGGCTTCCTCACGGGCGTTGGCCAGCTGGTCGTTGTACTCCGCGAGGGCTGCCTCCGCCTTGGCCTCGGCCGCGGCAGCACGTTGCATGCCGCCCTCAATCCTCGACGAGCGCTCGTCGTACATCTTCTCGAACGCGGGAACGATGAACTTCCACATCACCAGGAAGATCAGCAGCATCAAGATGATGCCGACGAAAATCTCGGAGAGGTAGTGGGGCAGAAGAGGCCCGAGATCGACCTCTTGCAGCACCCCGAACTCGGGGGTATCCATCCGGGTCAGTTGAGGACGAAGGCGAGGGCGATGGCGATGATGGCCAGGGCCTCAACCACGGCGAAGCCGATGAAGGCGGTGCTCATCATGGCGCCACGAGCCTCGGGCTGACGGGCTGTGCCATTGATCACGGACGCGAAGATCCATGCCACACCCAGAGCCGGGGCAATGGTGGCAATGGCGTAGCCAATCATGTTGATATTGCCGTTGATGTTGATCTCAAGGAGGGACAGCATGTTTTTCCTTTCGGTGGCTTGTCACCCGGATGGGTGAGAAGTCGGTCTTTTAGTGTGCCTCGGAGATGGAGGTGGACACGTACTGGGCGGTCAGAACGGTGAAGATGTAGGCCTGGAGAGCCCCGATGAAGAGCTCCAGGAACAGGACGGCCAAGCTGAACAGGATCGAGACCCCGCCGCTCACGTTGTAGAAGAGGTTGTTGTCGTAGGTCAGCAGGTAGCTGCCCCCAAGGACGAAGACGAGCACGACGAGGTGTCCGGCGAAGAGGTTCGCGAACAGACGCAACGCCAGTGTTACGGGGCGTGTGATGAAGTTGGCCAGGAACTCGAGCGGAATGATGATGGGCAGCAGGTACCAGGGCACACCTTCAGGGATCAGCTGACGCCTGAGAAAGCCCGAGAAGCCAAACTTCACGAACCCGGCACCCACGTAGACACACCAGGAGAGGAAGGCCAGGCCATAGGCGTATCCGACGTTGGAGAACGTCGGATACATGAAGAGGAAGAACTCCCCGAACCAGTTGTTGATGAGCAGAAAGGAGAACAACCCCAGCAGGTAGGGCAGGAACTTTTTGAAGTCGTGGTGCAGGATGTCGCGCGCAATGCCATTGCGCACGAACTCGTAGATGTACTCACCAAAGAACTGCCCCTTGGAGGGTGAGACCTTCAGGTTGCGAGATGCCCACCACCACAGAATCACCACCAGGAGCGCACCGATGATGGCCTGCAGCGCGGGCTTGTTGAGCCACATCAGCCAGTCCGGACCACCCGGAAATGCCGGACCGAACTCGAAGTCCTCCACACCCGGGGGTTCGAAACCGCCGTCTTCCAGCGGAAGCAGTCCTGGTCTCACTCAAGTCTCCCGTATCTCTTGATGATCAGGTAGGTGCTCGTGGCCAGCCCCAGAATGAGTCCAACCGGAAGCAACCACTCGGTGTGCAAGTAGTGGTCCCCGAGCCAACCAAGTCCCCCGTAGAGGATCAGCCCGGCCAGGATGTAGCTGAGCGCAACCATGCCATCGTCGGTGCTGCCGCCTCGTGATGGCGGAGATGTCCCCTCGGGTGGCGGTGTCGAGCCCATGTTCGACGCTGAGCCTAGCGGAAAAATCCTGCTCAATCACGTCCTTGTTCATTCCGTGTCCGTGACGGGAGCGACGTACTCCTCGTCGTAGACGGGAACCTGCTGCCGGGCGGCCACCACGACGACGCCTGTCACCCAGGCCACGACGGTGCCGGTGACGGCAAGGAGGAGCCATCCCCGCGAGATGAGCGGTTCCACGGCCGGATGCCCGAGCAGGAACCACATGCCGGCTGCGATCCCCACCACGCGCACCCCGTAGGAGGCAAGAGCCAGGCCCATACCCTGTAGAGGATCGAGTTCGCACGCGATGATCTCGATAGCTTGACCGATGGAGAAGAAGATCACCACAGCCGCGAAGCCAAGGGCCACCGTGAGGGCTGCGGGTGTACCGTCGAGTGCGAGCGCCAGGCCCAGGAGCCCCAGCCCGATCGCGTGGGCGAGGACGAGACCGCCCACCATCATCTGTCGCGCGCGCCGGGCTGCGCCGCTCAGTACAGGGGCGGGTCGTTTCGTGTCACTGATCGTCATCACCCCCGGTGAACTCCACCAGTTCCGGTTCGTCCGCTTCCGGCACCACTTCCGGCCACGCGGTCATCATGGCGGTCGAGGACCGCAGCGGGCGTGTGGTGAACACGATGACGGCCGCCAGAGCAACGGCGACGAGGATCACCGAGCGCAGGTCGTCGGCCAACGTGATCGTGACCAGACCCACCGCGGAGACGGCCGTCCAGGCGTACATCAGGAGCACAGCCCCGCGATGCGAGTGTCCGCGCGCCACCAGACGGTGATGCAGATGCTGCTTGTCCGCCACGAACCAGTACTGCCCGTTGCGTGTCCGCCTGACGTAGGCGGAAACCAGATCCACCAACGGCAGCGCCAGCGCGGCCAGCGGGAGCAGGATGGGCAACAGCGCCGGCAGGACATCGCCGGTGTCCCCCGGCAGGGCGCTGGGGTCTATCTGGCCGGTGAACGAGATGGTGCTCATGGCCATGAGGAGCCCGAGCAGCATGGCTCCCGAATCCCCCATGAACATTTTGGCGGGGTGGTAGTTGTGGCCGAGGAATCCCACGCAGATGCCCACCGTGGCCACCGTGATGAGGCTGGCGGTGGTGGCACGGACCAGTTCCTGCTCGTAGGCCAGCACGTACGAGTAGGCGAAGAACGCGCCCGAACCGATCGCGACGACACCGGCTGCCAGTCCGTCGAGGCCGTCGATGAAGTTGATGGCGTTCACGCACACCGCGATGAAGACGACGGTGATGAGGATGCTGGTGGCGTCATCGACACCGTAGATGCGGCCGGGCAACGGGATCCAGAGGATGCGCACCCCGCCGAGCACGGCAACACCGGCCGCGAGCACCTGACCACCGAGTTTCACCAGCGCCGGCAGGTCGTACTTGTCGTCGAGCGCACCGATGACACAAATCACCAGGCCCGCCCAGAGGACAGCCGTGGCGTCGTGGGCCACCAGCGCATGGCGTCCGAGGAACGGCAGTTGCAGGGCCAGCCAGAAGGCAACGGCCAGACCGCCCAGCATCGCCAGGCCACCGAAGTAGGGAATGGGTTGGGTGTGGACATCGCGTGTGCGAACCGTGGCCATGGCCCGGGTCCGCACGGCTATCGTCCGGAACGCGCCCGCCAGTAGGTAGGTGACAGCGGCCGCCACCAGCAGGACCAGCAGGTACTCACGCATGGCTCACCCTGCGCCCGACTCGTGAGGTGCTTCATCGCTCGGAGCTTCGATCTGTGCGGGTTCCTCGGCCGGTTCCAGAGCTGGGGACGCGGTGGTCACAGGTTCCGGCAGAGGTTCCAGGCGTGTCGCAACAGCCACGAGTTCCTCGAAGGACAGGGCCCCTGCACGCAGGACCCGTCCCTTGTCCGACCGGCTGAAATCGACGATTGTGGACGCACCCTGCCCCGCCAGGGCACCGCCGTCGAGGTAGACCGCGACGCTGTCACCCAGAGCTGCGCGGGCCTCGTCGCAGGTGACCGCGGCCGGTTCACCGGAGATGTTGGCCGAACTCACCGCCAGGGGTCCCGTGCTCCGCAACAGGGCGCGCGCCCCGTCGTGGTCCGGCACGCGCACCGCCACGGTGCCGTCCGTCTCCCCCACCTTCAGGCTGAGGGTCGTCTGCGCCTTCACGATCAGCGTTAACGCGCCCGGCCAGAACTTCCGTGCCAACGCACTGGCGTCCTTGGGAATGTGTGAGGCCAGAGCACGCAACATCGACGGTTCAGCCACGAGCACCGGTGGCGGCATGTCCTTGCCACGTTTCTTGGCATCGAGCAACTTCTGCACCGCCCGGCTGGAGAAGGCATTGGCACCGATGCCGTAGACGGTGTCCGTGGGCAGCACCACGCAGTCGCCCGCAGTCACAGCTGCTGTGGCAGCCGCGATACCTGCATCGGCATCATCGTGGAGGTGATGCACTGCAGGCGTTGCCGGGATGATCTCACTCACGGCGTCAATCCTGCCATGTCGGGCTCCTCCGACCGAGGAACTCTCGACGCGACGACATGCCGCGGACGCCCGGACAGATCGGGGATGTCGGCGGTGCCGGTGAAGCCGGGGGGCCCGAAGAGCTCCACGACTGCGGCGGACTGCTTCTCGTCGTGCTCCGCTGCCACCCAGCCGCCCGGCCTCAGGAGGCGCAGTGCAACGTCCCGCACCACCCGTAGCGCAGCCATGCCGTCGTGGCCGCTGAACAGAGCGAGGTCCGGATCCCGTCCGACGACGTCCCGGGGCAGAATCGAGCGATCCGACTCCGGTACGTAGGGAGGATTGCTCACCACGAGATCGACGGTGCCGTCGAGTTCGGGGAACGCATCGGCCATGTCGCCCAGTGCCAGATTCACGTCCACGCCGTCCAGGTTGCGCAGGAGATAGGGCCAGGCGTCCTCGGAAAGCTCCACGGCGTGCAACTCCACGCCACCCATCTCGCGTGCCAGGCTGAGCGTGATGGCGCCGGAACCCGCACCGAGTTCGACGACGCGACGACGGTGCGAAGGTCGCTTCGCGAGAATCGCGAGCGCCGCATCCACAAGCCGCTCCGTTTCCGGACGCGGGATGAACACTCCCGGGCCCACGTGCACCTCCTCGTAGCGAAAAGGCGCCAGCCCCGTGATGTGCTGAACGGGTTCCCCGGACTCCCGTCGCCGAATCATGTCCTCGAAGGCGACTTCCTGCTCAGGGGTAGGCTCCGCGGTCAGAAACGGGCCATGATGCGAACCGAGCAGGTGGGTGAGCAGAATGCGGGCGTCGGCGACGGGACTTGCGAGTCCTGCGGCCCGGAAGCGTTCCGAGGCCCGCGCCATCGCATCGCCGGGGTGCATCAGCGAGTGCCGCCGGAGAGCCGCTCGGCCAGATCCTGCTCCGCCAGAGCGTCCAGCACCGGATCGAGACTGCCTCCCAGCACGGCATCCAGGTTGTGGGACTTGAAGCCGATCCGATGGTCGCTGAAGCGGTTCTCCGGGTAGTTGTAGGTCCGGACCCTCTCAGAGCGGTCCACCGTGCGAACCTGGGACTTGCGGGCCTGGGATGCGGCGGAGGCTGCTTCTTCATCCGCAAGCGCCGTCAGCCGGGATCGCAGCATGCGCATGGCTGATTCGCGGTTCTGGAGTTGTGAGCGTTCGTTCTGGCAGCTGACCACCACTCCGGAGGGCACATGGGTGATGCGCACGGCGGAATCGGTGGTGTTGACTCCCTGCCCGCCCGGGCCCGAGGCACGGTAGACATCGATCCGCAGGTCCTCGTCGTTGATCTCCACCTCGTCGGGCTCCACGTCCGGCATCACGAGGACGCCGGCGGCAGAGGTGTGCACCCGCCCCTGGGACTCGGTCACGGGGACGCGTTGCACCCGGTGGACCCCGCCCTCGAATTTGAGCCGTCCATAGGGTCCGACGCCATCGACGGCGCCACCCTTGATGGCCACCGTCACCGATTTGTAACCGCCGAGATCGGTGAGCTGCTCGTCCAGCACCTCCACCTTCCAGCCCGTGTTCTCGGCGTGGCGCATGTACATGCGCAGCAGGTCCCCGGCGAAGAGGGCGGACTCGTCTCCGCCCTCGCCCGACTTGATCTCCAGGAGCGCATCGGCGTCGTCATTGGGATCCTTGGGCGCCAGGAGTCTTGTCAGCCGTCCCATGACGACGGCCAGTTCCTCGTCCAGCTCAGCCACCTCGTCCGCGAACGCCTCATCGGTTTCCGCCAGTTCGAGGGCGGCCTCCCGGTCCCCAGCCAGACGGGCGTGCTCGTCGAGAGCTTCCACCACTGGTCGAAGGGAGGCATAACGTCGCCCGACCCGGCGGGAGCGCGCGGCGTCGGCGTGAATGGAGGGATCGGCCAGCTCCTGTTCGAGCGCACGGAACTCCTCGATGAGCGGCGTCGCGGACTCAAACATCGTCGACGATCTCCTTCTTCAGACGGACACGTGCCCGAGAGTAGTCACGCTGCTACAAACCTCGAGTGGCCAACCGTCAGCCGTGTGCTGAAAGGGCTCCCGCGCCTGACGAGGATTGTCTGGTGTAGAAACGCCAGACGCTGGATGGGCCGAACGGCCGCACCCAGCGTCTGATTGTAGTGGTTTCTATTTCTGGTAGCGCTTCTGGAAGCGGGCCACGCGACCACCGGTGTCCAGAATCTTCTGCTTACCGGTGTAGAACGGGTGGCACGCAGCGCACACGTCAGCGTTCAGCGTGCCCTTCGTGGAGGTGCTGCGAGTGGTGAACGTGTTGCCGCAGGTGCAGGTCACTTCGGTGTCCTGGTACTGCGGGTGAATTCCCTGCTTCATGTGGTGCTCCTTGCACAGTGTGTGTTTTATCCGGGTCGCCGGAGCTCATCGGGCTCCATGGAATGCGTGAACCGGCACAAGGGCCCATTATGCCACTGTGCCACGCCTGGACCAAGCGAGCCCCACGTCACCCAGGGCAAGTGCCGCACAACGAAACGTGCGGCCAGTCAGTTCTCGGGCTGGGGCGTGGTCTTCATCACGCTGAGAAGGAACTCGCGGTTGTCGGCGGTCTTGCGCATTCGGGACATCAGGGTTTCCAGGGCAGCCTGATCCCCCAGCCCGGACAGGGCCCTGCGCAGCTTCCAGATGATGTTCAGCTCATCCTTGCCCAGCAGCAGTTCCTCACGACGGGTGCCGGAGGCATCCACGTCGATCGCCGGGTAGATCCGCTTGTCGGCGAGCTGCCGGGTGAGGCGCAGTTCCATGTTGCCGGTCCCCTTGAACTCCTCGAAGATGACCTCGTCCATCTTGGAGCCGGTCTCGATGAGAGCCGTCGCGAGGATGGTCAGGGAACCGCCGTCCTCAATGTTGCGCGCCGCTCCGAAGAACTTCTTCGGCGGGTACAGCGCTGCCGAGTCCACACCACCGGAGAGAATCCGGCCGGAGGCCGGGGCGGCCAGGTTGTAGGCACGCCCGAGGCGGGTGATGCCATCCAAGAGCACCACCACGTCGTGACCGAGTTCCACCAGACGCTTGGCACGCTCGATGGCGAGTTCCGCCACCATGGTGTGGTCCTCGGCCGGACGATCGAAGGTGGAGGAGATGACCTCGCCGGAGGTGGTCCTCTGGAAGTCGGTGACCTCTTCGGGGCGCTCGTCCACCAGGACCACCATGAGGTGCACCTCGGGGTTGTTGGCCGAGATGGCGTTGGCGATCGCCTGCATGATCATCGTCTTGCCGGCTTTGGGCGGCGACACGATGAGGCCGCGCTGGCCCTTGCCGATGGGTGAGACCATGTCGATGAGACGACCCGTGAGCTGGGGGCCGGGCGTCTCCAGCTTCAGCCGTGACTGTGGGTACAGCGGAGTCAGTTTGGAGAAGTCGGGTCGGTTGCGGGCCTTCTCGGGGTCGTCGCCGTTGACCGTGTCGAGGCGGACGAGAGGGTTGTACTTCTCCTTGCGTTCGCCCTCCTTCTGCAGACGGATGGAGCCGGAGACCACATCTCCCCGGCGCAAGCCGTACTTGCGTACCGTCGAGATCGGAAGGTAGGCATCGTTGGAGCCGGGGAGGTACCCGGTGGTGCGGACGAAGGCATAGTTGTCGAGGACGTCGACGATGCCGGACACCGGGGCCAGGACGTCGTCCTCGCTGACCTGGGGGTCGTTCTCGAAGCGATCCATGCCTGAGGGGCCGCGACCTCCGGACCGACGGTTCTGTCGATCCCGGTTGCGTCGGCGCCGGCCACGCTGGGAGCCGCCGGAGCTGTCGTCGTCCCAGCGGTTGCTGCTTCCTCCGCTGTTGCCGCCGCCACTCTGGCTGGGGCCGGAGTCTCCCCCGGAGGGCGCAGCGGCTGGTGGGTTCTGGCCCTTGGGGTTCTGCTGCTTCCCGCCGGCGGAGCCCATGGCGGCGGCGAGACGCTCGCCGACCTCTTCGTTCACGGCTTCCTGAGAGGCACGGTCGCGACCGTTGCGGTCCCGGCGACGGCGGCCCTGGTTGCGGCCACCCGATGACTCCTGGCGCTGCTCGGAGTTCTGGTCCGAGTCTCCACGAGCAGATCCCCCCTGCTGACGTTCGCTCTGCTTGTCATCCCTCTGCTGCTGGGGACGCTGCTCCCGCGAGGTCTGACCCGGAGCAGACTCGGCACCGTCGCGGGCTTCACGCGCCTGACGCCTCTCGGATCCGTTCTCTGACTGGATCGACGGGGACCGTTCGGGTCGCTCAGTCTGAGGTGCGGCCGAACGCGGCGAGCCTCCCTGGCGTGAGGAAATGGCCGCCACGAGGTCTCCCTTCCGCATGGCCGAGACGCCCTTGAGACCCATGCCAGTGGCAATGGACTTGAGCTCGACCAGCTTCATGCCAGCCAGATTGTTGGAACCGGATTCGGTCACGGGTTTCCTTCCAAGTGCGCCGGAGACAGGCCTGCGCTCATCGCCTCCGGCCAAACAAGATGAATTGGTCACGGTGAACACCCAAACCTGCAGGGGAGTCCGGATCAGTGGGCTGAGAGCATCCACTGGCGCCATCTTTGGTGACCAATGACAACAGTAGCATCCGATGGGAGCCGATACACAAATGGGGTGCAGCCCGGTGCGTTCACTCCGACGGCAGAAACTCTCGCACTTCCGCTATGGAGTCCGCATCCCGTGCCGTCTTGTCGTGGCGATACCGCAGCACTCGTGCAAATCTGAGTGCCACTCCGCCGGGGTAGCGCGAGGAACGCTGCAACCCATCGAAGGCAATCTCCACCACCTGTTCCGGACGCACGTGCACCACCGGTCCTTCACTTCGTGTCTGCAGCCCCAGGAAGCGCTCCGTCTGCCAGGCGAGGATCTCGTCGGTCATTCCCTTGAAGGTCTTGCCGAGCATGACAAAACCCTCACCATCGCGAGCGCCCAGGTGGATGTTGGAAAGCTTGCCGCTTCGCCTGCCGCTGCCCCACTCCGCGGCAAGCACCACCAGATCCAGGGTGTGTACCGGCTTGACCTTCACCCAGCCCGCACCTCGTCGGCCAGCCTCGTACGGGGCGCCTGGACTCTTGGCCACCACGCCCTCGTGCCCGGCTTCCACGACGCTCGCGAAGAATGCCTCCGCTGCGTCCGGATCCGTCACGAAAACCCGGTCCACCAGCAGTTCGGGAGGGAGACGGTTGATGAGTTCCGCGAATCGTGACCGAGCCGGTTGGTCGATGAGGTCTCGGCCGTCGACGTGCAGCAGGTCGAAGAAGAACATCGACAGCGCGGAGGAGTCGCTACCGCTCGCGAGTCGGGCAGAGGATTCCTGGAACGGGCGGGGACGCCCATTGGCTCCCATCAGCAGTGCCTCCCCATCGAGCACCGCGCGGTCCATGGGGAGCTCCGCGACCACATCGACCAGGTTGGGGACACGATTCGTGATGTCCTCCAGCGTGCGGGTGAAGACGCTCACCTGCCTTCCATCCTTGTGCACCTGGATGCGAATGCCGTCGAGCTTGGCATCCAGCACCGCCGCGCCACCCAGAGTTGCGAGCGCTTCCGTCACCGTGGCAGCGCTGGACGCCAGCATCGGCCGCACCGGCGTACCCACCGCGAGGGTGAACCGTGCCAGGGCCGCAGTACCGTCGCGCAGTACAGCTTCGGCGACGATGGCGGTGGATCCGGCAAGCATCACTGCGCGGCGTACATCGTTGATCGGCGCGTCAACGGCGTCCGCCAACGATTCGACGACGAGGGCATCAAGCGCTCCCTGGCGCAGTTCACCCGTGACAAGTCCTGAAAGGTATTCCTGCTCGTCGCGGGTAGCTCGCGACATGAGATCGTGCAGCACGACGGTCCTGCGGCCCTGCGACCCGGGACCGGACAGCTCGGCCATCTCCTCGAACGCCGCGTCCACGTCCGTCAGCGTGAGTGTGGGCCCCTCCGCAGGCTCCGGCGGGGCGGAGAGCGACCGTGGCCCCAGTCCCGTGCGCCGCTGCCGCAGCGCACCTGACAGGTAGGATGCGGCGATCGCAGCCTCCGTCGGCGGCACCCCGCGCAGCACTTCCGCCAATGCCCTGCGCTTGGCCAGTCGGGAACGGGTCGCCTTCATCGCGGACCAGGCGTCCACCAGTTCGTGCAGGAGCATGGTCTCATTGTGAGGCCCCCACGGGCCACCCAGAAGAGGTACCGTCGAGCCATGTCGAGGCTCACCGTCATCCTTCTGGCCGTCTGGCCCAGCCTGCTCGTGTTCTGGCTCGTCATGATGCTGATTCCGGATCGCAATTGGCTGATGATCGGGTTCGGCCTCTTCACCTCGGCAACTGGACTGGTTGTGGCGCTCGGGCGCCGTAAATATGAGCTTCAGCGCGACCACAACCCCTCATTCCCTGTCCTCGACCAGGATTACGAGTTCTGAGCGACAGCCCGGGGACACAGCGCTGGCCATCGGGTGAAAGCGAGCTGTCATAAGGCGCGGGGAGCAATTAGCGGCGGGTCAGCTCGACGCCGGAGCCCAGGGCCAGGTCGTGGCGGGCGAAGCCCTCCGCCCCGATCACGTCACTGCGCGAGAGTTGCTCCCGGGTTCCCACGGCAATCACCGTGGGACCAGCACCGGAGATGGCGGCGGGCACGCCCTCCTCACGAAGGGCGGTCATGAGCTCGAAGGACGACGGCATGAGCCCGGCACGGTGGGCCTGGTGGAGGCGATCCGACGTCGCTGCCCACAGCAGGTCGTGGCGCCGCTGCAGAGCCATGGGCAGGGTGGCGGCGGCGATCGCCTGGTCGACGGCGTCGGTCCTCGCCACCGAGTCCGGGAGTACGGACCGCGCCCCAGCGGTGCCCACCTCGAACTCCGGCACCCAGACGCGGGCGCTGATCGCCGGGGGCACGTTGAGCTGTACGAGGCGCACGGCGTTTCCCTCGAACCACCCGAGAATGGCACCTCCCCAGACGGCGGCGCCCGCATTGTCGGGATGTCCCTCCAACAAGCTGGACAGCCGGGTCAATTCCGGAAGGTCCAGGTCCGCTCCCGGGTAGCTGATGCCCCAGGCGAAGGCGAGACCCGCCACGATCGCGGAGGCCGACGAGCCCAGGCCGCGCGAGTGCGGGATGCGATTGTGACAGTGCAGCCTGATGCCCGGCCGCTCTCCACCCCATGCAGCAAGGCCAGTCAACATCGATGACACCACGAGGTGGGAGTCATCCTGGGGGACGTTACCGGCGCCCTCCCCCTCCACCTCGATCTCCAGCACGTCCGGGTCATCTACCAGCTCGAGTTCCAGCTCGTCGTGGAAGGACAGCGCCATTCCGACGCAGTCGAATCCGGAACCGAGGTTCGCGGTGGTTCCGGACACCCGGACTCTCAGTATCGCCATCGCGTGCTCAGTGGCCCTCGACGCGCATGACGTCGATGACCGCGCCAACGAACGGTGCCTCGTGGAGCTTGTCCACCACGAGAGCCACGTCCCTCTCGCTCGCCTCGTGCGTCATGACGTTCAACCGGGCTTCGAAGCCCTGCTCCCGCTGGGCACCCTCCAGATGGGACTGTTGGACCGTCTGCAGGGAGATCCCCGACTCGCCGAACATGGTGGCGCAGGCAGCGAGCACCCCGGGGCGGTCAGCCACATCGAAGCGGATGTAGTGGCGGGCGGTCGCATCCTCGATGGGAGCGATGCCCCGGCTGGTGTAACCAGTCTGCATGTCGTTGCTGGAACCGCGCAGGCGGTTGCGGGCGACGGTGACGACGTCCCCCATCACGGCACTGGCGGTGGGTGCGCCGCCTGCTCCCTGACCCATGAACATCAGGTCGCCGGCGTCCCGGGACTCCACGAAGATGGCGTTGTAGGCCCCGGACACCGAAGCCAGGGGGTGCGTCTTCGGAACCATGGCGGGGTGCACCTTGACGACGACGCGGGGCTCGGGCTCGTCGGTGAGCCGCGTAATGGCGAGCAGTTTTACGAGACAGCCCATCTGGTCGGCGGCCTCGATGTCGGTTTCCGTCACGTGGGAGATGCCCTCGCAGAACACTTCCTCCCTCCGGACCTCGGTGTGGAAAGCCAGGCCGGCGAGAATGGCTGCCTTCGCGGCAGCGTCGTGGCCCTCGACGTCGGCAGTGGGATCCGCTTCCGCGAAGCCGAGCTCTTGTGCCTGGATCAGCGCGACGTCGAAGGACAGCCCCGAGGTGGTCATCTTGTCCAGGATGTAGTTGGTGGTGCCGTTTACGATTCCCATCACGGCCCGGATCTCGTCGCCCACCAACGACTCACGCAAAGGCCGCACGATGGGGATGGCTCCCGCGACGGCGGCTTCGTAGTACAGGTCCACGCCGTTGTCGTTGGCGCACGCCGACAGAGCCGCCATGTCAGAGCCCAGCAGTGCCTTGTTGGCGGTCACCACGGATGCACCGTGCTGCATCGCGGAGAGCAGCAGGCTGCGGGCGGGTTCGATGCCGCCGATCACCTCGATGACCAGGTCAATGTCTCCTCGCGAGACCAGCGCCTCGGAATCGGTGGTGAACAGCGCCGGGTCGATGCCCGGCCGCTCCACGTCGATGCGTCGAACCCCCACGCCCACGAGTTCCAGAGGTCGTCCGATGCGGGCGGCGAGCGTCTCGGACTCGGTGGTGAGTATCCGCGCCACCTGGGATCCGACGACGCCGGCACCCAGCAGCGCCACCTTCAGAGGCTCGACGGCCATACTGATCACTCCCCCACATCCAGACGCATCAGATCGTCCAAGGTTTCGCGGCGCAGCAGCACCGACGTCGTGCCCCCCTTGACGGACAGCAGGGGGGGTCTCGGGACCTGATTGTAGTTACTCGCCATCGAGCGTGCGTACGCGCCTGAACCCGGCACGGCAATCAGGTCACCGGGACCGATGTCGCCGGGAAGGAAAACGAAACGGATGAGGATGTCACCGCCCTCGCAGTGTTTGCCGACCACGCGGCACAGCACTGGTTCAGCGTCGGAGACCCGATTGGCGAGCACGCAGGAGTACTCGGCGGCGTACAGGGCGGGACGAATGTTGTCGCTCATCCCACCATCCACCGAGACGTAGACGCGGGCGCGGCCACCGTCGATGTCCACCACCTTGACGGTGCCCACCTCGTAGACGGCTACACCCGCTGGACCACAGATGGCCCGGCCGGGTTCGATCGAGAGTTCCGGCTTGTGCAGGCCGAATCCCCGGCACTCGTGCTCGACCATCTCCTCGAAGGCGGCGGCGAGTTCGGTGGTGGACATGGGCGTGTCCGCGCTCGTGTAGGCGATGCCGAAACCGCCACCCAGGTCCAGCTCGGGCAGCTCCGTGCCGGTGGCGGTACGGAACTGATGGGCCAGGCGCATGGTCCGACGGATGGCAACTTCGAATCCGTGGGTTTCAAAGATCTGGGAGCCGATGTGGCTGTGGATGCCGCGGAGCTCGATGTGGGGCGAGCTGTGGCAGCGGACCAGTGCGGCCAGCGCATGGCCCCCGGAAATGGACAGCCCGAACTTCTGGTCCTCATGTGCCGTGGCGATGTACTCGTGCGTGTGCGCCTCCACGCCCGTTGTGACGCGTACGAGCACCTGTGCCTGGACCCCGAGGTCGGCGCAGGTGGTTTCCACCCGTTCGATCTCGGAGAAGGAATCGATGATGATGCGCCCCACTCCCTGCTCGAGAGCGAACCGGATCTCCGCATCGGACTTGTTGTTGCCGTGAAGACCGAGCCTCTCGGCGGGCATGCCGCCAGCAAGCGCGATAACCATCTCACCCATGGTTGTGACGTCGAGGTTCAGTCCCTCCTCCGCGACCCAGCGCGCCACCGTCTTTGTCAGCAGCGCCTTGCCTGCGTAGTACACGTTCCAACCGGCGAATCCATTGCGGAACGCCGCGGCTCGGGCACGGAAATCCGCCTCGTCCAGCACGTAGGCGGGGGTTCCGTGCTCGGCGACGACGTCTGTGAGGGCAGCCCCGGACAACACGATCGCACCCTGCTCGTCCCGGTGTGCACCGACGGGCCACAGCGCGGGTTCCAAGGCGTTGAGATCGTGCGGCAGCTCCAGCCATTGCGGGCCGGCGTTGGCGACATCCGCATGGATGGAACCGGCGATGTGGGTCTGGGTCATGAGGCACAAGCCTGCCAGATCCTGCAAGCTCGGCTGCGCACTGTCCGTCGGCTCAGGATCGGGCGGAGACCTCGATCAGATTGTTGCCTCGCAGGACCAGAGATGCGGGGTCCTGGACCTCCCGCCCATCGGCTGTGACCACCAGATCGGCGCAGGCATTGCCGAGGCAGCCCTCGTCGAAGCGCACGCCCCACAGAGTGAAGAAGTCACCCAGAGTGGCCTCTCGGTTGCCCTGGCCCTCCAGCCACACATCGCCGCTGTCGTCATGTGTGTGGACGGGCGCCTGCACGGCGCGCAGCCTGTCGATCCCGATGAACGGAGCCAGCGGCACGTATTCGTCGTCCACGGTGACGACGATCTCGAGGATGAACGGATCCGCATCGGAGTCCAGCGGAAGCTCGGGAAGGCCAGCCGCCCAGATGTGTGAGATGGCGTCGCGGGGCGCAGCCCAGGGTGGGGGCTCGGTGGAGAACGTGGCGGGTTCAGGATCAGGGCGCTCCACGCACGCCGCGAGCATGCACAGCGCCAGGAGCGACAGGAGAACTCCGACGATCCGACGCACCTAACCACGCTAGCCGATTCGGGTGGTGATCCGAGGGCTGCGATGTTTGCTAACCTGTGCTGGTCGCGCGGTCACCAGTGCTGCGCGGAGCAGGCCCCCGTAGCTCAGGGGATAGAGCACCGCCCTCCGGAGGCGGGAGCGCAGGTTCGAATCCTGCCGGGGGCGCGCTGCGTAGGCTTGGGGCATGGAAATCCATGGATTCCGTCGCTCAGCTCTTGGGACCGCCGCGGTTCTCACCCTCGTCCTATCAGCGTGCAGCCCTGAGGCGCCCTCAGAGCCCGCGCCCGCCCAGAGCACCTCGATGTCGCGTCCGGTCCCGACCGATTCGCCCGTTCCGCGGCCCACCACGCCGCCACCTGCCTCGGAAACTTCCACCGAGCCGCAGACCGCGTCGCCCCCGGCACCAGCCTCCGCAGAACCATTCGACGCCGCCGCCGCGATGGCCACGATCGAGCACCTGGCCTCCATCGGCCCCCGCGAGGCCACCGGCCCGGCATTCGATCAGGCATCCGACTGGGTCGTCGCACAGCTCGAGGAGCTCGGCTACAGCATCGACATCCAGGAGTTCGAGGCTCCCGCGGGGACCTCGTGGGGCGTGGCAGTCGATGCCGGAACCAGCCACAACGTGATCGCCAGCCCTCCTGATTTCGATGACACCGGCCCGCATCTGCTCGTCGGCGCCCACCTGGACACCGTCCCACAATCGCCGGGAGCCGAGGACAACGCCTCCGGAATCGCGGTGATGCTGCAACTGGCGCGGATGGTCTCGCAACAGCCGGCCGAACTGCCCGTACGCTTCATCGCATTCGGAGCGGAGGAACCGCGCGGCGAGGGTGACGGCTGGCACCACTTCGGGTCCCGCCATTACGTCGCCGAACTCGACGAAGCCGAACGGGGTGCCATCACGGCGATGGTCTCGCTGGACCGCGTCGGGGTCCCGGGCGACGCCGTGCCGATCAGTTCCGGCGGCACGGGCACCAACGCGGTGCGGGACGAGTTGGTGGCCGCAGCGGGAGAGATCCCCACCGTCGCGGACACCAATCGTGCCAGCGACCACTGGTCCTTCGAGAAGGCCAGCATTCCCGCCGCCCGGCTGGGCAGCATCTCCTTCAGCGGCTACCACTCCCCCGCCGACACCCCTGACGTCGTCGACGCCGGACAGCTGGCCGCCGTCGGGCAGATCATGTGGAGCTGGTTGCAGGCTCAGCCGGCGTAGGGGCCGCTGCTGGTGCTGCGGAGATCGGAGAGGATCCGGGCCGCTTCCTCATCAGTCGCCGGTTGGGGGATGAAGTTCTCGATCACGTACGGGACCGGTGCCACGGCCTTGACGGCTCCGTCCCACAGAACGACCTCGACGAAGATGCCCTCCTGGACCTGGCGATTGAAGTCCATGTCGAAGATGAAGTTGCCCAGTGAGTGCACGACGGTGGCGTCGCCGATCGCTTCCCAGCCCTGCACCCAGTGGGGATGGCCGCCCACGATGAGATCGGCTCCCGCCTCGGCGAACCGGGCCGCCACTTCGCTCTGGATCGGCTCGGGAACGTGGGTGTACTGGGTGCCCCAGTGAGGCACCACGATGACCGTGTCCACTTCGGCGTCCAGCGCGGCGATGTCCTGGACGATCCGCTCCAGCGCCGCCTCGTCGAGCGGGCCCGTGCGCGGTGCCATGTTCAGGCGGTTCGTGCCTGGGGTCTCCGACGCAGCAGCCGGGGTCTCGCCAATCGATTCGGTGCCGATGAAGCCGATGCGAACGCCGTCGTCCTCCACGATCCACGGGCGACGGGCGGCGTCGAGGTTCTCGCCGGCGCCGAAGTATGCGATCCCGGCGTCGTCGAAGGCTGTGAAGGTCTCGAGCATCGCCTCGGTACCGAAGTCACCGACGTGGTTGTTGGCCAGGCTGACGGCGTCGAAGCCGGCAAGGTCAAGACCTGCCAGCGTGCTCGGGTCCGCGGCGAAGGAATCACCGCCCTGAGTGGGCTCCCCGTTCCTGGAGAGCGTCGCCTCGAAGTTGCCGACGGTGACATCGGCGGCGGCCAGCTGCTCCGCGAACGGTCGCAACGGTGCCGCAGGGTCGCCGGTGATGGCCTCGCCCACGCGGCGGCCCAGCATGATGTCGCCGACGATCGAGATGGTGGTGATCGTGGGCTCGATCGCCTGCGCCGCGTCGATCCGCAACTGGTAGCCAGCCGGATCCAGGAGGGGATCGACGCCGCCGACACTCAGCACGCGCACCTGTTCATCGACGGCGGACGCTGGCACCAGAGCGAGCGTATTGCTGTCGACGACCACCTGATCGAGGGCAGCCCGTGGATTGGCCTGGCCCCTCACCACCGTGGCGGCCTCCCCCGGCTGGCCCAGATCAGCCCAGCTGGCTGTACCTGAGGCAACCACCTGCTGTGCCACCTCGAGCGGGACATCGGTGGGCATGCGCGAGTGGTGCATCGCCATGACCAGCGGAACCGTGAATGTCGGAGAGGGACTGGGCTCGGGTGATGGAGGGGCCGACGTTGCGGTAGCCGGGGAACTGGGCCCCTCGGTGGAGGAGGGCTCCGTTTGCGGTGCGGCGCAGCCGGTCATTACCACCAGGACGGCCATCAGTGCTGTGATGATCCTCATCCAGCCATGGTAGGCAGATCAATGTGAGCTACGTTCGCCACTTGGGATCCGGCCAGTCACCATTGCTATCCTCACGTGATCCCTCCGGTACGCGGATCAGTGGATCGAAGGATGGCAAGCCATGGGGGACGACGTGGAACTGAGGCAGAACTCGACGGCGGGCCGGCCATTGTGGCTCACCCCCCTCAACGCGGGGCTGCTCCTCACTCTCCTCTTCATCGCTTCAAGGGCACTCAACCTCTGGTTCTGGCTGCAACCGGCGGCGAACTTCGTGGCCAATGACGTCTCCTACTACAGCTTCTACACGTGGTGCCTCGACGCGGGGCTTGCAGAGGGCAATGCCGAGTGCGTCGGGGCCGACGCTCGACTGGGCATCATGGCCGAGTACCCGCTCCCGGCGCAGTGGCTGCTGCAGGTGGTCTACTGGCTCGCAGACGGGTTCGAGGACTACTTCCAGTGGTTCGCGGGGCTGATGCTGCTGCTGGACGCAGTGGTCGCAGCGAGCCTCTTTCGCCGCCACAACGCCAGAGGAGCGCTCGTCTGGATTGTCTTCACCGGCGCATGCGGCCCCATCATGTACTTCAGATTCGACCTGGTCCCGGCCGCCCTGGTGGCCTGGGCCTGCATGCTCCTGGTCGCTCGACCCTACGTGGCGGGCGCCCTCGTGGCGGCAGGAGCAGCCGTCAAGCTCTGGCCTGCGATTCTGGCTCTTCCGCTCGCGGCTCCGCATCCGCTGCGACACGGCGCCGGGAGGGCCCGGCTCATTGGTTTCCTCGCTGCGGGTCTTGTCCTGGGGATGTCCTCCCTGATCGTCGGCGGATGGACGCGCTCCATCTCCCCTCTGGTGTGGCAGTCCGAACGAGGACTCCAGATGGAGTCCGTCCCTGCCACCCCGCTGATGTTCCTGCGCACCTTCACCGACAGCGACGCCTGGCCGGTGTTCCTCTCGGAGTGGAACGCCCTGGAACTGCAGGGTCCCGGTGTCGGGCTGCTGCTCCAGATCTCCTCGGTGCTGATGATGGGCTGGGTGGTACTGACGGCGGTTCTCTCATGGCGCTTGGTGCGGCACTTCCGCTCACAGTCCCCCGCCCTGCTCGAAGCGATACTGCTCGTGCTTCTGGCAAGTGTTCTTGCGACCATCGTCGCGAACAAGACTCTGTCGCCCCAGTACATCCTGTGGCTCGGAGGTCCGCTCGCCGTTCTGGTGATGTCTCGCTCCAGCGATTCGCTTCGCGTTCCGCTGCGTCTGGCGAGCGCGCTCCTGATCATTGTTGCCGGACTGACGCAGTACACCTATCCGTGGGGCACTTTCGGCATAATGGGCATGCCGAACGGGTCCCCGTTGGAGACGTCCATGCTGATTCTGCGCAATCTGCTGCTCGCGGGAACCACCATCCAGGTGAGCGTCCTCGCATGGCGTGCCACGGCTGCTTCGGAGCGAACATCTCGCGACGCGTCGCGACGGTCCGGCCGACCTCACCCTTGATAGGCTTCAGTGTGGGCACAGCAGCCTGCCAGTCAACGACTCACAGAGGGGATCGTGGCCCAGCCACTGTCGCACATGTCATCACCTGAATCACAGGAATCCTTCGGCGCCAACGCATGGCTGATCGACGAGATGAGGGAGGCATACGAGGCTGATCCCGCGTCGGTCGACCAGATGTGGCAGGACTTCTTCGCCGAAGAGGCAGGCGACTCTTCCGGCAGCGAGGCGCAGGACACGAAGTCCCCGGAGAAGCCAGCCGCCGACAAGCGGCCCCAGCCCGACAAGAAGCAGACTCAGCCCGCCGAGAAGCAGACTCAGCCAGCCGAGAAGCCCGCCAAGCCACGAGAGTCGGGAGCCAGTAAGTCGTCCGGGGAGAAGACGTCGGATCGGGCCCCGGACAAGTCTGCCACCCGCGCCCCGGAAAAGACCGAGACCGCCGTCAAGCCCACGACGGAGCCGTCCGCCACCGTCGAGAGTGGCACCGGCCTCTCCGCGAATGCCCCCAATCCCACACTGCGTCCGGAGCCCAGCGGCAACGCTCCCAAGGCGACGAGGTTGCGGGGCGCGCCGATGCGCACAGCGAAGAACATGGAGGAGTCACTGACCGTCCCCACGGCCACCTCCGTGCGCTCCATCCCCATGAAGCTCGTCATCGACCAGCGCACAGTCATCAACAACTTCCTCCGCACCTCCAAGGGCGGCAAGGTCTCCTTCACCCACCTGATCGCCTATGCCATGGTCCAGGCGATCAAAGCCGTGCCGGGCATGAACAACAACTACGACGTTGTGGACGGCAAACCCACGCTGATGGAGAATCCGTCGATCAACCTGGGCATTGCCATCGACCTGAAGAAGGACGACGGCTCCCGCCAACTCCTGGTGCCCTGCGTCAAAGGATGTGAAACCCTGAACTTTGCCCAGTTCTGGGCGGCCTACGAGGCGTTGGTCGCCCGTGCCCGCGACGGCAAACTGAGCGTCGATGACTTCGTCGGCACCACCGCCTCCATCACCAATCCGGGCGGCATCGGCACGAGCCACTCCGTCCCCCGCCTCATGACGGGCCAGGGTCTGATCCTCGGCGTCGGCGCCATCGACTATCCCGCCGAGTTCCAGGGCACCTCCGCATCCCGAGTGACCGAGCTCGGGGTCTCCAAGACCACCACGCTCACCTCCACCTACGACCACCGGGTCATCCAGGGCGCGGAGTCCGGTGAGTTCCTGAAGGCGATGCACGAGCTGCTGATCGGGAAGAACAACTTCTACGACGACGTCTTCGAGGCGTTGCGCATCCCCTACGAACCCCTGCGATGGTCCTCGGACATCTCCGCCCACCGCATCACGCAGGTCAGTAAGACCGGACGTGTGCTCGAACTGATCAACGCCTACCGCTCGCTGGGACATCTGGTGGCGGACATCGACCCACTCGAGTACCGGCAGCGTGCCCACGAGGACCTGCGGCTGGAGACGCATGGCCTCAGCATCTGGGATCTGGACCGGGAGTTCGCCATCGGGACCTTCTTCAACCAGGAGCGGGCATTTCTGTCCCTGCGGGAGATCTTGTCCATCCTGCAGGACTCCTACTGCCGCACCGTCGGCATTGAGTACACCCACATCAGCGACCCGCGGCAACGGGAGTGGTTCCAGGAGCGCATCGAGGTCCCCCGGAGGCCGCTGACGCATGAGGAGCACATGCATGCGCTGGACAAACTGAACGAGGCCGAGGTCTTCGAGACCTTCCTGCAGACGAAGTTCGTCGGCCAGAAGCGCTTCTCTCTGGAGGGAGGCGAATCGCTCATCGTCCTCCTCGACGAGATCTGCCAGAAGGCCGCAGGTGACTCACTGGACGAAGTCTGCATCGGAATGCCCCACCGGGGCCGGTTGAACGTGCTCGCAAACATTGTGGGCAAGAAGTACGGGCAGATCTTTCGGGAGTTCGACGGCACCCTGGACATCAGCAGCGGCACCGGGGACGTCAAGTACCATCTGGGCTCCGAGGGTTCCTTCGTGGCCTCTGACGGCGCCACCATCAAGACCTCTGTGGCAGCCAATCCTTCTCATCTGGAAGCCGTCAACCCAGTCGTGGAGGGCATCGCCCGCGCCAAACAGGACGTGTTGCAGAGTAATGATTACCCCGTCCTCCCGCTCCTTCTGCACGGCGACGCCTCGTTCGCGGGCCAGGGTGTCGTCTTCGAGACGCTGCAGATGAGTCAGATCCGTGGTTACAAGACGGGTGGCACCATCCACATCGTCGTCAACAACCAGGTGGGATTCACCACAGCCCCGGCGGAGAGCCGTTCGTCGCTGTACTGCACGGACGTGGCCAAGTCCATCGCGGCACCCGTCCTGCACGTCAACGGAGATGACCCGGATTCGTGCATTCGCGCCGCCCGACTGGCCTTCGCCTACAGGCAGGAATTCAACCGCGACGTGGTCATCGACCTTGTCTGTTATCGACGCCGGGGCCACAACGAGGGCGATGACCCGAGTTTCACCCAGCCCCGCATGTATGACCTCATCGAACAGAAGCGCTCCGTGCGGCGGCTCTACACCGAATCCCTGATCGGTCGGGGCGACATCTCGCTGGCCGATGCCGAAGATGTGATGAATCGCTTCCGGAGCCGGCTTGAGCACGTGTTTCGCGAGGTCCGCGACGCCAAGAACGCCGAACAGATTGACGACGAGTACAGCCGCGTGCCGTACTACCCCAAGAAGCCCGAGCAGCGCCTCACGGAGATCACTGACGAGGCAATGAAACTCATCTCCCGGGTGCACACCGAGCTGCCGGAGGGATTCACCGCGCACCCCAAGGTGTTGCCCCAGCTGGAGCGTCGTGCCCAGGCGATCCTCGAGGGACCCATCGACTGGGCCACCGCGGAGATCCTCGCGTTCGGATCTCTCGTGCTGGAGGACCGGCCCGTGAGGCTTGCCGGTCAGGACTCGCGTCGCGGAACGTTCTCCCAGCGCTTCGCCGCCATCGTGGACCGGGTCACCGGGGAGTCCTGGGTGCCGTTGAAGCACCTCTCGGAGGATCAGGCCACCTTCGAGATCTGGGACTCGCTGCTCAGTGAGTACGCCGCGCTCGGGTTCGAGTACGGCTACTCCGTGGCCCGTCCGGACGCGCTGGTGCTGTGGGAGGCGCAGTTCGGTGATTTCGCCAACGGCGCCCAGATCATCGCCGACGAGTTCGTCGCCTCGGGCCAGGCCAAGTGGACCCAGAAGTCCGGCGTCGTCCTCCTCCTCCCCCACGGCTTCGAGGGCCAGGGCCCGGATCACAGCTCGGCCCGCATCGAGCGGTGGTTGCAGCTGTGTGCCGAGAACGCACTGGCGGTCTGCCAGCCGTCCACCGCCGCCAGCTACTTCCACCTACTGCGCCAACACGCGTACGTGAACTTCCACCGGCCGGTGGTCATCGCAACACCCAAGTCGATGCTGCGCAGCAAACAAGCCGCCTCCGCGCCCGAGGAGTTCACATCCGGGGCGTGGCGTCCCGCCATGGATGATCCCACCATCGAGGATCCATCACGGGTGGAGAAGATCCTGATCTGCTCCGGCAAGATCCGCTGGGAACTCGTCAATGAAAGATCCAAGCGCGACCTCGACGGCAAGGTGGCGATCATCTCCCTGGAACGTCTGTACCCATTGCCGGGCGAGGCGGTGGCGGAGATTCTCAGTCGCTACAGCGACGTCTCCGACATCCGGTTCGTGCAGGACGAACCCGCCAACCAAGGTCCGTGGCCCTTCATCTCGGTCCATCTCCCGAACTCCGTGGCACACCACTCCGACATCACGCTGCGCATGAAACGTGTTGCCCGTCCCTGGGCGTCCGCACCTGCCGTCGGATCCCACAAGGTTCACCAGGCTCAGAGTGCTGAACTGCTCGACGCCGCCTTCGGCAACTGAGAACAAAGCGAGGTCTTCATGCTTGATCCTGAGTCGCTCCGCACCGCCTACGTCGAGATTGCCGGGGGTGAACCGGAAGGGCTGTGGTTTGGTCCTGGCAGGGTCAACCTCATCGGGGAGCACACCGACTACAACGACGGTTTCGTCCTGCCCTTCGCCCTGGAGAAGAAGGCCGTCGTGGCCGCGGGTCGGCGTAGCGACGACCTCCTGGTGATGTACTCGCTGGAACTTCAGGAACGCGTGGAGGTTCCGCTGGCGGGACTCGAGCCGGGCACGGGCGGCTGGTCCGGTTACCTGGCTGGCGTCGTGTGGGCCCTGCAGGTTTCGGGTCACACGGTGGGGCCAGCGACCCTCGTGCTGACCTCCGACGTCCCGCTCGGTGCCGGGCTCTCCAGCTCGGCTGCGATCGAGTGTGCTGTGGTGGCGGCCATGTGCGACCTCTACGACCTCGATATCGAACCCATGGACAGGGCGAAGATCGCCCGGCTGGCCGAGAACAGCTACGTGGGCGCACCCACAGGACTCCTGGACCAGGCGGCGAGCACGCTGTGCGAGGAGGACTTCGGTCTGTTCCTCGACTGTCGTTCCCTGGAAGCCGTCCACGTGCCACTTCCGATGGCCGAGCAGGGCTTCGAGATGTTGGTGCTGGACACCAAGACCCCCCACAGTCACGTCGACGGCGAGTACGGAGCACGGAGGAGATCGTGTGAGGAGGCGGCCGCCATCCTGGGGATTCCCGCACTGCGGGACGTCACCGATCTCGACGATGCCCTCTCGCGCCTGGACGATGAGGTGTTGCGCAAGCGCGTCCGCCACGTGGTCAGCGAGAACTCGCGCACTCTGGAGGCGTACGAAGTGGCACGCGAGGGGCGCCTCGCAGAACTGGCCCCCCTGCTGGATGCGTCGCACGCCTCGATGCGCGACGACTACGAGATCACCGTCGACACCGTGGATCTCGCTGTGGACACCGCCCGCGCGGCCGGCGCACTCGGGGCACGCATGACCGGCGGCGGTTTCGGCGGCTGCATCATTGCGCTGTGTCGGACCGGCGCGGGAGACAGCATTGCGGGCCGGATCGCCGATGCCTTCAACGAGGCAGGACACGGGAGACCGGAGTGGTTCACAGCCACCCCCGCAGAGGGCGCCGGGCGCCTCTCCTGACGGCCCATCACTCCACCGCCGGGCCCCCCAATGCGTGCCGCGTGCTCGGCAGCACGGCAGCCACCACCGTGGCCACCAGGACGATCAGCGCCACCGATGCCCCGATGACCTGGGGCGTGTCGTCGGACTGCAGAAAACTCACCGCCGTGGCGATGTGGAGCAGTGCCGGCGCCACGATCATCCCACGCGCCCAACTGTTGCGGCGGAGCCCCAGCCATGCCCCGCACAGCACCAGAGCGCCATAGGCAATCAGCACTGCACCGATCCCGAGGCTGAAACCCGCATGGGCCGCTGCCATGGATCCGATGCCCACTCCGATGATTCCCACCCCTGACAACGCTGCGCCCACCACGGCCACCCCGAGGGCTGGGGGTTCGAAGATGTGTGAGACGCGGGTCATGTCCAGCAAGCCTGCCGGGCGTGGGACCGCAACACAACCACTGGGACCAGATTTCTTCTGACACTGGCCCCACATGAGCCGTCGCTTGTCTAAGGTGGTCGAGCAGAGTACATTTCTCTGGCCCCCCACCAGCCCCGGTCAGCCCCGTCCCGGTCCCCCATGGGATCACGCCTCTGGGCCAAGTTCCGATAGAAGGAGTGTGTCACGCAGATGGATTGGCGCCACAAGGCCGCCTGTCTCACGGAGGATCCGGAACTGTTCTTCCCCGTGGGCAACACAGGCCCAGCCCTCCAGCAGATCGAGGACGCAAAAAAGATCTGCCAACGCTGCGAGGTACGCGAGCAATGCCTGGCATGGGCCCTTGAAGCCGGCCAGGACCACGGCGTCTGGGGAGGTATGAGCGAGGACGAACGCAGGGCCATCAAGCGCCGTGCGGCTCGGTCCCGGCTTCGCAACAGCTGATCCGCACGTCCCCGCCATGCGTTTCGTTCTGATCGGGGTGGGATCGATGGGCGACGTCATGCCCCATGTGACACTGGCTGCCCGCCTCGCCGCCAGGGGCCACCGCGCCGTGGTCATCGGTCTGGCGTCCTACGCCCGGCTGGCAGCGGCCCGGGGCGTCGAGTACGTGCCCATTCCCGGTGACACCAGCGTTCTGTGGCCCGACGGCGCGGTGCGTCGACGCCTTGCGCTCGCCCAGCCCGGAATCATGTACGCGACGATGCTTCGCCGGTTCTCGCTGTCCGCGTCGATGGTCAACGATGTGCTCGTCTCCGTGGTCCGGCCCGGGGACGTGGTGGTGACCGGCATCGTCTCCGCTGGCGCGGCCCGCCTCCTCGGATCAGAGGTGAGGGCGACAACGCTTCCAGTGCTGTTCGCTCCGCTGCTTCCTGCCACATCGCCGGCAAGCAGCGCCCTCGCTCCTGCGTTCGGTGGACGTGCCCTGGCGTTTGCGGGATCCAGCGTCATGTGGCGTCTGAGCGAACGGCTGGCCGCGGCCCACACCGCCGACATGGCCAAGCGACTGGACACCAGAACGGTCCCTCCGCTCGGCCGTGGACCCGTCCTGATGGCGACGAGCCCCACGCTGACACCGCCGTCGCCCTGTTGGCCGGAGCAGGTGCACCAGACCGGCTGGATCACCCCCTCCTTGAGCACCGAACCTGATGCGCTGGGACGCGAACTGTCGGATTTTCTGGCATCCGGTCCTCCACCCGTTCTCATGACATTCGGGACCTGCCCCGCCGTCTCGCCCGCCCGCGACGTCGACATGTTCCTGCAGGCGGCGCACGCAATGGGCCGTCGTGTGGTGCTGCAATCCGATGCTCTCGACCGGGGTGCGGTGAACGACTGGGCCTTCAACGCACCGGGCGTCCCGCACTCCTCACTCATGCCGCGCGTGAGCGTCGTCGTCCATCACGGCGGTGCGGGAACCACCCATGCCGCCCTGGCGTCCGGCCGCCCCGCGATGGTGGTACCGCACCTGGGGGACCAGGGGTACTACGCCCGACGTGTGCATGATCTCGGAGCAGGACCGAGGGCGGTACCGCGCTGGAGACTGACCGCGTCGCTGCTGACCCGCCGTCTTCGCACCCTGACCGTCGGAGAATCGGCACAGCGCTTCTCCCGTGCAGCATCTCGCGTGGCCACCACCCTGCGCGAGGAGGACGGCCCCTCCGCCGCCGTCGCCGCCCTCGACACATACTCAGGCGCGTGAGCGGGCACGGGCGACGAGCCGCCACGCCGTCACCGTGAACATCAGCGCCCACGCCACGACGTTCAGCGCTGGCAACCACCACGGTTCCGCCCCCACGCCACTGTCCAGAAGCGATTGACCGGCCGTGACGGGATGCCGGGCCAGGGCGACGTAGCCATACAGCGGGCTCCAGCGCGCCACTGCCAGAGCTGAGCCCTCCAGGGGAAGGAAGACATTCCCGGCGAAGGCGAGAATCACGAGTCCACCCGTGGCCGCGGCCACCGCCGCCTCACTGCGGAACGCCAACCCCGGAATGAGCCCGTACGCCGCCCACATTGTCGACCCGCCGAGCAGGATTGCGCTGACGAGCAGCCACATGGTGGGCGCGAGGCTGACCCCGGAGAGCCAGCCGACCGCGAGGGTGCCCACGATGGGTACGATCGAGACCACCATGGCCACGACCGCCTTGACCACGACGAATCCACCGTCGGTCAGTGGGGTGAGGCTGAGCTGTCTCCCCCAGCCCTGCAGGCGCTCAACGGCCGCGTGCCCACTGACATTGGCGGCCGCCGTCGCAGCGCCGTAACCGGCCATGCCCACCATCACGTACGCGTCGATGTCATCGATGCCCATGGGTGCCATGGGCAGGCTGACTCCCCAGGCGTACGCCAGGAAGAGGAAGACGGGCAGGAGGGCGATGAAGAACACCGAGACGGGGTCGCGTGCAAGGCGTTTCAGCTCGACGCGGATGAAGGGGCCAAGCATGATCAGTGCCTCCCGGCCATCAGGTCAGCAAGGCTCCCACGCAGTGTCTGCGGCATCACCACGAGCTCCGCTGCCCGGAACTCGCCCAGCAGTCGGGCGGCAACCCCGTCGGAGACGCCGGGAGACGAAAGCAGCTGCACGCGTTCCCCGGAGGAGCCATCATCGCGCACCCCGTCGAGACTCCCGAGCACCCGAACGGCCTCCGCGACCATCGCTGCCGTGGCCAGCCGGGCCGAGATCCTCACCGAGGCCGTGGGCGCCACGAGCTCGTGGACGTATCGATCGGCCACCAGCTCTCCGTCCCGCAGGAGCAGCACCCGATCTGCCATCTGCTCCACTTCGTCGAGTTGGTGCGTGGAATGGATGATGGTGGTTCCCTGCTCCGCGCGCTGAGCGACGTGGTCCCACAGGTCGGCTCTTCCCGCCACGTCCAGACCGGCGGCCGGTTCGTCGAGCACCAGGACCTCCGGATCCGGGATGAGCGCCAGCGCGTACTTCAGCCGTTGCTGTTCACCGCCGGAGCAGCGGCCCACCAGACGTTTCCGCAACCCCGTCAGTCCAGCCTCGTGCAGGACGGTCTCAGTGCGTTCGGGGAGACGATGCAACCCGGCGATCACCTGCACTGTTTCAAGCACGGTGAGATCGCGCAGCAGTCCCCCCGTCTGCAGAACGGCGGTCAACCGACCTGCGCGGACGGCTTCGCGTGGCGTGGAGCCCAGAGCGGTGATCCGTCCGGCACTCGGCTGCGTCACACCGCAGATGAGGTCCAGACACGTCGTCTTGCCTGCACCGTTGGCTCCCAGCAGCGCCACCTTCTCGCCGCGCCGCACGGATGTGGTCACACCCGCAAGTGCGGCGACGGTGACGGAGCCCGAGGGGAAGCGCTTGGAGACATCGTGCAGGGCAAGGACCACCTCGCTCACGGTCATCGTTCGCGGACACCGACGAGCTGGGCAACCAGGTCAGCCGACAACGTCGCAGCGTCGTAACCGGACATCTCCTCGGCCACGCGCCGGGAGGCGTCCCTGCGGGCGGCGGAGTCCATGAGCCGTCGGGCTGTACGTCGGATCAGTGCGGCCGACGGCCGTGTCCGGCGCAGAGCTGCACCGACCCCCGCCCACTCCACCCGGGCACCGATGTCGGCCTTCTCCTCCGTGGCACCAGCCTGTAGTACCGGAACCCCGGCGGCCAGCGCCAGCGTCACACCGGTGTAGCCACCATTGGTGACGAAGAGATCGGCTTCCTCCAGTGCGGCGTGGTAGTCCACTGAGTCGACGACGCAGACGTTGCCGCCAGCGGAGAGAAGCGCAGCGGGTCGCTTGTGCGCTGCACTGCCCGCGGCCACGAGCACGTCATAGCCGTCAGCGGTCAGCGCCCGCGCGGCAGGAACCGCCAACTCCTCGAGATCGGTGCGCAGCGTTCCCTGGGTGACGAAGGCCAGCGGGCGTGTGCGGTGCACCCGATGGAACTTCGCCGGTACAGGCGGCGCAGCACCCGGACCCGGGCCCAGCGCGCCGACGAAATGGATGTTGGGGGGCATGTCCGAGCGTGGGTACTCGAAGGCGGGGGTGCATCCCTGCAGGTGGAGCTGGGAGGACAGTCCGGCCGACTGCAGGGAGCTGACCGGAGCCAGTCCCCGCTCCGTCAACACGGCATTGAATTCGTTCCGGGCCCCGGCGAACAGCCACCGATCGATGGCGCGTTTCACGGTGAGGTTGCGGTGGCGGCCAGCGGCTCCGGCCAATGGTGGCAGGCCGGTGCCGAAAGGTGGCGTGTCGGGGTCCTGCCACAGCAGCGGACCGTCGCCAATGGTGGCCCAGGGAATACCCGTCCGAGCGGCTGCAATACCCGCTCCCAGCATCAGGGTGTCCGAGATGATGGCGTCGATGGGCTCCCCATTCACCCACTCCTCAATGTCTCGTGTCTGCGCCTCGGCCTGACGCACCAGAACATCGCGGTACAGCCTGCGCACAACCGCCAGGCCGTCGATCACGCCGGTGGCGACGAACCGCTCCAGGCCGCCCCGGCAGAAGTCCTCAGCCCGCTCGAACGCCAGGGGTATGGCTCCGGTTCGGACGACGTGGGGTGCGAACTGCCGACCCGTGTACCACAGGACACGGTGGCCCGCCCGGATCAGACCTCGCACCACAGGGGTGGCGTTGAATGTGTGAGCGGTGATGGGCGTGCTCATCACGAGGAATGTGCTGTTGACTTCGATGCCAACGGATTCTAGCGGACCCCGGGGGCGTTGCCGCTCAGTCGGATCTGGGGAGGACCAACCGTGCGCGAGTGCCCTCGCCGTCGTCACGCTGCTGCAGTTCCACCGATCCGCCCAGATCCTCCACCAGGGTGGCGATGATGGCAAGCCCCAGACTGTCCTGCCTGCCGATGTCGAAGCCCTCCGGCAGGCCCGCGCCATCGTCGACCACGTCCACCACGAGGCTCTCGGATGAAAGAGAGGGTCGCACTTCCAGCGATCCCGATGAACTCTGCAGGCCGTGTTCGATCGCGTTCTGGCAGAGCTCCGTGATCATCATCGCCAGCGAGGTGGCGGTGGCGGAGGGCACCACACCGAAGCTGCCGACCCGCTTGGCACGCACCACCCCCGAGCTTGCGGCCAGGTCCCCCACCATGCGCAGAATCCTGTCGCACACGGCGTCGAATTCGACGTCCTCCTCCACGGTGTGGCTGAGCGTGTCATGGACCACTGCGATGGAGGAGACCCGGCGCATGGCGTCACGCAGGGCATCACGTCCCTCCTCGGATTTCATGCGTCGGGACTGCATCCTCAGCAGCGCAGCCACCGTCTGGAGGTTGTTCTTGATCCGGTGATGGATTTCCCTGATGGTCGCGTCCTTGGTGACCAGCATGCGATCCCTGCGACGCAGATCGGTGGTGTCCCGGCACAGCACGAGCATGCCGACTGAGATCGAGCCCACCACGAGCGGCAGGAGCACGAACCGCATTGAGGCCCGCTGCTGCTCGACGTCGAAGACGGCAGCACGCTGCTGCCGGACATCGGAGAGCATCGTCTGGCCCATGGTCTCGACGCCATGCCGCAGCCCCCTGGTGAGGTCCCCGAAGTCCTCTCCCTCGATGTCCCCCATGGCCCCGAGGCGCCGGTAGGCCGTGATGGCGTTGGGCGAGGCGTAGCTGATGAGCCCATCGGGTTGCACGCGGATCACGCCGTCGCCCACCTTCGGCGCGAGCGCCTTGTCCATGGTGGACACCAAGGGAAACTGGCCCTCCAGCAGCATGGAGGTCAACACCCCGGCAGCTTCCATGTAGTTCTCCTCCATGGCACCCAGGGCTCGCAGACCCATCACATTGGTGTGCCGCTCCAGGACCGCGACGCAGACACCACCGCGCATGATGGGCACCGCCCACACATCGACGGGGATACCGGCGTACAACTCGTTGTCACTGGTCTCGGTGATCTGCCCGGTCATGAATGCCACGGTGACAGCGTGATCCGGCTCATGCATGATCGTCTCGCCGATCACGTCGTCCTCCAGGGCCGTGGGGCCCGTCACCGGACGAATCTGGGCGGTGCACTCGAAGACCTCGCCGGATTCGTTGGGGAGCCACAGCAGGAGGTCGGAAAAGCTGAGGTCGGCGAGCAGGTGCCACTGGGACACGAAGGCCGCGAGCCACTCCTCGTTGCTCAGGTTGTCAAGATGTGAGAGCACCATGGGGCCACCTTGCCATCATTGCCCAAGCATGGGGGTGTCAGGCATCCTCCGTGGAATTCTGGCACTATTGGTGAGTACCACCACAGCAACCGCGAGGAGTCATCATGGGCAAGACCGGACGCAAGCGCCGCGCGCGTCGCAAGAACAAGGCCAACCACGGCAAGCGTCCCAACGCCTGACCGTCGGCAGATTCAAACCCCGCTCCTCGTGAGGAGCGGGGTTTCGTCGTTGGTTACCGGTCTTCAGCGATCCCTTCGCCGACGCAGCATTGTGATGCGCGCGACGAGGGTCTCCGGCACTGCCGGGACCGGTTGACTGCGACGGATCATCTCGGTGATCGTGGATTCGATGTCGAAGCTCTCCATGCACTGTTCACAGGCATGCAGGTGCAGACGAATCAGGTCCGCGTCGGGTTCCGCCAGTTCATGGTGCAGGAAGGCATGGACAGCCTCGAGGGCACGTACGCAGTCGTCGAGTTCGCCATGATCATGGCTCCACATGTCACCGTCGGTCATGAGGTGACGCTCCTCGAGGAACGCGAGATGCCCCGTTCCGCCGCATATCCCGCCAGCGCCTCACGCAGCAGCGCCCGTCCGCGGTTCAGTCGGCTCATGACGGTGCCGATCGGCGTGCCCATGATCTCGGCGGCCTCCTTGTAGGAGAAACCCTCGACGTCGACGAGGTAGACCACCATGCGGAAATTCTCGGGCAGACCCGCCATGGCATCGGAGACCGCGGCATCCGGTGTCTGATCCAGGGCTTCCATCTCCGCCGATCGCAGACCTGAGGAGTCATGGGAGGCCGCGCGGGCCAGATGCCAGTCCTCGACTTCGGCACCGGAACTCATCTTCGGTGAGCGCGCCGCCTTGCGGTAAGAGTTGATGTAGGTGTTGGTGAGAATTCGGTACAGCCACGCCTTGAGGTTGGTCCCGGGCGTGAACGTGTTCTGCGCGGAGAAAGCCTTGGCGTAGGCCTCCTGGACGACGTCCTCGGCGTCGGCCGGATTGCGCGTCATACGCAGGGCGGCGGCATACAGCTTGTCCAGATGGCTGAGCGCTTCGGTCTCGAAGGCATCCCCATCAACTGCAGCGCCCGGGCCCTCCGGTGCGAGATCAGTGGCGTCGACGTTCATCAGGAACGAGGATAGCGCCGGGAACAGCGCATGCACGCTGTTGTCCGTGACGCCGAGCCCTGCGATGCATGCCATGCGTGTGACAACGGATGCGGGGGCTGTTCTATTCCCTCACGATTGCACGGGCTCGAGAAGCCAGGCGCCCTCAGTGCCGACACGGTTGACGGCACGGGAGACCTTCATGGGGCGCAGGAGCGGGAGCGGCCCGAGGAGTTCGCGGGCGGCCTCGCCATCCTGGTACGCCGGATCGAGCCACGCATCCCTGTCCACGACGGTCATGGGCATCCGGTCATGCACCCATCCCAGCTCATCGGTGGCGCTGGTGGTGATGATGGTGGTGGAGGCCAGCCATCCGTCCGGGGATTTCCAGAACTCGTACAGACCGGCCATGTGGATGCGTGAGCCGTCGGCCGGGGTGAGAAAGTACGGCTGCTTCACCTGCTTTCCTCCGTCGGTCTCCGTCCTCCATTCGTAGTAGCCCAGCGCCGGTAGCAGGCATCTGCGAGCTGAAACAGCGCTGCGGAAGGCAGGTTTCTCCGTGAGCGTCTCCACCCGCGCGTTGATCATGCGGGCCCCGGCTGCCATGTCCTTGGACCAACTGGGCACCAGCCCCCACCGCAACCCCACCAGCTTTCTCATGGGTCGGGACTCGCCCACACGCTCCACGATCCCCGGCACGGTATCCGTGGGGGCGATGTTGTAGCGCGGCGCACACGCTCGTGCTCCATCATCGGTCACCTCATCAAGTCGGTACTCCTCCACCAGCTCCTCGGGATCGGCACTGGCCGCGTATCTGCCACACATGTGTCCAATCTAGGGCTGACCCACACCAAGTGAACGCCTGAGTGGGTATGTTTGGCCCATGAGTCTGTTGCGATTTTTTGCCCGCAGCCTGTTCGCCAGCGCCTTCGTCGTCGACGGCGTCAAAAAGGTGAGCAAGCCATCCGAATACACCGACGAGGCCGAAGCCTTCACCGAGAAGGTGGTGCCCATGCTTCAGAAGGTGGTGCCAGCCCCCTACTCCTCCTCCATCCCGGAATCGACGGAGACCTGGGTCCGCGTGAGCGGAGCCGCCCAGGTAGCTGGAGGCGTGATGTTCGCCACCGGCCTGGGACGCCGCCTGGGAGCCCTGCTGCTCACCAAGACCAGCATCCTGAACCTGGCCATCGCGCTCCCCGCCAAGGACGCGTCGAAGGACGAGAAGGCCCAGGCGCGCCCCGCCGTGATGACCAGCCTCGCCCTGCTGGGGGCCTCGATGCTCGCGGCACGCGACACCCAGGGCAAACCCAGCCTCGGGTGGCGCGCCGGGAACACGGCGAAGGCAGCCGAGAAGAAGATCTCCAGCGTCAGTGATGACCTCAGCAAGAGTGCCAAGAAGGCAATGAAGAAGGCCGATAAGAAATCAGACAAGCTCAGCAAGAAGGCCGCCAAGAGGGCCAAGAAGCTGAACAAGAAGCGCTGAGTCCACGACCTTTTGATGCCACACCCTCTTCCGTCCGCCCGGGGGCCCGTCACCGCTGAGGTGAGGGTCCCCGGTTCCAAGTCCGAGACCAACCGCGTACTGGTGCTGGCGGCTCTTGCTGAGGGGCCCAGCCTGATTTCAGGTGCACTCGTCAGCCGCGACAGCGACCTCATGGTGGCGGCACTGCGCCAGCTGGGGGTCGCGGTGACCGGTAGTGCCGCCGACGGATGGCGGATCACTCCGCCCGCGAAATTTTCCTCGCCGGGCACCGGCATCGATTGTGGGCTGGCCGGGACAGTCATGCGGTTCGTGCCCCCCCTGGCTCTGCTCGCGGACGGGCCCACACACTTCTTCGGTGACGACCACGCGACCCACCGACCCATGTCAGGTCTGCTGGATGCACTGCGCCAGCTCGGCGCCAGCATCGATTCCGACACCCTGCCATTCACCATCGTTCCCGCACCGGTGCCGGGTGCCGCCGTCGAGGTGGACTCCTCCGCCACCAGCCAGTACATCTCAGGGCTGCTCATGGTGGGAGCCCGGCTCCCCGAAGGGTTGCGCATCCGGCATGTCGGCGCCAGCGTCCCCTCCCGCCCCCACATCGCGATGACCGTGGACATGTTGCGGCTGCACGGGGTGCGGGTGGATGAGGAGGATGAAGACACCTGGCTCGTCCATCCCGGACGCGTCACAGCGCGGGACATCATCGTCGAGCCCGACCTCACGAACGCCGCCGTCTTCCTGGCCGCGGCTGCGATCACGGGTGGCGAGGTCACAGTTGCCGGGTGGCCCTCGGCGAGCCGGCAGCCCGGCGCGATGTTCCTCGACATTGTGCGCCGTTTCGGCGCAACGGTGGACGGCGCCGCGGATCACGTGACGGTGAGTGCTTCCGAACGCCTGACCGGCATCGACGTGGACCTCCACGGCGCGTCCGAACTCACGCCCGTCGTCGCAGCTCTGGGCGCACTGGCGGACGGGACCACACGCATCCGCGGCGTCGCCCACATCCGCGGCCACGAGACGGACCGGCTCGCAGCGCTGGCCACGCAGCTCTCACGGCTCGGCGTTCGAGCGACGGAGACCGACGATGGTCTGACCATCGAGGGGTCCACCACACCGGAGAGCCTTGTCGCCACGACGTTCGAGACCTATGCGGATCACCGCATGGTCCATGCCGCTGCCCTTCTTGCACTCCGGATTCCGGGACTCGCCGTGACTGATCTGGAGTGCGTGGGCAAGACCATGCCGGACTTCGAAGCCGACTGGCGCGCGGCGGTGGGTGCTTGATGGCGCGCCGGGGCGCTCTGGGCGCAGACGACCACGGCGGCTTCGACAGGCCCCGTAAGCGCAGCCGCCCCCGGACCAAGGAGCGGCCCACCTACGATGGCGCACCCACCGCCCGGGTCGTGACCGTTGACCGTGGCCGGTACCGCTGCCTTCTGGACAACGGCGTCCTCGTGACCGCCACCCGGGCGCGAGTTATTGGACGCAAGGGCATCATCGTGGGTGACGTCGTCACCCTCGACGGCGACACCTCCGGAAATGAAGGCACGCTGGCCCGCATCGTCGAGGTGGCCGAACGCAGGACCATCCTGCGTCGCAGTGCGGACGACTCCGACACCTTCGAGCGGCCCATCGTGGCCAACGCCGACCAGCTGATGATCGTCACCGCTCTCGCGGACCCCGAGCCGCGCATGGGGATGATCGACCGCATCCTGGTTGCCGCCTTCGACGCGAAGATCTCGCCCATCCTGTGCCTGACCAAGGCGGATCTGGCCAGCCCCGACGAACTGGTGGCCGCCTACAGCCCGCTGGACGTGCCGATCATCACAACCCGTCCCGGCTCGGTCCTGACCCCGGTGCACGAAATTCTTCACCGTCACACGACGGTGTTGGTGGGGCATTCCGGCGTGGGCAAGTCCACACTGGTGAATGCCCTGGTGCCCGGCATCAACCGCGCCGTCGCCCAGGTCAGCGACCTGACCGGGAAGGGACGCCACACGTCCACCTCCGCACAGGCCATCCCACTCCCTGAAGGTGGCTGGATCGTGGACACCCCCGGGGTCCGCTCATTCGGCATCAGCCACGTCAACACCTCCTCGATCGTGGCCGCATTCGGGGACCTGTCGGAGTACGCCGCCGACTGCCCCCGGGGATGCCACCACGAAACCGGTGCGCCCGGCTGCGCACTAGATGCGGCAGTCGCCGATGGTCGTCTCGATCCGGCCCGGTTGGCGTCCTTTCGACGCATGGAGCGCGCCTTCACCTGAGCGAGGACCACCTTCGATAGGTTTGTCCCCATGGCACAGTCGAAGAACCTGACCGATGACGTCCGCCTCATGCACATGCTGGCCGATGACGCGGACTCGCTGTCGATGAATCGCTTCAAGGCTCTCGATCTCCGTTCCGAGACCAAGCCGGACAACAGCCCCGTGACGGATGCCGACACGGCAGTGGAGGAGGCGATTCGGCGGACGCTCGCGAAGGCCCGTCCCCGCGACGCGGTGCATGGTGAGGAACTGGCCGACACCGGGGAGAGTCCACGGCGCTGGGTGATCGACCCCATCGACGGCACTGCCAACTACCTGCGCGGGGTTCCGGTGTGGGCGACCCTGATCGCGTTGCAGGTCGAGGGCGAGGTGGTCGCCTCGGTTGTGAGCGCGCCCGCGCTGCACCGTCGGTGGTGGGCCAGCCTGGGTGGCGGGGCGCACACGGGCAAGACGTTGATGAATGCCTCGGACATCAGAGTCAGCCGCGTTGAGGGCCTGGAGCATGCCTCCCTGTCCTATTCCGACATCGCTGGATGGGTGTCCACGACTCGGGGTCAGGGATTCATCGACCTCATGCGCCACTGCTGGCGCACCCGTGCCTACGGCGATTTCTGGAGCTACATGCTGCTGGCCGAGGGGGCCGTCGACATCGCGTGCGAACCCGACCTCGAGCTCCACGACATGGCTGCCCTGGACATTATTGTGCGCGAAGCGGGGGGCCGCTTCACCAACCTGGACGGCGCCCCCGGGGTCGACGGGCCGGGCGCCCTGGCCACGAACGGGGCGCTGCACGACATCGTCATGGACGTTCTCGGCGGCGCCTGAGCGCCGGGGCCCGGCGCTCGGTCGGGGCGACTACAGCACTCGTACGCGGACGGTCTCCTCGAGCGCCTCGAGCTCGTCCAGGAGGCCGGCGGGCGCAACACCGGTGACGTCGGTCACCGCATAGCCGAGCTGGCCACGGGTGGACAGTGTCTGTGACCGGATGTTCATGTCGTGCATGGCCAGCAGGTTGTTCAACCGCGCCATCACGCCCGGCACGTTGTGGTGCAGGTGCACAATCCTGTGGTCTCGCGGCGACGGGGCGGCGACCTCGGGAAGGTTGACGCTCATGGAGGTGGCTCCGTGGGACTCGTAATCGGCGATTTTGCCGGCGACGTAGCGACCGATGTCCACCTGCGCCTCCTCCGTGGAGCCACCGACGTGCGGTGTCAGAATCACGTTCCTGAGGCCCTGCAGTTTGGAGACCAGCGGTTCACCCTTGGCCTTGGGTTCCTGCGGGAACACGTCGATGGCGGCACCGGCGAGGTGCCCACTCACGAGATTCTCGTGGAGTGCGTCGTGGTCCACGACGTTACCGCGACACAGATTCAGAAACAGCGTGCGCGGCCGCATCGCGGCAAACTCGGCGGCGCCGATCAGGTTCGCGTTGCCCGGTCGGCCATCCACGTGCAGGGAGATGGTTTCGCAGCGTTCGAACAGTTCCGCCATTGAGCTGACGCCTTTGGCGTTGCCGAGCGGGAGCCGGTCCACGATGTCGTAGTAGTAGACGCTCATGCCGAGCGACTCGGCCACCACTGAGAGTTGAGACCCGATGTTGCCGTAGCCCACAATGCCCAGACTTCGGCCCCGGATCTCGTGCGAGCCGACGGCGGACTTGTCCCACCGACCCTCGTGCACGTCCTGGTTGCGATCCGTCAGGTGACGGGCCATGGAGATGATCTCGGCGATGGCAAGCTCCACGACGGAACGGGTGTTGGAGTACGGCGCATTGAACACCGCGACGCCCGCCTCGGTTGCCGCGTCGAGGTCGATCTGATTGGTGCCGATGCAGAAAGCCCCCACGGCCTTCAGATCCGCCGCCGCGTCGATCACGTCGCGCGTAATCTGGGTACGTGACCTGATGCCGAGATAGGTGACGCCGTCGAGTGCGGCGATGAGGTCACCCTCGGTCAGGGCCCCCGGCCTGTTCTCAACCTCATAGCCCCGTTCAGTCAGGATGCGGGTGGCCTCGGTATGGATGTTCTCGAGCAGAAGAGCCTTCACGCGGGCCATCTTACTGATCCACCCCAGAGGCCCTACAAACTGAGCGACGCCTCCAGCAGCTGTGCAGTGTAGGGGTGCTGCGGGTTCGCGAAGACCTTCTCGACGGCGCCCTCCTCCACGATCGTTCCCCGTCGCATGACCACGACCCGTTGCACCAGGTGGCGGACCACGGCAAGGTCATGGGAGACGAACACCAGCGCCAGACCTCGCTTCTCCACCGCGTCGGAGAGAAGGTTGAGAATCTGGGCTCGCACCGCCACGTCCAGAGCCGACACCGGCTCGTCGGCCACCAGTACCTCCGGCCCGCTCACCAGGGCCCGGGCGATGGCCACCCGCTGCCGTTGGCCACCGGAGAGCTGATGCGGAAAACGAGAGGCCATGGCACTGTCCAGTCCCACCGCTCGCAAGGACTGTTCCACCGCGCCGGAGCCCGGCGCGGGGAGGGTGCCCCGTCGGCGCAGGAGCGGTGAGCGCAGTGGCTCCTCGACGATGTCGGAAATGCGCATACGCGGGTTGAGGGACGAGTTCGGGTCCTGGAAGACCATGGAGGCACCCGCGCGCAGATCACCCAGATCCCGCTCGGGAAGCCCGTCGGTCCGCTGCCCCCTGAAGGTGGTGCTGCCCCTGCTCGGCTGGACCAGGCCCAACAGGAGGCGCGCCAGCGTGGTCTTGCCGGAACCGGATCCGCCGACGATCCCCACCTGTTGTCCCGGCTCGATTCGGAACGTGACGTCCTGCAGCGCGACGAAGGGACGGCCGGAGCGTCGATACGTCACCTCGGCACCCTCGGCGGCAAGCACGGGGTGGGTCATGCGCCGGGATCTCCTTCGGTGAAGTCGGTGATCGTGGGGAGTCTGGTGCCCGGGGCATGATCGCCGATCCGTGCAGCGGCCACCAGGGCTTGCGTGTAGGGATGCTGGGGGGCGTCGATGATGTCGCGGATGTTCCCGGACTCCACGACGCGCCCCTCCAGCATCACCAGCACCGTGTCCACCACCTGCCGGACCACGGCTAGGTCGTGACTGACGAAGAGGGCGGCCCGCCCTCGCAGTTGGTCGTCCAGCAGGTTCAGAATCTGGCGCTGGACGATGACGTCGAGCGCGGTGGTGGGTTCGTCGCAGATGACCAGACCGGGCTGGTTGACCAGTGCCATTGCGACCAGCGCGCGCTGTCGCTGACCGCCGGAGAGTTCATCGGGGTAGGACCTGGACACCCTCTCCACATCCGCCATGCCCACGCGCGACAGCCAGAGTCTCACCTCGTCGCGAATGCTGCCCCGCTCACCGCTGCGGTGCAAAGCAATCACCTCACCGATCTGGCGCCCCACCCTCATCGTCGGATCCAGCGCCGTCATCGGCTCCTGGAAGACCATGGAGACCTCGCTGCCCCGCAGCGCGCGCAGTTCACGCTCCGGCCTGCCCACCAGTTCGCGGCCGTTCAGTGTGACCGAGCCCGTGACGTGGGCGTTCTCCGGCAAAAGCCCGATCATTGCCAGCGCCGTAACGGATTTGCCTGAGCCGGACTGCCCGATGATGCCGAGGCGATCCTGTTCTCCCAGAGTGAAGGACAGGTGATCGACCGCTACGACGCGGCGTCGGCCGAAGCTCACTGTCAGCTCCGAGACTTCGAGGCGGTTCATGCGAGCTCCCGCAGTTTGGGATCCAGCAGATCGCGCAATCCGTCCCCCAACAGGTTGAATCCCATGGTGGCCATCGCGATGGCCAGTCCAGGCCAGAAGGCCAGCATCGGTGCGTTGAACAGTTCGTTCTGGGCCTCCTGCAACATCCGCCCCCATGTGGGCTGGTCGCTGCCGGAGCCCAACCCAAGGTAGGAGAGACCGGCCTCTGCGAGGATGGCGAGCCCGAAACTGACGGAGGCCTGCACCCCCAGGACGGGAGCAATGTTGGGAAGGACGTGGCGCCATGCCACCTGCAGGGGCGGCGTGGCCGAGAGCCTGGCTGCCTCGACGAAGGTCTGGCTCATGACCTGCAGCGTCGCGGCGCGCGCGATCCGCACGAAGACCGGGATGGTGGCGATGCCGATCGCGCTCACGGCGGTCCACGTCGATCCCCCGACGGCGGCGGCGAACAGAATGGCCAACAACAGGGCGGGGAAGCCGTAGAGGATGTCGGCACCACGGGTGAGAACGGCGCTCAGCCATCGCTGGGACATGCCCGCGAGGATCCCGATCGGCACCCCCACCACGGCGGCGGCGGTCACGGACAGCACCCCCACGAGCAGCGCCAGCTTCGCCCCACTGATGATGCGCGAGGCCGTGTCACTGCCCTGGGCGTCTGTGCCGAGCAGGTACGGCCAGCCGGGCGGGGCGAGGCGGGGCCCGGCGATCGCCGTCGGATCAAAAGGGGTCCACACGAGGCCCACCAGCGCCAGGGCCACGATGATGAGGATCAGCGTGCTGCCGAAGATGAGGTTCGCCCGTCTCATCGCTGCTCCCTCACACGTTTCATCCGGGGATCGACGAGTTGGTAGGCGAAATCGACGAGGAAGTTGATCAGTAGCACTGCCCACACCAGCAGCAGCACGATGGCCTGCACCACCACGAGGTCGCGCTGCCCCACCGCCATGATGAGACGCGACCCGAGACCTGGAAGCACGAAGACCTGTTCGATGATGATGGCCCCCACCAGCAGAGTTGCGAGCTGCAAACCGATGACGGTCAGCAGGGAGATCGCCACGTTTCGGCTGCCGTGGCGCAGCAACGCACCCCACGTCGACCACCCCACCGATCGTGCCGTGCGGAACCAGTCCTCCCCCAGCACCTCGATGACGGCGCTGCGGACGTAGCGCGACAGGATGCTGGCCTGCACGATCGCCAGAGCCGTGACGGGAAGAATAAGATGTCTGGCCCACTGAGCCGGGTCCTCGCTCAGCGCCACGTAGTTCCCTGCTGGGAGCCAGCGCAGGGTGACGGCGAAGAACAGGACCAGCCAGATGCCTGCCCAGAAGGCCGGTATGGACAGACCCACCTGGGCGATGGCCGAGGCGACGAATCCGCTGGCATGGCGTCGTCGGACAGCGGCGAATGCTCCCAGCGGAACGGCAATGAGTATCGCCAGCAGCATGGCCAGCCCGATGAGCCACAGCGAGACGCCGAGACGCGGGATGATCTGGGAGACGACGTCGCGCCCGGTGACCATAGAAGTCCCGAAATCGCCGCGAAGCACCCCTTCCAGCCACTCGAGATAGCGCAACAGCAGAGGCCTGTCCAGGCCGAGCCGTTCGCGCAGGGCGTCCACCTCCCCAGGGGCGGCGTTGGTCCCCAGGAGGACCTGCGCCACGTCGCCGGGTAGGGCGTTGGTGGCGAGGAAGATGAGGAGCGAGGCCACGAGCAGGCTGATGACCAGGCCACCCAGCCGCAGCCCGACGATGCGGGGGGTCACGTCAGCGGCTGGTGGCGACAGTTGTCAGGTCGAAGGACAGGTTGGTGGAATTCACCTGGATCCCGGAGACCTCTGTGGTGGTGACGACGATGTTGGGCAGGAGGAAGAGCCAGTCGGCGGCCGCATCGTCGGCGAGCATCCGTGCAGCCTCCTGCATGAGTTCGATCTGCTGTTCCTCCGGTGCCTCGTCGGCCTCCTCGATCAGTCCCGCGAACTCGGGATTGTCGTAGTGCCAGTAGTAGTCCGGGTTGGCGAAGTTGCTGATGTCGCGAGGCTCGACGTGGGCGACGATGGTCATGTCGTAATCGCCCTGGCCGTAGACCTGGTTCAGCCACTGTGCCCACTCGACCTCCTCCACCTCCACTTCGATGCCTACTTCTGCGAGCTGTGCCGCTACGAAGCGGGCAGCGGGCGGCGCGTAGGGCACTGTGGACGGGACCCGCAGCCGCAGTGTGAGGCCGGACTCGTACCCGGCCTCGGCCAGTAGTTCCCGTGCCCTGTCCGGGTCGAACGGGTATGTGTCGGAGAGGTCCTCGAACCATGGTTCGGTCGGCGCCACCATGGAGCCGATCAGCATTCCCTTGCCGCCCCAGACGGCATCCATGAGAGCCTGCCGGTCGATGGCGTGGTTGATGGCCTGGCGTACGGCCACGTTGGACAGGGCCTCGTTGTCGTGATTGAACCCGAGCACGACCTCGCCGGTGGTGGTGCCCTCCGTGACGATGAAGCGCTCGGCGTCCGAGAACTCGTCGATGGACTGCGGCACGGTCAGGTTGGAGATGACATCCAGCTGTCCCGACAGCATCGCTGTGTTCATGGCATTGGGGTCCGTGTAGTACCGGAAGTACACCTCGTCGACACGGACGTTGGTGCCCCAGTAGTCCTCATTCTTGATCAGCTTGAGGTACTGACCTGGTTCGAACTCCTCGAACAGGAAGGGCCCGGAACCCGAGGGCTGTTCGGCCAGGGAATCCAGCGCGGTGGGGTCGTAGACGATCCCTGCGGGACCCGCCATGTCGAAGAGGAACTGGTTGCTGGGTTCGGACAGCGTGATCTCGACTGAATCCTCGTCCGCGGCCTCGACCGATTCCACGGGCGCCATCGCGCTCCGAATCTGATCGGTGGTTCCCTCCGCCGTTAGGACGCGTTCGAAGGATTGCACCACTGCATCGGCCGTCACGGGATCGCCCGATGCGAACTCGGCCGCGCTGTCCAGCGTGAAGGTGTAGACGGTCCGATCCGGCGACACGCTGTAATCCCACGCGAGCAGTGGCCTGATCTCGCCCTCACCATCGATGCGCACCAGCGTCTCGTAGACGTTGTACAGCAGGACGAAGGGTGTGCCGGCGCCGTTGACGGTCGAGGGGTCGAGGCCCTCGGGTGGCAACGTGGCGCCCACGTTGAGAACAATGGGATCGCTCTGCCCCGACGGCTCGGGATCAGAACCTGGGTTGGGGCTCGAGCAGGCTGTCAGCGCGATGCTTGCGGCAACCAGCAGGCATAGCCAGGCCGCGATGGGGCGGCGTGGTCGACGTGCTTCCATTGGGCGAGACTCCCCCACTGTTGGATACGGAACGGCGCAATACTATCCGCACGCGCCGAATTGCCCGCGATCGAAGCATCCGTCGCACGCCAACCGATGCGGCGACGCGCGGTCACCGGGGGCTAAAATATGACCTGCGGCCCGCACAACAACGGCACCGGTAGACAATTCTGGGAGGAATCGTTGTCGAAGTCGAGGCGTCGCTTCCTTTTCTGGCAGGACACCAGTCACGTCATCCAGAACGCGTCACTGCGTGCTTTCGACTTGAGCGAGCGGACTGCACGGCGCGGTTGGCTGTCCCAGAAGCGCCGGGTCACGCGCTGGCAATCCCGGCTCTTCATGATCGTACAGATTGCGCTTGCTGCCGGCATGTCCTGGTGGCTTGCTCAGACTCTTCTCTCTCACGAGGCGCCATTCCTGGCTGTGGTGGCGGCCATCGTCTGCCTCGGATTCAGTTTCGGTCAACGCCTCTGGCGAGCCCTGGAGATCTCGGTGGGCGTCACAGTGGGAGTGCTGATCGGCGACACTTTTCTCTATTTCTTCGGCACTGGTGTGTGGCAGATCATTCTGGTGATCGCCGTCGCTATGTCCATCACTACATGGCTCGGTGCCCGGACCCTCATGGTCACCCAGTCAGCCGTCCAAGCGGCCGTTGTGCTGACCGTGATTCCGGGGGTGGGAGCTGGCGTCGAGCGGTGGATGGACGCTCTTGTGGGCTGTGTAGTCGCACTGCTGTTCGCCACGGTCGCACCCACGGGACCTGTGACTCGGCCGAGGATGGAGGCCGCCAAGGTACTCCACGAGACGTCCAACACCATCCGCGAGATGGTTCAGGCCGTCGGCACCGGCGACATCGACGCCGCAGAGAGAGTCCTCGAGGCGGCACGCTCCACCGAGCATGCCCTCGAAGCACTTACCACCGCTGCGAATGAAGGTATGGCCGTGGTGCGGATCTCGCCCTTCCTACGACGGCACAAGGAAGGGGTGCTGCAGATCGCAGACCTCACCGTTCCGCTGGACCGCTTCACGCGCAACCTACGCGTATTGGCTCGACGCGGTGTCGTCGCCGTTTACCGTGGCGAGCGGGTCTCGCAGGAGCATCTCGATCTCCTGACCGGGCTGGCCCAGGTCACCGACGAGTGCGCAGCAGAACTCTACGCTCGGAGACGACCCGACTCGAAGGTGGACGACATCATTGCCCTGGCTGCCGAGAGTGCAGGAGTCCCCATCGGGGAAGAACTCTCAAGTGCCGTGATCCTCGCGCAGGTGCGCTCCATGCTCGTGGATCTGCTGGAGTTGTGCGGCGTGGAGTACACCGACGCACGCGACAGCGTCCCCGATCTTCACTGATCCAGCACACCGTTGCCTGGTTCGATCGTAGTACCTCATTGTCAAGTCCCCGCGTGGGGTAGGCCGTACCTCAGATAGTTTCCCCCGCGAAGGGGACGTTAGCTGGCGCGGGTTTTGAGTCCTGCTGGGTCGGGTGCTTTCCAGTTGATCTGTTGTTCCATTCGGCGGGTCTTGCCGGCGGCGAGTCGGGTGAGTTCGTGTTGGATCTCGGTGATACGTCGGTGGAGTGCGACGGGGCGGATAGCGGCTTTGTAGGTTGCGAGTTCGCTCTCTTGGACAGGGCTGAGCACGCCGGCGTCGAGGAGCCGCTGGTAGGGCGAGCGGGGTTTGTCGTAGAGACGTTTGCGGCGGCCAACGGTGTCGGTGGACCAGCCGAGGGGTTTCTTGGTCGGGGTGAAGAAGTTGAGGCGGTCGTTGACCAGCTTCCACAGTTCGCGCAGTAGGGCGAGTTCGGTGGCGGTGTCGTAGCGGTGGTAGAAGCCGTAGCGGCGCACGAGGTGGTTGTTCTTCGACTCGATCGTGGCTTGGTCGTTCTTCTTGTATGGCCTGGATCGGGTGAAGAACACCCCTCGTTGGCCGGCCCAGCCGACCAGGTCGTGGTTGATGAACTCTGAGCCGTTGTCGCAGTCGATCCCGGTCACCGCGAATGGCACCTCATCGACGAACGCGTCGAACGCGGCCAGGATGTGTACCCGGGCGTTGTTGCGGACCGCGGCAGTGAACACCCAACCGATGTGGACATCGGTGAAGTTCACGCTCCGACAGAACTCGCCTTTCAATGTCGGCCCGCGGTGGGCGACGGTGTCGACCTCGAAGAACCCGGGTTCGGAGGCGACCTCGTCACCGGCCTTGCGGATGCTGATCGAGTTCCGCAACATGGCCCCGGGTTTGGTTGCTGACTTGCCCCGGATCGGGTCCTTGGCCCGTGCGGGGGCGAGGTAGCGGTCGATCGTGGCCGCGGACATGGCCTCCAGCTCCGTACGCACGTCGGGGCCGTAGCGGTCATGGCCGGGCACCAGGGATCCTTCGGCCTCCATCGCGTCGAGCCAGTCAGTCATGGCCGGGGCCAGGTACTGCCCACAGCTGCCGCCCGAGGTCGCCCACACCTTCTGCAACACCAGACGCGCGTCGTAGGAGTACTTGCACGGCCGGGTCTTGCGGCGATCGATCACCGTGACCGTCGCGACCGCCCGGCCAGGGGCCTGCCGCAACCGCGCCACCAGTTGCTGGCGGGCGTGGTCCCGGTTCCAGCCGGTGACCTCGACAACCTGGTCCAAGATCACGCTTTTACCCTGCTTGGGTGCCTCCGCGTACGCCTGAGCGTACTTCTTCGTGACCTCGTACCTGGCCGCCATCGACAGCTGCTCCTCATATCTCACACCCCATCGTGGCCGACCCACCGCTTCCCGGGGAAAGTATGTGAGGTACGGCCCCCACCCTCGCGGGGACTATATGTGAGTGTCGTCGTCGATTTGTTCCAGCTGAGGTCCCGGACTATAGTTCTTAGCACCGACGCGGGGTGGAGCAGCTCGGTAGCTCGCTGGGCTCATAACCCAGAGGTCACAGGTTCAAATCCTGTCCCCGCTACCACACCGAGGGTCCCGTCCTGGTTACCCAGGGCGGGATCTTCTTTTGCTCGCCGAGGCTAGAGCTCGGTCACCTCAATGTGGAAGAAGTCCGCCGCGATGAACAGGTCGGTCAAGGACCACCCAATCTCCCCGCGCAGCTTGCGACCGGCGGCCGGGCCCGTGATACCCAATGCCTCCCCCAGCTGCTTGCGCGTGATGCCGTTCCGAAACATCAGCTGGTTCAGCGTGACGCCCACTGCCCCGTCCGCTCTGTACGAAGACAACACACCGGACTCCCGTAGTCGCTCCGGCGGATTTTGCCGTGTGCCCCCAGCGGTGACGTTTCCCGTGTCACCCCTCACGACCATGGCCGCCTGTCATAGAGGAGAAAAAGACACCGAACCTCAGATAGACCCAGGAACGCGGCTGGAGGTTGCGTGGTGCTGAGGAATCACTCCGCGGGTGTAGCCGGCGCGAGTTCGTATGCCTTCTCGACCAATTCACTGCGTGCACCGGTTGCGCCGTCGTTCTGCTGCCGTTCCCACTTCGAATCCAATTGCTCGCGGATCGCACTGACCATCTCGTCGGGAACCACGTTTCGGTAGAGATCAGTCGCACCCGTCAGCACCGCAACAGCGACGTCATACACCGGCTCAGGGTCCAACTGCTCACGCGGGAACGCCAATTCCGTGTAGTCGAAGAGTCGCCCAGAGGGATCATCACGCCATTCCTTCCAGCGTTCCATCGCCGTGTCGTTGAACCCAGTCAGATACGGCCCCGGGTTAATGGTGGCGATGGCCACGCCGAACTCGGCAAGTTCTTGGTTCAAAGCATCGGCGAACGCTTCGATCGCGTGCTTGGACGCAGAGTAGGTACCGGTGAATGCGTCAGTGATCAGCCCGGCGGTCGAGGACACGAACACGATCTTGCCGGATCGCTTCGCGGCCATGGTGCGAGCAAATCCCTGCGTGAGCAGCATCGTCCCGAAAACGTTGACCTCGAACTGCTGGCGAATCTGGTCTTCGGGGATGTCGACGACTGCACCGCCCTCGGCGATCCCGGCATTGTTAAGCAGCACCTCCACATCCCAGGACCACGCCTTCGTCCTATCACCAGGGTCGGTGATGTCCAGCTTCTCTACCCGCAAGTCCACGCCTCGCTTCTCCGCTTCGGCACGCAGCTCGGTGACCTGGGCAATGATCTCCACGCCAGCGATCACCTCCCGACCCTGGGCAGCCAGACGTAGTGCGACTTCCTTGCCGAAGCCGGTACCGGCTCCTGTGATCAATATCGTTCCCGCCATGGGGTGCTCCAGTTCTCGTTCGACGTTGCAGTGGAGCGCGGCCAGCCAGTCGTAAGACGCCGCGAGTTCGCCGGGTACATCCGGACGATGTACCTACCTGCGCGGTCGAGTCTACTGCCGTGCAGGCGCATCTGAGCGTTGACCGGTGTTCGGCAACCCATCCGACGGTGGCTGTCCATGGTGGCGATGCGAGCCCGGGCGCAACTCTCCCGCCCATCATTCGGCGCATCGTCTGCTGCATCAGGAATGGATCGCTGGCACCCACATCGATGGGGGACCTACGCTGAGTCGATGAGGTAGCCCTCAGATGGTTTCCGGATCGATGATCGCGAGGCACTCCCAGTCGTGATGAGGCAGAGCTGCGCTGAGTCGGGTCGAGGCGCCGTTCAGATCGTTCCCTGAGTAACGACGGCGGGGAACGAGCGGTCGTGTATCGAAGGGTCGCTCAACTGATGCGATCCTCATTCCGATTCAGCGGGGATTTCCCTGGCACCGGCCACTCACATCTGACTGATCTCATTGTCGAAAACGATGCTCATCCTTGTTTCCCGGAGTTATCCACAGATGCATCATGAGCATGGTGTTTAGTCGTACAGGTGTTCTATAATAGGTGTATGGAGAAAGATAGATGCGATGAGGCGGCGCAGTTGCTGCTGTCGGCGTTGACGCGGGAGAAACAAGCCAAAGCCGACCAGCTACGAGCCATCCTCGCGCTGGCGCAGAATTACACCGCCAGCATCGACACCATCATCGATGATGACCTGATCGAGGACCTGGTCGAAAACATTGCCACCGGCGGCTCGTTCGGCACGATCCCGATCTCGGAGTTCGCCGCGATGGAGTTGGGGCCGTTGATGGGATGCTCCCCGCAGCAGGGCAAAGCCATCTTGTTTGAAACCTTGAACCTGTACTACCGCCACCGCAACCTGTGGCAGGCAGTTCAGGACCTGTGCTTGGATGCGCACCGTGCCCGGAAAGCCGCCGGCAAGTTCGGGGTCCTCACCCCGAAGGCCGCCCAGCGGGCTGGGGAGTTGTGGGTGGAGAGGCAGCATCGCTACGGCTGGCAGGGCGCTATCGATTTGTGCGACCGGATCATCGTGGAGATGGATCCGGTGATGGCGGCTGAGAAGGAAGCCGCCCGTTTGCGGGCGCGGGAGGTCAAACTGTGGGGGTTCCATGAAGCCACCATCAACCTGACCGCGACACTTGATGCCCTGGACGCGAAATACGTCTACGCCACCGCCACCCGCATCGCTGAGATCCTCCACGCCAAACCCGAATACACGAAAGTGGCGTTGGATGTGTTGCGTGCCAAAGCACTCGGGATCATGGCGCATCCCGCCGTCGCGTTGGCGATGCTGCAAGGCGGGGTGCAGCAACCGATTTTCGGCACCACCGCTGATGATGTCGCCGAAGGCCTGGCTGATGCTGAACCCGACCCGGCCACAACCTCAGCCAGCACGGCCGGAAAGGGAAATGATGTCCCAGCCACGGCAAGAGCTGGCGCCGAGGCCGGGACCGGCTGTGTGAACAACGACACCGTCGCCGCTAGCGACGGGGCATCCCCACCGCCGCCCACCGCAGCCGACAGCGCGGCCCACGAGGTCATCGACACCGCCACTGGCCGTATCGACACCGATCCCCACCACTGCCTTGGCCACACCTGCGGAACCATCACCGTCCCACCCGCCAAACTCCAACCGCGAGCCCAGATCTACATCCACCTCACCGCGGACATCACAGCAGCCGACATCGAAGACGCCGGCACCGTCGCAGCCCGGACCCTGGTGGAGTTGCTCGACGGGAAACAGGTCACCATCACCCCCGTAATCGACCTCAACACCATCCCCTCGCAATACCAGTACCGGCCCAGCAAGGCGCTCAAAGAAGCAATCCAGCTCACCTGGCCCCGCGAGGCCTTCCCCTACAGCAACCGGAACAGCCGCGGCTGCGACCTGGACCACACCGATCCCTACCAAGCCGCTAACCGAGACGCGCAAACCCGACTCGACAACCTCGCACCACTCAGCCGCACAACCCACCGCGCCAAAACCGCCGGCTTCTGGCGATGTGACCAACCCCACCCCGGACAACTCACCTGGACATCACCACTCGGCTTCCGCTACACCATCGACAAAAACGGCACACGCCGCATCGAATGAAGAGGGCGCACGCCGCATTACTAGGCGTCCACCGCTCGTCGAGTTCTACTGCCGGCAGGATCGGTGATCTTCCCTGTGACCTACTCCTCTTCGTGTCCCGAGGCGTCGCGTGAACACCTTCACCGCTGAGTGCGGTGTAAGGGTTCATGAGAGTTCAACAGCTGTCCCCCAGCCCACCGCAATCAATCTCGCCCACAAAAGCGGCGGGGTGTCACATGAGGGTGCTGAAGGTAAACGGGCCTCCGCAGGTACGGTCGAGTTCCACCGGTGGGACGCCGCGCGCCCCCGGCCGCAACGAGAAGAAGTTCACTTCCTCCTGCAGAGTGGCGCGTTCAGCCGTTATGCCTTCGGGGGCCTCAACAGGGACGAGGTACTCCCCCACGTGTTCACTGAGTGGTTCCGCGTTGACGTCATCGGGCAGAAGATACGCCTCCGAGACCACCTCGCCGTCCGCCGCCAATCCGCGAGCCCCGCCGGCCAGACCAGTCTCGAAGAACCTGCTCAATGTTGAGCAGGACGTCGCCGTTATCGATGACTCCGCCTCGATGAACCCGGTGATGAGGCAAATCTCATCGTCCTCGGACACGGCAACCCAATAGTCGGCATCGCCTGCAGAACCAAGGCTCCTCACTGTGTCCAGGCGGATGTCTTCCAACCGCTCGCGGTCCAGCATCGGCATCAGGTCACCATCCGTCTTGGGTGCCGCCAGTATGGCGCTGGCTTCCTCTGGAGGGGGCGATTCCACAGGGCAATCGCTCGAGCACCCTACGACGAGGGAGGTCGACAACGCGCCTACAGCGCCTCCGATGAACGCTCGACGTGAACGATGCCCGCGCCTGTCCCTGGGCTCCCCCATCACATCTCCTCCCGATGCCACACCCTCGTGTTCTCGGGAGCATAACCCGCAGAATCCGACGACGGCGCTAGACTCACGCGGCAGACGGTCAGCTTTGTTGTCAGGCGCCGCGGTACCCAAGGAGACTCCCCATGGCTGATGGTCGACAGCTCGACTATGAACTGGTCGAAGCAACCCTCGACAACGGCCTTCAGGTATGCGTGCAGCCCGACCATCTAGCCCCGGCAGTCGCCGTCAACATCTTCTATGAAGTGGGCTCCTACGACGAGGATCCCGGACTGACCGGCTTTGCGCACCTCTTCGAGCACCTCATGTTCCAGGGATCGAAGAACGTCGGCAGCGGAGAGCACATGGCTCTCGTGGAAGCCCACGGCGGCTCGGTGAATGCCACCACGTCGACGGATCGCACAAACTACTTCGAGACGGTCCCCCGCGGCGCCCTGGCGTTGGCACTGTGGTTGGAGACGGACAGGATGAGTTCGCTCGCCATCACGGAAGCCAACTTCGCTGCCCAACGCGAAGTGGTGAAGGAGGAGAAGCGGCAGCGCTACGACAACCAGCCATACGGCGACCTCCTCGAACTCCTGGTGGCGCAGCACTTTCCGCCCGAGCATCCCTACGGCCACCTGCCCATCGGCTCCATGGCACATCTGGATGACGCGTCGGTGGACGACGTCCAGCAGTTCTTCGACGCCTGGTACCGCCCCAGCAACGCGCGCCTCGTGCTGTCCGGCCCCGTCACACCGGAGGACGCCATCGACATGGTCGCCTCCCAGTTCGGCGCCATCCCCGCACAGGAGCGGCCCGCGCATGTCGACTCCGCGCCCCCCGAATTGCCGCCACGAACCACCGTCACCCGCGGGTCGGTCCCCCACCCGCTCGTATATTTGTCGTGGCCCACCCCGGCGGCCGCACATCCGCAGCAGCTTGCCTTGGAGATTGCCCTGTCTGTCCTTGCCGACGGAACCACCTCCCGCCTCCACAAGTCGGTCGTCCGGTCGGCGCGGATGGCCCAGGAGGTGCACGCCGCCTCCCTGCCCCACCTGCGCTCCTCCTCCATCACCACCCTCATGGCCCGCCCCACCGACGGTGTCACCACCGAAGCGACGGCGGCCGCACTGCTCGAACAGGTGGCGCGCTTCGGCGACGAGGGCCCCACGTCGGAGGAGTTGGCTCGTGCCGTCGCCCAGTACGAGCGGGAATGGTTGCTCGGACTGGCCATAGTCGAGGGTCGAGCAGATCTGATCAACGACGGCTGGCTGACCCATGGAACCCCCGCCCACGTGAATCACCACGGGCTGGAGTTGGCAGCGCTGACCGAGGACGACATCCGCAGCGCCGTACGGACACACCTCGCGACCGACCCGAGTCAGCTGCACTACCTGCCCACGGAGGTCTCCGCATGAACCGTCCGCCAGTTGAACTCGCAGGTGCCTGGCAGTTCCCCGATCCGCAGATCATGACCCTTGACAGCGGCATGCAGGTGTGGGCCTTCGACCTGCCCGGCCAACACATCGCCGCGATGGAAGTGGTAATGCCCACCTCGCTTGCGTCCGAGCCTCGCTCGATTGAAGGCGTGGCCACCGTCGCCTTGCACGCGGTCGACGAGGGGACACGGGCCCATCCGGACGGACGCATCACCGAACTCCTCGAGCTGCAGGGCGCCGCCCTGCACGGCGGGGCCGCCCTGACCCATACACGGCTCGGCGGCGACGCTCCCGCCCATCGTCTTCCTGCTGTGATGGGACTGTTGGCCGAGGTTCTGCAGGAGCCGGAGTTCGCAGCTGCCGACATTGAACACCACGTCGAGATGCAGGTTGCCGCATTCGACAGCCGCATCGCCTCTCCCGGCTGGGTGGCGAAGCAGGCCCTGCGGCAGGCCATCTTCGGGGCTGACAACCGGGAAGGTCGGCCCTCGGCGGGGACGCCACAGACTCTGAACGCGATCGAACGCGACGACGTCCGTGCCTGGCATGCCTCGCACTGGGGCGGAAGAGGTGCGACGCTCGTCCTCGCCGGCGACCTCGACGGCATCGACCTGCGCAGCGTCCTGAAGCCATTGGAGAACTGGCGGGGACACTCAACCCCGCCGGAATTTCACACGCCGGAGCCTCGCGCAGCCCAGGTGGCGGTGGTCGACATGCCGGACACGGTCCAGGCAACGATTCACGCGGGCTGCCTCACGGTGGGTCGTCGTCATCCGGCCTGGGCGGCACTGAAGCTGGCCGGGCACGCGATGTGCGGTGGCTTCGCCAGCCGGTTGAACCTCGAACTGCGCGAGCGACGCGGCTACACCTACGGCGTCAACGGTGGCGCCGCCGCGAGAAGAAACGACGGGCAGTTCTTCGTCGGCGGCAGCTTCCGTGTGGATGTCGCAGCCGATGCCCTGACGCGGCTCCTGACTGGGCTCGAGTTGCACAGGCCCTTCGATGAGGAGGAGATCTCCGACGCCAGGCGCTATCTGGTGGGTATCGCACCACTCGCCAACGAAACCGCCTCCGACATCGTGCGGCAGGCTGCAGCGCTCGCGGCCGTCGACGAACCCGCATCCTTCGTCAACGAGCACTTCGCCGCCCTCGAGCGTCCCTCCGCTCACGAAGTCACCGAGGCGTTCCGTCGCCACGTGCGACGCGACTCGATCAGCGTGGCAATCAGCGGCCCCGCGCAGGTCCTCATCCCGGAACTGCAGGCAGCGGGGCTGGACCCGGTCATCGTGAGCTGACCAGGCCCGGCCTCGCTCAGCCGTTCAGTATTCCGAGCGCTTCCTCCGCCTTGGCGGTACCTTCCTCGGTCTTGGACTGGTAGGTCGCGAGATCACCCGCCGTCAGGGCCTGGTCGGCCTCCACGAACAGAGCCATGGCTTCTGTCAGGAGAGCTGTGACCTGCTGGTCATCCGGGAGTTCCGCACCGGGATCCTCCAATCCCGGAACATCTTCCACATCCACAGGCGACTCGCCGGTGTCCGCCCCGGCGTCGCCCTCGAACACCACGTCGAGCGCGGACTGCAGCGTCGGACCAATGCCCACCTGTTCACCGAATCGCACGACGACGAATCGCAGCGCCGGATAGCCACCCGTGGTGGAGGTGGTCTGGGTGTAGATGGGCTGGACGTAGAGGAGTCCGCCACCCACCGGCAGGGTCAACAGGTTGCCGTAAATCGCGGAGGCGTTGCTGCCGTCCCTGTTGAAGGGCAGGAGGGCGTTGGCCACCTGCTCGTCAGTGCTGATCGCGTTGAACGTCTGACCGGGTCCGGCGATCTGTCTCTCGTCGGAGAGCTTCAACACTTGGATCTTCCCGTAGTCCTCGCTGGTCGCATCCGCGTTGGCGGCCATGTAGACCGACAGGTTCTCCCGGGCTCTGGGTACGAAGACCGTCGTGTTGGAGAAGCGGGGTTGTTCCTCGCCCGGCCAGCGGATGGTCAGGAAGTACGGAGGTTCCTTCATGGTCCCCTCTGCCGTGCTCTGGACCGGATCGTTCGGAACGGCCCAGATGTCGGACTCCTGAATCCAGGTAAAGGTGTTCTGCGTGTGATAGCGGCCCAGCGTCTCGCGCTGAACCTTGAACAGGTCCGCCGGGTAGCGAAGGTGTGCCTCCAATTCGGGAGAAATCTCCGACTTGTCCGTCACAACCCCCGGAAAGACCTTCCTCCAGGTTTGCAAAATCGGATCATCCTCGTCCCACTCGTACAGCGTGACCGTGCCGTCGTACGCGTCGACCGTGGCCTTGACCGAGTTGCGGACGTAGTTGACCTGGCGGCCCATCAGCAGCCTGTCAGCATCGGTGCGCGCATCCGAGATGGCGTTGACCCAGTCGAGCTTGGTCGAGTTCGGGTAGTTGGCAGAAGTGGTGTAGGCATCGACGATCCACACGATCTTGCCGTCAACGACGCTGGGGTAGGGATCGGAGTCAACCGTGAGCCAGGGCGCAACCTCCTGAACTCGCTGGAGAGGTACGCGGTTGAAGAGGATATTGGACTCTTCATTGACACGATCAGACAGCATCAGATTGACGTCGCCGAATCTGATCGCGAAAAGGCCCTTGGTGAGGAAGTTCCCGATGGGAACGCCCCCCTCACCGTTGTAGGTGTACTTCGTTTCGCCACCTTCCTCACCACCGCCGGGGGTATCAAGCTCGACGGGAGCACGGTCATCGGGAGCGCCGGCAACAACCCAGTGGTCGGACTCCTCGCCGAAGTAGATGCGAGGTTCATGCTCTGGCAGAAGGCCGACGGTCGGGATCCCTCCGGAGAAAAACACTGGCTCCCCGTTGCTCTGTTTCTGGTTGCCGTAGGCAGCAACCATGCCGTAGCCGTGGGTGTAGACAGTACGCATGTTGTTCCAGCTGTCTCCGGACTCGACGGAGTCCAGATCCAGTTCGCGGACAGCCACCACTGCGTCCGTCTCATTGCCGTCGATCTCGTAGCGATCGATGTCGAGAGTGTCGGGGAATGTGTAGTAGCCACGGACCTGCTGCAGCTGCTCAAAGGTGCGCGGGACCACGGCCGGATCCATCAACCGGATGGCAGGGAGTGCCTCGGCGTCCTCTCGCAACTGCCCCGCTTCTGACGTGGTCTCGGCCTCGTAGTTGGTGATCTCCACATCATCGATACCGAATCCCGCTCTGGTGGCCTCAATGTTGGCCGCGATGTAGGGGCTCTCCTTGTCCTGTTGGTCGGGGTCAACGTCGAACTCCTGCATGAACCACGGATAGGCGATCGACAGGATCATCGAACTCACGACGAGCAACGCCACGGACACGGCTGGGATGCTCCACCGCACCTTGTACGCGTTGTAGAAGGACAGCAGGGCGCAGATAACGGCGATGGCCGCGACGATGAGGTGGGCCGGGATACGCGCGTTGTCGTCCGTGTACGTGACGCCGGTGAAGAGGGCATTGGTGGTGGTGAGGTAGCTGAAGCGATCCAGCACCGCCGACGTGGCGAACAGTAGGAGCACGATCCCGAGCATGATGGAGAGTTGGCGCTGCGCGGCATTGCCGGTCTGGCGCACATCCACATTTCCCCCACCGCGCAGGGCCTTGGCCGTCATCGAGCCGGTCAGGAAGTGGACGAGGATTGCGGCGATGGTGGCGGCGATCACGGTGAACGTGACGTAGCCGAGCACGAAGTTCCACCACGGAAGCTGGAAGACGTAGAACGAGGCGTCCATGCCGAAATGGGCGTCTGTGGTGCCGAAGGCTGTCGATTGCGTCCACGCGAGGAAGGTCTGGCTCATTCCAGCCGCGACCGAGCCGCCGATGAAGCCGAGAACAACGGCGGGAATCAGCATCATGAACTTGGAACGACGATCCAGAACATCCCGCAGCTGCACCAGCAGCTCCGAGTCCAGGTTCGCCCGGCGGACCCTTGGCCTCAGACGGTAAGCCAGCGCCATGCTGCCGTAGAGGGCCGCGCCCAAAACGATGCCGAACACCGCAAACAGGCCGAGCTGGGCTGCGAGCTGCGTCGTGAACACCTGACGGAAGCTGAGGCTGTCGAACCAGAGGTAGTCAGTCCAGGTGCGGGCGAAGATCACCAGCAGCGCCAACGCGACGCCCACGATCACGATGGTGGGCAACAGGGCTCCGCGTCGAGGGGCTGCTTCGGTGCTCAGTGTTGACTCACTCATGTGTTGGGCCTTCCAGTGTGCGGTTCAGGGCTTCTGTGAGCCCGGGGACGAGGTCTGCTGCACCGAGCAGGTCCTCGGGGTTGGAGACGAGGCGTGCGAGGCCATGCTGGCTGCCGTCGCGCAGCACGCCGACGACGACGCGGACATCCGTCTTTTCGGGATGCTGCATCACGAACTCGGCGGCCGCCTCCGGATCATCCGGAATATCGCCCTCGAACTGCGCGGGCAGGAACGTCCGCTCCATGGCGATGGCAACCCCATCCACAGTGTCGGGGAAGAAGATCTGTTGGAGTCGCTCCTGAACGTCAGCGCCAGCGGCGAAATCGTCCTGTTCGATGGCGGTCAGTGCGTCGGCGGCGGTTTCTGGTACCCGGCCCTTCAGCTGGGGTTCGACCTCGAGCAGGGTGTGGGTGGCGACGAGAGCAAACAGGCGAGCAGGCTGATCCCATCCATTCTCCGACACGTGCCGCTCAATATCGGCCAGGCAGGCGATGAGCCTGTTGGGGTCTTTGTCAACCACAGGTGGGTACCTCCGCAAACGATGTGCTTTCGTCGATCAACTGCAGCGCAGAGATCGCATCCTTCAGGGTAGACACGGGAACAAGGCGCATGTCAGTTGAGAGATCATCGACATCCGAACAGTTGGCCTGCGGAAGCAGGAAAACTCCGGCACCGTCGCGTTCGGAACCGGCCAGCTTCTGCCGCACCCCACCGACGGCCCCGACGTTGCCGTCGGGATCCATGGTGCCGGTGCCTGCGACGATCTCGTCGCCCACAAGGCTTCCCTCGGTGATCTTGTCGTAGATGGCCAGCGAGAAGACGAGACCCGCGCTGGGGCCCACCACGCTGGAATCCACCCGGTACACGACGTCAGGTGCATACCGGTACCCCGCCGACACATTGATTCCCACACTTGGGCGTCCCTGCGGGTCCTCCTCAACCGTGACGCTGATGCTCTCGGTGACATCGTCACGCAGCACTGTGAAGACCACCGGGTCGCCGGCTTCGTGTCCAGCGACGATCTGCCTCACCTGCTCGGCGGTCTCCATCTGCTCCCCGTCCACCGACTCGATGAGATCTCCGGGCTGGAGACGGTCGTTGGCCGGGCCGGAGAGAGTGACGGAGGAAACTTGAGGCATCTCGGTGACCGACTGCGGCGCCGCGCGCAGGGCAGCGACGGTGGCGTTGGTGCGCGATGTGTCCATCGCGGCCACCGCGGTCTCCCGGACCTCCTCCTCGGTCAATCCAGCCGGGTACAGGGCCTCGCGCGGGAGGGCGTCGGCCTGCGGTCGAAGATGCGCCAGTAGGGCTTCCGGAAGGCTCACACGTGACTCGACCCGCGTGGTGGACACGGTGGTCATCAGCAATTGGCTGGCCTCCGTCGGGTAGTTCTGTATCCCTTCCACCTCAAGCAGGGGGCCATCGCCATTGCTACCGAGAACGTTGACGGTGTTGCCCGGACGCCATGTCACGAAGGGCACGGGAACGACGATCAGCAGAAGCGCCAGGACGACGAACAGGAGCGAGGACACGATGGCGACAACGTTGCGCGACACCCGCACTCCCCTCACGCCTCATCGGCCTCTACCTGAGCTTCCCAGCCTACCAAGGGTGGCGAAACGAGCCATTGGTGGGGAGTTGGGCTCAGCTGGGACAATGGAGCAGACGTGCTGAACTGAACGTGGAAGGGACACATCATGGCCAGCGATGACACATCCGGGTCCGCCGGGGGGTTCGACTTCGAGGAGATCCGCAAGCTCCTCGAACAGATGGGCCTGAGAACTGGCGACATGGATCTCAATCAGTTGTTCGAACAGGTGAGCAGGATGCAGGCGGGCGGTATGCCGGGGTTCGCGATGACGAACGCGGACCGGGATCCCGATGCGGCGTGGCGCACCACGATGACAGCGGCACAGCAGCTGACGCAGGAGAAGGGCCCGGATGCGGAGATGCAGGCCTCAGAACGAGATCTGCTTGCGGACAGCGAGCGGCTCGCCCAGTCATGGTTGTCCGGACACACCACATTCCCGGAAACGGGGCTGGCACCTGCTGGGGTGCGGCGACAGGAGTGGTTGCAGCGAACCAGCCAGGGCTGGCGCACGCTGGTGGAGCCCATCATCGACGGGCTCGCCGACGCGTTGCAACGGGGCGCCTCGGCGGAGGCCCCGGAGGAACTGGGGGCACTGTCGGCCATGCTCGGTCCCATGATGCGGTCCTCTGCATCGCTGATCTATCGAGACCGACTGAAGAAGGTGCTGGCGGAAGTGGCCAGCACCACCCTGACGGGCACCGAGGTGGGCATCAACCTCATGGAGGACACGCCCGTGCTCATCCTCATGAGCAATGTGGCGGCATTCACCGAGAACCTCGAACTGCCGGAGTCCGACGTCCTGCTGTATCTCCTGGTGCGGGAGGCTGCCAGACAGCGTCTGTTCCACGGCGTGGCCTGGTTGTCTCCGCAGCTGAATGCACTCCTGGCCCACTTCGCACGCGAGATCAGTATCGACTTCGAAGCCATCAGCGCCGGCTTTGATCCGTCACAGCTGCAGAACTTCTCTCTTGAGGACATGATGGAGGTGGGAGAACAGGTCCGCGGATCCTTCTTCAAGCCCGCCAGCACCCCTTCCCAACTTGAGATCCTCGGGCGGTTGGAGTTGCTGCTTGCCCTGATCGAGGGGTGGGTGGATCACGTGACGGCCCGGGCCACGGCGCAGTGGATGCCCAACGCCTCGCAACTGAGTGAGGTCGTGCGTCGGCGCCGAGCTTCCGGAGGCCCCGCCCAGGAAGTTTTCAATCAGCTGCTGGGACTGGACCTGCGTCCGCGCCTGGTGCGCGATGCTGAGAACCTGTGGGCTTCCATCGAGCATCAGCGAGGCGACGAACGCGACAGCGTGTGGCGGCACCCGGACCTGCTTCCCACCGCAGACGACCTGAAAGACCCCCTGAACTTCGGTAACCACGGCGACGAGCCGGGTGGCAATGATGACCTCGATGCGGAGCTCCGGAAAATCCTGGGGCGAGATGAGTGAGGACGCAGCTGTCGCGCAGTTGACGTAGGACCGATCCGGGCTGTTGACTTGGCACGACGGGGTCCCGATCTGACCTGTGCGCTGGGGAAGGCGAGCAGGTAGACCGGGACTCCGCTACCGTTTACTGGGTTGTGACCGCATTGAATGCGGTTGGACCGCTACATTGACGAGGAGCCTGCTTCTACTTCGAAGCGGATCCGCGGATTTTTACTCAGGAGGAAAAGATATGGCTGGAGCAACCGGAGAGACCTACGAAGGCTCGTTCTACTGCGTGAAGTGCAAGGCGAAGCGCGACGCCAAGGGCGAGGTCCATGTCAACGACAAGGGCACCAAGATGGCCAAGGGCACATGCCCGGTGTGCGGAACGAACCTGAACCGCATCCTCGGCAAGGCCTGAACCGCACCACCACAGAATTGACGGGGACGACACTTATCGGTGTCGTCCCCGTCATTGGTGTGTGACGGCTTCACGACCGCTCAGCGACATGGTCGGCGATCACTCTCAGGCATTCGTCACCGTAGCGATCCACCTTGACCGCGCCGATTCCGGGAAGCTTCAGCAGTTGTTGCCGGGACGTGGGTTCGGCTTCGGCCACCGCCTGCAGCGTTGCGTCCGTGAACACCACGAAAGCCGGCACCGATGAACGCTCGGCGGTCTCCTTGCGCCATCGCTTGAGTAGCAGCATCAGGTCCTCGTCGTAGTTGGCCCGGCAATCCGAGTGCCGGCTCAGTTTGCGCTCCGTGGCCGTATGCAACTGTTCACCGCAGACCGAGCATGACCGGGAGCGCAGAGTACCGCGCTGACGTCGGCTCGACGACGGCGTTGCTGACTTGTGCCCCTCCGTCGTCAACCCCGCCAGGAAGCGTGAACGACTGGCACTGCGGTTGCCGTTGGCCGTGGCCCAGCTCACACGCAGCATGAGCCGGGCGCGCGTGAAAGCGACGTGGAGAAGCCGACGCTCTTCCGAGAGGGCGGGCTCCTCCTGGGCCAGGGCGAACGGCATCAGCCCCTCACGCACTCCGACGACTGCCACGCCGTCCCACTCCAGCCCCTTGGCGGCGTGCATGGTGGACAGCGTGACGGCATCAGCAACCGGCGCGGACTGCCACGACGCGCGTTCCGCCAACCATGCGGTGAAGTTCTCGGCCGTCCAGTTCTCCCGTGTACTGTCCTCCTCCATCGCCATGGCGCGCAGGGCGTTGAGTGATTCCCAGCGCTCCCGCTGTCGGCCCATGGTGGTGGGCGCCTCCGGTGACCAGCCCGTGGAGGCCAGGAAGGAGTCCATCAGCTCCGGCACGGAGCCCCCGGGTTCCGACTGCGCCGCACGGGTCAGTACCGTGATTGCCTGACGTACCTCCGCCCGGTCGTAGAATCTTTCCGTCCCTCGCACGGTGTAGGGCACTCCCGCATCAGTGAGTGCAGCCTCGAAGGAGGGGGCCTGCGCATTGATGCGGTACAGCACCGCGAGTTCGGACCAGGCCGTGCCCGCTGCATGTGCTTCCTGCAACCAGGCGGCCACCTCGGCGGCTTCGTCGGCTTCGCTCCGCACAGGATGGAACTGCGGCTGGGCTCCCGATGGCCGGGTCGCCCGCAGCGTCGCGCTCGCATGTCTGCCACCCAGGACATGGTTGCTGGCGGCCAGAATCTCAGGGGTGGAGCGATAGTTGCGCACGAGACGCACCACGTTCGCTTTTTCGTGCTCGCTGGCGAAGCTCAGCAGAAAGTCTGCCCGTGCACCTGCGAAGGAGTGGATCGCCTGATTGGGGTCCCCCACCACGCACACGTCGGGACGGCCGTCGACCCACAGGGAGATCAGCCGGTGCTGCACGGCTGACACGTCCTGGTACTCGTCGACGACGAAATGTCTGTAGGTGGCCCGGATCCGCCCGGCCACCGCCGGATGCTCGGCGATCAGGGAGGCAGCACACAACAGGATGTCGCCGAAGTCGACTTGTCCGGAGGCTGCCTTCGTCTTCTCGTAGGACTCCATGACGGCAGCGACTTGGGCGGGCGTGGCGCCACTGACTTCGCGATCCCACTTCGCGGCGAGGGTCGCATACCTCTCGGGAGCCACATTGCTGGACTTGGCCCAGGATATTTCGCTGTCCAGGTCGCGCACGAGCGCGGGCTCGGAGGAGTGCAGGACCAGGGAGGCTGCCCGTGCAACGAGCGGGAAGGTATTGGCCAGCACCGGTGGAAACTCCGAACCGAACGCGCCCGGCCAGAAGTACTGGCACTGACGCAGTGCCGCCGAATGGATGGTGCGGGCCTGCGCTGTGCGCACCCCCAGGGACGCGAGGCGGCTGCGCATCTCTCCGGCCGCCCGTGTGGTGAAGGTCACGGCAAGGGTGGCGGAGGGGTCGTACCGCTTCTCGCGCACGGCATGGGCAACACGGTGTGTGATGGCTCTCGTCTTGCCTGTGCCTGCCCCCGCGAGCACCACCAGCGGGGCGTCCAACGACGTCGCAACCAGCCGTTGTTCCGGGTCCAGGGCTTCGATCACGTCATTCACATGTGCCATTGTGCTCGACCCCTCCCACGATCGGGCAACCGCGTCGGCGGGCGAGCGTGACTGTCGGAACCGCCCGCTATGGTGATGCAGGATCTGGGAGGTGAGCGGGCAGCATGGCGCTGACGGTTGTGCAGGGCAACAGGTGGCAGGAGCTCGTGCCATCGCTGTCCGCATGGTTGGCGGACGATCCCCCGGGCGTGTTCGAGACAGTGACCGTGGTGGTGTCGTCGCGCTCGGTGGCGCGGCTTTTGCGCCAGTCCATGGCCGAGGCCTTGCCGCAGTCGATCTGTGCAGGGGTGGAGTTCGTCACGCTCCCGCAGTGGGTGGATGCGGCGGCGCGGCGGCATGACTGCGCCGAGGACCTGTCTGCGTGGCGTTCCACCCGTCTCCACCTCGCCGTGGTCGACGCTCTGGGCGCGATGATCGACGAGGGATCCTCAGCCGTGCTCTCCGCTCATCTGGGCGCCGAGGGTTCACCGTCCCGGCGGATGGAGCTGGCCGACCGCCTGGCGCGGCTGCTGCGCCGCTATGTGGAGTGGGTGCCCGACATGGTGGCACGGTGGTTGGAGAGGGGGAACGAGCGCGACGATGAAATGGCAGTCGATGCGGTCGGCATCCCCTTACCGCCACACCTGAGCTGGCAGCCCGAACTCGCTCGACGCGTCACCGATGTTCTGGAAGTGGATCCACATCAGACGTGGCGGCGGCTGTGCGAAGCGATGGAGACGGAGGATGCCGCCCCCGTCACCGCATTCTTCGCACTGTCCGACGTGCCCATCAGCCACGCCCGGCTCATCTCTGCACACACCCGCACGCACGATTCGGTGCTCTGGCACGTGGGTTCCACCCCCCTTCCTTCATGGACCGGTTCACTGGCCACCCGACACATCCAGCTGGACGGTCCGGCTTCAGGACCTACCAGCGTTGCGGTGCATGGTTCCCATGGTCGCCAGCGTCAAGTGGAGGTGCTGCGTGACGAGCTCTGCCGCCGGTTCGAGGCGGATCCGAGCCTGGAGCCGCGCGATGTCCTCCTGGTGTGTCCTGATCCCGAGGAATGGTGGCCACACCTGAGGACAGCGTTCTCCCCGGCGCCGGGAGATCCCCTGGCACATCCGGGCCGCACGCTGCGAGTGCAACAGGACTCGGGCACCGCACCCAATCACGTGATCCGGCTGATCCACGACGCGCTACGGCTCGCTGATGCACGGGCAACTTCCTCGGAGATCACGGAACTGATGATGTTGCGTCCCGTGGCACAGCGGTGGCGGCTCTCGAATCGTCGGGATGCCGTGACGGAGCTCGTCGCCGCCGCGGAGATCCGCTGGGGACTGGATGAGAAGCACCGCGGCATGTTCGGTCTGGGCGGCGTGACCCAGAACACCTGGGTGCGCGGTCTGGATCGTCTCCTGGCCGGGTTGACCCTCCCACCCGATGCCACTGGTCTGCCCCTTTCCGGAGTGCAGACCGTCGGCACGTCGGACCTGGAGCTGGTGGGCACGCTGTCCGAGATCATCTCCCGCCTGCGCAAGTTCGTCCACGGCTCACTGAGCGCCACCTCCGTGCACGGCTGGGTGGAGCGCATCCGCGGCCTCCTGACGGACCTCGTGGAACCATCGTTCGACGACGAATGGATGCTGTGGGAGGCACACTCAGCCCTCGCGGACGTCGCTCAGCACCTCTCCGCGAAGGCTTCGACGCTCTCGCGGATGGAGTTCGCGCGACTCTTCGACACCGTGACGCGCGAGTTCGCCCCCCGGCCGGCTGTCGGCAATGGTTCCCTGACGGTCGTATCCGTCGGCGAGTTGAGCCATGTTCACTTCCGACTGGTCTGCATGCTCGGCATTGGCGATCCGAGCACCGCCGGCGACGCCGATCTGGTTGACCTCGGTTCCGACGTGCCAGATCGTCGACAGCTCCGACAGATGCAGTTCCTTGCGCATGCCCGCGCTGCCGACGATGTTCTCATCATCTTCCAGAATCGCGACAGCCGCACGGACGAGAAGCTCGAGGAGCCGACGGCGGTGACAAGCCTGCTCCGTGACCTGGGCTGCAGTGTCACCCGCATCGACTCACACCCGCTCCACGCGCATGCCGAGGTGAACTTCACGGGTGACTACCCCAGCTTCGATCATCATGGCCAGCAGGGAGCTGAAGCACTGCGCGCCTCCGGGCCCGGGGCACCCAGCGCACGGGAGGATCGACGACGCACAGCTTTGGCGTTGACGGGCTCATCCGCCCCGACGCACGCAACGATCGAGGACCTGCACCGGGTCCTCAAGGACCCGGCGGCCACGTTCCTGCAATCCGCCGCGGGGGTGCGGATCTTCGCTCCCACCCAGGTGCGGGACGACCTGCCATTGCACCTGGATGGTCTGGAGGCCTGGAGTCTCCAGGACCGGTTGCTGCATGCGCTGCGATCCGGGCTGCCCCCACGCCAGGCGGCCGAACAGGAGTTCCAGCGGGAGTCCCTGCCGCCGAAGCTGATCGGGAAGGCGATCCTCGACAAGCCCCTGCGCCATGTCATGGCGCTCTGGGAGGCTGCTGAGAAGGACATGGTGGCGACGCGGGGGGAACACCGGGTGGATCTGGACCTGGATGGCCTCCGCATCCAGGATTCGGTCACCACCCATGGCGACCAGGTGGTGCACGTGGTGGCCAGCAAGGGCGTCAAGAACGAGCTGCTGCCCTGGCTCCAGGTGCTGGCGCTGGCAGCGACGGGCATTCCTGCGCGAGCCGTCGTCCATCGGATGGACCGTGAGAACTTCTTCGACGTCTGCGTCCGGCGGGAAGTTGTCCCTCCCCCCGCCGACGTGGCGCGGGAGTTGCTGCTGATGGTGGGCCGGGCGGTCCGGGAGGCGCATGTTCGACTGGTACCGGCGCCGCTGGAACCAGCGCTCGTCTACGCCGGCCAGCTGGTGGCGGGCGAGCCGGATGCACGGCAATGGGAACTGCGCACACGGGAGTGGGACGCGCCCTGGCGGTTCCTGACCCCGCAGTGGCAGCTCTTCTACAGCGATGAGGCCCCGCGCGAGCTGATGCTGGGACGCAGAACGGACCGTGACCCGGTGTCGACGCAAGCCAGCGCGTTCGGCGCCTGGGCGGAGGCTCTCTACGTGCCGATGCTGAGGGGAGGTATGTGAGCAGTGTTCTCCATCACCTCCGCGCTCCCCACTGACCCGCTGCTGCTGGAGGCCAGCGCCGGGACCGGCAAGACGTGGACCATCGCCGCGTTGACCGCACGCTTCCTGGCAGAGACTGACGTCCGGATCGATGAGTTCCTCCTCATCACCTTCAGCAACAAGGCCGCCCAGGAGCTGCGCAGTAGTGTGTTCCACCGATTGCAGAAGCTGGAACGTGACCTCGGCTCCTACCTGGAGAGCGGTGGCGTGCCCGATCCGAAGGACGAGGTCCTGGCGCTGCTGTGCCAGGACGACGTTGAGAAGCGTCGCGGACGGTTGCGCGCGGCTCTTGATCGCTTCGACACGGCGCTGATCGCCACCACGCACGTCTTCTGTCAGAACATGCTCATGGAGTTGGGTGTGCTGGGCGACTGGGACGGTGGGGAGAACATCGTTTCCGATGCGCGTTGGTTGATCGATCAGTGCGCCACCGATGTGTACGTCTCCCGGTACCAGGACGTGGCCGAACCCACACTCGACCCACGACGAGCACTCACCATCGCCCGTGAGGCCTGCCTCACCGCCCTGGAGGTGACATCACAGCACAAGGACGACGAGGAGTTCTGTCACGAAGTACGGCAGCGCTTTGCCGCGCGCAAGCGCACGATGGGGTTGGTCACCTTCGACGATCTCACCGGCCGCCTCCACGACATTCTGGTCTCCCCCGCCACGGGCGAATGGGCCATCGAGGCCCTTCGACGTCGGTTTGCCGTGGTGCTTGTGGACGAGTTCCAGGACACCGACCCCCAGCAGTGGCAGATCATCAAACGTGCTTTCGTGGCTGAGAACCGGACCACCGTCCTCATCGGTGATCCCAAGCAGTCCATCTACGGGTTCCGCAATGCCGACCTGATGAGCTACTTGGATGCCGCCCGCGAGATCGAGACGTTCTCGTTGCCGCGCAACCACCGCTCCGATGCCGCGGTCGTGCAAGGGGTCCGGGAGTTGTTCGGGAACCTGCCACTCGGCGACCCCACCATCACGGTGGTGGACGTCGAGAGCAAGCACTCATCGCGCCTGCATATGCCGGGACCAGCCGCCCGGGTCCTGATACGACGTGGCACTGCCGACATGCTCCTGCATCCCCCGCATGAGGCGATTGCCCACGACATGGTGGGACTCACCATGCAGTTGTTGGAACGGGCCCGGATCACCGATGAGCAGGGCGAGGAACGCTCTGCCAGTGCTTCGGACATCGCCGTGCTGGTACGCAACCGAGCGCGCGGAGCGGAACTCGTCGGGGCCCTGCAGGCGGCGGGTGTGCCTGCGGTCTTCCACGGCCAGGAGGATGTGCTGCGCAGTGACGCCGCCCATGACTGGTCGATGCTGCTGGCATCGATGATCGCCCCCACCCGCTCCAACATCGTGCTCGCCGCTGCCACAGACCTCATGGGCTTCGCCTTCTCCGGACTGCTCGGCGGAGGGGAGCATTCCGTCGCCGCCTCCGTCCTGGTGCACCGGCTGATCCGTGCCCATGACGAGGGAGGCATCCCGGAAGTGCTGTCGGTCCTGGTCACCAACACCGCTCTGGACTCCCGCGTGCTCGCCCGGCCGGACGGAGAGAGGATTCTGACCGATTTGCACCACGTGGCAGAGCTGCTGTCGCACTCGGGAATTGCCGACCTGAACGCGCTGCAGGACTGGCTTCAGCGGGCACGCGACGGCATGGCGGTCGACGGGGCCGAGACGCGGCTCGCCTCCGACGCGCCAGCCGTCCGCGTCACCACAATGCACTCCGCCAAGGGGCTGCAGTTCGGCATCGTCCTGGTCCCCGAGGTCAGTGATCTCATCGTGCAGGTCCGCAAACCATTCCCGGTGGTGCTGGAGGGAAAGCGTTATCTCCATGTGGGCCCACCGCCGGATTTCCGCGATCCCACCCGCAAAGAGTTCGAACGGCAGCAACGCGACGAGGAACTGCGCCTGCTCTACGTGGCGCTGACCCGGGCGAAGTACATGACGATCGCCTGGCATGTCGCCGGGAGGCGCTCCCAGTCCGGCTCCCTCACAGCGCTGCTCGCCCGTGACCGGAGCACCACCGCGCTGCACGACCGCTATGCCCGGGTTCCGCCGCAGTCGCCGCTGAATCCGGAGCTGGTCCACATCAGCGACCTCGACGACACCCCTCCCACGGCCATGCCGTCGCCGCCCGTCGCCACCACCCCGTTGAAGACCGCCCACCTGACCCGCGAGGTGGACCAACTGTGGCGGCGCACCTCCTACTCGGGGTTGACGGCGGGCCTGCACGAATCGGGCGGCACGACGATGCACGGTGACGAACCCGCCGAAGTGGACGTGGCGCCATCCACACCGCACCCGGGCATCGACCTTCCCTCCCCGATGGCCCAGCTGCCCGGCGGAGCCGCCTTCGGCACCCTCGTCCATGCGTCACTGGAGGAGCTGGACTGGCGGCCCACGCATCTGACCAAAAGCGCACACGAGGTGGTCTCGCGGCTCGCTCCCCGATTCGGGATGCCGCCCGAGGAAGCAGCCGTCCTCTCCTCCTCACTCATCCAGATCTGCTCCACCCCGCTGGGCCCTTTGGCGGACAATGCCGCGCTGCGCGACATTCCGCTGGAGCATCGCCTTCCCGAGCTCGATTTCGACATGCCGCTGTCAGAACTCGGCACCTCAGCCAGCGTCGGCGATCTGGCAGACCTCATGAGCCACCATCTCGCCGACGGCGATGTCCTGGCCACGTACCCCGCCCATCTCCGATCCTCACCAGCGGCCGATGGGGTCCTGCGCGGCTTCCTGACCGGTTCCATCGACGCCGTGCTGCAGACACCGTCGAAGAAGTTCGTGGTGGTGGACTACAAGACCAACCGGCTTCCCACTGCGCCCGATGAGGAACTGACCGTTGGTCACTATCGGGAAGCAGCGATGACGCAGGCCATGATGCATGCGCACTATCCCCTGCAGGCCATGCTGTACTGCGTCGCTCTGCACCGCTTCCTTACCTGGCGACTGCCCGGTTACTCGCCCGAGCAGCATCTGGGTGGCGCGGGGTACCTGTTCGTCCGCGGCATGGCCGGAGAGGATGCGCCAGAAGTTGACGGCATGCCGTGCGGCGTCTTCACCTGGCACCCGCCCACAGCACTGGTGCTGGCGGCCTCAGAACTTCTGAGGGGGACTCCATGAGCCGCCACGACGTGCCGGTGGCCGCCACTGGACTACTGCGCACCTTTGCTGAAGCAACAATGATCTCACCCGTGGACTTCCACCTGGCTCGCCGGATGGCAGCGTTGGGGCAGGAAACGGATGAGCGGGTCGAGCTGGCGTTCGCTCTGGCCACCCGAGAGTTGCGTCTGGGGTCGGTGTGTCTCGACCTCCGGCTTGCGTCTGCGCTGGCGCCCGAATCCGGTATCGAGGACGGAACGGTGGATGCCATGACCGCCACGCTTCCGTGGCCCGAACCAGATGCGTGGCTGGAGGCGCTTGCGGCCTCGCCTGCCGTGGCGCGACCCGGCGAGGAGGGGCGACCCTTCCGGCTCGACGGCTCACTGCTCTACCTCGAGCGCTACTGGAGCGAGGAACGCCAGGTGGAAACCAGACTCCGCCACCGTTTCGCCCTCCCCACGCTCTCGCTGGACGGTGAAACACTTCAAAGGTCACGTCTTTCACTGCCGGGAATGGAGCAGGACGACGAGCAGGATGCCGCCGTGCTCGCCGCCCTCGCCAACTCCACCACCGTGATCACGGGCGGACCGGGTACCGGCAAGACCACGATGGTGGCCCGAATCCTGACGAGTCTGGCGGATGCGGACCGTCCGTTGTTGGTCGCGCTGGCTGCGCCGACGGGAAAGGCTGCCACACGCCTGATGGGCGCCGTCGCCCACGACATGCGTCTGCACGAAGGACTGCGGTTGCGGGGCCTCACCCTGCACAAACTCCTCGGCGTCGTGCCCGGCCGCCCGCGTCGCACCTACCACCGCGACAACCTCCTGCCCCATGACATCGTCATCGTCGACGAAACCTCCATGGTCTCGCTCACGATGATGTCCTGGTTGCTCGAGGCGCTTTCCGACGGCACCCGTCTGATCCTCATCGGCGATCCCGACCAGTTGGCATCAGTTGAGGCCGGCGCCGTGTTGGCCGACATCGCCCGATCGCGAGAGTTGGTCGCATCCGCCGACGGCTCGCCCGTGGTGCAGTTGCGCCGGAACCGACGCAGCAACCCCGAGATCAATGCGCTTGCCGTCGCCATTCAGGACGGCAGGGCCGATGATGTCATGCGCCTCGTCACGTCCGGGGACGCAGTGTCCATGGAGGCCTACGACGGCGCCCAGGCCGTCACGGCCTTCGACGTGCTCACAAGCGACCTTCGTAGCACTGCCGAAGCCGTCCGTCGCGCCGCATCGAGGGGCGACGGTGACGGCGCCAACGAGGCGCTGGCCACCCACCGCGTGCTGTGCGCGCACCGGGAGGGTCCGTTCGGCGTGGGCCAATGGTCCAGGGAAGCGCGGCTCTGGCTCTCGGAGCAGTTCGAGGGCTACGGCCACACCGGAGGCGCCTGGCTCGGCCAACCGTTGCTGATCACCCGCAACAGCGACATCGCCTCCAATGGCGACACCGCCGTCGTCGTGGCGATCAACGGACGGCTGATGGCGTCGGTCGATCGAGGCCAGGGTTCAGTTCTGGTGGAACCCATCTTGTTGGACGATGCCGCCGATCTGCACGCCATGACCATCCACAAGTCCCAGGGGAGCCAGTTCGACGTGGTCAGCCTGGTTCTGCCGCCCGTCGGCTCCCCGCTCCTGACGCGCGAGCTGCTCTACACAGCCGTCACCCGTGCCCGCTCCCGGGTACGCATCTACGGCAGCCCGGAGGCTTTGCGCATCGCCGTCGAGACCCCGGCGCGCCGGGCCAGCGGCCTCGGCCGCCGTCCGTCCGCACCTGACCCCGGCCCCCTGCAAGGGTAGTGGCCGATAGTGGTCGGACTACCAACCACAGATGGCCACTACCTCCTCGTCGATCCTCGTTCTAGGCCTGGTGCACGATCCACGCTGTGCCTACCAGGCTTCGATTCGTGCCTCGTGGGCAGCCGAGCGAGCCAGACGCTCATCACGAGTGATCAATGGACATTCCAGCGCTTCGGCGAGAGCAACGTAGGCGGCGTCGTATGCGGTGACATTGTTGCGCAACTCAAAGGCCCGACGACGCATCGCACCGCTGAATGGCCAGCGCCGCACCCGTAGGTCATCCAGGTCCAGCAGGCACGCGAGAGCGTCACTCGAACTCAGTTGCCGGGACATGGACAGTCCCCGCAGTGCCGAAACCACCTCAAAGTCCAGGAGGTTTGGTGCATGCAACTCCTGGGTGGAGAGATGCGCCCGAAGGGCGTCCGTGCCCGGTGGAGCAGTCAGCGCAGCGACTACCGCGGATGCGTCCACCACGATCATCGACGGAGGCGCTCCATCAGCTGCTCATCGCGCTCACGGCGAGCTTCGTCCAGTGCTTCCACAGCGTTCACCTCGGTCGTCCTGCTTCGACGTGCAGCTCGATCCATAACTTCCGCGACGGTGGGTTGTGCCACCTCTTGGTCAATCAGACCCAGCAAATAGGAGTTGAGCGACTCCCCGCGCGCGGCCGCGCGCATCTTCAGTACCCTACGTGCCTCATCCGGCACGTTTCTGATCTGCAGTAGTGACGTCATGCATACATAGTAGATGTATCTATATACACTTTCCATGGGTCGTCACCGTACGGCGGCTATCGCCCGTGCCACGTGGCCGATGTTGCGCGAGTTCAGGGCGGCGACGCACATGCGACCGGCGTCGGTGCCGTAGACGCCGTGCTCGGTGCGCAGCGCCACCATCTGCTCCTTCGTCAGACCGGAGTAGCTGAACATTCCCAGCTGCTCGGCGATGAAGTCCATGTCCGTGATGCCCTCCGCCCGCAGTTCCGCGACGAGCTGGGAGCGCAGTGCCTTGATGCGTGTCCGCATGGCGGCCAGTTCGTCCTCCCACATTCGACGCAGTTCCGGGTCGTTCAGGACCTCCGCCACCAGGGCCGCACCGTGCTTGGCGGGATTGGAGTAGTTGGTGCGGATGCAGATCTTCAGTTGACTCAACACTCTGACAGCGGCGTCCGTGTCACGGGTCACGACGTGCAGGGCACCGATCCGCTCGCCGTAGAGGCTGAAAGACTTCGAGAACGACGTGGCCACGAAGAACTCGAGACCCGCGTCCACGAAGCGATCGATGACAGCCTTGTCCTCCTGGATGCCGAACCCGAACCCCTGGTACGCCATGTCGATGAAAGCGGTGAGATTGCGCGACTTCACCACGTCGATGACACGACCCCAGTCGTCGGCAGAGAGGTCGTACCCGGTGGGATTGTGGCAACAGGCATGGAGCACGACGACCGTGCCCTCCTCGGCTGCCTCCAGGTCCTCGATCATTCCCTCGACGTCGATGCCCCTGAGCCCAGGCGAGTAGTAGCGATAGTGCTCCACGTCGAAACCGGCGCGGGTGAACAGCGCCCGGTGGTTCTCCCAGCTGGGCGTGGAGATCAGGAACTTCGCCCCGGGGTTGAGCTGCTTGATCAGATCCGCACCCACCTTCAGCGCCCCTGTCCCGCCGAGGGCCTGAACACTTGCGGTGCGGGCGAGGACGGAGGAGTCAGCGCCGAACACCAGGTCGCGGGTGGCGTCGATGTAGGCCGGCATTCCGTCAATGCCCAGATACCCGTGGGGCCTGTTCTGCTTCGTCAACCGTTCCTCGGCCACCCGCACACATTCCAGCAGCGGCAGGGTGCCGTCCTCGTCCAGATACACACCGACGCCCAGATTCACCTTGTCCGGCCGTGCGTCCCTGGCGAAGGCTTCGTTCAGACCGAGGATGGGATCTGCCGGGGCCAATTGAATGCTGTGCAACAACGACATGGGGATTCTTCGCCTCTCACGGGAACGCCTGTTTTCCGGCCTCAGCCTACCGCCGCGAAGTGATCCGCCTGCGCATTGCCGCCCTGCGGGCATTATTGTCCGTGAAGTAGTCATCTCCATCGAACAGAGCAGGTTCAGCCATGAAGATCGAGTTCAAGCCGTCGCGACGGGCCACACTCGGGGTCGAGTGGGAACTGACCGTGGTGGACCTGTCCACACTCGACGTGGTTCCCGAGGCGCACCGCATACTGGACCACGTGGAGGATCCCGACGCGGGTCCCATCCGCACCGAGTATCTCCAGAGCATGATTGAACTCGTGAGCGGAGTCCACGACAGCGTCGGCGGAGTGGTCGAAGAGATGCATGGCCTCATGGGCCACGCCGTCGACGCCCTGGAAGCACACGGTCTCGCCATCATGGCCATGGGAGCGCACCCGTTCACTGATCCCAGTGCGCAGCAGCCCGTGAAGAAGGCACAGTACCGCCGGGTCCGGGAACGCAACGGCTGGTGGGGCTCCCAGATGGCGGTCAACGGCCTCCACATCCATGCGGGCGTCGACGATCGGTCCAAGGCGCTGCCCATCACTTACGGTCTGGCCCGCTTCATCCCGTACTTCATTGCGCTGAGCGCGTCGTCGCCGTTCTGGATGGGCGCCGACACCGCCTTCGCGTCGCAGCGAACGATGATGTTCCAACAACTTCCCACCAACGGCCTTCCCTACCACATGGCCTCGTGGAAGGAGTTCGAGCGCTACGCCACGGAACTGGAGGGCGTAGGCATGATTCAGAACTCCAAGGAGATCCGCTGGGACATCCGCCCCTCCACGTTCGGCACCGTCGAGAACCGGGCCATGGACTGTGTACCGACCGTCCATGAGATCGGCGCGCTCACTGCCCTGACGCAATGCCTGGTGGAGTGGATGTCGAGAGAACTGGACGAGGGCCGCGAAATCGAGCGGCTACCCTTCTGGTTCATGCGCGAGAACAAGTGGCGGGCAGCACGCTACGGGCTGGGTGCCGAAGTGGTCACGCCCCGACCCCATGAACACACCATGCAGCTTCGCGAGGGTCTGTTGACGTGGCTGGATCGGTTGCAGCCGATTGCCGAGGACCTCGGCTGCCCCAGCCAACTGGCGGATTGCGTGGAACTGGTGCATCGTGGTCCCAGCTACGTGCGGCAACGCCGGGTGGCCAAGGCCAACGACGGTGATCTCTCTGCTGTGGTCCGGGCAACCATCTCCGAAACGATGGGGGGCCGGCCACACTTCACCGACCACACATCGAGGATGAACACGTGAAACCATTTCTGTTGCTCAGTTGCAGGCCCGAGGACGCAGCAGCAGAAGGGGAACGGCTTGCGGTGCTGGCGCATTCCGGTCTCCGGGATGATCAACTGCACCAGATTCGCGTGGAACAGGAACCGCTCCCCATCCTCGATCTCGGTAACTATTCCGGCGTGCTTCTGGGTGGCGGACCCTACAACTCCAGCGACCCCGTCAAATCTGACGTGCAGCTGCGGGTGGAAGCAGACATCCGTCGCGTGCTCGAGGACGTGTTCGCCGACGACCTGCCGTTCCTCGGCATGTGTTACGGCATCGGTACGGTGACGGCGCACATGGGCGGGCTGGTGGATCGAACCTACAGCGAACCGGCCGGCCCGGTGTGGCTGCGACGCACCGACACCGGCCACCGGGACCCCCTGCTGGAGGAGGTCCCCGAGTACTTCCAGGCCTTCGTCGGCCACAAGGAGGCGGTGAGCCAGCTACCGGACGAGGCCGTGCTGCTCGTTGAAGGCGATGCATGCCCGGTGCAGATGTTCAGGGTTCAGAAGAACTGCTACGTCACCCAGTTCCATCCGGAGCTGGACGTTGACTACTTCGTCGAGCGGATGCGCATCTATCAGCATGCGGGCTACTTCGCCCCGGAAACGTTGGACGATCTCATCGACCAGGCCAGAGCCCTGGACATGTCCCCCGCCGTGCACAGCATCCTCAGGCGCTTCATCGAGCACTACGCCGCGTGAGGGTCCGATCAGTCGAGATAATCCCTGAGCACCTGGGAGCGTGACGGGTGGCGCAGCTTGCTCATCGTCTTGGACTCGATCTGCCTTATACGTTCCCGGGTGACACCGTAGACCTTGCCGATCTCGTCCAGCGTCTTCGGCTGGCCATCCGTCAGCCCGAAGCGCATGGACACGACGCCGGCCTCCCTCTCGCTGAGCGTGTCCAGCACGTCGTTCAGCTGCTCCTGGAGCAGGGTGAAGTTCACCGCATCCGCGGGAACGACGGCCTCCGAGTCCTCAATCAGATCTCCGAACTCGGAGTCGCCGTCCTCACCCAGGGGCGTGTGCAGTGAGATGGGTTCGCGTCCGTACTTCTGGACCTCGACGACCTTCTCCGGCGTCATGTCCAGTTCTTGGGCCAGTTCCTCAGGGGTGGGCTCACGGCCGAGATCCTGCAGCATCTGACGCTGCACTCGGGCCAGCTTGTTGATGACCTCCACCATGTGCACGGGGATGCGAATCGTGCGGGCCTGGTCCGCCATGGCACGGGTGATGGCCTGCTTGATCCACCACGTGGCGTAGGTGGAGAACTTGTAGCCCTTGGTGTAGTCGAATTTTTCGACGGCACGGATCAGGCCCAGGTTGCCCTCCTGGATGAGATCCAGGAACAGCATGCCGCGTCCCGTGTAGCGCTTGGCCAAAGAGACGACGAGACGCAGGTTGGCTTCGAGGAGGTGGTTCTTGGCGCGACGCCCGTCGGCCACAATCCAGTCGAAGTCCTCGCGGTCCTTCGCCTTGACCTTGGATTCGGCGAGTCGCTCCTCCGCGAACAGGCCTGCCTCAATGCGCTTGGCGAGTTCAACCTCCTGCACCGCGTTGAGAAGCGCGACCTTTCCGATCTGCTTCAAATAGTCCTTGACGGGGTCCGCCGTGGCACCCGCGGACATGACTTGCTGCTCGGGTTCGTCCGCCTCGTCGCTGTCACTGACAGTGAAGCCGCCGTCCTCGACCAGTTCCTTGGCGAGAGGCGCCTCCTTGGCCTCCACGAACTCGGAATCATCCACCTCGTCCAGGGTTCGCCTCTTGCCGCCCACTGTCAGGACGACGTCATTGCCGTCTCGGACGACCTCGACGTCCACCTGTCCCGTGGATGCATCTGCGATCGTGGGCGCCACGGCGGGAGTGGCGGGCTGGGTGCCGGTCTTGGCCGCAGGTGCTCGCTTCGTTGTGCGCTTGGCTGCGGAAGTCTTGACAGAAGGTGTCTTCGCGGCCGGGGTCTTGGTGGCGGCGGTCTTCGTGGCGGTGCGGGAGCGGCTGGTTGCCTTGGTAGTGGCTGGGCTTTGCTCTTTGCTCGAACCAGAAGTCACAACGGTCCTCTCCTGGGATGACATGTACCTACATTAGTGTTTTTGCGCGCGCGGCGTCCCGTGTCCGTCAAGAGGCCTGCGACTCCCATACTTGCACGCAACTTCGCAGGACTCAAATGTTTGGCGCACATTTCTTCGTTCGATCGTGGAAACGTGGAACCAATCCCCATGCTGGAACGTTGGATGAGATGACGACGTGAGAAAGGCTCAAGCGATGACCACCACCGCACGTACCCGTACACATGACGGCATCGATGGCAAGGATGCCGTGGGACTCTACCTGGACGCCATTGCGAAGACGGCTCTGCTGAGCGCCGTCGAAGAGGTTGAGTTGGCTCGCAGTATCGAGGCCGGTCTCTTCGCCTCCAAGATTCTAGCCGGTGATGTTGAGTCCTCCATCCCGGCAACCCGCGACGAACTCGAGCGTGTCGTCCGGGAGGGCGAAGCTGCCATGCAGCGCTTCACCAAGGCCAATCTGCGTCTCGTGGTCTCGGTGGCCCGTAAGTACGGCCGCGCCCAGATGCCGATGCTCGACCTCATTCAGGAGGGCAACACGGGCCTGATCCGGGCGGTGGAGAAGTTCGACTACGCCAAGGGCTTCAAGTTCTCCACCTACGCCACCTGGTGGGTCCGTCAGGCGATCTCCCGGGGCATCGCCCAGCAGGGACGAATCGTGCGCCTGCCCGTTCATGTGGCCGAGCAGGTCAACCAGGTTTCAGCGGTGCGCCGCAACCTGGAGCGCCAGCTGGGCCGTGAACCGGAACTGCACGAGATCGCAGCCGAACTGGAACTGCCCGAAGGACGGATCATCGATCTCCTGCGCTACTCCCGCGAGCACGTCTCCCTCGATGCTCCCGTGGAAGCCGACGGTGACACCTCACTCGGTGATCTGATTGCCCGCGAAACCTCGCCCGGACCCGACGAGATGGTGCTGGACGCAGAGGAACGCTCACGGCTGGAGAGCATGCTCGACAGTCTCGACGATCGGTCCGCCGATGTCGTGCGTCGCCGCTACGGGCTGCTCGACGGCCGACAGGCGAAGCTGGCCGACATCGGGCAACACTGGGGCATCACTGCGGAGCGCGTCCGCCAGATCGAACGTCTGGCACTCAGCAAGATGCGTGAGGCCGAATCAGCCTCGGAGGCTGCCGCCGCCTGACGTGTCGGGGCCGGGTGTCTCAGTCGAGTACCCGGATCAATCCCTCCTGCGCGCAGGACGCCACCGCGAGCCCGCCCTGATACAAACGTCCGGTGCAGAATCCTCGTGCGCCGGAGGCCGACGGCGAGATCATGTCGTAGAGCAACCATTCGTCGGCCCGGAAGGGTCGATGGAACCACATTGCGTGGTCGATGGAGGCCGCCCGCATTTGCGGGGACATGAATTCCACCTGGTGTTGAACCGTCGAGACGCTCAACAATGTGATGTCGGAGAGGTAGGCGAGCACGGCTGCGTGCAGGCCGGGGTCCTCAGGCATGCGCTCCTGCGTCCGCACCCAGGCGCGCATCATGCCGCCCTCATGCGTTGGCTGGGGCGGGCTGGCGAGGCGCACCTCCAGTGCGTCCCACTCGGACAGGCGCCTGACCTGCCGCCCGAATCGCTCCTCGAGTACTCTGCGCATGAGCGGCGACTCCTCGGGCGGGGTCACATCGGTGGGCTGCTCGGCCGAGTGCGACAGCCCGGGTTCCGGCACGTGGAACGATGCGCTGAGCTGGAAGATGGCGTGTTCGGCCTGCTTCGCCACCACCCGTCGGGCACTGAACGAGCGGCCGTCCCGGAGTACCTCGACGTCGAGGCTCAGCGGTGTCAGGGGATCGCCCGGGAGCAGAAAGTAGGCGTTCAACGAATGCACCGCGCGGTCCTGCGGCACTGTGTGGAGTGCGGCCATCAGACTCGTCGCCAGCACCTGCCCACCGAAAAGCCTCTGGAGCAGGGTTTTGGGCTGGGGGCCCTGGAACGTCAGGGGTCCGGTCTGGGTCAGCTCGAACTGGCTGATCAGTTCATCAACTGTTTCTGGCACCGTGCCATGATGCCATCATCGCCTGACGGATGCGTTTGGTGGAAATGGGGACCGCAGTGCGGATTCCCTGCGCGAACAGGCTGACCCGCAGCTCCTCGATCAGGAACGCCACCTCCTCCACCGCTGGCGGGAGTGGGCCTGCGGGTTGGGCGTCACACAGCTCCGCGTACTCCGCTTCCACCTCCTCCACTTCCAGACGGGCGCGGTCGTCGCGTGCCCTGCTCTTCCGGGCGCCCTGAAGACGCGTTGAAATGGCGGAGACGTAGACGGGGAGTCGCTCGAACCACGGGTCCGGGGTTGCCGAGATGAACCGGTTGAACGTGAGGTTGGCGAGTTGCTCCGTCACGTCCTGCCGGAGGGGGTCCTCCGGTGGGAAGGCCTGCAGAGCGCTGTGCACCTCCGCCTGGGCGGCCAGAACCTGGGCGGCGATCCGCACCACTGCCTGCGTGCGCACTGGAGATTCGGCTCGGACCGCCTCTGCGACGGAGGAGAACGTGGCGGCATCCCGGACCTCATCCGGTTCTCGGGCCTGTCGCAGCAGTTGCTCGCTCGCCTTGAGCCACGCGTCGGCCAACAGGTCCTGGACGCTGGGATAGGAGCTGGCGCCCAGTGAGAGCTTCTCCTGGTAGCCCAGGTGCGAGACCACCCAGCGCACGGGGGAAGGGTTGACCAGCGTGAGCAGTCGCCGGAGCCCCCGCACATGTTCATGGGATGCACGGGAAGCGGATTCGGCCACCATGAGCCCGACGGCGGTGGTTTCATCCACGAGCCCGGGGTAGCCGACGATTCCGCCGGAGAGTTGCACGCTCGCGGGGATGGTACCGAACGTCCAGGACGTCTGACCGGTGGCGGAGATCCGCTTCGCGGAGCGCGTGAGCTTGGCGCTGACCTGGGGCGCCAGTTCCTCCCGCAGCTCATCGAGGTCCGCACCCCGCGCCACCTCCTTGTCCCCGTCCATGACGACGAAGGTGGGGCGGAGGTGTGCATCCACCATGACCGGACGCCAGGCGTCGGCGGGGATTCGTTCCCCCGTCAGGGCGCGCAACGCACGGCCGAGTGCTTCCGGATGCGATTCACCCGGGGCGACGCCATTGTCATCCAGCCAGGCATGGGCCCTGCCTGCCCAGTCCGGCGCGGGGACGAAAGCGGTCCGTATGGCCTTGGGCAGTGACCGCAGGAGCGCTGTGGCCAGCTCCCGGCGCAGACCGGGCACCTGCCACGTGAACGGCGACTGTTCGAACTGGTTCAACAGTTCCAGCGGCACGGTGATGGTGACGCCGTCGCGTCCGGCGCCAGGCTCGAAGACGTAATCGACCGGCAGCTCATGGCCACCCACCTCCCACCGGTCGGGGAAGTCGGCAACCCTGAGCTCACCCGGATCGGAGATGCAGTCTGCCGGGGTCAGCCTGAGAAAACTGTCCTCGCCGCGGGATTGCAGCCAGGACTGGAACGTCGGTCCTGACATCACCTCCGCGCCGAGGCGAGTGTCGTAGAAGGTGAAGAGTTCGTCATCGGAGATCAGGAGGTCCGGCCGACGCATCCGGTCCGTCAGCGTGCGCGCCTCGTCGAGGGCGAAGCGGTTCGCCGTCACCACGGGATGCCTGGTCTCCCACTCCCCCTCCACGATGCCGGTGCGGATGAAGATTTCCCGTGCCTCCTGTGGGTGTTGGTCTGCATAGGAGGTGCGCCGGTTGGCGACGATGGGGACGCCGAACAGGCTCAACCGTTCGTTGGCGACCACGCTCGCACTCTTCGCGGCGAAGTGCGGCTCCGACAAGCTCCGGGTCAGGACATGCCCGCCGACCGCCTCCACCCATTCCGGCTCGATCGAGGTCACTGTCCGTGCCCACAGGCGGGACGTTTCCACCAGCTCGTATGCCATCACCAGCGGCGGCGTTGCCTTTGCCAGGGAGGATCCGGGCTGGATGGCGAAGTGGGTGCCCCTGGCGCCCAGGTACTCCCGCAAGGGTTTGCGTTTGCCCGGCTTCTTGGTGGAGCGCTCCGGTTCGATGGCGCCGACGTTCGACAGGAGCCCTGAGAGCAGGCAGGTCACCACGTCGGCCATACTCCCGGTGCCCTTGGCGTCCAGGTCGAGTTCGCGACACACCTCGCGCAGTTGCGTGACGAGATCCTCCCATTCACGAAACCGGACGAAGTGCAGGTACTCCTCGCGGCACATCCGCCGAAATGCATTGCCCGAGAGTTCCTTGCGACGGCGTCGCAGGTATTCCCAGACGTTCAGCAGTGCCTCGAAGTCGCCGCCCTCCAGCGAGGACGGTGGCTTCTCCTTGTGCGTGCCGGTATGGGGGGTGTGGCGCTCGGGACCGGCCTCCTCTATCACCGTTCCGGGTGGCGCCGTGGCTGCTGGAACCCAGAATCGGCGGTGCATCTGGTCAGCGGCGGCCTGATGGTCGGCGGGGCGTTCCCGGACATCGGGGATGGTGAGTCCGGCGACGAGAACCTGCATCTGGCGCAGGCACCTGCGGCGTGAGCCCTCCAGCAGCATTCTCCCGAGTCGGGGATCGATGGGGAGCCGGGCGAGCGTACGCCCGGTGGGGGTGAGCCGGAGGTCCTGGTTGCGTTTACGCGTGTGGATGGCTCCCAGTTCGGCCAGCACTCGCAGACCGTCGCTGATCTGCGCGGCGATGGGCGCCTCGACAAAGGGGAAGGCCTCGATGTCGCCCAGTCCAGCCTCCGCCATCTGCAGGATGACGGTGGCCAGATTGGTGCGCAGGATCTCGGGCTCGGTGAAGCGTGGGCGGGACTCGAAGTCCTCCTCGCTGTAGAGGCGGATGGCGACACCGGGGCCGAGCCGTCCGCACCGTCCCGCACGCTGGTTGGCGCTGGCCTGGGACACTGGCTCGATGGGCAACCGCTGGACCTTGGTGCGGGTGGAGTAGCGCGAAATCCGCGCCGTTCCGACGTCGATGACGTAACGGATCCCCGGCACGGTGATGGAGGTCTCCGCCACGTTGGTGGCTAGCACCACACGACGGCCGGCATGGGACTGGAACACCCGTTGCTGCTCGGCGGCGGACAGGCGTGCGTACAGCGGGGTGGTCTCCCAGCCACGCAGTTTCAGGCCGTCGATGGCCTCCGCAGCGTCCCGGATCTCTCGCTCACCGGAGAGGAAGATCAGCACGTCACCTGTCCCGGGTTCCGCTGCTACGGTCCTCATTGCCGAGACGATCGCATCCACCTGATCCTCGGATTCCTCCACCGGGCGGTAGCGCACTTCCACCGGGTACGTGCGGCCGGAGACCTCCACGATGGGTGCATCGTCGAAGTGCTCGGAGAACCGTGCGGTGTCGATGGTGGCCGACGTCACGATGACGCGTAGTTCGGGCCGGCGGGGAAGCAGCTGTTTCAGGTATCCGAGCAGGAAGTCGATGTTCAGGCTGCGCTCATGGGCCTCGTCGACGATGATGGTGTCGTAGCGGCTCAGGTCCTTGTCACGGGTTACCTCACTGAGCAGCACACCGTCGGTCATGAGTTTGATGCGCGTCGCCCGGCTGGTCCTGCGCGTGAATCGCACCTGATAGCCGACGAAGTCCCCCAGTTCCACCTCGCACTCGTCCGCGATGCGCTGCGCGACGGTACGGGCAGCGATCCGCCGTGGCTGGGTGTGGGCAATGCGCTCCCTGCCCGCGAGCAGGCAGATCTTGGGCAGCTGGGTGGTCTTGCCGGAGCCGGTCTCCCCCGCCACGATCACCACTTGGTTGCTGCGGATCAGCTCCGCGATGCCGGAGGCCTCGGCCGATATCGGCAGCGCCTCGTCGAAGTGGATGACGGGCGCAGACGTGGAATCCGTCACAGGGTCAGTTCGTGATCAGCAGAGGACATTCAGCGTGGGCCATCAGTCCTCGCACCAAGCCGCCGAGACCGAAGCCTCCGTTGCTGATCCCCAGCACCAGGGCGTCGTAGCTGCTGGAGCGGCCCACCAGTTCGTTGATGGGGCTGTCGGCCACCACGATCACCTTATAGACCACGTCGGGATAGCGCTTTGCGATGGACTTGGCCAGCGCCTTGAGACCACCGCGGATGAAACGCAGCTGCTCCTCCAGATCGTCAGGGCTCAGCTTCTTCGCGAAGATCCCGATCGGTGGCTGGAGGGCATGCACGATTTCCAGTGACGACTGGAAGCGTTGTGCCTGTTTGAACGCCTCCTCCAGGGTTGCGTGATTGCCGGGGCTGGTGTTCATACCGACGCCGATCAGCTTCTTGCCGCCCACGTCGATGGGGTGAGCGGCCGCCGAGATGACGAGGACCGGGCAGGAGGAGTTGGAGACCACCGAGACGCTCGTGGACCCCACGAACATCCGCTCCAGACCGGACACGGACCGACGCCCGAGCACGATCAGGTCCGCGACCTCGCTGAGACGTCCGAGGACGCCCCCCGGTGAGCCGAGGACTACCTCGGTGCGGATGCGCTCCTCCGGCAGGCCGAGTTCAAGAGCGAGTTCCTTGGCCTGGGCATTCGCGGACACACCCGCGTTCTGGAGAACCTCCGGGTCGTAGACCACGCCCCACGCCCCGGCCAGCATCGCATCGTCGACGGCGTGCACGAGCATCAGTTCCCCGCCGAAGGTCCGTGCCGTATTGGCACCGAAACGCACGGCACGCAGGCCGTCGTCGCTGCCATCGACGCCGACGACGATGAGGGGGCTCCCCGCCGGCACATCACGAGCGATGTCCTGCTCGACCCCGTTGTTGTTCTGCTCCTCGGACTGCTCCATCATGACCTCCCTGGATCCTTCAGCTCGATGTTCCCGAGACAACACGGCCACCGAGCCACTCCACGGCGATGGCCACGCCCACACGGCGCCCGTCCGGCACCCATGACGAGGAGTCTAGGCCCACCGCGGGCCCGCTGGTTCCGCGAACAAGTAGTGTCCATCCCACGGTTGCCTCAAGATCGATCTCGTCCACCTGGAAACCCACCCGTGTCGGCGTCAGCAGTGAGGCGAGCGCTCCGGTCTCGGAGGTGTGGAACACGACGTGGTCGTCGACTACCTTGTAGTTCACGGGCAGGATGTTGATGTCCGTCCCGCTCTGCCAGGCCACCCGTCCGATCTCACCGGCGCGCAGCAGTTTGCGGCATTCGGACGCGTCCAGCGCAGCGAAATAGCCGTTGGAATCCGGAATGCCCGTCACGGCGTCCCACCTTGGTCAAATGTCGTGCGGCCGCGCAGACGTGCCGCCAGCTCGTCGTCGATGCCGTCGGCGGTCTGAGAGATGGTGGCCAGAGCCCTCCTGAGGTGAATGGGAACGAACGGCCTCGCGGGGACCGAAACTTGGACGAAGACTCGGTCCAGGTGCAGGGAGAAGCGGCAGTAGCGAGACTCCCGGTTCAGATCGTTCAGCACCTCGCAGGCGCGTGAGCGGCCCTCCACGTCATGGACCAGCACGGCGAAGAGCACCAGTTCCTCGAAATCGGGAGTGGAGCGCAGGAAGAGCATGGTGGAGCCGATACGAATGGCGACGTCTCCCTGACTGTCCCGCATGGGTGGGTGACCGAACGCTCTTTCAAGTTCCGCACCCACCACGGCGTCCAGATCATCCCTGCTGGTAGGCATAACGATGCCGAAGGGACCGGGTAGGACGCCCACGCCTCGCTCCACTGGGACGCCGGGCTTGAGGATGTCTGCAAGCTGGTCGGGTTCCAGGAAGACGGGATGTATGGCTCCCAGGCCCTCCCGCATGGTCCGGGACACCAGGGATGCCAGTTCGGAGGTGTCCTCCTGGTCCCAGCGCACATGATGGGCTCCGTCGCCGTCATCCTGCCAACCGAGCCGTGTCAGAACTTCGTGGTCGGCGCCCCGCAGAGTTGCGGCGACACTGGCTGGCTCCTGGTAGGAGAAGGTGATCACCGGCGGCGTCGTGCCGGGCACGGTGTTGGCGGCCACGGAGATACACAGATCGCTGGTGTCGTCCATGACGGAGAGCACCTCGGCCAGACGATTCGCGAAATCCTGCCAGGCCATCTCCATCGTCGCGTCCAGATCGAAGTCATCGATGTCTGCCACGGCCCACCTCCTGTTCGTTGCCAACCTAGCAAAACGGGAATTGGGCGCCACTTCCTGAGCGACCTAGGATGAAGTGGCAGGCGTTTCGGCAAGGAGCACGGATGGACCCCACCACATGGCAGGCTCCTTACCTCGTCGTTGTGGGCGCCCTGTTCATCATCGTCATGCTCCGCGCGAATGCGACGTACTGGTTGGGGCGCGCGATCGTCGCAGGCACAGGACGAAGCCGGTTCTCGCGCGTGTTGGACAGCCGCGCGTACGCGTTAGGCGTGCGGTGGATCAATCGCTGGGGCGCTCCTGCCGTCGCAGTCAGCTTCCTCACGGTGGGAATTCAGACCATGGTGAACCTGGCCGCGGGCGTGGCGCGGATGCCGATGCGCAGATACCTGCCGTCGGTGACCGTCGGCTGCGTGATGTGGGCGTTCCTGTACGGGACGGTGGGTTTCGCCGGTTTCCTCGCGGTCACGCGTCTCTGGTCCGTCAACCCTGCCCTGACCGTCGGGCTCGGAGTCCTCATGGTCGCCGTGGTCTCCATCGTGGCGATGCGCATGCGGGTCACCAGAATCGCCGTCGCGGAATCGCTGCCGCGCGAGCCCTCACCCGGCGAGGCAGTCTGACCCCGGCCGGTATCCCTCAGATGTCCAGCCAGCGCGATTCCATGGCGCCGAGCTGCACTTCGTGCGAGACCACCTCGCCATCGCCGAGGAAACCGGTGGCACGGCCGGCGACCACTGTGCTGGCAGGGGCTCCCGAATTGTTCATGAGCAGCGCCTTACCCGATTCCGGGAACACGGCCACCTCCACGTCGGGGTTCGCGCTGGTCCAGTGCGAGGCGAACTCGTCCTCCCTGCCAGCTGCCCAGTAGATGGCCCGGTGCAACAGGCGAGCATTGTCGGTGGTGTAGGGCAGGCCGGCGAAGTAGACGGCTCGCCCCCTGCCTGCGGTGTTCGCTGCGATGTCCACCGACTCCTCGTCGAGCTGCAGCACCTGCACCCCGCCCACGGCGAAGATGTCCCCGGCCCCCTCACCGACATCGGCGCGCTGGCGCAGGTCCGCTGTGATGAAGTGCTCGCCGTGCGCAACCGGGTATCGATTGGTGGACTGGGACCAGCCCATCTCCTTGTCCACACCCAGCACGTCCGAGAGTTGGAAGTATGCCCCTCCGGCTGCCACGGCGGACGGCTCCCCGATGCCGATGAACCCGCCGCCACGGGCCACGTGGGCGCGCATTGCAGTCACCAGATCTGCATCCAGCCACTCGGCCCCGCCCGAGAACGCCGTGTTGGCGGCGCCGACGTTGCACACGACGTCGACGCCCTCCAGCGCACCTGCACGCACGTCGTCGAAACTCAACCACTCCACCTCGAACGGCAGGCCGCTGAGCGCCTCGATCACACCGAGGTAGGAGTAGATCTGCTTGTACCAGAGCGCGTGGGCCACCATGTGCGTCTGCCATGTCCGCAGGCTCCCCCACGCGTTCACGATCGCCACACGAATGGGTGCGTTCTCGGGACGTTGCCCGCCTCCGAGCTCATGGATGGCTCGGAACTCATCAGTGATCTCCTCGACCCGAGCCACGAAGTCCGGGAACTTCACCGCCAGACTGAGGTACCCGCCGTAGCCGATGCGATCCAGGGGTTGGCGTGCGATGGCGCGGCGTGCGTTCAGCCAGGACGTGTTGGCCTCACCCAACGGGTCGCCCCCCTCGGTGAACACGTCGGGGAAGAAGTAGGGCAGAAAACGTCCCTCGGTGTAAGTGGCGCCCGTGATGTCGGAGATCATGCGGCACGTGGCGCCGGATCCCACGGAGCCCACGACTGCGTCCATGCCGATGCTGGAGAAGTGCTCACCGTACGGCTCGGTGCCGATCCAGGTGTCGCCCAAGAACATCATGGCTTCCTTGCCGTGCTCGTGGACGATATCTACGAGCACCTTGGCTCGCTCGCAGACGGCGCGCGACTGGAAGTCGATCCAGTCCAGGTAGGTCTTCGATGGAGTGCGGAAAGGTGAGTTGTAGTAGCCCTCGTCGACGAAATCCTCGGCGCGCAGGGCGTAGCCGTACTCGGCCTCGAAGGCATCCATGGCGCGGGGTGAGACGGACGCGCTGTAGCCGAACCAGTCGACGTACTTCTCCTTGGAGAGGTCATTGAACACCAGCGTGAAGTGGTAGAAGAACGTGGTGAAGCGCACCACATCCACTTCCGGACGCTCGCTGCACCAGTCGCGCAGGGACTGCTGCATGAACTCCCACGCCTCGGGATGCCAGGCGTCATAGCCGATCTCGCGGACCCGCGTCGGGTCGTTCTGCCAGTTGTTGGTGGTGTAGTTGTACATCTGCGTCGAGTCCCAGGCCTGCCACGCCAGGAAGTTGACGGTGTAGACGTGGAACGGCACCGGGTTCGTCAGGGTGACGATCGTTTCGCTGTCCTCCCCCGCCACGCTCCACTGCGACACGTCCACCACGTCACCCGTGGTGCGGTCAATCACTTCCCACCAGCGGGTGACTTCCGTCATGTCGGGCGTCACCTGCAGAGGGAGGTAGCCACGCATGATTTCGATCTCGAGGGGACCCTCCGCTGGTGCCGCGGCGCGCTCCGACATCAGATACACGCGCGGCCTGGCGTCGAGGTGTGCCAGGGCGAATTCCTGGTCGCCACGTGCCGGGAAGTACGTTTCGTAGACCTTCACGCCCAGCTGCGGTGTGATCTCCGGCAGCCATGTGCCATCCGAGTTGCGCACTGCATCTGCCCCCAGACGGGACAGGATGCCGGGGAGCTGCTCGTCCATGCCCTGCTCGATCGGCAGAGTGACGCGGCCTGTGGAGGTCATGCAGATATCCTTTGTGAATGAGAAGAGGTCGTTCGCGGACAGCTCCAGTTTGGCACCGACGATCCCTGCCCGTCATCTCGGGTCCCACCCCGGTCATCGAGGGCGTTCACTTCCCCCGGCAGGGTGAGCTGCATTGCCCTATCCCCGGCCCTACTGTAGGCCTCCATGGTGCGTTTTGAGACGGGCGCGGCGGACGTTTCACGGCCCGCCGGGTGGGACGGTGTATGCGCTGCAGCCCGCGAAGCGGCAGGTGATCCGATAGCGGCTCTGCGCATTGCTCCCGCCGTCGGAGAACTGCTCGATCGCCCCGGTACGGGGCGTACCCTGCAGCTCTGGCAGTCGCTGGCGGACCTGGCGGCCATTGACCTCACCGTCGCCCGAGCGTTGGAACCCCATGTGGATGCACTGGCGATCCTGGCTGAAGCGCCCGGAGGCGGCCTGCGCGACAGCACCGACGAAGCCACCTGGGGGGTGTTCGCGGCAGAGGGTCCGGGCACCCGCCTCGATGCCACCACGCGTGACGATGGGTTCCTCCTCAATGGCCGCAAACCCTGGTGTTCCCTGGCCTCACATCTCGACAGGGCACTCATCACGGCATGGACATCGCAGAGCACGCGGCGACTGTTCGCCGTCGATCTCCACCATCCGGGCGTGAGCGCTGCGGAGGCGCCGTGGGCGGCGCGTGGGCTGGCTCAGGTGGTGTCGGTCCCGGTGGACTTCGATGAAGTCCCCGCCACACCCGTGGGTGAGGATGGCTGGTATCTGAACAGGCCCGGCTTCGCATGGGGTGGCATCGGGGTGGCTGCGATCTGGTGGGGAGGAGCGGCAGGAATCGCCCGCTCGATGCTGTCATCAGCAACCAGTCGGGATCCCGACCAGATTTCCCGGATGCTGCTGGGTGAGGCCGACACCAGGCTGCATGCAGCAGCGGCCGTCCTCGCACAAGCCGCCCACGCCGTCGATTCCGGCGGGTTGCAGGGTTCGGGTGTTTGGGCCTCGGCTCTGCGGGTTCGCCACCTCGTCCACGATGCGTGCGAGGCGGTGCTGCGCTGTGCGGCACACGGGCTGGGTCCGGGCCCGCTCACCCTCGACGAGGAACACGCCCGCCGCGTCAGCGACCTGGAGGTCTACCTGCGCCAGCACAAGGCTGAACGGGATGCGGCGACGGTGGGTGATGCCCTCCTCACCGGCATGGAGTCCACATGGGCGTGACACCACCGCCGTCATTCCACCACACTGATGACACGGTCCCAGAAACGAGATGGGCCAGCGCTCTGGCACGTGGCGAGCGTCCCGAACTGGACCTCTCGGCGGTCCAGCACCTTGTGGTGGTGGCTGCCCATCCGGACGACGAGACCCTGATGGCCGGCGGCCTCATCGCGATGGCCCACGCGCGGGGCATCCCCGTCACGGTGGTGGTGGCGACCGACGGTGAAGGCTCCCACCCCCATTCACCCACTCATTCCCGTACGGATCTCGTGGCGCTGCGCCGCCCGGAGGTGGAGGATGCCGTGCAGGCCCTGGCACCGAACGCCACGCTGCACATGCCGGGTTACGCCGACGGGGATCTGGGCGCGTCCATCGATTCCCTCGTCGAACTTCTGGTGGACGTCATCGCCCTCGACGGCGCAGAGACGCTACTGGTCTCAACGTGGCGTGGTGACGGCCATCCCGATCACGAGGCAGCCGCACGGGCCGCTGCCAGTGCCGCATGGCGCACCGATGCCCAGCTCCTCGAGGCGCCCATCTGGTGGTGGCACTGGGGTTCGCCCGACGCCGCGATGCCACCCGGCCCGAATCTTGCCCTTTCCTCCGACGCCTTCCGGGCGAAACGGACGGCTATGCAGAAGCACCGTTCGCAGATCCTGCCCCTCAGCGACCAGCCGGGGGACGACGCCGTCGTTACACCCGCCATGCTGTCCCACTTCGAGCGGGCATTCGAGGTGTTCTTCGACGGTTCACCCTCCGAGAGGAACCCCTTCGAGGAACTGCATTCCAGCCACGCTGATCCCTGGTCGGTCCACACCAGCTTCTACGAGCGCCGCAAACGCGCATGCACCCTGGCGGTCCTTCCCGAGCCGACGTATGACCGCGCCGTGGAACTGGGCTGTTCGGTAGGAGCCCTGGCCGCTGATCTGGCGGAACGGGCACGCCATGTGCTGGCGATCGATTCGAGCGCCGCGGCTCTGAGCAGGGCGCAGCGCACTGTCGCTCACCTCAGCCACGTCGAGTTGCTCCACCAACGCATTCCGGACGATCTGCGGCGACTGGATGCCGATCTCATCGTCGTCTCCGAACTCGGCTATTTCCTCAGTCCCCGGCGGATGCGGGAGCTGGCTGAACTCATCGCGAACTCCGCCTCAAACACTGTGGTGGCGTGTCACTGGCGCCATGACGTGCGGGGCTGGCCGCTGGATGGCCCAGAGGTGCATCGCATTCTGCGAGGGCAACTGGGCATCCCGCACACCACCATCGATGATCAGGACTTCGTTCTCGACGTGTTTCGACTCGCAGACCAGCCGCGATGACCGGGAGCCAGCTCCCGATCACCGCACTGGCCGTCGTCATTCCGGTCCACAACGAGGAGAGTCTGCTGAGCGCCTGTCTGGAATCAGTTCGGGAAGCAGTGCAACGCATCACCCTCGACGTGGTGGTTGTGGCATCCCTCGACAGATGCGTTGACGGGTCCGCCGCGGTTGCTCAGAGATTCTGCGACGAGATGCCCTTGCTCGTGGTGGATGCCCCGTTCGGGAATGTCGGTGCCACCCGGGACGCCGGGGTACGGGCGGCGCGATGCCACCTCACGCACCACGGCGCGGAACGCATCTGGGTGGCCAACACGGATGCAGACACGGTGGTGCCGAATACGTGGCTGCACCGGCAGTGCAGCCTGGCCGATTCCGGCCTTGATCTCGTCCTCGGGACGGTCGAACCGGGTCCTGCCCTGCCCCACCAGCTGTCGGCGCACCGTCTGTGGTTCGCGGAACACATACTGGGCGAGGGACACCCACACGTGCACGGCGCGAATCTGGGGATCCGGCTCTCGTACTGGGAGGCGGCGGGGGGTTTCGGTGCCAAGAGCGTGCACGAGGATGTGGCTCTCGCCAAGCGTGTGCGAGAACTGGAGGGCCGATGGTTGGCCACGGATACCACGCGAGTAGTCACATCCTCACGCAGACACAGCAAGATTCCAACCGGCTTCGCGCACTACCTGCGCGAGCTGGACACAGTCGGCGAAGGCGGAGGGGGCGGCGTCGAGGAGTAGGTCAGGCGACGATCGTGCGGCTCGTGTCCGGCAGCATTCCGTTCTCCATTCCCCATCGCACGGCCTGCGAGCGACGCTCCACACCGATCTTCCTGTAGGCGGAGCGGATGTAGGACTTGACGGAGTTGATGCTGAGGTAGCTGCGCGCGGCAATGTCGTTGTTGGTGTAACCCTGCGTGATGAGGACCAGGACCTCGGCCTCACGGGCACTCAGCTTGGCGTGCCTCCCGGGCCATTGGCCGCCTCCGAACGCTGCGGACTTTGTGTCATCCGGGTTCGCGCCGAGAACATGGGGGTGGGAGTCTGGAGGCAATTGCCGCTCTTGGGCGACGTGGCCGTCGAGGTTAGCGTTGACGTTGCTGGAGCGGACGGGAGATACCACCACGTCACCCGCATCGATGCGTTCGAGCGCGTGCACGAGGTCCTCACCGGAGATCCCCTTGTCGATGTATCCGTAGCAACCCTTGGCCAGGGCTTGGTCAATCAGGACGGGGTGCATGTTCCAGGTGTAGATCACGACTTTGCCAGCGTGACTGTTCTCCAGGATGTCCTCGATCTCATCTCCGTCCGCCTGAGCCCGGCCGAAGGTGTCGTAGAGGGTGATCTCGACGTCTCTGGAGACGGGCATTCGGCTGTCGAGCTCCACGACGCGCACGCGATCTTCGTAGGGCTGGAGCATGGACTGTAGGCCACGGACGACTACCTCGTAGTCATTGTGGAGACAGACGCGCAGCGGAAGTGGCTTCACTCTTCCATTATCGCCTGTCCGGGACGGTTTGACCTAATACTGAACATTCTCAGGAAAATTTGTTTGTCGTTGTCACGGAGCTTCCGGTCCAGCAGGCCCGTCGAATCAGGTGAGTTCCACAGTGGTTAGACACGTTGCTCCCTCCTCGTCGGAGGAGAACGGCACTTCAGCGGTCAGGCCGTCCTTGGTGATCGTGACCGTGCCCGAGATGTCCTTCGGTACCCAGAAACCGACAAAGCCGTTGGCATAGGTGGTCATGTCCTCATCGATGAGGGTCTCACCGTCGTCGGAGACAACGCTCACGTGGACGTCGGTGTTGGTCAGTTCGCCCTGGCAGGTCCCGAGGCTGTGGAAGTAGCAGTCATGGGTTCTGGTCTCGTACGGCGCCGCGGAGATGTAGAACTCGTCGCCGTCGAGCGGAAGGGAGACCTCGGCGGTTTCATCACTGAGGACGACCTCGTCGTAGGTGACGGATCCCATGATTTCAAGTGGGCGAGCGGCCGGGTCCTGGTCGAGGGTCTCCACGACCTCCCGTGCGGTCATGCCGGAGAGCCCGTGAGCGGACAACAGCGCCTCGGCATCTCCGGTTGGCGCCTCGACATCTCCGGTTGGCGCCTCGGCATCCGCTGGTGACGTCGTGCTCACGGCCGGCTCTGCGCCGGAACCGGTGACGGTGCTGCAGCCTCCGACAGCTCCCAGGCCGAACAGCAGGGCAGCGGAGAGAACGGCGGTTCGTATGCGGGTCATGGTCACTTTCCTTGAGGCTTGAGGAACAACGATGTGGACTTGTCGCGGCGATAAAGCCTGGACTGGCTTCCAGCATGCCGACGACGCACTCCGGTTCAACGCTTCATCGGTGAAGATTTGATGAAGATGGCAGAGACAACGTGAAAGTGGCACCGCGTCCCGGTCCGTCACTGTGGGCGGTCAGGTCCCCTCCGTGGGCGCGAGCCATCGCTCGGGAGATCGCCAGACCCACGCCGGTTCCGGAACCGTCGGCTCTCCCGCGGGCAGGATCTGCTCGATAGAAGCGCTCCATGACGTGGGGCAGCGCCTCGGCGCTGATGCCCTCGCCGTCGTCGGTGACGACGATGGCTACCCGTCCGGCCACGGGTACGGCTCGAACTTCCACGCGTCCACCCCGCGGCGTGTGACGCAGAGCGTTGGCCAACACGTTGTCCAGCACCTGTTCGATGCGGGCCCGGTCCACATCCACCTCGGCGTCGTCGTCCACACTGCATCGCAGGGCGACGCCCGCTTCGGAGAATCGTCCGGCCCACTCACGGATGCAGACTTCGACGAGCTCCCCCGCCGTCGTCCTTCGCAGGCTGATGTGCTGACGTCCCTCCTCCGCAGCACTGACGTCACGGATGTCGGCGGCCAGCCTCGCCAATCGGGCGGACTGCGCACGCAGCGTGGCATAGGCCTGGTCCCCGGGCGCGATCACCCCGTCCTCCAGTCCCTCCAGGGTCACGTCGATTGCGGCGATGGGGGTGCGGAGTTCATGTGCGACATCGGTGAGGAGCTTTCGCCGTCGGGACTCCGTAGTCTCTATCTGGGCCGCCATGCCGTTGAAGGCGTCGGCCACACGCTCCAGCTCAGGACTGGCGTGGCTCAGGGAGACGGGTTGTTCGTAGTGACCGGCGGATACACGTTCCGCCCCTCGGCTGAGAGCACTGAGCCACCGGCTGAGCCGTCGCGTCGTCACCAGTGTCACGGCGATTGCTCCGACGGCGGCGACGAGCAATCCCACTCCGATCGACTGCATTCCCGCGGAGTAGAAGGCCTCCTGTGCATGCTGAAGCACCGCTGGTTGATCGCCGTGACCCGCCCTGCGCATGTGGTCGTCGAGGACCCGCGGACCGATGAGCACCGCGGCAGCCACGATGCTCACGGCCATCCCCAGCACCAGCAAACTCTGGCCCAGAATGAGCCGACCCGGGAGGGAGCCGCGCTCTCGTTTCACGATCCGGTCCCCATGCGGTAGCCATGTCCGCGGACAGTGGTGACGTAGCGGGGCTGTGACGCGGCGTCGCCGAGCTTCTTCCTCAGATTCCCGATATGGACGTCCACGAGGTGCTCATCCCCCACCCAGCTCGGCCCCCAAATGGCATCGATGAGATCTCGTCGGCTGAACGCCGTCGTGGGCCGGGCCGAGAGGGTTTCTAGCACGTCGAACTCGGTGGGTGTCACTTCGATCACCGTCTCCCCCAGAGTCACCCGCCGGGCACCCGGGTCTATCACGAGTGGCCCGAAGCTTCGCTGCAATGCGGCGGACGCTACACGTGGACGACGCAGCTGCGCCTGCACGCGCGCGACAAGCTCGCGGACGCTGAAGGGTTTGGTCATGTAGTCGTCCGCCCCGGCGGACAGCCCGGTCAGGGTGTCGTCCTCCTCCACCCGCGCGGTCAGCATGATGACGTAGCAGTCCGAGAAGCCGCGCAGCTGTCGACAGACTTCGATCCCGTCCAATCCGGGCAGACCCAAGTCCAGGACCACCACGTCCGGGGACCACTCCCGCACCGCGGGGACAGCTTCCGTGCCGGTGGGGACTGCGCGCGCCTCAAACCCTGCTCGATTCAGATAGTTGACCACGGTCCCCGCGAGCACGGGTTCGTCCTCCACCACGAGGACGCGATGAGGAGTGTGGGCGTTGTTCATTCACCCATTCTCCCCCACGGCTCCCGCTGGGGCCGGCATGCCGAAGCACGCTGCGGCGCAGATGCTCGCTATCGCCTCGGAAGCACCGTCGCCTCAGGAGAACAGTCTCGGTCCCCACTTGATGATCTCCATCAGGGCGAGAGCTGTCAGCCAGCCCACGAGGGAGATGGTCAACCAGCCGCCCCGGACGAACGCCACTGCCTTCTGATGCTGGCGGGGTGAGAGGAAGAGGTTGTTCTGCAGGATGTTCCAGTGCGTCATGGAGACGAACACGAACGTGGTGGAGACCGTCACCAGCAGGCACCACGGGCACAGCGCACCGATGACGAACGTGGACTGGTAGAGGAGCCAGTACGCGAAGATGACTCCCAGCAGGTAGACCACATTGGCGGTGAACATAAACCAGCGGGGGAACCTCGTGCCTGCCAGTGACGCGACGGCGATGGTCATGACCACAGGCTCGGCAACGAGCCCCAGGAAGGCATTCGGGAAACCAAAGACGTTGGCCTGCCAGGTGGAACCCACCGTGACGCAATCGAGGATGGGGTTGATCGAGCAGCTCAGGACGACGTCGGGATTCTCGGCGATGAGGATCGCGTCCCAGGACAGCACGAAGGAGGCGAGGAGGCTGAGCACGGCGAACGTCAGCATCTCGCCGAAGATCAAGTGTCGCTCGCGACGCGAGGGCGTTGAGCGCACATCTGAGGTGTGTTCCTCGGCCACCTCGGCAGCTTCGCTGTCCAGCATTCATGTTCCTTCCCCGGAGAAAGTATTCACCACCGCCGCACACAGTGCGCTCCTGAGCGCGAGAGTGGCCGGTGCCACCGATGGACGAAGTTGAGATCCGGACCGTGGTGCGGGAGATCCGAAATGAGTTTGGACCAAAGTTGGCTCGAATTCACTTCAATGGCAACACTGAGGATAACAACCATCTGGGTGAGTTGCCTTCGGCGCCATGAAGATTCAGTGAAGGAGCATGAGTTTCGCATCTGGTCGCACCCCGTGAAAACCGTGATGACGCTGGCGTGTTCATGTGATCTAGCACGATCACGCGAGCGGACAATGCGCCGCGGTCAGACGGCCGTGGATCAGCTGCGTACGAGGCGTGCGATGGCGTTGGAAGCTTCTTTCAGTTTGGTCTCCTGCTCTTGGCCACCGGCACGGGCGGCCTCGACGAGACAGTGGGCCATGTGTCAGTGGCGCACCGAGCTGGTGTACTTCGCTGGCTCGGCTCGGAAGCTGTTGGCGCAGTGTTCCGAGCAGAAGTAGTAGAGGCGTCCCATGTATGGCACGGAATCAGCTGCGGCGGACGGGTCGATCGTCATCCCACACACCGGATCCACCGTCCCATCCACCTCGTGTGACGCCGCGGTTCTCGTGTCGTCGTCGGATGCGCCGCCCACTTCCACCACGGGATTGGTGGGGGCGACCTGCACGGTTTCGGGCAGGGTGGCGGGCTTGAACCCGCGCAGGCGGTTGGCGTTGGCCACCACCGAGAGTGAGGACAGTGCCATGGCAGCGGCGGCGATCATCGGGCTGAGCATCAGCCCCAGTGCCGGGTACAGGACACCGGCTGCGATGGGGATCCCCAAACCGTTGTACAGAAACGCGAATACCAGGTTCTGGTGGATGTTGCGCATGGTCGCACGCGACAGGTCCACCGCCGTCACCAGCCCGCCCAAGGCACCGGAGATGAGGGTGATGTCGGAGGATTCGATGGCGACATCTGTTCCCGTGCCAATGGCTGAGCCGACGTTCGCCTGCGCCAGGGCTGGGGCATCGTTGATGCCGTCACCGACCATGCCCACCACCCTGCCTTCGGCCTGCAGTCGCTTCACCTCAGCCGCCTTGTGCTCGGGCATGACCTCGGCCAGGACGCGGGTGATGCCGACCTGGCGTGCGATCGCCGCGGCTGTGTCGCGGTTGTCGCCGGTCATCATGACCACGTCAATCCCCCGCTCCTGGAGTGCGGCGATCGCGGCCACAGAACCGTCCTTGAGGGTGTCGGCCACGCCGATCACCCCGGCGAAGGCACCGTCAACAGCAGCAAGCATCGGCGTTTTTCCGTCCGCGGCAAGTCGCTCCACCGGCCCCATGTCAGGGATGACACCAGCTGCTGCCAGCAGGCGCCGATTGCCCACCAACACTTCCCGACCGTTCACGAGGGCCCGCACTCCTTGGCCGGTGATCGAGTCAAAGGCCGTGGCCTCCGGCAGGTCGAGTCCGCGCTCCTGCGCTCCTGCGACGATCGCGGAAGCCAGCGGGTGCTCAGAGGAGCGCTCCACCGCCGCAACCAGTACCAACAGCTCCTCCTCGCCCATGCCATCGACTGGGAGGACGTCGGTCAGGGCCGGGGTGCCCTTGGTGATGGTGCCGGTCTTGTCGAGCACCACAGTGTCGATCCTGTGTGCAGTCTCCAGTGCCTCGGCCGAGCGGATGAGAATGCCCGCCGTGGCACCCTTCCCCGTGCCGACTGTGATCGACATCGGTGTGGCCAGTCCGAGGGCGCACGGGCAGGCGATGATCAGCACGGAAACCGCGGCGACCAGAGCGAACACGAAGGCCGGCGCCGGACCGACGATGGACCACACCACGAAGCTCCAGATCGCGATCGCGATCACTGCTGGCACAAAGACGCTCGAGACCTTGTCGACCACTCGCTGGATGGGTGCCTTTGAACCCTGCGCCTCCCGCACGAGACGGATGATCTGCGCGAGCATCGTGTCCGAGCCCACCCGGGTTGCGGTATAGCGAAACGTCCCGGTCTGGTTGATCGTGGCCCCAATGACCGTGTCCCCGGGGGCCTTGACCACCGGGATCGGCTCGCCAGTCACCATTGCCTCGTCGACCGCTGAGGAGCCGTCGAGCACCTCTCCGTCCACCGGGAGCTTCTCCCCTGGCCGCACGATCACGACATCACCGAGTTCAACATCCTCGATCGCGACCTCCAGGACGTCTCCCTCTCGCTCCACGCGGGCGGTGCGTGCCTGCAACCCGATGAGGGCGCGGATGGCCTCTCCCGTGCCGGCTTTCGCCTTCGTTTCCAGTAGCCGACCCAGCAGGATGAGCGTGATGATCACGCCAACCGCCTCGTAGTAGACCACCTGGGCCTGCTCAGGCAGGACACCCGGTGTGAAGGTTGCCACCAAGCTGTACCCGAAAGCCGCAATCGTACCGAGCGTGATCAACGAGTTCATGTCCGCGGTGCGGTGCGACAGGGCCAGCCAACCCGTCTTGTGGATCGGCCATCCCGTGTACACAAACACCGGCGTGATCAACGCCAACTGGAAGAAATCATTCATCAGCAACGACGGCACCCACGTAGCACCAAACAGCTCCACAGCCATCACCGCAAACACCACCGGGAAGGTGAGAATCGCACCGAACAACACCCGCCGACCCAGATCAGACAGCTCCGCCGCACGCTCAGCCGCCTCAGCATCACCATCCGGCTCCACAACGGAACCACCCTGCGTGTGGGGATCCGTATCCGCACCGGCCGGGGAACTCTCCGACGGCTCTTCGACAACTCCCGATGGAGAACCATCGCCGCCTGCGGAACCATCCCCTGGCACCACGCGCAGGCGACCGCGCAACATGTTCATCCCACACGCGAAGCCGAACTCACCCACCTCCGTAGGGGTGAACTCCACAGCAGTACTGGCGTACGCCGGAAGCGCAGCATTGACCTTGAAATCGGGGAAAACGACATGGGAAGAGCAATCGCCCGCCTCCTGCCGATCAAAAAGCAGCCGAACCGGGACACCCTGCTCCACCTCGATGAAATCCGGGCTGTAGCCCCCCTTGACGGTCACGGTGACTTCCTGCACGCCGCCCGACAACTCCGCACGACTCGACTTCTTAGGCCCGAAGAAAAACCAACCCAACCCAGCCGTCACCACAACGGCCGCAACAATCACAATCCAATCCTGCACACTCATCACGACACCTCCCTCACATGGAGCCGCTCATCGGCCCCCAACCAAAAACCTGCATTCCTGATGACCCCAGGTACCGTCCCAGCAGCCAACGGAACACGGGAGTGCACCGTCAACGACGACGTACCATCCCGCACCAGATCCACCGCAACCCCATCCACACCCGAAACCGAGCGGACACTATCCATCAGTTCCACCAGACAACTCGCACAACTCAGCCCCCGAACCTCATACGTCGTTCCCATCACAGTTTTCCTATACCCCCTACGGGTATCAGGTATCACTCTATCGCCGCCAACATCTGGGGCGCCCGAGTGCAGCGATCAAGAATTGATGAAGGTCGCCCGTGGGGTAGCAGGGGTACCGCGGCATGACCACCGATTGTTCGAGGTCGACGTCGTCGTCGCATTCGTGGGGGGTGATCGCTGACCTCGCGAGGATCCTTGGTGGCCGGGTTCTTCCACGTCAGCGGCTCGCGGGCGGCGCTCGGCGGTTGGTCGCCGCCGATGGATCCAGCCGGCGAGAGGTCATCGCTGGCTGGAATCCTCGCTGCTGCTGGCCGTCGGGGCGCTGCTGGCGCTGGCTCTGCGCACCCACATCACCGATGGTCCACGGGCGGTGGTGGCCACGGGGTGAGCATCTGTTGCATCGGCAACAATGGGGGCATGACCACTGAACCAGCGACACACGGACGAGTTTTGATCGTGGAGGATGAGCCGATTCTCGCGGGTACGGTGCGCAACTACCTTGATCGATCCGGTTTCGAGACCCGTCTGGAGGTTGACGGCCTGCAAGCCGTTGAAGCAGTACGGGAGTGGGCACCCGACCTCGTCGTTCTCGACTTGGGTCTACCGGGCCTTGATGGGATGGAAGTGTGCCGCCGTCTGCGCACCTTCAGCGACTGCTACATCATCATGCTGACCGCCCGGGCTGATGAAGTGGACACCCTCGTGGGACTTTCAGTTGGCGCCGACGATTACATCACTAAACCGTTCAGCACGCGAGAGTTGGTGGCCCGCGTCCAGGCACGACTGCGTCGTCCTCGACTGGCGGAGAACCCCGAGCGAGTCACGGAGACCCCCAACCGGGTGTTCGGCGCTCTCGTCGTCGACCCCACGGCCCGTCTGGTGGTCCTCAACGGGGCCCCCGTGGTCGTCACTCCGACAGAGTTCGATGTCCTCGACGTCTTGTCGGCGCAGCCGAGGGTGGCCTTCTCCCGCCGTCAACTCATCGACGTCATCTGGGGATCCCATTGGGGCGGGGATGAGCACATGGTGGACGTGCACATAGCGAACCTGCGCCGCAAATTGGGTGACAACCCCACCAATCCCCGGTTCATCGCGACCGTGCGCGGTCACGGCTACCGCATGGGCACCGGACACTGAGCCATCACTCCACCTGCAGTGTCATCCTCACACGGACAGTCTCGGGGACCCATCCTCGAGACTGTCGTCCTCCACTACTTCTGCGCTTGGGTCTTGAACATCGCTGATAGCGCGACCCCTTGACCACAGCCACAGGATGATCCCGATGAGCGCCATCGGCGCCGACAACCACTGGCCCATGCTGAGCCCCAGCGACAAGAAGCCCAAGTAGGCATCCGGTTCCCGCCAGAACTCGACGATGAACCGGAGTACTCCGTAGCCGATGAGAAAGACGGCCGCCACTTGGCCGCGGTAGCGGGGACGGCGCGCGTAGAGCCAGAGCACGACGAACAGAAGGAGACCTTCGAGCAACGCCTGGTACAGCTGTGACGGATGACGGGGCACGTCCCCTCCGGTGGGAAAGATCATTGCCCAGGGCAGGTCGGCAGAGGCCGCTCTCCCCCACAGCTCCCCGTTGATGAAGTTGCCGATGCGGCCAGCAGCCAGCCCGATCGGGACGGCCGGGACGAGGAAGTCCGCCACCTGCAGGAATGGTCGCCCACGGCGCCATGCAAAGATTGCCAAGGCGATGACCACCCCGAGTGCTCCGCCGTGGAAACTCAAGCCTCCCTCCCAGAGCTTGAAGACGTCGAGCGGGTTTTCCAGATAGAAGCCCGGCTTGTAGAACAGCACGTACCCCAGTCGGCCACCGCCGATGACACCCGCTACGGCGTACAGGAGCAGATCCTCCACGTCGACAAGAGCCCATGGTTTCGGTTTCGTGATGGACGCATAGGGCTCATGGTGCAGCCGTCGGCGCATCAGCAGGTACCCGAGGGCGAAACCCACCAGATACATCACCGCATACCAATGGATCATCAGCCCGAAGATATTCACAGCCACCGGATCAATATCCGGGAACGACAGCTAAAGAGATATCATATGACAATCATCCCACCTCAAAAAATTATCTCAAAACTTTGATGACGCAAAATATTGGTGCGTCAATCAGCATTCAATCTTTGCGATTTCTTTACCGCTGTGAGCACGATTATTGACCACCCTGAATCAGGACGAGGCCAGTGAGTAGGTCCTATTGAACGATGAGAACACCTCAGCTCCGCAGGGGAATCGTACTGTACGTGAGTGGTTCAGAGATTGTCCAGGAGTTCCTGCATTTCTTCAATCTCCTGCTTCTGGTCGTCGATGATGTCCTGTGCCAGTTCCAGGGCATCAGGATTGAGACCGTCGTTGAGTTCTTGTTCGGCCATCATGACGGCGCCTTCGTGGTGGGCGGTCATGGCGGTGAGGAACTGCCTGTCAAAGTCAACACCGGAGACGCCTGCGAGCTCCGTCATGACTTCCTCCTGAGACATGCCGTCCATGTCCATCCCTCCATGGTCCATACCGGCATGGCCAGAAGGTGCCAGCGGTTCGTCCCACGCTGTCAACCAGCTCTGCATCAGCTCTATCTCCGGCAATTGGGCTTTCTCAATCGTGGCGGCGGCGGTTTGAACCTCTTCCGACTCGGCCTTTACGGCAGCCAATCCGGCCATCTCCAAAGCACCCTCGTGATGGATGGTCATCATCTGCGCGAAGGTGACATCGGCCTCGTTATGGTTCATGGCCACTTCCAGTCGCGAATCGTCGGCGGTTTGCGCATCGGCGGCTGCCGGCGCCGCTGAACTGGCAGCTGGGACGGTGGGGGCAGCGTCGGGCTCGGCAGTATTATCGTTCCCGCAGGCGGAAACACCCACCACGAGCACAAGGCTCCCGACGACAGATACGATACGCTTTGGGATGTTCACTGAATTCCTTTGATTTTGAGCGGGTTGGTCGGAACCTAGAATGCCTGAGCGTTTAGGCTTCTCCATGTATAAACGATGAAGCTATGGTCAAGAAGGCCAACTCGGGCCACTGGCCTGCGTCAGCAGCAATCTTGTCGACGCAGGGTGCAAGCTCGGCCCAGCTTCGTTTTGTCGTGCAACGAGGGTGATGGACAACCGTCACGTCTCGCCAGACTGCCTGGACGGAGCATCCGGCGTTTGCGACGCCTACTGACCGGGCGACGGTTCGGGGACGGCCACGATCTCGCGCCAGATCCCGCGCCGTCTGAGTTCGATGACCCTCAACCCAGCTCGACGTACGTTTCTCTCGGTTTGCCGGTTGATGCTCGGTCCCACCAAACGTCGGGTAAGCGGAGTGAGCAGGTCGAAGAGATTACCAAGAAGCCTGGTTTCGGGGCGCACGTGCTCATACAGCAGCACTCGGCCATCCAGCTTGGTCACCCGGCGTACCTCTCGCAGACCCTGAACGGGATTGCCCACCGAACAAAAGACGCAAGTCGCGGTGACCGTGTCAAAGCTGGCATCGGGGAAGGTCAGCTGCTCGACGTCTCCCTGTTCCAACTGCACGGAAAGGCCCAGCCGGTCGACTCGCGCCCGTGCCTGCTGCAGCATGCGCGGGGAGAGGTCCACGCCCGTCAGATCCATCCCTGCCGGGTAGTGCCGAAGATTTGTCCCGGTGCCTACGCCGACCTCGAGCACCCGGCCGCGAGCCCGCGCCATCAGTCTGCTACGTGCCGCTCTACCGCCCATCAGCTCCATGGGAGCGGTCATGAGGTCGTAGAAACGGGCGACTCTGTCATAGACCTGGGCGACGCCTTGGCGCTCTGAGCCGGTTTCCTGCCACGGATCATCCTGACGGCTCACGCTGCTCCCTTCTCTTGCCGGCGCGTTGTGCCCATATCAACCTCGACCACGTCGCGACGGCGCACATGGGCCGTCGGCGAGGTCACTCTCGACGGAACCAGTGTTACTGGTCTCCCAGCCCGAACGCCTTGACATCAACTGCCTGTCTCCAACTTGTCGAGCTCTTCCGCGAGCATGTCGTTCTGCACCCCCATCTGGGTGTCGTCGTAAACGAATCGGACGATCCCCTCTTTGTCGATCACCATATAAGTGTGGCCGGGCATGGAGCCTCGATGCATGGACGACGGCAGGTTCATTGTGTCGTACTGTGTGGAAACCGACTTGTCGGCATCGAGCAGCAGTGTCCCATTCCCGAGTTCGGGCATGTATTCAATGGCCTCCCCCCAGCCATCCTTGGGGTCGGGAACGATATTCAGGGCCACCGTGTCCTCGTTGTTGAACCGAGGATCATTGCCGAACGCGGCGATCTGGTTCCAGCAGGAGGGGTAGCACATCAGGCCCTCATTGAAGAAGAGGACGACGTTCTTTCCCCTCAGTTCACTCAAACGATAGGTTTCGCCGTCGTACGAGGGAAGTTCGAAGTCGGGCGCCGGCTTGCCGACCATTTCATCGAACGCTTCCACCTCACCGCCGGTCGCCTGTGAGGTTTCGCCCGAATCCAGACGAACGACAACCACCAAAGCGAGGATGAGCACCACCGCAACAGCTATCAATAGTTTCAATTTCATGAGATCGTCTCCTTTTCTTCTTTCTCTGCATGGGTGCCACTTCGCGCCTGTCGATAAGCCACGAGGCCGAAGACAGCAAACAACGCGATGAACAAGATTGCCCAGAGAAGTTCCGGGACTGCCCCGAGGCTATTGCTGACGACCTCGGTGACCCGGGCCGTGGCCACGTTGATCCTGATCTGGTACGGCGATACGCCCTCAGGGCTGGTTCGCTCAAAGATCACAATGAACAGGCCGACAGCGATGAACAACACCCCAGAGATCAAGTGGGACAGGTGGACGCTGATCTCGCGTCCGAACAACGAATACGAGACCTGTCTGCGAAGGCCCTTGAACCGCTCAACGAGACCGGCCCGGTCGATGAAGAACGCCATGAAGAATAGCGGCAAGGCCATGCCGGTCACGAACACCAGGGCATACACGGGACCGAGCACCAAGGACCCCGGCATCATCGACAGCGCCAAGACGCCGGCCAGCACGGGTGCACAGCAGCTGGTCGCGATCCCCGAGAAGATTCCCAGGACGTACAGGGAACCAAAATTGTTGCCCTTCAGTCTTGGCTTGACCTTCATGGGCAGCATGAATGACTTTCCTAGCACGAGGGACACCCCGAGCGCGAAGAGAAACAGGCCTCCCCCAATAAAGAGTATTTCGTGATACTCAGTGAAGGCTGTGCTCAGCCATGCCATTCCGAGCCCAAGCGGCAGGAAGACAGTCAGCAACCCCAAGTAGTAGACGAAGGTCATCAAAAATATTTTCGTGCGGGTTCGAAACACTGATGCCAAGTACGTTGGCAGCAGCACGCCGATGCAGCAGGGCGCAAACAATGCAGCCACACCAGCCAAGAAGGCCGTGATGAATGAAGCTGTTGCAACTAGTTCCATCGTCTACCTCGTTCTCTCGCAACAGTTCATGACGACTGTCGCCAACGGTTGTGCTCCTGGATCATCACGTACTGCGAAGATGACCCAACCAGCGATCCAGACGGCCGTGAGCAGCAGGAATGTCCAGATGATGTAATCACTGGTGATCAGGACGTAGGCAACTGCGGTGAGCGACAGGAAGAACGGCAGAGTGAAGATCCGCAACACCTTGGGCACCCTGTCTTTGAGCATGTAAAAGATTCCCGTCACGCTCTGCCCCATGAGCAAGGCAAGCAGCACGGTGTTCCCGAACAGCCCGACTTTTTGGAGGATCAACAACCCAACCCATGTCAGCGACACGCTCAGGCACAGCGCACAAAGATCCCGCTTGACAAAGCGCTTCGCACCCAAGACGAGAGCAAAGATCAATGCGACGGTGACGAAAACGAGGAGGACAGTCACGACGTGACTTGGCTTTCCGCAGAGGTTGTGGCCGCACGTGTGTTCTTTGAATGCATGAACGGCATGATGATCATCATCAGCGGGCAGGACAACAGGGCTGCCAGGAGAATGGCTTCATCGAGGGGTTTCCCCAGAGCAAGCAGAACCACAAGGATGGCAGCTGCGATGACGGACATCCAGATCACGTGCGACATCGCAGAGTGCCTGTGTCCGGACGCCCCACCGTGCGCTGTGTGCATGATCGTCCCCATCATCGTCAGGCCGGCCCAGGTGGAGGGACCCTCCAGCGTTGACCGACAGTGAACGGGCAAGGTGTTGCCGTCCAGAACAGTCTGTGCGGGGTACCCAGAACTCCTGTTGTAGGAATGATGAAGAAACGATGAATTTGAGTCGACGACCTTGTTGCAGGGCGTGAGATCGCACCTCCTGGCCTATCCTCAGCGCTAGCGTTGGATCAACCAACCACCGACAAACCAACGAAGACAGGAGCCTCCACATGTCCACACGCCGCGCTGGTATCAGCGACGAGAATCGCATTGATTCGCGGATTTGGATGATGTACGTTCGCTACGCCGCGATGATCCTCACTGGCATGTTCGTCATGTACTGGGTCATGTTCGTCAGCTCCTGGGAATGGAGTCACGTCCGATTCAGTGAAAGCCGGATCTTCATGGCGCTGACCATGGGAGGGGCCATGGGCTTGGTCATGTTGGCGTGGAGTGCTGAACATGTACAAGAGCACGAAAGCAAATATCGCGGTGGTGGTCGCAAGCCTTTTGCTCCTCGCGCTGGGTACTGTCCTCGACCGGAGCCAAGCGTCGGTGGATGACAGTGATTTTCATGCAGGGAATGATTCCGCACCATTCCCTGGCCATCACGCGCTCGGAGCGGGCACAAATTGAGGACGTGCGTGTGTGTGAACTCGCCGTGGAGATCAGCGAGGCGCAGCGCCGCGAGATCCTTGAGATGGACTGGCTGATTGAGGATATCGGGCGCAACGGAGTGGCCGATACCGTGGAGGAGGCCGAAGCCAGGTCTGTCCCTGACTTCAGCAGGCCAGCAGCCCGCGAATGCCCTCCGAACTGACAAGGGGACTCACGAGAGGGCATCCACATGTCTCACCTCAGCTGCTTGAAGTCACGACGCCCATCATTCCTGCATCCTCGTGGTCGAGGATGTGGCAGTGATAGACACTACGACCGGAGTGGCGGGCAAAGTCGACAAGGACCTTGATCCGCCCATGGTTCGGCACGTTGACGACATCGCGCCATGCCGGATCCTCCACCGGTTGTCCACCCTCCTCGGTGATCTGCATCGGCCACACGTGCAGGTGAAACGGGTGGTCCATCATCGTGGGATTCTGGATCGTCCACTCCTCCACCGTGCCGGCAGTCACGCTCTGGTCGATGCGCTCAGCGTCGAAGAGCTTGTTGTCGAACCCGAATGCCATTGCACCGCCCATGCCTCCCATCCCCGTGACCATGACGATCTCGCGACGGTTGTCCGGTTCGCGATCACGGAGATCCGGATCCGGCAGCCGATCCGGAACGTCTCCGGGGGATGGGGACTCGTCGCCATCCACCACCACCGTGGCCAGGGTGGCGGGGCCGGAGAGCTCGTCGTTGCCCATCATGCCCATCATCCCGCTCCCCCTGTCGTAGCCCAGGGTGACGAGTTCACTTGTCCCGCTCTGCATGGTCACCAGCAAGTCGGCGCGGTTGCCCGGGGTGAGCACCACATCATCGACCCTTCGAGGAGCACTCTCGCGGCCGGCATCGATCCCCAGGAGTTGGAGGTCCGTCTCCGGTGCTGCCAGGCGCAGGTAGCGCGACGTGCAGGCGTTGACCACCCGCCACCGTTCACGTTCCCCGGGCCGGGCCGAGAGCTGGGGCCGTGACTGACCATTGACCAGAAGCAGCTCCCCTTCCCTGCCCATCATGACCTGCTCGTTGGAGAGGGGGGCGATGCCACCGTCGCTCGTCAGCGTGGTGTCGGAAATGATGAGGATTCGGTCGCGCGAGACTGGGATCTCCTCCTCGTCCTCAATGAGGATGGCGCCGTACAGACCACCAAAAATCTGATCAGTCACTGAGCCGTGCAGGTGTGGGTGATACCAGAACAGCCCGGTGGGGTGATCCTCCGGCAGCTCGAAGAGATAGTCGAAAGTCTCACCGGCTCCAATGCTGAGGAAGGGGTTGTCACTGTTGCCCTCCGGCGAGACTGCCAAGCCGTGCGTGTGGAGATTGGTGGCCGCATCGAGGTTGTTCACCAGAACCACCTCGATCCGGTCCCCCGGCCGGACCTGCCACGTCGGCCCCGGCACGGAACCGTTGTAGGTCAACATCCGTGCCATGGCTCCCGCCAGCTCAACCTCTGTCTCCGCAAGAACAAGCTCAATGCGTAGCACACCGTTCGCGCTGCGCAACACTTCAGGCTGCATCAGTTCCAAACCGGAATCCCCGCCATTGCTGACGGGTCCGGTTGTCCACGGTAAGCCAGTTTCGGACAGGCCAATCGCTCCGACAACGATGCCCGCAGCCCCGATGGCGCCCAACTGTAGCGATTGGCGGCGGTTGATCCTGCCGCTCACTGGCGCTCTCCCAGTCGTTGAACACGGTCTTCGTACTCGGTGGTGTCGATCTCGCCCCGGGCGTATCTCTCATCCAGAATCTCACGCGCACGACTCCTGTCCGTCGGCCGCTGCACGTCCCTGCCACCACTGGCGCCGCGCACCAGCGCCAGCACCAGCAACACGACGCCAACAATGAGGAGGGCCAAGAAAAGCCAACCCCAACCCATGCTGCCTCCCATGCCTTGCCAACCGCCCATTGCATACTCCACTTCTGATTTCACTGCATACCCCGGCGGGTATCTGTCAGTTCGACACTAGGGGACTGTCTCCGGCCAGGCAAACTTCGGCCCACGAGTTCATCAAATCTTCATGGGAGCCGGAGTTCTCTGATCTGTTGACGTCGCCTCATACCCTGGCCAGGATTGCCTGGCCCGTTCTCCACCGACCAGGGCAGCACCGACGGCGACCCCGGGCGTGGACTGTTTTCCGATCCGCTCGAGCACCGGAAGTCGTGGCAGGCTCAGCGAAGATTTGGTGAAGATTTCGTGTGATGGGTGCTCGCCTGTCGTGGTCCCGTCGGCGGTCAGGGATACTTCAGCCCATGGGAACCCGGACACGACAACGCGGCCTTGATGATCCCACGACGGAGCCCGCTCGTCACACCACGGCACTGGGCGCGAGAAGCCGAGTCCGGCGTTCCGGCCGTGCACGCAGCGGGACTTCGTGGGGCACCAGAATGTTCCTCACGCAGGCGCTGGTGCTTGCGGCAAGCTTTGCCACAGCCGGGTTGGTGGCCATCGTCGTCGGTCCTCCGCTCTTTCACGACCATTTGTTGCAGATCGGCCGTCAGATCGGTGCTGCGGAGTTGCCCCACATCGAACGGGCTTTCACTGACGCCGGGGTTACATCTCTGGCGGTCGGGTTCCTGGTTGCCCTTGGGCTGGCGCTTCTAGCGTCCTGGTATGAGACCAAGAGGTTGCGGCGGCCACTGGAGCATCTCACAGCTGTCGCGAGTCAGGTGTCGGCTGGTGACTACACTGCTCGGGTTCCGAAGGCAGGTTTCAGTTCCGAGTTGGACACGGTGGGAGATGCCTTCAACGACATGGCGCATCGACTTGACGCGACGGAGGACACGAGGCGACGCCTCCTTTCCGATGTCGCCCACGAGGTACGCACACCCATAGCAACGCTCACAGCCCTGTTGGAGGCGATCGCCGACGACATCACCCCATGGAACAACGAGACCCAACACCTCCTCCTGCTCCAAACCGAACGCCTCCAACGCATTGCCCGCGATCTGGATGCCGTGTCACGCGCCGAGGAAGGCCGGCTCAGTCTCGTCCCGGAGCCCGTCGAGATCAGCGAACTGGTGGAACTCGCCGCGACCACGGCTCGTAGCCGCTACCTGGCCAAGGGCGTCACCTTGGTGAAGCAGTCCGAGCAGGCACACGTCATGGCAGATCCACAACGCATCGCCCAGGTATTCGGAAACCTGCTGGACAACGCCTTGCGCCACACCCCTGTCGGCGGCAGCGTCCTCATCCAGGGAAGGCAGCACGGCGGCACCGTCACCGTCACCGTCACCGACACCGGCGACGGCCTCACAGATGACCAGCTCGACCACGTCTTCGAACGCTTCTACCGGGCGGACCTGGCCCGAGCACGCGACGCTGCCGGCGCGGGTATCGGTCTCACCATTTCCCGTGGCCTGGCCATCGCCCATGGTGGCTCCCTCACCGCTACCAGCCCCGGGGAGGGGCACGGTGCCACCTTCACCCTGACACTCCCCGCCGCGACCCATACATCGTCTGCCCCGGGAGAGCCCGGGAACACCACAGATGCCCCCAGTACGGGCCGGCGACCCCGGGACCTGATTGATCACCGCCAAGGAGCTGACACATGATCAGATGGCGCACCACGTTCCTCGTCGTCGTTGTTCTCCTGCTTGCGGCGTGCTCCACACCAGGAGATGTGGCGAGCCCGGAGGACGGCATCGGTTTCGTGGCCGGCGACGGTTCCGTCGTGGTGGTGCCGGTGGAGGAGCGTGTGCTGGCCCCCGAATTGGTCGGTACGACGCTCGACGGCGAGCCGCTGTCCACCACTGACTACTCCGGCCAGGTCATCGTGCTCAACGTCTGGGGATCTTGGTGCGCACCGTGCCGTGCCGAGGCACCGGAGTTGGTGGAAGCGGCAGAGGAGATGCCTGAGGTGCAGCTCATCGGCGTCAACACACGGGACCTCAACCCTGCCCCCGCGCAGGCCTTCGTCCGCGCGTTCGAGCTCCCATATCCCAGCTTCTACGACCCCGACGGCTCCCTGCTCCTCGGGTTTGGACAGGTGCCTCCCAACGCGATCCCCAGCACGATCGTCCTGGATGAATCCGGGAGAGTCGCCGCCCGAATGCTCGGGGAGATCAGCGCCACCACGCTGGTGGGCGTGATCGAGGACGTGCGGGCGGCCGAATGATCCTGTTGGAAACGTGGATCACTCAGGCCCTGGGCTCGTCGCTGCTGCTCGCCGTTCCCCTGGCCGTGGTGGCTGGCGTGGTGTCCTTCGCCTCCCCCTGCGTTCTCCCCCTGTTGCCAGGCTACCTGTCCTACGCTTCCGGTCTCGGCACCACGCAGATCAGTGAAGGTGCCGTGAGCCGCCCCACTGATCCTCGGCACGCTGGGTTTCGTCCTCGGCTTTGCCAGCGTGTTCGTACTTCTTGACCGGATCTTGATGGCAGGCGCAGCTGGGGGTGGCCCACCCGCGCTGTTAACGTCGAAAGTGCGCAAACGCGCTGGCCACCCGGGCCGGTTCGTCGTCGAATCGAAGGAGCAAAATCATGACGCACGTCTCATCCATGCTCGAGACCTACCCCAAGGGGTTGGGACAGACCGATCAGCAGAAGCTCGCGGACTGTATCGCCGCCTGCTTCGAGTGCGCCCAGACCTGCACCGCCTGCGCGGATGCGTGCTTGGCGGAGGACATGGTTGCGGAGCTCACCAAGTGCATCCGCACCAACCTTGACTGCGCAGACATCTGCGAGACCACGGGCAAGGTGCTCTCGCGACACACCGGCTACGACGCCAACATCACCCGCGCCGTCCTGGAAGCCTGCCGCACCGCGTGCAAGTCCTGTGGGGACGAATGTGGCAAGCACGCGGAAATGCACGAGCACTGCCGCATCTGTGCTGAAGCCTGCCGACGCTGTGAGAAGGCATGCGCCGACCTGCTCACCTTGATGGGCTGAGAAACCATCGTTCCCGGGACGTTGGCCCGCAAGCTGCCGCCCCGGGAATCATCCGCGCCGCGGCGATCCGGTCCACCGTTACGCAAGGACCAGCCACAGCAGCCCCGCGCCGATTCCCACCACCAAGCTCAGGGCTGCCAGGGTCACTGCCAGGCTGGTCGACCACCGCGCGGGGGTCACCACGCCGAACGTTGAAGGGTGGAGCGACTCGCCGCTGCCGTAGACCCGGGCGATCCACCGCAGGTAGTAGAACAGGCTGGCCAAGGAGTTGACGAACACGGCCAGGGCCAGCCACGCCAGGCCGCCGTCCCATGCGGCGATCGTCGTGGTCAGCTTGCCCACGAACACCGCCGTCGGCGGGGTGCCCACCAGCCCCAGCAGCGCCACCACCAGCGCCCCGCCCAGCCACGGATGGGCGCGCCCCATCCCACGGTAGGAGTCGAGTGTGCGGTGTCGTGGGAAGGCGGTGGTGATGGCGAACGCCGCAAGGTTGGTGACCGTGTAGCCGGCGAGGTAGAGCAGCAGTGCTGGCAATGCGGATTCCACCATCCCGGCGACCGCGACGGGGACGAGCATGTATCCCACCTGGCTCACCGTGGACCAGCCGAGCAGCCGTCGGGGGTCGTCCTGCCAGTACGCGGCGAGGTTGCCCAGCGTCATGCTGGCTGTTGCCAGGACGGCCACCAGGAGTGGCCAGGCGAGGGTGTCCGGCAACAGCTCGATGATGCGGTAGATGGCCACCATCGCACCGATCTTGGGCACGGTCGTCACGAAAGCCGCCACGGCACCGCCGGAGCCCTCCGCGGCATCCGGGACCCAGAAGTGTCCCGGCACACCGCCCGCCTTGAACAGCAGCCCCACCAGGATGGCCACGATTCCGGCGGCCACAGCACCGGAGGGCGCTGCCGCCAAGAAGTCCGGCAATTCTGCGTGGTCGGTGCTTCCCGTCACTCCGTACACCACGACAATTCCCGCCAGCAGGACGATGCCGAACAGCGCACCGAGAAGGTAGGTCTTCATCGCCGCCTCAGCCCCCGGAGCGGTCATCGCGATCCCGATGAGGCCGTAGAAGGGGATGCTGGCGAGGAGGAAGCCAACGGCAATCACGAGCAGGTCGTCGGCGCCCGCCAGGATCAGCGTCCCGGTGGTGGAGAAGAGCAGGAGTGCGTAGGTTTCGCTCTCTCGCGCGGCCCCGGCGCTCTCGTCGGAGGCCAGCCCCACCACAACCAGTGTTCCCAGGCAGGCGATGATCCGCACCGCTCCTGTGGCGACGTCAACGGTGAAAGCACCCTGCATGGGGAATTGCACGGGCGACAGCATCCCGATCCCGGCGGCGACCGCCGCTGCAAGCAGCGCCACCGCGGCGATGATGCGCGTCACCCACTGCCGCCGCCGGGGCTGGAACGACCCGGCGAGCAGCGTGACGAGCCCGCCGACCAAGAGCAGAATTTCCGGGAGAAGCAGCAGTGGCTGCATGGCGCTGGGCCTACCTCCCCACGAGTTCGATCACCATGGCGGCGGCCGGCTCGATGACCTCCAGCAGGAACCTGGGCAGAACACCGATGGCCACGGACAACAACAACAGAGGCCCTACCGACAACAGTTCCGGTAGTCGCAGGTCCACAAACCCGTCCGATCTGCCCCAAGTCTCCCCCGTGAAGATCCGTTGGAATGCCCGGAGGAACAGAGCTGCGGTGATGAGGATGCCCAGCAGCGCCACCGCCGTGACGGGAGCGACGGCGATGCTGCCCGTGAAGATCTGGAACTCGGCGATGAACCCCGAGAAACCGGGAAGCCCCAGAGAGGCAAACGCTCCGACGGCGAATAGCCCCGCGAACCGCGGCGCCGAGGACGCCAACCCGCCGTACTCCCCCATCTCGTAAGAGCTGGCGCGATCATGCAGCACACCGGCCAGCAGGAACAGGGCTGCGGTGATGAGCCCATGACTCACCATCTGGGTGACAGCGCCTGTGATGGCAAGGGAGCGAGCTTCGGCGGTGTCATCCGCCACCAGTCCGGCCACACCCACGGCCATGATGATGTAGCCCATGTGGTTCACCGAGGTGTAGGCGATCATCCGTTTCAGGTTGGTCTGGGCCAGCGCGACGAGCGCCCCGTAGATCACGGAGACGATGCCGATCACGATGATGACCCACGCCCATGCACGCCAGGCGTCGGGCAACATGGGCATGGCGATACGGAGAAAACCGTAGGTGCCCATCTTCAGCAACACGCCCGCCAGCACAGCCGACCCTCCGGCGGGGGCGTCGGTGTGGGCGGGCGGCAGCCAGGTGTGGAAGGGCACCGTTGGCGTCTTGACGGCCAGACCGAGCAGGATGGCAGCGAGCACTGCCCCACCTGCGAGAGCTGACCCGGCCAGTGGCAGTTGCGCTGTCAGCTCCACCATGTCGAAGGTGTGGGGGTCGGCGGCCACGTAGAGGCCAATGAACGCGACGAGGAGGGCCAGCGACCCGAGGAACGTGTAGAGGAAGAACTTCATGGCGGAGCGGGCAGCGTCGCCGTGACCCCATCCGGCGATGATGAAGTACATGCCGACGATGGAGAGGTCGAAGAACAGGAAGAACAGGATGAGGTCTGCGGAGACGAACACGCCCATGCTGACGCTCTCCAGAAAAAGGAACAGTGCCGCCTTCAGTCGTGGGCGATCGGTTCCCCGCAGTGAGTACACCGCACAGGCGAGGAAGATGATGGCGGTCATGGCCAGCAGCGGCAGTGACAATCCATCGACGCCGACGTGGTAGCTGCTGTTGACTCCGGGTATCCACGGCACCTGTTCCTCGAACGCCAGACCTCCAGCCGCCGGGGTCTCGTATTTCTGCCACACGTTGAGTAGGAGCAGGAGTTCGATGGTGGCCACCGCCACCCACACCCAGCGGGCAGCGACATCACCGAGCATCGGCAGGGCCACGAGCAGCAGCGCAGCCGCCAACGGGACGAACACAATCAGACTGAGCACAGTCACCTCACCACCAAGAGAAGCAGGACACCGGTCGCGAGGACCGCGACGGCTTGGATGTAGTACTGGTGCAGCTGGCCGGTCTGTGGCCGGCGGGCCAGGTGACCCAGTGAGCGAACCGCCGCCGCTGTCTTCTCGACCGCGCCATCGAGCCAATGGCCATCCGCCGTCGCGCTGCGATCAGCAAGCCCGGCCACACGCTCCGACATTGCTTCGACGCCACCGTCGACGGTGCCGTCGTCGAAGGCAGCGATTCGTGGCGCTGCCGCCATGACAGAGCCAGCACCGCGCATCACGGCCCGGTCCAGCACATCGTCATCGAAGCGTGCGCACCGGTGCGCCAGCGCAAGGGTGGGATGCACCACCACGGCCTGCACCGCACTTTCCAGCCCCAGCCAGTCACGTGCCCACCGGGGTTCCGGAACGCCTGTCCACCAGATCAGCAGCACCACGGCCAGGGCAATACCTCCGGATACGGCCAACTCCATCAGAGTGGACCCCGAGGATTGATCACCCAGCGAACCTGCGATCGTCTCAGCCAGGGGTGGCAGGGCCAGCGCACCCAGCACCACCGCCCCCACAGCCAGCACGGCCAACGGAATCTTCTCTCCCAGCCCCACGTGGTTCGTCCCCACCTGCTCCTCGTCGACATGCGCCTCCACCTGGCTGCGCCGCTCCTCGGAAACCTTTCGCCACACGACGACAAGGATTTTTCCCGCGTATGCCGCGGACATCGCAGCGGCGGCCAGGCCCACCGCGTACAACGGCCACGACTGCTCGAGGGCCGGGGCGAGCACGGCGTCCTTAGTCGCCCAGAGCGCCAGCGGTGCGACCCCGGCAAGGGAGAGGGCACCCGCCGTCGCGGTCCAGCCCACCAGGGGCCAGCGACGCGCGACGCCCCGTAGCCCCGCGAAATCCTTGGTTCCCAGCGCCGTGAGCCATGCACCGGCCGCAAGAAAGAGGAGGGCCTTGGTGGAGGCATGGGCGACGAGGTGGGTGGCGCCACCGGTGATCGCGCCCAGTCCGGCGGCCATCACGACGAAGCCAAGTTGGGCTGAGGTGGAGGCGGCCAGCAGTTGTTTCAGGTCTCGCTGCCCGACGGCCACGGCCCCCATGATCAGGGCAGTGATGGCGCCGACCCAGGCGGCTGTGGGTCCGGCCCAGCCCGTCGCGGCCAGGAGTGGTTGGGTTCGCAGCAGGAGGTAGCCACCCATCGCGACCATGGCGGCCGAGTGCAACAGCGCGCTCACGGGGCTGGGGCCGTCCATGGCCCGCGAGAGCCAGAAGGAGAACGGCAACTGTGCCGCTTTGCCGAGCGCGGCCAGCAGGATGCCTGCGGCGATCACATGCCGCCAGCCTAGACTGCTGCCTGACAAATCCTCCAGGGCAAACCCCGCACCGCCCGCCAGAGCCGCCCCGGCCGCGAGATAGATGCCGAGGTCGGCAGTGCGCGTGGTCACGAAGGCGACGGTTCCCGAAGCCACGCGACGCTCGTCGCGCCACCAGAAACCGATCAGGGCGAATGACATCGCGCCCATAATTTCCCAGGACATCAGCAGTGCCGGGATGCTCTGCGCGGTGGCCGTCACGAGCGCGGCGGAGGAGAAGATGAGCATGAGCCCGTGGAAGCGCTGGCGGGAGTCACGGATGTCGCCGGCCGCGAAGATCAGCGCCAGCAGTGTGACCACCGTGACGGTCGGCACCATGAGCGCAGACAGCGCATCAACGCCCAGGGCGAATTCGGCGCCCGCCACGAACGGCACCGACACCTCGGGTCCGGTCACGGCCACCACCGCCGCCAGCACCGTCGTGAGCGTTGCGGTGGTCAGGGAAACAGCTGTTGCGATGCGGTTCAGCCGGGACAGCGCCAGGGCCGCCCCCACCGCTGCGGGAAGCAGCACCATCAACCAGAGCGCGAGATCAGCCACTGCCATCACCCGGCCAGGTCCGTCGCCATGTCGGTCATGTCGGAGTTCCGGATGCGGTGCAGCAGCGTCGCGATCGCGAACCCCATGGCCATCTCGAGCGTCATGATGGCCAGGATCACCATGAGCAGCACCTGCCCGGTGGGATTGGGCGCGACGAACCACCAGAACCCGGCAGCGGCCAGGATCAGGGCGTTGATCATGAGTTCCAGGCCCATCATCACCATCACCACCACCTGCTGGGAGATGGCGCCGTACAGCCCGACGGCGAAGATCGCGGCCGCCAGGACGAGGGTCAGCTCCAGCGTCATCGTCCGACACCTCCCGGTTGGGGGTCGCGGGCTGGCTGTTTGAGGTCATCACCGAAGCGGTCGTAGCGGGTGCGGTGATGGGCCAGGCTGATGCCCGCGACGATGGTGGCCACCATGACGGGACTGATGACCGCCATGACGAGCATCTTGTTGCTCATCAGTGCTTCCCCGAGTGCGGCGGTGACGTCGGCGGCGGGCGCGCCGCGTCGGCTCGGCCAGTCGATGAGCAGGATCCCGGCGGTCAGCACGACGAAGGTGATGATGGCGACGACAAGCGATGCCTTCTTGCTGTGCACCATGCTCATGGGCATCAGGGCCGGGTTCATGCCCATGAACATGACCATGTAGACGGCCATGATCGCCATCTCCATCACCATCATGAGGATGGTCACCACTCCGACGTAGTTCTGGGACAGGAACAGCACCTGCACGCCAACGGCGATGAACGACAGGGCCAGCGCGTAGGTGGCCCGTGCCATGGAGTCCACCCAGAACACGGCGGCGCCACTGAGTATGGCGATCACGCCGAGGATGATGAATGCAACAACCATGTCTCAGCTCCCCACCACGACGACGACGGAGACTACGAACATCTGCACCAGGGCTGCAGGCAGGAGGACGAGCCAGCCGATCTCCATGAACTTGTCCGGGCGTACCGCGGGTACCTTGCGTCGCAGCCAGACGAGGACGCCGAGCACGGCCAGCGTCTTGACCAGCGTCCACGTCCAGCCGGGGAGCAGCGGTCCGGCGCCGCCACCCAGGAACAATGGCACCGCAAACGCGGCACCCGCCGCGAGGAGCGCGTAGCGGCCGGCGTTGAACAGCAACCGGTCCACGCCCGACAGCTCAGCGCGCGCTCCGCCTGCGATGTCGGTGCCGATGGCTGGTGAGAACGGCCCCCACACCGAGAAGCCGAGCACCCCGATGAGGTAGACGACGAAGGCCACAGGCATCCACACCACGAACCAGAGCGACTCCTGAGCTGTTTGGACCTCCCCCACGTTCAGGCTCGCCGCGGCGATCGCCGGGCAGACCAGCGCGAACATCAGCGGCAGTTCGTAGCCCAGGCCGTGTGCCAGGAATCGATACCCGCCCACCAGTGAGTGCGCCGAGTTGGCACCCCAGCCTGTCAGCCACACAAATGCCCACACCATGACGTCGATCGCGTTGAACCAGACGACCCCCACGTCGAGATCTAACAGCGTCCACTGCCCCAGCGGCACCACCGTCACCATCAGTGCGGCCGCCACGAGCAGGCCCGCGCCACCGATCCGCCTGAGCGGGCGATCCGCCTTCACTGTGGCGCGACGCCGTTGCCGCATGAGGCGTGCCGCCTCACCGAAGGGGCGCGTCGTGTGGCGAAGTGCACCGCCGGTACTGCCGCTGCTCCGGGCGGCGATTGCACCGTCGAACATGCTGGCCATGAGTGCCAGGCCACCGAGGATGAGCAGCGCGACGATGGCCCACACGGGGCCGACCACGGTGATGGGCTCACCGGGCATGGCTCACCTCGTTGTCGCTGGCGCTGACCAGGGTATGGAGATCGAGGCTCGCCACGACGAGGCGGGCGGCGGCGAGGTCGAGACCGGTGACCAGCCGTGCCACGTCCTCGACGGCGGGGCTCACGTGATCCGGAGCGCCTTCGCCGGTGAGCAGTTGTTGGGTCCTGTCGAGCATGGTGAGCACACGGTCGTGGCTGTCGCCCGCCAGACGCGACGGCATCCCTTCGCGCGCCAAGTCCTCGGCGTGCAGCACGCTGAGGTCGCGGAGAGCGAACGCCAACAAGCGGGAGCGGCGGATCCGACGCTGCCACTGCTCGAACCGCTCTGTGACTGCATTCCGGCCGTGTTTCAGCAGTTCATCGCGGAGATTGCGCGCCTCAGCCGCTGGGTCTTCCCAGCCGGCCAAAGCCAGCAGGGACACGAGGTTGTCGAGGCTCCGGGCCGCTTGCTCAGCGGCGGTCACATCGGAGGCGGCTGCGGCTGATGCATCCGCGTCCAGGAACTCGCCGCTGGCCTCGACGATCACGTCGCCCTGCAGTCGACACCGCACCACGAGGCCACCGGGCCAGTACGGCAGCACCGGCCCCAGAGGGACGGTCAGCACATCCATCTCCAGGCCGTCCCGATCCTCGCCTCCTTCGGCGAGTGCGATGCCGCCGGGCGCCATCTCCATGTCGCCGTGGTCCATGTCGCCGTGATCCATTCCGCCATGGTCCGTCTCACCGTGATCCATTCCGCCATGGTCCATGTCACCGTGATCCATTCCGCCATGGTCCATCTCACCGTGATCCATGTCCCCGTGATCCATCTCACCGTGATCCATGTCCCCGTGATCCATCTCGCCATGGTCCATGTCCCCGTGGTCCATGTCCCCGTGGTCCATGTTCGAGGCGTCCAGCAGGTCAGCGGCGGACGGACGTTCCTGGGCGTCACGCCGGTGACCGCCGGTGTCCAGCAACCGGGTGTATACGTCCTGCAGCAGTGCGGGGGCACTGTCCCGGGCCGCGACATCGATCCTCACACGTGGTCCGGGGAGCTGGTGCCACGCACCCTCGATCGCTTCCCCGAGCTCGGGGCCAGGGCTGCCGCAGACCGCCAATACGTCCGCATCAGCTGGAGACGATGCCAGCGTCCATCCCCTGTCGAGGACTGCCCTCTCCACGGCGGCGCGAACGCGCCACTGTCCACCCACCTCCACCACGAGGACGTGCGCGCGTCGCGCAGCCATGCGAGCGAGCGCTGCTCTCAGACCCACCTCAGCGCCCCTTCCCGCCACGCCCAGAACACGGCCACCATGAGGGCGCCGAGGAAGAGGAACATCTCGATGACGGCGCCCGCCCCTTCCGTGGCAACGACCACGGCCCACGGGTACATGAAGAGCATCTCGACGTCGAAGGCGAGGAACAGCAGCGTGGCGGCGTACCAGCGCACGTGGTAGCGCGAAAGTGCGTGCTCGGAGGGTGGCCAACCCGACTGGAAGGGCAACACCGAATGTGGTGAAGAGATGATGGCCGTCATCCGGTGCACCAGGTAGAGGCCAAGAATGAAGACGACGGAGACGATCAGCATGCCCACCACGCCGCCAAACATCGACTCCTCCTGTCCCGTCGCTGCATCGACCTGCGCATAACTGACACCCACGGATCAGCAACGAGGCTAGTCCCTCACTCGCTCAACCTCCCCGTCGACACATGAAGTGTTGATGAAGAATGGACCGGGACGCTCAGCATGGAACGCGGCCGAGCGGAAAACTGAGTATTCCGCCGACACGATCTCGCGCCAGGACGTCGCACGCCGCGCCAGGACGTCGCACGCCGCGCCGGGATCGCCGCCGACGGATGGCATGCGCTCGCGCGACGTCTGGAGGAAGCGGGAATCGACTACGCCGTCTCCGGGCTTGTCGCGGTTCGTCAGGATTGCACGATTACGTCAGCTGTGACCCCCGAGGGCACGGACCCTTCGATCCGGTGAGTGGTGAAGTTGAGCCAAGGTCATGTGGTCAGCGAGACACGCAAACGGGCGTGGTGCTCGTCAGCATCCACCAATCTGACCGCTCCGGCGCGCACCTCGGCCAGTCGCCGGGCGACCACCGCACGTCCGAGGAACAGTTCGACGAGCTTCACCGTATCCCGGCTGACCTGGGCAAACGTCATATTCGCGGCAGGTCCGGGTGTTCCGTCAGTCGACGCGGGAGGCTTTCGCGATGATGTCGGCCAGTTCCTCGGGTTTGGACCACATGGGCCAGTGGCCGGTGGGCAGGTCGATGTAGGTGACGTCGTAGTAGTCCAGAAGGGCTGCCAGGAAGGGCACTCCCTGGGCGGCGTAGTCCTGATAGGCGCTGGCGGGAAACGACGTGCAGATCACAGTGAGCGGGATCTGATGCCGTCCGTCATTGTTGAGTTCGGCGGCCTCGGTCACGACGCTGGCCGGTTGCGAGACGGCGCGTACGCGGAAAGTCTCAAGTTGGGCTGCGGTCAGGTCGGTGAAAGAGCCTTCTTCCTGCAATCCGGGCCAAGCGTCGGCGAGTGTGAAGCCGCCAACTTGTTCAGCGTTGAACGCCAACCCCGGCTTGGGTGGCGCGGTGTCGACCAGGACGAGCCGGTCGACCAGATCCGGGCGGCGGTCGAGGACGAGGGTGCCGGGGAACGAGGCCCCGCTGTGGACGACCAGGATGCGTCGTTCGGCATCGACGTCCAGCGCTGCCTCGATGGCGGCGGCCTGGTCGGCCAACGTCACCGTCACCTCAGGATGGTGGTCGGGTTCAAGTCCGGGAAGGGTGAGCGCCACCACGTCGAAACCCCGTTCCCGCAAAGTGGCGGCCACGTTGTCCCAAGCCCACTGCCCCAACCAAAAGCCGGGCACCAGGACGATCCGTGTAGCCATGACTCCCACGATAGTGGACGAGACCGACGGGAACCGCCCTCATCTGCCGCTGCCACTGGTGACTCATGCTCTGCACGCGGCATGAGAGTGCATTTTTACAAATCCGTAAGTAGCGCCAGCGTCTCGCGAACCTCGCCAAGCACGACCGGGCCAACGCTTCCTGTGCGCTCGCGAATGCGCGCCGTTGCGACGGAGCGCACATATTGGCACTGAGCTGACGATGGTGTCATCAGCTGGTTACCCTCGTCGGGGTCAATAATCACCTCTGCACTGCTCTCACGGATTGTGCGGGTTAAGGGCACGACTTGAACGACGTTCAGTTCTCCCCTCAAGACCCGACCCGCTGTTACGACGATGGCCGGTCGTCGAAGCCCGGCCTCACTGCCGGCGGGCATCCCGAGGTCAAGCACGACGACATCACCTGGCGTCAGCATCCAGCCACTCAGTCTCTTCATCGCTCAGGTCTGCCGAGAGGTCTCGCGCCATGGCATCTTGGCGGAGCGCGCGGATCGCCTTGCTCACGGTCTCATCGATCGTCTCGTGACGCTCTGTCGCCAGTCGAGTCACTCGTGCATGCGTGTCCCGACTGACACGGATCGTTGTAGTTTCTCCTATGCCACCATCATAATCGGTGTAGACGGATTCATCTACAGGCAGTAGGGGGCATTGCCCAAACACCCGCCGGCATGAGCGAAATGCTGACGCCTGACGGAATATGGCCACGTTTGTGGCCATGAGCAATGACGCCTCAATGGCCCTGCGGGACGTGAAGAACCGCCTGTCAGAAGTTGTAGGCCAGGTCGAGCGTCAGCACGACCGGATCATCATCACGCGCCACGGCAAACCAGCGGCAGTGTCATCAGCACCGACGACCTCACGTCTCTCGAGGAAACACTGGAGATCGTGAGCCGACCCAAGCTCATATCCCAAGTCCGCGACAGCCTCGATGAGCTCGCCGCCGGCGAAGCCGAGGTCCTCAACAAGGAGGACATCCTCGCGACAGTGCAGAACTGATGGCAGAGCACCACGAAGTCTCATGGACACCAACCGCCAAGAGGGCGCTGCAGCGACTCCCCGAAAAAGCAGTGGATCGACCATCGCGTCACCATCACCGCCATCGAACACGGCGCGGACGCCTACCGCTGATACACCCGACGCGGCATGAGAGTGCGTCTTTGGCAAGGCTCCGTCAGATGGGGACCCCAAGAACCCGGCCACGTGTGTTCCGAGTCAGAGTCGGCTGCGTCCTCGTCGCCGATTCCGCTCAGCTGGATCTCTTGCGGAACCTGTCAAGTGTTGATTGCCGGGTTGTTCAGGGTTTCGTTTGAACGGTTGGCTTGTTGATCCAGGCTTGAGTCGGTGGGCTGGCAGCGACGGGGCGGCGGTTGCGGAACCGTTCGGGACTCTGGTGGTAGGCGGCATCGAGGACGGCCTGGCGGGCTGTCACGACCTGGGCGGCGGTGCCGTTGTGGACGTCGATGGGATGCAGGTAGGCGATCCCGGAATGGTAGTGCTCGTGGTTGTACCAGAAAGCGAATCTGCGCATCCAGGCCCGTGCGGCCTCGAGGCTGTCGAACCGGTCGGGGTAGTCGGGCCGGTACTTCGCAGTCTTGAAGTTCGACTCGGAGTAGGGGTTGTCGTTGGAGGTTCGGGGCCGTGACAGGCTCCGGGTCACGCCGAGGTCTTCGAGCAGCTCAGCGATCGTGGTGGATGTCATTTGCGCGCCGCGGTCTGAGTGCAGGGTGAGGGTGTCGGGGTCGATGCCTTCCCTGGCGCAGGCCTGGGTGATAAGGCGTTTGGCGACCTTGTCGGATTCGATGGTGTCGATGCTCCAGGCCACGATCTTGCGGCTGAAGATGTCCAACACGACATACAGGTAGAACCAGGACCGCAGCACCGGTCCGCGGAGCCGGGAGATGTCCCAGGTCCACGCCTGCCTCGGGGCGTCAGCATGGACCAACGGTGGTGCGTGTCCGCGCCGGCGGTGTCCTCTGCGTCGCTCCCTGACAAGGTCCTTCTCGTGCAGAATCCGATACATCGTGCGCTCCGAACACAGGTATCGGCCTTCGTCGAGCAGCGTGGCATACACCTGCGCCGGGGCCAGGTCACCAAAGCGCCCAGAGCACAACACGTGGCGGATGTGATCCCGCTCGACAGACGGGATCTGCCACGGCACCGGCAAGCGTTGATCGGCGGGCTTGGCCCGAGACGGCCGAGGGGCAAGGCGCCTCTGGGCGGCTTGGAGGCGGTGGTTGTAGCTGCGCTGGGAGACCCCGAATGCCTGGCAGGCCCGCCCGACCCCGATTCGGGGCGCCCACTGCTTGATCTGGGCGTTCACGGCTTCTCGTTGTTCGCCTTGGCGCTCTTGCAAGACATCTCCTGCAAGAGCGCCGATACTTTTCCCTGTGCCTCGATGAGTTGGTTAGCTGTGCCCAACTCCTGCTCCAGCGACGTGACCCGGGCCCTCAGCCGGGCCAGCTCAGCCTTGGCGGGGTCTTTTTTCGGGCGGCCGGCCTTACCGTCGCGCAGTCCTTCCAACGCCCCAGCGTCGCGTTGCTTGCGCCACTCAGTGATCAGCGAGGAATACAGTCCTTCGCGGCGACAAATCTCATGCACCGTCGTGGTCCCGGACTCCTTTGCGGCCTCGATCTCGTTGAGGATGTCGAGCTTGTACTGTGCAGGCCAAGACCGCTTCGCACGGCGGACCTCAGTCACATCATCGTCGGTCATTGTTGTCATCATCTCACCTCCATGCCCTCAATGAATACGGCTACATCATCGGGCAATCACAAGCATGTCAGGTAGGGCTTGACCGTCGGCGGCCCATTCCACGGTGGAGCGGATGACACAGCCCAAGCAGAACCCCACGATCAAACGCTCGACTCACTAAGAGGTTCCGCCAGTAGGTCATGGGCGGCGGGTTGGTCGGGTGTCCCAGCGGTGGGTGGTCCAGGCGGTGCGGAGTA
>CANLTJ010000002.1 GCA_947493995.1 uncultured Arachnia sp. | reverse complement strand
CGCCATCGCAGGGCTTGGGCTTGCCGACGGGCTCGTGTTCGATCCGGCGAGCGTCACCGCAACAACGATTCGTGATGAGGACGAGTACGCCGGGGTCAGGGTCAAGCTCATAGCCACGCTCGGAACTGCCCGCCTGACCGTTGGAATGGACGTGAACTTCGGCGACCCCATCTGGCCAGCACCTCAGCTTGTCGAACTGCCTCGCCTTATGGATCTTGGTCTCCCCCCGGTGACGCTGCTGGGGTACCCGCTGACCATGGTGCTCGCAGAGAAGATCGTCACTGCCGTCGGCCGCGGCGTCGCCAATACCCGCTGGCGCGACTTCGCGGATGTGTATGTCCTCGCCCGCCTCCACTCGGTCAACGCTGACGATCTCCGCACGTCGATCGCGACCGTCGCCGAGTACCGCAAGGTCGCACTCGCACCATTGCTGCCTACGCTTGCGCCGATGAACGAACGCGCGCAGCAGAAGTACGGTGCATGGCGCACCCGATCTCACCGCCAAGGCGAACTCCCCGCAGTCTTTGCCGACGTCCTCTCGGCGGTCGCGAGCTTTGCCGATCCAGCGATGACCACAACGGCAACAGGACGATGGAATCCGCGCCTCCATGTCTGGGAGTGAGCGGTCGGCGGAAAGTTGAGAGAGATTGACGCCACGCAGCGGCTTGCTGCTCTCCGATCAGCTGTCGTCGCAGCGTCTCGCAACCATGGTCCCCCGTCGGTCAACCTGCCGCTACCGCTACGGGCGCTGACGCTACCCTTCGCTCGCGTCACACAAGGCTCCCACCTGTGGGCTTTGGTTGGGCTCAACACCCCGGAGGCGCAGTTCCTTGCCTTGTCAAAACCCACTTGAACAGGGGTTCGAGTCCCCTATGCTCCACAACCCGGGACCCGCGTTTTTCAAGGCAAAGTAGCCGCAGAACGCCTAGTCAGCAGCGCCTGGGCTTGCGACAGGCTGCGTCACACGCCGCCACCGCATGCCATAGAACGGGCTTCATAAGGCGCATCCGGGCTATCCATCTGAGCTGACTACTCCGCCTCGGTTTTGGAGGGGGCGTGACGCCAGGGCCGCCTGGCGCGAGGGCGATCCAGACTTGGTGGGTGGCCTCTGCGGACCGGAGGGGCCGGTGGGGCCTTCTTCGGTGTGGGGTTGGCGATGAGCTCTCGGTAGCGCACCGGGTCGTGGCCGACGGCCAGCTGCAGCACGCGCAGGAACACCAGTCCGCGACTGCGCGAGCGGCGGCGGTTGAACCGGAAGCAGAACTCATCCAGGTAACCAGTCAGGTGCTCGGTATTCACGGCGCCCTGGTGGGTGGACAGCAGCCAGCGCTTGGCCAGCGACGCGATCCTGTGCACACCGGGCAACAGCTTGTCGATGTCCTCACCCAGAGCCTTGGCTGCGCGCTGGCTGCGCCGGTCATGGGTGTAGCCAGCCTTGTCAATGCCCAGATAGCCGTTCCATCCGTCGGTGATCACCGTGGACCCGACAGCGATATTGTCGGTGATGAACGGATGCAGACTGCTGGCGGAGCCGTCGGGGATGATGCGCATCCGGCAGCGTCCGAACCCCTTCGGCGACATCACTTCAACCGCAACGACGACCAGCGCCTTCTTGCCCCTGGCACGCCCGCCAGCCAGTCCGGCCTCCTCACCTCCGATGTAGGTCTCATCCACCTCCACCTGCCCCGACAGCAACTCCCGGCCGGGACGGATCAGCACTGCACGCAACCGGTGCAGCATCGCCCACGCCGTCTGATACGAACCGATCTGCAGTGTCCGCTTCAGCGCAAGCGCCGAGATGCCGTCCTTGGCCGTGGCGAACTCCCAGCACGCCTGGAACCACACCGTCAGCGGCGTGCGACGACGGTCGAACAGCGTGCCCGCCGTGACCGCGGTTGTGGCCTTGCATCCGGTGCACTTGAAGCTACCGTCCGCGACACGCCAGCCACCGACGTTCCCACAACGCGTACACACGAACCCGTCCGGCCAGCGCAACCACTCCAGGAAGTCCAAGCAGTCCGCGTCCGTAGCGAACCACGACTGGAACTCACCCAATGATCGCGGGTAATGCACCCCACCGCGTGGATGATCGATCTGCACCGCTCCAGTCTAGTCGGCTCAGATGGATAGCCCAGAAGGCGCATAATGGGCTCACAGTGGGGCTCAACTTCTGAGCCCTTGGCGAGGCGATCATGGCAGCAGGCAGGCAGATCCGGCTCCCCAGCGGCGTGCGCCTCAACAGCGGCGCCTATCAGGTTCGCTACATCGGACCTGACGGGAAACGCCACTCGAAGACTTTCACGCATCTCGAGGACGCCAAGTCCTGGCACGCTGTCGAGCGACGTTTGATCGACCAGGGCGAGTGGACTCCCCCGCGCTTTTCACTCCGGCCAGGGAGCGCAGTTGGCACCAAGGTCTGCACGATACGCCGACGATCAACGGGAAGTCCTGCGATCTGCTCAAGTACCTGATGAACGACGTCGTCAACGACGGGCTGATCGCCACCAACCCGTACCGCATCGTCGGAGCCGGGAAGCCCCGGGCCAAGGGAGCCGCAGAGGCATTCAGCGTGGCGGAGATCGGACCCTACCTCGATGCCGTCGAGGACTACTGCCGGCCTGCTTCGGCGGTTGCCGTCCTCGGCGGTCTCCGGTCCGGAGAGATCCGAGGCCCCCGCCGACGTGACCCCGACATGGAGCAGGGCAGCACCCGCGTTGCCCGCGCCATCCGGCGAGAGCAAGTCAAGGAAGCGAATACAAGCGCATCTACCGACACCAATGGCAGAGCGCAAGCTCACCGCGTCAAGAACGGCTTCCGCGTCCTCGTCGACCTGAACGAGATTGACTCACTCTTGCGACGCGAACGCCGTTGACGTTCTTGGGAGCCTCGATTTTCTTGCAGCATTGCCCGCTGGACCACGGTGTGGTCATGCTTTGCATTAGTATTCGTGCGAAGCAGCTCAGTGCTAGCACTGCTAGCAGGAGGTGTGAACCATGAGCACTTTGACGATCCGTCAGCTGAACGAACACACCCATGCTCGATTGCGTAGCCGTGCGGCCAAGCACGGACGCTCTGTGGAGGCAGAGGTCCGCGCGATTTTGGACGCAACAGTTGACCTTCCCGAAGAGAACATCCTGTTGGCCCTGCACGCCGCATTCTCCGAGGCCGGGGGCGTAGATCTCGAGTTGCCAGATCGGAGCGAGCCACCGCGTCCGGTCGACCTGTCGTGATCATCGCCGACACGAATATCGTCTCGGAGTTCATGAAGGACGCCCCCGAGGCGAGTGTCTCGACGTGGGCGCAGGGTCTCGGGCCTGCAGACCTGACCATCAGCGTGGTCACCGTCGAGGAGATCGACCGTGGTTTGGGACGACTCCCCCACGGCCGCCGACGCCAAGACCTGCAGGGTCGCTGGGCGACATTACTGGGTGTCTTCGCCGACCGGATTGTCACCTACGATCTTCCGGCCGCAAGAGCCACCGCCCGCCTCGTGGTGGCCGGCATGAACGCGGGACGAACGATGTCGCTGGCAGGCGCGCAGATCGCGGGAATATGTATCGCGAACGCGGCCACCCTTGCCACCAAAAGCGTCAAGGACTTCGCAGGCGTGGCTGACCTGATTGTCATCAACCCATTTGATCATCCGCTTCCATGACAAGCTGCGCCTTGGTGACGCACCCGCGTCACCAAGGCGTGCAGCCAACCCAGTCGGCTTCACAGTCGGTGACTATTCTCGATCCAGGAGGTGCCACATGTGCAGACACTGTTGATTGCACGCAATCCGGACGCGGACTCGTCGCTGCCCTACATCGTGCGGATCCCACTGGGCGAGGGCATCGTGCTGCGGGTCAAGGACACATGGCCACGCAGCTCCAAGATCTACTGCCACCCCCAAGCCGAGGGCTGGCCTGAGGACGCGGACATCGTCGAGGATTTACCGCTGCGCTCGTGTGTTCGCCGCGGAGCGGCAATCGGCATCGAGGTGGACCGCACACGCGAGTCCCGCTCACAGTTCGTCATCACCCAGGCACGCGGCCGGGAAAATGATCTTCTGGCAGTCGGCCCGAACCTTCAAGGTCGCCCGCCCCAACGTATCCATACCGACGGCGCGTGCCTTCGGGCTGACCGACATGGAGATCATCGTCGACACCCGGGAGAGGTATGCGTGGAAGTTCAGCACCCGGCAGGCCACGACCACCAAGTGGGCACTCCCGGCCGGCGACTACGGCGTGAAGGTCGACGACGAGTTGATCGCTGTGGTGGAACGCAAATCCCTGACGGACTTCGCCAGAAGCCTGACCAGCGGCAAACTGGGCTACCGGCTCGCGGACCTGGAGCAGGTCCCCCGCGCCGTGGTGCTGGTGGAGGACAGGTACTCGGCGATCTTCAAACTCGAGCACGTCCGACCTGCGGTGGTGGCTGACATGCTCGCCGAATGCCAGGTCCGCCACCGCAGCGTGCCCATCATCTTCGCCGAGACCCGAGCACTGGCCCAGGAGTGGGCCTACCGATTCTTCGGCGCCGCCGTTCGAGACCCACAACAGGCCGACGAGAGCGCCACCCGCTGGTAATTGGCTCGACCGATTGTGAGAATTTCCTTTAACGACCGAGTGCCCCTTTGAAGGATAGAGGCTCAAGGTTCAACAGATCGGCCAAGGTATCGGAGCCGATCCCCACCCAGGAGCGGACGTTGCTGAAGCTGGCGGCTCGACTCAGACGTTCAGGCCGAGACGCTCGATGAGTGCTGGGATGTCTCGTTGGAGAGTCACCAACATGAGGTCGTGGTTGACCTTGTCGTATTGATGCGCGACGAGGTTTCGCATCCGGTTGATGTTCACCCATTCGATGTCGGGGTATCCAGCCTTGAACTCCTCGGGAAGCCGTTCCACGATCGTGGCCACCTTGATCAGCAACCGCTCCCCCGCATTCCGCAGAAGACGACCTTGAGCGGAATCAGCCAGATAGGCCTCCCTGCCCAAGCTGACCAAGTAATCGGCATCAGCGCCAAAGCCAGCCAGGTCGTCAAGCCAATCAGCAAGGCGCTCCTGGGGTACCGGCGGATCAGAAGTCACAGTGGAACCGACTCGCTCAGGGCACGGTCAACAACGCGACCGGAGGAGCCGGCCGAGACCACGTCCACCGGGACGGTCAACAACTCGGATAGCTCGTCCTCCATTGCCAGCAGGTCGGTGATGCCGGCATCCTCGGCGAAGGTGATCAAGAGGTCAACATCGGACTCAGGACGGTCGCTCCCGCGAGCAACAGAGCCGAACAGCAGGGGTGCGGCTCCGCCATGCCGCTTGATCACCATGAGTGCCTCCGGTCGGAAGAGCCGCAGCATTTCTGAAGGGCGAGCAGCCAGCACCCGGTCGAGCGCCGCCTTGGTCGCAGCGCTGGGCTCCCTCTTGCCCGACTCGATCGCCGAGATGAGCGGCTGCTTCACCCCAGAGAGCTGCGCGACATTACGCTGCGTCAGCTGTAGCGCCTCTCGGCGCGCCCGGATTCGCCTCGCGTACTCCATGCGTTCATGATAACGCCTCTGTTATCAGAGCCGACGTTGATTTGGCTCCGGACCGGCGCACGATGCACGGGCGCCTGCCTGGTTGAGGGGTGCCCCACAGGACTGTCGCGTGGGACTGTACCGAAGCAGACGCTCTGCGCACTTAACCGAGAGATCATTGCGTTTCAACCAAACGGGCGAGCCGTTCAAGAGAGAGGATGAGCGCAGCTGGGTCGGCGAGTGGGACGTCGAAACGGGCGACGTTCTCTGAGGAGGCTTCGGTCCAGTCATAGGTCAATCTCACGCTCGTTCCGCTTGGCGCGTCCTCGAGGTCGTAGCGCCAGGTCCATCCCAGCGGTGCACCCCCAGGTAAAGCGGTGGCCCACGCGATGCAGGTCTCCGGATCGAAGACCAGGACGTGATTGTCGGACTGATAGTCCTCGTGGCCCTGGCCATCCCAATAGGTCATGTTCATGGTGAACACATCTCCCACGGCTCTCGGCTTCGCCGACGCGAGGGAGCCAACCATGCCCGTCGCATCGAAGCAGTGGTGCTGAGCAGGGTCAGCGACGCTCTCCCACACATCGCGTCGCGGCGCCTGAACCGTTCGCAACACCGAGAACACAGTTTGTTCGCTGGCGGGGTCATGACGCACACAGAGACTGGTGAGGGACTGGTGAATTCGCCAAAACTGCTCGGGAGGTAGGGGGTTTCCTTCCAACGAGCCCTCGAAATAGGTGAGGTGCGTCAGCCACCCTGGCGCATACGACGCTGTCAGATCAGCGAGGTCAGTGTGGCTGAGCACGAAAAGAGTCTCGTCGTCGCCTGTAGCGGCGACGAGCACCGAAACGCCAGACTCGGGCTCGTCAGGAAACTCCCAAGTCATTGTGAAGCGCTGGCCGGGTTCGAACAAAGTGATTGTGCTGTCACATACGTATCCGTCGCCGTGGTCGACAACAACACGCCCACCTTCTTCAAACTCGGCGATCTGCAACGTCCCCAGCCACGCCTGGAAGTTTTCCGAATCGGTCAAATGTGACCAAACTCGAGCCGGGTCGGCCCGCAGGGACCACACAATATGGACAGCCCCAGCGGCGATCATCAAGCTGGTGAGAGGCATGTCTCCATCATGCCGTCAGCGATGTGCGCTGGTGCAAGGGACACCGCAACCTAATCAAACAACCCGGCCCGCAACAGCGCCCCGTTCAACCGTCGCCAGCGGTAGACAGCACGCAACGCACACCCATTGGAGTCCCCGTCGCCGCCACAGCTTCGGCCAGATTCGCGGCTGTCATCGGCCACGAGGTAACAGACGTGCTAGGTCACAGTTGCACGAAACGTTCCCAGTCCTACGCGGCGGGCAGTGGCGCGTGCGTGGAGGGTTCGTGACTCACTGCGCCTCGGGCGTTCACGGCGTGGCACTACATAGCCTGGATGGCATCATCAGCGAGCAGGTCGCTCACCAGTATCGGCTTCACCCAGTGCATCCGTCTCGGATGGCGTCGGTGCTACGCCGGGGAGGCGTCGCTCTCAGGTCTCGATAGCGCCCGAGACGAGGGCGGCAGCGTCTCCCGCACGTTGACCCTGATGGTAACCCAGCACGTCGAAACCGCCTCTGACCCTGGACGAGTGCACTGTGGAGAAGCGCTGCTCCACGAACTCGCTGATTTGCTCGTCGCGGGAGCGAAGCACCGGGAGAAATGTGTCCGCCTGCTCCTTGACCTCGTCGAAAGCCGCGGTGTTCACCGTTTCGAGTCGGGCGTCGATGCGGCTGACGAAACCCTGGAGGAAGGCGGCCCTGAAGGACTGGGATCTTGTCCGGCTGCCCGGCGGCGCGGTGGCGCTGGCTTCGGTGAGGGCGTGATGGGCCTGGACCAGCAGCGAGGTGAACAGTAGCTCGACGGCTTCCAGATCCGTCGAGAAGCCGATGACGCTCGACATCTCCACGTCCGGATGAAGGACGGATCGGCAGCGAGAGTGCTCCGCGATGACCTGGAGGAGGAGTGCTTTGGCGTCCAGGTATGGCGGGTCGATGGGGATACGGATCACACCCGGGGTTGCGGGGCCAGGGCCGACACCGGCCAGCATTGCCTGATCGAGTGCGTACTTGGTCATCAGTTCCTGTGCCTTGGCCGTGAAGGCGATGGCTTCCGATTCGTACTGAGTTGATTCCGCCTTGGCCAGCAGCGCCCGCACTCGCTCCAGCATGGGATTCGCTGAGGCGGGCGCCTGTTTGGGGGCAAGCCGGGGGGAACCGCGAACGCCAGACGTGAGCGGCAGGAGTGGCTCCAGAGCCGGCAAACCGGATAGGAACATCGCGAACCGGTAGACCTGCGTGAGCCAGTCGGCGTGGGCGGACGCCCACTCCGCCACCCAGCCCTTTTGGGCCACCTTCGCGGGCAACCCGGCTGCTTCCCACTGTTGAAGCCATGCGGGATCCTTGGCCGTGGGCCCGGTTCGTGAGTCGCGCTCCACCGCCACGACGACGCGAGTCAGGTCTGCCAGCGGCGACTTCCCTGATCGGGCCATGTAACGGATCAGTTCCGTGGGCTGCCAGCCGCCCCTGTCATAAGCATCGCGCACCCAGGACAGCAGCACGGATTCGGCGTTGGCATGGAACACAGCGGAATCGATCTCCTCGGCCCAGGTACGCCATGTCCCGAAACCCGTGCCTGCGCGAACATGTGCAAGGACATCCTCGGTAGTCATCCGAGCCGGGGGCGGCTGCGATCCCGGCCAGTCGAAGATATCTGTCGCAGCGTCGGGAGCTCCCGGTCGGTGGCCATCCCCAGCCTTGCCCCTGGCTCGCTGCTTGGCCCGCTGCTTGGCGCGGGCGGCTCGCTTCTCCTGACTTCTACGACTCATAGGACGAGCCTATCGACGCCCTACGACACGAAACCGAGGCACGGATGGCACTCACGTTCCCCGTGCAGGTACTCGGAAGTCTGGTTGCCCCGCCGACCGCCGACCGCCGACCGCCGACCGCCGACCGCCGACCGCCGACCGCCGACCGCCGACCGCCGACCGCCGACCAGAGTCTGGCTTCGCCCGCAGACCCCACGAAACTGCCTACCGTCGCGGTCACCAGCCAACGCCCGTCGCGTCCTCGATGCGATGGAGAGACTCAAGTCCGGCGGCGGAGAGTCACAACGGCTTGGGCGTCGGAGTCCGTGAGACTGCTGTCTGGTAGGGATGGTGGCGAACACGCCACCATCCCTACCTATCTGGCGCGCACTACAGCTGCGCGACGCGCGATGCATCCAACCGACGCGGCTTAGCCAATCGCCACCGGAGCCGTTCATTGGCCCTACTGGGACAATGATGACCATGTCCATCCTGGAGGACCTGTGGCGCCGCGCCTCGGTCACCACCGCAGTTCCCGACAGGACCGCACTCCTCGTGATCGCGTCCGTCGCGTTCGCCTGTGTGATCCTCGCCTGGCCAGTGGTCCGTATGGCGGTGACGGTGTGTCACGAGGCCGGTCACGCCGTCGCGGCCACCCTGACCGGACGCTCCCTGCAGGGAATCCGGCTCCACTCGGACACCTCCGGAGTCACCCTGTCCAAGGGAAAGCCGACGGGTGCCGGCATGGTGATCACTCTGTTCGTCGGCTATCCCGCAGCATCTGTCGTCGGTCTTATCGCTGCGGCCGTCGCCGACGCTGGCTATGCAGTGGGCATGCTCTGGCTGCTGGTATTTCTGCTGGGGCTGATGTTGCTGAAGATCCGCAACGTCTACGGGGCACTGGTGGTCCTCCTCATAGGCGCAGCTCTGGGTGTCGCAACCTGGTACGCACCCACCCACGTCCTCATGTGGCTCGCCTACGGGCTGACGTGGCTTCTGCTCCTCGCCGGCCCCCGCCCAGTGTTTGAGCTGGCGCTCAGTCGACGCCGTGCCACAGCCGGGTCAGATGCCGCGCAACTGGCCCGATTGACCCGTCTTCCTCGCACGGTGTGGATCGCCCTCTGGTTTGGCCTCACTGTGGGGGCACTGGCGTTCGGGACCGCCCTGATGCTGCCGGGCATCCTGGCCGGCCCTCCCGGATGACGTTGCGGAAACGACGACATGCTCGCCATGTGGAGACTCCTGCGGGGGATGGATACCAAGTCGAGGTGACGACCCTCCACGCCACCACCCCCAAGTAGGGTGGACCTCGTTCAGCGAATGGGCCACTCAAACGATGGGAGATTCACGATGACCGCCACCAACGATCAGAGTCCACAGGCGTGGCCGAGCCTGAAAGTGGAGGACTGGATCGACACCCGCGACACCCTGCACTTGTGGACCCAGATTGTCGGGAAGATCCGCCTCGTCAATGCACCGCTCGTCAATCACTGGTGGAACGTGACGCTGTATGTCAGCCCACGCGGGCTGACGACGTCGTCGATCCCCTACGGTCGCTCCCAGGTGTTCGACATCGAGTTCGACTTCGTGGACCACCAGCTGCGCATCCGCAGCGACGACGGTAGGACCCAGCTCGTTGCCTTGGAACCCAAGCCCGTGGCTCAGTTCTACAGCGAAGTCATGCAGGCCATGCGCGAGTTGGGGATCGAGACGAAGATTCAGGCAACACCCAACGAGGTTGACCCGGCGATCCCCTTCGCGGAGGACTACGAGCACGCTTCGTATGACGCCGACGCCGTCCACCTCTTCTGGCGCCAACTGGTGCATGCGGACCGTGTGATGCACGAGTTCCGCTCGCACTTCAACGGCAAAGTGAGTCCGGTGCACTTCTTCTGGGGCGCAGTGGACCTGGCGTGCACCAGATTCTCCGGGCGCACCGCACCGACACATCCGGGTGGCGCCCCGAACTGTGGCGACTGGGTGATGGAGGAGGGCTACTCCCACGAACTCAGCAGTTGCGGGTTCTGGCCCGGCGGTGGGGATGAGGGTGCCTTCTATTCGTACGCCTACCCCGAACCCGAAGGCTTTGCCGAGTATCCCGTCGGGCCCGCCGGCGCGTATTACAGCCAGGAGAACGGCCAGTTCCTCCTGCCCTACGAAGCGGTACGCACCGCCCCGGATCCCGATGCAGCGCTCATGGAGTTCCTGCAAAGCACCTACGACGCCGCCGCTGACAAGGGCGCCTGGGACCGGGACGACCTTGAGGGCAACCCGGACCGATGGGACCATCGTCGCTGACTTCTCGAGCGCGAATACAGTGCTGACCGGCTGACCGAACGCAAGCCGACGTGTGGGTCCGCGGGTGTATACAAGTGCCATGAACACGACACCCGTGACCGTGACGGATGCCCATGAGCTCGCTGACGCGATCGACTCAGGCGCCACAGAAATCGTGGTCGAGGGAACGATCAGCGGATCGCCCTCCATCACGCTGCCACCGGGCGTCTCGTTGCGGGGAGGTGAACTCGTGTTCACCGCCAAGGGCGTTCGGCTGACCCGGGACAACACGTTGCGGGACGTGACGATCACCACCATCCCGTACGAAGTCGCGGTCTACAACGACACGTCCGTGCCCAACGCCGGCACCCTGACGTTCGAGAACGTCACCACTGTGGGACAGGTGCTGATCCTGGCCGATGGAGACACGATGCACGCGCGGGTGGAGGCGCGCGGCCTCACGGTTCGAGAAGCCGACGTCCGGGGTCGAGTGGAACAACCGCATGGCTACGGGGTGGACGTCCTGCAAGGTGGAGTGACGTTGTGGAACCGGCAGGAGGACCCTTCCGCGACGTTCACGGCGACGATGCGGGATGTGTCCGTCGGCACTGAAGAAACCCCGGTACGAGGTTCCGGGCTGTTCGTGGCCGGATACGGCGATCGCGAAGGCAAGGGCGCCGGTGGCACATTCACCGCGGATCTGATCCACACCGGACAAATCATCACTGACGGAGGGATTGCGCCCAACACCCCCGACAAGATCACCGGAGGAGTTTTCGTGGTGTCCGGTGCAACCGTGGACAAGGTGGAGAACGCAGGGCCCGTCACCACTCACGGGCAGAACGACATGGTGTTGGACAACTGGGGCTACGTCAAGGAGTGGACAGCCAGGGCGCAGATCACCTCGACCGGACCGTCCGGCATCGGATTCGTCAACTTCGGGGACCTTGACAAGCTGGAAGTGCAGGCGCCGATCCTGACGACCGGTCCGGGCGCCCGGGGATTTAACCTGTACGACGGGTCCCTGAGGGAGGCATCATTCCACTCGATCAAGACCGCCGGAGATGGCTCCATCGGCATACAGGTCTCACGCCCGCTCGGAAAGCTCCGGGTCCTTCATGACGTGGAGACCACCGGCGGGCAAGGGACAAGCCTCGTCAAAGGCGTGCAGATGACGCTGCGGGCAATTGCCCTCTCGATCAAGTCGGGTGGTGTCATCGACTCGGTGACCATCGACGGCTCGCTGCGGACGCACGGCGACGATGTTGTGACCTTCGAGGTGGAGAAAGGCGGGACCATTCACGAACTCGTCCTCGGTGGGGCGATCGAAGCTCTCGGGGATGGCTCGACGCAAAGCTCCATCGAGGGCGACGTCCCGTAGCTGGGGGTGCGGACAGAGGCGGCTCCCCCTCCCCTGTCCACATCTCTCCCGAGCGACATTCAGTAGCTGCGGTTGAGGTCCTGCCCGACATCGCGGAGCATCTCCTCGTCCTCGTAGCAGAAAGCCCAGGCTTCTCCGGGCTCAAAGGACTGGACGACGGGGTGACCGGTTTCCTTGTTGTGCGCAGTGGCGTGCTTGTTCGGTGAGGAATCGCAGCAGCCGACGTGACCGCAGGACATGCAGAGACGGAGATGCACCCATCTGCTTCCGTCTCGGAGGCATTCCTCACAGCCTTCGGGAGTCTTCGGTTCCACAGCGGTGAGGTCTTCCAGGTGCTGACAGGCCATTTCACAGTCCTTCTTCATCACGCGACGCCGTGGGGCGGTCGTCACTGGGTCATCGGTACCAGACTTACCGAACGAGAGTACTCGCTGCGTGGCGCAGTGATCTCTGCGCGAGGTTCCCTCTGAGGCAGCGCCCGCAGAGACCTACGAAGCGACAAGGATCGTCGGGGAACACCGTAATGGCGACGGCTCGGACTTTCCTTCTAGCCGCCGTCGGAGCTGTCCTCCTGCTTGTCAGCGAAGACGCCTTCGAGCATTCCCGTCCCCTGACCGATCTCGATGAGATAGCCGTCGGGGTCACGCAGGTAGCAGCGCAGCTCAGCCTTCCGATCCAGCGGTTCGGTCAGGAACTCCGCGCCCTTCGCCGTCGCTTGCTCGTAGAACGTGGCGATGTCGGCGACCCGCACGTTGAGGAAACTGGAGATCGGCCCGTCCGTGGACGGCGTCGACAGATCGATGCCGGGTTTGTCCGGGGTGGGACCGCCGCCGGGATTCATGATGATCCAACTGTTGGCGACCTTCACCATCCCGGGGTTCTCCTCCAGCACCACCTCACCACCAAAGATGTCCGCATAGAACTTCCGCGAACGCGCGACATCCTTCACGGTGATGAAGTGCGTCAACAGCAGTCCCTGCTCCGGGGCCGGTAGGTCTTCCCTGTTCACCATCGTGTTCTCCTCACAATCGATGTGGGCGGCGTCGATTGATCACCGCTGTGAAAGGCTGCGCCGAACGCAGCTCCGCAGGCGCACGTCCATCCTGGGCTCTGGACACCTCAGTCCGTGACATTGCTGGCAGGACGGCGGTAGTCCAGATCCTGGTACTCGGGATGCCGCGACATCCACGCCTGCACGAATGGACAGATGGGCAACACCTGGAGACCGCTGTCTCTGACCTGGTCGAGGGCACTACGGACCAAGCGGCCACCGAGCCCCTGGCCCTCCATGGACGGGGCGACCTCGGTGTGAGTGAAGATGACCATCTGATCAGTCTTCTGGTACGCGGCGTGGCCGAGTACCTCGCCGTCGCGAACGATTTCAAACCTCTGCCTGTCAGCCGCGTCAACCACTGTGTCGGTCATGGGCATCCTTTCGTGAAATGTAGGTGTCATCCCCAGTATTCCTGCGGTTCTGCCATTCTGCTCCTTGAGCCGCATGATGGCTCCGTGTTGGGCCATGATGGAACCCAACACCACCACTGGAGTACGAAGGAGAGCCCGATGAGTGGACCCGTTACCACGCTGGAGTCACGACCGAAGGTTGCCGATGCCAGTCACCCCTCCTCGGCCTGCGTCAAGGTCACCGAGAGCAGAGAGAGCCAGGTCGGCGAAATCCGGGTGCGTCGCGCGTTGCCCACCAAGGGCCGCCGCACTGTGGGTGCCTGGTGTTTCGCGGACCACATGGGTCCCGCCGACGTCACAGAAAACAGCGGTCTCGACGTCGGCCCGCATCCCCACATCGGGCTTCAGACCGTCACATGGCTCATCGACGGTGAAGTGCTGCACCGCGACAGCCTCGGCTCCGAGCAGGTCATCAAGCCCGGCCAACTGAACCTGATGACATCCGGCGGCGCGGTCTCACACGCCGAGGAAGCGACCGGCCACTACCGCGGCACGCTCGAGGGTATCCAGCTCTGGGTGGCGCTCCCGGAACACACCCGTCACGGTGCGGGAGCGTTTGAGCACCACACCGAGCTACCGCAGGACGAACTCGACGGCGCCGTCGCGACAGTGCTCATCGGAGACTTCGGCAATCTGACGAGCCCCGCCCGCCGCGACACTCCTCTCGTGGGCGTCGACCTCACCATGCACGGACCCACCACCGTGCCGCTGCGACCCGATTGGGAGTACGCCCTTGTGGTGCTCGAGGGCGCCCTCGGTGTTGCCGATCAGCCGCTGCCGCCCGGCAAGCTCGGATACCTCGGCCAGGGCCGCGACGAACTGCGAATCGACGCCCGCGAACCCACCAAGGCACTCCTGCTCGGTGGGGAACCGTTCCCGGAACCCATCATGATGTGGTGGAACTTCGTGGCCCGCAACCGGGACGAGATCGACGCTGCCTACGCTTCCTGGGCGAAGCAGGACGACCGGTTCGGTCGCGTGAAGTCCACGCTGCCACTGATCCCCGCCAAAGCCCCGTTCTGGCACTGAGCCTCGTTTGCGCGGATCGGTGATGGCTCCGTCTCAGATGAGGGTGATGGCTCGTCTCAGATGAGTTCTCCGTCGCCCACGATGTCGTCCACCTCCATGCGAGCAGCAGACGCGTCGTCGTCGGTCCTGGCCTGCTGGGCGGCCAGTTCGGCGGCGATCCGTGCGCGGTAGTTGGCCTTCTCGGTATTGGTCTGCTCCTCGTCCCACCCGAGGACCTCGGCCGCAATCCCTGCCACCTCGTCGACGGTGGAGCCGCCGCGATCTGGCGATTCGGAGTTCAGACGCACTCGGGTGACGTAGATGTCCTCCAAGTGCAGCGCCCCCTCGACGGCACATGCGCGGTGCACCTCGGCCCGCAGGAACTGGGGAGCACCCTTCAGCGGCTCACCGAGCGAGGGATCCGCGTCGATGCTGGCCAGCAGCTCCGGAAGTTCCGAACCGTAGCGGCGCAGGAGATGTTGCATCCGGTCGGCGTCGAAGCCGTACTTGTTCCCGAGTCGCTCGGACTGGTTGACCATCGCGTTGAACCCGGCAGCGCCGAGCAGCGGCAGGTTGGCCGTCACCGACGGCTTCGCCTTGGCCTGCTTCTCGCCCAGCGCGAAATCGACGGCGTCCTCGGCCATCACGCGGTAGGTGGTGTACTTGCCACCGGCAATGGCAATCATCCCGGGCGCGACCTCGGTGACTGTGTGCTCGCGCGACACCTTGGTGGACTTGGACTCATCCAGGACCTTCGGCTGCAGCAGCGGCCGCAGACCGGCGTAGGTGCCGATGATGTCATCGCGCGTCAACGGCACCGCCAGCACCTCATTGGCCTGCTGGAGGATGTAATCGATGTCCTCGCTCGTGGGCACCGGGTGCTTGAGCTGCTCGTGCCATGCCGTGTCAGTGGTGCCGATGACCCAGTAGTGCTGCCAGGGGATGACGAACAGCACGGACTTCTCCGTGCGCAGGAACAACCCGGCCTCGCCCTTGAAGCGCTCGCGCGGGATCAGAATGTGCGATCCCTTGCTCGCCAACACCTTGAGTCCACCGCTGGCGGACGCCATGTCCTGGGTGTCCTCGGTCCAGACACCGGTGGCGGCGATGACATGCTTGGCGCGCACCTGGATTGCTCTTCCGCTTTCCAGGTCCGTGACGGTGCCACCGCTGATGCGGCCGCTGGCGTCCTTGTCGAGCTCGCTGACCTTGGCTCGGCTGACTGCCACCGCGTTGTACTCCAGTGCGGTGCGAATGAGTTGGATGACCAGGCGGGCGTCGTCGACGCGGGCGTCGTAAAACTCGATGGCACCGATCAGGGCGTCGGGGCTGATGTCGGGGAATCGTTTCATCGTACCCTTCTTGCTGAGATGGTGCTGGATGGGAACGATCTTCTTGCCGCCCGCGCCCGCGATGGACATCGCGTCGTAGAGTCCCACGCCCAGTGCTGAGTAGGCGCGCTCGATGACGCGCGTCTTGAGCGGCCACAGGAAGGGCTGCGCCTCGACGAGGTGCGGTGCGATCGTCGTCAACAGCCGCGCTCGCTCCGTCAATGCCTCAAAGACGAGCTTGAAATCCAGGTTGTAGAGGTAGCGGAGACCGCCATGTATCAGCCGAGAGGAGCGCGACGAAGTTCCGGAGGCCCAGTCCTGTGCCTCGACGACGGCCGTGCGCAGTCCGCGGGACGCTGCATCGAGTGCGATCCCCGCTCCTGTTACACCGCCGCCAATGACCAGGACGTCGAACTCTTCTTCTCCCAGCGCGTCGAGCGCAGCTGACCTCTGTGATGGGGTGAGCGATTCAGACATGGACTCTCCTTTGATCCTTGATGGTTCCAGCGTTCCGCGGCCTGCACGTATTCACAACTCCTGTGCACGTTTGTGCACACGGCGCTACAATGAAGCGCAGACGGTCCAGCCGTGGCCACAACTCTACGGCGGGCTCCGCTCATGACAAGGGGGACGAATGGATCGCGACAATGAGCTGCTGCTGCGAGTGGCGCGGCTTTACCACGTGCAGTCGGAGACGATGGATGCCATTGCACACCAGCTCGGCGTGTCTCGTTCGACGGTGTCCCGGCTCCTCAAGGACGCCCGGGAGCTCGGGCTGATCCGCGTTACCATCGTCGATCCCGAGCGACCCCTGTCCCGGTTGACCGAGCTGTTCCAGAAGTACTTCCACGTCAATGCCCGCATTGTCCACGTGCGGCCCGGTGCCAACGGGGTTTTCCGTCTGGACCAAGTGGCCAAGGTTGCCGCCCAACTCATCGACGAGACCGTGCAGAACGAGGACACCATCGGGGTGGCCTGGGGTACCACCACTTCAGCCATCGCGGTGCAGCTGCGTCCCAGGGATCTGACTGGTGTCACAGTCGTGGGCCTGAACGGGGGCGCCAACCACAGCACCACCGGCCTCCCCTACGTGGGCTCAATCCTGCAGCGGTTCGCGACTGCCTTTCGAGGTCAGGAACAGTTGTTCTCACTGCCCGCCTTCTTCGACGATCCGGCCACGAAGGCTGCGATGTGGCGGGAACGCAGCACCCAGCACGTGCTGCAGGTCAGGGCAGGCACCCGTGTGGCCGTCTTCGGTGTCGGTGGGCTGGGCGCGGAGTTGCAGAGTCATGTCTATGCTGCCAACTACCTGGACGCAGAGGACCTGGCGGAACTGAGCCGCAGCAACGTTGTGGGAGACGTCTGCACTGTGATGTTGCGCGAGGACGGCTCCTGGCGTGACGTCGCGTTCAACGAGCGCGCCACTGGAATGACCCCTGCGGAGCTGCGTGCCGTTCCGAAGCGGATTTGTGTGGTCAGCGGTGTGTCCAAGTCCACGCCCGCGCTGGGCGCCCTGCGGGCCGGTGTGGCAACAGATCTGGTCATCGACGACGAGACTGCCCGTGCGGTCCTGAGACGTATGCGTCCGAATCTCCGCCTGGACTGACGTCCCGCATCGCAGAGGCGGGCATCACCACAGGAACGGCAGTACCGCCACGTAGCCGAGCACGAGCAGTGCACCCTCACGTCGACCAACCCTGTATCCCGTCCGCATGAACACCAGGGCTATCAGCGCGGCCACAACCATGGCGCCGGCACCGATGCTCGTGAGGCTGGGGGCTTCCAGCGCTCCGGGAGCCAGGAGGAGCACGACGCCGCCCACTGCCAATCCGTTGAAGAGGTTGGAGCCGAGCAGGTTCCCGACGATGAGATTCGTCTCCCCCCTGCGACCGGCTGCGATCGCCGTCGCCAGTTCCGGCAACGACGTTCCCAGCGCCACGATCGTCACACCCACGAAACCACCGCTGAGCCCAGCAATGTCCGCGATCCCGAGGGCGCCGCGCACCAGCAGGTCCGCACCCACCACGATCAGGATCAGGGACACGACGGCACGCACCACCTCGCGGCCCAGCGAGATCGTCGGAGCATCCCCCGTCGCTGACGGAGCTGACGACGCAGGTGTCTCCGGATCCGCTCCGTGCGTGACGGGGACACGTTGGCCGCCACGGAGCAGCAGAGTCAGGGCGGCGACGAGTAGGGCCAGTAGGAGTGCTCCTTCCCAGCGATGCAGGTCACCCTGAATGGCGACGGCGAAGGCGATGGTCGCAGCCACTGCGAGCACCACCTCACGTCTGAGCGTCTTCGAGGAAACCGCCAACGGAGCCATGAAGGCGGCGACACCCAGCACCAAGGTCAGGTTGGCAAGATTGGAGCCGACGACATTGCCGATTCCCACTTCCGGTGATCCCGACAGCGCAGCCACGGCCGAGACCACCAGCTCCGGCGCCGAAGTCCCGAACCCCATCACCACCACCCCCACGGCGATGGGTGACACGCCCAGCCTCCGGGCCAGGGCAGAGGCGCCGATCACGAACTGGTCGGAGGACACCCACAGGACAGCCAGACCCACCACGGTCAGAACGATGGATAGAGTGAGCGTCACACCGCTGATCGTACGGGTTGCCACCCAATCGGCCGTCACAACGCGCTCGACGTGCTTGTCCCCAAGGATGCGATCCCGCGTAGACCTTGACTGACGTCACGGTCCTCGAGCGCACCTCCCTCTCCGGCACGATTGACGGAATCACCCCTGCCCGCCCGAATCCGAACTAGTGTGAACGCCATGTCGGAGCTGATCGTTGCCCACGTCGATGCTGGTGTCGGCCGTCTGGAACTCAACCGTCCACGAGTGATCAACTCGTTGAATCGCGAAATGATCTCCACCGCCATCAGCGTGCTGCATGGCTGGCGGGACGACACCGACGTGCATGCCGTGGAGCTCACCGGCGCTGGCGAACGGGGCTTCTGTGCCGGGGCAGACGTGCGTGAGATGGCAGAACTCGTGACAGCTGACGACGACTGGTTGGAGTTCCTCGGCGCCGAGTACGAACTGGACGCGCTCATTGCCCAGTACCCGAAACCTGTCACCGTCCACATGCGCGGCATCACCATGGGCGGCGGTCTGGGTCTCGCGGCGGCTGCATCGCGGCGCATTGTCGACCTCTCAAGCCAGCTGGCGATGCCGGAGACCAAGATTGGTCTCTTCCCGGACGCCGGAGTGATGTTCCAGCTCTCTCGGGCGGGAGCCGTCGGCACCCACATCGCACTCACATCCGCACCCTTCGGTGGCGGCGATGCACTGGTCATCGGATTGGCCGACGAATCCTCGGAAGGGCCTCTGCCAGCACCGCTCATCGACGCAGCGGGGGACTGGATCGAGGAGTGCTACGCGAGCGACGATCCAGCGGAGATCGCGCGCGCTCTGGAGTCACACCCGCATCCCGACGCCCGGACCGCCGCCCGCGAACTGCGCGCCCGTAGCCCGTTCTCCGTCCACGTCGCCTTGAGGGCCCTGCGCAACGCCGCGACGCTCGATCACGACGGCGTGCTGGCACAGGACCTGCGGCTGGCGGAGCGGATGGTGCCCGTGGACTTCGTCGAGGGTGTCCGCGCGCTGCTGATCGACAAGGACAACACGCCCGAGTGGCGGCACGCCCGTATCGAGGACGTGCCCAGCGAGGTGGTGGACGAGGTTTTCGCCCCCTGAGCCCTCCGTCTCGCCGTCGCCGCTCGTGCCGGGCGGAGTCAGTCCGCCGTCAGAGCCTCGTCGAGAGCATCCGCGGCCCGGATCAACCCCAGGTGGCTGAAGGCCTGCGGGAAGTTGCCCGCAAGGCGGCCGTGAGCGGGCGAGTACTCCTCGGAGAGCAGACCCAGATCCGTGGACACTGCGAGGACGCTGTCCATCATGGTCCGGGCGTCGTCGATCCTTCCTGAGCGGGCGTACTGCTCGATCAGCCAGAATGAACAGATCAGGAACGGGTAGTCCTCACCGGTGAGGCCATCCATGCCGGAGGTGGTGAGATACCGCACCAGGAAACCGTGCTCGTCGAGGAGATGGTCCTCGATGCGCGCCACCGTTCCCAGCATGCGGGGGTCGTCGTAGTCCACCAGCCCCACCTGCGCGATCTGCAGGAGGGAGGCATCCACCTCCGTCCCGCCGTAGTACTGGACGAACGAGTTCAGTTCCTTGTCGAAGCCCTTCTCCAGTACCTCGTCCCGCAGCTGGTCGCGCAATTCCCGCCACCTCTCGACCATCCCGTCCTCCAGGCCATGCTTCTCGACGGCGCGCACTCCCCTGTCGAACGCTGCCCACATCATGGCCCGGCCGTGGGTGAAGAACGCGGTCTCGCCGCGCATCTCCCAGATGCCGTGGTCCTGCCGGTCGAGCTGCTCCTCCTGGAACATCAGCATCGACTTCTGCAGGTTCCAGGAGAGTTCGTTCTCCTCCATCCCTGCGTCACGTGCCATGTCCAGCGCCACCATGACGGCGCCCACCACGTCGGCCTGGTACTGCTCCACCGCGCCATTGCCGATCCGTATGGGCCGGGAGTTCTCGTAGCCCTTGAGGTGGGTGAGTTCAGTTTCGGGCAGGTGTCGCTCACCGCCGAGCCCGTACATGATGCGCATCGTCGACGGATCGCCCGCGATGGCGCGCAGCAGCCACATTCGCCAGGCCTTGGCGTCATGGGTGAAGCCGTGCGAGACCAGCGCCTCGATGGTCAGGGCTGAGTCTCGCAGCCAGACATAGCGGTAGTCCCAGTTCCGGACTCCGCCGAAGTCTTCCGGCAGGGAGGTGGTGGGCGCGGCCACGATGCCTCCGGTGGAGCTTTCGGTCAGCGCCCGGAGCGTGACCAGGGAGCGACGCACCTCCCCCGCATACGGGCCGGTCGCGTCGATACGTGAAGCCCAGTCGTCCCAGAACTTGAGGGTGTTGTGCAGCGCTGAACGCTTCTCTGGGAGTTCCGGATGCTCCAGATAGGACGGCCACCAGGACAGCACCCACTCGAGTTCCTCCCCTTCCTTGAGGGTGAACTCGCCCTGGTGACTCTCGTCGCGGTACTCAAGCTTGGGCCCCCGCAATGTCACCTGGTCCGGTCCGGCGACGGCGTGGATCTCGTGCCCGTTCCCCGAACCGGTGTTGCGGTAGTACGGCGTGGCCGCCCCGTAGTCGAACCGCAGACACACGATGTGACGCACCGTGGCTGTGCCGTGGCTGCACCGCACGCGACGAACGAGGTCGGCGACATCGCGGCCCTGGCCGTCGTGGACGGGCATGTAGTCGGTAACGATCACTGTCCCCGTGGGGCCGCGCCACGTCGTCTCGAGGACGCAGGATTCGCCGATGTAGCGGCGGGACTCCACCTCACCGTCGACGACGTCGAGACTCCAGTGTCCATCCTTGTTCTCACCGACGAGCGCTGCGAACACTGCCTGAGAGTCGAATCGGGGGAAACACAGCCAGTCGATGGTGCCGTCGCGCGATACCAGTGCGGCCGTGTGCAGGTCGGACAGCAGCGCATAGTCCTCCAGCGGTGTGCTCACGAACTCCATGTGTCCCTCCTCTGGCAGCCACCCGGCGTGCTCAGGAACAGGATATGCGCCTGGACCCTCCGTCTCTCTACGCTGGGCCACATGAGCGCACTGACATTCGTGGTCCTCGGCGGAGCCGGGGACCTGGCACGACGTCTCCTCCTGCCGGGTTTGACTGAATACATGGCCCTGGATCCGTCCCTGGACGTGACACTGGTCGGTGCAGGACGCTCCGAACAGCACAACTACGCGGAATCGGTGCGCGACGCGCTGCGCACGTCGGAGGCACCCGTGGAGTCGACGGAGCGGTTGGTGGCGCAGACGTCGTGGATGAGGGTTGATGCCACATCTGCGGAGGATTTGGGCAAACTCCTCACGGGCAGGACTGGGCGCACCATCGTCTACTTCGCACTGTCCCCAGCCGTCACGAAGCGGGCCGTGGACGCTCTTGCGCAGGTCGACCTCCCCGACGGGCTCGAATTCGCGCTGGAGAAGCCTTTCGGAACCGACGCTGCCTCTGCTCGCGCCCTCACCGAGGCTCTGCACCGATTCACCGATGAGGACCACATCGTGCGCTCCGATCACTTCCTCGGCATGTCCGGGACGGTCAATTTGGATGGGCTACTGCAAACCAACAGGCCGTTGAAGGCCACCTGGCACAACGGGGCCGTCGACTCTGTGACGTTCGTCTTCGACGAAACCCTGGGTCTGGAGGGTCGCGCCCAGTTCTACGACGCGACGGGGGCCGCCCGCGACATGCTGCAGTCCCATCTCCTGCAGACGATGGCGCGGTCCCTCGCAGATCCGGCCAAGGGCAGTGACGGAGCGGCGGAGATTCTCGCGGCAACCCAACTGGCCGGAGACGTCAGGGATTCAGTCCGACGGGCGCGCTACACCGCCGGGGAAATCGGCGGCCATCACATGCCTGACTACGCCTCCGAGGACGGAGTGGATGCCGGGCGCGGCACCGAGACCTTTGCGGAGGTGACCCTGGCAGTGGACACCGACGCGTGGCGCGGGGTGCCCATCACGCTGCGGTCCGGCAAGGCCATCGGTGATCCACGCAAGGAGATCACCGTGCACTACCACCCCGTCGGGGACGCCGTCGGCACCACGTTGCGCCTCAACTTCACCGACGACAACGTCCTCATGGAGATCAACGTCACCGACCCCGGGAACCCCGACTCCCTGCAGCGCGCCACCTTCCACACGAGCCTGGTGCCCTCGAGGCTCTCGGCGTACGGACGGGTGGTGCGTGCCCTCGTCCAGCGCAGCGGCGCCACCGAGCTGCACGCCGAGTCCCCCGTCCGGGCCTGGCAGATTCTGCAGCCAGTCCTCGACGCTTTCGACGACAACACAGTGCCCCTTGAGGAGTACCCGGCCGGATCGTCGGGCCCCGGCGGCCTGTGATCTCCCCGCGCCCCACCACTGACCGGATACGCCGATCTGGCTGACTTCCTTCAGGGCCCCGACCGGACACGCCGCACCCACAACCCACCGCGCAGGCACCCGACCCGACACGCCGCACCCACTGGGCGCGACGCACGCACCCGAGCGGACACGCCGCACCCCTGGACACCGCGCACGCACCCGACCGGACACGCCGCACCCCTGGACACCGCGCACGCACCCGACCGGACACGCCGCACTCATTGGGCGCGACGCCATATATGACCTCGGCGGCGACTCGATGCCGTGTGTCCGGTCGCCACAGCCGCCCGCGATGGGCGCGAGTGCCCGATTGCACGTCTACGATCTCCCCATGACCGACGACGTGGAGCGCACCGCCGATGGCCACCACATCGTCGTGGGTGGTCGGCGGTGGCGCGCAAGCGACGTCGATATCCCCGACAAGCTTCGAGCTGAGCTCGTCGCCGAACTCATGCGTGCCCGCCGCGAGGTGAAGACTCGAGGCGACGACGCCCGTCCGCTGGTGCACGACGCCAAAGTGGCCCTGGGTGAACGGGGGGAACCCTGGTGGGAGGAGGCCAGCGAGCAGGGAGTGCACGACCGCTTGGCCGCCACCATCCGCACGCTTCTGCGCCACCGGGACGGCACCACCATCTGTCCGAGCGATGCGGCCCGCGTCGTGGGTGGACAGCAGTGGCGTGATGTGGTGCCCGTGGCCCGGTCAGTCGCGCACGAATTGGTGGAGCAGCACCAAGTGGTGGTGCAGCAGAAGGGTGAGCCGGTGGATGTCCGCGCAGCACGAGGCCCCGTCCGCATCGCCCCCGGACCAGCACTTGCTCGCTGACGCTCAGCGACTTCTTCGACGAGTAACTACTTCTGGATCAGAATTCACGGTCTCGAAGGGTTCCACGCCGAATCTGACAGCACTTCATCGTCGATCCTCTCCGGGCCGAGTGCGCACAAGAACGAACCCCAGATGACGCAATCACTGCGGGCAGAGCCGAATGTTGTCGCGGTGGCCGGTCATTGCGGCGTGTCCGGTCACAGGTTCTGGCGCACCCAGCGCTGGCAGGACATCACCGGCTGTTGACGACCGTCACGGTGACGGACCGGGCGGCGGCTTCACCCAGTGTCGCGATCAGTTCAGGGTCGCGCCCGGCGTCGAGTTGTTTGAACGTGGAATCGAGGATGCCGCGTATCAGACCGGCCCCGATGAGAGCGGTCTCGCGGTCGTCGACCAGAGCGTTCCAGGCATCCGCCAGCACATCTCGCATGATTGAGTGCGCTGATTCCATCACCTTGATGGTGGCTTCGGACGGGGCGGTGGTCTGTCCCAGACTCATGAGCCACCCGTGACCGCTCCTGGCGGCCTGCTCAACATTGGCGCGCACCCACACCGCGATCCGCTCAGCCGGATCGTCGATACTGGCCAGCTCACTCTCGACGGCGTCCAACCAGGCTGGAAGATGACGGGCGAGCACCATCCCTCGCAGATCGTCGACGCTGTCGACGTAGCGGTAAATGCTGTTGCGGGCGATCCCCACCGCGGCGGTGACGGCCGATGCGGTCAGCGCCTCGGGCTGCCCGGAGCGCAGAATCTTCTCGGCAGCGTCGACGAGCTGTTGCTGCACCATCGTGCGGTGCTCGGCAACGGTGGGCGCTGAAATCCGAGGCACGCGCAGCTCCTTCCCTCGTGAGCAGACGACTCAGCTTATAACACATGACGGCTTGCCGACACAGTGTCCTCAACTCACACTGTTCATTCCTCTGTGCACCCGCCTGCATTCTTCGTAATCGCCCGATCGTGGTGCCGGTTTGCGGCGGCAGCAATGACCGAATCATTCGGCCATTCTTGGCAGCTCCACTCAACTCAGGAGCGTTGATATCTCCGCTGGCCAGCACCTCCGTCCGATACGCTCGACAGCAGGATCCCCGACGTCAAGGACGGAGGCTGAAGATGGACGTTGGCAATCCGGTCTCCGGCACGTCGGGCCTTCACCCGTACGTTCCCGACGGTCGAATCCAACGTCGCACTACGGTGTTCGACGTCGTTCGTTGGGCCATGCTCGTGGTGTGGATCGTCGTCATGGCCGTCGCCGTCACCATCGGCAGCCGAACGAGTCACTTGAGTGATCTCGAGTCAGAGCTGAGTACCGGCAGCGTCACATCAGTCAGGATCACGCCGGGAATGCCATCGGGGGCCGAGGGGGCGAATACGCAATCCGTATTCTGGCGGGACGGTCTACTGAACCACCGCGCTGACGTTGTGATGATCACTCCCGGCAGTAACAGCTCGGCCTCGTCGTTCGACGACACCGTGGCGATTCGGTCCGGATACGACATTGCAGAGCAGATTGCTGACCAACAACCCAGGGTCCAGATCTCACGAGTACCTGAGATTTTGTCGTATGCCGAGGCATTTGGCTTCCAGCTCCCCATGTGGATGGCCTGGTTCACTCTGGTCGGCGCTGCTGGCACATTCCTGGTGCTCGTCGCCGGACCTGAGCCCTGGCACGCGACACGATGGGCATGGTTCTGGATCATGTCGACCGGAATCGGTCCGCCATTGTTCCTCATCCTCTCCGGTCCCACCCCGCCCCTTCCCGCGCCGCGACACCGGCATCGAAGGCTCACGGGCGGATGGGCATTTGTCATCGCTCTTCTGATCCAAGCTGTGCTGAAACGCTGATAGAGGTGGTGGGAAGGCGACGTTCGAAGGTCGACCCTGGCCGAGACCGAAGGCATCACAGAATCACTTCGCCCCATCGGCAGCCGGTCCTCTTTGCCTCTCGTCCTAAGATGGAGCGAACGTTCACCACACCCATCGCAACAGTTTCCAGGAGTCACGCATGTCCGAGAAGATCCACGACGTCATCATCGTCGGATCAGGACCCGCCGGATACACGGCAGCCATCTACGCGGCACGCGCCGCGCTGGAGCCCGTCCTCTTCGAAGGGGCCCTGGACTCCGGTGGCGCCCTCATGAACACCACCGAGGTGGAGAACTACCCCGGATTCGCCGACGGCATCATGGGCCCCGAGCTGATGTTCCAGATGCGCACCCAGGCGGAACGCTTCGGAACGCAGATCGTCACCGACGACGCCACCGAGCTCAGGCTGGAGGGCGCCGTCAAAGAGGTCGTTGATTCCGACGGAGCCATCTGGAGGGCGCGCGCCGTCATTCTTGCCATGGGCTCCGGCTACCGCAAGCTCGGGCTGCCCGACGAAGAGCGGCTCTCCGGCCGTGGCGTCTCGTGGTGTGCAACATGCGACGGCGCATTCTTTCGGAAGAACGAGATCGCCGTCGTGGGCGGGGGCGACTCCGCCATGGAGGAGGCCACCTTCTTGAGCCGCTTCGCCAGCAAGGTGACCGTCATCCACCGGCGCGACGAACTGCGCGCCTCCGCCATCATGGCCGGGCGCGCCGAGCGCGACCCCAAGATCGAGTTCGCGTGGAATTCCGCGGTCACCGGCATCCACGGTGACAACTCCGTCGAAAGCCTCACCCTCACCGACACCGTCACGGGCGACACCCGCGAGATGCCCGTGCAGGGACTGTTCATCGCCGTCGGTCACGATCCCCGCTCCGAGCTGGTCCGGGGCCAAGTGGAGCTCGACGACGAGGGCTACGTCCTCACGCAGCCCGACAGCACCGGCACCAACCTCGTGGGGGTGTACGCGTGCGGCGATCTCGTGGATCACACCTACCGGCAGGCCGTCACCGCGGCCGGTTCCGGCTGTGCGGCGGCGCTGGATGCCGAGAAATATCTTGCGGCACTCGACGACGTGGCCCTGACGGCAGCGCCCACATCCTGAACGCAGGAACTACACTGGCGAGGTTGAAGAGCCGCCGAGAGGGGTCAAGTGCCCCTGAAGAAGGAGTGAGTGGATGGCTGTGACAGATGTGAAGGAATCCTCCTTCGCCGACGAGGTGCTCAAGGCATCCGAACTCGTGGTGGTGGACTACTGGGCGGACTGGTGTGCCCCCTGCAAGCAGCTCTCCCCCATCATCGACGAACTGGCTCGCACCTATCAGGGCCAGGTGAAGTTCGTGAAGGTGGACACCAGCGCGGAGCCGGGACTGGCCGCGCAGCAGGGGATTCTCAGCCTCCCGACACTGCAGTTCTTCAAGGCCGGCAGCGTGGCCAAGTCGCTCTCGGGTGGCAAGTCCAAGAACGCCTTGAAGAAGGTCATCGACGAACTGCTCTGACATGAGCGAGCCGCGAGAGGACCAGGAAGGGCCCACCGGCACCGACGCGTCCCCACTGGAGACGGAGGGGCCGTGGCGCAACGTGCCCCGACCCACCACTGAGGAACTGGTCACGCCGTCGACGCAAGTAGTGGACCCCCCGGCCATCCCACGCGGTGTGAAGGTGATCGGAGTCGTGATCGTGGTGGTCCTGTTGGTGCTGTCGGTCTGGCTGGGCCTCAGCCTGGGCAGGTCCGGCCCGCCCGCGCCACCACCCTCCCCCACCGTTGAGGAACCGCTGTGGGAGCTTGAACCGCCCACCACCGTCGGTGACTTCGTCAGAGGCGACGTCACCAGTACACCGCAGGGCAACACCAGCGACCGTGACATCGTCCGCGCCGACTACACCGACGGCACGGACAGCCTGATCCTCCTGCTGTCCCGACCCGAAGACGATTTCGCGACCTACTTCGAGGGGGCCGGCGTGTCAGAGGTCGAACCTGTGGAGGACGCCGACAACACTCGCTGCGGAATCTCGACCATCTCCACCGACAGTGACATTCCATTCTGCGCCCGCATCGTGGACGAGACGGCCATCGCCGTCGCGGGACTGAGCGAACAGAGCCCGGCCGAGCTGACATCCTTGGTGGACTCATTCTACGAGCAACTGCAATGACAGATCGACGCGTCGCACCCCGAAGTGGTTTCACTGCCCTCGTCCTTACGGCAGGGTGGACGCTGTGACTGCCCCCACTCCCCGCCGGGACACACGTCTTGACCGCTTCGTCGACAACTACGCCGAACGCACACAGGGCATGAAGGTATCGGCTGTCCGCGCCCTGTTCGCAGTTGCCAACCGGCCGGAGATCGTCTCCCTCGCTGGCGGCATGCCCAACATCAAGGACCTTCCGCTCGGCGACATCGCGGACCACATGGCGGAGATGATCCGCGCCAACGGCATGCAGGTCATGCAGTACGGATCCGGTCAGGGGGAGCCCCGTATCCGCGAACAGATCACCGGAGTGATGGCACTCGAGGGCATCACCGCCCTCGCGGACGACGTCATGATCAGCGCCGGGTCACAACAGGGTCTGGATCTCGTGACACGTGTCTTCTGCGACCCCCAGGACGTCGTGCTCGCCGAATCCCCCTCCTACGTGGGTGCGATCGGCACGTTCGCCAGCTATCAGGTGGAAGTGGTGCACGTCCCCAGCGACGTCTCCGGCCTCGACCCGACGGCGCTCCGGGAAACCGTCGCCCACGTGCGGGCAGCGGGGAAACGCATCAAATTTCTCTACACCATCCCGAACTACAGCAATCCGTCAGGCCTCACGCAGCCGTGGCAGCGACGCCTCGATGTGCTCCAGGTCTGTGCAGAGCTCGACATCCTCGTCGTGGAGGACAACCCTTATGGACTGCTTGCCCTTGATGCCGAGCCGGTGCCGGCGATGCGCTCGGTGGATACCGATGTCATCTATCTCGGCTCCTTCTCCAAGACTTTCGCGCCCGGATTCCGCGTGGGCTGGGTGCTGGCACCGCACGCGGTCAGGGAGAAACTGGTTCTGGCGCAGGAATCCGCGACTTTGTGTCCACCGGTCTTCAGCCAGTTCGCCATCTCCAACTATCTGGAAACGTCGAACTGGCAGGAACAGATCGTCAGCTTCCGCTCCATGTACCGGGAGCGCCGCGACGCCATGCTGTCGGCACTGCACGACCACATGCCGGCTGGCACGTCGTGGACCCGTCCGATAGGGGGATTCTTTGTCTGGGTGACACTTCCCGAAGGCATCGACTCGCAGGCGATGCTGCCGCGCGGCGTGGACCACCGCGTCGCCTTCGTACCCGGAACTGCTTTCTACGCCGACGGTCAGGGCAATCGGAACGTGCGGTTGTCGTACTGCTTTCCCACGGCCGAGCGCATCGTCACGGGCGTGGAACGCTTCGCCGACGTCGTGCGCAGCGAGATCGACATGCTCGACATCTTCGGGGTGAAGTCGCCCTCGCCCCATGCCCACACACCCGGCCCTGGGGCCGATGTGACATGACCCAATGGTACTCTGACAAGGACTGATACATAGATGACCGTCATTGTGATCTCGGGTGGACTGAGCCATGAGCGAGACATCTCGCTCCTGTCTGGACGACGCGTCACCCAAGCACTGCGCCGAGCCGGGCACACGGTGGTGGAGTCGGACGTGGGCACGGAACTCGTGCCCCTGCTGCAGTCGACTCCTGACCCGGTGGTGGTGCCCATGCTCCATGGCGGCATGGGTGAGGACGGAGCTCTCCGCGAAGTCCTCGGGCTCCTGGGCATACCTTTCGTCGGTGCCGGAGGCTCCGCTTCTCGTTTGGCGTTCGACAAGGCCATCGCCACCAAGGTGGTGGCCCACGCCGGGCTGGGGGTCACCAACCAAGTAGCGCTGCCCCACGACATCTTCAGGGAGCTCGGTGCCCCGGCGCTCATGCAGGCACTCGGCGAACGTCTGGGCTATCCCCTGATGGTGAAACCGTCGCGGTCCGGGTCAGCCCTCGGGGCGCAGATGGTGTCCGATCAGGAGACACTCGCCACGGCCCTCGTGGGTGCTTACGCCTACGGTCCCGTCGCCATCGTGGAACACTTCATCGAGGGCACCGAAGTCGCTGTCACGGTCCTCCAGAGCGGGAAGGACGTGCGGGCTCTCCCCCCGGTCGAGATCCGTCCCGCCTCCGGCGTCTACGACTACGAGGCGCGCTACACCGCGGGATCCACGCGGTTCGTGACGCCGGCGGAACTGCCCGACGAGGCGCTGGAGGCGGCGCAGGAGCTGGCGGTGGCATCCCACGAGGCGCTGGGTCTGCGGCATCTCTCACGCGTGGACATGGTGGTCAATACGGCTGGTGAACCCATCTTCCTGGAGGCGAACGTCGCTCCCGGCATGACCGATACATCGCTCTCGCCACTGGCATTCGAAGCGGCGGACCTCAGCCTCGGAAGTGTCTTCTCCTCGCTGGTGGATCTGGCACGCGGTGGGCTATGAGTCTTCGCTTCCGACGCACTCTCACCATCCTCATCGGCGTCGTGGTGGCGCTCGTCATGGTCGTCCTCGGGATCTGGCAGATGTCCAGTTTCCAGCGATCCGTCGTCGACATCGCCGAGGAGCGCGCCGCCCAGGCACCGGTCGCACTGGCCAACAACATCCGCGCAGACGGGACCGTTGAGGACATCTACGGGCGCCGCGTCGAGCTGACAGGCGAGATCGTTCCGGATCGACAGGTTCTTGTGGGGACAAACTGGCCGCTGCGCGTGGCTGTTCCCCTGGAGATGGACGACGGGCGGGTCGTGCCCCTCGTGCTGGGGCGCACAGATGCACCCATCGACATTGAGGGGGGCGATGTCCTCGACGTCGAGGGCGTCCTCACAGCCGGTGACGTCGACGAGGATCTGACTCCCCCGCCTGACGCTCCTTCCGATTCCATGCCCACCCTCAGACTGCAGGAACTCGTGCAGGAGTGGCCACAACCCATGGTCGCGGGCTACGTCACCCTCGACGCGAACGGCGCCGCGCGCTTTGGTCTGGAACCCGCTGAGGCTGCCCTTCCGGAGGCTCAGGGCACCTCAATGCACCAGGGCTACGCACTTCAGTGGTGGGTGTTTGCCGCAGCCGCCATCGCCTTCAGCATCGTCGTGGCGCGGGGGCTGACGCCCAGCGCTCGCGAGGAGACCAGATAGCCTCCGCAAGCGCCTACCCCGTCGGTTCGGCAGCGGTGGCGGCATACGTCTCCGCTGCTGCAAGGCGGGCGCGAACGTCCTTGGTGGCGTAATGCTCCGCGACGAACGACAGCAGCGGCACTGTGCCTGCGGCCATGATCATCAGTACCCATTTGATTGACCATCCCACACGGCGGCTGAGGTCGTAGGCCGTGATGAGCAGAATCATGTACAGCCAACCATGGGGGCTCCCCACGAGTTCCACAATCCTGCCGTCTTCGGGACCGAGGTACTTCAGGGGCATGCCAACCAGCACGAGGATCGCCAAGAGGATGCCGACCAGCCATGCCATCACGCGATACCTCGTCAGCGCCGCCTTGGTACTCGCAATATCTTCGGGCTCTATGTGTGGCGTGCTGGGAGTATCGGACACGAACCCAGCCTACCTGCCGGGTGAGCGGTCCCCGACCCCTACTCACCCCACAGCAAATAGTTATGTCGATATACCTATCTACCTGTAGATTACTGCATCGCTTTGTCGTCTACGACCGCCAGGATTCGACGGAGGTCCTCCTCCGATGCAAACTCGATCGTGATTCTTCCCTTGTCTCGTCCAATGTCCACTTTGACTCGGGTATCAAAGTGGTCGCTGAGGGACCGGGACAGGGTCGCCTCCCTCTCACTCGGTACACGAGGTCCACGTGGAGTCCTCGGCGGTGTGCCGCGGCCCTCCCCCATTGCCACGATCTCCTCCGCAGTTCTCACCGACAGCCCCTCCGAAATGATCCGGTCCGCCAGGAGCTCTTGAGATCGGGCGTCCCCGAGGCCCAGCAGCGCCCGCGCGTGTCCTGCCGACAGGACTCCTGCTGCCACCTTCTGCTGAACTCCCGGTGGGAGGTTCAGCAGGCGCAAGGTGTTGGAGATCTGCGGACGACTACGGTGAATTCGACGCCCCAACTCCTCCTTGGTGCAGCCGAAGTCATCCAGAAGCTGCTGATAGGCGCTAGCCTCCTCCAGAGGGTTCAGGTTGGCGCGATGCAAGTTCTCCAGGAGTGCGTCGCGCAGCAGGGAGTCGTCGTCCGTGGCGCGGACGATGGCGGGGATTGTCTCTCGCCCAGCGCGTTGACTGGCGCGGAAGCGTCGCTCCCCCATCACCAGCTCGTAGTTCTGGCGGCCGACCTCGCGCACCACTACGGGCTGCAGCACGCCGAACTCGGCGATCGACGCCGTCAATTCCTCCAACTCGTCCTCATCGAAGTTTGTTCGGGGCTGCCGTGCGTTGGGTTTCACATGGTTCAGCGGAATTTCGGCGAAGAATGAACCATCCTTGAGAGGTTTGGACTGCCCGAGTCCGTTGTCATCCTCGTCGGTCCGCGCGAACAAATCGCCCAACCCTCGGCCAAGACCACTGTGCTGCTTTGGTGCCGCCATCACTTCTCCTTCTCTACCACGGCGGCCTGGGCGATCTGCTCAGCCGCTTTCACGTAGGCAACTGCCCCTGCCGACCTCGGTTGATAGGTCAGGACAGTCTGAGCGTAGCTGGGAGCTTCAGCAATCCTGACCGATCTGGGAATCTCCACGTCGAGGGTCTGGGAAGGGAAGTAGTTTCTGACCTCGCTGGCCACCTCGCGCGAGAGGTTGTTGCGGGCGTCGAACATGGTGAGGACGACGGTCGACAATTCCAAGGAGTCGTTGAGATTGCCCTTGACCTTGTTGATGGTCCTCATCAGCTGTGAAACACCCTCGAGGGCGTAGTACTCACACTGGATGGGGACCATCAGCTCCGTGGATGCGACCAGAGCATTGAGCGTGAGGAGCCCGAGCGAGGGGGGACAGTCGACGAATATGTAATCCACGTCCGACGCTGTGATGTAGTCCGTCAGAGCCCGCTTCATGCGTGTCTCCCTGCCCGGCTCGTTGACGAGTTCCAGCTCCGCCGTCGCGAGGTCAATGGTCGCTGGAAGCACGTGAAGATTGGGGGTATGGGGGTAGCGCTGAACCAGATCCGCAATGCGGGCACCCTCAAGCAGCACCTGATACGTCCCTGGCGTGCCAGCGTCGTGTTCGACGCCGAGCGCGGTGGAGGCGTTGCCCTGGGGGTCGGCGTCCACGACCAGCACGTTCAGGCCGCCAAACGCCAGCGCTGCGGCGATGTTGACGGCAGTTGTGGTCTTACCCACTCCACCCTTCTGATTGGCCACCACGAACACGCGCGGTGACGAAGGGCGGGGGAGTGTGAGCCGGGGATCACGTGCTTCTGCGTCGTCCGTGGCCTCGTCGTTGACGTTCGCACCCGGGTCGTCTTCCCTCCTGTCGTAGGCGGCCCGTCGGGGTCCATGGGGTAGCACGATCCCCGAATGAGCTGCGGGCGTTTCACGTGAAACGCGGGAAACTGCGAAGCTGGGATCGACCTCAGCCCGTTCATCGGCCTCATCGCGCGACTTGCGAAAGAACAACGCCATACTTGTGACTCCTTATCGGCAACTGCCAGAACTCTATCTGCGGCGGCGCCGATGTTATCGATGCAACGCCAGAGGCTCATCGACCTGGATCAGATTTCCCGACGAGCACCATGACACTTCATTGATGAGCGCGTGATGAACAATTTGTCGGTATACGCGTTTATAGCTCTTGCCAGCTACGGTGTCCGCATGGCTGCGCCGATCATGCGACCGAGCAATCCACACACCTCGTATCGCGACGGAGAAGGAGCCCCCTGCTGAATCCCCTCAGCGTCCCACACACACTGGCGACCGCCACCATCGACCCGCTCCTCAGCCACGCACTATCTGCCATCCCGCGCGGGCGGCTCATCCACGTGGTGGCGAAGCTCGACGTCTACCGTCGGGGGTTCCACCGTATGGATCCGGACACCGGCGTGGATCCCGCGATGTGACTGCCCTACTGAGTTAGGCATTCGGCCGTGACAGAAATCGACGGCCTGCGCACCCAGGCAGGGATGCACGGAGCGTGGGCGGGGACCATCAATCAATGGCCAACCCGTACCCGCGACATTTCGGTTGGACTGGCCCACGACCCGGCGTCGGAACCCTTGTAGCGAAGGACCCGTGTAGGGCTGCACCTCGTGTGGCGGCCGTGATCAGTCCGGTCGCCCACGTTTCACGTGACACTTTAGCGACATAGCGATTTAATGTCGGTGTCCACGTGGAGGGCGCCCGTCCGCCGGCTCCGGTGCGCCCAGCTGGAACGATCGATCAGCGGTTCCCTGGGCTACAGCTGTGCCTTCACTCGCACGACGCGGGTCCCTTCGATCCCCGGAGCCGCTCGCACCTCGAGGACGTCGACGCGCAGACCCGAGTGGGACAACAGTGTGGACGCCTCGGCGATCTCTCGCTCTGCGCTGGCACCCTTGAATGCCAGCAGCTCCCCGTCGGGGTAGAACAGGGGAGTGCTCCAGCGCAGCAGCTTCTCCAGGGGCGCCACCGCCCGGCATGTGACGGCGTCGAACTGCTCGTCGCAGTCCTCGGCACGCAGTCGCTCGACCCGTACATTGCCCAAGCCGAGCTCCTGCACCGTTTCATTCAGGAACGTGGATCTTCTGAGGAGTGGCTCAAGCAGGCTCACGTACAGATCGGGGCGAACAATCGCCAACGGGATACCCGGTAGGCCCGCCCCGGAGCCCACGTCAGCCACGTCAATGCCTTCGCCCAACGCATCCACCAACGCGAGTGAATTCGAGATGTGCCGGCTCCACACCTTGTCACCCTCTCGTGGCCCGAGCAGACCCCACTCGATGCCCTTGCTGCGGAGGATGGCAGCGTAGCGATCCAGCTGCTCGGCGCCGTCGGGGAAGCGATCATGGAGGGCTGACCGAGAAGCCAGCTCAACGCCTGCCTGCTCGTCCGCTGACGATTCCGGCTCTTCCTCGAACAGCTCGGGGCTCACTTGGTGACGATCACGCGGCGGTTCGGTGGCTCACCCTCGGACTCGCTGACCAGACCTGCCGCGGCCACCTCATCGTGGACAATCTTGCGCTCGTAGGCATTCAAAGGCGCCATCCGGACACTTTCCCCGGTCTCAGACACCTCCGCGATAGCATCCTTGGCCAACGCCACCAGCTCGACCCGACGACGTTCCCGGTAGCCAGCGACGTCAAGCGTGAGTCGGGAGCGATTTCCCGTTTCCGTCATGACGACCAGCCGGCACAGCTCCTGCAGAGCCTCCAGCACCTCGCCGTCCTTGCCGACGAAGCGCTCGTCGTCGGTGTCGATGACAATGTGTGCCCGGCCATTGACAACCGAGTTCTCGATGTCTCCGTCAAGGTCGGCGATGTCCAGAAGTTCTTCGAGGTAGTCGGCGACAAGGTCGCCGTCGGAGAGAAGCGTCTCGTCGGCGGTGCTCGGCTTGGTGGGGGCCGGGGGATTGGTCTCAGTCATGGAGTTGGTCATTTCCTTGTCCTGGTCACTTCTTCTTGCGTGAGGAGCGCGTGGTGGATCGCGGCTGCTGCCGTGCAACCACGGTCTTTCCGTTGGCGTTTCGCACAGTATTGCGTGTGACCTCCTGCCGAGCCACCGAGGGCTTGGCAGAGGTCTCGGCCGCTCCGTCCTCGGCGGCAACGGCGGTCGCACCGCCGACGGTGCGGGATGCGGTGCCGCTCCCGTTCTTCTTGCGCTTGCGCTTGGCAAGCTTGGCCGCGAGGACTTCCTTCGGGTCCTTGCCCTTGGCGCGCATTCGCTCCTCCCAGTCGATGTAGGCAGGAGTGTTGGGGGCGGGGTTGTTGCGGATCAGCAGCGCCTGCTGGACCATGGTCCACAGGTTCGTGGTGAACCAGTACATGAGCACGCCGATCGGGATGATGAATCCCGAGAACAGGTACATGACGGGGAAGATGTAGAGCATCATCTTCTGCTGCTGAGCCATCGGACCCGTCAGCGCTTCCGGCGGCATGTTCTTGCGCATGAGCTGGAGCTGCGTGATAAACAGCGTTGTCACCATCGCGATCACCAGGAAAGCACCGAGGATTTGCGTACCGCCGAGCGGTGGGAAGCCGTCGGGGAGTCGATCCGACAGGCCCGCGCCCAGGAACTCGGCCCGTTGCAGGGAGCTCACGAGATCCGGGTTGTCCCGGAAGAATTTGCCACGTATCTGGTTGTCCGCCACCCCTTGGAGGACCCGGAACAGGGCCAGCAGGATGGGCATCTGTATCAGGAGCGGTACGCAAGAAGCGGCGGGGTTGACGCCCTCCTCCTTGTACAGCTTCATCTGTTCCTCGCCGAGCTTCTGCCGGTCCGAACCATACTTCTTCTGCAGCGCCTGAATTTTGGGCTGCAGGAGCTGCATGTTGCGCGCGGAGTTGATCTGTTTCACAAACAGCGGAATCAGCAGGGTCCGGATGAGAACCGTCATGGAGATGATGGACAGTGTCCACGCCGCGCCCGATTCCGGATCGAACACGTTCGACCACAGGGAGTGGAACAGCACCAGGATTCCGGATACCGCCCAGTAGATGGGCTGCATCATTGTCGACAGCGCACCGTAAATGCTGTCCCAGATCGCGAGTAGGGGAATCATCAGGTGGATCACGGGGCAACCTCAGACGCAGAATTCTCGGGACGGTGGTGTCCCGGCGGGGAAGTGGACATCTCACGTTCGGCCCACGCGCGGGCCTCCGACGTACCGGGGACGTAGTCAACGCCGCCCATGGACCAGGGGTGGCATCGCGAGATGCGGCGCACCATCAGCCACGAACCACGCAGACCTCCGTGCACCTCAAGTGCGCGCAGACCGTAGCTGGAACAACTGGGATGGAACTTGCACACGTCACCGTAGCTGGGCGACATCACTCGACGCCACAGTTTCACGAACGCGATCAGCGGATACTTCAGCACTGGGCCGCCTTGGTGAATGCTCGACGCCATGCGCTCGAGAAGTCCTGCGCCAGCCGCTCGGGTTCCTGCGACGCGGACGGCAAAGCTCGCACCACGACATCCGCCGTGAACGGCGCGCGGTCCCGGGGGACCAAGTGCCGCAGGCGCCGCTTCACCCTGTTTCGCTGTACTGCATTGCCCACACTCCTGGACACAACAAAACCCACCCGGACGGACCCGGGTGGTGATTCAGCTGCAGACGGGGCCACGTGCACGACGACGCTGGGGCTGGCTGCTCGCACACGCGACGAGAAAACCGCGGAGAACTCCGCGGAATTCCTCAGTCGACGCTCGCGAGGCAGCACAACTGGTGGCTCAGCCAGCCAGCTCGACGCGGCCCTTGCGGCGGCGGGAGGAGAGAATGCCACGGCCGGCACGGGTCCGCATGCGGGCGCGGAAGCCATGTGTGCGGCTACGGCGACGGTTGCTCGGCTGGAACGTACGCTTGGTCATCGGATTGACTCCCTCGAGGAATCTGGTCGGAACTTGCCCGGGATGTGAGCATGTGAGGGTCACTGTCCCGAAGGGCAGCGACTTCACAACGATACGCGCTCGGCACGCGTTGGGACAAACCATGAGAACCCAACCGGAGAGGTGAGCAAATTACACCGACGTAGTCCAGTCGACACTCCGTCAAAACCGTGATCGGTGTTGCGTCCTCCGCCATCTGCCATTACTTTCGGAGGTCTGCGCGGTGCTTATCCACAGGTGTCGTGCAGAATGAGCGTCCGGGTGCGAAGTTGTACCCGGGTGTGGAAAAGTATGTGGAACGATCTGTCGAGGGGCTGGCCTCGTAGCGTCAAGAGCGGGAAGGGGTCAGGTGAGCGAAGTACCCACCCCTGAGCTGATTGAGCTGTGGGAAGAAGTCGTCAATGCTGCTGATATTCCGACCCGCGCCTGGCTCAGACGCACCAAGCCCCTCGCCATGCACGGCACGACGCTGATGCTGGCAGTCCCCGACGAGACGACGCGTGAGCGTGTCGAGTCGAAGCTCAGGAGCGAGATCGAACGTCGGCTGAGCGATCAAGCGGGGCAGGCGACCCACCTTGCCGTCATGATCGACTCGGCTCTGGTTCCTGACACCCCGGAGGCCGTGGCCGAGGTCATCGAGACGGACAATGTGGATGTACCTCTGTTACCGCGTTCCCGCCCCCGGGCCGAACCGGTCAAGTTGAATCCCCGCTACACGTTCGAGTCCTTCGTGGCTGGTTCGTCGAACCGTTTCGCACACGCAGCAGCAGCCGCCGTGGCGGAGCAGCCGGGCAAGTCCTACAACCCGCTGATGGTGTACGGCCCCTCGGGGCTGGGCAAGACGCATCTGCTCCATGCCATCGGCCACTACGTGAACTCCTACTACGACAACCTGCGTGTCAAGTACGTCTCCACCGAGGAACTCACCAACGACTTCATCAACTCGATCTCGGAGAACAGGACGGCGGAATTTCGTCGCTCCTACCGCGACGTGGACATCCTGCTGGTGGATGACATCCAGTTCCTGGAATCGAAGATCCAGACGCAGGAGGAGTTCTTCCACACGTTCAACACACTTCACAACGCGCAGAAGCAGATCGTGATGACCTCCGATCGTCCGCCCAAGCTCCTGGAAGCACTCGAACCCCGTCTTCGCTCCCGCTTCGAGTGGGGCCTGATGACCGACATTCAGCCACCCGACCTCGAGACCCGCATTGCCATTCTCCGCAAGAAGGCCGCCTGGCAGCGTCTGACCGCCGGCACGCAGGTTCTTGAGTTCATCGCGGCGCGCATCACCACCAACATTCGAGAACTTGAGGGTGCTCTCACCCGCGTCGCCGCCCTGGCCAGCCTCAATCAGCAGGAGATCGACATCGAGCTCGCCGAGGATGTCCTGAAGGACCTCGTCCGAGACGGTGGCGAGGTGCGTGTGGACGCGGACTCGATCATGAACGCCACGTCGGTCTACTTCAATTTGTCGTTGGAGGAGCTGACGGGGGCCAGTCGCGTCGCCACAGTGGCATCAGCTCGTCAGATCGCCATGTATCTATGCAGAGAACTGACGGAGATGTCGCTTCCCAAGATCGGAGCCAAGTTCGGCGGCCGAGACCACACCACTGTGCTGCACTCGGTGCGCAAGATCAACGAGAAGATGGGCGTGGATCGCGACCTCTTCAACCAGGTGACCGAGCTCACCAACCGGATCAAGCAATCCTGAGCCTGTCGGGCGCCGATGCCGACGACGCAGCGCCACCCGTCCGTGTAGCAGCGGACAATGCCACTGCAGGTCCCGAGTGGCGATATGACGAACCAGCTTCGCCGCATCCAGGGGAGCGGACTGTTGCAGCAACCTCGACTCCCTCACACCTGCACATCTCTCACTCTGCACATGTTGTACCCGCCCACCTGTGGATCGGCTGTGCACGAATCCATCCCACGCTGCGCCGCGTTGGGTTCCCCACAAATCCTCCCCGTGTAGTTCAGGGTTGTTCCACCACCACTCCACACCGCCAACGAGACGCTGACAAGGTGTGACGCTGGTTCCCCACAGGATCCACAAGACCTATGACTACTGCTGAATTACAACTATGACTGAGAACTTCAAAGTGGGAAGCACACAATGGTGGACAAATGACGGGAGCTTCGAGTTCCATCCCGGCAGGGGTGGGGTATCCCGTGTACCTTCCGCTGCATGGTTGTACCGCGGGCCGCCACAACAACCTCGAGCCGGTATGCTGTGGCGCGAACCGCGTCCTGCGCACCGACCGCACGGGACGCACCAAGGCAATTGCGGACAGACAATGAGGAGCGGACGACGTGAAGATTCGAGTGGAGCGCGATGCACTGGCCGATGCAGTGGCCTGGGCGGCCCGCAGCTTGCCGAACCGTCCGACCGCACCGATTCTTGCCGGCCTCCTGATTGAGGCCGAAGGTGAGGCCGTCACGCTGTCCAGCTTCGACTCCACGACATCGGCCAAAGTCAGCATTCCCGCGGACGTCAGCGACGAGGGCACCGTGCTGGTCTCGGGACGCCTGCTCTCCGACATCGCCCGCTCCTTGCCGAACAAGGCCGTCGAACTCAATGCTGATCACTCCAAAGTGGAGTTGACCTGCGGTTCAGCTCGATTCACGTTGCAGACACTGCCCGTGGAGGACTACCCGAGCCTGCCGGAGATGCCGTCGCAGACGGGTGAGGTGGCCGCCGATGTGTTCGAGAAGGCCGTCTCCCAAGTGGTGGTGGCTGCCGGCCGCGATGAGCTGCTCAATGTCTTCACCGGTGTCCGCGTCGAGATGAACGGCGACCATCTGTCGTTGCTGGCCACCGACCGGTACCGGATGGCGCTGAAGGAGATCAACTGGAAGCCGTCGTCGCCGTCTGTTGAAGGCGCGGTGCTGATTCCCGGCAAGGTCTTGTCGGACACCGCCAAGTCACTGACGTCGGGCGACAAGGTGACCGTGTCGCTCTCCACCACGCAGTCCGAGGGTGAAGGTCTGGCCGGATTCATCGGCGAAGGAGTGAAGGGGTCCCGCGAGGCCACCACGCGCCTGCTGAACCAGGCATTCCCCAAGGTGCGCCATCTCATGGATGTGCAGGCCACTGTGGCGGTGCGCGTTTCGACGACGGATCTCCTTGCGGCTGTGAAGCGCGTCTCGCTTGTTGCGGAACGCAATACGCCCCTGCGCATGATCATCAACGAGGACCACGTCGCCCTGGAAGCCGCCACCGGTGACCAGGCGCAGGCCTCCGAGGCGATCGCGGCCGACGTCGACGTCACCACCGACGAGCAGTCGATCACCGCAGCCGGTTTCAACCCGCACTACCTGCTGGATGCTCTGAACTCCATCGACGCTCCGTATGCTCACTTCGCGTTCACCGCGCCCGGCAAGCCGTGTCTCATCACTGGTCTCGCCAGCATGGACGGCGATCAGCTGCTGGATTATCGCCACGTCATCATGCTGATGCGCCTGCCCAGCTGAGGGACGACCGGCTCGGGAACGAAGGATTGCCGCCGGAAGGCAGATGCGTCCCCCAACGAGACGGATTCGGGTTTCCGGGTGCCGCTTCTCGTCACGGACCAAGCTGCTCCTCCAGCGGAAGCGGTCACGTTGCCCATCACGCGCGCTTTGCAAGCGTGAACTAGCATGCAGACGAGAATGACGAACTACCCAGCGTGGGTGCTCGAACCCACTGAAGCCGATCTCGTGCGATTCTTCGGCGCCTCGACTTACGAGCGGGGCGTCGAGTACGCATCGGAGAACCGCGTGGGGAGCATCCTGACCGCGGAGAAGCTGATATCCGCCCAGGTGCGTGGCTCCGGGTACAGGTCCTACCGGGTGTCGGTGGTGCGGGATTCCGAGGTCCGCTTCATGACGTCAGTCTGCGCGTGCCCCGTGGGGTATGCGTGCAAACATGCGGCGGCACTGTTGTCCCACGCGCGCGCCACCCAGACGCGCCGTACCGTGCCTGAGTGGCGTCGTGCCCTGGATCCCATGCTGCAGATCTCGTCGCCGGGGGCGCGTGGCACGGGCCTCGCGCTGCAGATCGACGACGACGGTGGCGGACCAGCGATGCGGCCACTGCGAATGGGCAAGGGGCGCTGGGTCAAGTCCGGTGCCTCGTGGAACGATCTGCGATACAGCCGGGCAGGACTGGATCCGGTGCAACTGGAGATCATCAATGCGCTGCGGGACGCCACGCGCAACGATTACTACTTCGGTTCCAGCACCGCCGTGAGACTCGGCGCTGCCCAGCCGGTGGTATGGGATCTGCTCCACCGCGCCGTCGCCGCCGGAGTGGTCCTCGTGGCGGGAGACGGACCCAACCGTTCCCCCCTGCCGCCGCCAGAGCTGATCGAGAAGGCCGAGCTGACACTGAAGCTCGAGAAGACTGTGGAGTCCCTGGAACTCACGCCCGTGGTGGAGCTGGGTTCGGAGCAGTTCCGATTCCAACGCCGAGACCTGCTCGGCTCACCGGCCCACGGCATTGCGATACGTACTGCGGAGCGCTTCCTCCTGGCTCCGCTGGCCCATGCCTTGTCGGAGTCGGAGCACAATCTGTTCGTCGCCGGCGGAATGACCATCCCGCCCAGCGACATCGGGATCTTTGCCACCGGATATCTGCCTCGATTGAAGGAGCGCTTCACGGTCACCGTCCCCGACGACGTGGTCCTTCCCGAACCGCAACCGCCGGTCCTTCTGTGCAGGGTGAGCTACGACAAACACTCGGCGCACGTGCGGTGGGGGTTTCGCTACACGCTGGACAACCTGGTGCAAGACCTTCCCGCGCAGCCCACTCAGTCCGAACCCCCGCTGCGCAATCCCGCAGCGGAGCTGGAGCTGACGGCCAGCGTTCCCGCAGGCGCATGGAGGGGGACCGATGAGAAGGGCAGCCCCGTTCTCCGCGAGGGCACAGTCACAGGGCGCCAGCTGATTGAGTTCGTCAACGAGGTGATCCCCACGTTGGAGCAGCGCGACGACGTGATTGTCACGACTTTGCATGACGCCCCCACCTTCCAGCGTGCCGACGAGGCGCCGGTCATCTCCGTCAACCTGGATGACTCCAGGCAGGGGGACTGGTTCGACCTCGACGTCGACATCACCGTCGCCGAAGAGAAGGTGCCGCTGACACCCCTGTTCCAGGCTCTGGCCGCCGGTGAGGACCACCTCATCCTCGATTCCGGTACGTGGTTCATGCTGGATGCCCCGGAGCTGGAGCTGCTGCGCACCCTGATCGAGGAGGCGCGGACTCTCGTCGATCATGAGGGAGGCACGTTTCGTCTGCGCCCCGAGCATGCGGGGCTGTGGCAGGAACTGGTTGAGCTGGGCGTTGTGCGGCAACAATCCCTGGCATGGCAGTCGGCTGTGGGGGCGCTGCTCGATCACACGGAACTGGCTGAGCTGGAACCGCCAGCGGGACTGGCCGCACAGCTGAGGCCGTACCAACGGGAGGGTTTCGCCTGGCTCAGCTTCCTGTGGCGCACTCGGTTGGGCGGGATTCTGGCCGATGAGATGGGGCTCGGCAAGACACTTCAGTCGCTGGCCATGGCGCAGCGTGCGCTGGAGGCGGGAGAGCTGGATCGGCCGTTGCTCGTGGTGGCCCCCACGTCGGTGATCGGAACGTGGGAGTCGGAGGCTGCACGTTTCACGCCTGAGCTGAAGGTGGTCGCCGTCAACGGCACGCAGAAGCGGCGCGGCGTACCGCTCACCGAGGTCATCGACGGTGCACACGTCGTGTTGACGTCCTACACGCTGCTGCGTCTGGAGGCCGATGCCTACCTCGAGCACGACTGGTCGGCCGTGCTCCTCGACGAGGCGCAGTTCGTCAAGAATCCGGCGTCCAAGGCGTACCAGGCAGTGCGACGGTTGCGGGCACGCGTCAAGATTGCCCTGACCGGCACGCCGCTGGAGAACAATTTGATGGACCTGTGGTCGCTGCTGTCGATCACGGCGCCCGGTCTCTTCCCGGATCCGAAGCGCTTCACGGACGTGTATCGCAAGCCCATCGAGGGCGGCGACGCCGATGTGCTGGCCCGGCTGCACCGTCGGACGCGACCTCTGATCCTGCGACGCACCAAGTCCACCGTCGCCACGGAACTGCCGGACAAGCAGGAGCAGATTGTGCCCGTGCCGTTGTCTTCGGCGCATCGCAAGCTCTACGATCGGCACCTCACGCGCGAACGGCAGAAGGTGCTGGGCCTCGTGGGGGACATGAACCGCAACCGCATCACGATCCTGCGGTCCCTGACGCTGCTCCGGCAACTCAGTCTTGCGCCGTCGCTGGTGGACCCGGAGTACCCGGCCACCTCCGCGAAGATCGACGCCCTGCTGGAGCTGATGAGTGAGGTGCAGGGCGGCGGTCACCGGGCTTTGGTGTTCAGCCAGTTCACCGGATTCCTCGCGCTCGTGAAGGACCGGCTCGTCGACGAGGGCATTGCGTTTGAGTACCTGGATGGTCGAACCCGCAACCGCCCCGAACGGATCGAGGCCTTCCGTGAGGGTGAAGCACCGGTGTTCCTGATCAGCCTCAAGGCCGGCGGCTTCGGGCTGAACCTGACGGAGGCGGACTACGTCTTCATCCTCGATCCGTGGTGGAACCCTGCCGCGGAGAGCCAGGCCATCGACCGGACCCATCGCATCGGCCAGGACAAGCACGTCAACGTGTACCGGCTCGTCAGCGCGGACACCATCGAGGAGAAGGTGGTGGCACTGCAGGAGCGCAAGCGGGATCTCTTCGACGCCGTCGTCGGCCGGAACTCCGACGTCGCTGCCCCGCTCTCGGCCGACGACATCCGCGGTCTCCTGGAGTCTGACAGTTCGCCGGCCGCCAGTTGACCGGCCGCACAGACACTCGAGAAGCGCGGCGAGTGATTCTGAGGTTGTGTACGTCTGTGGCTGGTAGTCCAACCACGAACGGGCACAGCTTCCCCGGCGGCGCCTTCACTACCTTTACGGGTGCAGGGGTGGGGCGCTTGCGGCCGTGATGCGACGGCATCGCTGGTTGAGTAGCTGCCGACGAGGAACGAGTCCGCAGCGTATCGAAACCCCACCGCCGACCGCCTAGGATCGGGGGACCATGTTCGTGACCGAGCTGTCCCTGACGGACTTCCGCAACTACCCCACCGCGAGCATCGAACTCGCCGCTGGGGTGAACGTGTTCGTCGGCTCCAACGGCCAGGGCAAGACCAACCTCGTAGAGGCCGTGGAATACCTCTCCACCATGACCTCCCACCGCGTCGCATCATCAGCACCGTTGATCAAGGCGGGTTGTGATTCCGCCATCATGCGCGCCAAGGTGCAGGCCGCCCACGACGACCCGCGCATCATCTCCGTCGAGATGGAAGTGGCCCACGGGCGCGGCAACGTCGCGCGCCTCAATCGCGCACCGGTACCCCGCCCCCGCGACATGATCGGAGCACTGCGCACCGTCGTCTTCTCTCCCATGGACCTTGCGATCGTGCGGGGGGATCCGGCCGATCGACGAGGATGGCTCGACTCCCTCGTGATCACGCGATGGCCCCGCATGGCCGGCATCCGACAGGACCTGGATCGCGTGCTGAAACAACGCAACGCACTGCTCAAATCCATGGCCGGACGCTCGATGCGACCCTCCGGCGGGGACGCGGAAACCACGCTCGCCGCATGGAACGAGCAACTCGCCGCCGTCGGTGCCGAACTACTACACGCCCGGCTCGACACGCTCGCCGACGTGCTCCCACACGTGCAATCGGCCTACGAAAGCATCGCGCCCATCAACAACCAGGTGCAGGCCATCTACAAGACACGGCTCGATCTCGACGGCGTGGCCGACACTGAGAACGTCCGGGGGACCCTCGAGGAACGACTGCTGACGTCCATGGAGGCTCGCCGTACCGAGGAACTGAAACGGGGGGTAACGCTCGTCGGGCCGCAGCGCGACGACGTCGAGCTGTTCGTGGGCCAGCTCCCCGCCAAGGGATACGCCTCACACGGCGAGTGCTGGTCGTTGGCACTGGCCCTGCGGCTGGGAGGTTTCGCCCTGGTGCGGGCCGACGGCACCGAACCCGTCCTGGTCCTCGACGACGTCTTCGCCGAGCTCGACACCTCCCGTCGAGACCGCCTCGCAGCAGCCATCGTCGAGGCCGAACAGGTCCTCATCACAGCGGCCGTCGGCTCCGATGTTCCCGACTTCCCTTCCGAGAGACGCTTCGGCGTTGACGCCGGGACCGTATGGCGGGAGACGGCCGATGAGTGACGAAGCGACGCCACCAGAGGTCAACGACGATGGCGAAGGCAAGGAGGCTCAGCCGCCTGCCGACGAGGTGCACGATCCGACGGGCCTGGATCTCGCGATGAGGATCGCCCATCAGACTGCCCGCACCACACCGCTAGCTCCTCCTGAGCCGCCGCCAACGTCGTCCATGAAACAGCGACGCTTCGGGCGGTTCGAGGAGCAGCGATCGGGAGCGCGGCCCGACGATCGCGATCCGCAACCTCTGGGAAAAGTCCTGAACCAGGTCAGCAACAGGCGTGGCTGGGTGAAGCGCATCTCGCTGTCCACCGTGCTGCGCAACTGGGCCGATCTGGTGGGCGAGGACAATGCCAAACACAGCGAGCCGGTGAACTTCGTCGACGGCGTCCTGACCGTTCAGTGCGACTCCTCAGCGTGGGCCACCGGGATGAAGTTCGCGGCCTCGGCGCTGGTGGCGCGGCTGAACAGGGAACTGGGGGAGCAGACGGTCAAGCGCATCGACATCCGCGCGCCCAACCAGCCAAGTTGGAAGAAGGGCCGACGCTCTGTCCGCGACGGCCGGGGACCCCGCGACACCTACGGGTGAGCGGCTCCTCGCAAGGACTGAGTACACGGACGTATGCGTGACGTGATAGTCACATGTATGGCGAAGATCAGGGTGAACATCAAGATCGAAGATGAGTACGTCCACCGCATCATGGCTCGTTACTCTGTCCGCACTGAGACCGAGGTGGTAGACATGGCCCTGCGGCATCTCGCGGGCCAGCCGATGACCACCGACGAGGCTCTGGCAATGCGTGGCACCCGCGCCATCAAGGACATTCCCGTCGCTCAATGACGCATCACTGCGGGCCGGAGTTCAACCTCTACCGCTGCTTTCCCATTCTCCGATCCCGTCCAATGTGCTGCCGGGAGGCGGGTTGAGCAGGTCTGGATCCCGCCGCAGGTACGCCTTCGTCTCGCGGGCGATCAGACCCGAGCAGATCAGTAGACCCACCAGGTTGGGGAGTGCCATGAGGCCATTCATGATGTCGGAGAAGGTCCACACTGTCGCCAGCTCCGTCGTTGCGCCCACGAAGACGATCAGCGTGAAGACCACTCGGTAGACGATGATCGACTTGGTCCCGAACAGACGCTGCGCGCAGCGTTCCCCGTAGTAGGCCCATCCCAGGACAGTGGAACTGGCGAAGAAGACAACGGCGAGCGTGACGATCAGGCTTCCCCACTCACCGGGAAGACCCTCGCTGAAGGCCTCCGACGTCATGGTGGCACCGGAGTTGTCGCTCTGCCAGGCACCGGTGGAGACAATCACGAGTGCTGTCATGGTGACGACGATGATCGTGTCGATGAAGGTCTGGGTCATGGACACGAGTCCCTGACGAACTGGATGCTGCGTCTTCGCGGCGGCCGCTGCGATGGCGGCCGACCCCAGGCCGGATTCATTGGAGAAGATGCCGCGGGCAACACCGAACTGGATAGCCTGCGCTATTGCGGCGCCCAGGAAGCCGCCGGCGGCCGCGGTGCCGGTGAAGGCGTCGGTGAAGATCATGGCGAAGGCGTCAGGGATGGCACCAATGTTCAGCACCAGGACCACCAGAGCGGCAACCACGTACAGGATGATCATGCTGGGCACGACTGCTGAGGTCACGCGGGCGATCGACTTGATGCCGCCGATCAGGACCAGTCCGGTGAAGACCATGAGGACCAGACCAGAGATCCAGGGGGTGACGCCGAACTGGTCGTCAACGACGGCCGCGACGGTGTTCGACTGGGTCATGTTGCCAATCCCGAAGCTCGCGAGGATTGCAAAAACCGCGAAGGCGATGCTCAGTACCAGTCCCAGCCCACCCGGGATGGCGCGCTTGAGATACCACTGGGGACCGCCTGAGATCTGGCCGCGTGCGTCGGTCGTGCGGAACCGTACGCCCATGAACGCTTCGCTGTACTTGGCCGCCATGCCGAACAGGGCGGTCAACCACATCCAGAAGACGGCACCGGGGCCGCCGAGATGGATGGCGGTGGCGACGCCCGCGATGTTGCCGACGCCCACTGTGGCGGCCAGAGCTGTTGCCAGGGCCTGGTAGTGGGAGATGTCCCCAGCGGCTCCAAACTCCGTCCGTTTGATGAATGCGAGACGCAGAGCCGGGATCAGCTTGAGGAACTGCAATCCACCAAGGCGGATCGTCAGGTAGATACCGGTCCCCAGCAGCAGTGGGATGAGGAGGAACGGTCCCCAGATGAAACCGTCCACGGCGTTGAGCCAATCGGTCATGTGCTTCTCCTCAGGGTCTGATTGAACTGGGGCTCGCTTGAACACGCGGTAAGACGGTTCGTCGCGACACTATCCGCTGCTTGCCACGTTTCATGTGATTTCCGGGCGCATCGAGGCAACGTTTTTGCGATAACCAAACAGCGTGTCTCGCCCGCGGACACCCGTGGGCCGAACGGGGGATTCCCCCACTGCAACACCTATGTTGCAGTGAACGTCACAGCTGGCCCAGCGCCCATGTCGCTCGCGGGTCGCGCTTGGATGTCCCACGCCACGAGACGATTCCCTCATCCTCCAACGCGGCGAGGGCCCGGGTGGCACTCATGCCAGTAACACCTGCGAGATCAGCGTCCACGACCGCTGGTCACGCTCTACTGCAACATTGTTACAGTGCGATGCAGCTCCGCGGGACATCATCGGCTCACCTGAGAAGAGTGCGGTTCCCTGGATCCTGCCTCGGACTCATGTCGCCGGTGTGTGAGGTGGTAGCCGGAGGGCTGACGATGCCCACCTCGAGCCAAGGCCCGATCACGGAGTGATGGACGTCTCCGATGCTTGAATAGAGGTCACGAGACACTAGATGCGGAGAGGAACCCATGACCAACACCTGGCGTACCCGAGCTGAGTGCAGCGCTCCCGAACTCACCGACGAGCAACTCGACGACCTCCATGCGTGGTGGCGAGCGGCCAACTACCTCTCCGTCGGGCAGATCTACCTCTTGAAAAACCCACTCCTGCGCCAACCGCTGCACCGCGACGACGTCAAGCCGCGCCTGCTCGGCCACTGGGGAACCACCCCGGGCCTCAACTTCCTCTACGCCCACCTCAATCGCGTCATCTCCGAACGGCGCCAAAAGGCTCTCTACATCACGGGACCCGGCCACGGTGGACCAGGTTTGGTGGCCAGCAACTACCTCGACGGTGTCTACACCGACGTCTACCCGGAGATCACGCACGACGAGGTTGGGATGCAGAAGCTGTTCAAGCAGTTCTCCTTCCCCGGCGGCATCCCGTCCCATGTCGCACCGGAGACCCCCGGCTCAATCCACGAGGGCGGGGAGCTGGGCTACGCCCTGAGCCACGCCTACGGTGCAGCGTTCGACAATCCCGAACTGCTGGTCTTCGCCGTCGTAGGTGACGGCGAGGCCGAGACCGGCCCGCTGGCCACGTCGTGGCACTCCAACAAGTTCCTCAACCCCGTCAGCGACGGAGTTGTCCTGCCCGTCCTGCACCTCAACGGCTTCAAGATCGCCAACCCGACGGTGCTGGCACGGATCAGCGAGGAGGAACTCGTCGACCTCATGCAGGGCTACGGCCACACCCCGCACATCTTCACAGCCGGGTTCGGCGACGAGGAACCGGAAAGCTACCACCGCCGCTACGCAGAAATGCTCGACGGCGTGATGGACGACATCGCAGATATTCGCGCGAAGGCCGCCGAGCAGGGCGAGGACAAGGCGGAGCGACCGCGCTGGCCCATGATCGTGTTCCGCACACCCAAGGGCTGGACCGGTCCCGAGGAGATCGACGGCAAGAAGACCGAGGGAAGTTGGCGCAGCCACCAGGTGCCGCTGGCCAGCGCCCGCGACACCGACGAGCACCTATCCGACCTCAATGCATGGCTCAGCTCCTACAAGCCCGATGAGTTGTTCGACGACAGCGGCGCGCCGCGGGAGCGGATCGCCAGACTGGCCCCTCCCGTCGGACTGAGGATGGGAGAGCTGCCCGCGGCCAACGGGGGAGTCCTGCGGGAGCATCTGAGGTTGCCGGACTTCCGCGACCACGCCGTCGAGGTGCCGCATCCGGGAGGCGCCATCGCCGAGGGCACACGCGAGCTGGGGAACTGGCTGACGGGGGTGGTGGCGAACAACCGCCACAACTTCCGCATCTTCGGGCCCGACGAGAACGCCTCCAATCGCCTGCAGGGCGTCTACGACGAGACCGACAAACAGTGGGTGGCGGACTATCACTCGCCCGAGGTCGATCAGCACATGGCCCGCAGCGGTCAGGTCATGGAGATGCTCAGCGAGCACCAGTGCCAGGGCTGGCTGGAGGGCTATCTGCTGACGGGTCGCCACGGGATGATGTCGTCGTACGAGGCGTTCATCCACATCGTCGACTCCATGGTCAACCAGCACGCCAAGTGGCTGAAAGTGACCGACGAACTGGAGTGGCGTCGCCCCATCGCCAGCCTGAACTACCTGCTCAGCTCGCACGTCTGGCGGCAGGACCACAACGGCTTCTCGCACCAGGACCCTGGCTTCATCGATCACATCGTCAACAAGAAGGCCGACATCGTTCGCGTCTACCTGCCGCCGGATGCCAACACACTGCTCTCCACCTTCGACCACTGCCTGCGCTCCACGCAGTACATCAACGTCGTGGTCGCCGGAAAGCAGCCGAGCCCGCAGTGGCTGACCATGGATGAGGCCATCAAGCACTGCACCCGCGGCGTCGGCATCTGGGAGTGGGCTGGCACGGAGGAGATGGGTGAATCACCCGACGTCGTTCTCGGCTGCGCGGGCGATGTCCCGACGGTGGAAGTGTTGGCAGCTGCTGACCTGCTGCGACGTCACATCCCCGGCCTGAAGGTACGTGTGGTCAACGTGGTGGACCTGATGCGTCTGCAGGACGAGAAGGAGCACCCGCACGGCCTCTCTAACCGCGACTTCGACACCATCTTCACACCCGACAAGCCGGTGATCTTCAACTACCACGGCTACCCGTGGCTCATCCACCGCCTGACGTACCGCCGCACCGGTCACCCCAACATCCATGTCCGCGGGTACAAGGAGGAGGGCACCACCACCACGCCGTTCGACATGGCGATGATGAACGACATCGACCGCTATCACCTGGTCATGGATGTCATCGATCGGGTGCCAGGTCTCGGCGCCCGCTATGCCGGCCTGCGTCAGAGCATGTCCGACGCGCGTCTCGATGCCCGTGCCTACGCGCGGACCCACGGCGACGACATTCCCGAGGTCAAGGACTGGGTCTGGCCGGACGCCGGTGACGCGGTCCAGGGGCAGGCCGACCAGATGGAAACCACCGGGGGCGACAACGAGTAGCCAGCCGTGTTCCGGGCAGCCGTAACTTGAGCCGCGACTACCCGGCTCAGATTGCGGATGCCTACGTGTCCGACGCCAGCTCACCGTGGGCCACAATCCCAGCACGTAAGAAGCAGTGGCCCGCTGCAAGAGCAATGGCCCTGTAGGCGCCCATAAGGCACGGAGGCCGTACCGGGAGTCCAGCTGACCCCCCGGACTCGCTCCAATCATGCTTTTTGCACGTTTGAAGGCCGTTCCAGACATCACGGAGACAACGATTTAGCGTGGGACAGGGTAGACTGGAGGGGTTGTCCAAGCCGTCGGATTCCGACGGCTGATCTGTGTGAACGGGAGATTCAGTGTCGGAAGAGCTCGCAGAGGAATTGGTCACCGAGCGGTTGGAGGAGTTGACCGATACGGGCGACACCACGTCCTCTGGTGTCTACGACGCTGGACAGATTTCGGTCCTCGAGGGACTGGAGGCTGTTCGCAAGCGCCCCAGCATGTACATCGGCTCCACCGGTGAACGGGGGCTGCACCATTTGGTCTACGAGATCGTCGACAACTCCGTCGACGAGGCGCTGGCGGGATACTGCTCGCAGATCGATATCGCCCTCCTCGACGACGGCGGCGTGCGAGTCTCCGACGATGGCCGGGGCATCCCCGTCAAGGAACACCCCATCGAGAAGATCCCCACGGTCACGCTCGTTCTGACGGTGCTGCACGCCGGCGGCAAGTTCGGCGACGGTGGCTACAAGGTCTCCGGCGGGCTCCACGGCGTCGGGTCCTCGGTGGTCAACGCACTCAGCCACGAGTTCATCGTCGAGGTCAAACGCGACGGCTACCGCTACGCCCAGTCCTTCGAGATGGGCGTACCGAAGGCAGACCTCGCGCAGCTGGAGGAGACGGATGAGACGGGCACGACCATCACGTTCTACCCGTCGTCGGACATCTTCGAAGCCACCCGCTTCAACTACGACACCTTGGCCACCCGGTTCCGGGAAATGGCGTTCCTCAACAAGGGACTGAAGATCACGCTGACGGACCTGCGCACACGCGAGGGCGACGATCCCGCCGACGATGAGGACGACGAGCACCGCCACGACTCCTTCTGTTACGAGGACGGCCTCATCGACTACGTGAAGTTTCTCTCCGGCTCCAAGGAACCGATCCACAACACCGTGATCGCCGTCGAGGCCCATGCGGCATCCCAGGGCATGGGCGTCGAGATCGCCATGCAGTGGAACTCGTCGTACTCCTCCAGCGTCCACACCTTCGCCAACACCATCAACACCCACGAAGGCGGCACGCACGAGGAGGGCTTCCGATCCGCGCTCACCAACACCGTGAACCGGTGGGGTCAGACGTGGGGGCTGATGAAGAAGTCCGAGGATCGCGTCTCCGGCGACGACATCCGCGAGGGTCTCACCGCCATCCTCAGTATCAAGATGTCTGCACCCCAGTTCGAGGGCCAGACCAAGACCAAGCTGGGCAACACGGAGGCACGATCCTTCGTGCAGCGCGTTCTCAACGACCGGCTGGGTGACTGGTTCGAACGCAACCCCTCCGAGGGCAAGGACATCGTCCGGAAATCCCAGGCTGCCGCTGCTGCGCGCGTCGCTGCCCGCAAGGCCCGCGACATGGCCCGCAGCCGCAAGGGCCTCCTCGGCGGCGGGGGACTGCCGGGCAAGCTGGTGGACTGTCAATCCACCAATCCGGAAGAGTGTGAAGTCTTCATCGTCGAGGGTGACTCCGCCGGCGGCTCCGCCCGCGGTGGTCGTGATCCCCGCACCCAGGCCATCCTGCCCATCCGCGGCAAGATCCTGAATGTCGAGAAGGCCCGTATCGACCGGATCCTGGCCAACAAGGAGGTCGAGGCCATCATCAACGCACTGGGCGCCGGCATTCAGGAGGACTTCGACGTCAACAAGCTGAGATACCACAAGATCATCCTGATGGCCGACGCCGATGTCGACGGCGCTCACATTCGCACACTCCTTTTGACGCTGCTCTTCCGGTTCATGAAACCCATGATCGACGCTGGCCACGTGTATCTGGCGCAGCCGCCGCTGTTCCGGTTGCGATGGACCAACTCACCCCATGAACTGGCCTACAACGACCTGGAGCGCGATGCGCTGCGCAGCCGCGGTCTGGCGGAGGGCAAGAAGCTTCCCAACGTCAACCCCATCCAGCGCTACAAGGGGCTCGGTGAGATGAACGCCGACGACCTGTGGGACACCACGATGGACCCGGAGAAGCGCATCCTGCTGCAGGTCACCTTGGAAGATGCCGCCATGGCGGACCAGATGTTCTCCATCCTGATGGGCGAGGACGTCGAGCAGCGCCGCAACTTCATCCAGCACAATGCCCGCGACGTCCGCTTCCTCGACATATAGCCTACGGCACACGGGGGAAGCCCCCGTGGCTTCCATACGGGGGCTTTGCCCCTCTAGACCCCCGGACCGGGGTCAGGTCCACACAGCACTGTTCCAAGCACACAGGTAAGAGATGACTGACACACCACAAGGCCCCACGGGCAGCAGCTCCGACGAGAGTCTCGTCGACGAAATCATCCCTCCGGAGCTGGGCAGCACGCAGCCCATCGACCTACAGGCCGAGATCCAGAGCAGCTACCTCGACTACGCGATGAGCGTCATCGTCGGACGTGCGCTGCCCGACGTGCGCGACGGCCTCAAGCCCGTGCACCGTCGCGTCCTGTATGCCATGTGGGACGGCGGATACCGTCCCGACCGCGGGTGGAACAAATGCTCCCGCGTGGTCGGTGAGGTCATGGGGCTCTACCACCCGCACGGAGACTCGGCGATCTACGACACCCTCGTGCGCCTCACCCAGCCATGGGCCATGCGACTTCCGCTGGTCACCGGTCAGGGCAACTTCGGCAGCCAGGGCAACGACAAGGCCGCCGCCATGCGGTACACCGAGTGCAAACTCGCACCGCCAGCCGCCGAGATGGTGCGCGAGATCGAGCAGGAAACCGTCGATTTCAAGCCGAACTACGACAACCGCGAGTCCGAGCCCGTCGTGCTGCCGTCCCGGTTCCCCAACCTGCTGGTCAACGGCTCCACCGGCATCGCCGTCGGCATGGCCACCAACATCCCCCCGCAGAACCTGCGGGAGATCAACGACGCCGTGCAGTGGTCACTGGAGAACCCCGACGCCACCAAGGAGGAGCTCCTCGACGCAGCCATCGCCCGCATCCAGGGCCCCGACTTCCCCGGCGGCGCCATGATCGTCGGCCGCTCCGGCATCGAGGACGCCTACCGCACCGGCCGCGGTTCGGTCACGATGCGCGCCGTGATGGACCTGGAAGAGGACAAGAACGGCCGCACGCTGATCGCGATCACCGAGCTGCCGTACATGACGAACCCGGACACCCTGGCGCTGAAGATCGCCGAACTGGTGAACACGGGCAAACTCACGGGCATCGCCGACGTCCGGGACGACACCTCCGCCCGCACCGGCCTGCGTCTCGTCGTCGTGCTCAAACGCGACGCCCAGCCACGCGTCGTGATGAACAACCTCTACAAGCACACACAGCTGCAGGACACATTCGGCTGCAACATGCTCGCCCTGGTGGACGACGTCCCCCGCACGCTGCGCCTGGACCAGTTCATCTCGCTGTGGATCAAGCACCAGATCGAGGTCATCCGTCGCCGCACCGAGTACCAGCTGGCCGACGCCGAGAAGCAGGCCCACATCTACCGCGGTCTCGTGAAGGCGCTCGACGCCATTGACGAGGTCATAGCGCTGATTCGTCGCTCGCCGAACACCGAGGAGGCCCGCACCGGCCTGATGGAGTTGCTGGGCATCGACCAGATCCAGGCGACAGCCATCTTGGACATGCAGCTGCGCCGCCTCGCCGCACTTGAGCGCCAGAAGATCATCGACAACCTGCTGGCACTCGAGGCCAAGATCGAGGACCTCAAGGACATTCTGGCTCGCGAGGAGCGGCAGCGCTCCATCATCGCCACGGAGCTGCAGGAGATCGTCGACAAGTACGGCGACGAGCGTCGCACTCGGATCGTGGCTGCTGACGGCGACTTCTCCGACGAGGACTTCATTCCCGATGAGGACGTGGTGGTCACCATCACCCACGGCGGATACGCCAAGCGGACGCGCGCGGATTCGTACCGGGTCCAGCGCCGGGGTGGCAAGGGTGTCCGCGGGGCCGCGCTGCGTCCCGACGACGAGGTGGCGCATCTCTTCCAGGCCACCAACCACCAGTGGCTGTTGTTCTTCACCAACCATGGCCGCGTGTACCGCAGCAAGGTCTGGCAGCTGCCCGAGGCTGGCCGCGACGCCAAGGGTGGTCACGTCGCCGGTCTGTTGTCGTTCCTCCCGGACGAGGAGATCGCCCAGGTGTTGACTCTCGGCAGCTACGAGGACGCTCCATACCTGCTGCTGGCCACCAAGAATGGGCTCGTGAAGAAGACGGCGCTGACCTCCTACGACTCACCCCGGCAGGCCGGCGTCATCGCCATCAACTTCCGCGAGGAGGGCGACGAACTCATCGGCGCACAGTTGTGCCATTCGGAGGACGACGTGCTGCTGATCTCGAAGAAGGGGCAGGCGATTCGTTTCCAGGCATCCGACGATCAACTGCGCCCCATGGGGCGTGCCACCTCCGGCGTGACGGGCATGAAGTTCCGTCCGGGGGATGAGCTGCTGAGCATGGCCGTGCTGCGCGACGCCGAGGACCATTCCGACAGCTACGTGTTCACCGTCACCGACGGTGGATTCGCCAAACGCACGCGCGTGAGCGAGTACCGGCGGCAGGGGAGGGGTGGCCTCGGGATCAAGGCGATGCGCCTGAACGAGGACCGTGGTTCGCTGGTGGGTGGACTCATCGTCGCCGAGGGTGACGAGGTCATCGCCATCAAGATGTCCGGCCAGATCACCCGTAGCCTCGTCTCCGATGTGACCGTCAAGGGACGCGACACCATGGGTGTGAAGTTCGTGGGTGTGCGGGGCGACGACACCGTCGCAGCCATCGCGCTGTACCCCGAGTCCGAGGTTGAAGCCATCGCCGACGCCGCATCGGAAAGTGCGGAAGGCGTGGACACGACAGCCGTTGTCACGGACGATCCGGGCGCAGACGGTACCGTGGGGTCAGACACGCCAGCCGCTCCGGCTGACGAGATGACCCAGGAGGACGGCGATGAGTGACGCCCCCCGCTGGCCCGGTCCTGATGGCTCCCCGGGCCTGGACTTCTCGATGGACCGTGACAATGAGGGCGGTGAACTCTATCGCGACGCAGACGGGAACAGTGCATCCTCAAGCACCTCTGTGGGCGTGAGCTCACCCTCCTCTCCGGCTGCACGGCAGGAACGGGACGAGGAGTCAGCTGCGGAGACGACAGCCGTTTCCGGGACAGGGAATCGCAACCAGTCGGCCGTCGAGTGGGCAAGCCGTCCGCTGGGCACGGCGGTCCCGGCGCCGGTGCGACCGACGTCGAGAAGCGCCGGTACCGCTGTGAGTGCGGGGTCCGCTGCCTCGGCTCCGTCATCGCGTGCGTCGGCGGGGGGCGCGTCGAATGCTGCACCGATGATGCCTAGGACGGGTACGCGTCGCACCCGAAAGGCTCGGCTGCGACTGGCGCGGATCGACCCGTGGTCCGTCATGAAGACGACGTTCCTGTTTGCCATCGGCTTCGGCGTGATGCTGATCGTGATTGTCTATGTGTTGTGGGCCATCATCCTCAGTTCCGGTGCGCTGGAGGCGGTCGACTCCTTCCTGACCACCCTGGTGGGGGACCAGAGTCCGGGCGGTGAGTTCCGGGTGCAGGACTACATCAGCGGGTCCCGCATCCTGGGCTTCGCCGCGGTGCTTGCAGCCATCGACGTGGTCATCATCACGGCAGTGGCGACGCTCTTCGCCTTCCTCTACAACCTTGCGGCCACCGTCATGGGCGGTCTCGAGGTCACGCTGGCCGAGGACTGAGGTTCGTGGTTTGATCGCCTGCCAGCCGTTGCGATAGAGTCAGCGAGCGGTGCACGGGCCTATAGCTCAGACGGTTAGAGCGCTGCCCTGATAAGGCAGAGGTCACTGGTTCAAGTCCAGTTAGGCCCACCGAAGAACGTTCCTCCCACCGGGAGGAACGTTCTTGCTGTCTGTAGGGGGCGATCGCGGTACGTCGCGTCGTCCCGAGTGCTGTGCGCGCTTCATCTGAGGTGCGGTCAAGGAGATCCGTGCCGTGCGATCTGCTGCTACATGCCCTTCAGCGCGGGACTGTGCAACCACTCCCGGACAGGGTGTGGCGCATGGTGGAATAGGCTCAAGGCTATGCAGAGCGTCACCGTCATGGATTGGCTCCACAGGACCGACGACATCCTTGCTCATACGGCCCGCGGTGATGTCTTGACGATCACGCTCGACGGTGCGCCCGTAGCGACCATCGGGCCCCCGCCGCGTCGGCCGGTGCCTGTCGAGCAGCTGATCTCTCGCCGGAGCAGCCTTCCGGTGGTGGACACAGCCAGTCTCCGGAATGACCTGGACGACGTGCTGGACACCACTGTTTGATGCTACGCATGCCCCGATCTGCCAGACTTCAAAGTGATGGCATGCGAATCCCATGCTGTCGAGAGACAAGCCGCTGACCCAGAAGCTTTCGGAGTCAGCCAACGTGACAACACCGCGAGTGTTTGAAAGGACCCCGATATGCCCACACCGCACATCCGCGCCGAGAAGGACCAGATCGCCCCGGCGGTCATCATGCCAGGCGACCCGAAGCGCGCCGAACGGATCGCCCACCTGCTCATGGACGACGCCGAACTGGTCACCGACGTCCGCGGCATGCTCGGCTTCACCGGCACCGTCGACGGGAAACCGCTGACCGTCATGGGTTCCGGCATGGGCATGCCCTCAGCCACCCTGTACGTCACCGAGCTGTACGACCACTACGACGTGCAGCGCATCATCCGCGTCGGCACCTGCGGTGGCATGTCCCACGACGTGAAGGTGGGCGACGTCATCGTCGGTCTGGGAGCACACACGGACTCCAACATGAACCAGCAGCGGCTGCCCGGGCTGAACTTCGCTGCGCTCGCCAGCTTCAACCTGGCCGCGGCGGCAGTGGCTGCCGCCGACGACTCGATGACCGTCCACGTCGGTCCCATCCTGTCCAGGGACCACTTCTACCTCGAGGGCGCCAGCAGCATCGAGCTGCTCAGCAAGTACGGCGTGCTGGGTGTGGAGATGGAGGCGGCCGGCATCTACGGGGCGGCGGCTGAGTTCGGCCGCCAGGCGCTCACCGTTCTGACCGTCTCGGACCACCTGCTCGACCACAGCTCCGACATGAGCGCGGAGGACCGGGAGACCAAGTTCCAGGGTGCACTGAAACTTGCCGTCGCCGCGGCGCTGAGCTGATCGCCCGATGAGTCACAGCCGCGCCACGGGAGCCGCTGAGCCCACCCATGTGGTGCCCTTCTTCCTGCACGCCATCGTCATCCTCGTCGGCGTGTCGATCACGCTCCGGCTGACCGTCAACAACGTTGCGCCGGTCATTCCGGTGATCAGGGAATCACTCGGCCTCTCCGAGGCTGAAGCGGGATGGCTGGGGTCGCTCCCCCTGCTCGTGTTCGGCATCTTCGCCTTCGCCACGCCCGCCGTCGTGCGACGCTTCGGTGCGCCGCTCACCATCGTCATCCTGCTGGTCATCGTCGCCGCGGGCACCGCCGTGCGTTTCATCCCCACGACGCTGGCGTTGATGGGCGGAACCATCCTGCTGTCGATCGGGGTGGGCATGGGCAACGCGGTGGTTCCCGTGGCGATCCGCACCTTCTATCCACGTCGGGCCACCGCGTACATGGGCTGGTTCTCCGTCGGGCTGAACGTGGGCGCGTCCTTGGGTGCCGCTGCCACCGTACCGCTCATGCAGCAGTGGGGACTCAGCTGGAACGCAGCCATCTCCGTGTGGGTGGTCGTCATCGTGGCTGTGCTCGTGTGGTGGCTGATCGGCTGGGGACTGGCGAAGAAGCGTGACAGCGCGATGTTTCGTCGGCAGGAGAATGCGTCCGTGGCTGGCGTGGGAGCGATGTTCCGCGAGCCGACGCTGCTCGCCATCGCGGCGCACATGGGAGTCCAGTCGGCCATGTTCTTCGCGATCATGACGTGGGGCCCCACGTGGTTCCAGGTGGCGGGCGCCTCCGACGCGGAATCCGGCGCCATCCTCGGGGCCTATGCACTGGCCGCGATCCCCGGCGCTCTGTTCGGACCGAAGTTGTTGGAGTTCACCCGCTGGCGCACCGTTCTGGTGGGATACGGCATTGTCTTCATTCCCGCGGTGGTGACTATGGGGTTCTTCGGCTTCGGGAACGGGATCCTCGGATGGGCCGCGACGCTGGTCGCCGGTGTCTGCGCCGGTGCCCACCTGGCCATGTCACTCGCGCTCATTGCCGGCTATCCGGACCTGACGAAAGTTGCGGGGCTGTCGGCGCTGGCCAACGGCGTCGGCTTTTTGCTGGCCTCCATTTGGCCCGTGGGTCTGGGCGCCGTCGCGGAACAGCTGGGCGGTTGGGAGGTCCCGATCATCAGCGTCGCACTCATGCCAATCGTCACGCTGGGCATCACGTTCGCGATCAACCAGAAGTTCCAGGCCGAACGGGAAGCCCTGGCGCAATCACTGCCCCACCTGTGAGGTACTGCCGACACCCCGAAGCCTGCCCGCTATCTACCATCCCGACGCCTGCCTTGATGTTCCGGCGCCCGCCTTATGTCTCCACGCCCGTGCTATAGGGCGGGTATGGAGAGGTGAGGCGGGCGTGCAGCACGGCGTCTCTTGGTGCGGAGTCGATACCGGACTCATGGCCCCACGCCGTCCATCCGGGCATCGCCTGACGGGCGAACATCTCCAGGTATGAGCTCGGTGAAAACGATTCGATCAAGTCATACTGTTGATCCGGTTTACGCGAGTGCTCACGCTTTCTGGTCAAGCGTCGTCGGATTCAGATGGGCGGTGAGCAGTAGCGCAGTTCAAGGGACGCGAAGCGAAGGGGCCCCGGAGGATGTCCGGGGCCCCTTCGGCTCTATTTGTGCGGCGATCAGTCGATCTTGCGATCGCCCTCCATCGCTTGCGCCGCCGCTTCCTTCTCCGTGGTGGCGGATTCGGTGGAGAGCTGGCCCTCGTCGTCCTGCAGGTGTGCGCGGACGAACCACTGGTACTGCTCCATCTCACCGGCCTGGCCGATCAGGATGTCCTCGGTGATCGGGTCGATCTCGCCGGCGATCTCCATCACCCGGCGGTGGTTCTCGATCACGCGGGAGTAGGTCAGGTCCAGGGCGCCGAGGTGCTCCGAGGCCTGCGCGAGACCGATGGAGTAGTCCTCCCAGTCGCGGTCCTTCACCAGTGCCCCTGGCGTGCCAACGGGAGGAACGCCCATGGTGGCCATGCGCTCCGCGACCGTGTCGGTCATCTCACGGACGCTGTCCACCTGCGGATCGAACATCTCGTGAACGCTGATGAACTTGGGTCCGACAACGTTCCAGTGGGCATGCTTGAGCGTGAGATGCAGGTCGTTCAGATTGTGCAAACAAGTCTGCAGTTCGCGGGCCAGCTTCTGGCCCTTTTCAACATCGAGGCCTGGAACCGTGTAGGACCCCATCAGATTGCTGCGGGACGTCTTCTTTGCTGCCATCGTGTGTTTCTCCTCCTGTTGTGACGAGTGGGCGATGTGGGCCCGGACGGATGGATGATCCGTCGGGCCATTGACATCCAACCTAGCGCGACGAGGGGTTCACCCACATCAAACTTGAGTGAGGGAGGCTCACACCAAGCCATTCTCCTCGAGCCAGTCCGACGCGATGTCTGCGGGTGCGGCTTTCTCCTCGCCCTGGTTGCGGGCGTTCATGTCGATGAGGTCCTCCGTCGTGAGTGCTTCGCTGACGGAGTTGAGGGTCTCGTCGGCCGACTCGTCCACGCTGTCACTGACCAGCGGGAACACCTGCTGGGCGATGATCATGTCCTCCGGGTCCTCGAGCACCACGAAATCCATCTCGGTGATGGCGGGGGTGGTGGAGTAGAGATCCACCATGTCGACGTCCCCGTCGGCCAGTGCGGCAACGGTCAGCGGGCCACCGCCATCGTCGATGGGGGTGAAGTCGATGTTCTCCTCAGGGACGCCGTAGATCTCCGTCAGGCCCATGGGGCCATAGGGACGGTTGGGGAGCTCGGGGTTGGCGGCGAGCCGCAGGGTCCCATCATAGTCCGAGAGATCGGCCAAGGAGTTGATGTCGTTCTCCGTCGAAAACTCCGAGGTCACCACATAGGAGTCCTTGTTCTCTGCCGAGGAGGGCTCCAGGATTCGGACGTCCTCCGGGGCCTCCTCCCGCAGGGCGGAGAGCACCTCATCCGCCGTCTGGGCCGTGGCGTCGGGGTTGTAGAACTGGAGCAAGTTGCCGGTGTATTCGGGCAGGAGGTCGACGGAGCCGTCCTCGAGGGCTTGGATGTAGGTTTCGCGGGAACCGATCTGCATGTTGCGCTCAACGGTGAAGCCGTCAGCCTCGAGCGCCTGGGCGTAGAGCTCCGCGATGATTTCGGCCTCGGGGAAGCCGGCGGAGCCGACCGTCACCGTGGAGGAGGCAGGCTCACCGCCGCCATCGGTGGTCGCTGGATCGGCGGCCATGGGGTCGGCGTCGGAGCAGCCGGCAAGCAGGGCCGCGGCGGCGGCGATGCCCACGAAAGCACGTCGGGGGAACAATGAAGTCATGTCTGGGTCCTTTTCGAGAGGATTGTCGTGTCTTCGATGCTAGTCGGCCGAAGGGGCGGCGGTGAGCGCAGCGCCTTCGTCTGGCCTGTCGTCGGTGTTCCCGGGTGCAGCCGTGTCAGCGTTCTTGTTGCCGTTCTCGACGGTGCTGGCAGTCCCCAGAGCGATCGCCACGCCGGGAGGCAGCAGCAACTTCTTGGCCAGCAGGATGATCCCGTCGATGGCGAGCGCCAGGGCGATCACGACGATCGCCCCGCCCAGCATCTGGGTGTAATCGCGGATGGCCTGCCCGTCGAAGATGAAGCGACCCAGTCCCCCCAATCCCAGGTAGGCGCTGAGAGTTGCCGTGGCGATGACTTGCAGCATCGCTGAGCGCAGGCCACCGATCAGCAGGGGGCCGGCCAGGGGCACTTCAGCGCGGAAGACGATCTGCCATTCCGTCAGGCCGGTGGCCCGGGCGCCGTCCACCACGTCACCGTCGACGGCCTCCACACCGGAGTAGGAGGCTGCCAGGAGGGGAGGGATGGCCAGGATGGCCAGGACGATGGTGGAGGGCACGATCGCGAGGTTGATGCCCAACCCCATGATGACCGCGAGAAACGTCAGCAGCCCGAGTGACGGTAGGGCCCGTAGGGCGCCGGTGAGGCCGATGGCGATGCCCCGGCCCTTGCCGGTGTGGCCGATGAACAGCCCGGCGGGGACGGCAATGACGGCCGCCAGCACGACGGCGAGCAGGGTGTACCAGAGGTGCTCGAGGATGCGTACCCCGATGCCGCCGGAGCCCGACCAGTTCACGGGGTCCGCCAGCCAAGCGAAGGCGTCGACGACTTGGTTCACGCCCGCCTCCTGTCGGTGGCCCGCACCCACGGCATCAGGAGGCGCCCCACCACCACGATGACGGCGTCGAAGATCACAGCGAGGACGACGGTGCCCAGGACGCCCGTCAGGATCTCCGTGGGGAATCCGCGCTGATAGCCATTGGTGAAGAAGTACCCGAGCGACGGCACACCGATGAGTGCGCCCACCGACACCAGCGACAGCGTCGAGGCACTCACAACACGGGTTCCCGCCATGAGTGGTGGGCCGGCGAGCGGCAGCGCCACGCGCCAGAACACCTGCCCGGGTGAGTGCCCCACGGCCAGGGCGTCGTCGCGTGTGACCCGTCCGACCGAGTCGAAGGCGTCGACGGCGGTGCGCACCATGAGTGCAATCCCGAACAGCGTGAGCGCGATGACGAGATTTAGTGGATCCAGCACCTGGGTGCCGATGATCACGGGAAGGATGATGAACAGCGGCAGCGACGGCAGGGCGTAGAGGATGCTGCTGAGCGGCACCAGAATGCGTCGCGCCGTCTGCTGGCGGTGGGCCCACCACGCGATGGGTACCGAGAGGAGAAGGCTCGCCACGATGGGGATCACGGCAACCTGCACATGCGCCAGGGCCAGCGCCAGGATGCGATCGGCGTTGTCCGCCATCCAGTCGAATCTCATCCGGCCAGCCTGGGATCGTCCTGCATGACTCCGGTGAGGCGACCGGCAGCGTCCACGACGATATGGCGGCCATCGCGCATCTCGGTTCGGAGATGTCGACGATCGCCACCAATGAAGTCGGCAACGAAGTCATCCGCGGGGTCCAGAAGGATGTCGGCGGGACTGCCGCTCTGCGCCACCTCTGCGCCCGTGCGCAACACCAACACCTTCTGGCCCAGAATGAACGCCTCGTCCACGTCGTGCGTCACGAACAGGATGGTCTTGGCGAGTTCACTCTGCAGGCGCAGCAACTCGGTCTGCAGTTCGGCGCGCACCACCGGGTCCACGGCCCCGAACGGTTCGTCCATCAGCAGGATGTTCGGATCCGACGCGAGAGCCCGGGCCACGCCGATGCGTTGGCGCTGGCCACCGGAAAGTTGGCTGGGGTAGCGCTTGGCGACGCTGGTCGGCAGTCCGACAGTCTCCAGCAGCTCCATGGCCCGGGCGTTAGCGGCGCGTCGCGTCTCACCCAGCAGCATCGGCACAGTGGAGATATTGCTTGCCACCGTGCGGTGCGGCAGCAGACCTCCCGATTGCATGACGTAGCCGATGCTGCGTCGCAGCCGCACCGGGTCAGTGTGAGCCACGTCCTCGCCGTCGATGGCGACGACGCCTGCGGACGGGTCCACCATGCGGTTGACCATGCGCATGAGTGTGGTCTTGCCGCAGCCGGAGGAACCCAGAAGGACCACCACTTCATGCGAGGGAATCTCCAGAGAGAAGTCATTCACTGCGACGGTGCCGTCCGGATACTCCTTGCGCACATTCTCGAATGTGATCATGGTCGCTTTCTTGGGTGGAAGACCTGAGGACATCGCCTGTGACGGCCGTTCAAGCGTAACAGCGGGATTGTTCGACGCTGGAAGCTCGCCCGGCGCGTGGGATGGCCGCAGGTAGCCTGTGGGTGTGTCACAGCAACAAATCCCCCCGGATGTCGGGGGCTGGTTCCGTACCGCACAGGCCGGCGAGAGTGTTTTGCCCAGCAAGGTGTGGGGCCCGCCCGATGACTCGTCCTTCGGTTTGGTGTCCTCGGCCGACGAAGTGGCCGCAGCTGCTGCTGCAATCGGGCATCTGCCGACCATGGTCCTCACGGGGGCAGGGACCTCGACTGCGTCGGGGCTGCCCGACTATCGCGGCCGAGGTGCCATTCCCCGAGCCCCCATGACCTATCAGGAGTTCGTCTCCTCCGATCACTCCCGGCGCCGCTACTGGGCACGTAGCGTCGTCGGCTGGCCGTGGTTCCGCCGAGCCCGACCGAACACGGTGCACCGTCAGGTTGCCTCGCTGGCCAACGTCCATCCGGTCACGGGGGTAGTGACGCAGAACGTCGATGGTCTGCATCAGGCGGCGGGATCGGATCCGGTACTCGACCTGCACGGCAGGCTCTCCACCGTCTCGTGCCTGTCGTGTGGCACGGTCGTCGATCGGGAAGCGCTGCAGGAGAGGTTGCTGGAACTCAACCCCGGTTTCGCCGCTCGGCTCGACGACTTGGCCCGGGAAGCGGAGTCGCTGCCCGACGGCGACGCAGAAGTGGACCGCACGGAGGAATTCGTCTACGCCAACTGTCCCGTGTGCGGGGGAGTGCTGAAGCCGGACGTGGTCTACTTCGGAGAGAACGCGGACAGGGACGTCGTGACTGCGGCCTTCGACCTGCTGGACTCCTCCGATGCTCTGCTGGTTCTCGGGAGCAGCCTCACGGTGATGAGCGGATTGCGCTTCGTTCGCAGGGCATCACGCGAGGACAAGCCCATTGTCATCATCAATGACGGCGCAACGCGCGGTGACGAACTGGCGAGCCATCGCCTGCATGGACGGCTCGAGGACGTGCTGTCGCAGTTCATTGATGCGCTGAGGGGCGCTTCTATGAATTGAGCATCCGCCCGACCGCCAAGGCCCGTTATCCCGATACGGTGGAGCAATGAGGACACGTGCGGACATCAAGAGTTGGCTCACCGACATGGACGGCGTGCTCGTCCGTGAGAACACGGCCCTTCCCGGCGCCCAGGAAGTGATCGAGAAGTGGCAGCGCGAGGGCACCGAGTTTCTGGTGCTGACGAACAACTCCATCTTCACTCCGCGGGACTTGGCGGCACGGCTGCGCGCGTCGGGACTCGACGTACCGGAGGAACGAATCTGGACGTCTGCGTTGGCGACGGCGAAGTTCCTCCAGGATCAGGCGCCCGGCGGCAGCGTGCACGTCATCGGCGAGGCCGGTCTGTTCACTGCGCTCCACGAGGCCGGGTTGATCATGACCGATCACAATCCCGACTACGTGGTGGTGGGGGAAACCCGAACCTACTCCTTCGAGTCTGTCACCACCGCCATCCGGCTGATCGCCAGCGGGGCACGTTTCATCGCCACCAATCCCGACGCCACCGGACCCACCGATCAGGGCATCGTCCCCGCGACAGGCGCGATCTCGGCACTGATCACCAAGGCCACGGGACGGGAGCCCTATGTGGTGGGAAAGCCGAACCCCATGATGTTCCGCTCGGCACTGAACAAGATCGGTGCGCACAGCGAGGAAACCGGGATGGTGGGGGACCGCATGGACACCGACGTGGTGGCCGGCATCGAGGCTGGGCTCCACACCGTGCTCGTCCTGACCGGAATTATGGGGGCCGACGAGATTGAGAAGTACCCCTTCCGTCCCACCGAGGTCATCCCCGGAATCCATGACTTGCTGGAACCCGTCGACGAAGCCCCGGAGGAGTAAGAGGGGTCAGTCGAAGATGGGGCCAACGTCGCGGCTGCGCTTCAACTCGAAGAATCCGGGGTAGGCCGTGACCTTCTCCACGCCGTCGAACAGTTCACCGGCCTGCTCGCCCTTCGGGGCCGGCGAGATCACGGGACCGAAGAGGCTCATGCCGTTGATGCGGATCACCGGTGTGCCCACCTCGTCGCCGACGGGATCCATGCCCTCGTGGTGGGAGCGTCGGAGATCGTCGTCGAGCGTGTCGGTCTGGGCGACGTCGAGGATGCCGGCCTCGAAGCCACAGTCAGCCAGTGCTTTGCCGATGGTTTCCGGCGTCTTCGGCTCCTCTCCCGGATGGAAGCGGGTGCCGACGGCCGTGTAGAACTCGCGAAGGCCCTGGGAGCCGTGACGCTGCTCGACGGCGAGGGCGGCGCGAGCGCCCACCCATGCCTTGTCCATCATTTCCCGGTAGTCCTCGGGGAGGTCGCGGCCATCGTTGAGCACTGCCAGGCTCATGACGTGGAAGACGGTCTCCACGTCGCGCACCTTCTCCACCTCCAGCATCCACCTCGACGTCATCCACGCGAACGGGCAGGTGGGGTCGAACCAGAAATCCACGATAGTTGTCATGGCGCCCATTCCACCACAGGGTGCAAACCCGGGAGCCCACCCCATTGGCGGAAGAGTCGCGTGAAGACTCGAGCTGATCCCACGCCCCTGGCCTCGACGCGCCGCACCACCTCGTGTCTTGGTGCGTCTCTTATGCTGCTGAGGCTGTCCCGCGGAGGAACTCTCGCCAACCGTCGGCGTCCGACACGGGGCGGGTGATGCCCAGTGACGCCTGGATGGTCCGCAGAGAGTCGCGAGTTGGCGAGTTCCACTCGCCGTTGACCTCGACGTCGGCGCCGAACACGTGTCGCAGGGCCGACTGAACGATGCGCACCTGGGTCCGTGAACGCGATCTGAAGGTGGGGGGATCCCACTGCGATCGGGCGTTGTCCACGTGAATGTGGTTGTGGTGCGCCCGATTGTAGAGGTGCGTGAGCGTGTAGCTGAAGTGCGCGTGGAGTGAGGCGGCCAGCCGCCAGTAGTCGCGGATCTGGGTGGCGCTGCCCGGCCCCCAGACGTCGTAACGGCAGGACACGGAGCCCTGCTCATGTTCCACCTCGGCGATGTCGAAGGCGCGGCCGGATGCGTGGAGGGAGGATTCCTTGTCCACGTAGGCGCCGTAGCTCCAGAGCGTGGTCATCGCGCCCAGCCCGCTGAGTGCGCTCCAGTCCTGCGCCCACGCTTCCAGCAACTCGACGAAGCGCGGGTCGGCCCTGAACGAGGTGGGGGTGCGTCCTATCTCGTAGCCGAGCGTCGCGCCACCGAGCGTGGAGAACCTCACCAGTGAATCAGGGTTGCTGTAAGCCCCCGGATCGCGGGGTTGGGGGCCGGGCTCCTGAGGGTCGCGCCCCAGCCCGCCCGCATCCGGCAAGGATGGGAACCCCGTCGCGCAGCCAGTCGTCAGGGCAGTCAGGCTGCCGACGAGGAGGGCGCGACGGGAGAAGGAACTCATTCCCAAATTTTACGAGACCGAACAAAGGGTCGCTGCGGAGATGGCGTCGGTCGGCGGACTCTGCGTCGGGGGCTGGCCCGAATCCGGTCGTTGACTGGGTGTTGGGTGGCCGGGCGGTCGCATCCATCGACGGCACCGGATTGGTCTCCGGGAGGCCTGGCGTTCAGTCACTGACTTGGTCATAAGCGGCCGACCCGGAGCTCGGTTACCCTCGTGGCGCCAGTCGCCGAGCCGTCTCGCTTCAGTCGCCGAGTCCCGTGCCGACGTCGCGCGCCGCCTTGATCCATGAGTGGTCCAGCGGCACCAGCGCCTGCACGCCGGCCACGTCCTTGAGTGGCACGGTGGCTGTCCCCTCGCCCCGGGAGGCCACCATGATGCCGTGTTCCCCGTCGGCGATCAGCTCCGCAGCCGCCGATCCGATGCGGGTACCCAACAGCCGATCCTCGGCGCATGGCGTGCCGCCGCGCTGCACGTACCCGAGGATGGTCACACGCGTGTCCAGACCGGTTGCGGCTTCCAGTTCCCGTGCCAGCCGGAACGTGTGTTCGCGGTGCTCGTCCCTCACGTTGGACAAATGCGCTCGCGCAGCATTCTTGGCCTCAGGGGTGTCGGCCGAGGATTTGAGTGCCTCGGCTGCGGCAATGTCGGCGTGCGCCTTGACGTCGTGCGCGCCCTCCGCGACGGCGATCACGCTGAAGTTCGTACCGCGGTCCTGCCGGGCCTGGATGGTCTCGGCAATGGAATCCACCGTGTAGGGGATCTCGGGAATCAGGATGATGTCGGCTCCGCCGGCCATGCCTGAGCCCAGCGTGAGCCATCCCGCCTTGTTGCCCATGATCTCGGCGAGGATGACGCGGTGGTGGCTGTGGGCGGTGGAGTGGAGGCGGTCGATGGCTTCGGTGGCGATCTCCAGCGCCGTCGAGAAACCGAATGAGTTGTCCGTGTGTGCCACGTCCTTGTCGATGGTCTTCGGCAGGTGAACCACGTTGAGACCGCCTTTGGCAAGCCTCAACGCGTTCTTGGCGGTGCCGCCACCACCGATCATGACGAGGCAGTCGAGTTTGTTCTTCTCGTAGGTCTCGGCGATCGTCGGGATCACGTCCTGCGGTTCGCCGTCGACCACCATGCGATGGACCTTGTCACGGCTGGTGCCGAGGATGGTGCCGCCAATGGTGAGGATGCCGGAGAGGTTGGCGTGGGTCATCTCGATACTGCGGTTCTCCGCGAGCCCCCGCACGCCGTCGCGGAAGCCGACGAGTTCCATGCCGTGACGGCCGAGCGCCGCCTTGCCGAGCCCACGAATGGCTGCGTTGAGGCCGGGGCTGTCGCCACCCGCCGTCAGGACTCCGACGCGCTTTCTGGATTTGCTCACTGTGACTCCCTCGGCTCAACTGACTCGATTCGAGCCTACCGGGAGCGTGCGTGCCAACGTGCTGCCTGGGCGAACATCCCTCTGAACTTTGAGCACAATCGGGCGGGCTTGACTCGTCGGGACAATGGGAGGATGAGCACGTCGCAGGGGTTCCAGATCAACTGGTTGGCGTCCACCGGATCCGCGCTGGGGGCTGTGTCCTCGGCCGTTCTGCTGTCAACGTTGGGCGCCGCAGGCACCATCTTTGGCGCAGCCTTGGGAAGCCTCATCATCACGGTGGGTGGTTCCATCTATACCCAATCACTTGAGAAGACGAAACGGCGTGTTGAAGATCTGCGCCTGCGGGACAAACGCGCGGCTGAGACGCAGAACGAAGGATCGACCGTTGCCAGCAGCCACGCCCCAGCCCCCACTGCTGCAAGCACGGCCACCGATATTCCGGAGGAAACGTCACGTAGGTCTCTCCCGTGGAAGCGGATCATTGGCTTCAGCGTCGCCCTGTTCGTCGTCGCCATGGCAATCATTCTTGCTTTTGAGCTCGCCACCGGGCGCCCTGTCTCCTCTTACACAGGAGGTGCCGGTAGTGGCACAGAGACCGGCACCACCTTCTCGGAGCTCGGCTCCAGCAGTGGGACAACGGATGAAACGGAGGCAGAGAGCACTGGCGACGAGACGGCGGGCCAGGAGGAGCCACCGGAAGAAGAGGGACTGACGGAGGAACAGCCAGCCGAGGAGGAACCGGCGGACGCGCCAGCGGAGGATCCTCCCGCTGAGGCGCCACCTGCTCAGTCCGAGGAATAGGACCAGTTCGCCAGCCGTGCGTCGTGCCATTCCGGCCGCCCAACGGCGTGCTCCCAGCGCGCCTCCACATCGAGAAGCTACCCCATTGGTCGATGATGGTGTTTGAGAAGGGGCCCGGAGTCCGGGAGACGGCGGGCGTTCATGGGTTCGTACGGGGGCAGGTGGGAGGGATGATGGGCGTCAGGCGGTTGGTGGTGGGAGCGCTGATCGTCGATGACAGCCACCATCCGTGGCGGGTCCTCGCTGCCCGACGCTCCACCCCGCCGGTCGGGAGGTGGGAGTTTCCAGGCGGCAAGGTCGAAGCGGGTGAGTCATCGCGCGACGCGCTCGTCCGGGAGATCCGCGAAGAACTTGTTGTGGGAGTGGAGGTCGGTCAGCGGCTGGATCCGGTCTCGGGTGGCCGCTGGCCTATTTCTGGGTCGCTGGAGATGGAACTGTGGTGGTGCACGCTCGATGCTCAACCACGTACAGGTGATTCCCACGACGTACTCAAGTGGCTGGCTGCCCGGGAGCTGGGCACCGTCGGCTGGCTTGATGCCGACAGAAACGCATTGCCCCTGATCCAGTCGCGGCTCAGCGATTCTTGACCAGGGGGGACTTGTGTGGCCCAGACGCCGGTCTACCGGCAGCCAGGCCACACGAAAGTGATGCCGTAAAGGGAGCCTCGACACGAGGGGGCTAGTCTCCGAGGCATGAGCGAAGAATCCCTGGCCTCAGTGCCCCTCGGGCAGCGCGTGACCGTGCGCCGTCTCTCCGATGATGGCCGGCCCACCGACACCGTCGGAGTGGTGAGCGAGCGCGACGAGGAATCCGTCACGCTGGAAACCAAGCGGGGCCCGGTGCGGGTTCTGCTGTCCAGTGTGCAGGTGTTTCGCCTGGTGACCCCGGTCCCATGGCGGATCGCGAAGTTCTTGGCGCGCGGTGAGCTGGCCGTCCTGTCGCTGAGCACGTTGCTCGGACCGGAGGCACCCACGAGGGACACCGCTGAACTGATCGACGGCTTACTGACCACCGATACCCCCGTCTTCCTGCTGACCGAGAGCGAGGCGCAGGCAGTCGGGGACCTCGAGGGCCACGGCCTGGGGCATCTCGTCCCATTGCTGCTGTCCCCGGATGCCGATCAGCCGGGCAGTGACTTCCTTGCCCTTGCTCACGCCCGCCTGCAGGACCAGCTGGGTGAAGTAGTCGCAGCCGGTGACGTGCACTTCACCGCGACGGATCCCCAGACCGTCGAGGCTGCACGACAGTTCGGATGGCAGGCGAGAATCTTCACGCCACCTTCTCCGGCGTGACACCTCCAGTCTGTGCTGCCTGACCAGGAGGGCTGCTGATGCGGCGCGGACCGGAAACGGTCACGCCCGAAGGTACGTGAGGACGGCCTGGACCCGGCGTGCCGAGGTTGGCGAGTCCTGAAGGTCCAACTTGGCGAAGATCGAGTTGACGTGTTTCTGCACGGCCTTGTCGGTCACGAACAGCCGCGCCGCGATCTGCGGGTTGGCGTGACCTTCGGCCATCTGTGCCAGCACCTCCACCTCGCGGGCTGTCAGTCTTGCCAAGCGTTGGGCGACGGTGCGGCGTCGCATCAGGGTCGACACAACGGCAGGGTCGACGGCGGTTCCGCCGGCAGCCACGGTACGGAGAGACGCCACGAAGGAGATGTCGTCGAACACCCGATCTTTCAGCAGGTAGCCGACGCCGGAAGCACCGTCGGTGAGGAGCTCGTTGAGGTAGAGCTGTTCCACGTATTGAGAAAGCAGTACGACGGGAAAGCCGGGTCGATGCCGTCGCAGCTCCAACGCCGCGCGGATGCCTTCGTCGGTATTGCTCGGCGGCATGCGGATGTCCAGCAGGGCGAGGTCGGCGCCGGATGCGACGACGGCGTCCACGAGATCGGCGCCGGAGTCGGCAGTGCCAGCCACCGAGACCCTATTGGTTGTCAGAAGATTCTCCAGACCCTGCCGCAGAAGGAACTGATCTTCCGCCACGAAAACCCGCATCTCGCCCACTCTCTCTCCGGTGGACAGCTTGCCGCACGGCGCCGGGATCAGCACGACTCGTCGGGGCAACAGTGGTGTGTGCACCACCGACAGCGGGGGCTGTTCCGGGCATGCTGGTGTGCATGACAGCCGTGCCCGAGCGCTCACAGCGCCGAACAGCCGCGCCCCGGACGCGCAGCGGTGGACTGAGCCGTCGGCTCCTGAAGGACACCGCTTCCATGGGCGAGTCCCTGCGACTGGTGGGCTTCGCAGCACTCGAGTTCCTCACGATGTTCCGTGTGGCCGCCATGACGCTTCTCTCACTGCTCGGGTTGCAAGGATTGGATGGAGCGTTCCAGCACATCCGGTGGAACGCCGAGAATCAGCGGCAGTGGGCATCCTGCACCGGTGACCGGCGGATATCGGCGACATACGAAAAGCTCCCAGCGGTTTCGAGCGGTGGGCTTGTGCCGCTGCGTACTCAGCTCTCGGATCCTGCCCGAGCCAGAGACCTCGACTGGCACATCGTCAACCCACTTTTCACCGCTCTGGGGGCTCTCATTCCCTGGTCGTTGGTGTTCTCCGGTCTCTACGCTGGACTGTTCCAGGACACTTATTACCGAGGGGACAGGCCCTTCTACCTCCTGGTGATGACCGGGCTTCTCCTCGTCGCGCCTGCCTCCGCCCGGCTGGTGCAACGCATGCATCGCCGCTGGGTGCGATTCATGCTGGCCGGGGAAGTGTCGGAGGATCTGGAGGAGCGGGTCCGTACGCTCACGGAATCCCGGATGACGGCACTGGACATGCAGGAGGCGGAAATACAGCGCATCGAGCGCGACCTCCACGACGGCGCCCAGGCACGGCTGGTCAGCATCGGCATGACCGTCACCCAGGCCAGCCGCCTCATGAAGCATGATCCCGACGCCACGCTCGACCTGCTCAATGACGCCAAGAATGACTCCGTGCTCGCCCTGCAGGAACTCCGCACTCTGGTGCGGGGGATCCGGCCGCCCGTCCTCGCTGACCGGGGCCTCCCGGACGCGTTGCGTGCACTGGCCGCCTCCAGTTCCATCGACACACGCGTCGCCTCCACGTTGGAGGAACGGTTGGTTGGCTCAGTGGAGTCGGCGCTGTTCTTCGCGGCGTCGGAACTCATGACGAATGCAACGAAACACTCCTCCGCCAGCCGGATCGCCGTCGAGCTCTCTCTCGAGAACGACGAAGTTGTCCTGGAGGTCATGGACGACGGACTCGGCGGCGCCGAAAGCCAGGATGCGCCGGGTGGGGGAATTGCCGGCATCAGGCATCGTCTTGAACCCTTCGACGGCACACTCGACATCGTCAGCCCGGTGGGCGGCGGAACCTTTGCAACGATTCGTGTCCCACGTCCTGCCGGATGACGGCGCGCGTCGGCGGGCGACCAGTTTGTTGACCTCGTAGTCTCTTCTCCCATGGACGACGAACTGGCAGAGTTGTATGCGCCCTTCGGGCTTCGCATCAGCGCCGGAGACATCACGCTGCGGCTGTTCAGGGACTCGGACCTTCCCGCCTATGCTGAGCTGATCTCGTCACCGCTCTTTCCCGACGAGACGGCGCCCCATGTTTTCGACTGGTGGGCGAGGGACCCCGTCGTCCGGCTGCGGGAAGGGCAACAGTGGCTGTGGCGGGCGCGCGCGGGTCTTGAGCCAAGGAACTGGACGCTCACCATGGCCGTGTTCGACGGTGATCGATTGGTGGGTTCGCAGGATGTCGCGGCTCGGGACTTCTCGACTCGGCGAGTCGTCGACTCCGGGTCCTACCTGCGACTGGATGCCCAGGGTGGGGGGATCGGCACGCTGATGCGGCAAATGATCCTGGTGTTGGCCTTCGACCACCTCGGTGCGCTTCGTGCGGAGTCGGGAGCCATCGTCGGTAACGAGAGGTCGTTGGCCGTCTCGCGCCGCTGTGGCTACCAGCTCAACGGTACAAAGATCACCATGAACGGGGACAGGCGCGTTGAAATGCAGCGCACCGTGGTGACGCCGACGACGTTCATCCGTCCGGAGATCGACGTGTCAGTTCGTGGTCTCACCGCTGAACTGCGGGAACAGCTCGGGGTGGATGCCGCCGGATGACTGGCCCGCGTTTTTGGTGGCAATTAAGTGGCAATTAAGGTTTCATCACCCCCGTGTCACGCTCGAGAAGGGAAACGCATGAGAACCTCCCGCGTGGAAGGGTTCAGCGATGGCGTACTGGCAATCATCATCACCATCATGGTGCTCGAGTTGCAGATACCCGAAGGACCGACGTTCAACGACTTCATGCGGGCGACCGGCACGGGGCTGCTGAGCTACGTGCTCAGCTTCGCCTACGTCGGCATCTACTGGAACAACCACCATCACCTGCTCCAGCTGACGGACAACATCCGGGGCGCAGTGCTGTGGGCCAATCTGCACCTCCTGTTCTGGCTCTCCCTCCTCCCGTTTACCACAGCGTGGATGGATGAGTCCGGGTTTCCTCGGGTGCCGGTGATGCTCTACGGAGTGAACCTGCTCGGCGCAGCCGTCGCCTTCTTCATCATGCAGTCGCTGATAATCCGAGCTCAGGGGGAAGGATCGGTTCTGAAACGCGCCGTCGGAAAGGACCGCAAGGGCAAGGCCTCAACTGTTCTGTATCTGACGGGTATCGCCTCCGCCTGGTTCATCGGTGACTCCACCATCGTCCCGGACATACTGGCACTGCTCTGTTTCGTGTCCGTAGCGGTCATGTGGCTCATCCCTGATCGTCGCATGGAGCGCGTCATCCTGGAGCGTGAGTTGCAGGCCTGATCCCCGGGTGAGCCTTCCTTCGCCGCACGGTTCACGCCCGCGCGGACTTGGGAGGTGACACGATGAGGAGCATGTATCCCACCTATGTTCCCGACCCTGATCGCTACGACGGCCGCATGCCGTATCGACGCTGTGGCCGCTCCGGCCTGCAGCTGCCCCTCATCTCGCTGGGGCTCTGGCAGAACTTCGGCGACGACAAGCCAATGGAGACTCAACGCGCCATTATCCGTCGCGCCTTCGACGCCGGCATCACCCACTTCGATCTGGCCAACAACTACGGCCCGCCCTACGGCCAGGCAGAAATCAACTTCGGCACCATCCTGAAACAGGACCTGGCGCCGTTCCGCGACGAACTCGTCATCTCCTCCAAGGCCGGCTACGACATGTGGGCCGGACCCTACGGCCAGGGCGGCGGTGGCCGGAAGTACATGCTGGCCTCGCTGGACCAGTCGCTGGATCGCATGGGGCTGGACTACGTCGACATCTTCTACTCGCACCGCTTCGACCCGGACACGCCACTCGAAGAAACGATGATGGCGCTGGACCGGGCGGTGCGCTCCGGCAGAGCGCTGTATGTGGGGATCTCGTCGTACTCGGCCACCAAGACCCGCGAGGCGGCCACCATCGCCCGCGACCTGGGCACCCCGCTGCTGATCCACCAGCCGAGCTACTCCATGCTGAACCGGTGGATCGAGCCGGACCTGCTGAAAGCCTGCGAATCCGAAGGTATGGGCATGATCGCCTTCACTGCGCTCGCTCAGGGACTGCTGACCAACAAGTACCTGCACGGCATCCCCGAGGATTCCCGCATGGCACGCGAGGGAACACTACCCAAGGACCAGCTGGACGATCAGACACTCAGCCACATCAAGGCACTCAACGAAATCGCACAGGAGCGCGGGCAGGAGCTGTCCCAGATGGCGCTGGCATGGGTGCTGCGCGACGAGCGTATGACCACGACGCTGATCGGTGCCTCCTCCGTAGAGCAGTTAGAAGCCAACCTCCAAGCGGTGCAGAATCTCGATTTCACCGACGACGAACTGGAGCGTATCGACCAGCACGCAAAGGACGCAGGCATCAACCTCTGGGCTGAGTCAGCCAGTCATTAAGACTTCGGTACGTCGAATGCGGAGGAGATGAGGTCCAGCCGGGAGGCGTGGGGTCGAGATCGTCAACACTGCGGGCGGAAACACCCGGTTGTGGTGTAGGGGGACTCGATTCACTGAGCCTTTTCGTTGGCCACGAAGGGAGCGGCAGACACGTATGTGGCGTTTTCGAGGATGTCGACGAGGAAGGTGGCCAGGTCTGCGCGGGTGATCTGCGTGGAACTCGGGGAGCGATGTGCGTGGTGCTCCAGACGACCGGTGGCGGGCCCGTCCATCAGTCGTGGGGGACGGACAAGCGTCCAGTCCATACCGGAGGCCGCCCAGATGTTGTATTCCGCTGGTTTGTCCTTGACTACATCGCCCCCGACGGTGTTGATCAACCAGCTGATGATCCTGTCCCTGCGGGATTTCTGGTCTCCCGGCACATTCATGCCCGCGCCGCTGACACCGACGAAACGGTTGGGTCCCGATGCGCGCATGATGGCCACGAGTTCGCGCGCGGTGTTGGCATGGAGATCGGGCTCCTTGCTGGTGGGTCCGAGCGCCGAGATCACTCCCTGCGTGTCAGCCAGCAGTGCGGTGAGAGCGGAAGGATCTGTGGAATCACCGACGACTGTTGTCACGTCGTCCGCGACGGCCTTCGGCAGCCGATCAGCGTCGCGTACAAGAACTGTGATGCCGTGGCCACGCTCCAGCGCGGTGGTAAGCACATGGCGGCCGGTGCGACCGGTGGCACCGAGGAGGGCAATTTTCATGAGGCGTCCTTCAGGTCGTTCGGGGTGGAGTGCAGCCAGGCGGAGCGTTCGCGGTGTGCGAATTCCGAGAAGTCAATCGGTGCTCGACCCAGCACGGTGACAACATCGTCGCTGAGCTCAGCCGCGAGGCCTAGACGCGCCGTCGTGTAGATGGCAGCTGTGACCGCCACCATCGTCCATGGCATTTCCAGCACTCGCCGTGCATGTCGTATATACCGGAGCAGGCCGGGACGCCCGTAGCGGACGGGCCGGGTGAGTTCCTTGGAGAGGATGTCTGCCACCTGCGCGTAGGTCATGGACCGAGGGCCCGTGACTGTGTATGCACGACGCGAATGTGCGAGGGGATCCAGCAGCGCAGCTGCCGCCACGGCCCCCACGTCGACAGCATCGACGAACGCGGTGGCACCGTTACCGGCTGGCACAAGGATTTCATCGCGTTCGCGAACATCGCTGGCGTGGGTGGTGGACAAGTTCTGGTGGAAGAAGGAGGCCCGGATGAAAGTCCACGACATGCCGGAATCGCGGAGCCACGTTTCCACCGTCGCGTGCGGCACCACCTTGATCCGCTGCGCACCCTGCAGTGACAGAAACACGACGTTTTTCACGCCGGCCTCGCGTGTCGCGGACAGGGACGGCAGCAGATCGCGCTTCACGTTACCGAGTGCCGGCGGACGCACGAGAAAAAGGGTCTCCACGCCTTCGAAAGCGCGCTGCCACGTCTGTGGTTCGGTGAAGTCAAACCTCACTTCGTCGGACGCCTCCGTCGTGGGCGTCCGGACGGCCAGGCGAGCAGGAGCGTTGCGTGCACTCAATTCAGCCACCACAGCGCTGCCAACGTTGCCGCGGGCACCTGTCACAAGAATCACGGCATCTCCCTTCCGGAGTAATCTGTATGTATCGTACATGCATGAACAAGTGGCATCGAGACCTCATGCGCCTGGATCGGGCCCTACTGAAGCTGCGTCGCTTCCTGACAGCACCCCCAACACTCAGCGATCAGGGGCGAAACGTTGATCTGTCCACCGTGCTGGTACTCGACGGGCTCCCACAACAGGGCCAGAGCGTGCGCGACATTGCGTTGCGTTTGAATGTCGCCCACTCCACGGCCAGCCGTTTCGTCACCCGGGCGGAGAAAAGTGACATGGTGAGACGGTCTCCCTCCACTGAAGATGGCAGGAAGATCGTGGTGATACCCACCCCAACAGGGCGAACCCTGCCTGCTCGGGCCGCTGAGTACCGGCTGGCGTACTTGCGCTCCGTCCTCACGGAATGGGAGGCGGATGACATCCATGCCTTGGCGCGCTCACTGTCGCGATTTGTGGCCGATTACGAGAGCCAATCTCACCTGTCCGACGGCTCTGCGACGTGAATGATGCTCTCCAGCTCCGCTTCGGAGCATGGCACTGGTGCGCCACTGATGGGATGAACGATCCGAGCGGGAGGGTCAATTACGTGGGCACCACCGGTCGGGCGACGGGAATCTGTGACACCCTCTGAACGTGACATTTCGGCCAGGAGAAGCAGAGCACCCCCCGTCGGGTCGACGATCCACCTTGTGGTGGGTTCTGGGCATCACACTGGCGGGCTTGGTCTTCGACGGATACGACCTTGTCATCTATGGTGCAGTCATGCCCGAGTTCCGCGAGCCGGGTGGACTGATTCATGACGCTCTGTCAGCTGAGAGCCAAGCCGCTCTGACCGCCGCGGAGGGAGTCGACGGCGCCAACCTCACCCCTGCCATGGAGACGGCGCTCGCTGAGGCAGCCTCGCTGGGTGGGTTGCTGGGAAGCGCGGCACTGTTCGGTGTTCTGGCGGGCGCACTGCTCGTTGGGGCGGTGGGGGACCGGGTGGGTCGACGTCGGCCGATGCTCGTGGCCATCACCTGGCTGTCGGTGGGGATGGCGTTGACGGCGATGTCCACGACGGCGGCGATGTTCGGTGTGCTGCGCTTCGTCACCGGACTGGGGATCGGGGCATTGGTGGCCACCACGGCTGCGGTCGTGTCGGAGTTCGCACCGAAGGGCCGCAAGAACCTGTCCAACGCCGTCGTCTACAGCGGAGTGCCGCTCGGCTCCACCCTGTCGGCGCTGGCCGCCATCGCGTTGCTCGAGCCGATAGGTTGGCGCGGACTCTTCTGGATCGGCGCGCTCCCGCTCATCACACTGCTGCCCATCGCGTGGCTCAAGCTACCGGAATCCCCCGCATGGCTGGAGTCGCGGGATCTGCGCCGGGCCGGTCTCACGGCGCAGGGCACTCCCACGGGCGAGCGCATTGGATTCGCCGGACTCCTGGGGCGACGATTCCTGCTACCCACCGTCCTACTGGGGTTGCTGAGCGCCACGGGACTCCTGCTCGTCTACTCCCTCAACACTTGGTTGCCGCAACTCACCGGGCCCCTGCTCGGCTCCCGCGCGGCGCTGACGCTCCTGCTCGCGCTTAATATGGGTGCCGTCCTTGGAGGTCTGTTCGGATCCACGCTCGCCGACCGCTGGGGCGCGAGACCCGTGATCGCCGGGTTCTTCACCGTCGGAGGGGCGGGAATTCTGCTCGTGACCATCACGGACACGCCCGACCTGATGGGCCTACTCATCGCCGTGATCGGCGTGGTGGGGATGGGAACCTCCGGCACGCAGACGCTGATCTATGGTTTTGTCGCGAACTACTACCCCACCTCGATGCGCGCGGCCGCCGTCGCATGGTGTGCGGGCTTCGGACGGCTGGGTGGCGTGGCTGGCCCCATCGTCGGCGGTCTGCTGGCCGCGCTCTTTCCTCGCGACCCCACACCGGTCTTCTGGGTGCTTGCAGGAGTCTGCGGGATCGGCGTCGTCATTGCTCTGGCGACTCCCAGCCGAACTGCACAGCGTCTGGAAGCGACCGGAGACGACTGGTTGACTGGCCACCGAGCCGAATAGCGACGCGGCGACCAGTGAATGCGGCGTGTCGGGTCAGGGAAGGGGCTCAGGATAGGCGGCGCAAGTCCTCAGTTCACGCGGACTGTTCGGACGTGGTAGCCGGTGGGGCCATCCGGGAGGACGTCCTGGATGGCGCCGGTCTGCACCTCGCCGTCGCCGTCCGTGGCGCGGGCGGTGATCTGGTGCGTGCCCTCGACCGCGTCCCACGGCAGGTACCACTGCCGCCAGTAGTCGTCGCTGATCTCCTCGCCCAGCGTGGCTTCCTGCCATGGTCCGTCATCGACGCGGACCTCCACCTTGCTGATGCCCCGGTGGGTGGCCCATGCGACGCCGGCGATCGTCGCCTCGCCTGAATCCAACTGGTTGCCGGGGACGTCGATCCGGGTGGCGGTCTTCACCGGCCCTCTCTCACCCCACCCACGATTGGTCCAGTACGCCTGAGCCTCGTCGAAGGTGGTGAGCGTCAACTTCTCGAGCCACTTGGTGGCACCGACGTAGCCGTACAGGCCGGGTGTCAGCAGCCGTGCCGGATAGCCGTGCACGCGCGTCAGGGGTTCGCCGTCCATGGCGATGGCGATCATGGCGTCGCGACCATCGAGCATCACATCCAGCGGTGTGGAGGCGGAGAAGCCGTCGGCGCCGGAGCTCAGGACCTGTTCGACGCGCGCCTCGGGATCGGCCCTGCGGAGGAGATCGGCGACGAGGACGCCCTGCCACCGGGTGCTGCCCACGTAGGGACCGCCGATGGGGTTGCTGACGCAGGTCAGCGTGACGTCGCGCTCCACCATGGGCATGGCGAGCAGTTCGTCGAAGGTGATGGTGTAGGGGTTGCGGACCATGCCGTCGATGACGAGTTCCCAGTCGTCGGTGTCCCGGCGGGGGACGCTGACGGCGATGTCGATGCGGTAGAAGTCCTCAATCGGAGTCCGCAGGGGCGTCAGGCCGTCGATCTGCGTCTCAAGACCCGGCGGCAACGTGGAAGTGGGAGCAGCGGCGGGTTCGGGGAGGTCAATGGGTGGCCGGCCGACGGCCGCTGGGCGGATGAACCCCTCCACAGCGGCGAGTCCGAGACCGCCGACGGCGACTCCGGCACCCCCGATCATGAACAGGCGACGGTTGGGCTCAGCTGTCTCGGCGATGGCCGCCTGGTCGAGCGCCACCACCCGGCCGACGCCCCATCTGAGCACCAGGATCGCCACGAGCGCGGCCACCATGCCCGCAATGAGGCTGGTGGTCGACGAACTGGGGCGCAGAGTCGCGATGATGCCCGAGCCCACGCCGAGAGCACCGAGGAGCGCCGCACCGGCCCACCCCGTCCGACGCTGGGCCACACCGGCGAGCCACCCGAGCCCCGCGACCACCACAGCGATGACCACCAGAAGGAACGCCTTGTCGGCGGTCCCGAAGGTGGCAACAGCCCAGTCCTTGACGGCTGGTGGAGTGATGTCGATCACGAAGCCACCCACAGCATCCATGGGGGAGGACGACGGGCCGGTGAAGATGGAGGTGACCTGACCCGCGAGCACACCGATCAGGGCGGCCGCCAACCCCCAGACGCCGGCGGTGCTCCGTGTCGTGAGTGACATGACCAGATTTTACGCCGCCAAAGCAAAAGCTCCTCCGCCAAGCGAATTGGACAACAGCGACCCCCCGCTATTTACACAGGTAAGGCTGTGCTAACTTCACTCACATGACTCTTGGTGAGCAGCTGGGAAAGCGGCAGTGCGCAGCCGCCGGTGGCCGGACGAAAACGTGCAGCCTCGCAGAGCTGGGATGCGACTGCCCGGCCACAATCGTCGGTTTCACCTCCGATGACCAGATCTCCCGCCGCCTCTTCGATCTCGGCTTCACACCGGGTGAGCTTGCTGCCCTCGTGCGCCGGGCTCCCATGCGTGATCCGTTGGTCTTCAACGTGGGCGGTTCGGAGATCGTCCTGCGCAAGCGCGAAGCCAGCAGGATCCTGGTGGAGCAGCAGTGAGCTGCCACGCCGAGCCGCCCACACGGGTAGGCGCGGCCACACTGCGGTATGCCTTGGTCGGCAGCCCCAACGCGGGCAAGACCACATTGTTCAATGCCCTGACGGGCCTGCGCGCCAAGACGGGCAACTATCCCGGCGTCACCGTCGCCCGCTACGAGGGCGTTCACAGGATCGACGACGACACCGAGGTCATGATCGAGGACCTGCCGGGAACGTACTCGCTCGATCCCATCAGTCCCGATGAGCAGGTGGTGGCCGGAGTCCTGGAGGCCGGAGCCAGCGGAGACCAACAGATGGACGGACTCGTCGTGCTGCTCGACGCCACCAACCTGCGGCGCTCTCTCGGGCTCCTCGCCCAGGTCCTCCAGTTGTCGCGCCCGGTTGTGGTGGCGCTGACGTTCACCGACGAACTCGCCCGACGCGGCGGCTCCATCGACGTGGAGGCACTGTCACGCGCCGTCGGGGTCCGGGTCATTCCCGTCATCGCCGGCGACAAGCGCGGCGTGGCAAGCCTCTCGGCAGCCATGGCCGACGTCTCGACCTGGCCACGACCCATGGTCGCGCCACCCACCGACACCCAAGGCGTTTCGGACTGGGCCACATCCGTTCGGGAGGCGGCTTCCTTCCGGGCTCCCGGCTCCGACAAACGCACCAGCCGCATCGACGGCGTCCTCCTGCACCCCGTCTGGGGAACCGTCATCTTCTTCGCCACGATGATGGCCTTCTTCCAGGTGATCTTTACCGTCGCAGCCCCCATGCAGGACGGTATCGAGACGTTCTTCGCATGGCTTGGCGGCGTGGCTCGAGACAACATCCCCATCGCCTGGCTCTCGAGCCTGGTGGCCGACGCTCTGCTCGCCGGGGTGGGTGGCGTGCTGGTGTTCCTGCCGCAGATCGCGCTGCTGTTCCTGCTGATCTCTCTGTTGGAGGGCAGCGGATACCTGTCCCGGGCCGCGTTCCTCATGGACAAGGTGATGGGATGGGCGGGCCTGGAGGGGAGGGCCTTCGTCGCACTCCTGAGTTCGATGGCCTGCGCCATCCCCGGCATCATGGCCACGCGGACGCTGCCCTCGGCCAAGGACAGGATCGCGACCATGATGGGCGCACCGCTGATGACGTGTTCGGCGCGGCTGCCCGTCTACGTGCTGCTCATCGGCATGCTCGTCCCCTCCGAGCTGCGTCTCGGTCCGATCGGCGCCCAAGGCGCCATCATGTTCGGCCTGTACCTGCTGGGTGCGGTCTCGGCCATGACGTCGGCCTGGTTCTTCAAGAAGATCATCGGGCGCTCCGGCATCGGCCTCCCCTTCTACATGGAAATGCCCTCCTACCGGCTGCCCAGGCTCAGGACAATCCTCGTGTCAGTCTGGGACGCCTGCAAGTCATTCCTGAAGAAGGTCACGAGCATCATCATGCTCACCACCATCATCATGTGGGGGCTGCTCAACTTTCCGCTGCGCTCCGACGCCGACCTGGCCCGGGCTGGCATCGACTCACAGGACGAGGTGGCGGTGCAGGCCTACGTCATCGACAACTCGCTGGCCGCCGGGATCGGGCGCGCTGTCTCCCCGGTGTTTGAGCCGCTCGGGTTTGAATGGCGAATCAACGTCGGGGTGTTGTCCTCCCTGGCGGCACGTGAGGTGTTCGTGTCCACGCTCGGCCAAGTGGCTGCGGCGGAGGATCCCGAAGACCCCGTCGCGGCGCTGCAAACGATGACACACACCGACGGACCCGACGCCGGTGAGCCAGTGTTCACGCCGTCCACCATCGCCGCGCTGCTGGTGTTCTTCGTCTACGCCCTTCAGTGCATGTCCACCCTCGGCGTCATGCGACGGGAGACGGGCACCTGGAAGTGGCCGGTGGTGGCCTTCGTCTACATGGGTGGCATCGCATGGGTCATGGCATGGCTCGCGAAGCTGGCGGTGGGGGCGATCGTGTGAGACGCCCCATCCACCCGGAAGCGGTGACGGATGAGCCACAGGCGATCCGGTGGGTCGTGGACACGGGGCAGCTGCGTGTGGGTGAAGTGACTCATGCGGCTGGAACGTTGGGCCCGATGATGGAGTACGGCGCGATCACGCGCATGTACGTGGAACGCGGCTCCGTGTGGACATGGTTGGCGTCGGAACACTCGTGGACTGAACTCGGGCCTCGCGTCCGGGACGCCGTCGTGACCGCCCTCGATCTGGAGGGCTGGGACATCACCGACGGTTCCGCCGATCTGCTCCATCTCATCGCCGACGACGTGGTGCGTGGACAGCTGTCGTCCTACATCTCCTCACACGGGGGGCAGATCAGCGTCGTCTCCGCGACGGAGGACGCGGTGGTTCTGGACTTCGGGGGCGCCTGCACTGACTGTCCGGCCGCCGGTAGCACTCTCCATGACCGAGTCGAGGTGACCATTCGGGATCGCTACCCCGGATTGAAGGAGATCTCGAGAGTGGCTGGGGCCGATTCCCCGACTTCTGGTCCGCGATCCACGCTACTTCGCCTGATTCCGCGACGGTAGGACTGACCGAGAAACAGAAGTCGCAGGGACCGGGTGAGATCAGCTGGGCAGGGGATCGAACGGGTCCACGTGGCGCGGTGCCACCTGCGGTGTTCGAGCCGGTGCGACGGTCAGGGCCGCGATCCCCGTCGTGATGGGCACCGACAGCACCAGACCGATGGCGCTGGCGAAGGTGCGCACCCCCTCGCTGGCGAACAGCTCGACGCCGAAGAGGTCGAGGATCTCCCGGTTGGTGAAGTAGAGCAATAGCAGCACGGTCAGGGCGCCGCCGGCGTAGGCGAAGACGATGGTGTAGATGGTGGAGGCGATGTGGTCGCGACCGATGCGCATCCCGGAGGAGAAGATCGCTCTGCGACTCATCTCAGGCGCCGCAGCCCGCAGTTCCCACACCGCGGAACTCTGCGTGATGGTGACATCGTTCAGCACACCCAGACCGCCGATGATGATGGCGGACATCAACAGTTCTTGGAAGTCGAGGCCGGGCACCAGCTGGGCGAGATCGAATTCTTGTTCGTCGGCGAACCCCGAGAGTCGTGCGGCACCGACGGCCAGTGAACCGAGTCCGGTAGTCACACCCAGACCCAGCAGAGTGCCCGCGAGCGCCGTCGATGTGCGGATGGACACGCCATGCGCGACGTAGAGCACCACGAACATGATGGCGGTGGATCCCGCCAGCGCCACGGCCATACCGGGCTTGCCGGTGATCAGCGCGGGCAACATGAAGCCCAGTAGTACGAAGCCGGCGAAGGCGAGCCCAATCAGGGCGAAGAAGCCTCGCCATCGCGCCACGGCCAGAACGCAGATCACAAACAGTCCGGCGAGCACGAACAGCGTCGGGAGGCGGTTGGTGCCGGAGTAGGAGAAGATGGGTCCGTCCTGTGTGGGGATGCGGGCCACCTCGATGGAGTCGCCGGAGCGCAATCCCGCCTGCGCCTGGGGTCCTTGGAGCTCCACCTCGACGAGCAGACCGATCTCCTCCCCTGTGCGTAGCTCGGAGATGGCCGTCTGGCAGGGCAGATCGGAAATGGTGCCCTGCTGGGAGGCGCACCCGTCGACGATTTCCTGGATGGTGGCGTCCTCGTACACGACGCCCGGGGCGTCGTACTGCACATCAATGGCCTCGGACAGCGCGCCGCTGTCGGGCCACAGCCAGATCAGTCCTGCCACGGACAACAGGCCGAGCATCGCCACGAAAGCGATGAGTGCATTGCGTGCTCGGGTGCCCACTTCAACGGCCGCATGCGCGGGGTGGTGGTGACCATGACCCATGGAACCTCACACTACTGGGCGGCGGTACCCTTGCCCGCATGGCTGAACCCGAGACGTCTCCTGCGTGTTACCGACACCCGGATCGCCCCACCAGAATCTCCTGCCAGCGGTGCAACCGCCCCATCTGCCCCGAGTGCATGAACCCCTCAGCCGTCGGGTTCCAGTGCCCCGAATGTGTGGCACGGGGCAGGCGCGAAACCCGTCAGGGGCAGCTGCCCTACGGCGGCCGACCCAGCAGGGATCCCCGCACGACGACGTTCGTTCTCATGGGCATCAACATCGCGGTGTGGGCGGCGGTTCTGCTGACGGGCGGTGCGTTCGGGAGGCTGTTCAACCTTCTGGCACTTACGCCGATGGGTCGATGCGACGTCATCAGTGGACGCGGCTTCTACCCCGTTGGTGAGGCTGCATGCGTCGGTCCCGAGGTCGCATGGGCCGACGGTGTGGCCACCGGCGCGTGGTGGCAGCTCCTGACGAGCGCCTTCACGCATTCCGAGGTCATCCACATCGCCTTCAACATGTTCGCGCTCTACATCCTCGGCCCGCAGTTGGAGCGACTCCTCGGCCGCGCACGCTTCCTGGCCCTCTACCTGGTCTCCGCGCTGGTGGCGTCCGCCTTCGTCATGCTGTTCGCGGGGCCTTTCGTCGCGACGGTGGGCGCATCAGGAGCCATCTTCGGCCTGCTCGGCGCGTTCCTGCTCGTGGCCCGCAAGCACGGCGGTGACGTGCGCCAGATTTTGATCCTGCTGGGCGCGAATCTCGTGATCACCGTGGTGGGCTCGTCCTTCATCTCCTGGCAGGGTCACCTGGGCGGCCTGTTGGGTGGGCTCGCGGTGACAGCCGCGCTGATCCACCTGCCACGCGCACAGCGGCAGCGCTGGCAGTGGGTGCTGGTGGGTCTGATCGCTGTGGCTTCTTTGGTCGTAGCAGTCGCCAGGGGGCTTGCCCTGAGTTGATCGCGAGGCGTGCGCCTGCCCTGCCCTGGATGCAGGCGCACTAGTGGCCCGGGCGCCGCGGATGGCGTCGGCACTGTTGCCCCACGCGAGTGATGGCTCGCTCTTCGCAGGGCGGAGTCTCAGGAGTACAGGGCGGTGATGAGCGGGGCAGCCGACTGGGAGCCGGAGATGCCCTCCTCGACGAAGGCTGCCACCGACACCGTGTCATTCCAGGCGATCATCCAGCCGTGCGTCTTGTAGGCACCGACGGTCCCGAACTCAGCCGTTCCAGTTTTGGCGCCCGTCATCAAGCCGGCCAGGGACCTGCCGGAGCCCTCGTCGACCACGGCCGTCATCATCTGTTGGAGTTGGGTCGCCTCCTGCGGTGTGAGGGGCTGGGCCGTCGACAGCGCTTGCTCCCCCTCCACCAGCCAGGGGATGGTGGTCTTTCCGCTGGCCACGCTCGCCGCCACCACCGCCATGGCCATGGGGGACATGGTGATCTGGCCCTGACCGATCATGCTCGCGGCGCGATCGATCGGGCTGTTGTTGGGCTCCACGGTGCCGAAGTTCGACGTGAAGCCGGCGTCGTAATCAGTTCCGACTCCAAGGCTGCCCGCTGCCGCATGGAGTTGCTCGGGTGTGACCTCACCGGCAGCATCGGCGAATGCGGTGTTGCAGGAGTGGGCCAGGGCGTCGGTGAGGGTGACCGAACCCACGTGGCTGGCTGGGTAGTCGGAGTAGTTCGTGAACGTCTTGCCGGCTACTTCGAGAGTGGCCGGACATTGGACGACGGAGGTGGGCGTCATGCCTGATCGAAGCATCGCAAGGGAGGACACCACTTTGAAGGTTGAGCCCGGTGCGAACTTCCCGAATGTGGCCTGGGGGTAGGTGCCTGCCGCCGGCGAGTTGGCGGCAGCGAGCAGTGCGCCATTGTCATTCTGGATGACGACAAGTGCGGCCATCCCCGGTTGGTCAGCCAGCACGGCCTCGGCCTTGAACTGGAGCTCCCTGTCGAGACTGGTCTCCAGCGGCACGGGAACGCTGGCATCCTGCAGGAACACGTTCTGCTCAACAAAGGTTTCATCAGCAGGGGTGTCGTCGTCATCGCTGACGCGTGCCACAAGGTCCACCCGAATCTCCGGGACACCGCGAAGCTGGTCCTCGTAGCGTGCCTGCAGACCGCTGAGCCCCACAGTGTCCGACGCAAAGACATCAGTTTCCGGGTCCTCCAGCATCTTCTCCGTGGGGGAACCGACGATACCCAGCAGGCTCTCGGCGAAGGTATCGCTGACGGGCACCATGGCGGAGGTGGGAAGCACTTGCGCGCCGGTGACGACTCCGACGTCGGGGGATATCTCCTCCTGGCGCATCGTCCTCCCCACGACGAACTGGCGCTCGCCGCCAGCCGCAACCTTCGCCTGGAACTCCGCCGGATCGATGTCCAGCAGTAGAGCAAGCTGTTCAGCGGCGGCTGCCCACTCGGTCTCCGGGATCAGGGTCTTGTCTATGCCCACCTGGTACAGCGTCCGCTCCTCGACCAGAGCAAGCCCCTCATTGTCATTGATGGCCGCCCGACGGGGGAGTGAGCGCTGATGTCGCATCCGGGAGTCGCTGGTCAGCTCCGGATGAATGATGCTGGGGCTCCACGAGATGCGCCAGTTGTCGTCGACCAGATCGAGCGCCGCGTAGCTCGCGTAGGACCATCCGTTCTCTCCGAGCGGGTACTCCATGGTCAGCTGTACCCGCGCTGAGTTGTTCTGGGCGGAGTACTCGATGTCGTCGACGGTGACGGTGGGAGTGATGTCGTCCATTCCGGCGAAGATGGTCTCGAGCTCGGCTTGGGCGGCGGCTGGATCATCGATGGGGAGCGTGCTCACGTCGAAAGCCGTGATCGCCTCGGCGAGACGGGTCGCGATGGGATCTGCCGTGGGCATGTCGTCCGACAGTGCCGATGACGTGGTGGACGCAGATGATGACGCGCCCTCGTTGCCGGCCCCTGCGGTGCAGCCCGTCGCAAGCACAGCCGCCGCAACAGTGCCTGCGATCCAACGTCGTGGGTGCATGGCGCTCTGTCCTCCCGCTTGAAGAGTGCTGCCATCGACGATGCTACCGGTGTCGAGTGACAGTTCTCGCAGCGGTTACGATTGGCAGGGCCCGCTGCGCAGTGGTGCCCATGGCTTGCGGGCGCGGCCATCGACGATCAGTTTCCTAGGAGAGCCCCACGGTGTCTGTCTCTGAACCCCTCTGGATCTGGGGACTCACCATCGCGGTGATCATCGGACTCCTCGCCTTCGACTTCTTCTTCCACGTCCGAAAAGCCCATGAACCCACAATCAAGGAGGCGGCCGTCTGGTCCGCGATCTATGTGGGCCTGGCGCTGCTCTTCGGCGTCATCGTGCTCATCTTCGGCGGCCCCCAGATGGGCTCGGAGTACTTCGCCGGCTACATCACAGAGAAGGCGCTGAGCGTCGACAACCTGTTCGTGTTCCTCGTGATCATCGGCAGCTTCGCGGTCCCCCGCGAGGACCAGCAGAAGGTGTTGCTGTTCGGTATCGTGTTCGCCCTGATTGCCCGGAGCGCCTTCATCTTCGCGGGCAAAGCTCTGATCGAGAACTTCTCGTTCATGTTCTACCTGTTCGGCCTGATCCTGCTCATCACCGCAGGCAAACTGCTCGCGCCCGAGAAGGAGGGCGACGACGAGGCCAACAACTTCATCATCCGTCTCGCGAGGAAGTACCTGCGCACCACGGACCACTACGACGGTGACAAGCTCGTCACCTACGAGAACGGCAAGCGTGTCCTGACGCCCATGCTGCTGGTGATGGTGGCCATCGGGGGCACGGACGTGTTGTTCGCGCTCGACTCCATCCCCGCCATCTACGGCCTCACCACGGATGTCTACATCGTCTTCACGGCCACCGCCTTCTCTCTCATGGGTCTGCGCCAGCTGTACTTCCTGATCGAGGGTCTGCTGGATCGCCTCATCTACCTCAAGTACGGGCTGTCGCTGGTGCTGGGATTCATCGGCGTGAAGTTGGTGCTTGAGGCGCTGCACACCAACCAGTTGCCGTTCATCAACGGCGGCGAGAACGTGGACGTGTTCACATTCTCTGCTGCGACGTCGCTGCCGGTCATCATCGGGCTGCTCACCATCACCGTGCTCGTCAGCCTCTACAGCAAACGCGGCCGCATCGCGAGCGCCGTCGGCTCCGTCGACCGGCTGGCCCACTCCTACCTGCACACCGAGTACCGGGGGAGCGCGGAGGAACGTGAGAGGCAGTACGCCAAGATCCTCGCCGGCGAGGAGAAACTGAAGGCGCTCGACGAGGAGCTCGTGGTGCAGGAGGCTGAACGGCAGGGCACCTACTGGGCGTTGGAGAAGGCGCACCGGTTGCACGCCGAGGTCCACGGCTCCTAGGACTGCGCCCGGATGGCGATTGGTCCCGCGCTGAAGCGGTTGTGGCGACACGAGCCCTTCCGGCGATTGCTCACCCTGCGCGTGCTCAGCCAGGCAGGCGACGGCACGCTCCAGGTGGGCATGGCCTCCTACATTCTGTTCTCCCCGCAGAGCCAGCCGGACGCGTGGGCCATCGCTGGCGTGCTGGCCATCACGCTGATGCCCTACACGCTGCTCGGGCCGTTCGTCGGCACGCTGCTGGACCGTTGGTCGAGACGGCAGGTGACGGTCATCTCCGACATCATCCGGGCTGTGCTCGCGCTTGCTGTGGCGCTGCTGATCCTCTCCGGTCTGACAGGTGGCGCGTGGGAGGTGGCCTTCTACGCGGCACTGTTGGTGGCGATGAGCGTCAACCGGTTCATGCTGGCCGGCCTGTCTGCGGGCCTGCAGTACACCGTCGAACCGGACGAGTACTTGAGCTCGTCCTCGATCATCCCTACTGTGGGACCGCTGGGAGTGGTGATCGGCGCCGTTCTGGGGTTCGCTGCTCGCGTGGGGCTGGGTCCCGTGATCGGGGCCAATCCTGCTGACGCCGTCGTGTTCGGTGTGGCGGCGGTGCTGTTCGCCGGTTCGGTGATGATTGCGCGCGGCTTCCACCACGACGCCTTGGGGCCGGAGCCGGGCCAGCCTCGCAGTTCTGTGCGGGAGGTGTGGCACGGCCTCGCGGTGGCTCTGCGGCACCTGCGTACACGACCCGCGGCCGAGCTGGCTCTGGTGGGAATGTTCGTGAGCCGCTTGTTGTTCGGACTGTTCAGTGTCACGGTGATCCTGGCTGTCCGGAACTTGTTCAACACCGATCCGCAGGAGGCGCTTGCGGATCTCACCGTCTGGGGCCTCGCAACAGGGGCCGGCTTCCTCATCTGCACTGTGTTCGTGCCGCTGCTCGCCCGCCATCTCGGACTGCTGCGAACGGCCCTCGCGGTGCTCGGGATCTGCGTGGTGGCACAGCTCATCCCCGTTTTCTGGCCGTCCATGTGGGTGCTCTTCGCCGTGTCGTTCTTCATCGGGTTGGGGGTGCAGTCCTTCAAGATCTGCGTCGACACCATCGTGCAGGCCCATGTGGACGAGAGCTTCAAGGGGAGGGTGTTCACGTTCTACGACGTGGGCTTCAACTTCGCCTTCGTTCTCGCGGCCGTCGTCGCGGCGCTGACGTTGCCGGATACGGGCATCGATGTCGTCGGCTTCGCCGGGATGGCCGCGTCGTACCTGACGCTGGCCGTGACGTTCGCCATCGCGGCGCGGCGCATCGGCGCCAAGGCCTTCGAAAAGGGCACCGAGGACCTCACCAGCCGCTGACTGGCCCGGCGAGGCGATCCGCTCCAGCTGGCATGTGGTCCGTCGGACCAACCACACCGGCCTGTTCGTGGTGCGTCAGCCGGATTGCACCAGCCTTGGGGCGCTGGACCAGCGCCATATCTCAGGTGGGGCGAGGACCAGTGGTATGACAGTCTGGGGCGCCTGACTATGCTTTCCGGGGGCGTGCTCGGAACCGAACCGACGACGCCCCGTCCCCCGCCGCTCGGCCCGGGGTTCAATGCTGACAGCACGTGAAAGAGCGGGACACGATGAGTAGTGAACAACGCCGGCGGCAGCTCGGGGACAGTGACGCGCCCCTGGAGGCCGAGGTCGCCGAGTCCTTTGATCGCATCGTTGAGGAGGGCGCCGAACGACTCGCCAGGTCATGGACCAACGTCCTCATCACCGGAACCTTCGGTGGCATGGAGATCGGCGTGGGGGTCATGGCGTACCTGGCGGTCCTGCACGAGACAGGGAATCACCTGCTCGCAGGGCTGGCCTTCAGCATCGGCTTCATGGCCCTGCTGCTGGCCAAGAGTGAGCTCTTCACAGAGGGATTCCTGATACCGATCCTGGCCGTCATGGCGAAGGAGGCAAGTCTCGCTCAGCTCGTGAAGTTGTGGGGTGGAACTCTGGTGATGAACCTCGCTGGCGGCTGGGGTTTCATGTGGCTCGTCGTGACAGCCTTTCCGCAGTGGAGGCCCGAATTGGCGGAGGCGGCTCGCCACTTCGTGGACGCCGGCTTTTCGTGGCAGTCAGTCTGCCTGGCCGTCCTGGGAGGCAGCACCATCACGCTGATGACCCGGATGCAGAACGGCACAGAATCCGATGTTGCGAAGATCGTCGCCGCCATCGCCGGAGGCTTCTTGCTTGCCGGTCTTCAACTGTTCCACTCGATCCTGGATTCGCTGCTCATCTTCGGTGCCATCCATGCGGGCGTGGCAGTGACCTACGGGGAATGGATCGGGTGGTTCGGCTACACGCTCTTGTTCAACGTGCTGGGAGGATTACTCCTGGTCACGGCGCTACGTCTGCTGCGCAGCAAGGACTTGATCCAGGAGCGCCGCGAAGCCGCCCCCGAGGATCCTGACGCGCCCAGGTGATCGCCCGACGCGCAGGATTCGCCGCGCCAATCGCCGGAGTGGGAAGCCTCTGAGTGACCCGACCCGCTGGCTACACTCACCGCATCCAGCGCCGAGGATCACTGTCGTTTCGGCGCATCACTGAAGGAGCCTCCAGCCATGACCTCGCAGCAGAAAAAGGCAGATGAAACGTTGACGCCGCCGGTTGGGCCGGGGGTGGACTCCCCAGCCGTTGAGGAGCCGACGACCCCGGTGGCACCGCCCGCTCCCAAGCCGAGCCAGCAGGGTCCCGCAACGGTGACACCGACGGGGGCCCCGACGGGCGCCCCACCCGAGGCGGTGGCCCAGCAGGGTGAGTACCTCACGACATCGCAGGGCGCACGGCTGAGATCCACCGATCATGCGCTGAAAGCGGGGCCTCGCGGCCCCGTCCTGCTGCAGGACCATCATCTGCGGGAAAAGATCACCCACTTCGATCATGAACGGATCCCGGAGCGTGTCGTGCATGCGCGGGGGACGGGCGCCCACGGCACCTTCGTCGCCAATGGACGCGCATCGAAGATCTGCAGGGCGGCATTCCTGGAGAAGGGCGCTGAGACGCCGGTCTTCGTCCGGTTCTCGACGGTGGCGGGTTTCCGCGGATCCTCCGACACGGTCCGCGACACCCGCGGCTTCGCGACGAAGTTCTACACCTCCGAGGGCAACTATGACCTGGTGGGCAACAACATCCCAGTGTTCTTCATCCAGGAGGGCATCAAGTTTCCCGACATCATCCACGCCGTCAAACCCGAACCGGACCGCGAGATTCCGCAGGCGCAGAGCGCCCACGACACTTTTTGGGACTTCGTGTCCCTGCACACTGAGGCGCAGGCGCACGTGGCCTGGAGCATGTCGGACCGGGCGCTCCCGTTGTCCTACCGCATGATGGAGGGCTTCGGCATCCACACCTTCCGCCTGATGAACGCTGCCGGCGAGACCTGCTTGGTGAAGATCCATTGGAAGCCGCGCCAAGGCGTCCACTCACAGCTGTGGGAGGAAGCCCAGCTCACTGCGGGCAATGACCCGGATTTCCACCGTCGAGACCTCTACGACGCGATCGACGCGGGGGCATACCCCTCCTGGGATCTGGGCGTTCAGGTGATGCCCGACACGGACGAGGAGACGTTTGAGGGTATCGATCTGCTCGACCCCACCAAGATCATCCCCGAGGAACTGTGCCCCGTGGAGGTCGTCGGCACGATGACGCTCAACCGTCGTCCGGTCAACTTCTTCGCCGAGACGGAGCAGGTGATGTTCAATCCGGGCAATCTGGTCCCGGGCATCGACGTGACCAACGACCCGCTGCTGCAGGTGCGACTCTTCTCCTACATCGACACCCAGATCACCCGGTTGGGTGGACCCAATTTCAGCCAGCTGCCCATCAACCGTGCGCACTGCCCCGTCAACGACATGTTCCGCGACGGCTTCCACCAGGACGCCGTCCACGGTGGCGTCGCGCCGTACAAACCCAACTCTCTCGACGGTGGGAACCCCGCGGAGGCCGACGACGAGTCGGGCGCCTTCCTCGACATCCCGACGCCCGTGTCGGGGAACAAGGTGAGGGAGCTGTCGGCCAGCTTCGACGACCACTACAGCCAGGTCACGATGTTCGTGCGGTCGCTGAGCGAGGTGGAGCGACAGCACCTCATCCGGGCCTACACGTTCGAGCTCGGCAAGTGCTACGAGGAAGCCATCCGGGTGCGGCAGCTGCAGTGCCTCGCCAACATCGACGCTGACCTGTGTGCCGAAGTCGCGGAAGGGCTGGGTCTTCCGGCGCCCGAGGCAACGATCCCCTCTGCCCAGGTGGAGACGAGCCCTTCGGTGTCGCAGGTGGGTGAGCGGTGGCCGGTCATCGGCCGCAAGGTCGCGGTCGTGGTGGACTCCGACACCCCGGGCGAGGCGATCGCAGCTGCGAGGGACGCCGTCATGGAGGCCGGGATGCTGCCGTTCGTCACGGCGCCGACGGGTGGCAAGGTTGGTGGCGTCGTCGTGGATCGGACGTTCCTGACCGCGGCCTCCATCGAGTTCGATGCTGTACTCCTGCTGGTTGCACCCGCTCCGGCTGCCGACGCGATGCCCACGCGGGACGCGAAAGCCGGGCACGACACGGACGACAAGCCGGTGGATCCCCGCGTGGTCAAACTGGTGGCCGAGATGTTCAGACACTGCAAGGCGATAGGGATGGCAGCCGACGCGACGCCGGTTCTGACGGCGGCGGGCATATCCACGGAGGCGGCCGGGGTGGTTCACGGGGAGCCGACGGCGCTCGTGTCGCAACTCGCCGAACTACTCGCGAAGCACCGCGTCTGGGAACGCTTCCCAGTAAGTGCATAGTCGACGAAAGGCACTGGCCCACCACGCCGCGGCGGTGCCACTGCGGGCGAGGGACTGTGGGATAGGCTCCTCACATGAAGAAACCATCCACCTCACAGAACCTCGTCCGCCTCGGTCTGGGCGCATTCATGACCTTCGCCGGCACATCGCACCTCACGTTCGCGCGCAAACCGTTCCAGGCGCAGGTGCCGACGTGGATTCCGGTGAACAAGGACGCGGTGGTGCTGGGCTCGGGTGTCGTCGAGATCGGGTTGGGCGTGGCGTTCGCGTCACTTCCGCGTCACCGGCGCATCATCGGTATCGCGTTGGCCGCGTTCTACGTGGCGATCTTCCCCGGAAACATCAACCAGTACGTGCAGCGACTGGACGCGTTCAACCTCGACACGGACACCAAGCGGTTCGTGCGGTTGTTCTTCCAACCCGCACTCATCGCCGGTGCCCTCTGGGGAGCGGGTCTGCCCGACCGGGACTGATGGCCGCCGCCTGAAAGGGAAGGGGCCGGGGTGGATGCGACCACACCGACCCGATCCCAGCAGCTGTCAGCGGTCCACCTTGGCCGCAGCCTCGTTGAGGAAGCGTGCGTCCACCAAGATTTCGTAGGAGGACGCCTCGATACCCTTGACGCTGCTGAAGTCGCGTCGACCGCCGCTCACAGCATGTCCGAGTAGCCCGAAGACCAATCCCCAGACAGCGCCCAGGATGACCGACCACAGGATCACGGCCAACCAGCCGACGACAACGAAGATGCCAATCAGCAGTCCGAGCAGTAAACCGAACCATGCACCTGCGGCCGCTCCGAGGAGAGCCGCCTTCCCGTATGTCATGCGGCCGGTGACCTGCTCAACCCATCTCAGCCCGGTGCCGACGATGCGCACGTGCTCGACGGGGAACTTGGAGTCGGCGAGGTGGTCGACGATGCGTTGGGCCTCGTCGTACTTGGGCACCACTCGCAGGACTTGGTACTGCGGTGCGGCCACTTGTTCGGTTCGAATGTCCTCGGACATCTGTGTCTACTTCCTTTCGTGTAAGGCTGGTGGATCAGGTGGCGGGGGCTGGATGGCGCTTCCGCCCGTTCGTGCGACGAGTCAGCCGCGGGTCACTTTGATCTTTTTGGTTGTCCCCAGCTCGGAGGCTTCCGGCTGAGGTGCGCGGACCTCGAGCACTCCGTCGCGGTATGTGGCGGTGATGTCGTCGTCCTTGCAGTCCTCGGGTAACGGGAGGACGCGGGAGAAGGATCCGTACCGGAACTCGGAGCGGTAGCTGTCCTTGTCCTTGTGTTCGCTCTGCTCCTTGCGATGGGCGCGCAACCGCAACGTGTTGTTGACCACGCTCAGGTCCACGTCGTTCTCCGGATCGAGTCCGGGCAACTCCATTCGGATCACCCGGGTGTTGCCGTCGAGGTACTCCTCCACCTTGGGCCACGTGGTGCCCACGTCCCCCTCCAGCAGGCGACGGAGGGGCTCCAGGGCGTCGAAGTTCTTGCGCACCAGCTCGGTCATTGCTTGCATCTCCTTTCGTGACGGCAGGCCCAGCCGGACGAAACACCGGAGGTGCGACGACACCTCATTACAGGGTCGCCGACCGGACCCGCATGGGCTTCTTCGTTGCTCCGATTATAGGAAAAGGCCGGGAATCATGGCAAGGGTCTGGAGCCCTCGAAATGGTCTCTGACAAGGGGTGGCGGCGATGCGTCTCGGTAAGACGAGGTGTCGAGAAACACCGGCGTCGTCGTCCCACCCGAGCCGTCGACACAGCGGATGAAACTCAGTCGTTGCCGCCGGGGAGGACGTTGCGGGCCTTGGCGAACAGCTGCGCTGCCACGGCGCGGAACGAATCGCCGATCAGCTTGAACTCCGCCGGATCCCCCTTCACCAGCGATTCCACGAACCCCTTGGCCTGGTCGAACGTGATGTGGGCCGGCAGCGGTGGCACGTTGGGATCGGTCTTCACGTCGAGCACCACCGGCCGATCAGCCGCAAATGCCTCGTCGAGGGCACCGGTCAGGTCATCCAGCGCGGTGACGTTGATGCCCTTGAGTCCCATGAGCTCGCCGTAGGCCGCGTAGTCCATCTCCTCAACCTTCTGGGCAGTGTCCCAGCGAGGATCGCCGGCTTCACGCATCTCGAACGAGACCTGGGTCAGATCATGGTTGTTGAGGATCAGGATGATGAAGCGTGGATCCGCCCAGTCCTTCCAGTGCCGTCTGATGGTCAGTAACTCGTTCATGCCGAGCATCTGGAACGCACCGTCGCCGATGGTGCAGATCACCGGACGGTGTGGATGGGCGAACTTTGCCGCCACCGCGTAGGGCATGGAGGCCAGCATCGTTGCCAGTGTGCCGGAGAGATTGCCGTTCATCTCCCGCCCGAGCTTGACGTGGTGGCCGTACCAGTCGGCGGTGGAGCCGGCGTCCGCAGTGACGATGCTGTCGTAGGGAAGGCGCTTGTTGAGTTCGTGGAACACCAGACGGGGGTTGATGGGATTCGCGTCGGCCTTGGCGATGGCCTCGGTCACCACGTCCCAGTCCTTCATCCCCTTGATGACGCCCTCCTGCCAGCTGCGATCCTCCTGCTGGTTCAGAAGGGGGAGCAGAGCCGCCAGTGTGGCCTTGGCGTCCCCTCCGAGAGTGACCTCCATGGGGTAGCGCAGTCCCAGGTTCGCGTGCGACAGGTCAATCTGCACGCCACGTGCCTGGCCGGTCGGTGGTAAAAACTCCGCATAGGGGAAGTTGGAGCCCACCATCAAAAGCGTGTCGCAGTCCTGCATCATGTCATAGCTGGGTTTCGATCCCAGGAGGCCCAGCTGTTGTGTGTGGTAGGGAAGGTCCCCGGGAACGACGTCCTTTCCCAAAAGGGCTGTGACGATGCCCGCGCCCAGCTTGTCGGCGACGGCGATGACCTCGTCGGTGGCGCCTCGTGCGCCCTGGCCCACCATCATGGCCACCTTCTTGCCCGCATTGAGCACCTCAGCCGCACGACGAAGGTCATCTATAGGAGCCGCGACCGCCGTGGAGGCGTGACCCACACTCGTTCGTGACACCCAGTGCTCCTCGGTGGGCGTTTCCATGTCCATCGTCTGGATGTCCGCGGGGAGGATCACGACCGTGGGACAGCGCTCGGCGCGAGCGATGCGGACCGCGCGATCAATCACCATCTGCGCTTGCATGGGGGTCGTCACAGTCTGCACGTATCCCGCGACATCCGCGAAGAGCCGTTCGAGATCCATCTCCTGCTGGGCGTCGCTACCCATCGACACACGTCCCTGCTGGCCGACGATCGCCACCACGCCCTGGTGGTCCATTTTGGCGTCGTAAAGACCATTCAGCAGGTGGATGGCGCCCGGGCCGGACGTGGCGATGCAGACCCCCACCTCCCCGGTGAACTTTGCGTGCGCCGTTGCCATGAACGCAGCGATCTCTTCGTGCGTGGGGCGGATGTAGGTGAATTCCTTGCCGTTCTTCTCGCTTCGCCCCAGTGCGCCGTCGAAGCCGCCGATCCCGTCACCGGGAAATCCGTAGAACTGGTGCAGGTCCCACTCGATCAACCGATCGATGATGAAGTCGCTGACTGATTGGCTCATGATGGCGGGTCCTTTCGCTGATGTCGTACCCCCGGCGGGCTCGTACATGCCCGCCGGCCATGTATCCCAATGGATCGATCATTGCACCCGCAGGGGCTCATCTGTCGTGCTCGTGGACAGTCATGTGTGCAGCACTCGCACATCTGACCCACAACCGTGCCAAGCTAATAATTGCTAGTCAGAGACTTCTTCATTGATGAGGAGGAGCTGTGCTCACCACTATCACTGTCGATCCCCTGCTGCAGGTGGATCTCCGTCGGGAGATACGGGGCGAGGTGCGCTTCGACGTCGGAAGCCGCGCCGCCTAGTGCAAGTGACTCCTCCAACTATCGCCAGGTTCCCATCGCCGTCGTGACGCCCAAGGACGTCGACGACGCGGTGGCGGCAGTCGCTGTCTGCGCCCGAAGGGGTGCGCCGATCGTGTCCCGGGGCGGCGGTACCAGCCCGGCGGGGCAGACCACGAATGCACGTGGGCCGGGCACTGGTGGGCTCCGAGGGCACGCTCATCACCGTCCTGCACGCGAAGCTGACCTTGGTACCGAAGCCCAAGTTCCACAGCATGGTGGTTCTCGGATACCCCACCATCGCGGCAGCCGGCGACGCCGTACCGCAGATCCTGAAGCACGACCCATGGCTGCTGGAGGGAATGGACAGCCGACTGCTGCAGATGGAGAAGAGGGCCGGGCTCGCTGGGGCGGCCGCCGACCGGCTGCCGAGGGGTTCGGGCTGGTTGACCATCCAGTTCAGCGGTGAGAGCCGCGACGAGGCGGATCAGAAGGCACATAAGCTGTTGGACGCGCTCGAAGGCTCGGCGGACGAGCCGCACGTCCAGTTCTTCGACGACCCGGAGACGGAGGCGGAACTCATCGAACTGCGCGAGGCGGGACTGGGTGCGTCCTCCCACCCCGCCGGAGAGCACCGCACCTGGCCGGGCTGGGAGGATGCGGCTGTGCCCCCGAACAGGTTGGGCGACTACTTGCGCGACTTTCGCCAACTTCTGGACAAGTTCAGGCTCAACACCGATGAGACCTCGCTGTACGGGCACTTCGGGCAGGCCTGCGTCCACACCCGCATACCGTTCGAATTGCGGAGCGCTGATGGGGTGGGGAACTACCGGGCGTTCGTCGAGGAGGCTGCCGATCTCGTGGTCTCCTACGGTGGTTCCCTCTCCGGTGAACACGGTGACGGTCAGGCCCGCGGTGAGTTACTCGGGAAGATGTTCGGGCCGGAAGTGATCGCCCTGTTCAACGACGTGAAGCATCTCTTTGACCCCGGCAACATGATGAATCCGGGCAAGGTGGTCAATCCGAATCCGCTGGACTCGCACCTCAGGCTCGGCGCCGACTACCACCATCGCGAGCCGTCAACGATCTTCGACTACCCGGACGACGACAACCGCTTCTCCAGTGCTGCACTGCGATGCGTCGGGGTAGGCAACTGCCGCAACGCCGCCAGCGACGACAATGTGATGTGCCCGTCCTACATGGTCACCCGGGAGGAGGAGCACTCGACGCGTGGCCGGGCCCGTCTGCTGTTCGAGATGATCCGGGGCACGAGAATCACCGACGGTTGGCGCTCCACCGAGGTTCGCGACGCCCTGGATCTCTGCCTGTCGTGCAAAGGGTTGCAAGTCCGACTGCCCGGTCAACGTGGACATGGCCACCTACAAAGCCGAGTTCCTGCACCACCACTACAAGCATCGACTGCGGCCGCTGTCGCACTACTCGATGGGCTGGCTGCCGATTCTGGCGCAGATCGCCAAGCTGGCGCCTCGTCTGATCAACCTCGTTACCCAATCACCGCTGGCGCCGCTGTTGAAGAAGGCGGGCGGTATCGCGGAGGAGCGCGACATCCCCCGGTTTGCACCGCAGAACTTCGTCTCCATGTGGAAGAGGCGACGCAAGCCCACCGCCGCAGCGGAGCCCGCACCCAACGGGCCGGTCATCCTGTGGCCGGACACGTTCTCCAACGCCTTCCACCCGAGCCTGGCAAAGGCGGCCGTGGCCGTGCTGGAGGACGCCGGCTTTGAGGTGCGGGTACCCACCCAGCCGGTGTGCTGTGGGCTGACGTGGGTGTCCACCGGACAGCTCAAGGTGGCCAAGAAAGTGCTCTCCCACACCCTCGACGTGTTGCGCGACGACATCCGGGCCGGTGTGCCGGTCGTGGGCTTGGAACCCTCATGCACCGCGGTGTTCCGCTCCGACGGCGTCGACCTGCTGCCCGGCGACGAGGACATGCGACGACTCTCCCTCCAGACCCGCATACTGGCCGAGTTGCTCACCGAGCGGGCGCCCGACTGGACACCGCCACAGATGCAGGTCAACGCCATCGTTCAGACGCACTGCCACCAGCACGCGATCATGGGCACTGACCCGGACAAGGAGCTGATGAAGTCGGCGGGCATCGATGCCGAACAGCTGAAGTCCGGCTGCTGCGGCCTGGCCGGTAACTTCGGGTTCGAGGATGGCCATTACGACGTCTCCCGGGCCGCTGGTGAACGCGTACTGCTGCCCCGGGTGCGGGAGGCCGATGCCGACACCGTCGTCCTCGCCGACGGGTTCAGCTGCCGAACCCAGGTTGAGCAGTGCGACACCGGCCGCACCGCCATGCACCTCGCTGAGCTGCTGGCTTCCGGGGTGGGGAGGAACGGGATGGACAGCGTCACCAAGGGGAAGAAGCGCGCTTGAGCGCCGATGTGTGGTCCCATTCACCAGCCCCGGGGTAGCGAGACGATAGCCGAAGGCCACGCGGCTTGCGTCTTTGGGGTTCTCTAAAACCGCTCGAGTTGGCGACGGCCGTAAGCCACACGCTTGACGTCAGCCTCGCTCTCAAAATTCGACCCCAGTGCGCCCGCGATGGTTCCCAGCGAACTCGCCATCCATGCAATCTTCAAATATTCGACGAAGCTGACGGGATGGTTCAGGACAGACTCCAGATACTCCGAGGAGATGATCGTCAAAGCTCCCAGGAAGGCAACCACGAACAGCAGAGCGTAGAGGCAGGACACCCCGACGAACAGGGACACCACCGTCGTCGCGTTGTACAGACGCGGCTGACGGGTCTTGCCACCACGACGGGGAGACCGTTCCCAAAGCCCGTTGTGGAGGATCAGCCAGCCCACCAGAGCGGCGATAGCGCCAACATTGATCATGGCCAGCCGGAGGATGCTCAACGTGTCGGCCATGTTCCAGACGCTCGCGTAGAAGACACCGAAAGCGCCCGTCGCGGCCGCCGCCGCAAAAACCCGGTCGAGGCTTCCCAACAGACGCCACGGACGGTTGATGCGCACCATCCCGGTCAGGAGCCTGAACCGGCTCCCGCCGACGCGGATGGAGCCGCTCTCCGCCTGCTCGTCCCGGCCGGGCACACCTCGCAGCTGATCGCGGGCAAGGATTGATACCCGCCCTTTGCGAGCGGTGTCCGACGTCTGGAGCACCAACTCCTTGCGCTGTGACACGCAATAAATGACCGCCGCGATCGTTCGAAGAAGCAGGGTGCTCAACCGAAATGCGCCCAAGGCAGGGATGGAGATCCAGGAGGTTCTTTCTGAGGTGTTCACCTCGAAGACCAGGGGTCGCCCATCCCGGCGCAGCGGCAGCTCGGTCAGGGCCACCATTTGGTCCCAGCCCCGGTCCTCCAGCGTCTTCCCGTCGTCGAGAATCGTCGGCTGGTTGGAATCGTCCAGATAGAGCATGTGGCTGGCCAACTCCACGCGCCATGTCACCCCGGCCCCCACATGACTGGACAGTCGTTCGGGAAGTCGTTCGACCAGCCTCCGGGCGAGTTCGGTGCTCACGCCCGGGTCCGCCACCACCCCGATGACAACGGTCTGAGTGTCCGTGGCCCCATCTTCATTGCGCATCGATAGTGCCTCCAGCTTCCCGCCAGTTCCAGTATCCCGTTTCGATACAGGATGACCCTCGTGTCCAAGGTACAAGGGCCTGAACCGGACCATCGTGCCACGCGAGGCTGTCAGCGGATGCGGAGGATGTCGATGCCCGACGGCGCCCTTGCCACATCGACGTGTTGTGCAGGGAGGCGCCGAACCCATTGGCGTCACCCGAGTGTCCTTGGGGGCTGCACCGACAGTACGCTCGCGGCAGGGAGGCGGTCGCGTCCCGGTCATCCAACCGTGGAGGAGTGCCTGTGCTCAACGTCATGCCCACCGTGGCCGTCGGTGCCATGGGTGGGACGATCGCCATGGAACATTCGACCCCTACCGGTGCCAGCACTCCCGCACTGCAGGCACACGACCTGGTGGACGCCGTGCCGGGGCTGGGGGACATCGTCAAGTTGCGGGTGGAAAACATCTGCAACAAGCCGTCGCCGTCGATCGACGTGGCGGACGTGGTGCAGGCCCTCAACTTTGCCCGCCGCGCCGTGGCCACCGGAGCGGTGGGCGTCGTCCTCACCCATGGCACGGACACGCTGGAGGAGACCGCGTACCTTCTCGATCTGCTCTGGGATGAGGCGGCGCCGATTGTGATGACCGGCGCCATGCGTTCAGCCACCGCAGCAGGGGCGGAAGGGCCGGCGAACCTTCTGGCGGCGGTCATGACTGCGGTCTCGCCCCGGGCTGGCGGTCTGGGTGTGTTGACCTGCTTGAATGACACCGTCCATCTCGCGTCGCGGGTGCAGAAGACGTCGTCGATGGCGGTGGAGGCATTCGACTCGCCGGGGTTCGGTCCGGTCGGGCGACTGGTGGAGAGCGAGTTCCGCCTGCTGTGGGGCGTGGTCTCGCCGCGGCCTGAGGCGCTGCCGGCCCCTCGCGTCGGACCCGTCAATGTGGCGCTCCTGGAGTGTGGGCTGGGGGATGACGGTCGTCTGGTTCGGGCGGCCCGTGACGCCGGGTTCGAGGGGATCGTCATCAGTGGGCTGGGTGTGGGTCACGTCTCCGTGGCCGTGGCCGACGCCATCTCTGACGCCATTGAGGCGGGGGTGATCGTGGTGGTCGGGTCGCGCACGGCTCGCGGCGGCACAGCGATGAACCTGTACGGATACCCGGGCTCGGAGGTGGATCTGCTTCGACGGGGGGCGGTCATGGCCGGTGACCTGTCCCCGCGGAAGGCACGGCTCCTGCTGCACACCATGCTGAGCGCGGGCCACTCCCCGGAGGCCATCCGCGCCCGCTTCGCCCTGGGATGAACCACTCAACCGGAGGAGTGTCAGTTCTCCGGGGGCTCCACGTCGTCGGGATCATCGGACAGCTCCTGAGGAGTGGAACCGCGTTCCAGCTCCCGCATCGTCTCGCGGGGGAGGGTGATGGACATGATCCCGGACAGAACTTCGGCAGCTTTGGCCATCAGTTGGTGCCGTTCGGCCTCCGACGTGGTGGAGTCCGCCTTGCGCACCAGCTTGATGGCCGTGTCCGCCCTGTGGCGATCTTCGGCTGCAAGATGGTCGATGCCGAGCCGGGTTGCCGAGTCGAGGGCGGCCCGCCAGAGCACCTTCAGTTCCGCAGCTGCTGCCACGGTCTCCTCGACGGTCCAACCCGCTCGATGATCGTCCCAGATGGTGAGGCTCGTGAAGAACCTCTTGGAAGCGGGTACCGCGACGTCCCACAGGGCCGAGTTGGAGATGGTCCACTCCACATCGGTGCGGAGTTCTCCCAGCTGCTGCTTGATCCCGTCCACGACCAGGATGGCGGCATCTCGTCGCCGACTGTACGAGGCCACGTCGTCCGGGGAGAAACGCGGCGCGGCAAGAGCGTTCGTCGGCTCGTTCCTCGGGGCAGGAAGACGGTCCCCCACCCACGTGGAGAGCTTGATGACGAGGAACACGACCAAGCCGATCACGGTGCCGACGGCCAACCCGATCCAGAGCATGAATGCGGCCTACCTCGTGATGACGCAGTGTAGGGGAAGGCTGGGCAGCTGGCGTCGTGGATCCATCATGACAACGTAGCGCGGCGTGATCGCTCGGCGTCACCGGATGAGCAGTCCGCATTCGTGGGCCACCAGGACCAGCCCGACGCGGTCCCGGGCCCCCAGCTTGCTGAGCAGTCGGCCGATGTGGGTCTTGACGGTGCCCTCGGCCATGTAGAGCCGCTGCCCGATCTCGGTGTTGTTGGCGCCGTTCGCCACTTCGAGCAGAACCTCTCGTTCTCTTTCCGTTAGGCCATCGAGGCGATCAGCGGCGGCCGGCCCCTGCCCGTCTGGCAGCGAAGGGGCGACGTGGTCCAGAAGGCGACGCGTAGCAGTCGGAGCGACGATGGCCGCGCCGCCCGCGACGGTGCGGATCGCGCCCAGCAGATCCTCCGGTAGCGCATCCTTGAGCATGAATCCCGATGCCCCGTGACGCAGGGCGGCGAAGACGTACTCGTCGAGGTCGAAGGTGGTGAGCACCAACACCTTCGTCGGCAGACCGAGCACCTGGATCTGGCGTGTGGCCTCGGTGCCGTCCATGATGGGCATCCGGATGTCCATGAGGACGACATCCACTGGGCGGGTTTTCACCATGGCGACGGCGTCGGCGCCGTTCGAGGCCTCGCCGATGACCTCCAGATCGTCCGCGGAGTCGATCAACATGCGCAGTCCACTGCGCACCAGGGCTTGGTCGTCGGCCAACAGCACGCTGATCATGAACGCTCCTTCTCCCGTAGCCAGCTGCGACCCAGGTGTGTGGGCATCGGCAATTCGGCCAGTACCTGCCAGCCGCCGCCCAGCCGGGGGCCCGCCACGAAGGTGCCGCCCATCGTCGTCACCCTCTCCCGCATCCCACGCAGGCCGGAACCGGACGGATCAATGGGGACGGTGCCGGCGACACCGTCGTCGACGGCGCGGATGGCGATACGGTTCGGCTCGAACCGGAGCGCCACCGTGGCCTCCGCGGTGGGTCCGGCGTGCTTGAGGAAGTTCGTGACGCTCTCCTGCACAACACGATAGGCGGTCAGGCCGAGGGAATCGGGGACGGGCGGATAGTCGTCGTCAATGGTCAGCGCGATGCGATCGCTGGCAGCCTCGACCATCTCCGGGATCTGCCGCAGCGACGGGGTGGGCTCGAAGGTGGCGTCGTCCTCTCCCCGCAACAGCGCGACGATGCGGCGCATCTCCCCGATCGAGGTCCGTCCCGTCTGGGCGATCACGTCGAGGGCCTCGACTGCACGCTCCGGCCTCTTGTGGGCCATCGCCTTCGCGCCTTCGGCCTGCACGACGATCACCGATAGCGAGTGCGCCACCACGTCGTGCAGTTCACGGGCGACGTCGGTGCGTGCCCGGTCATCGGCCAACCGTGTGGCCTGCACCCGACGAGCCGTGCTGGCGGTGTAGCGCTCCTCGGCGAGCGTGCGGTCCAGCAGATCCGAGCGCGACATCTCCTGCAGCCGCCGTCCCATCAGGTACGCGACCGCCACCAGCGCGAGGCACAGCGTCACGAGCAGGGCTGCAGCTGTGAATCGCTGCCCGTCGGGAATGTTCGTCATCCAGGAGAGGGGTCCGGCCACGGATGCGAGCGCGCCGATCGCGAGAACGGTCCAGCCCAGGGGGCCCTGGCAGTAGCGTGCCACGGAGTAGACGATGACGAGCACGGCCACGATGGCAGGGGACGGACCGTCGAGTTGAAGCACCATGCCGATTCCGGCCACCGTGCACACGGCAACCGCGAGCCACGGCACCACGCGTCGAAATGGCAGCGAGCCGACCATCAGCCCCGGCCACAGGAGAAGAGGAACGACGTCCGCGTCGCGCAGCAGCCAGACCATCGGGATAACCAGCACGGCGAAGGCTCCGACGGCGACCAGCGCGTCGACCATCAGCCGTCGGCGATCCTTCGACCACCCGGAGAACTGCATGCGCGTCAGCCTACGGGGCAGCGCGGCAGCTGCGGATCAGACCGCGGGCCCGGGCCAGTGGTTCAGGGACGGACCAGGGTCTGAGTCGGTGCCATGGCGGTGCGATCGCGCGGATGCTCGGTACTGTTGACCACATGTTGCGCAAGGTCTTGTGGTTGTCCACCGTGGTCGCGGCCACCTCCGTGGTCCTGAACTTCATGGACCGACGCCGGGCGAAGCGGCGTCGTGAGTTGTGGGCCGAGGCCACGGATCCCCTCTGATGCTGAAGGTCCTCGTCCTCTCCGACACGCACGCGCCCAAGCGGTGGAGGGGCGTTCCGGAGGCCCTGGCCGAGCCATTGCGTCGATGCGATCTGATCCTTCACGCTGGCGACGTCTGCGAACCCAGCGTTCTGGAGGAGCTCTCGGCATTCGCCCCACTGCACGTGGTGCTGGGCAACAACGACGGCGACGGCGTGGCGTCGTGGGGTGCGCCCGAGATGCTGGAGCTTGAGCTGGAGGGGGTGCGCGTCGCGATGATCCACATCGCCGGTCCCAAGCAGGGTCGGGGGAAACGCATGCGGCGCCAATTCCCCGCCGCCGACATCGTGGTGTTCGGGCACTCGCACATGCCCGTCGACATGGTGGAGGACGGCACACACCTGTTCAACCCGGGCTCCCCGACGGATCCCCGCCGCGAGCCGATGGGCAGCTACGGCTGGCTGGAGCTCTCCGACGGTGAGCTCCTCTCGCACGCGATCCACCGGATTCCGCGTCCCCTGACTGCGGCGCAGAGGCGAGCGCAGGTCTAGCTGCATCGTCGCGAGCCTGGCGTAGAAGGGGTAGTGGCCGTTTATGGCTGGTCAACCAACCACAAACGGCCACAACCCTTGCGACGGGTGGCGACCGACTCAGTAGCCGAGCATCTCCTTGCGGACCGGGAGCCAGGCGATGGCGTCGCGGACGGCGTCGGTCTCGGTCAGTTCCGCCTTCCAGCCGAGAACATCTTTGGCCTTCTTGCTGACGGTGTACACGCCGGCAACATCACCGGGGCGGGGATCACCGAACTCGACCTTCAGCGGTTCGCCGGTGATCTCCTCGAAGGAGGCGGCCAGCTCCTTGACGGTCACGCCATTGCCGGTTCCGATGTTGAACTTGTCGTAGTTGACGTCCTTGGTCGCCTTGTCGAAGTTCTCCAGCGCGGCCACGTGGGCGCGTGCCAGGTCCCAGACGTGGATGAAATCGCGGATACCGGAACCGTCACGAGTGGGCCAGTTCACACCGGTGACGGTGAACGTTTCCTTGTTCTGCCATGCCTGCAGCAGCATTGCCAGCACGTGGCTGGGCTTCTCGAGCTGCTGGCCGGAGCGCATCTTCGGGTCTGTGCCGATGGGGTTGAAGTAGCGCAGGCTCAGCATCCGCACGTCGCTGGCGGCGGCGAAGTCCTCCATCACCAACTCCACCATGTACTTGGTGCGGGCGTAGGGGGAGCCGGGGGCGAGTGGCGACGCCTCGGTGACGACGAAGTGCTCGTCGGGAGCGTAGATGGAGGCCGAAGAACTGAACAGGAACCGTTCGACGTTGTGGCGCTGCATGGCATCCATCAGCGTGAGCGTCTTGGCGACGTTGTTCTCGTAGTAGGACAGGGGTTCAGCCACTGACTCGGGGACGATGATCTTCGCGGCGCAGTGCACCACGGCATCTATCGTGTGCTCGGTGAACAGGGAATCGAGCAACTGGGTGTCGGCGATGTCACCCTCATACACCGGCCTGTCACCGACGAACTCGTGACGTCCGGTGGAGAAGTCGTCCAGGATGACCACGCTGTGGCCCGCGTCCTCGCAGGCCGAGGCGACGGTGCTGCCGATGTATCCCGCGCCGCCAGTGATGAGTACCTTCATGCTGTCCTCTCGCTATCTTGCTCGTGAGCTTCCATCGTAGGACTCGCGCGGCCGGATGCACTGCGGTGCCATCAAAGAGGACGGTCCTGTTGCGCGGTCTGGGACAATGAAGCGCGAGTCACCGTCGACCACGGAGGAGGCCTTGACATGGCTGATTGGAAGCAACTGCACCCCGCTGTCGCGGACGTCGCACGGAAGTTGCCCGAGAACGCGTACCTCGCCATTCGCAACAGTTCGTGTCTCATGCAGTTCGCGCGTCTGGAAGGGGCGGACGGGCGAGTGCTGCGGGCGGAGGTGTGTCAGGACTCGCCGGAGGATGTGCCGAGGCTGCGGGAGGGCGGCTGGGAACTGATCGATTCCTGGTCCGGTCTCTGGCGGCGCGACATCCCCGCGGAATCCGATACCGCCGCGGTGTCCGCACTCGTGATGGACGCCATCAACGCGGTGCGCCTGTCCTTCGGGGTCCGGCAGCCCGACGGTTTCACCTACCTGTCCTGGCTGGAGGCGGCTCCCAGGGCTGGGTGGCAGTTCTGGAAGTCGGGTAAGGACAAGGACCTCACGTGGGACCACCTCGGCCTGCCGAAGGGCAAGGACAAATCCGATTGACGGACTCCTTCGATACGCCCAGCTTCTCCGTCGCGGGGCTACTCAGGACACGGTCCTCAATTCGATACGCCGACTCCTTCGTCGCGCGGCTACTCAGGACACGGTCCTCAATTCGATACGCCCAGCTTCTCCGTCGCGGGGCTACTCAGGAAGCGGTTTTGGTTCCTAGGTGGGCGCCACGAAGGACGAACGGCGGAGTGTCGAAGGGAACAGCGCCGCATCGAAGCACATCCTCCTCGAATCGTGACCTTTCACTGGGTGATCTCGTAGCTGAGGAGTTTGGCGCGGTCGGCCTTCGACGTGGAACCCTGCAGGGCCAGAAGCTCCGCGTAGATGCCTCCTGAGGTGGCCAGTTCATCGGGCGTGCCGATCTCGTCGATACGGCCATCGCGCAGCGTGATGATGCGGTCCACCGACGAGATGGTGGAGAGCCGGTGGGCGATGATCAACGTCGTACGTCCCTGCATCAACTCCTCCAGACCCGCCTGTACCAACCGCTCGGACTTGGTGTCCAGCGACGACGTCGCCTCATCCAAAACCAGGATGGGGGCGTCCTTCAGCAGGGCGCGCGCGACGGAGATCCGCTGCTTCTGACCCCCCGACAGCTTGATGCCGCGCTCGCCAATCTCGGTGTCGAATCCCGATGGCAGTTTCGTGATGAACGGCAGGGCATTGGCGCGGCGCACGGCGTCGGTGAGTTCGCCGTCGGTCGCGTCGGGACGACCGTATGCGAGGTTCTCCCGGATGGTTCCTGAGAACAGCGACGCGTCCTGGAAGACGACGCCGATCTCCCGACGCAGGGCCTCCGTGGGGACCTCGGTAACTGATTGGCCATGCACGTCGATCGTGCCGCAGGTGGGGGCATACAGCTTCATCAACAGGTTCACCAGCGTGGTCTTGCCGCCGCCGGATTCGCCCACGAACGCCACCTTCTCGCCGCGGTGGATGGCCAAGTCGATGTCCCGCAGCACCATCGCGTTGTCGTCGTAGCCGAAGCTGACGTCGTCGAACTCGATAATGGGATCCCGATCCTCCCACTGCACCGTGGCTGTTGCATCGGTCTCCAGGGGGTTGTTGGGTTCGTCCAACTCGTCCATCACCATGAAGTACTCCCGGCTGCCGGTGATGGCGCGCTGCCAGCTGTCGACGAGATAGCTCATGGATTCGACGGGCTGCTTGGCCATGTTGATGAGCTGGATGAGTAGCACCATGGTGGGGAGACCAAACGCGCCCTGGGCAGTTTGGACGAAAATCACGGCATAGAGGCCGAAGAACACAACGTCGAGGGCACCCCGGCGAATGATGTCCATCTTGTGCCAGAACCGTGACTGGGCGCGCGTCAGTGTGACGGTGGTTTCATACTTGGCGCTGAAGGCGTCCAGTTCGGAGCGCTCGGTGACGAAGGACTTCACCACCCGCATCTGGCCGATCACCTCGGCAAAGCGTCCGCCGGCCACGTCGTAGAGCGTGTTCTTCTTCCGCTCCCACACCTGCCATCTCCGCGACGTCAGCGCAGTGAGGCCGACGAAGGTGGGGTAAATGATGATGAGCATCAGGGCCAGCCATGGCGAGTTGATTCCTGAGATCACCAACACTGCCACCACGGTGATCAGTGTGGTGAAGAACCCGTTGGAGAAGATCTTGAGGAAGTCCGTGATGGACGTGATCGAACGGTTCAACCGGGAGATCAGGGTGCCGGTCAGCTCCGAGTCGTAGTACCGCTGCGGTAGACGCAACAGTTTGTGGAAGTATCTCTGCGACAGGATCACCCGCAAGCGGGTGCTCATCAGGTCTCCCATGTAGCCGCCGATGTTGGAGACCACGGAGTTCGTCAACATGATGACGAGCAGTGCTACCGCCAGCCATATCAGGCCGGAGATCTCACCGACGTTCTCTCTGGTGATGGACTCCACTTGGGCGACAGCCTCGGAGATCACGAAGGGGGCCAGTAGTGCCGTCGCGGAGGTGACGATGGCGGCCACGACGATGCCGACGTAGAGGGGCCACAGTTCTCGGGCTTGGGCCAGAATGTGGGCGATGCTCTTCATGTACTGCTTTCACGGGCGGTGGTGGGAAGGGTGCGCAGGGGCACGGCCCTCCATTGTCCACCTGAGACCAACCAGAGGCATCATCGTGGCTGCTTCACCACTTCGGTCACCTCCGCCACCCCAATACCCACCCGACGCAACTCCAGGTTGGCGAGCTGCTGGATGACGGCTGCCTCGCCCGTACGCCATGCGGCAACGGGGTCATTGGTGATTGCGGCTATCCGTGTCATCGGCGCCTTGGCCATGGCCCGCAGGGCGAACAGATCCAGATCGGACTGATCGTTGATGTATCTGCGCGCGGCTGCCGACTCACGTGCGCGTCGGATGCGAAGTGGGAGGTAGATGACGGCGAGGGTGAGGGTGGGCGCCAGCCACACCACCAGAGCGATGACCAGCGCGGCCTGTTCGATGGCCGTGACAGTCTCGGTGGCCTGACCGGCGATGTCGCGCAGTGAGCCGGCGATGGGCTCGAAGGGTGCTGCCAGTTGGTCACCGACGAACTGCACATCTCCCAGGGATTCCGCCGCGTCCTCCACCGTGCCAGCCAACGAGGATGTGCTCCGGTTCAGAGCGACGGCGGGCCCAGCCATGGCCTCCACCGCAGCCCGCACCATGTCGGCGATGCCCAACCACAGCAGGGTCCATCCGATAAGGATGAGGTCGCCGGCGACGTGAGCGGCCCGTCGGGTCGGACGGATGTGGGCTGTGCGCATGTCGGCTCCCTGTGATCGAACGGCGTGCACTCCCCAGTATGGGCATCCGCGGGGGCGTGTCAGGCGTTGGCCGGAATCCAGGGGCAGCTGGGATCCGATGTGAACGCGTCGCCGGTCATCGCGTGCGTCCGGGCCCGGGAGCCGCCGCAGATGTGGTTGTACTCGCACACCCCACACTTGCCAGAAAACTCCTCGGTTCGCCGGAGCCGTTGCATCGTCGGCGATGTGCGGTAGATCTCGCTGAAGGGTGTCTGGCGCACCGATCCGCAGGGCAGCGGCAGGAAACCGCTTGGAAACACCTCTCCAATGTGGTCGATGAAGGCGAATCCGCGTCCGGCGTCGACGCCGATCGGGGGGCGCGGAACTCGCCGCTCGGTGCATACCCCCAACCGGTCAAGCGTTTCGGCAGTGAGTTGGGCATGGAGGTCACCCGTGGCTGGCATGGGCGTGCCGTTGGTGCGGGCGGCCTGGCGTTGCAGGGCGAGTCGGCGGTAGGCCGGGGCCTCGGTGACCTTGACGGCGATTCTGTCCGAGACGTCGTGCAGCCAGTTGAGGACGTCCTCCATGGCATCGGGTGCCAGTGGCTGCATGTCAGTGGCACGGCCCATCGGTACGAGGAAGAACGTGTACCACAGGTGCGCGCCCATGCCGATGACGGTCTCCAACAGAGCTGGCAGTTCATGGACGTTGCCGGCGGTGATGGTGGTGTTCACCTGGAATCGGAAGCCATGTTTGCGGATCAGCTTGGCGGCCTCCAGGCTCGCGTCGAAGGTGCCCGCGAAACCGCGGAAGGAATCGTGGGTGGCGGCGGTGGCGCCGTCGAGGGACAGTGAGAACGCCTTGACGCCGGCTTCCCGCACTTCGGCCAGCTTCTCGTCGGTGAGCAGCGGCGTGACGGACGGCGAGAGAGACATCGCCAAACCTTGGGAGGTGCCGTACTCGATCAGTTCCGTCAGATCGGAGCGCTCGAAGGCGTCCCCGCCGGAAATGATGACCATGGGGCGGGGAGTGCCGGACGTGGCGATGTCGTCGAGCAATTCCTTGCCCTGCGCGGTGGTCAGTTCCCGTGGGTCTGGAAGTGGCTGGGCGTCGGCACGGCAGTGCTTGCACGCCAGCTGACAGGCTCGGGTCACTTCCCACACGACGACGTGGGGTCGGTCATTGACGTCGTGGTGCAGCTGACGAACCACGGGGTGGCTGCGTGCGGTCGTGCTCATGTTGGTCCTTTCGCGTCGCGATGGCAGCACGGTAGCGAGGGTCATTGTGGTTCTCGTCGGCGGGGTGCGTGAACCGCACCTGTGTGCTCGATGGGACACGCGGCATCGAGCACCTAGGACCATGCGGGTGGCAATGGAGAAGGTCCAGCCGGGAAAGGTCGCCCAATCAATGCGAAAAGGCCGCCGGACCTGGACGGTCAGACGGCCTTCTGGCTTATGTCAGAGTGCTCAGCGCTGGTCGATCGGCACGTAGTCGCGCTGGGTCTCGCCGACGTAGATTTGTCGCGGGCGGCTGATCTTGCGGCTCGGGTCAGCGTGCTCTTCACGCCACTGTGCAATCCAGCCCGGGAGTCGGCCGAGCGCGAACAGTGCCGTGAAGTACTTCGCGGGGAAGCCCATGGCCTCGTAGATCAGACCCGTGTAGAAGTCAACGTTGGGGTACAGCTTGCGCTCGATGAAGTAGTCGTCGTTCAGCGCCGTCTCCTCCAGCTCCAGAGCCATGTCCAACAGGGCATTGGATTTTCCGGACGCCTTGAGCAACTCATCGGTGTGACCCTTGATGATCTTGGCGCGCGGGTCGTAACTCTTGTAGACGCGGTGGCCGAAGCCCATGAGCTTGACGCCCGCCTTCTTGTCCTTGACCTGGGAGACGTAGGTCTTCATGTCGAGACCCTCTTCGCGGAGTTTCACCAACATCTCCAGGACTGCCTGGTTGGCGCCGCCGTGCAGGGGACCTGACAGGGCGTTGACTCCGGCGGACATCGATGCGTACATCGTGGCGTCGGAGGAGCCGACCATACGGACGGTGGATGTGGAGCAGTTCTGTTCGTGGTCCGCATGCAGGATGAAGAGGGTTTCGAATGCCCTGACCACCGCGGGGTCTATCTCATAGTCCTCCTGCGGGGTCCCGAAGGAGAGGCGCAGATAGTTCTCCACATAGCCGAGCTTCTTCAGCGGGTACAGGAATGGCTCACCCACCGAGCTCTTGTAGGCGTAGGCCGCAAGAGTGGGCATCGAGCCGATGAGGCGCAGGCTCGCCTCCTCCACCTGTGCGTCGTCATGAACGTCGAGGGTGTCACGGTTGAACGAACCGAGGGCCATCACGCCAGCGGCGAGCACCTGCATGGGGTGGGCGCCACGGGGGAAGCAGCGGTAGAGCTCACGCATGCGCTCATCGAGCATCATCCGATCGGCCACATCGTTCTCGAAGGTGTCGAGTGTGTCCTGAGAGGGCAGTTCTCCGTGGATCAGGAGGTGTGCGACCTCCAGGAATGTGGCCTTCTCCGCCAGCTGCTCGATGGGGTAGCCGCGGTAACGCAGGATCCCTTCGTTGCCGTCGATGAAGGTGATCGTGGACTCGCACGACGCCGTGTTGACGAAGCCCGGGTCCAGCGTCACATTGCTGGTTTCGGACAGGAGCTGACTGATGTCGTATCCGTCGTTGCCGTTGCTGGCCTTGACGACGGGGAACTCGAGTTCCTTGTCCTGATGCTTGAAAGTGGCGCTATCGGTCATCGTAAAGAGAGTGCCTTCCTGGTGCCGGTGACATCGTGATCGCCGGTGGAGTCCAACGCTGGGTTTGCCAAGGCAACCATACAGCCAACCGAAGCAAAGGTTGTAGGGAATGAACAGGGAATGGGACGCGGGCCCGTGGACGACGACGGGCGGACGGCCGCGGAATCAGCCGGTGAACCCCATGGCTGCGTGTTCAGAGACCGTCGTGGGATTCATGCCGGGTGACGGTTTCGCCCGTCCCCGGATCCCGGACGGTGCGGGTCTCAGCGCTGCGGCTGCGTTGCGACGCCAGAAGCGCCCAAATGAGACCCACCACACCGGCAGCCATGAGAATGTAGCCGACGAGATCGAGACTGACGCCGCTGACCTCGTAGGTGACCGCGAAGGCCAGGACGGCCCCAAGGGCCAGCAGGAAGATGGATGTGCCGATGCGCATGGATTCTCCTCGGTCGAATCAGAGTGTGCCTGATGGGCTCCGGCACACTCTAACCTCCGACGGGTCTCTGGTGGGATACCCTCCGGTGCCGCCGTCGGTCGTCTACCGTGACGCAGATGAGTACGATCTCCGGCGAGAGCGCCGATCAGCCACCCCTGACCTCCGGGGACTCAGGAGAAGGGTCGGACCTGACGCGGGGGACTCTGGCCACCGAGAAGGCTCCGGCGTGGAAGGTGCTCAGCTGGGCAATGTGGGACTGGGGGACACAACCCTTCCAGACAGTCATCACCACATTTGTGTTCTCCGTGTACCTGACCTCCCCATCATTCGGTGACGAGACGTCAACGTCACTCTCCCTCTCGCTGGCCACCCTCATAGCGGGAGCGTTCATTGCGCTGCTCGCACCTGTTCTCGGGCAGGGATCTGATCGTTCTGGCAGACGCATGTTCAATCTGCGGTGGCAGACCACCTTGCTGGCGGCGATCTCCGCGTCGCTGTGGTTCGTGCAGCCCGATCCGTCGTTTCTCGTGCTGGGGCTGGTGTTGCTCGGTCTCGGCAACGTGGTGGCAGAAATCGCGAACGTCAACTACTACTCCGCCATTGACCAAGTGTCCACGCCTGCGTCCGTTGGCAAGGTCTCAGGTCTCGGCTGGGGTATGGGCTACATCGGTGGCATCGCGATCCTGCTCTTGATCGTGGCGCTGCGGGGAGTCGACTTCGACTCCGACGATGTGCGCTTCGCCATGCTGCTGTGCGGCGCCTGGACGGTGGTTTTCACCATTCCGATCTTCCTGGCCCTGCGCGACAGGCCGAATCCTCCGAAGGTCGCTCGGCAGAGCATCGGTGAGGCGTATAAATCACTCTTCAGGTCACTGAAGCGCATCTATCGCAGTTCGCCCAACACCATCAGGTTCTTGATCGCCTCGGCGTTGTTCCGCGATGGGCTCGCCGGTGTTTTCACATTCGGTGCGGTCCTAGCCCGGGGCACCTTCGGCTTCACGTTCGGCGACGTCATCATTTTCGGCATCGTGGCCAACGTTTCGGCCGGCGTCTCCACCATGGTGTTCGGTCTCCTCGACGATCGCGTCGGTCCCAAGAAGGTCATCATGATCTCACTCATTGCACTGGTGGTGCTCGGCTCAGCGATCTTCGTCCTGCACGATGGCGGAAAGCCGGTTTTCTGGGCATGTGGTCTGGCGATGACGCTTTTCGTGGGACCAGCTCAGTCCGCGAGCCGATCCTTCCTGGCACGCATCATCCCTGCGGGAAAAGCTGGCGAAATATTTGGGATGTACGCCACCACTGGGCGTGCTGTGTCGTTCTTGGCTCCTGGCGCTTTCGGGGGCGCCATTCTCATCGGAACGTTCTTCGTGGGGCAGGGCGAAGCCCAGTACTTCGGCATCCTCGGGATCGTGCTCGTCCTCCTCATCGGCCTCATGGCGATGATGCGCGTCAAGGAAGAGGGACATGCGTTTGACTGAGCAGACACTACTGACAGGTAGGCGGCATGGCCGTTGCGCAACCTGAGAGACCCCGCCCCGGCGGTGCACGCCTGCGGATAAGGTGAGGCCATCATGGACAAGGGATCATCCTCCGGTGACATCGTCGTGTTCTCCGGATCGGCACACACCGCTCTGGCCACCGACATCTGCGCGCATTTGAACACCAAGCTCTGCGGGGTCCACATCTCCCGCTTCAGCAACGACTGCCTGCAGGCACAGCTCTTGGCCAACTGCAGACAGCGCGACGTCTACATCGTGCAGCCCCTCGTACCCCCCACACAGGAGCACCTCATGGAGCTGCTTCTGATGATCAACGCGGCCCGCGGCGCCTCCGCCAGAAACATCACTGCCGTCATCCCGCACTACGCATACGCGCGCTCAGACAAGAAGGACTCCTCCCGGATATCCATCGGTGGACGCCTGGTGGCGGATCTTCTGGAGACCGCCGGCGTGGACCGGATCATCACCATGAATCTCCACGCCCCGCAGGTGCACGGCTTCTTCACCGTGCCGCTGGACCACCTCACCTCGCTCGGTGTCATCGCCGACCACTACAGGGGACGGGACCTGAGCGACCACGTCGTCGTGTCCCCAGATCTTGGCAACGCGAAACAGTCCACCCTGTTGGCCAGATTGCTGGGACTGCCGGTGGCCGCCGGCAACAAGCAGCGGCTCGACGATGACAAGGTCGTCATTGAATCGATCGTCGGTGATGTGGAGGGCAAGAAGGCGATCGTGCTGGACGACGAGATCGCCACAGGTGGCTCCATCGTCGAGATCGTGAAGCGACTCATGGATTTCGGGGCGACGGGGGCCTCCGTTGCCGCCGCGCATGGGCTGTTCACCGGGCAGGCGGTGGAGAAGCTGCGCTCGAACGCCGACATCCACGAGGTGGTCTCCACCAACACGGTTCCGCCTCCGAGCGACTTCCCCGAGCTCCAGGTGATCAGCGTGGCCACCCTGTTTGCCGAGGCAATTCAGCGCATCCACGACGGCAAGTCGGTCTCCAAACTGTTCCGCGGCGTCGACCCCTCCTACGCTCCGCCCCAGGAGGGGCTCTTCTGAGGGACGACGTGGATCAGTGCCGGTGGCGGTAGCGATCGGCGACTTCCCGCCACGTGGGGACGACGACGCCTTCCGCCTCCATCTGACGACGCAGTCGACGTCGGGACACGAAGACGCCCACGAGGCCGAGCATGAAGAGTGGGAACTGCAATGCCATGGCCCAGCCGAGCTGCTCGGCTGTGTAGGCGCCGCCGTCGCTGACGGTGTCGAGGAAGAGGCCCATCGCAAGGATCATGACGGTGCCGCCCGCGAAGGATCCGGTGATGACCATCCCGTTACCGGCTCCGAGCCGGTTGGCCGGGAGCTGGGTGCGTGCGTAGTCGAACGCGATGCCGGTGCCGGGGCCACCTGCGGAGATGGACACAACCAGCAGCACAAGCAGCCACAGGGGTGCCGGGCCTGGCCAGAGCAGAACCGCTGCCCAGCTGATGATCATGGCAAAGATCACCGTCAGGGCGAGATTGCTGCGGCGCAGCGGATGGCGAGCGGTGAGCCAGCCAAGAATAGGTCCGATGATGGCGCTGAAGATCGCCGTGAGGCTGAACAGCACGCCCGCCTCCGCGGTGGAGCGGCCCTCGCCGATTGTCAGATAGGGAATGCCCCACATCAGGACGAAGACATTGACGGGGAAACCGGAGGACAGGTGCAACCAGAATCCCAGCTGTGTGGCAGGGTGCCTCAACACCTGCCGGACCTGACTGGGGATCTCAGCCGCACGGCCGCTCATGAGAACGTGTTCCGCGCCAGGCGGGACATCACGGACGGCCAGGAGACAGCAGAGCGCCATGATGACGGACACTGCCGCCGCGAACAGAAATGTGGGCCGCCAGCCGGCCACGTCGATCAGCGGGAGCAACACCGCCACCGCCGACACCTGCCCCAGTTGCCCGAGCATGCCGGTCATCTGGCTGAGAATGGGTACCCGGCTGGGTTTGAACCAGAAGGGCAGGAGCCGCAGGATAGCCGTGAAGATGCAGGCATCTCCGGCACCCAGCAGGATGCGTGCGGCGATGGCGATGCCCAGCTCGTCAGTCAACGCCACCGCGACCTGTCCGACGCTCATGACGAGGGAACCGGCCACGAGCATCGTGCGCGATCCGAATCTGTCCAGCAGCACCCCCGCCGGGATCTGCATCAGGGCATACGTGGCAATCTGCACCACGACGAACGTCGAGACGATGCCGACGGTGGTGCCGAAGTGTGCAGCCGCCTGTGTGCCCACAACGCCCAACGATGTGCGCTGCATCACCGCGGAGATGTAGGCCGCGATTCCTACTCCCCACACCACCCAGGCCATGGGTGAGGGGCGAACGATCCCTAGGCGCACCGATGTGTCAGTGGTTGAAGGTGGAGGTGTCGATCACGTAGCGGTAGCGGACCTTGGAGGCCACGACGTTGTCGTAGGCCTGGTTGATGTCCTCACCGCCGATGACCTCCACCCATGCACCGAGGTCGTGTTCGGCGCAGAAGTCCAGCATCTCCTGCGTCTCGGGAATGCCCCCGATGTTGGAACCGGCCAGCACCTTGTTGCCTCCGATCAGCCCACCGAGGTGGAGTTGGCTGGGTGTCGACGGGAGGCCGACGTTGACGAGGACCCCTTCGGGAGCCAGGAGCCGGAGCAGCTTGTTGAGCTCGAGCCCGTCGGAGATGGTGCAGATGATGATGTCGAAGGAGCCGCGCAGCTCGGTGAAGGTGCTCTCGTCCTCGGTTGCGTAGTAGGAGTCGGCGCCCATCTTCTCGCCGTCGTCCTGCTTGGACAGTGTCCGGCTCAACACAATCGTCTCGGCTCCCATGGCAGCGGATATCTGGACCGCCATGTGGCCGAGCCCGCCCATGCCCACCACGCCGACGCGTTTGCCCGGTCCGGCGCCCCACCGCTTGAGGGGGCTGTAGGTGGTGATGCCTGCGCACAGCAGCGGCGCGGCGTTCTCCAGAGGAATTTCGTTGGGGATGTGCAGCGCGTAGTCCTGTTCCACCACGAAGGCGGTGGAGTATCCGCCGACGGTGGGCTCGCCGTCGCGGCCGATGGCGTTGTAGGTGCCGATCATGCCGCCGCCGGTGCAGAACTGTTGGTTGCCGTCCCTGCACTCGGCGCACTCGCGGCAGGAGTCCACGAAGCAGCCGACGCCAACGCGGTCACCCACTTTGAACTCGGTGACGTCGGAGCCGACGTTCGTGACGATGCCTGCGATCTCGTGGCCGGGCACCAGCGGGAAGAGGGACTTGCCCCACTCCTCACGGGCGGTGTGGATGTCGGAGTGGCAGATACCGGCGTAGGCGATGTCGAAGGCGATCTCGGTGGGACCGGGATCACGGCGGGTCACCGTCGTCCTGTGGAAGCTCCCGGTGGGCGAATCGATGGCGTAAGCAGTGACCTCGGTCAAGGGAAACCTCCTGGCTGGTGGAAAAGACCCAGACTACGACCCTGCAGAGTGGACGGCTGCACAGACTCCTGTCCTGGAGCATGGCGATTCGTTGCTCTCGCGGTCATTATGACCGCGAGACCACCGATTCTCCAGGCTGGGGGACAGGGCCCGATCTCGGGTGAGATGCGGGAACCTGCCCCGTCAGTGCGTCAGGGGATTGAACCAGGTCAGTTCGGGGAATCGCGCGAAGTCGCTGTCAGCGCTCACGACGGTCAGTCCCTGCTCGATGCACATCGCGGCCAGGATGGCGTCGGTGATGAGGCCAGCGCGAAGGTCGAGTGTCAACATCAGCTGACGAAGGATGTCTGCGTGGCCTCGTCCCGGTTGAGGGGTCCAAGCAGCCGGGGCGCTGGTCCACGCATCGACGTACTCCCAGGCTTGTGTTGGCGACAGCGGCTGGGCACTGGCCCGTGGGTTGGAGGCGATTCGCATGAAGGCCCACAACGAGAGCCACGGAAGGCCCACCCGGCGGGGACCGTTCAGTGCGTCAGTGAGCCACTCGCTGGCTCGCGCATGAAATGGGCTGTCCTCGTCAACTGAGTACAGCAGAATATTGGCGTCGACGAGCATCAGCGTGCGTCGGTTCCCTCAAGGATCTCCAGTGCGTCGGCCACGTTGGAGACGTCAATCCGCAGTCCGAGGGACTGGCTCCGGGGAACGAATGGCTTTTCGTCCCCTGTGTCATTCAAGCCGCGCCGGATCAGTTCATTGATGGCTTCGCTGAGACCGCGACCGTGTTCGCGACGCAGACGCTCCACAGCCTTCGCGGTGTCAGCGTCCAACTCAACCGTGGTTCGCATGCGTGAATATTAGCACGTGCGTGCTGCGACGGACGCACGTGAAACACGTACTGCCGTCCGTGGCTGCTCACAACCAACCGGCGTCGCGGGCCGCTCGTGCGGCTTCGGCGCGCGTGGTGGTGTGGGTCTTGCCGATGGCGGAGCTGAGGTGATTGCGGACGGTACCGAGGGACAGGAACAGTTCACTGGCGATCTGACGGACGGGGGCGCCGCCCTCAGCCGCTCGAAGGACATCGCGTTCGCGCACGGTCAGCGGACTCGGCCCGCTGACGAGGGACTCCTCGGTCAGGCTCGGATCGAATGCGCGCAACCCCGCGTGCAACCGCCGGACAGCTTCGGCGAGATGCTCCGACGGCGTGTCCTTGACGACGAAGCCGCTGGCGCCTGCCTCCACTGCGCGACGCATGTATCCCGGGCGCCCGAACGTGGTCACGATCAGCACCCGGCACGACGGGAGCGCGGCGCGTAGTGCCTCCGTGGCCCCGATGCCGTCCATGCCCGGCATCTCGATGTCGATCAGTGCAACATCGGCGTCAGCTTCGATTGCGGCTGGCACGACCTCATCGCCACGACCCACCTGTGCCACCACCGTCAGGTCACTTTCGAGATCCAGCAGAGTGGCCAGGGCCCCTCGGATGAGGGACTGATCGTCAGCGAGCAGCACGCGGATCACAAGGTCACCTCCACTCGAGTACCCGGCCGGGAAGTACCCGGGCGGGCATCGGACACAGTCACTTTGCCACCGGCGTCGAGGACGCGTTGACGCATCCCGCGCAGTCCCGCCCCTTCCTTCTCGCCTGCGCGTCCCACCCCGTCGTCGGTGACGCTGAGCGTTGTTTCCGACATGGCGATGGAGCACCAAGTGGCCTGTGAATGCCGTACGACGTTGGTGACCGCTTCCCGGAGGCACCACGCAAACAGCTGCGAGGGCGCATCATCAATTTCCGGAATCCGGTTGGGACGCTCGACACGGATGCCAGCCGCGCCCAGAGCTGTCTCGGCAGCCGCCAACTGGGACGGCAGGTTGGGGGTCTGCAGCTGCGTGACGGTGGCACGGACCTCTCCGAGGGATGAGCGAGTGAGCTCCAGAACATCGTCCAGTTCAGTGCGCGCACGTTCCGGGTCCCGGTCCACGAGCTTGCGTGCCAGATCGGTCTTGACGGCGATCACCGTCAAAGAGTGGCCCAGGATGTCGTGGACGTCCCGCCCCACGCGTTCCCGCTGCTGGGACAGAGCCAACTCCTCCCGCAGACTCGCCTGTCGCTCCATGGCATCGGACACCCGCCGCAGCGGCAACATCATGACGAGCGGCACGAATGCGATCGGGATCTGCCAGTTCAGATGCGGTGGGGCGCTGAACAGCAGCAGCAGCCCGATCACGACGAGTGCTGGAACGACGGCGGAAACGAGATCCCAGGGGGGCGGTAGACGGAACACGAGGATGGCCATGAGAAAAGGGACGAACGTCATGGCATAGGGGCCCACCGCCGGGATGGTCATCACCACCAATCCGGTGAGGAACGCCGTCCATGCCGTCGCGCCACCGAAGGTGCCAAGCCTCCCCGGCGTGGGGTGCAGGTGCGAGAGGAGAAAACCGACGATGAACAGAGCCGTCGCCAAGCCTCCCACCACGCGCCAAGCCAGAGAGGCGTCGCTGCCCACCAGCGCAAAGATGGGGGACACCAAGAACACCAGCCAGACGCCGCCGAAGACCATGTCGGCCCGTCGGTTCGTCTGAAGCTGCGTCTGCGTCATGGCGTCATAGCTTCTCACACCAGATGCCGCGCATCACGGCCGTGACGCCTCACGGCGTGCTGCGGCGAGCACGATGCAGAGGAACACCGCAGTCCAGACGACGACGTTCGCGACCAGGACCCACAATTCATCCGCAGGGAGAGGGTTGGTGGGATCCGACGGTATCCACCCCTCCATCTGAGGCCATCGGGCCAGTCCAGTCAATCCGTACAGGGGCGTGAAGCGGGCGATGTCGAGCAACATGCCACTCAGCGGGAAGAAGAGGTTGCCGAAGAAGGCCATCACCACCAACAGTCCGGACGCCACACCGACAGCCGTCTCGCTTCGGAACAACAAGCCCGCGGCGAGGCCGTAGCAGGCGAACATGGTGGAGCCAACCACGATGATCCCGGCCGCGGCCAGCCGGCGCATTCCCGCCAGATCGGCACCAGTCAGCCACCCCACAGTCATCACGAGGGCGACGGGGAGGACCGCCATGGCCAAGCCCACCACCACCTTGCTGAGCATGTAGGACCAGGTAGGGGCGGGTGTCAGCGCGAGTGTGCGATCCCACCCCTTCGCGCGCTCCACCGCCGCAAAGCCGGCGATGTTGGATGTGGCCAACACCGCCCCGTACAGCGCCATGGACGTCATGGTCCAGGCTGAGACGTTTCCGTGGCCTGCTGGGGCGTCGGAGAATTCGGACATCCCCGCGAACATCAGGTACAAGGCCGTGGGCAGCACGAGCGTGAAGAAGACCGCTTCCACCATGCGCAGGTTGCGTGCCAGGTCCAGGGCTGCGTAGCGCAGCATGCTCGCGACGGGGCGGTGAGGCCTCGTCGTCGTCGATGTGGGACGGGTGAGTGTCTCGGTCATGAGGTGGCCTTTCCTGAGGTGAGATCGACGAAGGCGTCCTCCAGACGGGCCCGGGAGATGGCGAGCTGCGATGCCGATGTCCGTGTCAACAGGTGGCGGGCCAGAGCGTCAGTGTCGGAGGACGTGCAGGTGAGGTGGTTGCCGTTGAGCGTGTGGGACAGAAGGTGGGGTAGGCCTGCCGGATCGCCGTCGCTCGGATTCCAACGGCAGCTCAGGGTGCTGGCACCTGCGGCACCGCGGATGTCGTCGGTGGTGCCATCGGCGACGATGGTGCCGCGGTCGATGACGATGACGTGGTCCGCGAACTCCTCGGCCTCATCGAGGTAGTGGGTCGCGAACACCACGGTGCGGCCGCGGGAGGTCTCCGCGCGCATGGTGTCCCAGAAGTCGCGCCGTGCGGACACGTCCATCCCCGCAGTGGGTTCGTCCAGGATCAGTAGGTCCGGGTTGGGCAGGAGGGCCAGTGCGAAACGCAGGCGTTGCTGCTCGCCGCCGGAGCACTTTCCCACCTTGCGGGTGGTGATGTGATCGGCCCCTGCCCGGCGGAGGGCGTCGTCGATGTCAACCGGGCCGTGGAGGGCGGCGACCATCTCCATCGTTTGACTCACCGTGAGGTCGTCGAGGAGGCCACCGCTCTGCAGTACAGCTCCTGTGCGGCCATGGACGACGGCCTCGCGGGGAGCCATCCCGAAGACTTCCACGGTGCCCGAAGTGGGTCGGGTGAAGCCGAGGACCATGTCCAGGGTGGTGGTCTTTCCGGCGCCATTGCGTCCGAGGAATGCCGCGACCTCCCCAGTCCTCACGCTGAGACTGATGCCGTCGACGGCGTGCAGGGGACCCTCAGGCGTCGGAAAGGTCTTGCGAAGATCGCGCAGCGTGATGGCTTGTGTGGTCATGCCTTTAGCGTCGAGCAAGTGCCGTCTTCGCGGAACCGTCTTCTGCCACGACGATGCCATGACATCTGTCAGGGGTTGCTCACACGCTGTGGTTGCCGACCTATGTTGCGCCGTCCTGGGCGCGATGGGAAGAGCTACTGCTTCTACTGCTGGCTGAGGGCTTCGATCCAGCTCTGGAGGGTGGGGGTGGCTGGAAGCGGGGCGTCAGTGTCCGCCACGGAACAGTCGGGCAGCTCCCCGGCGTCGGGCCCGAACTCTTTGCCGCCGAAGATATAGGACTTGGCGAACTCGTAGTAGGCCTCGTGCTCGCCCGTGTCATAGGGGTTGTTCAGGGCGCAGCGCCCCACGTAGTAGCCCACCACGTCGGCGAATGTCTCGGTGACGCTGCTGCCCGCGTAGTCCGAGAAGCTGCCCTCAACGGCATGCAGGTTCTGGAAGATCGTCCAGTAGTCCGGCGCACTGTTGCGGTCCGAGTTCAGAACGTGGGCCATCTCGTGGATCACGAGGCGTACGATGCGGCCCTCATCGCCACTGTCGAGCGCCTGCTGGAACTTGGCGAAGTCCAGGGTGACGTAGTTGGTCCGTGTCAGGCTCCAATCACCCCACGCGAAGCCGGATTTGATGTCGGCGTTGATTCCCACATTGCCGTCCACCTTGGCCTGCAGGTGCTCCACGTAGCCGGTGCATCCGACGGCGTCGAGTGTCTGCCACAGAATCTTGATGGATTCGCGGCTGGCCTCAGTCCACTGGGATCCGATCAGTTCGAAACCGAAGCTTTCGGACAGGGCTGCGGTGGTCGCTTCGATGGACACGTCGTCGCCCGGCCATTCGTAGGTGACCGGGCAGGGTGCCGGGATGCCGGTGACGGGTGGAACCGGTTCTGGGGCGAGCGGCAGCGCCACCGCCCGTGAGATGCCGAGGGACGAGAGGATCACCATCACAGCAGTGGTGATTCCTACCAGCAGAGTGCGCAACTGCCGTCCCTTCAGAGTGTCGTGTCAGTGAATCCTTCTCAGATTATTCTGGCATGTCAAACGATTCGAAAGGACTGGTCTTTTCCACGCACGGTTCATGCGCGAACGGAAGGTGTGGCTGGTTGAAAGGGGGAAGGTCAACCCCCGAACGCCCGTCGAGTGGTCGCGACGCCCGTCCAGATGCGTCGACGCCCGACTTACCGCTCGCCGCCCGTTCTATAGGACGGGCTTCGACACTTTGGACGGGTCGGCAGGAGCAGGACGGGCGTCCAGCGATAGGGCGGGCGTCTCGGACTCTGGGTGGGTCAGCTTCTGGTGGTGCTGCGCTGAACTGTGCAGATTGGCGTGACTAGCCTGTTGCCGCGAGGGCGAACGGCAGAACGGCGTAAGCACCGGCGCGGCGAAGCAGCCGACCCGCGACGGTCATGGTCCAGCGGGAATCGACGAGGTCGTCGACGAGGAGCACCGGGCCGTCGAGCGCCCGGAGTGCGGGCGCCATGGCGTCCGGCACGCGGAAGCGGTCCCAGACGTCCCGTACCCGGTAGGCGCTGTTGGTGGGTCGGGTGAGCGCCTCGGCGTGCGGGGCCAACTCCAGCGGGCCAAGATTCGTGAGTCTCACCGCCGAGGCGATGCCGCTGGCAACGGAGTCCACCAGTCGGGGGCGGCTGAGGCTTGGTATCCATGCGACGGCAGTTGGCCGCACATCCCAGTCCCAGCCCTTGAGGACGCGCAAGCTGGCACGGGCGAGTTCGGCGGGGATGTCCGTGTCGAGCGGGCGGCCGTCCACGTCGGTGGCGAAGAGGTTGCGCAGTGTCGCACCCCAGCCGAGGTCGGTGAGCCGGGCGATCACCCGGCCTTCCAGCACCCGGTCGCCGTCGGGGAGTTTGCCTTTGACTGCCTTGCCGTCGGCCGTGATGTCGAGACGATCCAGACCGCCCGGCCACAGCGCCCGAGGAGCCACCGGGACACCCACTCTGTCCAGTTGGGCTTGTGCTGATTTCTCTGTCTCGACGGTGACATCGGTGGGGTACCAGGCATCCGTACACACGTCGCATCTGCCGCAGGGGGCGGAGTGGGGGTCGTCCAGCTCGGAGGTGAGGAAGGCCATCCTGCAGGACTCGCCCCGCTCGTAGGTCAGCATCGCGTCCTGCTCGGCGTCGCGAGCGGCCGCGATTCGGTCGTAGCGAGGCTTGTCGTAGGTCCAGGGCTGTCCCGTGGCTGTCCAGCCGCCCTGGACGTAGCGCACGGCGCCTTCAACGGCGAGCACTTTCAGGAGGAGCTCGAGTTGTCCGCGCTTGAGGTCCACGCGGGCTTCGAGGGCGGGGGTTGAGAGCGGGCCGTTTGCGTCGGCCAGTGCGGTGAGGACGGCGTCAGCCCGGGCCTGGGTGGGCATCGAGTTGGTGGCGAAGAAGTGCCAGATGTCGCGATCCTCGGGGCCGGGGAGCAGGAGCACGTCGGCGTTGTCGGTGGCTCGGCCGGCACGACCCACCTGCTGGTAGTACGCCACCGGGGAACTCGGCGCTCCCAGGTGCACGACGAAGCCCAGATCGGGCTTGTCGAAGCCCATGCCGAGTGCTGAGGTGGCGACCAGGGCCTTGACGTCGTTGGCCTTCAGCGCTTCCTCCGCCTCAATCCGCTCGGCTGCGTCGGTGCGTCCCGTGTAGGCGCGGACGGAGTGGCCAGCCTTGCTGAGGAGGGCGGCTGTATCCTCTGCCGCCGAAACCGTGAGGGTGTAGACGATGCCGCTACCGGGGAGGGTGTCGAGATGTTCGGACAGCCAGGCGAGGCGACGCCACGTGGTACCGAGATTCAGCACACCGAGCCGCAGAGATGTCCTGGCCAGGGGGCCGCGCAGCGTGAAGACCTCGTGGCCTCCGGTCCCCATCTGTTCGGCGACGTCCTCCACCACCCGCTCGTTGGCCGTCGCGGTGGTGGCCAGGATGGGCACGCCGTCGGGTAGTTCGCCGATGAGGGTGCGAATACGTCGGTAGTCAGGGCGGAAGTCGTGACCCCAGTCGCTGATGCAGTGCGCCTCGTCGATGACGAGCAGACCCATCGCAGCGACGAGATGGGGGAGTTGCTCTTCGCGGAAACGTGGATTCACCAGACGTTCGGGTGATACGAACAGCACGTCGACGGCGTCGGCTGCGAGGAGTCGCTCGATCTCGCGCCACTCGGTGGCGTTGGCGGAGTTGATGGCCGCCGCTCGCACGCCCGCCCGCTCAGCCGCGGCCACCTGGTCCCGCATGAGGGCGAGCAGCGGTGACACGATCAGGGCCGGCCCGGCACCCGCACGTCGCTGGAGCAGCGCGGCGATGAAGTACACCGCCGACTTCCCCCACCCCGTGCGTTGTACCACGAGCGCTCGTCGATGATCTGCCACCAGGGCTTCGATGGCTTCGAACTGCCCCTGATGGAAGTCCGCCTCAGCCCGGCTCGTGAGGTCGCGGAGGATGGCCAGTGCTTCCTCGCGCAGGTCGTCGCCGCCCCGGTGAGCGGTCTGGGACGGCGTGGATCTCGTCTGCGACATTTGCCGCTGCGCACCGGTGGGTCGAGCGTGCGCATCGTGCATCTCGGGCCCATCAAATGGATCCGGCGGGAGTTCCCAGGGGTCCGGCGGCGGCTCTTCCGCACAGAACGGGCGAGGATCTGTCATGCGCCCACCCTGTCACGCACCGCTGACAGTGGTGTTCCGCTCCTCATGGGTGTGGGCTTTGTCCGAGAGTTTGTGAAGGTGCGTCGGGTGGTTGATTCGACGTCACGAGTTCAACGATCTTTGCACCCGTTCCAGAATGTTCTCGAATCGTGCGGACGTTCGCGCCGAGCGTCCGGTAACCCGGCTTTCGAGCTTCAGGCTGATGTGCCGGTCACGATCGTTCAGGACACACTGGGTCCACCCCTGCGCCCTCAGGTCTGCGGGCGTCTGAAGAACGGCACTGTCGTACAGCCCCACTTCAGGACGGAACGTGCAGGAGATGGCGTCCGAGTCGAGCGAGATGAGGACCGGCGACGCGTTGCCAGGGCTGCCCTCCGCATCGGAAGGCAGGGGAAGTGACTGGGAACCGTTCACGATCGTGAGGAGGAACTGGCCATAGTCCACGGTTGCACCGTCGGCCCCGTACGCGAATCTGTATGTCTCCCGCTGGTCCTGAAAGGCCAGCCGGAACTGTTCGACGGCTTCCGGATCGCCGATCATTGCAGGATCGAGATCGGGCCGCGGGAGGTTGCCGATGTACTCGGGAAACACATCCAGCGTGATGGGGATCGGTTCCGGCTCGCGCGAGAGGAACGTCGACATCCAACCAACGATCCCCCCGCCCAGCAGGAGCCCGACGAGACCGGCAATCAGGATCCGGCTTGGTCGATGCCCAGGCGGACGGAATGGCTGAGTCGGGGACCGGTCCGAGGAGTCGGTGGGGCCCACTTCCGCTTGGCTCGCGGACAAGTCGGACTCGTCCAGCGGCGTCTCGGGATCAGCTTGTGGCGGCTCGTACGGCCACTCTTCCGGAGAGGGTTCCGAGGGTGAACCCGGACGCCGGAAGGATGAATCGGACATGTTCACAAGGGTATGTGTCCATGGACAGACTGTTGGGTCGGAGAGCACTGAGACTTGAAAGGCCGCCCTCCAGCGCCCGGACGGCTCAGCCTGCGGACACCTCGGGGAGTCGAATGGCTCCCACGACTCCGATGATGCCCAGTACGGCGAGGAATCCCAGTGCCCAGTACACGCCGAGAGTGGCCAGTCCGGCAGTCACGCCGCCGGTGGCCAGCAGGATCACACCCATGGCGGAGTTCGACACTGCCACGTACTCAGTGCGTTGATCCCCCATGGCCATGTCGACGACATACGTCTTGCGGCCCATCCGCACCCCGGTGTGGACGAGCGTGACCACAAAGTACGCCCCGACCAGCAGCCCACCGCGGAGCGCCGAGGCGTCGTTGGTACCGGGCAGGAGACCCACGACGATCACAAGGATCAGCACAGCTGACGCCACGAACGCACCGACCGCCATGAGACTGCGGCTCGATCGATCGGCGAAGCGACCGAACAGAGGCCCAGCGATGAGCGACGAGACGCCCGACGCGACGATGAACACCCCCAACCCGAAGAGAGTGTCAGTGTCATACGACACGGCCAGCGTCACGATGAACGGCGGACTCAGTGATGAGACCAGCAGGAGGCTACGGACCGCGACGAAGCGGCGAAACGGCGCGTCGTCCCGCAGCAGTGCGATACTGCGGCGAAGCCAGCCGGTTGCCTGTCCTTCGTCCTCCGAAGTGCGGCCGGTTGAGCTCTGCGTGGCATCGACCTCTTCCGCTGGCTCCGCGACAGTGGAGTACACCCATGCCGCCACCACCCACAGCAGGGCGCCACCCGCCAGCAGCCACGCGAGCTGACCGGCGGAAAGTTCCCCGCCCCCGAACACGCGCAGCGCCAGTCCCAGTGTGATGGCAACGATTCCGGACGCGGTGGTGGAGAGGCCGGTGATCTGCCCTCGCTCGCCCTTCGGAATGGTGCGTCCCTGGACATCCTTGGAGGAGATGGAGGACAGGCTGCGTCCCAGGGAGAAGATGGCCAGCGCACCAAGAATGAGGACGCCTGCGAGGAGGCCGGTGCTGAGCGCTGCCACGAGCGCCATGCATGCCACGGAGACTGCTTGAACGAGGGCGCCGGTGACGAACACCCACTTGCGGTGCTTCACCCGCATGACCAGCGGCGTAAGTGCCGCCTGCGGAAGCATAGAGCCGGACTCGCGAATCGGTACGAGGAAACCTGTGAGTGCCGTCGGTACACCGAGGGCGTTGAACAGCCAGGGCAGCACCGTGGAGGCCTTGACGCTCTGGTCGCCGGAGGACTGCAGTGCGGCCGCCCCGATCAGCCGGAGGGCATTGCCCGGAACGTTGCGCTCAACCTCGCCGGGGAGGTCGTCGCCGGTTCCCCGGCGTTGCCTGACCAAAGCCTCATACACACGCTGACCAGTTGCCACGTGGCCGACTCTAGCCACCCACAGGTGCCTCGGGTGCCCCCCTGAAGACTATGGTCGAGTGCATGACGAAACAACGAGCCCTCGGTCAATTCCACGTCTCTCCGATCGGCCTGGGAGCCATGCCGGCCTCCATGAGCAGGGGAGAGCTGCCGAGTGAAGAACAAGCAATCGCGACCATCCACGCCGCCCTCGACGCAGGTGTCACACTCATCGATACTGCCGACATCTACGCGCCCAGTTGGGACCAAATGGGCCACAACGAGAAGCTCGTGGCCAAGGCGCTGAAGGCCTACGGCGGCAGGCCGGATGACGTCGTCATTGCCACCAAGGGTGGCATCGTTCACGGCCCCGAAGGGATCGGACGCGACGGCTCCCCGGAGTATCTGCGCAAGGCCGTGCAGCAGTCGATGGACGACCTGGAAGTGGACGTCGTCGATCTCTACTACTGGCACCGTCCGGACCGACACCGCCTCTACTCCGATGTCATCGGCACCTTCGCGGATCTGAAGAAGGAGGGGCTGATCAAGGAGATCGGCATCTCGAACGCCAACGTCGAGGAGATCGAGGTGGCCATCGAGGTGCTGGGCGACGGCGGTCTCGCAGCGGTCCAGAACGAGTTCTCGCCCAAGTTCCATCACACGAGCAAACCAGAGCTGGACCTTTGCGGCGAAAATGGGATCGCGTTTCTGCCGTGGTCACCTCTGGGGGGAACAGGTGGTGATGCCAAGCGTGTTGGTGAGACGTATCCGGCCCTGGCTGAGGTGGCCAGCAACCACGACGTCAGCCCACAGCAGGTCACGCTGGCGTGGGAGCTCTCGCTCGGCGATCACGTCATTCCCATCCCCGGCGCCTCACGCCCCGAGTCCATCCGGGACTCCGCACTGGCCTGGGATCTGCAGCTGTCACGTGCAGAACTCGATGCGATCAGCAAGGCGATTCTCTCGTGACGTGACGTGACAATGCTACGGGAGCGTGAGGCGTCAGCTCGTGTGGCGCCTGTGAGTCCTTCTTTGCCCATGACGGCATCGCGACAGGTTTGAACACCGCATCGGCGCGGTTCAGCCATCCCGACCTACGGCCCGGCACCCTGACAAGGGGCGCCGGACCTGTTGTCTCCGGAAGACCACAGATCGACCACATGGACAGTGACTGGCCTTCCCAACGGAATCAGGGAGCAGGGACGATGATGTCTCGCACGAGTGCGTCGAGATCTGCATCCGCGGCCAAGAACTGGCGAAGTGTCTTGCGAGTGGGGCCGAAGTTGTCGAACTCTTCCACCGTCATGCCGTCCTCATCGTAGGCGCGACGGAAATCCTCAAGGCGGTTCAGCTCATCGAGGTACTCCTGGGCCACGGGCTCGTCAATGCGTGAGACTGCTGTGTAGTCGGAATTGTTGATGATCTGCTGCCACTTGAACGGCGGTGAGACCACCAGGTCCCCGCCCACCAGGGACGCCCACTGGTTCACGTTGCGGAAGGCGGCTGAGAGAACGCGCGAGCGGAATCCTCGCTCGGTGAAGATGGCGTGTGCCTTCTTGAGGCAAGCCACCCCCGCCCACTCCAGGGCCGACATGTCGAAGAAAATGGCCTCCTTGGCCACGACTTCCTTGAGCCAGTCGTCCAGGCGCCCACCCATGATGGTGACCACGGGGCCCATGTGCGAAATGTCGTGGCCGTCGGCCTCGCGGCGATCCAGTCCGCGCTCGATGGCCTCGGCTGCACGTACTGCCTGCGGCACGGAGAACGAGACGGTGACGTTGATACTCACGCCCTTTGCCGTCGCATCCTCAATGGCCTTGATTCCTACGGTCGTTGCAGGAATTTTCACGACGATGTTGTCTGCCAACTCGTGGAATTCGACGGCCTGCGCCACGATGGCGTCCGCGTCGCGGTGGAGGCGAGGGTCAGTCTGGACGGACAACCGCCCGTTGCGGCCATTGTGTTCATCAAAGATCGACTTGAGAAGGTCTGCGGCTTCGACGGACATGTCCTTGACGGCCTGCCATCCGATCTCCGACTCTCCCCACGTGGGATGGGCGTCTGCGATGGCGCGGATGCGCGGCACCCAGACGTCAAGGTGATTCTTGATGGTGGTGTAGGCGATGACCGGGTTGCACGTGGCGCCCACGCCCCCGAAGGAGATGGACTGCTTCAGCTCATCGAGATCTGAGGAGTCGTTCCACAGAGCAGTGGAGGTGGTGCGGGTTGCTTCCAGCAGTGGGCCGGGGGCGGGGGTGATATCGGTCATCGAATGCTCCTGAGAAGAACGGACGGCTGCATCGCCGGCGGATGTGAGACGCTCTTAGTCAACTTGAATGTCCGCACTAAGTCAAGCTCTTGTCAGTACAAACGAACTCAGCTGCTGAAGAGAGAGAATTTGAACGAGTACAGTCCGGGGCGGTAGACATGGTCGCCGATCTCGACGGAGCGTCCCTCAGCATTGCGTCCCACTCTATGCATGGTCAGCAGTGGTGCGCCCACGTCTTCGCCGAGTGTTGTGGCTTCCTCCGCGTCGGCGCCCCGGGCGCCGATCTCTTGCTGCGCGGAAGCGATGAGAACCCCTCGGTTGCTCAGGCAGCGATACAGGCCATGTGCGCCGAGTTCCTGCCATGTCGGGGCAATGTCGAGAGGAATGATGTTGCTGAGGATGGCCAGCGGATGATCGTCCGCGAAGCGAAGACGACGGACGGAGAGAACACCGTCTCCTGGCTGGATGCCCAGCAGTTCCGCCTCCTCGGCGTCGGCCTCCCTGACGAGGTAATTGAGTACCTTTGTGCTGGGAGTGAAACCCGCATCGGAAAGGTCTTCGTTGAGTGAGGACAGCTTCATGGGGCGGTGCACGTGAGTGGGGGTGACCCGAGTGCCCACTCCGCGACGACGCGAGAGCAGTCCCTTGTTGACGAGTTCCTGCAGCGCGCGACGCGCTGTCGGGCGGGCGACGTCCAGCCGGGCCGCCATGGAGACCTCGTCCTCAATCATGGCCCCAGCAGGAAGCTCTCCTGACAGGATCGCAACCTCGATGGGTCTGGCGATCTGTTCATACAGGGGAATGGCCGAATCGCGCTCGATCGTGATCACCGGTGTGTGTGCTTTGCTCATCCAAACCCCTTGTTATGCGAGTGGTCATGACGCGCTGGGTGCGCGGCGCCGTGCCATGAACTCATGGTAGCGCTGTCAACGACCTTCGCCATGTATGGACAAATAATTGACCGGACATCTTTGCTGGGGCAGACTGGAGGTGACGAAGGAGGTCCGAGAAGGTGGATGGTTCATGGGCGCCGGATGTCCTGACGATCGGTCGTTGCAGCGTCGATCTCTACCCCCTTGAAGTGGGGGTGAAACTGGAGGACGTCACAACCTTCGGCAAGTTCCTCGGAGGCTCAGCCACCAATGTGGGTGTTGCTGCTGCCCGGCATGGGCACGGCGTGTCGGTGCTCACAGGTGTCGGTGATGATCCATTCGGGGTGTTTGTCGTCAAGGAACTGGAGCGGCTGGGCGTGGATGCCTCACACGTGGTCACCAACCCCTCCTACAACACCCCCGTCACCTTCTGTGAGATTTTCCCCCCCGATCACTTCCCCCTCTTCTTCTATCGTCAGCCCACCACGCCTGATCTGGAACTCACGGTCCAGGATCTGCCGGCCCGGTTGGCGGACTACAAGATTTTGTGGCTGACCTCCAGCGGTCTCTCGGCCACGCCGTCGCGCGCCGGCCATCACGCGGCGCTCGCTGCTCGCTCCGGTGGACTCACTGTCCTGGATCTGGACTACCGGCCGCGATTCTGGCCCGACGAGGCCACCGCCTCGAAGCACATTGGAGAGTTGTTGGCCGGTGTGGATGTGGCCATAGGGAATGTGGAGGAGTGCCGGGTGGCGGTGGGGGAGAGTGATCCCGAAAGGGCTGCCGATGCTCTTCTCGATCGGGGCGTCGACGTTGCCATCGTCAAACAGGGCATGGTCGGCACGTTGGCCAAGTCACGTGATGACCGCACCTTCGTGCCAGCGACGCGCGTGACGGTGCTCAATGGACTGGGGGCCGGTGATGCCTTCGGCGGTGCGGTCTGTCACGGACTGCTGAGCGGCTGGGACCTCCACCGCATCGTCGCTTTTGCTTCCGTCGCCGGGGCCATTGTGGCTTCGAGGCTCGAGTGTTCCACTGCCATGCCCACCACCGATGAGGTGGAAGAGCTTGTGAGGACCACCTCAAGTGACGCCGGTGGACGTCCATGACACGGCTCTCCGCATTTCTGTCTGCAACCCGGTTCGCGACACCGGATGCCATCGCAGATGCCATGCGCAACCGCGTTCCCGGTGATCCGGCCCGCGAAGGACGCACTTTACTTGTGGTTGCAGCCGATCATCCTGCCCGTGGCGCTCTGTCAGCGGGCGGCAATGAGAGCGCCATGGCCTCGCGCGAGGAGTTGTTGGAGCGCTGCTGCACAGCCCTGTCCCGTCCCGGCGTCAACGGCTTCCTCGGCGCTCCTGACATGGTGGAGGATCTCACGCTGTTGGGTGCGCTCGACGGAAAGACAGTCTTCGGTTCGATGAATCGGTCCGGGCTGAGCGGTTCGGTCTTCGAGGTGGACGACCGCATGACGGCCTATGACGCACCCGGGATCGTCGAGAGCGGTATCGACGGCGGCAAGATGCTGCTGCGGATTGCCCTGGGTGACCCGGCAACGTCGGCCATGCTGGAGAGAACCTCAGAGGCCGTGAACGAACTTGCGGAAGCACAAAAGATCTCCCTCATCGAGCCGTTCATGTCCCATCGCCACAGGGGTGCCCTCATCAACGACCTCACGCCCGAATCCGTCATGCGGTCCATGGCCATTGCGTCCGGCCTGGGACGCACATCGGCGCGGACGTGGTTGAAGGTGCCCTGCATCCCGGAGATGGAACGCGTCATGACGGCAACCACCTTGCCCTGCCTACTTCTGGGCGGTGAGGTGTCAGAAGACCTCGATGCATCTGTGCACCACTGGGGTACCGCGATGCAGCTACCAGGTGTCAAAGGGCTCGTCATCGGACGGGCGCTACTTTTTCCACGGGGAGACGACGTCGCCGCCGCCGTGGACAAACTCGTGGAGGTGTTGTGAACACACAGGAGAAGTACCTGATCCCGGCTGGGTCGACCAGCCATGACCACTTTGAGACCGACGTGGACGCCGAGCGTACTGGTTGGGACTGGTGTTCCATCCGCGTCCTCGGGCTACCGGCCAGCAGCTCGGAGGAGATCCGCACGGGGGAGGAAGAAATCCTCGTGCTTCCGCTAGCGGGTGCCTGCACCGTCGAGGTGGGGGGCGAAGTCCATGAGTTGACGGGGCGCGAGGAGGTCTGGATGGCGATCACCGATTACCTGTACCTGCCACGTGGTGTAACCGCAACCATTCGCAGCAACGACGGCGGGCGTTTCGCCCTGCCCGGCTCCAGAGCCACCACAGACTTGCCGGTGCGGTACTGCCCAAAATCCGAGGTCATCACCGGTCTGCGCGGTGCTGGCAACTGCTCGCGTCAGGTGAACAACTACGCGCTCGGCAACGAGTTGGGAACCTCCCACCTGTTGGTCTGCGAGGTACTGACGCCCGGTGGCAACTGGTCCTCCTACCCGCCGCACAAGCATGACGAGCACAACGAGAACGAGCGTGTGCTGGAGGAGATCTACTACTACGAGGTGCGTCCCGCCTCCAACGGCACCACCGGTATGGCGCTGCAGCGCATCTACCCCTCCCCGGGCAACGACATTGACGTCTGCACTGAAGTGGGTTCGCGTGATGTCGTGATCATGCCCCACGGCTATCACGGGCCGTCGGTGGCCGCACCGGGCTACGACCTCTACTACCTCAACGTCATGGCTGGCCCCGCTGAAGATGCCACGTGGCTGATGACCGATGACCCGCACTACACATGGATCCGTGAGACGTGGGAGAACACCGACGTCGACCCCCGGCTCCCCATGACACCCCTCAACCCCCAAGGAAGCTGACATGAGCGAAACCGTCTCCCTCACCGTGGGCCAGGCGATCATCCGATTTCTCGTGAACCAGTTCACAGAGAGCGATGGTGAGCAACGACGCCTCATCGCTGGCGCTTTCGGGATCTTCGGCCACGGCAACGTCGCCGGAATTGGTCAGGCGCTGCTGCAGAACGAGCTGGACCCCGATCCCGACGGTGGTGAGATGCCCTACATCATGCCCCGCAACGAGCAGGGCATGGTCAACGCTGCGGCCGCGTACGCCAAAACGACTGAGCGTCGCCAGACGTGGATGTGTACCTCATCCATCGGGCCGGGTGCGCTCAACATGGTGACCGGTGCCGCCGTCGCCACCACCAATCGGCTGCCCGTGCTGCTGTTCCCCTCCGATCAGTTCGCAACACGGAATCCGGATCCCGTGTTGCAGCAGGTGGAGGATCCCACATCGCCGCTGACTGCAGCCACCGACTGCTTCCGTCCGGTGTCGCGGTTCTTCGACCGCATTGAGCGGCCGGAACAACTCGTGCCGTCGTTGATGGCCGCGATGCGCGTCCTCACTGACCCTGCCGACACGGGCGCCGTCACCGTCGCCCTCCCCCAGGACGTGCAGGCCGAGGCCCATGACTTCCCGGTGGAGTTCTTCGCCCGTCGGGTGTGGCGGATCCGACGCCCTGCGCCAGAGCCCGCGGCAATCGAGCGTGCCGCCGAGATCATTCGAGCTGCCAAGCGGCCGCTCGTGGTGTCCGGGGGTGGCGTGGTCTACTCTCGCGCCAGTCAGGAATTGCGTGACTTCGCCGCCGCGACCGGTATTCCCGTCGCCGACACGCAAGCCGGCAAGGGCGCCATCAACTTTGACCACGAGTGCGCCGTCGGCGGGGTGGGTTCCACCGGCGCTTCCTCAGCGAACAAACTGGCGGAGGAGGCCGACGTCGTCATCGGTATCGGCACCCGGTACTCCGATTTCACCACCGCTTCCCACACTCAGTTCAAGAACCCGGATGTGACGTTCGTCAACATCAACGTGGCTGCCTTCGACGCTGCCAAGCACGCCGCTGAGATGGTGGTCTCCGATGCGCGCGAGGCGCTGACAACGCTGACCACGGCGCTCGACGGGTACCGCGTCGACGACACCTACAGCGAGTCGGTCGCGCAACTCAAGACGGAGTGGGCAGCTGTCACGCACGAGTGCTATCACCGTGGACATGGCCCGCTCCCGGCGCAGACGGAAGTGTTCGGGGCGCTGAATGAGCTCATGGGAGACGACGACGTCGTCATCAACGCAGCTGGCTCCATGCCCGGCGACCTCCAGTGCCTGTGGCAGGTCCGCACCCCGGCGCAGTACCACGTGGAATACGCGTTCTCCACGATGGGCTACGAGATCCCGGCTGCCATGGGCGTCAAGCTTGCGCGCCCGGACGCAGAAGTGGTGGCCATCGTCGGTGATGGCACGTACCAGATGCTGCCGATGGAACTCGCGACCATTGTGCAGGAGCGGCTGAAGGTGGTTCTGGTGCTCCTGCAGAACCATGGCTTCGCTTCGATCGGGGCGCTCTCGGAGTCGCACGGGTCACAGCGCTTCGGCACCCGCTACCGCAAGTCCGGAGAGGGCCACACCGTCGACGGTGAGCTGCTGCCCGTGGACATCGCGACCAACGCCGAGTCCTGGGGTATCACGGTGCTGCGGGTGAGCACGATCGCGGAGTTCAAGGAGGCCTACGCGGAGGCTGTGGCGATGGATCGCGCAGTCATGATCCACATCGAGACCGATCTGCTGGGGCCCAACCCCCCGGGGTCGAGTTGGTGGGATGTTCCGGTGTCAGAGGTCTCCCGCATCGAGTCCACCCGGCAGGCGCGGGACTGGTACGAGTCGATGAAGAGGGACCAGCGCCACTACCTGCGGTGAGTATTTGGCGTGTTCCACATCGCAATCGCGGATTGATGCGTGCTCAATTATCTGCCGACTCGCATCACGCGACCTGAAGTACTTGTAACTGACGAATGTGCGGGAGCATGTGGCGCGCAGGCGACAAGTACTCTCGGGCTATCGGTGAAGCCGTAAGGCTACAACCGAACGATGCGTCCCTCGTGCGCACTCATGGTTGCGGCGTCGGCGAGTCGCAGAGCCTCGTACCCGTCACGGAGTGACGGCGACATCGGAGAATCGCCGGCCACAGCCGCGAGGAAGGCGTCGAGTTCCAGTCGGTAGGCATCGACGTAGCGGTCGAGGAAGAAGTCCATGATCCTGGATTTGGTCTCGGTCTGGTCGCTTGCTGCCTTCCGGACAGCGGTGGCGGTCAGGTTGTCCGCACTCAGTGCACCCCTGGATCCGAAGGCTTCGAGCCGCTGGTCATAGCCGAAGGCACAGGTGCGGGAGTTGATGATGGTGGCCATCTTGCCGTCGTTGGACTTGAGGGTCACCATCGCCTGGTCGAAGTCTCCCTGTGCCTGGATCGCCTCGTCCACGTTGGTGCCGATGGCCACCACCTCGACGATGTCACCAAGAAAGAAGCGCACGATGTCAAAGTCGTGGATCGTCATGTCCCGGAAGATTCCTCCAGAGCCCGCAACGTATTCCGCCGGGGGCGCCGACGGATCTCGTGAGATGACGGTGAGCTGCTGGAGGTCGCCGATCTCGCCGACCATCACGCGACGATGAATCTCGCTGAAGGTCGGATCAAAACGTCGGTTGAACCCCATCATCACGTCAGTGCTGTCGGTGAGCTCGGCAATGCAATACGTGGCTTCAACCAGATCGAGCGCCACGGGCTTCTCGCAGAGCACCTTCTTTCCGGCTGCGACGGAAGCCAGTATGTGCTCGACATGGAAACGCGTGGGGGAACCGATGATGACGGCGTCCACTTCGTCGGAGGCAAAGACTTCGGCAGGATCTAGACACCACGAGGTCCCATAAATTTCGGCCAGTGCCCTGGCGGATGTTTCGAATGGGTCGCACACCAGAGCCAGCTCCGCCAGGGGATGCGCATGGACAGCGCGAGCGTGCACGTGGCCGATACGGCCGGCCCCAATGATGGCGATGCGGGTCATGTCCTACTCCTGTTCGGCACGGCGTGGCCCGAATATGCCACCAGCGCCACGTTGCGTACTGTTCTTGCATGTTCGGACAACTATAGGGCATATGTACGCTCGCAGGTTCGTGGGGCCCCTTCCCGAGCTTGCTTTGCTAGTACATAGGCCCGGTGCTAGCCTCAGGGACGGAAGTCGACGACGACACACTGGAGTGGAAATGAAGATTGCTGGAGCGCCCATCAGCTGGGGAGTATGTGAAGTGCCGAACTGGGGTTACCAGATGGCACCGGAGCGTGTGCTGGCGGAAATGGGGCAGATCGGCTTGACTGCCACCGAGTTCGGCCCTCAGGGCTGGCTCCCCGTCGACGCCCAGGAGCGCGCCGCCATGGTTGGCGAGTTCGGTCTCAAGCCCGTCGGCTCGTTCTTCCTGGCGGTCATGCATGACCCCAACTTTGATCCGATTCCGCAGGTGGAGGCTGAGCTCCGAGCGTTTGAATTGGCGGGCGGGGAATTTTTGGTTCTCGCAGCCGATTCAGGTCTCGAGGGTTACGACGAGCGTCCCGTGCTTGACGAGCGGGGCTGGGAGACGCTGTTCGGGAACATGACTCGCATCCGTGAAGTCTGTGCGGCCAGAGGCGTGACCGCATGCCTCCATCCACATTGGGGGACGATGGTTCAGAACGTGGATGAGGTGGAGCGAGTGCTTGACAACTCCACCGTGGGTCTGTGTCTCGACACCGGCCACATGGCGTGTGGTGGGGCGGACGTGGTGGAGATGGTCCGCAAGTACGCGGACCGAGTGGACATTGTCCACGCCAAGGACATCTGTAAGGAAATCACGAATCGACTGCTTCCTGGCGAGATCACCTGGAGCCAGGGCATCAGAGCTGGCATGTTCACCCCGATCGGTCAGGGCGACATTGACTTCGCGAAAATCGTGGAACTCCTGGATGGCGCTGGGTTCGACGGTTACTGGGTGCTGGAGCAGGACATCATGATCGATGAAGAACCACCGGCTGGCGCTGGGCCCATTGCGAACGCGAGGGCCTCGCTCAGCGCCCTGGCTGCCCTAGCGTAAGCGCAGTACCTGTCCAGCGGATCAGTGGTCGCGAAACTTTGTGGCTCGTTGCGAAGCGTTGGACATATGCCCACGATGAGGCGAAATGTGTGGTGTGCTGACCTCATTGCTGGCAGACCAGAGTCGGCGGCGGCGACAGCCTGGCTGAGTCCGCCGAGATCGCAACTGGAGCCGACAAATGTTTGCACAAAGCTTGACAAATGGTGCTGAGATTGCGAACATTGCCTATTATCACCGATCACTGAAGCGCGGTGGCACGAGCATGTGCTCCACGAATCGAATCGACAGTATTCACAGCAAGGAGGCTGATGATGACCCAGACCGGCGCAACGGTTCACGACGCGACGAAGGCGGGCTTGGGTGAGGTGCTGCTCGAGATGCGTGGGATCAGCAAGTTCTTTCCCGGCGTTCGTGCGTTGCACGACGTCGACTTCACCCTACGTGCGGGTGAGGTGCATGCTCTCGTGGGCGAGAACGGGGCCGGTAAGTCGACGCTCATGAAGATCATGTCGGGCATCTACCAGCCTGACGAGGGCGAGCTACGGCTGCGAGGCGAGAAGCTCGAGCTCCCGAACCCCCTTTCAGCACACCATGCCGGAATCAGCGTGATCCATCAGGAGTTCTTCCTGATGAACCACCTCACCGTGGCGCAGAACATCTTCATAGGCCGTGAACCGAAGCGGTTCGGTGGACTCATCAACGACGACGCGGCGCTGAACCGGAAGGCGAGTGAGCTGCTTGAGCGTCTGGGCGTCAAGATTGACCCTCGGGTTCGTGTAGCTCAGCTCACAGTGGCGGCGCAACAGCTCCTCGAAATCGCAAAGGCACTGTCCTTCAATTCGTCGATCCTCGTGATGGATGAGCCGACGGCAGCACTCACCGACGCCGAGGTGGAGACGCTCTTCCGGATCATCGATGATTTCATCACTCCGACAACCGCGGTCGTCTACATCTCTCACCGCATGGAGGAGATCCGTAAGCTCGCGACACAGGTCACCGTGCTGCGTGACGGGGAGCTTGTCGCGACGCGTCCGGGGAAAGAGGTCACCGTTCCCGACATCATCCACATGATGGTGGGTCGTGAGATCGCCTCAGACATCCGTCCCGAGCCGCGCAAGGAGACCGAACCCGTTCTCGAGGTCCGTAACCTGTCAACGGACAACCTGCTCAATGACGTCAGCTTCACCCTGGAGAAGGGTGAGATTCTCGGGTTCGCCGGTCTGATGGGTGCCGGGCGCACCGAGACGGCCCGCGCCCTAATCGGCGCAGACCCACGCTCCTCCGGTGTCGTCAAGTTTCAGGGCGAAGAGGTCAACATCACCCATCCCAAGGATGCTGTGCGTCTGGGGATTGGGTACCTGTCGGAGGACAGGAAGAAGTACGGCTTGATCCTCGGTCAGGACGTCACTGCCAACACCGTGCTTGCCTCCATCGGTTCCTACACCAAGGGTGGAATTCTCCAGGACAAGGAGATGCGGGTCGCGGCCGAGAAATGGAGCAAGGCCCTCTCCACCAAGACTCCTTCGGTGCGTCAGAAGATTCGCAACCTATCAGGCGGGAATCAGCAGAAAGTGGTGCTGGCCAAATGGCTGGAGCGGGACTGCGAGATTCTCATCTTCGACGAACCAACCCGTGGCATTGACGTTGGGGCCAAACAAGAGATCTATGACCTGCTCAACGAACTGACGGAGCAGGGGAAATCCATCATCATGATTTCCTCCGAGATGGAGGAGGTATTGCGCATGTCCGATCGTATCGCCGTCATGTGCAACGGACAGATCACAGGGTTCCTCACCAACGCAGATGCCACCCAGGAGAAAATCATGGAGTTGGCGACCCATTTCCATGAAACCGAGACCACGAGCGAGGGCGAGTCATGACAACCACCGAGAGCGCCACGATCACCAGAAGAGGTGGCAGGACAAGCGCGATCCCAGAACGCTACAAGGCATTTCTCCAGCAGGGCATGGTGGTGCTTGTCCTGATCTTGCTGGTGGTGTTCTTCAGCGTAATGAACTCCAACTTTGCGAGTTGGGGCAACATCTCATCGCTTCTCCTTGCTTCCGTGGTGACGGGCATCCAGGCACTGGGCCTGTCCTTCGTGATCGCCACCGGCGGTATCGACCTCACGCCCGGGTTCGGCATGGCCGTGACCTCAGTGTGCGGCGGCTTGTTGATTGCTCAGGCCGGTGGGCTGGGTCTGCCGATCTGGGTCGGCATTCTGGGCGCGCTGCTTGCGGGCGCGCTGTTGGGAACCATCAATGGGTTCCTTGTTTCCTACGTGAAGATGCAACCGATGATCGCCACGTTGGCCATGATGATGGTGGCCTGGGGCACGGCGCTGGTGCTCGCAGATGGGCGCACCATCTCTCTGCGCAGCGTCGACGGCTATGCCCAGATCGCAGTGGGCGAATTGATACCCGGTCTGCCGAATGCCGTGCTGATCTTTGTGGGACTGGCCATCGTCGCCGGCATCCTCATGAACAAGACCGCGGTGGGGCGTTACTCGCTCGCGATCGGCTCCAACGAGGAGGCCACCCGAATCTCCGGTGTCAACACGCGTCGCTGGAAGATGCTCGCCTACATCATTGGTGGTGTCTTCACCGGCATTTCCGGCATCCTGATGTCCTCGCGGCTCTCTGCCGCCCAGCCCACCCTTGGCCAGGGGTACGAGATGTACGCCATCGCCGCCGCCGTCATCGGTGGCACCTCCCTTCGTGGAGGTCGCGCTTCCATCTTCGGCGCCGTGATTGGCGCCGTCACGATCCAGACCATCTTCAACGGCCTGACCGTGATGGGCGTGCAGGACCAGTGGCAGAAGGTCGTTCTGGGTTCCGTGGTGCTTCTGGCGGTCTTCGTCGACATTGTTCGCCGCGGCGGCAAGGAGGAATGATCCTTCCCCCTCTCATCGACTACATAGCAACGCAACACACGCGATCAATCATCCCCAATCACAAGGAGACAACCCGTGAGAAGACTTATTGCAACAGCTACGGCCGCCATTCTGGCTGTTAGCGGACTGGCCGCCTGCAGCGATGGGGGCGGTGAAGGCGGCGACGCCGGCGGCGGCGACGCATCCGGTGGCCGTGTCACACTCATTGGCAAGGCAAACGCGTCTGAGTACTGGAGCAAAGTCAAGGAAGGCTCCATGGCGGCAGGCGACGAGCTCGGCGTCGAGGTGGTCTTCAATGGTCCCGACACCGAGTCCGAAGGTGACAAGCAACTGAACCAGCTGCGCTCCGCCATCAATGATCAGCCGATCGGCATCGGATTCGCGCCCCAGGATGGTGCTCAGGACGGCGCGCCGCGTCTGCTTGAGGACGCGGACGCCGCAGGAATTCCCGTCATCATCTATGACACCCCCATGAAGGACCCCACCGACATTCCCCTCACCACCATCGCATCTGACAATGCGGGCATGGGTGCTGAGGCCGCCGAGCAGATGAGTGAAGAACTGGGTGGCAGCGGAAAGGTGGCCATCATTGCCCACGGTGAAGTTGGTACAGCCGGTGAGCGCCGGGACGGTTTCCGTGACTGGATCTCGGAGAACGCCCCGGACATGGAGGTGGTCGACGTTCAAAACGGAGAATCCGACCCAGCGAAGTCGCGTGACAAGGCACAGGGCATCCTGCAGGCGCACCCAGACCTGGCGGGCTTCTTCGGCACCGATGATGACTCCGTCATCGCCATCGCCGACGAGGTGGCCGCGAAGGAGTCCGACACCACCGTGATCGGCATCGATGCCTCTCCTGACGTTCTGACACTTCTGGAGGACAACAGCATCTTCGGTGTCGTGCTTCAGAACCCCTTCGGGATGGGATACAGAACAGTGGAGATGCTCGTTGAAGCCAACGATGGAACCATGCCGGAAAGTGACAACATCGTGTCCGAGTCCGTCTGGGTCACACCCGAGAACATGAACGACGAGGAAGTCCAGGCAATCCTCTAGCCGCTTTTGGCGGAGCGCGCGTGGAAGCGTCTGCACCAGTGTTCCCGCGGTCGGGCTGGTTCATCCAGTCTCACCGCGGGAACGCTTGTGTCCACCCACGCGTCCCTGGAAGAGAGCATGGCTTTCCAGTGCAAACATTCTGAACGGCTAGGTCGACGACCTGGCCGTTGACGTTGGCTTGACCCTCAATCAGTTCCGCGCAGCGAGCAGAGCGGGCTTCACCCGGCCAGCAGCTGTGTGCGGCCGGTGTTCTACTGAATCTCAGACACCTTGACCGGACGGCGCTCGTCGCGCGACTTGTTGCAGGCCAGTGCGATCTTGAGTGCGGCTACGGCATCGTGTGCCGTGCACGCGCTGGGCAGCCCGGCCATCGTGTTGCGCAGGAAATGGTCGAGCTCACGCTCATAACAGGGCAGGAAGCGGGCAATGAAGTCGTCCCACGGAGCCTCCGGCGGGAACTCGACGCCGTCCTCCATCGAGCGGAATGGCACCTTGTTGTCGAGCCCCACGTTGGCGGAGCCGTCCGTGCCCATCAGGTCCAGACGCACTTCGTAGCCCTGGCCGTTGTAGCGGGAGGAGTGGACGCTGCCCACGGTGCCGTCGTCGCACGTCAGGATGGCCACGGAATCGGAGAAATCGTTGTTCTCTGCGAAGGCCTTCGAGCCGCGCGCAGACCCGGTGGCATACACCTCCACCACTTCACGCCCGGTCACCCAGCGCAGGATGTCGAAGTCGTGAACATTGCAGTCCAGGAAGACGCCGCCGGAGCCGGGGATGAATCGGTCGGCAGGGGGCTGTGGATCGCAGGTCAGGGCATGGAAGCGGCGCAATTCGCCGAGCCCTCCGGAATGCAGCAGGTCCCGGGCACGTGTGTAGCCCACGTCGAAACGACGATGAAAACCGATGTGATGCGGCACGTTGGATTCCATCAGAGCCTGTTCAGCCTGGAGGGCTTGCGCAAGATCAAGTGCGATCGGCTTCTCGCAGTACGTTGGAAGGCCGATCTGGGATGCGGTGATGAGGAGATCGGCGTGTGTATCCGTGCCGGTGGCAATGATGAGACCGTCCAGCGAGAGCGGATTGTCCGGGTCCAGCACTGCTTCCACGGGTGCGCTCTCGCATCCCAGTTGCGCTGCAACGTGCGCTGCGCGGTGAGGGTCCACGTCCGCGAGGACGAGTCTCTCCACGAGTGGGTGGGCGGCCAGGATGCTGGCGTGCATGATGCCGATGCGTCCAACGCCGAGAAGTGCTACTGCGTGTGGCTGGACGGGGATGTTCATGAGGGCCCTTCGCGAAGCTCGATGTCCTCGAACCGTACTGAGCGGTCATTTGTACTGTCAAGCGGGCGCGCAATAGCACTGCCGATACGGCGAGGCCACTTGCTAAGAGAGGAGACTCCCCTCTATTGTATATACAAAGACAGTAAGATGTCCGGGACGCCGCGGAGCAGCGGTGCAGTGCGACCCACTCAAGCAGCGCGGGACGTGTGACCAGGAATCCGGATCACATACGACAGGAAGGCGCAGACGACATGACGAGAATCATCAGCCACTGGATTGACGGGGCTCCCCACGAGGGGACGCCAACACACAGGATCGATGTGGAGGATCCGGCCACGGGCAAGGTGCAGGGTGAATTGCTCGCTGCCAGCCAGGCGGATGTGGATCATGCCGTGGCCGTGGCGCGCAGGGCCCAGAATGGGTGGGCGAAGACGTCGCTGGCGAAGCGGACCGCGATCATGTTCAAGATGCGTGAGTTGGTGCTGCAGCACTCGGATGAGCTCGCCAAGGCGATCGTCTCGGAGCATGGCAAGGACTACAACGACGCCATTGGTGAGATCCAGCGCGGACGCGAGACTCTCGATTTTGCGTGTGGGATCGGTGCGGCGCTCAAGGGGGACTATTCTTTCGATGTCTCCAGCGGTGTCGATATCCACAGCATTCGTCAACCTGTTGGTGTGGTGGCCGGCGTGTGTCCTTTTAACTTTCCCGTCATGGTGCCGATGTGGATGCATCCCGTGGCGATCGCCACCGGAAACGCGTTCATCCTGAAGCCGGCCACCCCAACTCCTACGGCGTCGCTGCTGGTGGCGAAGCTGTACAAGGAGGCGGGACTTCCTGATGGTGTGTTCAACGTTGTGGCCGGTGATGTGGAGGTGGTCACTGCTTTGATCGAGCATCCCGGCGTCGATGCCATCTCCTTTGTCGGTTCCACCCCCGTTGCGCGTATCGTGCAGGAGAAGGGCATTGCCAACGGCAAGCGCGTCCAGGCGCTCGGTGGCGCGAACAACCACGCCATCGTGATGCCGGACTGTGACCTTGAGTTCGCAGCCCAGCACATCTCCGCCGCAGCCTTCGGTGCCGCGGGTGAGCGTTGCATGGCGTTGCCTGTTGTTGTTGCGGTGGGCGGTGTCGGACCCAAGCTCGCCGAGCTTGTCAAGGAGCACGCCGTCAACATCACGGTGGGCAACGGTCTCGACGAGGGTGTGCAGATGGGGCCGGTCATCTCCAGTGCGGCCAAGCAGCGCATCGTCGGGCTGATCGACGACGCTGAGCAGCGCGGTGCCACTGTCGTCATGGACGGACGTGAGCTGAAGGTTGATGGACATGAGGACGGCTTCTGGGTGGGCCCGACGGTCCTGGACGATGTTCCGCTGGAGGCGCCGGCCTACAATCAGGAGATCTTTGGGCCGGTCCTGACCATTGTGCATGCCGAGACCTATGCTGAGGCAATCAACATTGTGAACGCTTCGGAGTTCGGCAACGGTGCCGCCATCTTCACCAACGACGGCGGTATTGCACGTGCTTTCCAGCTCGAAGTCGAGGCCGGCATGGTGGGTATCAACGTCCCCATCCCGACGCCCGTGGCGTTCTACTCCTTCGGCGGCTGGAAGAGTTCGCTCATGGGCGACACCCACATCCACGGGCCGGAGGGTGTGAAGTTCTACACCCGCCTGAAGGCGATCACTTCGCGCTGGCCATCCGAATCAGGCGCCCACGAAGCAACCATGTCCTTCAAACGCGAGGAGTGAAACGGCCTCTCGTAATGGCCAACCGGAGGAGACGGGTCATATCTCCACGCTGGAGAACGACAACTGACCTGCCGAATTGGTGGCTCCCATCTCGCCATCCCGGGAGCTGTAGGGTTTCGCTCATGGCGATTCTTGACCTCCAACGATCCACCAACCCCACCTCGGATGAGCAGCGGGCCGCAGCGCTGGCCGATCCGGGCTTTGGCCGGTACTACACGGACCATATGGTGCTCGCCAATTACACCGAGGGCAGTGGCTGGGAGAATCCGCGCATCGTTCCCACTACGAACTTCAGCCTTCATCCCGCTGCCTCCGTCCTCCACTACGGACAAGAGATCTTCGAGGGCCTCAAGGCATATCGCCACGACGATGATTCCATCTGGCTGTTCCGGCCGGAACGCAACGCCATGCGCTTCGTCGGCTCCGCCCTGCGCCTCCAGATGGCGCCGCTACCGGAGGAGATTTTCCTCGACTCAATCATGGAACTCGTGGACGCGGAACGCGCCTGGGTACCGGAGAACACGGGCGAGCAGAGTCTCTACATCAGGCCGTTCCAGATTGCTGATGAGCCCTACCTGGGTGTACGCGAGGCCCACAAGTACCTGTACGCCGTCTTGGCCACCCCGGCCGGTGCCTATTACCCCGATCCCGTGAAGCTGTGGATCACCCCCAACTACACCCGGGCCGCCAAGGGCGGAACCGGCACCGCCAAGTGCGGAGGCAACTACGCGGCCAGCCTCGCAGCCGCCGCCGAAGCCCAGGACCACGGCTGCGGGCAGGTGCTCTACACCGATGGCGCCGAGCACAAATGGCTCGAGGAGTGCGGAACCATGAACTTCATGATGATCACGCGCGACGATGAACTACTCACCCCCGCGCTCGGCACCATTTTGGAGGGCGTCACCCGCGACTCGATCCTGCATCTGGCTGCGGAACACGGCCTGACGCCCATCCAGCGTCCCATCTCCATCGACGAACTCCGCGACGGCCTGGACAGTGGCTACGTCACCGAAGCGTTCGCCTGCGGCACGGCAGCTGTGATCACCCCGATCGTCGGCTTCAACTCGCCTGAGCGCGGCGAGGAGACCGTGGGTGATGGCCAGCCGGGTGCTCGCACGCAGACGCTGCGCCAGCATCTCCTGGACATCCAGTACGGCCGCGCCGCGGACCGTCACGGATGGCTGCGTCGCGTCGGCTGAAACTCAGGTCTCGGCCAATACGTCCTTCATCTCCTCCGGACCCCATGTGATGAGCTGCGCCTGGGGACCGGCTTCGAAGAGTACGGCGTTACCGTTGCCCACATACACCTTGCCACGGGTGGTCTCGGCATAGGTCTCGTAGCCCGCCTCGTCCGCACTGCTCTCTACTTCGGCAATTACGGCGGCCGGGTCTTCCTCAGCCATCATGATTGATGCGGGCTTGGCTTCGGTGACCAAAGTGTCCGCGGGGATCCTGAGTCCGAAGGGAATCTCCATCTCCATTTCATTGGCAGTGATGGTGTCGGTGGTGACGCCGTCGCCGTCGAATGTCTGCTCGGTGCCGGGGTCCTCGGGCGGATTAATGGGGAGCACGGAAGCCTCGGTCTCGACCGCCTCGGGTGGCATCGACTCTGATGCGGATGCCGACGGCTCAAGGGAATCCGGTACGGGGGGTTGCTCCTCAGCGGGCGTGCCACAGGCTGAGAGGACGACGGCGAGAGCGGTACCCGCGACCCACGGGGCGGTGTGCTTCATGGTTTTCAACATGCCCCCATCGTAGGCGCTCGTGAGCCGGACTACGTTGGGGCCGTGATGCGAGCAATCATCGGCACCCTGGGATACGTGCGACGCGGAGATGAGGTGTTGCTGGTCCATCGACAACGCGACGGTGACGACCACCGGGGGAAGTACAACGGCCTGGGGGGCAAGCTGGAGGCGGGGGAGGATGCCGTCACGTGCATGAAGCGGGAAATACGCGAGGAATCGGGGCTGGTGGCCACATCGCTGACGCTGCGCGGCACCATCGCCTGGCCCGGCTTCGGTTCGGACGGCTCTGACTGGTTCGGACTGGTCTTCGTGATCGATGACTTCGAGGGCGAACCACCGAAGACCAACGAGGACGGCCCCCTGCGCTGGGTGCCCATCGCCAACCTTGATTCCTTGCCCATGTGGGAGGGCGACCGCCACTTCCTGCCCTGGGTCTTCGACGGCGACTCCCGACAGTTCCACGCGGTCCTCCCCTACCGGGACGGCGCACTCATCACCGAGGGGGTCACCGTCGCACGCCTGTGACGGTTTCGTCCACAGGATCCTTGTGGCTTGTGGGCCCCGTCGGGGAATCGAGAGCTTGTGGATGAACCTCTCGGGCACCACACTGGGAAGACATGTGCTGACAACGTGATCGACACCACACAGGAGGATTCATGACTGAGCACAACCATGACAGCAACATCAACGAGAGCATCATCAACGAGAACCCGGAGGACCAGCAGGCCTCCGACGAGACGGCAGCCGGCTCCCGTGACTCGACCGATGACATCGAGACCGCCCCCGGCGAGGACAGGCTTACCCCGGAGAAGCTCGGTGAGGCAGCGCGCAAGGTGGCCACCGAGACTGCTTACGCGGCAGCAGGGTTCGCCGGGTTTGTCGGCGAGAGGGCGAAGGCCTTCTACGACGAGCAGAGGAAGCAGTATGCCGAGGCGCACCCGGACGAGGACGCTCCGAAGGCCAAGGCCTTCCTGGACCAGCTCTCGGATCAGTTGAACAAGTTCGCTGAAGAGCTCAACCGAAGCTATAAGGAAATGGCCGAGAGGGGCCGGAACGTCGTTCAGGGCAGCGCCGCCAAGGCGAAGCCGGATGAGGCCAGTAACGAGTCCGAGACGGACTTCGTATCTGCCAGCGATGCGAACGACGGTGAATCGGCGACGACGGGTCAGGGCCCCACCTTCTCCAGCAACCTCGCTGACGACGTTTCGGAGACGGGTCCCCGCTATGAGGATGTGGTGACGGACCCGGAGAAGCAGGACGGCATTTTATAGCAGGGCGCCCGATCCGGTAGCCATCGCCATAACAGAGGAGACCCGGGGGGGCGCCAGGCCTTGGGGCTGGAACTCAGGGGGTCGCACTCTCACGACCCCCTGAATCCCGTCGAAGTGGCGATCGCGCAGGCGGGTGAGCCAGTGGGCTACTTGTGTGACCCACAGGTCAGCTGCTGGCCTCGTCGTCTTCGTCGGTGGAGCGTGGCTGGTCGTGCAACACCACGATGGACCATGCCTCCAGGTTCACGCCGTCGGAGACGATCTCCCCCTCACCGTCCGGCCAGAAATTGTGCTCCGGTTCCGCCCACGCTTGGGTGTCGATGAGCCTCCGCCATACCCGCTCGCGTTCCGGGAGGGGAACACGGAAACCGACGGCCGCATCCGACATGTTCACCATCATCCAGAAGTTGTCGCCCTCACTGTTGATGAAGATCGACATGGCGCGGTCACCCTCGGCCGGATGGGCCGTCAGCGTGGGTGAGTGGTACAGGTACGAGACGTCCTTGTTGTCGGCCACCAGATCGCCGTACTGCTTCTGTTGCAGCGATTCGTGACGCTGCCGCAGGTTGGCGATGAACGTGGCGAAGCGGAACAGTCCATTGACGTTGTCGGCGGTGTCGAACTTCCCGAGGTTGTCGTGATAGAACGCTTCCACACCGTCGGCGACGGGCACGGCATGGGGAGTGTTGGTGGGGATCATCTCGTAGTTGTTGCGCATGGCAATGCTGTTGAGCGCCCACGGGTTGTTGTTGCCGTTCTGGGTCCGGCCGAATTCGTCGCCGGCCACCACCATGGGTACACCGCGGGAGAAGAACAACGTCGTCCAGAAATTGCGGATGCGTTGTCGCCGCAGCACCTGGTCGCCTCGGGAGTCCCACGACTGGTTGTCGTCGCTGCCGCCGTCTGAGGGCCCGAACGGGTAGGGCTGGTGGTTGTTCTTCTCCTGGTAGCTCACGAGGTCGGCCATGTTGAACCCGTCGTGCGCGTCGATGAAGTTGATGGTGCTCTGCGGCCCGCCCGTGTCGGCGAAGTGGCGGTGGTCGCCGTTCATCATGTCCAGGAATGCGCTGGTGTTCCCGTCGCCCTTCAGGAACTTGCGCACCGTGTCCCGGTAGCGCCCATTCCACTCGGCCCACCCTGCGGGGAAGTTCCCCACCTCGTAACCCCACAGATCCCAGGCCTCGGCGATGACTTCGATGTGCTCGTGAGCGGCGAACTCGGCAATGTCCAACAGCAGCGGATGCTCGCTGAAGAAGCGCTTCTGCTTGTCCCAGTCGTCGGGATGGGCCTCGGCTGGCAGTCGACCCAGGACCGTTGCCAGGTCGAACCGGAAACCGTCCACACCCATCTGTCGGGTCCAGTAAGCCAGTGAATCCTTGACCAGGGAGCGCGCCGCCTCGGAGGAGAAGTTGAGCTGGTTCGACGTGCCGGTGGCGCCGTCGATGAGTGCGTGCCCACTGGTCATGGCGTAGTAATCGGCCGTGGCGAACCCTCCGAGGTTGGTGAATCCGGTCGTGGTCACGTCGTTGGCCCAGTTCCCGCCCTCCGCGGTGTGGTTGTAGACGACGTCGAGGTAGACCTCCATGCCCACCTCGTGGAAGGCGTTGATCATCTCCTTGAACTCCCGCGTGGGCCCGCCGAGGCTCTTGTCCGAGGAGTACTGACGATTGGGTGCGAAGAAGGACAGCGTCATGTAGCCCCAGGCGTTGGTGAAGCCGTCCTCCCCACTCTCCGAGATGTTGGTCTCGTGAACCGGGAGCAGTTCGAGTGCCGTGAAGCCAAGCGCCTTGAGGTAGGGCGCCATCATCCCGGCACCCCTGTAAGTGCCCATGGCCGACTCGGGGATGTCTATAACGTCCTCGAAGCCGGGCTCGCCGCTCAGAAGTTCCCGGAGGTTCAGTACAGAGGGGTGGCCGCAGAGTTGCTCCACCTGGGCCTCGTAGATTGATGAGCGCTCTCCGGGGATTCGAGGCTTGGGAAGCATCGGCGTGGTGTCGGCGATGATGACACCCTTGGGAACGTAGGGCGCGGTGTCCACGTCGCGACGGGGCTGTCCGTCGTAATCGTCGTCGCCGGTGCCGAAGACGCCGTTGTCGACGCCTTGGTCCCGGATGACGTCGGAATACATGGTGTGGGTGATCTCGAGGGCGTAGGGGTCGAACAGCACCTTGTTGGGGTTGAAGCGATTGCCCTTCTTGTCCCGATCCGAGATGTGACCGACCCCGGATCCCGGCTTCCACGAGACCCTGTACGGCCAGTTCTTCCCCCACGCGCGGTAGGCGTACATCGTGCCGATGAGCACACCGCTGATCTTGGCGCGCCACACACCGTCCTTGCCCTTGGCCGGAAGGAACGTCGCGCCAGCCTCGGCGCCCACGGCCTCGTCGTAGAACTCGAGCTGCAGGCGGGTCGCGGCGGGAGCATGGACGGCGAAAGTCACGCCGTCGGGGCGTACATGAGCACCTAGGGGCCAGTCGGCATCAGCCCACGTGTCCTGTTCCGAGGGCTCCATCAAACTAAAGGTCATGGGCGAATCTTGTCAGGTCGTAGAGAATTTCACGCATCGCCGGAAGTTGGGAGCGCGGGACGACTGGATATTGTGGCACATGTGACTGCCAACAATCGCCTCCTGATGGTTCATGCCCACCCCGACGACGAGTCGAGCCAGTCCTCGGCCACACTGTCGCGCTACGTCGCCTCGGGAGCTCAGGTGACGCTCGTCACCTGCACTCTGGGGGAGCGGGGTGAGATTCTGGTCCCGGACTGGACGCACTTCTCGCCCGCGGAACTGGGCGCGCACCGCATCGAGGAACTAGCCTCCGCCCTGAGGATCATGGGCGTCACTGATCACATGTGGCTCGGTGGGGCCGGCACGTACCACGACACCGGGATGAGCACCGACGACAAGGGTCGCGTCATCCCGCCGGACGACGTACCGGAAGGTGCGTTCTGGAATGCGGACCTGCTGGAGGCTGCGAACCACCTGGTGGAGGTGATCCGGTCGCGTCGCCCGCAGGTGCTCAGCACGTACGATCCCAACGGCAACTACGGGCACCCCGACCACATTCAGGCGCACCGCGTCGCGATGTATGCCGCCCAGTTGGCGGCAGTGGGTGCACACCGTCAGGACCTGGGCGCGCCGTGGCAGATATCGCGGATTGTGTGGAACACGATCAATCCTTCCATGTGGCAGGAGGCGGCCCGTCTCGCCAAGGAGGAAGGAATCGACCTCTTCGGGGATCGTATGGAGGAGCCCGACGTCAACCGTCCGAGTCTCGACGAGGTGGCCGCCGTCGTACCGTACGGCGAATTCCTGCAACAGAGCACGGACGCGCTCCTGGCACATCGCAGCCAAGTGGATCCAGAGCAGGACTTCTGGCGCTTCTACACGATGATGCGCCAGATCCCCTCTGCAGGCGAGGCCTACCTCTGGGCCGGAGGCCAACCCTTCCCGGCCAGCGACACCCCGGCTGACGACCTCTTCGCGGGCCTCGACGTGTCAAACTGACCCTGCTTCAGCGTTGGAACGCTCGCGCTGGTCCGGCATCAAGAGGTGGTCGCCGGGACACGTCCTGACCGGACACGCCGCGTCGGGTGGTCGCCGGGACACGTCCTGACCGGACACGCCGCGTCGGGTGGTCGCCGGGACACGTCCTGACCGGACACGCCGCGTCGAGTGCTCGCCGGGACACGTCCTGACCGGACACGCCGCGTCGAGTGCTCGCCGGGACACGCCCTGACCGGACACGCCGCGTCGAGTGCTCGCCGGGACACGCCCTGACCGGACACGCCTCATCGACTGGGCCCTGAGGTCATATATGCCGTGGTGGGCAGTGAATACCGCGTGTCGGGTCGGTGCCAAGCCCAACTCGTTCCCTGCTATGAGCTCCGAGAATGGGCACGCCCACGCCGCTGACGTGCCCTCGGAGTTTGGGTCAGCGGCGCAGCCCCCTGAGGAGGACACTCGCTGCGAGGAGGCCGACGGCGCCCGCGGTGTAGAACGCGGAGCGGATCCAAGTGTTGGAGGGCAGACCCTTGGCGGCTTCCCGGACGGCGTCGTCGAAACCCGTCAGGCCGCCGGGTGGGCGTGGGATGTAGTTGTCGATGTCGCGCTCCAGCACGACGGTGTCGTGCAGCAGGCTCCCCACAAGTGGTTTGGCCATTTGGGTGTCGATGTCAGTGACCAGTCCCACCCAATGGGCCGCGAGGCCGGGCGTGGTCACGGGTGCGGTGAACATCGGGCCGGAACGGAATCCGAGTGCCTGACCGTAGCGGTCCATCATTCCGGCGTAGGTCAGGACGTCGGGACCGCCGATGTCGAAGGTGCGGTTCACGTCAGCGGGGAGGTCTGCGGCGGCCACCAAGTAGTACAAGACATCACGCGCGGCGATGGGCTGGATGCGGTTGTTGATCCATTTGGGGGCGATGCCAGCGGGCAGACGCTCCGCGAGCTGCTTCAGCATGGTGAAGGAGATGGAGCCGTCCCCCAACACGACGGCAGCTTGAAGGACAGCGGTGGGTACCCCCGAGGCCATCAGGGTCTCGCCGACCTCGACGCGGCTTGCGAGATGCTCGGAGAGTTCCTCGTCCGGATGCAGCCCGCTGAGGTATATCAGCCGCTGAACGCCTTGCTTTTTCGCTGCGTTGGCGAACACTTCAGCCATCTGGGCGTCGCGTTTGGCGAAGTCCTCGCCCGAACCCATGGAGTGCAACAGATACCATGCGACGTCGGCGCCCTCCATGGCACGTTCCACATCCTCGGGGTTCGTCGCGTCACCCGCCACGGCCTCCACCTGGTCGTGCCAGGCATGGCCTTTGAGTTTCTCCGGGCTTCGGGACAGGGTGCGGACGTTCCAGCCGTCGTCAAGTAGTTTCTCAACGACGAGGCCTCCGACGTAGCCGGTGGCGCCAGTCACGAGTGCAGTGCGTGTGGTCATAAAACAGCCTTCCAGAAATCGAGTGCAGGTTGCAGTAGGTAGAGCATGCCCACTGACCAGGTCAGATGGGCGGTGACGGGGGCCAAAAGTGCCCCGGTTCGTTGACGGAGCCATTCAGCGAGCAGGCCCATGCTTGCTGCGGCGAGCGCCAGCAATGGGATACCTGAAGCTGCCGTCACGATCGTGTAGATGAGGGTGGTGCCGACGAGCCGACGGGTGCGCGTGCCGCCCAGCGATTCGTGGAGCGCACCACGGAAGAAGATTTCTTCTGTGATGCCATTGATGACAGTGATGAGGGTGACAATGGGCAGCGCTCCGAACCGCGCGTGCTCCAGTAATTCCTCCACCGGACCCGCCAGCAAATCGATGCGTGCAACCGCGCCTGCGCCAACGAGGAAGACCGCGAGGAGCCCCAGACCGACGACGGCACCCAGTCCCAGGTCGCGCCAGAGCCGACCCTCCCTGATGCTTCCGAAAGTGCGGCTGCGGGCGGTCAGCACGGACCCCGCCACCCAGACGGCGGCGAGTGCAATGGTGAAGATGTAGAAGCTGGCATCACCGGGTTCGGCCTGGACACCGAGGTAGAGCAGCACCGCGCCAGTGACCCCGGTGCTCGCAGCAATGCCACGGTTCCTCCGGGCACCCGACTTGGTGACAACACCCTCGGTGGTAACACTCATGCGGGAGCGGCGCTCCCACGGACCTTCAGCACACGGGTGAGCCAGAAGCCGAGCAGTACCACCACCGCGAGGAAGGCAGCGATCGCAACCGGCACCGATTCAGGACCTGTCGTGAGGCGTCCGATTCCGATCCACAGGAGCCCCCAGGACAAGGCCGCGGTGATGGTGACGCGGGGTCCGAGGGTCAGTGTGAAGAGGATGCCGAGTCCAACTGCCACGACGATGACAACGATTGCGAGGCCCTGATTGACGGCGGGCCCGAAATCCCACCCCGAATCGACTGCCGCGGAGGTGATGTTGGCGCAGGTGGCTGCCGTCACCCAGCCGAGGTAGAGACCGAACGTGCCGCCGGTGATGATCCGGTCAGCGATGCTGCTGGACGGATGGCGCCGAAGGGCGGCTATGAGGAAGCCGAGCACAAGGGCGAGCGTCAGAATCACCAGGACGCTCACCCAGATCCAGCCGACCTGGGTCACAAGTAGCCATGTGGCATTCAGCACCATGGAAGCCGCGGCCAGCCACCCGACGGCACGGTGGCGCTGGGAGGTCTTGTTGCGTGGCAGCCATTGCCAGATGGTGTAGGCGAACAATCCGGCGTAGATGACAGACCAGATGGAGAATGCACGACCCGCGGGGGACAGCAGAGTGGCGGTGGCCGCGAGCGCCCCGCCAGAGGACTCCGCCACTCTGGTTCCGAGCACTCCGATACCGAACAATGTGCCGATGACGCAGAAGATCTCGCTTGCCGTCACCGTGATCTGTCGAAGAAGGTCACTGCGCCGGTCCACGTTGATGTCTCTTTCCGTTATGGAAGCACTCACAGGACGATACTACTGCCGCCGAGGTTGCGCGACGGATGACGAAGGGGCCCAGCCCGGCATCATGCAGGCCATGGTGGCCGAGCGATGTCAGGTCGTCGTGCTTCAAGGCCCCGCGTCATTGTCGCGTCGCGTCGCGTCCGTAGTCCACCCGTTCGGGTGACACGGTGTGACCCGGGCCGCTCATAGGTTGGAGGGTGAGCTTTTGTGCTCAATATGGACATCCACACGAATTTGGAGGAGACAATGGCCTATTCAGACCAGTCACCAACCGGCGGCGGGGTGCCGAGCAACAATCCCCAACAGGACCGTGTCCTGGGCGACAACGCCCGGAACGTGACCTCAGGCAACAATGATTCCAAGAAGGAGGCCGCGCAGCGCGTGGCCTCGGACGCTGGCGATCGAGCGAAGGACGTCTCGGGGACGGCGAAGAAGGAAGCCTCGAATGTTGCCGACACCGCCAAGAAGGCTGGTAGCGGCGTCGCTGACACGGCGCAGCAGGAAGCAGGCAACGTGGCGCACGAGGCCGGCCGGCAGGGTCGTCGTGTGCTGGATGAGGGCGTCTCCGAGCTGCGGTCGCAGGCCGGAGCGGGTCAGCAGCGGCTTGCTGAGATGGCACGGTCCTACGGCAGCGAGTTGCAGTCCATGACCCGTAACTCAGAGGAGTCCGGCCCCGTGACGGATCTCGCCAACCGGGCGCAGGAAGTCTTCGACAACGCCGCCAACTGGCTGGAGCGCAGCGAGCCAACGGACGTTCTCGACTCGGTGCGTCGCTATGCGGCCCGTAATCCGTGGCAGTTCCTTGCCATCTCCGCAGGAGTCGGTTTCGTGGGAGCTCGCGTTGTGCGGGGCCTCAAGGGTCAGCAGGATGATCAGGACGACAGGTCGTCGCTGAGTAGGGGCTCCGGATACCGTCCGGAGGAAACTCGCTCCATCACGGGTGGTGCGGCGCCGGGAACCATGCCCCGCACTGCTGGCTATGACGACGAGGGCTACGAGCGCCCGGTGGGAACGACCACCCCGAGCTATGGCACCGAACCCGATGTCGGGCGTGCTCCCGGCGTGGGCCTGCCCGGAGATCCGACGCCTCAGGGCGGAACTCGAGGCCTCTGATGACAGCGCAGTATCCGGAACACAGTTCGGGAGCGCACGGTGTGGCTCCCGAGGACGTCGATGAGAGCTACCAGCGCTACAAGCAGGAGGACCGTTCGCTGGGAGACATCATCTCCGAGGTGATGGACAACGCCTCAACTCTTGTGAAGCAGGAAGTGGAGCTTGCGAAGGCCGAGGCGAAGCAGGCCGCATCCCGTGCCGGAAAGGGCGTCGGCATGCTCGTCGGCGCTGGCATCGCTGCGTTCATGGCGCTCTTCGCCCTCACGCTCCTGTTGTGGTGGCTCTTCGCCATTCTGATCGGCAGCAGCGCAGACCCGGCACTTGGCTGGAGCGGCCTGATCGTGACAGTCATCTGGCTGGTGGTGGCCGGAATCCTCGCCGCCGTCGGCAAGAGCGCCCTGGACAAGGTCAAGGGGCTCCCCAAGACACAGGAAACCGTCAAGAAGATCCCGAATGCCGCGAAGGGCAACGAGGAGGAGAACCGATGAGCAATCCAGATGAGATTCGTCGCGACATTGAGCGGACGCGCGCAGAACTGAGCGAGAACGTGAACGCGCTCGGTGACAGCACCAGTCCCAGCAACATCGCCAAGGGTCAGGTGGACAAGGTGAAGGGCAAGGCCTCCAGCCTGAAGGAGAAGGTCTTCGGCTCCCCCGACGATCCCTACGACGACGGTATGGTCGGTGACGCGAAAGCTCGCGTGGACGACGCGAGGTCCCGCATGGGCGACAGCGGAGGTAATGCCTCGGAGAGGATGTCGGACGCGCGCGACGCCGTCTCTGACGCCCCTCGTCAGGTGAAGTCCCAGACCCGGGGCAACCCGATTGCCGCGGGCCTCATCGCCATGGGCGTCGGCGCCCTCATCGGTGGTCTCATTCCGGCCAGCGAGAAGGAGAGCGAGGTGGCCCAGCAGCTCAAGGACGCCTCGGAGCCGCTCGTTGACCAGGCGAAGCAGGTGGCCAATGAAGCCAAGGACAACATGCAGCCAGTGGTGCAGGACGCCGTCGGCTCCGTGAAGGACAAGGCGCAGGACGCTGGTGAGAACGTCAAGCAGGACGCATCGCAGGCCAAGGACGACGTGACGGGCGAGGCCAAGTCCTCGGCCGACAACGTCAAGGGCGATGCGCAGCATGCGGCGGAGAAGTCCAAGCAGGACGCGCAGCAGACCGCCAAGGACCAGAAGTCCACCTGAAGCACGGACGGACACAGCCTCACGCGCTGATCTGCATGCCCGATAGCCTCAGGGCCGCTCCACATCGTGGAGTGGCCCTGAGGCACTTCCGCTTGCTGACAGGTAGTTAGCATCCTGACATGCGGCTGCACGATGGCGCCCGGAAAGGCTGCTTGAGCTGGAACCTTCCGCCATCGTTCTCTCTCCCAGTCACCGCCGCTGTCGGCAGGGGTGAGCAAGTCAGATCGTCGTGCGAGAGGCTTTAGAAGGGTGGGTTGGTGAAGCGGCTGTAGTGGCCCTGGAACAGGGCGTCCAACTTACCTGTCTCGCCGTTGCGGTGCTTGGGGATGTGGAAGGCCGCGAGCCCACGCTCCTCGTCGGTGGGGTTTTGTGTGTACATCTCCGGACGGTGAATCATGACGACGATGTCGGCGTCCTGCTCAAGAGAGCCGGATTCACGCAGATCAGAGAGTTGCGGCACGCCGTCCTTGCGCTGCTCAGTGTTGCGGCTGAGCTGACTGAGCGCAATCACGGGAATCTCGAGCTCCTTGGCCAGGAGCTTGATCTGGCGCGAGAACTCCGATACTTCGAGCTGGCGCGACTCCACTTTCTTGCCGGAACTCATCAGCTGGATGTAGTCAATGGCGATGAGCTGCAGGTCGTGGCGCTGTTTGAGACGGCGCGCCTTGGCCCGGATCTCCATCATCGTGAGGTTGGGGGAGTCGTCGATGAACAGCGGCTTGTTCTCCATCATCACGGACTTGTCCGTGATCCGCTGCCAGTCCGATTCGTCCATCTTGCCGCCGCGGATCTTGCCCAGGTTGATCGAGGCCTCGGCGCTCAACACCTTCATCACGATTTCCGTGCGACTCATCTCCAAGGAGAAAAAAGCGGTGCAGAGGTCGTGGTGGAGTGCGGCGGAGCGGCAGATGTCGAGGGCGAACGTGCTCTTGCCCACGCCGGGCCGTGCAGCCACGATGATCATCTGCCCGGGGTGGAGACCATTGGTGATCTTGTCGAGCTCCACAAAGCCGGTGGGGACCCCGGAGATCGCATCTCCGGAGCTGTTGATGGCCTCCATCTCGTCCCAGGTGGGCTGGATGAGTTCCGCCAGCGACTTGTAATCCTCCGACGACTTGTTCTCGGTGACCTCATAGAGAGTCTGTTGGGCCTCGTCGACGATCTTGTCCACCTCGCCCTGGCCCATGTAGCCGAGCTGGGCGATGCGGATGGAGGCGTTGACGAGACGACGCAGGACGGCCTTCTCGCGCACCAGTTCCGCGTAGTAGATGGCGTTGGCTGCGATGGAGACGCTGGCCAGGAGGTCGTGCAGGTAGACGGCGCCGCCCACCTTGCCGAGTTCCCCGGACTTGCCGAGTTCACCAGCCACGGTGATGGGGTCTGCCGGCTCGCCTCGGCCGTAGAGCATGATGATGGCGTTGAAGATGGTCTCGTGGTTGGGGCGGTAGAAGTCCCCGCCCCGCAGGGTTTCAACGACGTCGGAGATGGCGTCCTTACTCATCATCATGGCGCCCAGCACACTCTGCTCAGCGGCCAGATCCTGTGGTGGCGTGCGGTCGAGTTCGTTGACGCTTGCCTCGGACATGTACATGTCGACAGCCATGTGACCCCCTCTCACTCCTCCACCCTCACCAAGTGGAGCATCGCTAGGTTAGCCCCTCGGGACTGACACTTTTTCGCCCGGTGGGCGGCCTCTGCCTCCCGTCTGTGGAGCACCCTGTGGAGAGGGTGTGGAGAGTTGGGGCGGCGTGCCTTGTCGCCTGTGGAAGAGTCCACGCGAAACTTTTTTGTCGTCTTTTCGGTCGGATTTTTCAGGAAGTTTCCATAGTGGAACCTCCTGTGGATCGTGTTGTCCACATCGCTGGCAGCGGGTCCGCCCGGTGGAGGTCGCGCCCAGAAAAGTCCCGCAATGCGGGCCGCCTGCATCGCCGCGCGGTGACTGTATGCGCGCCTGACAACGGTAGATGCGATGGCGCCCATCTGCGATGGACCCCGTGGATGCCCCGAAACCCCGCATGGTGTAGTGCGCCGTGGACGGCCTCATGTGTATCGGGTGGGCAATCGCCCTTTGTCTACAGCGATGTCCACAGATTCGCGGGCAGGAGTGTGGACAACCGTGGCAGGCAAGACTTGCTGACCGTACCCCCAGGGGGTATAGTTCGAGCCTGGAGGGCACATGGAACGCGAAGTATCCACTCGGGCGGCAGGCGGGGCGGTTCAGCACGGCTACACACCGGAGAAGCAGGCCTATCTGCGGCGGCTGCGACTCATTGAGGGTCAGGCCCGGGGAATCGCCCGCATGGTGGAGGAGGACGTGTACTGCATCGATGTTCTCACCCAGATCTCAGCAGTGACCAGCGCTCTCAAAGCAGTCTCGTTGGGGTTGCTGGAGGACCACCTGGAGCACTGTGTCGCGAATGCGGCTCGCGAGGGTGGAGAAGTGGCAGAGGAAAAGCTTCATGAGGCAATGCAGGCCATTCGGCGGCTTGCCAGATAGTCAGCCCCTCAACCGCAGGGGAGCAACAACGAGTGTGAGGACACAGCAATGATCTCGAAGTACAGCATCACCGGAATGACTTGCGGCCACTGCGCCGCTGCCATCACCGAGGAGGTCTCCGAGGTGGACGGAGTCACCGGCGTCAACGTCAACCTGGAGGACGCCAACATGATCGTCGAGTCCGAGGACCGCCTCCCTTTCGACTCCATCGTCGAAGCAGTGTCGGAAGCCGGCGAATACTCGGTGGTCGAGGCCTGACCCTTCGATACACCGACGCTTCGCGGTCGGCACTCAGGGAGCGGGGAGAGGGTGGCGACTTTTCGCGGTCGGCACTCAGGAAGCGCGCATAGGGGTGGCGACTTTTCGGGGTCGTCGCTCCGGGAGCGGGGAGAAGGGGCGACACTTCGCGGTCGGCACTCAGGGAGCGGGGAAGGCATGTCAGCGCTTTGGGGTCGTCGCTCTGGGAGCGTGCAAGGGAGTGTCGGCGCTTCGCGGTCGGGGCAAGACGTGGCCTCAGCCTTCGGATGGCTGAGGTCCGTCCGTGGTCAACAGCAATGCATGGGAAGCAGGGAGCATGACAGCCACAGTTGAGGGCAAGAACAAGGCGGCAGAGGTTGACGTCTCGCTCGACATCGAAGGGATGACCTGTGCGTCGTGCGCCAATCGGATCCAGAAGAAGCTGAACAAGGTGGAGGGCGTCACGGCGACGGTCAACTACGCGACCGAGAAGGCAACCGTGCAGGGGCCGCGGGGCATGACGGCGGAGGACTTCATCGCCGTGGTGGAGAAGGCCGGCTACGGTGCCCGACGCACCGCCCCCGAGACGCCGAAGATGGATCGTGCGGATGTCATCAAGCCGCGCATGGTCCTGGCGTTCGTGCTGGCGATCCCAGTGGTGACGGTCTCCATGGTGCCGCTGCTGCAGTTCCCCGGCTGGCAGTGGGTTGCCATGGTCATGACGGCCGTCATCGTTTTCTGGTGCGGACGATCCTTCCACGCAGCGGCGTGGGCAAACTTGCGTCACGGCAGCACCACCATGGACACGCTCGTCTCACTGGGCACGCTGGCGGCATTCGGCTGGTCGGCCGTCGCGATGTTCTTCGGTCACGCAGGCACGATCGGCATGCGACACGAGTTCAGCTTTGCGCTCACTCGCTCCGATCCCATGGGGAATGTTTACTTCGAGGCCGCCGCAGCAATCATCGCGTTCCTGCTCCTGGGGCGCTGGATCGAAGCCCGATCCAAGAAGGAGGCGGGCGCGGCCGTGCGCGCGCTCATGGAGGTGGGTGCCAAGGAAGCCGTTGTCCTGCGTGATGGTGCCGAGGTCCGCATCCCCGCTGGCGAACTGGCGCTGCACGACCTCATCGTCGTGCGCCCCGGGGAGAAGGTGGCAGCCGACGGAGAGGTTGTCGAAGGGCAATCCGCCGTGGACGCCTCCATCATCACCGGCGAGTCGCTGCCGGTGGAGGTTGGTCCGGGAAGCACGCTGGTCGGCGGGTCCGTCAATGCGACGGGGCGGCTGCTGGTGCGCGCCACCGCCGTCGGGTCAGCCACGCAGGTGGCCCAGATCGCCCGCATGGTGGAGGAGGCGCAGAGCGGCAAGGCGAACGCGCAGCGCATCGCCGACCGTGTGACCGCCTATTTCGTACCCGCCGTCATCGGCATCGCCGTCGTCACCTTCCTGGTGCACTGGCTCGTCGGGTCGGGGCTCACCTTTGCGTTGACCGCCGCCATCGCCGTTCTCATCATCGCGTGCCCCTGCGCGCTCGGCCTGGCCACGCCGTCGGCACTCCTTGTCGGAACCGGGCGAGGCGCCCAGCTGGGAACGATCATTCGTGGTCCCCAGTCGCTGGAGAAGGCCCGGAGCGTCACCACGGTGGTTCTCGACAAGACGGGCACTCTGACGACGGGGGAGATGTCCGTGCTGAGCGTCGAGCCCGCTGAGGGTTGCGACGAGGATGAACTGCTTGCCGTCGCAGCCGCCGTCGAGGCAGGCTCCGAGCATCCTATCGCCCGAGCGGTCGTGTCCAGGGCCGAGGCCGACGGGCTCGCGGGGACGGCAACCGCATCCGGCCATGGCGCGGTGCCCGGCAAAGGCGTGACTGCGCAGGTGGCGCTTGACGGATCCGAACCTGCGGCCGTGGGCGTCGGTTCTCGCGTGCTCATGGCCGACATGGATGTGGCTGTGAAGGCGATGCCCAGTGCGGACGTCATCGGTAGCGAGGTCTTCGTGGCGCGCCAGGGACGGTTCCTGGGGCGCATCGTCGTGGGTGATCAGCTGAAGCCGACTGCACAACAGGCCGTCAGTCGGTTGAAGGATCTGGGACTCACCCCGGTGCTGCTGAGCGGCGACAACCAGGCGGCGGCCGAGAAGGTGGCGACGGAAGTGGGCATCTCCGAGGTGCGCGCGGGCATTTTGCCCCAGGGCAAGGCCGACGCCATCGAGGAGTTGCGCAGTGGTGGGCAGCGCGTCGCGATGGTGGGTGACGGCGTCAATGATGCCGCCGCCCTGGCCAGCGCCGATCTCGGGATCGCGATGGGGGCTGGAACGGACGCCGCCATAGCGGCCAGTGACATCACGCTCATGCGCGACGACCTGCTCTCCGTCGTCGATGCCGTACGGCTGTCCCGAGCCACCGACTCCACCATTAAATCCAACCTGGTCTGGGCTTTCGGCTACAACGTGCTCGCGATCCCCGTAGCGGCGCTCGGGATGCTGACACCCATGATTGCGGGCGCGGCGATGGCGTTCTCCAGCGTCTTCGTGATGCTGAACAGCCTGCGGCTGAAGGGGTTCCGGGAGGAGAAGCGGAGCCGCTGAGAGTTTCTCAGGCTACGTTTGGGATTTACTCAGGAAAGAGTTATGGTAAGGGAGTCCGGGAATCGCCCGGGCTCCCATAACTTTTTTTGGAGTCGGTACTTTCATGCGCAAAAAGGTCTGGATCCCCAGCGCCGCGGGAGGCGCAGCCCTCGCGCTCGTCGCCACCGCCGGGATTGCCACGGCACTGCACAAGAACGACGTTGAACTCACGGTCGATGGCGTCTCCACCACCATCGCCGTGCGCGAGGACACCGTCGGGGAAGTGATGGAGCTGGAGGGCATCGCTCTTGATGAGCACGACGTTCTCCTCCCAGGTGCGGACACCCGCATCACCGATGGCATGGAGATCACCGTGGCCTACGGCCGTCCGCTCACGCTGACCGTCGATGGTGAGGAGCGCGAAGTATGGACGACGGCTCGCAACGTCGGCGATGCGTTGGCTTTCCTGGATCTGGATCAGCCCGACGCGAAACTCTCAGCCTCCCGATCCACGGCGATCAGTCGCCAAGGGTTGGAGATGGAATTGGTCACGGCCAAGGACGTGACACTTGATGTCGCAGGGACTCCAACGGAACTGACGGTGGCCGGAACGGTTGCAGATGCCCTCACCGAGGCCGGAGTCACTCCTGATGAGGATGACATCGTCACTCCCGCGGCGGACACCACGCTGACCGATGGGCTCGCCATCGCATTCGTCGACGTCGAGGTGACCTCGAGCACCAAGTACTCCGCCATTCCGTTCAAGAAGACGGAAACAACCTCCGCCGAGATGGAGAAGGGCACGCGGAAGGTGACCACGAAGGGCGTCGAGGGCATGAGTCGTGAGACCTACTCTGACGTCCTCCACAACGGTGAACTCGTCAGCTCCTCGCTCACCGAGAGCGTCATCTCCCGCCAGCCGGTGCACCAGGTAACAACCGTGGGCACCAAGGTGGTCCCGAAGGCGCCCACCCCGGAGAAGGCACCTGCACCCGAGAAGGCACCCGATCCGGTGAAGGCTCCGTCCTCGAAGGCCGCGTCGGGCTCGCAGTCCGCTATAGGCTCGGCATCCACGCCGAGCGCGGAGGCTGCCGAAGCTCCGTCCTCCTCCGGGAGCAGCATCAACACGGCTCGCGCCGCCATGTGGGACGGGATCGCGAGCTGCGAGTCGGGCAACAACTGGAGCATCAACACAGGCAACGGTTACTACGGTGGCCTGCAGTTCGACCTGCCCACGTGGCGCTCGGTCAATGGACAGGACTTTGCGGCCTACCCCCATCAGGCCACGCGCGAGGAGCAGATCACCGTGGCCAACCGCCTCTATGCCCAGCGCGGTACACAGCCCTGGAGCTGCGCCTGATCTGCAGGTCGCGCCCCCTCAGACGTCACCCCCAGCCATCCCCCCGGGTGCTGGGGGTGACCTGCATCCGGTGTCGGTCAGGTCAGGCGATTTGAGTCAGGGCCCTGTTCATGGTTTCCATGATTGTGATCGACTCATCGAGTGGCATCAGCGGCGAATCCAGGCGACCGTCGGCCACCAGCTGCCCGAAGTGGGCTGCTTCGTAAGCCAACCCGTCATGGCCTTGGATGCGCGGAACAGGTGAGGACTGTTCCGCGCCGTCGCGGGTGATGAACCGGACTTGTTGAGGCGTGTAGAACTCGCCGGGAATCTCGATCCGCGCCTGTGGACCGGCAATCGTCGCCGTCGTGGGTGTCTTGGCTGCGAGGGTGGTGTTGACCAGGGCGTGGGCGTCCGGCTGGGCCTCGAAATCGTCGAGGATCATGCTCACCTGCCGATCCACGCCGGTCTCTGCCCGGGTCCCGACGGCGCGCACCCGCCCAGGAACGCCCAGGACGAAAGAGGCGAAGGACACCGGATAGACGCCGAGGTCCAGCATGGCGCCGCCCGCGAGGGCCGGGTTGAAGAGGCGGGACTCGGAATCGAAGTCAAAGTACTGGCCGTGATCGGCTTCCACCACCTCGACCTCCCCTAGGGCGCCGTCGGCCAGCAGTTGCCGGACAACGTCGACGTGCGGCAGGAACCGCGTCCACATCGCCTCCATGCAGGTGACTCCCGCGCTCCGGGCCGCTGCCACGACGTCGCGTGCCTCGTCGACGGTCTGGGTGAAGGCTTTCTCCACGAGGAGGTGTTTGCCGGCCTCAATGACCAGGCGGGCGTGTTCGGCGTGGTGGCTGTGGGGGGAGGCGACGTAGATGGCGTCGATGTCATCGTCCGCCACCAGAGCCTCGTAGCTGTCGTAGCGATGACCGATGTTGAACTCTTCCCCGAACGCTTCTGCCCTGTCTCTCGAGCGCGAACCCACAGCGACGACTCTCTGGCGCGTGTACTGGTGTACCGCCCGCGCGAACAGGCGTGCGATGCCGCCGGGTGCGAGGATGCCCCAGCGCAGCGCGGGGGCATCGTGGGGGTCCGGGATGCGGGTGATTGGTAGGGTCATGAAGCCACAGTAGCTGTGTGATCCGGCCCGGGCGTGGTGCTGCCGGATGATATTACGCGGCTATGGCGACGCGGGTGGCCAGCTCCTCGTAGAGCCTCAGCATCTCGATGGCCTGGGATTCGATGGTCCACTGTCCCGCCAGCCGTCGGGAGGTTGCGGAGGCCCGGGCCCGCCATGCCGGATCGTCGAGTTTGTTGATCATCCGCATCAGGCCGGCAGCCAAGGACGCGGCCGTGGGACGCGTCAGCTCGGCGTTGACGCCCGGTTCGAGCACGAGCTGCAGACCCGGATCCACTGAGACGATCGGCAGACCGGCAAGCGCGGCTTCGTGCAGCACCAGTGCCTGGGTGTCGGTCTGGCTCGGGAAGGCGAACACATCGGCCATGCCGTAGTAGGCACCGAGGGCCTCGCGTTTCTGTTCCCCGGGGAGGGTGACATTGCCGCGTTGCTGTCCGTGGGACAGAATCCGTCTGATGCGGGGGTAACGCTGCCAGTCACCCACCACCATGAGGCGGGCGTCGGGGCGTTGTGCCGAGACGAGATCGAAGGCTTCGCACAGCAGCGGGATCCCCTTCTCGGGAGCGATGCGTCCGGCATAGAGTATTAGCGGGCCGGCCTCCCGGACCACCGGTGGGGGACCCGGCGGCAAAGCGTCGACGCCATTGGGAATCACCCTGACGTGTGCGGACGGCGCGATCTCGGTGCACCGCAGCGCCGTCTTCGGCGACGGCGTGGTCACCAGCTGAGCCGACTCCAGCATCTTCTGGCACACCCCGAGCAGGGAGGCGGTGGAGCGGCCCCGGTCCTCGTAGCGGATGGCTGCATCCCGGAGTTCCTGTGGGTCCACCAGCTTGCCCTTGTTGATGTGCGCGAACGCCTGCACCACCCCGGTGAGCAGCGGCAGGATGGCCGAGTAGTGGTCAGCGTAGGCGTCGAAGTCCGTGTGCCACGTGAGCAGCAGCGGGATGTTCAGGCGTCGCGCCGCGTAGACGCCCAGCGCTCCGACTGTCCCGAATCCATGGACATGGATGACGTCGGGGCGGATGCGGCCCACCTTGTCGATGGCCTTGTCGAAATGTCGGCCGTTGGCCACACGTGTGGGCATGTTGGGCACCCGGACCGACGGGAGGCGAATCTCCTGGCGTCCGCGTCTGCCCGAGTGTGGGTTCGGTCCCTTGGCGCAGGGGGCCACCACGACGACAGAGTGACCGGCGTCGAGCAGGTTGCCCTCGAGTTGTTGCACGGCGAACATCAGGCCGTTGCTGCCGGGGCCGTAGTTGTCCGTGAACTGTGCAACGGTGAGACGCCGCATCAAGGCGCTTCCCGTGGGCTGCTCGGTCACGAATATCACTCTATCCGCCCACATCACCCTTTTGGTCGGTCGCTGTGGATGCGTTGGTCTCGAAACTCGGATGCGGCCAGACGTTGCACGACCGGACTCGCCGCATTGAGTGCCTGTCGAGGAAACATTCGGCTCGGCGTCCACTGAACGAGACCTCTCGGGTCGTCCGGGAGCGTGGGGCGCCACCGTCGACAACGTGGCGCAGGCGGGGCCCCCAGCACTCGATAGGGTGGGACAGGCCCGGGGCACACCCGATCCACAACCGCTCCGTCGCATTGACTACGTCAGGAAGGTATGGCGCATGGCCACTCGCGAGTTCGATCTCGTCCTCTACGGCGCAACCGGCTTCGTCGGTGCGCTGACCGCCGCCCATCTGGCCAGGCAGGCCGAGGACAATGTGAGAATCGCGCTGGCAGGCCGCTCCCGGGACAAACTGGAGAGTCTGCGGACGGAGTTGGGCCCGCGTGCCGAGGGCTGGGAGCTGATAGCGGTGGACGCATCTGATTCGGAGGGCCTGCGACGCATGGCCGCACGCGCGACGGCGATCACCTCCACCGTCGGTCCGTACGCGCGCTACGGCAAGGAACTGGTGAGTGCCTGCGCGGACGAGGGCACCCACTACGCCGACCTCACCGGTGAGGTGCTGTTCGTCCGGTGGTCTCTTGACGAAGTTGCTGCTCGCGCCGCCGACACCGGTGCACGCATCGTGCACGCGTGCGGCTTCGACTCCATTCCCTCAGACCTCGGTGTGTACGTCACGGCTGAGAAGGTCGGACGTGATGGTGCGGGAACACTGCGCGACACCACCCTGGCCGTGCGCTCCCTGCGTGGCGGCATCTCCGGCGGCACCATCGACTCCCTGCGCCAACAGGCCATCACCATGAACTCCGACGCAGAGGCGCGTCGCCTGGTGAGCGATCCCTATGGTCTCAGCCCGAGACGCTCGGAGGAACCTGCGACGCCTCCCCCCTCGAACGAGGGTGTGCTCACGAGAGTGAAGCGCTGGATTCCCGTCGGGCGGGACGCCGTGACGGGGCGCTGGACGGGCCCGTTCGTCATGTCCGCGTACAACAAGCGCATCGTGCGGATGTCCAATACCCTGACGGACTGGTCTTACGGCAGGGGTTTCCAGTATCGCGAGGTCATCGACTTCGGCACCGGTCTCCTAGCGCCGGTGAAAGCTGGCGTGACCACAGTTGGACTGGGTCTCGTGATGGGGGCTCTGGCATGGGGTCCAACACGCGCACTACTGGACAAGGTGCTGCCGAAGCCGGGGGACGGTCCGACCGCCAAGCAGCGGGCCGCGGGTCGATTCCGTCTCGAGATTCGCACGACCACCTCGACGGGGGCCCACTACCAAACCGATGTGGGCGCCGACTACGACCCCGGCTACAACGGCACGGCCATCATGCTCGGGGAGACGGCACTGAGTCTCGCTCTCGACGGCGGCCGGCTACCAGCCCGCGCCGGAGTGCTCACGCCCGCCACCGCGATGGGATCGGTGCTGGTCGAGCGACTGCGCGCTCACGGTTTCACCTTCGAGGCGGCTCGGGCTGAGTGACTGGGGACGCATTGTCCCCGGGGCTGGAGAAATGATGTGGTCGCGGTCACTATGACCGCGAGCGGTCGAAAACTCCATGCCGCAGGTCAGGCGAAGACTCACGCGAGGCGCACCACGCGGTCGCAGGCGGCGATGAGTTCCGGATCGTGTGTGATCACCAGCGCGGCACGACCCTCCGCGGCGCGCCAGACATCCTCCATGAGGGCGCGGGCGGTGGCAGTGTCGAGGTGTTCGGTGGGTTCGTCGAGGATGAGCAGTTCGCGGTTGTCGGCCAGCACCCGCGCGAGGGCAAGGCGACGACGCTCACCGCCCGAGAGTGTGGCGCCCGCCTCGCCGATGAGGCGGTCCGCCGGCAGCTCGAGTCCGGCTCCCATCAGGGCTAGCGCCACCTGTTGGTCGGTGGCGTCCTTGTTGCCGATGCGAACGTTCTCGGCCACCGAGGTGGTGAAGATGTGGGCGTCCTGGGCGAGGTAGCCCACCCTGTTGGCACGGCGCAGGCTGCCGGCCAGCGGCGGGATGAGCCCCATGGCGGTGGCGGCCACCGTCGTCTTGCCGACGCCGGAGGCACCCACCAGCGCGACGCGTTCGCCGGGATCGACATGGAAGGTCAGGTCCTGCTGAACGACGCCGGATCCCGGCCAGCCGACGCTCACGTCGCGCATCTCCAGACCGGGGGCCGGGTCCTCGGATTCGGTGACGTCACCGGCGCCGATGGGATCGGCATCCAGCACGTCGGTGATGCGGGTGAGGGCGGCGCGGGAGCGGGTCCAGGTCTGGGCGGCGGAGGTGAAGGCACCGAACACCTCGTGCAGGGCCAGCGGGGTCAGCACGATGACGGCCAGGAGGCGGGGCGCGAGATCGCCGGCGGCGACGGTGGGCCCGCCAATGGCCAGGGCGGCCACCACGGCGACACCAGCGGCCACGATCTGGCCCGCGGTCGCCATGCCGCGCACCCATGCCGCGCGGGCCTCCTGCCGGCGCAGTTGGCCGTCGGCAACGAGTACGTCGTCGAGAACGGCGTCCTCGGCGCCGTAGGCCACGAGGTCCGTCGCCGTGCGCGAGAGTTCACGCACGCCATCGGCCAACGCTCCCCGCGTCGGCGCTGCCGCAAGGTCAGCGTTGCGGGATGCGCGTTGCGCGAAGAGGGGCAGCAGTACCCCGGCGAGGATGGCTGTGACCAGTAGAACCAGCGAGGAGGCCAGGTTGAAGCGGGCCAGCATCACGGTGGTGCCGACGACCACGAGGGAAGCCGCCAGTGTGGGAATGATCACCCGCACCACCAGGTCCTGCACCGCGGCCACGTCGGCGACCACCCGGGTGAGGAGGTCTCCCCGCCGTCGCCCGATGAGGGTGGTGGCAGACAACGTGTCGTAGACCCTGATCCGCAGTGCAGACTGCATGCGCAGCGCGACGTCGTGACCCACGAGGCGCTCGACGTAGCGGAATACGCCCCGCGAGATGCCGAAGAATCGCACGCCCACGGCCGCGGCCTGTAGGAAGAGGACGGGCGGCATCTCGGCGGCGCGGCTGATGAGCCAGGCGGCCACTCCCATCAGGGCGACGGAGGCGCCGGAAGCCATCGCGGCCAGGAGCACGGCCAAGCTGAAGCGACGCTTGCCGCGCGGATCGGCGGAGAGGAGCTCATTCAGGAGTCTGAGCGTGCGGCTGGGGGTCATTGCCCAGCTCCGAGGTCGACGACGCGGTCCGCTGCCGCCATCACAGCGGGCCGGTGCGTCACGATCACGGCCCCGACGCCGGAAGCACGAACGGCGTCGACGGCTGCGGCCTCGGTGCTGGAATCCAGCCCCGCCGTCGGCTCATCGAGGACCAGCAGCCTCGCGCCACCCAATCGGATGCGCAGGAGCGCCCGGGCCAGTGCGACGCGACGGCGTTCCCCCGCGGAGAGGCCCTCGCCGTCGTCCCCGACATGCTTGGCACCACTGAAGTTCGCTCCGGCATCCCGCAGGGCTGCTTCGACGTCGGCCTCGGATGCGCCGGGGTGGCCGAGCAGGACATTGTCGGCGACCGTGCCATTCAGCATGCCGGGCTCCTGCGCCACCCACGCAAGTTGACGTCGCCACGCTCGATGGTCCACCTCCGCAAGGTCCATCCCGCCCACGCGCACGCGACCCGAGCTGGCCTGGAGGAAACCCATGAGGAGCGCCAGGGCCGTGGACTTGCCGCCTCCGGAGCTACCGCGGAGGGCGAGCACCTCACCGGGCGCGATGGAGAGGTTGAACCCCCGCAGGGCAGGGGAATCGCTGCCGGGGTAGGTGTAGGAGACGTCCTCGAAGCCGATGCGCATCTCCGACGGCACGGCGGCGGCGCCGGAGACGACGCCCTCCGCGTCGATGAACCGGAACGCCGCATCGGCCGCGGCCACGCCGTCAACCGAGTCGTGGAAGTGCACCCCCACCTGGCGTACTGGCAGGAATGCTTCCGGAGCGAGGATCAGGACGAACAGGGCGGCTTCGAACCCGATGTCGCCGTAGACCAGCCGGAACCCTACGGTGACGGCCACCACGGCCACCGACAGGCTCGCCAGGAGTTCCAGTGCAAGTGCCGACAGGAAGGAGACGTACAGCACCCGCATCGTGGCCCGTCGGTACTTCTCCTCGCCCAATTCAACGCCCCGTCGTTGCGCCCGGGCGCGAGCGAATGCCTGGAGTGTGGGGAGCCCTTCGATGAGGTCGGCGAAGTGGTTGGCGAGGCGGTCAGCGACGGCGAAACTCCTCTTGGTCGCCTTCTCGGTGGTCCAGCCGATCAACGCCATGAAGATGGGGATCAGAGGCAGCGTGAAGGCGATGATGATGGCCGACTGCCAGTCGGTGAGCAGGATTGCGCCGCCCACGAGGAAGGGAACCGTTGCTGCCAGTCCCAGTTGGGGGAGGTACTTGGAGAAATAGCCGTCGAGATCATCCAGCCCGGTGGTGACCACCTTCACCAGGGAGGCCGACGAGGTGGTCGAATCGGCGGGCCTGCCGAGCCGGGCTGCGAGCACGTCGCGTCGGAGTTGCGACTTGACGTTCGCCGCCGACCGGTGTGCCAGAGTCTCGTTCAACCACGCCAGCAGCGCGCGCCCGGCGAACACCGCGACCAGGCAGGTGAGGATGACCGTCCAGTTCTCCGGGAGCGTCCTCTCGCGGAAGACATGGCTGATGCCTCGGGCCAGCAGTCCCGCCTGCAGAATCAGCAGAACCGCTGTGAGCAACCCGACCACAACAGAGGCGACCAGGTAGTACCTGGTCGCCTTGCCGCGTTTCAGCAGTCGTGGATCAATGGGCCCTGCCATTTGGCTCAGGCTACTGCCTCAACCTCGTCCGGAATGTTCTTGGTGCTGATGCGACGCTTGAACACCCAGTAGCTCCAGGCCTGGTAAGCGATGACGATCGGCACGAAGATGACTGCCGCCCACGTCATGATCGTCAGCGTCGTCGGGGACGACGCCGCGGTAATCATGTTGAGATGCTCGGTCACGGCCACGCCGGCGTCCTGCACGAACCCGAGGTTGCCGTACATCCGCAAGAAGATCCCTCCGAAGAGCGACACGATGGTCACGCCTCCCAGGACGAATCCCCAGCCCTCCCGTCCGCGTGTGGTCATGATCACTGAACCGGCAAGTGTGGCGACTGCCAGAACCGCAGCCACCCACGCGAACACGGTGAAGTCCCCGAAGCTGGACTCTGCGGGCCAGAAGATGTTCTGGAGGGCGACGAAAGCCGCCACGAGGACGACGGTTACCCAGCCGACGGTACCCACCAGCTTGCGTGCGTTGTCGTGGATCTCGCCGGCGGTCTTCAGTGTGATGAATGTGGCGCCATGGGTGAGGAACAGTGCCAGCAGCATCACGCCACCCAGCAGTGCGTACGGGCTGAACAGGCCCAACAATGTGCCGTTGAACACCAGAGAGTCGTTGGGCAGGCCGATGACGAAGTTGGCGAAACCGACGCCCAGCACGAGCGTCGGCAGGAAGGAACCGACGATGGCGAACCAGTCCATCATTTTGCGCCACTTCGCTTCGGGCCGCTTGGCCCGGTACTCGAAGGCGACACCGCGGAGGATCAGTCCGACGAGCATCAGGAGCAGCGGGAGGTAGAGGGCCGAGAACAGCGAGGCGTACCATCCGGGAAAGGCGGCGAACATCGCTCCGCCAGCAGTCAGGAGCCACACCTCGTTGCCGTCCCAGACGGGACCGATGGTGTTGACGAGCACGCGGCGCTTCTTCTCGGTGCGGCCCAGGACGGGCAGCAGCATGCCGACGCCGAAGTCGAAGCCCTCCAGGAAGAAGAATCCTAGCCACAGGACGACGATCAGCAGGTACCAGACGAGTGCCAGGGTGGGCACGGTTTCGAGCAGCATCATGAGGGTTTCACTTCTCCATCAGTACGCGAAGGACATGGGGGAGTCCTGGTCGGTGTGGTCGTCGAGCACGACGTCGGTGTCATCCGGGAGTCCCTTCTTGACGTAGCGCAGGAACAGACCCACCTCGATGACCGCCAATACCCCGTAGACAAGCGTGTAGACGATCATGGAGATCAGGACGGACATGCCACTGACACTTGTGGACACTCCGGCGGCTGTGGGCATCACACCTGCGACGATCCACGGCTGCCGGCCCATCTCTGTGAAGATCCAGCCGAAGGAGATCGCGAACAGGGGGAGCAGCGGAAGGGCGAACATCGCTGGCGTCCACACCTTGTCCCAGAACCTTCCCTCCGGCGGCAGCTTGTCCTTGCGGATGAGCCACAGGAGCACCACCCCCAGTGCAGTACCGGCGAGACCGAGGCCAATCATGAGACGGAACGTCCAGAAGGACACCGGGACGTTGGGGGCAGGGTCCACGCCCGGGTAGTTCGCGGCGAGCTCAGCGGCGTACTCCTCCTGGATTTGGGTGCGGGAGCCGTCGTTTCGCAGGAAGCCCTCGGTGGCGTACTGCTCGCGCAGGTCATTGACGCCCTGAACTGTCTCCTCCCCGGAAATGAGCGTGAGGAGGCCGGGGATCTTGATGGCGAAGATCTCCTCGGTGGCGTCGAGGTCGCCGATGACGAAGAGCCGCATGCCGGCATTGGTCTCGGTGTCGAAGAGTCCTTCAGCGGCCGCCATCTTCATCGGTTGCACCTCCGTCATGATGCGACCCTGGAGATCGCCGGAGACGATGGTGAGGACGGAGGCGACGATCAGCACCCAGGCACCCATCCGGGCGCCGAAGCGGTGGGCGGCGACGGCTTCGGGGTCACGATCCGTGCCTTCGCGGCGCAGCTTCATGAGCCACCAGCCGCAGATGGCGGCCATCAACCCGCCGGCCACCATGTAGGCCGCCGTGATGACGTGCGGGAACGTGACGAGGAAGACCGGGTTGAGCAGGACGTCGATGAATCCCTCGACTCCGGCGAGTTCGGCCCGTCCATTGTTGAAGGTGGTGCCCACCGGGTTTTGCATCCATGAGTTCGCAGCGAGGATGAATACCGCCGAGAGCAGGGTGCCGATGGCGACGGCATAGATGGTCATGAGGTGCAGGAGCCTGGGGAGCCGGTGCCAGCCGAAGATCCACAGCCCGAGGAATGTGGATTCGAGGAAGAAGGCCAGTAGGGCTTCCAGCGCCAGCGGTGCACCGAAGACGTCGCCGACGAAGCGCGAGTACTCGGACCAGTTCATGCCGAACTGGAACTCCTGCACGATGCCTGTGACGACGCCGAGCGCGAAGTTGATCAGGAGTAGCTTGCCGAAGAATTTCGTCAGCTGTAGGTAGCGAGCGTGGCCGGTCCTGTACCAAATGGTTTGAAGGACGGCCACCATCATTGCCATGGCGATCGTGATGGGCACGAAGAGGAAGTGGTAGACCGTCGTGATGCCGAACTGCCATCTACCCAGAACAACGGGATCCATGTGAGCAATCTACTACCGCGGGTCGTTCCCGCCAACTTGGGAACACCCTGTCCCTGGTCGCGCCGTATGATGAATCGCATGGCGAATAGGGGACCGCTCGAGCAAACGGTGATGGAGCTCCTGTGGGCCAGTTCCTCATCCCAGAGCGTCGCTGAGGTCCAGGACAGGCTCGACACGGGTCGTGATCTGGCCTACACCACGGTCATGACGGTGCTTGATCGACTCGCCAAGAAACACTTGGTCACGCGCGAGCGTGTGGACCGCGCCTGGCGCTATCTGCCCGCCGATCCGCAGCACACGGTGGTCGCGAGGGACATGGCAGAAGCACTGGCGAATGTGCCGTCGGAGGTTCGACTCAGGGCCATGGAAGAGTTCTCGGCATCCCTGTCCGACGCCGAACGAGCAGCACTCTGCCAGTCCTTCGTTTGAGCTGTTCTCCGCTGTCCCGCTGATTCTGGTTCGCAACTTCCCGGGAACAGACCCTCTGACGCTCCTGGACCTCGGTTGCGAACCAGAATCAGGGAGGTGCCGTCAGCCCTTCGCCTTCTTCTTCAGCTTTTTCTTCAACTTCTTCGGGAGATCGGCACGATCGCGCAGGATCGTCTCCTTCTGTGCGACGGCGGCGTCGATCTCCTCCAGCCACGCCTCCTTGCGAGCCGCCGCGACCTCAGCAGCCTGGGCGTCGTCGATGCCGGGAATGGCGGCCACCTCGTGGCGCACCTCGATGCTGTCAGCCATGGCGGACTCGACGTTGTCGTGGGTCTCCTCCAGCGACGTGATCAGTGACTCGGTGGACATGGACTCGGCGAGCTTGCGGCGCTGTGTCTCGACGCTCCACCGCGGCTTCGGCCAGTTGAGATCCATCTCGCTGAGGGTCCGGGTCAGGATTTCGGTGATGGCCAGGCGGGGGAACCACTTGTGGTCGGCCGGGAGCACGTACCAGGGCGCGTGGTCGGTGCTGGTCTTTTCGAAGACCGCCTGGTATGCGGTCTGGTACTCCTGCCACTTGGCGCGTGTGGTGAGGTCGCCGGTGTTGTACTTCCAGTGCTTGTCCGAGCGATCCAAGCGTTCCATGAGGCGGAGCCCCTGCTCCTCGTGGGACACCATCATGGCGAACTTGAGGACAGTGGTGCCGTCCTTCACGAGGTCTTCTTCGAACTTGTTGATTTCGTCGTAGCGCTTGGACCACTTCTCCTCGGGCACGAGATCGTTCACCCGCACCACCAGCACGTCCTCGTAATGGGAACGGTCGAACACACCTATGCTCCCGGCCGGCGGCAGCGCCTTGCGGATGCGCCACAGGTAGTGGTGCTTCGCCTCCTCCTCGGTGGGGACACCGAAGGAGCTCAGCGCGACCCCCTGCGGGTCCACCGCACCCATCACGTGGCGCACAATGCCGCCCTTGCCCGCGGTGTCGAGCCCCTGGATGATGCACAAGACCGAGCGCTTTCCGCCGGTGCGCCCCTCAGCGAAGAGTCGCTCCTGCAACTCGGGAAGCAGTGCGGCCCGCGACTTCATCAGGGCCTTGGCTTCCTTCTTGCCGCCGTCCCAACCGGGGGAGCTGTTGCGGTCGACGGTGGCGAGGTCGAATCCCTCACTGGCGCGGAGCACCTCGCGGGGATCCGCGAGCCACAGGTTCTTCGGCTTCTTGCCCATGATTGGAGTTCCTTTCGGAGAGTCGCACCATTGTTTCAGCCGGGCTGGTCACAGGGAGCGAAACGTCGGGGGAGAGGCCATGACCCGACTCGCCGCGATCGGTCGTCACCAAGCCGTATGCGTCGATGGTCGACAGTGAGTGAGGCGTGTCCGGTCGATTTGCAGCTCGGAAGGCAGTGGATGCGGCGTGTCCGGTCGTTGGCTGACGCGGTGGACGGTAGGTGCGGCGTGTCCGGGTCGTCGGGTGACGCGGTGGACAGTGAGTGCGGCGTGTCGGGTCGTTCGAGGACTCGGTGGGCAGTGAGTGCGGCGTGTCCGGTCGTCCAGAGGCTTGGCTCGGGAGGACGCGACGTGGCTCAGGATGGACGGGACCTGGCTCAGTCGTTGCGACGCCGCTGCTCGCCCAGCACCCCGGTTTGCAGCGGGCGGCAGGCCTCGGCTGCGCCCAGCGTCAATAGGAATCCGACGAGGACGGTAGAGGCGAGCAGCACGACGCCCAGGGTGGGGAATCCTTCGGTCTCCGTGGCCGTGACCGTCGACAGCAGAAAGCCCAAAGGCACAGAGGTGCCGAGAGCAACCGCCAACGGGACCAAAACCTGGCTCCGACGAACCGCCGCGTGGACTGCCCGAGGCACACCCATGCGGTCCATCGCGACAGCCTCAGACGCCCGGTCGAACACTCCGGAGGCCTGGGAAATCAGGGTTGCGGTGGCAGCGAGGATGAGGCCGACGACCAAGGTGATGGCCACACCGGTCTGGATGTCGCGAACGAAGGTCTCCTGATAGACATCCGCTGCGCCGCCGCTGGTGGTCACCGGGATGTTGACGGTGAATCCCGCAATGAATCCGAGCAGCGCCACGGCGGCGACGTTGCGCCAAGCCGCTCGCGGGTCGTCCAGGATCCGGCGGGCCGCGAGGAGCTTGGGGACTTTCGACGTGCGCGTTCGGGGTTTTGCGATCAGCTGTAGCAGCCAAGGCCCCACGACGGTGATGGAGCCAATGACGATGGTGAGAAACACGACGGTGAGGACGAGTCCCACGAGATTGGCGATGTCGGCGGATTGAGAGTAGATCATGAACCCCGTCACGAGCAGCACCACTAGTACCAGCCGCCAGGTCTTGAGCCGCTTCGGGGTCTCGTCGCGCGCCACCCCCAGTGGAGAGATACTGACGCGGCGTAAACCGACGATGGTTGACATCACGGCGAGCATCAGGAGGACGCCCACGACCGCAAGCCACAGCCACCACTGTGGCAGCATCTCGCGTGCCTCGATGTTCTGTCCTTGAAATGAAATGAGCTGCCAGGCCGGAAGGCTGGCGACGAACACAACGGATCCGAGGACGACCCCCGCGACTGCCTGCACCAAGGTCTCCAGGACGGACATCTTCACCACTTCACCGCTGGTCATGCCGACCAGCCGCAGCGACGCCAGACGCCGGGAGCGTCCGCGCGCACCCAATCGGGCGGCAGCACCTCCTAGTGCGAGAACCGGAATGGTGAGGAGAGCGCATGCGAAGCCAGCAAGGCCCACGTAGGCAGGTGCGACGTCGACCCACATGGGATCGTTCAGGGCGCCGTCGACGCGCCACCGAGCCACGAACATCCACGTGCCACCGGCCACTGTGAGGGCGAGCCAGGAGGAGACGGTGAATGCGAGGACCGCCATGGCGTCGAGGACACCGGCGCCCTTGGTGGCGCGGATGCGTTCCACGGCCAGGCGTGGAGCAAGGTTGAGTGCGACGCTCATGATGCCCTCCTGTTGCTCATGTGGTCGTCATGGATCATGGCGTCGCGAATCTCGACGAGGCGCTGACACCAGTTGGCCACCTCGTCGTCGTGAGTGACGACGACGAGCGTTGCACCCGTCATGGCGGCGGTGGTAGTCAGGATCTGCATCACTTCGTGTCCGGTGGCCTGGTCCAGAGCGCCTGTCGGCTCATCGGCGAAGACCACCTGTGGGCCATGGATCAAGGCCCGTGCGATGGCGACACGCTGGGCTTGCCCGCCGGAGAGTTCGCCCGGGCGCCGTCCGCCCGCATCGGGAAGTCCCAGCCGGGACAGCCACTGATCGGCGGCCGCCAGTGCCTCGTTGCGGTTCTGCCCGGCCAGAAGCAGTGGCAGCGCGATGTTCTCGCGCGCTGGCAACTCAGGCAGCAGCTGTCCGTCCTGGAAGACGAAACCGAAGCGGCGTCGCCGTAGTAGGGAGCGCTGCTTGTCCTTGAGTGCTGACACGGGGTCCGAGCCCAGGGTGACGGTGCCGGTATCCGGCACGAGGATGCCCGAAAGGCAGTGCAGAAGCGTGGACTTGCCCGAGGCGGAGGGGCCCATGACGGCGACGGACTGGCCGTTCGGGATGTCCAGAGTGACGTCGGCGAGAGCCCGAACATGGCCGTAGGACTTTGAGACGCTGCGGGCGCTGAGAGCCGTACCCGGTGTGGTTGTTGTTGTCATGATTCAAGTCGACCATCGCTCGGAAGTGGACGCCATGGGTCCAGCTTCCCTTATGGGGTGGACTCAGCTCCACCTTTGCGTCGACATCCGGATCGACGGAGACACTCCTTCTACAGTGATGCCATGTCCTCAACTGCGGAGCGTCGACGGCGGCGCCTGTTCTTCGGGCAACTGGCCGTGGGTGGTGCAGGAGCGCTGCTCGTGGCAGCTCTGCTGCTCGGCGCGCTGCCATTGGACTGGGGAGCCCAAGTCATCGCCGCGGCAGGAGTGGTTGCGTTGCTGTGGTTGGCACTGCAATCCCTGGAACGAGGCAAGTTCCAGAGCCACCCGAAGGAGATCTCCGACGTCGACTGGGCACGGGAACTCCGGGAGGTCCGCGATTCCAGGCGCATCATCGTCTCCGCGTTCGAGATTGAGCGACGGCGGATCGAGCGCGACCTGCACGACGGCGCTCAGCAATACTTGGTGGCCGCCACCATGAAACTGGGTGAGGCGTCCCTTCTCCTGGAGCAGCACACGTCCGAGACCGACTGTGAGGCAACGGAAGTCGCGACGTTGCTGGAGGACGCCCACTGGGACGCTGAGGAGGCCCTGCGTACCCTGCGAGCCACGGTCTCGGGAATCCATCCGCAGATGCTCTCGGACCTCGGGCTCGTGGCGGCCGTCTCGGACATGGTGGAACGCAGTGGCCTGGACGTGACCCTTCGCAACCCGCACCCGTTGCCGGATATGCCGGAGGAGGTGGCGGCCGTCGCGTGGTTCTTCTGCTCCGAGGCGCTGACCAACATCGCCAAACATGCACCCAACGCCCGGGCCACGCTGCTGCTGGCGGCAGACCAGCATCTCCATGTCTCTGTCATGGACGACGGACCGGGAGGTGCCTGGATGCGTGAGGGTGGTGGACTTCGTGGCATGCGGGAGCGAGTCGCGGCCTTCGGTGGGGCCCTGGACCTGTCCTCCCCGGAGGGAGGGCCGACGACACTGACGGCCCGCATCCCGCTGTTGCTCACGCCCAGCGCTCAGACAGTGGGCCAGACATGAGACTGATCATCGCCGACGACTCCGCCATTCTGCGCGAAGGTCTCGTGGGGCTGGTGGAGCGCCAAGGTCACGAGGTGGTTGCGCAGGCCGCCAGTGCACCCGAGTTGCTGACTGCGGTGGCGGCAGCGCACCGGGACGGCCGTGTGCCCGACGTGGTCATCACCGACGTCCGGATGCCTCCTGGCATGTCCGACGACGGCCTGGCTGCGGCGTTGGACATACGCAGGAACCATCCTGGCGTCGGCATCCTCGTGCTGTCCCAGTACGTCGCCGCCGCCTACGCTGCTGACCTGTTCGGCGGGCGGGGCGGAGGCGCTCCCATGGCGCCGACCGGGGACTCGGGAGGGCTGGGCTACCTGTTGAAGGACCGCATCTCACGGGTCGCGGACTTCATGCGGTCCCTCTCGATCATTGAAGCGGGTGGCGTGGTCGTTGACCCGGAAGTGGCCACCCGACTGATTCAGGGCCAGCAATCGTCGTTGGATCGGCTCAGTGCCCGCGAACTGGAGGTGCTGGAACTGATGAGCCACGGACTGAGCAACCAGCAAATTTCGGAGCGCCTATACCTCTCGGCCAGTGCCGTGTCCAAACACGTGGCGAACGTCTTCGTGAAGCTGGGACTGACGGCGGGTGAGGACAACCGCCGCGTTCGCGCGGTGCTCGCATACCTTACGGTCGCGCAGGGCTGAGCGTTTCATCCTCGAAGTGGGCCGAGCCGAGCCGCTCGGGTAGCAGAACTGCTACCGTCGTGATTATGGACACAATTCCCCAGAAGGACCTGCGCAATGATGTGGGAGCGGTCCTGCGTCGCGTGGAGGCGGGGGAGCATTTGGTGGTCACCGTGGCCGGAAGACCAGTGGCGGAGCTATCGCCGGTTCAACGGCATCGATGGGTCAGTGGTGCGGCTCTCACACAGATCTGGCGGAACCCCGCACCGCGGCGCCTCGACGCCGACCTCGAAGCCCTCGGCGCCGCGTTGACTGACCCCTTCGCATTGTGAAGGCACTTCTCGACACCTCTGTACTCATGGGCAAAGATGCGCCGGATGAGGTCGAGGCAGCCGTCAGTGTCATCTCGATTACCGAACTGCACTTCGGCATCCTGGTCACGGCTGACCCGGACGAGCGTGCGCGTCGGGTTCGGCGCCTCGCCGCTGTGGAGGCTGCGTTTGATCCTCTACCGATCACCGTTGATGTTGCGCGCGTGTGGGGACAGCTCGCGGCAGCCGTTCTGCGGCGCGGTGGCCAGCCCCGACGACGTCAGCTCGATCTGGCCATCGCTGCGACTGCGCAGGTGGCAGGCGTGCCGCTGCTGACCCACAACGTCGGTGACTTCGAGATCATCAAGGACATGATCGACGTGCGTCGTCCATGATGGAATCTGCAGTCCCTGGGCGTCGTGTGGCTGTTGCCATCGCTGCGGACGATCTTGACCGCATGACCTTCACCGCTGCACTCGCTGCGTTGATCGAAGAACCAAGGGCAGCAGCACAATCGTAGGAAGCAGAATGATCGCTGCGGTGATGTTGACGGCCTCGAACCCTCCGAACGCAAGGATGGGGCCGGCCGATGCAGCGGCGGCCGCCCCGGGGTAGTTCATGCCGGCGTCGGTGGCGACGTGCAGCGCTACGCGGACGAAGCTAACTGTAGTACGGAGCGTGTTACGCTAGGTAGTATGCCCACACTTACAATCCGTACTGATTCCCGGGTCGAGCAAGCATTGGAAGCACTCACTTCGGAAGGACAGTCGCGCTCTGAAGCGGCGCGAGAGGCAATTCTTCAGGCAGAGCGAGCGCACCGTAGGGCTCGGATGCGCGCGGAGGCTGAGCGCTTGAGAGACGACCCTGAGGACGCTGCAGCATCACGGGATCTCGCTGCTGAGATGGATGCCATTCGTGCGTGGTGACGTGTTCAAGCTTCGGGCGCCCAAGGACGCTCGGCGGTACGAACAGAGCGGCGCCCGCTACGCCGTCGTTGTTCAATCTGAAGACCTTCCTCTGTCAACATCCCTCGTTGTTCCGACATCCACGGGCCGAGGCGAAGCGTCCTTCCGCCCCGAGATCGAAATAGCCGGAATCAGGACGCGGCTGATGGTCGAGCAGCTGAGCGTGGTGGACCCCGAGGTTCGATTCGGAGACTTTGCTGGACGGCTGACTGGGGCAGAACTGCGAGAACTCGAAGCGGCTCTGCTGCTGGTGCTCGGTTTGGACTAGTAGTAGAACTCATGGACGGGCCACAGAACCACCGAAGGACTCAGACACACTCCAGCGGTTCGAGAGCACCGCACGGCAGTTCGACGACGATCGGATCACTCGGCCCCACCTCTCCTCCCACATGGACGATGCCCATGACGCCGGTGAGTCGGACGACCTTTCCGTTGGTGTCGCGGCGGAGCACCTCCCTGAGCAGCCCGGGCCTGAAGTCATCGATCTGAGCGCAGGGATTGCGCAGGCCGGTCACCTCGATCTCCGCGCTGGGCCCGATGCGGAGTCGGGTTCCGCGGGGTAGTCCCAGCAGGTCGATGCCGACGGTGGTGATGTTCTCTCCCAGATCCGCTGGGCTGACGTCGAAGCCCTTGCCGTTGAGGTCGTCAAGGAGTTCACGGTGGATGAGGTGGACCTGCCGCAGGTTGGGCCGATCCTGATTCTTCCTCACGCGGGATCGGTGTTGCACCGTGCTCCCGGCATGGGCATCGCCCGTCGACACCGTGTCCCGCCACGAGCATGATGGCCGACGACGTCTTCTTACTGAAGCGGTGCCCATCGTCAAGGCCGACGGCGACCACACTCGGCTCGCTCGGCACGTCATTCTCGGTCATCTCTGCAACGTGGCGTGAGTCCGACGCGTGCTGATCAGCGTATCCAGCGATGGACGGCGCCAATCACGTCGTCACGGCAGCGCTGAACTGGGACTCGTACAGGTCGTGGTAGGCCCCGCTCGCCGCGAGGAGCTCGTCGTGTGTGCCCTGCTCGACGATGGCGCCGTCCTCCATGACCAGGATGAGGTCCGCGTCGCGGATGGTGGACAGGCGGTGTGCGATGACGAAGGAGGTGCGCCCGCTGCGTAGCGCGGACATGGCCTGCTGCACCAGTAGCTCGGTGCGGGTGTCCACGGAGCTTGTGGCCTCGTCGAGGATGAGCAGCGACGGATCGGCCAGGAATGCGCGGGCGATGGTGATCAGCTGCTTCTCGCCTGCGGAGATGTTGGAGCCCTCCTCGTCGATGACCGTGTCGTAGCCATCGGGCAGGGAGTGGACGAAACGGTCGACGAAGGTGGCGGTGGCCGCCTCCACGATCTCCTCCTCGGTGGCGTCCATGCGGCCGTACGCGATGTTGTCGCGGATGGTGCCACCGAACAGCCAGGCGTCCTGCAGAACCATGCCGATGTTGCTGCGCAGCTCCTGCCGGGGGACGGTTGCGATGTCGGTGCCGTCCATGGTGATGGCACCGCCGTCGAGGTCGTAGAACCGCATCAGGAGATTGACCAGCGTGGTCTTGCCCGCCCCGGTGGGGCCGACGATGGCGACGGTCTGACCGGGTTTGGCCTCCAGATTGAGGCCGGTGATGAGCGACTGTTCCGGTGAGTAGGAGAAGTCCACCTGTTCGAACTTCACATGACCGTTGAGTTCACCCAAGCTGCCCGCGGGTTCCGGCGTCATCTCGTCGGCGTCCATCAGCTCGAAGACCCGTTCGGCCGAGGCCACCCCCGACTGCATGAGGTTGGCCATCGACGCCACCTGTGTGAGTGGTTGGGTGAACTGTCGTGAGTACTGGATGAACGCCTGCACGTCGCCGATGGTCATGGTGCCTGAGGCCACGCGGAGGCCTCCGATGACGGCGATGACCACGTAGTTGAGGTTCCCGACGATCATCATGATGGGCATCATGAGTCCCGAAACAAACTGCGCTCCGAACGCCGCCTCGTAGAGCCGTTGGTTGCGTTGCCGGAACTGCTCGGCCACTTCCTTCTGGCGACCGAACACCTTGACCAGAGAGTGGCCGGTGTAGGCCTCCTCGATGTGGGCGTTGAGATCGCCGGTGGCCTTCCATTGCGCCTTGAACAGCTTTTGTGAACGCTTGCCGATGATCGTCACCATCACCATGGCCACCGGAACACTGACCAGTGCCACCAGCGCGAGGGTGGGGGAGATCCAGAACATCATGAAAAGCACGCCCAGCACCATCAACAAGGAGTTGAGAAGCTGGGAGAGCGTCTGCTGCAGGGTTTGGGAAACGTTGTCGATGTCGTTGGTGACGCGGCTGAGAAGCTCGCCCCGCGGTTGGGCGTCGAAGTATGACAACGGAAGCCGGTCTATCTTCGCGGAGACCTGGCGGCGCATGCGGTGGATGCTCTGCTGCACGGCGTCGTTCAGCACATAGGCCTGCACGTAGGAGGCGACGCCGGAGATGAGGTAGAGAACCAGCACGGTGATCAGGATCATGCCGATGGCCTCGAAGTCGACGCCCTGGCCGGGTACGAAGTCGAGGGTGCGCAGCAGATCGGCGAAATCCTGATTGCCAGCATTTTCGGCTGCCTGAATGGCGCTGGCCCGGGTGGTGCCGAGCGGCATCTGCTTACCGATGAAGCCGGCCAGCAACAAGGTGGTGGCCTCGCCAAGGATCTTCGGACCCACCACCGCCAGTGCCACGCCGGCGACGCCGAACAGGATGGCGATGATGATGCGTGCCCGCTGCGGACGCAGTTCGTGCAGCAGCCGCCTGAGCGACGCACGGAAGTTGGCGGCCTTCTCGCCGGGGGCGACCATCGGTCCGTGGCCGGGGCCTCGACGTGGTGGGGGTGCTTCGTCGGATCGCTCGTTTGCCTTGATGGGTGCTGCGCCTGCGGGGGTGCCGGTCTTCTTGCTCATGCTGCCGCCTCCTCCGCGCTCAGTTGGGATTCGACGATCTCCTTGTAGGTCTCGCAGCCGACGAGCAGCTCGTCATGAGTGCCGCGGCCGACAATCTCGCCGTCCTCGAGGACGAGGATCTTGTCGGCATTGCGGATGGTGGTGACGCGTTGGGCAACCACGAACACCGCCTTGTCGGCGACCCGCGGTACCAGTGCGGCCCGGAGTCGCGCGTCGGTGGCGACGTCCAGGGCGGAAAAGGAGTCGTCGAAGATTAACACCTCCGCTTTCGTTGCCAGTGCCCTCGCGATGGCGAGGCGTTGGCGCTGCCCACCCGAGACGTTGGTGCCGCCCTGCGAAATGGCGGATTCCAGTTGGCCGTCGCGCTCCTCGACGAAATCCTTGGCCTGCGCAGCGCGAAGGGTCTCCCAGAGTTCCTCATCGCTGGCCTCCGGATTGCCGTAGCGCAGGTTGCTCGCCACGGTGCCGGTGAAGAGGTACGGCTTCTGTGGGACGATCGCGACGCGGTCCCAGAGCTCGTCCGGGTCCATGTCTCGGACGTCGACGCCGTCCACGAGCACCCTGCCACCGGTGGCGTCGAACAGTCGGGGCAGCAAGCTGACCAGCGTCGTCTTTCCGGAACCGGTGGAGCCGATGACGGCGGTGGTTCGGCCGGGGTGCAGTTCGAAACTGATGTGCTTGAGCACCGGCTGCTCGGCGCCCGGGTACGAGAAGCTGACGTCGTCGTACACCACGGTGCCTCGTCGATGGGCTGGGCTTGTGGGCGACGTCGGCGGCAGCACGGACGAATCGGTGTCGAGGACTTCCATGATCCGGTCGGCGCAGACGGCGGCCCGGGGCGCCATCACCAGGAGCATGGTGGTCATCATCACCGAGATCAGAATCTGCATGAGGTAGGCCAGGAAGGCGGTCAGCTGACCGATCTGGATGTCCCCGGAGTCCACGCGTTGGGCGCCGAACCACATGACGCCCACCGTCGACACGTTCAGGACGAGGCCGACGAAGGGGAAGAGGATGGCCATCAAGCGGCCGACGGTGGTGGCGGTGTCCACCAGTTCAGTGTTGGCTGTGCCGAACCGGCGGGACTCGTGGGCCTCCCGGACGAAGGCGCGCACCACGCGGATCCCGGTGATCTGTTCGCGCAGCACACGGTTCAGGTTGTCGATGCGCTTCTGCATGACGGCGTACAGCGGCCCCATCTTCGAGATCAGCACCACGACACCGGCGCCGAGCACGACAACCGCCACCAGGATCGTCCAGCTCAGCCCTGCGTCCTCGCGCAGTGCCATGATGACGCCGCCCACCATCGTGATGGGGGCGCTCACGAGCATGATGCAGGTCATCAGCACCAACATCTGCACCTGCTGGACGTCGTTGGTGGTGCGGGTGATCAGCGACGGGGCGCCGAAGTGGTTCATCTCGCGGCTGGAGAAGGCCAGGGTGCGGTCGAAGAGGGCCCCCCGCACGTCACGGCCGAAGAGCATCGCGGCCCGGGCCCCGAAGTACACGGCACCCACCTGGCCGGCTCCCTGCACGAGCGCCAGCATCAGCATGACGCCGCCAGTGCGCCAGATGTAGTTGGTGTCGCCGACGACGACACCCTCATCGATGATGCGGGCGTTCAGGGTCGGCAGGTAGAGCGCCATGATAGTTGCCACCACCTGCAGCGCCACCACGAGGGCCAGCAAGCCCCAGTACTGGCGTATGAATCGGTTGATGAGCGTAGCCAGGCGGCGTATCACGGGGTGTCCTTGCGTCGGGCTCCGTCGAGGGCGAACCGTGCGACATCCTCCGGTGTCAGACCGCCGGGCCTGGCCATCGCCAGTCCCATGGAGAGTGCCTTGAGGTAGTGGGCGTAGGTTTCGGGGGTCACGGTGAGTTCGGCAGCGTGTGGGGTGATGGCGTCGACGACCCAGGAGCGCAAGTCTGCGAAGCGTTCCGTGTGGGCATCGCGGGCGCAGACGGCGTGGGGGGCGTTGACCGTGGCGTGCGCGGGTGGGGGCAGGACGGCATGGACGTGGCCGAAGTAGTCGACGATGCCGCGGATACAGCCAAGCGTCCGGGATTCCAGAGTCGTGCCGAGATCGATCGTGGCGAGACGCCCCAGAAGTCGCTCGCGTGAGAGGAACTCCGTGTAGGTGGCGCCCAGGAGGTCGGGAAGTGTGGGAAACACGCGGAACAGAGTGCCCTCGGCCACGCCGGCCGCCTCCGCCACCATGCGCGTGCTGAGTTCGGGCCCGTGGTCCTCGAGGAGGTCCACGGCGGCGTCGACGATGGCGGCCCGGCGCTGCTCGGGGGGCATGGGCGTGGCTCTGGTCACTCAGGCAGTCTAATGAGTGAGCGCTCACTCATCAAACCAAAGGACCTAGCAAACCCACCGATGTTTGGCACACCACTGATACATGGGTACAGCGCTGGTGCTGCACAGAAAGGCTGGTGCACCGTGCCTGACCCGGCGTCTGCGGCGAGGACTGAACCCTGGTTTGGCGGGGGCCACTATTCCCGTGGCGGTCCTGGAGGTGGGAAGGTGCCGGGGGTCGACGGGCCCGCACCCTTGTGATCGACGTCGGGGTTGCGCATGTTGTCGGGACCATCCGGATGCCTGACGTCCGCGGCATCCACTTGCGTGGCCATTTGAGGGTCATCCTCCGTGGGGTCCGGGACCTTGTCCCGGTTGTAGGGCGGATCCGGGATGGGCTCAGCCTCGTTCCGATCACTCTTCTTTGACATCAACACGACGATGATCACGACAATCGCGATCACCACGACCGCGCCGATGAGCCAGTAGATCCACTCTCCAGACATGATGCCTCCTCCTCGTGCCTTTCGGATATCGTTCGCTTCCACGCTGCCACACGTCGGGTCCAGGAGGCACCGGTGCCGCGAACTTTGCCGCTAGACTCCGGCGGAGCGAGCACACTCGGAAGAGCCTACAGGTGCCGTCCGACCAGCGTCTTTCAGGAGCACCCATGACGGATGTCGCCCTCACCGAGTTTCTGCAATGGCTGGACCTCATCGGGGTGTTCTTCAATGCGGTTGTGGGGGCGATCATCGCCCGCAGCGCCCGTTTGGATCCCATAGGTTTCGGGGTGCTCGCAGTCATGTCCGGGGTGGGCGGAGGTCTGATACGTGACACTTTGCTACAGGCAGGACCTCCCATAGCGCTTGTTGACTGGCGCTACTTCACCACCGCCATTGCGGGTGCTTTCATCGTGCTGATCGTGCACATCGAGGGCCGCTGGTGGGATCGGATCTACCTACCGGTGGATGCCCTCGCCGTTGGGTGCTGGGCCGCGGTCGGGGCTGCAAAGACGGTGGGGCTCGGCCATGGGTGGCTCACCGCCATTCTGATGGGGGCCATCACGGCGGTGGGTGGCAGCTTCGTGCGAGACATGGTGCTGCGTCAGGTTCCGGCGATTCTCGGAGGGAACACGCTCTACGCCACGTGGGCACTGGTCGCTGCCAGCATCACCGTCGTCGGGGCGGAGCTGGACCAGACGGCACTGGGCTCCGTGGTAGCCACCATGGTTGGCGCCGGACTGGTGCTGCTGTCTCGTCAGCGGCACTGGGCCTTCCCGCAGGGCGACGATGCAGCCATCGTGGGGCAGGCGGTCAGCAGGATGCTCGCGAATCGCAGGGCCAGGGCCGAAGGACATGAGACGGAGCGCAAGGGAAAGAGCTGAATCATCCAACATGTACGGCCCCGCTAGGACCACTCGGAGTGTTCGCCTTCACCGTTCGGTTGCGGCAGCGAGACCCGCCACAACCGAACGGTGAACGCTGTCAAGTTTGGGGCGCATGCCGGGCAGCCCGTCAGCACGGATGCCGGTCAGCGCGGTCAGCAGTGGCTCAGCTCTGGGGGCGCAGCAGCGGGAAGAGAATCGTCTCCCGAATCCCTGCATTGGTGAAAAGCATCACGAGACGGTCGATTCCCAGGCCCAAGCCTCCCATGGGAGGGGCGCCGTGCTCGAGTGCCTCAAGGAAGTCCTCGTCGAGTTGCATGGCTTCGGGGTCGCCCTGGGCAGCTTTCCTCGACTGGGAGACGAGCACCTCACGCTGCACCACGGGATCGATGAGTTCCGTGAAGCCCGTCCCCCGCTCCATCCCGCCAACGATGAGGTCCCACGCCTCCACCTTGCCCGGCTCCTCGCGGTGCGGCCGTGCGAGTGGCTGCGCGAGCGAAGGATAGTCGTGGACGAAGGTGGGCTGGATGAGGGTGGGTTCGACGAGATCACCGAACAGCTCCATCGCCAGTTTCCCGTTGTCCCATGCGGGGTCGTACTCGATCTCGCGCGCATCGGCCAGGCGCTGCAGGTCCTCGACGGGGGTGTCGACGGTGATGTCGGTGCCCAGTTCTTCCGACAGTCCGTCGAAGAACTTCAGCCATGGCCATTCGCCGTCGAGGTTGATCTCCCCGGCGTTGGTGCTCACCTGACGACTTCCGAGAGCGTCCGCGACGTTGACGATGATGTCCTGCGTGGTGGCTGCGATCGTGGTCTGGTCGCCCCAGCTCTGGTATGCCTCCAGCATGGTGAACTCGGCGGAGTGCGAGGAATCAATGCCCTCGTTGCGGAAGATGCGGCCCATCTCGAAGACGCGGTCCGCGCCGCCCACCATCGTGCGCTTGAGGTGCAGTTCGAGAGCGATCCGCAGTGTCATGTCCAGGTCGAACGCATTGAGGTGCGTGTTGAACGGGCGTGCAGCGGCGCCGCCGTGGATGAGCTGCAGCGTCGGGGTCTCCACCTCGATGTATCCCTGCTCGTACAGCGTCTCGCGGACTGCCCGGGTGATGGCCGCGCGCGTGCGGACCATGGCGCGAGCCTCATCGCGGGCGATGAGGTCGACGTAGCGACGGCGCACGCGCGACTCCTCGGAGAGGTCCTTGTGCAGTGCCGGGAGCGGGCGGAGCGCCTTGCTCGCCATGCGCCACTGCCAGGCCATCACCGAGAGTTCCCCGCGCTTGGAGGAGATCACACGGCCTTGAACCCAGATGTGGTCGCCCAGGTCGACGTCGGTCTTCCACGCGGCCAATGAGTCCTCACCGATCTCCGCGAGCGACAGCATCACCTGCAGGCGCTCGCCGTTGTCGTCGGGGGTGAATCCGTCCTGCAGGGTGGCGAAACACAGTTTGCCGGTGTTGCGGATGAACACGACGCGGCCACCGATCGTGACCACCTCGTCGGTCTCCTCACCGGCCTCCAAGTGGCCCCAGGACGCACGGACCTCATCCAACATGTGAGATCGGGTGAGATCGGCCGGGTAGGGCTCGATGCCGGAGGCGAGGAGGCGGGCGCGCTTCTCCTTGCGGATGGCGGTCTGCTCGGAGTCACTCGGGGCGCCAGTCTGGTCAGTCACGAGAAACGATCCTATCGCTCGGCGTCCGCCCGTCGAGTTCTGGACGCGGAGGCTACGCCGGTCGCGCGGGTAGGGGCGCCGGTTGAGCGAGCGGAACACCCGCCCCCGCTCGGCAGGGCGGAGGAGGGAGCCGCCCTTGGCTGTTCGGCGACCTGACAACAGCGAAGCCGAGCGGGATGCGTGGCGCGCGAGTCAGGCCGCGTCGAAGCCGCGCGAACCTCGGTTCGTCAGAGCTTGTCGAGCTGCTCCTGCATCGTCGTCATCAGTTCTTCCCAGGGCTCGATGAACTTGGTGACGCCCTCCTTGCCGAGAACGTCGAACACGTCGTCGAAGTCCACGCCCTGGGCCTCCACTGCTTCCAGGACCTGACGTGATTCGTCGTAGGTGCCTCGCACCGTGTCTCCCCGCACCTCGCCGTGATCGGCGAATGCCTCGAGCGTGTTCTCCGGCATTGTGTTGACCGTGCCACGGGTGACGAGTTCCTCGATGTAGAGCGTGTCGCGGTAGCTCGGATCCTTCGTCCCGGTCGACGCCCACAACGGCCGCTGCGGACGGGCGCCATAGCCGGCCAACGTGCGCCAACGCTCGGAGGCAATGACGTCCTGGTACGCCTCGTGGCACAGCCGGGCCACCGCGAGCGCGGCCTTCCCCTTCAGGTCCTCGGCCTCCGGTGTTCCAATTGCGTCGAGTCGCTTGTCCACCTCCACGTCGGTGCGCGAGACGAACACGGATGCGACGGACTGGATGTCGGTGAGATCGACGCCCTCGTCGTGGGCCTTCTCAAGCCCGGTCAGCCATGCGTCGAGAACGTCCCGGTACGAGGCCACCGAGAAGATGAGCGTCACATTGACGCTGATCCCGCTCGCGATGGTCTCGGTGATGGCGGGCAGACCTTCCGTCGTGGCGGGAATCTTGACGAGCACGTTGGGGCGATCCACCACGTCCCTCAGGTGCCGGGCCTCGTCGATGGTGGGCTGCGTCTCGTGTGCCAGGCGCGGATCCACCTCGATGGACACCCGGCCGTCCACGCCGTCGGTGGAGGTGTAGAGGCCGGTGAAGAGGTCACAGGCGTCCCGGACGTCGTCGGTGGTCAGCGTCGTGACGACCTCCTCCAGCGAGGCGCCCGCTTCCTTGAGTTCGCGGAGCTGGGCGGTGTAGGCGTCGCCGGAGGACATGGCTTTGGCGAAGATGCTGGGGTTCGTGGTGACCCCCACCACGTGGAACTCGTCAATAAGTTCCTGCAGACTGCCGGAGGTCAGGCGTTCGCGTGAGAAATCATCGAGCCAGATCGAGACGCCGGCGTCGCTGAGCTTCTTGAGGCGGTCGTTCATTGGTGTCGCGCTCCTTTGTACTCGGTTGTCTCCACCCTACGCGTCAAGGGGTGCTGACAAGGCAGCTCTGGACCAGGCCAGCGGGATCGGGAGCGCCTCACTGGTCGTCGGTGTGCGGTTTCCTGGCCTCGCCCAGCCCGAAGAATCGCTCAAAGAACGTGCCGAGACGCCCGAGGACCCGTTGCTTCTTTTCCCCATGACCACCTTGCGGTGCGAAGCGGGACACTGGGGGCAGGATCGTGGTGACAGCTGTGCCGGTGGTCTGGACCGCGCCGTCCGAGAATGCGCGTGCGACGAACTTGCGGGTCTCGTCAGGTTTGAGTTGTTCATCGTCGATGATCGCCTGCAGTTCCTCCTCGCGACGCTGGGCGATGTAGTCTCGCCACTCGTCATCCAGTTCCCCGTGCGCCGACACGGAATCGACGAAGTCCTCGATCAGGTCCTTCTTGCTGCGCAGCGATGGAGAGGAGTCGACCGCCCGGCTGATGGATGCGCGTAGCTCGGCGTCGTCGCCGTCGCCCCGTTTGCGACGATACTTCTCGACGAGCATGAGGATGTAGTCGACATTGATCTCCACCTGCTTGACGAGTTCGATCTCGAACACGACGTCGTCGTTGATGGCTTCCCTGTCGGCGGCGGTGTCCTTGCGGAACTCGGCGTGGAGGTCGAGGTAGATGCTGCGATAGTCCTGGCTCTGCCGGTGGGTGAGGATGTCGTTTCCGGAGAAGTCGTCGAAGGACGTCAGGATGTTGGTGAGCCTCAGGATCGCTCCGAACAAAGCGATGAAGTCCTTCTGTTCGGACTCCCCGACGATCGGGCTGCCCAGCGGAAACCGGTCGAGCAGTTCGGTGACCTTTCCGGCGTAGTCGTCGTAGTAGTCGCGATAGGGCTTGAGCAGGACGACGCCGCGGGCGTTCTTGTTGCCGAACAGCGCAATGGCGCCGTTGGTCTCCTGCTCGAGGTTGCGGAAGGAAACGATGTTGCCGTAAGTCTTGACGGAGTTCAGGATGCGGTTGGTGCGCGAATAGGCCTGAAGGAGGCCGTGTGCGCGCAGGTTCTTGTCCACGAAGAGGGTGTTGAGCGTGGTGGCGTCGAAGCCGGTGAGGAACATGTTGACCACGATCACCATGTCGAGATCGCGATTCTTCAGACGCATCGACAGGTCCTTGTAGTAGTTCCCAAACCGGTCGGCGGAGGTGTCGAAGCTGGTGCCGAACAGGTCGTTGTAGTCCTGGATGGCGTCTTCCAGGAAGTCTCTGGCGGAATCGTCGAGACCATAGGTGTCCAGACTCTCCTCATCCAGGGCGCTGTCCCCCACGGGCTCGTTGGCGGCGTAGGAGTAGATCAGCCCGATCTTGAGTTGCTGGTCCGACGGCAGCTTTTGCTGGCGGACGATGAACGCGTTGTAGTAGCGGCGCGCGGCATCGATCGACGCCGTGGCGAAGAGTGCGTTGAACCCCCGCACGCGCTTCCCGTCGAGGCTGTAGCCCTGGCTGCGCTTGGTCTTCTGGTCGAAGTGTTCGAGCGTGTAGTCGACGACTTTCGCGATCCGCTCCGGGGCGAGAAGCGCGCGTTCGGTGTCGATGGCTGAAACCTGTTTGTCCACCACCTGTCCGACCTGAACCGTGTTGACGTAGTCGATGCGGAACGGCAGGACGTTCTTGTCCGTGATGGCGTCGACGATGGTGTAGGTGTGCAGTCTCTCTCCGAAGGCCTGTTCGGTGGTCTTCAGTGCGGGGTTGCCGCCAGCGCCAGCGTTGACCGCGAAGATCGGGGTGCCGGTGAACCCGAACAGGTGATAGCGCTTGAATGCTCGGGTGATGGCGGTGTGCATGTCGCCGAACTGGGAGCGGTGGCACTCATCGAAGATGATGACCACGTGTCCGGTGTAGATCTCGTGACCCTTGTTGGCCTTGATGAACGTGGCGAGTTTCTGGATGGTGGTGATGATGATCCGGGCGCCGGGGTCCTGCAGTTGCTGCTTCAGCACGGCGGTGGACGTGTTCGAGTTCGCGGCGCCCTTCTGGAACCGTTCGTACTCGCGCATTGTCTGGTAGTCCAGGTCCTTGCGGTCGACGACGAACAGCACCTTTTCCACACCAGCCATGCGGGTGGCAAGTTGCGCGGCCTTGAAGCTGGTCAGCGTCTTGCCCGAGCCGGTGGTGTGCCACACGTAACCCCCGGCGTCGATGGTGCCGAGTTGCTTGTAGTTCGTCGAGATCTGGATCTTGTTGAGGATCCTCTCAGTGGCGACGATCTGGTACGGCCTCATCGCCAGCAGCAGGCGGTCGGAAGTGAGCACACAGTAGCGAGTGAGGATGTTCAACAGGGTGTGGCGGGCAAAGAAGGTCTTCGCGAACGACGGCAGGTCCTGGATGGGGCGGTTCGTGGAGTCGGCCCACCACGAAGTGAATTCGAACGAGTTGGACGTCTTGCGGGTGCGTCTTGAACCGGCTACTTCCGCGACGTGCTGGCGACGGGTGGTGTTGGAGTAGTACTTCGTCAGTGTTCCGTTGGAGATCACGAACAGTTGCACATACTCGAACAACCCCGATCCGGCCCAGAAGGAGTCCCGCTGGTAGCGATCGATCTGATTGAAGGCCTCCCGGATGTCGACCCCACGGCGCTTCAGCTCCACATGCACCAGGGGCAGGCCGTTGACGAGGATCGTCACGTCATACCGGTTGGCACGACGCCCGCCGTCATCGCCCTGAGCCACCTCGTACTGGTTGATCACTTGCAGCCGGTTATTGTGTATGTGCTCCCTGTCGATCAGTCGGACGTTCTTCCTCGACCCATCGTCCCGCCTGAGCAGCTTGACGTGGTCCTCCTGAATGGAGACGGTCTTCTCCACGATCCCGGAGTTCGACGACGCGATCTGCTCAGTGAAGAACTGCCTCCACTCCGCGTCAGAGAACGCGATGTTGTTCAGCGCCTCCAGCTGATTGCGGAGGTTGGACACGAGGTCCCCTTCGTTGCGGACCCTCAGGCGTTGGTAGGCCTGTGCCTCCAGCAGCCGCACGAACTCCTGCTCCAACTCCGCCTCAGACTGGTAACCCGCCGCAGACGCAGCGTCAGCGACATGTTCGGCGACGACCGTGCTCTCCGAGCTGATCGCGATCGGCTCGTAGTGCGATGTCGAAATCGTCATCGTCTCGTGACGGTTACCCATGTTCGTCGATCAGAGGTGGTGGGGAGTTCGGGTCCTTGAAGAGTGCCACTCCTGGTGCACCGGCATATATGCGGTCATGGGCGAACAGGGGAACGCCTTTCGCGATGGAGCTGGCCGCATGCCAGCAGTCGGCGTTGTGCTGCTTGGCCTGCAAAGGATGGCCAGCCCTGCGGCAGTCGGCTCGCAGTTGCGCGAATGCATCAATGACCGCTGTGTCGATGCCGATCGTCGGGGTCGTATCGAGCTTGTGACGAAGTCCGGTGACTCGCCGCTCGCCCCATGCATCGATGAATGCTCCGGCGAGGAGTTCGGCGCGCGTCTGGAACGAGATGAGGACTCGCGCACCCTCCAGTGCAGAGCGCCAGACGTCAACAGGCAATCCACGCCGGGCTGCGCGGTCTGGAGTGACGTAGACCGAGCCGAAAATATCGGTGTCCACCAAGACCGGGTTGTGGTCCGTCATTCAGAGGCCCAACGCATCGAGGAAGGCGTCAGCCTCGTCGTCGGTGAGTCCCGGGATGCCGCCGAATTCTGGTCCGGGCGCGCCCGCCAGAATCTGCTCCAAGTTTGCGACTGCCGGAACTCCCAGGCTGAGACCGACAGGGAGCGGCGGAGCCTCGTCGATGACTGCATCAAGAATCTGATTCAGACGGCCATCCGCGTTCCGCTCAGGCGTCCCCACCACCGTTACGTACTCCCCCAACAGCTGTCCGATTCCAGCGTCGTTCACAATGTTCGGGAGGGAGACCCTATTCCCCACGTCGTCGGTGACGTGGAGTCGGTGGGTATCCAGATTCACCGCTCGTAGACGGCCGACGAACGTCACCTTCTCGCCCACCGGTTCGGTTGCGACCGGACGCCAGGTTTCCCGATGAGTCTCTCTCGTGACGAACGTTGTGCAGACGTGTCCACCCGCCGTGAACTCGACGGTGGGCGCAGCCGTCTCCAATGCCGTCCGGAGGCTACCGGCGGCGAGCGCAAGTGTGTCCGGGACCCAATCGGGCCGCTCGTCCACCGCGATCGATTCAACGATTGCTTGGAACTTCTCGTCGAAGGCGCGTTCCTCTTCCAGTTCGATTGGCAAAGCGTCTTGGCCACCTTGCAAGCGCCTCGCAAGGATTCTGGTGCTGCCGGGGGCGAGTCCGATTGAGAGCTCCGCCACACTCCTCGTCCGTTGGGGCGGGCGCCCAACTGGCTCAGCCTCTGTCTCGGCACGACTGAGCTTGGTGGCTACCTCTTTGAGACTTTGCACAATCGCGATGAGGTGATCGGCTGCAAGTTCGCCTTGCGGAGCATCGCCGTCGATCAACCGGAATTCAAACTGTGTAGCCATGGGGATCACCTCCGCTGCCCCTCATTGCGCTGTGTGAGAAACTCCAGAGTAGCGCCAGGGTCTGACATGGGCATCAGGTCAGAGCGCGAGCCCTCGATTCTCCCAGTCGGCGTAGTTGCCGCCTTCCCACACCCACTCGATCCTCCCGTTGCAGGAGCGGCCCAGTGCGACAGCGCCGGCGGTGGACGGTGACGTGAACGGCACATCGCGCGTCAAACGGCCGACCTTGCCCTCGATGGCGATGGAACCATCTGCGACCAGTTTCTGATGCTGCGCGCGGTAGGAGGCGTAGGCGCGCTGGGTGCTTTCGGCCTTGCCTGTGCCCGTCCATGCGCCGATGACGAGCGAACCGGCCAGCATGGTGAACTCGTTGCCGAACAGCTGTGCCTGAGCCCGCACGCCGACTCGAGCACTGGACAGCGTGAACACCGGGGAGTCGGACGCAGAAGGTGCTTGGGGTTGTGCTGCGGCGCGTGTGCGGATGACGTCCACGCCCAGCACTGGAAGAATGATCTGGAGCTGAGTGAGAAAGGCTTCCATGTCGGAGGCCTGAGCTTCGGACAGTCTGCGCCCCAACGGGGTGTTGTCGTTTCGCAACGTCACGCGCGACGCCTGCTTCGCCAGCTCGACCAGTCGGGCCTCCAAGTAGCCCCAATGTCCCTCGTTAAATGCGTCATCCTTTGCAGTGATCAGAACGACCCGGTCCCAGAACTCCTTCTTCGCATTGTGGTCACGAAACCTGTTGCGGAAGTTCTCGGTTCGGCCGATGTAGCAGTTGGTCCCGCCGACTGCGTCGTCGTCGCTACCCAGTAGGAGGTAGGCGCCGTTGCGCTGCGCTTCATCGCGTTTGAGGATGTCGGCAAGATCGGCCCGCGGACCCGACAGGACGTGTCCTGTCCAGCCGGCGATCTCTGCGGTTGTGATCCCCAACGGGATACCCTCTACGAGGAACAGTTCGATGTGTTTGCCGGTCATCGCTTCTCCTCGAAGGTCAGCAGCTTGTCGCGGTAGTACTCGTACTGCTTGCGTCGGGCGACCAACTCTACGGTCAGACCAACGCCCAGGTTGCTGATGAGAGCGTCAAACTTATCCAAGCGGTCAACTATGGAGTGTTGCTCTTCCAATGGGGGGATTGGGATCCGAAACGCTAGGAATTCGGTGCGCCTGATCGCCGCCATCGAACCGTCCGTGCGGCCAGCTAAGGCGAGGATCTGTTCGCGGTGGCACCGACTTACATGCGCGACGTAGTCAGGAAGAATGCCTTCGTGAGGGACTACGGCCCGCATATCTTGATTCAAGGTCACCGCGATCTTCGTTTGGGCTATCGGCAAGTGTCGACGAAGAATGTTGGAGCGTACGACGAAGGCAACCGCGCCGGCTGAAACGAGCTTCAGCGGTGTGCATTCGAGAGCTACTGCGGCAACAGCCTCCTTCGTTGACACTATTGTGTCCACGGTCATGTCCTTCGGGGACAACCAGGGAATTGAAGGAGGTCGCCAGTAATCGGCCACGGTACGAGATGGTGTTCCCCCACCGAACCACCTGCCAATCTCACTCATTCTGAGCCAGCGGACTCTCTCTCTCTCTCTCTCTCTGAAGCTCATCAGGGAGTCGCGGTAGTGAGCGTACTGCTTACGTCGAGCCTCCAGCTCCTCCTGTAGCTTCGCCTCTAACTCCGCCTGCAAGGCCGTGAAGTGATCCAAGATTTGAACGATTTCTCGCTGCACCTCGAGAGGTGGTACCGGAATCCGGTAGGCGCGAATTCGATTGTCCGGAATGGAAGGATAGTTTCCGGCTACCTGCTTAGCCTCAACGTATTGACGAAAATCAGCAGTGCCGAGGAGATGGGCCAGAAAATTGGTCAGTATGACTGAGTTGTCGGGTCTCATAACACAGTAGCCGGTGCTTGCGATGTATCCGTCGTACTCATCTGGGATGGTCGTCCAACGCATTTGCGTTGGACGAGTCGTAGCGAAGATCACATCCCCAGCTCGAACAATCTGCTGCGCTCGGCTGGGAGCGTTGCTGGCAGTGATCGTCGACGTGACATCGATTGTCCTAGTTAAGCGGTCGACCGAGGCGAGGTCGATGTAGTGGAACTCGTCCTCGCCATTCTTTGCCCACTTGATATTTGAACTTCTGGAGGCGACATCATCGATCTGCATGAAAGTCACGCCCTCCGGGCAGTAGTCTGTGATCAGCCGTTCAATCACCCTTACCTCACTCCTTCCACGTCGGCAACGATCTCGTCGATCGCCAAGCGCAACTCTTGCTGGCGGGCGACGATGCGGGCTATTTCCGCGTTGAGGGCGGTGATGTCGATGACCTCGCGGGTGTCCTCCCGCTCCACATATGAAGACACGGCGATGTTGTAGTCGTTAGCCGCGATGTCCTCGGCGCTCACACGCTTGGCGTAGTGCACCTCGTCGTCCCGGGCGGTGAAGGCGTCGAGGATGCGGCGCTGGTGGGGCTGTGTGAGCCTGTTCTTGTTCCCGAACCTGGTGAACTCGGCTGAGGCGTCGATGAACAGCACGTCATTGTCGGTCTTCGACTTCTTCAGCACGATGACGCAGGTGGCGATCGTGGTGCCGAAGAACAGGTCCGGGGGGAGCTGGATGACGGCGTCGATGTAGTTGTTGTCGATCAGATACTTGCGAATCTTGCGCTCCGCGCCACCGCGGTACAGCACACCAGGGAACTCGACGATGGCGGCGGTGCCGTCGACGGCGAGCCAGTGGAGGATGTGCATGGTGAAGGCCAGGTCGGCCTTCGACTTGGGGGCCAGGACACCGGCGGGGGAGTAGCGGGGGTCGTTGATCAGCAGCGGGTTGGCGTCGCCGTCCCACTTGATGGAGTAGGGCGGATTGGACACGATGGCTTCGAACGGCTCGTCGTCCCAGTGGGCTGGATCGGTCAGGGTGTCGCCGTGGGCGATGTCGAACTTCTCGTAGTTGATGTCGTGCAGGAACATGTTGATGCGCGCGAGGTTGTAGGTGGTCAGGTTGATCTCCTGACCGAAGAAGCCCTGACGGACGTTGTCCTTGCCCAGCACCTTGGCGAACTTCAGCAGCAGGGAGCCGGAGCCGGCAGCAGGGTCGTACACCTTGTTGACCGACGTCCTCCCCACCACGGTGATCCGGGCGAGGAGTTCGGAGACCTCCTGCGGAGTGTAGAACTCGCCGCCCGACTTGCCAGCGCTGGAGGCATACATCGTCATCAGGTACTCGTAGGCGTCGCCGAACAGGTCGATGGTGTTGTCCTCGAAGTTGCCGAGCGGCAGGTCACCGATGGCGTTGAGGAGTTTGACCAGTTTCTCGTTGCGCTTGGCGACGGTGGGACCGAGCTTGGAACTGTTCACGTCGAGTTCGTCGAAGAGTCCCTTCAAGTCGTCCTCGCTGGCAGCGCCGAGTGCAGAGCCCTCGATGTCGCGGAAGATGGCTTGCAGTGTCTCGTTGAGGTTGGGGTCGTGAGCGGCGCCCCGTCGCACGTTGTCGAACAACTCCGACGGCAGGATGTAGAAGCCTTTCTCCGCGACGGTGACCTCGCGCCCGAATTCGGCTTCCTCGTCACTAAGCTGCGCATAGTCGAAGTCGGGCATGCCGGCCTGACGCTCGAACCCGTTGATGTAGGCCGTGAGGTTCTCTGAGATGAAGCGGTAGAACAGCATGCCGAGCACGTAGCTCTTGAAGTCCCAGCCGTCGACGCTGCCCCTCAGGTCGTTGGCGATGCGCCAGATCGTCTTGTGTAGCTCTGCCCGCTGGTTTTCCTTCGTGGAGGGGGCCATCACTCATCCTTCGTCAGTGCACTCGGCTCAGTCGGTGCGTATTCACCGTATCGGGTGCCGCTGACAGCGCCGAAGGGGCGCGACGTGTTGAATGGGGATGGGCCGCACGGCGTGTCCGCAGCTTCGGATGGGTCTGTGGGCCTCCGGCTGTCTACTCTGGGGCCATGGAACTGGGCTACATCTCGAACCAGCCGGCGCGCGAAGAGATCGATGCATTGACGGGGGCCACCGTCCTGCAGTTCGGCACCAACTGGTGCGGCTACTGCGCGCGCTCCGAGCCGCACGTCGAAGCCGCCATGGCCGACGCTCCCGACGTCCGCCACATCAAGGTCGAGGACGGCAAGGGGAGACCTCTGGGCAGATCGTTCGCCGTCAAACTGTGGCCCACCCTCATTTTTCTTGCCGACGGTGTCGAAGTGGCTCGTCTGGTCCGGCCCACCACTCGGGAAGCCGTCGACGAGGAACTCGCAGCGCTCAGGTGAACGGGAGAATCCAGCTCTCTGGCGCCACCGCGAACTGAAAGTCATCAGCAACGGGCCGCCACGTTCGCGTGTGGTTCAGAGCCTCGCCAGGACCTCGTCAAACATTGCTTCGGTCAGCTTGCCGGTGAACGTGTTCTGCTGGCTGACGTGGTAGCTCCCCACCAGGCGGATTGGGCGACCGGAGGCCGTCGTGAGCATCGCCTCGGCGCCGTGGGTGAACCGCGGCTTGGGGGAAGGGATGTGCCAGCCACGACGTCGTGCCGCCCCGATGGCGGCGTCCCAGCCGATCAGTCCCAGTGCCAGGATCGAGCGCAGGCGGGGCTCGGCGAATTCGAGGTCGCGGTCCAGCCACGGTGCACAGGTCGCCTTCTCTGCGGTGGTGGGCTTGTTTGCCGGCGGGGCGCACCGGACGGCTGCGGCGATGCGGCAGTTCTTCAGCTCCAGGCCGTCACCGGCCGCGACGGAGGTGGCCTGCGACGCGAAACCGGCGCGGAAGAGCCCTGCGTAGAGCCAGTCACCGGAGCGGTCGCCGGTGAACATGCGGCCCGTTCGGTTGGCGCCGTTGGCTGCGGGAGCCAGCCCCACGATCAACACCTCGGCGTCCGGGTCCCCGAAGGACGCCGCGGGACGGCCCCAGTACGGCTCGTGCGCGTACGAGGCGCGTCGACCGGTGGTGGCCACCGACTCACGCCACTCCACAAGGCGGGGACAGGCCCGACACACCGAGATCCGGGCGTTCAGTTCGTCGAGACTGTGCGCCGACGTGGCCAGCGCGTGCACGTCGGCGGCGGACTGCGCCACCGGGGTCGCGGCGTCCGCCGGATCGTCCGGCCAGCCAGTCCCCGGAGGCACCGGCGAGACGAACAGCTCACCGGTCAGTGGATGAGGGTCAACCCCGGCTGCGGACATGCCGCCGAGTCTGCCACCCGACTTGGCATATGAGCTGTTCCCAATGATTGCAGTGTCCTTCACTAGCTGTGCGGGGTGTGGGGCCCCTTCGATATGCCCGGCGACTCCGTCGCGGGGCTACTCAGGGACCGATGGGGGTTGAGGGCCGGTGACTTTGTCGCGGGGCTGGGAAAGGGGTGGTTCGGGTCGGGAACTTCGTCGCAGGAGAACGACGGTGGGGCTGCTCGCAGGAGAACGACGGTGGGGCTGCTCGGCGCAGCGCCCACCCTCGCCACGTCCCTGTCCTCAGAGCAGGTCCGTGAGTTCCGTCGACGCCGCGGCATGGACGGCGGCCAGAGCCGCTTCCGCCGATTCCGCCGCCCTCGCCGCCTCGGCGAGGTGCACGCACTCCTGCGCGGTGTGCTGCGACAGCGCCCACCTGACCATGGGCACCCGCTGCACGGACATCGACAGGCTGGTGACACCGAGGCCGGTGAGCACCAGCGCCATCAGTGGGTCGCCAGCGGACTCCCCACACACTCCGACCGGCTTGCCGGTCGCACGACCCCCCTCGCACGCGGCAGCGACGACGTCCAGCACGGCAGGCTGCCACGGATCGAGAAGGTCTGAGAGTTCTCCCACCATCCGGTCGGCGGCCATGGTGTATTGGGCGAGGTCGTTAGTGCCGAGGCTGGCGAAGTCGGTCACCTCCAGTACATGGCGTGCCCGCAGGGCAGCGGCCGGCACCTCGATCATCACGCCCGCGACCGGCAGGCCCGCGGCATGGACCCGCTCGGTGAACCAGGTGGCCTCCTCGACGGTGGCGACCATCGGGGCCATCACCTTGACCAGGGCTCCCGTGTCGGCGGCTGCGATGGCGAGGGCGGCGAGTTGGTCATCGAGCAGGTCCTCACGTTCCCTCATCAGTCGCAGTCCACGGCGCCCGAGCGCCGGGTTTGGTTCAGGCCCCAGATCCGCGAAGGCCAGCGGCTTGTCGGCTCCGGCATCCAGGGTCCGGACCGTCACGGGGCGCGACCCGAAGGGGGTCAGCACGCGCCCGTACTCCTCGGACTGCTTCTCGACGGAGGGGGCGGTGTCGGCCGACAGGTGCAGGAACTCCGTGCGGAACAGCCCCACACCCTCGACGTCGGCTGCACCCGCGAGTTCCGCGTCCGCCACATTGCCGATGTTGGCGAGCAGCATCACCGGATGGCCGTCCGAGGTCCGACCCGGACCGCTGCGCTCGGAGATGCGGTCGCGTGCCCGCCGCTTGTTCTCCTTCTCGGCGAGATAGGCATCATCGGGATCCACCACCAGCTCACCACTGTCACCGTCGATGCCCACACGCAGGCCGTCGTCGAGTCCGAGGGCGCCCTTGGCCTGGACGATGGCTGGGATTCCGCGCTGGGACGCGAGAATGGCGGTGTGGCTGGTCCGGCCACCGGCTTCGGTGACGATCCCCACCACAAGGGCGGGGTCCATGACCGCGGTGTCCGCCGGGGCCAGGTCGTGCGCGATGACCACGCTGGGCTCGCTCAGTTCGGGCACGCCCGGCATGGGGCGTCCCAGCAGCAGGGCTTCGGCACGAGCACCGACGTCGAGCAGATCGGTGATGCGTTCGGCAAAGTAGCCGCCCAACTCCTCGAACTGTTCGGCGTAGCCTTCGACGGCAGCGTGCAGGGCGTGAGCGGGGCCCAGCGTTGGCAGGAACCCCTCCACGGCTTCCAACAACCCGGGATCACGGGCGATGGCGGCGGCTGCGGCGATCATCTCGGCCGCGTCGCCGGAGAGTGATTCAGCCGTCTGGTCCAACCGGGCGGCGACGGCTTCCAGCGCTTCCTCGACCCGGGCCAGGTCACCGGTGGGGTCGGTGGAGGGCGGTTCATCGGGCAGGGGTTCGGGTTGCGCGACCAGGGCAACGACGCCGACGGCGCTGCCGCCACTGACTCCCAACCCCTTGATCATCGTCATGATCCTGACTCCGTGGCGTCGTGGTCGGTCTCGAGGAAGGCGACCAGATCGTCCAGGACCGCATCGGCGTTGTCGCCGTCAGCGGTGAGGATGACTTCCTCGCCGTGTTTGGCGCCGAGTGCCATGACGGCCAGCATGGAGGCCGCGTTCACGGTCTTGCCGCCCTCCTTGCCCACGGTGACGGGGATGCCGGCGGCGGCAACTTTCTTGGTGAACAGGGTGGCGGGGCGGGCGTGGAGCCCGACGCTTGAAGCGATGACTGCAGTGCGTGATGACATGGGATGTGCCTTTCTGTCTTCGGTGACGGGTATGTGGCTTGGTGTATCCGCTCATGCGGCGAGTTGGGTGGTCAGGGGTGGGCACTTGGTGGTGACGGCAATCCGGCTGATGTCCCGCGGACCGGGCACCTGACTGCCTGGCAGCGACACAGCTGCTGAGCCCCACGCTACGGCCTCGGTGAGTGCCGATGGCGCGGATACGCCTTTTTCGAGAGCTTGCAGCAGACCGGCGAGTAGACAGTCACCTGCCCCGACCGTTGAGAGTGGGGCGGAGACGGTAGCGGACGCGAACCAGTGTCCTGCGGAGGTCACGGTGAGGGCGCCGTCGGAGCCCAGGCTGACGACGACCATTGCCACGCCATCCGCAACGACGGTGGACGCGGCGTCCAGGACATCGCCGAGGCTGGGCAGCTCCCGGCCCACGAGTTCCTCCAGCTCCTCGCGGTTGGGCTTGATGAGATCGGGCCCAGCGGCGACGGCTTCACGGAAGCCCATGCCGGATGCGTCGACAGCCACCCTGCCCGGGTGGGACCGGATGACCTCCGCGAACCACGTATCCGGCGCGCCGGGCGGAAGGCTGCCGCAGAGCGCCAACCAGTCCGTCTCCATGGTGGAGGACAGGATCGCTGACCGGAGAGAATCCAGTTCGTCGACCCCAAGCCTCGGTCCTGGTTCGTTGACCTTCGTGGTGACTCCCGCAGGATCGACGATGGCGACGTTGGTACGCGTCGCGCCGGCCAGTTCGATTCCTGAGTGGGGCACGTCGGCCTCGTCGAGAAGTGTGGCGAGCAATCGACCGTCGGGTCCACCGAGGGGAAGTATGGCCAAGGTGTCTGTTCCGTTGGCTCGCAACGCCCGCGAGACGTTGACTCCCTTGCCTCCGGGATCCACACGGCTGAGCAGCGCTCGATTGATCTCCCCAATGTGCAGTTGCTCAACCGTGACCGTGCGATCAATGCTGGGATTGGGGGTGACAGTGACAATCATGTCCGAATCACCTCCATCCCAGCAGCGTCGAGCGCACGGGTGGTTTCATCATCCAGTCCATCGTCGGTGATCAACATGGCAATCTCCTCAACCTCTGCGAAGCGGTGAAGGCGTTCCTGCCCCGCCTTCGACGAGTCCGCCACGACGATGGGTCGGCGGGCACTGTGCACCATGGCCCGCTTCACGGTGGCCTCCCCCTCGTCCGGGGTGGTCATGCCCCGTCGAAGGCTGAAGCCGTTGACGCCGATGAAGGCCACATCGATGACCATCCATTCCAGGGCGTCGCTCGCCCACTGCCCGACACAGGCTCCGGTTCGTTGACGGATGGCGCCGCCGAGCATGTGGACGGTGAGCTGGGGATGGTCCACCAGCACCGCGGCGATCGCCACGGAGTTCGTCACCACCGTCAGTTCCGACGATGTGGGGAGGGCTTTGGCGATGGCCAGTGTTGTCGTCCCGGAGTCCAGCAGCACGGTGCCCTGTGCCGGGAGCTCCCGGAGCGCTCGCGTCGCGATCCGCTCCTTGGCCTCCACGTGCTGACCCAGCCTGTCGACGACGGTGGGTTCCTGTTCGAGTTCGGCGACGGGGAGCGCGCCGCCGTGCACCCGGCGGATCCTGCCCAGACGCTCCAATGCGGCGAGGTCGCGGCGGATGGTCTCGGGCGTGACTGCAAGCTGGTCGGCCAAAGAGTTCACCTCGACACGGCCCTCCCGTTGGGCGGCGTTGACGATGGCGTCGTGACGTTGCGGTGCGTACAGCGTACGGGTGGCGTGCGACGGGTTGCTGCTCATGGGTAGATCCTGCCTCAGTCGGTCTCGATGGTGACCTTGATGGCTTCGCCACGCTCCACGATGCCGAACGCATCCATCACATCAGTCAACGGAATGCGCCGCGTGATGAGGTCCTTGACGGGCACTTCGCCGGAAGCGATGTAGGCGAGCGCCCGCTTGTTGTGCTCGGGCGCCGACCCGTTGGCTCCGTGGATGTGCAGCTGACGGTAGTGCACCACGTTGGAGTCCAGCGTGATCGTTGGGTTCGTCTTCGGCAGTCCACCGAAGAAGCTGATCCGGCCGTTGCGGGCCGCCATGGCGACGGCCTGCTCCTGGGTGACGTTGGCGGGTGTCGCGGTGATGATCACATCGGCCCCCCGCCCATTGGTGAGTTCCATGATCTTCTCGACCACATCCTCCTTGGATGCGTTGATGACGACCTCCGGATGAACGGCGTCAGCCGACATCTGGAGACGGGCGTCGTTGACGTCGACGAGGATGATGCGTCCCGCCTTGTGAACGCCACGCGCGATGCGGACGTGCATGCAGCCGATGGGGCCGGCACCAAAGATCACGACGTCGTCGCCCTCCTCGATGTCAAGCTGTTCCTGGGCGTTGATGGCGCAGGCGAAGGGTTCGGCGGCGGAGGCCTCGTCGAAGCCGACGCCGTCGGGGATCCGGTTCAGGCCATCCACCTTCAGAACCTCGCGCGGCACGATCATGTACTCGGCGAATCCGCCGTCGTACTGGTAGCCGACGGAGGTCTGATTCTGGCACACCTCCATCCAGCCCTTCCTGCACTCGTGGCAGTCGCCGCACGGGACGGCGGCGATGACCTGGACCCGGTCCCCGGGAACCCATCCTCCGGTGACATCAGCGCCCACCTCGACGACCTCCCCGGCGATCTCGTGGCCGATGATGCGGGGCGGGGTGAGGTTCTGATGACCGTTGTTGCGGATCTTGACGTCGGTACCGCAGGTTGAGCAGTTCCGGACGCGGATCTTGACCTCGTCGGGACCGCAGGTGGGTTCGGGGACGTCCTCAAGGCGGAGGTCTCCGGGGGCGTAGAAGCGCAGGGCAAGCATTATTCCTCTTCTCCAATGGCGGACAGCAGGGCGATGACTTCGTCCACGCTGGTGGTGGTGCGCAGCTTCTCGGCTGCGTCGGGATCCATGAGTACCTCGGCCAGTGCACCGAGGATGCCGACGTGTTCGTCGGAGTTGCTGGCGATCGGGATCGCGACATAGACGGTCTCGCCGTTCCAGTCCACGCCGTCAGGGAATTGCAGGAAGCCGAGCGCAGCCCGGTTGATCCACTGCCGGGACTCGTTGGTGCCGTGGGGGATGGCGAAGCCTTCACCCAGGTAGGTGGAGACCTCCTTCTCCCGGGCGAACATGGCCTCGGCGTAGGGTGCCTGGATAGCGCCCACCTCCAGCAGGGCCGTGCCGCACTGGCGGATAGCGTCGTCCTTGTCGGTGGCGGTCAGTCCGAGGCGGATGGATCCGCGGGACAATACGTTGTCATTCAATGGTCTCTCCGTTCTTGATGGCGTTCTCGACGCGGGCGAAGGCTGGGTCACCGACGAACTGTTCGAAGGTCACGACGACTGCCTCTGGAGCGATGGCGCGGACTCGTGGTGCCAGACCGGACTGGCACATGACGAGCTCGGCATCTGATGGCACTTCGTTGACCGGCGAGTGCACGACGGTGACGCCGTGGGGTGCGAGTTTCTTCTTCATGGCGCCAGCCACCATCACGCTGGAGCCCATGCCGGCATCGCAGGCGATGATGAGCCTGTCCACGTCGTTCCCGGCGATCGAGCGGGCGGCGACGGTGGTGGAGGCTGCTGCTGTGCCGGCGGCTGCTGCTTCCGTTGTGCCGCTCGGACCGGCCACGGTGGTAGCGGATTCTTTTGCCACCTCTTCATGGGCGGTGGGCAGGGCAGCGTCATCGGCGACATCCTTGCCACGGCCGAAGCCGAACAGCAGCGCCGCCACGACGAAGGAGACTACCGTGGCAGCCAGGACGGCGGCGTAAACCCCAAGAATTTCGCCTCGCGGGGCGACGAGAGTGTAGGCAATGATGCTGCCGGGTGATGCAGGACCCACGAGCCCGGCGTTGAACAGCTGTGCTGTGGCGATACCGGTCGCGCCCCCGGCAATGGTGGCCAGAATCATGCGGGGCTTCATGAGGATGTAGGGGAAGTAGATCTCATGGATGCCGCCGAAGAAGTGGATGATGACGGAACCCCAGGTGGCGCCGCGCAGCTTCGTCGGGCCGAAGAAGATGAAGGCGAGCAGCAGGCCGAGTCCGGGGCCGGGGTTGGACTCGAGCATGAAGAGGATGGACTTGCCGAGCTCCTGTGATTCTGCGGCGCCGAGCGGTGACAGCACACCGTGATTGATGGCGTTGTTGAGGAACAGAACCTTGGCAGGCTCGATGAATACCGAGGCCAGCGGCAGAAGAGAGTTGTTCACCAGCCAGCCCACTCCGGAACCCAGCCAGCCGACGAGGACCTCGACGATGGGGCCGATACCGAGTCGTCCGAGGATGGCCATCACGGCTCCAAGGATTCCCAGGGAGAAGTTGTCCACCAGCATCTCAAAGCCGCTGGGGACCCTGCCATCGATGGCCTTGTCGAACTTCTTCAGGATGAAGGCGGCCAAGGGGCTCATGACCATGGCGCCGAGGAACATGGGAACTTCTGCCGAGGCTATAGCGCCCATGGTCGCCAAGGCACCGATGACGGCGCCTCGCTGACCGTGGACCATACGTCCACCGGTGTAGCCAATGAGGATGGGGAGCAGGTAGGTAATGGTGGGGCCGACGAGTGCGGCGAGACTCTCGTTCGGCAGCCAGCCATCTGGGATGAAGAGGGCCGTGATGAGGCCCCATGCAATGAAGGCGCCGATGTTCGGCATGATCATGCCGGCGAGATATCCGCCGAACCGCTGTACCCGCGCGCGGGCACTGCTGCCTTCCAAGTTCTTGTTCTGTGTGGCATCCGGTAAGGACATCTCACACCACCTTCCTTGACGACCGCGTCGAAGCAAGTCCGTCCGTTACGGACTCATACGGACATCTTGCCTTCCGATTGAGCCCGTGTCAAGAGCGAACGGACTGAAACGGACTTTCGCACCAGACTTCGATACCGGATAGTTCCGTTTTTGGGCGCGCGAGTCCAGGGGACGGACGAGAGGGTGGGGTTTCGAGCGGTGTCAGGCGGAGCGGAGACGGACTGATACCTGACCAGTCGTATCGAGGATCCACTCGACCTCGGAGAGGTCAGCAACCACAGCGTCGGCCTGCAATTCGTCTGGACGCTTGGTGGAGGCTATTCCCAGCACTGCGCAACCGGCGGCACGAGCCGCTGTGATCCCGGCTGGTGCATCCTCCACCACCAGAGTGCGGGATGGCTCCGCACCGAGACGCTGGGTGGCCAGAAGGAAGCTCTCAGGTGCGGGCTTGCCCTCCGAGACCTGGTCCCGCGTGACGATGACATCGGGGAACGGCAGTCCGGCGGCCTGCATGCGAGCGTGCATCAGGTCTCTGGGGCAGGAGGTGGCAATGGCCACGCGGTGGCGGGGCAGTTGGTTCAAGGCATCCATGGCGCCTGGCAGCGACACGACGCCTTCGGTGTCGGCTATTTCCAATGCCTCCATACGATCCGTAGCCGTCTTGACGTCGTCTGCCGGAAGCACGGCCGCGGCGACGGCGTCGCCGGGCATGCCCAGTGATTCGGGTGCTTCATCCGGGGGAACTCCGTACTCTGCCGCCCACTTCTCGTAGGAGCGCACTGTCGCCTCGTGGGAGTCGATCAACGTCCCATCAAGGTCGAAGACAACGGCGCTGAAACAGCGGTCTTCGAACGCCTCACCGCGAGAAGCGGTCACTTCCACAGTGTCATCAGCGAGAAGCCAGCGACGATCAGCACGAGACCGATGATCACGTTCCAGTCACCAATGGCCGCCATTGGGGGGATGCTGTTGCCGGCAAGATTCCAGACAACGAGCCAGAGCACGCCGAGCAGAAAGACGGGGACGAACACATATGGCACCCAAGGACGCGGCGCACCCTTGATGCGCTCCGTCCTGCTGCGCTGTTCAGTCCCTTCCACCGCTCGCCTGTGCTGCTTCTTGGCCTTGGCCTGCTTGCGTACCTTGGACTCGGGCACTTGTCCTCCTTCGTTGGCACTGAAAAGAGTAATCGAGCCAGCCGGAAAGGGCACCATCCGGATGTTCGGAGGGCAGGTTAGGCTGAGGAGATGAGCAACCTTCTGGCGCGATTCACGAAGCACACGTCCCGTGCCTCGACGCGCGCAGGCGGTGCACAGCGCTCGGTGCGTGGCCGACTGGTCACTGTGGGAATCTGCACATTGGCCGGCTTCATGATCACGGTGAGCGCGATCAATGCGCGTGGTACGGATCTGCGTGCGGACCGCGCCGACAGCGTGCGGGAACTGGTGGCCTCCCAGACCGAGCTGAACGAGGAACTCCGGGCCACAGCGGATGAGCTGCGCTCACAGGTGGATGGGCTGACCACGCGCATGCGAGGTGGGCCCAGCCTCACTGATGCGCTGCACGAGGCGGGCATGGACGCCTCCACGGTGGCCGTCAGCGGCCCCGGGGTGCGGGTGGTCCTGAACGATGCCCCGTCGGAGGTCAAGCCGGCCGGTGTGGACGACGACGCGTTGATCGTGCACCAGCAGGACATCCAGGCCGTGGTGAACGCCATGTGGAGCGGCGGCGCCGAGGCAATGACTATTCAGGGACAACGGGTGGTTGCAACCACTGGCATCAAGTGCGTCGGCAACTCCGTCGTCCTGCACGGTGTGCCGTACGCGCCCCCCTACGTGATCGAAGCCATTGGGGACCAGGACGGTATGGAGAATGCGATTGAGGAGTCCGAGCAGATCGGCATCTACCAGCAGTACGTGGATGCATACGCTCTGGGCTACTCCTTCGAGCGCGTCGAGAACCTGGAGGCCCCGGCCTTCAGTGGGGCCATCGGCCTGCGCGAGGCCCAGCGAACGCGCTGACCACTGGCGTGAAGTGCGACAATACAGACGTGGCACGCATTCTCGTCATCGACAACTACGACTCCTTCGTCTACAACATCGTCTCCTACCTCGCGCAGCTCGGCGCAGAGGTGGAGGTCTGGCGCAACGACGATGCACGGTTCTCGGCCGCTGATTGGCACGCCCCCTTCGACGGCGTTCTGCTGTCCCCCGGACCCGGTACCCCCCAGCGCGCCGGCGTGTGCACCGACGTGGTCCAGGAGATCGGTGGACAGGTGCCTCTGTTCGGGGTGTGCCTGGGTCTGCAGGTGATGGGAGCGGCCCTTGGAGGTGTGGTGGAGCGGGCCCCCGAACTCCTGCACGGGAAGGTCTCGGAGGTTTTCCACGACGGTCGAGGAGTCTTCCGTGGCCTCGACTCGCCCCTCAGCTCGACGCGCTACCACTCGTTGGCCATCGAGCCCTCCTCCATGCCGACGGATCTGGAGGTGACGGCGCGCACCGACACTGGCGTCATCATGGCTGTCCGGCATCGCACGTGGCCGATGGAGGCCGTGCAGTTCCATCCCGAATCGGTGCTCACCGAGGGCGGCTACCAGATTCTGGCCAACTGGCTCGCCGACTGCGGCGACACACACGCCCCGGCTCGAGCCGTCGGCATGTCACCGCTGATGGAGACCCCCACCCCCGGCTGAGGTATCAGCCCTCGGTCTCGTCCCCTTCGTCTCCGTTGTCGTCCGGGGGAGCCGGAGAAGCGGCGGGCGGCTCGGCAGGTTCCGTCGTGGCCGGGGGCTCCTCGGTCGCCTCCGGCGCTGCCGCAATCCGTATCTCAATGGCTTCCGCCGGATCCGCGACGGTGTTGGCTGCCGGGGACTGGGCGAACACGATCCCCGGGACCTCCTCATCCGTCACCACCATCCTGATCGAGGGCTCAGCGGTGAAGCCTGCCCGTTCCAGCGCATCACGGGCCTCGGCCTCGGTGTAGCCCCGCAGGTTCGGCACGTCCAATTCGGTGACCTGCACCTCCTCGGCTATCCAGATGGTGATGGTGTCGCTGCGTGGGTACGGTCCCCCCGCGGCCGGTTCCTGCCTGAAGACGGTGCCGGCCTCCGCCTCATCCGTCTCCTCGGTCTCTACGGAGACCGAATCGAATCCCGCATCCTGGGCCACGCTTCTGGCTTCGGACTCGGTGTAGCCCTGGGACGACAGATCCGGAACGATGGACTGGCCGGTGGCCACGATAAGAACCACCTCCTCCGCCGGATCGACATCAGCCTCCGCGCTTGGTCGGGACGCCGTCACGGTTCCCGCCTCAGCTGTGATGTCCTCGTCCGCCGGATCGGCATCCGTACGGCCGATGTTGGTGAAGCCAGCATCGCTGAGCGCGCTCCGGGCTTGTTCCTCGGTCATCCCTCTGACATCCGGCACTGTCGCGGTGTTCGGTCCCTGGCTGACCTGGAGCTCCACGGTGGAGCCCACCTCCACCGTCTCACCAGCCGCGGGCGACTGCCCGAGAACCCTGCCCTCGTCCTCCTCCGTGCCCTCGACCCCCCTGATCTCGGGGACGAGGTTGTTGTTGATGAGGGTATTCTCCGCCGTGCTCTGGTCCACGCCCGTCACTACGGGGACTCTCACCATCTCGGTCTCGTCTGCGGGCGGGTTCAGAATGATGTAGATGGCGGTCACCATGGCGGCGAGTAGCAGACCCGTCAGCACCAGGAGGATGGCAAGAGGCCGGCGCGACTTCTTCTCCTCCGGCTCCACCTCATCCGGGGACTCCTGGACGGCGACGGCCGCAGGCGCCGCAGCCACCGCGGTGCGCTGCGCCGTGGTCTCGTTCGGCGATGCCATGACGGCGGTCGGGTCATTGGCCCCGGGTGCCGCGACGACGGCATGCACCTTCTGATGGTTCATGGCGCGCAGCACATCGGCGCGCATCTCGCGGGCGTCCTGGTAGCGGTCGTCCGCATTCTTGGCGAGCGCCTTGAGCGTCACAGCATCCATGTCCGCGGTGACCTCGGGATCCACCTGGCTCGGCGGCACGGGGGCCTCCCGCACGTGCTGATAGGCGACGCTGACGGGCGAGTCACCCTTGAACGGCGGCTCGGACACCAGCAGTTCGTAGAGGAGGCAGCCGACGGCGTACAGGTCCGAGCGCTGATCCACCTTCTCGCCGCGGGCCTGCTCGGGCGACAGATATTGTGCGGTGCCGATCACGGCGGCCGTCTGCGTCATGGTTGCCGATGTGTCGGCCACAGCGCGAGCAATACCGAAGTCCATGACTTTCACCGCGCCACCCGGCGTCAGCATGACGTTGGCGGGCTTGATGTCGCGGTGGATGATGCCCGCGCGGTGGCTGTAGTCCAGCGCGTCGAGGACGCCAGCGGTGAATTCCAAGGCACGTTCGGGCAGGATCTTGCGACCGTCGCGCAGCACGTCGCGCAGGGTCACACCCTCCACGAGTTCCATCACGATGTAGGGCACCGAGACCTGCGACGACGGGTCAAGCTCCTCCCCGGTGTCGTAGACGGCCACGATGTTGGGATGGTTCAACCCTGCTGCTGACTGCGCCTCCTTGCGGAACCGGGCCTGGAACGTCGGATCGCTCGCCAGATCGATGCGCAGCCGCTTGACGGCGACGTCGCGGGCCAGACGGGTGTCGCGCGCCCGCCACACCTCGGCCATACCCCCTCGTCCGATGATCTGATCGAGCTCGTAGCGTCCACCGAGCAGCGTTCCGCGCTGAGTCATCGAATGGTTCCTTTCAGTCGAACAGAGCCCATTGTGGGCCACGTTGCTCGGGATCGGGTAAGGGCGGTCATCTCAGCGCTTCCAGAATGGCAGTGAAGATGGGTGCGGCAATGCGGCCACCGGAAATGTCGTCGCGCTCCACGTCCGCGCTCTGCACGAACGCCACCACGGCCACCTGCGGATCCTGTGCGTAGCCGACGAACCATGCGTAGGGCGGCCGGTCAGGATCTGACTGTGCCGTGCCGGTCTTGCCGCCGATCGTCATGCCGTCCACCTGTGCGGGACGACCGGTGCCGTCGGTGACCACGGACTCCATCATCTGCTGCATCAGTTGGGCGTTGGCCTCCGTCAGGGGGCTGCCCAGCTCGCGCGGCTCCACGGAGCGCACTACCCGCAGATCTGCACCGGTGACCGTGCGCACCAGATAGGGCCGCATCATGCGACCGTCATTGGCTATGGCTGCTGCCACCTGCAGCATCTGGAGGGGGGAGGCCGCGACGTCGAACTGGCCGATCGCCGACAGCGCTGTCTGGGCCTCGTCGAGTTCGGTGGGGAACCGGCTGGGCGAGGATGGCAGGTCGATGAGCGAGGGCGAGTTGAACCCGAAGTCCTCGGCCGTGGCCCGGAGTTGTTCCGCGCCCAGTTCCATGCCGAGCGTCCCGAATGCGGTGTTGCAGGAGGTGACCAGTGCCTGCTCCAGCGTCACGGTGGCGCCACCGCAGTTGGTTGAGTTGCCCATCGACCGCGACGAGTTGGGGAGCTGCAACGACTGGGGAGCCTCCAGTTCGGTGGAGGGCAGCATCCCGTTCTCCAGGGCTGCGGCAGCCGTCACCAGCTTGAAGGTGGACCCCGGTGGGAAGACCTCGCGCACGGCCCGGTTCTTCAGCGGCTCGGATGGAGCGTTCAGCAGTTCTTCCCAGTTGGCTCGCGCCTGCGTGAGGTCCAGCGTCGAGAGGCGATTCGGGTCATAGGTGGGGGTGGAGGCCAGTGCCAGGATCTCACCGGATTCCCAGTTCATGGCGATCGCTGCGCCCTGATTGTTGCCGAGAGCCTCGACGGCGGCGGCCTGCGCGGCCGGGTTCAGCGTCGTCGTCAGGTCGGCGCCCTGGCGGGTGCGCCCCACGAGCGTGTCGATGACCCTGTTGATCGTCTGGCTGGCTCCTGTGCCGGAGAGTTCCTCGTTGTACTGGCGCTCGAGTTCGCTGCGTGCGTAGTCGTAGGAGTACCACCCGGTCACCGAGGACCACGTGGGCCCGTTCGGGTAGGTGCGGACGAACGGGAAGCTGCCCTCGGCGGGGTTGGTGACGGCGATGGGGGTGTTGCCGACGAGGATCGCACCGCGGTCGCTGGCGAACTCGGCGTCCCGCACCCGTCGGTTGCGGGGGTCGGCGTTCAGCTCATCGGTGCGCACCACGGAGATCCAGGTCACGTTGACCAGCAGAGCAGCCATCATGAGGGCGACGAAGATGCTCACCTTGCGCAGGGGGCCGTTCATCTGCTGATCACCGCCGTCGAATCGTCGGGAGTGAGGAGCTCCTGCGGTGTTGCTGTGGCCACCTGCGGCATCCGGGCGCGGTGCGAGACCACCATCAGGAGGCCGACGATCATCCAGTTGGCCACCATCGAGGAGCCGCCCTGGGACATGAAGGGTGTGGTCAGTCCGGTGAGGGGAAGCAGACGGGTGATGCCGCCGATGATGATGAACACCTGCAGGGAGAAGACGAATCCCAGCCCGCCGGCAAGGAGCTTCCCGAAGCCGTCGGGGCAGAGCAGCGCTGCTTTGAGACCGCGGGCGGAGATCAGGGCATACAGCATCACGACGGCCATCAGACCGAGAATCCCGAGTTCCTCACCGATCGCCCCTGCGATGAAGTCGCTCTTGGCCAGAGGGGTCAGTCCCGGGCGTCCCATGCCCCAGCCGCGCCCGAAGAGCCCGCCCCAGGCGTATCCGAACTGGGCGCTGATGACCTGCAGGTTGGCGTCGAAGTCGCTGAACGGGTCCAGCCAGGCGCTGACGCGGCGCGGCACGTGGTTGGTGAAGTTGAAGGCCAGGAAACCGGCGAGCAGGAACATCACCCCCGCCAACAGCGGCCATGCGGGGCGTTGCGTGGCGATGTAGATCATGACGGTGAAGAGGCCGAAGAACAGTAGCGCCGTACCCAGGTCGTTCTGGAAAACCATGATGCCGAGCGCGAAGACCCACATGACGGCGATGGGGCCGAGGTCACGGGCGCGGGGGAAGTCGAGGCCCAGGAAGCGTTTACCCGCAAGTGCGAGTACGTCGCGCTTTTCGTAGAAGTAGGCGGCGAAGGCGATGGCGAGGAGAATCTTGGCCACCTCCGCCGGCTGGAAGCTGAACCCGAAGATCCGGATCCAGATGCGGGCGCCCCCAAGGGAGACGCCGAGACCCGGGATGAGCGGCAGGAGCAACAGCACGACGCCGGCGATGAACAGGAGGTAGGGGTACTGCTGGAGTCGGCGATGGTCACGCACGATGATCAGCACGGCGATGAACAGTGCGATGCCGAGAGCGGTCCACAACAGCTGGGAGGAGGCATCGGTGCGTGGCGGGTCGGGAATCTGGTCGATGCGGGCGATCATCGCCAGTCCCAGGCCGTTCAGCAGGAGGACGCACGGCAGGATCACCGGATCCGCGTAGGGAGTGACGAAGCGGACGAAGAGATGGGCGATGATCGCCATGGCGAACCAGATCCCGGCCACCACGTCAAGGTTCGGGGGGAGGGCGTCGTAGAGCGCCTGATGCGTCAGCACCCAGCCCCCGAGCCCGAAGCAGCACGCCACCAGGATCAGCAGTAACTCCACGTTGCGCCGCTTCCGGTGGATCACCACCTCGCCCGTCGCTGCGGGCTGTGTGGGGACGGACATCAGCATGCCTCCGGGTCGGTTTCCGCGGAGGCGGTGGGTGTGATGGGCGCCAGGAATGTTGGGTAGTTCGGTGGAACGGTGCTGAGACCGGACGGCGACGCCGTCGGTGAGGCGAGCGCGGGTTCAGGCGGATTTGCGCGCTCCTCGCGGACGGCTACGCACCGCTCGGCGCGCCAACGCAGTTCCTCCACCGAGTCCTGGGCGGCGGCGAGACCGGATGTGGCGATCGTGTTGCCCACGGCACGCTGGTAGAACCGCGGCAGGTCGCTGACCGCGATGTCCGTGCGCTCGGTGAGTTCATTCAACTCGACACCGAGCAGGGAGCCCGGCAGACCGTTGTAGATGGCGACGCTGCCGCCAGCTTCTGCGAGGTAGTAGCGCGAACTGCCGTAGGCCACCACACCCCACACGCCGCCGCCGAGCAGGAGAAGTAGGACGAGCGCGCCACCCACGATGCCGGGCCACCGTCGGGTTGTGTCCACCGGGGCGTAGCGGGCCACTTCCGCGCCGGTGTGGTCCGGGGGTGGCTCGGGGAAGGGCGTCTTGGGGGCGGCGGTCGCGGTTGAGGTGTCGGGGATGTCGCGTTCCAGGGCCGAGCCCACCAGTTGCGGCTCGGCCGCATCCAGGGCGTCGCTCTGCTCGACGACGTCCGCCAGCGCCACAGTGATGTTGTCGTGCCCGCCGGCCTCGTTGGCCGCCGCTACCAGCTCCGTCACCGCGACGTCGAGGTCCGGCTTGGTGAGGGCGTCGCGGATGGTGTCGTCGTTGATGAGACCTGACAGGCCATCGGAGCAGAACATGATCCGGTCACCGGCGGCGGCGTCCACGAGTTCGAGATCTGCCCTGACTCCGCTCTGACCGTTCAGCACGCGGATGATCAGTGAGCGGTGGGGATGGGTCTCGGCCTGCTTTGGAGTCAGGCGCCCCTCGTCGATCAACTGCTGCACCCAGGAGTGGTCGTGTGTCAGCTGGGTCAGCTCGCCGTCGCGCAGGAGGTAGCACCGCGAATCGCCCACGTGGGTGATGGCGAATTGGTTGCCGTCGAACATCGCGCCGCAGAACGTGGTCCCCATGCCGTCGAGGCTCAGGTCCTGCGACACGAGTTCGGTCAGCTTGGTGTTGGCGCTCTCGACAATGCCCTCCATGTGGGCAAGCATCTCCTCGCCCGTGACGCGCCGGTCGCTCTCGGCTGCGGTGGTGGCGGCGACGGCGGAAGCCAGGTCCCCGGCCGCGGCGCCGCCCATGCCGTCGGCGACCATCACCATGGTGGGCGAGGCGTAGCCCGCATCCTGGTTGTTGGTGCGGACGCGCCCGACTTCCGAATGCGCCTGGAAACGCAGCGAGTACGTCACGGCTCAGGCCTCCAGCCGCATCAGTGTCTTGCCAATGCGGATGACGTCACCCAACGAGATGGCGACCGGCGAGGTGATGCGCTGGCCGTTGACGTAGGTGCCGTTGGTGGACTGGAGATCGGTCACCACCCACGTCCGGGCGTCGCGCTGCACCAGCTGGGCGTGGCGGGCCGATGCGTAGTCGTCGTCGAGGAAGAATGTGCTGTCCGCTGCACGCCCCAGGTTGATGACGGGTTCGAGGGGGACGGACAATCCCTGTTGGTTGCCCTGACTCACCGCGAACCGGGTGGGGGGTGCGTCCCTGCCCTTCCGGCCCCGCTTGCTCCGGGGGGTGTCCGCGGGCGGCAGCGTGGCGGCGCTGACGCGGCGGCCGAACATGTCCCTGCGAATCACGTCGGCCACGAACGCGATGAACAGCCACAGGAACGCGAGGAAGACAAGCTTGACGGCGGCGAAGATCAGCTCGGTCATCAATCACTGCTCCGAGGGAGAGTGCACCAGCATCCTCGTGTTGCCGATTTCGATGCGTGAACCGTCCCTCAACCGGGCCTGGTGCACGCGTGAGCCATCCACCACGACGCCGTTGGTGGAGCCCAGATCCTCGATGCTGACCTGGGGTGCCTCGGCTGTGCCGGTGACGGTGATCAGGGCGTGGCGACGAGAGATTCCGGGGTCGTTCAGACGCAGGTCCGCCTCGGAACCGCGACCCACCACGAGACCCGGCGGAACGAGTGGGTGGCGCACTCCGCTGACTTCGATCACCAGTGCGCGGGAGGGACGTCGGGAGTTCAGCGACGAGGACGACGGCTGCGACGCTCCCCGCACGACTGCTTCGCTCGCCACCTTGAACTGGCCTGTGGGAAGTGAGTCGTCGAGCTCGTAGGTGATGGATATGGGGCCGTTGAAGACGTAGCTGCGGTCCCTGGCGTGCTGACGCAGATCCGGGATGATCTCCGCGTTGATGGTCTTCGAATAGGGGAACAGGCGGGCGTGGTCGTGCTCGGAGAGGAAGATGACGAAATTGTTCGGCACGAGGCGCTTGTCGCGGCTCAGCAACTTGGCCTCGGTGTCCAGCTCCCGCTGGATCCCCGCAGCGATCTCCACGGGTTGCACGTCGCCCTTGAAGGCGCGCGCGAACACCTTGTCGACAGCAGCACCGATGCGTCTCTCTGCGCGGTCGAAGACTCCCATGTGACCCCCTTCCCCAGTCGTGACTGTGGGACAGCTTACCGAGCGTGCCCCGCCTGGACACCCATAGGGCGCTCCGTATGGGTGAGCGGAGCGATCACTCCTTGTCAGGGGCTGTTGTTTCAGTTGAGGTTGTCGCCCATGGAAGTGAGGGAACTGCCGCCGCGAAGGCCGCGAGGATCTCCGCGGAGCCTTCCAGCGCGCTGATGGCCTCAGCGGCGACGCGCGCCTCCACGTCGTCCGCGACGCGTCGGACGCTGGGTGTGGTCTTCAACGACTCCAGCACTTCCTCGCGCACCATGTTCCACAGCCAGTCGCGCTGCTGCGCAAGTCGGCGGGCCGCGAGGTCGCCGTCGGATTCGAGTGCTGTGCGGTGCTTGGCGACGGTGTCCCAGACCTCGTCCAGGCCGGCGCCCGTGTAGGACGAACAGGTCAGCACAGGTGCGCGTCGTTTCTCAGGTTCGCCGGAGATGAGCTTCATGGCGATCGTCAGTTCGCGCGCCGCCACCCGGGCCGCCTGCTCGTTGTCGCCGTCGGCCTTGGTGATGGCGATGACGTCGGCCAACTCCAGGATCCCGCGCTTGATGCCCTGCAGCTGATCCCCGGCGCGTGCCACCTGCAACATCAGGAAGGTGTCCACCATGCCCGAGACAGCCACTTCGGACTGGCCGACGCCGACGGTCTCGACGATGACGACGTCGTAGCCGGCCGCCTCCAGGACCAGCATGGATTCGCGGGTGGCGCGGGCCACGCCTCCGAGGTGTCCGGCCGAGGGTGAGGGCCGGACGAACGCCTCCGGCCGGTTGGCGAGATCCGCCATCCGGGTCCGGTCGCCCAGGATGGAGCCGCCGGTGCGGGACGAACTGGGATCCACGGCGAGCACGGCCACCCTGTGGTGGCGCTCACTGATCAGTTTGGCGCCCATCGCGTCGATGAACGTGGATTTGCCGGCACCGGGCACCCCGGAGATGCCGACGCGGAACGCCTTTCCGGTGTGGGGGGCGAGACGCTGCAGCAGTTCGTGGGCCTGGTGCCTGTGCTGGGGCTTGGTGGACTCCACCAGCGTGATCGCCCGCGCGACGTGTCCCCGCGAGTTCTCGACGACCTTCTCCGCCAACTGCTCCATAGTCAAATTCCGCACCTCTCCACCTTAACGAGGTCCACTGCCACGGCTCGTTCGCCCCAATTTTGGCGTTCCGCACAGTCGCGTGAACATATCCGTCGGTCTGGTGCATGAAATGTTCACGAAGGTCAGCCGATTTCACGGCGAGGGCAGGTGTCGGCACGATCGGCACCGTGTGGGGATGCCCATCCAGCCTCCCTGGCCAAGTGCTTCGGCCACCTGCCGTGCAACTGCGCAAGGCCGACTCACGATGTCCTGCCAGCCGTATCGGAGTGTTGTGAATTGCCCCAACGCATGTGCATTGTCGCGTTCCCAGTCCCGCCAAGCTCCAGTGCCGCTGTGGCCCAGGACTCCGTCCAGTTCAACGAGCACCCCGAGTTCGAGATAGCCGACGTCAGAGCGTGTCCCAGAACTCACGCTCACCTGTCGATCACCCGGCGGAAGACCGTGCGCGCGTTCGACGTCGCGCAGGTATCGCACCTCCAACGGACTTTCGGCTCCCGCACCGACATCCTCCAGCAGCTCCAGAATCAGCCGCCGATGACGAAGACACGGCTGGGCCTGCGCGCTGAGTCGCAATCGCTCAGGTGTTGTACGGCGTGTTGATACGGCTGAGGCGAGCGTCGCCGCAATCTCGTCGGCATCGCCGATCGAACAGACATCCATTGTGGCTTGCTCAAGGCTGACCTTGGCTGGCTCACCCCGGCCGCTTCGGAATTGACGATGAAACCGCCAGGGGTGTCTCCACCGCGGAGACTTTCCCGGCGCCCAGATGTCCACCACGTCCGGCTGTCCGGTTATCCCGTGAAGGTGGGCTGCGGCGGCGCCACCCACGACGGCCGATGATCCTCCCAGTAGAAGTCCGGCCCACACCCAGCCGAGCCACTCCGGCCGCCGTGATGTGGAGACAATGCCGGAGACCACCCTGTGCCAGCGTCCTTCGCGCAATAACCGGCGGATCATGGCGTCGGTGCCGCCCAGGGCCAGGATCTGGTGACGACTCAACACTCCTCGCTGAGCCTCGGCCAAATCCCAGAGGGCGGGGTCCGGAACTCGAGTGGCATACACAACAGAGACTCTGGTCACTTCAGTCTTCATATCCCCAGATCCAGCGGCGGTCTGTGCAAAGCCTGCGTGGATCGCCAACCCGGGGTGACGTACCCCAGGACGGTGCTCCGGGAAAAGCCTCAGAGGTGGTGAACAATTCTGCTGGTCTGCACCCCGAAATGTTCCCAAACCCCAAGGGGGACGCCGAAAGCCCGCCCCGGTGACGGAACGGGCCTTCGGTGACGGCGGGTCAGACGGGCTGTTCGGAGCCGTGGAGGCGCTTGCCGAGGATCTCCAGGAGGTCGATGGCGGCATCCGGGATGATGGTGCCGGGCGGGTAGATGGCGTCGGCGCCCCTCTCGCGGAGCTCGTCGAAGTCCTGGCTGGGGATGACGCCACCGACGACGATCATCATGTCCTCGCGGCCGAGCTTGTCCAGCTCCTCCCGCAGCGACGGCACCAGCGAGAGGTGGCCGGCGGCGAGGGAGGAGACGCCGACGACGTGGACGTCGGACTCGACGGCCTGACGGGCGACCTCCTCGGGTGTCTGGAACAGAGGGCCGACGTCGACGTCCATGCCGAGGTCGGCGTAGGCGGTGGCGATGACCTTCTGGCCGCGATCGTGACCGTCCTGGCCCATCTTGGCGATCAGGATGCGGGGACGACGCCCCTCACCGGCTTCGAAGGCCTCGACGAGTTCGCGTGCCCGGGTGACGGACGTGCTGGAGCCGGTTTCCTTGTTGTACACACCGGAGATGGTACGGATCTGGGCGGTGTAGCGCCCGAATTCCTTCTCCAACGCGTCCGAGATTTCGCCGACGGAGGCCTTGGCGCGGGCCGCGTCGATCGAGAGCTTCAGGAGGTTGCGCTCCGGATCGGTGGGGTCGCCGTTGGCGGCAGCCCAGGTGAGCTTGTCGAGGGCGGCCCGGGTGGCCTCCTCGTCGCGCTCGGCACGCAGCTTCTCCAGCTTGGCGATCTGTCCGGCACGCACGCTCTTGTTGTCGATCTTGAGGACCTCGAGCTCATCCGGGATGTCCATGAGGTACTTGTTCACGCCGAGCACCGGCTGGCGGCCGGAGTCGATGCGGGCCTGTGTGCGGGCCGCGGCTTCCTCGATGCGCATCTTCGGGATGCCCTGCTCGATGGCCTTGGCCATGCCCCCGGCCTGCTCCACCTCCTGAATTCGCTCCCATGCCTTGCGGGCGAGCTGCTCGGTGAGCTTCTCGACGTAGGCGGAACCAGCCCACGGGTCCACGGTCCGGGTGGTGCCCGACTCCTGCTGCAGGAACAGCTGGGTGTTGCGGGCGATGCGGGCGGAGAAGTCCGTCGGCAGCGCGATGGCCTCATCCAGGGCATTGGTGTGCAGGGATTGGGTGTGGCCCTGCGTCGCGGCCATCGCCTCGATCGCAGTGCGGCCGATGTTGTTGTAGACGTCCTGGGCGGTCAGGGACCAGCCGGAGGTCTGCGAGTGGGTGCGCAGCGACATCGACTTGGGGTTCTTCGGCCCGAACTCGCGCACCAGCCGTGCCCAGAGCAGGCGCGCCGCGCGCATCTTCGCGACCTCCATGTAGAAGTTCATGCCGATGGCCCAGAAGAACGAGAGCCGTGGCGCGAACGCGTCCACGTTCAGACCCACCGACTCGCCGGCACGGATGTATTCCATGCCGTCGGCCAGCGTGTAGGCCATCTCGATGTCGGCCGTGGCCCCGGCCTCCTGCATGTGGTAGCCGGAGATGGAGATGGAGTTGAACCGGGGCATGTTCGCGCTGGTGAACGCGAAGATGTCGGCGATGATCCGCATCGACGGCAGCGGCGGGTAGATGTAGGTGTTGCGGACCATGAACTCCTTGAGGATGTCGTTCTGGATGGTCCCGGCCAACTGCTTGTAATCGACGCCCTGCTCCTCGGCGGCGACGACGTACATCGCCAGCACCGGCAGCACCGCGCCGTTCATCGTCATGGACACACTCATCTGGTCCAGCGGGATGCCGTCGAAGAGCTGCCGCATGTCCAGGATGGAGTCGACGGCCACGCCAGCCATGCCGACGTCGCCGGCCACGCGGGGGTGGTCCGAGTCATAGCCGCGGTGGGTGGCGAGGTCGAACGCGATCGACAGGCCCTTCTGGCCCGCGGCCAGGTTGCGTCGGTAGAACGCGTTGGACTCCTCGGCCGTGGAGAAGCCGGCGTACTGCCGGATCGTCCACGGCTGGTTGACATACATCGTCGGGTAGGGGCCGCGCAGGAACGGCGCGATCCCGGGATACGTGTCCAGGAAGTCGAGGTCGGCGAGGTCGTCGTCACCGAAGAGCGGCGGCACGAGGATGTGCTCGGGCGTCTGCCAGCCGGCGGAGTGACCCGTCTCATGGGTGATGTTCTCGAACTGTTCGTGGGCGTCGTCGGGGATGCCGCCGTCCAGCGGTACGGATCCGAAACGGGGAATGGTGGTCATGATTGATCAGGCCTCCAGCTTGTCGAGGGTGGTGGTCAACAGCTCGACCACGTCCATGCCGTCGAAGACGTTTCCGGCGATCACGCCGTCGGTGTCGTCAGTGCCCAATTCCTTGAGCTGTCCCGCCAGGCGAACCTCCTGCGCGCCCGCCTCCTTCAGGGCCCTGGCGACGTCCATGCCCTGTTGCGCATAGACCTTCGCCGAGGAGCACAGGACGGCAATGGTGGTGCCGCTCTCCTTGAGCTGCCGCGCGAAGTCCTCCGGCGACTCGCCCTCAGCCACGATGGTGTCGATGCCGCCCACGTGGTAGAGGTTCGACGTGAATCCTTCGCGAGCACCGAAGTCGCGACGAGCACCCAGGCAGGCCAGCAACACCGTGGGTGCATTGCCTGCCTCGCGGGCATTCTGAGCGCGGTCCCGCAAGTCCTCGAAGACCGACGAGTCGCGCACCGGCACCAGACCACCCAGCTCAGGTGCCTCCGGACGGGATTTGCGTTCGGGCAGCTCCTCGGTGTGGTCCGGAAACATGGAGACGCCCGTGATGGGCAGCTTGCGAGTGGCGAGCAGTTTGCCGCGAGCCTCGTTGATTTCCGCCAGCTGCGATGCGACGGTGCCGTCGGCCACAGCGGCTGCGAACCCTTCGTCGTCCAGTGAGCCGAAAAGCTCCCACGCCTGCTCGGTGAGCTGACGGGTCAGGGATTCCACGTACCAGGAGCCGCCCGCGGGGTCATTGACCCGGCCGACGTTGGACTCCTCCGCCAGCAGGATCTGGATGTTGCGGGCGATCCGGCGGGACAGGACGTTCGGGAGACCGATCGCTGAATCAAGCGGGAGCACCGTCTGCGTTTCCGCACCACCCGCAGCTGCTGCGAAGGCGGAGATGGTGCCGCGCAAAACGTTGACGTAGGCGTCGTCACGGGTGATGTCCCGCAGGGAGGTGACCGCGTGCTGGATGGCACCTCGCTTGAGTTCGGAGACCTCCAGCACCTCGCCGATACGCGACCACAGGGTGCGCAACGCACGTAGGCGGGCGATGGTCAGGAACTGGTCGGTGGTGGCGGAGACGCGGAAGAGGATGGCGTCGAAGGCATCGTCGACGGAGACGCCGGCGTCCACGAGGGCCCGAACGTACTCGACGCCGGTGCCGATGGCGTAGGCCAGCTCGTTGACGTCTCCGGCGCCAGCGTTGTGGTAGATCCCGGCGTCGATGACGATGGGGCGGATCCCCGGGAACGGCCGTGCGATCTCCACCGCGTCGGCAAGGACGGAGAGGTCAGGTGAGCTGCCGTGCAACGCAGCGAACCCGATGGGATCGATGCCCAGGCTGCCTCGCATGCTTCGGTTGTCCGCCTCGTCGGCATCCAGCACGGCCAGTAACGCCTTGGCAGCACCCATCTGGTCGGTGCGGCTGGAGACGTGGACGGGGGCAAGGTCCAGGAGCACCACGTGCAGCACATCGGCCAGATCGGCAGCGGCGATGGCGTCGGGATCCACGCGCAGCCACAGTGCGGTGGCGCCTCGTTCCAGATCCGTGAGCACGTCCCGGCGGGTGGTCTTGGCGTCGTTGTCCTCGAAGAGTGGGCAAACATCCCATGCGTCCATCTCGCCGTTGCGGACGGTGGCGCCGCGGGTGAAGGGAGCGATGCCGGGGAAGCCCAGCTCGTCCACGCCGTCCTCGGCCGTGTAGAGAGGCTTGATGGTGATGCCGTCAACCGTGCGGCTCGTCAGGCGTTTGTACGCCTGCTCGATGGTGAGCTCCTTGCCCTCCGGTCGCCTACGGTTGAGGACCTTCAAAACCTCCCTCTCCCAGTCCTCCTGGGTGGGGGTCGCGAAATCAGCGGCGAGATCAATCTCGGCCGCGCTGGTGTTCTCTGCGCTCATCGGTCTCCGTTCAGAAAGTGATGTCAAGCACCACCACGAACACTATCCGAGCAGGCTTGTCCTGGAGTGGGCGGGGTCGGAGTCCGTGCCCGTCATCACTCCGCGTCGATGACGGGCGATCCTGTGGTGGAAGTGCTCAGTTGGGACAGGCGTGCGTTCACGTTGTGCAGTAGCGAAGCGGTTTCCTCGTTCAGCTCCGCCATAGCCTTTTTGCGTTCTCTACCCTGCTGGGAGTTCCACACGAGTTCGCCTCGCACCCGGAGGGCGGAGGCTTTTCGTCGCCACTCGGCTGGTTCGCTGAGCTCGGGGAAGTTCTCCGAGACAGCATCGGCGCACGTCTCGATCGCCTGGATTCGGCCGTCGAAACGAACTTTGGGATTGTTGGAACTGGTGGCTGCTTTCAGCTTGTCGACGGTGGCGCTGACCCCTTCGGTGAGCTGCGGGTTGTCTTTGAGGAGAGTGACGAGCGTTGTCGTGGCGGCGACGACTCCGGTGGCGGCCTTGATGACGACTCCTACTTTGCCCATGCACCTATCGTAGGTGCGCTGGGGATCGGGCGTCGGTACTCGCCGCTCAGCGCGGGACGTCGGCGACGGAGCGCTCCCACTCTCTTTCCAGGACAGCGAGATCGGCTCGGCATTCGTCGAGGTGGCAACCACCCGAGGGCTTTGTGGGTGTGCCCTCCTCCCGCCAGCGGGGGTGGGCCTGTTCCAGGAGCGGTGTGGGGAGTTCTCCCTTGCTGTTCGTAATGCGCCACCACGGGGCGCTGTGGCCCCACCGGCTCAGCACATTGCCGACGTGCCGGGGGCCGATGCCGACGATGGAGGCGATGTCGCCATACGTTGCGACCCGGCCGGGAGGCACCGCTTCGACGGCGCGCAGGATGTGCTCGATGAGGGCGTCGTCCGCCACGGGTCAGCCCCCGGTTCAGGCGGAGATGGACTGGTCAGCGATGGAGTACGGTCCCCAGCGCTCCACCCGCCATCCCTGTTCGGAGGACCCAGTCAGCACGATCCACTCGGTGTTGCGCAGCGGGCCGGTGACGTGGCGAGCTGCACCGGGGTCCTTGGCCAGTGCCCACACCCTCAGCGCGGCGCCGTGGCTGACGACGGCCACCGACTGATGACCCTCAGCCTCCATCGCGGCGATGGCGGCGTCGAAGCGCTCCATGAACTCCCGGGCGCTTTCGCTCTGCTCCAGCTTGGCATCCATGTTCGTCGGCGACCATGACTCCAACATGCCGACGTAGGCCCGCCAGTCCGCACTCATCTCCTCGACGCCGGCAGGGATCTCGTGGATGCCCTCGATGATGGTCGCAGGCAAACCCCGATTTACGGCAAGGGGGGCGGCGGTCTGCTGGGCGCGGGTCAGGGTGGAGACGAACAGGGCGTCGATCTTCTCGTCCGCGATCGCTTCCACCAGGTCGTGTGCCTGCTGCACGCCCTTGGCCGTGAGGGGTGCGCCGGGATGGGCGGTGTCCAGGAGTCGGTCGACGTTGGACTGTGTTTCACCGTGGCGGATCAGGATCAAACGCATGCATCCAGCCTAACCACGCTTGGAAAGGCTCTCGTGTCGGGGTTGGTGCGGCCGAGAGCTTCAACTGTCACAAGCAAACGCGACTTCTGTTCCTCACTTACGCCATACGGGCCCCACAACGCGCTAGGGAAGCGCTGATCAATGCTGTTCTCGGCGAGGACGTGGCGGGCGGGATGAGATGGTGTCACGACATCTGGTGCGTGTACTTCGATGTCCATATCCAGATGGTGGGGCGCCAGATCGCCCGATCCGGTGCGCCGCAGCCAGGACATGATTGAGCAGCGGTTCCCCAGAGCGGGCGACTGAGGAACGGAACTCGGAACCGGGGCGTGGCACTCTGGAGGCCCGTCTACTGTGGAGTGTCCATGAATCCCCTGCGCGTCGAATGTCTGGCCGGTACCGTCGTCGGCCGTGCCGACGGAGAGGTCCGGCGCTACACGGGGATTCGCTACGCACGCGCGAAACGCTTCGGCAGGCCCGAACCCGAGCCGGCCGCCCACGGCGACATCGACGCGACGCAGTGGTCTCCGCGCTGCCCCCAGCGCGCAAATCCCCTGCAGACCGACGAGAGCGAACGGCGCGACCTGGGTGTCGACGAACACTGCCAGTTCCTCTCCATCACCACGCCCGGCGACGCCCAACCGGACGAGGCGCTACCCGTCATGGTGTGGATCCACGGCGGCTCCTACGAGACCGGCGGAGGCGACGAGACGTACAGCGATCCCGCGCTGCTCGTCCGTGAACAGCGCGTCGTTGTCGTGACGATCACCTACCGCCTCGGTCCGCTGGGCTTCCTGGGAGGCGAGGGTCGCCCGGCCAACCTTGGCTTGCTGGACCAGCTGGAGGCACTTCGCTGGGTGCGACGCAACATCGCTGCCTTCGGAGGGGACCCCAACCTTGTGACGCTGTTCGGCCAGTCAGCAGGCGCGGACTCGGTGGCCCACCTCATGATCAGCGACGGCGCGCGCGGGCTGTTCCGTCGCGCCATCATCCAGAGCCCACCTCTCGGGATCACGCGCGGCCGCGCAGCCATGTCAGCCACGATGTCCGCACGACTCCACACCCTTCCGGAAGTCCTGACCAACGAGGAGATGGTCCGCCAGCAAAAGCCGCTGATTCGTGGACTGGGGCGTTTCGGCTGGGTGGCGGCCATGCCGTTCGGCACCCAGTACGGCCACGACCCTGTGCCCGCGGAATCGGAGCTGGATGCAGCGTGGCGCAAGGCGGCTCCCGGCGTGGACGTGCTCATCGGCTCCAACAACCGCGAGACAGCACTCTTCGCTGAGCTCACGCCAGTGTTCTCCCGCCTGAAGCGGACACGGCTGGGTCGCAGGCTCTACGAGGCCGCCGTCGCCCGCACCACGAGGCGGATCTACGACGACGCCATCGACAGCTTCGTGAATCGACATCGCAGCGCCGGCGGGTATGCGGAACGGTACCGCGTGGACTGGGGTGCCGGTCCGCGGTTCCAGGGCGCCCACGTCATTGAGCTGGCGCTGCTGTTCCCCACCCGCGCGTGGGAGGTGGGTGAACTGTTGGAGGGCCAGGCTCTGGAGGAGGTGCAGCGGCAGGGCCGCCCCATGCGCAACATGTGGGCGCACTTCGCCCGGACCGGGCGCAGCGGGGTCACCGAGATCCCCGGCATCCTGCAGGTCTCCGCCTCCTAAGGAACCACTGATCAACCATGTCCTGGCTGCGGCGCACCGGATCGGGCGATCTGGCGCCCCACCATCTGGATATGGACATCCAGTACACGCACCAGATGTCGTGACACCATCTCATCCCGCCCGCCACGTCCTCGCCGAGAACAGCATTGATCAGCGCTTCCCTAAGCCGCGCCTCATCCCAGGGCGACGGCTTGCGAGATCGACGGGTCATGCTTCGCACCGTTGCCACCCCTCACCCCAGCAGGGGCAGCAGTTCCGCAAGGTGTTCGATCTGGTATTCGGCGTCGTTCTCGAGCGGAATCCGGGGCGTCTGCAACAGCACCGCGGCGATGCCTGCGGCGTGGGCAGCGGTGGCGTCGAGGGGTCGGTCGCCGACGGCGATGCAGTCCCGGGCATCGAGGCCATGGCGCTCCAACAGGATTAGGTCCATGGTGGGGTCTGGTTTACGGGGATGGCCGTCGGGAGCGCAGATGAGGTCGTCCACGACGATCCGCAGCGACGCCAGCAGCGATTCCGCACTGGCGCGCTCACGATGCGTCACCACCAAGTTCAGGCCGGAAACCCGGGCCATTGCCTCCCGGATGCCGGGCATGGGCGGCGGGGGAGAGGTGCGCCAGTGCTCCTTGAGAGCCGCCTCAGCCGCGCGGAACTCCGATGCATCGATCTCGTGGCGCACGGCCAGCGTCGAGATGGCCTCGCCGGTGGAGCGGCGGGTCAGGAGGGCAACGTCGTGGTCTTCGACGTCGTGGCCGTGACTGCGGATGACGTCGGCCAACGCGGCATCGAGTTGCGGATAGGTGTTGACGATGGTGCCGCCCATGTCCCAGAAAACGTGACGGTACGGCGCGGCGCTGCGAGGATCGGTTGGCATGGTGCCTAGGGTAGGGGGCTCGAGCGTCACCCCAGTGGGTGGGACTCGCTGACCCCGCAGCTTTGTACAGTGTGGGGCGTTTCGACGGACCCCGCCCCATGACACAGCAGGAGATCAACGTGAGCGACGACACTGTTCAGAGATCCAAGGAGAAGGCGGACAACGCCCCCCATCCGGAGGACTCTCGCAAGCCAGATGGTCCGACGGATGTGAGCAAGCCAAGCTGGAAGTACATCTTCAAACGCGGCATTTACGAGTTCAGTAAGGACGATGTCACCGACCTGGCGGCGTCCCTGACGTACTTCGCGGTGCTGTCGATGTTCCCTGCGCTGTTGGCGCTCGTCTCGCTTCTCGGTGTCTTCGGGCAGGGCGAACAGACGGCCTCGGCCATCAACGGCTGGATCAGCGACTACGCTCCCGAGGACTTGCAGAGACTGCTGGAGCCCACCATCGAACGGTTGACAACGCAGACGGGAGCCGGCCTCGCACTTGTCGTCGGTATTCTCGGCGCGCTGTGGACCGCTTCGGGGTACACGGGTGCCTTTGGTCGGGCCATGAATCGCATCTATGAGGTGGAGGAGGGGCGCCCCTTCTGGAAGCTGAAGCCGACAATGCTCCTGCTGACCCTCGTCATGCTCATCATCGTGGCTGTCATCGTCTTCGCCCTGGCTCTTTCGGGCGGCGTGGCATCCGCGGTCGGTGACCTCATCGGGCTTGGCGACACCGCCCTGATGGTCTGGAGCATCGCCAAGTGGCCCGTGGTGATCGCCCTGGCAGTGCTGGTCATCGCCCTGCTCTACTACTTCACGCCCAATGTCGAGCAGCCCAAGTTCCGCTGGATCAGCATGGGCTCGTTGGTGGCGCTGGTTGTTTCGGCGATTGCCGTGGCGGCCTTCGCCTTCTACGTCAGCAACTTCTCGTCCTACAGCGCCACCTACGGCATCATCGGCTCGGTCATCATTCTGCTTCTGGGCCTCTGGATTGTGAACAACGTGTTGCTGCTGGGTGCCGAGATCGACGCCGAGGTGGAACGCGGACGTGAGCTGCAGGCCGGTCTCGAGGCCGAGGAGAGCGTTCAGCTTCCGCTGCGCGACACCTCGAAGGTGGAGAAGCAGGAGGAGAAGGAGGAGAAGCTCATCGAGAGGGGCGAGGAGCTGCGCGAGGAGCACGCCGACGAGGACTACGACAACCGGAGTGACTCGGAGAAGCGTGACGACGGGGACGACCCGGATACACGCGATGACAAGAATTCGTCCGCCCGCCGGAGCGCCGACGACCGCAAGGGTGGCGCCTCCTCGGCGCGGTAGAAGGGGGCGCGGACGGGGACGTCGGTCAGCCGACAGTCCCTGTCCGCGGGATCTCTGCGTCGCCCTTCAGCCCGACGGAGGCTCTAACCACGTCGGGTTGACCGCCTGAGTGCGTGAGTCTCTCGTCGTCGACGGTCAGCTGCGTCTGGTGGTGACCGAGAGCCTCAATGACCAGCGGTTTCAGGTGCTCCAGCTCGAACCAGTGGACGCCCGGGCCGGGCTCGTGGCTGATGGCGGCGAAACCGATGCCCAGTTCGGCGGCGGCGTGCCGGGTGGCGTGGTGCATGGCGACGTGGTCCGGGTGGCCGTAGCCGCCGTCGGCGCCGTAGCTGATCGCAAGGTCCGCGCCCACGTGGCGCAGGTAGGCGATGACGTCCAGCAGCACCTCGTCCTGCGACGCGGCGCACAGGGAGCGTTCGTCGGAGTGTTCGGCCGGGCCGGCGATGTTCTCGGTTACCCAGCGCATGCCGGAGTCCAGGTAGCGGCGATCCTTGAGGCCGTCGGCGCGGGCGGGTGCGGCTCCGAGGAACGCAGTTTGCGAGACGCCCAGCACCTGGAGGGCGCCCGCAAGTTCCTCCTCGCGCCGCATCTCCAGTTCCGGGGTGCCGGCGAGGGCCGAGTACGGTCCTGGGACCACCTCACCCATCTCGCCCCGGGTGGCGGTGAGCACGGACACGTCGTGGCCCTCCTCAACCAGGTGGGCGATCAGGGCGCCGGTGGCGAGGGTCTCGTCGTCGGGGTGGGCGTGGACGAAGCAGATCTTCATGAATCCTCCAGGAGTCGTCGATACAGGGTGAGGGTGCGTGCGGCCACCTTGGGCCAGGTCATGGTGAGGGCGCGCTCCCTGCCGCGGAGTCCCATGTCCCGGCGGCGGTCCCCGTCGCGCAGCAGGGCGGTGAGTTCTTGGCCCCAGATGCTGGCGTCGTGCTCGGGAACCAGCATACCGGTGTGGGTGTTGCAGATGGCTTCGGTGAGCCCGCCGGCAGCGGCGGCCAGCACGGGTGTGCCGGAGGCGGAGGCTTCCAGCGCGACCAGTCCGAAGGTCTCGGAGTGCGACGGCACCAGCACGAGCGCCGCGTGGCGCATGAGCCGTGCCAGCGCGGGCCGATCCTGTCCCGGCAGGAAGGTGAGGCGCTGCTCCAGACCGAGGTCTGCGACCAACTGGTGAAGCTCTGCCTCGTAGCCGCTGAAATCGGCGGATGTCTGGCCCACCACCACCAGATCCGGTCTTTCGTCCTCGGGTACCTCGCCGAGCGCGGCGATGGCGATGTCGGCTCCTTTGAGGGGTTGCAGCCGGGCGGCGAACAACAGGTATCCGGGACGGATGTCTGCCGACGGCGTCCACACCTCGTCGGAGGGGTGGAAGAGTTCCACATCCACGCCGGGGCGCACGATGGCCACCTGTTCCGGTTCCGCACCGCACCGGCCGATCACGACGGCGGCCTCGTGGTGGGAGACGGCGATGACGAGGTCGGACTGGGTGGCGCAGCTCACCTCGCCGTCCAGTCGGGCCGGGCTCTCGGGTGGTTCGCCGTCGCGCAGCGGGGAGTTGGGGTGGGCCGCGACGGAGTGGAACGTCATCACGTGGGGGATGCCCCGTTCGCGGGCCACGGGGAGGGCGGCGACGCCGGACATCCAGTGATGGGAGTGCATCAGGTCGAAGGGCCCGAGCGCCCGCAACCCCTCTCTGAATGCGTCGATGTGCGCGTCGATGAGGCTTTTGGGCAGTGATGTGGCTGGGCCTGCATCGACGTGGTGCAGGACCACGCCGTCGCCCATGTCCATGCGGGCGGGCTGGCGGGGATCGGACCGGCGGGTGATGAAATGGACAGAGACTCCTTGCTGGCCAAGGGCAGCGGCCAGGGAGCGGATGAGGACATTCATGCCGCCCGCGTCCGCCGTGCCGGCTTGCTCGGCTGGGGACGTGTGCATCGACACGAAGGCCACACGAAGTGTCATGGCCCCGAAGGTACTAGGCGATGCCTGGGGGCGAGTCCCTATGTCCGGTTTCGACGAGCTGCGGAGACGGTGGCGGGCGGGGCGGCCGCCCAGTGAAGGGTGCCGCCTCGCGTCGCCGTCGTCTATCGCCAGGCGGCCAGGAACTCGTCTCCGAAGGACGCCGTGGTGGCTGCATCCCACTCGCCGGTCACCGCAACGATGCCGTTGTACGCCTCGGCCGCACACATCGTCGCTTCCGATTCCGGCTCCACGCCGCAGGTCCAGGCGCCGAACTCCTCGGTGTCGGTCAGCTGGGAGGCGTAGTCCTCGATCACGAGGAAATCGGCGTAGATGGCGACGACCGACTCCATCATGTTGTCACTCGTGTACAGGGTGAACTCGGGTTCCGCCTCGCCCAGCGCGGTGAACTCGCCGACGGTTGTCGGCATGGCGGGGACCTCACTTGCCGGGGGCTCCTGGCCGTTGCTCTCCGGGGGCTCGGTGGGCTGTGTGACCGGATCATCGTCGAAGGATGGCGTGGCTTCCGGGTCCATCGATTCTGCGGGCGCATCGTCGGTGGGGTCGTCGGTGGGGTCGTCGGCCGGCTCCTGGGTGGGGTCCTCGGGAACTGACGTCGGGGCGGGAGTGGCGATGGGGTCCGGCTCCGAAGAGCCTGCGACGAGGCCCCAGACGATTGCAGCGGCGATGAGCGCGAGGACAACGGCGACTATCGCCACGATGATCGGCGTCTTTGACTTCTTGGGAGGTTCGCCGTATCCGCCGCCTTGGTGCCCCCGTCCCGGGGGTGGTTGCTGACCGTGGCCCGGGGGTCCGTAGCCCTGCGGCCCGTAACCCTGCGGTGGTGGCTGGCCGTAGCCCTGTGGCCCGTAACCCGGGGGAGGCGGCTGACCGTAGCCGGGCTGTCCGTAGCCCGGTGGGGGATACTGACCGCCGCCCGATTGACCGTAGCCCGGGGGAGGTTGCTGTCCCTGGCCGGGAGGGGGTTGCTGTCCCCGTCCCGGTGGTGGCTGTTGGCCGTAGCTCTGTCGGGGCGGACCCTGAGGGTATCCCTGACTGCCTGACTCGCCTGTCGACGACGGGATTTCCTGCGTCGGATAGCCGTCCTCGGCGCTCCTGCCCGGGGTGTTGGCCCCGTCGCCTGGGTTGGACGGGTATTCGCCGGGACGTTGGTCGTCGCTCATGGGAGCTCCTTGGTCAGTCAGTGGATACGGTGCGTCGCAATTCCATCATGGGTGCTCATTTCCATCTCGGAATGTTCGAGAACTGAGCAGGGATCAAGCGCTGGACGGCTTGAGGCAGAAGGGGTGTCCCTCGGGATCGGTCATCACCATGTAGTGCTCGGCGTCTGGCTGCTCGATCGCCGGTATCGCGCCCAGCTTCTCTGCGCGCTTGACAGCAGCCTCGACGTCGTCGACCCCGAAGTCCAGGTGGGCTTGCTGCGGGTGCTCCTGTCCGGGCCACTGTGGCGGGGTGTAGCTGTTGACGCTCTGGAATCTGACGTCCCCTCCAGCCATTGACACGCGGACGAACTCGTTGTCGTCGTCGAGTGGGGTGACCCGTCCGCCTGTGAACTCCGCGTAGAACTCAGCCAGGCGCGCGGCGTCCGAGCAGTCGATGGTCACGGCCTTCAGTTCGATGTGTGGGGTAGCCATGCACCCATCATGCCGCTAGCACCGCTCGTGTGCGACGACACGCGGGTTCCAGCAGTCAGGAAACCAGCTTCAGGCCGACGACGCAGGCGACGATGCCGAGCACGAGCAGCAGCCGCACGATGTGGAATGGCTCGGCGCCGGTCGCCATGGCGAAGATCACCGTGGTGCTGGCACCGATGCCCACCCAGACCGCGTAGGAGGTGCCGGTGGGGAGCGTGCGCATCGCGAAGGCCAGCCCGAGCATGGAGATGACCATGGTGACGAAGAACACGATCGACGGCGTCAGTTTCGTCAGGCCGTCCGAGCGGCCGAGTGCGGTCGCCCAGGCTGCTTCGAACAGTCCGGAGATGACGAGAACGATCCATGCCATGAGGGCTCCTTGCAGGGGTCGTCTTGTCGCGTGCCGGGTACGACCTGCTCGTCCGGGGGCGTGTTGGGCCCACCCCGGATGCTAGCAAGACCTTCTGGCGGAGTCGGCGCGTTGACGAGCCGGAGTGCGTAACACCGTTCGATGGAGGCGGCCGGGCGGCGAGTCGGGGTGCGTGACAACGCCCGGCCCCTCACGGAGCCGGGCGTTGTGAGTGTTTTCGCGGGGCGGGCTGGGGTTCAGCGGCCCATCATGGGCGGGACGGGCGGTACGACGTCGTCGATGACGCTGTCGTCGCCGTCGTCGAGCGGCTTCCCGTCGTCGCCGACGCGCTGTCCCTCTTCGTTGATGGCATTGCCTGAGGCGTCGATCAGGCGACCGTCGGGGTCGACGCGCTCACCCTGGTCGTTCACGCGGTTGCCGAACTCGTCGCGACGGAAGCCGTCGTCACCTCGTTCGCTGTCTTCGGCCGATAGGTTGGACTGCGTCACCGCGTCGGGGTTCAGCCCTTCCTGGTTGGATTGGTGGACGCTGCCACCGTCGTTGCTGGTCATCTACCTTGTCCTTTCCTTCTTACTGGAGGTTGTCCGGCACGGGGTTGCCGTAGGGGTCAAGGCGACGCCCCTGCTCGTCGCGAGGAATGTCGTCATCAGCATCATCGGTCATTGACGGGTCGTTTTCCAGTGTTTCGTCCTCCGGATAGTCGACGACGGGGTTGCCGTAGGGGTCGAGTCGGCGTCCCTGCTCGTCGCGTGGGATGTCGTCCACATCCGTTGGCTGGCTGGGTGTGCTGTCGGTCTCGACGGTCACCGGATTCCCGTAGGGGTCGAGGGCGGGTGCCTCCTCCGAGGTGTCCGCGTCGGCCCGGTCCGGCGATGTCGGATGCTGCGCGGAGGTATCGGAGTCGGTGGCGACCGTTTCGTCGGAGTGGATTTCGGTGGGAATCACCATGTCGTCGACCGCGATTTCGTCGCGCCCGGTGGAGTCGTCGGCGACGGGTTCGGGCTCGCCGGTGTGGGGTTCGTCCGGAGCGGCGAGGGTGGGCTCGGCGTCCGGGTCGTACATGGTGGAGCCGGACGACAGGGGAGCGAGCTCGGTGTCGTCGGCTGAGGTCTGGCCTTGTTCGGTCAGGGCGGCTTCGTCGACGTGGGCGAGACGGTCGTGTTCGACGGGATCGATGTATTCGGCGTCGGGCTCGCCGAACTCGTCGCCGCTGTAGTCGTCGTCGGCGTCGAGGCGGTCCTCCCTGGGGACGTCATCGTTGGGGACGACGACGATCACCTCGTCCGGGTCCTCCACCCGGTTGCCGTGGCGGTCCGTCTCGATGTCGGGGTCGCGCCGGTCCGCCTCGCGAAGGGTCTGCTCGTGTTCTTCGACGGCGTTGTCCAGTTCTTCGCGGCTGTGGAGCGCCTCCTCGTGGAGAACTCGGGCCTGGTCCGTCGCCTGAGCGGCCCGCTGGTCGGACTCAGCGGCCTGGGCGCGCAGGGCCTCGGCGCGTTCGTACTCCGCCTTGGCTTCCTGCCGGGCCGCCTCCTCCTCCGCCGCCAGCTGAGCGGCGCGGTCCTGACGGGCGGCGATGAGCTGGTCGTCCTCTTCGGCGCGTGAGCGAAGTTCGGCGGCGCGCTCGCGGTTGCGCTCCTCGCTCTTCCCGCGCGTCGCGGCGATCACCACGATGATGATGATCACGAGAGCGAGCGCGGCGATCGCGACCCACATCCACAGTTCGAGTTCCATGTACGTGCTCCTTCAATTTCAATCAGAGTCTGCTGCTGTGCAGCGTATCGGGCCCCGGGCGGCACGGTGGTGAAACGGCACTGGCAGGATTGAGGGTTCTCCGGGGGCCGTGCTAGTGTTTTATGTCGGGTCCGGCGACGGACCGTGCGCGCGTGTGGCGGAATGGCAGACGCGCTGGCTTCAGGTGCCAGTGTCCTTCGGGACGTGGAGGTTCAACTCCTCTCACGCGCACAAATCTGAAGCCCCCAGTTGACTGGCCCAAGTGCCACGCAACTGGGGGCTATGGTCTCCCGCGCACTGAGTGACCCGTGCGAATCGCCGCCCCCAAACCGCGCCCTGAGTAGCCCCGCCACGAAGGCGTCGTCCCGAGCCTGTTGAAGGGAGCAGGGAATGTCGAAGGGCCTCCACAGAATGGGCACAAGATCCGATTTGGTCCCTGAGTTCGGCCGGTGAGGAACGAACCAGCTGAGTATTGAAGGGCACTCCCACGAAGTTGTGCGCCGCGCGGCCTCCGGGATACCTCGCTTTCGAGTAGCCGTTGAGGTGCACAGCGAACCGCTTCCTGAGCGTGAGGACCCCGGGAGTGTTCGTTGCATCGCTTCCTGAGTAGCCCCGCGACGAAGTCGCCAGGCGTATCGAAGGGCCACTCCCCGGCAACCTACGTGGCCATCGCACGAATCACGGCTGATCAACATCGAGCAGTGGACCCCGCCACCGCCCAGCAATCCCAAACCCACCCCCACCAACGCCCTCACCGTCGCCGACTGGACTGAGCTGTGCATCAAAGCGAGGGAGAAACGGTCCCGTCGGCCGATCAGACCGACGACCGCGGACGTCTGTCGGAAGCTCGCCCTGCTGGCCGTCACCTCCTCACCCTTGGGCGCCAGGGCGCTGAAGGACGTCACCCGCGACGACATGTCCGCCTGGCGCGAGGCCCTGCCCGCCAGGACACGCACCCAGAACGGGAAGGCCTACGAGCTGCTGGTTTCGATATTCGGCGATGCCGTCCGCGAGGGCAAGATCACGGTCTCACCCGCCACCCTGCGGGGGGCCGGCACTCCGGAGAGGGCACGGGAGCCCCACGCCATGACGGCCACCGAGATCAATGCCTACCTCGAGGCCGCCGATCCCAAGTGGCGTGTCGCCCTGTTGCTGTCCGTGACCTGTGCGTTGCGGATCGGGGAGACGCTGGGGCTCCGCGAGCGGGACCTCGATCTTGAGAAGGGTCAACTCCACGTTCACCAGGCCGTGGCCAAGGTGGACGACGGCGTGGGGCATCGCAGGATTGTTCTGCAGGATCCGAAGACCCGCGCCTCGCAGAGGACAGTTCACCTGCTGCCGCACACCCTCGACGAGATCCGCGCCTGGCACAAGAAGCAACTCAAGCGACGTCTGGACGACTTGTTGTTCCCGGACGAGTACGGCAGACCGGTCAACGACGAACGCCTGCGCCGTGCCCACAAGAAAGCAGCCGCCGCAATTGGACGCCCCGAACTGCGCAACCACGACCTCAGGGCGACTGCGGCGACCATGTCGGCCGAGGCGGGCGCGACCATCCGGGAGATCCAGGATCAACTCGGTCACACGACGCCACAAATGGCGCTCCGGTATCTGACAGCCTCAGCAGTGAGGGACGCTGAACGCGCACGACGTGTTTCGGAAGCGTGGGGCCATAGCTCCGGCGCATAGCTTTGAAGAAGGAGTATGCCTTTCCGCTAGCTCACTGCCACCATCCGCGCTCCGTAACTGGCGCGGCGACGGCGTAGCCCAATATCTGGTCGCGATCCCTTGCCGGGACGTCTGTGTGGGTTCTGGCACTTCGCTCGCGTAGCGCGGCAGGCACTATGACTGTTCAACGGATCTGCCGAGTTGAGGACGACGCTTCAGGGCACGGAGCTTGGTGCCCCTTCGGCTCTTCGTTCGCTCCCGTGGCAGCCTGGCAGGACCACATCGAACGGTGTGCAAAAGAGGAGATACCCTCGTCCGGTAGACAGATGAGGTGACTCAAGTGACTCTGACTTTCGCGGCGGTCCTTGCCAGTGAGGCCATCGATCCCGCAGAGGTTTTGGTGATCCGTCATGCCTACGTGGGTGAACACAAAGACGGCACTGCGGGCATTCATGGCGACTCGTCCGACGAGGAAATCCTCTCGTACACCCACGCGCAGTCACCCAATCCTCGGACGTTCCCAGCCAAGCCTCCCAAGTTTTGGATCGTGTTTCTTCCCGAAGGAGGGAATCGCGCTCGGTTATGGTCTGTGTTGGAAAACCAAGGCCAGACCTCCGTAGACATTGTGTCCCGCACGTTCCACCTCACGCACACCAACTTGTTGGGCGACCTGCGGAACCGGTTGGCCATCGGCTGGCGGTCACCGCGGAACTGGCGGGTCAGCGCGGCGAAGGCAGCGGCGTATCCGGTTCTGGAGATCGCAGACGCCGAGCCGAAGAGATTCCCGGGCTTCGACGCACTAACGCTGGACTATCCACAGTTGCAGACCGTCATGAGGGAACACCGTTACGCCGCGTGGCGGACTGCTCTCGCCTCAGTCATCGGAATCTACCTAATCACTGACACCAGAGACGGACGGCACTATGTTGGGAAGGCCGACGGAGCCGAGAACCTTCAACAACGTTGGTCGGAGTACTCGGCCAACGGCCACGGTGGGAACGTGGAGCTACGAGGTCTGGATCCGTCCAGCTTCAGATTGTCAGTCCTAAGAGTCTTCGATCCGTCTACTCCAGCCGGTGAGATCAACGCCGCCGAGCGCCTCTTCAAGCATGCTTTGGACTCGCGTAAACACGGCTTGAACCGGAACTAGTTCGCGGCCTTCAACAGCCGCCTTCAGCAGGATCGTCCCGGATATTCAGCGGCGCACCAGGAGCCCGACTGAGATCCAACGCACTGATCTGCCGCGGGCCGCGTGTTTTTGTCAGGACATTCCGCACCCTGCCGCGGAGAGATGTGGCAAGCTGTTTGCGTGATCCTTCCCAAGTCGCGGGACCCTCGCTTGGTAACCATCCGCCGCGGCGGGTCGCTCACCGATGAGGATCATCAGCTCCTGGCCATGTGGGCCGCCGCTTGCGCAGAGCACGTGCTGCATCTGTTCGAAGATGAGGAGCCAGCGGACCCGCGTCCCCGCGACGCAATCAAGGCGGCACGCGCGTGGGCTCGTGGACAGATGCCCATGATGCAGGCCCGTGCAACGGGCGGGCACGCCATGGGTGCGGCCCGGCCGCTGCGTGGAGCTGCTCGTTTTGCGGCTTTCGCAGCTGGCCAAGCGGCCTGCGTGGGCCATGTCGCCGAGCACGATCTCGGTGCCGCCGCCTACGCCATCAAGGCCGCCCAGACAGCCGAGTCCAGCCATTCTGGAGCGGCCCTGGTTGAACGAGACTGGCAGCGCCGACAGCTTCCCGATCAGATCCGAGAAGTCGTCCTGGAGGATCAGGTTCGCCGCAACGACATCTGTTGGTCGGTATTCTCAGATAGACCCTGATGCCCTCATCTGCCGCACTCCGCGTGCCTCAACGGTCAGACGTGCCCCTTCCCGTCTTTGCGATTTCGTTATACGATTTTGTCATGGTGGGTAATGAGCAGGTGACGGATGCGCAGATTCAGGAGTGGGCGGACGAGGCCGAGGCTGGCTACGACGTCGAGGAGTTGAAGCGCCGCGGGCGCGGGCGTCCCGGGCGTGAAGCCGATCCTATGCAGGTGATCGCCGTGCGTCTCACGGCCGAGGAGATCGCAGCGCTTGACGCCTTTGCCGCGCGGGAACACCTGTCCCGTTCCGAAGCGATCCGGCGGGCTCTGGCTGGCTACGCCGCGTGAAGGTCCACCGCAGCGCGTTCAAGCACGGGGTGCTGCCCGAGGACGCGATCCAGGCTGCCGACCTGGCGCTGTGGATCGAGCCTCTCGAGGATGAGGAGTGGCCGCACCGTGAGTTGAGGCTTGGGTTCGACACCCAGGCCCGGCTGCTGGAGACCGTGGTCCTGATCTTCAGAAGCGGCGAGATGATGGTCATCCACGCGATGCCCGCCCGACGACAGTTCTGGGACCTCCTGCCCTGAACACACATCTGCCGATCGGCGCCCAACTTGGCCGGGGCTGGCCCGTGGCCGGGTGCGCGACCTTGCGTTGAGCGAACCTCCAGAGTAGAATGTGTACACATTGATACATAACATTGGAGGTGGCATGACGGCATCGGTTGGTATCCGCGAGTTCCGCGCTGGCTTGGCTGACTACATTGACGCAGCCGAACCGGTGGCAGTGACGCGGCACGGCGTCACGGTGGGATGGTTCATTCCCACCCCGGTGGACGACGCTGCCCAGATGGCTTCTCTCCGTTCAGCCGCATCCGCCCTGGACGCCATGCTGTCAGAGCAGGGTGTCGACACTGAGGAAGTGGTTGCTGAGTTCTCTACGAGGCGCCGCGCCAAGTGAGGATCCCGACGCTCCACCTCAACGCAACAACGCGTTGAGAAACCCCCTTCAGCAACTATGACTTCGCGAGGCACTGCGCAACGAGCCACAGCCCTGATGAAGCTCGATCGTCGTTTCGGTATCCGCGTATCACGTGCTCGGAGAGTCTGCTGTCTGCGACGAGGATGAGCGAGCATGCTGGCAAACCGAGAAAATTTGTGATGGCACTCGCCACCCTCGTAATTGCTGGGTCAGTGGTGCACGCCGCTGATCACCGAGCAGAAGGTGCTGACCTCTGACGCGGGAACGCCTCGTGGAGTCGCCACTGAATGTCTGCGATCCGTCCCTCATCCAGGGGGCCTGACTCGCGCAGGCGTGCCTTGAGTTTCCGGGTGACATCACTGCCACGTTGTTGACGCTGAAGACCGATCCGATGAGCGGCCAGTCAGCATCAACAAAACACAGCACACCCCTCACTGGCACCTCTGGAAAGTTGGCCATCGCTTCACGGACCAAAGCGACTTGCTTGCGCATCCCTGTCACCAGGGCGATACCGTCCCTTCCATCGACGGTCAGAAACTCGGCGCGGGGGCGCAACAGTCCACCCTCGACGCGCAGCGCAGGTCGTGCGTTGCGGTAACGCTTGGCATCCACGACGAACACCCCTGTGGGAGTCACGACCAAATGATCGATGTTCGCTCTCGTGCCCGGGATGCGACGATCGTGCAGGACGCGCAGCGAGTTCCCGGCGACCGAGGCCAACATCTTGCTGAGGATCCGCTCACCTTCAGCACCGACGGACCATGCTTTCGTGGACTGGGGATCGTCGAACACCGCGAGCAAGAACCGCCCTATGCGCGGGAATCTGACGGTCACTCGCTCCTGCCGGGCATCGTGGCGCCGCTGAAACTCGGCAGCCGCCGACGCGCCACCCTGGCCGTCAACCACCTCCAAGACCGGTGGCTCCTTCGCGGAAGACGGCGGAGCAGCGGGACCAGTAGCGACTCCTTCCGAGATCGGCCCGGTCGCGGCCGGGGTGGAAGGCGGATCTGTCTGGCCGAACGGGGCCTGTCGGGGTTGGCACGTCACACATGCCACGGTTTTACTGGCGCGGTCGTAGTCCGCGGTCGTGCCCGCCGCAAGGGACGTCCCGCAGCGCGCGCACGTGCCCGCGTATCGCAGCCACATCCGTTTCACGTCCACGACGGACGCCCCCTCGTCAACCATGACCAACAAGGTAGCCGTTTCTCGCCTGGTTGGTGTTCCAGATCAACTCGTATGAGAGAGGCTATGGATCTCGCCGCCTCGGCGCGCAGCCTGGCCTCCCGAACGACGTGCTGTCTGCTCGACAGCGGGAGTTCTCGGAGCTGCTGGCTACCTCGTCGGGCACGCTCATCGTCAGGTGCAGCTGGCTCGGGCGTTGTTGATCGCCGCGGACCGCGGTGGCCAACACCCAGGCGGAGGCGGTCGCCACTCCGGACACTCCACCAGTTCCTGTGGAAGGCACCCGCGTGTGGAGCCGCTGGTGCCGCGACGCGGCTGCGGTACGCTCACCCAGGGTGGACACATCAGCCACGTCGAGCGAGCCGGGCGATGACCTGCTGGCACCTCGGGTGCATCACCGCTCCAACTGGGAGCGCCAACACAAGGAAAGTTGACCAATGAGCGAAATCCAGTCCCTCACCGGCAAGACGATCGTCATCACGGGCGCCTCCAGCGGCTTCGGCCGAGGTAGCGCTGAAAAGTTGGCCGAGCTGGGAGCAAACGTCGTAGTTGCCGCCCGCCGCGCCGAGGTGCTCGCTGAGCTCGTCGCGCAGATTTCCTCGAGCGGGGGCAGCGCCATCGCCGTGGAGACCGACGTGAGCGACGCTGCCGCGGTGTCGAACCTCGCTGCCACGGCGACCGACCGGTTCGGTCGCATCGACGTCTGGGTGAACAACGTAGGCATCGGTGCCCTCGGCCTTTTCTGGGACATCCCCATCGAAGACCACGCCCGGGTCATCGACGTGAACCTGAAGGGACTCATCTACGGGGCGCACGCGGCTCTGACGCACTTCCGCACCATGGGCGACGGCGTGCTCGTGAACATCGGCTCGATCGATAGCGAGATTCCACTCGCCTACCAGGCGTCGTACGCCTCCACGAAGGCCGCGGTGTTGAGCCTCAGCCGCACGTTGAACGAGGAGCTGCGACTCGTGGACCAGCACCACACCATCAAGGTCGGCACAATCATGCCATGGGCCGTCGACACTCCCTGGTGGACGCACGCCGCGAACTACACCGGCCACGAACCGCGCATGGCCCTCATGGACGACCCATCGATCGTCGTCGACGCCATCGTCGCCGCCTGTACCGATCCCAAAGAGGAACAGCCCGTCGGCCCCAAAGCCCGAGCCTTCAACCTCTCGCATCACCTATTCCCCGACCTCACGGAGCGCATGTCGGCGAAGATTGCCGACGCCGAGGTCGACAAGGCCGGCCCCTCGCCCCATACGACGGGATCGATATACGAGCCGATGGCGGAGGGGATCACCGTTGACGGCGGAATCCGCGACCGCATGAAGCGCGAAGACTCTACGAACTGAATCGTCGCGCCGAGTTGGGCCGGCTACAGGAGCATGTCGGAGGTGGCGGGGGAGGTCGCGTAGCCGGATGCCGGTGGTGTGGCAGATCGCATTCCGTTCCAATTCGACCACCGGCATCCCCCAACCTGTGCGGCTGGCGAGGTGTAGCTGTCGACCTCTGGAAGTTGATGGGGGTGCCGGCCACCGTCGCCTGCGCTCAGCCGTAATCGGCGTCGCTGTAGGCCATCTCCCCGCCAGTCAGCCCTGTGCAGAAATCGGCCAGCCTTTCGGTGTCCGAGCAGTCGATCGTAACGGCCATCAGTTCCATGTGCGGGGGCCCATGTGACCAATCATGCCCGGAGCTGCGCGCAATCCGTCGTCCGGAGACGACGAGAACAAGGCATGCCATGGGTTGCTCCTAGTCAGGACGTCTTGTCGCGCGCCGAGTACGACCCGCTCGCCGGGGAGTGGACAACGAGCCACCGTTTTCCAGCCCTCATCACGCCAACCAGTCAGAAAGTCCCCCAACGGATAGAGGTCACCCCCCCAGTTCAGCGGTTGCGGTAGGCGGCGTAGCTGTTCTCGGTGTCCACGTACCAGCGAAGCGCGGTGTCGCGCATCTCATCGAGCCATGCGTCATCGACTTGCTCGACCAGATCGTTCGTCTCGTGCGGGTCGGCTGACAGATCGAACACCTCGTCGCGTCGATCGTCGAAGTGGTGGATGAGCTTCAGGTCGCCCTCCATCACCGCGGTGCACTTCCCGCGCGCCCAGCAGGTGGACACCACCGGACCCTGCGACTCCCCACTTGCCAAAGACGGTTGGTAGGCGGCATCGCTCTGCAGCTCGAATCCGAGGAGATCCACGACGGTGGGCAGCACCGCGAGCTGATCGGCAGGACCGTCGACCAACTCACCCGGCCGCGAGGGATCATGGATCAAGTACGGGATGCGGATCCCCTCTTCGTAAATGGTGTTGTCGTGCTGGTAGACACGGTGTTCCCCGAAGCCCTCACCGTGATCCCCGACCAGGACGAAGACGGTGTCCTCGTACAGCCCCAGTTCCTTGAACATGTCGATGACTTTGCCCACGAACTGATCTTGATAGTGGATGCCATTGAGGTAGTTGTTCAGCAGCTGGTTGTCTGTGAAGTCGATGCGGGGATAGCCCGTCAGTGCGTATTCATGGTGGCCGGTCACCGTCAGCATCGAGAGCATGAAGGGCTCGTCCCCATGGTCCTCAAGCCACTCGCGCTGGGGCTCCAGCATGACCTCGTCCTCGTAGCCGAAATAGTTGGCCCGATGGAAGCCCCTGGTCTCCATCTGGTCGAGGGACTTGAAGTCCTCGAAACCCAGATTGCGCGCCGTGCCCCGTCGTCGCTCGAACCTCTCAGTTGCCGACTGGAAGAACGACGTCGCGTACCCCTGTTCCGCGAGCAGCGTGGGCAGGCACTTGGCGGGGAGGCTGCCCGGAACGGCCTCGGTGTTGAGGCTGTCGAGCGGCGGCGCGATTCCACAGTGGATCGCGGTCAACGCCTTGGAGGTGTGCGGCAGCACGGAGTAACCACGCTCCGGGCGGATCGAGTTCTTCGCAAGTTCGTCGATCACCGGCGTCACCGGCTGCTTCACGTCCTGCAATGTCGACGCCGCGCGCTGCGACTCCAACGTGATGAAGACCACGTTCCGCAGATTCCCTTCCTGGCCGACGAGGCGCGTCGTCTCCGGGGTGGGAGTCACTGTCTCAGAGGCCAGCCCTCGCGGGTAGGCGTCGGCGGCCCGAACCGGAGTGATCGCCAGTTGCACGGGTGGCGCGAGCGAAAAAGCGGCCGACGCCGTGGGGGCGCTCCACCCGGATGCGATCAGCAGCCCAACAAGGCCTGCCGCGCCGACAATCTTTGCCCGCGTCCGGAGATGTGGCTTGACGAGTGCTTGGCGGTAGCGCCTCAGGAGACGATTCAGGAGTGGACCCAGAATCGGCGGCAGCAGAGTAACCCCGACGATGACTCCACTGAGCAGCACGATGACGCCCGAGTCGACCTGCGAGTCGATCACCGCCTCCAGCTCCTCACCTTGCCGTGCGGCACCGATGAGCGTGGTTCCGGACAACGGATTACCGGTGCTCAGCACGTAGTAGTGGTTGAGCACGGAATACAGACCGACGAGTGCGGTGGCGGCATGGGCCAGGTAGAAAACCACGCTACGGAGGCGGCCACGGGTCACGAGGCAGCCGAGAATCCACAGCAGCACCCAGGCGCCACCGAACGCGACATCGGAGGAGACCTTCGCCGCGGTTTCCAGCACCCCCGCAACTGGGAAGAAGGCATCGATACGGATGAGCTTCAGCACAACTCCCAGGACTGTCACGGGAACGAGCAGCACGATCAGCCGACCCCACGTGTGCCGCGGGGTGCGGGGTGGTGAGGCTGTTTGCAGGGACTTCATCGCCTGCCCATGCTAAACGATGATCCACGGCGCGCCGATCCTTCGCGGTGCTGATGCGAATGGAGTGGGCGATGTCTAAGCCCATTGCGCACAACTGAATTGTGTGCAATTCTAGTTCTGTGGGCGAAATAACACCAGGAGCGACGGCCTGTGAGGTCCACGTCGTACGGGCGGCGGAACATGCCGCCCTACCCCCATGTGGGGCGTCCGGGTCCCGTCCGGTCACGCTGACGCGGATACGGCTCTCTCGCTTCCGCGCCACATGATCCACATACCTCTCCTGCACATCTGCTCCGGGGAGGAACACTTCGATGAAAGGCACACTGATGGAACCCCTTTACACCGCGGAAGCTCTCTCGACCGGTGCTGGCCGCAACGGCCACGTGAAGACGACATCCGGCACGGTCGACCTCGATCTGGCAATCCCGAAGGCAATGGGTGGCTCCGGTAACGGCGCGAACCCGGAGGAACTGTTCGCCGCCGGATACGCCGCCTGCTTCCATTCCGCCCTGCAGATGGTCGCTCGTCAGCAGAAGGTCGCAATCTCTGACACCTCCGTCGGTAGCGAAGTGCACGTCCTCTCCAATGAGAACGGCGGCTTCACTCTGGCGGTCAACCTGGAGGTCGTGATCCCCGAGCTGGCCGAAGATCAGGCGCAGGCTTTGGCGGATGCAGCCCACCAGGCATGCCCGTACTCCAACGCCACGCGCGGCAACATCGACGTCACGGTGACCGTCTCACAGGACTGATCTGAACCCCGCTCCGCCGGACACATCGGGACACACGTGAACAACGAGAACGGCGCGGGACTGAGGCAACAGCTTCAGTCCCGCGCCGTAGCGCGTGAGTCGAAATGCGTTACATCCCGACCGAGGTCGCGGACTCTTATTTGGCTGCGACGGCGTCCTTGATGGGAGTGTCACCATCGATGAACTCAATGGTGCGACGCACCGTCGAATCATCCGCGAGGACCGCCGCGATCACCTGCGCGACATTCCCACGGGACACGGAACCGGACTCGGAGGGATCCACTTGGATCTTGCCGGTCCTCGGGTCATCGCTCAGCATGCTCGGCCCGAGGATCGTCCATCCAAGATCGGTGTCCTTGAGGTGTGAATCGGCAGCGGCCTTCGATTCGGCGTACGGGAAAAACGCATCGTCCTCGGGAACGCCGTGATCCGGGCCCGCGCCCATGTAGGACACCATGACGTAGCGCTCCACACCGGCTGCCTTCGCGGCATCCATGGTCTTGATAGCGGCGTCGCGGTCCACCGCATACGTGCGCTCCGGGCTTCCGCCGCCTGCACCTGCGGAGAAGACGACGGCGTCGTGACCCTTAAAGACGTCAGCAAGTTCATCCTGGGACGCAGACTCAAGATCGATGATGCTCGGGGTTGCGCCGACTTCCTCGATGTCGGCGCGTTGTTCAGGCTTGCGGATGAGCGAGGTGACCTCATGTCCGTCCCCATTGAGGATCTCGGCGGCCTGCAGTGCGATCTTTCCGTGTCCTCCAACGATGGCAACGCGTGACATTGTGACTCCTTCTTCTCGACGGTAGTGCTTCAGCGAGTAATCGCCGTTCACATGGGGTAACGCTTATGCGCTCCGAACTATTCCGTCGAGCCTGCCCGTCAGCGCACATCCTTCCTCAACTCGGCCAGTGCGCTGGCGAGGTCCACCGTCGGCCTCCAGCCCCAGGCCCGAGCACGCTCGGCCAGATACGCCCCCGTCCACACCGGCCCTTCGAGCCACACCGGTTCCACGCCGACGGACTCGCAGACCGTTTCGTAGTAGACACGGAAAGTGGCGTATTCCCGACCGACCACATTGACCGCTGTGCTGCGACCGTCGACGGGCCCCTCGGAGGGGTCGTCAGCGTATGCGACACGCCCCGACGCGATGTCTGCGACCAGGGCACTGAGGTCGTCGACATGCACCCAGGCGAACGTCTGTTCGGGCACCACGCGTCGGGCGGCCTCGTGGTCGCGAATCTCGGCGGGGCGCAACGTGTTCCACATTGATTGGGGACTGGAGCCCAGGATCACCGGCGGCCGGACCAGCACCGTGGTGATGCCGTCGATGTCCGCGAGCGCCAGATCAGTGTCGCGCTTTGTCACGGCGTAGTCCCCGGCGTCGTCGTCGACAAGGGGAGAGGACTCATCCACGTCGCCCATCTCCGGGGAGCGGGCGTAGACCGACGCGGTGGAGATGTGCACGAGCCGTGCCACGCCGGCGTCGCGGGCCGCGCGGGCCAACACTGGCGTGCCCTCCACGGCGACGCGATGCTGGGTATCCCGATCCGATCCCATCGGGTGGACGGTTGTGACGACGGCGGCAGCGTTCTGCACGACCGACTGCGCAAACGCCCGGTCACCAAACTCGCCGACCACCTCTTCGACTCCCGGAAGCTGCGGCGCGCTCCCGCTGCGACGCACGACGGCGCGCACTGGGACACCAGCCCTGCTCAGCTGCGCGCACACATGGGAGCCGACCAGGCCATTGGCGCCGGTGACGACGACGGGGGAGTGGGTGTGAGGAGAATCAGCCATGCTGCCAGTCTGGCATGCCGTCGGGGCCGAGCCTCAGACACGATGGTGGCGGATGTCTAGAAGGTAGGAATGGTGGCGTGTGCGCCACGCTCCCTACCACTCAGGGCTGGGCCGGCCACGATGCGGCTCCGCAGGCGCTGCAACCGACCCCCGACAGCTGGCACAGTGTCATCATGCCCACCCTGCCCCATCCGCATCTGATCATCCTGCGTACGGCGGCCACCGTCGTCATCAGCTGCATCATCGGGCAGGCAGGATGGGCAGCCGCCTTCATCGGCGGAGCAGGCAACTACTTCCCCCATCATCAGGTGGGCGCGGTGGTCACCGTCGTCGTCAGCATTCTCAGCGCCATGGTCTATCTGATCCTGCGCCGCTCGGCGGGAGCGGTCAACGTCGGCCTCGCGGTGGTGCTGGCGGTGGCCGTCGTGGCTCAGTACGCGATGGGCGAGGCGGACATGACGTCGCTGCACATCTTCTGGGGTGTGCTGATCGTCATGCTGGGGACGGCCCTCACGTCGTGGACGTATCGGCACCACATGCCGGATGACGCTCCCGGCCGGTAGGGAAGGTCAGTTCTGGCGTCTGCGCAGGTGAAGCAGCGTCTGGGCCGTCATCGCGACAGCGATGGCGAGGAGTGCTGAGGCGACGACGTCACTGGCGCGGTGCCATCGCAGAGCCAGCGTCGCCACTCCCGCGGCGGCGATCCCACCCGCCCCCGCGAGTGCCACCAGCAGCCGGGTCGTCGAGCGCGACACGGCCATCGTGGCCCCGGCGACAACTCCAGCGACTGCTGCGACGTGGCCGCTGGGAAAGCTGTTCGTAGCGATATCCACCAGGGCGGGCCGAACCAGGATCTCCTTCAACACGACGGCCAGAGCCATGGTGCCCACGGCGGTGGTGGTGGCTGCCGCCGCCACGGCAGCACCCCGGTTCAGCCACGCGAACACGGCCAGCGCAGCAATGGCGATCAACGCTGTCGCGGGAGAGATCAATGTGAGGGTGGCTGACGTCCAGCTGGCATCGTTCAGGGAGCGCGCAACGAAGTCCATGATGCGGGTGTCGAGGATCTGACCAGTCCCGGTTCCGACTGCGAACCGATAGGTCGCCCACAGCGCAACCACTGCTGCGACGGCGACGAGGAGACTCGTGGCCGTAGAACCGCTCGCCGGGGATTCAGGACCTCGCCCCGGTGTGGGGTTCGATCCGGACTGGTTCCGGGAAGGCGTTGCGCTGCATACGCAGGCCATGATGTGAACCTCTTCTCACAGGTTTGGTGGACGTCACCCATTCTCGCAACAGATGGAAAAGCGATGGCCATCCCGATCCTGGCAACCTCCGCCGTCGCGAACAAGGATGTCTTCACGGTTGCCGTGCCACAGTGGCGCGCATACATGAGGCAGCGCTGTGAACCCGCTGTGCTTGTCCTGTGAACCGTGCCGCGGCGGACAGGACGTCGCTCTCCATCCGCGCGCTCCAAAGACGGCTGCCCCGGAGCCACGTCACGCCTGCTCGTTCACATTGCCCCGCCGGCGAGGTGGTAGCCGAACGGGCAGCTCCGTGACTTCCTGGCACTCGGGTGCCTCGGCGGGCAGCTTGGTGTCGACGTAGCTGCCGTAGCGGCGGCTCAATGGTGCCGCGCTGAGTCCGTGCAGCAGGATGCTGAAGGCGATCGTCCAGGCCGCCACATTGAACACCTCCTCCGCGCCCGTGATGCGGCCGGCATCCACGATGATGACCGCGTACACGATGGAGGCGAGTCCCCGCGGCCCCGCCCACCCGATGAACGCAACACTTATCCAGGACAGGCGTGAGCCGATCAACGCGACGACGGTGGCGAGAGGGCGGACCACCAGGAGACTCAGGGCGGCGTAGGCGGCGATCTGCCAGGTCAGCTCGGGCAGGATCTCGCCGGCCACCACCGCCCCGAAGAAGAGAAACGTGAGGAGGGTGAGCAGTTGCCCCTCCGTCTCGGCGAACACGCTCGTGGTCTTCAGGAGGGTTCGTGCCGTGGTGCCGATCGTGAGGCCAGCGACGAAAGCGGCGACGAACCCGTTGCCGCCGATCGACTCCGCCGCACCATAGGCGATGGCCGCGACCGCGAGCGTGCCGAGCCGTAGCGTCGTGTCCGTCGTCCAGTCGTTCCTTGCACTCCACGACAGCAGCTTTCCGCCCAGCCATCCAGCGACAGCGCCCGCAAGAGTGCCGAACCCGACCATCGACACGAACAACCACACGTAGCTCCCGATGCCGCCGGCCTCACTGCGCGCCACGTCGACCATTACGAGAAGGAAAGGGAGCGCCAGACCGTCGTTGAGGCCGCTCTCCACGTTGAGGGACTGCCGGATTCTCTTGGGGACGGCGTGATTGGTGACGAAGGACTGCCCGAGCGCCGCATCCGTGGGGGCAAGCGCCACGGCGAGCAGGCCGACTGTCGCGAGCGGAAGGTCCGGAAACAACAGCAGCGCCACCACGGCACCGATGATCATGGCCAGCGGCATCCCCACAGTCAGCAGGCGGAGCGCGATGAAGTGTTCGCGCAGCACTGAACCCAGGTGCATCCGGCTGGCGTCGGTGAACAGGACTGCCACCAGGGCGATCTCCGCCAGCACGCTGACACCTTCGCTGTCCAGTCCGACGTCGACGACGCCGAGGACGTGCTCGCCGAGCAACAGACCGGCGCCGGCGAAGATCATCGGCATGGTCACAGGTGTGCCGTCGAGCCGTCCCGCCAACAGGGCGAAACCGAGGACCGCAGCGGCGATCAGCAGGATGTCAACGTCCACGATGCCCACCGGCCCTCTCGGTTACGGCGCTTCGCATCAGCTTTCCTTTCCATTCGGGAGTCCTTGGGCCTGCCGCGACGACAGAGGCCCGCCGCATTCTTCCCCGGATCGCCCTTCCGACGCCGGAATCGGCTCACGACTCCCGAGCGTGAACCGACGCCTCCAACCTTGGCTGATTGAGGGGTCATCCTGCCGTGGGAACCGAGTGGGATGTGGCGGCGCGGCGAGCCCAGCGCGGCTCCATGCAGCCGAGAGAGCGCCAGCGCGATGACGACCGACGACGGTCACTACCGGTCATGGGAACGTGACACACGTCGAGCCAACCCGAGATGCGCACCGCTGAGTAGTCTTGGGGCAATGTCCGAGATACCGAAGCCCCGCCGCCCCGCACTGCGAGACTCAGCCGCGCTCGACGCGATGGCAGGCGGAACCGACCCGGTGGCCCAGATGCACGCAGCCCACGAGACAGCTGCAGTCCTGCTGGGCGTCGGTCGTGCGGGCAGCGACCCTCAGGTGACGAGGCGTCTGATCTCCGTCGTCGATGAGGTGGGGATCACCACGCTGGCCGATTTGTGGGCCGATCGTCCGGCTCGCTCCCTGCCCGGTGCGCTGTACCGACTGTACGCACTGCGGGAATGGGCCCTGGCCGATCTCAGCTCCGCCGCCCGCGAGTATGCGGCCGGGGTGCACTACTCCGAGCCCAACCATGCGGTCGCTGGGGCCGATCCGACCGGCCCGGAGGAGGTGCGCTCCGTCATCGACGCCATCCTGCGCGGCGTCTTCGACGGTGACTTCGCCATCGCCATGGAACGGGCAGCCGCGTTCGCACGCGTGGTGGCTGCCGGCCGGGACTTCCTCGGCGCCGGCGACGAGCAGGCGTCGGCTCGGTTGATGACGCTCGCCGACGACCTCGCGGCGAGCGCTCGGTTGTGGCGCACCAACAAGCTCGACTGATCAAACCGTTTTGGATTCTGCGACGATGGGGTAATCTCGCTGGCGCGTCGAGCCGCGGTAGCCCCGGGCTCCAACATTCGCCGCTACGAGCGGCCCCGCGCCGAGAGGCGCTCCCGGCTCGACGCCCCACACGCTTGTGTTTGCCGCGGACAACAGCGAACTCCGGCTCCCACAACGCACCAGGGGCCTGTCGCCCGCGTCCCGCGAGCTGCCGTCTATGTGAACGATCGCAGCACGGGGTTGGCTATGCTGATTGCCTCCACCACCGGTGGCGTGTCGCTGCTGCACGGGTCCATCCGGGGTGGTACGGCACCCTCGTCCCCATGGGATGTGCCGCTCGACAGCCGTGCAGCGTTCGACGATGGTGAAGGACGGTGAACTGAATCGTGACTGACTCACTGGTGCTGGGAGCCTACGCACTCTTCAGCGGGATACCCGACGACGAACTGCTCGGGGCGTACCGCCAGCTCGAATCGCAACCACTGGTGGGAGCGCTCGAGATGCCTCTGTCCGAAGCGTTGGGGGAGCGCGAATGCCTCGGCACCCTCCGCAACGGCCTCCCCGAAGTGGTGGCCGACTTCTGGAATGTGGTCATCACGTGCATTCCCACGGTGATGGGGAAGCTGGGCGCCGACCCGCACTACGGGCTCGCCTCCAAGGATGACGCAGGCCGTCAGGCTGCGATCGCCGACGTGCGTCGCGCCCTCGAACTTGCACGCTCCACCGCGGAACTCAGTGGGCTGCGCCGCGTCCGCGCCGTCGAGATTCACAGCGCTCCCCGACACGGGATGTCCTCGACCGACGCGTTCGAGGCGTCACTGACCGAACTCTTGAACGTTGAGGCCGCTGGTGCCGCTCTGGTGGTGGAACACTGTGACGCGACGCGATCGGGGCGTCCGCCGGAGAAGGGTTTCCTTGAAATCTCCGAGGAGTTGGCGGTGCTGGAGGCGATTGACCACGACCGGTTGGGTCTGTCAGTGAACTGGGGTCGCTCCGCCATTGAGGGTCGTTCCGCCGGTACCCCGGTGGAGCACGTCGCCCTCGCAGCAAACGCACGACGTCTCTCCGGTGTCATGTTCTCCGGTGCCAGCCCCGTCGACGGGCCGTGGGGTGCGCCGTGGTCCGATGGGCACATGGCTCCCCGCGGAGCCGGCTCGACCCCATCAGCGTGGAGTGAGAGTCTGCTCGGAGCCGACGAGATTCGCGACACGCTCGCGGCGGCTGGGACGGTGCCCGGGCTTCTCGGTATGAAGGTGACGGCGGCCGAGATGACAGTGGCTGAGCGGCTGATCGTGGCGGAGCGTTCCCTGGATCTTGTGGCCCACGCCGTTGAACTCGTACGGGGCACGGCCCACCACTGAGGAACCCCGAGGACTCCGGTACCGGTAAGGGACCACTGATCAATCATGTCCTGGCTGCGGCGCACCCGGATCGGGCGACCTGGCACCCCAACATCTGGATACGGACATCCAGTACTCGCACCAGATGTCGTGACCCCATCTCATCGAAGCCCGGCCAAGTCCTCGCCGCGAACAGCATTGATCAGCGCTTCCGAAAAGAAGGAGTCGACGTCCTTCAGACATCAAGAAGGGCGTCGCCCCGGTACTCGGGGAGGAACAAGGCAGCAACCATGGCCGTGATGAACGTCGCGCCGAAGACCGTGAACAGCACGGGCAGGCCGCCCACACCGTTGAGGAGCGGGACGACGAGCGGTGCAGACATCGCCGCAATCCGTCCGAATGCCGTCGCCGCGCCGGCGCCCGAGGCGCGCATGGTGGTGGGATAGACCTCCGGGGTCACCGCATACAACGCACCCCAGGCGCCGAGGTTGAAGAAGGACAGTGTGCAGCCGGCGCCGAGCGTGATCCAATAGAGGCCCGATTCGCTGCCCGGGAGAACGGCACCAGCAATCTGGGGTGCCAGACCGAACAGGATGGCTCCGACGGCGGACCCGCCGAGGAAGGTGGCCAATGTGGCTCGCCGCCCCCATGCCTCCACAAGGATGGCCGCCGCCAAATAGCCCGGAAGCTGGGCGATGGTGAGAAACAGCGTGAACTGGAAGGACCTCACCAGGTCCATCCCGTTCTGGACAAGCAGAGTCGGGAGCCAGATGAATGCGCCGTAGTACGCGAAGTTCACCCCGAACCACGTCAGCCACAGCGCAATCGTGGAGCGACGGAACCGCGGGTTCCACAGATCCGCCCAGCCCACCTTCGGCGGTGGCTCGGGTACTTCGGTGGATTTCTGTGCCTCAGGCGTGGGAGCGCCGGCAGCCTCTTCAAATTCCGTGACCACCGCTTCCGCGTCTGCATGGCGGCCTTTCGATTCGAGGAAGCGCACTGATTCGGGTAGCCCGAACCGGATGACCAGTGCCCAGACGGCGGGGATCGCTCCCAGCGCGAGCGCCCAGCGCCACCCGTTGTCCACCGTCGGGACCAGGAAGTAGCCGATGCTGGCGGCGGCGAGCCACCCGACGGCCCAGAAGGACTCCAGCGCGACCACCACGCGGCCACGAATCCGTCGTGGGGCGAACTCCGAGACCAGCGTGGAGGCCACCGGCAGCTCGGCGCCGAGGCCGATACCGACGATGAATCGGAGCGCGATCAGCATCACCAACCCCGTCGACAGAGCCGACAAGCCCGTGGCCAGGCCGTAGACCAGCAGCGTGATGGCGAACACTTGGCGCCTACCGATGCGGTCGGCCAGCAACCCGCCCAGGGATGCACCGACGGCCATTCCGACGAAGCCAATGGACCCCAGGACAGACAGCTCGGTGTCGCCCAATCCCCACTCCTGGACGAGCGCAGCCATGATGAAGGAGATGAGTCCGATGTCCATGGCATCGAGCGCCCACCCCACCCCCGAGCCCATCAGCAGCTTGTTGTGCTTGCGGGTGTAGGGAAGACGGTCGAGCCTTTGGGCACGTGTCAGCTGATTCATGGGGAAACCCTAAAGGTTGGCGCGGCGGGGGAGTGCGCGCGTCCGTCGGCGCCGTCGAGAGCCTTGCGTGTGAGGACTGCGACGGCCGGGCCGGGCATGATGGGGGCATGGGTTCACACGCGACGCCGACTGGACTGATCATTTGTCTCGACGATGCCAGTCTGGATGACCTCGTCGGGCCGGTGGAGGTCATGGTCCAGGAGGGACTGAAAACGTTCTCGTTGCCCGCCGGGCACGAGGACACCGATGAGATGGTGACGATTTTCGGTGCCCGTGCCAGCTTCGGGATTCACGGAGTGGTGTCGGAGGAGACGATCGAGTCAGTCAGCGGATGGGCCGTCTTTGCGTTGGCCGATGTGCTGGAGGACGGGGTCGCAGAAGCGGCGCGTAAGCGTGACCTCCCGCTCTGGGCGCAGGCCATGACGCCCGGCGAGATCCGTGGAGTGCTCGAATCCGGTGCCGCAGGGGCGATGCTGTTCCCCGCTGACGTGGTGGGCCACGTGATGGCGGAGAGGCTGCGGACTCTGAATTTGGCTGGACACGTGATTCCCCGGGGCGGGATCGGGGCGTTCTCCGCGACTGAATGGATGAAGGCCGGAGCCCCCGCCGCCTGCGTGGACGCAACGCTGCTCGGCGATGCCCTGAGCGGCGGAGACCTCGGCGCCCTGCGGGACAGATGTGGCTCATTTGTGAAGGTGGAGCGCGACGTCAGGCGTCAGACGCGGTCCTCCGGCGCGGGATCCAGGAGCAGGTCGAGGCTGCCTGCGCGGTAGGGGACCTCCGCATCGGCTCGTCCGTAGACTGCTCGGACGACGAGCCCCGCAATGGTCAACACCGCCGCTCCAGCGACGACGACCAGCGCCACGGAGAACCACGACACGTCGCCGCCGTCCTCCGCCACGGGCGCGGTTGTGGTTTCGTCGCCGAGGGTCGGCGTGGATGGAGTGGGCGTCCCATTGACGATGCCCCAGGCGCCCACTGAGAGGCTTGTGGGCGAGGCTGTGCTGAGGGTCGTCGATGGCAGCGGAGGGCTGGATTGCGGATCGGTGTCGGCCCGGGCCGTCCCGAACGGCATCAGCAGCACGCTCATCATGGCTGCGAGGGCGATCAGAACCTGGGGGATGTGCCCTAGCGACTTCATCTGCTCCCTCCCGTCGTGTGGAGTTGCGAACTCTAGCCCACCGCCAGCAAGGCTGCCCGAGTTGGAGATTTCCCGCGCTGAGCCTACCCTTAGAAAAGTTTGGTTAATTCTCAGGAAGGTAATTGATGGTCAACGCTCGACGGGCCGCCCTCGAAACGCCCGAAGTCACGGCGTCCACCGCCGTCCCGCGTCGAGGACAGCCCTCCGGTCGTAGGGCGCGAGGCGCCATCCGTCGCGGCTTGGCTCCGGCGGCGATCGTCGGGCTTCTTGCGGCCACCACATCGCTGACAGTCGTACCCCTTGGTGCAGACGGGAGCGCCACCGTGGCTGATCCCCTGACCTCCTACGACCAGCGCGTGTCGAACCGTACGAGCCGCGAGTTCGTTCGGGAACCCCTTCCTGCTGCGCTGTACTCCCCGACGACTGCACCATCTGCGGCTCCCTCGCTCGCCCCGTCCGCCAGCGCGGAGGCGTCGTCGACGGCACCGTCGGTCGCTCCTTCATCCGCCCCGCCGGCGTCCGAAACCACCGCACCGGTGGAGGCCGCGACACTCCAGTCGGCCCCGGAGGAGACCACGCCGGCGGTCGACTGGAGTGTCGCGGGTGCGCCCGTCGGATCTCGGTGGAGCACAGCATCGGTCAACGTCCGTACCGGCCCCGGGACGGGTTTCGATGTCGTCCGCGCCGTGGTCGAGGGCGGGGAGCTCACGGTCACCGAGGCGACGCACGACGGCTGGCAGCAGGTTTCCCTGAACGGCGGCGCCGGATGGGTGAAGGCCAGTTTCCTCTCGGAGAACAAGCCGGTGGCGCCCACCCCGTCGACGGCGCCCTCCTCCGCACCCGCGTCCACTGCTCCGACGTCCTCCACCAAGTCCTCCGCACCCGCCCAGGAGGCGTCGTCCGCGGGCCGGTGCGCGAAGGCCGGGAGTGCGACCAGCAACATGACCAGCCGCACGGTCAACGTGCTGAACCAGATCTGCGCCAAGTTCCCCAGCATCACCAGCTACGGGGGCTACCGGGCGGGCTCCAGCGGCTATCACGGCACGGGGCAAGCGATCGATGCCATGATTTCCGGCGAAGCCGGCTGGGAAGTGGCGCGGTGGGTACGCGCCAACGCGTCCTCACTCGGCGTCGTCGAGGTCATCTACTCCCAGCAGATCTGGACCGCGCAGCGCTCCGGTGACGGCTGGCGCAGCATGTCGGACCGTGGGTCCGCGTCGGCGAACCACTACGACCACGTGCACATCAGCGTCTCCTGACCACCGCCGATGCGATCCGTCGGAGGCCGAAGGCCTGGGCGGCACGCTACGGGCCTATCCTTGGGGCCATGATCACGCCAGTAGACCCCACCACCACGCAGTCCTGGACCACGCTCAACTCCCTGAAGGATGAGCTGCAGCCCGATCTCCGTACCTGGTTCGACGAACAACCGAACCGCGCCGCCGAGTTCACGTTCGGCGTGGCGGACCTGCACGTCGACCTGTCCAAGAACCTCATCGACGCCGACGTCATGGAGGCACTGCTGAAACTCGCCGACGAGGTGGATGTCGCAGGTCGACGAGATGCCATGTTCGCCGGCGAGCGCATCAATGTCACCGAGGACCGCTCCGTCCTGCACACAGCGCTAAGGCTGCCGCGCGATGCTGAGTTGGAGGTGGACGGCCAAGACGTCGTCGCCGACGTTCACGAGGTCCTGGACAAGATGTATGCGTTCGCGGACAAAGTGCGCTCCGGCGAATGGGTCGGTGTGACCGGCAAACGCATTGAAACGGTGGTGAACGTCGGTATCGGCGGCTCCGACCTCGGCCCCGTGATGGTCTACGAAGCGCTCCTGCCGTACCGGCAGGACGGGATCGAGTGCCGGTTCGTCTCCAACATTGACCCCAGCGACTGCTGGGAGAAGACGCGCGACCTGGACCCGGAGACGACGCTGTTCATCATCGCGTCCAAGACGTTCACCACGCAGGAGACCCTCACCAACGCCCGGATGGCCCGGACATGGCTGCTGACGGAGCTGGCGGAGAAGGGCGCCATCGACGGCTCCGACGAGCAGCGCAGCGACGCCGTGGCCAAACACTTTGTGGCCGTCTCAACGGCGCTGGACAAGGTGGCCGACTTCGGCATAGATCCTGACAACGCGTTTGGTTTCTGGGACTGGGTGGGTGGACGCTACTCCGTCGACTCCGCCGTCGGTCTGCCGGTGGTCGTCTCGATCGGTCCGGACAACTTCCGTGACTTCCTCGCCGGCTTCCACGCCGTCGACAACCACTTCCGGACCGAGGATCCCGGCAGCAATGTGCCGCTCCTGATGGGGTTGCTGAACATCTGGTACGTCAACTTCCTCGATGCCGAGAGCCACGCCGTCCTGCCGTATGCCCAGTACCTGCACCGGTTCCCGGCGTACCTGCAACAGCTCACCATGGAGTCCAACGGCAAGTCGGTCCGCTGGGACGGCGCACCCGTCACGTACGACACCGGAGAGATCTTCTGGGGCGAACCGGGCACCAACGGTCAGCACGCCTTCTACCAGCTGATCCACCAGGGGACGCGCCTGATCCCGGCCGACTTCATCACCGTCGCGAATCCTGCCCATCCAGTGCAGGACGGCGACGCCGATGTCCACGGCCTCTTCCTGGCCAACTTCTTCGCGCAGACCGCGGCGCTGGCCTTCGGTAAGACCGAGGACGAGGTGCGGGCCGAGGGAACGGAAGAGGACGTGGTCCCGGCCCGCGTTTTCGAGGGCAACCGGCCCACGACCTCGATCATGGCTCCCGCGCTCACGCCGTCGGTGGTGGGCCAGTTGATTGCATTCTATGAGCACATCACCTTCGTCCAGGGTGTGGTGTGGGGCATCGACTCGTTCGACCAGTGGGGAGTGGAACTCGGGAAGAAGCTGGCCAACGAGATCGCCCCGGCGGTCTCCGGCGATACCGAGGCTCTCGTCCGCCAGGATGGCTCCACGCAGTCGCTGGTGGGTTGGTACCTGAAGAACCGAGACTGACTTGGCGGTGGCGGGCAAGAGCGGCATCAGTGTCGGCGGTGAGATCGTCACGCCGTCAGTGGAGCCGCGACGAGGACGGCGGGCCGTGGGTTGGGTGGCGCTTGCGGGCGCCGTCGCGTTCGCGGTGTCCGTGATGGGCGCAATGGTGTGGGGATCGCGCCACGTGTCGGAGGTGTCGGAGGGACGGATCTTCGAGGCTGATACCGTGCCGGCCCTGCCCGTCGCGATGGTCCTGGGTGCCAGTGCTGAGGATGGCCGTCCGTCGGAGTTCCTCGCCGCCCGCCTGGATCTCGCTCTTGCGTTGTTCAACCGGGGAAAGATCCGGGCGGTGCTGGTCTCGGGGGACAACAGGGCCGCCAGCGACCGCGAGACCTCCGTGATGCGGGACTACTTGGTGGAGCGGGGGATTCCATCGGAGCAGGTGGTGGAGGATCCGGCGGGCTATGACACCTATGACTCGTGCGTCCGGGCCCGGGATGTGTTCGGTGTGGAGGAGATGATCATCCTCACCCAGCTCTACCACTTGGAGCGCGCCATCGCGATCTGCACCGACATCGGCATCGACGCGATCGGGGTGGGTGATGTCAGCACTCGTGAGAGATTCCCGTCGCTCTATGCAACTGGCGAGAGACGCGAACAGGCGGCCAACATCAAGATGGTGTGGGACCTGCTGACACGGCGCGAACCCCGGCAGGACCCCTTCGATCCGGCGCTGCTGAAGGCCGCGGGGGAGTAAAACCCATGGATGCTCGCAGTTTTCCCGACTTCCGTCCTCAGTGCGGCCTCAAAGGGTTGATCGGGACTGCTGAGTCCAGATTGAGGAACGAAAGTGCGCTCGAAGGCCGTAACGCGGCGACTCAGCTCTCACCCAGCTCGGACGCCGCCCAACGTTGACCCGCGTCTCCGCCCCAGGCATCCCACGCGACCCGACCCGGGGAGGGGAAACCGTCGGTGCCGCCCTTGAACCCCTCGGCATCCTTGTCCACACTGTGACGCTGGAAGTAGTTGTGCATGCGCCGCAGCACGTCGTCGCTGATGTCCTCGCCGTTGGCCAGCTGGTGGGCACGGTTGCGTCCAACGTCGGTGAAGTTCTTGCCGGCCCTGCCCTCGTCGATCCAGCGGACGGCACGAGCGGCAGCCTCCCGGACACCCTTGGGTGGCGTTGCCACGTCAGTTCCTCTTCGTGAGGGCCGACTCCTTGTGCGCCGCCTGCGCACCGGTCTTCTCGGACTCGACGATGTAGGCAGGCTCGTCCTCACTCGCAGTGAACTTCTGCTTCTCGAACTGGAAGTCTTTGGTTCTCTTCTCCTTGACCACCCCATGGGTCTCGCCCTGGGATGTGTTCCACGACACCTTGTCACCCGATTTCAACGACATGGATGGCTTCCTTTCATATGGAGTGGGTTCCCCGTGCGGGAAATGGTTCGCAACATTGACACCAGCGATGTGTGATGAGGCTTTCGGCGCCAGTTGCGAACCGAAACCGGGACCAGCGCTCACCACGTGGACACACGTCGCCCCATCCCCAGATACGTCCAGCCAGCGGCATCCCAGTGGTGCGGGTCGAGGACGTTGCGGCCGTCAATGATCACCGGGGACTTCACCAGAGGCAGCAGTGCTGTGGGATCGAGCGTGACGTACTCCTTCCACGGTGTCAGCACCATGACGACGTCGGCACCGGTAACCGCTTCCTCGACGCTGTGCGCCACGTCAAGATCGGGGCGACGGCGGCGCAGCTCTTCCGACGCCGCCGGGTCCACCACGACGACGTGAGCCCCGGCAGCCAAGATGCGGTCTGCGATGTCCAACGCGGGTGAGTCCCGGAGATCGTCGGTATCGGGCTTGAAGGTCATACCGAGAACCGCTACCCGCTTGTCCTGCAGCGATCCCCCCACCGCCTCCTCGGCGAGCGCGACGGCGTGGTGGCGTCGCCGGAGATTGATGGCATCCACCTCCTGCAGGAAGGTCAAGGCCTCGTCCACCCCGAGTTCGTCTGCGCGGGCCATGAAGGCGCGAATGTCCTTGGGGAGGCAGCCACCGCCGAAGCCGATACCGGCTTGGAGGAATTTGGAACCGATCCGGTCGTCGAACCCGATGGCTTCGGCGAGCCGGGTGACGTCGCCGCCGGTCGCGTCGCAGAGTTCCGCCATCGAGTTGATGAATGAAATCTTGGTGGCCAAGAACGAATTGGCGGCCACCTTCACCAGTTCCGCCGTCGGGTAGTTCGACACGACGACGGGGGTCTGGGCCGCCAGTTGCGGAGCGTAGCACTCGTCAAGCAGCGCTCGAGCAGCTGCCCCCGCCTCCATATCCTCGGGGAGTCCGTAGACGATTCGGTCCGGATGGAGGGTGTCCTCGACGGCGTGACCCTCCCGCAGGAACTCGGGGTTCCACGCAAGCAGGAGATCACTGCCCGCGTCGTGGATGCGGTTCAGCAGCCGCTGGGCGGTGCCGACGGGGACCGTCGACTTTCCCACGACCAGCGCCGGGGTGCCGTCGCCGCGGTCCGCGTGGGTGAGGATCGTCTCCAGGGCTGCGTCGACGTAGCTCGTATCCGCACCCAACTCGCCATCCAACTGGGGAGTGCCGACCCCGACGAAGTGCAGGTCAGCGTCCCGGATGAGGGCCGGATCCGTGGTGAACCGCAGACGGCCGTTGGCGACGTTGCGCTGCAGCAGAGCGGGGAGTCCGGGCTCATGGAACGGGGCCCGCCCGGCTGACAATGAGTCGATCCTGCGCTGATCGATGTCCAGGCCCACAACATGGTGGCCGATCTCGGCCATGCAGGCGGCGTGGACTGCTCCAAGGTACCCGCAGCCGATCATAGAAATGCGCATGGGACTCAGGGTAGCGGGCGGGCGCGGGAGTCTCCCGCTCACACCTCCATGGTCGCCGGGTTGGGCCCGAGGCGGTTGTCGGCGCTGGCGCCGTCGATCGCTTCCATCTGGTCGGCATCGAGTTCGATGTCCAGGGCGCCGAAGTTGGCGACGATGCGTTCCGGCTTGGTCGACTTCGGTATGGCCACGAATCCGCGCTGGAGATGCCAACGGATGATGACCTGCGCAGCAGTTGCACCCGTGGCCTTCGCGATGGCCTGGATGTCCGGGTGCTCCAGGTCCGCGGCGGCGCCCAGAGGACTCCAACTGGTGATTGCGATCCCGAGGTCGGAGCAGTGGTTGATGAGATCATCGGGCTGGAACGTGGGATGCAGTTCGATCTGGTTGACCGACGGCGTGATGCCGGTTTCGTCGAGGATCGTGTCCAAGTGGTCTGGCAGGAAGTTGGAGACGCCGATGCTGCGCGCGAGGCCTTCAGACCGGAAGTCGATGAGCTGCTCCCACGTCTCGACGTAGAGTCCCGAGTTAGGGCACGGCCAGTGGATCAGGTACAGATCCACCCGGTCCAACCCCAGCTTCTCGAGGCTGCGGGAGATCCCCACGCGTGCGTTGTCCCGGCCCTGCGCCTTGTTCCACAGCTTCGTGGTGACGAAGATCTCGTCACGGGCCAGACCGGACTCGGCGATGGCACGACCGACGCCCTCCTCGTTGCGGTAGATGGCGGCTGTGTCGACGTGGCGGTAGCCTGCCTCGAACGCTGAGAGAGTGGCCCGATGGGCCTCGTCGTTGTCCATCTGGAAGACGCCGAGCCCCAGAACGGGGATCTGCGTGCCGTCGTTCAATGTCTTCAGCGGTGCGCTGGCCATGTATTCCTCCTGCGTTGGGGTATGGAGCCATTCAACACCGTAGCGTCAAGGGCCGCGGCAGAAGTCGCGTTGGGTAGTCCATGAGGCTGCGTGGGAGAATGCCAGACATGCAATCGTTGGAAGCTCTGCTTGATGCCCGTGTCCGCGCCGTCACCGGAGTGGACCCGGAGATGCGGCCGGCAACCAAGCCGCAGTTCGGTCACTTCCAGTCCAACGTCGCCCTGCGTCTCGCGAAGCAGGAAGGTCGTCCACCCCGCGACGTGGCGGCCGACATCGTTGCGAGGTTGGACGTGTCGGACCTGTGCGAACCGCTGGAGATCGCCGGACCCGGTTTCATCAACTTCCGCATCCGCTCCGAGGTGCTGGCCGCAGCCGCCAGCGCCATCCTCGAGGACGCAGAAGGTGGCCTGAACATCAGCGCGCACCCCCAGCGGGTGGTGATCGATTACTCGGCACCCAATGTCGCCAAGCAGATGCACGTGGGGCACCTGCGCTCCACGATCATCGGCGACTGCTTCAACCGGGTGTTGCGGTCTCTGGGGCACACCGTCATCGCGCAGAACCACATCGGTGACTGGGGGCGCCAGTTCGGCATGCTCGTGGAGCAGATCCTCGACGAGGACCTCGACCCCAGCACACTGGATCTTGCATCGGCCGAGGCCCTGTACCAGCGGGCCAACAACCACCTGAAGGCCGATGAGGACTTCGCCATGCGTTCGCGCGATCGTGTGGTCAAGTTGCAGGCCGGTGATCCGCAGACGTTGGACATCTGGCAGCAACTCATCAACGTTTCCCTCGCTGGGTTCAACGCCACCTACGAACGCATGAACGTCCTGCTCACCGATCAGGACCTGGCAGGGGAGTCCACCTACAATTCCGACCTGCCGGTCGTGTGCGAGGACCTCGAATCCCGGGGGATCGCCGTGGTCGACGACGGCGCGCTGGTGGCTTTCGTGCCCGGGTTCAATTCGCCCGCAATCCTTCGCAACCAGCGCGGCGGCTACGGGTATGCCACCACCGACCTCGCCGCCATCCGACACCGCGTCTCCGACCTCTCGGCCGACCGCATCATCTACGTCGTCGGCGCACCCCAGACATTCCACTTCGAGCAGGTGTTCGCCGTCGCCAGAGAAGCTGGATACCTGCCCGAGGATGTCGTCGCCCAGCATGTCGGGTTCGGGCAGGTCCTCGGCGCCGACGGCAAGAAGTTCTCCACGCGCGAGGGGACGGCTGTACCCCTGAATGTGCTGCTCGACGAGGCGGAGGCTGAGGCTGCGCCGAACATCGCGCTGGCCGCCATCAAGTACGCCGACCTCTCCAGCAGCCTCCAGAAGGACTACACGTTCGACGCGCAGCGCATGGTGCAGACCTCCGGCGACACCGGGCCGTACCTGCAGTACGCCCACGCGCGGATGTGCCAGATCCTGCGGAGGGCGGAGGCTGAGGACATTTCCTTCGGTGCCGTGACGGTGTTGGAGGAGCCCGCAGAACAACAGCTCGCCCTGCTGTTGAGCCGTTTCGGTGAAGTGGTGGACGAGGTCGCCGACTCCCTGGCGCCTCACAAGCTCTGCGGCTACCTGTACGACGTCGCGGGTGCGCTCGCGAGGTTCTACGAGGCATGTCCGGTGCTCAAGTCAGAGGGCGAGGTCCGCTCCTCACGACTGGCCCTGTGCGCGGCGACGAAAACCGTGATGGCGAAAGGCCTGGACCTTCTGGGCATCGACGCCCCCGACCGCATGTAGAAAGAGTCCGCAATGGCCAGGAAACTTCTTCTCGGTGCAGCGATCACTGCTGGCACCGGTTTGATCGTGGTGATTGTTTTCACGGTGATCTCCGGCGTGCAGTACCGCATGGCTGAGGACAAAGGACTGGAGCCCGGCCATGCCCCCGCCTGGATTGTTTTCCCCACCAATGTGGGTCTGTTGATTGTTGCTCTCGGGTTGGTGGCAATGACGGCGGTGGGGCTCAACGCGCTTCTTCGGCGGTTGGTTGATCACCGCAGCAGTTGAGTCATCGTCGAGCGCCCGTTGCCGCGGCACAGCTGAGTCGCGGCTCAGACGACCGGAGCGTTGGCCTCGGGGTTGACCACCGGATCGAGCGGGTCCGGATGGTCGACGGCGTCCTTGGCCGCCAGTGCGGCGCCGACGATCCCGGCCCTGTTGCGCATCATGGCGGGAACGATCGGCGTGCGCAGATCGAGGTAGTGCAGGAACTTGTCGGCATCCTTCGAGACACCGCCGCCCACGACGAACAGATCGGGGGAGAACAGCATCTCCACGTGGCTGTAGTAGCGCTGGAGGCGAACGGCCCACTCCTCGTACGAAAGGCCTTCCTTGTCCTTGACCGACGACGCCGCTCGCTTCTCGGCGTCGTGCCCGTCCAGTTCAAGGTGGCCGAGTTCGGCGTTGGGAATCAGCACGCCGCGATAGATCATCGCGCACCCGATACCTGTGCCCAGCGTGGTCAGGATCACGAGCCCGGGATGGCCCTTGGCCGCCCCGAAGTGGACCTCGGCGAGACCGGCGGCGTCGGCGTCGTTGACGAGAGTGGCGCTACGGCCGAGTTCGTCCTGGAAGAACTTCTTCGCCTCCACACCCACCCACGACTTGTGGAGGTTGGCGATGAACGGCACCACCCCGTGCTTGACGGGAGCAGGAATCGTGAGGCCGACGGGACCGTCGTCGAGTTCGTCGGCGAAGTGATCGATGATCTTGGCGATCACCTTCGCGACGTTCTTCGGATTGGACTTCGCAGGCGTCGGGATCCGGAAGCGATCAGCTGTGAACTCGCCTGTTTCCAGGTCGACGGGTGCCCCCTTGATGCCGGAGCCGCCAACGTCGATGCCCAGAATGATGCTCATGAACGCACAGCGTAGCGGCTGGGCGCATCGGCGTGGGGCTGGGCTCGGGGATGATTCAGGGCCCGGCGATGAGCCCCTCGGCCGGAGGTGCGGGCAGGGCTGAGAGGTATCCCGGTTCGCCGGGGGTGGTGCGAGCGGTGCGGGCACGTCGTCGTTGCTCGTCGAAGAACTGCCGGGCCTCCACGGAGTCGAGGTGGTACAGATTCATCGACACCGGGCCGTCGGTGGTGTGGAGGGAGACGCGTGCCAGGTCCAGTCTGCGCTGCAGGGGACCCTGGGTGATCTCGATGGACTGCATGCGACGATGCGGGACCAGGGTGATCGTGTGATCGAGCCACCCGTGGTGTGCGACGACGCTCTGGTCGTCCACACCCCAGAGGTGCCGCTTGAAGCCCAGCGGTGTCAGCCAGCGGGCACGGTGCGGCTGGCCGTGGAGTTCGATCGCATCGAAATCGATGCCGGGCCAGAAGGCGGCGAGGACCCTTGTGACGTCTTCGCGCGTGCCATACGGCAGCACCATGCCGCTCGTCTGTCCGCTCTCCCCGCCGCTCAGCCCCAGCACGGTGACCCGCACCCGGTACAGCCCCGTGAGGCGCTGCAGGTAGTCCTGATGGATGGAGACGGCCTGGATGCGGTCGGCCTTGAGGCTCTGCGAGGTGGTGGTGAACAGCCCACGGGTCATGTGGAGGCCGTCCGGAACCCTGTCGAGGTGGAAGTTCCAGTTGCTGACGATCTGGCTCCACAGATAGCCGCCAATACCGAAGACGATGCCGCCCAGCGCCGCGAAGGTGAAACCTTCACCGAAGAAGATCATCACGCCGACGGCGGCGAGCGCCGCCATCAGCCATGGCAGGAAGGCGGAGACGAAGACACCTTTGAGGAGCGTCGCCGGCTGGACGGTCACGACTGTGTGCGCGCGCGGAGGTTCGGGAACGGGAGCAGGATCCGCTGAGCTGTGATCGTCGGGTGCCGGGACGTCGGCCTGACGCTTCATGCGTGCCAGCAGGTGGTCGCGTAGAACTTCCGCGCGCTGCTTCGCCAGGAACTCCAGTTTCTTGCCGCCCGCACCACCGACGTCGATGGTCACGCTGGAGAGCCCCAACGCCCGCGCGGGCAGGGAGCGTTCGATGTCCACGGATTGGATCTTGGTGTAAGCGATGCGGCTGGAGTCGCGGCTCAGGAAGTCGCGCTCGATGCGGAACTCCTCGTCGTCGGCCACGAACGTGGTGGTGCGCCACTCGATGATTCCCCAGACGAGATTGAACACCACGACGGCGAATACCAGGCTGAAGATCACCCACGCGAAGGGGTTCATCTCGGCGATGGAGGACAGACCGCGCTCAGCGATGTCGCGGCCGAAGACCAGCACCAGTCCGAACAGCGCAATCCAGCTGCGGGCGACACCGGTCAGGGGATGGGGCCTCTCCACTTCCTTCCCCATCGGAGCGTGAGGTGCGGGAGCGTGCTGGGGGCTCGAGGTGGTGCGAGGGACTCCGGTGGGTGCTGGTGGGGTGGGTGGGCTGAACTGTGGCGCCGAGTCCTCCTGTGCCGCTGGCGCTCTGAATCCGGGCCCGGCGTGTTGCGGCTGAACGGCTCCGTAGGGGTGCTCGTGCGGGGGCTGCTGCGCGTCGTGCTCGTTGGTGGCGCCGGAATGCGGCTCTTGCTGGCCCCGTGGTTGGCTGTGCGTACTGCGGCGCACCACGATCTTTTTCGGAGGGTCAGTGGGGGACTGCGACATCAGATGCCCGCCTGCAGGAGTTCGCCGCGTTCGATGAGTCTGTCGCGCAGGGCGATCGCGTCGGGGCGCGCGAGTCCCGGGATGGTGATGGTGCCCGACGTCGAAGACGTCACGAGTTCGACGCTGGCGAGCCCGAATGCGCGCTCGATGGGCCCCGATGACACGTTCACCAACTGCATGCGGCCATAGGGAACACACGTCAGTTCACGCCACAGCAGGCCACGGGTGAGGTAGACGTCGTCGTCGGTTTCGGCATAGCCCCATCGCCTGTACACGCGGGGGGCGCGCAGGAACCGCCACGCCCAGAACACGAGGAAGGCGGCGAGGACAACCCACCACCACGTGAAGTCCATCACGACCAGCGGCACCACGATGATCACACCGATGATGGCCCAATTGATGCCGATCATCAGCAGTTTCAGCGTGAGGTACGACGGCGACAGTGGTCGCCACTGTGTGGTGGGAGGGCGGAACAGTTCGTCCATGGTGTCCTTCTTCATCAGCGCGCAAACTCCATCAGCGCACGAAGCGCTCGTACTTACCGGGGCGGCCGCCGGGGCCGAGGACCTTCACTTCGCCCATCACGGTTGAGCCGCCGAGTTCAACGCGTACATGGGCAGGGCCCTGCGGAAGGTTGCGGGCGGTGTACTCGCCCATGATGTTGTTGATGGAGCCGACGACCTGCACCCCGTCGGGGACTCGGATCCTCACTTCACCCATGAAGACGTTGAGGTTGATGTGGACCGTTTCGCTGGCGAATGTGGCGTTGACGAGGTCGATTCTCGCCTCGCCGAGGATGACCACCAGGTTCGCACGGGTGGGAACGTGCAGCGGGGAGCCGGGCCGCAGCGTCGACAAGACGGTGGTGGAGTCGCGCAGGACGGGTCCGGCGGCGGGAGCGCTGGCGACGAAGCGTCGGTCCGGAACGGCGTGATGCCCCGCGCTCAGTGCGGCCGGCGAGCCCGGCACCACGAGGTCTTCTGTCAGCGCGTCGAGTTCCCCGAACGTGCGTGCCGCGTAGACCTTGCTCAGACGCTCGTCGTGCTCCTCGAACGTGATGCGCCCTTCGGCGAAGGCGGTTCCGAGGACATTGGCCACCAGGTCGCGATCACCGTCTGAGCATCGGAGATGCGCGATGCCATTCGGCTGGCCTGAAGTGTCCACAAGTCCAGTGTATGGCGCCTCCCGTGGCGCCGGCTCGTGGGGCGCACACCGTGCTGTTGCGTCACCCGCCGAGTACGTCGTCGCCCTCGGCTCGAGTGCAATACCAGTGGTAGACCCCACCCCAGCGGTACAGCGCAGGTGTGACATAGACCAGTGGTTTTCCTGTGTCATCGACGAGGCGTGCAAGACCAGTGGTATTCACTGCACCAGCCGCGCTGCGTTGCACCAGCGGTACAGCGCAGGTGTGGCACAGACCACTGGTATTTCCGGTCTGCGCCCGACTTCCGGCCCTATCAGCGACTGTCAGAGGCGGGTGTCCGTGTCCCCGGCTCCGGGAGCGGCAGGGCGGTGTGCTTGTCGGCGTCGGTGTCGGCTAAGCTTGCGGTGGCCTTGAGGGCCATGCGGGCGTAGCTCAATGGTAGAGCGTCAGCTTCCCAAGCTGAACACGCGGGTTCGATTCCCGTCGCCCGCTCCATTCGAGGCGGGTGTGGGCCTTTCTGTTGTGCGGTCAACGCTCGTAGAAGGCGTCCGCCACGTGTCCGCCGACCAGTGATTCATGTCCCCGGTCAGAGCTGGTACCGGCCGTTCGCCACGTCTCCACGGACCGATAAGCGCCATGAGCGGATGACACGCCGGCACCCAAGAGTCGCCGAGAATGCGCGGATAGATGGAGAAGCAGGCCCCGCCGTGGTCAATCCCCGCCGGAGCCCGCCTCTTCTTCAGTCAGCGTGAGCGACGGTAATTACGAGAAAAGTCCGCAGCCGAGGTGGTACCTGCCCGAGCGGCACCGGCGGTGGCGCGGCCCGAACCGGACCCGCCGGAGCGGCCCTGACCACCAGATGAACCATTGCGGCCACCGGAGCCACCTTCGTGACCTTGCCTGGACGGGGAACCGCTGCGACTACCAGCGCCACCTGAGCGGCCCTGTCCGGAGGAGGAACCGTTGCGGCCACCGGATCCGCTGCGCGAACGACTGCGGCCGCCGGAGTTTCCGCCGCCCGACTTGCTGCGACGGGGCCCCTGCTCCTGCTTTGGCTGCACGCCCGACTTCTCGGCCGCCTCAGCGGGAGAGAGGAAGGTGCGCTGGCCCGGGGCCAACGACGTCAGGATCGGCGCACCGGTGTCGGCGACGGTGGAAGTCGCGTTGATCTTCGCCTGACGGAGAAGCGTGCGAACCTCACCCCGCTGGGACGGCAGTTCCATGGTGATGACGGTGCCCGCATTGCCGGCGCGCGCCGTGCGCCCAGAGCGGTGCAGGTACGCCTTGTGCTCGGTGGGCGGGTCGGCGTGCACGACGAGCGACACGTCGTCGACGTGGATGCCCCGCGCGGCGATGTCGGTGGCCACAAGCGTTGAGACCTTGCCGGAGTGGAACGCGTCCATGTTCCGGGTGCGGGCATTCTGGCTCAGGTTGCCGTGCAGGTCCACCGTCGGGATACCCAGGCTGATGAGTTGCTTGGCGAGCTTCTTCGCGCCGTGCTTGGTGCGGGTGAAGATGATTGTGTGGCCGGGGGCGGCTGCGAGGTCGGCGAGCACGGCGGTGCGGCTGTCGGTATCGACGCGCAGCACGTGGTGATCCATCTCGGTGATCGGCGACAGCTCGGAATCGGCTTCGTGGACGACGGGGGAGTGCAGGAACTGCTTGACGAGCGTGTTCACACCGGCGTCGAGCGTGGCGGAGAACAGCATGCGCTGACCGTCGCTCGGCGTGGTCGCCAAGATGCGACGCACGTCGGGCAGGAAGCCCATGTCCGCCATGTGATCGGCCTCGTCGATGACGGTGATGCGCACCTGGGACAGGTCGACGAGACGCTGCCCGATGAGGTCGAGGAGGCGGCCGGGACAGGCGATGACCACGTCAACGCCTGTGGCAAGGGCGCGTGCCTGCGGGTTCTGGTTAACGCCACCGAAGACGACGGTGCTGGTGAGGCCAGCCGCCTTCTCCAGCGGAACCAATGATTCGTGCAGCTGGAGGGCCAGCTCGCGCGTCGGCGCCAGAATCAGGGCGCGAGGCTTCTTGGCCTGGCGTCGACCGGAGGCGCGCAGCTGCTGCACCATCGGCAGCAGGAAGGCGAACGACTTTCCGGAGCCGGTGCGGCCACGGCCGAGGACGTCGCGCCCGGCGAGGGAATCGGGGAGTGTCGCCGCCTGGATCGGCGTCGGGGTGGTGATGCCGCGTGCGTTGAGGGCAGCGACGAGGTCAGCGGACACGCCGAGGCGTGCGAAATCTGAAGACAAGAAAGGGAACCAATCGGGAGTGAGTCTCACCGGCGTAAAAGCTGTGTTAAGGCATCCACGGCGTCCAAGCAGCTAGCTGCCGCGCCAAGCGGCCCGAGGTAAGACTGGGCGGACCGACAAGCACGACTCTACCACCGTCGCACGCGTGACCAGCAATCGTCGGGCTCGGGTAGGCTCTGCGGCGGGATGACGGAACACCAGTAGTCAAGCTCACACCACCAGTACAGCGCTGGTGTGAGCTGGGGTTCGACGGGTGGGGTTGACCCTGACACGGTGTCAGGGCGGAGAGTGGATCTCATGTTGATCGGAGATTTCGCCCGACTCGGGCAGGTGTCGGTGCGGATGCTGCGCCACTACGACCAGATGGGGCTGCTCAGCCCTGCCAGCGTCGACCAGTGGACCGGCTACCGCTCCTACTCGCCCGAGCAGCTTTCCGTCCTCAACCGCATCGTCGCCCTCAAGGATCTCGGTCTGAGTCTTGATCAGGTGAGCCACATCGTGGCCAACCGCGTCTCCGCCGAGGAACTGCGAGGGATGCTGCGGCTCTGCCAGGTCAAGGTGGAGGAGGAGATGCGCGTCGCGGGCAGCAGGCTGGCGGCGGTTGAGTCGAGGCTCCGAATGATCGAAAGGGAGGACACGATGTCCACAGATTATGTAGTGAAAACCATCGACGGTGTTCGGCTGGCTGCGGTCACGGGCACGCTGGAACCGGACCGGCTGGGAGATTTGATCGGGCCGATGTTCGATCAGGTGCAGTCCGTCCTTGAACTCGTCCACGCCAGCCTCTCCACGCCCATCGCGACCTACGCCGAGACGGAGGAGGGCATGGATGTGGTGGTGGGCTTCGCCTACGACGGCGAGGCCCCGGGTGACCTCACGATCGTCAACCTTCCAGCCGAGAAGGCGGTGTGCGGGGTGCACCTCGGTCCGATGAACAAGATCAGCGAGTCTTGGCAGGCAATCCACCGATGGGTGGCGGAGAACGGCTACGAGTACGCCGGCCCGTGTCGCGAACTCTACGTGCGTGCAGAATCCGAGGATCAGCAGGACTGGGTGACGGAACTGCAGCAGCCGGTCCGCATCCGGAGCTGACCGTTGGGGCCGAGACGCCGCCGGACGTAGGGGCTCCAGCGCATGACGGCTCCGCAGGCTCGATGTCACTCGACGCGAACGTGCCGTGCTCCACATCGTGGGCCATGCGACAACAGTCCCGCGGCAATCAGCGAGGCCCAGAACACCTGTAGTGCCAAAGGCGCAGCGTAGCCACCAGTGGGGGCAATGTAGCCGTCCTCACCCGGCACAAGACCCACCCAGAGCGTGACGGCAACGCCGATGATGATGCCGACCGTCTGGACGCTTCGGCGTCGAGCTGTCAGGTGTGGGGTGGCGGCCGTCAGTAGTGACGCGCGACGGTCTGGGCCACTGCGTGGAACGTCTGCTTGTCCAGCTTTGCTCCGATGCGCCGCACGTCGCCGGGTTTGATGCGGATGATGCGGTTCACCCGCACCTCGCTCGGACGGCGTTGGGAGTCCCACCCGCCGGTGCCGATGTCTTCCCAGAACCTGCCGGCGCGGGCTTCCTGGGCAGCGTCGACGTCGTGGTCCTGGGATGTGACCTGCAGCGCGAGCAGCCACGGGCCGTCGCGACCGATGATCAGGACGGGCCGGTCTTTGCCCTGGGAGAAGTCCTCCTCGTAGGGGACCCACGTCCACACCACTTCGCCGGGATCGGCCATGTCGTCGTCGAAGGGCGTGTAGCTGATGTCTGGCCGTTCGGTGAAGTCGCCGGGATAGCCGTCGGAGCGCCGGGACACCGTCGATTCGCGCCGACGGCGGGAGGGCCGCTCGGAGGCGGTCCTCATCACTCCACGCAACAGCCGGAGGCCGAGCGTGGCGACGGACTTGGTGGATCGCATGGAACTCCTCAGCGGTAGCGGGGCAGCCGCCCGTAGACGATGCGCTCGGGACGGCGGTAGGGAGCGTGCCCCACGGCTCGGAAGGACGCGAAAGCTCCGAAGAAGCGGGTGACAGGAGGGGTGAAGAGCAGTACCGTGCCCGCCAGTGCCAGCCCGACGGTGACCAGACCGGTCCAGTCGAAGATAGCGGTGACGCCGCCGGCCAGCAGCAGCGCCACGATGCCGGCCCACCGGGACCAGCGATGACCGTGCCAGGCCTGGACGCCCGCCACGCCGCATGCCCCGGCGGCGAGGGCGGCGACAATCGCGAGGACCCCTTCGAGGGTCAGCGCCAACCACTTCCCCGGCTCCGGTTCGACCCATTCGATGAGGCGGGCAGAGCTTGCGTAATTGCCCGGGTTTGCGGCGGCCCACCAGTGGATGCCGTAGGTGACGGCGACACCGGTCGCGGCCAGGAGGAGCGACACGAGCGCCACGGTCACAAGCGCGGGGCGAGGAGGCTCCCCGGTGCGGGGACTCGTCGGCAGTTCGTTGTTGAGCACAGGAAGCGGAGGCAGCGTCGCGATCGGCTCGGGCTCTGCAGGGTTGCGAGTGGAATCCTCGGTCATGTCACCTCCGGCAGCCAAGAGTAGTCGCAGGACGGGGATGTGGTCCTCCCGGCTGTCCTGGGGCATGGAGAAATGGGCGTCTCGCGGTTGTCATGGCCGCGAGCAGCTCGAAAGTCCATGCTGGGGGACGCGCCCCTGGCCACCGAGGTTCACCGCGCGACAGTTTCCCCGGCCGGGAGCTCAACCAACTCACTTCTGAGGAGGACCGGCACGACGCGCTCGTTCGCGGAATTTGATGAGATTGTGACGGCGTCGTGCGTGGCGTGGACCCGGAACTGTTGACCACGCCAGTTGACGGGATAGGTCAGCGAGACCCACTGCGCGGGCAGCTGTGGTGCAACGACCAGGTGGTCGTCCACAGCGTCGAGGCCGCCGAATCCCAGCACGGCCAGTTGATACGTGCCCCCGCATGCGGCTGTGTGGATACCGCCGATGAAGGTGCCCCCGACGACGGCATGGGCCGTGTTGAGTAGGTCCACCGTGGCCGTGGACAGGAAGTGCTCATACGCCTCGTCCACCGCGCCGATCTGTGACGCCACCATCCCGAATGCGGCGTGGCTGAGTGAGGAGCCGTGCGCGCAGCGCTGGAGGTAGTGGTGGTAGTTCGCTTCCTGAACTGAGAGCGGGAAACGGTTGCGCTGCAACCACATGAGCATCGGGACGTCGGCCTGCTTGGAGACCTGGGTGGCCACCGCCACACCGTTGGGCCAGCCCCAGTACTCGCCCGGGTCCAGAAGTCGCTTCCGAACCTCGTCGGGGGTGACGTCCTCGAGGGCGTGGAAGCCCTTGAACTGTTCGACCACTCCGGTCGCGGGGTCGGGGGCCGGTAGTACCAGAGCGTCGCGGACACGTCGCCACGCCTCCACCTCCTCGACTTGCAGGTTCATTCGTCGGACCAGGTCCGCCAACTCTTCCGGGTGCTCCCTCGTGAACCGCTCGTGGGTCCGGATGGCAAAGTCGAGGGCGGCGTGGCTCTGGTAGTTGGTGAAGGCGTTGTCGTCAACGTTCTCATGCCATTCGTCCGGTCCCAGCAGCCGCATGCAGTGAAAGGTGCCGGCGGCATCGTTGTAGCGAACGAAGGAACGCAGGAATCGGGCGACCTCGAAGACGATCTCCGTGCCGAAGTCCACGAGGTAGTCCTCGTCAGAGGTGACCTGCACGTAGCGCTCGATGGTGGTGGCGACGTCCGGGGAGATGTGCATCTGCCAGACGTTGAAGTGGTTGCGAATGGGGCGGCCGGTGAGGACGTCGACGAAGAAGATGTCAGGGCACAGCTCGTCACCCGTGGTGCCGGAGACCCATGCGTAGTAGGCGCCCTCGTAGCCGAGCCGCGCGGCTTTGCGGCGTGCACCGTCGAGGGTCCGATGACGGTAGATCAGGAGGGAGCGTGCGAGGTCGGGCTCCGTGAACAGGAAAGCGGGAAGGTTGTAGACCTCCTCGTCCCAGAAGGCGGATCCCTGGTAGGCCTGACATGACAGGCCTCGGGCGCCGACGGGAAGGTGATCCGAGTGTGCCGGGATGCAGATGCGGTTGTGGTAGGTGCTGAAGCGCAGAGCAGCCTGCGCCAGCGGATCGCCCTCGATGACCACGTCGATGGCGGACCAGATCTCATCCCAGCGACTCGAGGAGGCTGCCAGAAGGGCGTCGAAGCCCTGTTCCTTCGCCTCAGCGCTGCTCCTGCTGGCACTCGTTCCGGGATCGTCGACGTCGTTGCTGGAGTAGATGCTGGCGATGGTGTCGATGACCACAGGCTCTCCGGCGTGCAGGGTCGCCGCATGTCGTGTGCCGTGAACGCCATCTCGGGTTGGCTTGGCGGCGGACTGCGCGGGCCCGTGAAGGATGTGTGATGTGGATGCAACGGCGATGGTGATGCCACTCTCGCCCGTCGTGCCGGTGGCCAGGAGATGCCCGACGTCGTCGATCCGGACATCAACACGCGGTAGGTGGACGCCGTTGAGGCTCCAGATGTCCGTGTCAATACCTGTGTCGATGGTCATCTCCACATCCCCGTCCGCGGTGATGGACCAGCGTTGCGCCAGGAGATGGATGTCGTCGTAGCTTGCGAAACGGTCCGTACGCACCGTCACGGACACGCCGCCGACCTGCTGTGTGAAGGAAGCGGTGAAGACACCCGTGCGGAGATCCAGACGGGTCTCCACCGAATCGGCGAACTCCGCCGCCACGGTCGAGTCTTTGGCTCCGGCTGCGACGTAGAGCGGATTGGGGGCGGTGGTGAGTTCGCGCCACTTGCCGTCCGCGCAGTCGTAGGTGTCGGAAACCACGAGCGCCACGTAGCCGTCGCTGCCCTGCTCGGGTGTTGTGCCCCGGTAGCCGAGGTAGCCGTTGCCGCTCAGGAAGTTGGAGCCCACCGCTATGGCTCGATCTGCGTCCCAGCCAGATTCCACAAGGGTCCATCCGTCAGGTTGGACCGACAAGGTGTCGTTCAGTTGCATGGCCGCTTCCTCTCCAGTCGTGGTGCTTCAGTCGGGGTGACCTGCAGCATGGAGAAATCACCCGTTCGTGGTTGTCCTGACCGCGAGTGAGGCGAATCTCCAGGCTGGGGGACACGTGCGTCATCACGTCAGCTGCTTTCGGGCCAGTTCGGCGAGGAGAAGTGCGCCGTCGGCCACCACTGAGTCGTCGAACCTGGCGTAGGCGGAATGGTTGTAGGGCGCCGTCTTCGGATCCAGATCCGGAGGGCACGCCGAGAGCCCGATGAAGCAACCGGGCACTTCTTCCAGGATGCGGGAGAAATCCTCGGCTCCCGCCAACGGCGATTCCCAGCGGCTGTGTCGATCCTCACCGAACAGCTCGGTAGCGGTTGCGGCCACCAGGTCCGCATGCTCCGCGTTGTTGATCGTGACGGGATACTGCTTCCGCAGGTCGTAGTGGGCGGTCACGCCGTGCGCGGCGGCGATGCCGTCCACCATTCTCGGCAGCTCGGTCAGCAGTTTGGTGTGGGCGTCGTCGGAGAAGGTGCGCAGGGTGGCTTCGAAGTAACCGTCCTCCGGGATGACGTTCGCGATCGTGCCAGCCTGCAGCAGCCCGACGGTGACGACGACGGGATCGAACACGCTGAAGCCGCGGGTGACCAGCGAATGTGTGGCCGTGACCATCTCGGCGAGGGCGGGGACGGGGTCCTTGGCCAGGTGGGGTGCGGAACCGTGGCCGCCGTGCCCGACCACTCTGACGTGTGCCACGTCGGAGGAGGCCATGATGGGTCCCGGCTTGGTGGAGACCATCCCCAGCGGATCCAGCGCCGACCAGACGTGGATGGCGTAGGCGGCTGTGGGTCGGACCCCGGCGATGTCCAGGAGGCCCTCCTCCAGCATGTGCCGACAGCCGTCCACCCCCTCCTCGCCGGGCTGGAACATGAAGATGACGTCGCCGTCGAGCTCGTCGCGGACCTCGCACAGCGCGCGGGCCGCTCCGACGAGCAGGCTCATGTGGAGGTCGTGTCCGCAGGCGTGCATGTTGCCGTTGGTGGAGGCGTAGTCGAGGCCGGTCAGCTCCTCGACGGGGAGCGCGTCCATGTCCCCGCGCAGCAGGACGACCTCGCGGTCGCCGTCGCTCTGTTTCCCGCCCCGCAGAACGCCGACAACACTGCTGCACGTTCTGCCGAGCGTGATCTCCAGGGGAAGACCGTCGAGGGCTTCGAGGATGCGTGCCTGTGTCTGAGGCAGGTCGAGCCCCACCTCCGGGATCTGGTGGAGGTCGCGACGCAGTGCCACGAGTTCGCCGTCGATGCTGGAGAGGAAGTCCTGTGTAGTCACGGTGCCCAGTCTGGCATGCGGAACCCACGGCATTCCCCGGAACTCCTTCTTGAGTAGCGAGCGTGGGGTGTGGGTGTTGTCTCCGGCCGTCACCTGAGTGGCGACGGACAGGAACGAGCTGTCGCATATCGGAGGGCCGGTGTTGTGTCCAGGATTCTTCGATACGCCCGGCACTTCGCGCGAGGGCTACTCAGGTAGCGGTTGGGGATGGGACTTCCCGCGGGGCTACTCGGGACGCCTGGTGCCCGGCGTTGACGAAGGCCACACCCTGACCAAGATGTGGCCTTCGATAGCGAACCGATGGTCAGCCGGCCATTGTGCCCGTCTTGAGGAAACGGACGTGCCAGCTGAGTGCCGACTCGAGGTCGTGCGGCGTGTGGAGGCCGTTGGCAACCTTTTCCGCCAGCTTGACGTAGTCGCGCAGCGGCTCCTTGAAGTTCGGGTGCGCGCAGTTCTCGATGATGACCTTGGACCGCTGGCGGGGGGACAGCCCACGGAGATCGGCCAGGCCCTGTTCCGTAATGATCACCGAGACGTCGTGCTCGGTGTGGTCGACATGGTTGACCATGGGCACGATGGTGGAGATTGCTCCGCCCTTCGCCGTCGACGGCGTGACGAAGCTCGAGAAGAAGGCGTTGCGGGTGAAGTCGCCGGAGCCGCCGATGCCGTTCTGCATGCGCGAACCCATCACGTGCGTGGAGTTCACGTTGCCGTAGATGTCCGCCTCGATCATGCCGTTGCATGCAACAACACCCATCCGACGGATGGCCTCAGGATGGTTCGACACGTCCTGGGGACGAAGGATGATCTTGTTGCGGTAGTCCTTGGCGTTCTCGTTCATTCGGTTGGCGGCCTTCGGGCTCAGGGAGAACGCCGTTGCGGAGGCCACGGTCATCTTCCCGGAGTCGAGAAGGTCCACCATGCCGTCCTGGATCACCTCGGTGTAGGAGGTCATGTTCTCGAACGGCCCCTCAAGGAGACCGGCGAGCACCGCGTTGGCGATATTGCCCACACCGGACTGCATCGGCAGTAGATTCTCGGGCATGCGCCCCTGCTTGACTTCATAGTCCAGGAAGTCCAGGAGATATCCGGCGATCGCCTTCGAATCCTGGTCGAGTGGCTTGAACTCCGTGTTGCGGTCTGCGGCGTCCGTCTCGATGATCGCGATGATCTTGTCGGTGTCAACTTTCAGCGTTGCCTGGCCGATGCGGTCTGACGGAGTCAGGATGGGCAGCGGCTCGCGGTTCGGCGGTAGCGCGCCGATGGGGTAGTAGATGTCGTGCATTCCGCGTAGTTCCTCGGACTGCCATGAGTTGACCTCGAGGATGACCTTCTCAGCATGGTCCAGATAGGTGCGGTTCATGCCGACGGATGAACTTGGGACGAGCTCACCATCCTCGGTGATCGCTGTGACCTCGATGACGGCCACGTCGAGCTTGCCGAGGAAACCCTGGGAGACCTGCGGGCCCATGTGGGAGAGGTGAATGTCTGAGTAGTGGCTGATGCCCTTGTTGATGGCGGCCCGCATGTCCGGATCCGATTGGTAGGGGGCGCGGAAATTGATCCCACCGGTTCGGGCAAGGACGCCGTCGAGTTCAGGCGCCGTGGAGGCGCCAGTCAGGACGTTGACCTTGAACTCTTCACCCTCGCGGTGGGCGGCATCGATGCGTGCCGCCAGTGCCTCCGGAAAATCCTTGGGGTAACCCGCCCCCGTGAAACCCGAGAACCCGAGATTCCAACCATTCCTGACGAGAGCAGCCGCGTCCGGTGCTGACATGACCTTGGAACGCAGTGCCTCGTGGTGAATGCGACCCGACATCTTTCCTCCTTGGAAACTTTGCAGTACGAATGCAAGGCTATCGGTTCGACCGTCGGAGGGGTATCGGCCCACGACTACCGCTCAGCGCCGGAGTGCGAATGCAATGACAGCGTCGAGGCGGGGGAAAGTAATCGCGACGTCCGCCTCTGCCGCCGTGATCGGCTTGGCGCAGTAGGCGATGCCGAGACCAGCGGAGGCGAGCATGGCGAGGTCGTTCGCGCCGTCTCCCACCGCAACGCTCAGGTGGGGGTCCACACCGTGCTCGCTTGCAAACAGTGCCAGATCCCGGGCCTTTTGTTCCCTGTCGACGATGGCGCCGACGACCTTGCCAGTGAGACGCTCGACGCCGTCGACGATGTGGGTGCCGAGCTCGTTGGCGTGATGAAAATCCAGCCCGTGTTGTCTGGCCATGGGGGCCACCAGTTGGGTGAACCCTCCGGAGGTCACCCCGACGAGGGTGCCCGCGGCATGCGCGGCGCGCACCAACTCCTCGGCGCCGGGTGACAGCGTCATGCGGGGGGCCACCTCGTCCATCACGCTCAGCGGAAGACCTTCGAGCGTCGCCACTCGGGCACGCAGCGACTCGGCGAAGTCCAGTTCACCCCTCATGGCCCGTTCCGTGATGGCAGCGACCGTGTCACCGTCGCCGGCGTGTTCGGCGAGGAGGTCGACGGCCTCGGTGGTGGTGAAGGTTGAGTCCACGTCGAGCAGGATGAGCTCGGCCGGAGCAGTCGCGAGCGGTCCGGTGATCACGGCCACGTCGACGCCCGGACCTGACTCCCTCAACTCTTGGCGCAGCGCGTCCGGGGCGTCGTGCTCACACAGGACGCTCACCACATGGCCGTAGTCGGTTCTCTCCACGAATCGGTCCGCTGGATTGGGGACGAGCGCGACCAATTCCTCCATGATCGGTGTCGGGGAGACGAGGACGACGCGAATCTGCATGTCTGGAAGGCTATCGGCCGGAATGCAGAGACTTCCGTGAACATTTCGGTGGGCAGACCAACGGAAATGTTCACGGAACTCAGGCCGGGAGGTGATCAGTCCTCGGCACTGCCCAGAGTGACGTCGACGTCCTGCTCATTGCCGTCTCGAATCAGAGTGAGGGTCAGCTCCTGACCCACCTCGGAGTTGCGGATCAGAGCGACGAGCGACTCCGAGGAGGTGACGTTCACTCCGTCGACCGCAGTGATGATGTCGCCCACCTGGATACCTGCCTCCGCGGCACCGGAGCCGGGCACCACTTCGGCCACCTCGGCACCCAATGACAGATTCGCGGTGTTGTCACCGGCACTGACACCCAGCTGCGCATGCCGGGCGGTGCCGGTCTCGATCAACTGGTCAGTGATGTATCGCACCTGGTCCGAGCCGATGGCGAACCCCAGCCCGATGCTGCCCGACGGCGCTGCGCCGCTGGAGAGGGTGGCAATGGAGCTCGTGATGCCGATGAGCTCACCGGAGGTGTTCAGCAGGGCGCCACCGGAGTTGCCCGGGTTGATGGCGGCGCTGGTCTGGACGGCTGCCGTCACCACCACGCCGTTGCTCTGGTCCCCCACCGTGGAGGACACCGCAGGCGTGGTCACGGGACGGTTGAGCGCCGAGACGATACCAGTGGTCACGGTGTCCGAGAGGCCCAGCGGATTGCCGATCGCCATGACGGGCTGCCCCACCACGAGGTCCGACGAGCTGGCGAACGTCACCGTCTGCAGGTTCGACGGCGGGTCCACGAGCCGGATCACAGCCAGATCGGTGGACGGATCGGTGCCCACCACGGTGGCGTCGTACGCCTGGTTCGCGACGACCACGCGGATCTGGGCGCCCGGGTTGCCGCCGTCGATGACGTGGTTGTTGGTGACGATGGTGCCGTCGGAGTCAAGGATCACTCCGGAACCCTGCCCCCGGCCGGAGTTGCTGGCCACCTGGATGGCCACGACGGCGTCGGAGACGGCATCGGCGACCTCGGCCCAGTTGGGGTTGCTGGCGTCCGCCTGCACCACGCGGGTGGAGGGCGACGTGGTGGTCACAACGGCCGAGGTCTCATCCTCAACCAGGAAATGGTCTGCGGTCAGCGCCGCGCCGCCTCCGATGCCGGCGGAGAGCAGTGCCACCGTGAGCAGACTGGCCATGCCGATTCGCCCTTTGGAGGGGCGGGGGGCGAAGACCTGTGGCGTGCCGTACTGGGTGACCGGTCGATACTGGCCTGGCTGGCCCGGCTGGCCCGGCTGGCTCAGAGGGGGCCGAGGAGGGGCGGTGTTCCCGGCGGAACCCTGCCACTGCGGCGGCGGGGACGAGGGATCGGTGAACTGCGGACGTGGATCGTGGGCGCTCATGTTTCCTCCGTGGTTGCGTAACGAATGCTACTAATGAACCCGGTGAATCTGTGCGTCTGCTGTGCGGTCCCTGATCGGTTCCTGTGGATCACACGGTGGTCAGCGTCACCGTGTACTGACGATCCTGGACGATCACCTTGGTGCGCCCGAGACGGACGTTCAGCTCCTTGCGGTAGGGCAGATGCGAGTTGTAGACACACCAGAGCTGCCCGCCCGGCCTCAGCACGCGTGCGGCGTCGTCGAACATGGCGAGCGTGTCGGAGGAATCCTTCGTGGTGCCCTGATGGAAGGGCGGATTGGTCACGATGGCGTCAATGCTGTCGTCGGCGTACCCAGCCAGACCATCGCCCCAGGTGGCATCGACGACGAGGTCGTTCGCCTCGGCCGTCACCAGTGTGGAGGCGACGGCGGACCACGAGACGTCGCGGGCCAGCACGCGGTGCCCGCGGCGATTCAGGAAGGCGCTGATGGCACCGTTGCCGGATCCGAAATCGAGGACTGTGTCGCCCTCCACCTTCACCTGTGACAGCAGCAGACGCGTGCCAGCGTCCACCTTGGTGCCGCTGAAGACCGCGCCGTGGGCGGCGATGGTCAGCCCAAGATCGGGGTGGTGGCGGGCCTTGGGCCAGTCGGACTCCAGATTGTTCGGGCCAAACGCCCGCAGCAGCCGGCTCTTGCGGCGGCCCAGGCTCGCGGAGACCGCCACGAAGTGTTTCTGCAGGACCTCGTTCATCGTGAGGTTCATGTGCTTGACGCGGCCCCCGGCGAGGAAGGTGACGTCATCAGCACCCTGCACGGAGGCCGCCTGCTCATCGAGAGCGGCCAGCGACTTCGGCAGGTGTGCCCACACCAGATTGACCCCCGCGAGGTCCGACGGATGCTCCACGAGAAGATCGGGGTCGACGAGTTGCGCATCGCGCCAGTCATCACACCAGACGCGCACATCGTCGCTCCGCTCCAATGCATGCTCGACGAGTGCGGGGGCATCGATGATCGCGACCGCGCCAGCCTGCTCCGGGGTCTCTTCAAGAATCAGCTCATCAATCGCGTCCATGCCTTCGATGGTCCCACACCGCGCCCCGACCAACGCGATGCCGAACCAGTGCGAGGAGAGGACGCATAGGGTGGAGGCCGTGATTCTTCATCTTGTGCGCCATGGCCAGACCATGTGGAATGTGGAGGGACGGGTCATGGGCCAGACCATGGACGTACCGCTGACCGAGACCGGCTTCATCGAGGCCGCACATGCCGCCGGGGAACTGGTGGACCGGCCTCTGAAGGCGGTCTGGTCCAGCGATCAGCTGCGAGCCCAGCAGACGGCGGAGATCGTCGCGCTTCGCCATGGGCTGGATCTCCATCTGACCCCGCTACTGCGGGAACAGTCACTGGGTGACCTCGAGGGGCGTCAGGCTTCCGAGTTGAGCGAGCAATCAACGCCCGACGGCATGGATGTCAGCGAAGTCCGCTGGGGCGGCGGTGAATCCGTCGCCGACGTCCACCGTCGCATGCAGACTCTGATGACGGAGCTGAGCGATCAGTTCAGTGACGACGACGAGGTGGCACTGGTCTCGCACGGCGATGCCATCCGTGTGCTCATGGCGGTTCTGGAGGGGCGCAGTCACCGGGACGTGGAGTGGAGCGCTTTGGGAACCGGTGCCGTGCACACCTGTTCGGTCGAGACCATCACCAGCGACCCACTTCCGCTGCTGGAGCGCACTGCCGCCGCGGTGCAGCCCGCGTCCGCGATGATGCTCGCTGAAGCGGAACAAAGGCAGGCCCAGCTCACGAAACCGCCGGGCAGCCTGGGGCTTCTCGAACAGGTGGGCGATCGACTGTGCGCGATGGCGGGGCAGTGCCCTCCGCCGATCCCGGAACCGGCTGTGATCGGCGTCTTCGCCGGCGACCACGGTGTGGTCGCCCAGGGCGTCACGCCGTGGCCGCAGGAGGTCACCGTCGCGATGCTGATGAACATGGCCAACGGCGGTGCAGCCATCAACGTGTTGGCGTCCCAGGTGGGGGCGACGTTGTTGCTGACCGATGTGGGCGTGGCCACTGCCTATCCGGAGCATCCGGGCATCCGGAATCGTAACGTGGCGCAGGGCACGCGTGACCTCTGCGTGGAAGCCGCCATGACCAGGGATGAGGCGCGAGCGGCTGTCGAGGTGGGCATCGACGCGGCCCGGGAGGCCATCGACGGGGGAGCCCGCTGCCTGCTGACGGGGGACATGGGAATCGGCAACACCACCCCGGCCAGTGCGCTGATCTCGATCTTCACCGGCGCCCCGGTGGCTCTGGTCACCGGGCGCGGTGCCGGTGCCGACGACGACATGCACTCCCACAAAAGCCTCGTCATCGAGGGGGCTCTGGCACTGCACAAACCGGAGGCAGCTGATCCGCTGGGCACACTCGCCGCCGTCGGTGGTCTGGAGCATGCAGCACTGGCTGGCTTCATTCTGGCCGGGGCAGCACACCGGGTCCCGGTGATCATCGACGGGGTGATCGCCTGCTCGGCAGCCTGCGTCGCCGCGGGTCTCGCACCGGACGTGCGCGACTATCTCGTCTCCGGGCATGCGGGGGTTGAGCCAGGCATCGCGGCTGCCGTCAAGCATCTGGGGCTGCATCCGATGGTTGACCTGGGGCTGAGGCTGGGCGAAGGCTCAGGTGCGGCTCTGGCGCTGCCGATGGTCCAGGCATCGGCCAGGATTCTTGGTGGCATGGCGACCTTCGCCGACGTCGGCATCGAGTCCGGAGGCTGAGGATGGCGCAGTTCCGCGTAGAGATCCCCGAGGACGACGAGCTCGCCATCGCGCTGCTGGCGGCGCTTGCCAAGCGCGGATCGGTGCAGCCGATGGGGCGAGGGCCGGGCACGGCGCTGGTCCTGGGAGGCGCCCGGTCCGGCAAGTCGCGTTGGGCTGAGGCGCAGTTCAGGGACCGTGACACCGTGGTCTACGTCGCTACCTCGCTGGTGCCGGAGGACGACCCCGAGTGGTCGGCCCGCGTGGCGACGCACCGGGCACGTCGCCCCGCTGGCTGGGCAACGGTGGAAACACTGGACATCGCCGCCGTGTTGCTTGAGCGCAGCGATGCTCCCGTTCTGGTCGACTGCCTCGCGCTGTGGCTCGCCAGGATCCTGGACGACGTCGGCGCCTGGGAGAGCGAGGAGGATCGGTGGCGTCCGGAGTTCGCTCGGATCACGGATGAGTTGGTGGAGGCGGTCCGGGAGACGCGGCGCGAGGTGGTGTTGGTCAGCAACGAAGTCGGCTCCGGGGTCGTCCCAGGGACGGCATCGGGACGTCTCTACCGCGACGAGTTGGGCCGATTGAACGCCCGCGTCGCCGCCGCCTGTGATGAGCTGTGGCTGTGTGTGGGTGGCGTCGCACGTCGATGGCGATGAGGGGTTGGTGGCGATGAGCGCCCGGCGGGCGCCGAACCCCCTCGTGGTGGCGCTCGGACTGTTCACCACCATCCCGGTGCCGCCCGTGGAGAACATCGACGCCAGGACGGCCGGCCGAGCCATGGCGGTGTTCCCGGTGGTGGGGCTGCTCGTCGGTGGGATGGCGGGTGTGCTGACGTGGCTGACTTCGTCGTTGGCCGGGCCTTTGCTCGGCCCGATCGTGGGGGTCGCGACGCTCGCGTGGGTGACGGGGGCGCTGCACCTCGACGGACTGGCCGACACGGCAGACGGGTTGGGATCGCGCAAACCCGCGGCCGATGCCTTGGAGATCATGCGACGCTCCGACATCGGCCCCATGGGTGTGATCGTTCTGCTTCTGGTGCTGCTGATGGAGGTTGCGGCTCTGGGCCGCCTCGCGAGCGAGGAGCCCCTGATGGCCGCGGGTGCGTTGACGGCAGCGGCCATGCTGGGACGGGCATCGGTGGTGCTGGCCACCACCTCGGCGCACAGCGGCGCCCGAGCCAGTGGCTTCGGCGTCCTGTTCAACGGCGTGACGCGTCGCGCGACGGCCACATTCTGGGCCATCGCGGCTGTCGGGCTGTCCGCTGCACTCGGTTGGATCGCCCGCGACAGTGGCGGCGCCGTGGCGTTCGGAGCTGGAGCCCTCTTAGCCCTCGGCGCCGGATGGCTATGGCGAGCCCATCTCGCACGACGCCTGGGCGGCCTGACGGGTGACACCTTCGGCTCCATCATCGAAGTCACACAGTCGGTGTTCCTCGTCCTCGGAGCGTTGGCGTCCGGAGTCCTTTCAGGCCTCAGCCCCTAGCTACTCAACTTCTGTGGGTAGTCGAGCAGAAGTTAAGTTGTGAAACGTCCGCGGGGTCCACGCGCTCCAGCGACCACTGTCCGTCCCCAAGTCCCACGTGACCAATCGGCTCCAGCCGTCCCGCGATGTCGTGGGTCTCGTAGCGCAGCAGCGAGAGCCGCGAGACCTGCCAGCTCTGCGTCGGATGGGGTGCATCGAGACGCTCCAGAACGCTGTCCCGACGCCATGCTCCCGCCCAGTGTCCCACCGTCACGTGCGGCACATAGGGCATGGGATCGCCGGGGACAATGTCCCGGCTGAGGGCGGCGTGGACCCTCGGCGCCCAGTCCGACTCGACGGCGAGGTACGGCACCATCGGGAAGCTGCCCCACCCCGTCGCGCGGACCTCCACGGGGCCGTCGAGCAAGGACCGAAGGCTGGCGAGATCGGCGTCGAGGTCCTCGGCGTCGTAACCAGGCAGCCCCGGCTCAGCAGCGAGTCCCGCGAAGGCGACGGTGACATGTGGTTGCCGCTCGTAGCGGCGCAGGAGGAGTCCGGACAGACGCGACCTGGCATCGGCGATGCAGTGCTCTAGCTCTGGATCCTCAAGCACTAGCGCCCACACGAGCGCGTGGGAGCGGCCGCCGTGCCATTCGGGGAAGTCCCGGTCCTGGCAGGCAGTGGTGTGTGTGAAGCCCATCACGAAACGGATTCGTTGGACGGCTTCGGCTCTGCGAGTGCGTGGACACAGCGGTGCACCTGTTTCCAGACCTCGGAATCACCGACGGGCCGGAAGTGGCCGCGCCCGGCGAGAGTGACGTTGGTGGCGCCCTCGAGATGGGATCCGCCCGGAATCATCTGATCCCATTCCGGCGCCAAGGACACGATGTGGTGGTTGACGTCGTCCTCCCGCGCCAACCGTGCGAGATCGGCGCTCTGAGGCAGGAACATGCCGAGGGGTGAACTCTCCACGAGCGGCAGGCGCTGCAGCGGGCCCCCGAACGTCGAGCCCGCGAAGGGAGTGGCAATGGCGACGAGTCCAATCGCGGTATCACCCACTCGTGGGTCGAGCAGGAGAGCCTTACCGATCAGTCCACCTTTGGAGTGGGCGACGAGCACCGCCCCGTGCACGTCCTCCTTCTGCAGGAATTGCAGGCACTGCTCGACGGATTCCTCAATCCCTGCGAGATTCCAGCCGAGCGCGTCAATGACGTGGACGGCATGGCCGCGCTCGGCGAGGAAGTTGCCGAGGCCTGCCATGTAGGTGGATCGTTCGAGGATGCCGGGCAGCAGGACGATGGGGATCGGCGAGCAGTCAGCCTCACCGACGGTGAAGCCGATCCCACCGCGGTAGCGCAACCACAACGCCATGGCCTGGCCGTGCGCGGCATGGGCGAAGTCGCGGACGGCGTGAATTCCCCATCGGGCGAACGCCCTCAATCGCCGCACGGTGGGAGCCCAGGAGTGGGACGACGGGATCGTCGATCAGCGCCGTGGCTTGAGGTACGCGCAGTCTTCGTCCTCGCGCGGTTGTCTGACTCCGCGGTCTCCATGCCGCTGGTGGTCAAGTCGTGGGCGGAGCGGGTGTGTCGAGACTCCACCAGGTCAAGCGCGATCTGCGCGACCTCAGCAGCGTTGGTGTGGATCATCTCGTGGGCGGCTCCCTCCACGATGACGACATCGACGTCGCCGCGGATGTCCGCCAGCCGGTGGCACCAGTCTGGTGGAGCGACGCGGTCGTGCTGACCTCCGACGACTGTCAGCGGGGCGTCGACGTCACGGATGCGATCCTCAATGCGGTAGCGGAGCATGGGACCGAAGTCGCGGACGAGCCATCGCGGCCCGGCATGGAGGAAGCTGACGACGGAGGCCAGCGCTGATGAGGTGGTCTCCTTGATAGCTGACTCGGCAAAACGCCTCAGCACGGTTCCAGCGCTGCGTTCTCGGTCATTGACCACCGGCGCGGCAAGGAGGGCGCCACCCGCAAGCCCGGGTGCTCGCGCCAGTGCCTCCACCGCCACCTGGGTCCCCATCGAATGGCCGATGAGTACGGGATCAACCACCGCAAGGTCGCGAATGATCTCGTTGACCACATCGGCAAATCCGGGGATACGGAGGGCTTGATGTGGGTCGTTGGTCCTGCCGAAGCCAGGAAGGTCGAGCACCAGCACGCGACCGTGCTGGCTCAGTTCCCTGGCCAGTGGACCGTAGTAGCGGGACGACACCCCGAAGCCGTGGATGAGAACGAAGGCGGGACCCGTCACAGCGTCGGTCTCGAATACTCGAACGTCCATGCTGCGGACGCACAAAGCGATCTCGTCGAACTGAGCCAAATCCTTCGGATGCGCCATGCTTCGATGGTCGCACACCGCTCAAGCACGAACAGTGGTCGGCGAGCCTGGCCGCGGTTCTGCGCGGCCACGCTCATTCGGCTCGGCACCGTCAGCGACGTGTTGAAGAGTCCTTCGCGACGCTCCACGCCTGCTTCATGAGCCACACCTGCAACGGCAGCCTCGCCCACGCGAGCGCCCGCATGGGCCGGGGTTTGTCACGCCAGTTGGCGACCATCTGCATATTGCCCGGCCACACTGCCGCGTAGAGGCCTGTGGCAAGCAGCCCTCCGAATCGACGGGTGGCCGGGAACGCCATGAGACCGGCTGTCGCGAGTTCAGCCACCCCGGATGCGAATGTCCACGTGCGAGCTTTCCCGGGAAACCAGCCGGGGATGAGTCCGTCGAAGGGCTCGGGCTTCAGGAAGTGCAGCACCCCCGCTGTCGCGTTCACAGCTGCGAGTGTGCCAGCCGTACGTGTGACTGAGCTCTCATCGTGGGTCATGCCTGAACTCCCTGTGTGGACATGTTCGCATCGCAGCGCATCACGGAGTCGGTCGACCACCGTTGACGTTCAGTGTCTCACCCACCACGTAGCTCGATTCGGGCGAGGAGAGGAACACGTATGCGGGCGCCAGTTCCGTGGGCTGGCCCGCCCGTCCGAGCGGCGTGTTCTGGCCGAACTGTGGCAGCTTCTCCTTGGGCTGCCCGTCGCTGACCTGCAAGGGTGTCCAGATGGGTCCCGGAGCGACGGCGTTGACCCGGATGCCCTTGGGAGCCAGTTGTTGGGCAAGTCCCTTGGTGAAGTTGTTGATGGCGGCCTTCGTGGAGGCGTAGTCCAGCAGCGTGGGCGACGGGCTGTACGCCTGTATGGACGTGGAGTTCACGATGGTGGAGCCCGCAGGCATGTGCTTGAGGGCCGATTTCGTGATGCGGAACATGGCGATGATGTTGACCGTGAAGGTGTCTGTGAACTGTTCGTCGCTGATGTCCTCGATGCTGTCCTGGGCAATCTGTTTGCCGGCATTGTTGATGAGGAGGTCCAGGCCGCCCAACTCGTCGGCGGCCCGGTCGGGCAACTGTTCGCAGAAACTACGCTCCGTGAGATCACCCGGCAGGAGTACCACCTTGCGTCCCGCATCCTCAATCTGTCCTTTGACCCACTGGGCGTCCTCCTCCTCGTCGGGGAGGTAGTTGAGGGCAACATCGGCTCCCTCACGGGCGAGGGCAATGGCGACGGCGGCCCCGATGCCTGAGTCGGCACCCGTGATCAGGGCACGCCGTCCCTTCAGACGTCCGGTGCCACGGTAGGAGTGTTGTCCCCGGTCGGTCTTCGGCTCAAGACCTGCGTCCAGTCCGGGCTCCGGCTGATCTTGTTTGGGTGCCTCCACCACGGGGTACCGCGAGACTGGGTTTTGAAAAACTAGTTGGTCGGTAGTTTCGTCGTGAGCGTCGTCCGTTGACATGCTGATCCTCCTGAGCTTGTGGACGGTGTGGAAACATCCAGACTAGGACCAGGGGAGCGCACATGAGCGTCCGCGGTGGCCATTGCACCCGTCGGGATGAGCTCTCTGAAAGTGCTGAACCGGTGGAGATGCCCCGCCCGTGATGTCTCACTTGGCTGGGCGTCACTGATGAAGATGTGTGCTCTTGTCCGGCGAATGTGTCGACGACACGGGGTCGGAGCTCTGATCAATGGTGTTGGCAGGCCGCCAGCGATGCCGCAACTCCCTGCAGATGAACTCTTTCGGCCATAGAATGATTTTGCGCCGGCGAACGTCGGTCGACGGCCGGCGAACGTCGGTCAAGGGAAGGAGCAAGAACTCATGATCAAAACACTGTCTGAAAAGGGTCTTCGAAGCGAGCACTGCTACGCAGGAGGCTTCGCGTCCATCGGGCTCAGCGTCCTGTCGTACTTCATTTCGCGCAAGTTCTCGAGGAAGGGTGCAGACGACAAGGCGCAGGGCGATCGGTGGGGCATCTACGTCGGCCAATGGGCCCCCACGTTCTTCGCGCTCGGCGTCGCGCTGAAGCTCGAAGAGAAGTAACAGATCGCGTACAGGCTCAGAACGAGCCCCTTCACGGATGGGCGGGTGCTCCGGCACTCGCCCATCTACATGCATATCGGGGGCAAGCCCCATCCCTCAGGCAGGGGTATCCAAAATATATATGCCACCAATGATCCTCTCTATATAGCTATTTCAGATAAATTTGTAATGTGAATTAAGAATGTTGTTATTGGACAATAAAATGCCTTGGCCAATATATGAACATGCACGTGACAATGCTTGTTCTTCTCGCTACTATCCGCTTGTTCATCTACTTTCGCAGACGGACATCATCACGGAACGAACTTCGGTCTTGCCCGTAGGTCATGACGTGCACGTGAATAATTTGTAACAAGCGCCGGAGTGGAAATGTCGAAGCGGAGTGTGGGTGCCCCAAAGGTGCGCGGGGCGCGTGCTGTGGGAGACATTCCGAAGGTCACCAAGGGCCGTGGTATCAGCGTCCTTCTGGTGACCAGTCTCTTATTGACGCTCGCCACCGTGCCTCTTGCCCACGGTGCTGTCAATGATCAGGGAAAAGGCATCGCGCCCTTCCAGCACACAACATGGGTGGAGTCCCCCACACCGTCGGCCTCGGAGGCAGCGTCCACACCACCGGCCAGTGAGGAGGCGCCGCTTCCTGCAGTTGCCAGCGAAGCGGTCAGCGAGCAGTCCACAGATGGTCCCCCCGATTCGGCTGAGAGTGCATCCGCCGACGCCCAGACTCCGAAGCCGATCGTGGACCCGAGCCCGATGGTGAGTGCAACCTCGATGGGGAGCCCAGCACCACCCGTCACCCCGTCCCCGGACGCGAAATCTCCGGAACCGCCCCAGGTCGAGACCGAAGCCACGAGCCAAGGCATCCTGCCGATGTCCGTGCCGAACCCCGGCACGAACCAAGCAGTGATCACAGTCAGGGTGGGTGATCTACGAACAGGACTGACGTCCATCGGCGGTCTGCGCGGAGCACGGCTAGGTCTGTTTGCCAATCCCTCTGACACAAATCCTGTTGCCGGCGCATGGACCACTTGCACATCCGACGCCGACGGCGATTGCTCCTTCACCGTCCCCAACGTCGCAACGACTGGCTCAGGAACGAGTCAGCGGTGCAGGACGGGCGCCACAGGTGTGAACTGTGACAGGAGGTTCTGGGTGAAGCAGATCAGTGCCCCTGATACGCACTTCACCAATACCGCGCTCGGCACGACTGGGGGCGAGAGTCCCTACCGGTTCCAGACGGGAACCACGCTGCGCGCCGGGAATACGTACCGATCCACGTCGAACTTCATGTACTCGGCCAGCAACACCAACAACCTGGCCTCCGCCGGAGTGTGGCAGAACTCCCGAAGAAATCCCGTCTTCCCCCAGCAGTGCGGCATTGACGTCGCCATGGTGTTGGATCTGTCAAACTCGGTGACAGCCGCCGATCTCGTGCAAATGAAGAGGGCAGCCTCCGGTTTCGTGGACGCACTCACTGGCACACCGTCGCAAATGGGTATTTTCACGTTCGCCACTAACGCGCCAGCGTCAGCTGGTCAGACCCTTGAACCCGTCGCGGTGTCCACTGACACTGGAGCGAATACCGTCAAAAACAAGATCAACGGCTACCGGCTGCCAGCGTCTCAGGCCGGTGGTACGAACTGGGACCGGGGTTTCTACCAGGTGGTGCAATCTGCCTCGGACTTTGACGTCGTGATGATCATCACGGACGGTAATCCCACCTATTCGGGAAACGCTGCGGGCCCGGGGAATGCAACGCGGTTCACAGAGTTGGAGAACGGCATCTTCTCCGCCAATGCGATCAAGGCTGCCGGCTCCAAGGTCATTGCATTCGGGGTCGGAGCGGGTATCAGTAGCCCTGCCTCAAGCCTCAATCTTCGCTCGATCTCAGGGCCCATTGAGGACCGCGACTACTACAGGACCGACGATTATGCCGGCGCCGGGGCGCAGCTCAGAGAACTTGCGCTGGGCAATTGCACGGGCTCAGTGAGTGTGGTCAAGCAAGTTATTCCGGCCGGCGGCACAGTGGCCGATGCCTCACCAGCAGGGGGCTGGACGTTCAGGGGAATGGGCTCCAACGGTGTCACTGTGGATTCACCCTCCATCCAGGTCACGAATCCAGAGACTGGCGCAGCCAACTTCCCCCTCAGTTTCGCGCCGGGGGCGTCGACAGGGTCCGTCACGCTGACAGAAACAGCCCAGAGTGGATTCACACTCGAACAAGTGGGTGGAAGAAATGCAACGTGTACTCGGCTTGACACCGGCGCCAGTGTCGCGTCCACCAACACCGTCAACGGTTTCACTGTAGCCGCCAACATCGGGTACCCGGTCAGCTGCATTGTCTACAACAGGGCTCTCCAACTGCCTCGATTGACACTGGTGAAAAGGGTAGAAGCTGGAACGACGGGTGCTACCGATACCCCCTCCGACTGGACACTCACCGCAGCTGGGCCCACACGCATCAGCGGGCCAGGGAATTCTCCTGCTGTCACCAGTCGGAGTGTCGCCGTGGGAACCTACACGCTCACTGAGGCGGGCGGGCCAGCCGGATACGTTGCCGGAGCATGGGACTGTGTCGGAGGCCGTCTGAGCGGCGGCAGGCTCACCCTGACCTACGGCGACAGCGCAACGTGCACGATCACGAACACCGCGAGTCAGGCGAAGCTCACCCTCGTCAAGACCGTCACCAATGACAGCGGTGGCTCCTCCTCTCCGGATGCCTGGAGGCTCACCGCAACCGGCCCCACCACCGGGCTTTCGGGTGGCACCGGTACTCCCGCCGTGACCGGAAGGCTGGTCGACGTCGGAAGCTACGTGCTCTCCGAGGCAGGACCCGAGGGCTACAACGCCGGAGCATGGAACTGCAGCGCTCTTCTGGATGGCGCCAGCGTTCCCGTTCAGGTCCGGGAGAACAGCATCGTGCGAGTGGAGGTGGGGCAGGACGTCACCTGCGCCATCAACAACGACGATCAGACACGCATCGCGATCCAGAAATGGGGATCTTCAGCCCAAGGTGTCATAGGTCCCATCGACGGAGCCAGCTTCGAAGTCCGAGTGGACGACGTCGCCGCCGGCGGTGAGGGGGGCCCGGGCGCTCTTGTGGGAAGTGTCACTCCGGTGGCTGGTCAGAGGGGAACCTTCAGGGCTGCTGCCTTCGATCCGGGATCGTATTGGCTCGTTGAGACGGAAGCGCCGTCGGGGAACTCCCTGCTGGCGACCCCTATCGGTTTCACCATCGGGACAGATGGATCGTTGACGATTCTGGGGGACAACCCGCAGGCAGAAGTCATCGACGGCGATCCCCGGTCTTTGACCATCCGCATCACCGACGTTGCAGGCATTCCGCTCCCTCTATCCGGCGGCGCCAGCCCGAATCTCGTCCTGCTGGCGATGGTGGTGCTCGCCATAGGCGGCGTCGGCGTCGTGCTCATCCGGCGGCAACGGCCGCGGTACCCCACCGACATGGGATGACCCATGGCCCAATAAACATCACATCTCCGCTCCACTCATCCGTGACACAAATGCATTCAGAAGGGAATATCGACATGAAAGATTCACCCAAGCGAAGGGGTGGCATCCTCGCGGGCATTGCTGCCGTCGCCTCTGCCTTGTTGTTGGCCATCGGCGCCGTCCCGGCCCATGCCGAACCGGTCACCATCGACCCGACGGCGACCGGATCACTCATCATTCACAAGTTTCTCCAGCCCGGCACGGTGGGCGAACCCAGCACCGGACTTCCGCAAGATACCGACGGCCTGACCCCGCTGGCAGGAATCCAGTTCACGGCACAACGAGTGGGCAACATTGACCTCACGACGAATCGCGGCTGGGTGGAAGCCGGTGAACTGTCCGTTGAGGATGCAGCGAATCAGCTGACCGGGACGCCGTACGTGAGCGCCCCCTCTGACGCGAACGGCCTCGCGACCATCGGCAACCTGCCCGTTGGCCTGTACTACGTGACCGAAACCGTTTACGGTCCGGAAGTGACCCCGGCGGTGCCGTTCGTCGTCGCCGTTCCCACGACGAACCCCGAGGCGTTGAACACATGGCTCTACGACGTGCACGTCTACCCGAAGAACGCCACCTCGGCCGCCACCAAGAGTGTTCAGGATGCCGCCACCGTCAAACTCGGTGATGCTGTCCAGTGGACGATCCTGGCCGACATCCCGCGGTCCGCAACCATCAACCGCTACGCGATCACAGATGATCTTGACCCCAGACTGACCTACGTGGATGCGGCCGTCACCCTCACCGAAGGGGCCGCGCTCGTCGCCGAGGACTACACCCTGGATCTGACCGACGGAACCGTCACTGTGGAATTCACCGCTTCCGGTCGGGCGAAACTTGTAGCGGCATGGAGGGCCAGTACCACTGCTCAGGTACAGGTTGTTCTGGATACCACCGCCAACGCAGTCGGCGAAATCGCCAACACCGCCACGGTCTTCCCCAACATCACCAGCACAGGCGTCAGCACAACTCCCGTCATCTCCAAGTGGGGCAGCGTCGTCTTGGAGAAGGTTGATTCGAGGGACGTCGGCACGAAGCTGGCAGGTGCAGAGTTCCAAGTCTTCCTGAGTGAGGCTGACGCTGACGCCAACATCAATCCCATCCGGATCAACGAGGGACTGCCGAGTGAGCGAAGCGTATTCGTCAGCGATTCCGACGGCATCGTCCGCATCGAAGGACTCCGCTACAGCAACTGGGCGAACGGGGTGGAACTCAGCGAGGATGATGCCAACTATCTGACCTACTGGGTGGCGGAGACAAAGGCGCCTACCGGCTATGAGCTTCTGGGGGAGCCGATTGAGGTCACCGTGACCAGCGCCGAAGACACTGTCTCCATCGAGGTGCAGAACGTCACGAAGAACGCTGGGTTCGAACTCCCAATGACCGGAGCCAGCGGAGCGTCAACCATCATCATGATTGCTGGCATCCTCCTTCTCGTCGTCGGCACCACTGCCGTCGTAGTGAGCCGTCGGAAGAAGAACCACATCAAAGCGTGACCGGACAAGCGGAAGGCGTCGCACTGTTGTTGATCGGCGTGGGGTGTCGGTGTCCCTTCACTAGGAACCGATGCCCATTCCGATCGGATCGAAGGTCCGGTGGCGTCGATGCATCCGATGTCTGGGCGGAGTCTCTTGTGAGGCACGTGAAAGGAGTTCCACCGTGCGCTTGGCGCCCATCACACGCGACCGTGTGCTCATCCAGATCGTCCTGATCCTGGGCACGATCCTGCTGCTCTACCCCTCGGCTGCCGACTGGTTCTCCTCCAGACTCCACAACTCTGAGACATCGGGGTATGTGCAGGCCGTGGACCACGTCCCGCCGCGGATTCGGCAGGACCTGTTGCAATTGGCGGAGAACTACAACACGCAGATGCCCCAGGGGCAACTGCGCGACCCGTATTCCGCCGGCGATTCTGGAGAAGAGGGGGCCGCCTACGACGAGTACACGCAACTTCTGAAGACCAGCCCCAACGGAGTCATCGGGCACCTCGTGTACAAGACCGCGGGCATCGATTTGCCGATCTACCACGGGACGGGCGAGGATGTGCTCTCCAAGGGCGTGGGTCACCTCTACGGATCCTCGCTTCCTGTGGGCGGTCCAGGCACCCATTCGGTCCTCACGTCGCACTCGGGTCTCGTCCACTCCACATTATTTTCAAAGTTGCCGAAGCAGGCTGCCATCGGTGATGAGTTCACTATCGATGTGATGGGCAAGCGCAACCACTATCGCGTAGATCGAATACTGACGGTTCTGCCCCACGAGAGTGAATCATTGAGGATTGTCGACGGTGAGGACAGCGTCACGCTCATCACCTGTACCCCCATCGGTGTCAACACGCATCGACTACTGGTGCGGGGGACTCGTATCCCTGCGCCAGCAAAGGCGAGTGCCCCTGGTAGTTGGATTCCAAGTGACGGTATCGTCGCCGGCTTCCCGTGGTGGGCCGTTGGCCTCGCTGCTGGAGTCGTCTTCAGTTTCGCCGTCTTTGCGACACGCAAGCCGCCGCACCCCGTCCTGCCCTCCTCAAGCCGCCCTTCAGCAGCCCCGGCGGCCACAAGCGCCTCTAGTCAATCCACGTCGTGAATGGCCGAAGGGGAACAGTGTGACAACTTATGGATATTGAAGTACTCTCTCAGTCGACTGATCAATACCGTGGGTTGTGGCAGAGAGGGTGTCAACGGTTGGGAGCTCTCCTGCTGGCCCTCAACGGCAGGCATAGACGTCGGATGAGCTGAATCCCCCCGGGTCAGCCATTTGACGGGATTGGGCCGCCTCCTTATGGGGCGGCCCTTTCCATGCCCCCAGTGGCTGCTCCCACTCCAATTGGAGCGGCAGCGTCGCCCCGGAGATGCCTCACGAAGTGAGGTTGAGATGACGCGTGCCCGCAAGCTCCCCGACGGAGGTGCTGTGGATGCGATCGACGACGGGGCAGAGTACGCTTTCCGAAGAGTCTTCAGCCCCGAGGGGATGACTATTGGAGGACACCGTGTCATTCTCGGATGAGAACTATCCCCACCACCCGGAGTTTGATCGGCCGGACGGTGTGGCTTCCTACCGTGAGGAGGAGACTCTTCCGTTTGCAGATCTTTACTCAGAGCCCGAGAACCAGGGCGACACCTCCGGTGGCAGCGCGAGATCGGGCCAGCCCTCGCCCGACCCGTATGGCTCGGACGGCCATGGCGGTGGCGGCCACTACCAATCGCAGTACGCCAATCCCCCGTACGCACCTCAGCCAGCGTGGGATCCGAACCAGCACACGATGGCCACTCCACCACCGCCCCAGCCGCAGTATGGCTACTACGCCTACGCGCCCGTCGAGCATCCCCAGTCCACTGCTGTGCTCGTGCTGGCCCTGGTGGGATTCGCGGTGCCCGTCACGCCGTTCATCGCCTGGTACATGGGCAGCAAGGCCAAGGCGGAGATCGAGCGGGGTGCGCCGTTCCCCTACAGCGGCAGCCTCAAGGTTGGCCACATCATCGGCAAGGTCATGAGCATCCTGATGCTCGCCGGTATTGGGCTGTACGCGATAGTTCTGATCTTCCTGCTGACCATGCTTCCGTTCGCTTCCGTGTAGCGGGCCCGGGCGACGCTGGGGCCCTCACACAGCAAGAAGCCCCGACGGTGGTCGGGGCTTCTTGTCCGGATGGCGGAGGATACGAGATTCGAACTCGTGAGGGCGTGAACCCAACCCGCTTTCCAAGCGAGCGCCATAGGCCTCTAGGCGAATCCTCCGGTGCCAGCCTATCGAAGGGGGGCACACGGCACCAAACCGTGTCCGAGGCACCTCCGTGGGGCCACAACCCGGGAATACAGAGGACTTCCGAAAAGGCCGAGCGTCCCGAAACGAGAGTCCGGTGCTCACCAGTTCCTGGGGGCCGCCACGTGGTGGGCGACAACTGTCGCGGTGCCCATCGAGAACGCCACCACGAGAAGTACCGAGGTGGTGGAACCCGCCATCGTGGGGTCCAACACCTGCTCCACGAGCATCAGCGCCGCACCTGTCGCTGAGATCACGGCGGCGCCGGCCGCCGATCCGCACCGCAGGAGCAATCCGGAGGCTGTCATGAGGACGCCGAGGATCAGGGCGGCCTGATAGGTGCCCGGCGACATCTCACCCGCGCTCAATACAATCCCGAGCGCTGCGCACATGAGGTATCCGGCGAGGCCACCCGCAGCCGTTGCAGTGATGGCAATCCACGTGATGCTCCTGCGCGCACGTCGCCATGATGTGGTGAGAGCCGCGACGGAACGGGTGAATCCGGTGATGTAGTCGAGCAGGGTCTCGAGAAGGACAGCCAGAAGGAAACCGGCCAGCGCGATGACGGTGAAGGACTCGGGATGCAGTAGGTAAAGGCCCACCAGGCCAGCTTGGAGAGACAAGCTCTGGACCAGGGCGAGGGCGGTTGCATTGACGAGGCCTCTGTCCATGCGGGCATGCCGGATGGACTGGCGAGAGAGTTCCTTCATGGCCCACGCGAGGGCGAGGGTCACCATTGCGGCCACGACAAGTCTTGCGACGGCAGGATTCCAAAGGAACAACAGAGACGGCGTGATGGCCGCGGCCGCGCAGATCTGGGCAAAGCGCCGCCCCGGGAACAGGGAGTTGCCCACCGCGGCCGTCACTCCCCAAGCAGCCCAGCCCAGGACGGCCCATCCCGCGAACACTCCGGTCAACCCAGCCACCACCAGAGAGGCAACCGCCGCAACGAGCGCAATGCGTGCGGAGTTGGCAAGTTCTCCCCGCCCGATCCCTGTCCACAGCACCGCACTCAGCACCTGCGACGTGGACCAAGTGGCTCCGGCAGCCAGGAAGAGCGTCAACGGCGAGGACTGGGGCGCCAGCATCAGAAGACAGAGAGCGACGCCGGAGACGAGGACCACCGTGCGCGGCCATCCGCCGTGGATCTTGAACTCGGAAGCGACTCGGGTTCGCACGTGATGGGTTTCCCGCGGCATCAGGGCCCTGGCATGCGCGAACGTGCTCGGATAGCCGGCTCTGAGGGAATGGGAAATCCCGTGACCGGTGGCTTCCATCCGGGCTGCCACGTCGTAGGCGTCGACGGCGCCTGTAAGTGCTGTGGGAATGGTGAGGACCTGCGTGTTGCCGGCCACTGGATTGGTGGTCGCGCTCATGCTGCCACCGCCACTGACTCAAAGCCCGAGAAGCGGTTTGGCAACGAGATGGGTGCTGGGGAACAGTCCTCCAAGACCTTCCGGTAGCGGGCAGCGAACGTGCTCAACGTGAAATTCTCCATGGCGTACGCCCGAGCATTTGCCCCCATCCACTGCCGCATCGACGAGTCACGCAACAACTCGAGCAACGCGTCGGCGAAAGCTTGCGGATCACGCGCTGGCACCAGCAATCCTCGCGAACCACTTCGGCCGACGCACTCGCTGACGCCGCCCACGTCGGTGCTGACCGTGGCACGTCCCGCCATCATGGCCTCCAGGACCGTGAAGGGCAGTCCTTCTGAGATGCTTGAGAGCGCCACGACGTGTCCGGCGCGGATCGCGACGAGGGGGTCGGACACGGGCCCCTCGAAGGTGATGCTGTCGTTCAGTCCATTCGCGTCCACCAGATCCACCAAGCCGCGATGGTAGGTCTCGTTGCCTTCCGGCACAGGGCCGAAAAGGCGAAGTTTCGCCTCCGGCATCTGCTCGTGGACAAGGCTGAATGCGCTGATCATCGTCTGCAGATCCTTCAGCGGATCAATGCGTCCGTAGAAGGAGATCGTGGGGGTGCTGGGTTCAGCCGTGACGTGCGGTAGGCGTTCCGGGTCCACGCCGTTGGCGATGGTGACGATTTTGTCCCGCCATGTCCCGAGCTCGGATTCCCAGGCTGCGTTGAACTCGCTGACTGGAGCGACGATCGCGGCGTCCGTGTAGGCGAGACGGCACACGGCACGCAGGAACGCCATCATCGCGTAGCGGATGTTCCAGGGCCAGCCCGTCGCGTTGAGCGCCAGGTAGCGCTCGCGGAGGTAGACGCCGTGTTCCGTCAGCAGGAGCGGTGATCCGTCCTGCCAGTGCCGTGCGAGACCGATGAGCGCCGCGGGACCATTGGCGGCCGCATGCACCACATCCACGTCGGGGAATGAGAGATCCATTACGGCCAGTGATCGATCCACGAACCGTGTGATGTGTGCCGCCGAAGCGGCACTGAGGTGTGCTGGCCGTTCCGAATCGGCCCAGTGATCGGCCCACGCCCCCATCAGGGCTTCCGTGGAACCTTCGCGTGCCAGAATCCAGGCAAGCGGTTGAGGACCCAGCTGGGACCACTCCTGTAGGGCGGCGCGGAGGGCATCGAGATCAGCCTCTCCCCGTCCGGGTGTGAGGATGGCAGACCAAACGTCTTTGAGCAGTTCGGCAGCTCGGCGCATCTGTCGCCGGGTGTCAGCGAGTGCGAGCTTGGTCCGGGCGGGCGGCGCGTCCCACATCCCGTGCAGAGTCACCCCGGTCACATTGGCGGGCATCTCCCAGACGGGAACTGTGTCCTTGCCGGTGAGCGTCACGAGGTGGAAATCGTGCTCATCAAGATTGCTGATGAGTTGATCACACCACGTGCTGACGCCGCCTTTGAGCACCGGATACGTGCCCTCATTGAGCAGTGCTATGCGCATGTTTGAGCCGATCCTTCGGATCGGGCCGCTGATTCACTCGTCGTGGTTGGTGCGGAGCGGCGCATTTCCGGGATACCCGGATTGGGCGCGCGCTCGTCCATATAGTTTTTCATTGTATTTTCCCCCCGGAAAACTATCTGCTGGCAGATCAGGACCGCCAGGAGTAGTTTGGCACGCCTCAAAAACTTCTGCAAGTTGTTGGTGTGTCAACGTTGGGGGATCGTACAATTCTCCGAGGTGGTCAGAGTGCGGAGGGCAGTACGTCGTCCCAGCCGTATGGATGTGGAAGGGTGTGCGGCGTCGCCCAGCCGTGTGTGGCGCCGTTGCGCATCATCAGTGTTCGGGCGCTGAGTAATTGTGACGGCGGCACCGAGTGGACGATGTGCCACGTGTCGCCCGGCGTCTCTGTGAAGCGTTGTTGCCGATAGGTTCGCCAGTCCATCTCCGCCGTGCAGGTGACGTCCGCGCTGGCGATCACCTCGTATGGTGCGCTGCGTCCGGCGTTGGCCACGATGAAGTCGTGTCCACGGCCTCTCAGGTCTGCGATGAGTTGTGTCCAGGGCGACAGTTCTCCGTCGACGGGAAAGCAGTCGAGCATGAGAGCGGAGACGGAATAGGAGTTCTGCCAGGTTGCAGCGTCTGCGAGAACCGCCTGGTTGTCGCGACGGCCGTAGTCCACGCTGACGTAGCCGCAGAGAGGGGGACCATCCCATTCACTGATCAAATGGGTGTAATGCGGATCCCTCCCGGCTCCGGGACCATTGTGTGGATTGACCACACAAAAGCTGGCACTGCTGGTGCGTACCCATTCCCATCCCTGCGGATCTGTTGCCGGGTGGAAGTAACAGGGAATTGCGTAGTGCATCACACCCCCAACCTTTCGGAAGCGGGACACTTCTGTTCGCTGGCATCGTGTGCTGGGCGGCAGCTGATCAGGTCCATGGTCTCTCCGCACTCGTCAGGATGACCACATTCAACCATCCGGAAGCAGTGTGTCAGCGGACACGGATATCTGCTCGGAGACGGCCATGTAGCTGCCGGTAGCGGCGAAGAGAGTTGTTCGCTGACGGTCATGCGGTGCGTTCGACACGATCGTCGCTGTTCCTCCCGTGCTTCGGCTGAGCTGCTGCCGCACAACAGGGACTAGTCTGACCAACGTGATCCCCCAGCTCGCCACCACCCGATGAGTTCGTCTGTTTCGGCCACCGGGACCAAGTCGACACGACCCGTGGATGCTGCGCCGGGCAGATTCCATCCGACGCAGACGCTCTTGATGCTCTTGCCCTACCTTGTCATCGTTATCGGCTGGTCCGTGCTGTCGTGGGGCTACCGGTGGTACGGCAACCCCGACGGTGTCGTCTACGCCCTCATGGCGCGGCGAATGGCGGAAGGGGACTTCGGCAATGCAGTGCTGCCGTACTGGGGTCCGCTGTATCCCGCGTTGGCCGCGCCGTTCGTCGCCCTCGGTGTGCATGAGTTTCTGGCGTTGCGGATCGTGCACCTTCTTGCCGCGTTGGCGACGATCCCGATCCTCCGGCGGCTGTGCCTGCGGGCCGGGGCAGGGTACACAGCCTCCGGACTCGCGGTGACGGCGGCAGCGTTGCTGTTGAGCGCGGCCGTCCGCGGCCTGTATCCCGACGTGCTGTTCATGCCACTCATCGTTGGATGCCTCAGCTTGGCGTTGGCCGGCGCAAGCCTCCGCGCGGGCCTGCTTGTCGGGGTCTTGGGTGGGCTGGCGTACCTGGCCAAAGCTGTGGCGCTGCCCTATGTCTGTGCACTATTGGCGATGGTGTTCGTGCTGAAGCTGATCAGCGAACGCGGTTCGGCCCGAGAAACCGTGCGGATGATCGCTGGCGCCGCGGTCGCGTTGGTAGTCGTCGCCGGCCCTTGGGTCGCCGTTGTCAGCGCCGACACCGGACGCCTCAGCATCTCGGCCGCTGGGGAGTTCAACGCTGAATTGGTGGCCCCCGGATCCTGGGGCACCCCGTTGAAATACCCGGGTCTGTACGCAACGGACGAGGCCACCCTGACCCCCTGGGAACACCCCGAGGATCTGACGGTGTTCAAGAACCCACAGGAGGTCGACGCTTCCCGCTCCTCCGGGGACAATCACCTCGAGAACACGATCGCGCAAGCGGGGGACGCCGCCGACATATTCCTGCGACGCTGGACGCCGGTCTGGGCTCTGGCGGTAGTGGGAACGGTGCTTGCCCTACGCCTGCCCGCACGTCAGCGCACTGTGGCGCTCGGCTCATTGATGGCGGGCCTCGGATTCGCTGCGGGTATGTCGCTGCTGATCGTCGTCGAGCGCTATCTGTGGTTCCCGATGTTGGCGTTGCTGCCAGCCGCCGCCGTCGGGCTCGACGCCATCACCCTCCGTTTACAGTCGAAAATGGTGAGGAGCATCAACTGGCTCTGGGCGGCCCGTGGCGCAGCCGTGTTGTGGCTGACAGTGATCGCGGTGGGACTGGCTCCCGGAGCCTTCCGTCTCTGGAACATCCACAGCGAAGTGTGGGTGCTTGCCGATCAGATTCGTCAGGGCGATCCGGTTTCGGGCTCGCTCGTCGGCGCCTCAGACTGGACGCGCACTCAGCTCTTGGCGTTTCTCGTCGACGTCCCCTACGCCGGCCTGATCGATCCGAACGCCTCCTCATCGGAAACAGAAGCGCAGCTCGAAGAAGTTGGAGCGGGCGCCGTCGTGCTATGGCCCGGCCAAGAGGGCGAGGTGCCGCCGGACAGCCCCCCGGTGCTGGAACGACTCGACCGCTGACCCTCGATGCGTGTCCCGGAGCATGGAGAAACTGTGCCTTCGTGGTTGTGGAGACCGCGAGCGGCCGAATACTCCATCACCCGGGACAGATGCACACGATGAATGCGAGCCCGGGTGGCCAGTCACACCTCGCGTCCCGCCGGGATTCTGACGACGAGGCCAGCTGCAGCCACGGCCGCCGGGAGTATCAGGCTCACAAGGATGACGTCGTCGAAGGAGCCGGTCAGTTCTCTTCCCACGGAGAACAAGAGGGGGCCCAGTGCCGTTGATCCGACGCTGATCGACGCAACGAAGCCGCGAATACTGCCCAGATGCAGGACGCCGAAGTACGCAGGGATGGCAGCGGCCTCGGCAATACGGATGGACGAGCCGGCCGCTCCGATGGCCATGCCGAACGCGATGGCCGACCACCCCGGGCTCACCGTCGTCAGCCACGCGAGCGCCACCACATGCAAGGACATGGAGGCGAGCACCACCCAGCGGATGCTCATGCGATCAATCATGTTGCCCACCACCAGGGTGGCCGCAAGTCCCGCGACGGTCTGGGGAATGAAGTTTGCGGCCGCCTCCGTGGATGTGAGCCCCTTCGCGCCCAGCAGACTGATCTGGTGGAAGGCGACGGCGGTAGCCAGCATGCCGGAGACCGCCAGCCCACTGATCAGGACCCAGAAGTAGGGCTCGGTGAACGCCTGCCGCCTGGTGAGGCCCCACCGCGGCGCGGCGAGCGAGTCGTGGCTACTGGGAACGCCGTCGGGCATCTGCCCCATGTCCGAGGGATCATCCCGGAGGCCGAAGGCCGCAATGGGGACCACGAGTAGCAGCACCGCGACTCCCAGCACGAACCAGGCCGTGCGCCAGCCCTGTTGGGCGATGATCCACTCGGTCAGCACCGGCGCCAGCGAGATGCCTGCCGTTCCGGCGGCGGACACGATCCCGAGGGCGCGTCCACGCCGTCGCTCGAACCAGCGGGCGGCGGCGGTGGTGGCCGCAAGACCGAGTGCCCCCTGCCCCAGGGAACGGATCCCCATGAAGCCGAACAGCAGTCCGACGAAGCCACCGATGGTGCCCATGAGGAGCAGCACCGTGCCGAAGCCGACGCCGATGACCAGCGTGCAGCGACGGACGCCCCAACGGTCGATCAGTCCGCCGATGCGGGGCACGACGAGGGCTCCGGTCAGTGTGCCGACCAGGTAGGCGGTGGAGAGGCTGGTGCGATCGACGCCGAGGTCCGCGATCATGGGGTCGATGAAGGCCGAGACCCCGGCTGTCTGTCCTGGCGCCGTCGCCATCAAGAGGACCGCGGCGAATCCGGTGACGTGCCAGCCGTAGAAACCGCCGGGTTGCCGGGCACCGGGCCGTGCTGGACTTCGTCTGGAGAGCATCGTGCGCAACCCTACGCGTCAGGAAACTGTCACCCACTTTCTTTGTGGGTCGGGCGCCGACCAGCAACCGACGAGGCACGCGACGTCCTGAGTGGCGAGGCGAGGGACGACCCTCGGTCCGAACAAGTCTGCTGCACGCCGAGATGTCTCCCCCCACATCGGTTCAGCGCTGATCCAAACGCGTTGTGAAAGTAGACTGGCCGATGTCAACCTGACGGGAGATCGCTCAATGACCAGGCTGGTGACAGACCACGACCATCTCCGCGAGATTTGTGAGCGCTACGGTATCGCACGATTGGACGTGTTCGGATCGGTCGCGCGAGGAGCGGCGGATGGCGACAGCGACATTGATCTGCTTTACACCCTTGTGCCCGGAGCCCGGCTCGGCTGGGAAATTGAAGACCTTTCCGAAGAGCTGTCAGGAGTATTCGGACGCAAAGTCGATTTGGTGGCGCGAAACGCGCTGCATGCCCGCCTCCGCGATCGAGTTCTGGGAGAAACAGAGTCAATCTATGCAGCGGCGTGAACGACCTGGTACACCACGGCCGCCGAAGCCCTACCCGACTTCGTCAGCAGGTTACGAGCCATACTGGAGAACTTCGAAGACGGTTCCTGATGACGGTTTCTTGATTCGTTGGTTTAGTCGCGGTCAGCCCGGTACGGATTGTTTCGGTCCTGAACACCTCCTGCCGCTTACCGTTCAGCCGTCCCTGTTGGCGCTGTAGTACTCATCCATGGTGTCGTTGCGTAGTGCCTCGGCCAGTTCGTCAAGTTTCTGGGCGTTCATCTCCACGATCGACTGGCCGTCGGAACTGGTCGCGATGCCGTCCACGGGTGCCATCAGTGATCTGATGTCGTCGCCACCCGTAATCCGCATACCCAGACCGATGTCGACGATCCTGCCGTTGTCCAAGCCACTGTCCACGGTGAAGTTGGGAGCCAGGGTCGTGACAGCGTCACGGAACTGCCCGGGGTTGGTCAGGACGCCGCGGGAGGTGAGTTTGCTGACGATGGCCTTGAGGACGTCGCGCTGGCGTTCGGTGCGGCTGAAGTCACCGGCGCTCAAGTTCTTGCGTTCACGTACGAACTGCAGGGCACTCTCGCCGGTGAGTTCCACCTGCCCCTCGGGGAAAGAGAACCCGCCACTGGAGGAGGCCTCCCGGTTCGTGACCGTCACTCCACCGAGAGCGTCGATGACGTTCATGAAGCCGTCGAAGTCCACGATGGCCGTGTGATCGATGGGAATGTTGAGCAGCCATTCGAGTGTCTGCACGGTCAGGGCGGGGCCACCGTAGGAGTACGCAGCGTTGATCTTGGCGTTGCCGTGTCCCGGAACGTCCACCCAGTAGTCGCGGGGGAAGGAGATGAGGTAGGCCTCTCGACGGTTGCCGGGAATGTGCATGATCATCAACACGTCGGAGCGGCCGCGCTCGTCGTCCGGGTTGCGCGTGTCGGTTCCCATGAGTACCAGGTTGAGCGGGGGATTGGATTCGCCAGTTTTGGTGGGCACCGGCTCGGGACGGTTCTCAGTGGCGGTGGGCATGAGCGTCGGTTCGCGGGTGACCGAGTCCAGGGCGTCCTTGGTTGCCTTGCCGTAGTACCCCAGGATGACGCCGACGCCGAGCAGGGCGATGACGACCAGGCCGATGACCGACAGCAGGACCCAGCGGTCGCGCATCCGCTTCTTGCGACGCCCTGCTGGCGTGGCGTCCTCGTCCACGCCCATGGGGAAGCTGCCGTGGCTCATCGGTTCTCCGTCTCGTCGGTCAGTGTGTCGAGGCCACCGCTAATGGCATCAAGATGCGCATCTATGGTGGCCGCACAGTATGCTGCCGCCTGCGGGCCGCGACGATATGGGTCTGCCACTTCGTCCGACGGGTCGGCGCTCCGATGCTTCCACAGGTGCAGCGCCAGATTGTCCAACGTCACCGACTCCGGCAAACGCGCCATCTCGCGGGCCACATGCCCCATCAGGAACACCTTCCGTCCAGCGATTGGCCACTCATCGAGGATATAGCGACGGTGACCCACTCCCATGGTCAGCACCAGATCGGCCTCCTCCACGAGTTCCCGGGTGAGTTCGCGGGCAATGTGGGAGGCCACGTCGCCGCAATCCTGCACGTGTGCCGCCATAGGCGGATCGATACCTTCGCCCACCAGGGCATGGGTACCGGCAGAGGCGAACTTGACGCCGCGCATCCCGATGCCACGGGCGATGATGCCGGCATAGGCCGATCGGCAGATGTTCGCCGTGCAAACGAACAGGATGCAATAGGGGTTTCGGATCGGCATGGCGTCGGAGACGCTGATCTCATCCTTCAGTGGGTCTGGCACGCCCTCTGTCGAAGGGGTCATTCGCAACAGCTCCTTCTTTCACCCGAGGCGACCACGCTATCTCTCGCTCGGCGCGACGACAGTTGAGTGCGCGAAATTGTGCGATTTGGATAATGACGGATTAGCGGAGCATGGATCAATGGCGATAGGCGATCCGTCATGGTTGATTCGCTCGCCAATACGAATCACTTCGGTCTACTGTTTCCGTCCTCGCCGGAGCCGATGAGTCGTGGGAAGTGGCGTTGCCGATTTTCCATGGGTCGGGACAGCGAAATGGTCTTGCGCGAGATGACCGTGCCCAAAGCGGTTGCGACTAGGGAAGATACTGTCGGTGAGCCCGGACGAACAGGTTGCCGGATGTGGAGCCGTCGCCACCGCCCTGGCGTTCTGGACGCTGATTGCGGAATCGAAATGCTTGCCAACACTTTAGGTGGGTGGCTCCTGCCAGCTTAGGATGAATACGGCAGTTGAAGCTGCTTGGGCCAGCCCAGGCAACGGATCCTGTCCCTGAATGTTCACTCCTTTCTCTGCTGAGGTCCCCCAATGGAGTTGCATCAATACCTGAGCATCGTGCGGCGCCATTGGCGCAGCGTAATTGCGACGCTTCTCATCTGTGTGGTCGTTGCGGCAGCCATCACCTTCGCTCAAAAACCCGTCTATACGGCGTCTTCCGCCCTCTTCCTGACTGTCGAAAGTGGCGATTCGGCGGGTGAGTTGTCCCAAGGTGCCACCTATGCTGAGCGTCAGGTGGAGTCGTTCGTGAGCGTGGCCACCACCTCGGTGGTCTTGACCCCTGTCATTGAATACCTGTCTCTGGATCTGACGCCCTTGCAACTGGCCGATAAATTGGCGGTCACGTCACCCACAGCCACTTCGCTCATCGACGTGTCGGCGACTGACGGTGATCCCATGCAGGCCGCGCGCGTCGCCGATGCCGTGGCGATCAGTCTGGCCCGCGCCGTGGACCAGCTGTCACCGAATGACGGATCAGGCACGGGTTTGGTCGCTGCCAGCGTCATCGATCCGGCGGTCGCACCGACAACCCCGACGACTCCTCGTCCCGCCGTGAACCTCGCACTGGGTATGGTCTTCGGCTTGTTGCTTGGCGTGGGACAGGCGGTGTTCCGCACTGTGCTTGACACTCGTGTCAGGACCGCCTCTGACCTTGAGGCGTTGACGGCATCACCGATTCTTGGCTCTATCGGCCACGTCAAGGACTCGAGTACACATGGCGTCGAGGTGGGGGATTCCCGATGGGTCAACGCTGAGGCCTACCGGCGGCTCCGAACCAACGTGGGCTTCATTGGTCTGGGCGGTGAGCGTCGGCCCTCCATGGTGATCACATCAGCCGTCGCCGGTGAGGGCAAGACGCAGACCGTTGTCAATCTCGCCCGAGCCTTGGCACAGGCCGGTGAATCCGTACTTGTCGTCGACGCGGACCTTCGCCGCCCTCAGGTGGCAGAGCGCATGGGTGTGGACAACGAATTCGGTTTGACGGATGTCCTGACCGGGCGGGAAAAGCTGGAAGAGATGGTGATCGACGTTCATCCCGGCACTCTGGCCGTGCTCCCCTCGGGCACCGTGCCTCCCAATCCGTCGGAACTCCTCGGTTCCGAAGCGATGGCAAAGGTTCTGACGACGGTGGAGCGCCAGTACGATCACGTCCTCTTCGATGTGCCCCCGCTGCTGCCGGTGACTGACGCCGTCGTGCTTGCCGGTCAGACAGCGGGAGCCGTCATGGTGGCGCGCTCGGGAATGGTGAAGCAACCCGAGTTCGAGCAGGCGAGGAAGCTGCTGGAGGCGGGATCCGTGACTCTGCTGGGCGTGGTGTTGAACGATGTGCCGACGACGGGGGACGGCTACTTCACGAACTACTACGCGGAGTACGCCTCCGCGACAACAACACAGCCCGCACCCGGCAGTCGAGCGCGAGCGTGCGAAGGACGAACGGCCGCAACTGCGACACAACCTGTGCTGGAGCCGCAACCATGACGTCCCAGCAAACGGGCGGAACGGATCACGAAACATCCAGGACATTCTTGGAGCGCATGGATGTCTACCTGACGCTCAGCATCATTGACGCGCTCTGCTGGTTCGGAGCATCCTTCGCCCTGGCCGTCTTCCGCTACGACTTCGATTTGAACGCCGTTCAGTGGTCGACCATCGTGCTCTACAGTGTCATCGCAGCCGCCCTCCACATGCTCTCGGGGTGGATGACCGGGGTGTACGGTGGTTCCAACCGTGTCGGCAGCTTCGTCGAGGCGTCCACCCTGGGCACCGTCACGCTGGCGGTCGGATTCCTCGTCGGCATGGCATTCATCATCGGTGTGCCCAGCTTTCCCCGAGGGGTGGGATTCCTCTCACCGCTCATGACGCTCCTGCTCATGATGGCGGCTCGCTTCGCCGCAAGAGCCGTGGCCATCCAGCTCGTCCAACGCAGCAAGGCGGCTCGTCAGGGGGAGCGCATCCTGCTCTACGGTGCGGGCAACGCAGGGCATCAGGTGGGCAGTCTCTTCTTCGAGGATCCCGACAGCCCGTATCACGTGGTTGGACTGATCGACGACGACCCACGGAAGCGCCAGCGCAAATATGAATTCGGCCGCGTTGTCGGAAATCGCGAGCACTTGGTGTCCCAGGCGAGGGTTCTGAACGCGAGCGCCGTGCTGGTGGCCATGCCTACCGCTTCGGCCGACTTCCTCAAGGCCCTTTCGGCGGAGCTCGAAGCCGCCAACATCAGAATGCTGGTGCTGCCTCCACTCCGCGAATGGTCGGGTGGCGAACTCGGGCTTGGAGACATACGCGAATTCAATGTGACGGAGCTTCTGGGCCGGACTCCCATCACGACCGACCTTGACGCGATCGCTGACTATGTACGTGGCAAAGTGGTGATGATCACCGGAGCGGGCGGATCGATCGGATCCGAGATTGCGCGGCAAGTGCATCAATTCGGTCCCAAGGAACTCGTCTGTCTGGACAGGGACGAATCCGCACTCCACTCCGTGCAACTGGCTCTGTACGGACGAGGACTTCTAGATACGCCCGACATGGTGCTGTGTGACATCCGGGATAAGTCGGCGTTGAAGAAGGTGTTCGACGACCACGTCCCGCAGGTCGTCTTCCATGCGGGAGCTCTCAAACACCTTCCCCTTCTGGAGCAGTACCCGGAGGAAGGTTGGAAGACCAACGTTCATGGAACATTGAATGTCCTGGAGTGTGCGGCTGCAGTCGGAGTTGACACTTTCGTCAACATTTCCACCGACAAGGCGGCCGATCCCACCAGCGTCCTGGGTAAAACCAAACGTCGAGCGGAGGAGCTGACCGCATGGTTTGCAGGGAACTGCAACGGCAACTACCTGTCCGTCAGATTCGGGAACGTCCTCGGTTCGCGAGGGTCGGTCCTCCACACCTTCACACAACAAATTGATCAGGGCGGTCCGGTCACCGTTGTGCATCCGGACATAACTCGATACTTCATGACAATCCCTGAGGCCTGCCAACTGGTGATCCAGGCCGGAGCCATTGGTGGACGCGGCCAAGTCCTCGTTCTCAACATGGGTGAACCCGTCCGCATCCTCGACTTGGCAAGACGGCTCATCCGTGACTCCGGCAAGGACGTTGAGGTGCGCATCACTGGCCTGCGGGAGGGTGAAAAGCTGCACGAGGCGCTCTTCAGCACCGCAGAAGAGTCAGCCCCGAGCGCTCACCCGCTGATCTCATCAGTGCACGTGGCTCCGAGAGAACCGGGCGATGCCATGGCCGCCACTGCCCCGGAGCGCAACGTCTACCACTTCCGCCCCGCCAAGTCCGCACGACACCTTCGCGCCCATGGGACCCAGGTATGAACGACAGAATACTGATGTCGTCGCCGGATACAGGACAGGCTGAAGAGGAAGCACTTGTCCGTGCGATTCGATCTGGATGGGTGGCACCTCTGGGCCCCGAAGTTGATGCATTTGAAACAGAGCTTGCCAACTACACCGGACGACAGCACGCTGTGGCACTCTCGTCAGGAACTGCGGCTCTACACCTGGGATTGATCGCCCTGGGAGTCGGCCCCGGGGACGCGGTCCTCACCTCGACCATGACGTTTGCCGCCACTGCCAACTCCATCGTGTACACCGGCGCAGAGCCGGTCTTCGTGGACTGTGATGACACAGGAAATCTCGACCCCGAGCTTCTCGAGGAGGCCTTCGTCGTGCTCGGACGAGAGAACCGTACGGTGAAGGCGGTCGTGCCGGTGGACCTCTTCGGCAAGGTGGCAGACCACGAACGCATCCACGCCATTGCCGCTTCGCGCGGGGTCCCGGTGCTCTCCGACGCAGCGGAGTCCCTCGGCGCCACTCGCAACGGACGATCCTCAGCTGCCTTCGGTGAAGCCGCTGCACTGTCATTCAACGGCAACAAGATCATGACCACATCGGGAGGAGGAGCACTCCTGACCGACGACGCAGCCATGGCGGGGAGGATCCGATACCTGGCGACCCAGGCTCGTCAGCCCAAGGCCCACTACGAGCACACCGAGATCGGTTACAACTATCGCTTGTCCAACGTCTTGGCGGCACTCGGCCGTGCCCAGTTGGGACGTTTGGACTCAATGATCGAGAGGCGTCGCTCCATGCGCGCCTACTACCGCGAGCTCTTCACCCCCGTTCCAGGCGTGACGGTTTTCGGTGAACCCTCTGGCGTCGACGGTGGTCCCACACGGGACAACTTCTGGTTGTCCTCCATCCTGATCAATTCTGAACGTTCCAGATTCACCAGCGATGAGTTGCGGTGCTCGCTCGCTGCGGCCGGAATTGAAGCTAGGCCGTTCTGGAAGCCCATGCATCTACAGCCTGTTCATGCGTATGCCCGTGCGTTCATTCATGGCGTCAGTGAGCGATTGTTCCGGGACGGCCTCTCCCTGCCAAGTGGCTCCGCGCTGAGTAGCGATCAAATTGAATCGATCGACATCGCTGTCACCCAATTCTTGCGGGGCAATCGTGTCGCGGCCTGAGGCCAAGCCGTACGACGTCATCAAGCGTGTCCTGGATGTAACGGGGGCCGCTGTTGGACTGATCGTCACGGCACCCGTGCAACTAGCGACGGCAGGGCTCGTGCTGTTTACCCATGGCCGTCCGGTGCTGTTCCAACAACAACGTCCTGGCCGTGATGGGGTGGTCTTCGAGCTTGTGAAGTTTCGCACCATGCTGCTCCCGGGCGAGAAACGCCAGACCGATGCACAACGGCTGACCAGAGTCGGACGCTTCCTGCGGGCCATGAGTCTCGATGAGCTGCCCACGTTGTGGAATGTTCTGAAGGGGGACATGAGTCTGGTGGGCCCCCGCCCCCTGCTCGTCGAGTACCTGGAACGCTATACGCCTGAGCAGTCGAGGCGACATGAGGTGCGCCCCGGCATCACTGGGCTTGCGCAAGCGAGAGGTCGCAATGAAGTGGCCTGGGAGGAACGATTCGCGCTTGACGTTCAGTATGTCGACCAACGCAGCCTCGCACTCGACGTTCAGATCCTGGTTCGCACTGTTCGCTCGGTGATCAGGTTCGAAGGCATCAGCGCGGAAGGACACGCGACGATGGGGAAGTTCGGAGAGGCAGATGCCTGAGCAGATCGCGATCATTGGCGCTGGCGGATTTGGGCGGGAGACTCTCGACGTCGTCGAGGCGCTCCTGGCAGCTGGTGAACCGCTGGAACTGTTGGGTGTTGTCGACGACCAACCGCGCGACATTGATCTTCGACGGCTGGCCAACCGCGGCGTGCCCTACCTCGGCAGCACGGAACAGTGGGTGCCCACGGTAAGCGGTGATGAGCACTTCATCGTTGCGATCGGCTCACCCGTCCTCCGCAAGCGAATGGCGACGCGCCTGAGGGATGCAGGAGTGCGAGCCACCTCCCTCATCCATCCACGCGCCCTCGTCGGATCGCAGGCACGGATCGGCGCCGGCGTCGTCATCACCTCGGGGGTGCAGGTCTCAACGAATGTGACCCTCGGTGATCATGTACATCTCAATCCGGGAAGCATCGTCGGGCATGATGCGACCCTTGAACACTTCGTTTCCGTCAACCCCGGCGCGATCGTGTCAGGCAATGTGGTCGTGCAGACCGGCACGCTTCTTGGAGCTGGCTCCACCGTGCTGCAAGGCCTCACCATCGGTGCAGGGTCAACCGTGGGCGCCGCCGCATGCGTCACCAAGGACGTCGCAGCGGGGGCCACCGTCAAGGGGGTGCCTGCCCGATGACGACCCGAGAATGCACCAGGTGTGTCATGAGTTCCGCCGTCGATCCTGCTCTGGTGCTGGTAGATGGGGTCTGCAACCACTGCGTGCGCTACGACGCTCTCCTTGACGCAAGAGTTGTCCCACAGGAGCAACGGCCCGCCAAGCTCGCACAACTCGTCGCCACCATTTCTCATGCGGGGCAAGGAAAACAGTACGACTGCATCATCGGAGTCAGCGGCGGTGTCGACAGCTCTTACGTCGCGCTTCAGGCGAAACGGCTCGGACTGCGACCGCTCGCCGTCCACGTCGACAACGGATGGAACTCCCCCCTCGCCGAACTGAACATGGAGCGGCTGCTCCGAGTTCTCGAGATCGATATTCACACTGAGGTGCCGCGGTCCGACGAGTTCTACGATTTGCAGCGGTCTTTCCTCAAGGCATCAACTCCGGATGCGGACATCCCGAGCGATCATGCGATCCAGGCGACACTCTGGAGAGTGGCACGCAAGCACAGGGTGCGGTTCATCATTTCGGGGATGAACTTCGCCACGGAGTCCATCAGCGTACCTTCGTGGTCGTACGGGCACTCCGACTGGCGCTACATCCGAGATGTTCACCGTCGCTTCGGGAGGGTTTCATTGCGAACGTATCCCCACTGTGGTTTCGGCACGCTCGCGTGGACGACACTGGTTCGACGCGTCAGGATCGTCTCGATTCTCAATTACCTTGACTATGACAAGTCAAAAGCCGTGGATGATCTCGTTGAACAGCTCGGCTGGGTGCCATACGAGGGCAAGCACTACGAATCGATCTTCACTCGATGGGTGCAGGGGTTCTACCTGTTGCGGAAGTTTGGGATAGACAAACGACGAGGGCATTATTCCGACTTGATCAATTCGGGTCAGATGACACGTGCGGCTGCGTTGGCCGCGGTATCCGGCAGCGACTACAGCGAACAGCTCCGCGCTGAGGATGAGATCCTTATTCGTGAGAAGCTGTCGCTCACCGCAGAGCAGCTTGATGAAATTGTGGACGAGCCAGCATCCAGTTTCCGCGCCTACCGGAACTCTTACGGTTTCGTGCAGTTCCTCCGGGGATTCGTCAACCGCCTGCGCAGACTGGGTCTCTATCCCCGATGAGTGAGAACTTGAACCTCCATATCTATCCGGCGGCGATCGTGAACGAGAGCCGGATCTTTCGCCAGACCAAAGCCGTGGCGGATGCCAAGCTCGTCGACCACGTCGTTGTTTGTGGGCGACGGACGGAGGGTCTGCCACCCGTCGAGGCACTCGACGAACACCGGTCGGTGGAACGTATTGGCGCTTCGCCACACAAGCGTCCGCGTTCCACTGTTGGGCGGGTCCGGGAACGGGTCGCATGGTCCATGGCGGTGTACCGACACTGGAAGAACCGCCCTGTGCGGGTTGTCAACGCGCATTCCGTCGCAGTATTACCCGTCAGTCATGCGATCGCTCGCATGCACAGGGCCGCCCTGATCTACGACACTCACGAGCTTGAGACGGAGACATCCACGTCAGTCGGGATTCAGGGCATGCTCTTCCGGCTCATTGAAAGGCTTTATGTCCGCCGATGTGACGCGGTCTTCGTCGTCAATGATTCGATCGCTCAATGGTATCGCGATATGTATCCGGGTACTCCCGTGATCTCCGTGCACAACTCACCGAGCCGTGCAGAAGCTCTTCGACCCGTCGACCTTCGAGCCAAGCACGGCATTCCGCAAACAAGCCGGGTCTATGTGCACGTCGGTAATATCGTGCCCCACCGTCACATCCCTGAGATCCTCGAGGCTTTCGCGTCGCGCGAGTCGCATGGCGACCATGTCGTCTTTGTCGGTACTGGCGCGCTGGTTGAGCGCGTTCGCTCCTACGCCGATTCACACGCCAACATCCATTACTCCGGATCGGTACCTTCCGATGTCGTCGTGGACACCGTGGCGGGGGCGGATGTGGGGCTCTGCCTCATCGAGCCTGGCTGTCTCTCGTATGCGTTGTCGCTGCCAAACAAGGCGCTTGAATACTCGATGGCAGGCATCCCCTTCTTCTACACCGACTTGGTCGAAGTCGACCGGCTCCTTGGCGGGGAGAGCTCCATGTGGAAGGTCACTCCGACGGTGGAATCCCTCGTTGAGGCGATGGCGTCCGTCGACAGTCACGCTGTCGAAGCGGGCCAACGGATGATCTCGCAGACAGTCCTGCCACGCTGGGACGCTGAGTCTGCCCGCATGCTTGACGAATACCGTCGTCTTCTGGGGTCGTCGTGAAGACACTGTGGATTGTCAACCACTACGCGTCTGATCCGAAGGAGACCGCATCGGGCTCCCGGCACTATTCGTTGGCTCAACGATTGTTGGAACGTGACTGGACCAGCGTCCTGCTGGCTGCGAGTACAGAACATCCTTCCGGTCGACGCCGTCGCGGGATCTCTAGTGCTCCTTGGACTGACCGGTCCAGTGGTGGGGTCGCCTTCCGTTTCCTTCGTACTCCGGAGTACCGCACCGGGGTCGGTCGGCTGATCAACATGCTCACTTTCACGGTGGCGCTGCTGCGGCGGGCCAGCACGCAGGATCTTCCGAGACCGGACGCCGTCATCGGTAGCACTGTGCATCCGCTCGCCGCGTGGGGCGCCTCGATCCTTGCGCGTCGCGCAGGGGCCCCATTCGTGTTCGAGATCCGTGACTTGTGGCCGCAGACCTTGATCGACATGGGCAAGCTACCCGCTCGCGGGGTCCGGACGTGGATGTTGCGGCGCCTGGAGCGAGTTCTTTGTTCACGTGCGACCGCGATCATCACGCTGCTGCCGTTCGCTTCTGAATACCTCGCATCGCAGGGAGTGCCCGAGGACAAGATCTTCTGGATCTCGAACGGCACGGATGCCGACGACTTCGACGGCTCACCGCCCGCCGCCTCCGATGAGTTCACCTATATGTACTTGGGGTCTCTGGGGCGGGCCAACGGGGTCGGGGCGATAGTTGACGGTTTTCTGGCGGCTGCCGAAGCCGACGAACGCTTGAGACTCGTCGTTGTGGGGAACGGCGCCGAGCGTCCCCTGCTCGAGAACCGAGCCGCCAGTTCAGCGCACGGAGACCGAGTAAGCTTCATAGCTCCTGTGCCAAAGAATCGGGTTCCATTGATGATGACGCACGCGGACGTGGCGGTCATCAACGTTCTGGATCTCGATGTCTACCGTTACGGCGTGAGCATGAACAAGCTCTTCGACTACGCGGCGGCGGCGCGGCCAATTCTCATCGCGAGCAACGCTAGGAATAATCTCGTTCTCGAAGCTGATTGCGGCGTTGTCGTTCCTGCTGATGACGCGACGGCGATTGGGAGCGCGATGGCTGAGATGGCCTCGGTGGCTGACGACCGCAAACGTGCGTGGGGGGCGAACGCTCGCAGCCATGTGATTGCCAACTACGATTACCGTTCGCTGGCGATTCGTCTTGAGGAGGTGCTCCGCAGATGTGGCAGTCCGCCGGATGTCTCGTGAATCTGAACAATTGCAGGACTCGAGTGAACGAATGGCAAATGCACCAAAAGTTGCAGGGGGCCGAAGAAGGTGTGAAGGAACCTATATGACTTCCTCTTCAACCTCAATCGGAAGAACTGTTGAATTCCCTGGCCGCCAGCTCATTTTCGTACCCGTAAGCATGTTGATCTTCGCCTTCGTCCTGCACTGGGTGTACGCCGAACTCGTCTCGCCGGCTTTCAGCTATCTCGGCTACCGATACCGCTCCCCAAACACAGATGTCGTTGTCATATCCCTCTTTGTGGCAACTGGCGCAGCGCTCGCCCTGCCGCGGCGTGTCGACCGGGGTTCCAGTGTGGTCTTGTGGGTGCTCTTTGTTATCACCGTCGCTCCCACCATCCTCATGGCCCCGTATATGCCGTATCGCGACGACAGTCAAGCGGTCATGCTTGGACTAGTGGTAGCGGCCGTCTTCGCCGGGATCTGCCTCGGGCTCCGGGGCTCAGTGCGTCCCCTTACGGTTCCTATCTCGTCATCTTCTATAGGGCTTGTGGTGGCTACCGTCTCGGCGGTTACGTATTCGCTGCTTGCGGTAACGCACGGTATTGACTTGCGTTTTCTTAGCTTTCTCGACGTGTACGACGTTCGGGGAGAATATGCGACGAATCTTGAGGGTGTGCGCATCCTCAGTTATCTTGTATTTTCTCAGGCGAATGTGGTCAACCCGTTGTTGGTTGCTCGAGGCTTGTTTCTACGCCGTCGTATGTGGATCGCGTCTGGGGTTATAGGACAGTTGGTCTTGTACTCCTCAACTGGCTTTAAAAGCATGATACTGGTGATTCCCGCTTGGTTCATCCTTGCTTGCCTACTGCGGCGAGGAAAACGGGCCATCGATGGGCTCGTTCTGATGTGGGGTACGTCTATTCTGATCGTGACGTCCGCGATCCTCGACCATGTGACTGGCAACATCCTCCTAACTTCTTTGTTAGTACGCCGTTTCGTGGTGACACCAGGCGTCCTTACCTCGGTGTACGTCGAGTTCTTCTCCGAACATCCGCAGGTTCATCTGGGACATTCAGTCTTCCGGAGTTTTGTGGATTATCCCTACAACGCCGCTCCCCCCTATGTCATCGGAGAGTGGATGGCCGGTCTGCCCACGATGGCAGCAAATGCAAACATGTTCGCTGACGGTTTCGCCAACTTCGGTTGGGCAGGTCTCGTGGCGGCTGGCGTCGTCCTGCTTGTATATCTGAAAGTCCTCGACCGTGTTTCCGACGGACTGCCCGTCGGGGTGGTCGGCGTGATCATGACCATGCCGGCCGTCGCGCTCGCGAATGCCTCCGTTCTGACTGCAATGTTGTCGCACGGTCTGGTTGCGGCGCTGATCCTGGTGGCAATCATGCCGAGGGACTATGGCTTTAGACGGTTCGATCAATCATCCGAAGCCGTCAGCTGCCCGAGGCAGACCTCCGTCGAGCACCGTGCACGCAAAGCCAATAAGCGATTGCGTACCAGGCGATCATGACAAAGGTCAAGGCAAAGATCGCAACCTCGCTGCTCAGTCCCAAAGTGTGCGGTAAGACTATGGCCGCTGAGGTCAACACCCCCCTGGTCACGTCCCAGACCAACTGAGCACGCTGGTACCCCATCAGCACCAGTGCGGAAGAGATGGGCGTGACAGCCATCTGCGCCACCGTCATCAGTGCCATCACTTGTGCGTATACACCGGCGCCTCTCCACTCCGGTCCGAATACGAAAGCGAAAAGCGGTGGTCCCAAGAAGACGACAACGGAAGCTGGCAACAAGGTCAGTGCCCCCAGCCTCCACGAGGTCGATTGAATAAGCGCCACAAGGTCAGAGCGCCCTTCTCGTAGTCTGACGGCGAACTCTCCTTCAAAGAACTGCGCCGCTGCTTCAATGAAAACTCCGGCAGGCGCCGAGATCATCCTGACGGTCAACGCGTACAGCCCTGCGGCCACCGGACCATACAGAGCCGCGAACAGGAGAGTCGGCGCTTGGGCACCGATCTGGTTGGCGAGTTTAGACCAAGTGTTGACAAGAGGGAAGGAGCGATATTCGTAAAGGGCGGCCCGCATTGAAACCCAAGTCATCGATAGTCTCTGACTTCGGTGTGGTAGGGCACCGACGGTCCCGGCGAGCCTTCCCACCGCCAAACTTGCACCGATACCGAGAGCCCCCAGACCTGCCAAACCAGCGCCTATTGACCACGCGACTTGCCCCAAACCCTGGATGGCGTTGCGGCGGCCCAACCGACGATGCTGGCGCTCACGCACCAGCCATGCGCCAGAGAGTGTTCGTGAGGCCACGAACAAACTGGTGATGGCCGGGAGCCACCACAGGTTCGCGAACGCGGGCATGGCAAAGAGATCGGCCATGAGGTCACGAGTGAACCATCCCACTGCCAGGAAGATCACAGTTACGACGACGCTGGTAAGCGCACTGGCGCGAAGAAGAGCAAACGCCTTGACATTCTCAGAGGGCAGGGTGATCGCTCTATCGAGAGAGAGCGTTGCCAATCCACCGACGACCACGGCGATCGATGTGACAATCACAAGGACGGCGAACTCGTCGGTGGTGTACAGCCTGGTGAGTAGGGGCGCAGCGAGTAGCAGTGCACCTTGGCCAATGGCGCTCCCGGAGAGGATTCGGGTCAGCGCACGTCTCATGGTTCACGGCTCTCAGGGACGCACCACTCGTGAGTCAGGCAGGGATGGAACAGTTGGGCAACGCTGGTCGCGTCGCCCGCCTGAGTGGTTCCCACAACTGATTGGTGAAAGACAACTGCGACGCCTCCCTCGGGGATGCGTCGCAGCTGCATTGTGTCTCGGTATCGGATCAGTTGTAGACAACCACCCGGTCACCAATTCGGATTGACTCGTACATCGCCTTCAAGGCGTTGTAGTCGCGGACGTTCACGCAGCCGTGTGACGAGCCGTTGTACCCGCGGGCCGCGAAATCAGCCGAATAGTGCACGGCCTGACCACCCGAGAAGAACATCGCGAACGGCATCGCAGAGCCATACAGGCTTGAAACATGGTCGCGGGACTTGCGGAACAACGTCCAGTTGCCGTTTCGGGTGGGCGTCAGTTCGGACCCGAACCTCACCGTCACCGTGTCCTGAATCTTGCCGTTGATCATGTAGGCCATCTTGCGCTGATTCTTCGAGATGCACAGCACCCGGCCGGTGTAGCAGCGTGAGTCGGCACGGAAGGACGGGTCAACCGCTGGCGGAGCCGGCTTCGGCTTTGGCGGCACGAAAGGCTTCTCCACCGGCATGTTGGCTACGGGGGCCGAGCGTGCAGGAATCGTCTTCACCGCGGGAAGAGTCGAGGTGGTGAACTTCACCATGTTGTTGAACACCCAATCGCTCTGGCGCTTGAATGTCCCGCCGGTGCTGACCACATGCGAGATGAGAACGTAGGAGCGGCACCCACCCTTGCCGGTGGCAGCGGTGTTGCACTCGGTCCGCCACTTGCGACCGTCCGTCGCGCTCCACTGGACGTTGTAGGCCAATGGGTTACCGGCCCACTGTGCCTCATCCGATGGCAGGTAGGTCATGTTGTTGAAGACCCAGCCGTTGTGGTTGTAGTAGTTGTTGCCGTGCTTGATCACTTTGGTGGCGAATATCTCGGTGCGGCAGCGCACGACAGTGGAGGAGTATTTCTCGCAGGACGTCCTCCAGTAGCGGCCATTGACGAAGTGGTCGCCGGGCTGGGTGTAGACGGTCGGCTCAGCGGCCTGTGCTTCTTGCGGCCACGCTGCAAGACCCAGGGTGGCCCCCATCACGGTGGCGAGGATGAGGTGCAACGCGCGCTTGAGCATGCTGAAGCCTTTCAAAGTGCAAATGCGAATTCCTGACGATAACACCGCTGTGGTGCCATTCCAAGACGGCTGATTGGGGACTGATGGAACTTTTGTCGGATTTGTAGAATAGAGGTTCTGTCTCCGCTGTTCCATTCGTTGCAGCCGCTCGCTTCTCGCTACCGCTTCACGCGGTGCCCCCTCCCCGTCCCTACGACCGGCGGTGGTCGCCCGACACAGCCGGAAGCGCCCTCCCCAGCCAGCGTGTGACCCGTGGGCCGGTGTTTCGGCATGATCGTGTGAGGCGAACTGGTCAACGGCTTGGGATCAGCTAAGCTTGTCGTCGGTTCCTCGCGCGGCAGTAACTCGCCCAACTCCCCCAGGGTCGGAAGGCAGCAAGGGTAAGTGAGCTCTTCTGGGTGCGCGAGGGGCCTTTTTCTGTACCCCGGGGTCAGGTCCTGATCCGTAGCGTCGAATGTCGGTGCGCTGACATAGGCTGATCATCGTGGAACAGGACTATCGGGACCAGTACGGGCCAAGCGACGAAGCAGACGACGCGATCAGCGACGATGCGTCAGCTGGCCTGCCCTCGCAGGACGGACCAGACCTGTTCGGCGAGGATTTCGCGGAGGAACAACCTGCCCAGGATGGTCCAGGACTCTTTGGTGACGTCGACGAAGCCGAGCCGGCTGGAGTGTCGGGGGCGGAGGAGTCGTCGTGGCTTCCGCAGTCCGCCGTTATGGAAGCTGACGCCGAGCGCGCTCCCCAGGTGCCCGCCGCCCCGCTGGCCCTCTACAGGCGATACCGTCCGGAGACGTTCGCCGAGGTCATCGGCCAGGACCACGTCACCGTCCCCCTGCAGCGAGCGCTCGACAACAACAAGGTCAACCACGCGTACCTGTTCTCCGGTCCGCGTGGCTGCGGAAAGACGACGTCGGCCCGCATTCTGGCTCGCTGTCTGAACTGTGTGCAGGGCCCCACGTCCACGCCGTGCGGCGTGTGCCAGTCGTGCATGGACCTGGCGCGCGGCGGCCCGGGCAGCATCGACGTCATCGAGATCGACGCCGCCTCCCACGGCGGCGTGGAGGATGCTCGGGACCTGCGGGAGCGCGCCTTCTTCGCGCCCGTCGCCAGCCGGTACAAGATCTACATCGTCGACGAGGCCCACATGGTGACCACAGCCGGCTTCAATGCTTTGCTGAAGCTCGTGGAGGAGCCGCCACCGCACGCCAAGTTCGTGTTCGCCACCACCGAGCCGGAGAAGGTGATCGGCACCATCCGCTCCCGCACCCACCACTACCCCTTCCGGCTGGTGCCACCGCGCATCCTCACCGACTACTTGTCGCAGATCTGCGACGCCGAGGGCGTGAATGTGGACCAGGCAGCGCTGCCGCTGGTGGTGCGCGCCGGCGGCGGGTCCGTTCGCGACGCGCTCTCGGTGCTGGACCAACTCCTGGGGGGCGCTGGCGAGGACGGCGTCGGTCATGAACAGGCGGCGGCGCTCCTCGGCTACACGCCCGATGCCTTGCTGGACGAGATCATGGATGCCTTCGCCGCAGGCGACGGGGCGGGAGTGTTCCGCACCATCGATAAAGTCATCGAAGTGGGGCAGGACCCCCGCCGCTTCGGGGAGGACCTGCTGCGGCGTCTGCGCGACCTCGTGATCCTCTCCGCCGTCCCCGACGCCGCCGAGAACGGGATGCTGGAAGTGTCCACGGATCAGGCGCAGCGCCTCGCCACGCAGGTGGCGGGCATGGGACGGGGTGAACTCACGCGCGCCGCCGAGGTGATCGCCTCCGGGCTCACCGACATGCGCGGCACCACCGCCCCCCGGCTCCACCTGGAACTGATGTGCGCCCGGGTCCTCCTGCCGGGAGCGGATGTGGAGGAGCGAGGCCTGGCCGCCCGCATGGACCGACTGGAGCGTCGCGTCGGGATGATGGGATCTGGGGAGGAGCCGGTGAAGAACTGGGATGACGTCGAGGGACGCCGGCCCACCGACGCATCCGCTGCGCGCCCGGATCCGACGGCGTCGCGAGCACCGCGGGCCGAGACCGCTACCCGGGCAGCACCCGCGACGGCGCCGGCTGCCCCAACTGCACCACCCACATCGGCAGCCGGACGGACCGAGCCCGACACCCGGCCGGTGGAGCAGACCCGTCAGCCTAAGAAGGCATTGGAGACCGACGCTGTCACTCCTGCCCCGTCGCGGCAACCTTTACGACAGCGTCCCGCAGGCGCCCCGGCCACCGGTCGCGGCGCGCCGACGGCGGAGAAGCCCGAGCCCGTCGCCAAGAAGCAGGGCGCGCCCGGCCGCTCCACTCTGACCACGTCCGAACTCCGGCAGATGTGGCCGAACGTGTTGGAGGAGGTGAAGGGTCGACGCCGGTTCACCTTCATGCTGCTGTCTCAGAACGCGCAGGTGGCTGAGGTGAAGGACGGTAGGCTCATCCTGGCATTCGCGAACCCGGGGGCACGCGAGAACTTTGCAGCAAGCGGCAACCACGACGTCCTTGCCGATTCGCTCATCGAGGTCATCGGCGTGGAGCTCACTATCCAGGCGGTGGTGGCGAAGTCCGGGGAGCAACCGGCACCACAGCCGGCAGGGACGGCGTCGGAGCCCATCCCACGCGCTCAGCCGTCGGCCGAGCAGCCCCAGAGTCCGCAGCCACCTGAACGACAGAAGCCCTCGTTCGCGGAGGCGGCCAGTGCTGCGTCGGTCCCGGAGAACGAATCCGGGACAGGCGAGGACAATATCGCCTCCGACGACGATGCGGAGTTGCTGAACGCCGACGAGGCTGCGGCGGCACTGCTGGCCGAGACGTTCGACGCGGAGATCATCAACGTCGAAAACACGTGAGCGCAGGGTGTGCTGGCGAAGGGAAGGCGGCTCGCTCACATTTCGGTGATGCCCTTGACCACCGTGGTGAGGGAGCCGGTGAGCGCGAGCGCCACCATGAGTGAGCGAGCACGGTCAGCAGAGATGTGACGCGCCAGACGTCCGCCGACCAGTACGCCACCCAGCAGCGTCCCCAGCGTGACGGCCCACATCGAGATTGGAAATGGGGGCAACCCTCCTTTGGAGATGAGGGAGCCACCGGCAGTGATCGCGAAGCACAGCTGCGCGGTGCCGACGAAGGACCGATGCTCCCACTGCGTTGAAAGTGCGTAGAGGGTGATGGGCGGACCCCCCACTCCAGCCGTGACGCTCATGAAACCGGACATCGCCCCGGCCGAGAGCGCGCCGGGAACGCCGCGACACACTCGGAGACGCTCACTGAGAAGCACCGCGAGGAGAGCGGAAAACGTCAGGCTCCCGACGACGATGGCCAAGGGTGCGCTGGGCACCGTGAGCGCCACCCAGGCGCCCGGAATGATCGCGATCAGCGCCGCTAGCGCGAGGAGCACTAATTTGCTCAGGTCCACTTGACGCCACACCTGGGTCAGAACGATGAGGCTGGTCGTCAGCCCCAGGGCATTGGTCAGAAGGATTCCGAGGAAGGGACCCAGGATGAGCACGAGAAAAGGTGCACTGACGAGGCCGAAGCCCATGCCGCTCACCCGCTGCGTGGTTGCTCCCACCAGGACAACTGCGGCAACGAGAGCGAGCTCCGCTACTCCCATGGGCGATAGCCTACGGGCGGTACAAATCGTTCTGCCTGAGCACGTTGTGGGTAACGGCGCATATGCTGGCGGGAGCGTCAATGAATGGAGTCGAGAGAGATGTTTGAAGGCATGGACATGAACGCCCTGCTGGCCCAGGCACAGCAGATGCAGGACGACATGATGAAGGCGCAGGAGGACCAGGCCAACCGGCGATTCGAGGGCAGCTCCGGCGGCGGCCTCGTCACCGCCACCGTCTCCGGACTCGGAGACCTGTTGCACCTTGAGATCAGCCCCGACGCCTGGGACCCCGATGACACCGAGACGCTCTCCGCGCTCATCATCGCCGCTTTCCGCGCGGCCAAGGAGGAAGCGGACGGCGCCGCCCAGGCCTCCATGCCGCAGATGCCGCAGCTTCCCAAGGACTTCGGGTTCTGAGTCGTGTACGAAGGGCCGATTCAGGATCTGATCGACGAGCTGAGCCGTCTGCCCGGCGTCGGTCCCCGTAGCGCGCAACGCATCGCCTTCCACCTCCTCGACGCGGCAGAAGAAGACGTGTTCAGCCTCGCCGACACCCTGCGACGAGTGAAGCAGTCGGCCAAGTTCTGCGAGGTCTGTTTCAACGTGACGCAGGAGGATCGGTGCCGGGTGTGCCGGGATCCGCGTCGCGACCGGTCCATGGTGTGTGTGGTGGAGGAGTCGAAGGACGTCATTGCCATTGAGCGCACTCACGAGTTCCGCGGGCTGTACCACGTGCTGGGCGGCTCCATATCGCCCATCGATGGCCGGGGGCCCGGGGATCTGCACACGCGGGAGTTGTTCGAGCGTCTGGCTGACGGTGAGGTGACCGAGGTGATTCTGGCCACCGATCCGGACACTCAGGGTGAGGCGACGGCTGCCTACCTGAGCCGGATGCTGCGCGACTTCGGCGTCCGCGTCACCCGCCCGGCGAGTGGTCTGCCGGTGGGTGGGGATTTGGAGTACGCGGACCAGATCACGCTGGGTCGCGCCTTCGAGGGCCGACGCTCGATGTTTGCCGCGACGCCGACGTCGTAGACCAGATGGCAGAGTCTCTCGCGACGCCTTCGATCACGGATGATAGCTCGCCGCTATAATCTTTGCATGACTGCGTGTGATCAAGGAGCCGAGTTACGGAGTCGACGGCTTGCAGCGGACCTGACGCAGCGGGAGCTCGCGGAACGATCCGGCGTGCCGCAACCCAATATCGCCGCATACGAGACGGGACGACGGAACCCTGCTCCCTTGACGCTGGTGAAATTGGATGCCGTGCTGCGGGCGCCCACGCTGCAGCGTCTGCGGGCGATGCGGAACGAGATACTGCGATCAGCCCACGAGCGCAAACTCAGTGACGTGCGCGTGTTTGGCTCGGTCGCTCGGGACGCGGCTACTACTGACTCGGATGTGGACCTCTTGGTTCACCCTGCCCCGGACGCTTCTGTCTTTGATCTGGCCGGGTTCATGTCGCAGGTGGAGGAGTTGCTGGGGGTTGGCGTGGACGTCGTCTCCGACAGAGGGTCGGGGCCGACAATGGATCGGATTCGCTCAGAGGCGCTGATGTTGTGATGGATGATCGGGATCGGATCGCGGCGATCCTGGCGGACATCGAACGCTTCGCCGTGACTGCTCGACGCGTGGCGGCCCGGGGCCATACGCAGTTCGTGGATCCGGACAACGACGATCAACGCAGAATCGCACGATCGTTGATTGTCGATCTATCGGCTGCTGCTGATCGATTGCCGGAGAGCTTCCGGGCCAGTAAGCCGGAAATCGACTGGAAAGGCATACGTGCCGTCCGTAACTTCATTGCGCACGATTACGATGGCACGGACGTAGAGATTTTGTGGCAGGCGATCGCGGTGCAGTTTCCCGTCATCGTATCTTCGCTCGTGGAACCTTGAGTCGGCGTGGAATCTGCTCATTTTTCTACTAAGGGCTGCGGCCCCTACCGTCGCACCCGACGATACATAGTGTTTCTTCATCACCTGCGTGCCTGCGTCCGGATCAAATCTTCAGCTACTGCTCGGGCGACTGAGCAGGCTGGACTTGCATGCTCAGCACGGTGGGATCAGGCAGCGGCGAGCGTCTCGCGGTCGGAGACTCCGCCGACGATGTCGGCGACTGCTGCGCGCTTGCTGGCGCGGTTCGGAAGGGCGACGACACCGGCGTCGCGCGTGGCGGGATAGGACACGATGTCCGAAGCCAAGCTGCGCTTGATGCCGGCCACGAAGCGCTTGCCCATCTTGGTGGAGTGACGCTGCGTGGGTGTGGCGATGTTACGCGTGTTCTTCATGGTTCACAGTCTTCCTTGAGTCTCCGATTGCGTCCAATGACGTAGATGCGGGTTATTTATGCACTAAAATCATAGATATGGACACGGAGGCGATGCGATGGTTCCAGGAAGTGGCAGACGGCGCGACCGTCACCGAGGTGAGCGACCTGGCGCGAGTGTCGCAGTCTGGCGTCTCCCGCGCCCTCGCACGTCTCGAGGATGAGGTGGGCGCACAACTGTTGCGACGCTCCGGACGGATTCTGAGGATGACGGAGGCCGGCGCGGTGTTCAAACGTCACGTGGATGCACTGATCCATGCACTCGATGATGGGTTGGCCGCTGTGGAGCAGGTAATCGATCCTGAGACGGGAACCATCACGCTGGCGTACGACCCGTGGCTCGGGTCCCGCTGGGTGCCCGGGCTGTTGTCGGCATTCAGGGAGGAGCGCCCGTCGGTAAGGTTTCGTCTGGTGACCCAGTTGGTGGGCCCGGATGGCACCCTGCACCGAGGGGACGTCGATCTGGAGGTGACAGCGTCGCGGCCATCCCCGAGCGACTTCGGATGGCACTCGATCGCGCGTGAACCCCTCCGCCTCGTGGTTCCCACGGGGCATCGCTTGGCGGATTCGTCCTCCGTTGCCTTCGCCTCTCTGGAAAAGGAGTCCTTCGTTGCACCGCGCACCGGATCGACACTACGTGGGGTCACCGATCGCGTGTGCTCCGAGGCAGGGTTCGTTCCGCGGGTTGAATTCGAGTGTGATCATCTCGCGGCGGTGCATGGTTTCGTCGCCTCGGGGCTTGGCGTCGCCATCACACCGTACCCGGGCCGTCAGGACGAGGTGCCAGACGCCGCGCTGCGATTCCTGCCGCTGAGCGACGTGCCAGCCACACTCGACATCGGTGTCGCGTGGGGCCTGCAGAGGCGATTGCTTCCTGCAGCAACGGCATTCCTGGACTACGTCAGGAACGATTCCCGTCGGGGCTGATCCAGCCCGTCATCCCCCAGATGGCGCACCTTCTTGATGGCTCCGGATTCTGTGACGTGTAGCGGTTAACGAGCGCTTATAGGCGCGGTCCGCGCGGGGTCATCCGTGAATATTCTGCATGGCCATTGTGGGTACTGGAACGTGCAAAGTCCACATTCACCCCAGTATTCGCGCGCGTTATTCATGAACATTAATTGCGGTTCATAAAGAATGCGCATCAATGTTGCGCGAAATTGACGCCATGTATCCCGGAGGGGTCTAATGTTGCCGTAAGTTGATTTGACATCACCTGCTGGTGAGGGCCAATCGTCTCTTTGCCAGCCAACCCCTTCCATCACCAACTCTGTGGAGGAGCAAGACATGAACAAATTCGTCAAGGCGGGCGTCTCGGGAGCAGCAGGAATTGCTCTCCTGCTCGGGGGCGCGGGAACATTCGCTCTCTGGAATGATTCAGCCTCCGTCGGTGGAGGCGACGTCAATGCTGGAACACTCGCCATCGACGCCAATGGCGCGGGGGTGTGGAAGAACACGCCGCACGCCAAGAGTCAGGAACCCATCGATGACATCACCGATTTCAAGGCCGTTCCCGGCGACACGCTCGAGTTCACGCAGAAGCTGGACGTGACGGCGATCGGTGACAACCTCAACGCCACCCTCTCCGTTGACGGTGACTCGCTCGTTGCTTCCTCCAGTGGAGACTCGGCCGCCAATCAGGCCCTGCTCGCGGAACTCGTCGATGGCATGTCCGTCGAGATTGCCGACGCTCCGGCCAACATCGTCGCGCGGGGGGACAACACCTTCACCGTCACGGACGCTGCGGCAGTGCAGACCGCCACGGTTGTGGTCACCCTTCCCTTTCCCCGTGGCATTGAGGGTGACAACTCCACTCAGGCTGGACAGGTCGACCTCACTGATCTGACTTTCGAACTGTCGCAGAACTGACATCTACCGCACTCTCCGGCCAAACCCGGGCCGGGATCATCATGGGAGGAGGGAACCGATGGCGTCGCATGTACGGGAAGCATCATCGCGTTCCCTCGCCCCCGGTGAGCGCACCCAGCGGGTGTTCAGGACTCTCTGGTCGGGGATCGTGGGGGCGGCTCTGTGCCTGGCAATGGTTCTTGGTGGCGTGGGTGGGAGCTACGCCCTGTTCAACGATGCCGTGGGAATCAGCGCCGGCTCGGTTTCTGCCGGTGCAGTGGGCGCAACTGCGGAGCTGACGCCCTCCCTCACCCACACCTACGCAGACCGTCACCGGGTCACCACCTCTTCGGTGCACATTCAAAACACTGGGAATGTGGCCGCACAGTTCCGCACTCGGATAACGCTGCAGGAAGGCTCCTCAGCTCCCCTCGCGGAAAGGATCAACGTGCTGTTGTGGCCGACGACGGACATCGCCACCTGCACCGCTTCGGCCACGCCGCGGTCACCGTATTCCAACACACTGGCAGCATTTGCGGATCCGGCAAAGACGGCACCCCTTACCAATGAACTCGCTCCCGGTGCATCTTTCGCGTACTGCATCCGCACCACCATGGATGTGGCGAATGCGCCGGGCATCGCCAGTGGCGCCACGGTGACGCCGATCTTTCACACCACGGCAACCGTCGGAGCAACATGGACGGCCACAGCAAACACCAGCGCAACGCAGACTTTCATCGACGACATCAAGCCCTCTCAGCCCGCGAGCCTCACCGCTTCCCGCGCCTTCTGGGGAACGACGATCGAGCTTGAATGGAGTTCCTCCCTCGACAACGTCGGGGTGCAGAGATACATCGTGAGAAGAGAGGGAAGACAAGGCGAATGGACGACGACAGAACCCAGGTTCAAGGAGGATGGCTTATTTTTCTGGGGCTGGTATACCTACTTCGTTTCAGCTGTGGACTTTTCGGGCAACGTCTCCGATGAAAAAAGGATCCTCGTGAGGGCATCAGGGGCAACCAGCCGCACCGCCAACCAGAGCACTATCCGGGTGCCCGCTGAAGACGAGTCTGTCGTCGTTGGAGAATCAGCGGTGAGCAAAGAGGACACACCGCCAGCGCCGCCGTCTCCGTCCGCCTCGGTTGCCCCACGCGTCAGCCCGCAGGCGAGTGAGGAGACGGAGCCCGCAGAGGTGGATGTTGTTGCTGAAGCGGCGCCGGATTCCATGCCGGCAACAGCCACCCGGAGCCCGTCGGAGGAGCCACCCAACCCGGTTCCCACCTCCGATGAGACAGTGCAGGAAGACGACTCGGGCATGTCGGGACACGACCGATGAAGTCGCGCACCCGCACCGAGAACGCCGATGCGCGAGGCGTGTTCCACTACGTCGGCCTGGGGCTCAGCGCAGGGCTGCTGGGACTGGTGATGCTACTCGCACTCGCCACGGTGGTGATCCCCAAGCTGACTGGCTCCACCCCACTTGCCATCCTCACTTCCTCCATGGAACCGAGCCTTCCACCCGGCACGCTCATTGTCGTGAAACCGACGCCAGCTGAAGACGTTCATGTAGGGGACGTCGTTACCCACCAGTTCCGCTCCGGAGATCCCGCCGTCGTGTCGCATCGAGTCATCGAGATCACGGACAGCAGCGCGGGTGGACGAACCTTCGTCACGCAGGGCGACAACAATGCCCGTCCGGACGCCGAGATGGTCCCGGAACAATTACGCGGAGTGGTGTGGTACAGCGTTCCCTTCATCGGGTGGGTGAGCACCTACATTCATGGCGACGACAGACCATGGCTCGTCCCCGCCTTCGGAGTTCTGCTGCTGGGCTACACCGCCTACATGTTGACGTCAGGGATCATCGATGCGAGACGCAATCGACGGTCAGCTCGCGCGGAGGAAGCAGCAGCACCATGAAGCATGCAACTCCAAGCGATTGTCTCTCACCAGCTGCACGCGGTGTGATCTAAATGATTCCTCGTATCCACGACGAAGCACGAACGTGCAGCCATCGTCACGCTTCGTTCCGTAGTCAGTTGCCATCGCCGTGCGTGAGTGGACGTGTTGCCCGATCGTGGCAGGATTGAAGGAAGTGTCACGCTTGCGTCCGGCGATGACGGCACGACGAGGAGGTTGCGCATGGGGAAAGGCCCCCGGAATCGCCCCTTCTCTGCCGCATGGTGGAAGCGGCGGGCGGCCGAGATCCTCGGGTCAATACTTCTGGTCCTTGGCGTGCTGGCACTGTTCCTTCCGGGGCCTGGATTATTGACGACGTTCGCTGGCCTGGCACTTCTCTCGACGAGTTTCGACTGGGCTGACCGGCTCATGCATCCCATCAAAGCGAAAGCCTTCCAGCTCGCCTTTCGCAGCGTGGACACGTGGCCGCGCATCGTCATGAGCGTCATGGGCAGCCTCCTGATCGTGACCGTCGGGGTTTTGTGGGGTCTGGATTTTCAAGCGCCGGGTTGGTGGCCCCTCGACGATGGCTGGTGGCTCTTCGGTGGCTGGGCCACCGGCATCACCATCATGGGATCAGGGGCTTTCGCGTTGGGACTGATCATCTACAGCTTCATACAGTTCCGACTCCGCCAGCATCGGTTGCCCGCGGAGTACCGGCCGGAAAGCCGTTCGGTTCGCTGACGGAGCCGCCCAGAACGGCGCCGGTTGCGAGGCTGTAGCCTCCAACCATGTTGCTCCGGCCCATCCCGAGCGGTCGCCTACCGACGCGCTTGGCCCAGCTCATCGGTGGTCTGGTGATCTTCGGTGTCAGCATCGCGCTGATCGTGCGCGCGGAACTGGGCGTGATGCCGTGGACGGTGCTGGAACAGGGCCTGAAGCGCACCGTCGGGTTGAGCATCGGTGTCTGGTCCATCGTCATCGGGATCTTGCTGTTGGCTGCCTCGCGCTTCTTGGGGCAGCGACCGGGTATCGGCACCCTGTTGAACGTCGTTCTCGTGGGTGTGGTCATTGACGCGACGCTGGCGGTGATGCCAGCGCTGGAGAGTTTGTCGCTGCGGATTGCGGTGCTCATCCTGGGCATTCTGCTCAACGGCGTGGCCACGGGTGCCTACATCGGTGCGGGTCTCGGTCCGGGCCCCCGCGACGGCCTGACCACGGCCATCGCTGCCCGCACTGGCCGATCGTTGAGGCTGATCCGAACGATGGTGGAGGTAAGCGTCGTCGCCCTGGGAGTTCTGCTGGGCGGTCAGTTGGGGGTGGGAACAATCGTGTTCGCCCTGGCGATTGGGCCGCTCATGCACCTGTTCGTGCCGCTGCTGGAACTGCGGTTCGGAACAGGCTGATAAGAGACGTGCGATCGGGTCGCAGTCGCTGAGGGAATTGATTCGGGCCAGTGGGGATCGGCCTTTCGTCGGAAGTGAGGTAGCGCTCCTAGGATCGCTGGTGTGACCACAGCGACGAACCTCCAGACCAGCCAGCTGCTCGCTTGGCGGAACGCTGTGTTCCTCGTGTTCTTCTCCTGCGGCCTGGCGCTCGCCTCCTACATGTCGCGTGTCCCACACATCCGCGACGTGCTCGGAGCGAGCACCGCCCAGATGGGCATTCTGGCCGCTGCCATGGCGGTGGGCTCCATCGGCGGCATGTTGGGCTCCGGCAACGTCATGAGCAAACTCGGCTCCAAGCCGACCCTGCGCTGGTCCGTCACGACGCTGACCGCCGGCGTCCTCGTTGCCGGTGTCGGTGCCACATTTGCTTCGTATCTCGTGTTGTTCGCAGGACTTACGGTTTTCGGCATCGGGATGGGACTCACCGACGTCGCGATGAACGTCTCAGCGGCTGCGAACGAGCAGCGACTGCACCGCAACATCATGCCTCTGTTCCATGCTCTGTTCAGCGTGGGCGCCATGGCGGGAGCGGGGCTGGGTGCGCTCGCCGAACTGCTCGACGTGCCCGTGCTCCTGCACGTCGGAACCCTGACCGTCGCGTGCCTCGTGGGCGTGTTGCTGACCAACAAGTTCGTGCAAACCGAACTGGAGCCGGCGAGAAGTGGAGCCGAAGACAACTCCAGCATCAGCCGTCTGGTGGTCTGGAAACAACCAGTGACGTGGTTCATCGGGCTCATCATTTTGGGAATGGCCCTGGCCGAGGGGAGCGCCAACGATTGGCTGGCGCTCGCCATGGTTGACGGGCACGGCCAGACCAACGCTCAAGGAGCCATCTCTTTGGGAATCTTCCTCACTGCCATGACCGTAGGGAGGGTGCTGGGGACCAGATTCTTGGACCGTTTCGGACGAGTTCCGGTCCTGCAGGCCAGCGCAGTGCTGGCCGCCGTGGGTCTGGCGATGGTGATCTTCCTTACGCATCCGGTGTTCGTGACCGTGGGGATCGTGGCGTGGGGCCTTGGCTCAGCGTTGGGTTTCCCGGTGGGCATGTCTGCCGCTGCCGACGACCTCAGGCATGCCGCCGCCCGCGTGAGCGCCGTCGCCACCATCGGCTATATCGCGTTCCTGGGTGGGCCGCCGCTCATCGGGTTCCTGGGGGAGCAGGTGGGGTTGCTCAGGGCGTTGCTGGTGGTGCTGGTGTTCATTGCCATCGCAGGGTTGGCGTCGCCTGCGGCGCGCCGTCGCGATACGCCCGTGCACGCCGATCGGCGTGCGGGATAGCGGCCACCGCGCGGTGCTCCCTGATGTCGAAACTGCCCACGGTGACTCCTTGCGTCTCCCATAGCTTCGAACGCAGAGCGACGGGCGTCAAGCATTTCGCGACATTCTCAGGCGTGTGGACTGGAGTCGTCGCGCTCTCGCGGCCCGTCGGAGTAGTGGGGTGTCGCTCGGATCGAGGGCGTCGGATACGTTGGCGGGGTGACGCAAGCCCAGGTGACCTCGAGGTCAGTGGTGGCGCGCTACGTGCAGCTGGTTCTGGGGTGCACGGTCCTTGGAGCCGGCGTCGCGCTGGTGCTGACGGCCGAACTGGGTTCCGACGGCTATTCCACGCTGGTGAGCGGGTTCACCATCTGGAGTGGGCTGCCCTTCTGGCTCCTGAATGCTGTGGTAGGAGCCGTCTTTGTCGGTGTCGCCTGGCTGCGCGGCAGGAAGCCGGGTCCGGGAACGCTCGTCCAGTGGTTCCACGTGGGCATCGTGATCTCCATCATGCTGGAGCTGATTCCGGAAGTTGAGTCAGTGGTGGGCCGAAGTTCGGTACTTGCCGGGGGGCTGGTACTCATTGCCTTCGGAGTGGCCGCGTACCTAGCCAGCAACACGGGGGCGGGGCCAGCCGAAGCGATGGCGCTGTCCTTCGATCCGCCCCTGCCGTTCCGCTGGAGCTACAGCATCCTCCAACTCACCAGCGCCGTGCTGGGCTGGCTCATGGGGGCGGCCATCGGCCCCGGCACGGTGTTGATTTTCCTGTTGATGGGGCCAGCGGTGGATCTGATTCGCCTCTACTGGAAGTGGCTGGAGTTCCCGCCCATCGAGATGGTTGCCTGAGGAAACGAACCTGCCGCATATCGAAGGGGCAGCTACGGTGACTCCGACGATTGGCGCACGGCGAGTGTTGTCCGGGCGGGCGCGGGTGTTGTCCGGTGGGAGCGGCGTCTCGGTTCTGTCGGAGTGTTCGAATAGTATTCGTACATGGATCAGGAACAGACGGGCGAGCCGCCACGACGCGGCACACTCCGGGAGGCTGCCTTCGAGCGGGGCATGACCAGGCTGGGTGAACTCTCTTCCCAACTCGCGCAGATCCATGCCGCCATGGTGGAGGAAACCGAAGCGTTGCTGGTCGATGACGCGTGGGCGGGTCTTGGGGGCATCCGATCGGTACAGCATTTCGTGCAGGTCTACGGCTGGCTCTCCCCAGCGCACGCGAACCAACTCGTGGCTGTCGCCCGCCGCCGAGCAGAGCTGCCGGAAACGATCGAGTTGATGGAACAGGGCCGGCTGTCGCTGGACCAGGCAGCAGTGGTGGCCCAGCACGTCCCGAAAGAGTTCTCCGCCGGTGCCGCCGAACTGGCGGAGATGATGACCGTGCCCCAACTACGCCGCACCCTGTCCCGGTACTGCTTCCATGACGGCGCGGAGACACCACCCGAGCCCGACCCGCCCCCAGCACAGGACGCCGGACCCGAGTTGACGATGCACTCCCAGGGCCGGCGATTCCGGCTGCACTTCGAGGCCTCCCCCGACGACGGTGCCCTGGTCGAGCAAGCCATCCGCGAAGCCAAGGACGCCCTGTTCGCTGCCGGCAATACCCAGGCCACGCTGGCTGACGGGTTCATGGCGATGGCGGCCCGCTCCCTCGAAGCCGCCGCCACCCCGGCCAGGCGTGAACACTACAAAATCATGATCCACCTCGACGTGGACGGTAAGGGCTGGCTCGGCAAGAAGGGCGCCCTACCAGAGACATTGTTGACCCGGCTCACGTGTGATGGGCGCGTGGTGCCGGTGTGGGAGAAGAACTCCTCCCCAGTCGCGGTCGGTCGCAGCCAGCGCATCGTTCCCGACCGCACCCGACGACTGGTGGAAGACCGGGACCGCGGCTGCCGATACCCCGGCTGCACCGTGACCGCATTCCTTGAGAACCATCACTTGGTGCACTGGGCCGACGGAGGCCCCACCAACCCCGACAACCTGCTATCGCTGTGCCCGTTCCACCACGGCGAGCACCACAAGGGTGCCTTCGCAATCACCGGCACACCCGTCACACCGGACGGGTTGGTGTTCACCAGCGTCCACGGCTACCTGATCGCAGCAATCAAACCCTCACCGCCACCCCCGCCGCCAGAGCCGACCCCACCCAACACCACATTCTCCCGCGGCGACTGGTGCGACACCCAATGGCTGCAGATTCCACCCAACGTGAAGCCAGCACCCCCACCGCGCCCCCGACCATGGCCGGGAGCGCCTCCAGAAGTTATTCGCGGCGATCGATCCAAGGCTCCACCCAGCACGGGTGCTGCCTGACGACGACATTGCAGGACGTTGGGCAACAGCCACCAGCGACGTCTGAGGCAGCCGACGTACTCGTGATCGTTGATCGTAGGTGCCGCTTCGGAGGCCTTCGATGTGAGACTGGCGCCATGTCTCGGCCAAGCGGATTCGCCTTCTCGTCGCGGGGTGGCGATGTGGTCATCACTCATCACGGTCGGCGTGCCACAATTCTGCGCGGAGCTGCAGCTGCCCGGTTCCTGGAGGATGTGGAACGCGATGACGCGCAGCTCCCCATGGCGCAGCTCCCCATGGCGCGGGTCACCGGCCAATACCCGCGTGGCAACGAGCGAACGGCCAAGGATCATCCGCGGAATCGCGGGCGATGACGTCGACGGCTGACGTGTGCAGCCAGCCCGGAGGAAAGTGCACTCAGAAGTCTTCCGCGACCATCTCGAGTTCTTCGGCGTCGAGTTCAGCCTCCAGCAGCGTGAGCTTCACTGTGTCGCCCCGCTGACCAGCGGCCTCGGACCACAGCGAGCCGTCGACGTCCCAGTGTCCCCACCATGTGTCGTCAGAAGTCTCGAGTTCGGTGACCGAGGTGCCAATGCACGCCCGCATCTGGGATTGCCAGACCGCGAAATACTCCTGCGCTGCTCCGTCGGAGGCGAACTGCATCGCGATACTGACCCCGGGGCGGCCCTCCGAGGAGAGGTTTCCTTCGAGTGCCGCGATGGGCGCCGGGGCGTCCGTGGTGGTGGCTGCGCAGCCGATGGCAAGGACGTCGGAGCCCTTCCGAGCCGGGTCGACGGCGTGCAGCCACGTGCCATTGCCGGTGAAGCCTTCGTCCGGAGAACCATCCAGCGCAACACGATCCCAGCCATCGGGCTGGGGGAGCGAAGTGCGGTCCAACTCTCCGGCCGTTGTGGCGGCGGGGGACGCCGGATTGAGCGTCAGGGCGGCACGAGAGGTCCGCGGGTACTCGAAATGGTGCCAGTCCCAGCCGCTGAACCAGCGGAAACCATTGCCGGTGAAAGCCACGACGGAGGCGGACGTCGGGGTGTGAAGGCCAGGGACGCTTGCTGGTCGGTTCGTCGAGTACTGCGTGGATGGCCACCACCTACCGGTCGGGTCCCTGTAGGGATTCTGGACCGGGTTGATGTCGACGGCCGTGCCGTAGGAATGCGGCGACAGGCGTGCGGGATTGCCCACCACGCGCCGACAGTTGAAGGCCGAAGTGTTGTTGGCGCGCATCATGTTCACATCGGAGGCGTTCCAGATATTGGGGTTGCGCATCTGGGCCACAGGAAATCGAGCGGCAAACATCTGCTCGAAGGAGTTGGCCACCCGGGTCGCGAGATCCGCACGGACGATGATCTCGCCTCGATGGATGGTTCCGTCCATGCCGAATTGATTGATGCGGATGGTGCGCAGGCCACCGGGGCCGACGGGGCACCCCTTCCGATAGGTGGAGCTGACCTCTGCTGCGGTGGTCTGAGTGATGACGGTGTCAGGGCGTGGCAACGTGGGGACAGTGCCGTCGCCGTTCAAGAACTCCACGGTGTTGTTGAACACCCACTGCGTGACGTGGCGGTAGCGGCCTCCCTGAAGGCTGACGATACTGGCCAGAATCTCGGAGCGGCAGGCGCCCCTCCCGGTCCAGGCCGTGTCGCAGACCGTTCTCCAGCGACGGCCGTCGATCGTGTGCTCACCAGGTGTGGCAAGCGGATTACCCGCCCAGTGTTCGCGCGGGCTGGGCCGGTAGACGAGGTTGTTGAACATCCATCCCTGGGAGGTGATGAAGCGGCTGCCATTCCATGAGGCGACGGTTGCTCGGATTTCGATGCGGCACCGGGTGACGGTGGAGGAGTACGGACTGCACTTCTCGCGCCACTGCCGTCCACTTGAGGTGTACTCGCGCCACTCTGTGCTGGCGATTGCGTTCGTGCTGATCGGTTCATCCGCCGACGCCGGTGTCGAAACAAGTGCTCCCAGAGCCAGCAATAGCCCCAGCAGCAGGGTCACGCCCTTGTTCATTTCTTCTCCTCGTGCACCAGAACAATCTTTCCGACGTTGTTTCCGCTCTCCAGCAACTCATGTGCCTTGCGGACATCCCTGAAGGAAACGCGGGTCTCCGGGGCCGGCTTGATGCGTCCGTCGGCGAGCATGGGCCACACCAGCTCCTCCACCCGAGCGCAGATCTCAGCCTTCTCCTCCGTGGGACGGAAGCGCAGTGAAGTGGCGGTGACCATGGCCATCTTCTGCAGCAGCGCAGCAATGTTCAGCGTGCCTTTGATGCCGCCCTGCATCCCGATGATGATCAGACGGCCGCGGTCAGCCAGAGCCTTGACATTGGATTCCAGGTACTTGGCGCCCATGATGTCCAGGATCACGTCGGCGCCCTTGCCCTCCGTCGCGTCCTTCAACCCCTGCACCCAGTCCTCGTGATAGTCCAGCGCAATGTCTGCGCCGTGCTCCCGGCAGTGCCGCAGCTTGACCTCGGTGCCTGCCGTCGTCGCGACCGTGCATCCCAGCGCCTTGGCGTACTGCATGGCGAATGTACCGATACCGCCGGAGCCGCCGTGCGTCAGCAGCGTCTCGCCGGCTTTCAGAGAGGCCGCGTCCATGTTGGAGACCACGGTGGCCGCCACCTCCAGCACGCCCGCAGCGGTCATGAGGTCGACCCCCGAGGGAGGAGGCAGGAGTTGACCCTCGGGGGCGACGAAGTACTCGGCATAGCCGCCACCTGCAAGCAGGGCCACCACCTCATCGCCCGGCGCGAATCGGGTGACATCCTCCCCGACGGCCTCGACGATGCCGGCGGCCTCCAGACCAATGACGTCGGTGACCCCCGCAGGCGGGGGGTAGTGTCCCTCGCGCTGCAGGATGTCGGCGCGGTTCACACCTGAGGCGACGGTGCGAACCAGCACCTCATCCGGCGCGGGTTGGGGGGTGGCAATCTCACCCAGCTCCAACGCATCGATGTCTCCGGGGGACGAAACAATGACAGCATGCATGAGGAAAGGTTGCCATATGCACGGCGTTCCGGTGGCGGCGGGGCTCACCCCAGGCAGGACTGGTTCGGTCCAGGCCACGGCAGCCGACGTCGAGAGGTGAATCGTCGGATCGTCTTGTCAATGGGATCGATGAATTCGAGACTCCGGGACACCAAGGCCAATGGGCTGGAGAAGTCGTCGATGTTCGTATCCAGAACGTTGGGGTACAGCGGATCATTGAGGATCGGCATCCGCAGCTGGGTGAAGTGTGCACGGATTTGGTGCGTTCGCCCGGTCGTCGGTCGCACCGCGAAACGGCCCCAACCACCGCGGGCCTCCAACAGATCAATGGTCGTGTGGGCGTTCGGAGGCAGTTCCAGAGTTTCCGCCTGCATGGTGCCCACCTGCTTGACCAAGTGCGACTCCACCTCAAGCGGGAAGACCAGCCCCGGGCGTAGCGGGGCGATGGCCTCGTAGGTCTTCTCCACGGCACGATCGCTGAACAACGACTGGTAGGGGGCTCGCCACCTCCGTTCGGTGGTCATGAGCAGGACGCCGGCCGTGGCTCGATCCAGCCGGTGGGCCGCAGTCAGCTCCGGCAGGTCCAGCAGCTGTCTCGCCTTCACGACGGCGCTCTGCAGGACGTGCCTGCCGCGCGGGATGGTGGACAGGAAATGCGGCTTGTCGAAGACCACCAGACGCTCGTCCCGGTGCAGTACTACAAGTTCCCCCGGAACTTCCGCCTCGTCGCGGAGGCGACGGTGGAACCAGATGAAAGTGTGCGGCTGGTACGCCTCGCCGCCGGTCAGAGGTGTTCCGGAGGAGTCGACGAAGGCGCCGTCGGCGAGCATGGGATCCACTTCGTCGCGAGCAGGACCGAGCTTGGTGAGGAGGAAGTCCCGCATCGTCGGCCACGGCAGAGGATTGTCGGGATCGCGGTCCGGTGTCCGGACCCAGGCGGCTTGCAACCCGTGGCGGGGAGGAAGCGGAGACGTCTTCTGCACGCTACCATTGTGGCCGCTGCGTCAATTGCAGTGGCGAGGTCGCATAGTGGACTAGTGCAGCCGCCTTGAAAGCGGCCGAGTGGAAACGCTCCGTGGGTTCGAATCCCACCCTCGCCGCCGTCGGAGCCCCTACCATGCAGGCATGGCAGCAACCACCTTCTCCATCGCCCCCCGAGTACCCGTCCGCGCTTTCCTCATCTCCGCCGTCGCCAGCCTCCTCGGTGCGGGTCTCCTGGTTCTCGCCCTGATCAACGGCTGGCACTGGGCCCTCGTCGCGCTGGCCGCCGTCCTCCTGGTGGCCGGCCTGCTCCTGTTGCTTGCGGCGCTCGTGGCCCAGAAGGCGTCAGCTGCCGAACTCGTCCTCGACGAAGAGGGCTACACGGTGAGAAGCCGGGCTGGCGAACAGTGGGGCGCGTGGGCCGAGGTGACGCGCATCACTCGTGCCAAAGCAGGCGGCCAGGTGGTGATCCATGAAGGGGATGAAAAGCGGACTCGGCTGGAGTTCAACAACTTGGAACGGGCGAGGATTGACGAAATCCTCGACGAGATGGGTGCTCGCCTGGACTCAGCGAAGGGCTACCGAGTTTGGGACGGTTCTTGAGCCGCAGCTACTCGTCCTCGGGGCGGTTGATCTCCACGTCCCCGCCGTTCACGCCTCCGCCGTTTCGATTCTCGCCATCCTCGTCTGCATCGACCGGATTGTAGGCGCATGCGTCGGCCACCTGTTGGGCGCCATCCACCAGAGTCGGCTCAGGGCTGGCCGATGTTCCCCCGGATGGGGTGTTCGACGTGGACGGAGCCTGCGACGGCTCTTCTGAGTCGTCCTCTGTCGGGGTGTCAGTCACCCCAGGGGTAACACTCGGATTGGTGGACGGCTGGCCCGGACGGTTGTTGATCGCATCCTGCACGGACTGACGCATGACGTCGAAGTCCGGATCGTTGAAGTCGTAGCCGTTCTTGCCGGGCGAGAAGACGAGGCGCGTGATCCGAGCGTCCTTCACCTTCAGCGACAAACTGACCAAGGGCTCGAGCACCTGCTGTGGGATGTCGGTCATCACCATGTCCGCCGATGCGGAGGCGATCGCCTCGTAGGAGCTGAGCATGGTTGCCGGATTGGCCTGCGTGATGATGGCATCGACGAGGCACGACTGACGAGCCATGCGATCGTAGTCGCTGCTGTCTGAGCGGCTTCTGGCGTACCACATGGCTTCGTAGCCATACAGGTGTTGATTGGGGCCCGGCTCGAGCCATCCCGTGGGCCGTTTGCCGTTGGTGTTCCCACCGATGGGAAGCGGCCTGTTGATGTTGACGTCAACGCCTCCCATGGCGTCGATGAGACGCTGCACGCCATCGATGTTGAGTAGGGCGAAGTAGTCGATCTTGAGACCCGTGATGCCTTCGACGCCCAGCTTCATGCCTTCGGCCCCGCGGAACGTCTGGCCCGCGAAGAGGTCGGGATACCAGTCCTCCACCACGTTCCACAGCGAATTGATGAAGAACTCACCCTCACCACGGAACCCGTTGGGATAGATCTCGTCGAGTTCGGATCCTTCCGGAAAGGGTGTGTACTGCACATTCCTCGGGATCTGCACAATGGTCGTGTTGCCGGTGCTGGTGTCGACGGATGCCACCATGATGGTGTCGGTTCGCAGACCCTCATCAGGATCGCGGGCATCGGCGCTGTCCGCGCCCAACAACAAGATGTTGATTCGGGGATTGTTGCGCCACGGGTCCCTCTCGGTCCCATCAATGGAGGGCCGGGAGGTGGACTGCACCTCGGTCTCATCGGGAAAGACCTTTCGGACCAGCTTCTCCTGGTCGAATGCATAGCGTGCGGCAATGGCAGCGGACCCGGCCACACTGAAACTCAGCGCCGCCACGAGCACGGCGCCCAGGGCCCGACGGCCCCACCCCCATCCCCGGGGGCGTGTCAGAAGATGTGTACCAGCGATCAGGGACACCCACAGCAGCCCGATGGCGACAGCTGCCACGGTCAGGGTCCGGAGCTCGGACGGATTGACCGCGAAGCCTGCGAAGCTCCCCAGATCCGCCGAGGCGGAGAACCCGGCCCAGGCAATCGCCATCAGGAGGGCGGCCGGGAACACGACCCCGAGCACGCGGGCGGGACGGGATCGGGAGCCAAGCAGTCCGATACCCGGCAGGACGGTGCTGGCGACGGTGAATGCGGCAGTGCGCCCCAGCACACCAACGATGACAGCGACGAGCATGAGGGGCACCCCGATGACCCATACCAGTCCAGAGCCGGTACGAGATGCAGCGAAGGACGTGACGGCCGCTGTCACCGCGATGGCGGCGAGGATGAAAAGCACGCGACCGCGGTTGTTCATGAGGGAACGGTATTCCGCTGTTACCGCGTGTGAACCGACACGTCGCGGTGTTGCATCAGAGAGAGAAGGTTCGCGCAATGCGGACTCACCCTTGGAAGAAGTCACGCCCGAGTCGTCGTCCGCTGCCGACGCGTGCGAACGGCTGTCGTTTTGGTGGAGACCACCAGAGCTGTGCAGGTCTTCCTCACGCCTGGGCGTGTGCTCGGGACGCTGCTCGTCGCTCATGATGGTTTCTGTCCTCCCCTTCGTTTGCGATTGTAGGTGACGGTCTCGTTGATTCTCGATTTGCGTCGGTTGGCACTGCTCAGGGGCACCCGCTACCCTTGGCGGGCGTGGAGGTGTCGCCTAGTCTGGTCTATGGCGCCCGCCTGCTAAGCGGGTTTGGGGCTTCAACCCCATCGAGGGTTCAAATCCCTCCACCTCCGCCATGAGCGTCCCCCGGTTTCGGCCGGGGGATGCCCTTTCCCGGACACTTGTTCTCCTGACCGAGGGAAGGCGTTTTGCCGGGCGGGGCTGAGTGCGCGTATAGTTTGAGGCTGCCCGCAAGGCAAGCGCTCGTGGCTCAACGGATAGAGCACCTGACTACGGATCAGGAGGTTGCAGGTTCGAATCCTGCCGAGCGCGCATCAGGCCCGGCCCACCGGCCGGGCCTTTGTGCTCCCCTCGGCACGTGACCCGAGTCGAGTGGGGCAGAGCGAGGAGACGACGGTGACGAAGATCTGGGCACACCGGGGCGCCTCCGCGTACGCGCCGGAGAACACCATCCCCGCATTCAGGCTGGCGCTGGAGCAGGGAGCGCAAGGGCTGGAGCTGGACGTCCAGCGCACGGCGGACGGCGTGCTCGTGGTGATTCACGACGAAACCATTGATCGGACATCGAACGGTTTCGGACGGGTCAAGGATCTGAGTTTCGAGGATCTTCGCCGCATGGACTTCTCCAACGGATTCATCGGTCATCGCAACGTACGCATTCCCTCTCTCCACGAGGTTTTGGATCTGATTGTCGACAGGGATGCAGTGCTCAACGTCGAACTGAAGAATGCGATTGAGCCCTACCCGGGACTGGAGCTGGAGGTGGCGGCCATGGTGGCCGATGCCGGCCTGAGCGAGCGGGTCCTCATATCCTCGTTCAACCATCCCAGCCTCGCGAACCTGCGAGGCGTCGTCGCACCGTCACAGATTGGTGTGCTCTACTCGGACGGGCTCTACAACCCGTGGCAGTACGCCCACTGGATGGGCGCCGGGGCGCTGCACCCGGCATGGAATGCGGTGTGGCAGCCGGATTACGTGTGGCTGGCCCATGAAGCCGGCATCAAGGTGAATGTCTGGACCGTGGACGAGGAGAAGGACGTGGCGCATGCTGTGGAGATGGGAGTCGACGCGCTGGTGACGAATTTCCCGGACCGGGCGCGACAAGTCGTCCGGTGGGGTCGCTAACGTGTCCGCCATGACCAACCCTTTCCGTCCCGAGCTGTGGGATGCGGTCCCCGGCTTCGATTTCACCGATATCACCTACCACCGCGCCCGCGAAGTGCCGGCCGTCCGCATCGCGTTCGACAGGCCGGAAGTGCGCAACGCCTTCCGCCCCCACACCGTCGACGAGTTGTGCCAGGCGCTTGAACACGCACGGACAGCCGCTGACATCGGGTGTGTGCTGCTGACCGGAAATGGTCCGTCACCGAAGGACGGGGGCTGGTCCTTCTGCTCCGGGGGGGATCAGCGGATCCGGGGGCGTGCCGGCTACCAGTACGCCGACGGGGAGACCGCTGAAGGCGTCGACGCTGCACGGCTGGGGCGTCTGCACATTCTGGAGGCGCAGCGCATGATCCGGTTCATGCCCAAGGTGGTCATTGCACTCGTCGGCGGCTGGGCCGCTGGCGGCGGGCATTCGCTGCACGTGGTCTCCGATCTCACGATCGCTTCCGGCGAGGCCCGGTTCAAGCAGACCGATGCGGACGTCGGCTCCTTCGACGCGGGTTTCGGGTCCGCCTATCTCGCCCGGCAGGTGGGCCAGAAGTTCGCCCGGGAGATTTTCTTCCTCGGCGACGTGTACACGGCCGACGATGCGCACCGGATGGGGATGGTCAACAAGGTGGTGGAACACGAGCACCTGGAGGATGTGGGCTTGGAGTGGGCGGCGAAGATCTGTGGCAAGTCGCCCACGGCGCAGCGCATGCTGAAGTACGCGTTCAACCTCATTGACGATGGACTCGTCGGCCAGCAGGTGTTCGCCGGGGAAACGACGCGGCTCGCCTACATGACGGATGAGGCCGTCGAGGGCCGCGACTCCTTCCTGGAGAAGCGGGATCCTGACTGGTCCAAGTTCCCGTACTACTACTGAACCGGCCGCAGGTTTCTCGCGGGCCCGGCGCGGGTCAGGCGTCGTCACCCCACGGGTAGCGGGCGCCGTCGATGCCTCCGCGGGCGGCACACTCCCACTGGGCCTCGGTGGGTAGGTGGCGCCCGGCCCAGACGCAGTAGGCCTGCGCGTCGTCCCAGCTGACCTGGACGACGGGGTGGTCATCAAGGCCCTCGATTGTGGAACCCGGCGCCGGGGTGCCGCTAATCCGCCCCGCGCACCGTCGCCATGGTGGACGCCCATGGAAAACGTCTGCTCGGGAGTCCTCACCTGTTCTATGGCATGGAGCGACGCATATCCCCGAGCATGAGGGCCGTGCCGTTGTAGCCGGCGCCGGTGGGGGCTGTGGATGCCACCTTCCCTGAGTCGGTGCCCCGACCAGTGGTGAAGCTGGGTAAGCAGCAACTCCCGGACGAGGTCATGCGATCAGTCGGCGAGTCCGTAGAGGCGGTCGCCCGCATCGCCCAGACCGGGGACGATGTATCCCACGTCGTTCAGGCGTTCATCAACGGCAGCAGTGACGAGCGTGCAGGGTGTCTCCAGGTGCGCGAGTAGGTTCTGCATGTTGTCGATGCCCTCCGGGGCAGCCAGGAGACAGATGGCCGTGATGTCATCGGCGCCACGCCCCACGAGGAACTTCACGGCCTCACCCAGCGACCCACCGGTGGCGAGCATCGGATCCAGCACGTAGCACTGGCGCCCGGACAGGTCGTGTGGGAGACGTTCGGCATAGGTGACCGGCATCAGGGTCTCCTCGTCACGGATCATGCCGAGGAAACCGACTTCGGCAGCAGGCATGAGGCGGAGCATGCCGTCCAGCATTCCCAGCCCCGCGCGCAGGATGGGCACCACCAAGGGCGCTGGCTGCGCCAGTCGGGTGCCGGTGGTCTCGGCGACCGGTGTGGTGATATTCACCTCCCGCACGCGGACTCCCCGGGTGGCTTCGTATGCCAGCAGGGTGACCAGTTCGTCCACCAGCCGACGAAACGTCGGTTGATCGGTGCTGGCATCCCTCAGCAGGGTGAGCTTGTCGTCGACCAATGGGTGTTTGACCACGCGAAGTTCCACGGAACCCACCTTTGCACATCTGCGGAACCACAAGTGCGGAGAGGGGCTGTGCTCGCGCCGAATGTCTGGGAGGATGGACCGGGCAGTACTGAGGGAAGGGATAACTGTGGACGCATTTGATGAGGACGCCGAGCCATTCGACCTCAAGGACGACGGCGGCTCCGATGACGACGCCGACGATGACGATCTCGAGGATGCTACCGAGGATGACGTCGACTTCGTGGTGGCCGTCTACAGGGAGGACGGCGTACCTCTGGCGGTTCCCCTGAACTTCGACCTGGCCAACGACTTCGACGAGTTGGTTCGCCAGCTCGGACGCTTCCCCGGGGATTCAGGAGTGGTGGGATTCGTCTCGGTGTCCGGCGACTTCTTCGTGGCCTGCCGCGTGCGCGGTCGCCTCGTCGAGGTGCTGCTGAGCGATTCCGGCGCCGCCAACGACTGGCCTCTGGCCCGCGACATCCTGGACTACCTCGGAGAGGACGTGCCCGACGAAGACGATGACTCAGTGCCTGTCGGGGACCTTGACATGTTTGCTGCCAACGGTCTGCGGTCCTTCGAACTGGAACAGATCACCACGAATTACGACGAGGATTCCGACGCTCTCGTCCTCCAAATCGCCAGAAAGTTGAAGGTGGGGCCGGAGTTCGAGCGCGCCGTCGAGTCGTTCGACCACTGAGGTGGCCAGTCGCTTCGCCCCGGCGATGCAGCGCGCCATCCGTGAGGCCGAGGTCGCAGCGCGTCACGGGGATGTGCCAATCGGTGCTGTCGTGCTGGATCCATCCGGTGGCGTGGTGGCTGTGGGATGCAACGAGCGCGAACTCCTCGGTGACCCCACGGCTCACGCCGAGGTTGTTGCACTTCGTCGTGCCGCGGAGAGCATGGGCCAGTGGCGATTGACCGGTTGCACGCTGGTCGTGACGCTGGAACCCTGCACGATGTGTGCGGGGGCGATAGTCGCCAGCCGGATCGAGCACTTGGTGTTCGGCGCTTTCGACCCCAAGGCGGGTGCTGTCGCTTCCCTCTTCGACGTCGTCCGCGACCCGCGTCTGAATCACCGCCCGCGTGTCACCAGCGGCGTTCTCGCTGCAGAGTGCAGTGCGCTGCTGGATGACTTCTTCGCCACACGTCGGCCCTGAGTCTCGCACTGGGGACGTCCGGCGGAGACTGCGACGAGTTGGTGGCTTCAGAACATGGCCACTTTCGGTGCCGGCGGGAAGATCTCATTGAGGTGTGCCTCATCCTCGGCGGAAGGTGTCCAGCCAGCGGCATCGGCATTCTGCACCACTTGATCAGGTTTCGTTGCGCCGGCAATCACGCTCGCCACTGAGGCGCGCGAAGCCAACCATGAAAACGCAACCTGAATGGGCGTGAGGCCGCGTTCAGCGGCGAAGGAGCCCAAAGCCTGAAGCTGCCCGTAGTCAACACTGTCCAGTGTCTCGGGGCGAGAGTAGCTGAGGCGGCTCCCTTCCGGTGCCTTCCCATCGGAGTATTTTCCCGTGAGAAGACCGCTGGCCAAGGGGTAGTAGGGAAGCACCCCCAGTCCATACGCCTCCGCAGCCGCTGTGACCTCAAGCTCAGCGCGACGATCGAGCAGGTTGTAGTGGTTCTGGCTGGAGATGAACCGGGGTCCGCCGCTGCTCCTCGCGGTGAATTCCGCCTCAGCTATCCGCCACCCTGTGAGGTTGGAGTGGCCAATGTAGAGCACCTTGCCGGAGCGGACGAGGTCCTGCAGAGTGTTCAAGGTCTCTTCGATGGGGGTGCTGTAGTCGGGGGTGTGGAACTGGTAAAGATCGATGTGGTCGGTACCCAGCCTTCGCAGTGATGCCTCCACGGCCCGCGTGATGTAGCGGCGCGATCCGCGAGCGCCGAAGTCGGGGCCGTTGGCGCCCTTCATGTCCATGCCGAACTTGGTGGCGAGCACCACCTCGTCGCGATGGGTCCCCAGTGCCTTGCCGAGCATGATCTCGGAGAGCCCGGGTTCACGTCCGTAGACGTCGGCAACGTCGAAGAGTGTGATGCCCCTCTCCAGTGCTGCGTGCACAACCGCGTCGGCGCCCGTCTGGGTCTCGCTCGCGCTGTGTGGACGGCCCAGGCTGTTGCATCCGAGTCCCACGACGGAGACGGTGAGGCCGGAGCGGCCCACGTGTCGGTACTGCATGTGATGACTCCCCAAGCGTCTCGATGTCACTGCTGGTTGTTGATGATGCTAGCCAACCTCGATTGACGAGTGCTGGCGTACTCGTTGTAAACTCACCGACGGTGACGTGTCTGAGCGGCCGAAAGAGCTCGCCTCGAAAGCGAGAGTGGTGCAAGCCACCGAGGGTTCAAATCCCTCCGTCACCGCCAGTAATGGACAGGAACCCCCGGGAGCGATCCGGGGGTTCCTTCTGGTGTTGCCGCATGTGGGGGACTCCGTCATCTGGGCCGCCACTATGCGGTCCAATCGGGGTTCATCCGTCGTACCATCGCTGATGACCCTGCGAACGCGTGAACTTTCGGTGTGGGCTGCGAGCCCAACGACCAACTCTCCGTCGCTCACGGAGCGCTCACGATCGGCGCGGGCCTCGACGAGGCGGCCCCCAGAGGGCGACGTCGTCGCCGCGGACGCCATCGCCGCGGACCAACCGACGTCACGGCTCCTGGGGCAGGGCACTTTCTTCTGCGGCATCCCCGGGGCTCTCAGACGGCGACGGCAGCGCAGCCGCCGGGATACAGATGGTCCCTTCCTCACCGCTCGACACCTGGAACAACGGTGTGGCACCCGGCGTCGGCTCCTCCGAACTCAGGAGGATGTCCACCGTGCCGTTGACACGGTCGTCGAACTCAAGGGTGGCGTCCGCGAAGTACGACGTCACCAACCGGATCGCAGGTCCATTGTCCTCGTTGGTGCGAACGATGACTCCGCTCGTGACCCGCTCCTCGGTGTTCTCCACCCGCATCACATTGAATCCCACATCCTCCAGGCGGGAACTCACGCGACTTGCGAGGCCGCTGGTGAACCCCGCGTTGTAGACGTTCACGGAGACGTCCTGCACGGTCACGAGATCGGTCGACACCGTGACGCAGGGGGTGGGGTCCGGCTCGGGTAGGGGCGCCGTCAAGTTGCGCCATCCCCAGAAAGCCCCCCAGATGAGGAGGCCGAGGAGACCCAACAGCAGCAGGGGCGTGGCGATCAGTCGGAAAATGCGCACGGGCACTCACTCAGCTCTGTTCGGGAACGTGGGGTCCGGGGCTTCACTTCAACTCCAGAACTCGAGCGTGCAGCGTCTGCCGCTGCTGCAACGCGGCACGCAGTGCTCGGTGCAGGCCGTCCTCCAGGAAAAGCTCCCCTCGCCAGTACACGACGTGGGCGAAGAGGTCACCAAAGAACGTGGAGTCTTCCTCCAGCAGGGCTTCGAGATCAAGTGTGCGCTTCGTGGTAACGAGTTCATCAAGCCTCACCTGGTGAGGTGCGATAGCAGCCCATTGCTTCTGGACGTAGCCATGGTCCGGGTAGGGGCGGCCGTCACCCACGCGCTTGAAGATCACGCGCCTCAGTGTACTGATCTCCCAAGCCGACGGGAGCGACGCCACCCCAGATGATGGAGAAATGGCGGCACCTATACGTCATGGTGCCCCGCGAGACGGATGCCTACGGCTGTCGTTGGACAACGATCAGTACGGGCACGACGGTGATGATCACTGCACCGAAGAGGGAACCGAAGCCCGCCGCATACCCGCCCGGTTTGCGCAGCGAAGGATCAAGCCTCACCACCCACATCTCAGCTGGAAGCCGAGGATCATTCGGCGGTGAATTTTTCGATGGTGTCGTCGTTGCGGATCCTGTCGGTGATCTCCTGCAGGCGGGTGGTCAACTCCTGCGTGGTGAGCTGGCCGTCGAGGAAGGAATTCCACAGGACGACGATTTCCGGACCCATGCCGTAGAAAGCGTCGAACTTCCACGTGAACACGTCATCGCCCGCATTGCCGAGCATATCGATCTGGGAAATGAGTGCCGTGGAGCCGAAGCCGTCCTCCGGCACGGTGTCCTTGACGATGCTGAGAGAGAGAATCTCTTTGGAAAAGTTCTCAGCGGCTTCCTTCGACAGCATGGCGCGCATCAACTCCTTGCCACCCGCGACGTTGTTGCCCTGGCTGGGGACGACGTAGGGCTCACCCGCGGCGGCGTGGATTGCCTCGTAGGGGAGGCTGGGGGAGGAGGTGAGCGTAGGCACGGGAGCCCCCACCATGTCGAAACCCTCAGCTGTCTGGTCCTTCATCTCGTTCCCGATCCAGGCGCCCGAGGGATACAGAAGAGCCTCCTGCGCCTGTGACCACGAGGCCTGAGCCGCGGTGTACTCGGTGCCGCCACCGCCGGGTCTGATGTAGCCGGCCCTCACGATCTCCTCCATCTTGCCGAAGACCTCTTGGACGGCCGGGAGGCTCCAGCAGCCCTCTTGCAAATTGTCCAGCGCGAGACGTACTTCGTGGCCGCCCTCCTTGATGGCGGAGGTGATGGCGAGTTCGAGGTAGTAATCAGCAGCTTCGTTGCCCCAGAGGAAGAGGTACTTGCCCTGCTCCTGGGCCTGAGCGCCCAGCGCCAGGGCGTCATCCCACGTCCCGGGCGGCTCCCAGCCGTTCTCCTCGAACAGCGAGGAGGAGTACCACAGGCCGAAGACTGTCAGCACGTAGTTGATGACGACGAGTTTGCCACCAATGGTGCCGGGCTCAAGTACGCCAGCATAGAGAGTGTCCCGGATGACGTCGCCCTCATAGTTGTTCGAGTCGATGACATCGTTGAGGTCCTCGAGCTGGTCGATGATGGCCGAGAGACTGATCTTGTCCTTACCCGCGTTGTCGATGACGTCCGGCGGGTTTCCCTCGGTGAAAAGGGGCAGAAGTTCCAGGGTGGCATCTCGAATCCTGGAAACTCTGACCGTGACACCCTCGAACTTTCCCTCGACCATGCCCCCGGCGTACTCGGCGTAGGAGAGGCCATATCCGCCGTCGAATACACTCGCATGAATTTGGGAGGGAACATCGAGACCGAAAGGGTTGTCGGGCCCGGTCACGGGTGTGGAGGGGGGCGCGTTGGTAGAAGACGAATCCTGTCGGGCATTTTCTCCCACGCATGACAAGAGGGGAACGAGGGCTCCGGTAGCAAGGGCGCCCTTCAGAAACCCTCGACGTCGGAGAGATAGAATCACTACACACCTCTTGCTTCCACTGCCCATGTCGGCAGTCCTCGTGTCGACCAGTTACGGAGGAGAGACTCGCACGAAGCGTTCATGCGTCGGAACTACCGTACAGATTCGTCAACGCCCGGTCCCGGCGTACACCACAGCCTCCTGAGTGGAGTCCAGACCAAAGGCGGTGTGAGCGGCGCGTACTGCCCGGTCCACGTCCTCGGCGCCCACCACCACGGAGATCCGGATCTCGGAGGTGGAGATCATCTGCAGGTTGACTTCGGCCTTGGCCAGGGCGTCGAAGAATGTGGCCGTCACGCCCGGATGGGATCGCATGCCGACGCCCACCACCGACACCTTGCCCACTTGGTCGTCGTAGAGGAGTTCGTCGAAGCCGACGCGGGTCTTGATCTCCTCGAGCGCCTGGATCGCCTTGGCCCCTTCGCTCATGGGCAGGGTGAAGGAGATGTCGGTCCGGACGTCGGAGAGCCTGGACACGTTCTGGACGATCATGTCGATGTTGATCTCCTTGGCTGCGACCGCCGTGAAGATGGCAGCTGCCTCGCCCACCTGATCCGGAACACCGACGATGGTGATCTTCGCCTCGCCGCGATCGTGGGCCACGCCCGTGATGATGGCATCCTCCATGCCGGTTCCCTTCGTGATGAGTTCGTGTGCGGTGACCCAGGTGCCGGGGTTGTCGGTGAATGATGAGCGGACATGCACGGTCACGTTCTCCCGGCGCGCGTACTCGACGCAGCGCAGATGCAGGATCTTGGCGCCCGAGGCCGCCAACTCCATCATGTCCTCGTAGCCCACTTCCGTGATGTGCCGAGCGCTCGGCACAATGCGTGGATCGGCGGTGAAGATGCCGTCGACGTCGGTGTAGATCTCGCAGTACTCCGCTTTCAGCGCGGCTGCCAGTGCGACGGCTGTTGTGTCCGATGCACCACGGCCCAGGGTCGTGACGTCCTTGGTGGACTGGGACACCCCCTGGAATCCGGCGACGATCGCGACGTTTCCCTGTTGGAGCGCTGCCTCAACCCGCCCCGGTGTGATGTCGATGATGCGCGCATTGCCGTGGGTGGGGGTGGTGATGACACCGGCCTGGGAACCCGTGTAGGACACGGCGTCCACCCCGAGATCGGACAGCGCCATCGCGAGAAGGGCGGCACTTTGGCGCTCGCCCGTGGTGAGCAGCATGTCCAGCTCTCGTGACTTCGGCTGGGGCGAGACCTGGAGGGCTAGATCCATCAGCTCATCCGTGGTGTCGCCCATGGCGGAGATGACAATGATGACGTCGTGGCCGGCCGCGCGTGAACGGGCGATCCTGCGGGCGACCCGCTTGATTGATTCAGCGTCCGCAACCGATGATCCACCGAATTTCTGGACGATACGTCCCATCCACTTTCCTCCCCGGAGTTCAGGGGTCCAACCCTAGTACGTCGCGGGCGGGGGTGGGAGTGGGGTGAATCGAGGTGTTCAGGTCCCCCAACCAGAACACCTCGATTCGCCTTGAGGAGGGATCTCGGTCACGGGATGGGATGTCCCCGCCATGCCCTGATCGCCGATCCGGTATTACTATCGCATAGTTGGAGCTTCTATTTCACGTCGGCCGTTTGGCCGACGCCGGGCGATGATTGACTCACAGGTCGAACCAGCCGTCGTGCATCGTGCTGACCACTGCTTCCGTGGTGTTGCGCACGGGGCGGCCGACGAGCGCGTACTTCTCGTAGGCACGTGCGAGATAGGTCTTCACGGAGCTGAGTGAAATGGGCGGATCGAATTGGCGGCCGATCGCTTTGATCGGCACCCCCTCGGCGGCCAGCCGGAGGCATTGCAGCTCGTGGGGAGAGAGAGTCGGCAGGTGTTCGCTGTCGTCCAGGAGGACCGCTGCTGCGGTGCTGGAGTTGGACCATCCCTCGTCGTGCACGGCGATGATGGCCGCCACGAGAACCGCGACGGGGTCAGCCTTGAGGACGAGTCCGCGGGCTCCCGCCTGCATGGCCAGCTGGATCGGGACCCGGCGGTGGTCCGCAGTGAACGCCAGGCAGCGCAGGGACATCGCGGTCAGCGTACGAATGTCCTCGTGACCACAGATCCGTCCGCCCATCATGAGATCCACGATGCACACATCCGGCCGCTCGGAGCGGGCCCCGTCCACGAAGTCCCGGCGCGAGGAGGTGGCGTGTGTGACAACAATATCTTCGTCGGACATCTCGCTGACGCCCTGAAGTGCGCGGAGAATGAACTCCTCATCGTCGAGGACCGCCAGACGGATGGGTCGGGGCCCAGCACTGCCCCTGTGCGTGCTCATCGGGAGATCCGGGTGAGTTCTGACGCGTGCTGGTATTCAGGTGTATGCGGTGTGCGCACCTGTGTGAAGTCCTCGTCGCTCAGGTACTCCGCCTCCGGTGCCAACTGCTCCAACTGGTGCTCGCCGAGCGGCGGGTCTGTGATGGTGGCGACGGCTCGACCCTGCCGGTGCGTGAGGTGCAACCGCTGTCCCGGAACGGGATCGGGCAGATAGCTCGTGACGGTCATCAGTTCCCCTCGCTCCACTTCTGCATTTGCGTCCATGTCCATACTGCAATTCCAGCCCTTGCTGCGCAGAGCATGGATCTCGTCCGCGAGGTGGAGACCCTCCGGCCACAGCGACAGCTCATCCCTCAGGCGTGCCTCGAGGAGCCTTGCCTGTTCCGTGACCTCGGGATCCCGGGGGTCGGCCCCGCCGCGTGCCACATCGGCGAGAAGTGGTTCGGCGAGCATCTGCATGCGCGTGACCCAAGCCCTTCGTGTGGTGTCCCGCTCCGCAGCGAGACCGGCGCTGAGCCGCTGGGCGGCGGCCAGCTCCTCCGTATGGCGTGAGTGTGTGGCCAGTATGGAAGCCCCGGTCGCCAGCGCCAACGGAGCAAGGACGTACATGACGACGGCCATGATCGAGCCGAACTGGGCGCCCAGCGTCGTCTCCCAGCCGAGCGAGGCAACACTGGCCGCCACGGTGGCCGCGATGACCGCCAACGCCATCGCAAGAGCATGGCTGAGCCGGCGCCCGGGGAGGGCGAGGACCATCAGCGCGCCCGCCAGCGATGGGGTCCACACGTGGTAGCCATTGGTGCCGACGGGAGAGATCCACATGTAATTGGCCACCAGCAGCCCGATGGAGATGACCGTCAGGGCCCAGGGCTGCCAGCCGGACAGACCGTGGGAACGAAGCCGACGCATGCCCAATGCTGCAACGGCTGCCGTCGCCGTCCAGATGGCCGCCACTATCGGGGCGCTGGGTCCCACCCCGAACACGCTCACATGGATGAGACTCGCTGCGAGGACGGGTATGGGAAGCCAGCTGATCAAGGTGCGAGCCACCGGTCCGAATGGCTCCGGCGCGTCGAGCGGTTCCGGAACCCACTCCAGAATCACGGAACTGCCCTGCTCGTTCGAGACCACGACGGCCGTGCCACCCACCTCCGTCATGCGGGTCAGTATCGACTCCTGAATGCCGATTCGCTGACTCGCGGGGGTGGGATCGAAGCCGTTGCCGTCGTCGGTGATCGTCACACGGCAGCCGCTACCGGCCCTTGAGATGTGGACGGTGGCGAAGCCATTGGCGTGCTTCACGACGTTGCGGACCGCCTCCCGTGCCGCGCCCACCATCGCCTCTCTCACGTGACGAGGGGCCAATGCATCACTACCCCGCCAGTCGAGTGAGCATCCCTGACCTTCCAGGGCCGCTTGCAGGGAGGGCCGCACCTCCACCCACGTCCCGTCGTCGAGGCTTCGGGAGCTGGCGCGAAGCTCGTTCAGAGCCCGCCGAGCAACGGCACGAATGTCCACCTCTGACAGTTGTGCCCAGTCACGGGAGAGTTGCTGAAGACTGTGCAGGAGCGAATCGTGTGCCAGGCGAATGCGTGCTCGTCTCTCCTGTTCCAGCATCTCGCTTCGACGTGCTTCCTGCTCCCCGTGCAGACGGCGCATCTGATCGAGGCGCAGTTCCATCAGCAGATTGGTGATGCAGGCGCCGCCAATGCCGAGAGTCGCGATGGGCGTGAGAGTGAAGACCAGGTCCAGCACCTGGATGCGCCAGTCAAGTTGGTGGAGCACCGTGATGATCGCCCATCCGGACAGGCCCACGACGACGAAAGGCACCCACGCGACCCGACGACGGGCATGCAGCAGCAGGAAGTACTGCAGCACAGGCCCGAACCAGATGTTGGTGCGCCACTCCAGCCCGGGCCAGGGCGCTGGTGCGCTCATCAGACCGGCCAGAATCCCCAGCAGGCCGGTGGTGGCTACCACCGAGACGAGGAACAACCACGTCCCCGAGGTCCCACGAGCGCGATAGGGGCGCAGACAATCGACGATCACGATGATCTGTGCGGCGAGGCAGAGGGCCACCCCCCAGCGCATCAGGATGGGATAGTGGGAACCGACGATGTCGCCCACGGCGACGGTGATGCCCAGGAGCGCCAGGAGTGAGATGCCGTATCCCACCAGCCGTCGCCCCATCACAGCAGGGCTGGCCTGCGGGATGACCACCCCACGAGCCCTGCTGACCGGAACTCCCATGGATAAGGTCTAGCACGTGGTGACCCCCACGTGACAGGGTCCGCACGAATGAGATCGGCGGTCGTGCGATTCGGATTGCGGTCGCCACCTAGAATGTCTCCATGCGCGCCCGTGACCGGCCCCCCCGTGGGCCCCTGCACGTTTTGCAGGCATTCACGGTGGAGGCCGAGCGCTACATGGAGGTGAGTCGGCGGCTCGCTGGTCTCGGACACAACGACGTGCACGCTCTCAGCGCCGTCGTGGAGGCGGCCAAGGAGGGCGAGGTGATGACGCCGGGAACGCTGCGTCGCCGTCTCGTCCTTTCGCCCGCTGCCACCACCGCTCTGGTGGACAGGCTTGTCGCTCACGGGTTGTTGCGGCGAGAGAAGGCGGCCACCGACGGACGCACCGTCGAGTTGCACGCCACCGAGGCGGCGCGCGAGCTGGGACGAAGCATGTTCATGGCGCTGTCCGAGGAGATCATGGAGTGCGTCGCAGATCACTCGCCCGCGGAGCAGCAGCTGCTCGTCTCGATGATGGCTGAGCTGACGGAAGCCGCGCGTCGTGCCCGAGAGCGCCTCGGGGACGAATCGCTACCCGCCGCAGGCCTGACGGTCGATGCTCCCGCATGGCCGTGAGCGAGGGTGCTTCGACAGTCGAAAGGTTTATGGTGTTCAATGACGGCATGGGGACGCTTGCCGACACTGACCCGGCTCTGTTGCGCGCCTGGCTCAGTGATGTGGAGAGTGAACTCGCCACGGTCCTGCGGGACCTGACGGATCGCCTGGGCGCCATGCACGCCGACGCATCAGTCATGGGCGAAGCGCTTTCCCGTGCCGCACTCGGAGGAAAGCTGCTTCGGCCGAGGCTCATGGGTGAGGTGGTCGATGCGTATGGCGGCCCGCTGGACCATGAGGCGTGCCGCGTCTCCGTGGCACTCGAGCTGCTCCACACAACGCTCGTCGTCCACGACGACGTGATCGACGATGACCTCACCAGGAGAGGCCGTCCCAATGTGGCGGGCGAGTTCGCCGCCCTTCATGCTCGCCGATCGGGGCAGCGGATCGACCACAGCGCCGGGAGGAGCGACGCCAAGGGCATCGCGGTCATTGCGGGTGACCTGGCGCTGGCATCAGTGTTCAGGCTCGTGCATCGCGCGCCACTGGCGGTGCGGGACGAGGTGTGCCAGCTCATGGACGACGCTCTCGTCGCTTCCGCAGTGGGGGAGTACCTGGACGTGGTTCACTCCTGGCCAGGGGTCAGACCCAGCGATGCGGACATGCGCAGCGCCGCCCACCTCAAGACGGCCGTCTACTCCTTCGAGACACCTCTCGTGCTGGGAGCCCTCTTCGCCGATGCCCCGGCCGAGCACGTCGTGGCCCTGCGCGACGCAGCGTGCAACATGGGGGAGGCGTACCAGATCGCCGACGATGTTTTGGGCGCCTTCGCGCACGACACGGTGCTGGGCAGGGAGATCGCCTCGGACCTGGAGAACCACCGTGAGACCGCCGTGATCACCGCTGCACGAAAGACCGCCAACTGGCCCCGGATCGAGGCCCTCCGCTCCGGAACTCTCAACGTCCACGGGATTGCACAGCTACGGCGCGAGCTGCTGTCCTCCGGCGCGCGTGAACTGGCCATGACACGGGCGGAGGCGCTGGTGACAAGCGCTTCCGCATCCCTGGACGAGGTGGGTGTGCCGACGCGGTTGAGTGCTGCGATGCGGGATCTGATGGAATCCATGCTGGAGCGGGCCCGGTGACGCAGGAGGCTGCAGCAGCCGCGACGCTGCGTTACACCCACTGTGCGCACGCGTGCGCTGCGCAGGTGATCCGCGGATACTCAACATCGTTCGCGATGGCCACACGCCTCCTGCCGCCGACTGTGCGTCGAGACATCTCCAGCATCTACGCGATGGTGCGGGTGGCAGATGAGATCGTCGACGGCGCGGCCGAGGGAGCCGGACTCGATCCTTCCCGTGCCGCCGCCCGGCTGGACGCCATGGAGACTGACGTCCTCACGGCCGTGGCCGAGGGGTTCAGCGAGAACCTCGTGGTGCACGCCTTCGCGGATGTCGCGCGGTGCACCGGCATCCCCGGTGACGTCATCACGCCGTTCTTCACCTCCATGCGAACCGATCTCAGCCGCAGCGTCCATGACGAGGATTCGTTCGGGGAGTACGTCTACGGCTCCGCCGAAGTGGTGGGATTGATGTGCCTCCATGCCTTCTTCGGCGGCGACGGCCTCCCCGAGGAGCACCGGGACACACTGGTCACGGGAGCCCGCCGTCTGGGCGCCGCGTTCCAGAAAGTCAACTTCCTCCGTGACCTCGACGCGGACGCTGACGCCCTCCACCGGGCCTACTTCCCCGGGGTGGACACCTCTCACCTCGACGAACCAACCAAAATGCGCCTCGTCGACGACATTGATGCAGACCTGGGCGCAGCCGCTGCAGCCATTCCGCTTCTGCCCCGTCGCGTGCGAGCCGCGGTCCAGACCGCGCACGACCTCTTCGGTGCCCTCAACGACCGCCTGCGGGGAACCGACGCCGCGATCGTGCGCTCGAGCCGGATCCGGGTGCCGGACGCCACCAAGGTGGCCATTGCCGTACGCGCAGTGGCCCGTCACAGATGGGGATCACAGACATGACCGCAACAGAAGCCGTCGTGATCGGCGGCGGGATCGCAGGGCTCGCCACGGCCACCCTGCTCGCCAAGGACGGATACGACACCACACTGGTGGAGAAGCAGAACGAGTTGGGTGGGCGGGCAGGCATTCTGCGCGACGGCGGCTTCACCTTCGACACGGGACCCTCGTGGTACCTGATGCCGGAGGCCTTCGACCACTTCTTCCAGCTGTGCGGCACCACCGCGGCGGCCGAACTGGACCTCACGCCGCTGGATCCGGGTTACCGGGTGTTCTTCGAGGACGAGACTGAGCCCGTGGATGTGAAGCCCGGGCTGGACGAGGCCACCGCTCTCTTCGAGCGGCTGGAGCCCGGGTCCGGTCTGCGGTTGGAGAAATACCTGGAGGGGGCACGAGAGTTCTACGACACCGCCACCCAGCGCTTCCTCTACACCACGTTCTCGGACCCGAAGGCCTTCCTGGATCCGGCACTGCTCAAACAGGCGCGCACGCTGGTGCCCCTGCTGACCCGTTCGCTGCAGGACCACGTCGCCCGGTCCTTCACCGACCGCCGCCTCCAGCAGATCCTGGGCTACCCGGCGGTGTTCCTCGCGACGTCGCCGGATCGCGCTCCCAGCCTCTACCACATCATGAGTCGACTGGACCTCCTCGACGGCGTCGCCTATCCCATGGGTGGCATGCACACCATCATCGATGCCATCGAGCGCCTGGCCCGCGACGCCGGTGTGGACATCCGCACCGGCACCGAGGTGTCGAATGTGGTGACGGAGGACTCCCGGGTCACGGGCGTCCGATTGGCCGATGGCTCCGTTCTGACTGCCGGGATTGTGGTGGGGGCCTGCGACCAGCACCACCTGGAGACGGAGATGCTGGAGGAACCGGACTCATCCTTGCCGGAGAAGAAGTGGGAGAAGCGTGACCCGGGCATGGGGGCCTTGCTGATGATGCTGGGGGTCAACCGCCGTCTCCCGGAGCTGCTGCACCACAATCTGTATTTCACGCGCGACTGGGCGACGAACTTCGCAGACATCTTCGGTGCGGATACGAAGCTGCCGGATCCCGCGTCGGCCTACGTCTGTGCGCCGTCGGTCACCGACCCGGGCGTGGCGCCCGAGGGTATGGAGAACCTGTTCTTCCTCGTTCCCATCCCGGCCGACCCGGGGCTGGGCCCGGCGGATTCCGGCCGCATGAAGCAGTTCGGCGACGCTGTCATCGCTCAGGTGGCGAAGTGGAGCGGCATCCCGGATCTGGCGGAGAGCATAGTGGTCGACCACCGCGTCGGGCCAGCGGAGTTCGTGGAGGAGCACCACGCGTGGCGGGGCACGGCGCTCGGTCCGGCCCACACACTGCGACAGAGCGCCTTTTTCCGGGGAAGTGTGAAGTCCCGCAGGGTCAAGGGCCTCTACTATGCGGGCGGCTACACCGCGCCCGGCGTCGGTCTCCCCATGTGTCTCATCAGCGCGGAGAACATCATCAAGTCCCTGCGGGGCGACACCTCCGGTGGGCCCATGCCGACGCCGCTGCAAGCCGCTTGAAGCTCCGGACTGATTTGCCAGCCCCGGCACCCGAAGGAGGGTAGCCTTCCCCCATGGAAAGGGTTCGCTGGGGAATCATCGGAGCAGGCTGGGTGGCCGACCTCGTCGCGGCCGATTTCAGGTTCGTGCGTAACTCCGAGCTGGTCGCGATCGGCTCGCGCGATCTGGAGAAGGCCCAGAACCTGGCGGCAAAGCATCGGGTACCGAAGGCGTACGGATCGTACCTCGAGCTGCTGGATGACCCGGACATCGACGTCGTCCATATAGCAACACCGCATCCCCACCATCGCGACGTCGCGCTGGCGGCGATTGAGCGGGGGAAAGCCATCCTCGTGGAGAAGTCGTTCACAGCGACGCATGATGGCGCCGTCCAGGTGGTGCGCGCGGCTCGCGACCAAGGCGTCTTCTGCATGGAGGCGATGTGGACCCGATTCCTCCCCGCCATCGCTGCCGCCCGCGAAGTGGTGGCGTGGGGACGGATCGGGGAAGTGCTGGGCGTTCAGGGTGACCTGTGCGCCTATCGCGAGTACGACCCGGCACATCGCCTCTTCTCGCTGGAGACCGCCGGCGGCGCCATCCTGGACCTCGGTGTGTACGTGCTCTCCTTCGCCCAGCTGTTCCTGGGAGAGGCGCAGACCATCAACTGTGTGGGACGGCTGAACCCGAACGGAACCGACGCGGCCGCAGCGATCAGCATCGGTCACACCGGCGGCGGGCTCTCGGCTCTTGCGTGTGGTTTCGACGGCCACGGGCCCGCGCGGATGTCCATCTACGGCACGAAGGGCTGGATCGAGGTGGAGCCTCGCTTCCACCACCCCACCACGCTGTCCGTGCACCGCACCGGCGTCCTGCCACGCATCATCGAGGCCAGGATGACCGGTAGGGGGTACGCGCACGAGATCAGCGAGGTGAGCGAGCGGCTGCTCGCTGGCGACACCGAATCCTCCATCATGCCTCTCGACGACACCCTGGAAGTCATGCGCGTCATGGAGGAGTGTCTGGACCAGATCGGAGTCCGTCACCAGGAAGTCGAACTCAACCTCCGCTAGGGAACCACTGATCAATCATGTCCTGGCTGCGGCGCACCGGATCGGTCGATCTGGCGCCAACATCTGGATATGGACATCCAACTCACGTGCCGGTGGTCGAGGCCGCCAGCTCCGAGGAGTCTGCGCCGGTAACCGTCTGCGGACCCACAGCTGTGCGGTGGGGAGTTGCGCTCCGTCCGGCGGACAGGGCTCGTAGCGCATTGAGGATGGCGGCCAGGTCGACGACCTCCTGCGTGGCGGCGCCGACGATCGCTGGCAGGTAGCCGAACGCTGCCACCAGCATCAGGCCGACGCTGAGCGCGATGCCCAACCAGATACTCTGCAGCGCCACGTGCATGGTGCGTTGGCTGATGGACATGGCGTGGGCGGTCCTCGACAGATCGTCGGCCATGATGACGACGTCGGCCGTCTCACTGGCCGCCGTCGAGCCGCGTGCACCCATGGCGATGCCGACGTCAGCCGCTGCCAGCGCTGGGGCGTCGTTGACGCCGTCGCCGATCATGATGACGGGTCGCTGCACTGTGTCGAGGACGCTCACCTTGTCCTCGGGTAGTGCCTCGGCGCGCACACTGGTGAGGCCCACGCGGGCGGCGATGTGGTCGGCGGCGGACTGCATGTCCCCGGTGACCATCATCGCCTCGCGGGCGCCCATGCGGCGGAACTGCGCCACCGTTGCGGGCGCGTCGCTGCGGGGGCTGTCGCTGAGCACGAGTGAGCCCATGTATGTGCCGTTCAGCGCCACATGGACAGCGAGTTGCCCGCTGTGGAGTGGAGGTGTCGAGACGCCGTCGGCGTGTTCGGCCACGTAGCTTCGTTTTCCGAGAACCACAGTTCCAACCGGCAGGTCGGCAGTGACACCGTGGGTGGCGTGCTCGGCTGCCGATGTGGCCTCCGTGAGCTCCAGCCCGCGTCGCAGTGCTGCGTTCTTCACGGATTCGGCCAATACGTGGGTGGAGTACTGCTCCGCGGACGCGGCGGCGGCCAGGAGGTCATCCTTGCTCCAACCGGCCTCGGGGTGAACTGCTTCCAATGTGGGTTCGCCGTAGGTCAGCGTGCCGGTCTTGTCGAAGACGACCGTGCGGGCGCGGGACAGTTTCTCCAGGGTGCCGCCGTTCTTCACGATGATGCCGCTGCGGGCGGCACGACTCATACCTCCCATGAACGCCACGGGGGCGGCGATCAGGAGAGGGCATGGTGTCGCGACGACGAGCACCTCGGCGAACCGTGTGGGATCGCCGGAGACGTACCAGGCGAGGCCCGCGATCAGGAGTGATGCGACGGTGAAGGGCACGGCGTACCTGTCGGCGAGCCGTACGAGAGGTGCGCGGCTCTGGCTCGCTTCCTCCACGAGAGCCACGATCCGTTGGTACTGGCTGTCCTCCACCCGCGCGGTCGCGCGCAGGGTGATGGCCTGACCGCCATTCACAGAACCGCTCAGCAGCGTGTCCCCGGAAACGGATTGCACGGGCAGGCTCTCACCCGTGAGGGCGGACGTGTCGAGTTGTGCCTCCGACGACGTCAGGACACCGTCGACGGGAACCACCTCGGCTGGTCGTACCAGAAGCGTGTCGCCGATGGAGACCTCGCCGACGGCGACGTCCGTGACGTCGGCAGTGCTGTGCTCATAGCGGTGGGCGGTTTGCGGGGAGCGGGCAAGCAGTGATGTGAGTTCGCGGCGGGCACGGCCCTCGGCATAGTCCTCCAGCGCCTCCCCGCCGGACAGCATCAACACGATCACGAGGCTGGCGAGGTACTCGCCCACCGAGACGGTGGCGATGATGGCTGTCACCGCAAGGATGTCGATGCCCCAGTTGCCGCGCATGATGTCCTTCACCATGCCGACGCTCGTGTGGGCTGCGACCCCCAGTGCGAAGGCGCTGGCCAGCCACTGGGCGGCGGATGCATTGCCGGTGACCAGGAGGGCAGATACCAGCACGAGCACCACCACTGTCGCGACGACGACGGGGTAGCGTTTGGCCGAGCTGCTGAACCGTTCCATGAGTCCGTTCTACCCCTGGAACTTGGGTCTGACCAGCAAGGTTAGGCTCCCCACACCGCTCGTCACCGACGCGTTGACGTACCGCTCGCAGCTCCCGGGACGACCGGACACGCGGCACTCGCTGCCTGCCGCGTAGCTATGTGTCGTGGTGGCCAATGGTTGCGGCGTGTCTGGTCGACGGTGGTGTGAGGGCCTTGACGACCCGACACGCGGCACTCGCTGCCCGCCGCGTAGCTATGTGTCGTGGTGTCCAGTGGATGTGGCGTGTCGGGTCGACGGTGGTGTGAGGGCCTGCGCTACCTCCCCGCCGAGGTCAGCGACACAGCCAGACCGAGGTTGCTGTCGACCGCGTCGGCCTCGTCCAGTCCGGACACGTGTTTCATGTCGACGGCCAGGACCTCGTCGGCGATCAGGCTGGCGTGCTCTTCCACCGCCACTGCCAGTTCACCGTCCGCATCCCACTGCAGGGCGATGCGGTCGCTGACGTCCAGTCCCGCCTTCTTGCGTGTCTCCTGGATGAAGCGAATGACCTCGCGTGCCATGCCAGCGCGCAACAACTCCGGCGTCAGTTCGAGATCAAGAGCCACCGTTTCTCCCTGCTCGTTGACGACGGACCATCCCTCGCGGGGCCGCTCGGAGAGCAGCACATCCTCGACGTCCAAGTCCAAGGTTTCGCCCTCGAACTCCACTGAGGTGGCGCCCGCTTCGGCCAGGTCAGCTGCCAGACGGGCGGCGTCGGCCCGTGCGATGGCGGCGGCAACCTGCGGGGTCTGCTTGCCGAAGCGTCGGCCGAGGCTCCGGAAGTTCGCCTTCGCCGAGTACTCCACGAGGTCACCGGCCGAGCCGAACGATTCCAGCTGGTTCACGTTGAGCTCGGCCCGCACCTCGTCCTGGAGTTCGGGCGTCAGCACGGCCAGGGCGGCGGACGGCACCAACATCCGGCCGAGCGGCTGGCGCACCTTGATCTTCGATTCGGCGCGTGCCGCCCGACCGAGCTGGACCATGCGTCTGGCGACCTGCATTGCCTCCGACAGCTCGGTGTTGATGAGGCTCTCGTCCGCGACGGGCCAGGCGGCCAGATGCACCGACGCCGGGCCGTCCGGGTCCGTCGTGACCATCAGGTCCTGCCACACCCGCTCCGTCACGAAAGGCATGATGGGGGCCAGCAACCGGGTGAGCGTGTTCAGGGTTTCGTGAAGCGTCCACAGCGAGGACGGCTCCGCGCTCCAGAAGCGACGACGGGCGCGGCGGACGTACCAGTTGGACAAGTCGTCGACGAAGGACGCCAGCAGGTTCCCGGCCCGCTGGGTGTCAAAAACGTCGAGCGCGGCGGTGACCTCACGCACCAGGATCGCGGTTTCGGAGGCGAGCCACCGGTCGGGCACCAGCCGATCCTTCACCGCCGGAGCATCGCCGGTGGGGGACCAGTTCCCGGCGCGGGCGTACAACGACTGGAATGCGACGGTGTTCCAGTACGTCAGCAACACCTTGCGGACCGTCTCGCCGATAGTGGCGTCGCCCACGCGGCGCCCGGCCCACGGGGACCCTGAGCAGGCCATGAACCAGCGGACGGCGTCGGCTCCATGGCGCTCCATGAGGGGCATGGGTTCGAGAACATTGCCGAGGTGTTTGCTCATCTTGCGGCCGTCCTCCGCCAGGATGTGGCCGAGACAGACCACTTCCCTGTAGCTGGACTGCCCGAACACCAGCGTGCCCACCGCCATGAGCGAGTAGAACCAGCCGCGGGTCTGGTCGATGGCCTCGCAGATGAAGTCTGCGGGGTAGTGCGCCTCGAAGGCGTCGACGGAGCCCTCCTTGTGGGGATAGCCCCACTGGGCAAACGGCATGGAGCCCGAGTCGAACCAAGCGTCGATCACCTCGGGTACGCGGTGGTAGGTCTTGCCGTCGCGCTCGATGATGACGTCGTCGATGTAGGGACGGTGCGGATCCAGCTCGGAGAGGTCGCGCCCGGCAAGCTCACCGAGTTCCGCCAGGGAACCGACGCAGATCAGGTCGCTGCCGTCCTCGACGTTGCGCCAGATGGGCAGCGGGGTGCCCCAGTAGCGGGACCGTGATAGGGCCCAGTCCACGTTGTTCTCGAGCCAGTCCCCGAAGCGGCCATGCTTGATGGAATCGGGGTGCCAGGTGGTGGCTTCGTTCTGGGCCAGCAGCTCGTCCTTGATCGCCGTGGTGCGGATGTACCAGGAGGGCTGGGCGTAGTAGAGCAGCGCGGTGTGGCAGCGCCAGCAATGCGGGTAGGAGTGGAGGTAGTCGGCGGAGCGGAACAGCAGGCCGCGCGCTTGCAGGTCAGCCACCAGGGCGGCGTCGGCGGTCTTGAAGAACTGTCCGCCCACGAGGGGGATGTTGGCCTCAAAGGTGCCGTCCGGGCGGATGGGGTTGACGAAAGGTAGGCCGTACTCGCGGGCGACGCGCATGTCGTCCTCACCGAAGGCGGGTGCCTGGTGCACGAGACCGGAGCCGTCGTCGGTGGTGACGTAGTCGGCCAGCACGACGATGTGGGCTCCGCCATCGGTCTCGGGGCGCTGTCCTGAGCTTGTCGAAGGGAACTCCACCAGGTCGAAGGGTCGCTGGTAGTGCCAGCGCTCCATATCGGTGCCATGAAAGCTCTGGCCGCGGGTCCACTCCTCACCCAGGACGGCGTCAAACAGTGGCTCGGCCACCATCAGGGATTTCTGATGCGGGTGATTCGCCACCACGTAGTCGACGCCGGGATGGACGGCGACGGCGGTGTTGGACACCAGCGTCCACGGGGTGGTGGTCCACACCAGCATGTCGACATCGCCGGCCAGCGGGCCGCTGGTGAGTGGGAAGCGGACGTAGACCGACGGGTCGGTGACGTCCTCGTAGCCCTGAGCCAACTCATGGTCGGACAGAGTTGTGCCACATCTCGGACAGTACGGCGCTACGCGGTAGTCCTCCTGCAGCAGACCCTTGGTGAAGATCTCCTTCAACGCCCACCAGACGGACTGCACGTACTCCGGCGTCATCGTGACGTAGGCGTCGTCCATGTTGACCCAGTAGCCCATGCGCTGGGTGAGTTGCTCGAAGTCGCCGACGTGACGCAGTACGGATTCGCGGCAGCGCGCGTTGAAGGCCTCGACGCCGTAGTTCTCGATGTCAGGCTTCCCGGAGAAGCTCAACTCCTTCTCCACGGCGAGCTCAACGGGCAGCCCGTGGCAGTCCCAGCCGGCCTTGCGGTCCACGCGGTAACCCTGCATGGTCTTGAAGCGGGGGAACAGGTCCTTGAAGACGCGCGCCTCGATGTGGTGGGTGCCGGGTCGGCCGTTTGCGGTGGGAGGTCCCTCGTAGAACGTCCAGGTCTCACCGTCGGCGGTGGCCGCCAGCGACGCGTCGAAGGTGCCCTGCGTCTCCCACAGCGACATCACCTCTGCCTCCATGGCAGGAAAATCGACGCTTACAGGGACAGGCTTGTACTCGTTCATGGTTCCTCTTCGCTTCAATCCTCAACACCGCATGAAACGAAGGGACGAGCGTGTGGGCCCGCGGTACCACCCTCCTTGGAACCCGAGCGGGCCCCCTCTTGATGTGCGCTGCCGCAGCCGGTTCTACTGAGCCCTGGAGGGCTGTTCTTCCGGCAGCTCCGGGGTGATGGCCCCATCCCTGCCTCGCGGACGCACCCCAAGTATGCGCCACGTCGCCCATGGTCGACAAACACCAAGGCGGCCGCCTGCAGATTCCACGCGAAGAGTGGCCGATCGTGGTTGGTCTACCAGCCACACATTGCCACTACCCCGTGAGACCTCGGCCCCGCGAACGCCAACCCAGCCGCATCCGGCAGGATGGGACCCATGGCGATCTTCGATGTTTCCCTGGACGAGTTGCGACGCCGCACCAGCATCAAGTGGCGCCGCTTCGAACCCGACGTGTTGCCCATGTTCGTGGCGGAGATGGACGTGCACCTGGCGGCGCCCGTTGCCGAGAGGCTGCAGCAGGCCATTTCCGACGGTGACACCGGGTACCCCGAGTTGCCGCTCTACCAGGAGGCATTTGCCTCCTTCGCGCAGTGGATGTGGGGCTGGGAACCCACAGTGGAGGACATGATGCTTGCGGGCGACGTGATGTCGGGGATGCGGGAGCTCCTGCTGGCTACTACGGAGCCGGGGGACGCGGTGGTCATCAACCCCGCCATCTACCCGCCCTTCCGCTCCGTCTGCCTGAACTCTGGAAGGCGCATCCTCGAAGTCCCCATGGGCGACGACGACCGTCTCGACATCGCCGGGCTGGAGGAAGCCTTCGCGGGAGGTAGGGGACAACGCCCGACGGCGTATCTGCTGTGCTCACCCCACAACCCCCACGGCACCATCCACACGCGGGAGGAACTGGCCGCCGTCGCCGTCCTCGCGGACCGCTACGACGTCACCGTCATCTCCGACGAGATCCACGCACCGCTCGCGGGTCCAGCCCACGTCCCGTTCACCACTCTGCCGGGCGCTGAGCGCTCCTTTGTGGTGACCTCGGCGTCGAAGTCGTGGAATCTGGCAGGTCTCAAGGCGGGGCTGATCATCGCGGGCCCGCAGGCGCGTTCGGTGCTGCGCACACTTCCCGTCCACGTGAAGGAGGCGGTCAGCCACTGGGGCGTCCTGGCGCATGCCGCCGCTCTCAACGATGCCCGTGGCTGGGTGGTGGAGCTCCGAGGGGAGATTGCGGAGAACAAGGTGCATTTCGCCGCCGAGATCGAGCGCTTGATCCCCGCCCTTTCCTACACCCCCTCCGCGGGCACCTACCTCGCCTGGCTGGACTGCTCAGCGCTGGGGCTCCCGTCGCCGGCTGCGCGATTCCACGAGGTGGGACGCGTCCGCGTTGGGCCCGGCACCGACTATGACCCGCTCGCCGCCCAGCACGTCCGGGTCAACCTGGGAACGTCGAAAGAGCTGATCACCGAAGGCGTCTCGAGGATGGCTGCAAGCCTGTGAGTTGGGTGAGGATCGCTGTGGGTGTGCAGCGGGGACCAGCAGAGGGGCGCCCGCAGCCGCACGTAGTGTGAAACAGACACAGATGGAGGGAGTAGGAACATGACACGTTCGGTCGCCCCGTGGCGCGTGACCTACACGCCCGGCGAATGGCTCGTTCTCTCCGGTCCCTCGATGGTGGTGGTGATGGTGCCGGCGCCTCCCCGGATGTCCGACGTGGTGAACACGCTGTGGGACGACATTCTCGCGTCGCGATCCGTCGATGCTTTGGTGAAGGTCTTCAGCCAGTACGGGCTCGATGGCCTGTCGGATTTCGCGGCCTTCTTCTGGGATGCTGCCGGGCTGCACGGCATGGCTCGTGGACGACTGGCCGTCACGGACGCTGACACCGGCGAGGTGGTGGTCGACGGATCGAAGGCTCTCACATGGCGGGAGGAGTCACTTGGAACGGTGCGCAACCTGCGCGTGGGCATGCAATCGACCAACGCCGGCGATCAGCTTCGGCTCCCGCTCGTCGTGGGAGCAGTGATGGCCTCGGCCATTCATCTCAGTACGGATCCGGACACTCGTGTGCGCTTTCCGGACAGAGCCTCAGGGAATCCCGGTGGCGATGGTTCCAGTGAGACGGCGACGGGGGAGCCTCCATCAACGGAGGAAGCGGCTTCCCACCTCCCGGCTGGGGAGGACCGTCCCGCAGAAGTAGTCGGCCTTGGGGATGAAACGGAGATGGAACCCTTTGCGGAACCGACCCTTCAGACCGAGCCCGAGCCGACACCCGCGCATGAGCCCGATCCGGAACGTGGGACCGAGTCCGGGGACGACATCCCCATGTGGACACCACCGCAGGACGAGGCAGAGGAGGGCAGCGACGGCGGACAGGGCATCGGCGATCACGGCATCGGTGGGCTGCGCTTCGACGCGGACGGGATAGCTGACCACCGCCGGGCCGCGGAAGTGCTCCCGCCCCAGCAGCCCGACTTCCTGACCCCCGTTCCGCCACCCACCTCTACGGAGCAGCCACAGGTGCTGGCCGTGCCCTGCATCCGCGGACACGTGAACCGACCGGGCAGCCGAGCCTGCCGAATCTGCTCGGCGCCCGTCGATTCGGACAATCCTCGCCTCATCAACGCTCCCGTACTCGCGGGCGTGCACAGCAACCTCGGAGATTTCGTCAACGTCCAGGGCGCTGTTGTCGTCGGGCGTTCACCCAATGCCTCAAAGGGGCCTCCCGGCGTCCAACTGATGCGAGTTGCCAGTCCCGGCAGCGACATCTCCCGGAACCATCTGATGGTGGCGACCCATGACTGGAGCATCATCGTGACCGATCTGAACTCCACCAACGGAACCACGGTGCTTCCCGTAGGAGGTGAACCTTTTCTGCTCAAAGGCGGCGAATCGGTGCAGGTGGCATTGGGCACCGTTCTGCAGGTGGGTGATGGCGTCTCCCTGCGCATTGAGCCGCCGCGCGGCTGAACTTCCCGGCAATCGCCGAGAAGGAAAGCTCCGACGCCTGGTCACACCTCGCTGCGATGGAAGTTGAGGTACGAGCGCGACGGGGTGGGTCCGCGCTGTCCCTGGTAGCGGGATCCGTACTTCGTGGATCCGTAGGGGTTTTCGGTGGGGGAGCTGAGTCGGAAGAAGCACAGCTGCCCGATCTTCATGCCGGGCCACAACATGATCGGCAGTGTGGCCATGTTGGAGAGTTCCAACGTCACGTGCCCGCTGAAGCCGGGGTCGATGAACCCGGCTGTGGAATGTGTGAGCAGTCCAAGACGCCCCAGCGATGATTTGCCCTCCAAGCGCGCCGCTACGCCATGCCCCAGGGTCACGCATTCGTGCGTCGACGCAAGCGCGAACTCACCCGGGTGCAGGACGAACGGCTCATCGGCGGGAGGCTCAACCAGACGGGTGAGTTCGGACTGTTCGGCGGATGGATCGATGTGCGGATAGCGATGGTTCTCGAACACCCGGAAGAACTTGTCCAGCCTCACGTCGACGCTGGCAGGCTGCACCATGGCGGGGTCCCACGGCTCCAGCAGGATGGAGCCGTCGCGGACCTGGTCCAGGATGTCGCGGTCACTCAGGAGCATGGATGCGAGCCTATCGGTTGCAGTTCGCCGTGGTTTTCCCTCTTGGATAGCGTTGCGTCGAGAGGGGGACAGATTTTTGATGCTGGCAGTACTGCGCAGTCGAGCAGAGCGGTTGTTCCGGAAACCGCGTCGGCCAATGAACACGGCACCGGCATCCGACGTTGATCCTCGCTACGCCGCCAGCGTCGTGGACCTCGCTCTACGGGCCGCCGAGATGGCCATCCACACCGGCGCCGTGACATCGGATGCCATCTCCTACGCACTCACGATCACCTCCGCCTACGGGCTGGAGGCGGACGTGGATGTGACTTTCACCTCCATCACCATCAGCTATCACCGTCGGGGCAGAGCCGAGCCGATCACCGGTTTCCGGGGGGTTCGGCAGCGCTCCCAGAACTACACGCAGCTGACGCAACTCCTCCGGTTCATCGATGCCATCGGCACTGGCACGGTGGAGTTGGAGGAGGCGCACCAGAAGTTCGACGCGCTGAGGACGCACGCTCAGCCGTACCGGGCTTGGGTCGTCGCCTCCGGACAGGCCTTGACCGGTTTCGGAGTGGCCGCCATCCTCGGCGGCAGGCCGTTCGAGATGCTGCTGGCCGGGCTCGGCAACGCGCTGATGTACTTGCTGCAGCTCGCGCTCTCGCGGACACAACTGTCCGTGTTCTTCACCCAGGCTTTCGGCGCCGCAGTGCCCACCGCCTTGGCGGTGTGGATCATGCATGTCCGGGCGGGTGATTCCATCATCTTCTCGATGGTCTCGCCCTCTCTGGTCGTCTCCGCCGGCATCATTACTGCGCTTGCCGGGATCGGCGTCGTTGCGGCGGCCCGGGATGCGATGGACGGTAATCTCATCACCGCAGGAGCGCGCACCTTCGATGCGCTCATCCAGACGGCCGGCATCATCGTCGGCGTTGCCATCACGCTGTGGGTGGGACTTGCGCTCGGTGTGGACGGTTACATTGCCCCCACTGGCGGTTACGCTGCGCCTTCGGCACTACAGGTGTTCTGGGCCTCGCTGATTGCCGTGGGACTGGCCTTCGGGTTTCAACTGGGGCTCGGTGCTCTGCCGTGGGTCGCTCTACTGGGGGCTGCGGGTTTCGCCATGTACCAGTGGAGTCTGCCCATCGTCGGAAATTGGCCAGCCGCGGCTGCCCTCGGGGCCCTGGTGGTGGGCTTCGCAGCCCAATTCATCACCGGACGTTTCAGGTTCCCGTTGGTGGCGCTGGTGACGGCAGGCATCGTGACCCTGATGCCCGGGTCTGCGCTGTATCGCGGCCTCTACGAGTTGATGCGGGCGGTGGACGAGCCCATCAGCGTACAGGCGCAGATCAATCTGGGGAACGCGGCCATGGTGGCCCTGGCGCTAGCTGCGGGCTCGACGTTCGGGGCACAGATCGCCCGCCCCTTCGGGCTGTCCACCGCCAAGTTGTTCCGCGTGGCCGAGCAGCGGTCCTTGCGCCGCAGCAGCCGAACCACCAGCAGTACCGAAGCGGTGCGATGATGCGCGGGCCCGGGTACGCCGGCGTGCGCATGATGGGGAGTCTGTCCACGGACCCGTCCATCAAGAACCACGAACTGCCCAGGGGGATCACGCGCCGTGTGATGTCCTATGGGGCGCCTTTCAAGGGGCTCATCGCTGTCTTTCTGATCACCATCGTGATCGGCAGCGCGCTCGCGACGGCGCCAGCACTCCTTTTCAGGGAGATCATCGACGATGGTGTGCTCGGTGGAGATGTGCCGCTGATCATCACGCTGTCGCTGGTCGTCGCGGGCATGGCTGTGCTGGCTGCGGCATTCAGCGTCGTGGAGCGCTGGTGTTCCGCGAGGATCGGGGAAGGGCTGATCCTGCACCTGAGGAAGCAGCTCTTCGACCACGTCCAGCGCATGTCCGTTGCATTCTTCTCACGCTCCAACACGGGCAAACTCGTCTCCCGGCTCCAGAGTGACGTGGCTGGCGCGCAGCAGGCCTTCACCTCCACGCTCTCCTCGGCAGTCAGCAATGTCTCCACGCTCGTGTTCGTGGTGGGTGCAATGCTGGCGCTGTCCTGGCAACTCACGCTCGCCGCGCTCGTGCTTCTGCCACTGTTCATGATCCCTGCCCGCGCCGTCGGCAAGCGTCTGGCGGGGCTGACCAGGAACCGCATGCAGGAGAACGCGGAAATGACGTCCACCATGACTGAGCGATTCTCGGTCTCGGGCGCATTGCTGGTGCAACTGTTCGGCAACCACGACGCCGAGAATGAGAGGTTTGCACGCCAAGCTGGCGATGTTGCGGAATCCGGTGTGAAGATCGCGATGACACAACGGGTCTTCATGACCGCCATGATGCTGGTCGCGTCCCTGGCCACAGCCATGTTCTATGGCTTCGGTGGTGTCGCGACGGCCCGGGAACAGATGACGCTTGGCACGCTGACAGCGCTGGTTGCGCTGTTGGCTCGCCTGTACGGACCGTTGATGCAGGTGACCAACCTGCGTGTGGACGTGATGACTGCGCTGGTGAGTTTTGATCGCGTCTTCGAGGTGCTGGACATTCCGCGCGCCATCACCGATCGAAAGGACGCCGTCGACGTCGAGGGGGCCGTGACGGTGGCCTTCCGCGACGTGTGGTTCACCTACCCCGATGCCGAGGCCGTGTCGCTCCCGTCGTTGGAACCCGAGGCAGCTGTGCGGGAAACGGCGGGGCAGCCAGTGCTGAGAGGTGTCTCCTTCGATGCGTCGCCCGGGCAGACCGTCGCGCTGGTGGGGGCCTCCGGTGGTGGTAAGACGACCATCACCAACATGATCGCCCGGCTGTACGACGTGGACTCGGGTGTCGTTGAAGTGGCGGGCACCGACGTGCGGGATCTGCGATTGCAGAGCCTGCGGGACAGCGTGGGATATGTCACCCAGGATGCCCACCTGTTTCACGACACCATCGCCGCGAACCTGCGCTACGCCCGCCCCGGGGCCACGGAGCAGGAGTTGTGGAGGGTGCTGGAGCAGTCGCTGGTGGAGGATCTCGTGCGTCGTCTGCCGGACGGTTTGGACACGGTAGTGGGAGAGCGCGGTTATCGGCTCAGTGGCGGTGAGCGGCAGCGCTTCGCGATTGCACGGCTCCTGTTGAAGGCGCCACCCGTCATAGTTCTGGACGAGGCCACAGCACATCTGGACTCAGGATCCGAACATCTCGTCCAGCAGGCGCTGGATGTGGCCCGCGAGGGACGCACGGCCATTGTCATCGCCCACCGCCTGTCGACGGTGCGCAATGCCGACCAGATCCTGGTGGTGGATGGCGGTCAGATCGTCGAACGCGGCACGCATGAGCAGCTGATGACAGCAGGGGGACGCTACGCGCAGCTCTACTCGCGCCAGTTCACGCAGTGAGTGATGTGAGCGGTGGGGGACTCAGTACCCGCCGTCGGCCACGGCGCCGTCGAGGACGGAACGAGTCCCCGACAGTCCCAGCCGGGTGGCGCCGGCGGCCACCATCGCCTGCGCGGTCTCCCAGTCGCGGATGCCGCCGGATGCCTTGACCCCGAGACGGCCGCCGACGGTCTCGGCCATGAGTCGCACCGCGTGTGCGCTCGCGCCGCCTGATGGGTGGAAGCCGGTGGAGGTCTTGACGTAGTCAGCGCCTGCAGTCTCGGCTGCCTCGCACGCGGCGATGATCTCCTCATCGGTGAGGGCTGCCGATTCGACGATGACCTTCAGTAGACCGCTCGTCACTGCACGGACCGCCTCGATCTCCTCGCGCACCTTCTCGGGTTGTCCGCCCTTCAGGAGGCCGATGTTGATCACCATGTCGATCTCGTCCGCGCCGAGCTTGCTGGACTCCGCCGCTTCGAACGCCTTTGTCTCCGGCGTGTGATTGCCCGAGGGGAATCCACACACCGTGGCCAACTTCAGGGGTCCGAGGTCATCGGATAGCGGCAGCATGGATGGCGAGATGCAGACGGCGTACGCACCGAGATCCTTTCCCTCCGCCACAAGTTCCGACACCTGGGCCTGGGTGGCATCTGATTTCAGGAGCGTGTGGTCAACCATCTTCGCCAGTGCTTCACGTGAGATTTGCATGTTGAGTCCTTAGCTGTTCGGTGGCAGTCGTTTCCAGCCTATCGAGTGGAGGGTGGGTGCTGGAGGCCGAAAGGGGGAATGAGGAGGACCGGAGCAAATTGTGTATCTCCTCTGTCCATTTGTGCCGTTGGACTTCCACTGGTCAGACATCTCACTTACAGTGGGATCGCCCCATGGGTACGCCTGTTCGTGGGAGAGCCGGCGGTCACAGGAAGGAACATGGATGTCCCCACCGAAGTTCAGAATCGCGGCCTCTCTGGTTGCCGCGTCCGCCCTCGTTGTCGGAAGCGCATCGTTGACTTCCGTCACCGCTCGGGCTGTCGACTACGAGCCGATCAATCAGTCGAACATGAGCGTCGTCGATGTCAGCTCTGAGGAGTTGACGGGCGAGGGCTCCAATGGTTCCGGCGATCTTGTACTCGACGGTGAAGAAGCCACCTATTGGCACACCAAATGGCAGGGCGGCAAGGATCCACTGCCCCACCACATCACGGTTGCACTCGCCGACGAACCGGTGAACCTTGGGCGAGTGCGGCTTCTGCCGAGGCAGAGCTCGACGGGCTCCGGTCGGGTGAATGAGTACCGGCTGGAAACGGCCACCGGCGACTGTGAGACCGCGAACTACACCGTGCAGGCCACGGGTTCCTTCCCTGGTGACGAAGCCACGGCCGGTGAGGAGCGCGCCATTGTGCTCGATACACCGGTGTCTGCCACTTGCGCCAGAGTCGTGTATGTGTCCTCATGGGGTGGTAACAATCCCGGTGGAGACGTCTCCCTTTCCGAGGAGGTTGCCTCCCTCGCGGAATTCAATGCGGACGTCGCCCTTGACGACGGCGGGACGACGGATCCTGAAGCGATCATTGTTGACGTGCCCGAAGGCGCCGTCGAACTCACCGATGACGACTTCAGTGTTCGTCTGCACCCCGACTTCCCGCAGGTGGTCGATTACCGCCTGGGCGAGGAGCAGATGGCTGGCCGTGTGGGCGAGGCCCTCAGCTCGGTCCTCATCAATGAGGTGGAGCAGGCTGTCACAGTCGCTGATCCCGTGGTGGCCGACGATGGCTTGTCCGCCACCTATGCGATGACTTTCCCCGGTTTGAGCGGCGTGTCAATGGATGCTGTCGCCTCCGTGGCCGATGACACTTTCAGGCTCACGTTCACCAATATCGTGGACCCCAACCTGGACGTGAATCGTCTGCGCATCCCGGGCCACAACCTGGTTACGGTGGGCTCGGCCGATGCTGAGTCGCAGCTGACTGCGGGCATGCTGAACGTCAACCGACTCGTCAACGGTGATCGCTTCGAGAACGTTGCGGCCACTGCTGCCGGTGGCGTGCAGGGTTCCTGGATGGTGATGGCCAACACTTCAACGCTGGCCGCGGCATTCGACAGCAACTCCACCGACGACAACACTGCTGATGACACCGCCGCTGGCCGAGTTCAGGGCAGTAACAACCGCTGGCAGCGTCAGATCGTTGCCTCCGAGGACGGGTCAACCAAGTACGGTTCCGTCTGGGCCGGTACGTGGACGTGGCTCGGTGCGGCCGTCGAAGAATACGACGGTTCACTGGGGCGCGACGACGATCCCTACCTCGAGGTGAAAATCACTGACGACGCCAATGGTGATGGGGAGGTGGACTGGCAGGACGCTGGTATCGCCGCCCGCGACATCATTGAGCTCAGCCACGGCATGGAGGATGTCAAGAACGAGGTCATCTCCCGGATTCCGTTCAACATCGTCTCGCAGGCAACGCACCCGTTCCTGCGGACGCTGGATGACACCAAGCGAGTCTCCTTGGCCACCGACAACCTGCGCCAGAAGGTGATGCTGAAGGGTTACCAGGCCGAGGGTCACGACTCCGCGCACCCGGACTATGCGGGTCACTACAACGAGCGTGCGGGCGGATTCGAGGACCTTGAGACGCTTGCACAGGAGGGTGAGAACTGGAACGCCCATTTCGGCGTCCACGTCAATGCCACGGAATCGTACTCCGAGGCATATGCGTTCTCCGAAGATCTGTTGCGGATGCCACCGGAAAGGGCGTGGGGGTGGATGAACCAGTCCTACTACATCAACGGGCCCAAGGATCTGGCCACCGAGAACGTGCTGGAACGTTTTCAACAGTTCTGGAACGAGCGTCCGGAGAATTTGGACTGGCTCTACATGGACGTCTACTACCCCTCCGGCTGGGAGGGCGAGCGGCTCTCGGATGAACTGCACGATCAGGGCTGGATCATCGCGACCGAGTGGTCCAACAAGTTCCCCGAGCACAGCGTCTGGTCACACTGGTCCCAGGATGAGCCCTACGGCGGACAGACGAACAAGGGCATTGAGTCCGATGTCATCCGTTTCGTCCACAACGCGAGGCGAGACACCTGGAACCCGCACCCAATCCTGTCGAACTCCAACCTGATGGATTTCGAGGGCTGGACCGGCGACGTGAACTACTACAACTTCATCGCCAACATCTGGGAGCGCAACCTGCCGGTGAAGTTCCTGCAGCAGTCCGACATCGTCGACTGGGAGGACACGGAGATCACCTTCGCCAACGGCACGGTGGCAACCTCCGATGTCGACAGCGTCTCGGGCACCGAGATTCCCACCGACCGCACCATTACCTACGACGGTGCAACGGTCTACACCGATGGCGCATACCTGCTGCCGTGGACTGACGGTGGCGAGAATCGCCTCTACCACTACAACATCGGTGGCGGCGAAACCACGTGGGATCTGACCGACGCATGGTCGACGCAGGGCGAGCTCGAGCTCTTCGAGCTGACCGACACGGGCCGCGAATCCCTCGGGACCGTCACCCCGGCCGACGGCCAAATCACTTTGGACGCCGAAGAGGATGTGGCCTACGTGCTGTACCCCACCTCCGACGTCCCGGATCCGCGTGAGCCCAACTGGGGTCAGGGCACCAGCTTTGACGATCCCAGCTTCTTCTCCGGAACCCTGGAGGCCTACAACACGACCGGTGACGTCGAGATCGTGAAGACGGAGCGCGGGAACTTTGAGGTTGAGATGGGTGCCGATGAGGCCTCGATCAGCCAGGAACTGGATCTGGACGCGGGCACCTACAGCGCCTGGGCCTGGATCATGATCGATCGGGGTCAGACGCGCCCGGTCACCGTCGAGGCGTCTCCCGTCACGGAGGCGGGCTACTCCACCTTCAGTGATGGCACGGCGAGCAACACGATCAACGCCTCCACCGTGAACAACTCGACCGCGTCAGATGAGAAACGCAATACCAACTACCAGCGGGTTCGTGTCACCTTCACCACCGATGGCTCCTCGCCCGTGACCTTCACGGTGCGTGCCGGCGACGGCGAGGCGGATGTGTGGGTCGAGGATCTGCGCGTTGTGGAATGGTCGGAACCCGCCGACGAGAATGCCACCGATGAGACGATCTACTTCCAGGACTTCGAGAACGTCGATGTCGGCTACTGGCCCTTCGTCACCGGTTACACCAACCGGGGCGGCGATGCTCGTACGCAGCTTGCCGAGCGGCACGAGCCGTACTCCCAGAAGGGCTGGTGGGGCCTCAACCTGCAGAATCAACCGCAGGAAGGCTTCAAGCTCAACGACAACGTGCTGGACGGCACATGGTCGCTGATGGCTAACAACGAGAACACTGGCGAGATCCTCAAGACTGCGCCCGGTGCCATCAACTTCGAGGCGGGCCGCAAGTACCGGGTCAGCTTCGACTACCAGACCACCTATGCGGATCAGTACCGGGTCCGCCTGGGTCACGATGTCCTCGTTGACGATGGTTCCACTGCGGTCAATGCCATCTCCGACGTGCTGGGAGAGGAGCGGGACACCACCCGATGGAGCACAGAGTTCAACGCATCGAGCTGTGGAGTTCCCTACATCGCCGTGGACAAGTTGGCTGGGCCGAACACCCAACACAACATGACCATGGACAACCTGCGGGTGGAGGACATCGGCGAAGCCGATTCCGAGGCCTGCCTCTCAGGAGGCATCACCGCTGACGGTGTGGTGATTTCGGGTAACGACCTGACCGTGACCACCACGGTGACGGGCTTCAACGACGCCGTCTCGGATGTCACCCATGCGCTGGACGTTCCCGAAGGCTGGACAGCCAGTGTCACGACGGCTGGTGCCACCGACCTCACCTTCGGTGAGACCTCCACTCAGGAGTGGACAGTGACGTCTCCCGCCGACATCACAGAGGCGATGGAATCGGAGTTGGTCTTCACCGGCTCCGGCACTGTGGACGGCGATGAGTCGTCGGTCACGGACTCGGCAACGGTCAGGGTCATCCTGCCTCCGGAGCCGGGCGTCAACTATCTCTCCGATCTACGCAGCAATCTCATCGGTACCCCGACGAATGGCTGGGGACCGGTGGAATGGGACACGGCCAACGGTGAGAACAGTGCCGGGGACGGCCCGCCGCTGAGGCTGGACGGGGAAGAGTTCCCCAAGGGTATCGGCGCCCATGCCAACTCGACGATCAACTACGATCTGTCAGCTCTGGAATGCACCAGGTTCCAGGCGACGGTGGGTGTCGATGACTCCCGTGGCACTGGCGGGTCCGTGCAGTTCGCGGTCTACGGCGACGACGAACTCCTCGGTGAGCAGACCGAAGTTCTGAGCGGCGGAGATACTCCCGTCGAGTTCGATCTGGACATCACCGGAGTCGACACGTTGTCGCTGCGCCTAACCGACGGTGGCAACGGCGTCGGTTCTGATCACGGCAACTGGGCCATGGCCCGCGTCATCTGTGGTGACGACACGGGACCGACACCGACAGTGACGGCAACAGCCACCACGTCTCCGACGGTTACCACGTCTCCGACGGTGACCACGTCTCCGACGGTGACTTCCACGGCGACGACGTCTCCGACGGTGACATCCACGGCCACGACGCCTCCGACGACTCCGGCGCCGCCGGTGTTGGACTACCCGGAGAAGCTGTACCAGACTCCGGGGTACCACAACTACAACGGGCGTCGTTGGTTCACCAGGTGTGAGCCGTACTCGGCAACGGTGCGCTGCTGGACCTCGATCTGGTCAACCGTCGTGACGGCTCAGAACGGCCAGTTCGAGCAGACGACCGGTTGGTTCCACAACAACCTGACCTATCTCCCGTCCAAGCGTTCACTGTGGGCCAACAACCCGCTGGGCTACACGAACACCTGGACGTCGTCGGATGGGCGCCAGTGGTACACCGAGTGCGACACACCGGCGACTGGCCGCAATGGTTGCCGTAGCTACCTGCGTACCGATGGCGTGGTCGAGTCGACTCCGCTGCCGGGCGGGGGGTACAGCTACCAAGTTGTGACGAAGTGGGTGTTCAACAACATCGTGTTGTTCACATAGTTCGTCGCTGATCAGTGGGCGGGGCCGGTTCCTTACGAGGGGACCGGCCCCGCCTCCTTGTGTTCCTGGCGAGGGAAGCGGTCAGGCGGAGCGTCAGGTTGCTGGGGGGTAGAGCGCGGTCAGTTCGGAGCCAATGTGGTCCACAGCTCGAAGATGAGGTTCTCGCCGCGACGTCCAGGCCGCCCGTGGAGCGCCCTGAATCGCGCCCGGGTGGCCTATCTCGTTGCCAGCGGATCCATGACCCTACGGGCAAGGCGATGGTTGAACTTGCTCAACTCACGGGACATGGGAGCCCAGCTGAGATGACGTCAGATGGGTGACGTGACCTACCTCTTTCACGCAGTACTGTCGTCGTTCTGCGCCCCGGCGGGGTGTGAGTTTGTGCTCCCCGTAGTATCGGCCTGCACGAGCTGTCTGACTCTCGCAGCCTGACGGGTCTGGTGTTCACGCTCTGCGAGACTCGGGGCTTTGAGGGCCGCTGAGGCATAGAGGTGGGCAGCGAGTGCGAGCTCGCCGTTACGCTCGTGAAGATGGGCAGCGACCGCATCGTGACGGAGAACCGTTCCCTCGATTTCGGCCAGGGCCGCCAGCCCCGCAGGTGCCCCGTCCGCCTCGCCGACGGCGACAGCCCGGTTGAGTCGGGTGATCGGGGTGTCCGCAAAAAGAAGCAATTGGTCGTACCACTCAACGATCTGCACCCAATCGGTTTCATGGACGCTGGGGGCGTCCGCGTGGAGTGCAGCTATCGCCGCCTGCGCCTGGTACTCGCCGAGTCGGTCTCTCGCGAGGGCGAATTGTAGAATGGCGACGCCCTCACCGATGAGTTCGGTGTCCCAGAGGCTGCGATTCTGGTCCGCGAGCGGCACGATTCTGCCATCGCTTTGGGTGCGACTGCTTCGTCGGGCATGATGCAGGAGCATCAGGGACAGTAGACCGTGTACTTCGGTGTCGTTGGTTGATTCGGCGAGTTGCCGCGTGAGGCGGATTGCCTCAGATGTCAGGTCAACGTCGCCCGAGTATCCCTCGTTGAAGACGAGGTACAGCACGTGCGTCACAGTCCGCAGGTGGCCGGATGGGCCGAGCCCCGCCCGGCTGACCGTACGCTTGGCCCGGCTGATGCGTTGCGCCATGGTGCTCTCAGGCACGAGATACGCCTGGGCAATCTGAGCAGTGGTGAGTCCGCCCACGGCGCGAAGCGTCAACGCAACCGCCGATGACGCAGTGAGGTCTGGATGTGCGCACAGAAAATACAGGTGCAGGGTGTCATCCGCCGTCGGGACGTCACCGGGAGGCGGGTCGCTGGAGTGGAACCGTGCCTCCCGCTTCCGGCGGGTATCGTCGGCGCGTGTCAGGTCGATGAACACTCTCCAGGAGACGGTGATGAGCCAGCCCTCGGGATCCGACGGGGGATCTTCCTGCCATGCGGAAAGCGCCCGTATCAGCGCCTCCTGCACAGCGTCCTCGGCCGTCGCGAAGTCTGCACCACGACGTACGAGGACGCTCAACACCCGAGGGACGAGTTGGCGCAGTTCGGAATCGTCCATGCTCACTCGGTGACTGTGGGCGGCTCACCGAGGAAGCGACGAATCTCCAGCCACTCGTTGAGCGGCTCGCCGCCGGGCCCCGGGGCCGCCGACAATTCGGCGGCCAACTCCAGTGCTCGCTCGTAGCTGTCCGCATCAATGATCGACCAGCCGGCGATCAGATCCTTCGTCTCCGCGAAGGGGCCGTCGGTCACCGGTGGGCGCCCCTGGCCGTCGGAGCGAACCCATTCGCCGTCGGGAGAGAGTGCCTGACCGTCCATGTACTCGCCGCTGGCTTTGAGCCGATCAGCCCAGTCGTTCATGTACGCGATGTGAGCCTCGAACTCCTCCGGTGTCCACCCATCCGTGGAGGCGTGGCTCGTGGACTCTGGGGCGCCTCGGTAGTGCTTGAGTAATAGGTATTTGGCCATCATGGTTCCTCTTTCCACTTTCGTCGGCGACCCCGTTGGTCGCTCACTTCAGAGACGGAGCCGAACCCGAATTCTCGACATCCGTGTCCATAGTGGGCTTCGTCACCCACGAGTGTCCCGCACGATGCCGGCCGGGTGCGTCGGAGTATCCACGTTGCCGCACTCCTCCCCGTGATTGTCGGTCGCTGATCGACGACTGTGGCGACGATGAGACCACACCGGTTCGACGTACGCCGCCCGGAACTCGCGGCTCAATCGCCCAGCCGACATGTGAACCCCATTCGCCAGCTCCTCGACGTTCAGGGGTTTCGCGTACTGGCGGCCAATACGGCTACGAACTGCGCGCAGCGACACCAGCACCGCTACACGGTCCTCATGTGTCAGGCATCCAGTATCGCGTTGTTTGGAGCATTATCCGTACACGCTCTGTGGAAGTCCGCGGTGGAGGCTTCGGGGATCGAACTTTGGCACGCGGAGGCACACGCAGATCGAGCCGCGAGTACGCGGCTCAATGTGCGATTGCCCGAGAGGAGCGCGGATCAGATCAGTCGGCCGGGCGCAGCCACACTGTGAAACACGTGCGTCCGGGGCGCGACTCCACTTGGGTGTGACCGCCGAAACTGCGGACCACCGCATGGACGATGGCCAGACCCAGCCCTGTCGACGGCGTGGCAGAGTGGGCGCGGGCCACATCCCCCCGGGTGAAGCGCTCGAAGATGCGCGGCAGTTCATCGGGGTCAATGCCGGGGCCATCGTCACAGACCACGATGCAGGCGCGGCCCTGTTTCATCGCCACCGACGTGGTGACCGTGGTGCCCGCAGGCGTGTGGGTACGCGCGTTGGACAGCAGGTTCACCACCACTTGGTGCAGCTGGTCCGCGTTTGCCATCACCTCGAAACCCTCCTCCGGCAGCTCCATCCGCCAGACGTGCTCCGGGCCAGCGGCTCGTGCATCGGCGACGGCGTTGAGAACCACCTCGACCACATCGACAGGCCGGAGCTCCACATCGGGCTCGGCGTCCAGGCGAGCCAGGAGGAGCAGATCTGAGACCAGTCTCGTCATCCGCGTGGACTCCGAGTTGATGCGCGCCAGTGCGAAGGAGGCGTCACGGGATTCCGGGCCCGCACGCTCCGCCAGCTCTGCGTAGCCTTTGATGGCTGCGAGGGGATTGCGCAGTTCGTGGGAGGCGTCGGCGACGAAGCGACGCAGCTTGGTCTCGGACGCCTGCCGGACGGCCAACGCTCCTTGGACGTTGTCGAGCATGTGGTTGAAGGCGGTGGCCAGTTGCGTCACTTCGTGTTCCGGGGGCAGCTCGCCCACGTCGACGGGGGCCGGGACCTGCACCTCACCCTGGTCCAGCCGTGTCTGCGATACGGCCTGTGCGGTACTGCTCAGCGCCCGCAGTGGACGGGTGGTGCGCCCGGTGAGCGCTGCGGTGGCGATGCCTGCCACCACTACCGCGAGCACGCCCATGATTCCCGTGAGCAGGCTGAGTCGGAACAGGATCAGGTTCTGCTCCGCCAGCGGCAGCGCCACCACGACGCGGTTGTCCCCGATGCGGGCTTCGGCCCGGTACTCACCCATGCCGGGCACTGACACCGTATGTTTCTTGCCATCAGAGGGCACGGTCTGGAGTTCGCTCCACGCAACCGTTGTCAGCGGCTCGTAGTCCCCCTTGCCGACGGTGGTGCCGCGGCGCTCGCCGTTGGACATGAGAGCTGCGATGACGGTGCCCTCCGCCATGCCGGGGACATTGATGCCGGGCGCGAGGTCCCCCGGGGAACCTGGCCGGCTCTGTCGGGAGAAGGCGGCATCGAGCTGTCGGTCCACCTGGTTGTACGTCATGGTGCGTGCGGCGAACAGGGTACTGATGGAGAGCACGATGGCCAGTGCCGCCACAATCACGGTCACCCGACGACGCAGCTGCGTCGACAGGGTGTGCGAACTCGTCATGCTGGGCGCAGGACGTAGCCGACGCCTCGCATGGTGTGGATCATGGGCTCGCGTCCCGCGTCGATCTTCTTGCGGAGATAGGAGATGTAGAGTTCCACCACATTGGCCTGGCCTCCGAAGTCGTAGTCCCAGACTCGATCCAGAATCTGTGCCTTGCTGAGGACACGCTTGGGGTTGCGCATCAGGAACCGCAACAACTCGAACTCCGTGGCCGTCAGGTTGATCGGTTCACCCCCACGCGTGACTTCGTGGGAGTCCTCATCCAGAACGAGGTCGCCCACCACCAGTTGGGTGGCGGGTGCTGGGCTGGTGGCGCCGGAGCGTCGCAGCAGACCTCTCAGGCGTGCGATCACTTCCTCCAGGCTGAATGGTTTGGTCACGTAATCGTCGCCGCCTGCGGTGAGTCCACCGATGCGGTCGCTCACACCATCCTTGGCGGTGAGGAAGATCACGGGCACATCGGGCTGGAAGGCGCGGATGCGACGCATCACCTCCAGTCCATCGAAGTCGGGAAGCATCATGTCCAGGACGATGGCATCCGGTTGGCTGTCTCGTGCTACGCGCACCGCCTCTGTTCCTGAGCGGGCCGTGTGCACCTCCCACCCCTCGTAACGCATCGCCATGGAGAGCAGTTCGATGAGGCTGGGTTCGTCGTCCACGGTCATCACCCGCAGCGGCGTGCCGTCCAGTCGTGTCAGGGTTTCTGCTGCGTTGGCCATACCACCATTGTCCCAGCGAGTATCGGGCCACTCCTGTGGATCCGCTGTGTGTTTCATGTGAAACCGTGACGGTCAGAATTCCTGAGGAGTGATGCGGTCTTCCTCATGTTCTTCGACGATGAGTTCGCCGTTCTCATCCTTGGGCCGTAGGAAGAGCGCATCCAACCCGGCCCGCCCGGAGCCATGGGCGAGAAGCAGTACTCCGACGACTGCCTGCACGGCGTTGTACTCCCATCCTTGCTGGTCGATGTAGATCTCGTCCTTCAGTAACAAGATGATGGCGACGTTGAGCAGCACGATACCGAGTCCCACCAGCGGAGTGGCCAGCCCGAAGATGAGGAGAATTCCGCCGACGATCTCGAACGCGATGACAAGCCATATCAAACTCGTGGCACCGCCCACGCCCGCTGCTTCGAGAACCGCGGCCTGATCGGCAACCCCCACGGTCTGCCAGCGATACCAGCCGTGAGCCATCAACACGACGCCCATCATGACGCGCGCCAGCAGCAACGCGATGTCTCGAACCACTCGCAAGAAGGATTTCATGGAACTACTTTTTCAGAGGGTTGATGCGCTCGGCGTCGGCACCATCCACGGCGCCGGGTACGGTACCGCGGATCAGGCGCCCGGAACTGTGTGGCCCCAGTTCCTCGATGGCCAACCGTCCCACCAGTTGCTGATTGGTGACCACTCGTTGGGAACGGCCGTTGGTGACGAAGCTGATCGTCCAACTCAGCAGGGTGGTCACACGTTGCTTGAAGCCAGCGATGTAGAGGAGGTGCAGAAACAGCCAGGCGATCCACGCAATGAATCCCGTGATGCGCAGCGGACCGATCTTCGCCACGCCGGAGTACTTGGCGATGGTGGCCATGGATCCCTTGTCGAAGTAGTGGAACGCTCCGGGCACGTCGCGCCCCTCGGCGCGTGCGGCGATGATGTCTGCAGCGTGACGGGCCGACTGGATGGCACCCTGGGCCATACCCGGCACGTCCGGGTAGGACATCAGATCCCCGATCACGAAGACATTCGGGTTACCAGGAAGGCTGAGATCGGGCTCGACCAGCACCCGCCCGGCCTTGTCCAGCTCCACGCCCGACTGCTCGGCCAAGGTCTGACCCAAGTGGCTTCCCTGGACCCCCGCGGCCCACACCTTGCAGAAGCACTCGATGCGGTCGGTGGTGCCGTCCTTGCGCTTGACCTCAACTCCGCTGTCGTCAACATTGGTGACAAACGAGTTGAGCTGAACCTCCACGCCCAGCGACTCCAATTTCTTCTTGGTGGCCTTGCCCAGCTTGGGACCGAAGGGGGGCAGAACCTGATCTGCTCCGTCGACCAGGATGACGCGCGCGGATGCCGGGTCGAAAGAGCGGAAATCCTTGCGCAGAGTGGCAGCGGCCAACTCCCGGATCTGCCCAGCGATCTCGACGCCGGTGGGACCGGCCCCGGCCACGACGAAGGTGAGCAGCTTGCGTCGCTCCTCCTCGTCCTCGGTGAACTCCGCCACCTCGAACGCGTTGAAGATCCGTGCCCGCAGCTCCAGGGCATCATCAATGGTCTTCATGCCGGGGGCGTACTGGGCGAAGTGGTCGTTGCCGAAATATGACTGGCCAGCGCCGGTGGCCACGATCAGCGAATCGTAGGGCGTCTCCTGGTACTCATCGTGGAACCGCCATTTCACCACCTGTGCGGACAGGTCAATGTCGTCGACGAGACCGAGCAGCACCTGCGCGTTCTTCTGACGGCGCAGAATCTCCCGGGTGGCCGGAGCGATCTCACCCTCCGAGAGAACCCCGGTGGCCACTTGGTAGAGCAGCGGTTGGAAGAGGTGATGGCTGGTGCGAGCGATGAGGGTGACGTCGACATCGGCCTTCTTGAGGGCCTGGGCGCTGAACAGTCCGCCGAAGCCTGAGCCGATGATGACGACGTGGTGCCGCTTGGTGGTCATGAAGCCCCCTGGTGGAGTTGGATGATGTTGCCGACGGAATCGCTGAAATTGATGGCCTCGCCGGATGCGTCACGGAACACGTCTGAGACGAAGTGCACGCCGTTGGCCCGCAGTTGTTCGATGTCCGAGTAGAGGGTGTCCGTGCTCATCACAAGCACAGGCACGCCTGCGGTCCGAAGGGCGCTGCGGTACTCCTCGCCCAGAGCGCTGTCACTCGGCTCCAGGAGCAGGCCGACGTCCTGGCCGGGTGCACTGACGACGAAGACGTCGTTCTCCGGGAGGGCGAGGGAGGTCTCGAAACCGAGCACCTCGGTGTAGAACCTGTACGCGTGCGCAGGTTCGGTCACGTGGATGCTGACCATCGAGATTCGCATGACGCCAGCCTACTGGTGCCACCCGTCAGCGGTGTGATCGTTGCTGTGTGGTTCGCCGCCGGCGAAGTAGGCTTGTACGGCAGCCCCCGACGTCGGACTGAGGTATCCCTTGCCCGCATCACCGTTGATCCCAGTGCGCGCCGGCGATGCGGGAGACCGCACGGCTCCGGACTGGCGGTGGCCCCTTCTGGGAGCCCTGGGGTTGTTCATGGTGGTGGCGGCGGTCAGCATTGATCGGCACGGGCTTCTGGAAGTGGGGGCGAGCCCCTGGCGAGCCGTCGTGACCATTCCCGGGACGTGCCTGGTGCTTCTTGCGTGGTGGCGGCTCGGCCCCGCGTGGCACCGTCCGCGCGCTGTGCTGGCGCTCTGGTCTGCGGTGATGCTCTTCAGCCCGCCCCTGCACAGTCGCGACTCCTACTCCTACGCGGCGCAGGGGTGGCTGATGGCGCGCGGTCTGGATCCCTACACGGTCGCTTCGGGAGACGCCGCGCAGTCCGGCCTGTTGGTGGGGATCCACTGGTTCGACACCACGTCGGTGTATCCGCCGCTCTCGCTCGAGATCTTCGGTGTGGTGTCGCAGATCTTCGGGGGCGACCTCTACTGGAGCGCCGTCGGTATGCGGTTGCCGAACCTTCTCGCACTCCTCGTGCTGGTGTGGTGTCTCCCGAGGCTGGCGGACAAGGTGGGCGTCTCTCGCGATCTGGTGCTCTGGGCGGGCCTGCTGAATCCGGTGATCCTGATCCAATGGGTAGGCGGCATCCACAACGATGCGATCATGGTCGCGATCCTGGCCGTCGCCTTCCTCGTGGCACACACCGTGCGGGTCCGTGGCTGGCTGGCCATGGCGGCGGGCGGGGCGTTGATTGGCGTGGCCATGTCCATCAAACAATCCGCTGCCGTCGCTGGACTGGGACTGGTGGCGCTTGCCTGGGCCGCCTCGCAGACAGCCCTGCCTGAGGAAAAGCGCAGCTGGTGGGCTCTTGCCCTGCGCGCCGCAGCTGGGGGCGCGGCCGCCGTGGGGACGTTCGCATTCCTGACATGGGCGACGGGGCTGGGACTGGGATGGCGCAACCCCACCGCGGGTAGCCCGTTGCAGGCCACGAGCAATGCCCCTATTTCATGGGTCGCGTCCTTCGCGCGGTTCCACGAACTCGTTTCCGATGCGCGCATCATCTCCTCCCTCACGCTGTTCACCGCTACGCTCGTCATCGCCGCTCTGGTGTGGCTCGTGTGGCGGGTGGGCCCCCGGCCGCCCCACTCGGTGGGACAACCGTGGCTGTTGGTGTGCGGGGCCCTGTTGGCCTTCGCCGTGCTCGGCCCGGCTCTGCAGCCCTGGTACCTGACGTGGGTGATCCCGTTCTTCCCGCTGCTACGACCGACCCTGCCGTTGCAGCACGTCTTCCTGACCGTGACATTCGTGTGCGCACTGCTGGCGCCGCTGCAGGACGTCATGGCGCCCTACTGGGCGATGGGTGTCCTCATCGCGCCCGCCTGGATTCTCTGGCGGTGGCTGGGGCGCCAGCATGTCGTCATCATGGAGACGGGAGAGACCGTGGTCTGATCGCTTCGTGGGCCTGGGTGTGACGCGTTCCCACTCCCGGGGGCCTAGCCTGCGGAGAATGACCGATCACTGGAGCGAGATGCCCTCAGCGTGGGCGCTTCGCACGTCGGGGCTCACGAAGCGCTTCGGCAGGACCGTTGCTGTCGCACACATGGACCTCAACGTGCCCGTCGGGGGTGTTCACGCCCTGTTGGGACCCAATGGGTCCGGCAAGACGACCACTTTGCGCATGCTGCTGGGTCTCATCCGTGCGGACGGCGGATCGATGGAGATGTGTGGAGAGCCCGTACCGGCGCGTCTGGGTGATGTGATCCACCAAGTGGGTGCCATCGTGGAATCGCCGAAGTTCTACGGCTCGATGTCGCTGCGTCGCAACTTGGAGATCTTGGCAATGTCCATCGGCGTCGACCGTCGTCGCGTCTCCGAAGTGTTGCTGGAAGTGGGGCTGGGGGCACGCACCGACGCGCGATTCCGCCAGTGCTCGCTCGGGATGAAGCAACGGCTTGCCATTGCCGCCACGCTCCTCAAGGAACCGCGACTGTTGATCTTCGACGAGCCCACCAACGGTCTGGACCCGGCGGGGATCCAGGAGATCCGCACCACCATCCGCCTCCTTGCCGGGGCCGGACGAACCGTGCTGATCTCGAGTCATCTTCTCTCGGAGGTGGAGCAGGTGGCGGACTCGGTCTCCATCATCGGGCGTGGACGCGTCCTGCTCGAGGGTGACCTTCCCGCTCTCTTGTCGGGGGAGAGTGCAGTGGTGGTGGTCGAGGTGCGGGACCACAGCCTCGCGCACGAGGTGCTGAGGCAGGCCGGCTACACCGTCGAGCTCTCGGGTGCTCAGCTGCACGTCCGCCGCGCCGGTGGGGCGGCGGCCAGCGACGTCGCGCGCACACTGGGGCAGTTCGACCTCTGGCCCGAGCATCTCAGCGTGGAACGCTCGACGCTGGAATCGGTGTTCCTTGATGTCACGGCGGGTGAGCACCTGAGCGCCACGCAGGGTCTGAACCGGTTGGAGGCGTCGTGAGTGCGCTGGTGAGAGCGGAGCTGCTGCGGCTCGTGAGCCGGAGGTTGCTGATCGTTGTCCTGGTGGGTGTGGCTGGGTTGGCGGCTCTGGTGGCCGCACTGTCCGCCGACGATGTGCGTCCGCTCGGCGCACAGGACTATCGAAGTGCCCAGCTGTTGCTCGAGTCGGAGAGGCAGTTCTGGGAACAGGAGTGTGCGAACGGTCCGGAAACGCCGGAGGAGATGTGTCCGGACTGGGAAGCTCCGACGGACATCCAGGACTTTCTGCGCACCCCCCAGGGTTTCGGGCTCTACACCGAAGGGGTGGTCACCACGGCTCTTCCGGTCGCGCTGCTCGCGGCGGCCATCCTCGCGGCCTCGCTGGTGGGTGGAGAATTCTCGTCGGGGAACATTGCAACGCAGCTCCTTTTCACTCCCGCACGCCTTGCGCTGATGGCCTCCAAACTGTTGGCGGCCATGCTCGGCGGGTTGCTCGTGGTTGTGACCTACCTGGGCACCACCCTGGGGTTGAGTGCCATCATGTTCCTCTACCTCAGGGGCGCCGCCGACATGACGGCGGATGTCGGTCTTGCGGCGATGTCGGGACGGGCGGTTGTGCTGGCGTTGCTGATCGCGGTGATGGCCGCAGCTCTGGCCATGGGCACTGGCTCGACCCTCATTACGTCGGCCGTCTTCGCGGTGGTGCTCCTGGGGTCGTGGATGCTGTTCGACGTGACCCCGGCAACCTCCATATTGCAGTTCTTCCTGCCCAGCAACATCCTCTTCGCCATGATGGTGGGCATTCAGGAGATCTATGACTACGAGTCGTGGAACCCGGATGGGACCCCAGTGCTCGCGGCCGTAATCCGCTACGAGTGGGCACTTGCGTACTCCGTCATCGGCACGGCACTCCTCGTCGTCGTCTCGGCCTGGTCGTTCCGCCGCCGCGACATCGTTGGATGACCGCTGAAGGCGGCGAAGCCGCTTCTTCAGCGGAACATCAGCTCGTGCGAGCGAAGCGACCTCGAACCGGGGCGGAGCCCCGGCGGGGTCCACGGGGCGACGCCCCGTGTGGGGGGTTCACGGGGGCGGAGCCCCCGTGCGGTGTTGGGTAAGCTGCCCGTCGTGCGATATGTCTCCACCCGTGACTCCTCCGGAGCCTCCGGTAGACCGTTCTGCCACATCCTCCTGGAGGGGCTGGCACCCGACGGGGGCCTGTATCTGCCTGAAAGCTATCCCGCAGTGGACGATGAGGCGCTGGAGCGCTGGCGGCAGGTGTTGCGCACCGACGGATACGCCGCCCTCGCGTTCGAGGTGACCTCTCTCTTCATCGATGACATCCCTCCTGACGATCTGCGCGCCATCTGTGAGCGTGCCTATGCGCCGGAGAAGTTCCTCGACCCGGCCGTCGCGCCGGTCAGCCAACTCTCCGACGGGCTGTGGCTGCTCCACCTGTCCAACGGACCCAGCGCCGCGTTCAAGGACATGGCGATGCAACTGCTGGGGGAGTTGTTCGAGTACGAACTCGAGCGTCGCGACACCAGCATCACCATCCTCGGGGCCACCAGCGGTGACACGGGTTCGGCCGCCGAGTATGCGCTCATGGGCAAGCCTCGCGTGAGGGTCTTCATGCTGTCGCCGCAGGGACGCATGACCCCTTTCCAGCAGGCCCAGATGTTCTCCATCGACGATCGCTCCATCACCAACATCGCCGTCGCGGGGGTTTTCGACGACTGCCAGGACATCGTCAAGGAGATCAACGCGGATGCAGAGTTCAAGACCCGCCATCGCATCGGGGCGGTGAACTCGATCAACTGGGCGCGGTTGCTGGCTCAGGTGGTGTACTACTTCGCCGCCTGGTTGCAGATCGCCGACGATGGTAGGCCGATCAGCTTCGCCGTGCCGTCAGGCAACTTCGGCAACATCGCGGCGGGTCATGTGGCGAGGTCGATGGGACTGCCCATCCACCGGCTGATCCTTGCCACAAACGAGAACAACGTGTTGGACGAGTTCTTCACCACGGGGGTCTACCGCATCCGCGGGAGTGCAGAGACGCAAGAGACGTCGTCGCCGTCGATGGACATCTCCAAGGCGTCCAACTTTGAGCGATTCGTCGCGGATCTCGTGGGCCGCGACGGGGAGCGAGTGGCCGAGTTGTTCGGGGTGCAGCTGCGCGAGCAGGGATTCTTCGACCTGTCGGAGGTGCGCGCCTTCCGCGACCAGCTGGAGACCCACGGATTCGTCACGGGATCGTCGACGCATGCCGACCGGCTCGCGCAGATTCGACGGACGCACGAGCAGGACGGCGTCCTCATCGATCCGCACACCGCCGATGCCGTGCAGGTGGCGCGCAGCATGCAGGTGTGCGGCACGGTGGTGGCGCTGGAGACCGCGTTGCCGGTGAAGTTTGCCGCCACGATCACCGAGGCACTCAGCATCGACGTGCCACGTCCGGCGGTGTTCGACGGAATCGAGGACCTGCCCCGGCACGTCGTCGAGGTGGGGCGCGACGCCTCGGCAGTCAAGGAGCTAATCGCGGCGGCCTCCGTTTGATCCCAGCCGGGCGTGGGCGGCGCGGGCACCTACACTGAAAACCATGCGAGAGATGCAGTCACGAATCATTGCCGAGATGGGAGTTCGCCCCAGTATCGACCCGGCTCGGGAGGTGAAGCGTCGGGTGTCGTTCCTTGTGGACTACGTACTCACCACCCGCACGGGCGGATTCGTCCTGGGGATTTCGGGTGGGCTGGATTCAACGTTGGCTGGACGGCTGGCGCAGTTGGCGGTCGATCGGCTCCGCGAGGACGGGGTGGACGCGGACTTCGTCGCCGTCCGGTTGCCCTACGGCACCCAGGCTGATGCCGACGATGCGGAAGCATCGATGGACTTCATTGCGGCCCGAACGTCCCTGACGCTCAACATCGCCGCCGGGGTGGACGGGTTGGAGGAAGGTTTCGAGGCGGCCGTCGGGCGGGACATCTCCGACTTCAACAAGGGCAATGTCAAGGCCCGCATGCGCATGGTGGCGCAGTATGCGCTGGCGGGGGAGCGCAACCTCTTGGTGATCGGCACCGATCACGGTGCCGAGTCCGTCACCGGATTCTTCACCAAATTCGGCGACGGAGCTGCGGACATCCTGCCGTTGTTCGGCCTGAACAAGCGCCAGAACAGGCAGGTGTTGCGTCACCTCGGAGCCCCGGAGCGGCTGTGGGGGAAGGCGCCCACTGCCGATCTTCTGGACGACAATCCGCTGCGCACCGACGAGGACGAGCTGGGCATCACCTACGACGACATCGATGACTACCTGGAAGGCCGGGTGGTCGCGGACGAGGTGGCCGAGAACATCGAGGCCAAGTACGTGCTCAGCCGCCACAAGCGGACTACCCCCGTCACTGCTCTCGACGACTGGTGGCGTGACTGACGCAACTTCCCGACCCCGTTGGGCCCATCGTCAGTAGGCTTGGCGCATGTCTGAGATGGAGCCGCGCAAGCGCCTGCGAGCTGGCGATGCTGACCGGGATGCAGTCCTGATTGTCCTGCAGCAGGCGCACGCCGACGGTCGGCTGAGCATCGAGGAGCTCGGAGAGCGGCAGGACCGAGTGCTGGCGGCCCGATACATGGACGAGTTCGACGCGGTGGTCGAGGACCTACCCGAGGGCCGTGAGCTCATGGCGCAGGACCGCGGAGATCTCGCTGGCAGGCGAGCATCCCCGCTGCCCGCGACCGGAGCACCGGAGCGCACCACGGTGACATTCATGTCCGGTAGGGACATCACCGTCGAGCCCGGCACGAGGCGTTACACCAATTTCGCGTGGTGGGGTGGCGACAACATGGATCTCACCGTTGCCATGGGCCCGGGCGTCGTCATCACGCTGGAGCTTCACGCCATCATGGCGGGACATGACATCTACGTGCCCGAGGGTGTACGCGTGGTGGACGAGTCCATCGCCATCATGGCTGGCAATGACATCGACAGGCAGGCCCAGGGTGACGGCTCCAACGGCACGGTGATCCTCAAAGGGTTCTTGTGGTGGGCCGGTCACGACGTCAAGCTCGGCGCAACGCGTCGTCGCTGACCCACCGTCGCCCGCCCTAGCTCTCGTCGCCCGCACTACTTCCCGTCGCCCGCCCTGTAGGAAGGGCATCCTGGTTTTAGGCGGGCGTCTGGGTGCTACATCTCTACGCAACATCGCTGGAGCCTGGGTTGAGCGGACTCGGCTCAACATCATTTGGAGTATGCGGAGTCTTGTGGTTAACTTGAGCCAACCCCGCTCAAGGGACACATGACAATGACGCGCGGACAGCGCAATCACAACCTGAGGAGATTCACACATGGCTCGTGCAGTAGGCATTGACCTTGGTACCACCAACTCGGTGGTCGCAGTACTGGAAGGCGGAGAGCCCACCGTCATCCCCAACGCCGAAGGCGCCCGCACCACTCCTTCGGTGGTCGCGTTCTCGCAGGCCGGCGAAGTGCTCGTGGGCGAAGTCGCGAAGCGGCAGGCAGTCACAAACGTCGATCGCACCGTCCGTTCCGTCAAGCGCCACATGGGCACGGACTGGAAGATCGACCTCGACAAAAAGGACTACGGTCCCCAGCAGATTTCCGCGTTCGTGCTCCAGAAGCTCAAGCGCGACGCAGAGGCGTACCTCGGTGAAGCCGTGACCAACGCCGTCATCACCGTCCCCGCCTACTTCGGTGACGCCGAGCGCCAGGCGACCAAGGAAGCCGGCGAGATCGCTGGCCTCGTCGTGGACCGCATCATCAATGAGCCCACTGCCGCTGCGCTCGCGTACGGCCTGGACAAGGGCGATGAGGAGCAGACCGTGCTCGTGTTCGACCTTGGCGGCGGCACGTTCGACGTCTCGCTCCTGGACATCGCCGACGGCGTGTTCGAGGTGAAGGCCAGTAAGGGCGACAGCCACCTCGGTGGCGATGACTGGGACGCAAAGATCGTGGACTGGCTCGTCAAGCAGTTCAAGAACAAGCACGGCGTGGACCTGTCGAAGGACAAGATGGCCCGCCAGCGCCTGCAGGAGGCCGCCGAGCGCGCCAAGATTGAACTGTCGGCAACGACGGAGTCCTCGATCAACCTGCCCTACATCACCGCGTCGGCCGAAGGTCCGCTGCACCTGGATGAGAAGCTCACCCGCGCCGAGTTCCAGCGTATGACCCAGGACCTCCTGGACCGCTGCCGCGCGCCGTTCAAGTCCGTCATCTCCGATGCCGGAACCTCGGTGGACAAGATCGACCAGGTTCTCCTGGTGGGCGGCTCCACACGTATGCCCGCCGTCGTGGACCTCGTGAAGGAACTCACCGGTGGCAAGGAGCCCAACAAGGGCGTCAACCCGGACGAGGTTGTTGCACTGGGTGCGTCGCTCCAGGCTGGTGTCCTGAAGGGCGAGGTGAAGGACGTGCTGCTGCTCGACGTCACCCCGCTGAGCCTCGGCATCGAGACCAAGGGTGGCGTGATGACCAAGATCATCGAGCGCAACACCACTATCCCCACGAAGCGCTCCGAAGTGTTCACCACGGCGGAGGACAACCAGCCTGCCGTGATGATTCAGGTGTACCAGGGTGAGCGTGACTTCGCGCGCGACAACAAGTCGCTGGGCAATTTCGAGCTCACCGGTCTGTTGCCGGCACCGCGCTCGGTCCCGCAGATCGAGGTCACCTTCGACATCGACGCCAACGGCATCGTGCACGTCAACGCCAAGGACCTGGCCACCAACAAGGAGCAGTCGATGACTGTCACCGGCGGCTCCGCGTTGGCCAAGGAGGACATTGAGCGCATGGTGAAGGACGCCGAGGCGCACGCCGAGGAGGACCGCAAGCGCCGCGAGAGCGTCGAGATGCGCAACGAGGCAGACGCCCTGGTCTTCCGCACCGAGAAGCTGCTCGAGGACAACGCTGAGCAGATTTCAGAGGATGTCAAGGCCCCGGTGGTGGAGTCCCTCGATGCGCTCAAGGAAGCACTGAAGGGTGAGGACGACGACGCCATCAAGCCGGCGGTCGATGACCTCAACACCAAGGCCGCCGCCATGGGCCAGTCGATCTATGCCGCCGCCCAGGCAGCTCAGGAATCCGCTCAGCCCTCAGATGCCGAAGGAACCGAGGGTGACGCCGGCGAGCAGACCGGTGGAGCCGAGGACGTCGTCGACGCCGAGATCGTGGACGAGGAAAAGAGTGACGACCAGTGAGTGAATTCAGCGAGAATCCTGAGCGCGAGGGCGGCGACATGCCGCCCCCGCCTGAGGGCACACCCGAGCCCGAGGCGCAGGGTCCCGAGCAGGAGACTGCGGAGCCGGAACAGGTCGAGTCCGAGGGCGACCAGCAGGACCAGGAGAGTTCCGTCGGGGACGCCGTGGATGAGGCATTTGCCGAGTCCGCCGTCGACTGGGCAACGCTGGCCGCTGAACGCACGGCAGATCTGCAGCGGCTGCAGGCTGAATACGTCAACTACAAGAGGCGCGTGGACCGGGATCGGGCCCTGTCCAGGCAGGCAGGCGTCGAGTCCATCGTCAGGGATTTGATGCCCGTCCTGGACAGCGTCGCGCTGGCCCGGGCGCACGACGATCTGGGTGGAGGCTTCAAGCTGGTGGCCGACGAGCTGGAGAAGGTCGCCGCCAAACATGGCCTGACCTCGTTCGGTGAAGTGGGTGACACGTTCGACCCGAACCGGCACGACGCCCTGATGGAGATCCCGTTGGAGGACACGGAAGTGGAGGTCACCACGATCTCCCAGGTCATGCAAAAGGGATATGCGTTGGGTGATCGCGTCATCCGCCCGGCGCGCGTCGGCGTCGCGAATCCCACGACCTGACACACTGACCGGAGGGCTGCCCCGCCGACACGCGGGGCGGCCACCCAGTCTCACTACATTTGACTGCACACGATCCCGCACCACGAGAAGGAGGCATCGGGTGAGTACGAAGGACTGGCTGGAAAAGGACTACTACAAGATCCTCGGTGTCCCCAAGAAGGCGGGATCAGACGAGATCCGCAAGGCGTTTCGCAAGATCGCCCGCGAGAATCACCCGGATCAGAACCCGGGGAACAAGACGGCCGAAGCGAAGTTCAAGGAGGCTTCCGAGGCCAACTCTGTGCTGAGCAACCCGGAGAAGCGCAAGGAGTACGACGAGGCGCGGCGGCTGTTCGGCAGCGGTGTCCGATTCGGAACCCCGGGCAGTGGACCCTCCGGTACGCCGGGTGGCTTCGAGGATCTCTTCCGTAACGCCGGGGGAGCGGGCGCCTCAAGCGCCGGTTTCGGCGACATCTTCGGCAACTTGTTCAGCACTGCCGGAACCACTCGTCGCACGACGACGAGAGGACCCCGGCGGGGCGCGGACATCGAGGGCGAGGTGACGATCTCGTTCGAGCAGGCGGTCTCTGGCGACACGGTTTCCATGCGCACGATCTCTGATCAGCCCTGCCCCTCGTGCCGGGGCACCGGCGCCAGGGCGGGGACTCTGCCCAAGGTGTGCCCCACGTGTGAGGGCTCCGGCATGCAGAGTTCCACCGCTGGCGGCGTCTTCTCGATGAGCGAACCGTGTCGCGACTGCTTGGGGCGGGGGTTGCTCGTCGACGATCCGTGTCCCGACTGCCAGGGCTCCGGCCGGGCGCGATCCGCCAACACCATGAACGTGCGCATCCCCGCCGGCGTCAGCGACGGCCAGCGCATCCGCGTGAAGGGCAAGGGCGCAGCGGGCGAGAACGGAGGTGCCCCGGGCGACCTGTACGTCACGGTGCATGTCCGACCGCACAAGCTGTTCGGTCGCAGCGGTAACAATCTGACCCTCGAGGTGCCCGTGACGTTTGCGGAGGCGACACTGGGGGCCGAGATCTCCGTCCCCACCATCACCGGTTCCTCCGTCAAGCTGCGAGTGCCACCCAACACGCCGAATGGCCGGACGATGCGTCTGCGGGGCAAGGGTGCTCGCAAACCCGACGGTACCGTCGGTGATCTGCTGGTCACTCTCAAGATCGAGGTGCCGGATCACTTGAGCGATGCTGCGCGCAACGCATTGCTCGAGTACGCGGAGAAATCCGGACAGGCTGACCCACGTGCCGCGCTCTTCGGGCGTTGACATGGCCACACCCAACCTTCCTCAGAAGTTTGACCAGGACGCGCCCGTGTTTCCCGTCTCGGTAGCCTCGCAGCTGGCGGACATGCATCCCCAGACGCTGCGCGGCTACGACCGTCTCGGACTCGTCGTGCCCAAGCGAGCACGCGGCCGGGGTCGTCGGTACTCGCTCCGGGATGTGGCCAAGCTCCGCCACATCCAGCGTCTGAGCCAGGACGAGGGGATCAACCTGGAGGGGATTCGCAGAATCATCGAACTGGAGGCCCAGATCGACGGGTTGCAGACTCAGATCCAGCGGCTGAACGACACCTTGCAACGCGTCCAGAACTCGCCGGAAGCGGCGGCTCGCCTGTTCACGGCAGAGGTCACCGGAGACGTCCACCACGGCCGCTACCGAGCCCGCGAGCGCCTCGCCATCACCTACCGCTGACCGTCGCAGTTGTAATACCACTGGTCTACGCTGCACCACTGATATAGCGCAGGTGCAGGGCCACACGGCTGGTGTGAGAGATGTGATCGAACGGATCACGTGGCTCGAGGCCAAGGCTCGACGGACCGGTCACGTCAGCTGGCAAGCTCGGGCCGCGATACGCCCATGGAACGACGCAGTAGTCTCCCGAGAGCCTCAGCGTCAGTGGCCGTGCTCCAGTCCCACCTCGCGATCCACCACCCCTGCTGTCGGATTAGCTCCTCCCGGCGCTTTTCCGCCATGATGACCGCATCGGCACTCTGGCCCGGCCGAAGGAGCTGCCCGTACTTGATCCTGCCGTCGACCTCTCCGACGAGTCGCAGCTCGGGCCAGGCGAAATCGGTTCGGGCGACGAGCTCGCCATTGGCGTCGAAGATCTCGTATTGCAACTGCGGTACCGGAAGGCCAGCACGGACGATGGACACTCGGCTCATCGATTCGGCTGGCGATTCGCTGCGGGAATCAGCGAAGTTCGCTACTTGCCGTGCGCGAGCATGGCCCCGGAGGTTCGGGTGGCGATCGAGTGCAGCAAGCAGATCCGAGCGTTGTAGGCCTGTCCGCAGCGCGGCGTCACAGACGGCTACACCCCAAACATAAGGAAGAGTTCGGGCTAGGTCAGCCGCTGTGCGGGCCAGGGTCGTGACTGGCACCGCGTCGAGCTGCGTGACGTCGACGTCGTCGAGGGGAGTGTCACGCACCTTGAGTTGCTTCGTCGAATGCGTGTGGCCGGACGTGCGTCTCGTCATGAAGGCGCGTGACAGATCCTCGCGCGGAGTGGGCAGGCCGTGCAGGACAGCGGCTGACTGATGACTCACGACGTTGGCGTCGTCGACGTGCAGCAGCATCGCCCAGACCAACTGTTGATGCCCGACGATGGGGTCGATCTCGCCGCCCGTGCGGTAGACCCCGCGTCGAATGCGTGCCAACTCGCCTGAGCGAAGCTTGGAACGAATCTCATTTGGATGCAGGCCGCCAGCGACGAGCTGCGCGTGGGTGAACAGGGCGTTGACGTCGAAATCCATCTCCCGATTGAAGCCCGTCGCATGGGTCGGGGCCAGTCCCGGGTTCGTCTCTGGGGAAAACCGGGTTCAACCTGTGGATAAACGATCTCCGTGCGCCCACACCAGCCGTATTGTGCTGGACCAGCGCTACATCAGTGGTGTGGCGAGTACCAGTGGTATTCCATGTCCGCAACCGCCCGTCAGGGGCGCTCGGCCATCGACATGGCGATCTGCCACAACTCGTCGTGCACCTCCCGCGGAACCTTGCTGCCCAGTGAGCGGAGCCAGCGACGGATTCGGGGGAGTTCGTCGATCCACTCCTGGGGGACGAATCGGAGGACCTCGTCGAGTTCACGCTCGTCGATGTTCAAGCCGGAGACGTCCAATTCGCCTGGAACCGGCAGGAGGCCAGCTGGTGTGTCGACGGCATCCACTTTGCCCTCGATCCGCTCGACGATCCACTTCAACACGCGGGAGTTCTCACCGAAGCCCGGCCACAGGAACCGACCGTCCGCGTCACGACGGAACCAGTTGACATAGAAAATCTCCGGCAGCTTGTCGTGGGTGGTGGAGGTGCCCATGTCGATCCAGTGCTGGAAGTAGTCGCCCACGTGGTAGCCCAGGAACGGCAGCATGGCCATGGGGTCGCGACGCAGTACTCCCACGGCCCCTTTCGCGGCCGCCGTCGTCTCCGATGAGCAGGTGGCGCCCATGAACACGCCGTGATTCCAGTTGCGCGACTGGGCGACCAACGGGATGGTGTTCTGACGGCGACCGCCGAAGATGATGGCATCGACGGGGACACCGATCGGGTCGTGGTAGTCGTCGCTCAGGATGGGGCACTGCTCAATGGGTGTGCAGAACCGACTGTTGGGATGGGCTGCCTTCTCGCCGGGGCGGCCACCTTCCGGGCCGCCGTCCGGAGTCCAGCGGCGTCCTTTCCAATCCGTCAGCTCCGACGGCGGCGTCGGGGTCATGCCCTCCCACCACACGTCACCGTCCTCAGTCAGAGCGACGTTGGTGAAGACAGAGTTGCCAGCATCGATCGTGGCCATCGCATTGGGGTTGGTGTCCATGCCGGTCCCCGGGGCGACTCCGAAGAGTCCGGTTTCCGGGTTCACCGCATAGAGACGGCCATCGGGTCCGAACCGAAGCCAGGCGATGTCGTCGCCGATGAGCTCCACCGACCAGCCCTCGACTGTGGGGTCCAGCATCGCAAGGTTGGTCTTGCCGCACGCGGAGGGGAACGCGGCACAAATGTGGTACGACTTCCCCTCGGGCGAGGTGAGTTTCATGATGATCATGTGTTCGGCAAGCCAGCCCTCATCGCGACCCATCACCGAGGCGATCCGCAGCGCGTAACACTTCTTGCCGAGCAGCGAGTTGCCGCCGTATCCGGAGCCGAAGGACCAAATGGTCCGTTCCTCCGGGAAGTGGACGATGTATTTTACGTCATTGCAGGGCCACGGCACATCGTCGGCCGGATCATCCAGGGGCATCCCGACGGAGTGGAGCGCCGGGACGAACGGCGCCTGGTCCCTCTCCATTGCGGCGAGCACATTTGCACCCATGCGCGTCATGATGCGCATCGACAACGCGACGTAGGCGGAGTCGGTGATCTCGACGCCGAACTTCGGCTCCGGAGCGTCCACATGTCCCATGCAGAACGGGATGACGTACATGGTGCGGCCCCGCATGCAGCCGTCGTAGAGCTTGGTCATGATGCCCTTCATGCGCTCCGGCGCCATCCAGTTGTTGGTGGGGCCGCAGTCGTCCTCGTCGACCGAGCAGATGAAGGTGGAGTCCTCGACGCGAGCGACGTCGTCGGGGTCGGTGCGGGCGTAGAACGAATTGGGTTTGGCCGCCTCGTTGAGGCGGACGATCGTGCCCGATGCGATCAGCTGATCCGCCAGGGAACGCTGTTCGGCTTCAGAGCCATCGCAGTAGTGGATGGCCGATGGTTGGGCGAGAGCTGCCACCTCCTCCACCCACTGCAGGAGACCGTCGTGCTGGGGGAGCCGGCCGGTCACGTCGATCGTTGGGGACTGTGAAACTGCTGCGCTCACTTCCACTCCTTCGGGGTGCGTCGCTTGTTCCTTTCACCATAGCCCGTCCGTGTGGCCGCTTTCCACGTCGGGGAGGAATGCGTCACGTACACCTGTCAGGGCTCGGATCACGACGGCTATGAGCTTTCATTCCGATCACGGCAACTCTGCTGCATCGATCTCCCGGCTCCCGAAGAGGACGCCCATGACGGCCCGCACTGTGTCTCCGTCAAGCAGTGGCCCTGCGAAGGGATAGCGTCCTTCATCGACGACAGAACCATAGGTGGAGACAATGAGGGTTGTTCGAAGACTGGCAGCGGCGGCAGCTGCGGGAATGGTCATGCTCGCAGGCGGAGCCTTGGAAGCCAATGCCGACGAGACGCCGTCGGTGTACGACACGCCCGGTGCTCAGATCTCCGATGGTCGGCTGTGGAACACCACGTGCGAGGACTACTCCAGCAATGTGGTGAGGTGCCGCGCCGAGATATGGGCGACGACCGTGGAGTATGTCGATGGTCGCTATGTGAAGAAGACTGGATGGACGTTCAACAACCTGTCCTACCTTCCGTCGCCGCGCGCAGCGTGGGCCAACAACAACCTGGGCAGAACGAACGACAACTGGACCAGTGATGGACGCCAGTGGCGGACCGAGTGCGACACCGCCGCGACGGGCAGAGGTGCTTGCCGTAGCTATGCGATGGTCGATGTGGTCAAGCCATCGGGGGGATCGTATGTCAACCAGAAGGAATGGGTCTTCAACAACGTCGTACTGTTTTCCACGGCGTCCATTCCTGCCGTGAGAGAAGTACCGGGCTGGATCATCGACCAGTCACGGCTGAGCTTCACCGGCTTGGGTCCCCTGCAGCTGGGGACTCCCATGAAGGATTTGGAGACTCTCGGTTATGTCCGAGACGTGTTCAACATCTGTCAGTTCTGGCCGTCAAGCCAGAGTCTTCTCAACCGCGGTATCTATGTGCAACACAACCTCGATTTGGCCGTCCCGCAGCGTGCGTCTGAGATCACGGTTGCACAGCGTGGCATTCGCACGACTGCGGGCGCGCAAGTGGGGATGAGCCTCGCTGACATTCGCGCCATCTACGGTGACGCCGTTACCTTGGACACCAAGCAGGGCATACCGGAGAAGCTGTTCACAGCGGTGGTGCGGCAAGGTGCCAATGAACTGGTTTTCATTTCGTCCCACGAGCTGACGCGGCCACTACGAGACACGGACGTCATCACCGAGATAGTCGCCCGAGAGTACTCCACTTCGCTCGGTAACGTCTGCTGACGGCATCCTTCACGGGAGCAGAAGTGACAGCGCTCGAGGTAACCACACTTCTACTGGGACGCGGTACTTCACCCGATGACCGCGTCATGACGGAAGTTTCGGCGCAGTGCTGCTGCCACGGGAGGGCTGCTCACTCCGTGAGCGAATGGCAACGAGGGGGGGCGGTGGGGTTCCACCGCCCCCCGTCGTGTGTCTGAATCAGACGAGTTCGATGCCGCTGCCGTCGGGCTTGACGTCGAAGCCCACGGTCTGACCGTCGTGGATCTCCCCGGAGAGGAGTCCACGGGCCAACTCGTCCTCGATGGTCGTCTGCACCAACCTGCGCAGCGGTCGTGCGCCGTAGATGGGGTCGAATCCTGCTGACCCGAGCCATTGCTCAGCCGCCTCCGACACGTCCACAGTGATGCGACGCGAAGCCAGTCGGCGGTTGAGACGACCCAGTTGGATGGACACGATCTGACCAAGCTCCTCTTGGGTCAACGCATCGAACAACACGATGTCGTCGAGTCGGTTGAGGAACTCGGGCCGGAATGCCTGCCGGACTGCTGCCATCACCGTGTTGCGGGTGGCCTCGGGGTCCAGCATGCCGTCGGCCATGTACTGCGATCCCAGGTTGGAGGTCATGATCAAGATGGTGTTGCGGAAGTCCACCGTGCGACCCTGACCGTCGGTGAGGCGCCCGTCGTCCAGCACCTGCAAGAGGATGTTGAACAGGTCCGGGTGGGCTTTCTCCACCTCGTCGAGCAGGACGACGGAGTACGGCCGCCGACGCACGGACTCGGTCAGCTGGCCACCCTCCTCGTAGCCGACGTAGCCCGGAGGCGCCCCGACGAGGCGGGCGACGGAGTGCTTCTCCGAGTACTCGCTCATGTCGATCCGTACCAGGGCGGTCTCGTCGTCGAAGAGGAAGTCCGCCAACGACTTTGCGAGCTCCGTCTTGCCGACACCGGTGGGACCGAGGAAGAGGAACGATCCCGTGGGGCGGTTGGGATCCGAGATGCCGGCCCGGGAGCGTCGGACGGCGTCGGCCACCGCGGTGACGGCCTGCCGCTGCCCGATGAGGCGCTCACCGATGCGGTCCTCCATCTGCAACAGCTTCTCGGACTCACCCTGCAACAGCCGGCCGACGGGAACCCCGGTCCACGCTGCCACCACCTCCGCGATGTCGAGCTCCGAGACCTCCTCGGAGACCATGGAGGTGGAGCTGTCGGTCTCCTCGGCCTCGGCCAGCTCGCGCTGGGCCGCCGGGATGTCCCCGTAGAGGATCTGTGAGGCACGGGTCAGGTCTCCACTGCGTTGGGCCTTGTCGGCCTCCATTCGCAATTGGTCGATCTGCTCCTTCAGGTCGCCCACCCGGTTCAGGCTCGCTTTCTCGGCTTCCCAGCGGGTCTCCAGTCCACGCAACGTTTCCTGGGTGTCCGCGAGTTCCTGGCGCAGGGCCTCAAGGCGTTCCTTCGAGGCCACGTCGTCCTCCTTCTCCAGGGCGAACGCCTGCATCGTCATGCGGTCGACGTCGCGGCGCAGCATGTCGATCTCCTCGGGTGAGGAGTCGATCTCCATCCGCAGCCGGGATGCCGCCTCGTCGATCAAATCGATCGCCTTGTCCGGAAGCTGCCTCGACGTGATGTAGCGGTGGGACAGCGTCGCGGCCGCCACCAGCGCGGAATCGGTGATTCGCACCTTGTGGTGCGCCTCGTAGCGTTCGCGCAAACCGCGCAGGATGGCGACGGTGTCCTCCACCGACGGCTCGCCCACGAACACCTGCTGGAAGCGCCGCTCCAGCGCCGGGTCCTTCTCGATGCGCTCGCGGAACTCATCCAGCGTCGTCGCGCCGATCATCCGCAGCTCGCCGCGCGCGAGCATCGGCTTGAGCATGTTGCCCGCATCCATTGCGCCCTCCCCGGACGCACCGGCGCCGACGACGGTGTGCAGCTCGTCGATGAACGTGATGATCTGACCCTCGGCGTCGCGGATTTCGTTCAGCACTGCCTTGAGGCGCTCCTCGAACTCGCCGCGATATTTCGCGCCGGCAACCATGGAGGCCAGATCCAGCGACACCAACCGACGCTCGCGCAGGGAGTCAGGGACGTCGCCCTCCACCAGGCGCAGGGCCAGTCCCTCGACGACGGCGGTCTTGCCGACGCCGGGCTCGCCAATCAGCACGGGATTGTTCTTGGTGCGACGCGCAAGCACTTGGACGACGCGCCGGATCTCGGCGTCGCGGCCGATCACCGGATCGAGCTTGCCGGAGCGAGCCTGTTCGGTGAGGTCGACGGAGTACTTCTCCAGGGCGGACTCCCCACCCTCGCTCTCCGCTGAGGTGACGCGCTTGCCGCCCCTGGACCCAGCGAAGGCGGCGGTGAGCACGTCGGCGTCAACGCCCGCATCGGTGAGCAATCGACTGGCCTCCGATTCCACCTCCACCAACGCGATCAGAAGGTGCTCTGTGGCGACGAACTGGTCGCCCAGCTTGTCGGCCAGTGTCTCCGCCGACGCCAGCACGCGGGCCAGGGAGCCGGACAGAGTGGGTTGTGTGACACTGCTGCCGGTGCTGGAGGGCAGCTTGTCGATGGCAGCGACGGCGGCCGCATCGACGACCTGTGGGTCTGCTCCCACGGATTCCAGCAGGGGGCCGACGGTGTTGTCGGGCACCATGAGGAGCCCGTGCAGCAGGTGCGCGGGCTCTGCGCTCGGGTTGCCATGGGTCAGTGCCTGCCGCACTGCTGAGGTGACTGCGTCGCGGCTCTTGGTTGTCAGTTTCTCCGTATTCACGATGGTGTCCTTCATGCTTGGTTGATAAGTTGAGTCTACCTCACTCAACGCTGATCAGCCATGGACTATTCCGCTCCGGCGCTTGTGGGATCGGTTCAGTGAACTCAAGGAAGCGCTGATCAATGCTGTTCTCGGCGAGGACGTGGCGGGCGGGATGAGATGGCGTCACGACATCTGGTGCGTGTACTGGATGTCCATATCCAGATGTAGGGGCTCCAGATCGCCCGATCCGGTGCGCCGCAACCAGGACATGATTGGTCAGTGGTTCCTTAATCCAGCGGGTGATCGCGGAACCACGCCCGCAGCCGTTCGACGCCCTCGTCAAGCCCGATACGAGGCGCCCAGCCGAGAGCTTCACGCGTGTGCCGTTGGTCGAACCAGTGCGCCGTCGAGAGCTGTTCGGCGAGGAATCGGGTGAGCGGTGGATCCGTGCTGACGTCATGGCCGAGTCGTTGACGGACCGCTGTGACCGCGTCGACACCGCTTCCTGCCAGTCTCGCCAGCGCAGCCGGGACGTGTCGGGAGGGAGCCGGGGCGCCCGTCGCCGTCGCCCATGCGCTGATGATTTCCCCGATCGGTCGCGGTTCGCCGTTGGTGACCACGAACGCCTGCCCGCGGACCTGTTCGCAACGATCGAGCGCTGTCACCATCGCGTCGACGGCATTGTCGATGTAGATGGTGTCCACAAGAGGCGCACCCGATCCGAGGATGGGTAACCTGCCCGAGCGGGCACGCCGGCCGATGCGTTCCACGAGTTGGGTATCGCCCGGACCCCACACAAGATGCGGGCGGATGGCGACGACGGCGAGTTCACTGCGGCGGTCGGCCGCCAGGGCCCGCTGCTCGGCCATCGCCTTGGAGCGGGCATAGTGGCCGCGGGCATGTTCGGGATCGGCAGGCCCGGCACCGGCACCCACCAGCGAGGTGCCGGTATGCGCCACCGAAGGACTGGAGACGAACACCATCCGTGCCACGCCGGCCTCCCGGCAGGCGCGCAGCAACACGTCAGTGCCGTGGAGGTTGGTCCGCTCGTAGTCGGCCCACGCCCCGGTGACGTTGACCTTGGCGGCGAGATGCACCACGGCGTCGCAGCCTCGGACCGCTGTCGCGACGGCGTCGGGGTCGGTGATGTCCCCCCGTACCTCCCGGGCGTTGACACCCGATGGTCGACGTTGCAGGACCGTCACATCGTCACCGCGGGCGACGAGCGCCCGGGCGACTCCGCCGCCGAGCAGGCCGCTGGCGCCCGTGACCAACACCCTCACGGCGTGCCGACCGGTCCACCCGAGAGGACCCGAGTAGCCCAGGAGGCCAGACGCGCCCGATCCACCTTCGACTGGTGACGAACATCGACGGGGAATTCCGTCGTTGTGAGCACGGCCGCCACCGGCTGGTCGCTCACGGCGGCAGCCGTTTCGCGCACCGCACGGGTCAGTGCGTCACCCGCCAGTACGAAGCCGCGACGGCGCCGCACAGGCTTGCCCTCACGGTCGTTCACGATGACGATGACGACGACGGCCTGTGTACCCACCGGGCCGACGCCCACCACTGCGGCGTCCCGGATCCCGGGCAACTCCTGGACGGCAAGTTCCAGCGCGACCGGTGTCAACGGCCCGGAGGCCGCATGCACCACGTGGGCCCGGCGGCCCTCCACCCACAGACGGCCCTCGGCATCGAGATGCCCGACATCACCGGTGCGGTGCGAATCACCGTCGCGCGTGCTGGCACGCTGCGTTGCCCAGAGCTGGTCGTAGTGGTCCTTCACATGTGCTGCAGCGACGATGATCTCGCCGGTGACCTCGGGTTCCGTGGTGGGTTCGCCGTCGGGTTGCGACGGGTCCTGGGGTAGGGGAGCAATGCGCACATTGACGCCGGCGAGCGGATGACCGACGCAGACGCCGTTGCCAGTTCCGGCCGCCTCAAGTCCGGCCAGGGTGACGTCGGAGACGGCCAAGCACTCCGTCATCCCGTAGGGGGTGTGGAGTTCAACGTTCGGCAGCACCGCCTGGACCTTCTGCAACAGCGTCACGGGGATGGGTGCGCCGGCGGACATGGCCACCCGCACCCGGGTCATCGTCGAGCGTTGCTCGGCGGAAAGTTCGCTCGCGGTGGCCACCACGTTGCGCAGGGATGAGGGGGAGGCGAACACCGTCGTGGCGCCGGCGGCGGAGACCGCGTCGGCCAAGCCGGTGGCCGTCAGAGTGGAGGGCGAGGTGACGTCCATGTCCGGCACGGCGGAGGCGACGCCCATCGCCGGTCCGTACAGGGCGAACGGCGCGAACGCCGCCACGAAGGCATCGTCGTCGGTGAGCCCGTAGATGGATTTGATGTGGCCGGCCTGGGCACGGATCTGGTCCGAGCGGTAGACGACACCCTTGGCCGGCCCCGTCGCGCCCGATGTGAAGAGCACAGCTGCCTCCGCGTCGAGTGGCGGCAGCGGCGGGATGGGGGAGTTTGCGCCGAGGCGCCTCACGTCATCCAGTGTGTCGTCGATCTTCACGACGCCCGGCCGGCCGGGTCGGCGTACGACGGAGCCCAGCATCGAGGCATGCCCCTCCACGAGGATGCGACGGCCGGGAACGCCGAGCAGCGCGACGGCGGCCAGCCCCCGGTCGATGCCGATGACGTGGTCAATACCGGCGCCGCGAAGAGCCCGTCGCATACCGCGAGGTCCCAAGCCCGCATCAGCCACAACCACGACGGCCCCGATGCGCCAGCAGGCGTACAGCGCCACGGTCAGGTCGATGCCTGGCGGGACGAGCAGCGCGATGCGCTGTCCCGGTGCAACGCCGCTGGCCACCAGACCCGCGGCCACGTGGGCGATGTCGGACTCCAGCTCGGAGAAGGTCAAACGACGGCCATCTGCCACCTGCACCACCGCCAGATCTTCCGGCGTATGGGTGGCACGTCGCAGCAGTCCGGACCAGGCAAGCCCGGTGTCCTGCTCAGATGGGAAATCTGCCCCGTGCGAGAGGGGAGGTTGCGGGGACTCAATGCGGTCCGCCACCCAGTTCCAGACATCCTCGGCGGAGCGGGGCGCATCCTCGGTGACGAGGTGGCTTGCGCCTTCGTAGCGCTGCAGGTCAGCCAGGGGCAGACGGGCATGAAGGTCACGAAAGTGCTCCTCGCTGAACACGGGGTCGGCGGCGCCGCGGATGAGCAGCGCTGGGACCTGCAGGCCGAGCAGGTCGGCGGCGATCTCGTCGAGAGCGGGGCGTGACGGGTGCGTCGGCTCCGCCGGGATGTCGGCGACGAACTGGCCGACGAAACTCCGGTCAGCCGCACGCCCATAGGGTGCGGCGAAGGCGTCGCGAATGTCGCGGGCAATCCTGGAACCAGACAGCGCCGTGGCTGCCCGCACGAACAGCGGTGTCCTGACGCAGACGAATTCAGCCATTGCGCGGGCGGGACGCAGGGCTGCGGGGATGCCGTCGCTGGAGTCGTGGTGGACAGCGGTGTTGGCGAGCACGACTCCAGCGAGCTGGTCCCGGTGGCGCAGCGCCCACCCGCTGGCGATGATGCCGCCCCAGTCGTGGCCGACCGCCACCACCGGGCCGGTGAGACCCAAGGTGTCAGTGAGGCGGCTGAGGTCCTCGACGCGCTGGGCGAGCGTACGCGGCGATTGCAGGTTGCCAGAGGGGTCCTCGGAGTACCCCATGCCGAGCTGGTCCACGGCGATCACGCGCCACCCCGGACGGGCCGCGCTCAGGAAGCGGCGCCAGAGGTAGGACCACGTGGGGTTGCCGTGAACACACAGCATGGTCCCGTGTGCCGGGGTGTCGTTGCCCTCAGAAGCGGTGTCCAGAATGTGCCACCGCCGCGGCACGCCGTCGGCATCCGGGGCAGTGATGTGTCTCGACCAGGACAGGTCCAGACCCGGTAGTTGTGGGACTGGGGTCACCACGCGACTTCCGTGAAGGAGGTGTTCAGTCCGGAGCCGATGCCCATGAGCAGGACGCGGTCACCCTTGTTCAGGTTCGGCACCTCCTGCGCCAGGGTGAACGGGACGGCGGCCGCTGCGGTGTTGCCGTGATGCATCAGCGAGACGGCCACTTTGTCATTGTCCAGGTTCAGCGTCCTGGACAGCCCACGCAGGTGGGCGGTGGACGTCTGGTGCGGGATGTAGGCGTCCATGTCGGTCCACTCGAACTCCGCCTTGGCCTCGTTCCAGGCGTCCTGGACCAGGGCCATGCCCTCGACGAAGAGTGCACGGCTGTCGGTGTGCATCTCCTCCATGGTGCCGATGCAGAGACCGTGATGAGAGGTGCCTGCGCGGCTGAGCCCACCCACCACCCGGTGTCCGTCCGGATGCTGATCGCTGCGGCCCAGCACCATGGCGGCGGCACCTGACCCGACGGTGAGGGTGGCGAAGGCCTCCTTCAGCTCATCCTTGGTGGTGTCGCCGTTGATGAGGCGATCCATCGTGCGTTCCTGCGGCTCACGGGTGCCCTCGGAGGCGACGATGAGCGCGTACGTCACCTGTCCCGCATCGATCATGGACCCAGCCACCTGCATGGCGTTGACGAAGCCGAGGCAGGCGTTGGTGATGTCGAAGTTGAGGCAGTCCGTCGGTAAACCGAGCTCGTCGTGGACCTGCGCGGCCACGGACGGCTCCAGGTGGGGGCGGGAGACCGACGCGTTGATCAGCAGACCGATTTGCGCCGGTTCGACGCCAGCAGCTGCCAGGGCAGAGTTGCCCGCCTCCACGGCTCCGGAAATGTAGCTGGTGCCTTCGGGCCACCATCGACGCTCCTCCACGCCGGCGAGGCCTGCCAGTCCGCCTCGCGCCATACCGATGCGGGCGTATGTGTCCTCCAAGAGGTCGTCCAGGGAGTTCGAACTGACGACCTCGGGCGCCTCAACCCTCGTGACGGAGAGTATGGAGGTGTTCGCGAGACGATAGGTTGCGTTGCCGAGCATGTGTCATTCCTTCCGGCGGCAGCGATTCCCAGTCCGCGTCCGCGGTTGCCGAGCGTACCAGCCGTTGGGGAGCGTCTCGCCAGGTTTCTGACCGGCCAATGACGACGGGGAATGCCGCGTCGTGCGCCGGGTCTGCCTACAGTGGAGCCGAACGAGAGGAGCGGAACATGACCAAGTTGATCACCACGTATCTTCAGGACCACCACGCGGGGTCGGCCGCCGGGTTGGATGCATTTGCACGGGTGGCGGAAGGGCATCCGGATGGGGAGGTTCGCGACGCGGTTGGTCGCATCGCCGAAGAAGTCAACGAGGACCAGACGATGCTCGAGCAGATCATGCAGCGCTTCGAGGCCAAGCCGGCCATGCTCAAGGATCTCTCCGGCAGGGTGGCGGAGAAGGCGGCACGCCTGAAACCCAATCAACGTCTGCTGCGTCGCTCCCCGCTGACCGATCTCGTCGAAGTCGAAGGGCTGGTGGACGCCGTGCATGCCAAGTCCATGTCGTGGCGGGTTCTGCTGCAACTGGACGACGATCGCCTTGACAAGGCGCAGCTGCAGACGCTGCTGGAGCGGGCGGAGGCTCAGGAGAGTGAGCTGAAACGCCTTCTCCTGTTGCAGGCCCCCAAGCTGCTGCAGGACTGAGCCGCTACGCCTCTGTTCTCGGTAAGCCGGTAGGGATGGTGCCGAGGACGCCATCATCCCTACCACCGAGGCAATACCGCGCTCTGCGATACGTCGCCCGTGTTGTCCGTCGTGGCGCCGGTGTTGTCCAACCGGTTCGCTTGCTGCCGCCCCGCCTGCGTGCGGAGCAGGCTGAACGGCATGCACCCACGACGCTCCCTCCCGGATGAAGTGCGTTTTCTCGCCGAGCATCAGGCGGGCGCGCTCACGACTCGCCAGTTGCTTACCGGCGGTCTCACCCGCTCGATGATCCACCGCTTGGCCTCGGGTTGGGAACATCCCACCCGTGGAGTGCATATCACCGGACCCGTCACCTGGCGGGCCGCCGTCTGGGCCGGATTGTTGCACGGTGGTCCGACGGCAGCGGTGGGCGAGGAGGCGGCCGCCTATCTGCACGGTGCGGCCCGGGACGAGCCGGCGCTGATCGCGCTCTGGACGTCGACCAAACGGTCCGGATTCATCGTCGGCGCGTATGAGGTGGTATTCCGTCGGGGATGTCGTCGCTCGATGGGAACGCCACCCCGCGTGCCGCTCGAAGCTGCCCTCGTGGACCTGGCCAACCACTCGACGGAGGACGCCGCCGTCGCAGCAATCTCCCGCGCCTTCGCCCAACGAAGGACGACGCCAGAACGCCTCCTGACCGTGGTGGACTCGCGTCAGCGCGTCCGCCACTCCGCCGTACTGAAGGACCTCTGTGGTCAGGCCGGCAAAGGCATTGAGAGCGCGCTCGAATGGCGCTTCAGTCGTGTGATCGCACGTCACGGGCTTCCCATGGCAGAGCGGCAGGTGCCGGCGGGAGCCACCCGCATCGATGCGCTGTTCCCCGCCCAGCGGGTGGTTGTGGAACTGGACGGCGCACGCGATCACACCAACTGGTCCAGAGACATGATGCGAGACAACACCCGGATGATCGAATCCGGCATGGTCACACTGCGCTACGGGTGGAATGCCGTCGCGGGTGAGCCCTGTCTGGTGGCCGCGCAGGTGGCAGCGGCACTGCGGTCGCGGGGCTGGAGCGGGAACTTTCGACGCTGTAGTCGGTGCCGGACTGACTAGTTGGTAGGGATGGTGGCGAGGACGCCACCATCCCTACCACCCAACATGCCGGGTCAGGCGCCCGAGACGAGCCATGCGTCGCTGCGCTGCCGCCAAGCGAGGGTGAGGGCGCGCATACCCATGAATCCGACGCTGAACGCCAGCCACAACCACACCAGTCCCGGGATGCCAGCGGGCGCCCACCGGGCCACGGCGACTGCGAGCGGTACGTAGGCGACGAGGTTGAGCACTCCGACACGGGCGAGGTAGCGGCCGTCGCCAGCGCCGATGAGGATGCCGTCGGCCAGGCAGACGTAGGCCGCGATGGTGAGGGTGCATCCTATGACGAGCAAAGTGGTCGTGACGCCCACCCGGACCTCCGCGTCGGGGGAGAAGAGCGATGCAAGCGGTCCGCGCAGCGCGATGATGCCGCCCCCGAGAACCATGCCAGCGCCCAGGGACCACCACAGCATCCGGCGCACCAAGGCCCGCACCTCGTCGAGAGCTCCGGCGCCCAGAGCCAGGCCGATCAGCGTCTGTCCCGCGATCCCGACGGCGTCGAGGGCGAAATTGAGGAAGCCCCAGATGTTCCACGTGACCTGGTGTGCGGCCAGGGCAGCGGCGCCCTTTCCCGCGGCAACCCACGTGGTCAGCACCAGTGCGCCGCGAAGTGTCAGGGTACGCAGCAGCAAGGGACCGCCCACGACGAGACTGGAACGCATGCCCGACACGGTGGGGGCCATCGCCGCCCCCGCCCGGCGGGCACCGCGTCTGACCACCCACGCTGCCGTCAGCCCCATCGCGGTCTCCGCGATCGCCGTCGCAGCACCCGAGCCGGCGATGCCCATGCTGAGGCCGAAGACGAGGAGCAGATCCAGCACGACGTTCAGCGACGCGGCCGCGATGGCCAACACCATTGGGGTGCGGCCATCCGCGAGCCCCCGGAGTGTCCCCGTCGCCGCCAGCACCAACAGCATCCCGGGCAGGCCGGGCAGCGACCAGCGGGCATAGGTCAGCGCCTGCGCATGAACCTCACCGGTGACGCCGAGCCACGTCAGAAGCCAGGGGCTGGCGAGCCACGTGAGCGCCCCCAGCACCACACCCAGGGCGACGGCCAGCCACATCGCCTGAATACCGAGGCCGAGAGCCTTCCGCTTGTTGCCGGCGCCAAGCTGACGTGCGACGACGGCGGTGGAACCGTAGGCGAGGAACACCATCAGACCGACGAGCGTGGATGTGATCGTGGCTCCAGCTCCCAGTCCCGCGAGCGGCTCGGTGCCCAGTTGCGCGACGATGGCGGTGTCGGCCAGGAGGAAGAGCGGCTGCGCCACCAGTGCGGCGAAGGCGGGCAGCGCGAGCGCAAGGATGCGTCGGTTGATGCTCTGCTCAGCCATCTTCCTCCGCAGTCCTGGACCCTGGGTCAGCGGGCAAGTCTAGGGGACCACTGATCAGTCATGTCCTGGCTGCGGCGCACCGGATCGGGCGATCTGGCGCCCCAACATCTGGATATGGACATCCAGGCCGTCACCCGGACTCGGCTCACACCCTCGGGCTGAGAGAATGCCCACCGGCCGTCGCGTCTCCAGGCTTGCCACCTCATGCTCCGGGGGCGGGCTGGCATGTCCCGTTACGCTGTGGATCCATGCCCGATCGACTCTTTCCCGACGACTCCGTCCCGGGAGCCTTTCAGGTGCGGTTCGGGCACACGTCGCAATCGTGGGTGGACCCGGAGCGCCCCGAGTTGTTGGTGTTCGAGTACACCCAGCACGTCGCCATGGTGCTGGAGCACACCCTTCTGTCAGCGCCCACCGACCGCCGACTGCGCATCGTTCACATCGGTGGGGCAGGTCTGACGTTGCCGCGCTGGGTGGCGTGGCGTCGGCCGGGAACGGCACAGATCGTGTGCGAGCCCGACGAAGAACTCACCTCTGAGGTGCGGCGAAAGATTCCGCTGCCCACCCGCTCGGGCATCAAGGTGCGCGCAGTGGACGGTCGCTCAGGAGTGGGCGTCATGCCCGCCGACTTCGCCGAAGCCGTCATCGTTGATGCCTTCGACGGAGCGCGCGTGCCAGCCGAGCTGGTCAGTGGTGAATTCCTGGACGAGGCACAGAGAATAGGGCGTGACGAGTCATTGGTGATCTTCAACGTCACCGACCGCGCGCCCTTCCACTGGGGCCAGCGCGTGGTGGCCGGGCTCCGGCAACGATGGCGCCACGTGGCGCTGGGGGCCGAGTCACCCGTCCACAAGGGCAGGAGGTTCGGCAATCTTCTGCTGGTGGCGTCGGAGAAGAAACCCGATTTCGCAGGCATCCGACGCCAGTCGAATCGACTTCCCTTCGGCTACCGCTGGATCGACGGCGCGGAACTGGACGGCTGGTGTGGCGGAGCGGAGCCTTTCACCGATGCCGACACCCGGCACTCACCGGATCCGTCGGGCAGCAAGCTGTGGTTCTCGTGAACTCCTGCGGCGTCGATGCTCCTCGTCGTGCATCTCAGTGTCCCGGGGCGTGCACGAATTGGAGGCATTTGCGACAATGGCGCCCATGAAGCACGTCGATCGGGGTCTGGACGCGTCCGAGACGGCAGGACCCGCCGCGGATTCCAGCCACTCCCGCGCGCGTCGCCCGGTCTCGCCGCTGACCGTGTTGGGTGTGATCCTGCTGGCGGCTGGAATCGCGTGCCTCGGCTGGGTGGGATGGCAGTACTTCGGCACCAACGTCGTCGCCACACAGCAGGCGAGCAAGGGGATCGCCGCGCTCGAGCGGACGTGGGGCCAACTGAGCACCACCGGCGACGAACCCGACCAAACACAGCCCCCAGCCGCAGACGACCCGCAACCGGTGGCGGAGCCTCCAGCCATCACGGAGTCCGACCTCGGAGAAGCGCAATGGCTCATCCGCATACCAGCGCTGGGAGACGACTGGGAGTGGCCAGTGGTCGCCGGCATAGGCGACGACGACCTCACGAAGGGCGTTGGGTGGTACCCCACCACGGCCCAACCCGGACAGGTGGGCAACTTCGCGTTGGCCGGACACCGCGTCACCAATGGTGAACCGTTCCGGCAACTGCTCGATCTGACCGTCGGGGACGAGGTGTTCATCGAGACCCGCGATGCGATCCTCACCTACGAACTGACCTCAGCCCCCAGCCAGTTGACGGTGCTGGACACTGACACGTGGGTGCTTGACCCGGTGCCCGGCCACGAGGACGTGCAGCCCACCGAGCCGCTCATCACGTTGACCACGTGCGAGGACCTGTTCCATTCCCCCGACCGTTCCGTCGCGTTCGGGAAACTCGTATCGACGGAGCTCAAATGACCCACAGCGACGCCGACGACAAGGACGACCTCGCAGCTCACGTGAAGAATCTCGCCGTTGTGCGCGGGAGGGTGACGCTGGCCAGTGGCAGGGAGGCCGACTACTACGTGGACATGCGACGGGTGACTCTCGACGGGGCGGCGGCGCCGCTGGTGGGCCGGGTCATGTCCGAACTCACCCGTGACCTGGACTTCGATGCCGTGGGCGGACTCACCCTCGGCGCCGATCCCGTTGCCACCGCCATGCTGCACGCGCGAGCAGCCGCCGGCTCGCGTCTGGATGCCTTCGTTGTGCGCAAGGACGTCAAGGCCCATGGTCTGCAGCGTCGCATTGAGGGCACAGACGTTCAGGGACGTCGAGTGCTGGTGGTGGAGGACACTTCCACCACGGGGGGATCGGCCCTGACTGCGGTGGAGGCGGTGCGCGAGGCCGGCGGTGAGGTCGTGGCGGTCGCGGTGGTCGTCGATCGCGGAACAGGTGCTGCAGAACGTGTCGCCGAGGCCGGTCTGGAGTACCGCTATGCGCTGGGACTGAGTGATCTCGATCTCTGACGCGCCGCCTCGCGGTACCGTTGTGACCGTGTCAACCATCAAGGAGTCATCGTGACAACACTGCTCGTCATCATTGGCGTCATCGTCGCCATCGGTCTCATCGCCGCGCTGTGGGGTGTCAGTGTCTACAACGGATTCGTCAAGGGACGCAATCTGATCCAGGAGTCGTGGCGCCAGATCGACGTCGAACTCAACCGTCGCTACGACCTCATCCCGAACCTGATCGAGACCGTTCGCGGATACGCAGCGCACGAGCGCAACACGCTCGAGGAGGTCACGAGGCTCCGCAACACCGCCGCCGAGTTGGCCAGCCAGTCCCACGGCGCCCCCAGCCAGCAACGTGCCGCGGTGGAATCCGAGCTGGGTCAGGCAGTGCGCAATCTGATCGTGTCGGTGGAGGCGTACCCCGACCTCAAGTCCAACGTGAACTTCCTCGAGTTGCAGCGTGAGCTGACCGACACCGAGGACCGCATCGCAGCGGGCCGCCGGTTCTACAACGCCAACGTTCGCGACTACAACACCAAGCTGGAGACCGTCCCGAGCAACATCATCGCTGGTTTCGCCAACTTCGAGAAGGCCACGTACTTCGAGGTGAACGACGCCCTCGTGCGACAGGCGCCGTCGGTGAACTTCGGCGAGATCTCCTCGCGGCCCGACCCGCAGGTGGGCCAGGGCGGGCAGAGCAGCACCGCCCTGCCGAACCCGGGACAGTCGAACCAGCCGTACTCGGCACCAGCGCCGGGTCAGCCAGATCAGCAGCCGCAGTGGCAGCAGTCGACCCCACCGCCGCAGCAGGGCAACCAGCCGCCGAACCAGCATTCCTGACCGACACTCAGTGCGGGCCCCAGCTGCCGGTCTACCAGCAGCTGGGGCCCACTCTGTCTGCCTTCCAGGCCCCGGGCAGGATCACCGGGGCGCCGACGGCGGGGAAAGCGGTACCGTACCCCCTGACTCCTCCTCCCCGACGAAGGCTTGATGCATGACCGGTGACACCGCTGACCCCACCGCACCGCATACGGGGCGACGACCACCGACGACGCCCTTCTCCGTCGTCGCCCACGTCCTGCGCGGGATGCTGATGGGGCTCGCCGAGCTGGTGCCGGGCGTCTCCGGCGGCACGATGGCCCTCATCACGGGCGTCTACGAGCGAATCATCGACTCGGCCAACCACGTCGTCACGGCTTTCCGGCGCCTCGCCAGTGGCCCCGGGCGGGGGCAGAACTTCCGCGCCGAGTTCGCCCGCGCGGAATGGACACTGATCGTTCCCCTGCTCGCGGGAATGGGAACAGCAATCGTCGCGATGGCCGGTGTCATGCACAGTTTCGTCGAAACCCAACCCGAGCTCTCCCGGGGGCTGTTCCTCGGGATGGTGGCCGCTTCGGTGTCTGTCCCGCTCCTGCTTGCGGACCGCAGTGTCTTCCGGCAGTCCGGTCCGGCGCTGCGGGCCGCCGGACTTTTCGTCCTCGTCGCCGCGGCCGCATTCCTTTTGACGTCACTCGGTGGCGGTGTCACCATGGAGAACCCACCCGCGTGGCTCGTCTTCGGCGCCGCGGCCGTGGCCATCTGCGCGCTCGTCCTTCCCGGCGTCTCGGGTTCTTTCCTGCTGCTGGTGTTCGGTCTCTACCTCCCGACGACGGCGGCCGTCGACAACCTCGATCTGGGATACCTGGCAGTCTTCGCTGCGGGCGCCATTGTCGGTCTGGCGCTGTTCGTGCGGGGACTCCACTGGCTGCTGCACCACCACCACACGCTCACGATGGTCGCGATGGCCGGCCTGATGTTGGGGTCGCTGCGCGCTCTGTGGCCATGGCAGAGTGCGGCGGGCGCACTGCGCGCGCCTGACGGGAACTGGCCGTGGGTGCTGCTCCTCGCCATTGCCGGGGCGCTCGGAGTGATGATCCTCGTCGCCATCGACAGGCGGGTGGCCCGCGCGGACGCCATCGCACCGGGAGAGCCCGATCTTTCATGAACTCCGACAGCCTGAATCCGGGGTCAGTCGTTGAGGACCCGACGTTGCCGACGGTGGGGGTGGGGCCGCATCCGGAGCCGTGGCCCGACGACGCGCACCTGGATCCGGAACTGTTGCGCGACGGGGACCGCCGCAACGTCATCGACAAGTACCGCTACTGGCGGCTGGAGGCAATCGTCGCCGACCTGGACCGGAGCCGGGCTGCTCTCCACGTGGCGATCCAGAACTGGGAGCACGACTTCAACATCGGCTCCATGGTGCGCACCGCCAATGCCTTCAACGTGGCAGCCGTTCACATCGTCGGACGACGGCGCTGGAACCGACGCGGCGCCATGGTGACAGACCGCTACCTGCACGTCCACCACCACGAGGACGAAGCAACGCTGCTGGCGTGGTTGGCGGCGCGCAGCATCACACCGGTTGGGGTGGACAACCTTCCCGGCTCAATCCCCCTGGAGACCGCAGAGCTGCCCGAGCACAGTTGCCTGGTGTTCGGCTCCGAAGGTCCGGGTCTGACCGACGCAATGGCGGCCGGATGCGACGCCATCGTGGCCATCACCCAGTACGGTTCCACACGATCCATGAACGCCGGCGCCGCCGCAGCCATCGCGATGTATCACTGGTCCCGGCAGCACCGGGGTGCCGGCTGGTTCGGATGAGGACCATTGCGCTGCCGATACGATGTGCAGATGCTGCCTGAGCGTTTCACCGTCGGACTGACACCCCTGCCCACGGCGGCACGGGTGGCCCGCAAGCGTTCGGCGCTGCGACTGCGCATCATCTCCGCCGTCATCTCCCTGGTGCTGCTCATCGGCATCCTGTTCTTTCTCGATCCTGGCTGGTCCACGGGCCTCGTCGTTGCGTTCGTGGTGGTCTGGGTGGTGTCCACCGGCATTTGGATGGCCGTCACCGTCGTCGGTCTGCACCGGGCCAAGAGGGACCTGGCCTCCATCGGTCACGGCGACGCGTTCCATATCGACGCCGAGGGCATCGAGTTCGTCCATCCGGAGCCGGTGCGGGCCCCATGGTCCGACATCGCCTCTCTGCGCATCACCGGCAACAGCTTGGGTTCCGGTCCGTCACTGGTGATGGAGACAGCGGGAGGCAGGCGTGTCAGCATCCCGCTGAGTTTCGTGGATGCCTCGCCGTCGGCGATTGACTCCGCGACGAGTGCACGTTCCCTTGGGCGGGTACGGGTGGATGTCAGCGCCATGGAGGCGATGTTGTGAGCGCGGGGGAGCGACACTGATCCGCCGGTGACCATTGCGGCCCCGCCCGCCACCACCGCGAGGTGAGGCGATAGGGTTGAGGTGTCAATTCTTCGACTCGGAAAGAGGCACCATGCCAGTTGCAACTCCTGAGGTCTACAACCAGATGATCGATCGGGCCAAGGAAGGCAAGTTCGCCTACCCGGCCATCAACGTCAGCTCCTCGCAGACCCTCCACGCAGCCCTCCAGGGCTTCACGGAGGCCGGCTCCGACGGCATCGTGCAGGTCTCCACAGGCGGCGCCGAGTACTTCTCCGGCCCCACCATCAAGGACAAGGTGACGGGCGCCGTCGCTTTCGCCACATTCGCGCAGGAGGTGGCGAAGAAGTACCCCATCAACGTCGCACTGCACACGGACCACTGCCCCAAGGACAAGCTGGACGGCTTCGTTCGTCCGTTGCTGGACATCTCCGAGGAGCGCGTCGCCAAGGGCGAACTGCCGCTGTTCCAGTCCCACATGTGGGACGGTTCGGCCGTGCCGATGGAGGAGAACCTGTCCATCGCCAGCGAGCTGCTTGAGCGGTGCCACAAGGCCAACATCATCCTCGAGATCGAGGTGGGTGTCGTCGGTGGCGAGGAGGACGGCGTCGCAGCCGAGATCAACGACAAGCTCTACACCACCGTCGAGGACGGTATGCACACCATCGAGGTCCTCGGCCTCGGCGAGAAGGGCCGCTACATCACCGCCCTGACGTTCGGCAACGTGCACGGCGCCTACAAGCCGGGGGCAGTCAAGCTGCGTCCCGAGATCCTGAAGGAGATTCAGGAGACCGTCGGCAAGAAGTACGACAAGAAGGATCCCTTCGATCTCGTCTTCCACGGCGGCTCCGGCTCCACCGCACAGGAGATCTCCGACGCAGTGGACTACGGCGTCATCAAGATGAACATCGACACGGACACGCAGTACGCGTTCACCCGTCCCGTGGCGGAGCATATGCTGCGCAACTTCGACGGCGTTCTGCGGATCGACGGCGAGGTGGGCAACAAGAAGATGTATGACCCCCGCGCCTGGGGCAAGGCCGCTGAGGCCGGTATGGCCAAGCGCGTCGTGCAGGCCTGCGAACAGCTTCGCTCGGCAGGCACCTCGATGGGCAAGTGAGCGACCACCTCCGAAGCTGAAATCGACGAGGGCGTCCCACGCTTGGGGCGCCCTCGTCGCATGTCCGGGTACTCCTCGTCGCCGAAATCTCTAGTTGTGGGTGGGGCCCGTGCGCCAAACTACACAGTTCATGGAGTTCAGCGTGAAACAGCCCGGCCACCCGGTAGGGCGGCCGGGCCGTCTCGGCTCGTGGGGTCAGCTCAGCTGAATCGCACGATGTTGTTCAGCACCCACTTGGTGCTCCACTCGTAGGTGTAGCCGGAACCCTGACGGGCCACGCCGATCACTGAGGCCTGCGCGTAGCTGCGACAGCCATTGCGGCCCGTGGCCGGGGTGTCGCACTCGGTGCGCCACTTGCGGCCATCCGCGGCCGTCCAGCTTCCCGTGTTGCCCAGCGGGTTGTTCTCCCACAGGCTGCGTGGTGAGGGCAGGTAGGTCAGGTTGTTGAACACCCAGCCATTCTTCGACACGTACCTTCCGTTCTCGGAGGAGATTGTCGTGGCGAAGATGCTGGTGCGGCACCTGGTGGTCTGCGAGTACTTCTCGCACGTGGTGAACCATCTGCGTCCATTCACCGTGTGGTAGCCGGGGGTGGAGTAGACGTCGACTAGCGGTGTGGTGGGTGGCACTGGCGGCACCGTCTGGGTCACCGTGACGGTGGGTGTGGGGCTCAAAGGTGCGACGGGAGCATTCTTAACCCCGAACACCGGTGAGGTCCACGACTGTGTCCCGCCATCACCGTCGGGCTCAAGTGCTGTGAGACGCAGTACATAGTTGCCGGCGTCAACCTCCTCCAGCAGCCCGTTGGCACTGGGGAGACGCCCGTCCCACGTCCAGAGACTGTAGCCCGAATCGCGACCGACGTAGTCGATGGCGTAGGCGGTCCGTGAGCTGGCTTCGATCGGAGTTCCGCTCGCCGAGACTTCCAGTACGACCACGCTCAGACGGGCCACTGGATACGCGATGTGAGCAAGCACTGTCGGAAGGTCGGTGCCGAGGGCGAATACCTTGTCCGCGCTCACGTCATCGATTTCCGGCTCATCATCGACGCACTGCTGATCCTCCCAGGCGTCACATTTGGTCACCTCCACGAGAGCCGGAAGGCCGTCGTCGAGATCCGGGAGGAGTGTAAGGGCTCCGTAGTCGCCCGCCATGCCGGCGAACGGCACGGAGATCGTGTCTGTGCCATCGTTGGCGGTGAGCTGGACATACCCGCTGTACTGGGTGCCCTCCACTGCTTCATCGTCGGGCGAGATGGTGACTATGAAGGACTCCGAGCGTCCCGGCTCCACCGTTACCGACGAACGGGAGAAGCGGACGCTGGCTGCGTCGGCGGTGAAGACGACATCCGCCTGTGTGGAATCCGGCTCTTCGGAATCCACGTGTGTCCCGATGGCATCCTCGAAACCCACATCCCATGTGACCGCTTCAGCCCCGCGGTTGGTGATGGTCAGTCGTTCGGTGTGGGGGCCGTCAGCGGATTCGCCTGCGGAGATTTTGCCGGGGGTCACGGTGGTGGTACTGAGGATCGCTCTGTCCACGTGGATCAGTCCCGCGCCCTGGCGGTGGGCAGCGTCGAGAATGCCGGCATCCGGTTCCTCAGCCTGATTGCTCGGGGTGGCAGTGTTCTGTAGCCGTGCGAGGATCTCGGCAGGCGTGAGCTCCGGGTTGGCCTCCAACATCAGCGCCACTGCCCCGGCGACGTGGGGACTGGCCATGGAGGTGCCGGAGAGCGTCGCAAACCCGTCCTCCTCGAGCGGGTAGGTGGAGTAGATGGAGCCCCCCGGGGCGCCGAGATCCGGCTTCAATGACAAGTCTGCGGCAAGTCCCCAGGACGAGAAGCTGGAGACGAGGCCTGCCGTGGGATTCTCCTTTGATGACAGCTCACCGGTGAATACCACCGTGGGTGCGGAACCGTCGTCGATGGTCAGTGCGAGGATCGCTTCGCCTTCGGCTTGGAGCATGCCGATCACGGGGATGGTGATGGCCACTTCGCCGGTCACCGTCGCATTGAGGAAGCCCGCGACATTGTTGTAGATGATCAGGGCTTCGGCTCCGGCATCCTGGGCGTTGACTGCTTTCTGGTGGAAGGTGCAGTCACCACGCGAGGTTATGGCCACGAATCCGTCGAGGTCCTCGGGCTCCGCCTCGCAGCCGACGGGATCCGTGGTGCTCTTGATCGGCGTGCCGTCCAGCTCGGAGGATGGTGCCGGTGCGCCACTGGCAGTTGCGAACCCCACCGAGAGATCGTCATCGCCAGCGTCCTGGACGATCAGTTCCTCGCTCAGGACTCGGGTGTTGTCATACGATGCCACGGAGATGACCTTGGAGCCAGAGGAGGGTCCTCCCACAGCTTGGGTGCCATCCGTCCCGGAGTTCCCTGCGGAGGCCACCACGATGATGCCGTCGTCCACCAGACGATCCGCTGCCGTGGACGTGGGGTACTGCGGCCAGGACTGGAAGGAGGCCCCGAGGGACATGTTGACCACGTCCATGCCATCGGAGCGTGCCTGTTCGAGAGCCGCAAGGATGATGTCGGTGTCGGTGGCGCCGTCGCAGCCGAAGACTCGGTAGGCGCCGAGCGTGGCCTCGGGGGCGGCACCGGTCAACTCGCCGGAGGCTCCGACGATGCCTGCCACGTGCGTGCCGTGGCCGCCGCAGTCATCGGGCTGGGCATCGGGCTTGGGCACCGGACTGTACTGGGGGGAGTTGGGATCCGCGTTGAAGTCGTCCCCCACGAAGTCGTAGCCGTACGCCACGCGAGCAGTGGGGAACGTGGTGGTGCCGTCGGTGCCTGAGCCACCGAAGTCTGGGTGGTCATAGTCCACGCCACTGTCGATGATGCCTACTTTAATGCCTTCTCCTGTGTAGCCGAGGTCGCTCTGAGCGACGTCCACGCCGGTCATGGCGATGGCTGAATACAGTTCTGGGTCTGTGAGCTGGGGCTCCGGCTGCGTGACCGGGAGGACTGGGTAGACGGCGGCAACGCCGTCGATATCGGCGTAGGTGGCGGCTTCCTCAGATGAGGCATTCACCGTGAAGCCATTGAAGAGGGTGGAGAACGTTCGCGACACCTCCGCCGGCAGCCCTTCGGCGCGTGCGTCGCTCAGGAACTCCTGCTGCTCTGTCCGGATGGTGCGGTTGGTCCCGCCTGCGGATGTTGGTTCACTGTCGAGCTCGACAAACCATTTTCCGGTGGTCGCAAACGCTGTGCTCAGGCCTGTGGTGTCGTTGCCGAGAGGGTTGATCGGGAGCTGGTCCTCGGGGTCGGCGTTGGCGATCTGGGTGGGTGCGAGCAGCATCATTGCTGCTCCCAGCCCAACAGCGCTGCGCCAGGGGAATCTACGCATCATGCGGTTGTCTCTTTCGCGTTGTTGCAGACGGGTCGGGCTGAGCGTAGCCATGCGGGGGCCCGGTGGCGACAGTTCTCACTGAAGTGTTCCCCCCGGTCAATCCGGCGGCTGTGCTGTGTCCTGTTGTAACAGTTTGGTAACACGGTTGCTCAGAGACCAAGTGCGATGCTAGCGTTAACATTGCTCATCCCGGCACACGGAGGCATCGGGCGAAGCTGTACGAAGGAGTACGCATGGCAAAGCTGTTGGAACTGAAGAACATCAGCAAGACCTTCCCCGGGGTCAAGGCACTGCAAAACGTCAACCTGGACCTGGAGGCCGGGGAGGTCCTCGGCCTGTGCGGCGAGAACGGAGCAGGCAAGTCCACCCTCATGAAGATCCTGACCGGCATCTACACCGCTGATCCGGGTGGCGAGATCTGGCTGGACGGCAAGAAGGTACGAGTCCGTGATGTCAACCACGCGCGAGAGCTTGGCCTCTCGATCATCCACCAGGAACTGAACATGGTGCCCGACCTCACCGTGGCGCAGAACCTCTACATCGGGCGCGACGGCAGCCACAAAGCTGGCTGGATCAGTGACCACAAACTCAATCGCCAGGCGCAGGAACTGTTCGATCGGTTGGGTATGGACATTGATCCCAGGGTGAAGATCGGCTCCCTTTCCGTCGCCCGTCAGCAGATGGTGGAGATCGCGCGGGCGCTGTCCTACAACTCACGGATATTGGTGATGGATGAGCCGACGGCCGCACTCACGATTTCCGAGACCGAGGCGCTCTACGGCATGATCCGTGACTTCGTCTCACCCACCACTGGTCTCGTCTACATCTCCCACAGGATGCCGGAGATCGCGGAGATCACGGATCGCGTCACCGTCCTGCGCGACGGCGAGTATGTCGGCACGGTGCCCACGAAAGACACCGAGATGCGCACGATCGTGTCAATGATGGTGGGCAGGGAGGTCTCGGCCGAAGCAAGACCCCGCGTGCACGTGACGTCCGACGATGTGGTGTTGAGAGTCAAGAATTTCAGTAGCAAGAAGTTCCTCCACGACATCAACTTCGAGGTGCGCAGGGGAGAGATCCTGGGTTTCGCAGGACTGATGGGTGCTGGCCGCACCGAAGTGGCACGTTGCATCTTCGGCGCTGACCCCCGGGAGAGCGGGGAGATTGAACTGCATGGCGAGAAGGTCACCATCCGGTCCGCCGCCGATGCCGTACGCAACGGTATCGGCTACCTCTCCGAGGACCGCAAGAGTTTTGGCTTGTTGCTGGATCAGGACATCAAGGCCAACACCGTGATGGCGGCAATGCGCGACTTCAGCATTGGCGGTTTCATTCTCGACGGCAAGATTCGCACGGTGGGGCAGGAGTACTCCGAGCGCATGCGGGTGAAGACACCGTCGGTGAACCAGTTGATGGGCAAGCTCTCGGGCGGCAACCAGCAGAAGGTGGTCATCTCCAAATGGCTGGTGCGCAATTGCGAGGTGCTGATCTTCGACGAGCCCACCCGCGGCATCGACGTTGGCGCGAAGGAGGAGATCTATGAGCTGCTCGAGACGCTGTGCGATCAGGGCAAGGCGATCATCATGATCTCCTCAGAGCTGCCCGAGGTGCTCCGCATGTCCCACCGCATCGCAGTGATGGCGCACGGACGAATCACCGGAATCCTCGACAACGAGGACGCCACCCAGGAGAACATCATGGAACTCGCCACCGTCGGCAAGGCGCATATGACAGGAGCAGCAGCGTGAGCACCAATGAGACGAAACGCGGCGGAGGTCTTGACGACGAAGTCGTCATCGATTCACGCGCCCCCCATGTGGGTCCCGATGAGACCGGCGGGGCCACACCACCGACGCGGGATGCTGCCGAGGACAGCGATCAGGCTCCCTCCTCAGCGGTGGGGAGGATGCTGCGCTCCTCCATCCAGCAGATCTTCGTTTTCGCAGCCTTGGTGGGCATCTACATCTTCTTCATGTTCGCGGCACCGAACTTCGCCCAGACCAGCATCGCGCTCGACATCATCCAGCAGTCGGCCTACATCGGAGTCATGGCGCTGGGCGCCACGTTCGTGATCGCCACAGGCGGTATCGACCTGTCCTCGGGAACTGGCATGACGCTGATCGCCGTCATGGCAGGCGTGTTCCTCTCCGGAAGCTTCCTCAACCTGCCGTTGGCTGGCGGCCTGATCCTCACCATCCTCTGCGGTGCCCTGTTGGGGCTCGTCAACGGTCTCAACATCTCCATTCTCGGGTTGCCGCCCTTCATCGCGACGCTCGCCATGATGATGGTGGCCAGGGGACTGGCGCTGATCATCTCGGGGGCCGCGTCGATCACCATCGCCAACCCCGGGTACGTGTATCTCGCCTCGGGTGAACTCATCCCCGGGGTCTCCAACGCCGTACTGATCTTCATCGTCCTGGCCATCGTCGCCGGTGTGGTGCTGAACAAGACGCTTCTGGGGCGCTACGCCCTGGCCATCGGCTCGAACGAGGAGGCCACCCGCCTCTCGGGCGTCAATGTGAGGCTGTGGAAGACGCTGGTCTATGTGCTGGCGGGGGTCTTCATTGCCTTCGGCGCCATCCTCTACTCAGCAAGGTTCGGGTTCGTACAACCCGCCGAGGGCGTGGGGTTCGAACTCCAGGTCATTGCGGCCGTGGTCATTGGCGGCACCTCGCTCGCCGGCGGTCGCGCCAACATCATCGGCACCGTCGTCGGTGCCCTGATCATGGAAACCCTTCGAAAGGGGCTCCAGATGATGGGCATCGCGCAGGAATGGCAACTTGTCGTCACCGGAATCGTCGTCCTGATCGCCGTGTTCGTCGACATCGTTCGACGCAAACGGCAAACCGCCGTCTGAATCCACAACTGAATAGTCCACTCGGGTACATACACGCACCCGAGCTCCCCGAGAGCACCACTGCTCTCCAACGAAAGGAAGAAAGACATGCGTTTGATGCGTTCCGCCATCGCTGTCTCGTCCGTGCTGGCCCTCGGCCTGACGGCCGCCTGCACCACGTCCACCACCGAACCTGAACCAGGGGATCCTGCCGAGGAAACAATGGCGCAGGAAACCATGCCGGAGGAGACCACCGACGGTGAGACCACCGGCGAGGAGGCCCCTGCCGACAGTGGAGACGTGCCCATGGGCGACGGCTCCCAGACCATCTACCTGGTGTCCAAGGGCTTCCAGCACCGCTTCTGGCAGGCAGTCAATGAGGGTGCCGACGCCGCGGGCGAGGAGTACAACTACAACGTCGAGTTCGTCGGCCCTGACGACGAGACCAAGGTCACCCAGCAGCTCGACCAGCTGACGACGGCACTGGACAGCAACCCGGCCGCCATCGGTTTCGCCGCACTGGACTCCGATGCTGCCGATCCCATCCTGCAGGACATCGAGGCGGCCGACATCCCGATCATCGCCTTCGACTCCGGCGTGGAATCCGACCTGCCGGTGACCACGGTCTCCACCGACAACGTGGCCGCCGCCGAGGAAGCAGCGGAGCACATGATCGAGCTGATCGGTGGTGAGGGCACCGTCGGGCTCGTGTGTCACGACCAGACGTCGCTCACGGGTCAGCAGCGCTGCGACGGGTTCCTGGACTACATGAGGGAGAACGCCCCGGATGTGAACGTCCTTGACCCGCAGTACGCGGGTGAAGTAGGCCTGGCCGCCAACACGGCAAAGGCCATCCTGCAGGCCAACCCGGAGATCGTCGGCATCTACGGCACCAACGAGGCCGCCGCCACAGGCGCCGTCCAGGGCGCCAATGAGGTGGGCAAGGAGGACCTGACGGTGGTCGGTTTCGACTCCGGCAAGACCCAGCTGGACGCCATCCGCGACGGCAGCATGGCCGGTGCCATCACGCAGTCGCCGGTCAGGATGGGCTACGAGACCGTCGTCGCCGCCATCAAGGCCATCAATGACCAGGAACTGCCCGAGGTCATCGACTCCGGCTACGCCTGGTACGACGCCGACAACATCGACGACCCGGAGATCGCCGAGAACCTCTACGAGTGATCGATCCGGTCCCGACGGGGCCGACCCGCCAGTCAAGCGAGCGGCACCGCCACACCGTGGTGGTGCCGCTCGTTTCTACCCACCCCCCCCCTTCCATCCCCACGACCCACATTTGCCACAGAAAAGGTGTGAGAAGCCACAATGACCAACCATCCGAGAATCGGTATCCGTCCCATCATCGACGGTCGTCGACGGGGTGTGCGCGAAAGCCTCGAAGACCAGACCATGGACATGGCCCGGCGCGTCGCAGCACTCTACGAGGCCGAGTTGAGGTACCCGGACGGCACGCCCGTGCAGTGCGTGATCGCCGACACGACCATCGGCGGCGTTGCAGAGGCGCAGGCCACCGCCACGAAGTTCCGTGCCGAGAATGTCGGCTGCACGCTCAGCGTCACCCCCTGCTGGGCCTATGGCACGGAGACGGTGGACATGGACCGCACCATGCCGCACGCGATCTGGGGGTTCAACGGTTCCGAGCGTCCCGGCGCCGTGTACCTGGCCGCCGCGCTCGCCGGACACACGCAGCTCGGAATCCCCGCCTTCGGAATCTACGGCGAGGACGTGCAGGACGCCGACGACGACTCCATTCCCGATGCCGTCCGCCAGCGCCTCCTCGACTACGCGGTCAGCGGACTCGCCGTCGCCCAGATGAAGGGCACCTCGTACTTGTCCATCGGTTCGGTCTGCATGGGGATCGCGGGGTCCGTGGTCAACGACTCCTTCTGGAGCAAATACCTCGGTATGCGCAACGAGTACGTAGACATGTCCGAGGTCAGCCGTCGTGTCGACAACGAGATCTACGACACGGCCGAGTACGAGAAGGCCATCGCCTGGGTCAGGGACAACCTCACCCAGGGCGAGGACTTCAACGCCGAACACAACCAGCACCCCGAGCACCACGAGGCGTGGTGGGAGTACAGCACCAAGATGGCGCTCATCGGGCGGGATCTCATGGTGGGCAACCCTGCACTGGCTGAAGCGGGCTGGGGTGAGGAGGCCCAGGGGCACGGTGCGTTGTGCGCCGGTTTCCAGGGCCAGCGGCAGTGGACCGACGGCAAACCCAACGGTGACCTGATGGAGACCATGCTCAACACCCAGTTCGACTGGAACGGCAAGCGCGCTCCCTACATCCTCGCCACCGAGAACGACGCCCTCAACGGCGCCTCCATGCTGTTCAACCACCTGCTCAGCAACAGGGCCCAGATCTTCTCGGACGTGCGCACCTACTGGAGCCCGGACGCCGTCAAGCGGGTCACGGGCCACACGCTCGAGGGCAGGGCAGCGGGTGGATTCCTCGACCTGCGCAACTCCGGAGCCACCACCCTCGACGGTGCATTCGCCGCCACCGAGGACGGGGATCACGTGATCAAGCCTTGGTGGGACCTCACGGACGAGGACTGCCAGGCCGCACTGGATGCCACCACCTTCCACCCGGCCAACGCCGAGTACTTCCCCGGCGGCGGGTTCTCCACCCACTTCCGCTCCGCCGGAGACGTGCCCGTCACGATGACCCGCATCAACCTCGTCGACGGGTTGGGACCGGTGATCCAGATCGCCGAGGGGTGGACCGTGGAACTGCCGGACGATGTGGCCACCACCATCGAGAACCGCACGGACCGGGCCTGGCCCACCACGTGGTTCGTCCCCAATCTGACGGGCGAAGGCGTGTTCCGCAGCGTGTACGACGTGATGAACGCCTGGGGGGCCAACCACGGCGCCATCTCCTACGGCCATATCGGTGCGCGTCTCATCACGCTGGCATCGATGCTGCGCATCCCGGTGAACATGCACAACGTGGAATCGGAGCGGATCTTCCGTCCCAAGAACTGGCTGGGCTTCGGAACCGCTGATGCCGAGGGTGCCGATTACCGGGCTTGTGCCCAGTTCGGTCCGCTCTACGGCTGAGCGATGACGGTGCCCCGGGCAGCGTGACCAGCTCGCGTGCCCGGGGTGCCTTCCGTAAGTGTCCTGCAGGAACAAGCTTGGAGTGTGAGAGAAGTGAAAGACCCCGTGACCGCGCTGGCTGTGGATCTGGGTTCGTCGTCGGGCCGGATCACCGTCGGCACGCTGGAGGGCGGACGGGTGGAGCAGGTGGAGGTGCATCGCTTCGCTCACAGCGCCGAGCTTCGCGACGGCTATCTCTGCTGGGATCTGGATCTCATCTGGCACGAGGTGGCCACGGGTCTGGGGTTGGCCGTCGAGCAGTTCCCGGACGCCGTGAGCGTCTCCGTCGACACCTGGGGCGTGGACTGGGTTCCCCTGGACCGGGACGGTCGTCGTCTGACACCCGGCCGTGCCTATCGTGATGAACGCACCGAACGCACACTGGATGCCTTCCGGGCACAGCTTCCCGACGACCGTGCCTGGGAGCTCACCGGGATCGCGCCGGTCACCATCAACTCGGCGAACCAGATGTTCGCGTTCCTGACCGAGGAGCCGGACATCGCGGCCCGAACGCAGCAGATCCTGTTCCTGCCTGACTACTTCACATACCTTCTCTCCGGGCAGCGACGCTGGTCCCGCTCCATCGCCTCCACCTCGGCTCTCTGCAACCCCGGGGCCACGGACTGGGCTCCGAACGTCTTCGCGGCACTGGGCATACCCAGGCGCTGGGTGGGTGAGCTGACTCACGAGCACGACGTCGTCGGTCCGTGCACGGTGTCCGGGCTGGAACGGCTGACGGTGGTGCGGGGCGGCGCCCACGACACGGCGTGCGCCGTTCACGCTCTACCCCGTGACGAAGCGGTGGACTCCTACTTCCTGTCCTGCGGGTCCTGGTCAGTGTTGGGAGTGGTACGAGACGAACCACTCATGAGCGCGGATGCGCATGCCCTGGGGCTCACCAACGAAGCCCGGGGGGATCACGGGGTCAGGCCGCTGTTCAACATCACGGGTCTCTGGATTCTGCAGGAGTGTCAGCGCACTTGGGGGGCCGCTGGCATGGAGGACAACATCGGGCAGCTGGTCCAGCAGGCGAGCGCAGTCGAGTCACTGGGACTGCTCATTGATCCGGATGAGCCCCAGTACGCCGCACCCGGTGACATGGTGGCACGCGTGCGTGAGGCTCTCGTCCGACAAGGAGCATCCACGGACATGTCCCAGGGGCAGATGGTCAGAGCAATCCTGGAATCGCTGGCCCACCGGTATGCCCGGGGCGTGGCGGACCTGACGGCCCTGACGGGAACCCGCGCCACACAGCTCAACATGACCGCTGGCGGGTCGCGCAACACGCTCCTGTGTGAGCTCACCGCGCGCGCCCTGCAGGTTCCCGTGGTGGCCGGTCCGGCGGAGGCATCCACACTCGGCTCGTTGCTGGCACAATTCGAGGTCATGAACCACCTGTCACCGTCGGATCGCAGCGCCGTCATCGCGGCCTCCGCCTCCACGATCGTCCACGAGCCATGAGCCAGATCGTCGTGGGCAATGGACGCCCCAGCCTCGCGGACGTCGCGAAAAAGGCCGGCGTCTCCAGCCAAACCGTCTCGCGGGTCGTGCGCGGCGCCGACGTCGTGGCCCCGCGGACTCGCGACAAGGTGCTGGCCATCGTCGCGGAACTCGGCTATCAGCCCAACCTGGCCGCCCGGTCGCTCTCACAGCGCCGAACGGGAGTGGTGCACGTCGTCAACGCCACACCACTGTTCCACGGACATGCCCGGACATTTCTTGAGGTCGTGGGTGCGCTGGGGGAGCTGGGTCTGCACACATCGATGTCCGTCGTGCCGTTCGGGGAAGAGCTGACCCTGAACCAGTTGATCCCTCTGGGGGTCGACGGGCTCGTGATCCTGGGCGGCCACAGCTGTTCCAGTCACTGGGCCGAAGTCGCAGAGACCAGGGTCCCTGTGGTGTTTCTCGGTCAACGCATTGGGCTCCCGGACAGCGTTTCCAGCGTAGGCGTGGACCAGGCCCACGGGGCGCTTCTCGCCACGCGGCACCTGTTGGAGGGGGGACGTCAGCGCCTTCTGCACATCTGCGGTCCTCGCGACTGGCTGGACGCGGAGGAGCGACGCGACGGCTTCATTTCCGCGTGCGAGGAGGCGGGAGTGTCGTTCGAGAAATTGTCGAGCCCCACGTGGGACGCTCGGTCAGCCCATGAGCTGGCCGCTGACATGCCGGAGGGGATCGACGGCGTCTTCGCCAGCAACGACCACTTGGCACTCGGCGTGATGCGTCGCCTCCATGAACGCGGCCTCAGCATTCCCCACGACGTCTCCGTTGTGGGCTTCGACGACGCCGAGGGCTCGGACTGCTCCTGGCCGCCCCTGTCCACCGTCCGGCAACCATTCCGGGAGGTGGGCCAGACGGCCGTCGCCCAACTCACCCGCCTCATGGACGCCGGGTCACCGGAACACACATTGATTCGTCCCGAACTGGTCGTTCGGGGAAGCTCGGAAGGACAACCATGATCAATGGACCCATGATTCACCCGCCCCTGCTGCGCGCGCTCGCTGGCGCCGGACACGGCGCGAAAGTTCTGATCGCAGACGCGAACTATCCTCACGAGACCTTGGCGAATCCGCGCTCCACGGTGATCTTTCTGAACCTCGCGCCGGGCCTGATCAATGCCACGGATGTGCTGGACGTGGTGAAGGCGACGGTACCGATCGAAGCTGCCGCCCTCATGGTGCCTGCGCCCGAGGCCGGTCACGTGGACATCCCGATCCACGATGAGTTCCGCGCCGCGATGCCAGGCGTCGAGTTCATCGAGATCAGCCGTTGGGACTACTACGACGCGGCCGCAGCCGGTGACGTCGCAGTGGTGATCGCCACTGGCGAGGCACGGATTTACGCCAATCTGCTGCTCACCATCGGGGTGCGCCAGCCGGGGGAATGACCGGCGGTGGCCCCGCGCGGTCAGTTCCGGCCGGATTCGATGCGCGAGTCGATGGCGTCGATGATCAGGAGAATCAGCAGGGCAATGCCACCGACGATGATGCGGGTTGTCAGCGGTTCGAAGCACATCGTGCCCAGCACCACGGCGGAGTAGCAGAGCCCGATCACCACGAGTTCGGTCTGAATCTTGAGATTGCCGACGAGCTTGACGATGCGGCCACCGAAGCCCAGGGCGATCATCGCGGTACCGAGCACCACCAGCGGTGTGGGGTCCTCAAAGGCTGGGATCTGGATCAGCAGCAGCATCAGGGCAGCCAGCACGATGGTTCCGATAATGATGATGACTGAGCTCCAGCCGAAGGCTCGAGGAGCGCGAGTTTCAGATGATGGCGTGCTAGTCATGGTGTTCTCCGGGGCTGCTCGCTGGTGGTGACGGATCCAAATTGGTCAACCCATGATCCCACAATCGGGCAGTGATGGATCAGGGGACGCGCTTGGTCCATTCGTCGGAGGAGAACTTCGTGTCCACCAGCTTCTGAGCTTCGGAAAGTTCGAACTCCGAGTACTCGCGCCGCATCGTCTCGTACTGGCCCTCGAAGTGGGTCAGGAAGGCCTTGATGATGTCGTCGCGGGCCATCTGCGTCTGGGAGCGGAGCGGATCGACGCGCTTGTTGGCTGATTTCGTTCCCTTGTCGGACATCTTCTCCCGCCCAATGCGGAGCACTTCCAGCATCTTGTCGGCGTCAATGTCATAGGCCATGGTCACGTGGTGCAGCACCACACCACCAGAGAGACGGCGCTGCGCGGCGCCGGCGATCTTGCCCTTGTCGCTGGCGATGTCGTTGAGGGGGACGTAGCGGGCGTTGACGCCGAGTTCGGCGAGCGCGCCCATCACCCACTCGTCCAGGAACGCGTAGCTGCGCTCGAAACTGAGCCCCTCCACCAATGAGGTGGGGGCGATCAGCGAGTAGGTGACGCAGTTGCCCTGTTCCATGAACATGGCGCCGCCGCCGGTGATGCGACGCACGACGTTGATGCCGTGACGTTCGCGGCCCTCATCGTCGATCTCGTTGGCATACGACTGGAAGGAGCCGATGACCACGAGCGGGCGGTCCCAGTCCCAGATACGCAGGCACGGATTGATTGTGCCCTTCGCCAGTTCCTTGGCCATCACCTCATCCAGCGCCACGTGCATGCGCGGGTCCATGGTGACGGGGCCGATGACGTCGAAGGTGTGGTCGGACCAGTCGGATGCGTGGCCGAGAGCGCGACGCACCGCGATGCCGACGGCTTCCGGCGTGAAGCCGATCAGGCGGGCGGCGTCGGGGAGGCGAGCCTGGATGGCCCCCGCGAGATCTTCGACGGACGTGTCGTCGGGCATGCCCACCAGCGCGCCGTTGATGTCCTCCAACGCTTCGTCGGGTTCGAGGAAGAAGTCTCCAGAGAGTGCGGCATGTGTGATCCGCCCTCCGGATGCCTCGATGTCGATGGCGACAAGTTTGCCGCCGGGAACCTTGTACTCACCACGCATGGGTTCGACCCTAGCGCGCACCGTGCGGAACCCCGTACCCATGCAATTCCGCTCTGTCGTTCTCCGATCCACCGCTGAACACTCACATCACCGCCTCCGGGGTTTGACCAAGGAACAAAAGCGCGGGAGTCAGGCGATGGTCTCGTGTCCGCCGACGCACTCGTACACGGTCTGGCTCTGCTGACTCACCTCGCCAAGTGATCCAGAGTCCGTGTCAACCACAATGAGGTGTCACCGCGTTGATCAGGGAAAGGAGGTGTCCATGACGGAGCAGCCGGGCATTGAGGTCCGCGGATTCGAGCGATTCGTCACCGAACGCGGCAGGATTCTGTGGCGCGCGGCCTGGCTGTTGACGGGCGACTCCCAGCACGCGGAGGACCTCGTCCGAACGGCACTATCGAAGTGCTTCACGCGCTACGACGACATGGACGGCGACGAGTCCTTCGAGGCATACGTCCGTACGGTGACCTATCGCACTTTCGCCCCGCCATGGCAGGAGTGGCGGCTGCTGCCGTCGTCGCGGTGATGGTACCCGTGGCGGCCACCTTCGGCGGTGATGCCGTGTTGGTCGCGGAGCGGGGCAAAAGGTCTCAATGTGCGGCGACCTCAACTTGGCAGTTGTGACCGGCGAGCCCGCGCCATCGGGCGCCAACTTCTTGCGACACTGCAACCAAACATGGCGGACACGGCGTCGTGATGGGTGGGAGGTATGAGGCGATGACTGAATCTCCGGTGAGCGAGGCCGTCGGCTTCGAGCAGTTCGTGGCCGACAAGGGCCGAGGGCTGCTGCGGGCCGCATGGCTGCTGACAGGTGATCGTCATCACGCCGAGGACCTCGTGCAGACCGCGCTCGCAAAGACGTGGGGTCGCTACGACGCCATGGCCAACGACCACAAGTTCGAGGCCTACGTCCGCACCGCCATGTATCGCACGTTCGTGTCGTGGTGGCGGCGAGCTTCCTGGCGCTCCGAGCAGCCCCGGGATGACCTGCCCGAGCAGCAGGTGGATGACCGCGTCTCAACGCTGCGCCTCGACCTACTCCGAGCCCTCGATACGTTGCCGCGCATGCAGCGCGCAGTCCTCACGCTGCGGTTCTTCGACGACAAGTCCACCGCAGAGGTCGCGGAAGTACTCGGAATCCCAGAAGGCACGGTCAAATCCCACTCCCACCGCGGCTGCGCAGCCCTGCGCGCCTCGGTCCATCTCGCCGAAGAAGAGGTGACACCATGAACGGTCCTGAAGACAACCACCGTGGCGAAGACGCCGACATCTCCGGGAACCTGACCCGCATCGTGCCTGATGATCTGTCTCCTGCGGGCCTCGTGGACGGTGCTCGGCGCAAGCAACGTCAGCGCCGCGGGGTGATGGGCGGGGCGGCGGCCCTGGTGCTGGTGGCTCTTGCCGTGCCGGTGACACTTGAGGTGTCCGAGGACCGGCCGTTGACTGCTCAACCGGCCATCACGCCGTCTGGCCTCCCGGAGGAGGAGTTTGATGAGGTGTCACTGTTACCCGGCGCGAAGGCTTGCTACACCGAGGGCGGCGCACCGATCAGTTATCAGCAGGACACCTCCGGACCCGCCGAACTGGGTGCGGTGAGGGCCTGGTTGTGCGGCGACTATGACCCCGAAACCGGGGAGGGTGTCGTTGGCCCCGTCGAACCGCTCACGACCGGCATCGATGCGCTGATCGAGGGTGTCCAGTCCGAACCGGAGGTGGATCTCGCCGTGATCAGCTGTCTGGCGGACTACGAGCTCACCTTCAACGTTGTCCTCGAATATGACGACGGCTCGCGCCACATCATTGGCGGAGAGAGGCACGGCTGCCACCTTACCTACGACGGTGGCGTCGTTCGGGAGGGCGGCGAGGAGCTGTACAACGACCTCATTACAGCCTGGGAACGGCAGCGCGAGGCTGACACGGAAACGGAGGAGGGTGACTGGGGCGGTGAGGATGCCTGTCCCGGGCCGTTGCCAATGATCCCGATGGAGCTGAGCGGGACGGTGTCTGGTCGCATCTGCGTCGAGGAGATCAATGAGACCGGCACCACTCATTCAATGGCCTACCTCGACGAGCTCGTCGACGAGGTGGTGGTATCCATGCGGGACCAATGGGAATCGCCGGACCAGAGCCCGCCTCCGCCTGCATCATCTGCGTCGGAGCAACCGTTCTGGCTCACTCTGTCCAACAGGTACAACGATTCTCTGACGCTGATGCGGCATGACGATGGCGTGTATCGAACGCGGGAAGGCGAAGCGCAAGAACGGGTATGGGTGCCGCCGCAGGACTTGTCCGTGCGGCTGCAGGAAATCCTCGAACAAGGCGATATCGGTGCTGCCGTCCCGCCGCTGCCTGAGCCGACAGAGAATTGACGGCCCTCGCCGAGTAGTGGGCGCTCTAGCCTCTGCAACATATTTGTTGGACAGCCCTCCGAAATGTTGTCGCACTTGTGGGGATGTGGGGTGCGGGGTCAGGTTTTGAGGATCACGGTCGCGTGGGATCGGGTGTCTTCGGCGGCAAACAGCTGCTCCTCCTGCACCGCCCAGCGCTCCCAGTGGGGCCGGAAGGCTTCGCCGTCGCGTTCGATGCCCCGCGCCAGCCGGACCTCGCGGTCGGCTTCCAGCCACGCCAGCGACGCAAGGTGAGGGCGGCAGCGGCGGGAGCCGGAACCGACCCCCTCAAGCACAACCCAGCCCGCGGCCGGTACGTGAATAATCTCGCACCGCTCGCCGGCCTCCCAGTCCCAGCGTCGAAACCGACCGTCGTCTCCGCGGGACAAGGGTTCGAGCACCAGGGTAACCACGAGGCTGATGGCTTCTCTCAAGCCGTCCCATCCGGGGTAGAGGTCATCCATGTGGACGATCTGTGGCCGTGTCTCGGTGCGCAGATGAACCTCTTCCGCAAGAACATCAGCAAAAGTGGTCTTGCCCGCTCCCGACGGGCCGTCGATCCCGATGATGCGGGCCCCCCGAGTGGCAGGGGAGCCACACTGTGCTTGGGCCAGGAGGGCATCGATCGCATCGATGACGCCTGTGGTGTCAGGATTCATGCGGGCGGTGTCACGACAGCGAAAGGAAGAGCTTCTCCAGCTCCTCGGGCGTCATGTCAGCGTCCGGGCCGTCTCCCACAAGGCAGTTGCGCATGGCGTTGGAGATGATGGCGAACCCGGCCTTGTCAAGAGCTGCCGACACTGCTGAAAGCTGGGTGACGACATCACGGCACGGGGCGCCGGTCTCCACCTTCTCAATGACGGCATTCAACTGCCCACGGGCTCGCTTCAATCGGTTCAGCACTTTGCGCTGCTCTTCTAGTCCTGCTGCGTCTGTTGGTTCCATTCATCCTCCTCGGTGTTGCCGATACCCTACCGGGTTTGTCTTAGTATACCCCTGGGGGTATAGTGGAGCCATGGCAACCATCAATGTGACAACAGATACGTTTGAGAAGACCATCAACGAGGGCACTGTTCTCGTGGATTTCTGGGCCTCCTGGTGCGGGCCTTGTCGCACGTTCGCGCCCGTATTCGAAGCCTCGTCGGAAACGCATCCAGACATCACCTTCGCCAAAGTGGACACCGAGGCCAACCAGGAACTCTCCGCGTCCTTGGGGATCAGGAGCATCCCGACCCTCATGGCGTTCCGCGACGGCATCCTGCTGTACTCCCAACCGGGTGCACTGCCGAAGCAATCCTTGGAAGAGCTGATCGAGAAGCTCCGCGAGGTGGATATGGACGATGTGCGTCGCCATCTTGAGGAGCACGAGAGGCAGGGCAACGACCAGTGAGGCTCGTCGTTGTCGGGGGAGTCGCAGGCGGGATGAGCGCAGCGGCACGAGCCCGCCGCCTTTCGGAGAGCGCCGAAATCATCGTTCTTGAGCGCGGGGAGGAGGTGTCCTTCGCCAACTGTGGACTTCCTTACTTCGTGAGTGGGGAGATCGAGCATCAGGAACAGCTGCTGGTTCAGACACCGGAAAGGCTGCGCGCCACCCTCAACATTGACGTGCGAGTCAATACCGCCGTGGTGGCCCTTGACCCCAACCGCCGCGAACTCACACTTGCCAACGGCGATGAGACCTACAACCTCAGCTACGACGAACTGATTCTCTCCCCAGGGGCGTCGGCCATCAGGCCGCCTGTGCCGGGTTTGGATTCGCCACGAGTCCACACGCTGCGAACCGTCCCGGACGCGGTGGGTCTGGAAAAAGCTGTCCGCGGAGCACGCCGCGCAGTGGTGCTGGGTGCCGGTTTCATTGGCCTCGAAGCTGCTGAAGCCATGCAGATGCGAGGTCTGGCGACCTCCGTCGTTGAGCTCGCCCCCCACGTTCTGCCGCCGCTGGAGACCGAGATGGCCCAACTGGTCCGCGACGAACTCGTCCGGCTGGGTATTGATGTCCGCGACGGAGTCTCGGCCACCGCGGTGGAACGTGGCGAGGGGCGCGACGTGGTGGTGCTGTCTGACGGTACGCGGATCGAGGCCGACATCGTCGTGCTTTCGGTCGGCGTCCGGCCCGACACCGCAGTGTGGGAAGAGGCGGGCATCACCTGTGACAAGGGAGCGATTCTCGTCGACGAGGTGGGGCACACCGCCGTGGATCATGTCTGGGCCGTGGGCGACGCCACCGCCAGTGCCGATCTCGTGACGGGTGCTCGACGCCCGGTTGCACTCGCAGGCCCGGCGAATCGAGCTGGGCGGCTGGTGGCTGACGCCATTATGGGCAAGCGCGGGCACGTGCTGCCAGGGCTCGCGGGAACGGCGATCGTCCGGGTGGGAGAACTGACGGCCGCGCTCACAGGGGCCAACCGGCGCAGTCTCGACGAGGCGGGGGTGGAGTACCACACCATCCACCTGCATCCATTGAATCATGCTGGCTACTTCCCGGGAGCCACTCAGCTCCACCTCCTCGTACACTTCGGGACCGATGGAAAATTGCTCGGCGCACAGGCGTTGGGCAACGACGGCGTCGACAAACGCATCGATGTGCTGGCGACCGCCATGAAGGCAGGCATGACGGTCCACGACCTGATCGATCTCGACCTGGCGTATTCGCCGCCGTACGGTTCGGCAAAGGATCCCGTGAACATGGCGGGAATGATGGCCAGCAATGTTCTCGATGGCACGCTCGCGCTGCGGCATGCCGCAGACATCGGCGATGTCATGGCGACGTCGCTGGTGCTGGACGTGCGCAGCGCCGAAGAGGTTGCCAGTGGGTGTCTGCGGGGATCCGTGAACATTCCCCACACCGAACTTCGGAGCAGGATGAGCGAAGTGAGGACAGCGGCCCGGGGCCGTCCGGTCACTGTTCTCTGCGCGTCAGGTGTGCGGTCGTACTTGGCGGTGAGGCAACTCGAGAACGCTGGACTACAAGCGTCTCATCTGTCCGGCGGAATGTTGACCCTGCAGGCAAGCCTTGGTGATGACATCGCGGACGTCATCACCAAGGCCTGAGCGCCTGTTTCAGGACGCCTTGGTCAAAGGACCCCGCAGCGTGGAGAGGTCCGAGATCGGCTCACGCGAGACGAGCGCATGGGTCATGACCTCCAGCACTGATTCCCGCGTCTGCTCCCGGAAGAAGGGCACTGTGACGGGCAGCGTTGCCAACCCGTGCAGACCGCTCCAGTAGGCGAATGCCAGCGGCACGAGGGCGGGATCGGATGCGGGCAGATCGTGAATCTCTCCGAGATCCGCCAACAGAGTCTGGAAGCCGGGCGTTTCAGCAGTCTCGGCGTTGGGGTCCGGTGATCTACGAGGTTGTGAGAAGAGGGCATGGTACGCATCAACATGCTCGCGCGCCCACTGCAGGTAGGCCTGTCCATGCTGCACCAGGCGTTCGCGGGGATCGGACGCCCTGTTGTCACCGAACTGTTGGTCCTCGATCCACACGTTGAACGCGCGTCGGCTGGCGGCTCGTTCCAGCGAAGCCAGGTCCCCGAAGTGGTGGTAGAGGGTTGGCGGTGTGCACCCGGCTCTGTCGCAAACCGCCGAAATCGTCAGTCGCTCACCCACCGGTAACTCCACCATGAGATCCCAACACGCGTTCAGTAGTCGCTCCCTGCCGTTCGCGCTTCCCCCCGGAGGTCTCCCAGCCATGTCTACTCCTATCGCTGTTTAATATGTCGGTTGACTACTACCCATGGTAGGGAAGCGCAAGTCGAAAGTCGGCCTGTCACGACGGACCAATCACTCGAACTGGCTATTTGGGCCATATTGACCTCCACGGTTGATAGGAAACTGGCCTGAGTTGGGCCCTGACTAGTTGGTTGGATTCGCATCCCGGTCAACCGATGGTGTAACGTCAGGCTAACGAAAGCAATCCGTAAGTAAACGGAAGATCGAGGCCAATGACGGTGGATCGCGTGGACAGACAAGGTGCGATCCTCGCGCGCCTCGCTGGCGATGGAGTGCTTGCCGTCAGCCCGCTCGCCGCGGAGCTCGGTGTCTCCGAGGTGACTGTCCGCGCCGATCTTCAGGCGCTCGAGGACCAGGGGCTGCTCGTCCGCACCAGAGGGGGAGCCCGTTCCAGCACCCTGAAGCACATCCTTCAACGGCAGAAGATCAACGTCGAACAGAAGGAGCGCATCGCGGCGGCAGCTGCTGCCCTGGTCTCCGACGACGACACCGTCATGGTCGAAGCCGGCACCACCGCTGCCCTGATCGTGCGCTTCCTCGCCGGTCGCAAGGGAGTGCAGATTGTCACCAACTCCACACTGGTCTTCAGCAATGCTCGCCTCAATCCAGCCCTGAACATCATTCTCACCGGGGGAGTGTTCCGGAGAGACTCGGAATCCATGGTGGGTCCCATCGCCAAACGCTCCATCGAAGAGTTCAACGTCCGCCTGGCCTTCCTCGGTACCGACGGGTTCTCGCCGGAGAGAGGCCTCACGACGCGCTTCGTCGAAGGTGGCGAGGTGGCAACCGTGATGCGGGACCGCGCCGCGGAAACCTGGCTCGTGGCGGATTCCAGCAAGTTCGGTCAAGCGGGTTTCGTCAGTTTCCTGCCTCTGTCGGGGATCACGGGGATCATCACCGATTCCCAGATCTCCGACGAGGCAGTCCAATCGTTGAAAGAGCACACGCAGGTGCGTGTCGTCTAGGAGGAACCAATGGCAACAGTCGTGGTCATGCCGCAGCTCGGTAACAGTGTCGAATCCTGCCTGATCGTCTCATGGGCCGTGAGTGAGGGCGATGACGTCGCTGAGGGCGCAGTCCTGTGCGAGGTGGAGACGGACAAGGCATCGATGGAGGTGCCCTCCACCGCCTCCGGCACCGTCCTGAAACTGCTCTGGGGGGAAGGGGACGACGTACCGGTGAAGGATCCGCTCCTCGTGCTGGGTGAGCCCGGTGAGGATCCCGGGCCCGCATTGAAGGAGTCTGGAGCGGGTGACAGCGCGCCCGAAACGGAGGTGGACACACCGGAAGAACCGGGTGGCGAGGCATCCTACGAGGGCACCGACGAGGCCGAGGCCTCAGGTGATGCTCCCGTCCCAACTCTGGATGTGGACGATCCCACCGAGGCACAGGCCACGGCATCACCTGCTGACACCGTCGGGACGCCCGGCTACGGGTCGAGCCCCCGCGCCCGCAACCTGGCGAACGAGAAGTCGCTGGACATCACGGAACTGGGCGAAGGTACGGGACCCGGCGGCCGGGTGATCGAACGCGACGTCCAGGCAGCCATCGACGCGGGGCCGACCACCCGGGCCGCTGCCCGGGCGGGCGGTGCCGGCCGGCGGGATATCGAGGGCACCGGCCTTGGTGGCCGGGCCACCAGCGCCGACGTGGCAGCCGCGGCCTCTCGGCGCACGCCTTCCGCAGCAATGCTGGACGACGGCGACATGGGGCCCAGCACCACCACGCCAGTCAAGGGTATCCGCAAGGTGATCGCCGAGCGCATGATGCACTCGCTCACCTCCAGCGCACAGCTGACCTACACCACCACGGCGAGGGCGCAAGGACTTCTCGATCTGCGCAAGCGGCTGAAGGCCTCGGACCCGTCGTTCGGGCTGAACGGTGTGACCATCGGGGATCTCGTCGGCTTCGCGGCCGTGCGGACCGCAGCCCGTCATCCATCGCACAACGCCCACCTCAGCGACGGCGCCCTCGAGACATTTGAGCGCGTGCACATGGGCTTCGCCTGCGACACCCCGCGGGGGCTTCTGGTACCCACCGTCCGCAACGCCTCCCTCATGGGGCTCGGCGAATTCTCGGCGGTCAGCAAGGAGTTGGCCGGTCAAGCCATTGACGGCACCATCTCCCCCGACCTGCTGAACGGTGCCACGTTCACCGTGTCCAACCTCGGCGGGCTGGGCATCGAGAGCTTCACCCCGCTGCTCAACGTTCCACAGACGGCCATCCTCGGTGTGGATGCCATCTTCCCCCGTGCGGTGATCCACGACGACGGCACGACGGGCGCGGAGCAACGCATCGGACTGTCCCTGACGGCTGACCACCGGGCGATCGACGGGGCGGATGCCGCGCGTTTCCTGGCCGACCTCGTGGCGTTCATCGAGGACATCGACATCGCCGTCATGGCCTGAGACAGGAAGGAGTGCACATGAGCGACTTCGACGTCATCATCCTCGGCGGGGGCCCCGGAGGCTACATCGCCGCAGAACGAATCGGCCACGCGGGCAGCAACGTCCTGCTGGTGGAGGCGAACGCGTTGGGTGGAGTCTGCCTGAACGTTGGCTGCATCCCCACCAAGACGCTACTGAACGCAGCCAAGACCTATCACCACGCCAAACATGGCCAGACTTATGGTGTCGATGCCGGTGACATCAGCTTCGACTGGGACCGCATGCAGGCCTGGAAGTCCGACGTCGTCGGCAAGCTGGTGGCCGGTGTCGGCGCCGCCGAGAAGCGGGCCGGGGTCACGGTCATCACAGGACACGGCACCTTCGAGGGTCCCGGCAAGGTGTCCGTGAACGGGGAGACCCACACCGCGCGGCACGTGATCCTGGCCACCGGATCGGCGCCGGTGATGCCTCCCATTCCAAGCGCCGCCGAGAGCTCCGCGGTGGTCGACTCCACGGGACTGCTCGAGATCGACTCCGTCCCGGAACGGCTCATCGTCATCGGCGGCGGCGTGATCGGCATGGAGTTCGCAAGCCTGTTCTCCATGCTGGGAACCCGCGTCACCGTGATCGAGATGCTACCCGAAATCGTCCCATTTATGGACGCCACCATGGCGCCCATGCTGCGTGAGGCCATGCCCGACGTCGAGTTCCGGCTCGGGTGCCGTGTCACCCGGATCGAGGACGGTGACGTGCACTTCACCACGGCCGAAGGCAGCGAGGAGACCACGAGCGCCGAGGTGGTGCTCATGGCCGTGGGCAGGCGCCCCGTCGTCGACGGCTGGGGCGCCGAATCCAGCGGCCTGGAGTACTCCGCGAGTGGCGTCGTCGTCGACGACCGTATGCGCACCAACCTGCCGAACGTCTGGGCGATCGGCGACGTCACCGGGCGCAGTCTGCTGGCTCACACCGCGTACCGCATGGGTGAGGTGGCGGCAGCCAACATCCTGGATCCCGAGGCGCATCGACGTGGCGAGATCGTGCGCTGGAACATCGTGCCGTGGGCGGTCTACTCCAATCCGGAGGTGGCAGGCGTCGGCATCACAGAGGCATCCGCCATCGAAGCCGGTCACGAGGTACTGACCGCCACCGCCCCCGGCTACATGTCGGGCCGGTTCGCCGCCGAGAACGGGTTCCGTGCCCCCGGCGGCGCGAAGGTTATCGTCGATGCGCAGACCCTGCGCGTGCTCGGCATCCATGTCCTCGGCTCCTACGCCGCCGAAATGATCTGGGGCGCCTGCGCGGTGCTCGAGACCGAGCTGGACCTGCACGACCTGCGCCAGGTCGTCATCCCGCACCCCACCGTCAGCGAACTCATCCGAGAGGCGGCCTGGGCCATCAAGGCCTGAGGGCCAAGCCCCACCACGAAACTGGAGAAGAAACAGACATCATGACTCGTTCACTCATCGTCGATCCCACAGCCGTCCGGGCAGCCGCCACGCTCAAGTCGGTGGAGATCCCCGTCAACGCCTACGAACCCAACTTCGAGACCGAACTCGACACGCACGGCAAGGAGGGCCTCGTCGACATCCTCCACGACATGATCGCCGTCCGGCAGTTCGAGACCATGCTCAACTCCATCAAGACCACGGGTGCCTGGAACGGGGTCGAGTACGACCACCGCGGCCCGGCCCACTTGTCGATCGGACAGGAGTCCGCCGTCGTCGGGCAAGCCTCGCAGCTGGAGCCCACCGACCTCATCTTCGGCTCCCACCGCAGCCACGGCGAGATCCTCGCCAAGTGTTTCTCCGCGGCCCGCAAACTGGAGCCCTCCGGCCTCGAATCGATCATGAACGGCTTCCTCGACGGTGAGACTCTCTCCTTCGCCGAGAAGATCAGCAACGACTCGCTGGAGGACCTGGCCGAGAACTTCATCCTCTACGGCACCGTCGCCGAGACCTTCGCCCGCAAGGCAGGCTTCAACCGTGGCCTGGGCGGCTCGATGCACGCCTTCTTCTCCCCGTTCGGCTCCATGCCGAACAATGCGATCGTGGGCGGCTCGGCCGACATCGCCACCGGTTCTGCACTGTTCAAGCTGGTCAACCGTCAGGACGGCATCGTGATCGCCAATCTCGGCGACGCCTCCATGGGCTGTGGGCCGGTCTGGGAAGCCATGATGTTCGCGGCCATGGACCAGTACCGCACGCTGTGGAATGACGGTGTGCAGGGCAACCCACCCATCTGGTTCAACTTCTTCAACAACTTCTACGGCATGGGTGGCCAGACCTCCGGCGAGACCATGGGCTACGACCTCCTCGCCCGCGTGGGCGCCGGCGTGAACCCGGAGGCCATGCACTCGGAGCGTGTCGACGGGCTCAACCCGCTCGCCGTCGCCGATGCGGTGCACCGCAAGCGGGGTCTGCTGGAAGCCGGCCGTGGCCCCGTCCTGACGGACACCATCACCTACCGCTTCTCCGGCCACTCACCCTCGGATGCCTCCAGCTACCGCAGCCGCGACGAGGTGGAGCTGTGGGAGCAGCACGACGGCCTCAAGAACTACGCCGAGTACTTGGTGGAGAACGGCGTCATCGGGCAGGGCGAGGTGGATGACATCCAGGCCCGCTTCGACGAGCGGCTCACCAGGATCATCGCCCTGTGCACCAAGGATGAGGACACCTCCCCCCGGGTCCACATGGACTTCATCGAGACCGTGACCTACTCCAACGGCAACCAGGAGAAGATGGCCGACGGCGAGCCGGAACTCCTGGAACCCCTTGAGGACAACGCTCGTGTGAAGTCGCTGCAGAAGAAGAGTCGGACCGCGCTTGACCCCGACGGCAAGCCGGTGAGCAAGGCCAAGGCCTTTTCCTACCGCGATGCGCTCTTCGAGGCCATCGCCCACCGTTTCGCCACCGACCCGACGGTGTGCGCGTGGGGCGAGGAGAACCGTGACTGGGGCGGCGCCTTTGCCGTCTACCGCGGTCTCACCGAACTGCTGCCGCACCACCGTCTGTTCAACTCGCCCATCTCCGAGGCGGCCATCGTCGGTGCGGGCGTCGGCTACGCCCTCTCCGGCGGCCGGGCCATCGTGGAGTTGATGTACTGCGACTTCCTCGGCCGGGCCGGCGACGAAATCTTCAACCAGGCCGCGAAGTGGCAGGCCATGTCCGCCGGACTGCTCAACATGCCACTCGTGATCCGCGTCTCCGTGGGCAGCAAGTACGGCGCACAGCACTCCCAGGACTGGGCAGCGCTCGTCGCCCACATGCCCGGTCTGAAGGTGTACTACCCCGCCACCCCGTACGACGCCAAGGGCATGATGAACCTCGCGCTGCGCGGAACCGATCCGGTGGTGTTCTTCGAGTCGCAGCTGCTCTATGACCGCGCCGAGGAGTTCGAGGCCGACGGCGTCCCCGAGGGCTACTACGAGGTGCCGGAGGGCCAGCCGGTCGTGCGCCGCGAGGGCACGGACCTCACCATCGGTGTGCTGGGTGCCACCCTCTACCGGGTGATGGAGGCCGCCGAGACCCTGGAGAAGGAACACGGCATCTCCACCGAGGTCATCGACCTGCGTTTCGTGGCACCGCTGAATCTGGACCCCATCGTCGAATCGATCAAGAAGACGGGACGCCTGCTCCTCACCTCCGATGCGGTGGACCGGGGATCCTTCCTGCACACCGTGGCGTCCCAGGTGGGCACGCTCGCCTTCGACCACCTCGACGCGCCCGTCACCGTCGTGGGTTCGCGCAACGCAATCACCCCCGCCGCCGAACTGGAGAAGGAATTCTTCCCCCAGCCCGACTGGCTCATCGACGCCGTCCACGAGCGGATCCTGCCCCTGAAGAACTACACGCCCGCCACCAACCAGACCAGTGCCGAACTGGCACGGCGTTCGAGGGAAGGGGTCTGAGCATGACTCCGGAGGCAGTCAACGACCCCGCCGCCACCCCGGACTCCCGGGTGGAGGCACTGAGGCTGCTGGTCGACTCGGAACTCGAGCTGCCACCGTTGACGTCGGAGTCCAACAACCACATCCACACCGTCTACAGCTTCAGCCCCTACACCCCGGCCATGGCATGCCTGCGTGGCCGGGAGGCGGGACTGCAGGTGGTCGGTTCGGTGGACCATGACTCCATCGCCGCCGCGGGGGAGATGCGTGACGCCGGGGCCATCCTCGGCATGGGCGTGGTGACCGGTTTCGAATGCCGTGTGATGCTGCACTCCGCTGAGGAGTTGGCCGCCGGTCGCGCACCGTTCGCCACGAGGAAGCTCAACAACCCCGATTCCGAGGGCGTCGCCTACATGACGGTCCAGGGGATTCCGACCGGTGCAAGGGCAGAGGTGGCGGACTTCCTGCGCCCCATTCGCGTGGCCCGTCTGCAACGCACCCGGGACATGACGGCGGCGGCCAACGACATCCTCACGAAACTCGGGGCGCCGTCGCTGGATTTCGAGTCCGACGTCGTCGGCATCTCCCAATTCGCCTCCGGCGGCACCATCACGGAGCGTCACCTGTTGTATGCCATGTCCGGCGCGCTCATCGAACGCTTCGGACGGGGCCGGTCACTGGTTACGGGTCTTGCGGAGATGGGCGTGGAGATACCGGATGGTTTGCGCGACGTGCTCACCGATCGGCAGAACCCGTTCCTCACGCACGACCTCCTCGGCCTGCTCAAGGCACAGTTCCTGCACCGCTTCTACATCCAGCCCACCCGGCTGGAGAATGGTGGCGAGCTACCGGACGCCCGCAGCGTCGTCGACTTCGCCCTGTCGATCGGCGCCATCCCCTGTTACGCCTACCTCGGGGACGTCTCCGCGTCGCCGACGGGCGACAAGAAGGCCGAGGCGTTCGAGGACTCCTACCTCGACGAGTTGGTGGCATATCTTGCCGAGCTGGGTTTCCCGGCCATCACCTTCATGCCGCCCCGCAACACACCCGAACAATTGCAGCGGGTCTCCGCCTTGGCGGCGGCGCACGGCATGATCGAGGTCTCCGGCGTCGACATCAACCAGCCCAGACAGAGTTTCTCCTGCCCGGAACTCGGTGAACCACGATTCGCCCACCTCAACGATTCGACGTGGGCGCTCGTGGCGCACGAGGAACTCTCCGACGCGGACCCGACCAGCGGTCTGCTCCATCCGGAGAACCCCATGGCCGGCCTGCCTCTGGCCGAGCGCGTCATCGCCTACGGCGAGCTGGGCCGTCGTCTCGTCACGGAAAGAGGAGTTGCATCATGAGAATCAACGACCTGCTGGTGGTGCTGCGTGGTGTCCTGTTGGATGTCCACAACACCCCGATGGTGCTGACACCCACTGAGACGGAGCCGTCGATCACCATCGACATGGACGTCGACGACGCCACGGAGGCAGCCCAGCTACTGGCCAATGCCCTTCCCGCGGACACCACGCTGCCCGCCACCATCGCTCTGACGAGCGGCGAGGACCGGGCCACCGTGACGGCCCACCACCTGCCCGGCGCCGTCGCCATGCCCGACCCGCGGGACACCGCTGCGGGTCTGGCGGCGACGCGAGCGGGCGTGGTGGCCGGCCGGGTCGCACTGGTCACCGGCGGCGCCCAGGGCTTCGGCGAGGGCATCGTCCGGGCCCTGCACGCCTCCGGGGCATGGGTGTTCATCGCTGACCTCAATCTGACCGGCGCGACGGCGCTGGCCAACGAACTGGGAGAGCGGGCCACCGCCGTGGAGTGCAACGTCTCCGATGAGGAGTCCGTGGCCGCGCTCGCGACCACGATCGCCAGCACGTGCGGGGGCATCGACCTCGTGGTCTCCAACGCCGGCATCGCCCGCGCCGGATCCGTCCTGGAGCAGGACCTGGCGGCCTTCGCACTCAGCACCGACGTCAACTACACGGCGTTCTTCCTCATCACCAAACACCTGGGCCGCCTCCTGCGGCTCCAGAACGCCGCCGCGCCCCAGTGGTCCACCGACATCATCCAGATCAACTCGAAATCCGGCCTGGTGGGCTCCAACCGCAACGCCGCCTACGCAGGCAGCAAATTCGGCGGCATCGGCCTGGTGCAGAGCTTCGCCCTGGAACTGGTGGACTATCGCATCAAGGTCAATGCCATCTGCCCCGGCAACTTCTTCGACGGGCCGCTCTGGTCCGATCCGGAGAACGGCCTGTTCGTCCAATACCTGAACTCCGGCAAGATCCCCGGCGCCACCACGGTGGAAGAGGTCAAGGCTGCCTACGAGGCGAAAGTCCCGATGGGCCGCGGTGCCCTGGAAGCCGACGTCATGCGCGCCCTCTACTACGTCGTCGAGCAGGCCTACGAGACCGGCCAGGCAATCCCCGTCACAGGCGGCCAGGTCATGCTCAGCAGCTGATCGCAATCACCAACTACGCACAAGGAAGATCGACATGAGCGACACAAAATCCCAACACGCCATCCAGTTCACCGGAGTGGGGAAGATCGTCCACAACGACTCCAAGCCCGTGGACCCGGTGGGACCCCACCAGATGATGCTGCAGGTGGAAGCCTGCGGCATCTGTTTCAGTGACACGAAGCTGCTGAACGCCTTCGACTCCCACCCCCGGAAGGCGGAAGTGGTCAGCGGCATCGATCCCGCCGCCCTGGAGGAGATCCCCGGATACAAGCCCGGTTCTGCCGCGACCGTGCCGGGTCACGAACCCGTCGGCCGCATCATTGAGGTGGGGGAGAAGGTGACGAAATTCAAGGAAGGCGACCGGGTGCTGGTCCAGGCCGACTGGAAGCATCTGCGCACGCCCAAGTCGAATGGCGCGTTCGGTTACAACTTCGAAGGTGCGCTGCAGGAGTTCGTCGTCATCGACGAACGCTGCGTCGTCTCCCCCGATGGTGAGGAGTTCCTGATCCACGTCTCCGACGGCCCCTCCGCGGCGGCCGTGGGTCTCATTGAGCCGTGGGCAACCGTGGAGGGCTCCTACGCCTGGCAGGAGCGCAACCACGTGGCCGAGGGCGGCCGACTGTTGGTGATCTCCGACGGCGGCAACATCGGGCTGGAGGAATTGATCAAGGACAACGCCCCGGGGGAGATCGTGACGGTGACCTCCGACGCGATCGCTGCGATGGAGGGACAGGTCTTCGACGACATCATCTACTACGGCGCCGACGCCGACGTCGTCGAAGCACTGGCTGGCCTGCTGAGCACGCGGGCGGTGTTGTGCGTGGTGTTGGACGGGGCGCAGCTGGAACGGAAGGTTGCCCTCGACATCGGCCGCGTGCACTACGACTTCATCCGGTTCTGCGGCACCACAGGCGACAACCCCGCTGACGGATACGCGTGGATCCCCGCCACCGGGGAACTGCGCGACGGCGACAAGGTGGCCATCATCGGCGCCGCCGGCCCCATGGGACAGATGCACACCATGCGCGCGTTGACCTCGAACTTTGACGACATCTCGGTTGCCGCGACCGATCTCAGCGATGAACGACTGCAGCATCTGGAATCCATCGTCGGTCCCGTCGCGCAGGGGCGTGGCGTGCCGCTGGAGATCATCAACACCGGCTCCTCTGAGCTGCAACCCGGTTACACCCACATCAGCTGCATGGTGCCGGTGGCCGAGCTCGTGGCGCAGGCCGTCGACATCGCGGCAGAGGGCGCCATCATCAACGCCTTCGCCGGAATCCCTGCCGGCACCCTCGGGGAGTTCGACCTCCAGGCCATCATCGAGCGTCGCATCTTCATGCTGGGTACCTCCGGCTCGGACGTCTCCGACATGCGCACTGTCCTGGACAAGATCGAGCAGGGCATCATCGACACCCACATCTCGCTGGACGCCGTCACCGGAATGGCCGGATTTCGGGACGCCATCGACGCGGTGGTCAACCGCACCGCGGGCGGCAAGATCATGGTCTACCCGATGCTGCACGATCTCCCGCTGACACGGCTCGGGGACATGCCGGATCAACTTCCCCACGTCGCGGCCGAACTGAACGACGGCGTCTGGACCAAGGCCGCAGAGGAGGCACTCCTCGCCGGGCGATGACCGCGGGAATGGTGTGTCGCGACGTCTGAGTGGTAGCGATGGTGACGTCCTCGCCACCATCCCTACCAGCCAAGCAAGTGCCGATCCTCTGGTGAGGGCGCGTGAACGCATAGGTAGGGGGCGGCCCCGCGTGGTGGAGGGCAGCATGGTTGGATAGAACCATGAGTCCACGAAAGATCGGCGTCACCGAGCTGGCTCTCCGCGACGCCCACCAGAGCCTGATGGCCACTCGCATGGCCATGGAAGACATGGTCGATGCCTGCGAGGACATCGACAAGGCCGGATACTGGTCCGTCGAGTGCTGGGGAGGTGCCACGTTCGACGCCTGCATCCGGTTCCTGAACGAGGACCCCTGGGAGCGCCTGCGCACGTTCCGCAAGCTGATGCCCAATTCTCGGCTGCAGATGCTGCTGCGCGGTCAGAACCTGCTGGGGTACCGCCACTACGAGGACATGGTGGTGGACAAGTTCGTCGAGAAGTCCGCCGAGAACGGCATGGACGTCTTCCGCGTGTTCGACGCCCTGAACGATCCACGCAACATGGCCCAGGCCATGGCTGCGGTCAAGAAGGTGGGCAAGCACGCGCAGGGCACCATCTGCTACACCGTGTCACCGGTGCACACAGTGGAGGGCTTCATCAAATCAGCCGGACGCCTCATCGACATGGGCGCTGAGTCCATTGCCCTGAAGGACATGGCCGCACTGCTGCAACCCCAGCCTGCCTACGACATCATCAGAGGCATCAAGGAAACCTACGACGACATCCAGATCAATGTGCACTGTCATGCCACCACCGGCGTCACGTTGGTGAGTCTCATGAAGGCCATCGAAGCTGGCGCTGACGTCGTGGACACCGCCATCTCCTCAATGTCGCTCGGGCCGGGGCACAACCCCACCGAATCGCTCGTCGCCATGTTGGAGGGCACTGACTACACCACCGATCTGGACATGGATCGGCTGCTGAGGATCCGTGATCACTTTGCGCGCATCCGCCCCAAGTACGCCGAGTTCGAGTCCGCCACTCTGGTGGACACCAACATCTTCCTCAGCCAGATTCCCGGTGGCATGCTCTCCAACATGGAGGGCCAGCTCAAGGCCCAGGGTGCGGGCGATCGCATTCGCGAGGTCATGGAGGAGGTGCCGCGGGTAAAGGCCGACGCCGGCCACCCGCCGCTGGTCACCCCGTCGTCGCAGATCGTGGGAACCCAGGCCGTGTTCAACGTCCTCATGGGTCGCTACAAGGTCATGACCGGCGAGTTCGCCGACCTGATGCTCGGGTACTACGGCAAATGCCTGGGTGAACCGAATGCCGAGGTGGTCGAGATGGCCAAGGCGCAGACCAAGAAGGACATGATCGACGTCCGTCCGGCCGACCTTCTGGAACCCGAGTGGGACGAGCTGGTGACCCAGGCCGAAGGGCTCGAGGGTTTCAACGGCACCGAGGAGGATGTGCTCACCAACGCCATGTTCCCGGGAGTCGCGCCCAAGTTCTTCCGTGAACGTCCCGAGGGTCCGAAGAATGTGGGCAAGACGGCAGATCAGTTGGCAACCGAGAAGGCTGCCGCCAGCGCCAAGTCCAAGGGCATTCAGGGCCCGGCCAAGTACAACGTCACCGTCGGCGGCCGGTCGCACAGCGTTTCCGTCGAGCCAGTCTGAGGAGTGGAGATCACATGAGCAAGAAACACACGATGGCGGAGCGCCTGAAGCAGTTGGAGGAGGCCCGCGCCAAGGTCGAGGCCGGCGGCGGTGAGGACAAGCTGGAGAAGCAGCGCGCCAAGGGCAAGATGACCGCCCGTGACCGCGTCGCCGCCATGATCGATGAGAACACCTTCCAGGAGACCGGCGCCTTCCGCCGCAACCGCACCACCACGTTCGGGATGGACAAGGCGGACATGCCCGCCGACGGTGTGGTCACCGGTTCCGGCTCCGTGTTGGGCCGTCCCATCCACATCGCCTCCCAGGACTTCACCGTCATGGGTGGCTCTGCGGGGGAGGCCCACTCCATCAAGGTCACGGAAACCCTGAAGGCATCGCTGCAGACGGGCACTCCCTTCGTCTTCATCAACGATTCCGGCGGCGCCCGTGTTCAGGAGGGCATCGACTCCCTGTCGGGCTACGGCAAGGTGTTCTATGCCAACGTCCTGCTCTCCGGCGCCGTGCCGCAGATTTCCATCATCGCCGGTCCGTGCGCAGGCGGCGCGGCCTACTCCCCGGCGCTGACCGACTTCATCATCCAGACCCGCAAGGCCCACATGTTCATCACGGGCCCGGGCGTCATCAAGCAGGTGACGGGCGAAGTGGTGACGCAAGACGACCTCGGCGGCGCGGATGCCCACATGGGACGCTCCGGCGTTGTGCACTTCGTGGCCGACGACGATGAACAGGCCATCCTGATTGCCAAGAAGCTGCTCAGCTTCCTGCCGCAGAACAACACCGAGGACGCGCCAATCGTTGATCCCGATTTCGTGGTGGAGCCGAACGCGAAGTTGCGCGACATCATTCCGGCGCAGGGCAACAAGGGCTACGACGTGCGCGAGGTGATCGCCGAGATCGTCGACCATCAAGATTTCCTGGAGGTCCAAGCAGGGTGGGCCCGCAACATCGTGGTGGGTTTCGGTCGGATTGCCGGCCGCACCATCGGCCTCATCGCCAACCAGCCCAGCGTCATGTCCGGTGTGCTGGACATCGATTCCTCGGATAAGGCCTCAAAGTTCGTCCGGTTCTGCAACGCCTTCAACATCCCGCTGGTCAACCTCGTCGACGTCCCGGGCTTCCTGCCCGGCGTGGCACAGGAACACAACGGGATCATCCGTCACGGCGCGAAGATGCTGTACGCCTACTCCGCCGCCACCGTCCCGAAGATCACCGTCGTGCTCCGCAAGGCCTACGGCGGCGCCTACCTGGCGATGTGCTCCAAGGACCTCGGTGCCGACAAGGTCTTCGCATGGCCCACGGCCGAGATCGCCGTGATGGGCGCCGAGGGTGCCGCCGGTGTCGTCTTCCGCCGCGAGATCGAAGCGGCCGAGGACAAGGACGCGCGCCGCGCCGAGTTGGTGGAGGAGTACCGCGAGACCTTCTCGACGCCGTACATGGCCGCCAGCCGTGGACTGGTCGACGACATCATTGATCCAGCCGATACCCGGCGTGAGATCGCCATGGCTCTGGAGCTGCTCGTCGGGAAGCGTGAGATCCGCCCGGCGAAGAAGCACGGCCTCGGGCCGGCCTGATCGCCGAAGGAAGATGGAAACCATGAACGACATGTCACAAGAGGAACTGCTTGCCACCATCGCTCGGCTCACCGAGCAGATGGAGGCACTCCAGTCCCGGGTGGACGGGCTTGAGGGCCATCACGACAAGGTGCCGCAGACCGACCTCGTGCTCATCGGTGCCGCCGTCGCCGCATATTTCGGGCACAAGGCCAAAGTGAAGGCAGTTCGTTACGGGTCCCAAACCCGGTGGGCTGCCGCCACCCGTGGCCGCGTCCACGACCGTTCCGTCCCCCATTCACGCTGATCACTGAGCCAGGAGAGTTTCATGAAGTTGAAGGTGACCGTCAACGAGACGGAGTACGAAATCGACGTGGAGGTGGCGGAGGAGGAACGACAGGGACTTGGCCCCATCATCATCGGCGGGACCGGCAGTCACGCTGTGCCCACCACCGCATCCGTGAGCGCTGTCAGCTCCAACACCGTCGTCGCGCCGCTGGCGGGCTCCGTCGCACGCGTTGACGTGGCTGAAGGCGACGACATTGAGGCCGGGCAGGTGCTGATGGTTCTCGAGGCGATGAAGATGGAGACTGAGATCACCGCTCCCGCGGCAGGCAAGGTCTCCGCCGTACTGGTCTCCGCCGGTGACGCGGTCCAGGGCGGACAGGCACTCATCCAGCTCTGAGCGCAGCGCGCAACACGCCCCGTCACCCCCGGGTGGGCTGACAGTGTCACGGACGGCCGGGATCCTCGCGGTGAACCGTTTGCTGGGTGGCCTGTGCGCGGGGGCGCACCACGACGGAGTCGATGTTGACGTGCCTCGGTCGGGTCGCCACGAATGCGATGATGTCAGCGACGTCCTCGGCGACGAGCGGCTCGGCGACCCCCTCGTAGACGGCATCGGCGCGTTCCCGGTCACCGTCGAAGCGGACGAGGGAGAACTCGTCGGTGTGAACCATGCCGGGTGCCACCTCGCAGAAGCGCACGGGCTGATCCACCAACTCCACCCGTAGGGCATCACGAACGAAGCGCTCCGCCGACTTGGCGCCGCAGTATCCCGCGCCTCCAGCGTAGGCCCCTTCCGCGGCGGTGGAGGTGACGAACACCACCACGCCCTTCGCAACAGTCAGTGCCGGTAGCAGCGCTTGGGTGACGCGGGTGGTTCCCACCACGTTCAGCTCGAACATCCTCGACCACGCCGAGAGGTCCGCCTCCGCAACGGGTTCGAGGCCGAACGCGCCGCCGGCGTTGTTCACCAGCACGTCGAGCCGTTCCCCCACGGTGGTCGCGAGCCCGGCGACGTCGTCGTCGGAGGTGATGTCGCACACCACCGCGCGCCCGCCGATCTCCCGGGCAAGTTCCTCGATGCGTTCCTTGCGACGGGCGGCGCAGATCACATGGAATCCCTCAGCCGCGAGGCGGCGGGCTGTGGCGGCCCCGATACCCGACGAGGCTCCTGTCACGACTGCAGATTGCTTGCCCATGGTGCTCAATGTAGCCCGCAGCTGAGCAGGAGATCGGGATTGCTCACTCGAAAGCACGTGACCAGAGCAGTCGGCACCTTCCTCGTTTCCTGAGTAGCCCCGGGACGAAGTCGCCGGGCGTATCGAAGGACGAGTCCCAAGCCACGGTGCCTTTCGATACGCGACAGGTTCGTCCCTCACCGGTCGCTACTCAAGGAACGGAAGTCAGGGCAGGGAGCACGGCGTGTCAACCGTGTCCATGCTCGAAAGTGTCAGCACGATCGCCGAAGAAGAGACGCTGTGGTGTCTAAGACCTCTCATCCCCCACCGCGCCGGAACGGCGCAGAAGCCGAGCAGAGAAACGACCCGACCAGCGTTGCTGGTCGGGTCGCACTCGTGGCTGATGACGGCGGCTACTTCTTGCCCTGGTTCTTGACCGCCTCGATGGACGCGGCTGCGGCCTCCGGGTCGAGGTAGCGGCCGCCGACGGTGACAGGAGTGTGGTCGTCGTTCAGCTCGTAGTACAACGGGATGCCTGTGGGGATGTTCAGCCCGGCGATGTCCTCATCCGAGATGTTGTCCAGATGCTTGACGAGCGCGCGCAGCGAGTTGCCATGCGCGGCGACGAGCACCGTGTGACCGGCCTCCAAGTCCGGGATGATGTCTGAGGACCAGTAGGGCAGCATCCGCTTGACGACGTCCTTGAGGCACTCGGTGAGCGGGCGCTCATCCTCGGGGATGTCCGCGTAGCGCGGGTCATCGAACTGGCTGAACTCGCTGTGCTTCTCGATGACGGGTGGCGGGGTGTCGTAGCTGCGACGCCACAGCATGAACTGCTCCTCGCCGTACTTGTCGCGCGTCTGGCTCTTGTCCAGACCCTGCAGCGCGCCGTAATGGCGCTCGTTGAGGCGCCAGTTGCGACGCACCGGAATCCAGTGACGATCACAGGCATCAAGCGTGATGTTGGCGGTGTGGATGGCGCGACGCATCAGTGACGTGTGGAGGATGTCCGGCAGGAGATCCTCTGCCTTCAGGAGCTCGGCGGCACGCTCGGCCTCCGCCTCACCCTTGTCGTTGATGTCGACGTCCACCCAGCCGGTGAACAGGTTCTTTGCGTTCCATTCGCTCTCGCCGTGGCGAAGCAGGATGAGCTTTCCAGTCATGGACTCACCCTATCGCCTGGCCCGAGGCCGCTGGGAGCGGGTCAGGCGTTTGGCCAGTCCACACCCTCCGGGGTCTCCCCGGTGATGATGTAGATGACGCGACGAGCGACCGCGACGGCGTGATCCGCGAAGCGCTCGAAGTAGCGGCCCAGCAGGGCGGCATCCACGGCCTGCTCCGTGCTGCCCTTCCATCCTCCCGCCAGGATGACGTCGAAGTGCTGACTGCGGAGCGTGTCCATCTCCGAGTCGATGGTCGCCATTTGGCGGGCTGCCTTGGCATCCCGGTCGCGCAGGCTCGTGGTGGCGAGATCGATCATCTCGATGCAGATTTCGGCCATGCGCTGGAAGTTCGGCTCCAACTCGCTGACGACCGCATGTTCGGGGTAGCGCAGACGAGCGATCTTGGCGACATGGGCCGCCAGGTCCCCCATCCTCGCCAGCTCGAAGACGACACGAATGGCTGAGACGATCGTGCGCAGTTCTCCCGCCACCGGTGCCTGCAGGGCGAGCAGGGACAGGCACTTGAACTCAAGTTCCTCATGCATCTCGTCGAGCCGTGCGTCGTTGGAGATGACACGCTCGGCCCGTTCAATATCTGGATGCAGCAGCGAGGCGGATGCCTCGATGATGGCTTCTTCCACCAGACCCGCCATCTCATGCAGCCGATCGAGCACGCTGCTGAGCTCATCGTGGTAGTTGGCGCGCATCGTCGCTGTCCCCTTTCGTTCGCCTGTCCACGATTCTACGGGTGGAAGCGTGGTTGCCGGTATCGACAGGGCGCCGGGACAGTGAATTGCGAGTGAACAGCTTTCCCCTGAGCCGTTACGATGACCGATATGCCGCCTGTCATCGCGGGTCTGATCGGGGCCGCCACGACGCTGCTGCTGATTGTCCTCGTGGTGGCCATCCGTCGCACCGTGCAGGGCCGTCACCAGTTGAACGCCCCGCGCGCTGGCAGCGTGGCATCGACGGACATGTCCCGCGTGGTGGGAGCACTGAGAGCTGGCACGATGCTCGTGGGATCCCACGATGAGGTGCTCACGACGAATCAGACAGCGTTGGCCATGGGGTTGGCTCGGGGCGCCCGCGTCGGATTTCCGGAGCTGCTGGAACTGGTACGTGAAGCCCGGTCGAGCGGAGAGATCTTCAGTGGACACATCGATCGTGCGCGCGAGCCGGGCATGGACGTGGTGGAACTGCTGGGACGCGTGGTTCCGCTGGAGGACGGCGTGGTGCTGGTGATTGCCGAGGACGAAACCGCTGGGCGGCGGGTGGAATCGGTGCGTCGAGACTTCGTCGCCAACGTCTCCCACGAACTGAAAACCCCCATCGGCGCCATCGGTATCCTCGCGGAGGCCGTCGAGGCCGCCAGCGACGATCCGGAGGCGGTGGCTCGCTTCGCCAGCCGGCTGCAAAGTGAATCGTCACGCCTTGCAGAGTTGGTGGGACAGATCATTGACCTGTCCCGGTTGCAGGCCTCTGACCCCACTGGATCGATGGAGATGGTGGACATCTCGGAAGTGGTGGATGATGCACTGGCCCGTTCCCGGGAAGCTGCAGAGCACCGCGGAGTGGTGCTCTCCCGATCCCAGGACCACCCTGCCATGGTGATGGGGGACCGTTGGCAGTTGACTGATGCGCTCACGAACCTGGTGAACAACGCCATCGCCTATTCGGGTCGACGGGCCCGGGTCTCCATCGGCGTGTCGACGGTGATGTTGGGAGAGGATCGGTTCGTGGACATCAAGGTCTCCGACAACGGCATCGGCATCTCAGCGGAGGACCAGGAACGCATCTTCGAACGGTTCTACCGGGTGGATCATGACCGCAGCAGGGAGAGCGGCGGCACCGGGCTGGGCCTGTCCATCGTGCGGCACATCGCCGGAGCCCATGGGGGCAGCGTCAGCGTGTGGTCACAGCCACGTCAGGGATCCACATTCACGCTCCGGCTCCCTGCCCATCCCGTGGTGGGTCAGGACGAAACGGTCGCGGAAGGCGCTGCGCCATGACCCGCATTCTCATCATTGAGGACGAGGAATCGTACCGGGATGCGCTGTCCTACATGCTGGGCCGGGAGGGTTTCGAGGTGGCCACCGCCCCGGATGGCGCGGCGGGATTGGCTGAGTTCGACAGGACGGGCGCAGACCTTGTGCTCCTGGACCTGATGATGCCCGGGCTGCCGGGCACCGAGGTCTGTCGTCAGCTGCGGAGCCGCGGCAACGTGGCGATCGTGATGGTGACGGCCCGAGACGACGAGGTGGACAAGGTGGTGGGGCTGGAACTGGGCGCCGACGACTATGTCACCAAACCGTTCAGCCACCGGGAGTTGGTGGCGCGCATCCGGGCGGTGCTGCGACGCGGAGCGGACCAGCCGCTGCTTCCCGGTGTCGTGGAGGTCGAGGGCGTCCGGCTGGATGTGGACCGTCATCAGGTCAGCGTCGACGGTCAGGATGTGAAATTCGCGCTGAAGGAGTTCGAGCTCTTGGAGCTCCTGCTCCGCAACGCTGGCCGCGTCATGACCAGAGGCCAGCTGATCGACAGGATCTGGGGCAGTGACTACGTCGGCGACACCAAAACCCTGGATGTGCACGTAAAACGTCTGCGCGGCAAAATCGAGAAGGACCCCGCAGCTCCGGAGCGACTCATCACCGTGCGAGGGCTGGGCTACAAGTACCAGATGTGACTACCGCCGCGCTGGATGTCCATATCCAGATGGGGTGGCGCCAGATCGCCCAATCCGGTGCACCGCAGCCGGGACATGGTTGATCAGTGGTTCCTCAGGACTGCGCAGCGTCCCAGAGGGCAGCGTGTGCAGGGTCATCCGATGACACGACGACGGTCTCCATGGTCATGCTCGTGCCGTCGCTGAATTGCAGAACCACGGCGGCCAGCAGCCCGGCCTGCAGGTCCGCGCCCTCCACGATGGCGTCCTCGCCCCCGAGCTCAAGTGGCTCCCGGACCCCAATCTCGCCGGTCAGCGGCACACTCACGACATCTGCGTAGGTACCGTCCTGTTGCTGACCAGCCACAGCGGCACCTTCAAGCTCCACCGGCTGATTCGCGAAGAGCGATCCCGTCAGGAGGCCTTGGCCGTCGTCATTGGCAAGCACCAGGACGTTGCGCGCTTTCACGGGACCCTCGTCCTGGACCACACCTGCTGCTGGCGGGACGTCGTAGCGCCATTCGCCTGAGGTGCAACTGGCCAGCCCTACCACTGAGACCATGGCAGCAAGACTGACGACGGCGAAGCGGCGGTGGGGCTGGGTCATCTCGGTCCTTTGTGTGAAGTGCCTGTCTCAGCTGGAAACGTCTGCCGCATGGAACAGCTGTGCGCCATCCTAACCGGTGCGGGCGAGGTACACGCGAGGAAGTGGACGACGCAAAGGAGGGCAGGCTACGCCGTCGGAGCGCACGAGGCCACACTGCGACGGCGTGTCGTGCTAGAATTGTCCTAAGGAAAGGGGCCAATCCATATGACTTTTTCGGTCGGTGAAACGGTTGTCTACCCCAATCATGGGGCAGCACTCATTGAGGATATTGAAACTCGGCAGATCAAGGGGGTAGATCGTCTCTACCTCGTCCTGCGGATTCTGGGACAAAACGATCTGGTGGTGAGGGTGCCCTCCGACAACGTCGATCTGGTGGGCGTACGTGACGTGGTGGACTCCGAAGGACTGGAGCGAGTGTTCGCCGTCCTCCGGGCAGAGCACACGGAGGAACCGACCAACTGGTCCCGTCGGTACAAGGCCAACTTGGAGAAGCTGCACTCCGGCAACGTGATCAAGGTCTCCGAGGTGGTCCGCGACCTGTGGCGTCGCGACCGCGACAAGGGACTGTCCGCCGGAGAGAAGCGGATGCTGTCCAAGGCACGCAGCATTCTGGTGGCCGAACTCGCACTGGCTGAAGACGTAGAACAGGAGCGTGCCGAGGTCCTCCTCGAAGAGGTACTGGCCTCCTGAGCGCCGCAGAACACACGCAGGAACCGGTCGTCGTCATTGTGGTGGCGGCCGGTTCTGGCGTGCGGCTCGGTCAGCCAGTCCCCAAGGCGCTGGTCACACTGTCGGGAACCAGCCTGGTGCGTCGATGTGTGGACAACCTGGCAGAAGCAGGAGTGGAGCGCGTCGTGGTGACCATCCCGCTCGGCATGGACCAGCCGTTCTCCGCAGCCCTGGATGGCGCGGCCATACCTGTGACGATCGTCGTGGGGGGACAGCGCCGCCAGGACTCGGTTCGAATGGGCCTGCAGTCGTTGAGCGGCATGGCGGACTTCACGAGTGTCCTCGTCCACGATGCTGCCCGGCCCCTGGTCCCCGCGACGGTTATCCATCGCGTCGTCGGTGCCTTGCGCTCGGGCGCCCGCGCGGTGGTGCCTGTGCTGCCGGTGATGGATTCGATCCGTGAGACTTCCGGTGACTCCTCGCAAGTGGTGGACCGCTCCAGTCTGCGCGCTGTACAGACCCCCCAGGGGTTCCGCCTCACGACGCTGCGCGAGGCACACGATCACGTGGAACAGTCGCGCCTCGAGATCACCGACGATGCTGCTGCATGCGAGGCCATGGGGGTGGACGTCGTCCTGGTGGACGGAGATCGCCGTGCGCTGAAAGTTACCGAGCCCATCGACCTACTGGTGGCCGAGGCCATCCTTGCGGGGGAAGGATCCACATGAATCAGCGCGTCGGGCTGGGCACCGACGTCCACACCCTGAGTGCCGGTGTTCCCATGTGGGTGGCCGGGTTGCACTTCCCGGATGAGCCCGAGGGACTGGCTGGTCACTCCGACGGCGACGTCGCGGCGCATGCTGCCTGTGATGCCCTGCTCGGAGCGGCAGGACTGGGTGATCTGGGGAGCAACTTCGGCACCTCCGAGGCCCGTTGGGCGGGTGCGAGCGGTGTCGCTTTCCTGACGGAGACCGTCCGCCGGGTGCGGGCAGCAGGATTCGAGGTGGACAACGTGTCGGTGACCATCATCGGCAACCGACCACGATTGGCGGCTCGACGCACCGAGGCGGAGGCCGTGCTGTCCGCTGCCGTGGGTGCCCCCGTCTCGGTGGGTGCCACCACCACGGATGGGCTGGGACTGACCGGACGGGGTGAGGGCGTTGCAGCCATGGCCGTCGCTTCGCTTCGCAGCGAGGACTCCGGCCGGATTTAGGGGTCGGCCGAGGCCGTAGGGTCGGGAGGTGGCGAGTCGTTCGGCTGCTGTGTCCAAAGCGCCGTCGTCTCAGCGGACTTCGGTGCTGGGTGCGGTGAACGAGTTGCACGTGGACAGTGGGCCGCCTGAGAGACCGCGCTCGGCCCACAGTTCCCGGCTCTCACCGGTCCCGTGATCCCCTTCGACGACTTCCTGGTTGAACCTGTCGGCCAGTCTGTCGTCGCCGATCTCGAAACTGATGCGTTCCACGGCCTCGCGTTCAGCCTCGCCGAGCCCCATGCTCTCCGACACCGAATCGATGGCGGCGCCCGCGAAACAGTCGGCCTGCAACTCCACCCGACGGCTGATCTCACTGGCATCCGATTCGGATCCGGCATCCTCAGAGGCGTAGAAGGAGGCCGCGAAAACTCCGGAGCGACCCTGCACCGCATGACCGTACTCATGCGCGACGATCAGGTTGTAGGCCCCCGGCGCCGCAGCCTCAGCTGGCGGGAGGATTCTCACCACGTCGGATGCCAGATACAGGTTCTGATCCGCGCCGCAGTAGAACGCGTTGAACGACTCCTGGATCCCGCAACTCGTGGTGACCTCACCGCGCGCCGGATACACGTACAACGTTGGCTGGTAGGCGACGTGGCCCGCCGCCTCCAACGCGGGTCCCCATACCCGGGTCAGGCATCGCACGTACTCCCGCATCTGCGACTGGAGCGCGTCGTCAGCGATCATGCCCGTGACGGGATCGAGGTCGCAGCGCACGGGTGATGCGAGTTGCTGGTCATAGAGGCTGTTGCTCTCCAACCACGTCGCCACCTCCGTCTCGTACTGTGGGACCGGGATGGCCGGAGCAGCCCGGCCAGCGCTGGGCACGACGTAGTTCTCGTTCTCGTAGTCCGACGCCACGTCCTCGCCGCCCTGTTCCGACAGAAAATCCTGGCCGACGAGGATCACGAGCGCGACGGCGACCAGGAGGAGCAACGGAATGGGGGAGCGTCTGCGGCGCCGTGACCGCGAGGGAGCCTGGCGGTTCGGGTGGGCCGGCAGCTGCCAGTTGCTGGGAGGGAATGTCTGCTGCTGGCCGGCACGGGGAGAGCGTTGCTGCGCAGACAAGCGCGGTGCGGGCGGGTCCCATGGCTGGCGCGGCCACGGTTGCCCCGCAGCCTGCCACGATGGGGACTGTGATGCCGAAGGAGTGTGCCGCGTCCGCGGCGGTGGTCGCCAACCGGGTTGCTGCGGGAATCCGGACTGGCTCATGGTTCTCAGGGTAGTCGGAGCGCGGCTGAAGGGTGGATCTCGGGCCATGCCCGTACCACCTGCGGTAGCGTCGTCCGTGTCGATCCCATGTGGAGGAGCCCACCCCTTGACCGCTCTCATTCAACGGTGCGCACGAGCCGTCCTGGTTGTCGTCGCGGTGGCGTGGCTGGCCGCGACCTCGATGCTGACGGCACGTGCGGATGACCCCGTCGCAACGTCTTTCACATTCGACGGGGTGCTCGGATCCGATGGTCGGCTGTCCGTCACGGAAACACTGACCTTCGAAACCACCCCGGATGAGCTGGTGCAGCGCATTGCGACGAAGCAACGAATAGACGCTTCGAGTTACTACACCTATGAGGTCCGAGACGTGACCGCCACCGTCGGCGGCGTCGATGCGCTGACAGGAACTACCACCGACGGTGACTACGTCGTGGTGAACGCGGACACCTCGTCGGCTGCCGGGGAGGACGTCGTCATCACCTACACCGTTGAGGGAGCCACCGAGGATGAGGAAAGCTCCTCGGGTGCGCTCACGGTGCTGAGCTGGCGTGTTCTGCAGGGGCTGTCGGTGGGGGTGGATCAGGTCAGCGGTTCTTTCCGCCTGCCCGCCATGGCGCAGGTGGTGGACTGCACCGCAGGTCCTCCCGGAACTCCGGACAAGTGTGATCTCTATACTGCAGGCACCAGCGAGTCGCCCATGCCCACCTTCCAGACCGGTCCGCGGGGCATGGGTGAGCAGGTGACCATGACGGTCGGGGTGGCGGCCGATGCGGTCCGGCCCACCGCCAACGTCGTCACCGAGTGGAGCCTGGACCGCGCCTTCGCCGTGACCCCCCTGACTGTGGGAGTCGCTCTCGGGACGCTGCTGCTGGGCACGGCCCTCATCTGGCAGCGCCACCGTCGCACGGGAAGGGACGCTGCGGCATCCGGCATGGCCGGGCAGCCGGTGGGGACGTTCCGGCCGGTGGGGGAGGGGGAATCCGTCTTCGAGACCCGCGATGGCTTGCGTCCAGGGCTGGTGGGAACTGTCGCGGATGAGCGCGTGGATCCCGTCGACGTCACCGCGACGCTTCTGGGACTGGCGGTGCGTGGTCATCTGCGCATCACGGAGCTGCCACGCACAGAACACGGACTGCTGGACTGGTCGTTGACGCGAACCGAGCGGCAGGCCGACGACCTGCACGACTATGAGCGCATACTCCTGGATGCCATTGCTCCCGCTGGGCAGAGCACCCTGGTGTCCCAATTGCCGGTGACGCTGGCGCCGGTCGTCGAATCTGTTCAGGACTCGCTCTACGACGAGGTGGTGCAGCGCGGCTGGTTCGACGTGCGTCCCGATGACACACGCAACCAGTGGCGCACCCGCGCCCTCGTGGCCACGGGTATTGCCGCGGCTCTGGCGATCGGACTTGTGGCGCTAACCACTCTCGGACTCCTGGCGCTGGTGCTGCTGCTCCTCGCCGGAGCGTTGCTGTGGGTCTCGGACCGTATGCCCCGACGTACCGCCGAAGGCGCTCAGCTGGTGGAGGGTCTTGGGGCCCTGTCATCGCTGCTGGCTCATCACCCCACGCGCGAGATGCCACGGGGGCGCGAGATCGAGGAGATCTCCCGAGTGCTGCCCTGGGCCGTCGTGCTGGGCAACAAGGACCGCTGGCTCCAGGCGCTGGTGCGGGCCGATGCGGATGACACACCGGACCCGCACGCCGTCGACTGGTACCACGCCCCCGACACCTGGCACCTGCGGGATCTGCCAGCATCGCTCACCCAGTTCATCAACACAGTGCAGGGTCTGCTGTTCGCTCGGTGAACCGGGGAACCACGTGTCAATCACGTCCTGGCTGCGGCGCACCGGATCGGGCGATCTGGCATCCCACCATCTGGATATGGACATTCAGTACATGCACCAGATGTCGTGACACCATCTCATCCCGCCCGGCCAAGTCCTCGCCGAGAACGGCATTGATCAGCGCTTCCCTACTGGACGATTTTGGAGCTGTCGGTGAGGTATCGGACCTCGTTGTCAGTGTCCTTGCCGGGAGAGCGCCCACTGTGGGACATGCGGTACTCGACCCAGTTGGCGAGCTTGGACAGGCCAAAGTTGATGACCACGAAGATGGTGCCCACCACGAACAGCGCCTGAATCGGGTTGCCGAGATTCAGGTAGATGATCTTGGCTGCGTTCAAGAGTTCCGGATAGACCCCCAGCACGGCGGCCAATGATGTGTCCTTGAGAATCACGACAAGCTGCGAGATCAGGGCGGGCAACATGATGCGCACGGCCTGCGGCAGGAGGATCAGCCGCATGGTGGCCAGATTGCTGAGACCGATCGCCATGGCGGCCTCCCCCTGCCCTCTCGGCAGGGCATTGACCCCGGATCGCAGGATCTCTGCGAGGATCACCGAGTTGTAGGCGGTCAGGCCGATCACCACGAACCACAAACCCTCCCCACCGGGCCACCCCGACAGGTCCACCCCCAGATCGGGCAGAACCCGGGAGGCGAAGAAGATTGAGACCACGACAGGCAGGCCGCGGAACAGTTCGATGAACCCCACGACCGGGATGCGGCTCACCCTGCCCAACATCAGGCGGCTGATGCCGATCACAGTCCCCAGGGCCAATGAGAAGACGATGGCCAGGGCCGCCGCCTTCATGGTGCTGAGGAAGCCCTCCCCGATGAGCCCCCACACGGCGGCGAAACTCTCGTTGCGTGGATCGATGAGCGGACCCCACAGGGCACCGTCGAACTGATTCTGCTGATCGAGCCGGTACACCACCAGCCCGAGCACACCCAGTGTGGCCAGACCGGCGACGATTGCCGCGACTGCCTGGCGACGCTTCGCGCGCGGTCCCGGAACGTCGTAGAGCACCACTTCGCTGCTCATCGGATGATCGCCGTCCTACGTTCCAACAACGCCAACAATCCAGCAGCAGGAAGGGTGATCATGAGGTAGCCAACGGCCACCCCCACCAGAATCGGGGTTGCAGCGTAGCCACGAGCGCTGGTCAACGTTGCGGACACGCTGAAGAGGTCCCCACCCACACCGAAGGCGCCGAGAACCGCGCTGTTCTTGAACATGGCAATCAGGACGCTGCCCAGCGGGGGGATGGAAGTACGGAAGGCCTGCGGAAGCACCACTTCCCGCAGAGAGGCCGTGAAGGGTAGCCCGATCGCGCGGGCTGCCTCGGCCTGACCAGCGGAAACCGAGTTGATGCCAGCACGAATGGCCTCACACACGAATGCTGAGGTGTAGACAACGAGAGCCGAGATACCGAAGACCCAGTAGCTGCCCCGGATGCCGATTTCAGGGAGGCCGAACGCGAAGATGAACAGGATGACCGTGAGCGGTGCATTGCGAATCATGTTCACCCATGCGGCGCCCACCCAACGCAGCGGTGCCACCGGCGAGACACGGAAACCGGCGATGACCGTTCCCAGCACCAAAGCCCCGACAAGCGCAATCAAACAGATCTTGAGCGAGGTCCAGTAGCCACTCAGGAAGAGATCGAAGTTGTCTGTGATTGCATCCATGATTCTCCTTTCCATGCTGGATTCGGCGAGCCTCGACTCCGATGCCGAGAAAGCAACAGAGGTTGGTGAAGTGGTTCACCGACCGATAGCGACCGGTGAACCACTTCCGTGACAAGCTCGTGCTGCGGTCAGGCGCAGGGCGCAGGCTCCGGAAGCTCCGCAGGGCTGGCACCTTCAACCGCACCAGCCGTGCTGGCCCATGCCTCGTTGTAGGCGTCCTCGTTCTCCTGCAGGGTCTCGTTGATGAACTCGCAGAAGGCAGTGTCGCCCAGTTCGATACCGATGCCGTAGGGCTCCTCGGTGAACTGCTCGCCCACCAACTTGAAGGCGCCGTCGCTCTCCGACACGAAGCCGAGCAGAATCACATTGTCGGTCGTGACGGCCTGCACCTGGCCGGTGCGCAGCGCATCGGCGCACTTGTCGTAGACGTCGAACAGCACCAACTGACTTTCGTCAGCAAGGTATTCCCTGATCTGTTCCGACGGGGTGGAGCCGGTCACCGAACACACCGTGGTGTCCGGGTTCTCGGAGAGGGACTCCGGGCCGGTGATGGTGTCGTTGTCGGCTGCCACCATGATCTGTTGACCGGCGACGTAGTACGGCCCGGCAAAGGAGATCCGTTCGGCACGCAGCTCGTTGATGGTATAGGTGGCCACCACCATGTCGACCCTGCCCTGTTCGATGACCTCCTCACGGACCTGGGACGGGGTTTCGACCCATTCGATGTTGTCCTCGGAGATGCCCATGGCGCCCGCGATGATCTTGGCCACTTCCACGTCGAAGCCCTCGGGCCCCCCGGAGAGGCCCTGTAGGCCGAAGCCTGGTTGATCGAATTTGGTGCCGACCGTGATGGTGCCCGCGTCGGAGAGCTCGGCCATCGTGGTGCCCGCCTCGAAGCTCATGTCACCTGAGCCCTCGACAGGGGACTCCATCGGTTCCGATTCCAAGGGGTCGGTTGCCATGGGATCGGTGGTCGCCATATCGGCGGTGTCGTCGGTGGCGGGTTCGGCTCCGTCGTCGGCACCGCATGCCGTGAGTGCGAGTGCGCTGGCTGCGAGAAGTGCAACAACTGTCCTGCTACGCATAGTTGGGGTTCCTTGTCTGTGAGTGGGATGGTGGGGAATCAGTGGGTGATGATCTTGGCCAGGAAGTCCTTGGCCCGATCAGTTTGTGGGTTGGTGAAGAAGGACTCGGGAGTGCTGTGCTCCACCAGCTCTCCGTCTGACATGAAGCAGATACTGTCGCCTGCTTTGCGGGCGAAGCCCATCTCATGGGTCACGACGACCATCGTCATGCCCGCTCTGGCGAGGCCTGTCATCACGTCGAGGACCTCGTTGATCATTTCCGGGTCAAGCGCAGACGTGGGCTCGTCAAAAAGCATGACCTTGGGATTCATCGCCAGGGCACGAGCGATTGCGACTCGTTGCTGCTGGCCGCCGGAGAGTTGAGCTGGATATTTCTCGGCCTGCGCTGCGACACCGACCCGCTCCAGAAGCGCCATCGCGTCCTCGTTGGCCGTCTTGCTGTTCACCTTCCGGACTTTTACGGGACCGAGCGTCACGTTCTCGAGGATCGTCTTGTGGGCGAACAGGTTGAAGGACTGGAACACCATGCCAACATCGGCGCGGAGGCGAGCCAGCTCTTTGCCCTCCTTCGGAAGCTCCTCGCCGTCGAGCATGATCGATCCGGAATCAATCGTTTCCAGACGGTTGATGGCGCGACACAGCGTCGATTTGCCCGACCCGGACGGGCCAATGATCACCTGCACTTCGCCCTCATGGACGGTGAGGTTGATGTCCTTGAGGACGTGCAGCTTGCCGAAGTACTTGTCGACGCCTTTCAGGACGACGAGCGGACGCCCGCTGCCAGCCGGTAGCGGCACCTCTTCCTCGTCCATAAGGGGAAGGTATCTGGCTTTAGCAAATTTTGCACGGGTGCGGCAAATTCGTTACACAATGGTTGCGCAACGGTTCCACCATTGGGGAGCTCAGATGCTGAGTCCGGGGTACAGAGGTCGGGTGCTGAGCAGGGACTCCGCCGTGGTGCGGACGTGCTCCACCACGTCGTCGGCGAGGTCGTAGCGTGCTTTGCCGGGTTTGCCATCCTTCGTGGGACGCGCGGAGGTGGCTGACAGCACGTCGGAGATCAGGGCGGCCACGTCGTCCATGTCCGAGACCGTGAAGCCACGCGATGTCAGCGCCGGGGTGCCGAGCCGTACGCCGGTGGTGTACCAGGCGCCGTTGGGATCATTGGGCACGGCATTGCGGTTGGTCACGATCCCGGCGTCCAGCAGCGCCGCTTCCGCCTGTCGTCCGGTGAGTCCGTAGTTCGACGTGTCCAGCAGCACCAGATGGTTGTCGGTTCCGCCGGTGACCAATGTGGCGCCACGGTTCATCAGCCCCTCGGCCAGGGCGCGGGCGTTGTCGACGACCGCTGAGGCGTAGGTCTGGAACTCGGGCCTGCGAGCCTCGGCGAAAGCGACGGCCTTGGCGGCCATGACATTGCCCAACGGACCCCCCAGCACCATGGGGCAGCCCCGATCCACATCCGCGGCGTACTCCTGGCTGGCCAGCACCATGCCCCCGCGCGGCCCGCGCAGTGACTTGTGGGTGGTGGTGGTGACGACGTGGGCGTGGGGGATGGGGTCCTCGTCGCCCGTGAAGACCTTGCCGGCAACCAGGCCGCTGAAGTGGGCCATGTCCACCATGAGGACGGCGCCCACCTCGTCGGCGATCTCGCGCATCTTGGCGAAGTTGACCCGTCGGGGGTAGGCGGAGTAGCCGGCCACAAGGATCAGCGGCTTGAACTCCCGCGCGGCGGAGGCGACGGCGTCGTAGTCCAGCAGCTGGGTCTCCGGGTCGGTGCCGTAGGAGCGCTGGTGGAACATTTTGCCGGAGACGTTGGGACGGAAACCGTGCGTGAGGTGACCACCGGCGTCGAGACTCATTCCCAGCAGGCGTTGATCGCCGAACTTGCGACGCAGTGTCTCCCAGTCCTGCTCGGAGAGGTCGTTGACGCCTTTGACGCCATGCTCCGCGAGCGCCGGGGTCTCGACGTGGTGCGCCAGGATTGCCCAGAACGCGACCAGGTTGGCGTCGATGCCTGAGTGGGGTTGCACGTAGGCGTATTCGGCGCCGAAGAGTTCGCGCGCGTGCTCGGCGGCGACGGCCTCCACCGTGTCGATGTTCTGGCAGCCGGCGTAGAAACGGTGACCCACCGTGCCCTCGGCGTACTTGTCGCTGAGCCAGGTTCCCATCGTTGCGAGGACAGGCAGGCTGGCGTAGTTCTCGGAGGCGATGAGCTTCAATGACGAGCGCTGATCAGCCAACTCGGCGCGGGTGGCTTCCGCTACCCTCGGTTCCACTTCCCCGATGGCGCTGAGAAGAGTGTGGTAGGCGCCGCTGAGGGCTTCCGCGTCTGGCACTGGGTTCTCCTTGGGTGGGTGTCGTCACCAATTCTATGGGGACGGTCCGAATTCCGCCCAGTTCGCGCTGCTGCGGCCCCGGGCATGGAGATCTGGAGCGTTCGCGGCGCATATGACCGCGAGTGGCTCAAATGTCCATCCTGGGGGACAGATCTGTCCACAGACACTTGCCAAGATGGCGTCGGGGTGCCGGCGTGCCCCATAACAGCTGCATGAGAGCAGGCATCGATGACCACGGCATCGTTGCGCGGAAAGCGGCGGTGCGGTGGAAGGGTCGTCGCTCCGTGGAACGTGCATTGCTGAGTGGTGACCTCCTACCCGTTGACCGGACCAGAGTGGCGTTGCGGGGGACCCCTCCCCCGATTCTGGCAGCGGCACGTGCGCGGGGGACACTGACCTGCCTGAGTGCCTTGAAGCTGCACGATGTCTGGACCCTTGATGACGCCCGGATACATCTGAACCGCTCACGAGGCGTGCGGGACACTCACTGCCTGCCCGCGGACGCGAGTGATTGCCGTGGCAGGGTTGTGGGAGGGGAGTCAGTGCTGGAGCCAGTCGATGTCGCACTGTCAGCGGTTCTCGCCAGTCACGATCGGGAACACGGCATCGTCGCACTGGACAGCATTATCAGACAGGGATTGCTCACCGCAGATCAGCTCGAGCGCTTGACGGCGCGGCACGGGGCAGCCGCGATGCGGCTGCTTGCCCGAGCCGATGGTCGTGTGGAATCACCACTGGAATCCGTCCTGCGGCATCGGCTTCTGATGCTCGGAGTCCGGGTTCGCACCCAGGTGCTGATCCCTGGACTGGGCCGGGTGGACATGCTGGTGGGTGAATCCCTGATCATCGAGGCAGACGGGTTCGAGTTCCACTCCGGAAGGGACTCCTTCCGTGACGACCGACGGCGTGATCGCGAGGCGCTCCGGCGAGGGTTTCAGAGCATCCGAATCACCTGGGCCGATGTCTTCAACGACTGGAATGCTGTGCTTCCCGTGCTGCTCGAGATTGTGCGATCTCGTCGGCACCGTCGTAGGCCTGTCCTGGGGCATGGAGATCTGGAACGTTCGCGGCGCATATGACCGCGAGTGGCTCAGAAGTCCATACTGGGGGACAGGGGCACGCGGTCAGCGCTGTCGCAGCTGTGTGATCTCATAGAGGGCGATGGAGGCGGCCACGGAGGCGTTCAGGGACTCCACCGAACTGGCGATCGGGATCGACAGCAGTGCGTCGCAGTTGTCGCGCGTCAACCGGGCCAAGCCCTCGCCCTCCGAACCCACCACCACAAGCAGCGGACCTTCCGAGCCCGGCATGGCCGAGATCGGCACGTCACCCTCGCCCGCAAGACCCACCACCGTGAAGCCCATCTTCCTGGCATCGGTGATGGCGCGGTTGAGGTTGGTGGCCATCGCCACCGGTACGCGGGCGGCGGCACCGGCGGAGGTCTTCCACGCTGCCGCGGTCATCGAGGCGGACCGGCGCGCCGGGATGATCACACCGTGGGCGCCGAAGGCCGCGGCCGAACGGACGATGGCACCAAGGTTGCGGGGATCCGTAACCCCGTCGAGAGCCACCACGAGACCAGCTCCCGCGGCTTCGAAGGCGTCAGCCAAGACGTCCCGGGGCTCTGCATACTCGAACGGCGGGAGTTGCAACGCCACGCCCTGGTGGACGAGGCCCCCCGTCGCCCGGTCGAGCTCTCCGCGGGTCACCTGCAGCAGCGGGATGGAGTTCTCGGCCGTGAACTTGAGGATGTCACGCAGCCTGTCATCCCGCTCCGCACCTTCTGCCACGTACGCGTGCTTGACGGGCATGCCCGCCAGCAGGGCCTCGTTGACTGCATTGCGGCCCACCACCCAGTCGGCTCCCACGGCTGTGCGGGTGGACTTCTTCTTCTGCCCCTGGCCCCGCCGTTCGGCATCCTTCTTCGCCTTGTGGGCCTTGTGGTAAGTGCGATCCTCGGCCTTGGGTGTGGGGCCGCGGCCCTCCAAGCCACGACGAACACGCCCTCCCGATCCTGCGGTCTTATTCCTTCCCTTGGTCCTCGCCCCGCGGCGCGTCGAATTGCCAGCCATCAGTTCTTCTCCAGTTTCCAGCGGGGACCGCTCGGTGTGTCATCAATGGTCAGGCCAACCCCGGCCAGGGTGTCACGGATCGCGTCCGCGACCGCCCAGTTCTTCGCTTCCCGGGCCGCGGTGCGCTGCTCAAGGAGATGCGCGACCAGTCCGTCGACCACCGGGCTCAGGTCATCGGTGGCCGAGCCGCCAGCCCATTCGGGAGCGTTCGGGTTCAGACCCAGAACGTCGAGCATCGAGCGCACAGTTGCCTCATGCGTGCGAATCGACTCATCATCGTCGCCCGCCAGCGCCTGGTTGCCGGAGCGGATGGCCTCGAACAGGGCCGCGACGGCGCCGGGTGTTCCGAGGTCGTCGTTCATCGCGGCCTCGAAGTCGCTCCACTGCGGAGCCGGATCACCCGTGGACGGGGACCCACCCGTGCGCTCCGTTGCCCGACGGAGGAACGAGTCAATGCGTTCGATGGCCTTCTCGGCCTCGGCCAGCGAACCGAGCGTCTCGGCGTCCGACGCTGAGAACTCGATGGTGGAGCGGTAGTGCGGGGCAAGAAGGAAGTAGCGAACAGCCCGCGGGTCGTGGGTCTTGGTGACCTCCGAAACGAGAGCGGTGTTGCCGAGCGACTTGCTCATCTTCTCGCCCGCCATGGTGACCCAAGCGTTGTGCATCCAGTACCGGGCGAAGCCGCGGCCCGCGGCGGCGGACTGGGCGAGCTCGTTCTCGTGGTGGGGGAAGCGCAGATCGATGCCGCCTCCGTGGATGTCGAAGGTGTCACCCAGGTACTTGCCGGCCATGGCGGAGCACTCCAGGTGCCATCCCGGACGACCACGGCCCCACGGGGTGGCCCAGGAGGCAGTCTCCGGCTCCTCCGGTTTGTGGCCCTTCCACAGTGCGAAGTCGCGTGGATCGCGCTTGCCGCGGGGGTCGGCATCGGCGGCCGGCTCCATCTCGTCGAGCTTCATGCCGGAGAGTTCGCCGTATCTCGGCCAGTTGCGCACGTCGAAATAGACGTCGCCGGAGTCATCGGGCGCAACGTAGGCATGACCGGAGGCCACCAGCTCCGCCATCAGCTCGATCATCTCCGGGATGTGGCCTGTGGCGCGTGGCTCATAGGTGGGCGGGATGCAGCCGAGCGCGGCGTAGGCGTCGTGCAGTTCACGCTCGAAGCGGTACGCATGCGCCCACCACGGCACCCCGGCATCGGCGGATTTGGTCAGGATTTTGTCGTCGATGTCGGTGACGTTGGCGACGACGGTGACCTCCAACCCCTGATGCTCCAGCCAGCGACGCAGAACGTCGAACACGACCTCTTTGCGGATGTGGCCCACATGGGGTGATGCCTGCACGGTGAGGCCGCAGTGGTAGATCGACACCCTGCCGTCAACGAGGGGCACGAACGGACGCACCGAGCGTGTTGCAGTGTCATACAGGTGGAGGCTCACCCGAGCCAGTCTAGGGCGTCAGGTTTGGCCACGCTCAGCCGCACGGGCCCGCAGCGCATCGATGTCGAAGCCGAACGGTGACGCAGCCTCGGCTGCGTCGGTTTCGGCCTCCTCCCAGGGGTCGTAGGGGGCCTCGTAGTCGTCGTCGAGGAAACCATGACTGGGGTCGTACTTGTTCTGCAGTTCCTGACCCACCGGATGCACGTTGCCCATGTGTTCGTCGGGCAGGGTGGCCAGGACATCCGCGATGTAGCCGGTGGCGGCGTCAGTGATGGAGACCTCCCGGTGCTCCCGCTGTGACTGGTACCAGCGGTAATCCAGCAACTCGTGGAAGAACTGGGCCGGGTCCCGCTTGCCCTCCAGGTGCTCCGGGATACGGGCCACGGCTGGCTCGAACACGTCCATGAGCCACTTGTGGGCGACGACACTCTCACTCATCCGGGCGGGCAGCCGGGTGCGGTAGGTGTCCATGTCGTTGAGCAGTCGTCGCGCCTGGTGTTCCTCGGCGTCCAGGCCGGTGAGGCGCATGAGCCGGCGGGCGTGGTGGCCGGCCTCCACCACTTTCGGCTGCATGCGGATGGTGCGGCCGTCGTCGGAGGTGGTGACGTCGATCTCAGCGACGTCGAAACCCAGCGCATTGAGTCGTCGGACGCGGCCCTCGAGGCGGTACAACTCGGTCTCCGAGAACTCCTCGGCGTCGGTCAGTTCGCTCCACAGGTTGGCGTAGCGTTCCTCGATGGTGTCCACGAGCCACTGGGGATCCAGCGACGAATCCAGCATGTCGCCGGCCTCGAGGTCACTGAACTCCCCGAAAAGGTTGACGCGTGCGATCTGCAGGTCATGGGCTCGCTGCCCCTTCGTCAGTTCGTCGTGGATCTCGCCGGTTTCGGCATCCACGAGGTAGGCGGCGAACTCGCCCGCGTCACGCCGGAACAGGATGTTGGAGAGCGAGATGTCGCCCCAGTAGAAGCCCATCAGGTGGAGGCGGGCAACAAGCGCCACCATCGCATCGAGGAGCCGGTTGACGGTGTCGAGTTTCACACCCGAGTAGAAGAGCGCACGGTAGGGCAGGGAGAACGGAAGGTGGCGCGTCAACAGGATCGGGTCCAGGGGGGCGCCTGCATCGTCCTCACGACCCAGAACGACACCCACCGGCTCCACCGACGGCACGTCGAGGCGACGCAGCTCGGTCAACAGGCGATACTCGTGCACCGCCACCTCTTCCAGGACCTCCTTGGCGGCCAGAATGTCGTCGCCGACCTGAATGAACCGGACGACGTGGCGCGAGATGCCTCGCGGCAGGGCAACCAACGTATGGGTGGGCCAGTCCTCGAGGGGAACATTCCACGGCAGCCGGATGAGATTCGCATCCGGCTTGGCGGCGAGGAACCTGGGCATGGGTTGCAGCTTAGTATGGCTCTTCCCAGTGCGGTCAGCGTGCTCGGTCGAGCGCCTCCAGGATGACGGCTACCACATCGTCGAGCGCCTCGATCCCCACGCTGAGCCGCAGCAGGCCCGGCGTGATCCCCGCCTCGGCGCGCGCCGCCTCCGACATGCCGGCGTGGGTCATCATCGATGGGTGACACACCAGCGACTCCACCCCACCGAGCGATTCCGCGAGGTGGAATATCTGCAGACCGTCCAGGAATCGTCCGACGGCCTCCCAGCCACCGGCCAACTCAACGCTGAGAATGGAACCGAAACCGGACTGCTGGGAGGCCGCCAAGGCGTGCTGCGGGTGCTCCTCCAGACCCGGATGGTGGAGGGCAGCGATGGCGGGGTGCCCGGCCATGGCGGAGAGGAGCGCACGGGTGTTCTCGTCGTGGACCCGCAATCGGGCATCCAGGGTGCGGAGGCCGCGCAGTGTGAGGTAGGAGTCGAACGCGCTCGCGGTCAGGCCGAGGGCATTGGCCCACAGCTGCAGATCGGCATGCAGCGACGGATCACGTGCGACGACGGCACCTCCCACCACATCGGAATGCCCGTTGATGAACTTGGTGGTGGAGTGCAGCACCAGATCGGCCCCCAACTCCAGCGGTCGCTGCAGCAGGGGGGAGCAAAAGGTGTTGTCGACGACGCAGAGGGCTCCGACGGCGTGGGCGGCGCTGCTCGTGGCGCGGATGTCGGTGATGCGCAGGAGGGGATTCGACGGTGTCTCCACCACAACGAGAACCGGGTGCCGATCGAGCGCCTCGGCGAGGGCCGTGGCGTCGCTGAAGTCCACGAAGTCCACGGCCAGCCGACCCTGCGCAGCAAGGAAACTGAACAATCGCCACGTTCCGCCGTAGGCATCATGCGGAACGACCACACGACTCCCCGCAGGCACGAGTGCGTCGGCCAGCAGTGTGAAGGCCGCCATCCCCGTGGCGACGCTGGTGGCGCCGGCACCGCCCTCAAGCTCAGCCAGTGCGTCGTTCAGCAGGTCTCTGGTGGGATTGCCGGAGCGCGAGTAGTCGTAGTTGCGGGGCTTGTCCGGCGTCTCGAACGTGTAGTTGCTGGACATGTGGATGGGTGGCACGACCGCACCATGGGTGGTGTCGGTTCCGAGCCCAGTGCGGAGTGCAGTGGTCCATCTGCCGAGTTCAGCCATGGCATCACGGTAGTGCACAAAGCCCTGTGGGCGCCCGACGAAGCGGACGTCCACAGGGCCATGTGATGCTGCGCGAAGCAGTGCTTCCGTTGATCAGAGGTCGTTGAGGCGCAGCCCTGTCTCGTTGCTGAAGACGTGGGGACCGTTCGGGTTCGAAGACGTGAGACGCACCACGTCACCGGACCTCGGGGCCTTGCGGGCCTCCATGCGCACGATGAACTGCTGGGCGTTGACCAGTTCGTCCTCGGGAAGGCCAGCCAGGGTGCCGTACAGGTAGGAGTCGGCACCCAACTCCTCCACGAGCACAACGTCGAGAGCGATGCCCTCGTTGTTCTGCGACAGCTCCATGTTCTCGGGGCGAATACCGACGGTGAGGCGCTTCTCCCCCGAGGCCTTGGACAGGATGTCGCGGGAGATGGGGACGGTGTAGTCACCGATCCGGACACCGCCGTCGACGACGTCACCTTCGAGCAGGTTCATGGCGGGCGAGCCGATGAAACCGGCCACGAACAGGTTCACGGGGGTGTCGTAGAGCTCGAGCGGTGACGCGACCTGCTGCAGGAGACCGTCCTTCAGGACGCAGACACGGTCACCCATCGTCATGGCCTCAGTCTGGTCGTGGGTGACGTAGACGGTGGTGACACCGAGCCGACGCTGCAGCGCCGCGATCTGGGTGCGGGTGGAGACACGGAGCTTGGCGTCGAGGTTCGACAGCGGCTCGTCCATGAGGAACACCTGCGGGCTGCGGACAATGGCTCGACCCATGGCGACGCGCTGGCGTTGGCCGCCGGAGAGGGCCTTGGGCTTGCGGTTGAGGAAGTCCTCGAGGCCAAGCAGGTGCGCAGCCTCCTGGACTCGCTTCTGGCGTTCATCCTTGGGGACGTTCTGCATTTTCAGCGCGAATCCCATGTTGTCCGCCACGGTCATGTGGGGGTACAGGGCGTAGTTCTGGAAGACCATCGCGATGTCGCGATCCTTCGGCGGCAGGTCGGTGACGTCACGGTCGCCGATGTAGATGTGACCCGAGTTGACCTCTTCGAGGCCCGCCAGCATGCGCAACGACGTGGACTTGCCGCAGCCGGAGGGGCCGACGAGGACCATGAACTCCCCGGCCTCGATCTCAAGGTCGAGCTTCTCGACGGCGGCCCTGTCAGCGCCGGGGTAGACGCGGGATGCTTCGCGATAACTAACTGTGGTGGCCATGCCACTTATCCTTTCCACGGGCAGGTACGTGCCCGACGATCCGAGTGGACGGAAGAGTCATCTTCCTGCTGCGCACGTTACACCGTGACCCCTTCACTGGGTAGAGCGGCCCACTGTTCGTAGGTCCCGAGGACTTCTTCGACGGTGTGGGGCGGGCGCTCGCGTACCCTAGTGCGGTGCCCGCCGATTCTGATCCCGTCCCCGAGGAGCCCTCCACCGATTCCGCGGCGGAGCAACTCCAGTGGTGGGAAGCCGATGGCATGCCCTGGAAGAAGGAGCCGGGTCGCGCGGACATCGCCTGCCTCGTCTGGTTCGGCGTCGTCGGCGTGTTCAGCCTCGTGCTGATCCCGACGAGGGCCTGGCTGCTCGCCGTCGCCCCGGACATCCTGGCGATGATCACGGGGGGACGAACGGCCGTGACGGCGAGCGGTGCAATCGCCAGTGTGGGAGAGATGGCGCACTGGCCGCTGGTGTTGCTGGTGGCGTCCCTGCTCAGTCTCAAATTCGACTGGATCTACTGGTGGGCCGGGAAACTGTGGGGCCGCGGCATGATCGAGGTATGGGCCGGACGGAGCAAGCGCGCGGCCCGCGGGTATGCCCGTGCTGAGCGGTGGGCAAGAAAATTGGGGCCGCTGGGGTTTCTCGTCGCCTACGTGCCCATTCCACTACCCCTGATGCAGGTGGTGTTCGTGCTGTCCGGAGCCACGAACATGAGCATCAAGCGGTTCCTCCTGTACGACTATCTCGCCAGCACACTGTGGCTCATCGGGTTCTTCGCCCTCGGCTGGCGCTTGGGTGAGCCAGCCGTCGCCGTCCTCGACATCTACGCCCGCTATGCCGGATATGTGGCCATCGGGCTCGTGGTGGTCATCATCGCCGCCACCGTGTTGAGGAAGCCGAAGGTGACTGACATCGCCTGAGGCGGTGCCCCTCAGGCGGGGGAACAGATCGCCACGAGGAAGGCGTCCCCGGGCCGGAACGGTCGCAGATCCCACGTGGACAGCGCCAACTCGACACGAAGACCGGCGGAGGCGACGTCGTCGAAGAAGTCACCGAAGTCGTACCCGCGCCCGGCACCGAAGCCGATGATGGAGCGACCCCCTTCGGTGAGGTGCTGCCGAAACCGCTCCAGCACGTTCACACGCGTGCTGGGCGCCAGGAACCCCATCACATTGCCGGCGCACAGGATCACGTCGAAGTCGGCGCGGATCCCGCGTGCGGGCAGGTCCAGTTCGGCCAGATCGCTCACCACCCACGTTGCCTCCGGATAGGCGGCACGGGCCGATTCGATCAACGTCGCATCCCCATCGACGCCCACCACCGTGTGCCCCAGGGCCTGCAGGGCTCCTCCGTGCCGTCCCGGACCACAGCCAGCGTCCAGGATGCGGGCGTGGCGGGGAGCCATGGCGTCGACCGTTCGGCTCTCGCCCTGCAGATCAGCTCCGGCCGCAGCCATCCGCTCGAATCGTTCGATGTAGCGACGTGAGTGCTCCGGGTCTGCGGTGATGATGCGGGTCCACTGGCTGGGTTCGAAACTCATGTGCTCATTGTTCACCCATCGACGACGACGAGCGAACGGGCTGTGGCGTTCCCGGCACTTCGCGTGGGGGCGGTTAGGGTTTCCTCCGTGCCCGACGGGGCTGAAGGAGCGCGGCGCATCCGGTCCTGTCCCGTCGGGGGGAGGAGTTGTGCATGGCAGCAGGGCGAGGAGTGGCTCGTGCTGCGATCCTGCTGGCCACGCTGACCGCGGTGAGTCAGGTGTTCGGATTCGCCCGGGATGCGGTGATTGCCGCCGTGTACGGCGCCAGCTCCGCGTTGGATGCCTATCTCGTCGCCCAGGGGCTGATGAATCTTGTTCTGGCCCTGGCGGCAGGAGCCATGTCGCGCGCCCTCGTGCCGGTGGTCAGTCGTGCGGTTGCAGGCGGTGATCAGGAGGGTGCCAATCGTGTGGTTCAGGTGGTGCTGACCCTCACTTTGCTCGTGCTGGTGAGTGGGGCGGTGGTCATGTATGTCGCCGCTGACCTGGTCATCACGGTTCTGGCGCCCGGCTTCGACGCGGCCACCAGGGCGACGGCTGTGGAGCTGGCACGGATTGTGTTGGTGGCCACGGTGTTCGTCGCGGCCACGGATGTGCTGGCGGCTGCCACCCAGGCCAATGGACGCTTCTTCGCCTCCGGTGTTCAGGGGTTGCCCTTCAACGTCGTGATGATCGCCGCAGCCGCCTTCTTCGGGCAGACGTGGGGGGTGCATGCACTCGCTGTGGGATTCGTCGTGGGTTCAGCCGTCAGGATGGTGATCCAGTTCATCCCTCTGCGCACGTTCTCGTTGCGACTGAGACCTCGGTTGGATCTCAACGACCCGGGAGTGCGGGAGGTGTTGCGTCTGGTTCCGGCGCTCCTTGTGACCACGGCTGCGGTGAATGTGAACACCCTCGTGGATCGTGCGGTCGGTTCAGCCCAGGGTGAGGGTGTGGTGGCGGCTCTCAACTTCGGTTGGCGGATTGTCACGCTGGTCGACAGCCTGCTGGTGGTGACCCTGGTGGCCGCCATCTATCCTGCGTTCGGAGCGGCGGGAGCGCCGGAGCGTCGGCGTCAACTTCGTGCTCTGGTGTCGCGTGCGATGCGTCTGGTCGTGATTCTGATCACGCCAGTGGCAGGCCTGATGATGCTCACGGCGGGGCCGATCGTCGAGGTGCTCTTCGGCAGGGGAGCCTTCACCATGGACGCGGTGGCCATGGCGGCGACGGCAGTGACGGCATACGCAGTGTCCGCCGTCGCCATTGGGCTGCGCTCCCTCGGTTCCCGTGCTTGTCTGGCGGTCGGTGATGCTCGGACACCCATCGTGGTCTCGGTTGTGGTGATGATTGTCAACGTCACGGGCGATCTGACTCTGGGCATGCGATTCGGTGTGGCGGGGTTGGCTGCATCCACCTCCTTGTCCCTGCTCGCAGGGGCAATCGCGGTGCTCGTGCGTCTGCACTCACGCCACCACGGCGTCGCACTGCGCCCCTTGGGGGCGACGGTCATGCGTGCGGTGCTGGCAACCGGGGTGGCGGTGGGGGTGTGTGGCGTTTCGGGTCTGCCGTCCTGGCTGGGTGATGCGTCCACCGCAGGGCAGCTGGGGGGTCTGGCGCTGACATTCCTCACGGCCGCAGTCATCTACGTCGTGGTGATTCTCGCGCTTCGTGGTGGGGAACTCCGAGAGCTTCGGGCGGTGTGGCCGCGTCGGAGAACCGGGGGTGAATAGAGCCGCCCGCCTCGCTTCGCCTCACCGCGGCGCGGCTCACCGTGCGAGGCCGCCCTGCTTGGTACCGTCACGTGGTGCCGAATCCTGATCACCCACCAGTTGTGATCGTCGGGTTGGCGTCCATCGTCGGACTCCAGACTGCACGGATCTTCGCCGCTGAGGGAGTCCGTGTCATCGGGCTGGCGGGGAATCGCGCGCACTTCGCCGCGCGGACCAATGCCTGTCATGAGGTGATTGAGACCAATGTGCACGACGCGGGTGTGGTGGAGGTCCTCGAAAGGCTGGGGCCCACACTCGGTGCCCGGGCTGTGCTGGTGCCGGCCACCGACCAGGCGGTGCTCCACATCTCGGCCCAGCGTGAGCGGCTCGAGCAGTGGTTCCACGTGCCCATGGCTGATCACACCGTCGTCCGCGCTCTGCTGGACAAGGCAGAATTCTCCGATCTGACCGCCGAACTGGGGCTGCGGACACCTCAGACACGCATCGTCAGCGATCAGGCCTCGGCACTGGCTGCAGGAGGAGCCCTCTCGTTCCCTCTCGTGGTGAAACCGACGGTGAAGTCACGCCACTGGCGCCGCTTCACCGGCTCGAAAGTACTGTTGTTGCACACCCCCGAGCAGCTGGCAGATGTCGTCGCGGAAGCCCTGCCGGCGATTCCGACGCTCGTGGTGCAGGAGTACGTGGAGGGCGGAGACGAACAGTTGCTCACCTGCAATGCCTACTTCGGCCGGAACCACCAACCTCTTGCCACGTTTGTCTCCCGGAAGAAGCGTCAGTGGCCGCCCCATCTGGGAATTGCGTCCTATGCGGAACCCTGCCTGGATGCGGAAGTGCGGGACACGGCCGTCGAACTTTTCACCCGGGCGGGCTTCAGCGGGCTCGCCTATGTGGAGTTCAAGCGGGATCCGACGTCGGGGAGACTTCTGCTGATTGAGGCCAATGTGGGGCGGCCAACCGGACGATCCGCGATGGCGGAAGCCTCTGGCGTGGCACTCATGAGGACGATGTACGCCGATGCTCTCGGTGTGCCCCTGCCGCCCGTCGCCTCCCGCTCACAGCGGGCCGGGGGTGCCAGCTGGATTGACCTTCGTCGGGATGTCATGGCAGCGGTGCACTACTGGCGTCGCGGGGAAGTGACAGTGGCGCAGTGGGTGGCGGATCTGTGGAAAGCACGTGAGCATGCGGTGATCTCCGCAAAAGACCCCGTGCCTTTCGTGTTCGAATTGGCGCAGTCCGCCAAGAAGCTTCTCAGCAGGGCGCTGCGCAGAGTTGTTCGTCGCACGTGGGTGCAGGCGGACAAGTAGCCAGCCAGCGCCATGTGATTCGATGGAGCCCCCGGAGGGAGTCGAACCCTCGACCGCTCGCTTACAAGGCGAGTGCTCTGGCCGCTGAGCTACGGAGGCAATGGGCATCATTGTGCCCGCTGTGGTGGCGAAAGGGCAATGTGACGACGGAGTTATGCGCCCGAAGCAGCGACGAACATCTTCCCGTGACCAGCGACATGGATGTGCTCGTCCGCCCCCACGAAGACGGCCTGACCTTTCGCCAGCTCCATCGTTGCGTCGTCTCCGTGAAAGGTGAAGGAGCCTGAGGCGACAAAACAGATTCGTCCGGAATCGCTGCGGGGCAGGTCGATTGCGTCAGTGGCCACCGGTTGAACGAGCCAGACCTCGAACTCCGGCACGGAGGTGGGGTAGCAGTAGATTCCGTCCGAGCCCTCGGCCAGGACCGCGCGGACATCAGTGGGTTCGAAACGCACCACTTGCAGGAGAGCGTCGACGTCGATGTGCTTCTTGGTGAGGCCTCCACGCAGTACGTTGTCGGACTTGGCCATCACCTCCACGCCGGTGCCGCGGAGGTAGGCATGCATGACACCGGCGTCGAGTGTCAGTGCCTCTCCGCTTTGCAGCGCGAACCGGTTGAGGAGCAGCGCGGCGAGAATACTCGGATCCCCGGGGAAATGTTCATCGAGTTCGACGGCGGTGCGGGCGAACAGCCCCACTTCTCCGGGCGCGTCGAGATGATGCATGGCCGCGCCAAGCAGTTCATCCACCAAGTGGCGACGCTCGCCCAGTGAAAGGACATCGAGGAACACCTCCTGAAGCGCGGGGGTGGTTGTGCGGTCTCGCAACGGTCCGATGACCGACGCCAACTCCTCTCCCAGGCCAAGGGCCTCGAACAGCTCGGCTGTGCGGACAGGGTCCCGGAAACCCGCCAGGCCCTCGAACGGTTCAAGTGCGATGATGATCTCCGGCTTGGGCCAGTCGTCCTTGAAGGAGCGCTGCGGGGAGGACAGGCCGATACCTTTCAGGGATTCCCGAGCGTAGCCGTGTTCGGCCTGGGTGCGGGACGGATGTGCCTGCAGGCTCAGCGGGGAGCCCGCCGACAGCAGCTTCAGGAGAAATGGCAACTGGCCGTCGAAGGCCTGTCTGGTGGCTTCACCGAGCAGATCGGGTCGGGCGGCGAGTTCCTCGGACAGATGCCCGCCATTCTCCACCCGTGCGTCTCCCAGCGGATGCGTTCCCAGCCAGTACTCTGCAAAGGGTTCGTCATCGGGTGGCTGGTCGAGGATCGCAGGAATTCCGTCGCGGGTGCCCCAGGCGTAGGACTGTCGCGTCCCGGTAATTCTCAGCATGGAGGGGTCCGGGATGGGTGGACGGCGACTGTGCTGGGCATGGCAGCCAGTCAACCCTGTTCGAGGGTCGTGGACAAGCGCCAGGACGCCCGGGTCAACCGCGGGGAATCACACCGGTGTCATTTGGGAGGCTATGATGCGGTCATGTCCGATGCCGCTTCCGTGCACCACGTCTCGCCGGGTGATCCCTCGATGCTGTCCGATGAGGACTTGGCCGTACTGGAGTTCGAGGAGAACTGGTTCACGGCCACGGTGCCACGGGAGCAGGCGATCATGGAGCGCTTCGGAATCTCGGCCACCCGCTACTACCAGCGGCTGAACATGCTCATTGACGTGCCAGCTGCCCTGGAGGCCAAGCCGCTGCTGGTCAAGCGTCTTCGCCGGCTGCGTTCGCAGCGTCAGGCCGCCCGCTCAGCCGAGCGACTGCGTCGCTGAACAGCGCCCCCAGTACCCGGGGTCCCAGGGACGTCTGGGACGCCGCGTGTAGCCGCCGAGCTCAAGGCCCGCTTGGATCTCGAAGAAATTGGCGGAGGCGCGGTCCCCGGTGCGGAGCCAGGACCATCCCATCGCCAGCAGGTACGCCGGGATGAAAGGCAGGCCCAGGCAGTACGCCCACTGGTAGGCGTGGCGGTCCTCGTGGCTCAGTAGGCCAGGGATTCGCTCGAGCACACTGTCGAGACGGGCCCGGGGAAGCACCACGACGCTTCCGACGGTGATGGCCGAGGCAGTCACGATCGGCAGCCGAGCCCGATCGGCCACGATGAGCCCATTCACCGCGTGTAGTCGCGCACCACTCAGTGCGGCCAGCGCCAGACCCAGCGGCGTCGACAGGTTGGCGATGTTGCCCACGTTGCGGACAGCGCGTTGGAGTTCGGTTGTGTCCTTCATCCCGATCAACCTCGATTCCTTTGCACTCTCTGGGGGTGAGTGCTAATAATGGGTGTTGGCACTCGGCATCAGCGAGTGCCACCGGAGACCCGATGAGGCCATCACGGCCGTCCGTCGCGGGCATCGAGTGCTCCACGCAGAATTATCGACCAATCAGGGACCATTTGGTCCCACAGGACGGGAGGACTCCCGAAACACCATGGCAAAACTCATTCAATTCAATCAAGAGGCCCGCCGCGGACTCGAGCAGGGCATGAACACCCTCGCTGACGCGGTGAAGGTCACCCTCGGCCCTAAAGGCCGCAACGTCGTGTTGGAGAAGAAGTGGGGTGCGCCCACCATCACCAACGACGGCGTCTCCATCGCCAAGGAGATCGAGCTGGAGGATCCCTACGAGCGGATCGGTGCCGAACTCGTCAAGGAGGTCGCCAAGAAGACCGACGACGTGGCTGGCGACGGCACCACCACCGCCACCGTCGTGGCACAGGCAATGGTCCGCGAGGGCCTGCGCAATGTGACCGCCGGGGCCAACCCGATGGGCATCAAGCGGGGCATCGAGATCGCGGTGGACGCGATCGTCGAGGAGCTGTCGAAGATGGCCATTGACGTCGAGACGCAGGAACAGGTCGCGGCCACGGCCTCGATCTCCGCCGCTGACCCCACCGTCGGTGACATCATTGCCCAGGCGATGGACAAGGTGGGCAAGGAAGGCGTCATCACCGTCGAGGAGTCCAACACCTTCGGGCTGGACCTCGAACTGACTGAGGGCATGCGCTTCGACAAGGGCTACATCTCGCCCTACTTCGTCACCGACGCAGAGCGCATGGAAGCCACACTGGATGATCCGTACATTCTCATCGTCAGCAGCAAGATCTCTTCCCTGAAGGACCTGCTGCCGGTGCTCGAGAAGGTCATGCAGTCCAACAAGCCGCTCTTGGTGATCGCCGAGGACGTGGACGGTGAAGCGCTTGCTGGCCTCATCGTCAACAAGATCCGCGGCACCTTCAAGTCCGTCGCCGTGAAGGCGCCGGGCTTCGGGGATCGCCGTAAGGCAATGCTGAACGACATCGCCATCCTCACCAACGGCACGGTCATCAGCGAAGAGGTGGGTCTCTCACTGGAGACCGTCACGCTGGACATGCTCGGCCGCGCACGCTCCGTGCTGGTGACCAAGGACGAGTGCACGATCATCGAGGGTGGTGGCGACCGCGCACAGATCGACGGCCGTGTGGCGCAGATTCGTCGCGAGATCGAGAACTCGGATTCCGACTACGACCGTGAGAAGCTGCAGGAGCGTCTGGCCAAGCTGGCCGGCGGCGTGGCAGTCATCAAGGTGGGCGCCGCCACCGAGGTGGAGCTCAAGGAGCGCAAGCACCGCATCGAGGATGCTGTCCGCAACGCGAAGGCGGCCATCGAGGAGGGCATTGTCCCCGGCGGTGGCGTTGCGCTGCTGCAGGCGGCCAAGGCTGTCTCCCTCGATCACCTGAGCGACGACGAGGCGGTGGGAGCCTCCATTGTCATCGAGTCCGCCACCGCTCCGTTGCGCCAGATCGCATTCAACGCCGGTCTCGAGGGTGGCGTCGTGGTGGAGAAGGTGTCACACCTTGACTCCGGTCACGGTCTGAACGCGGCCACCGGCGAATACGTCGACATGGTGGACGCCGGCATCATCGACCCCGCCAAGGTGACGCGTTCCGCACTGCAGAATGCTGCTTCCATCGCAGCCCTGTTCCTCACCACCGAAGCCGTGATCGCGGACAAGCCTGAGAAGGCCCCCGCGATGGCTGGCGGTGGCGACGAGATGGGTGGCATGGGCGGAATGGGCGGCATGGGCTTCTGATCCCAGCAGCACCCAGCAACATCGTCAGGGCGGTCCGGTTCTCCGGGCCGCCCTGAGGTGTGTCACATGAGTTTTGTGGACTCGAGTTCCCGGAGGAGGGTCTCGTCGAAGTGGATCAGAGGGCGTCGCAGTACGAAGCCCAGCAGCAGCGTGGGCACGACAAACAGACTGAGCAGGCCCAACGACACCCAGTAGTCTCCGTTGTAGACCCCCGCTATCGCGGAACGCATCGCATTGACTGCATGCGTCGCAGGCAGGAACGGGCTGATGTTCTGATACCACTGCGGAAGCACCTCCAACGGGTAAGCGCCTCCGGAACTGGAGATCTGAACCACCAGTAGCAGCACCGATATTGCTTTTCCGGCGTTACCGAAGGCAACCACCAACGTGTACGTGATCAACGTGAACACAAGCGACGAGACCCAAGCGACGAGTATCAGCAGCCAAGGATGCGCAGGCTCCAGTTGAATGAACAAAATGAGTCCGAGGCTGACGAGCGTGCTCTGTGCGAATCCGATCAGCCCGAAGATCCCATAGCGTCCGACGTATGTCTCAGCTGGCGTGACGGGCTTGGTTGTGGACAGCGCGTTCGCCGGAACATCGACGCGTATTGCCACGGAGAGCAGTAGCGCGCCCACCCACAAAGCCAACACCGTGTAGAGAGGAGTCATCGCGCTACCGAAACTCAGCACGGAAAACACGGGTATCCGTTTGAGCTCAACAGGCTCGGCCAACCAGGTGGCAAGGGCCTCAGGGTTGGTGCCAATGACATCGGTGAGCGGGGTGAGATCGCCTGTTTCGATAGCTTCCGTCAGCGCCTCCGAGAGTTCGTCGAAGCTGTCCGCCGCGTCCGTGAGGGAATCAGAGATTGACGCACTGGTCGACTCGGCCTGGGAGAGGCGATCGAGCAGTGAGTCCGAACCGCCGGAGAGCGCCGCAGACGTGCCCGACAAGTCGCTGCCAACCGCCGACATCCCCCGGTTGATAGAGGACAGTGTGGCGGCGAGACCATCTAGTTGTGGCCGCAAACTCTCGTCGTAGGCATTTTCAGCCTCCTCGATGGCCTGCCGCGTGTCGTCAATCAGACCGCGTCCCTCCTGACGCGCGGCCTGCGTATCCGAGGTCCCATCCGTCACCCGCTGTGCTGTTTCCTCGAGGTGATCCTGCAGCGCCTGCTGCTTCGCGATGGCATCGTCGAACCTTGAGACGACTCGGTCGAAGGCGTCCTGGGCGATGTCAGGAATCAGCGGCCCGACGTTCGTCACGAAGTTGTCACGGACGCTGGTGTACTGGTCCTTCTGGGTCTCTACGCGCGCTGCCACCGCCAGTATGGCCCCTGTTGAGGTTGTCGACTGTTCATCGAGCGAGGCATAGACATCATCCATGCTGTCCGAGACGGCCTCATAACTCTGAACACTTGCCGACAGCGCGTTGCTGAGTGATTCTGTCGCCGAGGCCAACGTCGACTTCAGGGACCCCGCCGCATCGATTCCGCCGCTGACCGCATCTGAGGCGTCGTCGAGCGCGTCGGCCGACGACGCAACCAGGTCCGATGCGCTGCTCACCAGGGGCGCGCTGGAGGAGATCAGTGAGGTGAACATGTTGGCGATGTCGGCACCCGATCGAAGCTGTGCCGCGACCTCGCCGACGTGCGCTTCGAGACGAGAAAGCGCGACCTGCGTGTCAGCGTCATTCAGCGACTCCGACAGCGACGAGATGATCTGCAGCCCCACCTCGCTGAGTGTGGCGGTGAAGACCCTGTTGATGGTTGTCGAGACCTCGCTCGCACCCTGTCCCGTAATTTTGGGAGCAAGCGCATTCTTCTTTTCATTGGTGTAGTACTCGATGTCGGTTCGCTCAACGCCCTCCTCGTAGAACGTCATCATGTCGGTGTTGAATTCCGGGGGCAGCACGAGGGCGGCGTAATATTCGCCCGATTTCGTCCCATCGATCGCGTCCTCCTTCGACGTGATCACCCAGTTCAGATCCTGGTTTGCGCGCAAGGCGGAGAGCGCCTGCTCGCCGATGTTGATTCGCAATGGCATCAGATCGCTCCGGTAACCCTCGTCGGTGTTGGCCACAGCCACAGTGAGGTTTTGGGTGTTGTCAAACGGGTCCCAGCTGGCGATGACGTTGAACCATGTGAACAGCGACGGAATCACGACCAAGCCAGCCAGCACGATGATGGCCATCACGTTTCTGGCGGACCGAATCAGGTCGTGGCGCAGGATCCTCCAGATGTTCCTCACTCGCGATCACCTTCCTCTCCATCATCGGCGGGGTTGTCATTGCCGAGGTCATCATCGGTGGGGTCATCATCGGTGGGGTTGTTGTCGCCGGAGATATCATCGGCACCGGCGACGTCGGGCTCATGGACCGCTGCGTCCTCGGGAGGCATGGAGGCTACCGGCTTCTCACTGCTTCCTTCAATCATCAGCGTGTGACGAAGCTCGGAGTCAGACATGTCCGCCACGTCGGTGGCGAAATCGATGCTCTGCTCGATGTACTCGAGCGTAACGACGAATCCGATGATGAGAAGGGAGAACAACACCCCGAAGCCAAGGAGCGTGGCCTTGTCGACGGGAACCAGCACCGCAATGAAGCCAAGCGCAAGTATGACCACCAGAGCAACGATGAGGGTGGCGCGCAGCAGCATCGGATATCTCTGGGTGAATCGCCGTGCCCGTTGTGTCACGTCATTGCGAAACTCTGCTCTGTTCGTCAGAGCGGCGATGATCTGCGGCAGTCGGTAGCGGCGCTCGGTGATGTGCACATCTTCACTGACAAGCAGCTCCGTGTCGGCGATCCTGCTGTTGAAGAGCAGCGTGAAGTTGCCCAACCGCTGACGCAGAAACAGGCCAAGAATGAAGGACAGCGCCACAAACACGGCAAGGGCAAGCATGAAGCGCCAGTAGTGATCCCCGTAGAAGCCACTGATCGTCTCGCGCATGGCGTCGATTCCGTAGGAAAAGGGAAAGAGGGGGTACAACGAGCGGAAGAACCCGGGCATCATTTCAATCGGATACAGGCCGGAAGCACCGGGAATCTGCATGATGACGAGCAGGATGCACATACCCTTCCCCACGTATCCGAAGGCCACCGAGAGTGCGTAGATGATGCTGAGATACGTCAAGCCGATGAGCACGCCTGTCGCCATCAACGCGAAGCCACTCACGGTCTCGACCCCGATGACAAGGTTGCCGGTGGTCAGGACCACCGCTTGCAGGACGCTGATCGCGGCCAGCAGCATCCACCGCCCGAAATAGGCTTGCCGTACGGTCAGCCCGGCAACCCCCTCCGTGTCCACCTCGAGCTTGAAGATGACCACGAGAACGAAAGCACCGATCCAAAGCGAAAGGTTCGAGAACAGGGGAGCCATCGCGGAGCCGTAGGTGGCGACCGGGAAGACCGCATGCTCGTCCACTTCTACGGGGGATGCCATGAATTGCGCGATCTCCTCGGCATCGAGCCCCGCTACCGTGGCGAGGCTGTCCCACGCATCAGCCGTGCTGAGCGCGATCACGTCCGTGCGCACACCACCGAGCTCCGACTGTGTGGCGGCAAGATTGTCGTCGATTGCGCTGAGCGTCGACGAGGTTTTACCGAGCTGGTCTCCAAGACTCGCGAGCACGCCCTGGGCCTGTCTCAATTGCACTCTCTGGGACTGGATCGCCGAGGAGAAAGCCCCTGCACTCGCCGAGAGTCGTGACATGGCGGCGTCGATGTCCGGGCCTGTCTGGAGCACGATGTCGCGCACGGACTGTGACGCGAGCGCCGCCTCGTCCGTGGCGGCAGTAAACGAGTCCGCCGAGTTCTGGATCGCAGCCGTGGCATCTGTTATATCAGTGTTGAGCTGCTGCAGCTGACTGAGAATGTTCCGATCGTCTTCGCGCCGATCCTGCGAAGCGGTGATCACCTCGCTCAGGCGACCCGCCAGTTCGGATTCCGGGTCTGCGTCGTCGAGGAGCGCCTGCAACTCATCGAGCGTCTCGCCGCTTCTCATGATGACCTGGTCGACGTCGTCTATGGCAGGGCCAACCACGGTGTTCCCGCGCTCGATTCCCGACGTGACCTTTGAGATCGATCCGTTCAGTTCGGACGTGGCATCGGCCAGAAGTGTGGCACCCGAAACATATGCTCTCGTGATCGAGTCGGTGAAGGTGGCAACTTCTTGCTGCACCTCGCCCGCGATGTCCTGCGCCTGGGCGACGGCGATCTCGACGTCACCCAAAGTGGTGTCTACCGTGGCGAGTGTGTCGATGGCTAAGTCGACGCTATTCTGGGCGTCCGACAGATCGACTCGTGACTCATTGACTCGTTCGCGTGCGGACGCCACCTTACCCACGGCTTCGTCAAGAACACCGACGGTGTTGTTCTGGGCGTCGCGCAGCCGAGCTTCGGTGTCGGCGCCGACATCCTTCAGCTCCTCAGTCACGGCCTGTGTGACGACCGAGACGAACGTGCTGTTGACCTGCGTGTCGAGCGTGGACGCACCAACATCGGTGATCTTCGGAGCGATGGCGTTTGCCTTCTCGTTGACGTAGTACATCAGGGTTGGGCGCGTGAAGTCGCCGGAAGTGATACTGACGAAATCACGGCTGAAGTCCGGTGGAATGATGATCGACGCGTAGCTTGACCCACTCCTGACGGCGTCCATCGCCGCCTCCTCGTCGAGGAATTGCCATCCGAGCTGATCATTCTCCCCGAGCTGGTCCACCAGTTGGCTACCGACGTCAATGTCGCCGCTCGCCTCCGACGTGGCACCCTCGTCCTGATTCACGATCGCGACGTTGATGGTTTCTGTGTTCGAGTATGGATCCCAGAAGGCGACGATGTTGAGCCAGGCGTACAGCGACGGAATGATGATGACTCCGATGAGGATGATCCACGCCTTGCGAACGTGCGCCAACCGCTTTCCGTCACGCCAGAAGACGCGACACGCGTTGCGCACAACACCTCCTGGTCCATTGTGTTGACGCTGAACCAGGCATCAATAGACCGGCACGGAAACGGTAGTCCGCTGCCATGTCACCGTGTGGTGGCCTCTCGTTCAGGAGGTCATCCGGTTTCACTGCCTGGCCTCTCTTATCAGCACTCGCCGCACGTTGGGCACAGAAATATTGTGCGCCCTAGTGCGTTCAGCTGTCGAGGGCCCTAGAGCGTGTCTCCTAATGTGTTTTGAGGTAGATCAGGCCCGCTGCAAGTAGGACGCCGCCGAGGAAGGTGCGGGC
>CANLTJ010000001.1 GCA_947493995.1 uncultured Arachnia sp. | reverse complement strand
GCCCGCACCTTCCTCGGCGGCGTCCTACTTGCAGCGGGCCTGATCTACCTCAAAACACATTAGGAGACACGCTCTAGCTCGACGGACAGTCGGGGCAGGGCCTCAATTGGCCTATCCATCCTCGTGTTTGCAGCGCTTGAGCAACTTGCGCTGCAACGGCGCACGGCTCCTCGGTGACCGCCGTCCATCCGTACCGAAGCGTAGTCACATCGTGTTTCAAGGCGTGACGGTTGTCTCGCGACATGTCCTGTGCGGCATCGTGAAACGATCGCCCGTCGAGTTCGATCGCCAGAGCGAACTCGCGATAGAGGCCGTCGAGTCGTGCCTCCTCACCCAACCATTCCTGCCGTTCCAAAGCGGGTAGATGATGTCGTTCTTCGACGCGTTGCAGGTAGCGCCACTCAAGCACGCTCTCGATTCCTTCGCCAGCGGCACTGCACAATTCGCCGATGGCGTGTCGGTGGCGTAAGCGCTGGCGAGCGGATAAGGCCGACAACAGGCGTGGCGCTGTTGTCCGACGATCAGCCAGAGCGCGAGTAGCGACAGCGATGAGAGAGTCCTCGCCCAATTCGGCAGCGCTGTCAAGAACTGTATCCTCGACGTTCGTGCGTCGTGGCGTTCCAATCCCTCGACGATCACCGCGACGAAAGGCAACAACCCAGGATCCAACCATGAGCGATGGTTTGGACATGTTGGGTACCCAGACGCTCAGACGTTGCGGGGCAGTGTGGAGGAGTCCGTGGATGTGGGCGGCGGCCGCACCGCCAACGACGGAGTTCGGACCAGCCCGGAGGAGTCCGGCCCACACAGCGCTCGCGAACGTCGGCTCGTTGAGGCAGAACAAACCGTTGGCCAAACGGACCCACTCCCCGCGCAATCGGCGGACAGCACCAGCCGGTAGTTCGGTCAGCTGGGCGTTGTGGATGACTCCGGCCTGCCGGGCCGCCAGAGCTTGCAGGTGGAGTGGCATGACGACGCGGGTATGCATCTGGACAGCCTGTGCGCCCGGCGCCGTCATCGCCACCGAATTGGCGGGAGGGAAGACACTGTTCACGGTCCTGACAACACCTAACTCCTCAATTTCGGTTCGTAGTCGAACAGAAGTTGAGGAGCTAAGGAAGCGCTGACCAATGCTGTTCTCGGCGAGGACGTGCCGGGCGGGATGAGATGGTGTCACGACATCTGGTGCGTGTACTGGATGTCCATATCCAGATGGTGGGGCGCCAGATCGCCCGATCCGGTGCGCCGCAGCCAGGACATGATTGATCAGTGGTTCCCTAAGCCTCCGGCACGGGTCCAGCTATCAGCGGGTGCGTTTCTGGATGGCTGCCCACTCGTCGCGGAGTCCGACGGTGCGGTGGAACAGCATGGGTTGGTCCGGATCCGCGGCGAAGTAGCCGAGTCGTTCGAACTGGACCACGTCGCCCGGCGGGGTTTCACCCAGCGCAGCCTCCATTTTGCAGTCGGTGAGCAGTTCCCGTGAATTGGGGTTGATGTCGTCCAGCGGCTCGCCAGTGCGGTCGCCCGGCGCCTCTGCTGAGAAAAGACGCTCATAGAGCGCGACTGTGGCGTCGACGGCGTGGGATGCGGACACCCAGTGCATCGTCGACTTCACCTTGCGACCGTCCGGCGCCGTCCCGCCCCGGCTCTCGGGATCGTAGGTGGCATGCACGGCCACGACGTTGCCGTCGTGATCCTTCTCCACATCCGTGGCAGTCACCAGGTAGGCACCGCGAAGCCGGACCTCGCGACCGGGGGAGAGACGGAAATACTTGGGCGGTGGGACCTCCTCGAAGTCCTCCTGCTCGATCCACAACTGTCCGCTGAACGCGACGGCGCGCGTGCCATCCTCAGGGCGCTCGGGATTGTTGGCCACCTCGAACTGTTCGACCACGGGGTTGCCGTCGACGTCAGTTGGCCAGTTGTCCAGCACGAGCCTCAGTGGCCGCAGCACTGCCATGCGACGCTGGGCCTCCATGTTCAGTACCTTGCGGACGTAGGACTCCAGCGCCTCGATGGAGTGGCGACTGTTGGTGCGAGTCGTTCCCACCTCGCGGCAGAAGTTGCGGATGGCGGTGGCGGGATAGCCGCGTCGCCGCAGACCACTCAGGGTGGGCATCCGTGCGTCGTCCCAGGCGTCCACCACACCGTCGGAGACCAACTTCGCCAACCGTCTCTTCGACGTGATGGTGTGCGTCAGCTCCATCCGTGCGAACTCGATCTGCTTCGGGGGCGTCCGCTCCAGTTCAAGGTGGGCCAGGAACCAGTTGTACAGCGGTCGGTGGCCCTCGAACTCCAAGGTACAGAGAGAGTGCGTCACACCCTCAATGGCGTCGCTCTGGCCGTGCGCCCAGTCATAGGTGGGATAGATCGCCCACGTGGTGCCCGTCCGGTGATGTGCAAGGTTGCGGATGCGGTACATGACGGGGTCTCGCATTTGCATGTTCTCGTGATTCATGTCGATCCGGGCACGGAGCACTCGCGACCCATCCGGAAACTCCCCCGCCCGCATGCGTCGAAACACATCGAGGCTCTCCTGGGGGTCGCGATCGCGGAAGGGGCTCTCGACGCCGGGTTTCCCGTAGCCTCCCCGGCCAGCACTGATCGTTTCGCCGTCCTGTTCGTCCACGTAGGCGAGGCCCCGCAGGATGAAGCTCTCAGCCCACTCGTAAAGTTGCTCGAAATAGTCCGACGCGTGACGTATCTCGGTCGGTTGGTAGCCGAGCCACGCGATGTCGTTGACGATCGAGTCGACGAACTCCTCCTCCTCCGTCTCCGGGTTGGTGTCGTCCAGGCGGAGGAAGCACCGGCCCTCGAAGTCGCGGGCCGTTCCGAAGTCCACGACTATCGCTTTCGCGTGCCCGATGTGGAGGTAGCCGTTGGGTTCGGGAGGGAATCGCGTCTGGACTTCTCCGCCGTAAGTGCCGGCGGCGAGGTCCGCGGCGATGATGTCGGAGATGAAGTTGGAGGGTGCGATCCCGGCGTCGGTCATGGCCCACAAGTTAGCACGCAGCCACCGGCCTCCCAGCGTCGATGAGGCGTGCTCAACCGCCGGTGATGAGACCGTCGAGCCACAGGATCAGACCGACGGGAACGGCGAGCACCACAGCCATGACGATGACCACCATGGAGAGGATGCCGATCCAGTACCAGAAGGTCCTTCTTCGGACTTGTTCCCTGTCGGCGATGGTGCGTTCCAACAGCTTGAAGTTCTTGTGGTTCGAGCGGTAGGCGGCGTCGAGGAAAGCGCCCAGGAAGGGAAGGAGGCCGACCAGCCAGTCGATGACGTAGTTGCCGACCATCCGGGCCAGAACTGACACCGGAGCGCGGAGGCGAACCGCGTCGATCAGGATGACGGAGCCCATGACTGCTCCGACGGCCGTGCCGGCGAACGGAACGATGCTGAGAATGGGGTCCACGCCGAACCGCAACTTGGTGCCGGGTACGCCGATGAAATCATCGAGAAGCCACGCGAACGTGCGCGACACCCGCGCGGGGGACCCGGGAGGAAGGGGAACCCGAGTAGTCGGGAGGCCATCTGAGTCCAGGACGGGTTTCCCGTCGGCCGTTCCCTCAAGCGCCTCCTTGGCCAGTCGTTGAGCTCGCTCCAACGACGACGGGTCTGGGGGCGCGGCTTCGGTCATGCCTCCAAGAATGCCACCTGGGGGACAGCAGGGGCCTCGCGAGCCCACCGCTAGGGTGGGAAACATGAGTGACTCCATCTCCCCAGCCCGTACCCGGGTGGCCCCTTCCCCGACGGGGGATCCCCACGTCGGAACAGCTTTCATGGCGCTGTTCGATCTGGCATGGGCGCGCAAGACGGGTGGCGCGTTCGTACTGCGCATCGAAGACACCGACCAGGCGCGGCTGGTAGGGGGAAGCGAGCAACAGATTCACGACTCTCTGGAGTGGCTGGGCCTTTCTCCGGATGAAGGCCCCATCCAGGGCGGCGGGTACGGACCGTACCGCCAGTCCGAGCGTCTCGAGACATACACCCCGTTCGTCGAGCGACTGCTTGCCGATGGTCATGCCTATCACTGCTGGTGCTCGGCCGCACGTCTCAAGGAGTTGCGGGATGAGCAGTCCCGCAGCAAGCAGGCGACGACGGGCTACGACAGGATGTGTCTGGGCAGAACGCGCGAAGAGCGGGCAGCGCTGCCCGGTTTTGCTGAGCACCCGGTTGTCCGGATGCTGGTGCCTGAGGACGCCCCCACCCAGTTCACGGATCTCATTCGAGGCACGGTCAACGCCCCGCGGCCGGATGACCAGGTGATCCTGAAGGCCGACGGCTTCCCCACATACCATCTCGCAGTGGTCGTGGACGACCACCTGATGGGTATCACCACGGTGGTGCGCGGTGAGGAGTGGATCAGCTCCACCCCGAAGCATCTGCTTCTGCATGAATGGTTGGGCTTCGACCTTCCGCAGTTCGCCCACATGCCGCTGCTGCGCAACGTGGACAAGTCAAAGATCTCCAAGCGTAAGAACCCTGCGGCGCGTCTCCTGTGGTTCAGGGAGCAGGGATACCTGCCCGAGGCCGTGCGCAACTTCCTGCAGCTTCTGGGCTATCCACCCAGCTCCGGCGAGGCCGAGGTAGCGAGTCTTGACGAGTTCGTCGAGAACTTCTCCTGGGACAAGGTGAACACCACCGGCCCCGTCTTCGACGTGAAGAAGCTGGACTGGCTGAACGGTCACTACATCCGCTCCCTGGAGGTGGATGAGTTGGCGGAGCGGATCGTTGAGTACGCCGTCGCGGCCGGACAACTGCCGGAAACGCCGGATCGGTCGCAGAAGAAGATGCTCCGCGCTGCCGTCCCCATCATCCAGGAGCGCCTGACGCTGCTGGCCGACGCCATTCCCCAGCTGGGATTCTTCCTGGTGGACGACGGTGCGCTCGAAGTGGATGGGGCCTCACGCGCCACCCTGCGCGACGACGCGGCCGACGTGCTGGACGCGACAATCGCCGTCGTCGAAGACGTCGAACCCTTCGAGCACGACGTCATCCAGGCCGGTCTACGGGCATCCCTGGTGGACGGGATGGGAATCAAGCCGAAGTTCGCCTTCGCCCCGGCCCGGATCGCGATCACGGGAAGCCGGGTCTCGCCACCCCTGTTCGAGTCCATGGAGATCCTCGGCCGCGATTCCTGTCTGACGCGGTTGAGGGCGCTACGCGCCAGCCTCTGAGGGCGCCGTTGCCTTTCGACCGGGCACGCCACACCGGGGACAGTGCCCCGTCGCGGGGCGACCGGGCACGCCACACCGGGGACAGTGTCCGGTCGCGGGGCGACCGGACACGCCGTGGCGAGTATGCGTCGAGGTGATATGTGCTGTCGCGACCAGTGATCGCGGGTTCTCCGGCTGACGGTTGTCGCGAGGCCCAGCGATTGCGGCGTGTCCGGCCGTCCGCGAGCGGGTGGGAGTTGGGGGAGTGGGAGCTGGGGGAGCAGGGGACGTGGACCATCCCTCGCTCCCGTCCCCTGTATCTCAGCAGCTCAGGACAGGGATTCCCGCCCGTGTTCGGTGTTCCAGCCCGACTCATCCGGCCCCTTCGGAACGATCTGCAGCGGATTCAGATCCGTGTGCACGATGTAGTAGTGCTGTTTGATCTGTTCGAAATCGACGGTGTTGCCGAAGCCGGGTGTCTGGAACAGGTCGCGGACATAGGCCCACAGCACGGGCATCTCCGTGAGCTTGTTCCGGTTGCACTTGAAGTGACCGTGATAGACCGCGTCGAAACGCACCAGTGTCGTGAACAGGCGGATGTCAGCCTCGGTGATGCTGTTGCCCATGAGGTATCGACGGTCCGCAAGGCGTTCCTCCAGCCAGTCGAGGGCCGTGAACAGACGATCGTAGGCTGAGTCGTAGGCCTCCTGAGTGCCGGCAAAACCGCAGCGGTACACACCGTTGTTGACCTCGGTGAAGATGCGCTTCATCACCTTGTCCATCTCCTCGCGGAGCTCTTCCGGATACAGATCGGGTGCGCCCTCGCGGTGGAACTCCTTCCACTCTGTGGAGAAGTCCAGGGTGATCTGCGGGAAATTGTTGGTGATCACTTTGCCGGTGGACACCTCGACGATCGCTGGCACAGTGATGCCCCTGGGGTAGCCGGGGAAACGCTTTTCGTAGGCGTCTTTCAGCCGGGGGATTCCCAGAACCGGATCCACCCCTCCCGGATCCAGGTCGAAAGTCCAGGAATCGGCATCATGCGTGGGACCGCAGACGCCCATGGAGATGGCATCACCCAGCCCGAGCAGCTCGCGCACGATGATGGATCGATGCGCCCATGGGCAGGCCCTGGCAACCACCAGCCGATAGCGGCCGGCCTCCACGGGATGCTCGCGCTCATCGGATGGGTCACGGACTATCCGGTCCTCAATGTAATTGGTGTCGCGCGTGAACTCCTTGCCCTTGCTGGAGTAGACACCGCCCTTACTGTGTTCCTGGGGTTGACTGTTCATACCCATCAGCTTACGGGCGGCGCCCAGTGGTGGGAGCCCTCCTCCGAGTGCTGGATCGTGGACCTGGCACGGGGAACCCTTCTCAGGGAATGGAATGCGGCCCTGACCACAGGGTCAGCTGCCATCGGTGGTGTGTCCGGAGGCCCAATCGTCGTCGGAAGCCGTTCCCGGAGAAGGAGCCACGTCAGCAGGCCGAGGACTGCGGCTGCCGGAAGCGCTATCCAGGCCGTGAGCGATGCGGGTGGAAAGTACAGCGCAGCAGCAACGAGCACAACGATGAGTGCCGTGATGGGTGTGCGTTGGGGGAGACCGCCACACCAGCTCTTCCATGTGATGTGGGGAACGGACAGCACGTGTATAGGGACGTCTCCCAGAATGGTTCGTGCCTGTACAGCGATGGGGGTCTCATCGTCGATTCCAACGACCTTCACAGCATTGGGGCGGAGCGCCGGGGCGTGAACCACGATGGCGCTGCCCTCCTCCAGGCCGGAGCCGCAGCGCAGAAGAACTCCCGAGTCCGGGTCGTCGGCGGGGCAGACCATGAGAGAGGTCTGGAACAATTCACGCACAGCCGTGTCGGGTGGGACGTGTTGCCAAGGGGGAAATGGCATTGTCGTGGCCTTCGCTGGCTGTGCCCGCATTTCCCATCCGTGAGAGTGCGAGCAATCCGTTGGAGTACTGCTGGACTGTCAGGCTAACTCGAGCATCGGTGCGAAGCTGCACGGCCTCCCCATTCAGGCAGAAACGCTCAGGCAAAACGCCCATGTCAGGACCCGCACAGTGGCTCAAAGAGAAGTCCCGCCCCGCTCGTCGACGGTGGAGCGAGTGAAAGGCTGACCCGTAGCGTGGGCGCGCTGGAGGATGTGTACGCGTCTCTGGGGCGGGGAGAGGAATGCAGGCGCTGAAGGGGATTTGGCGCTCTGCCGAGGGCATGCAAGAATAAGCAGGCTGCTCCTGCCGAGGGACTGGTCCGTCGTGGACGCTTGCATTTCCGAGTGTTCGTGGGCGGGACCGCCACCAGGACGAGGTCGCGCAAGTTGTCCGGTGCAGCCGCATGGACTTCCACCCGGGATGTATCTCTGGAGGAGAATCGAGGCTGCATCTCGAGGATTGATGCGACACTCCCGACCTCGGGGGTCGGAGCAAACAGGTTGCCAGCCCTCATGCTGGCGAGACCGAAGATAGCCATGGGACGACAAGAGTGAGGACAAACTGTGGCGGGACAAAAGATCCGCATCAGGCTGCGGGCATATGACCATGAGGTCATCGACAGCTCGGCGCGCAAAATCGTCGACACCGTGACCCGTACGGGCGCGAAAGTGGCTGGGCCTGTGCCTCTGCCGACGGAGAAGAACGTGTTCTGCGTCATCCGCTCGCCCCACAAGTACAAGGACAGCCGCGAGCATTTCGAGATGCGCACCCACAAGCGGCTCATCGACATCCTCGACCCCACACCGAAGACCGTTGATTCGCTGATGCGCCTCGACCTTCCGGCTGGTGTCGACATCGAGATCAAGCTTCCGTGAGGTATCTGAGCACCATGAACGAACGAAACGTCAAAGGAATTCTGGGCACGAAGCTCGGCATGACCCAGTTGTGGGATGAGAACAACAACGTCGTCCCCGTCACTGTCATTCAGGCCGGTCCGTGCGTGGTCACGCAGGTCCGCACCCCTGAGGTGGACGGCTACAACGCCGTGCAGCTCGGCTACGGCGCCGTCAAGGCCAAGAAGGTCACCCGCCCGGCGGCTGGCCACTTCGCGAAGGCGGACGTCACGCCACGCAAGCACCTGCTGGAACTGCGCACAGCCGATGCCAGCGAGTACACCCTCGGTCAGGAGCTCACGGCCGACATCTTCGGTGACGGCGACATCGTCGACGTGACCGGCACCAGCAAGGGCAAGGGAACCGCGGGCGTCATGAAGCGTCACGGTTTCGGCGGACTCGGTGCATCCCACGGTGTACACCGGGTTCACCGCGGACCGGGTTCGATCGGCGGAGCTTCCACTCCAGGTCGGGTATTCAAGGGCATGCGCATGGCTGGCCGGATGGGCAATGACAAGGTGACGGTGCAGAACCTCACCGTCCACGCCGTGGACGCCGAACGCGGCCTCGTGCTGGTGCGTGGAGCTGTTCCAGGCAACAACGGGTCGCTGGTCGTCATCCGCACCGCAGCCAAGAAGGGTGTTGTTTCATGAGTGACGCACGTGTCGTCGACATCGTCGACGCCAAAGGCAACAAGACGGGTCAGGCCGAACTTCCTCAGGAAGTCTTCGATGCCCAGACCAACGTCCCCCTGATCCATCAAGTCGTGACCGCGCAGCTCGCCGCTGCTCGCCAGGGAACGCACGCCACAAAGACACGTTCTCAGGTTCGTGGCGGCGGCAGGAAGCCCTGGCGTCAGAAGGGCACCGGCCGTGCCCGCCACGGCTCTACGCGTTCCCCGATCTGGGTTGGTGGTGGCATCGCCCACGGCCCTCAGCCGCGGGACTACTCGCAGCGCACACCCAAGAAGATGATTGCTGCCGCTCTGAGGGGCGCGCTCTCGGACAGGGCCCGCGACGGCCAGATCCATGTGGTCTCCGAAATCGTCTCCGGCGAGGTTCCTTCCACGAAGGCAGCACTCGCCACCCTGACAGGAATCGGTGACCTCGACAAGGTGCTGGTGGTGCTGGATCGCCACGAGGATGTTGCCTGGCTGAGCCTGCGCAATGTGCCAGAGGCGCATGCGCTTGCCGTCGATCAGCTCAACACCTACGACGTGCTGGTCAACGACGCTGTCATCTTCACCTCCGCTGCGCTGGAGACCTTCATCGGCTCCCAGCAGGGCTTCGAAGTCGTCGGCAACGACGACAACGCCGCCGAGTCGGGGACCACCCAGCAAGCCGCCGATGAGTCCGAGGAGGACGCCAAATGAACCAGTTCAAGATCCGCGACCACCGCGACGTGATCCTGCGCCCGGTCGTCAGCGAGAAGAGCTACAACCTCCTGGACGAAGGCAAGTACACGTTTGTGGTGGCCCCACATGCGAACAAGACCGAGATCAAGATCGCCATCGAGTCGATCTTCAAGGTCAAGGTCACCTCGGTCAACACCCTCAACCGTGAGGGCAAGACCAAGCGCACACGCTTCGGTGTCGGCAAGCAGGCCAACACCAAACGTGCCATCGTGACCGTCGCTGAAGGTGATCGCATCGACATCTTTGCCGGCCAGGGCGACTGACGGCGTCGAGAAGCAAAGGACTGAAACAACCTCATGGGTATTCGCAAGTACAAGCCGACCACACCGGGCCGTCGCGGCTCCAGCGTGTCGGACTTCGTCGAACTGACACGCTCCACCCCCGAGAAGTCGCTGCTCGTTGCCAAGCCGAAGACCGGTGGCCGCAACAACTCCGGGCGCATCACCACGCGCCACATCGGAGGTGGGCATAAGCAGGCCTACCGTCTGATCGACTTCAAGCGCTACGACAAGGACGGCGTGCCGGCCAAGGTCGCTCACATCGAGTACGACCCCAACCGCACCGCCCGCATCGCACTTCTCCACTACGCCGACGGGGAGAAGCGCTACATCATCGCGCCGAACAATTTGGGCCAGGGCACGGTGATCCAGTCCGGACCCGGCTCGGACATCAAGCCCGGCAACAATCTTGAGCTGCGCCAGATTCCGGTGGGAACCACAGTGCATGCCGTCGAACTCCGCCCCGGTGGTGGGGCCAAGCTGGGTCGCTCCGCCGGTGCCTCCATCCAGCTCGTGGCTCGTGAAGGCAAACACGCCACACTGCGCATGCCCTCCGGCGAAACGCGCATGGTGGACATCCGCTGCCGCGCGACCATCGGCTCCGTCGGCAACGCCGAGCAGTCCAACATCAACTGGGGCAAGGCCGGCCGCAACCGTTGGAAGGGCGTCCGCCCCACGGTTCGCGGTGTCGTCATGAACCCCATTGATCACCCGCATGGTGGTGGCGAGGGCAAGACGTCCGGTGGGCGTCACCCCGTGTCCCCGTGGGGTCAGAAGGAGGGACGTACTCGCGACAAGAACAAGGCGAGTAGCCGTCTCATTGTCCGTCGCCGCAAGTCCGGCAAGAAGAAGCGCTGATAGGGAGCCTGAAAGATATGCCACGCAGCCTGAAAAAGGGCCCCTTCGTGGACGACCACCTGCAGAAGAAGGTGGACGTGCAAAACGAAAAGGGCACCAAGAACGTGATCAAGACCTGGTCGAGGCGTTCAATGATCGTTCCCGACATGCTCGGCCACACCCTGGCGGTGCACGACGGGCGCAAGCACGTGCCGGTCTTCATCACCGAGGCGATGATTGGACACAAGCTGGGCGAGTTCGCTCCCACACGAACCTTCCGAGGCCACGTGAAGGACGACAAGAAGGCCCGCCGCCGCTGAGGCGAGCAGAAAAGGATGAGGAATAACCAATGAGCAACGAAAACGGCAACAGCCGTCGTCGAGAGGCCCTGCTCGGGGATCGTCCTGGCTCGTTCGCCACCGCGCGGCACGTCCGGATGAGCTCCACCAAGGTCCGTCGAGTCGTCGACCTCGTTCGCGGCATGGACGTGCCCGAGGCACTCACCGTGCTGCGATTCGCCCCGCAGGCGGCCTCCGAGCCCATCTACAAGGTGGTGGCTTCCGCCGCCGCCAACGCCGAGGACACCGAGGACCTGCGCAGTGAGGATCTCTACATCGCCTCCGCGTTCGTCGATGAGGGTGTGACACTGCGTCGCATCCGCCCCCGTGCCAAGGGTTCCGCCAGCCGGATCCTGAAGCGTGGCGCCCACATCACCGTGGTCGTCGAACCCCGTGAGCAGAAGGGAGCCTGACAATGGGCCAAAAGATCAACCCGATTGGCTTCCGCCTCGGGATCACCACAGACCACACCACACGCTGGTATGCCGAGAAGCAGTACGCGGACTACGTGGCCGAAGACGTCAAGGTTCGCCAGTGGCTGACCAAGAACCTCGAGCGGGCGGGCATCAGTTCCATTGAGCTGGAGCGCCGTTCCGAACGCATCACCATCTTTCTTCACGCCGCCCGGCCGGGCATCGTCATCGGCCGCAGCGGTGCCGAGGCGGAGCGCGTTCGCAACGAGCTCGAGAAAATCACCGGCAAGCAGGTGCAGCTCAACATCCTCGAGGTCAAGAATCCCGAGATCGATGCGCAGCTGGTGGCGCAAGGTGTCGCCGAACAGCTCGGTGCGCGCGTGGCGTTCCGCCGCGCTATGCGCAAGGCCATGCAGACCGCCATGCGCTCCGGCGCCCAGGGCATTCGCATCAAGTGTTCCGGCCGGCTCGGCGGCGCAGAGATGTCGCGCTCCGAGGGTTACCGCGAGGGCCGTGTGCCACTGCACACCCTCCGCGCGGACATCGACTACGGCTTCTTCGAGGCCCGCACCACCTTCGGACGCATTGGCGTCAAGGTATGGATCTACAAGGGCGACGTCACCGGCACCCGTTCGGAGCGCGCAGCCCAGAAGGCGGCCCGCAACGCAGCCCCCGGTGGGCGTCAGCGTCCTGGTCGTCGCCCCGGCCGCGGCGAAGGTCGCGGAGAACGTCCTGAGCGTGGCGGACGCCGTCGCGCAGAAGCAGCCCAGGCCCCGGCTGAAGCCGCGCCCGCTACCGAGAACGCAGGAGCGTAGAACAGCATGTTGATTCCCCGTCGCGTCAAGTTCCGCAAACAACATCGTCCCCACCGCACAGGCATGGCCAAGGGTGGCACAAAGCTCGCCTTTGGCGAGTACGGCATTCAGGCGCTCGAACCCTCCTACCTGACCAACCGTCAGATCGAGGCCGCGCGTATTGCCATGACCCGTCACATCAAGCGTGGTGGAAAGGTGTGGATCAACGTCTACCCGGACCGTCCACTGACGAAGAAGCCCGCCGAGACCCGCATGGGTTCCGGTAAGGGCTCTCCCGAGTGGTGGGTCGCCAACATCAAGCCCGGTCGCGTTCTGTTCGAACTCTCCGGCGTTTCGGAGGACGTGGCCCGCGAGGCCATGCGCCTCGCCATCCACAAGCTGCCCTTCAAGGCACGCTTCATCAAGCGCGAAGCAGGTGAGAACTGATGAGCAACGTCGTATCCGCACACGAGCTGCGTGGCCTGTCGCGTGACCAGCTCAACGCCAGGGTGGTCGAACTGAAGGAAGAACTCTTCGGCCTCCGTTTCCAGGCAGCGACGGGTCAGTTGGAGACCCACGGTCGGCTGCGCGCCGTCCGCAAGGACATTGCCCGTATCTACACCGTGCTGCAGGAGCGCAACCTCGGCATCGTTGAAGAACCCGCGGTTGAGGAGAACTGAACATGAGTGAAGAAACCACAGACACGACCAGTCAGGACAGCACCGAAACCGCAGAGGCACAGCCTCAGGCTGCTGAGCGCGGTCGCCGCAAGGTGCTCTCCGGCGTCGTCGTCTCGGACAAGATGGACAAGACCATCGTGGTGCTGGTGGAGGACAGGGTGAAGCACCCGCTCTACGGCAAGGTCATGACCAAGTCGACCAAGCACAAGGCCCATGACGAGGACAACACGGCCGGCATCGGCGATCGTGTCCGCATCATGGAGACCCGCCCGCTGTCCGCCACGAAGCGCTGGCGCCTGACAGAGGTCGTTGAGCGCGCCAAGTAGGCAACGTTTACCGTCAAGTTCAGCCCGGCTGCCTGTGGGGGAGCCGGGCTGAACTGACTCCCGGTGATTTTCGTTGCGGCATCCGCACTGTGCTGCACCCAAACTCCACGATTTCTCGCAAAGCGACGCTGTGCTGTACGCTGAGGAAGTTGTCGTGGGTCTGTGCCCGCGCTCTCGTGCGGGGACCTTTCCCGGGCGACGACAACCCCGTGCCTCAGGCTCGGGGCGCCTCCTGGCAAAATCCAGGGGGGACATCACAGTTCCGAACAGGCCCGAGCAGGGAACCGGTCGGACGAAGGAGAACTCATGATCCAGCAGGAGTCGCGACTCAAGGTCGCCGACAACACTGGTGCCAAGGAAATCCTGTGCATCCGTGTTCTCGGTGGCTCGAAGCGTCGCTACGCCTTTCTCGGTGACACGATTGTCGCCACGGTCAAGGACGCGATCCCGGGCGGCAACGTCAAGAAGGGCGAAGTGGTCAAGGCCGTCATCGTGCGTAGTCGCAAGGAGCGCCGTCGCAGCGACGGTTCCTACATCAAATTCGACGAGAACGCCGCAGTGATTCTCAGGGCCGACGGGGAGCCCCGTGGCACCCGCATCTTCGGCCCCGTGGCCCGGGAGTTGCGCGACAAGCGTTTCATGCGCATCGTCTCCCTCGCTCCGGAGGTGATCTGACATGGCAGGGCTTCACGTCAAGAAGGGCGACCGCGTCAAGGTCATTGCAGGCAAGGACAAGGGCGCTGTCGGAGAGATCATCGCCGTCAACACTGCAGCCCAGCGCGTGACCGTCGAGGGCGTCAATGTGGTCAAGCGTCACCGCAAGGAGTCCCAGGGCGCCGGCGGCCGTCGTATCGAGGGTGGCATCATCACTCGCGAGGCCCCCATCCATGTGTCCAACGTGCAGCTCATCACAAAGGTTGACGGCGAGGATGTCGTCACCCGTGTCGGCTACGAACGGGTCGAAGTGATGAAGAAGCGCCCCGACGGTACTGAGTACAAGGCAATGCGTTCGCAGCGCGTCGCCCGCAAAACCGGGAAGGAGATCTGATGAGCACCGAAACCTCAGCTCCCACTCAGGTGGAAGCCCGACAGATCCCACGCCTCAAGCAGCGCTACCGTGATGAGATTGCCGCAGCTCTGCAGGCCGAGTTCAACTACGACAACGTGCACCAGATCCCCGGACTCACAAAGATCGTTGTGAACATGGGTGTCGGAGAAGCAGCGCGCGACTCCAAGATCATGGACGGCGCAGTTCGCGACCTGACCGCGATCACCGGTCAGAAGCCATCGGTCACGAAAGCTCGCAAGTCGATTGCCCAGTTCAAGTTGCGCGAATTCCAGCCCATTGGGTGTCACGTCACGTTGCGTGGCGACCGGATGTGGGAATTCGCCGACCGACTGCTGACATTGGCCCTGCCACGCATCCGTGACTTCCGCGGACTCAACGGGCGCCAGTTCGATGGCAACGGCAACTACACGTTCGGTCTCAATGAACAGGTCATGTTCCTCGAGATCGACCAGGACAAGATCGATCGTGTCCGCGGTATGGACATCACGTTCGTCACCTCGGCGACCAACGATACGGAGGGCCGCGCGCTGCTCAAGCACCTCGGGTTCCCGTTCAAGGCAGTCGATGATCCGAAGAAGGCTCGTGCGAAGCGCGGTCCGGCGTACTACGCCAAGAAGAAGAAGTGAGCTGAAAGAGCATATGGCAAAGACAGCACTCAAGGTCAAGCAGGCCCGCAAGGCGAAGTTCGGCGTTCGCGCATACAGCCGCTGCACGCGCTGCGGTCGTCCCCGCTCCGTGTATCGCAAGTTCGGCATCTGCCGCATCTGCCTCCGCGAGTTGGCCCACGCCGGCGAACTGCCCGGCATCACCAAATCGTCCTGGTGACCTGAATCTCCTTACATCTCTGGAACAAATTGCGCGTCAGGTCCGGCTTCGGAAACCGGCGCGAGAAAGAGGCTCAACAGCCATGACAATGACTGATCCAATTGCAGACATGCTGACGCGTCTGCGCAACGCCAATCAGGCGTTCCTGGAGACGACGTCCATGCCCTCATCGAAGATCAAGGTGGGAATCGCCGAGATCCTGAAGGCACAAGGCTTCATCCAGGACTTCGAGCTGACTGAGGAAGAGGGTCAGGTGGGCAAAGTCCTCAAGCTGACGCTCAAGTACGGCGAGTCGCGTGAGCGCTCCATCGCCGGACTCCGCCGTATCAGCAAGCCCGGTCTCCGCGTGTACGCAAAGGCGAACGCACTGCCCAAGGTGCTCGGTGGCCTCGGGGTCGCCATCATCTCCACATCACAGGGCCTGTTGACTGACAAGCAGGCCAACGCCAAAGCCGTGGGCGGCGAAGTACTCGCCTACGTCTGGTGACCCGGACTACTGAGAAGGAGAATCGATAAATGTCACGCATTGGCAGACTCCCGATCACGGTTCCGTCCGGGGTCGATGTCACACTCAACGGCCAGCAGGTGAACGTGAAGGGCCCCAAGGGCTCCCTGGAACTCACCGTCGCCGAGCCGCTCACCGTCGCCAAGAACGAGGCGGGCGAGGTGACCGTGTCACGTCCGAATGATGAGCGGGAGAACAGGTCGCTCCACGGACTCACGCGCACGCTGGTGTCCAACATGATCATCGGCGTGACCGAGGGTTACACGAAGAAGCTCGAGATCGTTGGCGTCGGATACCGTGTCTTGTCCAAGGGACCGACGCAGCTCGAGTTCGCACTTGGCTACTCGCACCCCGTCGTGATCGAGGCGCCCGAGGGTGTCACCTTCACGGTGGAGACCCCGACCCGTCTGACGGTCTCCGGCATCGACAAGCAGTTGGTCGGTGAGACCGCCGCCAACATTCGCAAGCTTCGCAAGCCCGAGCCCTACAAGGGCAAGGGCGTCCGATACGCGGGCGAGCACGTCCGCCGCAAGGCCGGAAAGGCTGGTAAGTAATGGCTATCTCGCTGGGGGCTCGCAAGGGTCTCGCACCCAAGAGCGCGTCGCGGGCTCGCCGTCAGCTCCGCGCCCGCAAGAAGATCAACGGTTCCGCCACGCGGCCCCGTATGGTCGTCACACGTTCCAGCCGCCACCTGTTCGTTCAGGTCATCGACGACGTACAGGGCCACACGCTGGTATCTGCCTCCACTATGGAGGCAGGCCTGCGAGCGGTGGAGGCCGACAAGTCAGCCAAGGCTGCCAGGGTCGGTGCACTGATTGCCGAGCGTGCCAAGGCCGCAGGTATTGAACAGGTCGTCTTCGACCGCGCCGGCAACAAGTATCACGGCCGCATCGCGGCGCTCGCTGACGCAGCGCGCGAAGCTGGCCTGGACTTCTAATCAAACGACGAAAGGACAAGGCAACACGATGAGTGAAACCCAACAGCGCGGCGCAGGCCGTGCAGGCGGTGAGCGTCGTGGCCGTGACGATCGTCGTGGCCAGGCTCGCCAGGAAGACAAGAACCAGTACCTTGAGCGCGTGGTTGCGATCAACCGCGTGGCGAAGGTCGTCCAGGGCGGACGCCGATTCAGCTTCACGGCGCTCGTCGTCGTGGGCGACGGCGAGGGCACGGTCGGTGTCGGCTACGGAAAGGCCAAGGAGGTGCCCGCGGCCATCGCCAAGGGCGTCGAGGAGGCGAAGAAGCACTTCTTCCGCGTCCCCATGGTCCAGAAGACCATCACGCACCACGTGCAGGGAGAGAAGGCCGGTGGCGTGGTGCTGCTGCGTCCCGCCTCACCCGGTACCGGCGTCATTGCCGGTGGCTCGGTCCGTGCGGTGCTCGAATGCGCCGGCATCGGAGACGTCCTGTCGAAGTCACTCGGCTCGGCGAACGCGATCAACGTCGTGCACGCCACCGTGAATGCGCTGAAGCAGCTTGAGGAACCCGAAGCGATTGCCCGCCGTCGCAGCCTCCCTGTCGAGGACGTCGCTCCCGCAGCGCTGCTTCGTGCACGCAAGGAAGAGGTGGCGTCCTGATGGCCGAGTTGAAGATCACCCAGTTCAAATCAGGTGTCGGGGGCAGGCAGTCGCAGCGCGACACGCTGCGCACCCTGGGTCTCAAGCGTGTCGGCAGCTCTGTCGTGCGTGAGGACCGTCCCGAGGTTCGGGGAATGGTGAAGGCTGTCGCGCACCTGGTCACCGTGGAAGAGGTCAAGTAAACATGGCTCTGAAAATTCATCACCTGCGTCCCGCTCCCGGGGCCAAGACCGCCAAGACCCGCGTGGGTCGCGGCGAGGGCGGCAAGGGTGGCAAGACGGCCGGTCGTGGCACCAAGGGTACGGGCGCTCGCAAGAACGTTCCCGCGGGCTTCGAGGGTGGCCAAATGCCGCTGCAGATGCGTACACCCAAACTGAAGGGTTTCAAGAATCCTTTCCGCGTGGAGTACCAGGCCGTCAACGTGGGCCGCATCGCAGAACTGTTCCCGCAGGGCGGCACCATCACCGTGGAAGACCTAGTGGAGGCCGGCGCAGTCCGCGACGGCGCTCTCGTCAAGGTCCTTGGCGATGGTGACGTGCCCGTTGCCATCAATGTGTCTGCCAATGCCTTCTCCGCCTCCGCCAGGGCAAAGCTGGAAGGGGCAGGAGGCTCGGTCACCGAGCTTTAGGGAACCACTGGTCAATCATGTCCTGACTGCGGCGCACCGGATCGGGCGATCTGGCGCCCCTACATCTGGATATGTACATCCGGTACACGCACCAGATGTCGTGACACCATCTCATCCCGCCCGGCGCGTCCTCGTCGAGAACAGCATTGATCAGCGCTTCCCTAGCACCGATAGTTCCATTCGGCCGTGGTCGGCATCCGTACGGGTGCCGACCACGGCCGTTCCTCGTTCAGACGCCGCGCATCCGCCGGTGTTGGGCGCGTGCGAGGAGAAAAACCACTGGTCCTCGCCTCACCTGTGATGTAGCGCTTGTGCGAGACGGCAAGGGTGATGCGGGAGGCCACCGCGTTAGCTTCAAGGATGGGCACCGGCTGTCCGGTTGGGAGAGCCGCACGGTGCTTGATAGGCTGCCCGGGTTGCCTTCAACGGCGACGGTTTCGAAGTTCACTTCAGTTGAGAAAGAGGGGCCGGATGCTCTCCGCCTTCGCGAACGCGTTCAAGACGCCGGACCTGCGCAGGAAGATTTTCTTCACGCTGGGTGTGCTGGCCCTCTTTCGTCTTGGATCGACGATCCCGACGCCCAACGTCGACATGGTGGCCATCGATCAATGCATGCGGGTTGCGGCCCAAGGTGATCAGGCAGGTGTCTACTCGATCATCAACCTGTTCTCCGGTGGGGCTTTGTTGCAGCTCTCCATCTTTGCGCTCGGGATCATGCCCTACATCACGGCATCGATCATCCTGCAGTTGCTCACAGTGGTGATTCCCAAGCTGGAAGCACTCAAGAAGGAAGGCGCCACCGGCACCGCGAAGATCACCCAGTACACGCGTTACCTGACGCTGGTGCTCGCCGTACTGAACTCGACGGCCTTCATCACGCTCGCTCGGACAGGAGCCCTGTTCCCGACCTGTCAGCAGGCCATTCTCAACAACCAGGAACTCCTCCCGCTGGTGACCATGGTGCTCACCATGACCGCCGGCACCGTCGTGATCATGTGGTTGGGCGAACTCATCACTGAGCGCGGCATCGGCAACGGCATGTCCATCATGATCTTCACCCAGATCGCTGCCAGCTTCCCCGCGGGGCTGTGGGCCATCAGGACCTCGAGCCCCGGTGCCACCGGATGGTTCCTGTTCTTCCTCGTCATTGGTATCGGTCTGCTCGTCATGTTGGGCATCGTCTTCGTGGAGCAGGGCCAGCGGCGGATCCCCGTGCAGTATGCAAAGCGCATGGTGGGGCGTCGGCTCGTGGGTGGCTCCACGACATACATCCCCCTGAAGGTGAACCAGGCGGGCGTCATCCCGGTCATCTTTGCCTCGTCGATCATGTACCTGCCCATCCTCTACGCACAGTTCCGCCCTGAGAGCGCCGTATCTCTATGGCTCTCCACCAACTTCGCCGTCACGAGCGTCTGGTACGTAGTGGTGCAGTTCTTCCTCATCATTTTCTTCACCTACTTCTACGTCTCCATCACCTTCAACCCGGAGGAGGTGTCGGACAACATGAAGAAGTACGGCGGGTTCATTCCCGGCATTCGCGCTGGCAAGCCGACCGAACGCTACCTCGCCTACGTCCTCTCGCGTCTCACCGCTCCTGGGTCGCTGTACCTTGCGATCATTGCGCTGGCCCCGACGCTGGCCTTCACCAGTGTGGGTGCGGCTGAGAACTTCCCCTTCGGCGGAACGTCGATCCTGATCATCGTCGGCGTCGCCCTCGATACCGTCAAACGCATCGAGAGCCAACTCCAACAGCGCAACTATGAGGGTTTCCTGCGGTGAGACTGCTGATCATGGGTGCGCCGGGTTCCGGCAAGGGCACTCAGGCGAGCGCGCTGGCGGAGCGCTACGGCATCCCGGCCATCTCGACGGGGGACATTTTTCGCGCCAACATCAAACAGGGCACGGAACTCGGCCAGCAGGTCCAGGCCATCATCGAGGCCGGTGAGTACGTCTCGGATGAGATCACCGAGGCCATCGTGGCCGATCGCCTCGGGCAGGATGATTGCGCGCATGGCTTCCTCCTCGACGGCTTCCCGCGCACCATGAGCCAGGTCCACTTTCTCGACCGGTACCTCCAGGCCGAGTCCACAGGACTCGACGCAGTGGTATCCCTGCAGGTCAATCCCGACGCGCTCGTCGATCGGCTGTTGGATCGTGCACAGGTGGAGGGACGCGGGGACGACACCGAGGACACCATTCGTCGACGCATGGAGGTCTACGCGGGGCAGACCGCGCCGCTGCTGTATCACTACGAGAATCAGGGCATTCTCGTGGAAGTGGACGGGACCGGCACAGTGGAAGAAGTCCGGCAACGCATGTTTGCCGCACTTGACCGCCAGAGTGTGAACTGAGGCTCCTGCATGCGCATCGAGGTGAAGACACCTGAGCAGCTCAAACTCATGCGACGGGCTGGCCTGGTGGTGGCAGAAGGGCTCTCCGCGATGGCCGACGCTGCGACCCCCGGGACAACCACCAAGGAGATTGACGACGTCGGACGCGAAGTGCTCGCCCGCAACGGCGCCACCTCCAGTTTCCTGAACTACGGGGCAGAGTATGGCGTCGGTTTCAGCGGTGTGGCATGCATCTCCGTGAACGAGGAGTTGGTCCATGGTGTTCCCGGGGCACGAGTGCTGGCCGACGGCGACGTCGTCTCCATCGACTTCGGCGCGATCGTGGAGGGCTGGCATGGCGACGCAGCACGGACGTTCATCATCGGCGACGCGTCGGATGAGGACTCCACCTTGGTGGAAGCCACCCGGGGAGCACTGTGGGCAGGTATTGAGAAGGTGCGAGCCGGCGCTCGGGTGGGCCACGTGTCGCGTGCAATTGACGAGTTCGTGCGGGCACAGCCCCGACGCTACGGGACACTGCGGGAGTACACCGGCCACGGGATTGGGTCGCAGATGCACATGGCGCCCGACGTTCCGAACTTCCACAAGCACGGACCCAGTCCGAAGCTCGGGGTGGGGATGGCCATCGCGATTGAGCCGATGCTGACCCTGGGGCTGCACCAGACGTCGGTGTGTGAGGACGACTGGACCGTCGTTAGTCGTGATGGCTCGCGGGGGGCTCACTGGGAGCACACCGTTGCGATAACCGAGCACGGCGTCTGGGTTCTGACCGCCCCCGACGGCGGTCAGGCCGAGCTCGCGGCTCGCGGCGTCACGTTCGGGCCGCTCGCCGACTGAGGAACCACTGATCAATGCCGAGAACAGCATTGATCAGCGGTTCCCTGAGCCTGGTTCATCGCTGACCTACCATGGGATCCATGAGCAGCCTGCCCCCATCGTCGCGATACCTGCAGAAGGCAGGGGAGGCCGTCGACGACACGGAACGCGAAGCACTGGCAAAGCGACTCTCGGACGCATTCGCCGACGGCCGTATGAACCGTGACGACTACATGGCATCCCTCGACACCGTCTACGAGGCCACGACTCTCGGAGAGTTGGTGCCAGTTGTCGAGCAGTTGCCGGCGGCCGCTGTGGAGGTTCCCCCACTGGTGGAGTCCTCAGGCAGCCCTGCAGGTACCGTCAGCGAGTCTCGGAACATCCTCGTGCCCGCTCTTGTGACCACCGGCGCCATCCTCGTCCTGCTCGTCATTCTCGTGGTGGTTGCGGCCGTCGTTCTCTGGTGAGTACTTCTCCGGCTCTTCCAGTGCCGCCGAAGGCAACGAACCCCGAGCCGATGCATGAGGATCCGAGATTTGGGCGGCAAAGCGGCGACGCGTATGATAGTTACCAATCAAACTTTTTTCTACTACTGAATGAGAGCACATGGCGAAGAAAGAGGGAGCCCTCGAGATGGAGGGTTCTGTCGTGGAGGCACTGCCCAATGCGATGTTCCGAGTGGAATTGGCGAATGGGCACAAAGTGCTGACCACGATCAGCGGCAAGATGCGGCAGCACTACATTCGCATCCTTCCGGCTGATCGTGTCGTCGTGGAGCTTTCTCCCTACGACCTCACGCGTGGACGGATCGTGTACCGCCACAAGTAGCCAACCGCAGTCTGCAGTACCCTGAACGCCCGGCCAAGGTCGGGCGTTTCTTGTTGTTGTGGTGGTTGCAGTTGGCGATGCGGTCGCCTGACCCAACTCCTTCCGCCGATTTGGGCATTCCCCTCCCGAGGGCGTAACCTTGGACGTCGGTCCATCATGCCCGGCTGGCCTTCGTGCGCTCACGCGCCCGGCGCCAGTACTGGTTTGGAATGTACCGAGTTCATCCACCACCGATTGGGGTCTCAACAGCCCCATCGCTGATTGAAAAGGTTGCTCGAATGAAGGTTCAGCCGAGCGTCAAAAAGATCTGCGACAAGTGCAAGGTCATCCGCCGGCACGGTCGTGTGATGGTGATCTGCGAGAACCCGCGTCATAAGCAGCGCCAGGGCTGACAGCCCCGTCGCTCGACGTCAGGAGACGAGCAGATCATCGCGGACCTTGGGTCGATCGCCCACCCCGCCCGACAATTCAACAACGTGAATGCAAGGGCCCGCTCATGCGGGTCCCCGCCCCCGGAAGAAGGCCGGGGCCCCGCCGGTTGCCAGATGCAGCCGAAAGGCACGGGGACGCATCACGCCGAACACCTTCTCGGTCCTCGACCGGGCCCCACCGGGGTCACGGACCGACAACACTTGGAAAGGTAACCGCCTGATGGCACGCCTACTTGGTGTCGACCTGCCGCGCGAGAAGCGCCTCGAGGTCGCACTCACTTACGTATTCGGCGTCGGGAAGACCCGCGCCGCCGAGACTCTCGCAGCCACTGGCATCAGTGGCGATGTGCGCGTTCACCAGCTCACCGACGAGCAACTCGTCGCGCTGCGTGACCACATCGAGGCCAGCTACGAGACTGAGGGTGACCTTCGTCGTAGCGTCGCCGCCGACATCCGTCGCAAGGTCGAGATCGGCAACTACCAGGGCCGTCGCCACCGCAGCGGACTTCCGGTCCGCGGCCAGCGCACGCGTACCAACGCCCGCACCCGCAAGGGCCGCAAGAAGGCCGTCGCAGGAAAGAAAAAGGTACGCTGACCCGCGCGGTGAGCTGAAACTTCGACTGGAGAGATAGAGAATTCATGGCTACAGCAAGCCGTAAGACCGGCGGCCCCAAGACCAAGGTGCGCCGCAAGGAGAAGAAGAACGTCCTCGCCGGACAGGCACACATCAAGAGCACGTTCAACAACACGATCATCGCCATCACCGACCCCGCAGGCGCGGTCATCGCGTGGGCATCTGCCGGCACCGTCGGCTTCAAGGGTTCGCGCAAGTCAACCCCGTTCGCTGCGCAGATGGCAGCTGAGGCCGCTGGCCGCCGCGCCATGGAACACGGCATGAAGCGCGTCGACGTCTTCGTCAAGGGCCCCGGCTCCGGACGCGAGACCGCCATTCGTTCGCTGGGCGCCGTGGGCCTCGAGGTTGGAGCGATCTCCGACGTAACGCCCATGCCGCACAACGGCGTCCGCCCGCCCAAGCGCCGCCGCGTCTGAGCGCCCGAGACAAGAAAAGGACTGAGAAGAAGACATGGCTCGTTACACCGGCCCAATGACCAAGAAGTCCCGTCGTCTCGGGACAGACCTCGTCGGAAACGACAAGGCTTTCGAACGGCGTCCGTACCCACCCGGCGTCCATGGACGCGGACGCGTCAAGGACTCCGAATACTCGCTCCAGATGCGGGAGAAGCAGAAGGCTCGCTTCGCCTACGGCGTTCTGGAGAAGCAGTTCCGTCGCTACTACATGGAAGCTGATCGTCACACCGGTAAAACCGGTGACCGGTTGCTGCAGATCCTGGAGTCACGTCTCGACAACGTCGTGTACCGCGCCGGATTTGCCACAACGCGGCGTCAGGCTCGTCAGCTCGTCGTGCACGGCCATTTCCTGGTCAATGGCAAGCGCGTGGACATTCCGTCGTATCGCGTGAAGGCCCACGACATCGTGGACGTCGCCGAGAAGTCGATGAATCTGCACCCGCTCGTGGTTGCTCGTGAGACGCACGGCGAACGCTCCGTGCCGGCATGGATGGAGGCTCGCCCCAACCGGATGCGCATCCTCATCCACCAGCTGCCCACGCGCGAGCAGATCGTGATCGACGTTCAGGAACAACTGGTCGTGGAGTTGTACTCCAAGTAGCACACGGGGGCTCCGTCCCCGTGGACCCCCACACGGGGCGCTGCCCCGTGGACCCCACCGGGGCTTCGCCCCGGTTCGAACTCGCTTCGCTCGCACGATTGGATGTTCCGAAGAACGAACGGCTTCGCCGCGTTCTTCGGGCTCGCTCCTCGAGCGGGGTCGGGTGGAACAACTCAATAACTGTCACCCGGGGCGCCGTGCCCCGGGATGATCCAAGAGAAGAATCAGAAAGCGCAGCTTTCTGTGTCGCGCCCTCATATATCGGTTGGCGCGGGAAGGATTTACATGCTCATCGCACAGCGCCCCACGCTGTCGGAGGTCACGATCTCCGACTACCGCTCGCAGTTCGCCATCGAGCCATTGGAGCCGGGTTTCGGCTACACGCTCGGCAACTCACTGCGTCGGACTCTTCTGTCCTCGATCCCCGGTGCCTCGGTCACGAGCATCAAGGTGGAGGGCAACATGCACGAGTTCTCCACAATCGAGGGTGTCGTCGAGGATGTCACTGAGATCATTCTCAACCTGAAGGGTCTCGTACTGTCCTCCGAGGAGGACGAGCCGGTTGTCATGTACCTGCGCAAGGCGGGCGCCGGAGCAGTCACCGCCGCTGATATCCAGCCTCCCGCTGGCGTTGAGATCCACAACCCGGAACTGCACATCGCCACGTTGAACGACACCGGCAAGCTGGAGATGGAACTAGTCGTGGAACGCGGCCGCGGCTACGTGTCCAGCGCACTGAACAAGGATCCCGATGCTGAGATCGGCCGCATCCCCGTAGACTCGATCTACTCGCCGGTGCTCAAGGTCAGCTACAAGGTGGAGGCCACCCGAGTGGCGCAGCGCACCGACTTTGATCGTCTCATCATTGACGTGGAGACGAAGCCCTCGATGCTGCCGCGCGACGCCATGGCATCCGCAGGTCGCACGCTGGTCGAGCTTTTCGGCCTCGCCCGCGAGCTCAACGTCAATGCCGAAGGCATCGAGATCGGCCCGTCCCCGGTCGATGAGCAGATTGCTGAATCGTTGAGCCTGCCTGTTGAGGACCTTGAGCTGTCAGTGCGGTCGTACAACTGCCTCAAGCGCGAGGGCATCCACACGGTGGGGGAACTCGTCGCACGCAGCGAAGAGGACCTGCTGGACATTCGCAATTTCGGCTCCAAGTCCATCCTTGAGGTCAAGGTCACCCTCCACGGCCTCGGTCTCGCCCTTCGTGACTCCGCTCCCGGGTTTGATCCGATGGAAGCCATTGAACGCTTCGATGAGGACAATGAAGAGGACGACGAAGAAATCGACGGCGACGAAGACTTCGCCGAAACTGAGCAGTACTGAACGCACGGGGGCAAGCCCCCTCGAGTTCATCCGCAGATTCCCATTCCGAGCCCGGCTCGGAGCTGACTGAAAGAACCAACTGATGCCCAAGCCAACAAAGGGTCCTCGTCTGGGCGGTTCGCCCACTCACGAGCGCACCATCCTCCGCAACATGGCCTCGCAGCTGTTCCAGCACGGCCGGATCACCACCACCGAGACCAAGGCCCGTCGCGTCCAGCCGGTCGTTGAGAAGCTCATCACCAAGGCCAAGCGTGGGGACCTGCACTCCCGCCGCCTGGTGCTCCGCGACATCACCGATCGCGACGTGGTGGACACACTGTTCACCGAGATCGCGCCGTCGCTGACCGACCGTGAAGGCGGCTACACCCGCATCACCAAGGTGGGACCCCGCAAGGGCGACAATGCGCCGATGGCCATCATCGAGATCGTCACGGAATCCGTCGAGGAGTCGCGGTCCACACGAGCGAAGTCCGGCAAGGCCACCACCAAGACCGCCTCCGCCGGTGCAACGACGAGCGAATCGGCCGCTCAGCCGACATCCGCCGAGCAGGACGCCGTTGAGCCGGAGACCAACGAACCTGAGGTCGTCGAGCCTGAGGCCGTCGAATCGGAGGACATCGAGGAGGGCGCCTCACCAGAAGGCGCCGCCGCCGATGACCTGGCAGATGAAGAAGCCGCTCAGGAAGCTGGCGACGTGTCCAGCGACGAGCAGGTGGACAAGACCAACTGAGCACATACTCGGCAGTTCACCTCACATGGGGTCCGGTTCACCGGGCCCCATGTGTCGTTGAGTGGGGGCACATCCCGCGAGGCAGTGGGACCGGCACGACACGTCGGCGGTACAACTGGTGTGCTGCCGAGGAGTGGGCAGGGGAGTGCTGGCCAGCGGGAGTGCTGTAGAGTCCCGGCGAGTACACGTTCTGTTCCTGATACAGGTGCATCCCCGAGGAGTACCCGCCATGTCTTTTCGCAACCTAGCCGCCGTTCTCAGCGCCACGGGCGCCCTGTTCCTCGCAGGCTGCGGGGGAACCGCGGAGCCCGGAGACGCGCCGTCCACCCCGGTGGAGGAATCCGGCGCTCCCGTCGAGGCGTCAAGTGCTCCCGGCGACGGTGAAACTCTGGAGATCGGCGTCGTGAACTACGTGTCCCATCCGGCACTGGACGCGGTGCAACAGGGGTTCATTGACGGACTTGCGGAGGCGGGTTACCGGGACGAGGACACCATCACCCTCGACCTGCAGAATGCCCAGGCGGATCAGGCCACCTTGACGGCCATCGCGAACCAGTTCGCTCAGGATGGCAAGGATCTGGTGTTGGCCATCGCCACACCCTCGGGCCAAGCGGTTGCGCAGGTCATCGCTGACACCCCCATCCTCTTTGGGGCTGTGACTGATCCCGTCGCCGCCGATCTGGTGGAGGACTGGGACGCCCCCGGAGGCAACATCACAGGCGCCTCGGACCTGAATCCAGTGGCGGACCAGCTGGAGTTGCTGCTTGAGATCGATCCTGATGTGGAAACGGTGGGCATCGTGTACTCCTCCGGCGAGATCAATGCGGAGGTGCAGGTGGAGGCCGCCGAGGAGGCAGCCGCGGAGCTGGGCCTCACCATCGAGACATCCACTGTCGCGAACTCCTCGGAGGTACAGCAGGCTGCACAATCCTTGAATGTCGACGCGTTCTATGTGCCCACGGACAACAACGTCGTGGCCGGAATCGAAGCTCTGATACAGGTTGCCGAGCAGCAGGAGATCCCGGTGGTGGCCTCCGACGAGGGCTCCGTCGAACGCGGTGCCGTGGCCTCCCTCACAGTCAATTACGAATTGCAGGGTCGCGACCTCGCATTGATGGCCGTCGACATCCTTGAGAACGACGCCGACCCCGCCACCATGCCGGTGAGGCTGCAGGAGGCTTTCGACCTGACCATCAATCCTGACGCCGCCGAACGCATGGGAGTCGACATTCCGGAGGACGTCGTCGGACGAGCTGCCACGACCTTCTGAGATTCTGGCGGCCGCAGTCGCCGATCCCTTCATCACTCGAAACCGGGAACGACTACATGGATGTATCCGTCGTTGCACAGCTCGGCACGGAGCTGGGGCTGCTGTACGCCATGTTGGCGGTGGGTGTTTATCTGACGTACCGGGTGCTGGATTTCCCGGACCTCACCGTCGACGGATCGTTCACCACGGGAGCGGCCATCACCGCCGTGCTCATCGTGAATGGGGTCCCCATCTGGATCGCCGTCATCGTCAGCGTCGTAGGCGGAATGGTCGCGGGTGTGGTCACCGGTCTGCTGCACGTCTGGGGCAACATCAACCCGTTGCTGGCCGGAATCCTGACCCAGATCGCGCTCTACTCGGTCAACCTGCATATCATGGACAAATCCAATCTGCCGCTCCTGCGTGAGACGACGCTGATGACCCCGCTGCGTGATGCTGGACTCCTGGGAACCTGGGGGGCCGTCGGGATCTTCCTCGTGGTGGTCCTGATCGTCGGCGCAGGGATCTACGGATTCCTCGGCACCGGCTTCGGCGTGGCCATCCGCGCCACCGGTGACAATGAACTGATGGCACGCAGTCAGGGAATCAACACGGGTGTCACCAAGGTGGCCGGTTTGGCGATCTCCAACGGCATCGTGGGCCTGTGCGGTTCCGCGGTGGCGCAGTACCAGGGGTACGCCGACATCTCCATGGGCATCGGCCTCATCATCGCAGGTCTTGCCTCGGTGATCATCGGCCAGGCCGTCTTCGGTGCGACCGCGGTGTGGCAGTCCGTGCTGGCGGCGATCCTTGGCTCCGTCATCTATCGCATCGTCATCCAGGCGGCTATCAGCGCTGGACTGAATCCGAACGACACCAAGATCGTCTCGGCGGCCCTGGTGGTGGTGGCTCTGGTCCTGCCCCAGTGGCAGGTGTTCAAGAAGATGCGGCAGCGACGTCGTAACGCGGAAGCGAGGGCCGTGTGATGCTTCAGCTCGAGAACATTACCAAGCGCTTCTTCCCCGCCACGGTGAATGAGCGCACTGCGCTGGACCGCCTGAATCTCAGCCTCGACGAGGGTGACTTCGTCACGGTCATCGGCTCCAACGGCGCCGGCAAGTCGACGCTCCTGAACGTCATCGCCGGACGATACATACCCGACGCCGGGCAGGTGGTCATCGACGGGCGCACAGTCACCAAACAGGCGGAGCATCGTCGTGCTGCTCGCGTGGGCCGGGTGTTCCAGGACCCCATGGCCGGCACCAGCCCGCACCTGACGATTGAGGAGAACCTCGCCATCGCTTTCGGCCGAGGCCAGCGACGGGGGCTGCGGATGGCGGTGACCGGAAGCAAGAAGAAGGTGTTCCGTGCGGAGCTGGCGTCCCTGGAACTCGGCCTCGAGGACCGGCTGGAGATGCGCGTCGGGATGCTGTCCGGTGGACAACGACAGGCGTTGAGCCTTCTCATGGCCACATATGCCCGACCTGCGATCCTGCTTCTTGACGAGCACACCGCTGCACTCGATCCCTCACGGGCCGAACTGATCACGCGTCTGACGGGGGAACAGGTTTCCCGCCACAACCTCACTGCGCTCATGGTGACGCACAACATGCAGCAGGCCATCGAGCTGGGCAACCGGCTGATCATGATGCACGAGGGGCGGATCGTCCTCGACGTCGACGAGGCCGCCAAGAAGACCACCACCCCGGAGCACCTGCTGGAGGAGTTCAGCAAGATCAAGGGCGCGAGCCTGTCGGACCGCACGCTGCTCGACTGACCCCGCGCTTCTGCGGCGAGTGCGGGGATCCCCATACGCTGTGTCCTGAGTGGCCTGCGACGAAGTCGCCGGCCCTATCGAAGGACGATCCCCGCTCCCGCAGGCGGGGGTGTGCTCAAGAGGCCTTCGATACTCGACTGCTCCCTTCGACACGCCGAGCTCCTTCGTCGCGTGGCTGCTCAGGACACCGCGTGTCTTGCGGTCGAACCGAGGAAGCGGTGATAGGCAACTGGCCTCTCGTAGGATGCCCATGTGAGAATCGCGCAGCTGGCCAACTTCGTCGGACCCACCTCCGGCGGCATGAAGGTGGTCATCGAGACGCTGGGAAAGGGCTACGTCGCCGCGGGCCATGAGCGCATCCTCGTGGTCCCCGGGGCTCGGGACGCCGTGGAGGAGACCGAGTCCGGGATCGTCGTCTCGGTTCGTGCACCGAAACTGACTCCCCAGTACCGCATGATCGCCAAGCCATGGCGAGCGCTGGAGGTGCTCGACCGATTCCGTCCCACCAGCATCGAGGTGTCCGACAAGTGGACGCTCTCGCCCGCGGGGCGATGGGCTGCCAAGCGCGGGGTGGGGTCCGTACTTTTCAGCCACGAACGGCTCTCCGACATGCTGGCAATGTTCATGCGTCGCTCCTTCGGCGTCGAGAGGGCAGTCGGCGCGTTGAACCGCCAGCTTGCGAAGCAGTTCGACGCGGTGGTGGTGACCAGCCAGTTCGCCGCCGACGAGTTCGCAGCAACTACAGCAAGGCTCGAGTTGGTGCCGCTTGGAGTGGACCTCACGACATTCCACCCCGTGGTCGGCTCGCCGGAGGATGATGGCGTCCTGAAGCTCATCTACGCTGGCCGGCTGTCGCGGGAGAAGAGTCCGCAGCTGGCGGTGGCGACTGCCGTCGAACTGCATCGACGCGGGCGTGCCGTCCGGTTGGACCTCTTTGGCACTGGGCCGGACCAGGCCGAACTCGAGCGGATCGCCGGCGACGCCCCCGCTTTCTTCCACGGCTTCGTCGACGGCCGCAAGGAGCTGGCGAAGAAATATGCGGACGCCGACGTGTCGCTGTCAGTGTGCCCCGCCGAGACCTTCGGGCTCGCCGTCCTGGAAGCACTGGCGTGCGGGACACCGGTGGTCACTGCGAACCGGGGAGGTGCCAGTGAGCTCGTCGATTCGACGGCGGGCGCGAGTGGTGCGCCGGATCCGTCGTCGCTGGCTGACGCCGTCGAGTCCCTGGTGCCGCGGCTCGGTCCGACACTCCGGTCAGGGGCCAGGGCCCGGGCCGAGAGGTACACGTGGCAATCCACGATCCAGCGGATGCTCGCTCTCCACGAGGAGCTGGCCGTCGACGTGCCCTACCGATCAATCCGGGACTTCGGGCGGCCCCGGAGAGACGCAGCGAACTGAGCGTCTTGACGGAAAAACCACTGGTCCTTGCCTCACCTCTGATGTAGCGCTGGTGCAACGCAGCGCGGGTGGTGCACGAAACACCACTGGTTTTGCAGTTGGCCCATGATGGGAAAACCATTGGTATTGCAAGTGAGCCACCGCAGGGTGCCACGTGACTCCTCACCGCATAGGCGAGCTCGTGGGTGAGATTCAGGAGTCGGCCAGCATGTCCAGCACCATGGGCTTCACCTTGGTGCCGTAGAGCTCGATCCCCCTCATCATGTCGTCATGGGGGAGTGTGCTCATGCTGTACTTCAACCCGAACCTCGTGACGCCCAGCTCGGCGATGGTTGACGCAATCTTCCTGGCCACCGTCTCAGGGGAGCCGACGTTGAGCGCGCCTGTTCTCACCTCGGCCTCGAAGCCGGCGCGCGTCGGGGGTGCCCAGCCCCGCTCCTCCCCGATCTTGCGCATGCCTGCCTCCCAGTGAGGCCAATAGCGCTCCTTTGCCTCCTCGTCCGCGTCAGCGATGAAGCCCGGGCTGTGAACCGCCACTCGGCGTTCCTCGTGGCCGAACTCGGCCAGGGCCCTGTGGAACAACCCCACGAATGGCGCGAATCGGGAAGGCTCGCCGCCGATGATGGCCAGCTCAAGTCCGAAGCCGTACTTGGCCGCACGCACCACCGATTCCGGTGTGCCACCAACGGCCGCCCAAGTGGGGAGACCGTGTTCATGATCGGTGGTGGGGAAGATGCGCTGCTCGTTCAGCCCGGATCGGATGGTGCCGGCCCATGTCACAGGCTCCTCGCTCCGGAGTTGGGCGAACAGGTCGACCTTCTCGCTGTACAGCTGTTCGTAGTCCTTGAGTTCGTATCCGAACAGGGGGAATGACTCGATGAAGGATCCTCTGCCCAACGACACCTCGGCCCTTCCGCTGGAGATCGCGTCCAGCGTGGCGAAGCGTTGATAGACGCGGACGGGATCGTCGGAGGAGAGCACCGTGACAGCCGAGATGAGCTTGACGTTCTGGGTGCGTGCCGCGATCGCGGTCAGGACGACATCAGGTGCGGAGACCGCGAAGTCGGGCCGGTGGTGCTCACCAATACCGACAACGTCCAGCCCTACCTGGTCGGCCAGCACACCCTCGTCGACGACATTGCGCAGCACCTCGGGATGCCCGAGCTTTTCGCCATCATCACCGAGGGTGACGTCGCCGAAAGTGTGGATGCCGAACTCGACGTGGCCCGTCTCTCGTTCATTGCTCAGCCGGGAAGTGTCGATACTCATGCTTGGACAACGTCAGAGGTCGCCCACCTTGTTCCCGAGTGGGCGTGCGGAGAGTTATCGACGGTGCCACCCGACTCCTCGCGACCCGCGGACAGCACGAAACGGCCCCGGGATCTCTCCCGGGGCCGCGTTGCCGTGGGGCAGAATCAGGCGAGTGCCTTGCTGGCAGCAGTCGCCTTGGTGAGGCGCTCGGCGACGTCGTTCCAGTTGACGACGTTCCACCAGGCGTCAACGTAGTCGCCCTTCACGTTCTTGTACTGCAGGTAGTAGGCGTGCTCCCACATGTCGAGCTGCAGCAGTGCGATCTGGCCGGAGGGCAGGTTGCCCTGCTGGTCGAAGAGCTGGTTGATGTTCATGCGCTGGCCCAGGGTGTCCCAGACGAGCATGGACCAACCGGAGCCCTGCACACCGTTGGCGACGGCATTGAAGTGCTTCTGAAATGCCTCGAAGCCGCCGAAGAACTCCTCGATGGCGGATGCGACCTCACCCTCGGGCTGGCCACCGCCGTCGGGGGACATGTTCTTCCAGAACACCGAGTGGTTGATATGTCCGCCGAGGTGGAAGGCGAGGTTCTTCTCGTGGAGGTTGACCGCTGCCAGATCGCCACCCGCGCGGGCCTCCGCCAGCTTCTCAAGAGCGGTGTTGGCGCCCTTCACATAGGTGGCATGGTGCTTGTCGTGGTGCAGCTCCATGATCTCCGGGGCGATGTGGGGAGCGAGTGCTCCGTAGTCGTAATCCAGATCGGGAAGGGTGTAGGTCATATGACTTCTCCTCTTTTCTCTTTGATGGCCGCGCTTGCATCCTCCATCCTATGACTGCGCTCGGTCACCTCGTCGAACGTCGAGAATTCGGAACCCTTTCGCGGACGCCACCTTGCTTGTGGGCCATCCCTTCCCGGTCAGCCAGGAGGCGAGGGAGTCCCCGCCGAGGTTCTTGCTCACCACGAGGTGAGCGACTCCGTCCTTCTTCAGGTGCGGCAGCCAGCGCAGCAGCAGCTCATGGAGCGCGTCCTTGCCGATGCGGATGGGCGGGTTGGACCAGATCTCGTCGTAACGCACCCCAGGGGCCACCTCGTCGGGGACGACGGCGTTCACCTGTGCGGCAACTCCGAGCGCCTCGGCATTGCGGCGAGTCAGCTCGACGGCCCGTTCGTTGACGTCCACGGCGTCGACGGTGATGCCGGGGGAAGCAACTGCCAGTCCGATGGCGATGGGACCGTAGCCACAACCCAGATCCAGCACGTGACCCGCTTCAGGCGGCTCGACGGTGCGCAGGAGGACACTGGTGCCGAGGTCCAGGCGCGTGTTGGAGAAGACACCGGCTGCGGTGGTGAACTCCAATTCATTGCCGAAGATTCTGGTGTGGATCGTGCGGGTGACAAGCGGGGCGTCGTCGTTGGTGAAGTAGTGGCTCATGATTCCTCCAGGCTTCGTCGTGAACGGGCGAACTCGGCGCGGGCCGCGAGGCCGTCGTCGGTGGGATAGCCCACTTCCTCCAGCGTCAGGCCGTGTCCGGGCATCACCAGGATCTGGTGGTGGCGTTGCGGGCTCTGCGCAACGGCATCCAGCCAGTCACGATCGCGCCGCCCACCGCCGACGGCCACGAGCGCCCCCACCACGGAGCGCACCATGGAGCGGCAGAAGGCGTCGGCGAGCAGGTGGATCTCGATCACGCCGTCGGGGCGTTGGGTGGCGGAGAGTTCGCTGAGGTCGCGGATGGTGGTGGCGCCGTCGCGGGGCTTGCAGAAGGCGGCGAAGTCCCTCAGCCCCATGAGGCTGGGTGTGGATGCGTTGAGCACGTCAACGTCCACGGGGTGGCGCACGGCGGCGATGTGGCGCCTGTACAAGGGGTCGAGGATGTGTTCGGAATCGATGAGGCGGTAGCAGTAGCGGCGCCAGATGGCGGAGAAGCGGGCTTCGAATCCCTCGGGAGCCTGTCGGACGGACTTCACGACGACGTCGCGGGGCAGCACGCGTCGCAGGAGTCGCTGCAGCTCCTCGGGGGAGGGGTTGCCGTCGCCCGGCGTGAAGGGGACGTCGAGGTGGCAGACCTGGCCGCGAGCATGAACAGCCGCGTCGGTTCGCCCCGCCACGACCAGTCGCGCAGGGGTCTTCAGGCGCAGGACCTGGGTGATGTGGAACTCGAGGACCTCCTGCACCGTCCTGAATCCGGGTTGTGTGGCCCAACCGCGGAAGTCGGTGCCGTCATAGGCAAGGTCCAGCCGCCAGCGCATCACGATCTGCGCTCGTAGGTCAGGTCGTGGGACTGGCGGCCGGCGTCCAGGCCCCGACGTTCATATTTGGTGATGGGCCGGTCCTCGAAGCGCGGCGCCCAGCCGTCGTGGACGTTGACGAGCCGCCCATGACCGTCGAGAGCCTCGCGCTGCCAGAGGGCGTAGTCCTCCCAGTCGGTGGCCAGACGCCACAGGCCGCCGGGGACCAGTTTCGCGGCGACGACATCGGCGAATGCCGGGGTGACCAGCCGTCTCTTGTGGTGTCGCGTCTTGTGCCATGGGTCTGCGAAAAAGGTCCAGACCTCGGCCACCGAGGCGTCGTCGAACAGCAGATCGAGCCCGCGTGCGCCGTCGACCATGGCGATGCGCACATTGGTGACGCCGGCGCGGCCGATACGTCCCAACGTCGATGCGACGGCGGGCTTGAAAACCTCGAAGGCCACGAAGTCAGTCCCGGGTCTTGCCGCCGCCATGGGAACGAGCGAGTCACCCACTCCGGAGCCGATCTCCACAATTCGCGGAGCGTCCCTGTCGAACGTCTCGTTCCAGTCGACGTGCGTCCCTTCCTCGACGGAGGTGGGCACGGGGCCGACGCGCAGCGGAAGGACGAAGTTGTCCGCATGACGCGACCACGCCGCCTTCTGGGAGTCGTTCATCCGGGTGCTTCGACGCACGAAACTGACGACGTCGCGATGCACTCTTTGCTGGTCCGAATCCACGGCGCCAGCCTAGCGAGGGTCGCTACAAGCACGCTTCGCCAGCATCCCAGGGCGGGTGATGTGGCGGTAGAGGCAGCCTCCGGTCGCGCAACTGCTGGACAAGGCCAAGAGCGTGCTGAAGCGCTACGTCGGCGGCGACGTCGAGAAGACCACGGCCGAAATTCTGACCACCGTCGAGGGGAGATCGGAGCGGCCCACGTTGGCGATCCTGCGGGGAAACTCGTTCGGACTTCTTCCCATCGTGTGGATCGGCATTGGTCTGTCGGTTCTGCAACAGTTCACCGGCATCAACGTGATCTTCTACTATTCCTCCACGTTGTGGCAGGCCGTTGGATTCACAGAGCAGGACTCGTTGACGATCACGGTCATCACGTCGGTGACCAACATCGTCACGACGGTCGTGGCGATCGCGCTGGTCGACAGGGCTGGCCGGAGACCGCTCCTGGTCGTTGGCGCTGTGGGCCAGTTCATCTGCTTGGCCATACTCACGGTGGTCTTCGCTACGGCGCCCATCGTCAATGGAGAGCCGGTGCTGGCGGACACTGCGGGAACGACCGCACTCATCGCAGCCAATGCTTACGTCGTCTTCTTCGGCGTGTCTTGGGGGCCGGTGGTCTGGGTGCTCCTCGGCGAGATGTTCAGCAACAAGATCCGTGCCCTGGCGCTGTCGGTGGCAGCAGCCGCGCAATGGGCGGCGAACTTCGTGATCTCGACGACGTTCCCAGCCCTTGCGGACGTGGGGCTGGGCGTCGCCTACGGCGTGTACACATTCTTCGCGTTCGTCGCGATCTTCTTCGTGGTCAAGTTCGTACGTGAGACCAAGGGCCGAACTCTCGAGTCAATGATTGACACAGAATCGTCTCGCAGGTCCCCGGGGCGCAAGGAACCGCTGACCAAATAGCCACCACCACCCTGAACGCGGGAGAGAATCAGCGCTCCCATAGACTCGATCACTACCCGAGAATCGTCAGGAGATATCGCATGCGCACCATCCTCAACGTCATCTGGCTCGTATTCGGCGGCATCTGGCTCGCAGTGCTGTACTTTCTTGCCGGCGTCCTGGCCTGCCTGTTGATCGTGACCATCCCCTTTGGTATCGCATCCTTCCGGATGGCTCGATACGTGCTGTGGCCCTACGGCAAAGCCGTCGTCGTAAAACCGGACGCGGGGGTGGGCAGCAGCGTCGGCAACGTGATCTGGTTCGTGCTGTTCGGCTGGTGGCTGGCCATTGGGCACGTGGTCACCGCCGTGGCGCAGTCCCTCACGATCATCGGCATCATCGATGCCATCGTGAACCTCAAGATGATTCCCGTCACCTGCTTCCCGTTCGGCAAGCGCATCGTCAATCGCGATTCCCTGCTTCCAGGGCAACGGCCACTGCACTCCATCTGACAGCACGCCGCAACTTCCGTCACCGGCAAGCGCCCTCCCGTGGTGCAGCGGTCGGCGCTGTGGGATCACGACCGCATTCGTTTTGACCGACAGGGTCATCTCGACATAAGCTATGTAGCTGTTGCGCGCTCGGTGAGCCTGCCTCGTAGGAGTCGACGATGCGAGCGCAACCCTCAGATGAGTTTTGACGAATGGAAGTTGGTCTGCGTCCGTGTCCACGTACACCCCGAAGCCCGGCGAGAACGCCAGGAACTGGCTCGTGATTGATGCTGAAGACATCATCCTCGGTCGCCTCGCCAGCCAGGTTGCCACGCTGCTGCGCGGCAAGCACAAGCCCACATTCGCTCCCCACATGGATGGTGGCGACTTCGTCGTCGTCGTGAACGCGTCGAAGATCGCCCTCAGCGGGAACAAGCGCGCCGACTCGATGCGCTACTCGCACTCCGGTAACCCGGGTGGCCTCAAGGAGATCGCCGTTGGGGATCTCCTCAAGAGGGACCCGCGCAAGGCAGTGGAGCGTGCGGTGTGGGGGATGCTGCCGAAGAACAAGCTCAGCCGCCAGTTGATCAGCAAGCTGAAGGTCTACGGCGGCCCGGAGCACCCGCACGCCGCGCAGAAGCCGCAGGCGTTTGAGATCACCCAGATCGCACAGTGAGTCGAGAGAGCCAACAGATGACTGAAACCCCAAACGACGCGACGGTCGAAGAAACCCCGGCTGACAACGCTGCGGAAGACTTCAAGCCGTTCACCGACGAGCAGGATCGTGAGATCGCGTACCGCTCGGACGCCAACCCGGCCGCAGCCGTCGGGACCCAGGTCCGTCAGGCGGTGGTTGCTCCCGGTGCTGCCACCGGTCGTCGGAAGGAAGCCGTCGCACGCGTGCGGATGGTGCCCGGTTCCGGCAAGTGGTCCATCAACGGCCGCTCGCTGGAGGAGTACTTCCCGAACAAGGTGCACCAGCAGACTGTCTCCGATCCGTTCGTGACCGCAGGCGTCGCCGATGCATACGACGTCATCTGCCGGATCCACGGTGGAGGAGTGACCGGCCAGGCAGGCGCCCTGCGCCTCGGTGTCGCCCGTGCGCTGAACGCCATCGACGAAGAAGCCAGCCGTCCCGCCCTGAAGAAGGCGGGCATGCTGACCCGCGATGCACGCATCAAGGAACGCAAGAAGGCAGGTCTCAAGAAGGCCCGCAAGGCTCCGCAGTACAGCAAGCGCTGATCTGGCGAATCGCCGATCACAACAGCCCCCACGGAATCCGTGGGGGCTGTTGCGTTGTCGGGGGGCGCAGGCTTGGACGACCGGACACGCCTCATCGACTATGCACGAAACCGTATATGACCGGGGTGGCAAGTGGTTGTGGTGTGTCGGGTCGGATCTGTGCGAGGTGGGCAGTGGTTGCGGCGTGTCCGGTCAGCCGGGTGTGGGTACTCTGCTGGACGGGCCGGGTGGACCAGGATCGTTCGGGTCAGTCGGTGAAGTGGGCCCGACGGGATGCTCGGCGCAGAATGCGGAGCATGGCGGGCCCCAGTAGCGCGATGGCGACGACGTTGACGATGGCGCGCGTCAGGTTCCAGCCCATGGAGGTTGCGACGTTGAACACGACGAAGCGCCGCAGGTTTTCGAGCAGTGGCGCACCCGCGAGGTAGCTGGCGTCGGTTCCCGTGCCCAGGGCGAACGGCCAGAAGGCCAAATCCATGAGCCAGCCGTAGGCAAACGCACTCACGAAGCACCACAGTGAGAGCAGTGCGATCTCGGCCCAGCCGGTCAGCTTGGGGAGCAGCGCCGCACCCAAGGAGACGAAGCCTGCCGCCAGCATTTGATAGGGCAGCCACGGACCGACGCCACCGGTCACGAGCGCTGAGACGAGCAGCGTGGTGTTCCCCAAAAGGAAGCCGAAGCCCGGCCCGAAGACCCGTCCACCGATGATGAGCAGGAAGAACACGAGTTCAATACCAGCGGTGCCCGCGCCCAGGGGCCGCGTAAGAGTACCCAGGGCCGAGACCACCCCCAGCATGGCCAGAGCCTTGGGGGAGATGCTGCCCGAGGTCAGCTGGGTGATCACGATGACGATCGCCACTGGCAGGAGGAGCGCAAAGACCAGCGGTCCCTGACTGGCGTTGTCCAGTGCGGCACCCGGCTCAACGAACAGCGGCCAGACGAAGGCGCTGAGGCCAACGAGAGCCGCCAGAGCGAGGATGAGCCTGGAGCGTGCCCTGATCGGGACGGCAGTTCTCGTCGTCATCGCATCACCGCCTGTGTGACAGAACGCTGGAAGCAACCACAAGTGAGGTAGAACAGAATTCTGATGCCGTCCTCTGTGTGGGAATTCATGATGTCACCCCGGGCCGAGGTGATCTGCGCGTGACAACCGGCGAGCGGGAATCGGCCTCGGAGAAGGGAAGGGCACCGACGGTAGTCTCCGCCGGGAAGGAACTCGCGTTGCCAGAGCTGGCTTGCACGACCTCGGCGACAGTCATGACAGCGCTCGGATGGAACACCTTCGTGACCTGTGGGGCGAAGCTGGGCGAGGAACTGCACACCGCTCGGGTGGTGCCATCGGCCACCACCTCGCCCTCGGCCAGGACGATCGTGCGCTGGGCAGTCTGCGCCGCGAATTCGACGTCGTGGGTGGACACGACGACGCAGGCGCCATCGCTCGCCATCGAGGCAATGATACGAGTCAGCTCGTGTTTCATGGCGTAGTCGAGGCCCCGGGTGGGTTCGTCGAGGCACACGATGCGGGGACTGGCGGCTAGTTGGATTGCCAGCACCAGCGCTAGGCGTTGCCCCTCGGAGAGATCCCGTGTATTCCTGTCTCCCGGCAGGTCCGCGTCGAGGCGCTGCAGAATCGCTCGCGCCGTGCCTTCGGGGACGCCAGATTCCTTGTCCGCCTGCGCGCATTCCGCATCGACGTCAGCCAGGTACAGCAGGTCCGCAGGGCTCTGGGGGACAAGGCTGACGAGGCGACGGGCTTCATCGTCATCCACTCTGCGCGGGTCCGAGCCGTTGACCCGGATCCGTCCGGAACTCGCAACCGCCCCCTGCAACGCCCACAGCAGCGAGGACTTCCCCGAGCCGTTGCGCCCCATCAGCGCGACGGTGGTGCCGCCGTGCAGATCGAGGTCCACCCCGTCGACTGCCGTGACCTCGCGGTAGCGGACCCGAAGACCCCGCAGCTCCGCAACCACCGGTTCGCCGTTGCCGCGCCACGACAGCGCTTCACGCAACTGGGGTGCAGGGGGCAGGCTGATGTGGGGGCCGCGGTCACGGATGCGTCGTCGGGCAGCGCGGACGCTGAGCGGAATCTCGGCCCATCCCATCACAGCAGCCAGTTCCACCAGGGGTGGAGAGGTGTCGGCGATGGCCAGAACATCTGCCGCGGGCCCGGTGACCACCCGTCCGTCGCCGGGCAACCACAAGGCGGTGTCAGCCTCCTGCATCACCCGCTCCAGGCGATGCTCGGCGAGGACGACTGTCAGACCGACGTCGTGAACCAGCGTGGTGATAGCTGCCAGCACGTCCTGGGCGGCTGTCGGATCCAGTGCTGAAGTGGGCTCGTCGAGTACCAGCACGCGGGGCTGTGCGGCCAGGACCGAAGCGATGGCGACCCGCTGCTGCTGTCCCCCCGAGAGTTCGACCAAGGGGCGACGACGCAGGTCGGCAATCCCCAGCAGGTCCAGCGTCTCCTCGACCCGCTTGCGCATGACCGACGGCGACAGCCCCAGCTGCTCCATGCCATAGGCCACTTCATCCTCCACAACGTCGGTGACGAAGCCGGCGAGAGGATTCTGGCCGACCCAGCCGACGACATCGGCCAGATCGCGTGGCCGGTGTGTGCGCGTGGAGCGGCTCGCGACGGTGACCTCACCGGCCAGAGTCGCGCCGGAGGCGTGGGGCACGAGACCGTTGACGGCGCCCAACAGCGTCGATTTCCCCGTGCCGGTGCGGCCCATGACAAGGCAGAGGTCGCCATCGGGGATGGTGAATGTGGCGTCGGAGATGATCGGTTCCGATGCGTCGGGCTGCGTGATCGACACGCCGTCGAAGTGGATCATGGCCGGGCTCCGGCGGGGCGGGGTCGAGGAGTCAGCGCGGCCGGTAGCACGAGCAGAAACGGTATCAGCAGTGCTGGCAGTGGCAGGGCAGGCCACGTCAGCGGGAATGGGGGAGGGTTCAGTGCATCGGGGTAGCCGAAGGGGCTCGTCAGCCACAGACCGACGGCCACCGCCAGCACCCCAGCGCCACAGATCAGATTCTCGGGAACCCCCCACGGCGCCGGACGGTACCGGGTGACCGACAGTCTGTGACCCGCACTCCTCAACCCGAGCCCGCCAAGCGTCGCGCCCAATGCCACGAGTCCGAGCGCCAGCCAACGTTGCGGAGCCAGCCCCAGCACGGTGGCCTGCGATACCGGCACACCGAGAAGGACGAAAATCCCGAACAGAATGGCGACGAGTGCTGCGAACAGCACAACGGTGGTGGAGAGCGGCACCTTCTGCTGCCCACGAGTCCGGCCGTAGCCTCGTGCCTCCATCGACGATGCCAGCGTCATGGATCCCTCGACGGCGTCCTCGACGACGGGGACGAGCGTGGCCCCGAGACCCCGCAGCCCACGCGTGGCGTTGCCCCGCAGACGCCTACCCCGCCGCACTCGGTGGGCGGATGCGATCAACTGGGGAAGGAGCGTCAGTGTGATGACAACGGCGACGGAGATGTCGTGCAGCGCAGCAGGCACCGACTTCAGGGCGGTACGCGGGTTAGCCAGCGAGTTCGCGGCACCGACGCAGAGCAGAATGGTCGCCAGCCGAAACGCATCAGATGCGGCCCACACGAGCTCCTCCGCTGTCACCGGACCACCCAGCCGGATACCGGCTGCCCACGAAGGCAGTTGGGCCTGGGGAAGGCGGAACAGAACGGTTCCAGTGGCCGTCCCGCCGATGATCAGACGTAGCAGGACGCGCCCCCCCACGATGACTGCGGCGAGCAGGAGGTAGAACTTCAGGGATCGCGCCCAGATGCCGTCACCGCGTCGAGCAATGACGACGGTGATGAGGGCTGCGACGATCAGGGCGAGGACCAAGGGATTCAGCAGAAGACTGGCAGTGATCCCCGCACACAGCGCCCATACCCACCACGCCCACGGATGTGTGGTCCGCAGCGGTGGTCGGGAAGGGGTGGTCGTATCCGTTGCCGGAGGGGCCACGCGATGGATCAGGCGAGCCATCTCATCTGCCGCCGAACTGGTCGTCGACGGGGCTGCTACGACGACGCCACCCGAGCAGTACGAGGGCACCCAGCACGATCAGGACTCCGGTGCTGATCAACGCCCACGGTGTGCTGGCGGGGACGGGTACGGCTTCGTTGGAGGTGACGACGGGATCGATGTAATCGGCCGGTGATGCTCCCGGCACGGTGATCTGTTCGCCGTCGCGGATGATGGTGAGGAGTTCGGGTGTGCAGGACTCCTCGTCGGGTTCGTTGTAGCACCAGGCCTCGATGGTGCCGGGGCCCGGCGTGCGGTTTGCCGCACCCTCCTGGGAGTAGGTGTACGGTGTGCCAGCCTCGCCGTGGAGGTAGTTCCAGTAGGAGCCTGTGAAGGTGGCGGGGCACTGCTCCGGGTGCCCGGAGAGCGAACAGATCAGCCGCCCGTTCCCGAAGCGGATCTGCATGCCTCCATTGGCGAGCGCTTCTTCTCCTGAGGACGGGGTTCCGACGCACTGGTTGGCCAGTACCTCGCCGTCGATGTCTTGCACCAGGAGCCATACCTGCTCGGCGGCGAGACATGTTGCCACGGCGTTGGAGCTGGGCACGGCAGGCGGAGGCTGATAGGTGCCATCGGCACTGGCCCAGGTGAAGGGGAGCATGAAGACTGACAACACCAAAGCCATCACGCAAAGGCTCATCCGTGAGAACCGGCGTCGGGCCTGGGCGCATCGGGCCATGGCGGACCCCTGAGTGGTGTCAGCCATCAAAGTGCCCCCTTCGGTTGATGATGCCGGAGACCGGACAAATGAAGTCCGGCCCCCGGCACAACTGTGATGATCGAGTAGGTGCTGCGACGGACGCCTGCCGACGCGTCACAGGCGCTCCCACTCAACTTCACATGGAGTTGTGATCCTGTCGTTGCGTGCGTCTCAGGAGAACTGCACGATGTTGTTCAGGATCTCCTTGGTGACCCACCTGTACTGGGTGGATCGGCCCGGCCTGGTGATGCTCTCGATCACCCTGGCTTCAGCAAAGGTGCGGCAGCCGCCGCGGCCGGTGAGTGCGGTGTCACACTCAGTGCGCCACGTGCGACCGTCAGCGGTCCATGTGACATTGCCCCCGACCTCGCCGTACGCGCCCAGCGGATTGTTCGTCCACTTCGAACGTGATGACGGGAGATACGTCAGGTTGTTCAATGCCCAGCCCTGTTTGGTCACGAACTTGCCGTTCACCTCGGACACGGTGGTGGCCCGGATGAGAGTGCGGCACCGCTGTGTGACGGAGTACGGCTCGCAGCTGGTGAACCAATCGCGCCCATTGAACTCGTGATAGCCCGGGGTCGAGTAGATGGCCGCAGGATAGGACGGCGCGGGCGGTACGGGCGGTGTGGTCACCGGTGGTGTGGTCGCCGGCGGTGTGGTTGCTGGAGGTGTGGTGGCCGGAGGCGTGGTCGCGGGCGGTGTAGTGGCCGGCGGTGTAGTCGCGACTTCCGTCACCGTGAGAGTTGCCGGATCGGACGTGGTGGCGCCCACGCTGTTGGTGGCAGTGGCTCGTACCCGGGTGCCGTTGTCGTTGATGCCGACGTCAGCCAAGCTGAGCGTCGCCTCGTTCGCACCGCTGATCGTCGTCCATGTCCCCCCGATGAACTGTTCCCACGTGTAGGTGGGCTCAGGGTTGCCATTGGCTGCGACGGTGAACGTGACGGTCTCGCCCACGGTGGCAGAGGCCGATGCGGGCTGCCTACTGAAGGTGGGAGCACTGCATGCCGTGGTGACACGGTCGACCTCGTATGACGCCTTGCCGTAGGCCGTGCCCGCCACTGCGAAGATGCCCTGTGTGGTGGCCATGAGGTTGGCGTTGGTGCCGTCAAGCGTGTTGGACCATGCGCCGACTCCGGTGAGTTCCTGTTGTGCCTGCATGAAGGCCTGAGCCCCCGCTATGTCGATGTCGACGTCATAGGTGGCGTCGGCCTCGTCGGCCTCCGCCAGGGCGCCCGCGAGCATGCCGGTGGAGTTTGCCGGTGAGAACGAGGGCCAGTAGTAGCCGTCACCCTGCTGCTCCTGATTCGCCGGGTCCTGAGCCCACGCGACGGCGTCCTCTATGGCGGCATCTGCCTCAGCGCGCATGGCCTGGCTGTTGTCGTCGTTCTCGCTGATGCCCACGAGTGCTGAGATCGCCAGCCCGGTGTCGTCGCCGAATCCGAAGCTGCCGTCGTCCTTCTGACGGTCAATCAGAAGATCGAACACATTCTGGGGAACCGGTTTCCCCGTTCGATTGAGGGCGATGCTGATGAGATGGGGCCCCCACCACGAATCGAGATTGGCCCCGTTGGCTGCGACGAAAGCATCGAGCTCAGCGCTCAGGTCACGCTCGCAACTCAGGAAGTACTGGGTGTCCTGACCCGCCGCATCCAGGGCGATCAGTACCTTGGCCAAGGAGTCAGGCTTCGTGACGTAGGCGGGCGCTGCTGTCACCAGGGCCTCGGCCATCTCGGTGACAACCTCGGGATGAGCCTTGGCTGCGGTCAGAGCCAAGATGTTGTCGGCGAGTCCAGCAGCGAATTGTGTGGTGTCGGGATTCCACTGATCCGCAATCCACTGTGCAGCAGCGCCCGTGCTGCCGGGGTTGCGGTACTGCGCCATGGCAAGGCCAGTGCGCGGTGCGGGATTCGTTGAGGCGGTTGCGTTCAGGGAGAAGGACCAGCCCTCCCAATCGCCGGGTTCCGGGTCGGTACCCGCTATCCCCATTTGCGAGAAGTCCCATTCCTGGCCCCTGTCACTGGACTGCCAGTAGGACCAGTAGCCGTTGGCAGGCGGGAACTGGGCGCAGTCCTCGGTGTAGGTGGGATCGTTGTCGAGTGGAATGGTCTCGTCGGTTGCAGGACGACCATTGATGCGGCAGACCGCGCTGTCCGCGAATTGTGCGGGGCCCTCGAAGGTGAAGCCGGCGCCGCGGAGGGCCTCGACTCCATCCGCTGGGTCGCCGGTGAAGCAGCGCACTTCGGCGCCGCCCCCGAGTCCCTGGTAGTCGATCACCATCGTGACTCCCGAATCGCCCTCACAGGCGCCCGCGTGATTGGTGGGTTCCGTGACGGTGTCGGCGTGGCCAGTGGCGGGGACGGCCAGTCCCATCAGCAGGGCGGCGGATGCGGCGCCCGTGAGCCATCGTTGTGTGCGTGACATGAAGAATCCTTCTGTGAATGTATGAGTCAAGGGGGAGGCAGGTCAGGAGAACTGGACCATGTTGTTAAAGATTTCCTTTGTGACCCACCGGTACTGGTTGGTCTGGCCGGGCCGGGAAATGGTCTCGATCACATCGGCCTGGGCGAAACTGCGGCAGCCGCCGCGCCCGGTGAGAGCCGTGTCACACTCAGTGCGCCACTGGCGTCCGTCGCTTCCCGTCCATGACACGTTCGCCCTGACCTTGCCGTACCCGCCCAGCGGATTGTTCCGCCACAGGGAGCGCGATGACGGCAGGTAGGTCATGTTGTTGAACACGTAGTCATTGGTGACCACGAAGCGCCCACCCACCTGTGACACTGTCGTTGCTTTGATGTTGGCGGTGCATCGGGTGGTCTGGGAGTACGGCTCACAGGTCGTGCGCCATTCGCGGCCATTGACGACGCGGTAGCCGGGGGTGTTGTAGACGGTCTTCGGGGGAGTGGGCTTGACGGGGGGTGCGGGGTTCACCGGCGGAGTCGGTGTTTCTGTGGGGCTGGTTGCTCCGCAGTCCTCCATCTCCGGGACTTGGCTGCTGCGGGCAGTGCCATAGCCTTCGCCGATCACCCCGAGAACGGCCTGGGTGGTGGCCATGACATTGGATCTCGTGCCGTTGTGTATCCCCGGCCAGCCTCCGTCGGGATTCTGCTGCGCGGTCAGGTAGCGAACGGGCGACTCAATTTCGACGCCCACCTCACCGAGCGCGCTCGCGAGCATGCCCGTGGAGTTGGCGGAGGAGTCGGACTCCCAGTAGAAGTTGCCAGCCCCGTCCTGCTTCTGATTGACCGCGTCGGCGGACCAAAGAACTGCCGCTTCAATGCTGGCTTCGGCGCGCGCCCTGTCTGCGGCGTTCCTGTCATTGCCTTTTACGAGATTCATGGCGGAGATACCCACGGCGGTGTAATCGGGATCGCCGAAGAAGGTGCCACCCTCCATGTATCCGAACCCGCCACTGGTCCCGGACTGGTTCTCCTCCATGTCTGCGATGACCCATGCGGGAACTTGTTCGCCTGCTCGCGTCAGGGCAATGGCGATGAGGTAGGGGCCCCAGTACTCCTTGGTCGTGGAGGGACGATCCTCGACCATCGCCTGCAGGTCCGCGACGAGATCACGCTCGCAACCGAAGAATGTGCGCGGGTTCTGCCCGGCAATGTCGGCGGTCATGATCATCTTGGCCAACCGGTCGCCATGACCGTTCGAGTACCCGGGGCCGTCCTTCTTCAAAGTGGTCAGCATGGAGCGGACGGTGTCCGGTTCCCGGTTTGCGGCGCTGAGGGCGATGACCCCGTCGGCGACGGTACCCGCGGCAAAGAACTGGTTGCGGTTGTTCTCCCACCTGTCGGCGATCCACGTGGAGGCGTCGGTGATGCTCTTGTCAGTGGGGGTGTCGGCGCGAGCCGTCTGGGGGGTCATGAGACCGAGAGTGAGGAGCAACGCCGCACACAGTGCGGCGGTTCGCTTGAAAAGGGACAAAGGGACTCCTTGTTCAGGAGGCCTGCTATGTGCAGTGTGGGCGCAGGGTGATTGCGCCGAACCCATCGCAGACCACGACGATGATATGGAACTCATCCAGCGCAGGTATCCCGACTTGGATGCAGGCCCTCTCAGGTCTCATCTTCACGGTTGCGGGTCAGTTCCGGATTCGCACCGGTATTCCCCTACTGCTGGACACCGCTGACACTACACCGATGCGGCGCTTCCGTGTCCCCGGGGTCACCAATTGCGCTCACCTGAGCCACCCTCCGCGGGAGAGTCGCCGGTTTGCTGCTCCTGGGCCCTCTGCCGTTCCTCCTGTGCCTGCCTGGCGCGCTCGTCCAGTTCGCCGCTGGGGTCCGTCGCATCAGAGGACTCCTCAGGGGGTGTCCACGTGGCATTCCCCTCGGTCTTCTTCGCCTCGACGCGCTGACGCGCCTCGCTCCAGGCATCGGAGAGTGTGCCGCCATCCGGTGCCGGATCGTCGGTGCAGGTGGCTTCCGCCAGCACGACCTCCGCCTGCGTGTAGCGGACCAACGCTCCCGCCACGTCGTCGGCTTCCCGCAGCGCGTCGGCGCCGCGCTCAAGTGCCAGCGCCCAATTCAGCCTGACCGTGCACTGTCGCTCCTCCGGGGCCAGGGACGCTGCCTCCCGGAAATCCTCGGCGGCGGCGTCCCAGCTGGACTGCTCGAATCGTGCGACTCCGCGGTTGTGCACGGGAATCCACCTGTTGAGAACCGAGAAATCCATGGAGCGTGAGTACTGGCGCTCGGCGCCAGCATTGTCCAGCGCCTGCCAGGCCGAGTTGCCCGCGGACAGGAACACGAGCTGCAGCGCCAACGAGCCGGCGGCGATCACCAGGGCTGCCGCCACCAGTCCGGGAAGCAGCAACCAGTGGAGCCGACGGGGGTGTCTGGTCATGCGGATGCCTCCCTGCGGGCGTCGCGGGTCTTCCTCAGCGTGAACCAGACGTCGAGGCCCAGCACGCCGGCGGCGGCCAGCGCGAGTAGCCAGACCAGCGAATAGCCTGGCGTGCCCGTCTGGCTGGCGGCGGCGCCGGTGCCGTCGGGCCAGAAATCGAGACCGCCGGGTCCGGTGCGGTGAATGTATGTGCCATTGAGGTCGTCGGCGATCTGCTGCAGTGCGGCTTCATCGATCATGGACAGTTGTGGGACACCGTTTCGTTCGACCGGTTCGTCCGTGTCCGGGCGTAGCGTCATCTGGCCACCCTGTTCGGTTCCGTAGCCCCACACCTGGGCGTCGGTCAGCAGCGGCGCCAGGGTGTCGAACGAGGCGGGAACGGCCTCCATCGTCTGTTCACCATCCCCGAGGTACACGAGGTATCGGCGTGCCTGTGGGCGGGACTGGGCCGATGAGTTCAGCAGTTCCTCGGCCAGTGGTTTGCCGACGGAGATGTCGCTGCCGATGCCGAAGGTCTCCTCGCGCCAGCCCATCGTCTGGGCGAAGGTGACCACGGCCGTGGTGTCCGTGGTCCACGGCACTTCGACACGTGCGTCGTTGTCCATCACGACCACGGCGTAGCGCGCGCTGGGCATGGCTGCCACGAGGCCGGCCACATCGGCGGCCACCCCATCCATGCGGGGCCGCCCGCCGTCATAGTCGGACGCACCCATGGAGGTTGTGCGGTCAATGAGGAGGACCACGTCTGTGGCGGTGGGGGTGGGTGGGTCCTCACTGCCCTCGAGTGCCGGCTGCAGAGCGACGGCCCCGAGGAGCACGAGGACCGCAGCACGCAACCAGAAGGCGGCTGTGCGAAGCGTCCTGCGCGAGGCCCACACGTGCAGCGCGAGGATGGCCACCACGGTGGCAAGAAGGAACCACAGAGGAGTGAGGGTCATGCCACGGCCCTTCGTCGATGGGCCAGCGATGCACCGACGATCCCCAGCAGTGACAACGCCACGCCGGGCCAGACGAGTGGAACGGCTTGACTGCGTGCCGTTCCACGCATCGTCGATTCCTGTGAGGCCTCCACAGCCCGGGTGATGGAGGACAGATCAGGCTGCGGACCAAGCAGCAACACCTCGCCACCGGTGGGTGCCAGCGTGGCGGTCAGGTCATCGGTGGCTGCGACGCTGTTGTCGGAGGGCACGATGCCGAACACCAGCACATCTCGCTCCACCGCGCGCTGTGCCGCGTCGGCCACGGAGAACAGCGGGGTTCCGGCCACCTGGTTGTCGGTGGCAAGGACGACGGTGCGCGAGCGCTGGGTGTCGCTCTGGTCGAAGCGCTGCAGGCAACTCGCGAGGCCGTCGCCGATCAGGGAGGATCCGAGATCTCCCACACGGGTGCCCGCCACTTCTCCGCTGCCCAGATTCTCGGCGGTCTCCCGCAGGTGGCGGGCGATGTAGCTGGCGTCGTCGGTCAAGGGGAAGATGGTCACGGCAGATGCGTCGAAGAGGACGAAGCCAATGCGCTCCCCGTCGAGTTCGGCGGCAAGGTCGGCGAAGCTGGTGATGACGTCGCGGTTCACCTGCGACATGGAGCCGGACACATCCAGACACAGCACAATGTCGCGATTGCTGCGCTGCTCATCGAGAGTCTCCGCGGAGACCGGTCCCGCCGCCAGGAGAGCCAGACCGCAGGCAACCAGGGCCAGAGCGAAGGACTCGATGACGAGCCACCGGACGCGGGCGCGGGCGAGTTGGACGAAGCGGGGCAGAGCACGGATGCGGGCGGCGTGGGCCAGAGGTAGGGCAGAGGTGAGACTGCGACGACGGCGCGGCCACAGCCACGCGGCCACGCCCACGATCACAAGAAGCAGGAGCACAGCTACGCCGTACCAGGGCTGTGTCAGCGCCATTGCAGGATCACCTCCTCGGCGGCGGCGGCGACGGCGTCGACGTCGGGGCGCGCAGTGGGGGAGAAGCAGTCGTGCTGGATGGATGCGACGAATGTGGCGACTTCCAGCAGTCGAGGATCGCGGCGGGCGGCGGTGTTCAGCTGTGCAGCAGTTTCGTAATCGGCGTCACCGTCGGATGCGGTGCCAACGAAGAAGCGGGCGGCCCGGCTCATTTCCTGCACCGCGGTCTGTGCGTTGATCCCGCCCGAGTGGTAGCCGGCGGTGGCTGCACCGATCCGGTCCAGTGCCTGGCTGCGCAGCTCCGCCAAGGAGGTGTCCGACGATCCCTCGCGAATGCGGCCGAGCATCCGCCAACGTTGGACACCCACGGCCATGACCGCCACCGCCACGAGCATGAGGGCTGCGCTGATTGCCCACCAGCGCCAGTCGAGCCCGACGGGCGGACCGATCTCCAGCAACACGTCAACGGGCACGGCGATGACTCCTCACCAGGGTGAGGACGGCGGGGACCAGTCCCTCGGTGCCGGCGACGTGGAGATGCGGGATGGCCAGCCGTGACAGCACTGCTGTGCGGCGGGCGGCACGCTCGTCGCGATCCGCCCGGACGGCCTCACGCAGTTGGGCGTCGGCACGGAGTTCACGGCTGAGCTCCCTGCGGTCGTCAAGGCCGACGATGGCGGAGTTCGCAAGGCCCGAATCCGTAGGATCCAGGTCAGCGATCGTGATCAGAATCACCTCGTGCTGCACCACGAGGCGCCGGAGGCGCGCCTCCGTGTCAGCGTTGATGTCCACGTCGTCACACACCAGCACGACGATGCCGCTGCGCCGCAGGGTGGTGGCGGTCACCTCCAGCAGCCGTCCCAGACCGGCTGGGGGTGAGTCGGGACGGACGGCGTCCTCGATGTGGCTTAGCATGCGTTCCAGTTCCACGTCGCGGGTGGAGGGCCGATCCACACGGATGTCCTCGCCGTCGCAGAACAGAAGCCCCACGTAGTCGCCGTGCTGCGTGGCGATGGAGCCGAACACGCCCGCCACCTGCACGGCCACGTCCACCTTCTTCTCGGTGGGTGAGGCCATGCCTGCGAAGTCACGGCCGGTGGTGACGGCAACCATGAGCGTTGTGCGGCGCTCGGCGATGTGGCGTTTCACGAGCAGGGGGCCGCCGCTGCGGGCCGAAGCCTTCCAGTCGATTTCCGCCACGTCGTCGCCGCGCACGTACTCACGCAGATCGTTGAATTCCATGCTGCGCCCGGCGTGCAGCGAGGGGTGGGTGCCCTCGTACAGCCCGCCGACCCGATGCCGGGTGGCGAGCGCGACGGCGCGACGAACTCGTGTCAGACGGGCCATGGAGCTACGGGGTGGGGACGGAATCGAAGACGGCGTCGATGAGGTCGTCGGCGCGCACCTGCTCGGCCATGGCCTCGAACGTCAGGATGAGGCGGTGTCGCAGGACGGCGTGGCGCATGGAGACCACATCGTCGGGAACCACGTGGTTGCGACCGGCGAGCAGCGCGTTGCTGCGTGCCACTTGGAGGAAGGCGATGGCACCGCGGGGGCTCGCCCCGTACTCGATCCAGCGGGCGTGCTCGCTGCTCAGGAAATCGCCGGGGCGCCGGGTCACGTTGATGAGTTCCACGATGTAGCGCTTGATGCTGTCCTTGACGTGGACCCGTCCAATCAGCTGTTGGAGGTGGAGGATGTCGGCGGTGCTGGCCACCGGCGTCGCTGGCTTGTCGAAGGTGCCGCGCTCGATGCGGTTGAGCACCTCGATCTCGTCGGAGGGCGTGGGGTAGTCCACCACTTCCTTGAGGAGGAAACGGTCCATCTGGGCCTGCGGGAGCACATAGGTGCCCTCCTCCTCGATGGGGTTCTGCGTCGCCATCACGGTGAAGGGGGCCGGTAGGGGGTGGCTGGCTCCGCCGATGGTTGTCTGCCGTTCCTGCATCGCCTCAAGCATGGCCGACTGCGTCTTGGCGCTGGAGCGGTTGATCTCGTCGAGCAGCACGAAGTGTGCGTGCACGGGGCCGAGTTCGGTGCGGAAGGTGGTGGTGGCAGGGTCGTAGACCTCGGTTCCGACGATGTCGCTGGGCAGCAGGTCCGGTGTGCACTGGATGCGTGCGAAGCTGGCGTCGACGGAGCGGGCCAGGGTGCTGGCGGCGAGCGTCTTGGCGAGTCCGGGCACCGATTCCACCAGAATGTGCCCGCGACTCAGCACCGTGGCGAGGAGTGCCCGACGCAACCGGGGCTGACCGACGACGGTGGCGTCGAAGTAGCTCGACAGGGTCCGCAACGTCTCCTCGGCGCCGGCCATCTCGTCGCTGGTCAGCGTTTCGGGTGTGGCCAGGGTCCGTGCCCGGACGGATGTCTCGTCGATGGGGATCTCGTCGGTGGGCTCTGACATCATTCAATCTCCTGAGTGGTGGTGCTGGGCTTCCAGAGGTCTGTGAGTCGGTCACTGCGGTTTCGTCTACGCAGGGCGGCCGGGGCCACGGCCGCCGGTGGGGTGTGGCTGAGGTTGGGGGTGCGGGGCTGCTGCATCCCCGACAGGTGGCGCAGTGCACGCAGCACCGGCAGCCCGATGGTGAGTACCAAGACGGCGTTCACGACGGCGCGGGTGAGGTCGAAGGCCAGCGATGTGGCCAGCGTGTACTCGATGAGTCGTTGGAGCGCGTCCATCGGGGGCAGGCCGGGGAGGAAGCCGCCGGTGACGGCTTCACGCTCACCGGTCCAGCCGGTGAGGTTCAGCGCCATTCCGGTGAGGACGCCGAGCGGAAGGGAGAAGGCGGCGGCGATCAGCCATGCAGCGACGGGGCGCAGGGGTCTCAACAGCCCGCCGGCAGCGCCCCACATTCCCCACACCAGGATCTGTCCCACCAGGGGGCTGTCGACGAGACCGAGAGCCACTGACGACACGAGGGCGGCCAGTGCCCCTGTCAGGAAGCCCGCGCGTGCTCCCAGTGCGGCTCCGGCAAGGAGGGGGAGAGCGTAGACGGGTTCGATACCGGCGCCACCGGGTGAGAGCACCAGCCGGAACACGACATCCACCAGCGCCACCGCCACGACCGGTCCGAAAACCGTGGCCCGACGCCCGGCGTCGAGCCAGATCGCGGTGGCCAGCAGAGACATGAGTCCCAGAAGCGCGGCCAGCAGGAACGGAAACTCCGTTTCCAGGGCGTCCCGCTCGGGGGCACTGAAGGAGGACCAGATGGGCCAGCCCAGCCAAGTGGCACCCAGCAACCCCAGCACCAGAAGTGCACTGCGGGAGCGCCACTGAGTGAGAAAGCGACTCATACGGTCACCCCCGTGCGGGTGCTCTCCAACACGTCGGTGAGCCGCAGGTATCGCGTGGAGCCGACGGCACGGGAGACCAGAGGGGTTGTGGGCAACAGATCTGCCACGGCGCCCGGTGAGCCGTCCCCGACCACCCGGTCGTCCTGCACGACGACCAGCCGATGGCAGGCCCTCACGAGGAACTCCACGTCGCGGCTTGTGATCAGGCGTGTGCCGGCAGGGCGGCGGCGTAGATCCTCTGCGAGCGTGTGGCGCTCACGCGGATCCAGCCAGGCCTGGGGATGTGGTAGCCACAAGGCGGTCTCGACGCCGTCGGCCAGTGCGAGGCGGAAGGTGGCCAGTTCGTCGGGGCTGAGAGCGGCTACCAGGGTGCGGGGGTGCAGGCGCGGCACCCGTCGCATCACCGATCCTGCGGCGAGGTCATGTTGAATCTCCCATGTTCGCGCGGCTGCGCCAAGGACCAGACTCGGTGGCAGTTGGCTGGGGACCACACCTCCTCCGGGGAGTTGGGCCACCAGAGCTCTGGTGAGTGCCTCCGGTCGTCCATCGAGCGCGATGATGCCCACCGTCTCGCGCGGGCGGATCTCGATACCCCGGCCGCTGAGTCCCACGGCTGACGCATCGATCACCCTTCCCGTCCCCGTGGGCGCGGAACCGTCATGGGTGCGCGTGGGCAACAGCGGAAGGACGATGTGGTACTCCTCCAGGGTCTCACGCGTCATCAACGGCGTGCGGCATCCCTTCGGTGGCAGATCCAGCGCGCGGGCCATGGTCAGCAGGGTGGGTTCCGGCAGGCTGCTGGGTTGCCATTCCTGCGGCAGCACCGCGCTGACGAGCTTGCCATCGACGAGTTCCATGAGCCGGTGCGCGTGCTCCCAGACGGCATCCAGATCATGCTCGGCCCAGACGACGGTGGCACCGGCCCGCGCCAACCCTCCCAGGAGGGAACAGAAGTGGTCCCGAGTGGTGACGTCGGCGGTACCGAGTACGCGGTCCACGAGGATCAGCGCGGGTGGCGCGGAGATGTCCTGAGCCATCAGGGTGGCGCAATGCAGGCGGAGGCGCATGTCGATGGGCAGCGAGCTGAGCCGACGTGAGAGGTCGTCCTGCAGCCCGAGTTCGTCAGCGGCGGACAGGTCACCCAGCCGGCTGCGCAGGATGTCGGCGACCGTGCCGCCCGGCAGTGCTGCATCCGAGACCCAGAGGACCACCTCGGCCAGTTCGTCGGGTGTGGCGCCGTCGATTCGGGCACCGTTCAGGACAGCGCTGCCCCGGCTCCGGGCACCGGGTGGGAGCACGCCGGCCAGGGCGGCCAGCAGTGTGTCGGCGCCCGAGTGGGAGCGGCCGACGACGGCCGTGATGGTGCCGGTGGCGGCGGTGAAGGTGACGTCGTCCAGAACCGTGCCGTGTCCGGGCAGCGAGCAGGACAAGGAATTGACGTCAAGCATGGGCGACCACCGTCCTGCGTGGCGCACGCTGACCGGAGAGACCCACGGCCAGCGGCAGCAGCACGATGGCAGCCGCGACGGCCCACGGCAGCGAGAGGGCCGCCCCCGCCGGGGGAGTGAGCGCGGCGGACTGGTTGAGGAGGTCACGCAGAACCCACGCCGCGGTGAGGAGCAGCGCCACAAGAACCTGCGGGACGTCGGAGAATCGCCACCTGCCCAACAGTGCAGGAGTGCCGGGTAGAGCCAGGCCGACGGCCACGACCATCAGCACCGCGATCGCGATGATGTCAGTCCCGTACAGATTGTTGGTGATGACCGGGGGCAGCACACCGAAAGCCAGCAGCAGCACGGGAGCCACGGTCGCGGTCACCAGCACCACCGATCGGAGGATCTCGACGCCGGGGCGTGGGGCCGTCGTCGCCCTGTCGGCACGAGCAATGTCACGTCCGGCCAGAAGCAGCGATGTCAGCCAACCGCGGGCGGCGCCTCGCCCCCACCCCTGCTGGGCGATGCGTTGCCGGGTGTGGAAGGCTTCGACGCTGGCCTCCCCCAGGGTGGCCAGTGTGTGGGTCGCCGGCGAGAACGCCCCGAGCGTGCAACGCGACAGGGCCAGCCAGCCGCGAGCGCTCACCAGTTGCCCTGCCACGCCGAACAGGAGGACGACAGCGACGGCGCGGAGAGCGCCCACAAGTCCGGTGATCACCGAGCCGAGGTCGAGTGGTCCGCCGAACGTGACGCCGGGGCCGGGTGACCAGGAGGGCAGGGTGACAAGGGCGTCGTCGGCGGCGCCCCGCGGGAGCACCAGGGTGATGAGAGTCCAGACCAGCGTTGCCCCCAACCCCACGCCCAGAGCAGTCACGAAGCTGGCACGACGGGGACCTCCGGCCACGAAGCCGCTGGCAATGAGGGCTGCCACCAGGAGGAGCAGCAGGAGCGGGTTCGTGCTGTTGAGCGCAATGGTGGTGCCGGCCAACACCAGCCACAACCAGACCAGAGGGTGGCCGTCGGTCATCGCAGCCCTCCTCGACGCCGCAGGCCGACGCCCGTGCCCGCCAGGGTCAGAACAAACGCGGCGACGGCGACGCCACCAGCTGTCAGTACCGCTGCTCGCTCCGGATGTGTGGCCACCAGATCTGTGCCTGACAACTCCCCACCCACGGGTGGGGGCTCAAAGGCGGCCAGAGCTTCCTGGGGTGCGCCGTCGACGGTGGGGGTGGCGAACCACGGGGAGGAGAGGGCCGAATCGCTGGTGTTACGGAGGCGGAACCTGTGCGGCTCGGAGGTCAGGCCGCGCGGCACGGTGTAACTGATCGTGTTCACGTCGTCGGGTTGGGGAGCGATTGACTCTGCTCCGGGAGTGTCGATGCTCACGTCGGTGTCACGCGTTACGGCGATCCCGGTGGCGGTGGTTTCCTGCCAGACACCGTCGGCATCCTCGTAGTCGACGGCAAACCGGCTTCCGGGGATGGCGCCGGTGTACTGCAATTCCAGCGTCGCGCCAGCCGGTTTCTCCTCGCCGTAGCCGTCACCGAGGATGCGCGGTACGCGGGTGCCGAGGGGGACGAACTGGCCCACGGTCTCCAGTGTGTCGGTTCTGTCCTGTAGACCACCCACGCTCACCAGCGCCCAGCCACTGGCATCGTCGGTGGCGCTGAGGGTGGGAATGGCCACTTCGGTGTGGGCGACACCGGCCGAGTTCGTGATGACCTCCGCCTCCGTGCTGATGGGACGTAGTTCCGTCAGCACACCGTCGGCGAGAACCACTTGGTAGACGACGACCTGCACACGGGCGTTTGCGTTCCCGATCACGGTGACGGGGAAGGTCGCGCCCTCGCGAAGCCAGTCGTTTGTCTCCAGAGCGCAACCCCTCGGCGATCCTGCGCACAATGTCGCGGCCTGCTCGGGAGGTTCCGCGGCAGCGGGTTTGACGGCCCACGGACCGGCGAGGAGTAGAGCAGCCAGAGCGAGGGCGATGGTGAGACGTATCACTCCTCCTCCACCACCGGCGGAGTGGAAGTGTGGAGTCCGCGGGCGAAAGCCGTGCCGAGACCACCGACGACCACCACGGCGCCAGCGACCGCGGCGAGCTGGGACCAGGGCGCCGGTGTCTCTGAACGCCCTGCCTCGGAACTTTGCCGGATTGCTTCCTCACGACCCCAAATGCGCGACGGGGTGGGGTTGGGAGCGGCCGTGGCTTGGCCGTCGGTGCCGTTGGGCAACTCGCCGGGTTCTCCTGCCGGGGGCTCAGGGAGGTCCTCGATCGGCGGCACCGGGGGGTTCATCGGGGGCATGGGCGGGTTCATCGGCGGAGCGGGCGGATTCATGGGCGGCCGAGGCCGATTCGTCGGCCGCTGTGGTTGCGTTGTCCTCCGCGGTGGACGGGTTGGACGCTGAGTCCGTGACGGACGCTGCGTCGAGGCGGTTGTGCGGCTGTTACTGGGTGTCGCCGTGTTGGAGGGTGAGTCCGACGGGGAAACAACTGAGGGCGGCGGGTTGGCGGGTGGGGCAGGATTCGCGGGCGGGTCGGGATCGGCCGGTGGGTCAGGGTCGGGATTGGCCGGTGGGTTGGGGTCGGGATCAACCGGTGGTTCCGGGTTGGGATTGGCCGGTGGGTCGGGGTCGGGATTGGCCGGTGGTTCCGGGTCGGGATCGACCGGTAGTTCGGGGTCCGGGTCCGGGTCGGGATTGGCCGGTGGTTCGGGATTCGGGTCCGGGTCGGGATTGGCCGGTGGTTCGGGGTCCGGGTCCGGGTCGGGATCGGCGGGTGGGTCGGGATTCGGGTCCGGGTCGGGTGGTGAATCCGAAGGGTCGAACTGTGGGACCACCACCGGGACCGATGCTGCGGGATCGCTCGGTGTGTCCGTCAGGGTGATGCCTACGAAGGTGTCAACTGAAAGGTCCTTGTGGTCCCAGTCCGTCAGCCACGGTGCTTCGTCCTCGCCCTCTGTGATCACCCCAGTGGCCCAATGCCAAGAAAAATCATCGGTAGGAGGTGAGATGCCATGGATGGATGTCACCATGACATCCGCTTCGGAGGCAATGCCAGCCGATTCCAGAGGAGCCGTCAGTGGGAAAGCTTTTCCCTCGGACGGGTAGACGGGATTCTCGCGATCCAGTTGAATGCAGCGGATGAGCTGCGGTGTCTCTCCCGGACGAGCTTCAGGTACGGCTCTCCAGTCGACGACCACGGTCTGGCCTTCGCCCGGCCGGCACCAACCCTCCCGCCAAGTCTCTCCCTCCGCGCGTGCGATGCTCGGCAACGCGAGCACTCCCGACGTGGCGATGCTGGCGATGGCCAGGATCGCCACGAGGCGCTTCGTGCGGTGGGGGTGTAACACGGCCTGCTCTCTACTTGCTCGGTCTGGGAGCGCGACCTGCAATCGCGCCACGCAGTCCACGACGTGGGGCTCATCGAAGTCCGTCGAGGTATCCCGGCTCGTCCGCCGACAAGTCGGCGGCATCGCGGTTGCGGGTCAGCGCCGGATTCCCACCGGCTTCCCTCGTGTGAAGGACCACGCCCGCTGTTCACGGGCACCCTCAGCATAACCCCGACGCGGCCAGACCTCACATAGCGGTCGGCTCAACCGTGAACACTCGCCGCAGGGAAGGTCAAGGGAAGTCAGAACCGGGGGCGCCCCGATCTCTTGCGCCCCCTCCGTTACTCGACCGGACACGCCGCATTCACTGCCCGCCGAGACAATATATGGCTCGGTGGCCAGTGAGTGAGGCGTGTCGGGCGGCCCCCTGCCCGGCCCCAGTCCAGTACTGCGTAGTGGCTGAGGCAGATCCCGGGGCGACATCGGATGCAGTCCAACCTCTGACGAGATGGCTCAGAGATCGAGGACCAGCGACAGGGCTTCGTCGACCTGTCGCATCTCCTCAACGCCCAAGAAGCCCACCGGTTCGCTGAGCCGATTCAGGTCCACGGTGGCGAGCTGGTCGCACATCACGAGAGTTTCCCGCCCGCCAACTGTGACTGGCGGCCGAAAAATTGCGGGACGTGCCGAAGTGCTGGTGAAGGCGACGATCCATGTGCTGAGTGTCAACCAGTCAGGCTGCAGCACGACGGCATATCGCGGCCCTCGTTGTGCATGGCCGGAGCCTTTCGCCGTGAGCCGGTAGACCTCACCCCTCACGAAGGGCCGCCATGTCCTTCTGAATTTCACGTATTGCCGCTCGGTCAACGGGATCATCCCTGAGGGCCCGCGCTTCTTCAGCGGCGAGGAGGCGCCGCTCATCACGTCGCATCGCTTCGAGGGCGTCCTGGATCACTTGATCGGCGCTCTGTCTTCGTGCGGTTCCGAGTTCAAGCAAACGATCCCGGGTGGACTTCTGCACCTTGACCGTTGTTGTATCCGTCATGGCGTAAGTATACCCGCAGTAGACTGGAGGTGGTGAGGAAACGTGAGCGGATAGCTCCAGCCGACGTCCGAACGAGAATCGGGCATCCGAGACGGCGACCGCGGTGCGAGCAGGGATGCGTGCGACTAGCCTCGGGAGCAGCGTTGTCCAGCAGTGGAGAGAGGTGAAGATCATCACTGATGTGCGGTGGTCGAAAAGGCCCGGCGAGGCGGATGAGCCGCGCGTCGAGAAGGACGGCAACCTGTGGCGAATCCGCTCCCTGGAGGCCGCGCGCCAAGTGCTGCGTGCCCGGCACGCCACCACGCAGGCAGGATTCACCGCTGAGGCCATCCCGCAGGGATTCCTGAAGAGCCACCCGATCCTCTTCTCCGACGGCCCACTCCACGACGAGCAGCGATCCAAGGTGGCGCGATTCTTCGCCCCGAAGATCGTGGCCACCCGATACCAGGAACTCATGGACTCGGCGGCCGAGACTGTGGTCGCGGATGCTAGGAAGCACCACAGCTTCGAGCTCGACGAACTCAGCCTGTACTTCACCGTCGAGGTGACCGCTGAAGTGGTGGGTCTGACCAATTCCAAGGTGAAGCCCATGGCGCGACGGCTGGTGCGGTTCTTCAACCAGCCCTCCTTCGACATCACGCGCAAGGACCTCGGCCGCACCAACAGGCAATGGATCCAAGCGGCCCTCAATGGGCTGTGGCCAGTGGCCAGGTTCTGGTTCGCCGACGTCCGGCCCGCCATCCGAGCCCGGCGGAAGAACCCGCAGGACGACGTCATCAGCCACCTCATCAGCGAGGGTTACGGCAACATGGACATCCTCGTTGAGGCCAGCACCTATGGCACGGCCGGCATGGTCACCACGCGCGAGTACATCTGCATGGCCGCCTGGCACCTGCTGAAGAACGACGCCCTCCGGGCGCGCTACCTCGTAGCGGGCGAGAAGGAACGCCATGCGATCCTGCACGAGATCATCCGCCTCGAACCCGTCGTCGGTCACATCTACCGTCGGACGCAGGATGACATCGAGATCACCGACGGCGACAAGTCCTGGACCATCGGCGCGGGCGACCTCATCGACCTCTACATCAGACACGCGAACGCGGACCCGGAAGCCGTGGGAGAGGAGCCACTGAACCTCTGTCCCGGACGGGAACTCCCGAGGGGTGTCAACGAGACCGTCCTCAGTTTTGGCGATGGTGCGCACAAATGCCCTGGTCAGCATCTGGCCATCTCCGAATCCGACGCACTGCTCACCAGGCTCCTGGCCCAAAACGTCACCATCGTCAGCGAACCGACGATGGGATGGGACGAGCTAATTTCTGGCTACATGCTGCGAGGATTGACCCTCCGCATCGATGACGGGGCCTGGACCGGAGACGCGAGCGCAGCGGGGGACGCCCAGACCTCTTGACCAGATGACGGCGAAGCGATCAAGGATTTTGCGCAGTTCCGGCTAGGGTGAGCGGGTGGCTCGACTATTCGGTACAGACGGCGTCCGTGGCGTCGCAAACGTGGATCTGACGGCGGAACTAGCGCTGGACTTGGCGGTTGCCGCCGCACACGTCCTCGGCGAGGCTGGTGTCTTCGGACGACGGCAGCCGACGGCGCTGGTGGCGCGGGACCCCCGAGCCTCCGGTGAGTTCATCGAAGCCGCGGTCTGTGCCGGCCTGGCAAGTGCGGGCGTCGACGTCATGCGCGTGGGCGTCCTCCCCACCCCTGCCGCCGCCTACTTGGTGAACGAGTACCGCACCGACCTGGGGGTGATGATCTCCGCCTCCCACAACGACATGCCGGACAACGGGATCAAGTTCTTCTCCCGCGGCGGGGTGAAGCTCAGTGACGACCTCGAGGACGCCATCGAGCAACACCTGGGAGAGAGCTGGCAGCGGCCCATCGGGGACAAGGTGGGCCGCATCATCTCCGAACCCCACGCCGTGGATTCGTACGTGACCCACCTCGTGAAGTCGTTGCGTCGGAAGAAGCCGTTGAGCGGCCTGACCGTTGTGCTCGACTGCGCCAACGGCGCCAGCTACCAGACCGCCATTCGTGCCTTTGAGGACGCGGGGGCAGCGGTCACCGCCATCTTCGCGGACCCTGACGGCACCAACATCAACGTCGGTTCCGGTTCAACCCACCCAGAAACGTTGCAGCGCGTTGTCGTGTCCTCCCATGCCGATCTGGGTCTGGCATTCGACGGCGACGCGGATCGCTGCCTGGCCGTGGACCACGAGGGCAACATCGTCGACGGTGATCAGGTCCTCGCCATCCTCGCCCTTGCGCTGCAGGAGGACCACCGTCTGGCCTCCAATACCGTTGTTGCCACCGTTATGAGCAACCTCGGCTTTGTGCAGGCGATGAAGGCTCATGACATCCGCGTGGACCAGACGAAGGTGGGCGACCGCTACGTTCTGGAGTCCATGAATGCGAACGGCTTCAGTCTGGGTGGGGAACAGTCCGGCCACGTCATCATGAGCGAGTTCGCCACCACGGGCGACGGCGTGCTGACAGGACTGCACCTCGCCAAGCGGGTTGTGCAGACCGGAAAGACGTTGCAGGAACTGGCCTCGGTGATGACCCGCCTACCGCAGGTGGTTATCAACGTCTCCGATGTGGACAAGCTTCGCGCCGGTATCGATCCTGAAATCAACAGCGCCGTCTCCGACGCCAACCATGAGTTGGGGGAGACGGGACGCGTCGTGCTTCGTCCGTCGGGTACAGAGCCCGTTGTGCGAGTGATGGTGGAGGCTCCGACGATGGAGAAGGCCGACGAATTGGCGCATCGGCTTGCGGACAAGGTGCGGTCCCGACTCGCTCGGTGAGTGCGCTTTCGCCGGATCTCCGAGCACAAAGGTTTGGCCCGCGACACACCAAACCCCCGGCCGCAAGCTGGGAGGAAACCTGCGAACCGGGGGTCGGATGCTGGGGGTCAGGAGACGCGGACTGCTCCAGCGAATGGCATGGAATCCAGCGTCGTGGTGTTCACACCGGTGCGGGGGTTGGCGGCGTGAACGATCTTGCCGTTGCCGATGTAGATGCCCACGTGGCTGATGGGGCTGTAGTAGAAGACCAGATCACCTGGCTGCAGGTTGCTCTTGGAAACCCTGCTCCCGCTGGAGAACTGGGTGCGTGAGCTCCGTGGCAGTGTGATGCCTGCCTGGCGGTAGGCGTAGCTCGTGAGACCGGAGCAGTCGAAGGAATTGGGGCCGGAGGTGGCGTAGACATAGCGGCTACCCACCTTGCTGAGTGCTGCCGCGACGGCTTTCTTGGCTGCTGTCTGCTTCGGGGGCGCCTGCTCCTTGGGCACACCCTTCAGGGGTGGGGCGGCCGCAGGGATGCTCCTGACGGCGCGAATGCCAGAGGTGCTGAACTGCACGATGTTGTTGACGACCCACTTGCCCCCGGTCAGTGTGTAGGAGCGGCAGCCGTTTCGGCCCGTGGCGGCGGTGTCACACTCGGTCTTCCATCTGCGACCATCGGAAGCGGTCCAGGATCCGTTCCTCGCAAGGGGATTCTTGGACCAGCTGGCCCGGGATGAGGGCAGGTAGGTGAGTGTGTTGAACACCCAACCGTTGTACTTGACGCCGGCAGCGGTCCGCTTCTCACCCCAGATGTCGGTGGTGCAGCGCACCACGGAGGAGGAGTACTTCTCGCACGAGGTCTTCCAGTACCGACCGTTCACGAGGTGGTCACCGGGCTGGGTGTAGACCCTGGAGTCCGAGGACCCGGAGTTCGCCTGTGCTGTCAAGGGGATCAGCCCGAGTGTGGAGCCGAGCAGAGTGGCCAGCAGGAGATGCAGGATGCGCTTCATCAGTCAAGAACCTTTGGGTGGTGGTGTGCGTGCAGACAGACACTAACCTTTCTGCCTGAGGAAACACAAGGTTTCTCTCAGGATGGATGTTCAAAGTGTTCATTTTGCTCGACGCTTGCGCACACAAGGGGAGTATCGACGTCCCGCTCCCGGCGATCGACTGAGAAAACAGCCAGACAGACTCAGGTGCGAGACGTAATCGCCAAAGAGTGGACACCGTGCACAACACGCCCCCCTGAGCCATGCCTCAGTCGAGAAAGTCGTGTTCGTAGTGACCCCATCTCATCCCGCAGGCACTCCCTCGCCGAGAACACCATTGATCGGCGCTTCCCGAATATCTAGGTGCGGAGAGTGGATGTGGTGGCGGTCCTGTCAGACCTTGCGGATGGCGATGGTTTCGATGCTGTGGTCCGTTCCCTTGCGCAGGATCGCAGTTGCGCGATCCCGCGTCGGCGCGATGTTGAAACGTAGGTTCGGGCCGTTGATCCCGTCCCACACCTCGGACGCGAAACTAAGGGCTTCCTGATCGCTCAACGTCGTGAACTGCTTGAAGTAGCTGCGCTCATCCTGGAACGCAGTGTCGCGAAGGGCCGTGAACCTCTCCAGGAACCACCGCCTGATGTCAACCTCGTCGGCGTCGACGAACACGGAGAAGTCGAAGAAGTCGCTGACGGCGGGACCCGATGTGCCGTCGGGCTCGATCCGGGCCGGCTGGAGAACGTTCAACCCCTCGACGATCAAGATGTCCGGTGATTCCACCACGATCGTCTGCGTCGGATCGATGTCGTAGATCAGGTGGCTGTACACCGGCACCTCCACGCGCGGCACCCCCGACTTCACGTCGACGACGAACTGGAGCAGGTCGCGACGTCGATAGGACTCGGGATAGCCCTTGCGTTGTTGCAGCCCCCGTCGTTCCAGCTCGGCGTTCGGATGGAGGAACCCATCCGTGGTCACCAGATCCACGCGTGGGGATCCGGGGGCCCGCCGCAGCAGCTCCTGGAGCAGCCGCGAAGTGGTCGACTTCCCGACGGCCACGGACCCGGCAACGCCGATGACGAAGGGAGTGGGACGCACCTTCAGGCGCAGGAAGTCGTTGCTCTGCTCCCGCAACTGCCAGGCGTTGGCCATGTAGAGGTGGAGGAGCTGTGTCAGCGGGCGATAGATCTCGGCGACGTCCTCCTGGGACGTGGGATCCCCCAGACCCCGCAGGCGAGCGAGGGTTGCTTCGTCGACGTCGATCTGCGTGGTGTCGGCCAACGACGACCACGCGCCGCGCCGCAGCACCACAAAAGGTCTGGCCACAGTCATCTCATCTCGATCGAGTGCACCCAGCATGCCAACAAGCCTTCAGGAGGGACAACCCGGGCACGACTGAGCGCCGGTGTCCAGATGGTGCGCTAGCGTTTTCCCATGTCACCCACCTCCATTCTCTGGCTTCGCCGGGATCTGCGTCTGAACGATCTTCCGGCCCTCGGGGTCGCCGCAGAACAGGGGGAGGTGCTGCCGGTCTTCGTGCTGGATGATCGTCTGCTCTCGGAGTCCAGCGTCCGTACGAACTGCCTGCTCAAAGCCCTGCACTCCGCCCAGGAGTCCTACGACGGCCGCATTGTCATTCGCAGGGGTAGGGCGGAGGAGGTGTTGCCGGACCTGGCAGCCGAGGTCGGGACTGACACGATCCACATCTCAGCGGAGTCCCAGCCCTGGGGCAGGATTCGCGATCAGCGGGTTCGCAACGCTCTGGGCGACGACGTGGAACTCGTTGCGACGGGCAGCCCGTATGCGGTGACCCCCGGCACCATCCTCAACCAGTCGGGCAAACCCTTCCAAGTCTTCACCCCTTTCTCCAAGGCTTGGCGTGAGCACGGCTGGCCGACGCCTGCCGTCGTGCCGAAGGGGCTCTCTTTCGCAGGCGGCATCGAGAGTCTGGAAGTTCCGGAGCCGCCGGAGGTGGACATGGACCTTCCCGAGGTGGGGGAGGACGCCGCCACTGGGCGCTGGGAGGACTTCCTCGACGTCATCGACTCCTACGACAAGAAACGCGACTTCCCGGGCGTCGACAACACCTCGCTGATGTCCATGCATCTGAAGTACGGCACCATCCACCCGCGCACGCTGCTCGCGGACCTGGATGAACGCCATCCGGGGCACAAGCGCTTCGTCACCGAGCTGGCGTGGCGGGAGTTCTACGCCGACGTGCTCTGGCACAACCCGGAATCCGAGTGGGAGGACCTGAAGCCCGCTCTCAAGGACATCCCGTATGAGGATCCGATCAATGACCAGGACGTGGCCGCGCAGTTCGATGCGTGGAAACAGGGGCGCACCGGCTTCCCCTTCGTGGACGCCGGCATGCGGCAGCTTGCCAGCATCGGATGGATGCACAACAGGGTGCGGATGGTAACGGCCAGCTTCCTCACCAAGGACCTCCACATCTGGTGGCCCCATGGCGCGCGCCACTTCATGGAACTGTTGCGCGATGGGGATCCGGCCTCCAATTCGCACGGCTGGCAGTGGACCGCCGGGACGGGGACGGACGCCTCGCCCTACTTCCGGGTCTTCAACCCCGTGACACAGGGCCTGCGGTTCGACCCCGACGGTGACTACGTACGCCAGTGGATCCCTGAACTGCGCCACTTGAAGGGCAAGCGGGCCCACGAGCCGTGGGACCAGCAGGACGGACTGGATCATGGATACCCCGAGCGGATCGTGGATCACGCGAAGGAGCGCGAGGTGGCGCTGGAGCGGTACGGAGAGACTCGAAGCTGACCCGGCGTGGATGTCAAGAAGTGTGCACACCTGCTGTACGGTTTCCGACGTGTGTGGAATTGTGGGTTACCTCGGAGACCGTGACGGACGAGAAGTGGTGCTTGCTGGCCTGAGAAGGCTGGAGTATCGCGGCTACGACTCGGCAGGCATCGCCGTCGTGGATGACGGCGCCGTCGACTTCCGGAAGCGGGCCGGCAAGATCGCCAATCTGGCAACCGCCTTGGACGAGGACCCCCTGCCCGTTTCCGGCACCGCAATCGGCCACACGCGCTGGGCCACCCACGGTGCCCCGACCGACGCCAATTCCCACCCCCACGTGGTAAAACGGGCCGCCGTCGTCCACAACGGCATCATCGAGAATTTCGCAGTTCTGCGGGCCGGTCTGGAGAAGGAGGGCAAAGAGTTCCTCTCGGACACGGACACGGAGGTGGCCGCGCACCTGCTGGAGCGTGAGCTGGCCTCCGGATCCGATCTGGTGCAGGGCGTCAGAGACGTCGTGGCGCAGTTGGAGGGAGCGTTCACGCTCGTTGCGGTGGACGGGGACGACCCGGACCGGATCGTCGCTGCCCGACGCAACTCCCCGCTCGTGGTGGGAGTGGGTGACGGAGAGTATTTCCTGGCCTCCGACGTTGCCGCCTTCATCGAACACACCCGCGACGCCATCGAGCTCGGGCAGGACCAGGTGGTGGAACTGACCCCGGATGGTGTGCACGTCACCGGCTTCGACGGCGCTCCGGCAAGCACGCGGGAGTTCCACATCGACTGGGATCTCGCGGCAGCCGAGAAGCAGGGCTACGACTGGTTCATGCGCAAGGAGATCTTCGAGCAACCCAGAGCTGTCGCCGATACGCTGCTGGGACGACTCAACGAGCGCGGTGAGCTGATGCTGGATGAGCTCCACATCAGCCCCGAGGTGTTGCGACGGGTCAACAAGATCGTCATCGTCGCCTGCGGCACCGCCTTCTATGCCGGCCTCGTCGCCAAGTACGCCATCGAGCACTGGACCCGGATCCCCTGCGAGGTGGAACTCGCCTCAGAGTTCCGATATCGGGACCCGATCATCGATCCGATGACCCTCGTGGTCACCATCTCCCAGTCCGGGGAGACCGCCGACACCCTCATGGCCATCCGCCACGCCCGCGAGCAGCAGGCCAAGGTCATTGCCATCTGCAACACCAACGGCGCCACCATCCCACGCGAATCCGACGCGGTGATCTACACCCACGCCGGCCCCGAGATCGGCGTCGCCTCCACGAAGGGCTTCACCACACAGGTGGTGGCCTGCTATCTGCTCGGCCTCTACCTGGCCCAGGTGCGGGGCATGAAGTTTGGTGACGAGATCGCTGCCATACTCTCCGAGCTCGACACCATGCCTGCGCAGATGCAGTGGGTGCTGGAGAATCAGCAGCCGGTGCTGGACCTGGCCAAGGAACTGAAGGACGCCCCGTCGGTGCTGTTCCTGGGTCGACACGTGGGCTATCCCGTCGCCCTGGAGGGGGCGCTGAAGCTCAAGGAGCTGGCTTATATCCATGCGGAGGGTTTCGCGGCGGGAGAGTTGAAGCACGGCCCCATCGCGCTCGTGTCCTCGGGGCTGCCGATGTTCGTGGTGGTGCCGCCGCCCGGCCGCGACCAGCTGCGGGACAAGGTGATCTCCAACATCGCCGAGGTCCGCGCCCGTGGAGCACACACCATCGTGCTGGCCGAAGCCGGTGACGACGATGCCCGAGCCAACGCCGACTCCTTCATCGAACTTCCCAAGGTCTCCACGCTGCTGCAGCCGCTGGTCTCCACCGTGCCGCTCCAGCTCTTCGCCTGCGAACTGGCGACGCTGCTCGGCCATGACGTTGACCAACCCCGCAACTTGGCGAAATCCGTCACGGTGGAGTGAGGCGCTCGGCCTGACTGGAACGCGGTGCCCATCAAGCGTGACGCGACTGCTCAACCCTGTGCCGGAACCGGCCTCGACGCAAGAAGACCTACAACGAGCGAGGCGCCCCAAGCCAGGAACAGTGGGTCCCACAGCCATGCGTGTCCGATCATGCCGGGTCGATCGAAGCCCGACGACGGTTGAATCGCGCCTGAGAGGACGAGGTTGCCCACGACCGTGTTCAGCCCGCCCCACACGATCAGCCCCGAGCCACCCACCCAGCATGCTGCCCGCGTGAGTCGTGGTTTCCACCATCCGAGATGGGACAGAATCACGGGTGTCACGGCGGCGACGAGTTTCACGAGGCCAACCAAGTACAGAAGCGACTCCTTGCCGTGAAAGGTCTCCAGCAGACTGCTTCCCAACGACCACAGCAACCATGTTCCACGCTTGCCCAGAACAGGCTGAAACCCGCGTGCATGATCCCGAACACCGCGGCCGCGATGAAACCTGCCAGTCCCAACCCATGTCGGGAGGTTCTGATCTCGGAGTCCATGCCCCTATCGTCGACCACGGCCGGGACCCACCACCATCCGGCCCTTCCCCGAGATGACCCTGAAAGCCTCGGTTTCTCAGGTCAGCTGCTACCTCCTTGTGACTTCCGCTGTCCTGGAGCATGGACGATTCGTCCTCTCGCGGTCACCATGACCGCGAAGGTCCGATTTCTCCAGGCTGGGGGACACCGCTCACCCGGACGGGGTCGAAGCATCGACGCACTCCAGTCCGACGCCACCAAGGGAGGGAAGTCGGCCCGGAACCCGCGGCGTTAGTGTGACAGGATGGAACTAGCTTTCGCACAGGTCGATGTATTCGGCGCCAAGCCCTACAGGGGAAACCCGGTGGCGGTGGTCCTCGACGCGGACGGTGTCGACGACCACTCGATGCAACAGTTCGCCAGGTGGACGAACCTGTCGGAGACGACGTTCGTCCTTTTACCCACACATTCGGCCGCCGACTACCGGCTGCGCATCTTCACGCCCGGCCGGGAACTCCCGTTCGCTGGCCACCCAACACTGGGATCCGCGCACGCATGGCTCCGGCAACGTGACGGGCGGGACGTTGACCGTCCTCTGGTGCAGGAATGCGGAGCGGGTCTTGTCACGGTGCGGCGCACTCAGCACGGACTGGCGTTTGCTGCACCTCCGATGGTCCGCGACGGTGAAGTCGAGCCTGCCCTGCTGGACCGTCTGGTCGGGGGGCTGGGCCTCAGCGCCCAGGACGTCGTCGCTGGGCAATGGGTGGACAACGGGCCCGGGTGGGTTGCCCTGCAGCTCGCGAGCGCCGAAGCCGTTCTTGCTGTGGAACCGGACGCCCGTGCCTTGGCGGATCAGATGATCGGACTCGTCGGCGCCCACCCCATGGGTGCACCGGAGGACTTTGAGGTGCGTGCTTTCGCGTTTGGCGTCGGGGTGGACGAGGATCCCGTCACCGGAAGCTTCAACGCAGGACTAGGCCAGTGGCTCATCGGTTCCGGCCGCGCGCCGGAGCGCTACACCGCCCGGCAGGGCACGCGGCTCGGACGCCAGGGAATTGTCCGGGTGGAACGCGCCGACGACGATGTATGGGTGGGCGGCACCACCACCACGCTGATTACCGGGAGTGTGGATCTGTAAAGGTCCCCACCACTGGACGGATTGTCTTCACGCGGGCCCCACCCCAGCCAGCTGCCAACGGGGTCGGCGACTCGTCAGGAGCAGCGCCCGTAGCGTGCCGGAGCCAGATCGACGTTCTCGCCCAGTTCCGTGTAGACGAGCATTTGTCCGTCCTCCTGCGTCTCCAAGTGGACCTCCTGTGTGATCGGCTCGTCGCTGTCATCCTGGTAGGTGAACACCCCTTGGAAGCTGCTGGAGTCGTTCTCTTCAACCGACGCCAGCTCGGCAACCCAGGCGAAGGAACTGATGGTGGCAGCATCAATTTCGATGATCGTGCCCTCGGCCTCCTGCGCGTCGGTGCACTCCCGTGTCGGCTCACCCTCACCGATGAAGATCCACCGGCCTTGCATGGAGGAGGGAATTTCCTCGGTCGATGCGGGTTCCTCCGGCTCCAGCGATGGGGATTCCCTCGGCTCTGAGGACTGCGATTCCTCGGGCTCTGGCGTTAGGCTCTGCGGCGGTGTCTCGCTCGCGATGGGTTCGGGGTCACCGGACGGCGTCGTGGCGGAGGGCTCGCTGATGCTGAACGACTCCATGACAGGTTCGCTGACCGACGGAGTCGAGCCGTCCTCCGGTGATCCACCGCATGCTGCAAGAGTCAGCAGGAGCCCGACACAACCGACGTGGACGAGTGTTTTCTTGACCATGGTGTGGATCTTCCTCACGGGTGGTGATCGGTGGGTCCGGGCGTCGCAGGCTTTCACGCGTGCCGCACCAGTATCCAACGCGGGGAGGGCAGACGGTGCGTCGGTGCCATTGGAATCTGAAGACGCGTACTCGCTGTCCGACGTGGCGGGGTGAGAAGTGCGGACCGCCTAGTGTTGAGCTCATGATCGTGGGTATCGGGACGGATCTGTGCGTCGTCGCGCGCTTCGAGGCGATGCTGGAACGTCGCCCGGGGCTCCGCGCACGACTGCTCACGCCGTCGGAGCAGGAACTGTCCCTGCCGTCGCAGGCAGCCAGGTTCGCCGCCAAGGAAGCCCTCGCCAAGGCGTTGGGATCACCCGGGGGCATGCGGTGGCTCGACTGCCAAGTGGTGAAATCCGACGTCGGTGTGCCGTCCTTCGAGACAAGTGGCACCGTCGCTGCGCGCATCGCGGCGCTGGGGATTGCCACGATCCATCTGTCCATCTCCCACGACGGTGGGTACGCAACAGCAATGGTGGTGTGTGAGTCATGAGACCAGTCGCAACAGCCGATCAACTCCGGGCGGCCGAAGAGAGGGTGTTCGCCGAGCAGCCCGGCATCGAGCTGATGGGCACCGCCGCGCAAGCCGTCGTCTCTGTCGCGCGAATCGTCGCGCCCAACGGACCGGTGGTGATGGCGGTGGGACCTGGCAACAACGGTGGGGACGGGCTGTACGCCGCGGCAACGCTGGCGGCGGATCGTGAGGTGCTGATATGGCTGGCGATGGGAACCGCTCACGAGGAGGGGTTGACGGCTGCCAGGCAAGCGGGCTGTCGTGAGGTGGGTGCCGTGGAGGCATCGGCATCCCTGGGAGATGCGGCGCTGGTGGTCGACGCCGTTCTGGGGCTGGGGAGCCGTCCCGGCCTGCCGGACGGCGTCGCGACATTTGCAGACGCGGCCGAGGCCCTGGGCGTTCCCATGCTCGCCGTCGACCTGCCCAGTGGCCTGGATGCAGACTCAGGTGACGTGCACACCAGCTTCCGCGCCGATTGCACGGTGACTTTCGCAGCACCCAAGCCCTGCCACGTCATCGGCGAGGCATCGGAGCGGTGCGGTGACGTGGTGGTGGCAGACATCGGTGTTGTGGTGGCGGACACGGGTGTACGGGTGGCGGAGGAGTCGGACGTTGCGCGGTGGTGGCCGATGCCCGGCCCCAACAGCCACAAGTACACCCGCGGTGTGGTGGGGCTGGACACCGGCTCAGCCGACTACCCGGGTGCTGCAATCCTTGGATGTGCGGGCGCCCTGCACACCGGTCCCGGCATGGTCCGCTACCTGGGTGACGCGTCCCAGCAACTCATCATGGGTCGATTCCCCAGCGTTGTGACGGCTGGGGGCCGGGTCCAGGCGATGGTGCTCGGCTCCGGCTGGGGGGACCTCGACGATGCCCGAGAGCGACTGGACAGCGCCATCGGGCGCGACGTTCCCCTGGTGCTGGACGCGGATGCCCTGACCCTGCTCCCGGCCCGGCTGCCCGAGGGCAGCATGCTGACACCTCACGCGGGGGAACTCGCGCGCATGCTGGATGTGGACCGGGAAGAGGTGGAAGCACACCCGATCGATTCCGTCCGACGGGCCGCCGCAGAGTTCAGCGCGACAGTGTTGCTCAAGGGCGGGACGCAGTACGTCGCATCCCCCGAGGGCCGTGTCACCATCGCTGTGGGCGGTCCGGCATGGACCGGTCAGGCAGGGTCCGGCGATACGCTCGCCGGTGCCTGCGGAACCCTTCTGGCCGCCGGAGTCGGTGCGGAACGAGCAGCCATCCTTGCCGCCAGCATCCAAGCAATCACAGCACGGCGTCATCCCGGTCCCCACCCGCCCGACGTGCTCGCCTCCTACTATCCCGCAACCATCGCCGACCTGGTCACGACTCCCGCGCGAACCTGACGAAAAACTGCAGCCAGACCAGCTGATCACCGTTGTGAGGCCCGATCCTGCCAATCGCGACACACTCTTTCGTCAGATGGCTTGAGAAACCACTGATCTCCTGGCTGCGGCGCACCGGATCGGGCGATCTGGCGCCCCATCATCTGGATATGGACATCGAAGTACACGCACCAGATGCAGTGACACCATCTCATCCCGCCCGCCAAGTCCTCGCTGCGAACAGCATTGATCAGTGCTTCCTCAGCTCTGTGCACGGCGGACGCTCGTCTAGACTCCGATGCGTGCGTGTAGCTGTCATCGCGGAATCCTTCCTGCCGCAGGTCAACGGAGTGACCAATTCCGTCCTGCGGTTGCTGGAGTACCTGCGTGGCAATGGGCACGAAGCCATGGTCATCGCTCCCCAGGACGGCGACAGAACTCCCGAGCACTGCTCGGGCTTCCCCGTGGAAACGGTGCCATCCATCGGTCTGCCCGGCTACGGCATGGTGCGAGTTGTCACAACACCCACCTACAGCGTCGAGAAGATGCTTGCCGGCTTCTCGCCGGACATCATCCATCTGGCCGCTCCCTTCCAGATCGGCTTCAAGGCTGCATCCGTGGGCGCCAAGATGGGGCTGCCGATCGTCGCCGTGTATCAGACAGAGGTGCCGTCCTACGCGGTGCGGTACGGCTTTCCTCACCTGGAGCCGTTGTTGTGGCATCACGTACGGAAATCCCACATGCTCGCCACCCTCAACCTGGCTCCGTCCACGTTCGCAGCTGAGCAACTACGCTTCCAGGGCATTCCCCGGGTACGTGTCTGGGGACGAGGGGTCGACGCCCGCCACTTCAACCCCGCGCGTCGCTCCGATGTCCTTCGCCGCCAGATGGCGCCCGACGGCGAGCTCCTGATCGGTTACATGGGGAGGCTGGCGAACGAGAAACAGGTGGAGGACCTGCGGGTCCTCTCCGACCTGCCCAACAGCCGGATCGTCATCATCGGTGAGGGGCCGAACCGATCCTCACTCGAGGAGGTCATGCCGGACGCCCAATTCTTGGGGCACCTGGACGGCAGCAAGCAGGCCGAGGTCCTGGCGAGTCTGGATGTGTTTGTGCATCCCGGTGAGTTGGAGACGTTCTGCCAGGCCATTCAGGAAGCGAAGGCGGCCGGGCTCCCGGTGGTGGCGCCACGTCGGGGAGGCCCCATCGACCTCATCGAGAACGGCGAGACTGGGCTGCTCTACGAGCCCGGAGATCTTGGCGCCATGCGCAGGGATGTGGAGAGGCTGCTCGCCAATCCCGGGGAGCGCGAGAGACTGGGCAGATCAGCTCGCAGCTCAGTGATGAGCCGAACGTGGGAGGCGGTGTGCGACGAGTTGATGGACCACTACGCGGATGCCATCAGGCCCTCGATGCGCCGCGGTCTTCCGGTGGCGTGACCTGCTACTCGTCGTCCTCGTGCGTGTGGTAGGTGTCCTGCTCCTCGGTGAATTCCTTCACCGGCGCAATGACATCCAGCTCCTGGCCGTTGTCGAAGATCAGTGTGCATGAGATCTCTTCACCTCCAGCGGGCAGCTCACGTGTCAACTCCCTCAGCATGATGTGCGGGCCACCGGGGGCGAGATGCTCGTGAGACTCTTTGGGCACCACGACTCCACCTTCTGCTTCCCGCATCACCATCTCACCGTCCATCATCACCATCTCGTGCACCTCCACCACGCTGGCGACGTCTCCGCAGTCAGCTGTGAGGAGCGTGACGTCGCTGGACGTGGGGTTGGTGATGTTCACGAACAGCGCAGTCATGTCCGGACGTTGGGACCCGTCGGTGGAGCGGACCCAGGGATCTGCGAGGAGTACGCCCGATGAGTCGCCGGCACCGGGTTCCCCGCCCTCGGCCGGAACTCCACACGCGCCCACCAGCATCGTGGCGCCCACCACCGGCACCATCCACTTCTTCATGGGAGTGACTGTACAGCCGCTCCGGTTGGACCCATCCCATCTGCTTCCTACACTTGAGCCATGTCCGATCCGGCCCCCATGAAGCGTCGCGCGCTGTTCGGCTACGCCGGCGCAGCGGGGGCGGGGGTGGCCGCCGGGGTCGTCGGCGGACGCGCGAGCGCCACTCCTGAGACCGGGCCGCACGCGCTTCCGGTCTCCGGCGGCGTCACGCGACAGCGATACGACGCGCACGGCACCCACCAGTCCGGCATCGTGACGCCCGCTCCCGCCGCACACCGGCTCCTGGCATTCGACCTGCTGGGAAAGACCGACGCCGCTGCTCTGGCACGCCTCATGAGGGTGTGGAGCCAGACAATCGCAGCTCTCATGGCCGGCCGTCCGGCACCGGGCGATGCCACTCCGGACATGGCCCAGGAGGCTGTGTCACTGACAATCACCGTCGGCCTCGGTCCCGAGGTCTTCGCGCTGCCCGGGCTGGAGGACAAAAGACCCGCCGGCTTCCAGACGATCCCACCCATGGACCACGACGCACTGCAGGAGCGATGGAGCGGCGGAGACCTGCTGGTCATGGTGCAGGCCGATGACGAGACAACCGTCGCCCACGCCTGCCGGCGCATGAGCGTTGATGCCCGGCCGTTTGCGCTCCCGCGCTGGAGCCAGTCGGGCTTCTGGCGCGGTGTGGACGCCGAGGGCAACCCGGTGACCGGACGCAATCTTTTCGGTCAGGTTGACGGCAGCCGCAACCCTCTGCCGGAGGATCTGGGGCAGGCGCTGTGGTCCACCGACGGCTGGCTCGCCAATGGCACCCAGCTGGTACTGCGTCGCATCGAAATGGATCTCGATGAGTGGGAGACCCTCATCCGGGACCGCCAGGAGAAGGCGATCGGCCGCGACCTCAAGGACGGCGCACCGCTGACTGGAGGCAGCGAACGCGACGACATCGACCGCTCGGCCACCTCCGATGGCGACCTCGTGGTCCCGCTCGACGCGCACGCCCGACGTGCACATCCCGCCGAGAACAGGGGCCGTCGAATGTTTCGACGGGGCATCAACTACACCCACATCGACGACGCCGGCCGGGAAACTGCCGGGCTGCTCTTCCTCGCCATGCAGTCCAGCATCGCCGAGCAGTTCATCCCGGTGCAGCAGACTCTTGATGCTTCGGACGCGCTCAACGAATGGACCACCGCCATTGGATCGGCTGTATTCGCCGTGCCGCCGGGATTTTCTGCAGACCGCCACTTGGCGGCGGGACTCTTCGAGTGAGCCGGTTGCCCTTCAGTGGTCGTTTTGTTGGCGTCCTCGCCACCTTCCCTACCAATTAGTTGGGGCAACCCACCGATTCGCGGGGCGGCAGGGGAGTCTCGCTGGGGGTTGCCCGATTTGGGGCATCGATGGTGGTGCGGGTAACCTAGCCTTTGGTCAAATTGGCCCCCCGCGACCGTGCTGCTCCGGTCCGCGTATTTGTCACCCGTCGGCCAAGTTCTGGGCCGACAGCTCCATCGGTACAGCAGCACCATCGAGGCGCGACACTGATCGCATCCTCTGGCCGTCTTGTAATGGGACACCTTTTAGGACGAGACGAGCCACTGCCGGGCGCATACCGCCGCCGGGCTCGTCGACGATCCATTTGAGGAATCACCATGGCCATGTCCAACAAGAAGGCGCCCAAATCCCGCAAGGCGGATGGGACGCCCAAGAAGCGATGGAGCGCCGCCGAGCGCGCCGCCCGGGGCGCCAAGCCCCGCAGGAGCGGTGGCTCTCGTCCCTACGAGGGCTCCCGCCCCTACGTCTCTCGCGATGACCGTCGCTCCGGTGAAGAGCGCACCGTCCGCTCCGACACCGACCGGGCAGATCGGGGGCCCCGGACCGGTGGGGGTCGCGATGAACGCCGGTCCTTCGACCGCCGCGATTACGGTTCCAGCGGCGGGTCGTTTGATCGTCGTGACTCCGGTTCGCCGGATCGTCGGTCCTTTGATCGTCGTGATTCCGGTTCGCCGGATCGTCGGTCGTTTGACCGCCGTGATTCCGGGTCCGACTTCTCCAAGGATCGCCGTTCGCCGGACCGCCGCAGGGCTGCCGAGGGCGGACGTGGAGAGTTCAACGACCGTCGGGGCAGCTTCAACGACCGCGACCGCCGCGTGAGTGATGACCGCGACAGGCGTGGCTATGGCCGTCCCCGCAGTGACTCCCGCGACGATGCGCGCGGCGACCGTCGCTACCAGGACCGCAATGATCGTGGGTACCAGGGCAACTCCCGCGATGATCGCGGCAGCCGCCCCTACCAGGACCGTGGGCCGCGCAACTTCGAGGACCGCGGATCCCGTCGCTCCGACGACCGTGGAGGCCGCCGGTTTGAGGACAACAACTTTCGCGGAGGCGGTCGGGACAACCGTGGCAACTTCGGTAGCGATTCACGCCGCCGGGGCCCCTCCGACGATTACCGCGAGCGCCCCCACCAGCCGCGCGACCGCCACGACCACGACCAAGACTTGGGCAACCCCGAGACCGACCAAATGAGCTGGAGCGCAGGGGAAATCGCTGACGTCCAGGTGTCCGACGCCCACCAGGCGTCCGGCTTCGCCGAACTCGGCGTCGGCTTGCCACTGGTGGCGCAGCTCGAGGCCCGAGGCATCACTGCACCCTTCCCAATCCAGCAGGCCACCATCGCGGACGGCATAGCTGGCCGCGACGTCCTCGGACGCGGTCGCACCGGTTCTGGCAAGACGCTGGCCTTCGGTCTCTCGCTGCTCACCCGCCTGGCCGACGGGCGCCCCTCAGGCAGCCCCCGCGCCATGATCATCACCCCCACCCGTGAGCTGGCTCTCCAGATCGCCGACGACCTCTCGCCACTGGCAGGCACCGTCGGCCTGGACCTGACACTCATCACGGGCGGCATGCCCTACCCGCCGCAGATCCGCGCATTCGAGCGCGGCGTCGACATCGTCGTGGCCACCCCCGGCCGCCTCATCGACCTGCTGGAGCAGGGGACGGCCGACCTGTCGCAGGTGGAGGTCACCGTCCTCGACGAGGCCGATCACATGAGCGATCTCGGCTTCATGCCCGCCGTCACGACGCTGCTCGAGTCGGTCCCGGCCACCGGTCAGCGCATGCTGTTCTCGGCCACCCTGGACCACGCCGTGGACCGCTTGGTGCGCACGTACCTGCACGATCCCGTCACCCATGAGGTGGACTCGTCCAAGAACTCCGTCACGACGCTGTCCCACCACCTGCTGCACATGGCGCCGCACCACAAGAATCCCATCACCGCCGAGATCGCCAACCGCGACGGCAAGACGGTGATCTTCGCCCGCACCCAGATGGGCGTTGAGCGCATCTCCGGACAGCTCCGCGAAGCCGGGGTCATGGCCGGAGCCCTGCACGGTGGGCTAACCCAAGGTGCACGTGCCCGGATCCTTGCCGCCTTCAAGGGCAAGGACCTTCCCGTCTTGGTGGCCACCGACGTCGCCGCTCGCGGCATCCACGTCGACGACGTCTCCCTGGTTCTGCAGGTGGACCCGCCCATGAACTCGAAGGACTACCTTCACCGGGCGGGGCGCACCGCTCGTGCCGGCGAATCCGGTGCGGTCGTGAGTATCGTGCTGCCGCACCAGCGCAAGGAGATGCGTCGCATCTCCGGTCAGGCGGGCGTCAACGTCTCACCCACCGACGTGTTCCCCGGCAGCGACGACCTGCACAGGGCCACTGGGGCACAGGCTCCCACGGGCGCGCCCATTCGGGACGCCGAGTACCAGCGGCTGATCGCTCCGAAGCAGCAGCCGCGTCGTCCCCAGAACCGTGGTGGCGGCGGTGGCTTCCGCAAGCGTGGCGGTGGTGGCGGCCGCAACCGCAGCTGGAAGTAGGGACGTGCACGGCCTCGTCATTGACGGCACTAGAATCGCCCACGCAATGGACCAGTCCACAGAGGTGTCGCTCCGGCTCGCCGTGCCCGCGGATGCCCCCGCCATGTTGCGGGTCATCCACGAGGCGTTCGCGCACCGCAGGCATGTCGACCCGCCGCCTGCGGCGTTGTCCGACACCGTCGCCGACATTGAGCATGCGCTGGCCACCGGCCACGGTGTCTGCGCAGTGATCGGCGGTGAGATGGTCGGGTGCGTGCTGCTGGACCTCGACGGAGCCGTCGCCACACTGCGACGGGTCAGTGTGGTGCCCGGTGCTGCCCGCGGCGGCCTTGCCCGAGCTCTGGCTGAGGCAGCAGGCGAACTCGCGGCCTCTTTAGGTGGCCGACGGGTCGAGCTTCTGACGCGTCGCGAGTTCCCCGAACTGCTGCAGTGGTGGCAACGCCACGGTTTCGCGGTGGTACGGGAGGACAAGGACGGATACATCCTGGGCCGGGATCTGCCCGTCGTGCAGGAGGTGCGCACCGCTGAGGCCATGCAGGCTCTGGGTGAGCGGTTGGCCACCGTGCTGCGACCGGGCGATGTCCTCGTGGTCGACGGTGAACTCGGTGCGGGCAAGACGACGCTCGCGCAGGGGCTGGGCGCAGGACTGGGCGTCGCGGGGCCGGTGATCTCGCCGACGTTCGTCATCTCCCGGGTACACCGCAGCCTCGGCGGCGGACCACATCTGGTGCACGTCGATGCATACCGTCTGGGTGATGCCGCCGAACTCTCCGACGTCGACCTGGATGCCTCTCTGGCGGATTCGGTGACCTACATCGAATGGGGCCGGGGAAAGGCCGAGTGGTTGGCGCAGGACCGGCTGGAGATCGACATTGTTCGCAGCGCCGATCCCACCACCGAGCTGCGTACCGTGCGGCTCACCGGTGTCGGCGCGCGCTGGGACGGTGCACTGGAAACCCTTCGGGAGCACACATGAGTTGGGCACTTGCCATTGACACGTCGCACCACGTCGCAGCTGGATTGGCGCGCGACGGTGTTCCCGTCGACGTCGAGGTGGTGACCAATAGCCGTGCGCACGGCGAATCCCTGATGCCCTGCGTGGTCGAGGTGTGTCGCCGCAATGGTCTGACAGTGGCCGACGTCGATGAGTTCGTCGTTGGCATGGGACCCGGGCCCTTCACCGGCTTGCGCGTCGGGATCACCGCCGCGGCCACGCTGGCCCATCTGGCTGACGCGGAACTGCATCGCATTTGTTCGCTGGACGCTCTCGCCCTGCAATGGGGGAGAGCGGGCGCACCGCAGGAGTTCGTCGTCGCATCGGATGCCCGCCGCAAGGAGCTCTACTGGGCGCAGTACCGCGACGGTGTTCGCATCGGGGAGCCGCGGGTGGGCGCTCCCGAGGCGATGCCCCCTCTCCCGGTTGCCGGACCGATACCCGAAACGCTGCGCGACCACATCACCCTCGATCCGAACGGCCCGGACCACATTGATGCCGCTTCTCTGGCGGCGTACTGGCGCGAATTGCCCGTCGCGCCGCCGGAGCCCTACTACCTGCGCCCCGCCGACGCTACGGTGGGTGGGCCTCCAAAATCCGCGCTGCCCCGACTGAAGCTCCGGTGACTGCCGTGATGAGGACCACCATGCACGCGGAGGAGTCAGTCTCCGGCGCAACCCCGGCCGATGTGCCCGGCCTCATGGCGTTGGAGATGTCCTTCCCGGACAGTCAGCGCTGGAGCGAGGACTCCTGGCGCGCAGAACTGGCCGCGGACAACCGTCACGTCATCGTGTGCCGCGACGCCGCAGATGAGGTGCAGGCCGCCGCCACGTTCGCCGTCTCCGGCGACGTCGTGGATCTGCACCGCATCGTCACGCGACCCGCAGCACAACGACGTGGACACGCCCGTCACTTGCTGGACGCTGGCATCCGCTGGGCACAGAAGGTGGGAGCCACCCGCATGCTGCTGGAGGTGGAGGCCACCAACGACGCCGCGCTGCGGCTGTACGAATCCGCAGGTTTCCGCCGAATCTCCGAGCGTCGCGACTACTACGGTCCGGGCGCCCATGCCGTGATCATGGAGCGGAGTGTTTTGGCCGTTGAAGGAGGAGAGACGTCGTGACTGAACCCCTGGTGCTCGGTATCGAATCCTCGTGCGACGAGACCGGCGTCGGTATCGTGCGTGGTCGTGAACTGCTAGCCAATGAGGTGGCCAGCTCCGTGGACCTTCACGTGCGGTTCGGGGGAGTGGTGCCGGAGGTCGCCAGCCGGGCACACCTCTCGGCCATGATGCCGACGCTCGAGCGCGCAGTGGACACGGCGGGGATCGACCTCACCGAGATTGACGCCGTCGCGGTCACAGCCGGTCCCGGCCTGATGGGCGCGCTGCTGGTAGGGATTTCCTCGGCGAAGGCCCTCGCCACCTATCTTGGCAAGCCGCTGTACGGGGTCAACCACCTGGTGGGACACGTTGCGGTGGATCTGCTGGACCATGGCGAGCTGCCCATGCCCAGCGTCGCCCTGCTGGTCTCGGGCGGGCACACCTCCCTGCTCCACGTCACGGACATGACCAGCTCCATCGCCGAGGTGGGTACCACGATCGACGACGCGGCGGGTGAGGCCTATGACAAGGTCGCACGCCTGCTGGGGCTGTCGTACCCGGGAGGGCCGGTCATCGACTCAATGGCCGCCGACGGTGATCCGACGGCCATCGCCTTTCCACGCGGGCTGACCGCACGTCACGACATGGAAAGGCACCGCTTCGATTTCTCCTTCTCCGGCCTGAAGACCTCCGTCGCCCGTTGGGTGGAGCTGCGTCGCCTGGAGGGCAAGGAGATTCCGGTGGCTGACGTGTGCGCGAGCTTCCAGGAAGCCGTTTGTGATGTGCTCACGCGGAAGGCGGTTGACGCGGCGCGCCACTTCGAGGTTGACACGATGCTGCTGGGTGGGGGAGTGGCCGCCAATTCGCGACTGCGGACCCTGCTGGAGGAGCGAACCGCAGCGGCCGGTGTCGAGCTGCGCAGACCCCGACCGGCGCTGTGCACCGACAACGGAGCCATGATCGCGGCCGTGGGTTCCGAGGTGGTCCGAGCCGGGCTGTCGCCCTCGGCTCTGGACTTCAGTGCCGATCCGGGTCTGCCGGTCTCGACGGTCGTCGTGTGAATGTCTCGTCGCTCATCCCGCCGTACGCCGACGGGTCGTAGTAGACCCCTTCTGGCGTAGCATCATCTTGGATCAGGGCTGGTGTGTCTGACCCGAAATCTGCAGGTCTCATCGGCTCTGACCAGTGAGGAGAGCATGATGAAGGCAGTTCTGTACTACGGCAAGGAAGACCTCCGCATCGAGGACATCGAGGAGCCACAGGTGCGGCCGGGCACGGTGAAGATTGCTCCAGCCTTCAACGGGATCTGCGGCAGCGATCTGCATCTCTACCATGACGGTCCGATGCCACCGGCGCCGAGCGATCAGGAGCCCCATCCCATCTCGGGTGAGACCTTGCCCGTCGTGCTGGGCCACGAGTTCTCGGGAGTGGTTGAGGAGCTCGGCGACGGCGTCGAGGGTCTCTCCGTCGGCGACTCCGTGGTAGTGGAACCACTGATGGTCGACGGCACCTGCCCCGCCTGCCAGAAGGGTGCCTACAACCTGTGCGAGCAAATGGGATTCATCGGCATCTCGGGACGTGGCGGAGGACTGAGCGAGTACATCGTGGTGGAGGAGCGATGGGTGCACGCGGTGGGGGACATGCCGCTGGACCAGGCGGCGATGATCGAGCCGTTGGCCGTGGCAGTCCATGCGGTGAAGCACGCCGAAGCGGAGGCTGGACAGACCGCAGTCGTCGGCGGCGCAGGCCCGATCGGCCTCCTCGTGGCGGCGGTGCTGAAGGCATACGGTGTGAAGACGATTGTCAGCGAGGTGTCCCGGAAGCGACGGGAACTGGCCGAGTCCACCGCTGTTGCGGACGTGGTGGTCGATCCCATGAACGAGGATCTGAACGAGGTTGTGGCATCCCACACCGACGGTGCGGGTGCCGAACTCGCTTTCGACGCCGCCGGTGTCCCAGTCGTGGTGGAGCAGCTGCTGGGCGTTCTTGGTGCTGGTGGTCGCCTTGAGGTGGTCGCCATCCACACACAGCCGATCGAGTTCAATATCACGCAGCACCTCACGATGCAGGATCGCGTGATGGGCAGTTGCGTCGGCTACGCGAACGACCACGCCGATGCAATCGAACTGGTTCAGAGCGGACAGATCGACCTCGAACCGTTCATCACCGGTCGAATCGGGCCGGACGAGATCGTTGAGCAGGGCTTCAATCGTCTCTTGCAGGACAGGGACAGCGAAGTCAAGATCCTCGTCTCGATGAAGTGATCGCTGCGTCGCGCAGGAGGATCGTCGCCGGGGGTCGACGGGCGGGCATCACCCGCTCATCCCGGCCACGGTCAGCGAGCGACGCCACGCCTTCGTGAAGCTATTCGATGGTGTGGCGCCCGGGTTCGTCGCGCCCGATCAGGTGGTCGATCCTGCGGCGGTCCCGTTTCGTGGGACGGCCGGCGCCACGGTCACGCCGTCCCATGGGGACCGATAGGTGCATGGGCCTCTCGGGAGAGTGGTCCACGTAGGCCTCGATGGCGACGGAGTGGCCAACACGCTTTGTGAACAGCTGCTTCACCTCAAACTCGCGCGTCCAGCCCGGCTCCTTCACGGTCACCCTGTCGCCGGGTTTGACGACGCGGGCCGGTTTCACCGGATCGCCGTTCAGCCGTACGTGCCCACCGCGCACGGCATTGGTGGCCATCGAGCGCGTCTTGTAGATCCGCACCGCCCACAGCCACACATCCAGTCTCGCCATCTGTCACCTCGCTCCCGAATGATCCCGAGCCTACGTCCGTACTGGCGAACCTGAGGAGATTTGCCCCTCTACGTTCCGTGAGTGTGTGTGGCCGGTGAGGGATCGTCCTTCGATATGCCTGGCTCCTTCGTCGGGGGCTACTCAGGACACGGTCCTTGATTCGGTATGCCTGGCTCCTTCGTCGGGGGCTACTCAGGACACGGTCCTTAAATCGGTATGCCGGGCTCCTTCGTCGCGGGGCTACCCAGGAATCGATTCTGATCCCTGAGTAGTCGTGTGAGGAACGAGCGCGACGTATCGAAGGGCGGCGTCCTTGATTTCGATATGCCCGGCGACTTCTTCCCGGGGCTACTCAGGACACGGTCCTTGATTCGGTATGCCCGACTCCTTCGTCACGTCGGCTCCCTTCGTCGCGGGCTGCTCGGGACAGCACCTTCGTCGATAGGTTTGGCCTGTGGACATCCTCTCCGAGCAAGGGCGTGCAGCGCTGGCGGCAGCCGCCCACGAGCCGGACCCCACCTCGCTCGGCGCTGCCACCCGGATGCGGAAGCAGTTCTCCCCGGAGTTGGCGGCAGCCGCTCTGGCTCAAGAAACACTGAGACGGAAGGCCGCGGCCAAATTTCCATGGGGTGAAGAGATGTTCTTCACCTCTGACGGATTGGAACAAGCCACCCGCCACCAAGTGGCTGCATGGCGGTCCGACAAGTTCCGCAAGGCGGGTGTGAACGAGGTCTTCGACCTCGGGTGCGGCATCGGCGCCGACTCGATGGCCTTCCTGAACGCCGGGCTGCAAGTGCACGCCGTCGAGGCAGATGAAGACACGGCCGCGTTGGCCAGCGCGAATCTCGCCCTGGTGGGTGGCGCGCCCGTGCAGGTGGCCCACGTCGAAGAGGTCGAAGTCTCGAAGGGGGCAGGAGTGTTCCTCGATCCCGCCCGTCGAGGAGATCGTGGCCGCACCTGGCGGGTGGAAGACCTCTCGCCGCCCTGGGCGCTCGTATTGCAGTATCTGGCGTCCCCCCACTTCACCTGCGTCAAGCTGGGCCCGGGTCTCCCCAAGGAGCTCATCCCGGACGGTGTCCGTGCGACGTGGGTTTCCCATCGCGGCGACGTGGTGGAGGCCTCGCTGTGGAATGGTCCCGGCCCCGCCAGGGCAGCTGTGGTCTTCCCGCGCGACGGGGGAGAGCCCATCGAGCTGAGCGCGGAGCGGCCACGTGAGCTTCCCGTCGGACCCCCCGGCCGATTCGTCATCGAGCCGGACAATGCGGTGATTCGTGCCGGACTGGTCACCGAGATCGCCCCCGAGGCGGACATGTGGCTTCTCAACCCACGAAGCGCCTACCTCTCCTCGGATGAACCCATCACCACGCCGCTGGCTGACTGCTTCGAGGTGCTCGACGTCCTTGACTACGACATCGCTACCCTGCGCCGTTACGTTGCGCACCACCGCATCGGAACGCTGGAGATCAAGAAGCGGGCCATAGACGTGGATCCCGCAACTCTTCGCCGACAGCTGCGCCCGAAAGGTCCGAACCGGGTAACCCTCATTCTCGCCCGGTCACCCGAAGTAGCGATGATTCTCGTGACACGACGGTTGCCCAATGGTCAGAACCGCGGGATGTGATCACGCTTACCCGAGTGAGACCAAATATTCACCGCATCGGTTACAGGTACAGAATCAGGGCGATTGAGTAACAAAATGGTCTCAGCATCGTGTGATGGTTCCCATTGGGCAGTTGTGCGGATAGTCTCCCGAACATTGAACCCACCCCCGGGGACCGTCGGGGACGACAAGGAGAAGACATGAAGTTCAGATCAAAGGGCGGCGCAACGCTCGGCCTGATGCTGAGCGGTGCCCTCGTACTGGGCGCCTGCACGAGCGAGGATCCCGGCACCACCACCGATCCCGGCACCGAGGACACCACCACCATGGAGGCCACGGAGACCGGCACCGAAACCACCACGATGGAGGAGGGCGACGCCTGTCGCCAGGACGTTGGCATCACCGAGACCTCCGACGGTGAGGTGAGCTACTCAACCGGACCGGGCCCCTGGAACGGCTACAACTCCTACACCAACAGGACGTATTCCACCTACAACAGCGTGATCGCTCAGCAGATGTTCTCCGGTTTCGTCTACTTCGGTACGGACGGCACCATCTGTGACAACACCGAGTTCGGCACTGTCGAGGTGATCTCTGAGGATCCGCTCGAGGTCCAGTACACGATCGCCGAGGATGCGGTGTGGTCGGACGGAACCCCGGTCACCATCAATGACTACCTGCTCGAGTTCGCCAGCCAGAACCCGGAATGGCTCGTCCCGGGCTACGCGAGCCAAGAAGATCCTGAGGCCGAAGCAGTCTTCGACAACGTGAGTGCGTCCTTTGCGGCCGACGCCACGGGGGGCCCCCAAGGTGAGGTTGGCAGCAAGGAGTTCACTGTCACCTTCGACACCAAGACCCCTGACTGGAAGCTCATGGTGGGCAGCTACACGTTGCCCTCGCACATCGTGGCGCAAGAGTCTGGCCTGGAGCCTGAAGCCTTGGCGCAGGCCATCCTGGACCAGGATGCCGCGACGGTGGAGCAGGCCGCTGACTTCTGGAATGATGGCTGGACCTTCAATCCGGGCGAACTGCCCGACCCCTCGATGACACCCTCCATGGGTCGTTACATGCTCACCGGAAGCGGTTGGAGCGATACCGCCCTCACCCTGGAGGCCAACGACCAGTACTGGGGCACTCCCGCTGCCACCAGGAACTGGGTCTACCGCTTCCTGGAGGATGCGGCTATGCCGCAGGCTCTGCAGAACAGTGATGTGAATATCATTGAGCCGCAGGCCACCGTCGACGCAGTTGCGCAGCTGGAGAACATCGGCGACTCTGTCACCGTGGCCACTGAGCCGACGCTCACCTGGGAGCACGTGGACTTCAACTTCCGCGACAACAACGTCTTCTCCGACGCCCAGGGCGGACTGGCGCTGCGCGAGGCCTTCGCACTGTGCTTGCCACGTCAACGGATTCTCGATTCCCTGATCGTGCCCATCAACGAGGACGCAGTCCTCATGAACGCGCGCGAGATCTTCCCCTTCCAGGACGGCTACGACGAAGTTGTCTCGGAAGCCTATGACGGTCGCTACGACGAGGTGGACATCGAGGCAGCCCAGGAGCGGGTCGCGGAATCTGGAATCGCCACTCCCATCGACGTCCGCATTGGTTACCGCGCCCCGAACCAGCGCCGTACTGAAACGGTTGCCGCCATCCAAGCATCCTGTGCCGATGCTGGCTTCAACGTCACCGATGTCGGCTCGGAAAATTTCTTCTCCGAGGATCTCGTGAACGGCGACTACGAGGTGGCGCTTTTTGCCTGGGCAGGTTCCGGCCAGATTGCTTCGGGTCAGAACATCTACTCCACCGGCCTGCCGCAGAACTTCGGGGAGTACAGCAACGAGGAGGTCGACGCAGCGTGGGATACTCTCGCAAGTTCGCTCGATCCTGAGGTGCACGATGAGCAGACTGTGATCATCGAGCAGCTGCTGTGGGACACGCTGTACGGCATCCCGTTGTATGCCCATCCCGGTCTGGTGGCCTATGACTCCTCCATTGAGAACGTCAGGCCCACCGCAACGCAGGATGGCGTCAGCTGGAATGCAGGCCAGTGGGTCATGCAGTGAGACCTGCCTGAGGTATAGCTGACCTGAATCGAAACGGGGCAGGACAGATCCTTAGCTGGATCGCCTGCCCCGTTTCTTGTCCCGGATGCTGTCTCCTCTGACACAAGCGGCGCTGAGCAAAGTAGGCTTCCCGACGTGTCGCGCTCCGGCTCGCCTGTGCGCAGCTGGTGCCGGATGCCTCCCACACATAGAAGGACTGACCGTGATCAAGTTCATTGCCAAACGGCTGGGTATTTCTTTGATGGTCCTCGTTCTGGGATCAGCGCTGCTCTACGTCCTGACCATCAACTCCGGGGACCCGCTCGCGGACCTGCGCGAATCTAGCGCCGACAACCGGGAGAGCTTGATCCAGCAGCGCATCATCAACATGCGGTTGGATCTGCCCTGGTACACGCGGTATCTCACATGGCTCGCAGGTGCGTCCAAGTGTCTGATTGGCGCCTGCGATCTCGGTACGAATGCGGCGGGCCAGGATGTGAACAGCCTGGTCGTGACCGCTGCAGGTTCGACATTGCGGTTGGTGGTCCTGGCCACCGTGCTCGCCATCGTGATCGGCGTCACGTTGGGCATCCTCACCGCTGTGCGGCAGTACAGCGGATTTGATTACGCCACCACCCTGATGGCCTTCGTGTTCTACTCCCTGCCCGTCTTCTGGGCTGCAGTGCTCCTCAAGCACTATGCCGCCATAGAGTTCAACAACTGGCTCGTGGACCCATCCTGGAGCGTGGTGACGGTCATCGCCATTGCAGTGATCCTCGCCTTCATTGTGCAGGCGGCGCTGGGTGGCGACCTCAAGCGGCGCCTCATGACTTTCGGCGCGCTGGCGGTCGTCTTCGCCGGCATCATGTTCTACTTCGAAGCGGTGAACTGGGTCAGGAGACCGGCCATCGGGTTGCCGATCTACATTCTGGGAGTCATCGGTGCCGCTGTCCTCATTCTTTACCTGGGAGCGGGGTTGACGAACAAAAAGGTGCGCAACGCCATGTTGGCGACGGGAGCCGTGGCCATCGCCGGATATGCAGTCATGCGTCGCGTCCTGCTGAATGAGCCCACCACGTGGGTGCTGCTCGCTTGCTTCGTCGTGGGTGTAGCGGCCGCAGTCGTGGCAGGACTCCTACTCGGTGGTTTCTCCCGGAAGAGGGCGATCACCGGATCGGTGGTTCTGGCCATCGTGTCCGCCTTCATTGCACTGGTGGATCTGCTTCTGAGTAACTGGAATGCGTACCTCCAGATTCAGTCACGCCCCATCCCCACCGTTGGGTCACAGACCCCCAACCTGGACGCCGGGTACTGGGGTGAGGCACTCGATGCTCTCACGGCCCTGATTCTGCCGACGATCGTGCTGACCCTGATATCGATCGCCAGCTACACCCGCTACACGAGGGCTTCGATGCTGGAAGTCCTGAACCAGGACTACATCCGCACAGCCCGCTCCAAGGGGATCTCCGAGCGCAACGTGATCATGCGGCATGCACTGCGGAACTCCCTGATTCCGCTTGCAACCATCGTCGCATTCGATTTTGCTGGTCTCATTGGCGGTGCGGTGATCACCGAGACGGTCTTCGGGTGGCAGGGAATGGGGAACCTCTTCCGAACCGGCTTGCTAGCCGTGGACCCCAACCCGGTGATGGGCTTCTTCTTGGTGACGGGCACGGCGGCCGTCGTGATGAACATGATCGCCGACATCGCGTATGCCTTCCTTGATCCGAGGATCGCACGATGAGTAACGATGACCAGCGAGGAACGGAGTCCGCCATGCCGGGGAAGACTGATGACTCGATGCCGGAGAAGACAGAACCGCTCGATGTGATGCTCTCTGTGGAGGAGGACTTGGAAGGCAAAACAGAGAAGTCCTACTCCCAGGGCGCGCTGGTGCGACGTCGCTTCCTGCGGCACCGGGCGGCCATGGTGGCGTTGGCTGTTCTTCTGTTTGTGATCCTCCTTGCCTACACCTCAATCGGCGTGGGGCCGGTCCCCGGCTGGTGGGACAAGAACTTCAACGATCTCTACCCACAGGTCAATGGGGGCGCCCCCACTGTGACGTTCTGGCCACCGTCCATCGGTGAACACCCCTTCGGGCAGGACACGATCGGCAAGGACTACTTCGCCCTCGTGATGCGCGGCACACAGATCTCCCTCTTCATTGCGTTCGCGGTAGGTCTCCTCGGCACCGTCATCGGCACCGTGATCGGCGCGGCCGCAGGGTATCTGCGCGGGCTGGTGGAGGCATTCCTTATGCGCACCACTGACCTCTTCATCATCATCCCGCTGCTCGTCCTCGCTGCTGTGCTAGGACAAATGGCGTCCGGAGCAGGCGTCTTGGGGTTGGCGCTGGTTCTTGGTCTGGTGGTCTGGACAGGTCTGGCGCGCCTTGTACGAGCGGAAGTGCTCTCACTGCGTGAACGAGAGTTCGTGGCGGCTGCGCGAGCGATCGGCACCCCCGCTCCCCGGATCATCGTGCGTCACATCCTGCCCAACACCCTGGGCACCATCATCGTCAACGCGACCTTGTTGGTCTCGGCGGCCATCCTGCTCGAGACGGGACTGTCATTCCTGGGCTTCGGGGTACAACCCCCGGACACCTCGCTGGGGCTGCTGATCTCCCAGTACCAGAATGCACTGACCACACGGCCCTGGCTGTTCTGGTGGCCCGGTGTCTTTATCCTGATCATCGCCCTGACCGTCAACTTTATTGGCGACGGTCTGCGTGATGCCTTCGACCCACGCCAGCAGATGGACTGAGGAGCACAACCATGAGCACTGTCTATCCCGAGAACAGCACCTCCTCCGGGTACAACCCTGTGACCGATCCGGTTCTGAAGTTCACGGAACTGGATGTCAACTTCAAAACCGAATTCGGCCGCGTCCATGCCGTCAAGGGACTGGACCTTGAGGTGATGCCCGGTGAGGTCGTTGCGCTTGTTGGGGAATCCGGTTCCGGCAAATCCGTCACCGCCACCACCGCCCTCGGGTTGCTGCCCAAGTCAGCACGCATTGGTGGCAAGACGCAGGTGGCCGACAACGTCATCAGCGAGATGTCCACCCGTGCGCTGCGCTCCATCCGGGGCCGCCGCGTCGCCATGGTTTTCCAAGAACCCATGACAGCACTCAACCCCGTCATCAAGATCGGTGAACAGCTGATCGAGTCCATGGAAGTGCACGACATCGCCCACGGCAGACAGGCCTGGGACCGTGCCGTGCAGTTGCTGGACTCAGTGGGCATCCCCGCCGCGGAGCGGAGGGCGAACGAGTACCCCCATGAGCTCTCGGGAGGTATGCGTCAACGCGTCGTCATTGCCATGGCACTCACCTGCGACCCGGAAATCATCATCGCCGACGAACCCACCACCGCGCTGGACGTCACGGTGCAGGCGGACATCCTGGACCTGCTGCGCTCCCTGAAGGACAAGCTGAACACCGGCATCCTGCTCATCACCCACAACATGGGCGTCGTGGCGGACATGGCGGATCGGGTTGCTGTCATGTTCAAGGGCGACATCGTCGAGCGCGGAACCGCGGAGGAAGTGCTTCTCAACCCCCAGCATCCCTACACACGCAGACTCCTCAGCGCCGTCCCCCACCTGGGAGAAGGACATGGTCAGTTCGGCACGGCTCCCAACCCCGTGGCGCCGGATGCTGGCATGGCACTCGAGGTGAAAGACCTCGTCGTCGACTACAAAAGGGAGGGCAAGAAACCCTTCCGGGCCGTGGACGGGGTGTCGCTCGATGTGAAGCGCGGCGAGATCGTCGGGCTTGTCGGAGAGTCCGGATCCGGCAAGTCCACCATCGGACGAGCGCTCCTGGGCCTGATCCCCTCTACCAGGGGTGAGGTGCGCGTGCTGGACACCGAGGCGCTCAGCACCAAGGGCAAAGCGGCCAATGAGCTGCGCAAACGCATCGGTGTGATCTTCCAGGATCCCGCCGCGTCATTGAACCCCCGCCTCCCAGTGGGCGATGTCATTGCCGAGCCCATGAGCGTGCACAAGGTGGCCAAGGGCAAAGAGCGGGAACAGAAGGTCCTGGACCTGCTGGAAGCCGTGCACCTTCCCAGAAGTGCCTACAACCGCTACCCGCACGAACTCTCCGGCGGCCAGCGCCAGCGGGTCTCCATCGCACGGGCGCTGTCCCTGCAGCCGGACCTGTTGATCGCAGACGAACCCACGTCCGCGCTGGACGTGTCCGTGCAAGCCTCGGTGCTGGCAATGCTGATCGAGCTGCAGACCCAGTTCGGGTTTGCGTGCCTGTTCATCAGCCACGACCTGGCCGTCATTGACTCCCTGGCACATCGTGTCGTGGTGATGCAGTACGGAAAGGTGGTTGAGCGCGGCGACCGTGAGCAGGTGTTGATGTATCCGCGGGAGGAGTACACCAAGCGGCTGATTGCGGCCGCTCCGGTGCCCGACCCGATCGAACAGAGACGCCGTCGCGAGGCCCGACATGCCTTGTTGGCAGAACTGGGCGACGAGATCGTGGAGTTCGATACACGAGAGCGATCGCTGTAGCCCCCCGGGCAGTGCTTCCTGGCGCCTCCTCCTCACGCAGGGAGCTGCACGGAACCCGAGTCCGCCCCGGCCCTCGAGCCGCTCCCATCTGGCACTCGGGTTGAGCGAGTGCTAAGTCCGGTGTAGTTTGTCCATTGGCACTCGGACTCTCCGGGTGCCAGCGTGATGGGACGGACCGCGACGACGTTTCCATTCACGTGGCAGTACCCATAAACCCAGAACATCACCGGCTCAGCCGGACGTCTACAGAAAGGGGTTTGACGTGGCAACCACGATCAAGCCGCTCGAGGACCGAGTCCTCGTTGCTCCCCTCGAAGCCGAACAGACCACCGCTTCAGGCCTGGTCATCCCGGACACCGCCAAGGAGAAGCCGCAGGAAGGCCGCGTCAAGGCGATCGGTCCCGGCCGCACCGATGACAAGGGCAAGCGCGTGCCCATGGATGTCGCTGAGGGCGACGTCGTCATCTTCTCCAAGTACGGCGGCACTGAGGTCAAGTACGACGGCCAGGAGTACCTGCTCCTGAATGCCCGCGACATCCTCGCCGTCGTCTCGAAGTAACGCACGGGGCGCCGCCCCCGGGTACCCCCCCAGGGGGGGGGCAAGCCCCCCGTGTACCCCCCGCACGGGGCTCCGCCCCGTGGACCCCGGTCGGGGGCTTACGCCCCCGCTTGAGCTCGCTTCGCTCGCGCGATTCGATTTCCGGGAAACAGGCGACTCCGTCGCGTTTCCCGGACTCGCTTCGCGAGTAGGGCCCGCTCAGACGGGGAACAACCCCCGCTCAGTGCGCTTCGCAAGTGAAGCTCGCTCAGCTCGGGGACAACTTTGAATAATTGCTCGAACGTACGGAACAAATCGCCTTACAGGGGCGACTCCGTCGCCGGATAGGAGCCTAGATGGCAAAGATTTTGCAGTTCAATGAGGAGGCGCGTCGCTCGCTCGAGCGTGGCGTCGACACCCTCGCCAACACAGTCAAGGTGACGCTCGGCCCCAAGGGCCGCTACGTCGTCCTCGACAAGAAGTGGGGCGCACCCACCATCACCAACGACGGCGTCACCGTCGCCAAGGAAGTGGAGCTCGAGGATCCGTACGAGGATCTCGGTGCCCAGCTGGCCAAGGAAGTGGCCACCAAGACCAACGATGTGGCCGGTGACGGCACCACCACCGCAACGGTCCTGGCCCAGTCGCTCGTGCACGAGGGCCTCCGCGCCGTCGCCGCTGGCGCAAACCCGATGGGCCTGAAGCGTGGCATCGACAAGGCCGTGGAGGCCGTCGTCGATCAGCTTCGCACCAACGCGCGCCAGGTAGACACCACCGACGACATGGCATCGGTGGCCACCATCTCCTCGCGTGACGAGAAGATTGGCTCACTCATCGCCGAGGCCTTCGACAAGGTGGGCAAGGACGGCGTCATCACCGTCGACGAGTCCCAGACCTTCGGCACGGAGCTGGAGTTCACCGAGGGAATGCAGTTCGACAAGGGATACCTGTCCCCGTACATGGTGACCGACACCGAGCGCATGGAAGCCGTCCTGGACGATCCCTACATTCTGATCCACTCGGGCAAGATCTCCTCGATGAATGATCTGCTCCCTCTGCTGGAGAAGGTCATCGCGGCCAAGGGCACGCTCTTCATCGTTGCCGAGGACGTCGAGGGTGAAGCCTTGTCGACGCTGGTGGTCAACAAGATCCGTGGCACGTTCACCTCGGTCGCCGTCAAGGCCCCGGCCTTCGGTGACCGCCGCAAGGCCATGCTCGAGGACATCGCCACCCTGACCGGCGGCCAGGTCGTCGCACCCGAGGTGGGACTCAAGCTCGACCAGGTGGGTCTCGAAGTGCTGGGCCGCGCCCGTCGCGTGCTCGTCACCAAGGACGACACCACCATCGTCGACGGCGCAGGCTCCTCCGACGAGGTTTCCGGTCGCGTCGCGCAGCTGCGCGCCGAGATCGAGCGCACCGACTCCGACTGGGATCGCGAGAAGCTCCAGGAGCGCGTCGCGAAGCTTGCCGGTGGCGTCTGCGTCATCAAGGTGGGCGCCGCCACAGAGGTGGAGCTCAAGGAGAAGAAGCACCGCATCGAGGACGCCGTCTCCGCGACGCGCGCCGCGATCGAGGAGGGCATCGTCGCCGGTGGCGGCTCTGCTCTCATCCATGCAGGCAAGTCCTTGGACAATGACCTCGGTCTCACGGGCGATGAGAAGACGGGCGTCAGCATCGTCCGCAAGTCGCTTGCGGAGCCGACGCGCTGGATCGCCGAGAACGGCGGTGAGGCCGGTTACGTCATCACCACCAGGGTCGCTGACATGGAGGTGGGACACGGCTACAACGCCAAGACAGGCGAGTACCAGAACCTCGTCGATAACGGCGTCATCGACCCGGTGAAGGTGACGCGCTCCGCGCTCGCCAATGCCGCGTCCATCGCCGCCCTGCTGCTCACCACAGAGACTCTCGTGGTGGACAAGCCAGAGGACGAGGACGACAACTGAGTCACCCCAGCTGATTGCGAGAGGACCTCGAGGCGCCGCCTCGGGGTCCTCTCGTCGTTCCCTGCGCGGGCAGTGTCTCGTTCCCGGCGTGGGCACTGTCCCGGGTGATGGAGTTTCAAGGCACTCGCGGTCCATACGACCGCGAGTGCCCTGAAACTCCATCCTGTGGAACACCTATTGCAGGTACGGTGCGAGGCCGTCTCATTCTGTGGGAGGGGTTGGACCGAGGGCATGTTTAGGTTAGCTTGCCTTAGTTGGCAATTCGCACGGTTCACGTGATGAAAAGCCACCGAGAGTTCATCACGAAGAAGGAATCGATGCATGGCCACTCATGACGCCACGACGACCACCCATGCGCGGTCGACAGCCGGGCGTCTTCTCGGTGGTTCGGCGGCCGCCACCGTGCACGCATACAGGCTCGGTGAGTCGCTGCCGATCATCGCCCATGGCCTGACTGACGATGGGTGTCTGGTGGTGGCCGCATACCCGACGGGAGCCCTCGCCGAGATCCCGCACGGGAGCCCCACCGACGTGCGCATGGACGCGGTCAAGCAGGCGCCCAATCCGGCGGTGACTATCGTCGCGGCTTCGGTCCACCTCTTGGGCGGGCTGTCGTGGGGGAATGCCGCGGAGACGGAGGCAAGGCTTCAGGAGGGATCACTGCCCTCCACCGTGCGGGCAGCCATCGAAGCCTCCGATGCGCGGCTTGGTTTCATCCACCCGGAGCGCATTGTGCTGCACGACATGGACGGCGCCACCGTCGTTCCCTCCGAGGAACTGTCCAAGGCGCCCGCGGTGATCGAGGATGAGTGTGCCGCCTTCGACTCGGTCGCGAGTTATGAGGAGACGGAGCTCAAAGACCTGATCTGGGCCGTTCTCCTCGGGACTGTGCCCGGGATTGTCGCGAGCAAGGCGCCGCTGCCCGGAGCGTGCTCGCGCACCGCCGATCGAGTCTTCTGTGTCGACATCGACCCGACAGGGATAACGCTCATGTTCGTCGGACAAGACGAGCTGCTGACCGTGTTCGCCAGTTTCGGGCGCTGCGCCCACAGCCGGTCAGAGGTCGGTGCGCAGCTGGATGTCCTGATGCGGATCGCGCTCGGCGCGCTGACCGACTCGTCTGGGTAACGCGCGCATCCCTAGGGGAGGCGCTGATCAATGCTGTTCTCGACGAGGACTTGGCCGGGCGGGATGAGATGGTGTCACGACATCTGGTACGTGTACTGGATGTCCATATCCAGATGTTGGGGCGCCAGATCGTCCGATCCGGTGCGCCGCAGCCAGGACATGATTGATCAGTGGTTCCCTACCAGTCAGGTGCTGATCAGCGGGCCTCGTAGGTGAGGCACGCAGCGCTGTCGGAGACGTCGATCCCCTCAGCTGTGCACATCAGGTCCTTGTTGTGCACGCATTCCAGACGCTGGCAGGCGCCCACATGACCGTCGGCGGTCGGGAGTCCGCCGCGCGCGTCGAGCGACACGAACGTGGCGCAGGAGGCCTTGTCAGACCCGCCGATGGTGACGGCGAAAGCGGTGCAACCATCGGTGTTGTAGGCACACGAGGTGGTGGCGCAGGAATTGACGGCGGTGACGGTGCTCATGGCGAGTCTCCTTTGTTGTCGAATTACTTGAAGGCTAGACCCGAAGAAGCCCTCTGGCAAGGAAGGCAAGCCTGATCTGACTAGGTGTGATGCACGTATGGAAGGCGATTTTAGTCATCCCAGAATTGTTTAAATGACCCTTGCGTAATTCTTGTTCTTCGAATTCGTGCGAGTGCTGGGGCCGCCCCGTGGGTCTCATTCGGGCCTTCCATGCCTTGTGGCGGCTGATTGTTCTGCACGTCCGGGACGCCTGGGTCGAAGAGGATGTCAGTGCCGCTGGGTAGCGTTCGGGGTGTGGAAATCAACAGTCGTCCCGTGCGACGTGTGGAGGCGATCACAGAAGAACTGCCACCACCGCGCGACTGGCCCTTCAATATACCCGCCGTCCGCCAGCTTCACGCGAGTGGCCTCAATCTCGGAGATCTGACGGTTCTCGTCGGAGAGAACGGGGCAGGCAAGTCCACGCTGGTGGAGGGCATCGCCATGGCCTACGGGATGAATGCCGAGGGCGGCTCGACCGGCGCCATGCACCGCACAGCCGAATCCGAGTCGCCACTGCACGAGTACCTGCACATTGTGCGCGGTCTCGGTCCCAAGTGGGGCTACTTCATTCGTGGCGAGACTTTGCACGGCTTGTGGACCTACTTGGGTGAGGGCCTCCATCACATGAGTCATGGCCAGAGCATCATCGCTCTGTTGACGGACCCCTACCGTTTCGGCCCGAAACATCCCGGATTCATCGTGCTCGACGAGCCCGAATCGGGCCTGTCCTACACCTCGCAGCTGGCCGTCTGTGAGTTGTTGACCGAATTCGTTGCCAGTGGATCCCAAGTACTCATGGCGACGCACTCACCTGTCCTCGCCGGGATCGAGGGCGCCGATATCTGGCAGCTCGATGACGACGGCATGTCTCGCGCTGAGTGGAAGGATCTCGATGTCGTTCGCCTGCACCGTCGCTTCCTGGAGTGGCGGGCCATGCGCTGAACGGAACCGCCGTCGTCGAACCGCTAGACTCGTGCAGTCCGACCGACAGGAGTTGCCCCACCTTGTCCGCTCTCACTGGCTCCGGCGTACCCGGCCCGTTCGAGGCCCTCGGCCTCACCTACGACGATGTCCTCCTCCAGCCCAACGAATCCGACGTCATCCCCTCGGAAGCCCGCACGGCCACCCAGTTCACCAAGCGCATCACGCTGAACATCCCTCTGGCGAGCGCCGCCATGGATACCGTCACCGAAGCTCGCATGGCCATCGCCATGGCACGTGAGGGCGGAATCGGCATCCTGCACCGCAACCTGTCCATCGAGGACCAGGCGCACATGGTGGATCAGGTGAAACGATCGGAAGCCGGCATGGTGACCGAACCCATCACCATCCCTCCGTCCGCCACGTTGCGCGAGGTGGACGAACTCTGTGCCAGCTACCGGATCTCCGGCGTTCCCGTGGTCGACGACGAACGCATGCTGCTCGGCATCATCACCAACCGTGACCTCCGCTTCGAGGACGATCCCCACCGTCTGGTGGGCGAAGTAATGACCCGCACGCCATTGATCACCGCGAGGGAGGGTGTCTCCAACAGCGAAGCCCTCTCCCTCCTCGGCAAGCACAAGGTGGAGAAGCTCCCCATCGTCGACGGCGAGGGCCGGCTCACGGGACTCATCACGCTCAAGGACTTCGTGAAGGCCACCGAGTACCCCAACGCCGCCAAGGACGAGGCCGGTCGCCTCCGCGTGGGGGCCGCAGTGGGATTTTTCGGTGATTCGTGGGAGCGCGCCATGGCGCTGGTCGATCGGGGAGTCGACGTCATCATCGTCGACACCGCTCACGGCCACAGCCGCGGCGTCGTGGACATGATCCGCCGGCTCAAGGCCGAACCGGCCGCCGGAGGCGTCGACATCATCGGCGGGAATGTCGCCACGTACGCCGGGGCGAAGGCGATCGTCGAGGCTGGCGCCGACGGCGTGAAGGTGGGCGTGGGACCCGGCTCCATCTGCACCACCCGCGTCGTTGCTGGCGTCGGTGTTCCTCAGGTGACCGCCATCCACGACGCCGCCCGTGCGTGCCGTCCCGCAGGGGTTCCGGTGATCGGCGACGGTGGGCTCCAGTACTCGGGCGACATCGCCAAGGCGCTCGTGGCGGGCGCGAACACCGTCATGCTGGGATCGCTGCTGGCTGGCTGCGACGAGAGTCCCGGCGAGCTGGTGTTCATCAACGGCAAGCAGTTCAAGACCTACCGCGGCATGGGCTCCATGGGGGCAATGGCGAGCCGCGGCCGGAAGGCGTCGTACTCGAAGGACCGCTACTTCCAGGGTGACGTGACCTCCGACGACAAGCTCGTCGCCGAGGGCATCGAGGGACAGGTGGCCTACCGCGGGCCGCTGGCCGCGGTGGCGTACCAGCTGGTGGGAGGACTGCGGCAGTCCATGTTCTACTCCGGTGCCCGCGATGTTCCGGAGTTGCAGGACCGGGGCCGGTTCGTGCGCATCACCGCCGCTGGGCTGAGGGAATCCCATCCCCACGACATCCAACTGACAGCTGAAGCACCCAACTACTGGGCTCACTGAGCGCCCGGGCTAGGAGCAGCACCATGTACGAGCTCGGACGCAGCAAACGCGCGACCCGTGCCCACTCCTTCGACGACGTCGCCATCGCGCCGACGCGCCGCACGCGCAGCGAGCATGAGGTGGACCTGTCCTGGAAGATCGACGCGGTGACCTTTGAGACGCCGATCGTCGCCGCTCCCATGGATTCGGTCATGTCACCGGCCACCGCGATCCGGATGGGGCAGCTCGGCGGGATGGGCGTGCTGAATCTGGAAGGTCTCTGGACCCGGTACGAGGACCCGTCCAGCCAGTACGAGCAGCTCACGGAGCCCATGGATCAGGTGACAGCCACGCGTCGGATGCAGCAGATCTATGCGGAGCCGGTCAAGGGCGAGCTGATCGCACGGCGTCTTCAGGAGATTCGCGACGCCGGGGTTCCCGTAGCGGGCGCACTCACGCCTGCCAACACGCTGGAGTTCGCTTCGGTCGTGGAGAAGGCGGGCCTCGATTTCTTCATGGTTCGCGGCACCACCGTCTCCGCCGAGCACGTCGACGATTCGGACGAGACGCTCAATCTGAAGGAGTTCATCTACGGTTTCGAGACGCCCGTGATCGTGGGTGGCTGCGCCACGTACAGGACCGCGTTGCACCTGATGAGGGCAGGCGCGGCAGGCGTGCTCGTGGGCTTCGGGGGCGGCGCTGCGCACACCACCCGATCGGTGTTGGGCATCGAGGTGCCGATGGCGTCGGCCGTCGCCGATGTTGCCGAGGCCCGTCGCGACTACCTGGAAGAATCCGGCGGCCGCTACGTCCACCTCATTGCCGACGGCGCCGTCGGACGATCCGGGGACGTCGCCAAAGCCATCGCCTGCGGCGCCGACGCCGTGATGGTGGGCTCACCCCTGGCCCGTGCCACGGAGGCACCGGGCCGCGGGTGGCACTGGGGGCCGGAAGCCTGGCACGCCACGCTTCCGCGAGGTGAACGTGTCTTCTTCGACCAGGTGGGTTCACTGGAGGAAGTGGTCAATGGCCCCTCCCACGTGCCGGACGGCACCATGAACCTGGCCGGCGGGCTGCGCAAGGCCATGGCGCTGACGGGCTACACCGAGATCAAGTCGTTCCAACGCATCGACCTGATCCTGCACTGACATGGATCCGCAACAGGCACGCGCCGAGCTGGAGCGGCTCCGCGGCAGCATCGACAACATGGATTCGGCACTGGTCCACCTGCTGGCCGAGCGTTTCAAGGTGACCCAGCAGGTGGGGCTCCTGAAAGCGGCGGCTGGCCTGCCACCTGCAGATCCCGCACGGGAGGCGGCGCAGATCCAGCGCCTGCGAGCCCTGGCCAGCGAGGCGCAACTGGATCCCGAACTGGCCGAGAAGTTCCTGAACTTCATCGTGGCCGAGGTGGTACGCCACCACGAACAGATCAGGGCCGAGAAGACCTGAGACACTGAACCACTAAGGAAGCGCTGATCAATGCTGTTCTCGGCGAGGACGTGGCGGGCGGGATGAGATGGTGTTACGACATCTGGTGTGTGTACTGGCTGTCCATATCCAGATGGTGGGGCGCCAGATCGCCCGATCCGGTGCGCCGCAGCTAGGACATGATTGATCAGAGGTTCGCTAAGGCAGAAGGAGACGACGAGATGCAGGCACTGGTCATTGGAGCAGGAATCGCCGGACTGCGCGCTGCCGGGCTGCTGGTGCAACAGGGATGGGACGTCGAGGTGGTGGAGGCCTCGTCGCATCCCGGCGGTCGCGTCGCCACAGACCTGGTGGACGGCTTCCGTTGTGACAGGGGCTTCCAGCTGCTGAATCCCGCCTATCCCGAGGCGAGAAAGGCGCTGAACCTCAAGGCGCTCGACCTGCACGCGTGGGGTCGTGGCGTGTCTGTGCGCGACTCGCAGGGTGTGGAGGTGCTGGCCGATCCGAGTCACCATCCCGCACGCATCCTGGGATTGCTGCGCGGCACGCTCACCCTGCACGACATCAGGGCCGCCTACGCGTGGCTCAGACTCTCCAAGGATGGCGGCCTGACGCTCGCGGCCAGCCTGGAGAAGGCTGGCTTCAGCACCTCGCTGCGCCGTGTTATCGACAGATTCTTCCAGGGCGTGGTGGGGGACCGGGACCTGGGTGTTTCCGCGCCGTTCGCCCGTCAACTCGCGTGGTACTTCGCCAAGGGGTCGCCGTCGTTGCCCGCGCAGGGAATGGCTGCGATCGCGCACCAACTGGCCGAGCCTCTTAGCGACAGCATTCGCTACGAGGCCGAGGTGGTGGCGCTGGAAACCTACGGGGGCCAGAAGGTGGCCGTCACGGCTGCCGGAGATCGTCTCCTGGCCGACCAGATCGTCCTCGCCGCGGGACCCCGCGCCACGGCTCGACTGCTCGGACGCCCGGAACCGGCAATGCACTCCCTGACCACCTGGTGGTTCGCGACGCAGCATCGTCCGAGTGAGAGCAAGTTCCTGTATCTCGACATCCGCGACGATGCGGTGATCACCAACACCTCAGTCATCACAGAAGTCTGTCCCTCGTATGCCCCGGCTGGCCAGCACCTCGTGCAGGTCACGGCCGTCGGCGACCACGGGCTCACCGACGATGAGGCCAAGATGCGGGGTGCGGACATCGTAGGCGTCGATGATCCGCAATGGCGGCTCCTGACACGTCACGACATCCACGACGCCCTGCCCCACATCGCCCCCGGCGCCACACCGCTGACGAGTGACCAACCAGGCATTGTCGTGGCCGGGGACACGGGAGAGGCCTCCATTCAGGGTGCCATGGCCAGCGGTGCTGCTGCCGCCCGCTCCGTCGGCTCGGCGCAACCCAAGGTACGGGAGCCGCAGCGATGAAGGACACCTTCGAGATCCGGCTTCGGATTCCGGAAGCCGCCGATGTGGTGTGGTCCCGTCTGACGGATCTGGACGCGCACTCCGCCGCCATTCCTCTGACCCGGGTCACCCCGGTGCGGGATCATATGCGGGAGGGTCTGCGCTTCGTGGGTGAAACCTCGCTCGGCCCACTGCACGTCAACGACCGCATGCTCGTGGCCAGGGCAGACGCCCCCAGCCGAGAGCATCCTGGCCGATTGGTGGTGGAAAAGTTCGGCCCCGTGGCCGGGCTCGTGGAAGCCTCCGTCGAACAGGTCCCCACCGGCACAGTGGTGGTGTGGCGACAGAGCCTACGGCCGGCGTGGCTGCCCGGAGTGCTGCGTCCTGCGGCTGCGGTCGTCGCGAAGATTGCCTACTCGGTGGGGTTGCGCCGGATCGTTGGGTGAGGACCGTTCCGGATCCGCCTTCGGGCCCGGACGTCGATGGTCGCTCTGTTGCGTGGGGCTCTGCGTCCCCTACGATTGGTCAGCCCGCACCACGTGGGCGGCAGGGGGACAACTGGCCAATGACATTCGTGTCTGCGCATCAGCTGAAGAAGACCTACAAGGTAAAATCCGGACCGGTCCACGCGTTGGACGGACTGGACATCGAGATCGCCCAGGGCACGGTGCGAGGGCTACTGGGCCCGAACGGTGCAGGCAAGACCACGGCAGTGAAGGTTCTCACCACGCTGTTGCGCCCGGACAGCGGCGAAGCCCACGTGGCAGGGGTGGACGTACTCGCGGATCCCGCAGAGGTGCGCCGTCGGATCGGTGCATCCGGCCAGTACGCCGCAGTGGATGAGCGACTCACCGCACGGGAGAACCTTCTCATGGTGGGACGGTTGTATCACCTGGGGAGTCGACGCTCCCGGGAGCGGGCCGACGAACTCCTGCACGCCTTCGACCTCGTCGAGGCAGCCGACCGTCCGCTCAAAGGCTTCTCCGGTGGCATGCGTCGGCGGGTGGACCTCGCGGGAGCGCTCGTCATCAACCCGCCCGTGTTGTTCCTCGACGAACCCACCACCGGCCTCGACCCCCAGGCCCGGCTCGGCCTCTGGGACGTGATCCGCGACCGCGCGACCGAGGGCACAACCGTGCTCCTGACCACCCAGTACCTGGAGGAGGCCGACCAGTTGGCCAACCAGATCTCGGTCATTGATCGTGGCAAGGTCATCGCCGAGGGCACCGCGGATGAGCTGAAGGCCTCCGTGGGAGGCCGACGCGTGCAGTTGACGCTCGTCGATGACGCCGACGCGCCGCGTGCGGCCGAGGTGCTCGAGCGCCATGGCCGCGGCAGTGCCGCCGTGTCCGGGAGGGGCGTGACCATCCAGGTGGAGGACGCCACCCGTGCCCTGCGCTCAGCCCTGGCCGACATCGACGAGGCAGGAATCGAGATCCACGAGGCGGGCGTCCGCCGCCCGACCCTCGATGACGTGTTCCTGACCCTCACCGGCCACGGCGCCGAAGAGAATGAACTGGAGGCAGCAGAGTGAGCACCACCGCCACGCGAGCATCGACGGGTCTGATCACCGCCGACGACAACCGCAGTGCCATGACTGACTGGTTCACCGACGTCCACGCCATCACGATGCGCAACCTGACGCGACTCAAGCGCAGCCCGGATGTCATCGGGTTCGCGCTCCTGCAACCCATCATGTTCGTGCTGCTGTTCAGCCAGGTCTACGGCGGCGCCATCCAGGTGGAGGGCAGCAATTACACCGAATTCCTCATGGCGGGCATCTTCGCCCAGACCGTGATCTTCGGTTCAACCATCTCCGGTAGCTACATGGCTGAGGACATCCGCGACGGCATCATCGACCGGTTCCGGAGCCTGCCCATGTCGCCCAGCGCCGTGCTGGTGGCTCGCTCTATCGCCGACTTCATGCTGAACATCGTGTCCATCACCGTGATGCTGATCACCGGCTTCGTCGTCGGCTGGCGCTTCCGCGAAGGCGTGCTCGACTTCATCCTCGGTCTGCTGCTGTTGCTGTTCTTCGCCTGGGCGTTCAGCTGGGTGATGATCTTCATCGGGCTCAGCGTGAAGTCGCCGGAGACGCTCAACCAAGCCGTGTTCATCATCCTGTTCCCGCTGACCTTCATCTCCAACGCGTTCGTCCCCAGCGACACGCTGCCGACGGTGCTGCGGGTGATAGCGGAATGGAATCCCATCTCCGCCCTCGTGCAGGCGGTGCGCACGCTGTTCGGCAACCTCGGCGACCTGCCCACCCCGGACGTCTGGCCCATGCAGCACCCGGTCCTGACAGTCCTGATCGGCATGGCCGTCGTGCTGCTGGTGTTCCCGCCGCTGGCGGTCAGGAAGTTCCGCAGCAAAGAGGTGTGACGGGAAACCGTTCCTCGGGTCGCCGGAGTAGAACATCACGACGCAGATGGCGAAGCGAGTGGAACATCCAGCGTTCAACGGCCGCTGCGCTCTCATGGGCGATGGCTGCACTTCTGTAAGCCGATTCATTCGGGCGGTGGATTGGCGCATACCGCCTCAAATGGCCCGTCGAAGGTGGCGAAGCCACGCGGCTTTGCGCTCGACCACATTGCTTACCGGTATACGCTTTAATGATGGAATTGGGTTCAGTCGCGGATTGGGTAATGGCTGCTATCACCCTCGCCGGATTTGCTGGAGCCATTGTTCAGTTGCGGATCAATCTCAGAGACTCGCGCACAGCTCGTGAGCAGGCTCGTCAAGAAGAGGAAGAGAATCGCGAAGCGATGGCTCGTGCGGTTGGGATTAAGTCTTCTTGGCAACCTGGATCCAATGGCGGTCCACCTGAGGGAGCATTGGACTGATGCCAGTGGAGGTGGAGGTTTTGAACTCGGGTCCCTACCCCATCCACGGGCTGTTCTGGAGCTTCCGACGGACGACGAGGAGTTCCCAATGGAGGTCGTCTACGGAACGATCCTGCCTGGTGAGCATTTGAAAGACACGCACGAAGTGCACCGTAGCGAGGTCGTATTCGGCGAGCTCACGGGAGGAGCGACGCTTGTGTTCACGGACACGTTCGGCAACCACTGGTCATCCTCAACTTCATGGGACGGTCTGGAACGCCGTGACCAGCCCGCCCGCATTTGCTGAAGGGATCGGCTCGTTGACGCGAGGCACGAGAACCGGATGCCGGGGGGCTATCCCACATTGGGAATGTGGGTTACCATCTCACTATGACGATCTTCGTGGAAACCGACGACCGCAGTCGAGTCGTGCTCCCAGGTCGCCCGAATCAGCGATACGTGATGCGGGAGAACGAGGATGGGAGTCTCCTGCTGCAACCTGCCCAGGTGGTGACGGACGCTCAGCGGGAGTACGACACCGACCCAGAGCTTCGCGAACTGCTGGATCGAGCGACCATGTCGCCGACTGTTCGCCGCGTGCGTCGGCGACGCACTGCATGACCGCCGATGGCGCCTACTCAGAGATTGCGGACGAGCAACTGGACGCGCTGGAGACTGGACCTGACGTAGACCTGTACAACGCCGTACTGGATGCCTGCGAACTGATCTTCCGCCTCCCGGAGCGCGCCCAGTTCCTCTCAACGGCCATCACCACCACCGATGGCATCCGCCTGCGTCTGCCAGTCGCGGGGCATGCTCCGTACAAGATCTTCTGGTCAACCGAGGGGCCACGCATCGAGGCTGTCTTCCCTCATCCGTGAACGGAATGCCCTTGAGGGCATTTCACGTATCCCTGTGAGGTGGTGGGGACGGTCACGTCATTGTTGTAGATCAAGAATCACAACGCCCGGATACGATTCAGGTGGGCCGCGCGTTCATCAAGTCCACGTTCCGTGGTTAAGTCGTCAGCCAAGTCATTGTTGATCGCGCCAAAGGACTCTTCGATCGCGGCGCGGTCTGCGCGGGTGTCCGCGGGAGACTCGTTGATCGTTTGGTGAATGAGCCGCCGTAGCACCTCGGTGCCGGATAAACCCTGGCGACGCGCCATCGCGTCGAGCACGGCGATCTGCGCGTTGTTCAGATCGACGCCAATCCGCTCCATGCCTCCCGAGGATACTCCCGTAGCGTGCCCATCCTCTTTGGAAAAGGCTGCTTCACCTTATACGAACGTTCAACTTGTAGTACACTTGTATCATGGTGGATGACAGAACAGCGCGAGCAAGACTGCGGGATGCAGCCATTGCGCTCGTCGCGGAGAGGGGCACATCAGGGCTGACCGCGCGGGCAGTAGCTGATCGGGCAGGGCTTTCTGCGGGTCTGATCCGGCACCACTTCGGCTCCATGGCCGAGCTGGAGCAGGCCTGCGATGAGCACGTCGTCGCCCTGATCCGCGAGCAGAAGACGAGCGCCATGACGCAGGGAACAGGCTTCGACATGCTGCAGGGCCTGCGGGACAGCAACAACGGCGAGGCCATCCGCTACCTCTCACACCGACTGGTCGAGAACTCCGGAGCAATGGACCACCTCGTCGACATGATCGTCGAGGATGCCGAACGCTACCTGGATGTGGGTGTGAAACACGGGGTCATCCACCCGTCCGCCCAGCCACGCACACGGGCCGCCATGCTCTCGCTGTTCTCCCTCGGAAGCCTGGTGCTGAACCGACATGCCAAGCGGCTACTCGATGTGGACCTCGGGTCAACGGACCTCCAGTCCGAGACCGGAATCGTCGACTACGTCAACGCCGCCATCGAGCTGTACACGCAAGGGCTCCTCACCGACGAGGCAGCCACCGCCTACCGCGCAAGCCTGAATGCTGCGGAAGGACACCAGCAATGAGCAACGAACCAGCCATCCACACCCAAGGCCTGTGCAAGAACTACGGCAGCTTCCCAGCCCTCGTGGACCTCGACCTCACCATTCATCCCGGCGAGATCTTCGGTTTCCTGGGCCCCAACGGTGCAGGCAAATCGACGACCATCCGCACGCTGATGGACGAGATCCGCGCCACCTCAGGCTCCGCCACCATGCTGGGTCTCGACGTGCATCGCGATGCCGTGGAACTCCACGCGCGCCTCGGCTATCTCCCATCGGACGTCTCGCTTTACCCGAAACTGACGGGACGAGAGACCTTCACGTTTTTCGCCAATCTCCGCGGCGGGCACTCTCTTGACTACGCCATGGAACTGGCCGAGCGCTTGGACGCGGATCTGGACAAGCGCGTGGGCGAACTCTCCACCGGCAACCGGCAGAAGATCGGGCTCGTGGTGACCTTCATGCACCGGCCCGAACTGTTGATCATGGATGAGCCCAACGCGGGCCTGGACCCCTTGGTGCAGCACGAGTTCCATTCGCTGTTGCGGGAGACCGCGGCCGAGGGGCGTACCGTCTTCCTCTCCAGCCACACTCTCAGCGAGGTGGAGCGGGTCGCCGACAGGGTGGGCATCATCCGCAAGGCACACCTCGCAGCGGTGGAGGACGTCGCCGCGCTGCGGGCGAAGATGATCCGACGCATCGATCTCGTGCTCGGGGATCAGCCACAAGCGGAGGAGTTCGAACAGGTACCCGGAGCCCGGGACGTGACTGTCGAGAACAACCGGGTGTCGCTGTCCTTCGACGGCAATATGGAGGAACTCCTGGCGGTGGTCATGAAGCGCCACGAGCTGCATGACATCGCCACGCAGGAAGCCGACCTGGAAGAGGTCTTCCTGGCGTTCTACCACGACGAGGCAGTGGCATGAGCAGCGCGACCATCGCCCGCCGCGAACTGTCGGCCAGCTGGCGCGGCCCGATGATCGCGGTCGTCGCCATCTTCGCCACCCTCCTGCTCGGCATGGCGGTGTATACGCAGATGGACGTGGAAATCTTCGACACCCTTCCCGAAGTGGCCAGGAACCTCATGGGTGTGCCCGAAGGTGCCGGCGTCGAGACACTCGCTTACAGCTACATGCTCGACACGCTGGGTTCCATGGTGCTCGGAGGCATCGCCATCGCCATCGGAGCGCGTGCGGTCGCAGGCGAGGAGAGCGACGGGACCCTGTCGCTGGTGTTGGGCGCCGGGTCATCGCGAGCGGGATTTGCTGCGTGGAAGGGATGTGCGCTCGCCCTGCTCGTCACCCTTTCCGGCGTTGCCATGTGGGCTTCCGCCGAACTGGCCCCCATCGTGCTGGGGATCGAGAAGGGGGATGCGATGCTTGCGGCGTCGCTGACCCACCTCACCGCCAATGCGTTACTGCATGGTTTCCTCGCCTTCGCCATTGGCGCCGCGACGGGGCGCAAAGGCCTCGCGGTAGCCGTGTCGGCTGCCGTGATGGTTCTCGGGTGGCTGCTGGCCGGGCTGTTGCCCCTGTTCGACGAGACTACGGAGTTTGCCGAGTTCGTTCCCTGGACGTGGTTCAATGGCAATCAACCACTCCTCAACGGCTTTGACGGAGGGCACCTGGCACTGCAGCTGGGATCTGTGTTGCTTCTCTTTGTGGTTGGCATAGTGGGTTTCACGCGCCGGGATTTGAGGATCGCGACGACGACGGGGCTCCTTCAGCGTTTGCGATCGCTACCAGCACTGGGTGCTCTGAGCGAGCGGTTCGCCATCTCCGCACGATCGCGCGGTCTGTTCGCGTTGCTCTTTTCGCAGAGACTTGCGCTGGTTTCAATCATCGCGATCGGCATGTTCCTGTTGATGGGTGTGGTCATGGGCCCGCTCTATTCCGTGATGGCCGACCAACTTGGTCAACTCACCGCGAGCCTGCCCGCCGAGTTGATGGCCATGATGGGCGCCGGGGACATGTCCACGGCCGAGGGCTTCTACTGGGGCGAGACCATGGGCTTGATGGCCCCCGTCGCCGTCATCGTGGTGGGCGTCGCCGCGGCCTCCGGTGGCATCGCCGGACAGGAGAAGGCTCGCCACTTGTCGCTGGTACTGGCCGCCCCTGTCCCGCGCTTGCGCATCGTGGCCAGTTCAGCGGCGGTCATGGCGGTTTACGTCGCCGTGGTCAGCATCGCCACCATGGCAGGAATCTGTGCCGGCTCAGCCGTTGCCGGGCTCGGGATGGACCCGCTGGCGATTGCTGGCGCCGGGGTGCACTTGTTGTTGTTGGGATGTGTGTACGGGGCGGTGGCGCTGGTGGTGGCCGCCGCAACCGGCCGTCCCGGCGCAGCGATCTGGGCAAGTGCGGGCCTCGCGGTCGTGGGTCACTTCACGAGCGCCTATCTTGGCTTGTCAGAGAACACCGAGGCGTGGGCCGTGATTTCCCCGTTCCACTTCTACGCACTGGATGATCCCCTGATCAACGGGGCCAGTTGGGAATCGGTGGTGGTCCTGAGCGCTCTGGCGCTGGTGCTGATGGTCGCGTCATTCCCGCTGTTCCAGCGTCGCGACCTGCGCATCAACTGACCACCGGGGAAGCGCACCATCCACGCCTGAGCGGTCCCCAGCTGCCGAGGTGCCACCCGGCGACAGAACTCGCAAGCCGCGCATGGACGACCCCGTTCTCCGGTAGACAAGTGCAATGACCACATGGGGATTTCACTGCTCGCACGAACAGATTGCGCCGCGCCAACTCCTTGCAGACGTGCAGTCCGCCGAGCGCGCTGGGTTCCAGATGGCCATGTGCTCGGACCACATCGAACCGTGGTCACACAGGCAGGGACACTCCGGCTTTGCGTGGTCCTGGCTGGGCGCTGCGTTGGCGACAACTGACCTGAGGATGGGCGTCGTCAACGCTCCCGGCCAGCGGTATCACCCAGCGATCATCGCGCATGCCACGGCGACGCTGGCCCAGATGTTCCCGGGACGCTTCTGGCTCGCCGCCGGCAGCGGCGAGAACATGAATGAGCACATCACCGGAGAGGCATGGCCGGACAAGGAGACGCGGCAACGTCGACTGGAGGAATGCGTCGACATCATCCGCCGGCTGCACAGCGGCGAGCGTGTGTCGCATGAGGGTCTGGTCACCGTGGACCGTGCCCGCGTCTGGGACACGCCCGAGGAACCGATGCCGATCATCGCGCCCGCGGTCAGCGTCGAGACAGCCCGACGCTCCGCAACATGGGCCGACGGCATGATCACGATCAACCAGCCGCACGCAAAGCTCGCGGAGATGATCGATGCCTATCGGGAGGCCGGTGGCCGTGGCCCACTCGCGTTGCAGGTGCACCTGTCCTGGGCACCCACCCGTGACAGGGCGGAAACGCTTGCAATGGAGCAGTGGCGGACCAACACATTCGCCCCGCCGAAATGCTGGGACCTCGACACCGCGGACGCGTTCGACGAGGAGTCCCGCGACGTCACACTCGATGACGTGGCCGGCGCGGTGCGCATCTCGGAGCAGCCAGCTCACCACGTCGAGTGGCTGCTCGAATACGCGAACATGGGCTTCGACGAGATCTACCTGCATCATGTGGGGCAGAACCACGACGGATACCTTGACGTCTTCGCATCCGAGGTGCTGCCGCAACTCAAGAACGAAGGAGAATCAGCGTGAGAAGCTCCCAGACGTCCGACCTGTGGTGGAAGACAGCCGTCTTCTACTGCCTCGACGTGGAGAAGTACCTGGACGGCAATGGCGACGGGGTCGGCGACTTCCAGGGGCTCACCAACCGTGTCGATTATCTCCGCGAACTGGGAGTCACGTGCATCTGGCTGATGCCGTTCTATCCCTCACCAGGCAAGGACGACGGCTACGACATCGCGGACTTCTACGGTGTGGACAAGCGGCTCGGCGATCATGGCGATCTCGTGGAATTCATCCGCGCCGCCAAGGACTCGGGCATGCGCATCATCGTCGACTTCCTCGTCAACCACACATCGGATCAGCACCCCTGGTTCCGCTCAGCTCTGCGTTCCACGAACAGCAAGTACCGCGACTACTACGTCTGGCGCTCCGACGAGCCGCCGGACACCTCAGATCAGGTGGTGTTCCCGGACAAGGAGGACTCGATCTGGACGAAGGACGACAAATCCGGCCAGTGGTACCTGCACAACTTCTATCACCACCAGCCGGACCTGAACACATCCAATCCGGCGGTGCGCGACGAGATCGCCAAGGCGATGGGGTTCTGGTTGGAACTTGGGGTTGACGGGTTCCGCATCGATGCCGTTCCGTTCTCTTTGGAAGTCAGCCCCAGCAGCAACGAGACACCGGAGTTCTTTGCCGACCCGCACGAGTTCCTGCGGGATTTGCGACGGTTCAGCCACCGGCGTCGCGGCGACTCAGTACTACTGGGGGAGGTGAACCTCCCGTTCACCCAGCAAACTGAGTTCTTCGGCGGCGACGACGGTGACGAATTGACCATGATGTTTGACTTCCTGGGGATGCAGTACACATACCTGTCCCTGGCACGGGGCGACGCCAGCGTTCTTGCCGACACCCTGCGGAACCGGCCGGCCATACCCCCGGCGAGCCAGTGGGCCACCTTCCTGCGCAACCACGACGAACTCACGCTCGACAAGCTGACGGATCAGGAGCGCCAGGAAGTGTTCGACGCCTTCGGTCCGGAACCCGAGATGCAGGTCTATGACCGGGGCCTCAAGCGAAGGGTGCCTCCCATGATGGGCGGCGACCCGCGGCGCATCAGGATGGCGTACTCGCTGATGTTCGCGATGGGCGGGGCACCCGTGCTGTTCTACGGGGAGGAGATCGGGATGGGAGAGGATCTCGCCGCCGAGGGCCGCATGGCGGTGCGCACGCCCATGCAGTGGACCGCTGGGAAGAATGGCGGCTTCTCGGACGCTTCCCCGTCGAAGCTTGTGCAACCGGTGATCGAGGGCAGCTACGCGCCGGAGCACGTCAACGCCGCCGACGCACGTCGAGACCGGGACTCCCTGTTCGCCTTCATGCAACAACTGATCCGTGTCTACCGTCGGACCCCCGAGATCGGGTGGGGAACGATGGAGATTCTCCAGCAGCCGGACAGGGCCGTGCTTGCTCACCGCATGACGTGGACGGGTCGGGACGCAGCCACCCCCATCGACAGCGAGTTGAGGCCGGACACACTCCTTGCGCGGCATCAGGAGAGCGGGGCCGATCAGGGGTCGAAGCCGGTCAAGGAGGTACTCGACGCGCACCGGGAGTCACTTTTCGTTCCGATGAGCACCGTACTCGTGCACAACTTCTCCTCGGAACCGGCGTCGGTGACACTCGATCTGACGGGTCCGCTGTGGAAGGCCGACGACATCGCCGGATGGGAGTTGCGCGACATGTTCTCCGATGCCGACGTGCGCATCGGAGACGACGGCAGCGTCGAGGTGCAGCTCCCCGGCTACGGATTCCGCTGGCTGCGAGTCTGCCACCCGGGGGATCATCGCCTGCCCTGAGCAAAGATTCGCTCGGCATGCATCACCCTGTCCTCACACCAAAGAAGGTAACCAGCGGACACCAACTATCCCGCTTCCTGAGTAGCCCCGCGACGAAGGAGCAGGGCGTATCGAAGGACGAGTCGCAAGTCACAGTGGCCTTTCGATACGCGGCAGGTTCGTGCCTCACCGGCCGCTACTCAAGGAACGACAGGGGTGGCGTCAGGCGATGACGTCACCCTCGCGGATGTCGCTCGGCGTGCCGACGACGGCGCCCCGCGCCGGAACGTCCTTCACGACCAGGGCGTTGGCCCCGATCTTGGCGTCGTTCCCGACGGTGATGGCGCCAATGACCTTTGCCCCGGCGCCGATCAGCACACGGTCACCGATCGTGGGGTGACGCTTGAAGCGGCCGCGAGCGCGACCGCCCAGCGTCACCTGGTGGTACATCAACACGTCGTCACCCACGACGGCGGTCTCGCCAATCACGACCCCCATGCCGTGGTCGATGAAGAACCGCCGGCCAATGCTGGCGCCGGGATGGATCTCGATGCCGGTCGCGAAGCGCGACACCTGGCTGATCAGCCGGGCGACGGGCTGCAGCGCCGGCGAACGACGCCACAGCCTGTGCGCCACCCGGTGCAGCCAGATGGCATGGATACCGGGATAGGCGATGGCCACCTCCAGCTTGCTCCGCGCGGCCGGGTCCTCGCGCATGGCAGCTTCGAGGTCCTCGGCCATGCGTACGGAGATCTGCTTGAGGCGGCCCATCATCACTGGTCGATCAGCCCGTCGAACAGCACCGTGGACAGGTACCGCTCGCCGAAGGAGGGGATGATCACGACGATGGTCTTACCAGCGTTCTCCGGCCGGGCGGCAACCTCCGCGGCCGCGGAGACCGCGGCACCCGAGGAGAGGCCGACGAGGAGCCCCTCCTCGCGGGCGGCACGACGTGCCCACTCCACCGACTGGTCCACGTTGCGGGGGAGGACCTCGTCGATGATGTCGCGGTCCAGAATCTCCGGGATGAAGTTGGCGCCGATGCCCTGGATCTTGTGCGGTCCGGGCTTGTTGCCGGACAGGATGGCGGATTCCTCGGGCTCCACTGCGACCATCTGCACCTCGGGCTTGCGCTCCTTCAGTACCTGTCCGACTCCGGAGATGGTGCCGCCGGTGCCGATGCCTGCCACGACGATGTCGACGGTGCCGTCGGTGTCGTTCCAGATCTCTTCCGCCGTCGTGCGACGGTGGACATCCACGTTGGCCTGGTTGGCGAACTGCCGCGCAAGGACACCGCCGCGCTCGGCGGCAATCTCCTCGGACGCCTCAACAGCTCCCTTCATGCCCAGCGGGCCGGGGGTCAGGACCAGTTCCGCTCCGAAGGCGCGGAGCAGGGCACGTCGCTCGGTGGACATGGTCTCCGGCATGGCCAGGACCACGTTGTAGCCCTTGGCAGCGCCCACCATCGCGAGCGCGATACCGGTGTTGCCGCTGGTGGCCTCCACGATCGTGCCACCGGGCTGGAGTGCTCCGGCCGCTTCCGCCGCTTCGACGATTGCCACGCCGATGCGATCCTTGACGGAACTCGCGGGGTTGTAGAACTCCAGCTTCGCCAGAACTGTGCTCTCTCCTCCCACGATGCGGTTCAACTTCACGAGCGGGGTGCGGCCGACAGCGGCCGTGACGTCTGGATAAATGTTCATGCCTTCGGCAACGCCCCAGCAACCGTGAGTATTCCCGCGCGGGCATCCACTTTCTGTGTCCTGCTCGATGAGCCCTAGACTTCAGGACATGATCGCTGAGCACGACACCGTTCTGGTGGTCGACTACGGAGCACAGTACGCACAACTGATTGCCCGCCGGGTGCGGGAGGCATCCGTGTACTCGGAGATCGTGCCATCGCAGATGTCCGTGGCCGAGATCATGGAGAGGCAACCAGCTGCCATCATCCTCTCCGGCGGCCCCTCGTCGGTCTACGCCGAGGATGCACCGAAGGTTGACCCCGCACTGTTCGAGGCCGGAGTGCCGGTTCTCGGCATCTGCTACGGATTCCAGGCCATGGCGCAGGTTCTCGGCGGCAGCGTGGCCAAGACGGGACAGCGGGAGTACGGACGAACGCCACTGTCGATCTCCCACAATGGTCTCCTGCTGGATGACGTTCCCAGCACCATCAACGTGTGGATGAGCCATGGCGATTCGGTGTCCCAGGCGCCGCCGGGGTTCACAGTGCTCGCACGCACGGCTGGTGCGCCTGTCGCGGCCTTCGAGGACCCGGAACGCAAGCTCGCAGGTGTCCAGTGGCACCCGGAGGTCAAGCACTCCCAGTGGGGCCAGCAGGTCCTGCAGCACTTCCTGTTCAACACCGCCGGTCTCACAGCCGATTGGACGGCCGAGAACCTCGTCAGCGAATCCATCGAGGACATCCGACGCACCGTCGGCGACGCCCGCGTGCTGTGCGCGCTCTCGGGGGGCGTCGATTCCGCGGTCGCCGCCGCTCTCGTGCAGCGTGCCATCGGGTCCCAGCTCACCTGCGTGTTCGTGGATCACGGTCTGCTCCGCGAGGGCGAGGCGGATCAGGTGAAGAAGGACTTTGTGGACGTCACGGGAGTGGACCTCGTCGTCGCCGACGAACGGGAACGCTTCCTGAACGCGCTGGCGGGGGTCAGCGATCCCGAGCAGAAACGCAAGATCATCGGGCGCGAGTTCATCCGCACGTTCGAGGCCACCGCCGGCACGCTGGCGGGGGAGCGCGGCATCGACTTCCTCGTCCAGGGCACGCTGTATCCCGACGTCGTGGAATCAGGCGGCGGAGGCAGTGCCAACATCAAGAGCCACCACAACGTCGGCGGTCTGCCGGAGGACCTGCAGTTCAGACTTATCGAGCCGCTGCGCACGATGTTCAAGGACGAGGTGCGAGCCGTCGGCAGCGAGCTCGGGCTGCCGGACTCGCTCGTGTGGCGCCATCCGTTCCCCGGGCCGGGCCTCGGGATCCGCATCATCGGGGAGGTGACGGCGGAGCGACTGGACATCCTGCGACGGGCCGACGCGATTGCCCGTGCGGAGTTGGCCGCGGCGAAGCTGGAGCGCGACATCTGGCAGTTCCCGGTGGTGCTGCTGGCGGACGTTCGATCGGTGGGTGTACAGGGGGACGGACGCACATACGGCCATCCCATCGTGCTGCGTCCGGTGACGAGCGACGATGCGATGACCGCGGACTGGGCGAAACTGCCCCATGACGTGCTGGAGCGGATTTCCACGCGGATCACGAACGAGTGCCCGGAGGTCAATCGCGTGGTGGTGGACATCACCAGCAAGCCCCCGGGCACCATCGAGTGGGAGTAGGAGGCCGCGGGCGACCTCCCGGACCATCTGGCTCAGATGGTGAAGTCCGAGCCGTCACCTGGCTTGCGGCCCTTGCGGTCAGCGTTCCACTCCTTGGCTCTGGAGATGCCGTCCTCCGCGACGGTGCCGCCGGTTGCGCGGGGCATGACTGCCCACAGCACCAGATACAGCAGGACTCCGCCTCCCCAGAAGATGCTGGTGACAGCGAAGACGATCCGGACAATGGTGGAATCGACACCGAGCGATTGGGCGACGCCTCCGGCGACTCCGGCGATCCACTTGTCGTCAGCTGAGCGAGTGAGGTTCATGGTTGTTCCTTTCGGTTGTCTGTCATGACGGTCGTCATGCAGTGGTTGTTGGTGTGCTCGGGTCATCGTCTCGAAGCCCTGAGGCTGGTGATCAGGCCAATGATGCCTGCGGTGATGAGGACGGTGGCGAACCACATGGCGGGTGGCCCCACCACATTGTTGCCAGTGAGTGTCCATCCCGTGATGGAGGCGAAACCGAGCAGGATCAGCCCGGTGACCAGGGCGGGGACGTCGATGCTGCGTCTCATGGCTCCACCGTCACTTCCACGACACTGAAATCGCCGTCCAGCATCAGAGTCACCTCTCCCACGGGGAGATTGCTGCGCGGGTAGTTCGTCTCCACCTCGATTGTTTCACTGAGGACGTCGATGCTGCCGGGAATCTCCCGCAGTCGAATCCTGACGACGGAGGCGGTGGCGTCGATCGTGAGGGAGGCCGGCTGGTTGTCCATGTCGGTGAGGTCCACGTCCGCGGGTATCTCGCCGACGAATGTGTAGCTGGGGTCTGCCCCCGCCGCAACCACCTCCGGTTGCGGGATCGCGGCGTGGGCGCTCGCCAGATAGCCAGTGCCCGCACCCCCCACAAGTGCGAGGACGAGCAACACGGGGGGCAGCCGCCGCCGACGGGCTACCAGCACCCACCCCAGGATCAGGGCTGCCGCCGTCCCCGTCGCGATCAATGATGCCCACAGCAGAGAGGGGGTCAATCCCGTGAGGAACGGGGCGGCCCCGGCGCCCAGGGACAGCGCGACGATGAGAAGGGCCGCCGCCCAGCTTGTTGACTGGGAGGCGCCGCGACTGGAAGGACGCGGGGGAGCGGCGGAGACCTCGGGTGCGTACAGATCCACCGCGGGCAGGGGTGTGCCCGCATGGGATGACAGCCTGGCGCGCCACTGTTCCACGGTCTCGTCGGCACCCCTGGCGCTGGGCGGCTGGACCGATGTGGCGTGGTCGCTCTGCGCGGCATCGGGGGAGTGCGCGAACCCGCGGCGGCGTCGGGCCATCGCCCACGCGAGCACACCCACGACGATCACGGGCCCCCACGCCACGCCCGTCTGGCGTGCGAGGGTCAGCACCAGCACCAGGGAGGAGACCGCGACGATGATCGCCTGAGTGTTTCGGGGCCAGCCACCGTAGGCGGGCAGCCCTCGCAGGATCGGGGGAGTGCCGCCCACCCGGGGCGTCAGAAGCCATCCCCAGGCGTAGAGGGCGATACCCAGGCCACCGGCGAACGTCAGTGCCACCATCACCAGTCTCACGATGATCGGGTCCACCTGCCAGCGCTCCGCCAGCGCCCGGCACAGGCCACCGGTGAGGCCGGTGCCCTCGGGGCGCTCAAGGCCCTCAAGTCGAGGATCCAGCTGGCCGGGGTGGACGAGTTCGGGCATGTCTCCATTGTGTCTTGAGCTGTGCGACGTCGGTATCAGGTGAACCCCTGATGCGGACCTGAGTGGACCCCGGGAACCAGCGCGCAGGGGTGTCAAAAAAGGCTCCCGGGTGCCAAGCTGGGACCCACGATGACCATGCTGCCGGAAACCTCTCCGCCCTCGGCGCCGGCCCCGGAACTCCGCCGGGACCCGTCCGGGAAGGCGATCGCGGGCGTCGCCAGTGGACTGGCGGCGCACCTCGGCATGCCCGTCGGGTGGGTGCGCGTCGCGTTCGTGGCACTGGCTTTCCTCGACGGCCTCGGCGTGCTGCTGTATGCGGCACTGTGGCTGATGGTCCCCGGGGACACCCGGGAGGAGTCGGCCGGACTGGAGGCTGCACAACGTCAGGGACTGCGCCCACGGCCACGTCCGCAGGGCGTGGACACAGGTGTCGTGTTCTCCGTCGGTGCGTTGGTGGTGGGCATCTTCTGGGTGGTGGTCACCGGTGGAGTGTGGGTGCCGTCGCGCGTCTTCTGGCCCATCGTCCTGGGCGGCGTCGGCGTCCTCCTCGTCTGGCTCCAGGCGGACCGCGCATCAGAGGCCGAGCCCAGAGCCGCCGACACGGGCCGGTGGAGCCGGCTCACCGCAGGCTCCGGTGCCGCCAGCGTCCTACGCCTGGTGGGAGGGCTGGTGTTCGTCGGCGTGGGGGTTGCCTGGATCCTGGCGAGCCAGGTGGGGATGGCCCAACTGCCGCAGGTACTGGGTGCCGCCGCCCTGCTGCTGGCGGGAGTCGTGGTGGTGGCGGCACCGTGGCTGTACCAGACGCGCCGACGGCTGCGCGCCGCTGAACAGGAACGCCTGCGAGCCGAGGCACGGGCCGACATGGCCGCGCACCTGCATGATTCCGTCCTGCAGACGCTGGCCCTCATACAACGGCAGAACGCGGACGCGGCGCAGGTCGCGAAGCTGGCCCGCAGGCAGGAAAGGGAGTTGCGCACGTGGCTGTACGGGGAAGCGCCGAACGCCAGCACCCTGCGCGCCGCCCTGGAGGACATCCGCAGCGAGACCGAGGCCAACTTCCCCATCGTCGTGGAAGTGGTGTGTGTCGGTGACACCGATCTGGATGAGCCCCTGACCGCCATGGTCCAGGCCGCCCGCGAGGCGGTCACCAATGCGGCAAAGCACTCGGAGGCCGACCGCGTGGACGTGTTCGCGGAGGTGGAGCCCGGCGCCGTGGAGACATTCATCCGCGACCGGGGCCGCGGCTTCGACCCGGATCGCGTGCCAGTCGACAGGATGGGCGTGAGACAATCCATCCGAGCCCGCATGGAACGTCATGGGGGATCCGTGCGGATCCGTACAGCGCCCGGTCGGGGTACGGAAATTTCCTTGGAGATGAAGCGATGAGTGATCAGGCCGACGGCGCCGTCGACGAATTGAGTGTGGTGCTGGTGGATGACCATGCCATGTTCCGCGCCGGGGTGCGCCACGAGATCGGGAATCTGTGCCGGATCGTCGGTGAGGGCCACGACGTCGCCAGTGCCGTGGCTGTCATCCGCTCCACGCTCCCCGACGTGGTCCTTCTCGACGTCCACCTACCCGGGGGCGGCGGCGCCGAAGTGATCAAGCAAGTGTTGACGAAGGCCCCGGACGTGAAGTTCCTTGCCCTCTCGGTCTCCGACGCCGCCGAGGACGTCATCGGCGTCATCCGTGCCGGTGCCCGGGGGTATGTGACCAAGTCCATCTCGTCGGAGGAACTGGTGGAGGGCATGCGACGTGTCGCCTCCGGTGACGCCGTCTTCTCGCCGCGTCTCGCAGGCTTCGTCCTCGACGCCTTCTCAGGCAGCGTGGACATGGCCTCGATCGACGAGGAACTGGACCGGTTGAGCGTCCGCGAACGAGAAGTGATGAAGCTGATCGCCCGTGGCTATGCCTACAAGGAAGTGGCGAAGGAGCTGTTCATCTCCATCAAGACAGTGGAAACCCACGTCTCCAGCGTGCTGCGCAAGCTGCAGCTCAGCAACCGCCACCAGCTGACGAAGTGGGCGACGGACCGCCACTTGGTCTGAGACGTGCCATGTGGGACAAGCATCCGTGATCTGGCGGATGCCCCTCCACCCCATACGACAACGAGGGCCGCCCGCTGACTGCGGGCGGCCCTCGTTACGGGGTGTGAAGGATCAGGCCTTGTTCTTGGTGATGAGGCCGTAGATGAAGAGGATGAGCAGAGCGCCGAGCACCGAGAAGAGCAACCCGGTGATGGAGAAGATGCCGCTGTAGGAAGAATCGAAGAGCGCTTGACCCAACCATCCTGCGAGCAGGGCCCCCACGATACCGAGAAGCATCGTGACGATGATGCCGCCTCCCTGCTTACCGGGAAGGATGGCTTTTGCGATGGCGCCTCCGATGAGGCCGATGATTATGTATCCGAGAAATGTCCACATGGGTACAACCCTGCACCTTTTTGGGATCATGCGCCACTTGCCGCGACGTGCGTGCTGCGAATGGGGCCTTTTTCACCCTTTTGGATAGCCTGAGCCCATGGACATCCTCTACATGATTCTGCTTTTTCTGCATCTCATCGGTTTTGCCTCACTCTTCGGCGGTGCGTTCACTCAGGTGAAGGGTCCGAAACGGGTCGTGAACGCAGCCATGTTCCACGGGGCGATCCTTCAGCTCATCTCCGGGCTGGCGCTGCAGCTCATGTGGGAACTAGGTGATGGAGCGGTACCGCACATCAAGCTGGGCGTCAAGCTCGCGGTCCTGATCGTCATCGGTGTCCTTGTGGTCCTGAACCGGAACAAACCGAGCGTTGCCGACGGTGCGTTCTGGGCCATATTCGGCCTCACGACGCTCAATGCTGCGATCGCCGTCTTCTGGTAGGACGGAGTGGGGAACGGAGTCGGGCGCCTGCCGTGGGTATGGTGCTTGCTCCTCTCGAATTTTCAGAGAATTGGCCGCCAGGGGCTGAGCAGAACCTCGGTGCTCTTGGCCATCCAGGACCGTGTCCGCCATTCCTCCAGCGTCAATTCCCGGGTGTTGCGCTGGTCCACGTCGAAGATTTCTTCCATCCGTTGCGCCAGGCCCTCGTCGAGGATCTCCAGATTCACCTCGTAGTTGCCGCGCAGGCTCAACCGATCCAGGTTGGCGGTACCGATCGTGACCCATGCACCGTCGATGGTCGCCGTCTTCGAATGGACCATGGCGCCCCCGTAGAGGAACAGCCGCACCCCGCAGCGCAGAAGCTCGTCGTAGTAGCCCCGCGAGAGCCAGTCGGCCACCACGTGGTTGGAGCGTTCAGGCACGATGATGCGGACGTCGACGCCGCGTTGCACCGCCTCACAGAGGGCGGTCACGAGATCGTCGTCGGGAATGAGGTAGGCGTGGGTCAGCCAGATGCGCTCGCTGGCCCGGTCCATGGCCTCCAGGTACATGGTCCGGATGGGGAACACGCTCAGCTTGGGCATGTTGCGGTGCAGGCGCAGGTTGGAACCCCATCCGCGGCGGATGTCGTCGCGTAGTTTGCTGAGCCCGCGTCCGCGCACGTGCAGGTTCCAGAAGTCGATGAAGGCGTTCTCCAACTCCTTGACGCCCGGACCGACAACTCTGGCGTGGGTGTCGCGCCACCCCGTCGCGTAGAGCTCACCGATGTTGTATCCACCGATGAAACCGACGTTGTGGTCCACCACCATGAGTTTGCGGTGGTTGCGTCCCCAGCTCTTGGGACTCCACGGGACGGTGATGGCCGGGTGGCGCATGACGTTGATGGTGGCGGGCATGCGGAAGAAGGATCGGGGAACCACGAGATTCGCGAACTCGTCCCAGATGACGTTGACCTGCACCCCCCGGTCGGCAGCACGCGCAAAAGCGTCCTTGAACTGGTTGCCTACCGCGTCGTCCTTCCAGATGAAGGTCTCAAAATGGATGACCTCGCGAGCGTCGTCAATGGCGTCCAGCATGTCGGCGAAGAGATCCTCGCCGTAGCTGTAGACAGTCACCTCGTCCGGGCCCACGTCCAACGGGCTGGCCGGTGTCCAAGGGAACGTGTGGGCCTTTCGTCCTCGCTTGCGGTAGCTCTCCATGGTGAGCAGCGTGATCACCGTCACGACCTGACCGAGCAGTACAGCGATCCCGAGCCGTTGCAACCATGTCCGAAACTCTCGAAGCACGCGATGCATGAACCTCAGCCTATCGGGATGGAGTGTGCTCTGGTACGGCGACGGTAGGCTGGGCAGCCGACATGACTGACTCGCTGTTTCCCGACCTCCAAGCCGTCTTCGCACCCAAGGTGAAGCGGCCTCACGCCGACAGTGAGCAACCCTCACGGAAGCTGTCAGCTCGCGCCGTTGATGAGGACGAACTGCTGGAGGGACTGAATCCTCCGCAGCGCAGAGCCGTGCTCCATGCCGGCTCCCCGGTCCTGGTGGTGGCTGGCGCCGGCTCCGGCAAAACACGCGTGCTCACCCGTCGCATCGCCCATCTGGTGGGCGTACGGAACGTGCATCCCGGCGCCATCCTGGCGATCACCTTCACCAACAAGGCGGCGGCAGAGATGCGTGGACGCGTGATGCAGCTCGTGGGTAACAGGGCCAAGCTGATGTGGGTCTCCACCTTCCACTCCGCCTGCGTCCGTATCCTGCGGAGTGACATCGACCGATTCGGCATCTCCAAGAGCTTCTCCATCTACGACGACGCGGACTCCAAGCGCCTGATGTCGCTGGTGTGCCGGGATCAGGGGTTGGACCCCAAGCAGTACCCCGTCCGGGCTGTGATGACGGCGGTGAGCAACCACAAGAATGAGCTGATGGACTTCGAGACCGCACTTGCCGAGGCCGTACAACCCCGGCAGCGGATCGTCGCGGAGGCCTACGCCGAATACCAGCGACGGCTGCGGGCCGCGAACGCCCTGGATTTCGATGATCTCATCATGACGACGGTGCATCTCCTCCAGTCGTTCACCGACATTCGGGAGAAGTATCGCCGTCGGTTCCGGCACGTGCTCGTCGATGAGTACCAGGACACCAACCACGCCCAGTACGCCCTTGTGAAGGAGTTGTGCGGCCCCAGCACCGCTTCCCAGGTGGAGGGGACGCCGACGGCGGAGCCAGCCGAACTCATGGTGGTGGGAGACTCTGACCAGTCCATCTACGCCTTCCGGGGTGCCACGATCCGCAACATTCTGGACTTCGAGTCCGACTATCCCGGCGCTGAGACCATCGTGCTGGATCAGAACTACCGCTCCACCCAGAACGTCCTGACAGCTGCCAACGCCGTCATCGCACGCAATCAGAGCCGCCGTGACAAGCATCTCTGGTCCGACTTGGGGGAGGGCGAGCAGATCGTCGGTTACGTGGCCGACACCGAGCACGACGAGGCCCAGTTCGTGGCGCAGGAAATTGACAAGCTTGTCGACGACGAGGAATCGCGATACGGCGACGTCGCTGTGTTCTACAGAACCAATGCACAGTCCCGTGCTCTGGAAGAGGTGTTCATCCGGGTGGGACTGCCGTACAAGGTGGTGGGCGGCGTCCGTTTCTACGAGCGTCGAGAGGTGCGCGATGCTCTGGCCTACCTTCGGGCGCTGGTGAATCCTGCGGACGATGTCTCGGTGCGTCGCATTCTGAACGTGCCGAAGCGCGGGATCGGGGAGAGGGCGGAGGGTGCCATCTCGTCCTTGGCAGCAGCGGAACGTATCTCCTTCACCGACGCCATGCGACGGGTGCAGGAAGCCCCCGGGATGGCTGCGCGTTCCCTCAAGCAGGTCACGGCGTTCGCCGACATGATGGATGCCCACCGCATCATGGTTGCGAGTGGTGTCAGTGCTGATGAGGTTTTGACGTCGGTGCTGCAGGCATCCGGTTACATTCCCGAGTTGCAGAAATCGTCGGATCCGCAGGATGAGACCCGGCTGGAGAATCTCGAGGAGCTGGTCAGCGTTGCCGCCGAGTTCGTTGCCAGCGCCAACACCGTGGATCTGGACGAAACCGGGAGCGGTCTCGTGGCGGGCATGCCGGAACCGGACGATTCCCTTGCCGCCTTCCTTGAACGCGTCGCACTGGTCGCTGATGCGGATCAGGTGCCGAGCGGTGATGCCGACGCGGGCGTGGTGACGCTGATGACACTGCACACCGCCAAGGGACTCGAATTCGACACCGTCTTCCTGACAGGGCTGGAGGAGGGAGTGTTTCCCCACATGCGCGCCTTCGACAACATCAATGAGTTGGAGGAGGAACGCCGCCTCGCCTACGTGGGGATCACCCGGGCCCGGAAGCGGCTTCATCTGAGCCGTGCCGCCGTCCGCGTCACGTTCGGGCAGCCGCGCTACAACCCCGGGTCCAGGTTCCTGGAGGAGATTCCCGAGCACGTCCTGGATTGGCGCCGCACAGGGGAGGCCCTCACCACGTGGGCCAATAGCTCAGCCACTCGCAGCCGCGAAACCAGTACCGCCATGGCCAGCTTCGGCGCTGGGAGGGGGCCGGTGAAGACCGTCCCGCACGTCGTCGTGGGGGATCGGGTACTACATGCAACCTTTGGTCTGGGTGAGGTGGTTGCTGTCCACGGTTCCGGCGACGCCACCAAGGCGGACGTGGACTTCGGATCGGCCGGCACCAAACGCCTCAGCCTCAAGCACGCCCCCATGGAAAAGCTCTAGCCCACCACTCGGACAACATTTCGGGGGGCAGTCCACCCGAAATGTTGCTGACGTGCCGGGGCGGAGCACCTGTGTGGGGGGGTCACGGGGGGCGCAGCCCCCGCGTGTTAGATGTTGACCCCGACGCTCCGCATGAAGGCGATCGGATCCGAGGCCTCGTAGACCTTGCCCGGCGTGACACCCGGCTTGTAGTACTCGAGGTGGAGGTGAGCGCCGAAGGAGCGGCCGGTGTTGCCGACGTAGCCGATGAGATCGCCCGCCTGAACTGCTTGCCCGGTATTGGCGACACGCTTGGACATGTGGGCGTACAGCGTGGATCCACCATTGGAGTGCTGGATGACGACGTTGGTGCCGGCCCAGCCACCTGCCGTCGGGCTCAGAACGATTCCCGATGCGATTGCGTAGATGGGAGTGCCGCTGGGGGCGGGGAAGTCCTGTCCCGTGTGGTAGCGGGACCATGATCCGGTGGCCTGGAAACGGGCGCCGATGCGGTAGTTGGACTTCACCGGCATGGATCCGCCGCTGGAGGACACCGCCGCCAAATCTTCGGTCGACACGCTTGCCGCGGAGTCGCTGCCTTCGGACGGAGCGGCTTTGGTCTTCGCTTTGGCATCTGCATCCGCGGCATTGGCTTCCGCCTTGGCTGCCGCAGCAGCCTCGGCCGCCAGCCGTGCCTCCTCAAGACGTCGCGCCGCTTCTTCGGCTTCCCTCTTGAGCTTGGCCTCCTGGGCCTTGACGAGTTCCATGTCGGCAGCCATCTGCTCTTCGCGTTCGGCGGCGGAGCCTTCGGCCTCATGCTTGTGTGCTTCTTCGACGGACGCGTCAAGGACCGCCTCGCGATCCTTGGCTGCCTCTCCAGCGACGGCTTCGGTCAGGGTTGAACGAATGGCGCTGCGGGAAGCCGCCTGCGAGCGATCCTCGAAGCCCTTCTCGACGGACTGAGCTGCAGCCTCCGGAATTGCCAGATCAATGGAGAGTTGCTTCGAACTCATCTCGTCAGAGCCGTCGCCCGAGGTGGCAGTCCAGGCAAGCGCACCTCCCACGGCCAGCACGCTCGCAAGGACACCTGCGACCAGCCCTCGGCTGACGGTGGACGTGCGGCGTCTGCGGGCGACCGAGGCGGATTCAGTGGTGACTTCCACATCGGATATGGCGAGGTGTTCAGCGGCCCTACGTGGGCTCTTGGCGGCGCTGAGCTTGTTCAACAGAACTCCAGACAGATGGCTGTGACGTGATTCTTTGGAACCTTAGCATTTCTCAGAAAGCTCTCAAATTTGGGTTCCTGAGTGCGCAATGAGAATGTTCACCCGCGTGGACGGCCTCCGCTGTATCGTGATGGGCATCGCGCAACTCAATGATGGGAGCTGAGGGTGGACCTCCTCGAATACCAAGCACGTGAACTGTTCGAGTCCTTCGGTGTACCGGTGCTACCGGGGGTGGTGGCGACCACTCCGGCAGGTGCCAGGGACGCCTATGAAGAACTCGACTCGGACGTGGCGGTGGTGAAGGCACAGGTCAGGGCGGGTGGCCGTGGCAAGGCTGGCGGCGTGAAGCTGGTCCGGAGTCCGTCGGAGGCCGAGAGCGTCGCCTCCGACATCCTTGATTTGGTCATCAAGGACCTTCCTGTGACTGCAGTGATGCTGAGTCCTGGTGCAGAGATTGCGGCCGAGTACTACTTCTCCATCCTCTTGGACCGCACGGCCGGCACGTACCTGGCAATGTGCAGTGTGGAAGGGGGGATCGACATTGAGACACTTGCCGTTGAGCGGCCCGAGGCGTTGGTCAAATTGCCATTGGATCCGGTGGAGGGCATCACCGCGGATGTCGCGGGAGAGATTGTCGAGCGCGCAGGTTTCGAGAACGAGGACCGCGACGGCGTGACCGAGGTTCTGCAGAAGCTCTGGACCGTTTTCCGCGAGTCGGACGCCACACTCGTGGAGGTCAACCCACTCGTGAAGGTGGCATCCGGCGACATCCTTGCCCTGGACGCGAAGGTCACTCTCGATGAGAATGCTCAATTCCGGCATGACAACTGGGGCGATTACCACGAGACGTCAGCAGCCGTGGACCTCGAACGCCAGGCGCAGGAGCTGGACCTGAACTACGTCAAGCTGGATGGCAGCGTGGGCGTCATCGGCAACGGTGCCGGTCTGGTGATGAGTACGCTGGATGTCGTGGAGAGGGCTGGGAAGGACATGCCCGGTCAGCCCAAACCGGCAAACTTCTTGGACATCGGAGGTGGAGCCTCCTCCACCGTCATGGCAAACGGCCTGCGCATCATCATGAGCGATCCACAGGTGCGTGCGGTACTGGTCAACGTCTTCGGCGGTATCACGGCCTGCAGCGACGTCGCTCAGGGCATCATCTCCGCGCTGGACGTGTTGGGTGACGAAGCCACGCTGCCCATCGTGGTGCGTCTCGACGGCAACTCGGTGGACGTGGGCAAAGCCATCCTGACGGAGGCGAACCATCCACTCATTCAGGTGGAATCCACCATGGACGGCGCGGCGGCTGCCGTCGCCAAGCTGGCAAGCGAAAGGAACTGACGAGTCATGGCCATCTTCATCGACGAGAGTTCACGGATCCTCGTGCAGGGCATGACCGGCAGGGAGGGGCGCAAGCACACCCAACGGATGATCATGTCCGGATCCCGCATAGTCGGTGGCGTCACCCCCGGGAAGGGCGGGGAGTCCGTTGTTTTCGAAGAGGATCCGGTGCCGGTCTTCAGTTCGGTTGCCGAGGGCATGGACGCGACGGGTGCGAACGTCTCCGTGGTCTTCGTCCCGCCCCGGTTCGCGCGCGATGCCGTCCTGGAGGCTGTCGATGCCCAGATCCCGCTGTGCGTGGTGATCACGGAAGGCATTCCGGTGCGAGACGCCATCGAGTTCCAGTCTGCGGCCGCTTCAGCCGAGACCCGCATCGTGGGACCCAACTGTCCGGGGCTGATCTCCCCCGGCAAGTCCAACGTCGGAATCATTCCGGCCCACATCGCGGGGCGCGGCAACATCGGTCTGGTGTCCAAGTCCGGCACCCTGACCTACCAGATGATGTTCGAGTTGCGTGACCACGGCTTCTCCACGGCCGTTGGCATTGGAGGCGACCCTGTGATCGGGACTTCGCACATCGATGTCCTGCAGGCGTTCGAGGACGACGATGAGACGGACGTCATCGTGATGATCGGCGAGATTGGTGGCGATGCGGAGGAGAAGGCCGGCGCCTACATCGCAGAGCACATCACCAAACCCGTCATCGGTTATGTGGCCGGCTTCACGGCACCACCGGGCAAGACGATGGGCCACGCTGGCGCCATCATCACGGGAAGCGGCGGTACCGCTGCGGCGAAGAAGAAGGCGCTGGAGGGTGCGGGCGTCATGGTGGGCGAGACGCCCAGTCAGACCGCATCGCTGGCCCGCGATGCCATGGGCGACATCCGGCAGAGGAGCGCCTGAACACCGGAGAAGCGTCGGCGCGACAGCCTCCACCCGGAAGCGGGTGGGGGCTTGTTCAGTGATCGATACCAAACGGAGCGGTGGGATGCGCAGGCAGCTGGGTCGGGCGACTCCGCGTCCGCTCGATCTTCTCAGCCCTGGCTGAGGCGGTGCGCCATCCTCAGCGCGACCTCACTCAGCTGGTCCGGCGTGAACTGGTAATCATCGGTGACGCTTGTCAGGAGGTAGCTGACGCGGGAGTCGGCTATCGCAACGACGAGCTGGTACCTCACCGCGGAGTCGTCCGAGGTGGCCTGGTCGATGGTGATGAGTCGGGCGGAGACGTCCACGCCGTCGGCACCGCCTCCGTTCACGGCGCCGAGATCCGTGACTTCTGCGGTTGCATTGCGGTCTCCGCAGGACAGCAGGGAATCAATCAACCTGTTGCTGAAAACTCGTGCCGCCGCGTTGTCCTCGAAGTCGAACACCATTTCGTCCATCCCGAACGTGGTGGGTGTCTCCTCGTCCTGGGTCAGCAGGTAGGTCCGCTGCTGACGCTCGGTGGGTCCCGGCTCGGTGGCCAGAGTCATGTTCTCGCACCCCATGCCCTGGGATGTGATGATCACCGGCTGCTCCTCTCTGGCGACCCATTGGCCGAATCCCGGACGGATGCGCGGCAGGTCCGAGGTGATGAGCCAGCCGAAGGGCTCCACGGGGGGCGGCAGGATGGGGTTGGCAACGGGATCGGTGGGACACGTGCCGTCGACACGATCACAGATGTCGTTGAGGGGGCCCACCAGCCCCGCAATTGCGTCCTCGGTGGGGATGGCGTCGTCGTTGCGTGTGACGTCCAGCATGGTCAGTGCGCGCCCCGTGCGCACGAGGAGCACGGTGTGCATAACCTCTGAGGCCCCCTCTACCGGATCGCCCTGGAATGCGATGCGCATCTGCATCGCCTCGTCACCGATTCCGGTGATCGTGGAGGCGCCGACGATCAGAGCCGGAACCTCGTCGCACGCGGTGAGGGCAGTGGCTCGCTCTGACTGCACCTGCTGAGCGGCCTCCTCGGAGGCGTAGAGGTCCACCTGATGGAGAGCGGCCAGCATGTCGCCCCCGGAGGTGCCGATGGCGCGCTGCAGGCTGTCGGTGGGGTTGACGGTGGTGATTTCGCCCCCGAGGCAGGCCGGCCTGGCCTCAGCCTCCTGCCTGGTCTCTGCTGTGCTGGCAATCGTCCAGGTTGCCCCTGCCACGACGGCTTCGGCGTCCTCCACCGTCATGAGGCTGTCGACGCTCACAGCGGGTTCCAGGCTTTCCGATGGGCTGGGGCTTGGGCTCGTGGAGGTTGCCGGAGGAGGGGGTGTGGGTTGTCCGTCGCGCCCCAACCAGAAGGCTCCGAGCGTCACGAACAACGCCAGCACCAACGCGCCGGCCACGAACAGGAGCAGGGATTTGCGGTGGTGACGTAGCCACGATTGGGACGGGGCGGATGGAGTGCCGCCATCGTCGGCGCGCGACTCCGCAGGAGAGGTGGAACTCCCTGCCGAACGGTGGGGCTCCAGACCAGGTGCTGGCGCAGAGCCGCGGCCATCACCCGCGCTCTGCGGGTTCTGGGAATCCCGCCCCGGCATCATCGGTGCGGGTGCGGGCACCATGGGGCTGGAGGTGGGAACCTCGCGGGCGGCAGACTCACTTCCCGGACGCGCGAACGGATTGATGGGTCGCGGGACTTCCGGGCCGGCGTCGTGGGGCGGATCTGTGGCTTCGGGGTCCAGCCCGCGTCGCGCAGCGGATGACGCAGACACTGGGGTATCGTCATCCGCGATCGGTTTCTCGGAGTCGGTGTCATGAGCGAATGATCGCCGGGGACGGTGGAACCCGGAGTCTGACATCAACCACCTCCACATAGAACTGATGAATGTCCCTCCTGAGGGGCATTCCCGGGACAGGTTACCGGGTGCGCGCCGGTGCACCGCAGAAGCGATGGGAGTTGCCCCATGACCGACCGTCCGACAAGGCATCGCACGGTGGCAGTGGATGTCGACGCCGTCCCACCATCCCCGCCGAAAGCGTTTCCGCTGCCGTGGTATGCCGTGGCCATCCTCGCAACAGTCGCCGTCGTTGCTGCCGGGTGGCTGCTGCTCACCGGCGCCACAACCCTGGGATGGCTCACGTCGCCCGACGTCGATCTGGACGCCTCGCTGTTCCTGGCCACCGACTTTCTCCTGCTGGCGCACGGCGTCCCGGTGATGGTGGGCGGACAGCTGGTCACGTTGGTGCCTCTCGGCCTGCCCCTGGCACTGGTGGTGCTCGCTCTGCCCGGCGCCGGACTCGCTGCGCGGCAGGCAACCGGAGCCGCGGCTCCGGCGGACGACACCGGGCGAACCCGGCTGGACCGAGAACGTGCGGTGCTGCGGGTGGCCGGGACCACGGCCGCCACCCAGGGGGTTCTCATCGCAGGTCTGGCCCTTGTGCTGGACAGCCCGAGCGGTGTCCTACCCGGTCTCCTCGGTGGGCTGGTGCTGGGCGCAGTTTCCGGCCTGTGGGGCGCCAGCCGAGCCATTGGCTTCGACCCCCGCCACGCCTGGCCGGGATGGCTGCGCTCGGTGCCATCGGCCCTCGGGTACGCGGTACTGGTGTGTCTGATGGGCGGTACGGCCGCGTTGGCCACGGCGCTCATCGTCCACCGGGATCGGATCACCTTCATTCATGAGGCTCTGGATCCCGGGGTCGCAGGAACCATTCTGCTGGTCTTCGTCCAGCTGCTGTACCTGCCCAACCTGATCCTCTGGGCCACCTCCTGGGCACTGGGTGCCGGGGTCACGCTCGGAGACGATTCTCTGCTCAGCATGTCGGTGACCGACGTCGGTTTTCTCCCATCCGTGCCCGTCCTGGGTGCAGTGGGAGAACCGGGCCTGGGTGGCGGCGCCATGTTCTGGTGGCTCGCAGTGGGAATCGTGGCCGGCACAGTTGCGTCGCTCGTCGTGGTTCTCGCCCGACCGCGTGCGCGATTCGATGAAACTGCGCTCGTGGGAGGTCTCTCCGGTGTGGGCGCGGGTCTGCTGATCACTCTGCTGTGCTCTCTCGCTGGAGGCGCGCTGGGTCAGGGACGGTTGAATCAGCTCGGAGCCACCACGGACCAGTTGATCATCGTGGCCCCCGTGCTCCTCGGGCTCTCCGGACTGGTGGGGGGAGTCGTGCTCGGACTGGTGAGACGACCCCCCAGCACGGAACCCGCCGAGTCCCCGGATCCTGCCGAGTCCACGGAGGCCGGAGATTCTGCCGAGTTCGCTGAAGCAGGTCAACCGTGAGGGTGGCCCTGACACAGGGATGGCGAACGTGACGGTGAAGGTCGTGGTGCTGGTCTCCGGCACGGGAACCCTGCTGCAGTCCCTCATCGATGCCGTGGAGGCCGGCGACGTGGACGCCGACGTTGTGGCCGTCGTATCGGACCAGGAATCGGCTCCGGCGCTGACGCGGGCCCGTCGCCACGGCATCGAGGCCATCGCCCACCCCTGGGCCAAGGGCACGGACCGAGCGATCTGGGACGCGCAGCTGGCTGACATCGTCGCCGCCTTCGAGCCGCACCTCGTGGCCTCAGCGGGGTTCATGAAGTTGCTGGGCGAGAACTTCCTGTCCCGGTTCGGGGGAACAACGATCAATACGCATCCGTCCCTGCTTCCCAGTTTCCCCGGGATGCGGGCCGCGCGCGATGCGCTCGCGGCGGGAGTGAAGGTGACAGGTGCCACAGTCTTCCTCGTGGACGAGGGAATCGACACCGGTAGGATTCTCTATCAGTCCGCCGTCGAAGTCCTGGACGACGACGACGCCGACAAGCTGCACGAACGCATCAAGACCGCCGAAAGAGAACTGCTCGTACGCGCCGTGCGGGAATGGGAACCAGGAGAAGCATGACGGACACCAGCGGACCGCAGCACCAGAGCGAACAGGACGCCAACTCGCGACGCAACCTCGTGCAGCGGGCGCTCGTCTCCGTCTACGACAAGACCGGTCTGGAGGAGCTGGGCCACGCGCTGCACGGGGTCGGCGTGGAGATCGTCTCCACCGGGTCCACCGCCGCCCGGCTCTCCGAGGCAGGCATCCCCGTCACCGCCGTCGAGACGGTCACCGGATTCCCGGAATGCTTCGACGGACGAGTCAAGACGCTGCACCCCTTCGTGCATGCCGGGATCCTCGCCGACAGACGGCTGCCCGCTCATGTCCGCCAGCTGGAGACCCTGGGAATCCCCCCCTTCGACCTCGTCGTGGTCAACCTGTATCCCTTCACCGAAACCGTCGCCTCGGGTGCCAGCGAGGACGAGTGTGTGGAGCAGATCGACATCGGCGGCCCCACCATGGTGCGCGCGGCTGCGAAGAACCATCCCTCCGTGGCGGTGGTGACATCGCCCGACCAGTACCACGGCGTGCGAGCTGCGATCGACGCTGGCGGCTTCACCCTGGCTGAGCGCCGGGAGCTGGCCGCCGCAGCCTTTCGTCACACTGCGTCCTATGACGTGGCGGTGGCTGGTTGGATGACTGGGAACGTGGCGGAGCCACCTGCCGACGGCTTCCCGGAATGGATGGGCGGCACGTGGCAGAAGGAAACGACGCTGCGCTACGGCGAGAACGCACACCAGCGGGCGGCGCTCTACTCCGACAGCCAGCAGCCGCAAGGCATCACACAGGCCGAACTGCTCCACGGCAAGCCCATGAGCTACAACAATTACACCGACGGGGACGCAGCCCTACGAGCCGCCTTCGACTTCGACGAGCCGTGCGTCGCCATCATCAAGCACGCCAACCCGTGCGGGATCGCGGTGGGCGCCGACATCGCCGAGGCACACCGCAAGGCACATGCCTGTGATCCCGTCTCCGCGTTCGGCGGCGTCATCGCGGCCAATCGTCCGGTCTCGGTGGACATGGCCCGCGCGGTGGCGGAGGTGTTCACCGAGGTGGTCATCGCGCCGGGATTCGACGCAGGTGTGGTGGAGGTTCTCAGCGCCAAGAAGAACATTCGCCTGCTGCGTGCCCCTCGATTCGAGTACCCCCGACACACACTGCACCCCATCAGCGGGGGCGCCCTGGTGCAGGAACCGGATCGGATCGATGCTCCGGGGGACACACCGGAGCAGTGGCAACTGGCGGCGGGGGAGGCCGTCGACGAAGCCACCCTGGCCGATCTGGAGTTCGCCTGGCGGGCCTGCCGTTCGGTGAAGTCCAACGCCATCCTGCTCGCGGTCGGTGGCGCGTCCGTGGGTGTGGGCATGGGGCAGGTGAACCGCGTGGACTCCTGCACCCTGGCGGTGGAGCGCGCTGGTGAGCGTGCGGCTGGTTCCGTCGCCGCATCCGATGCCTTCTTCCCCTTCAACGACGGTCCGCGGATCCTTGTCGACGCCGGGGTCAGAGCCATCGTCCAGCCGGGCGGATCCATGCGAGATGCGGACACCATCGACCTGTGCCGCGAGCACGGGGTTGCTCTGTACCTGACCGGCACCCGTCACTTCTTCCACTGAAATTGAGGCACCACTGACATGACAGCAACGAAAATGGCGGGCGTGCCCGTCGCTCGGCAGATCAAGGCGGAACTCAAGGAACGCGTCTCGCGGCTTCTGGCGGCGGGAGTGGTTCCCGGCCTGGGCACCGTGCTCGTGGGAGACGATCCCGGATCCCACTCCTACGTCGCCGGCAAGCACCGCGATTGCGCCGAGGTGGGCATCCGCTCCATCCGGGTGGACCTGCCCGCAAACACCTCGGCGGAGGACCTGACCGCCCATCTGGACCAACTGAACATGGATCCGAGTTGCACCGGCTACATCGTGCAACTGCCGCTGCCCCCGCACCTCGACGACAACTGGGCGCTGTCACTCGTGGACCCGGAGAAGGATGCCGACGGGCTCCACCCGGTCAATCTGGGGAGATTGGTCCTCGGCATCCCCGGGGCGCTGCCGTGTACCCCGCGGGGGATCGTGGCGCTCCTGCGCAGTTACGACGTGGAGCTGAACGGCGCCCACACGGTCATCGTCGGCCGCGGAACGACGGTGGGACGTCCGCTGGGTCTCCTTCTCACCCGCAAGTCGGAGAACTCCACCGTGACGCTGTGCCACACCGGCACCCGTGACCTCGCAACGTTGACCCGCCAGGCCGACATCGTCGTCGCAGCGGCGGGACAGCCGGGGATGATCACGGCGGACATGGTGAAGGAGGGCTCCGTACTGGTGGACGTCGGCATCACGAGAACCGACGACGGCCTTGTGGGGGATCTGGCTCCCGATGTGTGGGAGAAGGCGGCGCTGGTCGCACCCACGCCCGGCGGCGTGGGGCCCATGACACGAGCGATGCTGCTGACCAACGTCGTGGATCGTGCAGAGGCCCTCCACGGTGGTGGACCGGTCCCGACGAGTGCGGACGCGCCGGGCAGGGAAGCACATGGCGGACAGGCGTGACCTGCCAGCCGAGGAGTTCCCCAGCAACCCGTGGCCCCTGGCTGTCGTGCTGGTGGCACTGACTGTGGCGCTGGTCCTCCTCGGACTGGGGCGGTGGCGCAGCGCCTCCCTCATGATCGCCGGAGCAACCGGGCTCGCTGCCCTGCTGCGCGTGGTGTTGGGAGCCCGGACTGCGGGACTGCTGGTGGTGCGTCGACGCTGGATCGACGTCGCGGTGCTCACGTTGCTGGCGCTCGGCATCGCAGCCCTTGCCCTTCTTGTCCCCCCATTGCGCTGAGCAAGTTGTGGGTCCCGCCGGACTGGCACGGCCGCCGAGACGATAAGCTCGAAGGCGTCAACGAGACCACCACAAGCCACAGGAGAGAGAGGCCGACAGTGAGCACTGAGGCTCCCGTCAAGATTGCCGTCACCGGAGCGGCAGGCCAGATCTGCTACAGCCTGCTGTTCCGCATTGCCAGCGGGGCACTGCTGCAGGATCGCCCCATCGAACTTCGTCTGCTCGAGATCACGCCCGCGCTGAAAGCGCTCGAGGGTGTGGTCATGGAACTGGACGACTGCGCGTTCAGCAACCTCGTCAACATCGAGATCGGCGATGACCCCACCAAGGTCTTCGACGGCGTCAACCTGGCCATGCTCGTGGGTGCCATGCCCCGCAAGGCAGGCATGGAGCGCAGCGACCTGCTGAGTGCCAACGGCAAGATCTTCACCGGTCAGGGCAAGGCTTTGAACGAGGTCGCCGCTGACGACGTCAAGGTCCTCATCACCGGCAACCCGGCCAACACCAACGCCCTGATCGCGCTGAAGAACGCCCCGGACATCCCGGCCGAGCGTTTCAACGCGCTCACACGGCTGGATCACAATCGTGCGATCAGCCAGCTCGCCGCCAAGGTCGGAGCGCCGGTCACCGACATCTCGCACATGACGATCTGGGGCAACCACTCCGCCACCCAGTACCCGGATCTCTTCAACGCGCGGGTGGGGGAGCGCAACGCCGCCGAGGTCGTGGATGACCAGTCCTGGATCGAGAACGAGTTCATCCCCAAGGTCGCCAAGCGTGGCGCCGCGATCATCGAGGCCCGTGGCCAGTCCTCGGCGGCATCGGCAGCGAACGCCACCGTCGAACACATGCGTGACTGGGTACTCGGAACCGCAGAGGGTGACTGGGTGTCCATGGCGGTACCCTCCGACGGCTCCTACGGTGTTGAAGAAGGCATCATCTCCTCGTTCCCGTGCACGGTGACCGACGGCAGGTACGAGATCGTGCAGGGGCTGGAGATCAACGACTTCTCGCGGGCACGCATCGATGCCTCGGTGGCCGAACTCGTCGACGAGCGCGACGCGGTCACCGAACTCGGACTGATCTAGGGCGTACACGTACCAGCACACGTGCCAGGTGTCGTGACACCACGTCATCCGGCCCGGCCAAGTCCTCGCCGAGAACAGCATTGATCAGCACTCCCCATGGGCCGCTACAGTCGTGACCTATGACTGACCTTGTTGTCACGCTCCAGTGCCCGGATCGCCCAGGGATTGTTCATGCAATCACTGGCGTCGTCGTCGAGGTCTCGGGCAACATCATCGAACTCCAGCAGTTCACGTCGCCCGACACCGGCGCATTCTTCATTCGCGTGGAGGTGTCGGGCGCCGATGCCCAAGCGCTGACCAGCAAGCTCGAAGGTCTCGCAGATCGCTACGCCGCCCAATTCGAGGTGCACGAGGCAGGACGTCCCACGCCCACACTCATCCTCGCCAGCAAGGCAGGGCATGCCCTCAATGAACTCCTGTTCCGCCGACGCACGGGTGCGCTACCCATCGACGTGGTGGGCATCATGGCCAACCACGACGTCCTACGGTCCATGGCGGAGTTCTACGAGGCGCCCTTCACTCATCTCCCTGTCGACGCCGGAACCAAGCAGGACTTCGAAGATGCTGTCAGGCAGACCGTCGAGGAACGAGGCGTGGAGCTAGTGGTGTTGGCGCGCTACATGCAGATTCTCAGCCCGGACCTGTGCGACTTCCTGGCTGGGCGGGCCATCAACATCCACCACTCCTTCCTGCCGGGGTTCAAGGGCGCCAACCCGTATCGCCAGGCGCACACACGAGGGGTCAAGCTCATCGGCGCCACCGCACACTTCGTCACCAGCGACCTCGATGAGGGACCCATCATCGAGCAGAACGTGGTGCGCGTGGACCACAGCATGAGCGTCGCCAAACTCGTCCGCAAGGGCCAGTCGCAGGAGTCCCAGACTCTTGCCGAGGCTGTCCGGCTCTTCGCCGAGCACCGCGTGCTCTCGGACGGGGACCGCACGGTCATCTTCCGGTGATCCGTAGTCTCTCCCTCCTCCGCCCGCACGTGCGGGCGCGGATGACCCGTTGGCTTGACCGGCGCCCCTACCCGCGTACCCTCTAGGGAGAAATGAACGTTCTGCAAGACGTCGCCCTCATCGCGCTCTTCATCCTGATCGGTGGCACCTTCGCTGCCGCGGAGATGGCGCTGATCAGCCTGCGGGAGAGCCGGGTCAAGCAGTTGGCCAGCAAGGGCAAGCGTGGTCAGGCCATCCAACGGCTCGTCAGCAACCCGAACCTGTTCCTCTCCTCCGTGCAAATTGGCGTCACCCTCTCCGGGTTCCTCTCGGCCGCGTTCGGAGGTGCGACACTTGCGTCCAGCTTCGCTCCCGTCCTGGAGTCGCTGGGCATCCCGGCTGGCATTTCCAACACCGTGGCACTGGTGTCAATCACCGTCGTCATCTCCTACTTCTCGATCGTGATCGGGGAACTGAGCGCAAAACGACTCGCGATGCAGCGGGCCGAGGGTTTCGCGCTGGCACTGGCCCCGCTCGTCTCCGGAATCGCGACGATCGCACGCCCTCTGATCTGGTTCCTCGGCGTCTCCACGAACGCTGTGGTGCGGATCTTCGGTGGTGACCCGTCGCTGGCGAAGGATTCAGTGACCGACGAGGAACTCCGGGCCATGCTGTCGGACTCCTCCACCCTGAGCACAGAAGAACGCAGCATCCTTGACGAAGTATTCGACGCCGGGGACAGCACACTGCGAGAAGTGATGGTGCCCCGTACCGAAGTGGACTTCCTGCCGGCCGACATGCCGATCCACCGTGCCTACCGTGAGGTGCGCGGGGCCCCGCACTCCCGCTACCCGGTGATTGACGGCTCCGTGGACCGCGTCGTCGGATTCCTCCACGTCCGTGACCTCATGGATCTCGACGGCGCAGCACGCACCGGTGAACTGCGCTCCATCATCCGCCCCGTCCTCAGCCTGCCCGAGACCGTGAAGATTCTGCGTGCACTCAGCTCCATGCGCAGCGCGTCCTCCCACCTGGCCATCGTCCGCGACGAGTACGGCGGCACGGCGGGCATTGTCACCATGGAGGACCTGATGGAGGAACTGATCGGGGACATCACCGACGAGTACGACGTGGTGGGGGAGAACACCACCGATCGAGTGGATCGTGTGGACGGTCTGACCACGATTGAGGAGTTCGCGGAGTCCACCGGCTACGTTCTGCCGGATGGCCCCTACGACACCGTGGCGGGATACGTGATGGCTCAGCTCGGCGAACTTCCCCAGCTCGGCAGTTCCGTGACGGTGCGGCTCCATCCGGTCGAGACGACCGGTGAGGACGACGAGGCAGTTGCCTTCACGCTCACGGTGGCCGAGCTGGATGCGCGACGCGCGGCGTGGTTCTCCCTTCGTCGGGAACTGCCTGACGGCGCCACCGCAACCGGGGACATCGATGGATGACGGCTCGCTTCTTCTGACGAGCCCTCGCGTCGGGCCACTGTTGAGTGCAGCGGTGGAGCATGCCGGTGGGAAACTCGGTGACTGGAAGCTCGATCACGTGGACACCAACCCCGAGCAGTCCACCACGGCCACCTACGTGGCGCAGGTCACCTGGTCCTGGGGGCAACGTGCCGAGTTGCTCGGGGTCAGCGCCCGCTCGGGGGAACTGCTGCCCAACGATCGGGGCGCCGAGATCTTCGCCGACGGCACCAGGGAAGTCGCGGTGTGGCTCTACCCCAATGATCCAGACCTGCCGGGACTGCCCCGCGCTGCGTTTCCCGAGCAGTTGGCGGAGCTCTTCACTGCGGAAAACGTGCTGGGGCGTCCTGTGACAGGCGAGTCCCTGGCCGTGACCATGATCGGATACCGCCCACGACGCCGTGCCGTGGTGAAGGTTGCGGTGCGGGACAGCCCGGAGGTGTTCTACATCAAGGTGCTGCGCGGCAGAGTGTTCAGCGATGTTGTTGAACGACACCGCCTGCTCCTGGACTCCGGAGTCCCCGCTCCGCCTGTGGCACTTGTGACGCCGGAGCACCTCCTCGTGACCCGTGAACTGCCCGGCAGGTCCTTGGCCCGAGCGATCTTCGATGACGAGAATCCGTGCACCGCGCAGCAACTCATCGGCGCGCTGGATGCCATGCCGCCCGGCGTCGCGCAGTTGGAACGTCGTCCTCCATGGACCGATGCAGTGGGCCACTATGCCGCGATGGTGACGTCAGCCATGCCGGAACTCCTCGAAGACCTGGAGTGGGCGACGCAGCAGATCACCGCCGGTCTGGCCGGGCTGCCACAGGGCCAGGAAGCGACCCATGGGGACTACCACGAGGGCCAGCTGAGGGTGGCGGACGGTCGCATTGTGGGGATCCTCGACATCGACACCATTGGGCCGGGGCGCAGAGCCGATGACCTCGCCTGCCTCATCGCCCACCTCTCCACCATCCAGCGAATGAAGCCGGCACAGGAGTCACGCGTTCGCTCCCTGTTGTCGCGCTGGGTTCCGGTGTTCGACGAGCGAGTGGACCCTGTGGAACTACGGCTGCGGACCGCTGCCGTAGTGATCAGTCTTGCCACCGGACCGTATCGAGGTCAGGAAAGCGCGTGGCGGGCGACCACCGCAACCATGATTCGCACGGCCGTCGCCCTCATCAGGCAGGTTGCCTGACGGTGGGGAAACCACTGATCCATCATGTCCTGGCTGCTGTGCGCCTGATCGGGGGATCTGGCGCCCCTACATCTGGATATGGACACCAGCAGATTCCTGATCACCGGGTATCGAGGGTGCTTCAGAGGTCTCGACGAGATAACGATTTCGCTCCATGTGGGCACGTGGATGCCTGAGGCAGTATGGTCAGCTATCCACGAGTCATTTCCACAATTCAATGCACTTCCAGGAGGAACACGCATCGTGAAGAAGTCACTGTTCAAGCTCGCGTCTGTCATTGGGGCCAGCGCGCTGGTACTGGCGGGTTGCGCCGAAGCACCTGAAACGACCACACCCGGGGATCCCACCACCGAGGCCATGGCCCCGACGGACGGTGAGTCCATGGAGACCACCGAGGGCACGGAGCCCTCGGGCGATTTCAAGGCCTGCATGGTGTCAGACGCCGGCGGCTTCGACGACCAATCCTTCAACGAGACGGCCTATGCCGGCCTCATGCGCGCCCAGGACGAACTCGGTGTCGAAACCGGCGAGATCGAGTCGAACTCCGAAGCCGACTTCGCCCAGAACATCCAGGCCATGATCGCCGCCGACTGCAACATCGTCGTCACCGTCGGATTCCTGTTGGCCAACGCCACGGAAGCTGCCGCCCAGCAGAATCCCGACGTCGATTTCGCCATTGTGGACAACGGCTCCTTTGAGGGCGTCGACAATGCCAAGGGCCTGATCTTCAATACGGCCGAATCGTCCTTCATGGGTGGCTACCTCGCTGCCGCAATGAGTGAGACCGGTCAGGTCGGGACGTTCGGTGGCGCGAAGATTCCCACCGTCACCATCTTCATGGACGGATTCGCCCAGGGCGTGGAGTACTACAACGAGCAGAAGGGTGAGGACATCCAGGTCATCGGGTGGGACGTCGAAACCCAGGACGGCCAGTTCGTGCCCGGCAATGATCCCTTCGGAAACATCGCCGGAGGTCGGGAAACCGCCAACACGCTGATTGCCCAGGGCGCTGACATCCTCTTCCCCGTCGCCGGCCCCGCCGGACTGGGCGGACTGCAGGCTGCTCAGGCATCCGGCGGGAACGTCAACGCTATCTGGGTGGACACCGATGGCTGCATCTCGGCCGCCGAGTTCTGCTCCAACATCATCTCCTCGGTCTACAAGGGCATGGATGTTGCGGTCTTCGATGCCATCCAGGCATCCATGGAGGGGAACTTCACCTCGGAGGAGTACGTGGGTACCCTCGAGAACGAAGGAACCGGACTCGCCCCGTTCAACGAGTTCGAGGACGAGGTCCCCGAGGAGACCAAGTCTGAGCTGGAAACGATCAAGCAGGACATCATCAGCGGCGACATCGAGATCACCTCGGAAGCTCAGCCCAACTGATCGTCTGACCGCGGGCACATGGTGGCGGCTGGTCGGGAGACCCCCGACCAGCCGTCACTGTCAGCTGGCCCGCACAGTCGCTGCGACGATCCGCTGGATCGGTCACAGTTCACGTGGTCAGTGGGCAGCGGCGCCTACACTTTCGACACACCGCACGGCGTGTGGGCGCCTCCTCACACCGCGTGGTCCATCATCGCCATCACAGTTCGAGAACGGCCAACGTCGGCCAAGGGGGGTACACCAAGTCGTGAGCACCGAACGGCAGCAGAGCGTCGATCACGAAGCTGAAGTCCTTCACCTGAAGGGCATCACAAAACGTTTCGGGTCACTGACGGCGAACGATTCCATCACGCTGGACTTCGTTCCCGGCCGTATCCACTGCCTGCTGGGCGAGAACGGTGCAGGCAAATCCACACTCATGAACGTTCTCTTCGGTCTCCTTCCGGCAGACGAGGGCACCATCAGTGTGGGTGAGAAAGAACTGCATCTCGAGAATCCCAAGCAGGCCATGGCTGCCGGCATCGGTATGGTGCACCAGCACTTCATGCTCATTCCCGTCTTCACGGTTGCCGAGAACATGGTGCTGGGACGTGAACCCGGTCGCCTGGGCACGCTCGACCTGGCCGGAGCCCGGAAGCTGGTACGCGAGCTGTCGGAACGCTATCGGCTCGATGTGGATCCCGACGCGCTCGTCGAGGACCTGCCAGTGGGCATCCAGCAGCGCGTGGAGATTCTGAAAGCGCTGGCCAACGATGCCAGCTACCTGATCTTTGATGAGCCCACGGCCGTGCTCACCCCCCAGGAGATCGATGAGCTCATGGTGGTGATGAAGACGCTGCGCGACGAGGGCCGTGCGATCTGCTTCATCACCCACAAACTGCGCGAGGTGGTGGCGGTCGCCGATGACATCACCGTCATTCGTCGAGGGAAGGTGGTGGGGCAGGCCACGCCGGATGCGACCGAGGGCGATCTGGCAGAACTCATGGTGGGTCGTGCAGTGAACCTGACCGTGGACAAGGCGCCGCCGAAGCTGGGGGAGGAACGTCTGGTGCTCTCCGGTTTCACCGTGGCCAACGCCGCCGGCGCGGTCGTGGTGGATCACCTCGACCTGAGCATCTCCGGTGGCGAGATCCTGTGCATTGCTGGAGTGCAGGGCAACGGCCAGACTGAACTTGCTGAAGCCCTCTTGGGTACCACCCCAGTCATTGCGGGCTCGGCGACGTTGGACGGGGTGGACATCACCCACCTGTCTCCGAGGGAGACGATCGACGCCGGTCTCGGATTCGTTCCAGAGGATCGACAGCGTGACGGCTTCGTGAGCGACTTCTCCATCGCCGAGAACCTCGTCCTCAACCGCGCCGACGGTTTCGCCAGTGCAGGCAACCTGGACCTGCCGAAAATCCGGCTCAACGCGGACGAGCTCATCGAAGAGTTCGACATCCGGACCTCATCCCACACCCAGCCCTTGAGCTCGCTGTCGGGCGGCAACCAGCAGAAGGTGGTGTTGGCGCGGGAACTGTCCCGCCCGCTGAGTCTGTTGGTGGCCAATCAGCCCACACGAGGGGTGGACGTGGGCGCCATCGAATTTCTGCACAACCGCATCGTGGAGGAACGCGACAGGGAGACCGCCGTGCTCATCGTCTCCACCGAACTGGAAGAGGTCGAGTCACTGGCGGACCGGATCGCCGTGATGTATCGCGGGCGGATCGTCGGGATCGTCGGCCCGGACACCTCCCGCGATGTTCTGGGTCTCATGATGGCGGGAATCAGCTACGAAGAAGCCAAGAACAGCGTGGGCGACAGCAGGACGGAGAAGGTGGATGTCTGAGAACCTTGTGGAGGAGAAGGAACTGCCGGCGGGGAACACCGATTCAGCCGCCCCGCCCAAGAAGCCCCGCTCACGTGCGTGGGTGCCTGTGGTGGTGACAGTAATCTCTTTCGTCCTCGCGTTCATCGCCGGCGCCATTGTCATGGTGCTGGCCGACGAGGACGTCATCAGCAGATTCGCCTATTTCTTCAACGCCCCCGGTGACGCGCTTGGAGCTTCGTGGGACAAGATTTCCACCGCCTACGGCGCACTGCTGCGCGGCTCGGTGGGATCGTGGCAGGCGCTCACGGAAACCAGCGCCCAGGCCGCTCCTCTCATCTGCGCCGGTCTGGGTGTGGCACTGGCCTTTCGTGCCGGCCTGTTCAACATCGGTGCACAGGGCCAGGCCGTGTGGGGAGCGATCGTTGGTGCCTTCATCGGCTTCAGCTTCACCGGCCTGCCGCTGTTCGTCCACATCCCCTTCGCCCTGCTAACGTCCATGGCATTCGGCGCAGTGTGGGGTGGAATTGCAGGATTCCTGAAGGCCAAAACCGGCGCCCATGAGGTGATCGTGACCATCATGCTCAACTACATCGCCTTGTACATGCTGCAGTTTCTGCTCACCACGCCTCTCCTGCAGCAGCCGGGCAGATCGGATCCGATCTCGCCGGTGGTCCAGTTCTCCGCCACCATGCCCCGGCTTGCCGGAACCAGGCTCACACTCGGGTTCGCCATTGCGCTGGTGGCTGCTGTAGCCGTGTGGTGGCTGCTGGAGCGCACCACACTGGGGTTCCGCATCCGCGCGGTGGGGCAGAACCCGCACGCCGCAGCAACAGCCGGGATGAGCGTTTCCCGCACCACCATCATCGCGATGGCGATCGCCGGCAGCCTGGGCGGCCTGGCAGGAGCCCAAGCCGTACTGACCCCCACCCTGTTGACGGGCTACCCCACCCAGCTGTCGCTGGGCATCGTCGGCACCGTCGGCTTTGACGCCATCACCGTCGCGCTGCTGGGACGGTCCCGACCGCTGGGAGTCGTACTGGCCGGTCTGCTGTTCGGCGCCCTCAAGGCGGGTGGCCTGACCATGGCCGCCCAGGCACAGACGCCCTCCGACCTCACCAACCTGATCCAAGCCCTCATCGTGTTGTTCGTCGCTGCCCCGGCTTTCGTCATGTGGCTCGTGCCCGTCCTTCGGGAGAAGCGGAACACCCGTGTTGACTCCAGCGCAAAGGCAGCCGTGGCATGAGTACTCAAGTCGCCCCCAGAACAGATGTCGCCGCACTCGAGCAGGTGGAAGCCAGAGAGGACCGCATCCAGCGCATCTCGACGGGTGTGCTGCTCGCCGTCGTCGGGCTGCTGCTCGTGTGGGCATTCGTCGGGACCAGCGGTGAGTCCAGAATTGCTCTTTCCGACGCGTTCGATGCGGTCCAGCTACCGACGATCGCGCTCCCGGCGGCCCCCACAGTGGCTGTGTGTGCCGTACTCGCGCTGCTGGCCGCTGCCGGTTACCTCTCAGGCAAGCTCAGTCGTCGCTACGCCAACATCGCGGGCGCGGTGGGAGGCGTTGCGTTCCTGCTGGGACTGATCGTCTGGGCGGCCGCTGGCAGTTCCGCCGTCTTCACACTGACCAACCAGTTGCAGGGCACGCTGGCTGTCGCCACCCCGCTGGTCTTCGGTGCATTGTGCGGTGCCCTGTCCGAACGGGCCGGCGTGGTCAACATCGCCATCGAGGGGCAGTTCCTGACGGCGGCCTTCGCCGGCGCGATCACTGGCTCGCTGACACAGAACCTGCTCGCAGCCCTGATCGCCGCCATCCTGGCTGGTGTGGCCATGGGAGCGCTGCTGGGACTGTTCGCGCTCAAGTACTTCGTGGACCACGTCGTCCTCGGCGTGGTGATCAACCTCCTGGCCGCCGGCCTCACGGGCTTCCTCTTCCACCAACTGGTGAGCGAGGACACGGCCACCTACAACGCGGTGCCGATCATGCAGCGGATCGCCATTCCCGGACTCTCCGAGATCCCGTTCCTTGGCCCCATCCTCTTCAACCAGACAGCACTGGCCTACCTCGCAATCCTCATGGTGCCGTTCGTCTGGTTCCTACTGTTCAAGACGAAGTGGGGACTCAGGGTCCGCGCCGTCGGCGAACACCCACATGCCGCTGACACCGTCGGCATCAACGTCGTGGCCACCAAGTTCGGCGCAGTTGTTCTGGGCGGTGCGATGGCAGGCTTTGGCGGTGCCTACTTCACCATCGGTTCCACCGGTGCCTTCCGGCCCGATCTGACCGTTGGCAACGGCTTCATCGCCCTGGCTGCCCTCATCATGGGCCGCTGGCATCCGGTCTACGCCGCTCTCATGGCCCTCTTCTTCGGGTTCGTCACCCAATTGGGCCAGACCCTGAACCCACTGGGGAGCCCCATTGACAGCCAGTTCCTGCTGATGCTGCCGTACGTGGCCACGATCATCGCCGTCGCCGGCCTCGTGGGACGCGTCCGTGCCCCCGCGGCAGACGGCCAGCACTTCCGGAAGGAGTGACGTGGACCACCTCAAGTGGGAGGAGATCCGCGCCCGGGCGCGGGAAGTTTCCCGACAGGCCTATGCCCCCTACTCGGGATATCCGGTGGGGGCGGCGGCCCTCGTCGACGATGGCCGTATCGTCGTCGGCTGCAACGTGGAGAACGCAGCCTACGGCGTCACACTGTGCGCTGAATGCGGTCTCATCTCCTCACTGGTGGCAGGCGGAGGTGGACGGCTCGTCGCCTTCACCTGCGTCAACGGGAACGGGGAGGTGATCATGCCCTGCGGCCGATGCCGCCAACTGCTCCATGAGCATGGAGGGGCCGATCTGCTCGTGGACACTCCGGAGGGAGTCAAGACGATGGCGCAGGTGCTGCCGCAGGCCTTCGGTCCCGAGGACCTGTCGAAGGTGACGGAGCAGGCCACCCGATAGCGTATGGCTCTGTCGCGATCGGGTGAAGTCGAGGTGGGTATCCAGTCCCATCTCGTCCGCCGCCCCGCGTAATACCATCATGATGGGACCCGTCAGGATCATCAACGAGAAGGAACCGAAGCCGTGCTAGGTGTGGAAGAGATCACGACGCTGCCGAAGGTCGCACTGCATGACCATTTGGATGGTGGGCTCAGACCCGCCACCATCATCGAGCACTGCGCGGCGAACGGACATGCGCTGCCCACCGAGGACCCCGACGAACTGCGCCGTTGGTTCTTCGAAGCAGCCGATTCCGGCTCACTGGTGCGCTACCTGGAAACCTTCGACCACACCGTCGCGGCCATGCAGACCGCTGACCAGTTGGAGCGCGTCGCCCATGAGTTCGTACTGGACCAGGCCGTGGATGGTGTCATCTACGCCGAGGCCCGCTACGCGCCCGAGCAGCACCAGCAGCAGGGACTGGAACTCACCGACGTGGTGGAGGCGGTGGGCCGAGGGCTCACCGCAGGCATGGCCGAGGCCGAAAATCGTGGGATGGCGATCGTGGTCCAACAGATCGTGACCTCGATGAGGCACGGTGAGCCCACCACCGAGATCGCCGACCTGGCTGTCCGCTACCGCCACGACGGCGTCTGCGGATTCGACATTGCAGGCGCCGAGGACGGCTTCCCGCCGTCGAGATTCCAGGCGGCATTCGGCCATCTCAAGCGCAACAACGCCTTCTACACGATTCACGCCGGCGAAGCTTTCGGACTACCGTCCATCTGGGAGGCCGTTCAGTTGTGTGGGGCGAACCGGCTGGGGCACGGTGTGAGCATCACCGACGACATCACCGTGGACGAGGAAGGACACCACAGGTTGGGTCAGCTGGCTTCCTACGTGCGCGACGCCCGCATCCCACTCGAACTGTGCCCGAGCTCCAACCTGCAGACCGGTATCGCGGACAGCATCGCGGAGCACCCCATCGATCTCCTGAAACAACTCGGTTTCCGCGTCACGGTCAACTGCGACAACCGGCTGATGAGCGACACGTCCATGAGCCGGGAGTTCGCCAAGCTCGTGGATGCATTCGATTGGGACATCGACGACATCGAGTGGGCCACCATCAACGCCATGAAGTCGGCATTCCTGCCCTTCGACCAGCGTGTGGCACTGATCCACGGAGTCATCAGGCCGTCCTTTGCCGCTTCGAGGGTGCTACTGGCGTGAGCCGGCGCCCGTGCGTCGGGGTCAGTCCTCGATGAGGGGCACGAACACATAGTGGCCGTGTTCGCTCACGTCCAGCCCATCCGATCGCGTCCGAATCACCCGGGTCATCACGGTGTTGACGGGGAGCACCATGACACCGTCCTGCGCCAGTTGCTGAATGAGGGCGGGCGGAATGTCGCTGGCCTCAGCAGAGACGAGAATCCTGTCGAACGGCGCCTCCTCCGGCACGCCCAGCACGCCGGGAGTGGTCACACGGACGCTGGCCTGCGGCCAGGGACCGGTTTCCTCCAGAGCGACCTGCGCACCGAGCGCGAGGTGAGCGACCCGCTCCACGCCGATCACGCGGCCGTCCGGACCGACGAGGTGGGCCAGCAGTGCGGTGGTCCAGCCGGATCCGGCGCCGACGTCCAGCACTGTGTGGCCGGGGCGCACGTCAAGGAGTTCCAGCATGGCAGCCACGGTGCTGGGCTGCGAATTCGTCTGACCGTGACTGAGCGGCAGGGGGCGGTCCACATCGGCCCGCATCCGAAGGGCCGGGGGCAGGAAGGGAGCGCGGGGAACGGTGTCAAAGGCCTGCTGCACGGTCGCATCCATGATGATCTCCTCGTCGAGTGCTGGCTGGTGCCAAGCCTACTTCTTGGAGACGGGTTCGAGCGGAATGGCTGCTTGGCTGAAGTCAGCCCGAACACCTCGATTCATCACTAGAGTCGGGGACATGCAGACTTCCCGAGGCGCCGTGGCGATGGCCGAGGGCGAGCCGGTCCAGATGGTGGAGATCAGTGTCCCGGATCCCGGACCCGGCGAGGCCGTGGTGGCCGTCCAGACCTGCGGGGTCTGCCACACCGATCTCGCTTATCGGGACGGGGGCATCACCGATGAGTTCCCGTTCCTGCTGGGGCACGAGGCGGCAGGCATCGTCGAATCCGTCGGGGACGGCGTCAGCAACGTGGCCGTCGGTGACTTCGTCGTGCTGAACTGGCGGGCCGTCTGTGGTGAGTGCCGCGCCTGCCTGCGAGGTGAACCGCAGTACTGCTTCAGCACCTCCAACGCCGCCCAGAAGATGACACTCGCGGATGGGACCCCTCTGACGCCGGCGCTCGGCATCGGCGCATTCGCAGACAGGACGCTCGTCCATTCCGGACAGTGCACGAAGGTGAACCCGAAGGCGCGCCCGGCCGCCGTCGGGCTGCTGGGCTGTGGCGTCATGGCCGGTCTCGGTGCCGCCATCAACACCGGCGCCGTGACCAGGGGCCAGAGCGTCGCCGTGATCGGATGCGGCGGTGTGGGCGCTGCCGCCATAGCCGGCGCAGCTCTCGCCGGGGCAAGCCGCATCATCGCCGTGGATCTCGAGGACAGGAAGCTGAAATGGGCCAGGGGCCTGGGTGCCACCCACACCATCAATTCGTCCGACGGTGACGTGGTCGAGGCCATTCGTGGGTTGACCGGAGGCTTCGGCGCCGACGTCGTGATTGATGCGGTGGGTATTCCCCGGACGTGGAAGCAGGCCTTCTACGCGCGTGACCTCGCAGGCACCCTCGTGCTGGTGGGTGTACCGCACCCGGAGGCGAAGGTTCCCGAGATTCCGCTGTTGGATGTCTTCGGGCGTGGAGGGGCGTTGAAATCCAGCTGGTACGGCGACTGTCTGCCCTCGCGGGACTTCCCGATGCTGGTTGATCTGTACCAACAGGGCCGTCTGGACCTCGATGCGTTCGTGACCGAGGAGATCGGTCTGAATGATGTGGAAGGAGCATTCATGAAGATGCACAAGGGCGACGTGCTGCGCTCGGTGGTGATCCTGTGAACGGCATCACGCATGCAGTGACGAAGGGAACATTCAGCCTCGACGGCGAAACCCACGAGGTGGAGAACAACGTGTGGATGGTGGGGGACGACAAGGAGGTGGTGGTGATTGACGCTCCCCATGACGTGGAGACGATCCTCGCCGCGGTGGACGGACGATCGGTTCAGGCCATCATCTGCACCCACGCCCATGACGATCACGTGCGGCTGGCGCCGGAACTGTCGGATCGCACCGGCGCACCCATCTGGCTGCATCCTGACGACGAGGTCCTGTGGGACATGACGCACCCGGAGCGACGCTGGGACAAGGATCTGGCCGAGGGCCAGCAGTTCGAGGTGGGCGGGATAGACCTGTGGGTCATCCACACACCCGGCCATGCCCCCGGTGCCGTGTGCCTCTACGCCTCGGATCTCTGCGCGCTGTTCTCCGGTGACACCCTCTTCAAGGGCGGGCCGGGAGCCACGGGCCGCTCCTACAGCGACGAGGATGTGATCACGGACTCCATCCGACGCAAACTGTTCGCACTGCCGGAGGAGACGAGAGTCTTCACCGGCCATGGACCCTCCACCACCATCGGCGCGGAGGCCGACGAACTGGGACGCTGACGTCTGCGCCGTTCGAAATGTTTGGGTCAGGACGGGCTTTACAAGCCCTCCCGCGTGGATTCGGAACACCGGTGGAGTTCGATCGTCATGGACAAGGTGTGAGTGCCGCCAGCAGGTACGGTCACGGCATTGTGCTGGACGTTGCCCACCTCGACGCACACCATCGTCTCCCACTCCTCGGCCGCCCACCCAATGAGGGACTGGGCACCCTCAGGGCCGGGGTTCCACACCACCGTCGAGGACGCACCGTCGGAGCGCACCATCAGCTCCCTCTCGGCGTCACGAATGCGGATCACGTCGGCACCGTCGTAGATGCGGTCAGTGTGGCCTGTGATGCGGAGCTCGCCGGAGGAGTCATGCCATGCGGCGTCCTCGGTGTAGTCGCGGTAGCGTCCTCCCAGCCCCGAGATGACCACGTCCTCGATCCTGGATACGGAGAAATAGCTGTGGAAGACCTGGTCGAGCACGAATGACGTGGATGGCGAGCCGGTCCTCAGCGTGCACGTGAGAACCTCCGCGAACCGGACCTCGTAGCGGAACTGGATGTCAGAGGGGTAGTTCGCGGCGCCCGGCAGGTGGGCGATCTCCGAGCCGGACAGTTCCCACACCAGGCTGGTGGAGCCTTCGGACTCGCGTTGCTCGACGAGGCGCCACGGCACCCACCGCACCAGGCCGTGGGGGTGTGGCACCTCCGCGTCGTCGCGGCCGTGACCGAACCACGGCGCGCAGAGGGGGACACCACCGTGGATCTCATCGCCCGTGGCCACGTGAGCGTCCCGGCTGAGGAACAGCACCTCCCGCTCGCTCTGCGGTCTCCAGCCGATGACGGTGGCACCGAGATCGAGGGCGGATCCGGTGCACGCGGCGTTGGCCACGCGTCGCAACCCCGCCGATGTCAGTTGCGTGGACGTGGCCATGCGCCCACGGTATCGACTGCTGTGCATCAGCGGGAAGTACCATGTCGCCATGGCAGAGGACGCGGACGTGACGACGGAGTTCGAGGTGCTCACCTGGGACGACATGGGCGAGGTGACGGAGCACTTGGCTCGACAGGTGGTGGACTCGGGCTTCCGACCCGACGTGGTGATCGCCATCGCGCGCGGGGGTCTGGTGATCGCCGGCAGCATGACATATGCCCTCGACGTCAAACTCGTGGATGCCATCAACGTCGAGTTCTACGTGGACGTCAATGAGACACGGCCCGATCCCATTCTGTTGGCACCCATGCTGGACAGTGCCTCCATCGCGGAGCAGAAGATTCTCGTCGTGGATGATGTAGCCGACTCCGGCCGAACCCTGGCGCTGGTACTCAAGCTGCTGCGTGGATTCGGAGCCGATGTGCGCAGTGCAGTGCTGTACCACAAGTCCCGCAGCATCGTGACCCCCGACTTCTTCTGGCGCCCCACCGATGCCTGGATCAGGTTCCCGTGGTCCGAAACCCCCTCATTGACCAGAAAGGCTGAGCATGGCTGAGATCCGCAAACACAATCCCGACGACGGGGACGGACTGGGAAAACTCGTACGCGATGCCCTGGGTGAGCGGATCCGCCCGGTGGAACCGGGCAGCCCGCCACGGGCCGGAGGAGACCGGGACATCGAAGATGGTGACGAGGGGGAGAACCCGAGCGCCTCCACACTGCCCTCCTGGCCATCGGAGGGCCAACACTTCACCTTCTGACAAGCTGGCCCATCCGATCGACTCCTGCCAGATCGAGTCCCGCCAGATGGATGGCACGGCACGTTAGGATCGAGAGCATGACTCTTGACTGGACTGATCTGGATTCCCGCGCCGTCGATGTTGCCCGCGTCCTCGCCGTTGATGCAGTGGAGAAGGTTGGCAACGGACACCCCGGTACCCCCGTCTCCCTCGCACCGCTGGCCCACCTGCTGTACCAGAAGGTGATGAAGCTGGATCCCACGGATGACTTGTGGCTTGGTCGGGACCGCTTCGTGCTCTCGGTGGGGCATGCATCGCTCGTGCAGTACGTGCAGCTGTACATGGCCGGTTGCGACATGGAACTCGACGACATCAAGTCGCTGCGCACATGGGGCTCCAAGACCCCGGGGCACCCGGAGTACCACCACACCAAGTTCGTGGAATGCACCACCGGCCCGCTGGGAGCCGGCGTGTCCAACGCTGTCGGCATGGCGATGGCGGCACGCAAGGAGCGTGGACTCTTCGATCCGGATGCCCCGGCCGGCGAGTCGCCGTTCGACCGAATGATCTACTGCGTCGCCGGTGACGGCTGCCTGCAGGAGGGCATCTCCAGCGAGGCATCCTCCCTGGCCGCGACGCAGAAGCTCGGCAATCTCGTACTCTTCTATGACGACAACCGCATCACCATTGAGGGTGGTACCCCCATCGCCTTCACCGAGGACGTCGCCGCCCGCTACGCCGCATACGGCTGGCACGTGCAACACGTTGACTGGACAAACGGCGGCACCGAGTACCGCGAGGACATGGACGCCCTCCAGACTGCCATCGATGAGGCCAGGAAGGTGACGGACCGGCCGTCGTTCATCCGTCTGACCACGATCATCGGGTGGCCGATGCCCAACAAGGCCGGCGACGAATCCGTCCACGGCTCCAAGATCGGCGCGGAGGAGATCACCGCACTGAAGGCCGAACTCGGCCTTCCCGACGAACCCTTCGCCTTCGACACAGACATCGTTGAGCAAACCCGGGCCAATGCCGCTGAGCGTGGCAAGACCGCGCGTGAGGCATGGGAGGAGAAGTTCGCCACCTGGAAGAAGAGCAACCCTGAGCGCAGTGAGTTGCTGGAGAGGGTCCGTGCCCACAAACTGCCCGAAGACCTCAGCCTGCCGGTCTTCTCCGAGGAGAAGATGTCCACCCGCAAGGCCTCCGGTGAAGTGCTGAGCGCCCTGGCGCCGCAGCTGCCGGAACTGTGGGGCGGCTCCGCGGACCTGGCAGGTTCCAACAACACCACCATGAAGGGCGAACCGAGCTTCCTGCCCACCTCCCGCCAGACGGCAGGGTGGCGCGGCAACGAATACGGCCGCACCATCCACTTCGGTATCCGCGAACACGCCATGGGCGGCATCGTCAATGGCATTTCAGTCTCGGGCCTGACCCGCCCCTACGGCGGCACTTTCCTCGTGTTCTCCGACTACATGCGTGGCGCTGTTCGGCTTGCCGCGATCATGGGCACCCCCAGCATCTTTGTCTGGACCCATGATTCCGTCGGAGTGGGTGAGGACGGTCCGACGCACCAACCCGTGGAGCACCTCGCGGCCCTGCGCGCGATTCCCGGCCTGGATGTGGTTCGTCCAGCCGACGCCAACGAGACCGCCGTTGCCTGGGGTGAAATCCTTCGCCGCAAGGACAACCCCTCCGGGCTGATCCTGTCCCGTCAGGACATACGCAACGTCGAACGAGGCGAGGAGTTCAATTCCGCCGAGGGGGTGGCCAACGGCGCGTACGTACTGCGCGAGGCCTCCGGTGACGTCCAGCTGATCCTCATCGCCACCGGCTCCGAGGTGGCGGTCGCCCTTGACGCGCAGGACAGGTTGGAGGCCCAAGGGATCTCCACGCGGGTGGTGTCCATGCCCTGTCAGGAGTGGTTCGACGCCATGGATGCCGAGTACAGGGAATCCGTACTGCCGTCGGAGGTCACGGCACGCGTGAGCGTGGAGGCAGGCGTGGCGATGGGATGGTCCACCTACGTCGGCGGGGCCGGTGCCACCGTGTCCATCGAGCACTTCGGCGCATCCGCCTCCGGCGCCAAGTGCTTCGAGGAGTTCGGCTTCACCGGCGACCACGTGGCGGAAGTGGCCCAATCCGTCCTCTGAGCTGGTGACAGGAAACAGGGGTCCGCCCGGGCGGACCCCTGTTTCTGTGTCCGGCCCGTGCCGATAGGCGTGGCCTCCTGTCACGAGTACCGTAGGGCCATGGGTGTACGAGAGATTGTGGATGGTCTGACGTCGCGTGGTGACTGTGTCGTACTGGAGCTTGACCTGGCCAGGGGATTACTGGAAGTGCGGCCGCGCAACCCGCTCGCTGCGCTCCAGGTCCTGAACGCCACCCACATGTCCGTGCTCCGGGAGAACTTCCGGGAGGCGGCCAGTGATTCCCGGGTTGCCGGGCTGATCGTCCATGCCGTCGAGTGCTCCCAGCCCATGTCGGTGATGGAGGAGGTGGGCGACCTCGTCGAAGAGTTCGGCCGCCACCGCCCGACAGTGGCCTGGGCGGAGTCCTACGGGGAACTCGCCAACAGTCTTCCCGCCTTCCAACTGGCCACGGCGGCCCAACAGGTCTGGGTGCAGCCCACCGGTGACGTCGCCATCGGAGGCGCGGAAGTCACCATCGTGCTCGCCAAGGGGATGCTGGAAAAAGTGGGGGTGGAGCCCCAGTTCGGAAAACGCTGGGAATACAAGACAGCGGCCGACCAGTTCGCCGCCGATGACGTCACCGACGCCAACCGCGAGATGATGACCAGGCTCGGACAATCTCTGGTGGAGGATGCCGTCGCCACCATCGCACGCAGGCGTGGCATGGATGTCGCGAGTGTGTGGGAGGGCGTGAACGAGTCGCCGCTGACGCCGGAGAAGGCCGTTGAACTCGGACTGGTTGACCGCATCGGTTACCGCGATCAGGTGTATGCGATGGTGCTCGAGAACTGGGGCGCCGAGCCCGAGAACCTTCGATTCGTTCACCGTTACGCCCCCAAGACCACACTGCGCAGGATGGTCCGCAGGTCGAGTGGTGGGAAAGTCGCCGTCGTGTCGGTACGCGGCCCCATTGTCACCGGGCGTGGTGCGCCCAGCCCTGCGGGTAGGGAGATCGCTGGCTCGGACGTCGTCGACGAACACCTGCGGGCTGTGCTGCGTGACGAGGATGTTCGTGCCGTGATCCTGGAGGTGGACAGCCCGGGCGGATCGGCAGTCGCATCCGACTTCATGCGGCGCTCGGTTCTCCGGGTTCGCGACTCGGGACGGCCGGTGGTGGCCCGCATGGGCTCCGTCGCGGCCTCGGGAGGCTACTACGCCGCCATGGGTGCGGATGAGATCGTGGCGCAGGCCTCGACTCTCACGGGCTCCATCGGGGTGCTGGCGGGCAAATTCGTGACGCGGGGCCTGTTCGACAAGGTGGGCCTGAAGCGGGAGGCGATTCGTATTGGAGCACGCGCCGGGATGCTGTCCTCGGCCACCGAGTTCTCCGAGGAGGACTGGGCGAAGCTCGATGAGAGCCTGGACCGGATCTACACCACGTTCACGACACTGGCGGCGGAGGATCGCGGTATGGCGGTGGAGGAGCTGGAACCGCTCGCGAAGGGGCGGGTATGGACGGGTTCCGACGCCCTGACCCACGGGTTGGTGGACCACGTGGGCGGGTGGCGCCTCGCCCTTGAGCGGGCGAGCGTGCTGGCGGGGATGGATCCGGCCACCGCCAAGGTGTCGCGAGTGTCCCACCTGGGTGTCCTGGAGGGACTTCTGCCGGCCACGTCCAGCGAATCCCGCTCCCAGGCATCGGTGCCTCTGCCGATGAACTCCGCGGACGCGCTGTTGGCCAAGGCCGCGTCGGCGTTGGGACTGCCGGTGTATGGAGCGCTGAGCCTACCCGTGCGCATCGACATCCGCTGAGGAATCATCCTTCAGCTTGTTCCGGCATTTGCTTCGCGAGGAACTCACGATCGAGGGATTTCGGGATGAAGGCGGCGTAGAGGGAGCCTGCCAACAGGATCACGCCCCCGACGGCGAATGCCGCCTCGAATGACCACACGTCGAGCACCGCTCCCGCGACCAGTGGACCGAAAATGGACCCGAGATCCATGACCATGGAGAAGGCCGCCACCGGCACTCCGCCTCGTCCGTGGGTGGCGTCACCGACGGCGGCGGTGGGGGCCGTGCCCTGCATGGCGGCTCCCACGCCGTAGATGCACAGCACCACGACGAGGATCCAGATGTTGGGGGACAGGGGCATGGCGAACGTTGCCAGCCCACACACGATTCCGGAGGTGATCATCACTGGCTTGCGGCCGATACGATCCGTTGCGTTGCCGGCGGGAATCAGCATGAGCGTCTGTGCAACAGCGGCGATGGCGAATGCGATGCCGGTCCAGTAGGTCTCCAGCAGCAGGGACTCGGTCACGAGCAGGGGGATGAACGCGTTGCGCACACCGAACGACTGCCATCCCTGTCCGAGGCCCACCATGCACGCCGCCTGGTAGCGCACATCCTTCAGGACTGTGGTGAACCGTCGGGGTGTGCGCTGGTTCCTTGTGGTGGACGGGGCGGCACGCTCTGGCAGCATCGCCATGGTGAAGCCCGCACAGACCACGAGCATTGCGGCGTAGAAGTAGAACGGCGCCTGGAGGGAGATGCTGCTCAACAGACCTCCCAGCGCTGGTCCGGTCATGTTGCCCAGCAGGAATCCGCCCTGGTACAGCCCGGATGCGCGTCCGCGCAGATGTTCGGGTGCCGTTGACAGAAGCAGGTTGATGGCGGAGATCGTGAACGTCGCGGATCCGATGCCGCCCAGACCCCGGGCGATCAGCAGGAGCTCCAGGGTGGGCGCCAGGGCGGTTGCGACGGTGGACACAGCGACAATCAGCACCCCGAGGGTGATGCCGTTGCGTTCGCCAAGACGTCGTCCGATGTGAGGGGCGAAGGGGCTGGTGATCAGACGCATCGCGGCAAAGAGGCTGACGACCAGCCCGAGTTGGAAGTTGCTCGCGCCGAAAGTTCTGGCGAAGGGGGTGAGGACCGGAATCACGACACCGAACCCGATGGCCACCAACAGGGCAGTGACGGACAATACCCACGTGGTACGGGGCAGCCCGCTGGCGTTCAGACGATTTTTCACAGACACGATGGAGGCGTCCTCTTTCTCACGCAGGGGGCATGGCCACCGCCCGAGCCTAGTCCCGCGAACCGTGCGCTCCCCGATATCGGTCGTGCCTTGGGGAGGTCACACGATGTGGGGTGAGGCACCCCGGCGGTTCTTCATCCGTGCAATCTCTCATCTACGATTGGCCCCTGGTGGGCCTCAGCGCGCCAGTTCTGGGAGAGGGTTTGATTTGAGCGCGAAGAAGACACGCAGTCGACGCTGGACGTGGCTACTGGCGAGCATCGTGGGTGTGGTGATCATCCTCGGTGGTACGTGGGTGGGTGCACACTTCGCGGCCGGAGATCAGGTTCCCACCAACTCCACGGTGGAGGGCGTCGCCATCGGTGGCCTCGGAGTTGAGCAGGCGGAGGAGAAGCTCAGGGAAGAACTCGAGCCGCAGTATTCCGCGCCGGTATCCGTATCAGCCCCGGATGTGGGCAGCGCTACCTTGCAGCCCCTGGAGGCTGGTCTGACTCTCGATCACGCTCGAGCGGTGCGCTCCGCCGGTGGCGGGTCGAGTTGGAATCCGGTCGACATCTGGCGCACCTTCACCGGCGGTGAGGAGGTGGAGTTGCCGAGGTCCGTCGATGAGGAGCAGCTCCGCGCTGCGCTGGAGGAGGAGGCCGGGGCATTCGAGCGTGAGTCCAGCGACGCCACGCTTGCCTTTGATGAGGGAAGTATCGTCCGGACCGACGGCGTCCCCGCGACGGAACTCGACGTCGATCAGACACTGCCCGCACTGAGTGAAGCCCTCATGCAGGGCGAGACGGTAGTCGAGGCAGTGGTGGCGGAGACCCCGCCCGCCGTGACAACGGCCATGGTGGATGAGGCAGTCGGGAACTATGCGGAGCCTGCTGTTTCCGGACCCGTCACCCTGACCGGCCCCAACGGCAGCTTCCAGATCACACCGGGCCAGATAGCGGCCGTCACCACGTTCGTCGTCCAGGACGGGGCACTGGTGCCCCAGACCGACGTGGATGCCCTCATGGAGCTGACCGCACAGGCGCAGAGCGGGCTGAACCTCGCAGTCACCAAGAATGCCTCCTACGCCCTGAGTTCCGGCGTCATCACGGTTGTCCCGGCGGTGGACGGCTCAAGCGTGGATCCAGACAACATCGCAGCAGCCATGTGGGACGCGGCGGTCAAGACCGGTGAGGAGCGCACCGCCGCCATCGAGGTCATCAAGGAAACAGCTGAGTTCACGACCGCGGAGGCCGCACAGCTGAAGCCCACGACGGTCATCGGCGAATTCTCCACGAGATACCCCCATGCCGCCTACCGCAACACCAACCTCGGGCAGGCCGCCGAGAGCATCAACGGCACCGTGCTGATGCCCGGAGAGGTGTTCAGTCTCAACGAGACCCTGGGGCCACGCACAGCCGCCAACGGCTACGTCGACGGCTATGTCATCAACGAAGGCGTTCTGGTGGAGGAGCCGGGCGGAGGTATCTCTCAGAGCTCCACCACGCTGTTCAATGCCGCCTTCTTCGCAGGCTACGACATCGTGGAGCACAAGCCCCACTCCCTGTACTTTGCGCGCTACCCAGCGGGCCGTGAAGCAACCATCTACTACGGCGCCCTCGACATGCGGTTCCGCAACAACACGGACTATCCCGCTTACATCCAGGGCTACATCAACAGGTCATCTCCGGGCAACCGCGGCACCATCACATTCAAGATCTTCTCCCAGAAGACATGGGACAAGGTGGAGTCCACGGAACTGAGGAAGTCCGGCTTCTACAACGGAACCACGCGCACGCTCGACACGCCTGACTGTGAGCCGCAGGCTCCCATCCAGGGGTTCACGGTCAATTGGCAACGACTGTTCTACAAGGACGGCGCAGTGGCGAAGTCGGAGGACTGGTCCTGGAAGTACTCGGCAGGTGATCGGATCGTCTGCGAGTGATGTGCACCGCTAAGCTGGAGACCGAAGTGGAGAAGGAGATGCTGCTGTGACCTACATCATCAGTCTGCCGTGCGTGGACCTCAAGGATCGTGCCTGCGTGGAGGAGTGCCCCGTCGACTGCATCTACGAGGGCGACCGCATGTTGTACATCCACCCCGAAGAATGTGTCGACTGCGGCGCCTGCGAACCGGTCTGCCCGGTGGAGGCCATCTACTACGAGGACGACGTGCCAGCTGAAGAGGCGCAGTTCTACGACGCCAACGTCCAGTTCTTCGACGAGATCGGTTCACCCGGCGGCGCCGCCAAGCTCGGTCCCATCAAGGGAGACCACCCCATCGTCGCAGCACTGCCACCACAGGAACAGTGATGTCGCTGGCGCGTGCCCTGCCAGACTTTCCCTGGGACACTCTGGCGGGTGCTCGCCGACGCGCTTTCTCCCACCCCGACGGGATTGTTGACCTCTCCGTCGGAACACCGGTCGATGCCACCCCTTCTCTGGCGCGCGAGGCGCTGCTCAACGCCCACGACGCTCCCGGGTATCCCACCGTGTGGGGAGCCCCGGAAACGCGACGCGCGATCATCGACTACATGGTGAACCGCTGGAGCTCCGTCGAACTCACCGACGAGTGCGTGATGCCCGTCATCGGCACCAAGGAACTGGTGGGATGGTTGCCGAAACTGCTTGGCCTCGGGAGCGGCGATGCCGTCGTTTATCCGGAGTGCGCCTACCCCACCTACGCAGTGGGCGCGCAGGTCGCGGGTGCCCGGATGGTGCCGCTCGACGACCCGGCGGCGTTGCCTCCCGATGCACGCCTGATCTGGATCAACTCTCCCTCGAACCCGTCCGGCGCCATGCTCTCGCTGGAGCAGTTGCGCGCCTGGGTGGCGGCCTCCCGGGAAGGGGGTGCCGTCCTGGCCAGCGACGAGTGCTACGGCGAGTTCGCCTGGGAGGCGGAACCCATCAGCGTCCTCGATCCCCGCGTCAATGACGGGGACATGGCCGGGCTGTTGGCTGTGCACTCGATCTCCAAGCGTTCCAACGCGGCGGGGTATCGTGCTGGTTTCGTCGCCGGTGATCCGACGCTGGTCGGCGAGCTGATCGGCGCGCGCAAGCACTTGGGCATGATGCTCCCCACACCGATCCAGGCGGTCATGGCCGCATTGCTGGCGGATCAGGAACACGTCGAGCTGCAGCGTGAGCGCTACGCGGCCCGACGGGCCCTCCTGCGTCCCGCTCTGGAGTCCGCGGGTTTCCGGATCGACCACTCGGAGGGGGCTCTCTATCTGTGGGCCTCCCGGGATGAACCCTGCCGGGAGACCATCGACTGGCTTGCTGAGAGGGGAATCCTCGCCGCCCCGGGCGACTTCTACGGTGAGGCGGCCAGCACGCACATCCGCATTGCCCTCACGGCCACCGACGAGCGGATCGAGGCGGCTGCGCACCGTCTGCAGAGTTCCTGAGCTGGCGAAACGGATGGCGCGTCGAGTGGTGGCGTGGCCCTAGTACAGCCGCAGTTCGGCGGTGCCTTCGGCCGTTGGTGAGGCTGCTGGACCCCACCTGGCCTCCTCGCCCTGCTCCCAGGTCTGGTCTCCAACGGTGGCTGATTCGATTCCACCATCTCGGGTGTGTGCGAGCGACAACTGAGTGGCGGACCACAGGGACGTCGGGTCGTCGGAGGTGAGGGTGATGACGTTGCCCTCCAGCGCGTACTCGACGCCGGGGACGACGTCGATGAAGGCATCAAACGCGTCAGCGTTGCCCGGATCCTGGCCCCTGTCGAAGCAGGCGAGCGTGGCGGGGCGCGTGCCCCGCAGGGATCCGGCCAGAGCGATCGCGTTGGCCTCGTGCTGGCGGTAGGCATCGGGGAAACCGCTTCGCTGCACCTGCTGGGCCATGTCGTTGATGTCGACGCTCTCCCAGTCGTCAAACTTCACCAGCTCCTCGTAGAACGCCGCTGACGCGTACCAGGGGTCCATGATTTCGGCTTCGGTGCCCCAGCCGTAGCTGGGACGCTGTTGGAAGAGTCCGAGGGAATCGCGGTCCCCGTAGTCGAGGTTGCGCAGTCCCGATTCCTGCCAGGCAGTGGCGAGGGCAACGATGGCGGCACGCTCGGGGAGGTCAGCGACGTAGGACGCAGCGACGATGATGGCCGCGTTGGAGGCCTGCTCGTGGGTGAGCATGAGCCGTTCGCCGTCGGTATCGACGTAGCAGCGCTCAGCGATCAGGTTGTCCATGAAGCTCCGATAGCCACGCCACGCACCGAAAGCGGCCGTCCCGAGGACGATGACCACCACCAGCACCCAGATTGTCGATCTGCGCATCAGTTGGCGTGGAGATCCGCGTTCAGGGCAATCTTCTGTCCATGGCGGGGGCGGGCCACGACCCGGCCATTGGTGGAGTCGCGAAGGAACAGCAGGTCATTCACGCCCGAGAGTTCCCGGGCCTTCACCACGGTGCCGTCATCGAGGGAAACCTTGGTTCCGGAGGTCACATACAGGCCGGCCTCCACCACACAGTCGTCGCCCAGGGAGATGCCGATGCCAGCCTGTGCCCCGAGGAGGCAGCGCTCGCCGATGGCGATGACCTGCTGACCGCCACCCGAGAGGGTGCCCATGATCGAGGCGCCGCCGCCGATGTCCGAGCCGTCGCCCACGACGACACCGGAGGAGATGCGTCCCTCCACCATGGAGGTCCCCAACGTGCCGGCATTGAAGTTCACAAAGCCCTCGTGCATGACGGTGGTGCCGTGGGCGAGATGTCCGCCCAGACGCACACGGTCGGCGTCAGCGATGCGGACGCCGCTGGGGGTCACGTAGTCCACCATGCGTGGGAACTTGTCGATTCCGTGGACGACGAGGTGCTCGCCGCGGGCCCGCAGCAGTGCGCGGACGCGGTTGACGTCCTCAGGTCGGATGGGTCCGCTGCTGGTCCAGGCGTTGTTGGGAAGCTTGCCGAAAATGCCGTCCAGATTGAGGCCGTGCGGCTGCACGAGGCGGGCACTGAGCAGGTGGAGACGGAGGTAGGCGTCCTCCACGGTGAGCGGCGGCTCATCCAGTGAGATCGACGTGCGAACGATCTTGGTCTCCACCTGTCGCATGTCGTCGTCGTACTGGGCCTCCACGAGGGCGGCGGGCGCGTCGTCGGTGACCTCGCTGCCCAGTGCGGGGCCGGGATACCAGGCGTCGAGGATGGCGCCGGTGCTGTGGACAGTGGCGAGGCCCCATGCCCAGGCCGTGCGGGTGGTCTCAGTCATGGGTGCCAGTCTAACGGCGGTCGCCGACAGCGACGACGCAAGCTGTCGCCAGTTGAGCCGCTGACGCCGGGACATGATCGATCCGTGGTTCCTTCGGTGGGCCCCAGCTGCTGGTAGACCGGCAGCTGGGGCCCACCCAAAGCCACTGCGGATCAGACGGGTGAGTCGAACGACGTCACGCGACCGACGAGGGCCGGGCCATCGGACCCGGCTCGGGCCACGGCGAAGCGCAGTGCGTCCTCGGTCTCGTCCACAGCGAAGGTGGCCTTCGTGGGCAGCATCAGAGGCTTGGTGAAGGCCACATCGACGGTGAAACTCTCGGGCAGTCGCGGTCCCAGTGCTGACAGTGCCTTCGCGTGGGTCCACATGCCGTGGATGATCGGACGCTTGAATCCGAACGGCATCGAGGTGAGCGGGTACAGGTGAATGGGGTTCGTGTCCTCGGAGACCTGCGCGTACTGCCTCCCGAGATCAGCTGGCAACCGCCAGAGCTGGCTCGGAGCGGTCTCCGGCGATGCCAGGCGAGGCAACGGGGCGGGCGCGGGCGCATCGAGTTCCGCCCCCATGGCGAGGTAGTTGCTCCGGCCGGACCACACAAGCTCATCGTCCACATGGATTTCGCCCACCAGATCGAACGTCACGCCCCTCTTGTGCGGCGCGAGGTTGTCGCTCCACACCTTGATGCGAAGCGGTTCAGTGAGCGAGACGGGCCGGTGCAGCGTCATCGTGTTGGTGACGTGCACGAGCCCCGCGAGCCCGAACGGGAAATCCCGTCCCGCCATCAGGGCGGCATGCAGGGGAAAGGTGAGGACGTGGAGCCACGTGGCGGGCACGTGGTCGCGCAACCCGAAGCCGCATACCCGGTTGTAGGCGGCCAATCGATCCGGATCCTGATGATGTTGTGGAACCAGCAGGCTGCGCTGGGGGAGTCCGGCCGACGCTCCCGGCCGCCCGAACGACGTCACCACGGCCTTGCCGACCAACGCCCCCACGTCGGGTAGTTCCTTCAATGTTGTGATCTTGCGCATCATGCACCCACCAGGTTCTGTCCACAGACGCGGATGACCTGTCCGTCCACACCGCCGGAGGCAGGGTCGCACAGGTATGCAATGGTCTCGGCCACGTCGACGGGCTGGCCGCCCTGCTGCAGGGAGTTGGTGCGGCGGAAAATCTCCCGCGACACGAAGGGAATGGCGGCCGTCATGTCCGTCTCGATGAATCCGGGCGCAACGGCGTTGACAGTGACGGGCCGATCCGACAATTCGTCGGCCATCGCCCACACCAGACCCATCACACCGGCCTTGGAGGCTGCGTAGTTGGTCTGTCCCTTGTTACCGGCCACGCCGGAGGTGGAGGCGATCCCAACGATGCGTGCAGTGCGGTCCAGGCCTCCCGGGAGGTTCTCGTCGAGAAGGACAGCATTGATGCGGATCTGGGCGGCGAGGTTTACCTCGAGCACCGAGCCCCAGAGCTTCTCGTCCAGGTTGGCGAGCATTTTGTCGCGTGTGATTCCGGCGTTGTGGACGATGGCCCAGATCTTCTTGTCGGCTCCGTGCACCGCGGCGACGTGGGATGCGATCCGGTTACCGGCATCCGGGCCGGTGATGTCCAGCTGCAGAGCTGAGCCACCCAATTCGTTGGCCACGGCGGACAGGTTCTCACCAGCCTGCGGGACATCGATGGCGACGACGGTGGCGCCGTCGCGTGCGAACGTCCGGGCAATCGCGGCTCCGATTCCGCGGGCGGCACCGGTGACCACGACAATGCGCCCCGCGAAGGGCGCGTTGCGATTCGATCCTGCGGTGCCGTCATCGCCGTCCTTGCGGGGAGCGACGCGCCACGCCTGACCATCGACGAAGGCCGAACGGCCTTCCAGCAGAAACGCAAGGGTGGAGCTGAGGTCCTCGGCCCCGGCACCGTCCGTGAGGTAGACAAGGTTCGACGTGGAGCCACCGCGCAGTTCCTTGCCGACTGTGCGGTTGATGCCGTCGATCCCCTGGGCAACAGCCTTGGCCTCCGGAGAATCGACGGTGCTGGCGTCGGCGGTCAGGATGATGACGCGGCCGGAGCGCTCGAGCCCCTTCATGGCAGGGCGGAGCACCTGCCGGAGCAGTTCGAGTTGGCCGATCTCCCGGAGCCCGGTCGCGTCCACCACAAGGGCGCCGAGCCGGGGCGAGTAGGCCGGTGGGACGTCGCGACCGCGCTCGTCCTTCGAGCGGTTGTCAGCAACATCCACCAAGGCCTCAATGGTGTCGACGCCCAGCTGTGTGAGCGCTTCGGCACCAATACCGCCACCGAGCAGGGACGCCAGCGCGACGGGCCCCTCCGGCCTGTCGTACCCACGGCGCAGTTTCGGGGGATCCGTCAGACCCGCCTTGCGGGCGACGGCCCGTCCCGGCCCCGTGTTGTACAAAGTCTCAAGAAAACTCGTGCCTGCCATCAGATTGCCTCCAGAATCGCGGTGATGCCCTGGCCGCCGGCGGTGCAGACCGATATCAGCCCCCGGCTGCCCGGGCCCTTCTCGGCCAGTATCTTGGCAAGTGACGCGACGATGCGCGCACCGGTGGCTGCGAACGGGTGACCAGCCGCCAGAGAACTGCCGTTGACATTCAGTTTCGATCGATCGACGGTGCCCACCCCGTTCTTCTCCAGCGCCTTGATGGTGGCGAGAGCAGTGGATGCGAAGGCTTCATGGATCTCGATGAAGTCGAAGCTGTCCAGATCCACATTGTTGCGCTGCAGCAGAACCGGGATCGCGCGCGTCGGAGCGAGCAGCAGATCCTCCTTGCCGGTGACGTAATCGGCGGCCGCGGTCTGGGTGTCGACGATGCGCGCAAGGGTGGGCCAGCCGTGCTCGCGAGCCCACTCCTCCTCGGCCAGCAGGACGACGGCGGCGCCGTCGCTCAGCGCGGTGGAGTTTCCGGCCGTCATGCTGGCGTCGTCGCCGCGTCCGAAGACGGGCTTGAGCTTCGCGAGCTTCTCCAGCGTGGTGTCCGGCCGGAGGACGGTGTCGCGGGTCACGCCGAGGTAGCCGGTGACCAGATCGTCGAAGAAACCGGAGTCCCATGCGCGCGCCAGATTCTGATGTGAGGCCAGCGTCAGCTCGTCCTGCGCCTCGCGGCTGATGTCCCACTTCTTCGTGGTGAGTGCCTGGGACTCGCCCATGGACAGGCCCGTGCGCGCTTCATCGACCGATGGGGGAACGGGCAGGAGATCAGCCGGACCGAGCGTTCCGAACGCCTTGATCCGATCGAGCACATTCCGGGCGCGGGATGCCTTCAACACAGCCCGCCGCAGAGGCTCGCTCACGACGATGGGGGCATCTGAGGCGCTGTCCGCGCCGCCCGCGATGCCGTTGTCGATCTGATTGAGACGGATCTTGTTGGCGATCGTCGTGATGGCCTCCAGTCCCGTCCCGCACGCCATGCCGACGTCACTGGTCGGAGTATGGGGTGACAGGGCGGAACCGAGCACGGCTTCCCTGGTGAGGTTGAAGTCCCGGGTGTGCTTGAGGACAGCACCGGCACTGACCTGCCCAATCTGTTCTCCGGCGAGCCCGAAGCGAGCCACCAGTCCGTCGAGAGCCGACGTCAACAGGTCCTGAGCGGACGCAGCCGCGAACCGGCCACCCGCCTTCGTGAATGGGGTGCGGTTGCCGCCCACCACCACCGCGTTTCGAAGCGCCATTGTGGAGTTCCTCCTGGGTGCCGAGTGAATGGTATCTGACACCTAAGGTAGCAGATACTTGCGGTGTGGGGTACTCTGACGGAATGGACACCACCGCGATCGACGGTCGCACCACGCGCTGGGAGGAGCACAATGCCCAGCGTCGCCAGGAGCTCGTCGATTCCACGCTGCGGGCAATTCGCCGTCACGGTGCCGGCGTCGGCATGGACATCGTTGCCGCTGAAGCGGGTACGTCGAAGCCCGTGCTCTACCGCCACTTCGGTGGCCGCACCGGCCTCTACACGGCCGTGGTGGAATCCGTGCACCAGTTCATCTGGTCACATCTGCAACATCACATCTCGGGCACTACGGACATGGAACCGGCGGAACTCATCCGGGAGTTGACCGACACCTACCTGGCGTTGGTGGAACGGGATCCGCACATCTACCAGTTCGTGGTCACTCGCCCCCTGGGCGAGTCGCCGGTGGAGGACCCGATCACCAGCATCACGGGCCGCATCGGCAACGAGATCGCCGAGGCGTTCCGCTCCTGGCTCCGGCAGAGAGGGCTCGACCCGCGCGCTGCCAACACGTGGGGGCACGGCGTCGTCGGCTTCGTCTGGGCCATCGCCGACAAATGGATCACCACCGGCCACCACCGTCCCCGGGCGGACATCGTCGACTTCACGGTTCGTCTCTTCGAACCCGCATTCCTGCATCAGCAACCAATGCCTCACAGCCCCGAAAGGACCTCATCATGACCACGCCCACAGGCCACGGACTCATGGTGGCACTCGATGGCCCATTCCATGCCGTCAAGGACCACTGGCGCTCCTCCATCACCGCTGGCGACGTCGTTCGCGACCCCGGGCAGAGCCTTCAGGAGGCGCGCGACTGGACGCTGGAGCACCTCGTCGACTTGGCAAACAGGGGATACGCCGTCGCCGGCTTCCCCGGTCACCCGGGCACCGTCGCCGAATCGGTGGCGCACTTCGAGATGATGGCCCTGGGCGATCTGTCGCTGAACATCAAGTCAGGCGTGCAGCACGGCCTCTTCGGTGGCGCAATCACCAACCTGGGTACGCAGTGGCACCACGAGACCTTCCTCGACGACGTCATCTCCTGCGAACTCACCGGCTGTTTCGCCATGACCGAGCTGGGGCACGGCTCCGACGTGTCCTCGGTGGAGACCACCATCACCTGGATCGCGGACTCCGAAGAGTATGAAATCCACTCGCCCACACCCAGCGCCACCAAGGCCTACATCGGCAACGCCGGACGCGACGGCAAGATGGCGGTGGTGTTCGGGCAACTCCACGTGGGCGATGCCAACCATGGCGTGCATGCCGTGCTCGTCCCCATCCGGGACAAGAACCTCTCCGATCTGCCCGGCATCACCACCGGTGATCATGGACACAAGGGCGGTCTGCTCGGGGTCGACAACGGCACGATCTCGTTCGACCATGTCCGCGTGCCCCGTCGGATGCTCCTCGACCGCTACGGCGGTGTGGGCGACGACGGCGTCTACAGATCACCCATCGGCAGCAAGAACGCACGCTTCTTCACGATGCTCGGCACACTGGTCCGCGGCCGCATCTGTGTGGGCAGCGGCGCCGCCATGGCGACGCGCAAGGCTCTGAGCATCGCCACGCGGTACGCGCTGCAGCGCACTCAGTTCCGCCATCCCGGCCTTGGTAAGGAGGTGACCCTGCTCGACTACAAGACCCACCAGCGCAAGCTGTTGCCCAACATCGCCAAGGCCTACGCCTACGGGTTCGCCGTCAACGAGGTCAGCCAGCAGCTGCAGAAGGTCACCGACGCCGAAGGAGGGGATCCGTCCGCGTCACGCGAACTCGAAACTCGGGCCGCCGGTCTCAAGGCTGTGCTGACACGCTGGGCCAACGACACCATCCAGGTGTGCCGCGAAGCGTGCGGCGGGGCAGGCTACATGAGCGAGAACAGGATCACGCTCACCCGCCAGGACGCCGACGTCTTCGCCACCTTCGAGGGCGACAACACCGTTCTGCTGCAACTTGTGGCCAAGGCCTTGCTCGTCGACTTCAAGAAGACGTGGGGCGACATGGATCTGCGCGGCACTGCCCAGGCGACCGCGAAGCTGCTCGGAGGGCGCTTTATGGAGCGCACCGCCGCCGGCTCCACCATCAGCCGACTGGTGGCGGCGGCGAAGCTCAAGCCGGAGGGCCAGCGCCTGTACGCCCGCGGCTGGCACGTGGAGATGTTCGAGTTCCGTGAACAGCATCTGGTGGAGACGCTGGCCCGTCGGATGCGTGCCGCCTCCAAGGCACCTGAGGACGAGGTCTTCGACGCGGTGAATGCGTGTCAGGAGCACATGCTGGAGGCGGGTCGAGCCCACACGGAGCGCACGGTGCTGGAAGCCTTCGTGGAGGGGATCGGCGAGTGCAAGGACGACTACATCAAGGCCAGGCTCATCACAATCTGCGACCTGTACGCACTGGCCACGATTGAGGAGAATCGCGCCTGGTTCATGGAGCACAACCGGATTGACGGAACCCGCAGCAAGGCGATTTCCTCGGCCGTCGACGCGCTGTGCCTGCAGTTGAGGGACTCTGCGCTGGAACTCGTCGAGGGTCTGGGCGTGCCGCAGGAGTGGCTCGCGTCGAAGATGCTGCAGGACGCGGGCGGGCAGGCCGTGAAGCCATCACAGATGAAGCTCCATGACGTGAGGGTCCCGGAACACGCTGGCTGGTGCCCCGGCAGGCGCCGATGTTCACGCGAGAAAGCCTGACGTCGGCGCTAGGCTCGTGTCCATGCGCCTGGACCTGACCACCGATCTCGTGACCCTCCTGCAAACCATCACCGACGTCGAGAGTGTCTCCGGCAACGAGCGGCAGCTGGCGGACATGGTGGAGGATGCACTGCGCGCCCGGGAGCACCTTGACGTGACGCGCGACGGTGACTGTGTCATCGCGCGCACCCACGTCGGACGGGACCAGCGGGTCGTGATCGCGGGACACCTCGACACGGTGCCGGTGGCTGACAACCTGCCGAGTCGCCTGGAGGAAACCCCCGACGGACTCCACGTCGTGGGACGCGGCACGTGCGACATGAAGGGCGGCGTGGCAGTGCAGCTGCAGCTCGCCGGGGAACTGAGCGAAGCCAACCGCGACATCACCTGGATCTTCTACGACCATGAGGAGGTGGGTGCCGAGCTCAACGGTCTGCGCCGGATCGCCAAGAACTCACCCCACCTACTCGAAGCGGACTTCGCCGTCCTGATGGAACCAACGAATGCGCAGATCGAGGGCGGTTGTCAAGGCACCTGCCGCATCCGCGTCACCGTACCGGGCAAGGCCGCGCACAGTGCCCGCTCCTGGCTGGGACACAATGCCATTCATTCACTGGCCGATGTGCTGGAACGGCTCAACGCCTACGAGGCCAGAGAGATTGACGTGGAGGGCCTCACCTTCCGCGAGGGTCTGAACGCCGTGAGCGTCGGCGGAGGCGTGGCAGACAACATTATCCCGCCGTCCGCCCACATCGACATCAACTATCGCTACGCCCCCGACAAGACGCCCGATGATGCCCTGGCAGAGCTGCGAGGAGTGTTCCCCGGCTACGGTTTCGAGGTCACCGACATGGCGCCGGGTGCTCGGCCGGGATTGGACAGGGAGATCGCCCGGGATTTCGTGGACTCCGTTGGCTCCACACCCAGACCGAAGTACGGCTGGACGGATGTGGCACGATTCTCGGCGCTGGGGATACCCGCAGTGAACTATGGACCGGCTGACCCGTCGCTGGCCCACACTGACCACGAGTACTGTCCCGCAGACCAACTCGACACATGCGCCAACGGGTTGCGCCGCTGGTTGACAATGACAAAGGAGGCCTGATGCGGCCACAACGTACGCAGGGAGCGATCATCCTGCGCGGAGACGAACACGATGCCCAGACCGCGGATCAGGCTCTTCTCGACAGGCGCGAGCCCAACTGGCAACACAATGACCCGTGGCGGGTACTCCGGATCCAGGCGGAGTTCGTCGAAGGTTTCGATGCGCTGTCCCAACTACCGCCGGCCGTCAGTGTCTTCGGTTCCGCCCGATCCACACCGGAGCAACCTCTGTACCAGCAGGCGGAAGCGCTGGGGCGGAAGCTGACCGAAGCGGGATTCGGGGTCATCACGGGAGGTGGTCCCGGTGTCATGGAGGCGGCGAACAAGGGAGCTCAGGAGACGGGCGGGCTCTCCGTCGGCCTGGGCATTGAGCTCCCCTTCGAGCAGGGACTCAATCCGTATGTGTCATTGGGTGTGAACTTCCGGTACTTCTTCGCCCGCAAGACGATGTTCCTCAAGTACTCGCGCGGCTTCATCGCCCTGCCCGGCGGATTCGGCACCTTCGACGAACTGTTCGAGGCGCTGACCCTGATACAGACGAAGAAGGTGACCCACTTCCCGGTGGTGCTGTTGGGCACCGAGTTCTGGTGCGGACTGTTGGACTGGGTCAGAGGCAACGTCGAGGGGGGTGGGTTCATCTCCGCCGGCGACCTGGATCTCGTGACGATCACCGACGATCCCGACGAGGCCGTCGCCGCAATGGGCTCCCCCAACGGGGCCACCTGAGGCGATACGCTGGAGCCCATGGTCTGGGCAATTGTGGTGGTGGCAATCGTCGTCCTTGGCTTGGCTGCCTGGGCCGGCACCGGCAGGCTGGGAGAGATGCCGGAGGCCGTCACGGATCGCCCGAAGGCGCACATTCCCGATGGGCCCGTGGACGAAGTGTTCCTGGAGAATCTGTCACTGCCCACGGTTGCAACCGGGTATCGACGTGCCCAGGTGGACGCCTTCCTTTCGTCGCAGATCTCCGATGCAGAGCCTGAGCTGAGCGTTCGCTTCGACGTGACCCGCCGAGGCTATGACATGCAGGCCGTCGATGAGGTCATCGAACGTCTCCGTGCAACTACGGAGGAAACCGCGCCCACTCCACTGCCGAACGAGAACGGGGAAGCAGAGGAAGTGCAGGAGACCGAGGAGCCGGTGCCCACGACGGTGAATGCGGAACCGTCCACTGGGCCGAAACGCGACGGCGCAGGGGCCTCACCGACGAAGTGACTCGGTGATGCGGGATAATGGATGTCAACCACAGCAATCGGACGAGATAGAGGTCAGCAAAGATGGCAGCGATGAAGCCCCGTACGGGTGACGGTCCCATGGAGGTCACGAAGGAGGGTCGAGGCATCGTGATGCGCGTCCCTGTGGACGGCGGAGGACGCCTGGTGGTGGAGATGAACGCCACCGAGGCCAATGACCTTCTCGCAGCACTCTCCGGCGCGGTGGGTTGACCAACCGATATGTAGCCGCACAGCACAGAGGTATCGCCCGGGACCACAAGTCCCGGGCGTTACTCATGCCATGGCATTGATGGGTCTGTCAACCGTGATACGCAATCGCTGCGCGGTAGACCTTGATCGTCTGCTTGGCGATCTCCTCCCATGAGAACTCGTCGATGCAGCGCTGGCGACCGGCCAGGCCGAAGCGACGAGCGAGGTCTGCGTCGCGCGTGACTTGATTGACCTTGTCCGCGAACTCGGTCTCGAAGGCGGACACGAAGTCCGGGTCCCCGGCGCGTGCCGGGTCGTAGGGCACCAGGAGTCCGGTCTCGCCGTCGACGACAACCTCGGGTATCCCACCCACGGCGCTGGCCACGACGGCGGTCTCGCAGGCCATTGCCTCGAGGTTCACGATGCCGAGGGGTTCGTAGATGCTGGGGCAGGCGAACACCGTCGCGTGCGTCATCACCTGCCGGACGTCGGCGCGGGGCAACATGTCCTCCACCCACACCACGGGTGCGGTGCGGGAGCGCTCAAGCTCGGCGAACGCATCCTTGAACTCGGCGGCGATCTCCGGAGTGTCCGGGGCGCCCGCAAGCAGGATCACCTGCGTGTCGGGATCGAACTGCTGCGCTGCACGCACAAGGTGCACCAGCCCCTTCTGCCGGGTGATGCGACCCACGAACACCACCGACGGGCGATCCCGATCCATGCCGAGGGAATCGACGACGTCCGTGTCGTGGTCCGGGGAGAACTCGTCGGGATCGATGCCGTTCTTCACGACGTGGACACGGTCAGGATCCAGGTTCGGATAACTGTCCAGGACGTCGCGACGCATCCCGTTGCTCACGGCGATGACGGCGTCGGCCGCTTCGAAGGCGGTCTTCTCCGCCCACGAGCTGACGGCATAGCCGCCGCCCAGTTGTTCGGCCTTCCACGGCCGGTGCGGTTCCAGGGAATGGGAGGTCACCACGTGCGCCTTGTCCAGCAACAGTCCGGCCAGATGTCCGCCCATGTTGGCGTACCACGTGTGGGAGTGGATGACATCCACCTCGGGTGAGACAGCCGCGGCCATGGAGAGGTCAGCACCCAGAACCCGCAGCGCCGCGTTTGCGCCCTCAGGATAGTCCTCGGCGTGGGCCGTGGCACCGTCGCGGGGTTCACCCATGCAGTGCACTTCGACGTCGATGAACTTGCGGAGCTGCGGCACCAGCTGGGCGACATGCACGCCGGCGCCGCCGTAGATGGATGGGGGGTACTCACGGGTCAACAGTGACAACTTGAGGTTCATGTCCACGATCGTGCCACATGCCGGGGGAGTCGTGGGTGAGACTTTTTCCCAATACGTCAGTGCCGCGCCCCGGCATGCAATAAGTTCGGGACATGGTTGGTCGTCCGAAAGTTCTGTCCATCGTTCTCGCCGGCGGCGAGGGCAAGCGTCTGATGCCGCTCACCGCAGATCGGGCCAAGCCCGCGGTACCCTTCGGGGGCAGTTATCGCCTCATTGATTTTGTTCTGTCCAACCTCGCCAACTCCGGTCTCAACCGCGTAGCCGTTCTCACGCAGTACAAGTCGCACTCGTTGGACCGCCACATCTCCATGACTTGGCGGTTCTCCACGCTGCTGGGCAACTACGTCACACCTGTGCCGGCGCAACAGCGTCTGGGACCTCGCTGGTTCCAGGGCTCTGCTGACGCCATCTACCAGTCGCTCAACCTGATCCGCGACGATGATCCGGACTACGTCGTGGTGTTCGGTGCCGACAACATCTACCGCATGGATGTCTCGCAGATGCTGGATGCCCACATCGATTCGGGGCTGGGAGCCACAGTGGCGGGCATCCGAGTGCCACGCAAGGAGGCGAGCGCCTTCGGCATCATCGACGCCGCTGAGGACAACAAGATCAAGAGCTTCCTGGAGAAGCCGGCCGACCCTCCCGGTCTGCCCGATTCGCCGGATGAGTCCTTCGCCTCGATGGGCAACTACATCTTCAACAGGCGGGAACTCGTCGAGGCGCTGCGAGCGGACGCCGAGAATCCCTCGTCAAAGCATGACATGGGCGGCGACATCGTGCCGTGGTTCACGGACCAGGGACGCAGCCAAGTCTATGACTTCAAGGACAACTACGTCCCCGGCGCCACCGAGAAGGACGTCAACTACTGGCGCGACGTAGGCACCATCGACGCCTATCACGAGGCGCACATGGATCTGGTGTCGGTGGAGCCGGAGTTCAATCTCTACAGTTCGGACTGGCCGATCCTGACGACGCAGAAGCAGGCGCCGGGCGCGAAGTTCGTGATCCGCGGCAAGGCTGAGGACTCCATCGTCAATCCCGGCTGCATCATCTCCGGCGGCGAGGTGGAGCGCACCGTGCTGGGGGCGAATGTGCACATCGACAAGTGGTCGGAAGTCGACGACTCCGTGCTGATGGAGGGCGTCCGCGTGGGTCGGGACGCCATCGTCCGCAAGGCAATTCTCGACAAGCACGTAGTGGTGCCTGACGGGGTCCAGATCGGGGTGGATCATGCACACGATCGGGCTCGCGGATTCCATGTCTCCGAAGAGGGCATCGTGGTCGTGGGCAAGGACGTGGAGGTTCCGAGTACGTAGGGGCTGGCGAACGGGTGAATCAGGCCCGGGGGCAGAGACGCCGATCGGTGATGAGCCGGTCGGCATCTTTGCGCTACCGCTTAACTGCCACCAGCAACCCGTTGCCGACGGGCAGCAGTGCGGGAATGTAGGACTCGGACTCCGTCACGGCTTCCAGTGCTTCGCGGATGATGATGGTCTCATCCCCCTGGGCGTTCTCGTCGGCGACTGTGTTGTTCCACAGCGCATCGTGAACTATGAGCAAACCACCTCGACGCAGCAACCTCAGGGCACCCGCCACGTACTCAACATATTCGAGCTTGTCCCCGTTGATGAAGACGATGTCGTACGCCTCGTCGCGCAGTTTGGGGAGGACGTCCAGCGGGGTACCGGCGATCAGGCGGAAACGGGTGGATGGATACCCGGCAGCGGTGAGGAAGCGACGAGCGGCCAACTGGTGTTCTGCGTCCCCGTCGATGCTGGTGAGGATTCCGTCGCTGCCCATTCCCCGGAAGAAGGCGAGCGCGGAGGCGCCCATGAGGGTTCCCACCTCCGCGACGGCTTTGGCACCGGTGGTGGCGGCGAGCACTGTCAAGAGGCTCGCCACGCCGTTGCTGATGGGTGCGTGACCTCCGACGATGGCCTCCTCGCGTGCGCGGCGGAGGTCGTCCGACGGTGTCACGAAATCCTCGGTGAAGGCCCAGGTCTCTGCCGTCGGGGCCGCTTCGATACGCGCTGGTGTGCTGTTCACGGGCTCAGCCTACCCATTGTCCTAGGATGGTTGCATGCCTTTGTCATACCGGTTGCGCATGCTTGTCCCGGACGGGCTCCGCATGTGCCGTGCCACCAGCACCAACGTCACCGGGGGTGTGGTGGTCCGGCGATCTGGAACAGATTCTTGTCGTGCCTGCGGCGCTCCGGCAACCGGGAGGAACCGATGAGCACGCCCACCGCCTCCGGCATCGATGAAGCCCCGCCGGTCTTCGGCCGCCTGCTCACGGCAATGGTCACGCCCTTCGCGGCTTCCGGCGACATAAACCATTCCGAAGCAGCCAAGCTTGCGGTGCACTTGGTGGACGAACTGGGTCACGACGGCCTCGTCGTCAACGGGACAACCGGGGAATCACCCACCACGAGCGACGCAGAGAAGCAAGCGCTTCTGGAGACCGTTGTGGCAGCCGTGGGGGACCGTGCCCACATCGTCGCTGGTGTGGGAACCTTCTCCACCCAGCACTCCGTGGACCTCGCCCGTCAGGCTGCCGACGCGGGCTCCGATGGGCTCCTGGTAGTCACGCCCTACTACTCACGCCCACCGGTGGGGGCCCTGGAGGATCACTTCACCACGGTGGCGGATGCCACTGATTTACCTTGCATGCTCTACGACATCCCGCACCGTTCGGGGATCCCCATTCCCGAGACGACGCTGCTGTCCCTGGGTGAGCATCCACGCATCGTGGCCGTCAAAGACGCCAAGGGGGATGCCGTGTCGTCGTCCGCCGTGATTGATGCGGGCGGATTGCAGTACTACGCCGGGGACGACGGCTACCTGCTGCCACTGATGGCGGTTGGCGGAGTGGGGGTGGTGGGTACCTCCACACATTTCACCGGTGCACATGCGGGGGCCATCATGGACGCCCACCTGGCCGGTGACCCCATCGGTGCTCGTTCGCGATACGCCCGGGTGCTACCCGTGTTCCGTGGAGTGTTCGCAACACAGGGGTGCATGCTCGTGAAGGCGGCGCTGAATGCGCGCGGTTGGGAGATGGGCGCGTGTCGTCCCCCCATGGGAGCGGTACCCACAACCATGCTGCAACGCTTTCTCCATCTCCTGGATCAACTGGAGCGTGGGAACAAATCCTGACGGGCATGCGTTGTAGTCAAGAGGTGTGCACGGCAGAACGGCACGGATCCGGATTCACAGGTTCCACACAGGTGACTCTGGGATGATTCCATCATGGAAGGACCATCAGTGTTGAGAGGCAAGGCGAAGAAGGCGGCTCAGTCCGCCTCCTGGACCGCGCCCACATGGGCCGAGCTCGTCAGGGACCACACCGAGCAGGTGTACCGGTTGGCATACCGCCTGACAGGCAACAAACACGACGCCGAGGACCTGACGCAGGACGTCTTTGTCCGCGTCTTCAAGTCGATCCACTCATTCCAGCCGGGCACCCTGGAGGGTTGGCTGCACCGCATCACCACCAATCTTTTCCTCGACGGTGCTCGTCGTAAGCAGAAGATTCGGATGGATGCCCTGAGCGTTGCGCCGGACCACGTCTGGGGATCGTCCACCGGTCCTGAGGATCTGCACCTGGACGCTGCGCTGGACGGGGACGTGGGTGCGGCACTGGACTCGCTGAATGCCGAACAACGCGTGGCGGTGGTGCTGTGCGACATCGAGGGCCTTTCCTACGAAGAGATCGCCGATGTCCTGGACATCAAGCTCGGGACGGTGCGCAGCCGCATCGCCCGTGGACGCGCCCAACTGCGTGAAGCACTCGCCCATCGCGCCCCCGTGGAAGGGCACCCCAGGTATCTCGGAGTGTCGTAGGTGACAGGGGTACCCGCATCGGAGTGTGAGCGCTACAGGGAGGACCTGTCGGCGTTCGTCGACGAGACCCTCCCCGCTCGGCGCTGGGAGCAGGTGGGATACCACGTGGCAGGCTGTCCGGAGTGTCGCAGCGAGGTCGCAGCGATCCGGCACGTGCGCGACACCCTACAAAAGCCGTCCGACACCACCTCCGGCATACCCCAAACGCTGTCTGAGCGCCTGCACGGCATCGCGGGTGATCATGTGCATGCACCGCTTTACATGGCTGGCGGGCCGCGGTGTGCACTTCCCTCCCGGCGCAAGAGGCGGCAACGCCGACTGTTTCAGTCCTCTGCAGCCGTCGTGTCCGTGCTGGCCTCGGTGCTCGTGATCGCCTTCCTCGTCGCTCCCGAACCGCCCGTCGTCTCCAACGCCGTGGCGCAGGCTCGCGAACAGTTCCTGTTGTCGACCACGGCAGTGAGTGTCAACGAGGCCGTTGGTGCCGTTCTGCTGGCTCATGAACGCGGTGCCACGCTGGGTGGACCACAGCGTCGATCCCCCCGTACAACCATGCTCAGCACCCCCCAGCGAATCACCCGGACGACAGCCGCCCAGATGCTGGAGGGCGATGGTCCCACTCATTCCGGCGTGCAGCGGGTCTGGATCTCCGACGGCGCTGCAGGGTTCCACGTCACCGATGTCCAGGTGGACCAGATGGCGGGACAAGGGACGTCGCTGGTGGTCCTCGACGCGTCGGGAAGTCGCTTCATGTCCTGGTTCGTTCCCTCGAGCGTGTGCTGCCAGATGGACGAAGGGCCCCCGTGGAGCTTCTGGAAGTACAAGGGGATGGACCAGGTGGCGGGGCGGTGGGCCGATGTCATCGAAGCCCGACGGGATGATGACGGGGGCCGCGTGGCGCGCTGGTGGGTGGACCGTTCAGGTGGTCTGGTGCTGTGGTCCGAGAACTATGACCGCCATGGGAAGCCCACTGTCATCTCCGGGTTCACCAGCCTCACCATGGGGGAGGCGCACCTGTCGGAGACCAACGCTGAGCTCGCCGGAATGAAGCCCGTGTCCTCCAGTGGTTCCAAGGGGTGGTGCCAGGGTCTGCCGGACTGCCCCGCCAGCCTCGGTGGTCTGCCGCTGGTGGCGCATTCCTCCTCCGACGGGCGTGGTGGCACTTCCATGCGGTTGTTCTACTCCGACGGCTTCCAAGGGCTCAGCGTCGTGTGGAGCGAGGGAAGGCTGCATGGCAGGTCCCGGATCACCGACGAAACCCCGGGGCTGCCGGAGGTGGCGGTGTGGCAGTCCGGGGATGGCATCGTTTCCTTGGCCAGCAGCGGTTCGGGTGACCTGCTTGAGGTCGCAAGCTCGGAGTTGCCCGGCGAGCGTGGCTGGCACCCCACCGTGTGGGACCGGATTGGGGCGGGTCTCTCGCGGTTGACCGGGATTAACTGAACACCTCGGCAGCGGGTAATCTGAACGCGTGTTCGGCATCAGCGCAATCGAGTTGATTCTGCTCATTGTGCTCGCAACACTCCTCTTCGGGCCTGAGAAGATTCCCGAATTCTCGCGCAAGGCTGCGCGTGTGGTGGTGGCTGTGCGCGACATCGCCAACAACGCTCAGACCCAGCTGCGCCATGAGTTGGGGCCGGAGTACGCCGACCTGGAGCTCAAGGACCTGAACCCCAAGGCCTTCATCTCCAAGCACATGAGCGCTGAAGTGGCGCTCATTGAGGAGACCAAGCGGGACCTCAAGGGTGCAAAGGACACCGTCAAGGACGCCCAGAAGAGCATCAAGGATGCCGCGACGCTGGCCCGCTCCGAGACCAAGGGCATCGAGGCGTCGGTCAAGAACAAGGGCAAGGACAACGGGGCGGCAGCCGCCAAGCCCCTGCCATTCGACACCGAGGCCACCTGAGTAAGCGCCATAACAGTTGCTATAATTGTGCGATGTCAGCGGAACTCAGAGATGTTGCTCGGCGAATCGACCTCGTGATCTCTGAGGCACGGTCCGAATTGGTGGCAGCGGTGCGCAGCGCAGCTGGACAGGGGATGACTCAGTCCCAGATCGCCAAGGAGATTGGTCGAAGCCAGCCGGAGGTTTCTCGCTTGCTGCGTTTCCATGGTCGAACCCCGCGGGCACGGAGGCTCAGAAGCAAGGCCGATGTGGTCCGCGGCATAGTCGAGCAGTTCGGAGGCAGCCACGTTCGAGTGTTCGGATCCCTTGCCACGGGCATCGATTCCGAGGAATCGGACATCGATCTGCTTTTCACGATGGGTCGCCCACTGAGCCTGATGGAGCTGGGCGAACTGGAGAGGCAGCTGAGCGAGGCCTTGCAGGCGCCCGTCGATATTCTCCCGGACACCGCGTTGCGCCCCCCCATGCGCGAACGCATCCTTGCGGAAGCCATCAAACTATGAGCAGAGCCACACAGGAGCTGCTTCACGATGCGCTATCCCACCTTCACCAGATGCAGACCTACGCGAGTCATGACCTCGAAGACCAAATGGTGATCGATGCTTCGTGCCTGCGCCTCTCCGCCGCGTTGGAAGTGCTGCACCGGTTGGACGACGGCACGCGAGATGCGCTGTTCGGAGACGAATGGCCAATCATGTGGGGGATTCGCAACCGCATTGTGCACGGCTATCTGCTGGTGGATTCTGCCATCATCCGCCGGACGCTGGAGAGTGACGTCCCGAGACTCGTGTCACGCATCGCCACGGCCCTGGACTGAGCACAGCAGGCGCATCTGCGCGGCTCAGTTGGTGGCCAGCGGTAGGCGGGTGCCCAGAAGGCTGCGCTTGTGGCTGGCGATGTGGCGGCCCAGCGCCACCATGGCCTGTGCCGACGGGTGATCAGGCGCGGACGCGACGATGGGTTCGCCACGATCTCCTCCGGCCAGGAGGGCCTCGTCGAAGGGAATCTGGCCGAGCATCTCGACTTCGTAGCCGAAGCGCTCGGACAGGGTCTCGGCCACCAGCACACCACCGCCGGAGCCGAAGAGTTCCATGCGATGACTCTGGTGGCAGTGTGGGCACACGGCTTCCAGCCAGCTCATGTTCTCCACCACGCCGATCACGCGCTGTTCCATGATGTGAGCCATGGTGCCAGCACGCTCCGCCACCTCGGAGGCCGCCTGCTGCGGTGTGGTCACCACGAGTACTTCCGAGGACGGGATTTTCTGCCCCAGACTCATCGCCACGTCACCGGTGCCGGGAGGCAGGTCGAGGAGGAGGTAGTCGAGATCACCCCAATAGACATCGGCGAGCAGCTGGGTCAGTGCACGATCAAGGATGGGACCGCGCCATGCCACCACTTGGTCGCGGCTCGGTTTCAGCATGCCGACGCTGATCACCTTGAGGCCATCGAGGGCGGGCACGGGCATGATCATGTCTTCCACGACGGTGGGCCGTGCCTCACCGATGCCGAGGAGGTCAGGAATGGAGTGGCCGTAGATGTCGGCGTCGAGGATGCCGACGCTCTTGCCCTCACGAGCCAGGGCCAGGGCCAGGTTCACGGTGACCGAGGACTTGCCCACGCCACCCTTGCCGGAGGCGACGGCGATGACGCGCGTGAGGTTGCCGGGCTGGGCGAAGGGAATCACCTTTTCCGGTTGACCGCCGCGCAGCATCTGGCGCATGGCGCCGCGTTGCTCGTCGTCCATGACGCCCAACTCCACGTCCACACCGGTGACGCCGTCCACGGCTTCCACGGCCTTCGTCACCCGTCCCGTGATCTCGGATCTCATGGGGCAGCCGGAGACGGTGAGCAGGACCCGGACGAAGGTTCGACCGTCGTCATCCACCTGCACGTCATCCACCATCCCCAGGTCGGTGATGGGGCGTCGGATCTCCGGGTCCTCGACGCCGTGGAGTGCAGCGCGGATGAGCGGGAGCAGAGGATTCTCGGAAGTCACACTCCCTTGATACGGGGCCAGGAGTGTCAAATCAAATCCGGGGTGGAATCATCCACGCCCACACGGCGGTCGCGCTCATTGAGGGCGTCGCACATGATAGCGACGCTCACTGCCACCACCGCAGGCAACCAGATCTGTGCCAGGCTGGCGAGCACCACGATGATGGGACCTCCCACCAGGTGGACGGTCACCCGTTCACGGAAGGCCAGACGGCGGCGGGAGCCGGGGGCCAGCCACTGCCTCCACCCGAGGACGAAGATGACGACGAAGACGGCGACGGCAACCCAGGAGGCGAGACCACCACCGGCGACACGCCACAGTGAAACCGCGCCGATGACCAACAGCGCCAGATAGGCGAGGAGCAGGACAACGGCGAACCACCGGATGTCGCCCTGGCGGGGCGGTTGATCGTCGCCCGTGATGTCAGTGACTTCGGGGGGTTGCTCAGTCATTCCGGTCCGCCGACGACTCCAGGCGCGACGACTCCAGCCGCTCAGCGAGCTCACGCAACTCGCTGCGTAGTTCCGAGCGGACGAAGTCGCGGGTCGCGATCTCCCCGACGCTCATGCGAATGGAGGCGATCTCCCGGGCCAGGAAGTCCATGTCGGCGCGCGTCTGGGCGGCCACCCGGCGGTCCTCGTCGAGGCTCAACTTGTCGCGCACCTCCTGCCGATTGGTGGCCAGCAGAATCAGCGGGGCTGCGTAGGAGGCCTGCGTCGAGAAGAACAGGTTCAGCAGGATGAAGGGGTAGGGATCCCAGGACCAGCCGTAGATGCCGACGACGTTGAGGGTGATCCACACCACGACAAAGACCGTCATGTAGACGATGAACTTGCCGGTGCCCATGAAGCGGGCAGCTGCCTCGGCGAAGGCGCCGAAGGCGTCGGCGTCCATCGAGACCTTGGGGATGTGGGACCGACGCCCGGGCTCGGACAGGCTACGTCGTTCAGTACGCGCCATCAGGCACCTCCGCAGCAGTTGGCTCATCCATGTGCTCGCCGCGCCAGTCGTCCGGCAGCATGTGGTCCAGCACATCGTCGACGGTGACCGCGCCGATCAGCTGATGGGCGTCATTCACCACGGGCGCGACCACGAGGTTGTAGGTGGCGAAGAAGCGGCTCACCTGGGCCAGGGGGGTCGCTGCCTGGAGTGGCTCCAGATCACTGTCGAGCATGGTGGCCACGAGCAGGGTGGGGGCCGCCCTCAGCAGCTGCTGGATGTGGCACGCGCCGATGTAGCGACCCGACGGCGTCTCCGCCGGTGGCCTGCAGACGAACACCATGGAGGCGAGAGCGGGCGTGAGGGATTCCTCGCGGCAGCGCGCCAGGGCGTCGGCCACCGTCGCGTCGGTGTTGAGGATCACCGGCTCGGGCGTCATCATGCCTCCGGCCGTGTACTCCTCGTAGATGAGCAGCCGGCGGACCTCCGAGGCCTCCTCGGGTTCCATCCGATCCAGCAGGTCCTCGGCGACATCCTGGGGGAGGTCACGGATGAGATCTGCCGCGTCGTCGGGATCCATCTCACCGAGCACGTCGGCGGCCCGCTCCCCGTCGAGAGTGGAGATCAACTGGATCTGTTCGTCCTCGGGCAGCTCCTCCAGCGCGTCGGCCAACTTCTCGTCGTCGAGCCCGGCGACGACGGCGGCGAGCTTCTCCGGGTCCAGGTCGTGCAGCTCCTGCGCCACGTCGGCGGCCTTCATGTCCGACATCTCCGCCACGATGTGGGCGGCGGTGCGGCCCTTGAGCATGACCAGGTCCGCCACCTCGCTCCAGCGCACCACCTCGGTGGTGCTGCGCCCCCCGAAACCGAAGCGGCTGACGCCGGACTTGGTGCGCAGCGCAACGCTGCGCAGTTCCCACTCCCGGTTTCGCACCTGGATCATGGAGACGTCGAGAATACGGGTCGGGCGTTCACGGGAGACGGCACGGTCGAAGAGGTCCGCGGCCACGAGGAACTCCGTGTCCCGTTTGGTGAAGCGGCGGGTGTCCACCTGCCCGAGGATCGCCACCTGGTTGACCGTGATGTTGTGCACGCGGATCATCGGCACGAAGATCCGCTGCCGCGCGAAGAGTTCCACCACCAGACCCTTCACGCGTGGCGCGAGATTGTTGATCCGCAGATGGTAGACCACATCCTTGACGCGCCCCACCTGATCGCCAGCGGCGTCGACGAGTGGAAGACCAATGATGCGCGAGATGAAGACGTGCGAATCCTTGGCGTTCATGGCCCGCAATCTACACTCCTCGAGCCCGCCGATGGTGTCACCCGTGCCGCGCTGGCCATCGCGTCATGGACGCTCCGTCGGGCTGGTGATGTCGACGATGAGTACCTGTCCGCGACCTGCGGGGTTGCGTAGTGTAGAGGTCATCAGGTGCCCGGCTTGGGTCCGCGGCGCATTCACAGGAGGCGACGATCATGAGCACTACCCCCAGGCCCGAACGCTCGTTCGAGCTGGACTATCCGCAGTCGGTGGCCAAGTACAAGGACTATCAACAAGCCCAGGCAGCCGTCGATTTCCTCTCGGACGAGGAGTTCCCCGTGGAGAACCTACTCATCGTGGGGACCGATCTGAGATCGGTGGAGCGCATCACCGGTAGACGCACATGGGGATCCGTCCTGGCCCAAGGTGCCGTGTCCGGCATCGGGACCGGCATCTTCGTCGGTCTGATGCTCTTCCTCTTCACCGGCGCGGAGGCCGGCATCGGACCCGTGATGCTCGTGGGACTGCTACTGGGCGTGATCATCGGTACCTCCACGACCGCCATCGGCTACGCCCTCAGTCAGGGCAAACGGGATTTCAACTCGATGCGCCAGATCGTGGCGACGAGCTACGAGGTGATGAGCGAGCACAAGGTGGCCGCGCGGGCGCGTGAACTGCTCGCGACCCGTCCGCAGGACCGTGCCGCACAGTTTGAGTGAGGGGCTCGCGCGGAGCGTCGACGCCCCGAGGATCGCAGCGCACCGGTGTCGCCGGCCGGATGAGCATTTCATGGAACGAAGAGACATCAACTGAGACAGAGGTGAATGATGGAACTGAGATACAGCGTTTTCAATCCAGCGAGTACGGCTGAACGCATCCTGGTGGTGGGTCCCAGCCTGGGGGGCGATGCCACGCAGCAGTGGACCTCGGTGGCGGAAGCCCTGAAGGATCAGACAACCGTTGTTTTCGTGGATCTGCCCGGTCAGGGGAACTCACCGGACTGGAACGACGCGGATGAGCCCTCACTGCGCTCCCTGGCCCTCGGGATCATCGACGTGGTGCGCCGGGTACGTGCGCAGTTCGGTGAACTCCCGGTGTTCTTCGCCGGACTCTCCATCTCCGGTGCGACCGCCCTGCACATCGCGCTCGAGCATCCCGACGACATCAGAGGTGTCGCTGTGCTGTGCTCCGCCGCCAAGGTGGGGGAGAGCGATCGCTGGCTGGAACGTGCCGAACAGGTGGAGGTCTCGGGCACCCAGCAACTGCTCGAGGAGACGGAGAAGCGCTGGTTCACCCCCACCTTCCGCGCCCAGCACCGTGGCGTCGTCAATACCATCATGGAGGGGCTGGCCGCCTCGGACGACCCCTCCTACGCCCAACTGTGCCGCGCCCTGGCCACCCACGACGTGCGCAGCGACCTGGCCGACATCCGCATGCCAGTGCTGCTGATCGCCGGTGGCCGCGACGCCTCCACACCCATCGAGAACGTCGAACTGGTGGCCGAGACTGTCCCCGACGCCGAGCTCCACGTCCTGCCCGAGGCGGCGCACCAGGTCACGGTGGCCGCACCCGGCGACGTCGCTGCCCTGCTGCTGGGCTTCATGTCCCGCAACGAGCGGCCGTTCCGCAAGGAACAGGCTGACGACTGAGCGGGCTCAGCGCTGCTGATCCGCCAGCCAGGCCTCAACCTCGTCGGCATCCCGCGGCAGGGATGCCGACAGGTTCTCCGGCTCCCCGTCGGTGATCAGGATGTCGTCCTCGATGCGCACCCCGATGCCCCGGTACTCCTCGGGCACCAGCAGGTCCGTTGACTTGAAGTAGATCCCCGGCTCGACGGTGATGATCATGCCGGGTGTGAGTTCCCCCTCCCGGTAGACCTCGCGACGGGCCTGGGCGCAGTCGTGGACGTCCATGCCCAGGTGGTGGGACGTGCCGTGCACCATCCAGCGCCGCCACTGACCGCCGTCCTCGGACAATGCTTCCTCCGCGGTGCCGGGAAGGATGCCCAGCTCCTCGAAGAAGTCGGCCAGGACCGTGATGGCGGCCATGTGCGGGTCGGTGAACTTCGCCCCCGCGCGACAAGCCGCGATGCCGGCGCTCTGGGCGGCCAGCACGACGTCGTAGACGCGCCGCTGCTCGGGGCTGAATGAGCCTCCCACCGGCAGTGTCCGCGTGACGTCGGCGGTGTAGAGGGATTCCAGCTCCACGCCGGCGTCCAGCAGGATGAGATTGTCCTCGGTGAGCTCGCCGTCGTTGGTGATCCAGTGCAGGGTGTTGGCGTGGTCGCCGCCGGCGGCGATGGTGTCGTATCCGACGGTGTTGCCGAGGTGGCGGGCATGGAGCCCGAAGACGCCTTCCACCCAGCGCTCGCCGCGGCCGTTCAGCACGGCGTTCGGCAGCTCCCGTGCCACTGCCTCAAAACCGACGCGGGTGGCGTCGCAGGCGCGGCGCATCTCGTCGATCTCGAACTCATCCTTGACCAGGCGCATCTCGGACAGGGCGGTCTCCAGCGCGGCGTCGGCCTCCGTGTCCTGCGTGCCGCGGAGCCGGTCCACCATGTCGGTGACGACGGGATCGGCGTCGCGGACGACGAGGAGGTCACGACCTGTGAGGGCGTCCTCCAGCTCGCGGGTGTCGCGGCAGGGGAGCTGGATGCGGGCGCTCATCTCGTCGAGGGAATCGCGCCGGCCCACCCACATCTCGCCGTAGCGGGAGGAGGCGTAGAACTCCTCGTCGGTGCGGGGGCACCGGGGACGGAAGAAGAGCGTGGCCGGCGCGTCGTCGAAGAGCACCAGCACGGCGTCGGGCTCACGATCCTCGCCCAGGCCGCCCAACCACGCGAAGGCTGTATGGGGACGAAAGCGGTAGTCGGTGTCATTGGAGCGCACCTTGTAGGGGCCCGCGGGAACGACCACGGTCCTGCCGGGGAACTGCTTCACAACTGTCTCGCGGCGTGCGGGGGTCCATGAGGCGGCTGGCAGGGCGTCGGGGAGTTGCTCGTCGTAGGGTGCCCAGTCGCCGACGATGAACTCCTTGAAAGCCTCCGAGAATCGCGGCTTGCGGTTGGCGCCGTCGACGGCTGATGACTGTTGTTCGGAGACGCTCATGCGAGCGAGTGTAGACGGGGGCGGGAAGCCTTGTAGATTGAGTGGTACCGAAGTCAATTGGAGGACCACCCGCGATGCTTGCCGAGCCCGCTGACCAGCAGAAGCTTCTGGACCTGGCAGACCTGGATTCCGAAATGGGGCGCCTGCAGCACACTGCGCGTTCCCTGCCGCAACACCAGAGGATCGCCAGCCTGATGGCGGAGCGGCAGGCGGTGGGGGAGTCCTTCGTGGCCGCCACCACCGAGGTGGATGACCTGAAGGTGGCCCTGCGGCGCGCCGAGGCAGATCTCGCGCCCGTGCGCGCCCGACTCGTGCGGGACCGCACCCGGATTGAGGATGGCTCCATCACTGACGGCAAGACGCTCAATGGGCTCATCGACGAAGTGGCGCGCATCGAGCGCCGCATCAAGGAGCTGGAAGAGGCGGAGTTCGAGGTGATGTCCCGGTTGGAGGACGCCGAGACGCGGGCCACCGAGTTGTCCGCCCGTCGCGACGAGGTGGAAGCAGCGCTGCATGACGAGGTGAGTGAGCGGGATCGGCAGGTGGGTGTCCTGAGCAACGAGGCCAAGGGCGTCGCGGCAACCCGCCAGGACGTCGCGGGATCTGTGCCCCCCGCACTGCTGAGCCTGTACGAGAAACTGCGCGCCCAGCGGGGATCGGGGGCGGCGGAGCTGCACCGCGGGCAGTGCACCGGCTGCCAGCTCCAGATCACGGTGGCGGACCTCGACGCGTTCCGCAAGGCACCCGCCAATGAGGTGCTGCGCTGCGTCGAATGTGATCGCATCCTGGTGCGAACGGCAGATTCGGGTCTCGGATGATTCAGCCGCGCCTCCACATCCCGGGGGTGCCGGCCGAAGTCGTGCGTGGGCTGCACGTGTTGCAGGACGAGCTCGGACTGCCCGAGGAGTTTCCTGCGGCTGCGCTGGAGCAGGCGGAGGCCCTGGCGGCTGACCCGCCGTCGTTCCCGGAGCACGCGGACCGAACTGATCTGGAGTTCATCACCATCGACCCGCCCACGTCCATGGACCTTGACCAAGCCATGCACATTGAGCGCGACGGCGACGGATACGTGGTGCAGTACGCGATTGCTGACGTGGCGGCGTGGGTGGAGCCCGGCTCACCCATCGCCGAGGAGGCGTGGACGCGCGGGCAGACGATGTACGCGCCCGGCGCGAAGGTGCCGCTGCATCCGCCTGCACTCAGCGAGGGGGCGGCGTCGCTGCTGGCTGACGGGAGGGCGCGGCCGGTGATGCTGTGGACCCACCGGGTGGACGGTGACGGCAGCGTCACGACCTCCGCGCTCGAGCGGGCCATGATCATGAACTCGGCCAAGCTGAGCTACGAGGACGTGGCCGCGCAACTCGGGGCGGGGACGGCGTCGGAGACGGCGGAGCTGCTCGCGGAGGTGGGGCCGTTGCGGGTGGCGAAGGAGGTCGAGCGCGGCGGCATCAACCTGAACCTGCCGGATCAGGAGATCGTCGCGACGGATTCGACGTGGGAGTTGCAGTTCCGCATCACGCGTGACGTGGAGGAGTGGAATGCACAGATATCGCTGATGACGGGAATGGCTGCGGCCCACATGATGGTGGACGGCGGCGTCGGCATTCTGCGCACCCTTCCGCCCGCCGAGGAGCCGGCCGTCGCCACGCTTCGACGGGTCGCGGCCTCGCTGGATGTGGAGTGGCCAACGGATCTGGACTATCCGGATTTCGTTCGCGCCCTCGACCCCTCCAAACCCCGGGAGCTGGCCGTAATCGTACAGTGCACGACGTTGTTTCGAGGGGCTGGTTACGTCGGTTTTCAGGGTGGGGTGCCGGAGAAGGACGTGACCCACGCCGCCGTCGCATCGCTGTACGCGCACGCCACGGCGCCGCTGCGACGGCTCGTGGATCGGTTCGTGCTGGAGATCTGCCACAGCCTGTCGCGCGGCCGCGAGGTGCCGCCGTGGGCCGTAGAAGCGCTCGACGGATTGCCCGCCGTGATGCAGGAGTCCGGTCAGAAAGCCAGTGCCTACGAACGCGGGGCCGTTAACCTGGCCGAAGCCCTCGTGCTGGTGGACAAGGTGGGGGAGGTCTTCGACGCTGTCGTCATCGATGTCTATCCACGCAATGGCCAGGGCACTGTCCAGATCACGGAGTACGCCATCCAGGCTCGGATCCCCGACACGGATCCCGCCAGCGTGGGCCGACGGGTCCGCGTCCGGCTGGACGGCGTCGACCTGGTGAGGGGCGCCGTCGATTTCAGCGTAGAATCACCTGAGGACGAGTCGGCCAGATGATCGCGGTGCCACAAGCGCTGAGGAAAGTCCGGACTTCACAGAGCAGGGTGGTGGGTAACGCCCACCCGGGGTGACCCGCGGGAAAGTGCCACAGAAAACAGACCGCCCGGTCCCGGCCGGGTAAGGGTGAAACGGTGGTGTAAGAGACCACCAGCACACCGGGTGACCGGTGTGGCTCGGTAAACCCCACCCGAAGCAAGACCAAGAAGGCCAGCCCCGGCTGGCTGCGAACGCCGTTCGAGCGCTGCTCGCGCGAGGCGTTCGGGTAGGTCGCACGAGCCCGACGGCAACGTCGGGCCAAGATGGATGATCATCCTTCGACAGAATCCGGCTTACCGGCCGACTCGTCCCCACCCTGTTACATGCGCCGACCCATCCGCCGCCCCTCCAACTCGCCGTTGGATCCCTCGCTGACCGGACACGCCGCATCGAGTGGTCGCCAAGCCGTATATGTCCTCGGCGGGCAGTGAATGGGGCGTGTCGGGTCGGGTAGGAGACGCGTCGGGGCGTCGTCAGTGTCAGGTCAGCGGCTTGGTTCCCCTCACCAGGTGGAGGATTCCGTTCTGCCAGCCGTCGACGGAGCGGCTCTCGACCGTCGCGAACCCTGCGAGCAGGATGCGCTGCGCCAGTTCGCGGACACCCATGAAGTCGTCGACGGAGCGGTGCAGATACTCGTACAGGTCCCGGTTGCGGGCGACGACGGAGGCGAGCGGCAGGATGATGATCTGGTTGACGGTGGACCAGATGACGCGTGCTGTCGCTGAGTCGGCGACCGAGTAATCCTCCGCCACGAAGGTGCCCCGCTCGCAGAGCTGCCCTTCGATGGCCCGAAGAGTTGCGTCGACATCGGTGACGTTGCGCAACAGGTAGCAGGCCAGGACGCCGTCGGCGCGTGGCAGGTTCATCTGAGAGAGTTCCTCAGCTCTGCCTTCCCGGAAGGACACGCCCTCCGGCCAGTCACGACGCCGGGCCTGTGCCAGCATTCCCGCCGAGGAGTCCACACCGATGATGGTGGGATCCATGCCGCGCCTGTGCGCGGCCGCCAGGAGGGCTCGGGTGGAAAGACCGGAGCCGCAGCCCAGATCGAGCAGGACGGGACGCGGATTCGAGACGTCCACGTGGGAGAGAAGCGATTCAGCGGCGAGCTGGAGGTGTCGCTTGTACCCCGGATTCAGGGAAACCATGGCGTCGTAGGTGTCCGCCGCCTGGTCGAAACCAGCCGAAAGCTGGTGCTTCTCCAACATCCCGCGCAGCATCTGCCATCCTCTCGTGGATCTTTTGCTCCCAAGAGTGGCACAGGAGGGTCTCGCGCTGGTGCATCACACGACGGCTGAGCGCCGAGTCCACGGAACAAAGTTGCACTTTTGGTCTTCATCTGGCGTGGGGTGGGCGTTGTTGGCGACATCGGTGCGAGTTGAGGAACGAAAGTCGAATCTCCGCCCGGTGCAGCGTGAGAGCCCGGCTCTTGCGCAGCCTTGCGGCCGACCGCATAGGGTTTGGCCATGGCTCAAGGTACGAACAACGGTGCGATGCCTCGCCCCGGACGTGACAATCGGGTGGAGCGACATGCAGGGTCCGACGGTGCGACGTGGACCGAGGGACGCAGGGTCGTGATCGTGGGCGGCGGAATCGCCGGCCTGTCGGCGGCGACGACGCTGGCAGAGCGCGGCGTTCGCGTGACCGTGCTCGAGCGGGAGGAACAGCTCGGCGGGCGCGTCCGATCTTGGCCGATGACGCTGGACAACGGGGACACGGTGGCGATGAGCCGTGGGTTCCATGCTTTCTTCCGGCAGTACTACCAGCTGCGTGCTCTGCTGAAGCGTGGCGATCCGACACTGTCGGGGCTGCGTGCCGTACCCGACTACCCGCTCACCTTGCGCGGCGGCCCGCGCGACTCCTTCGCCGGGATCCCTCGCACCCCTCCTCTGAACCTGATTGGTTTCGTCGCCAAGTCACCGAGCTTTCCCGTGTGCGACCTCGCGAAGGTGAACATCGACGAGGCTCTGGGCCTGCTCGACGTCGAGTTTCCTCAGACCTTCCACGACATGGACGGCCGCTCCGCCTCCAACGTGCTGGACGACCTCAATTTTCCCGGCACCGCCCGCCACCTCGCATTGGAAGTCTTCGCCCGCAGCTTCTTCGCGGACCCGGACGAGTTCTCCGGTGGTGAGCTCGTGGCCATGTTCCACACCTACTTCGTGGGCTCCGCGGAGGGACTGTTGTTCGACGTGGCCGCAGACGACTTCGGCACCGCGTTGTGGAATCCGTTGGCCCGCTACTTGGAGCGACGGGGTGTGGAGTTCCGCATGGGCACCAGCGCCATATCGCTCGACGTGCGTGACGAGGGCGTCACCGTGCACACCGACGGCGAGTCCATCGACGCCGACGCGGTGGTGCTCGCCACCGAACTGCGACCCCTGCAGGCAATCACCGAGAACAGCCCGAGCCTCGGGGACGAGCCGTGGCGCGAACGCGTCGCCAGCCTGCGCTCCGCGCCTCCGTTCGTGGTGTGGCGGCGGTGGTTCGATACCCCGGTGGCCGACGGCACGCCCGACTTCCTCGGCACCAGCAACTACGGGCCCCTGGACAACGTCTCGATGATCCACCAGTTCGAGGACTCCGCCCGTCGATGGGCTGTCCGACGTGGCGGCAGCGTCATGGAACATCACGCCTACGCCGTCGACGAGAACCCGGATGAGGCTGCGCTTCGTGCTGAAATTCAGGCCATGCAGGATGTCCTACACCCCGAGTTGGCGCAGGCAGCCATGCTGGGGGAGCAGTGGCTCGTGCAGCAGGACTGCCATCTCGTGGACACCTCGCCGTGGCGGAACCGGCCCACGGTGGAGACGCCGTCGCCCACGGTTATGTTGGCGGGGGATGGCATCCGTTGCGACTATCCGGTCGCGCTCATGGAACGCGCCGCCACCACCGGCGTGCAGGCTGCCAATGCACTGCTTGCGGGCTGGCAGGTGAGGGGGCAGGACATCTTCACTGCTCCGACGTCGCCGCGCTTCGGTTGGGTGCGGCCACTCCGCAAGGCCCTCGCGAAGCGCCGCTGAGAGCGCAGCGCCTCGGACACACCCCGGCAATCAGCACAGAAGAACAGGATGGATTGGATCGCATGACAGTCGAGAATGATGTGGTGGTGCTGGTGGATGACCAGGGCCGCCAGTTGGGGACGGCACCGCGCACCACGTTTCACGATGCAAACACTCCGCTGCACCTCGCGTTCTCCGTCTACCTCCGGGACCAGGAAGGCAGGGTGTTGATGACCCGGCGCGCGCTGGACAAGGTGACGTGGGCGGGTGTCTGGACCAACGCCGCCTGCGGTCATCAGCGTCCCGACGAGGGCCCAGTGAAGGCGGCGATGCGCCGGGTCCCCGATGAGATCGGTGCGGCGCCACAGAACCTGCGCATGGCCGTACCGGACTTCCGATACCGAGCCGTCGACGCCTCCGGTGTGGTGGAGAACGAACTGTGCCCGGTGATGGTCGGAGAAGTGAATTCCGACGAGTTGGTCTTCGACCCCTCCGAGGTGGCGGAGCACGCGTGGGTGGAGTGGGCGGAGCTGCGTCGGACCGCTGCCACCATGCCACACCTGCTGAGTCCGTGGAGTGTTGAACAGATCAACGCGTTGGGAGACGATCCGTGGGCCTGACAACGCGGATCATCGCCGCGCCATGACCCGACAGTTCGACATCGCCGTCGTTGGCCTCGGCCCTGCGGGCAGGACCCTCGCCCATCGGCTTTCCCTGTCGGGCTTGGCGGTCCTGGGTGTCGATCCCCATCCGCACCGTGTCTGGCCGCAGACACTGGGTGGCTGGACGCGTCAGCTTCCCCCATGGCTGGCCGAGTGGGTCGTGGCGCTGACGATTGAGCGACCGCATCTTCGGGCAGCGGATGAGTACGTCATCGACGATCAGTACGCCGTTCTCGACAATGCACGTCTCCAGCAGATCACTCCGTTGACGGAGGTGACCGTGGAGGAGCAGATGCTGGATGACGACGGCGTGGCCGCCCTCCGGGACAGCGCTCGTGTCGTCATCGACTCGCGGGGAGCGCGTCCGGCAGGATACCCGGGCGACGTGCCTCATCAAACGGCGCACGGCATCCTCGTGCCCGCCGAGATGGCGGCCCCGGTGCTCGGCGGCGCGAACGCGGTACTCATGGACTGGCGCCCCTTCGACGGCGCCGAGCGCTGGAACGCCACGCCCCCGACGTTCCTGTACGCGATCCCCATGCCGGACGGTCGTGTCCTACTGGAGGAAACGTGCTTGGCCGGCCATCCCGCACCGGATCAGCGGGAGCTGCGGCGACGGCTTCTCGTCCGTCTCGCTGGCGCCGGTGTGGCGGCGGAGGACATCGCAGACCTCGAGGTTGAGCGGGTGTCCATTCCGTTGGTTCGTCGCGGTCCCCGTATCACCGGCGTGTGGCGTTTCGGTGCTGCCGGAGCGCAGAACAACCCGTTCAGCGGCTACACGGTGTTCGCGTCGCTAAAGGCTGTGGATGAGTGGGTGCAGCGAGTCGCGAACAACGACACGCCCCGCACGCACGAACCGCCCTTTATCCGCCGCCGCGCCCTGCACGGCGTGCTCAACCTCTCACCGGATGACACCTTCGCGCTGTTCGACGCCTTCGGTCGGCTCCCGACGGCGCAGCAGCAGGCCGTCCTGGATGCCGACACGTCCACCGGACGTTTGGTGGCGGCCATGACCAAACAGTTCATGCTGATGCCCACGAAACCCTCGATTGGTCTGGCACAGGCCACCCTGCGGCCGGGGAGGAGGCATCCGGGTGGCCCATGATCAGGGCGAAGCTGTGGGGCCGTCGCCTCGTGAGTGATCTTCTCGCCGTCGCAGCACTCAGTGAGAGCCAGTGTTACGCGCCCAACAGCTCGGCGCTTCTCCGAAGGGCGGATCAGCGGCGTGAGCGTCTGCGCGGTGAGAACCGCAACAACAGGTCACATCCGCGTGATGGTCGAATCACCATCACAGTAGGAGTGACTGCTCACTCTCAGTTGCGGGAGGGGAGCCCCGTTGCTGCGACGATGCCCCGTCGGTCCCGTCTCGGGGAGGGTCTCCGCCTGGCTCTGCCTCCCCCATGAACCGTTGGGTTCTGCCGGGTGGGGTGATGACGGGTTGTCCGGTGTGGTGGTCGATGTGGATGAGCCATCGATCGCCCGGTCGTCGGTACCTGTCGGGTTCGACGAGTGCGTGGTGGAACCCGCAGAGCAGGACCAGGTTGTGCATTGCTGTGGCTCCGCCTGCCCACCAGGGCTGGAGGTGGTGTGCTTCGCAGCGGGTGTCGGCTGCGGTGCAGCCGGGGAAGATGCATCCACCGTCGCGCAGGGTCAAGGCCTTGCGGATTGCTGGGGTGACGAGGCGTTGGGTGCGGCCGACGTCGAGGATTTCGGAGTGGGAGCCGAGGACCACGGGCATGATGTCGGCGTCGCAGCAGAGCCGCCGCAGCTCTGCTGCGGTGATCTTCGCGCCAGTGGCGAGAACCCCGGCTTTCTCGGCGCGCTCTTTCAGGTCTTGTTCGCGGATGGTCACCACGAGGCGTGGCCGTTCCCCGATACTGGAGGGTGCGTCGCGATGGTCGGCGATCAGGTGGACCAGCGCGTCTGCTCGGCGTTGGTCGGGGGTGCGTAAGTTGTCGGCGCTGACTTGGTCCTGCACCACTTTGGGGTTGGCTCCGGTGGCGCTGGTGGCTTTGTAGCGGTCGCGTTCGGCGCGGCGGTCGGATTCGACGTAGGCCTGCAGGGTTGCAATCAGGGATGCGGCTTCGAGGTGGGGTAGGGAGCCGCGTAGCCACATGGAGCCTTCGCCGTCGTCGCCCCACTTGAAGTGTCGCTTGGCGCGTGCTTTGCGGCGTTGGGCTTCCAGGGTGGCGTCATCGTCGCCGGTGCCGGCGACCAGTTCGGGTGCGACCTCAGCCAGTACCTCGTCGGCCATCCCGGCTAGTGCTTTCGGGGTGTTCTTGCGGGCGCGCCGGATGAACGACTTCTCTGCCAGTGCTGTTTGTTCCTCGGACAGTCCTTCAGGGAGCTTCCCCATGCCATGGGTGATGGCTGAAGCGTGACGGGGCGAGATCTCGCCCTCAAGTGCGTGGTCTCGAACCACCGGCCGGGCGTTGAGATCCCGCGCATCGAAAACCTGACGTGCAGCGTCTCCGCTGTCGCGACCCTCATCCATTCCAATCAACGACGTCAGCGGCGTTCCTGTGGCGGTTTGCGCTGCCTGTGCCGCCTCATCAGTGAGGACACAGGCAAGGGCGGTGAACTGGTCAGCCACACGCCGGGCCTGCTGCATCACAGCAACTCGCTCCGGCGCGGAAAGCCGAGAACGGTCGTCAGAGCGGATCGCCGACAACGCAGCAGCGCAGACATCGAATGCCTCCGCTGTGGTGTACCTGATCTGACTCATGTACTCAGATTATTCGAACGCACTGACAATTACAGATCCGGGCGCGCTCCGGACAACATCACCCACTACCCGGACAACACCTTCTGTGCACCCCGGGCGGTGCAGGCTCAGGCGTGGCTGGGGACCGTCAGGACCTCGGCGCCGGTTTCTGTAACTACGAGCGAGTTCTCGAACTGCGCCACCCGCGACCTGTCCTTCGTCACGACCGTCCAGCCGTCGTCCCACACCTCCGAGTCCTGCGAGCCGAGCGCCAGCATGGGCTCGATTGTGAAGGTCATGCCCGGCTCCATGATGGTGTTGAGTCGGGGCTCGTCGTAGTGCAGGATCACCAAACCCGAGTGGAAGGCGGTATGCACTCCGTGGCCGGTGTAGTCCCGGATCACGCCGTAGCCGAAGCGTTTGGCGTAGGACTCGATGACGCGGCCGATGACCGAGATCGGCCGACCCGGGCGCACCGCCTTGATCGCCCGATTGAGGGCCTCCTGCGTACGCTCGGTCAGCAGCCGCGACTCCTCGTCGACATCGCCGCAGAAGAAGGTGCCGCAATTGTCGCCGTGGACACCGTTCTTGAACGCAGTGACGTCGATCTTGACGAGGTCGCCGTCCTCCAGCGGCCGCGTGTCCGGGATGCCGTGGCAGATGACCTCGTTGACGGAAGTGCACAGGGACTTCGGGTAGCCGCGGTAGCCCAGTGTGGAGGGGTAGGCGCCGTGATCCAGCATGTACTCGTGCGCGACGGCGTCCAGCTGATCCGTGGTGACTCCCGGCGCGATGGCGGCGGCCGCGGCGTGCATCGCATCGGCCGCGATGCGTCCCGATTCACGCATCCGCTCGATGACGTCCGCGCTCTGGACGTGGCTGCCGGTGTATGGCGTCGGCGCTTTGCGTCCGACGTACTCGGGGCGCCTGATGGACTTGGGAACGTCTCGGGTCGGGGTGACGGGATGGGCGATGACGGGATTCACGCAGTCCAGTCTATGGCGCCCGATCCAGCAGGGCGTCGAGCGCCGTGCCTGGCTGCACCTCGGCCAGTCGCGCCGCTCCGTCGAGCCCGGAACCATCCGCCTGACGCACCGTCACTCCCGGGACCAGCTCACCCAGATGTTCGGCGAAGGAAGTTGCGACCAGCGGGTTGAGGAACACATTGCCCGCCGTGCTTGCCACCGGTTCGGCGTGCACGGACAGCAGACCGGAGGCGACGCTCGTCGCGAGTTCGCGTCCCGCCGCCGCGGAGATGCCGGCACAGACTGGATCCGTCGGCGCCAGTTCGGAGACTCGACGTGCCCAGGAGGCGATGCGTGCCACCCTCCCCGGGTCAGCCTGCACCTTCAAATACAGCTGGGACAGGTCCCCGAACTCCGCGACGGCGAGTTCGGTGAGCGCGGTCGGCTCTCCTCGTCCATCATGCGCGCGCAGCACCGCCGACAGTGCTTCACGGCCAATCCAGAAGCCGGAGCCCGCATCTCCCAGGAGGTGGCCCCACCCATCGACGCGGCGCACAAACTCCGGGCCCACCGCGAGTGTCACCGCTCCGGTTCCCGCAGCCACGACGGCTCCCTCGCGGGCACCCAACGCGCCGAGATAGCTGGTGGCGGAGTCATGGGCAAGGAGCACGCGTCCCACGGAGTCGCCGAGCAGCAGCTTCAACTCGCTGGCGCTGTCCGTCTCACCGAGCCCTGATATACCGACGGCAACAGTGTCGGCGTAGCCCCCGTCCAGACTTGCGACGATGATGTCGCGAACTTGGGGAAGCAGTGGGAGATCGCTGCGAATTCCCGAGAACTCGGGTCCGCCGCCGCTTCCTTCGGGCCCGGCCAGGAGTGTACGCATCCCGGACTGACCACCGTCGAGAGCCAGGAGCTGGTACTGGCCCCCACTGTGGCCGAGGTGTCGACTGTCGTCGGGATCCCGGTGCCGGTCGGACGCGCTCATGGGCGTCATGCTATCGGTGCGACGTCAGCCGACGCGGAGGGACTCGGTGACCTCAGCGACCTCCGCAAGATTCTCCTCGTGATCGATGGTGGCGCAGGATATGAAGACGGCGAACGTGTCCGGGTCTCCGAGATCCAGCACGATCACATCCACCACGTCTCCCTCGATGTCACCCTGAGAGTCGACGTAGACATCTGACGTGATGCGCCAGCCGGCATTGCCGTCCAGTGTGAAGGCCTCATTGACGAGGTCCTCCCGACCCGTGAAACCCAGATACAACCCCGATGAGGCGAGACAGCCCATGAGTTGCGACGCCGTGTTGCGAGGATCCGCGAACCCCTCCGACCGGAGCACTTCGCCGACGCTGACATTGCTCTGCCAACCCCAGACGATGACGCGGGTCATGGAGTTGTGGTCGTAGAGCCACGGCATGTAGACGGGTTCCTGTATCCAGTTGAAGCCTCCAGGTGGCTCGATGGACAGCCCACCGCCGTGCATACGGCCATCGCTGGAGATCTCCGAGCGATCGTCGAAACTGTTCTGGGGACAGTCGATGAACTCACCTGCGCCCGGGTCCTGGGGTGGCGTCGGAGTCTCGGTGATCGGCAGTTCGTTCCACTGGCTGCCGGTGGGTCGCGACGAGATGGGATCCCCGACGCTGACGGCAGAGCCCGCCGGACGGAACACGAAGACGGCCACAAGACCGGCGATGACGACCATGGCGAGGATGAACCAGCCCCAAGGCCGACCGGAACTGGCGGCTGCGGCATCGACGCTCTGCTGGGTCCACGCCTGCCCATCCCAGTACCGGAGCACACCCTTCTTCCCCGTGGGGTCGGGGTACCAGCCGGGTGGAGTCACGCCCACCATTGTAGAAGTTCACACTGACGTGATCAGCGTCTGGACAGCGAGTCGAGGGCTGCGTCTACCTGATCCTTACGCGTTTGGTCCTCGATGGGTGCCTGGGAATGAAAGAGCGTGAGGGTGTCGGCGTCGCCAGCGTCCAGGACCACGACGACAACCTCGTCGCCAGTCACCGGCTGACCGGGAACGTTCCAGTAGTTCTCACGAATGATCCAGCCCTCCACCCCTTCGGAGGTGGAGAAGGGCTCGTCCTGCAGTCGCTCGCGATAGTTCAGCGTCTGGTAGAAGAACGACGAGGACAGACAGTCGCTGACCTGCGTGGCAGCCGTGCGCGGATCAGAGCTGAAATCCGACGTGTCGATCTGGCCTATGGCTGTGACCGCAATCCATCCTGGGGCGACGACTTCCGCTTGGCCGGAACGCCGTGAAGCGAAGTCGATGGTCCATGCGCCACCCTCCTCGGGCCAGCCCGGGACCCCACGGAAAGACATCTGTCCCGAGATGTACACATCGCCCTGACGGATTCCCTCCGGGTTGTCGATGCGCGGACAAGCCACCGGGCGGCCAGCCTCATCGGTGGGTTGCGGAGAGCTGGGAGTCTCCGTGGGCTCAAGCTCGTTCCATTGGCTTCCGGTGGGTCTGGCGGTGTTGGTGTCGCCGGGCGCGCTCCAGCTGGTCGAGTTCCACGGCTGCCAGAGCATGGCGGCGACCACGAGGAGGACGGCCACCAGTCCAACGATGATCCCGACGACTGGGGCGCGTCTCGACCCACCACCGTGGCCGGGGCCCACCGGAGGCCGCCCAGCATGGGAGGCCCATCGCTGTCCGTCCCAGTACCGGGGCACGCCGGACCCGGCAGGGTCGGGGTACCAGCCGGGTTGTGCCATGGGCCCATTATGGCCACTGGAGTCTGTGCTTCAGGGCGCACTCGACGCGGCGCATCGTGTGCCCACCACCCGGAAGGTGGGAAGCTCTTCCACGGCTGGGGTCGTTCGTGGGGTCTCCAGCAGCCGATCTGGGAACGGGCGTGGTCCTTCTGACGCGGGACGCCCGGAACAGGCACACTAGGGGCATGGACAGGCAGACCGAGTACGTACTCCGCTCCATGGAGGAACGCGACATCCGCTTCGTGCGGCTTTGGTTCACCGACGTGCTGGGGGCACTGAAATCGGTGGCCATCGCGCCGGCAGAGGTGGAGGGGGCGATCTCCGAGGGTGTGGGCTTCGACGGATCGGCCATCGAGGGTTTCGCGCGCGTCTTCGAATCGGACATGGTGGCGCAACCCGACGCGTCGACGTTCCAGATCCTGCCATGGCGCCAGTTGGAGCGCGGTACAGCCCGCATGTTCTGTGACATCAATCTGCCCGACGGCTCCCCGAGCTTCGCCGATCCCCGCCACGTCCTGAAGCGCGCGCTGCAACGGGCCGCGGACCTGGGATTCACGTTCTACATCCATCCCGAGATGGAGTTCTTCCTGCTCAAGCAGCTCAACCCGCCCATCCCCCTGGACGACGGCGGCTACTTCGACCACACGACACTCGGGGACGGCACGGACTTTCGTCGCGATGCCATCACCATGCTGGAGAAGATGGGTATCTCCGTCGAATTCAGTCACCACGAGGCCGCGCCCGGGCAGCATGAGATCGACCTGCGCTACGCCGACGCGCTGACCATGGCGGACAACGTGATGACATTCCGCGTCGTCGTCCGGGAAGTGGCCGTCAGCCAGGGCATTCACGCCACCTTCATGCCCAAGCCCTTCAGCCAGTACCCCGGTTCCGGCATGCACACCCACATGTCACTGTTCGAGGGCGACACCAACGCCTTCCACGACGGCGCCGACGAGTACCGACTCAGCAGGACCGCACGGCACTTCATCGCCGGACTACTGCACCATGCCCCGGAGATTTCAGCCGTCACCAACCAGTGGGTCAACTCCTACAAACGTCTCAGCGGACAGAGCGAGGCACCCACCTACGCCTGCTGGGGCCGCGCCAACCGCTCCGCGCTGATCAGGGTACCCCAGTTCGCACCCCACAAGACCTCGTCGGCGCGTATCGAGTTCCGGGCACCCGACGCCGCAGCCAACCCATACCTTGCCTACGCCCTCATGCTCAACGCAGGGTTGGCGGGGGTGGAGGGGGAGTACGAGCTGCCCGAGGAGACCGAGGATGAAGTCTGGCGGCTCTCCGCCCGTGAACGCAGGGCCCTGGGCATCAAGTCCCTCCCGCGAAGCCTCGACGAGGCGCTGAACATCATGGAGAACAGCGAACTTGCGGCCGAGACATTGGGGGAACATGTCTTCGAGTACTTCATGCGGAACAAGCGCCATGAGTTCGAGATCTACCGCCAGCAGGTGACTCCTTGGGAGCTGGAGCGGCACATCTCGGTGCTGTGATGGGTTCGCATTTGAAGCGGCGTGCTGAGCCGCGGGCCTGGAGGTGGCGTCAATGCGTCCAGAGTGGGAAGGCCCGCTGCGCCTCCTGGGCATGGGCACCTGAGCTGCGGATGGCGTGCTCGGCCTCGGCCCAGGGACGACGTCCGGTCGCCAGGTCGATGAACGTCTCAGGTGACATCTCCACCACGTTGGGTGGCGTGCCACGGGTGTGCGTCGGTCCACTCCCGAAGCCGATCTGGACCGCGGAAACAGGTGGAACGCGCACCTCGATGCTCGCACCGGGATGGCGTTTGCCCAGCCGCGCACATCCGGCACGGCAACAGGCGGCGCTCAGCTCGTCGCCGAGTTCGAGCCCATGCTGGCGAGCAGCCTGCGCAGTGGAGAGCAGCACATCGGTCATATCGGGACGACGGTGCGCCAGCTCCGCGTCGAGCTGCCTTCCCAGATCGGCTGCCCGCCCGCACTCAAGAGCTGCGAGGCGGGCATACAGGTCCCGGAGTTCCGCCACGATGACATCAGTTGGCTTGAACATGCCTGCACCATATCCGCTGGTCGGGGCGCGTTCGTGACCAGGGTGCAGTCCACCGTCGGCGAATTCGCACGCCGCGGATTCGATGCCCCCGCGACTGCCGCCGCCACGTGGGTTCGCTGGGCCGAAGTATGTGGTGACGAGCCGCCCGTTCCGCTGTCCGCGTTCGCCACCGCCGCCGACAGGGACTGTGCCCTGGATGTTGTCGCACGCTTGGCAGAACAGGCACCGGATGTGCTGACGGAGGTCCTGAGTGCGCCCGAATGGCTGGACCGGCTGATTCGGGTGGCCGGGGCATCCAGTGCTCTGGGCAAGTTCTTGGTGCGCAATCCGGACCAGCTCGATCTTCTGCGAACGGCTCGTCCGGCGCGCGATGCGCAGGGGTGGCTGGAGTTCTACGTGGAGCGCGTGGGGATCGTCGACGGCGTTGCTACCGGCGACGGTGACGATCTGCGACGGGCGCACCACGCGGCGCTGGTGGAGATCGCCGCGAGGGATCTGGAGTCCACGGATCCGATGCGGGTGGTGCACGCTGTGTCGCGCGAACTCTCCCACGCGGCCGATGCCGTGCTGCACTGTGCTCTTGCGATCGCCCGGTCAGAAGTGACCGATTGGCGGGCTGCGCGGTTGGCCATCGTTGCCATGGGAAAGGCGGGGGCGCAGGAGCTGAACTACCTCTCCGACGTGGACGTCATCCACGTCGCCGAGGCCGCTGACGGCCATTCCCCGGAGGAGGGGCTGCGGGCCGCCACCGCACTCGCCGCCGCCGTGGCACGCATCTGCTCGGCGCACACTGCGGAGGGCACCATCTGGGAGGTCGACGCGGCCCTGCGCCCTGAGGGCAGGGCCGGCCCCCTGGTCCGGACGCTCTCGTCGTGTCGCACCTACTACGAGAAGTGGGCGAAGAACTGGGAGTTCCAGGCACTGCTGAAAGCGCGCTCAGCCGCCGGTGATCTGGAGCTGGGTGAGGAGTTCTGCTCCATGGTGGCGCCAATGGTGTGGTCGGCTGCGGAACGCGACGGGTTCGTTGCCGAGGTGCGGGCCATGCGCAGCCGAGTGGTGTCGCTGATCCCCGCAGATCAAGCTTCGCGGGAGATCAAGCTGGGGGAGGGTGGCCTTCGGGACACCGAGTTCGCCGTCCAACTGCTGCAGATGGTGCACGGCAGGGCGGACGACACACTGCGGGTCCGGGGCACCTTCGACGCCCTGCAGTCCCTCGTGTCCGCTGGCTACATCGGCCGTGGCGACGGCGGTGAGATGGTGCAGGCGTATCGCTTCCAACGAGTTCTGGAGCATCGCGTGCAGTTGCGTCAGCTGCGACGGACCCACCTGATGCCCGACGACGAACTCGTCGCGGCGTCGATCGCGCGAGGCATCGGTCTCACTGGCGAAGAGATGCAGAAGCGCTGGCGGAGCAGTACCCGCACCGTGCTCCGACTCCAACGCCAGATCTTCTTCTCCCCCCTGCTGGAAATGGTCAGCGCCATCCCCGCGGAGGGTTTGAAACTTTCTCCCGAGGCGGCCCAGACCCGCATGCGGGCACTGGGGTTCGGCGACCCGCGCTCCGCACTTCGACACATTGAGGCGCTGACGAAGGGGACGACGCGTCGCGCCGGAATCCAGAAACAGTTGCTTCCGGCCATGCTCGGGTGGTTCGCGGAGGGACCCAACCCCGACTTCGGTCTGCTCGCCTTCCGGCAGCTCTCGGAGGCGCTGGGGGACACCAGCTGGTACCTCCGCGCCCTGCGTGACGAGGGCTGGATGGCCCACCGGCTGGCCCGCGTCGCGTCCTCCAGCAGGTATGTGGTGGACCTCATGAAGCGGGCACCCGAGATGGTCCAGATGTTGGCCAGCCAGGCCGAGCTCGAACCTCGATCCACGGCTGACCTGTCGGAGGCCATGACGCGCGCCGCCCATCGCCATGGAGACGAGGACCGCTCCATCGCTTCCGTGCGCGGGCTTCGACGCCGGGAACTCTGTCGAATTGCCCTGGCCGACGTCCTGGGCAACGCGGATGTCCAGACGGTGGGGCTGGCCTTGTCGGACCTGGCGTCGGCCTCCGTTGACGCGGCCCTCGCAATAGCCGCCCGGTCCATCGATGCGCCGCCGGTGGGCGTGCTTGCGCTGGGCAGTTGGGGTGGCAACGAGATGAGCTACGCCTCGGACGCGGATGCCATGTTCGTCGTCGCCAATGACGTGGATGCCGGCGGGCTCGCCGCCGCGACAGAACTAGTGAGACGGGCTGCTGCCGTCCTCGGCAAGCCCGGACCCGAGCCGGCTCTGGTCCTGGACAGCGACCTGCGGCCCGAGGGCAAGGGAGGTCCGCAGGTGCGCACGGTGGCCTCCTATGCCACCTACTACGAGAAGTGGTCCTCCACGTGGGAGGCCCAGGCCATGCTCCGAGCGCGGCCGGGTGCGGGGGACCTCACACTCGCGACCGCCGTCATCGCCGCCACCGATGCCCGACGCTATCCCGACGGCGGGTTGACCCCGTCACAGACGGCGGAGATCCGACGCCTGAAATCACGCGTGGAGCGCGAACGGATCCCGAGGGGAGTACCCAAGGAACGTCACCTCAAGCTGGGTTCCGGCGGCCTCTCGGACATCGAGTGGACAGTGCAGCTTCTCCAGCTCCGCCACGCTCATGCGCATGCCGAGCTGCGTACACCGGGCACGCTGGACGCGTTGGCTGCTGCTGCAGCGCTGGAGTTGGTGACCGCTCGACAGGCGCAGGATCTGCGCGCCGCCTGGGAGCACATCAGCCGGCTGCGCAACGCGATGATCCTCGTGCGAGGCCGTGCCAGCGAGGCCCTGCCAGCGGATTTCCGGGAGTTGGCGGCGATCTCCGACCTGGTCGCCTACGGTCCACGCCAATCCTCTCAGATGCTGGAGGACACGCGCAGACTCATGCGACGAGCCTTCCACGTGGTCGACGAACTCTTCTGGCAATGAGGCGGGGTCTGTGAGAAGTATTGCTCTGGAACGAGTTGTTGCTTGGCGTCCTTGGTTCGATACGCCCTGCTTCCTTCGACACGTCGGCTCCTTCGTCGCGCGACTGCCGGACGACGCCTCCGTCGTGCGACTGCCACCTGTCACGTTCCCTGAGTAGCGACGGCGAGGAACGAGCAGTCGTGTATCGAAGGGCCTCCTGAGTTCATCATTTGATGCCCGGGCTCGTGCCTCCCGGCGGCGCTCAGGATAACGTCGTGTGCGCCTGTTGCTAGGATGGGCGCCAACATTCGTGTTCCGGGGTCGGTGAAAGTCCGAACCGGCGGTGACAGCCCGCGACCCTTTGACGCTCGATCATGAGCTGACAAGGCTGACTCGGTGAAGTTCCGAGGCCGACAGTCAAAGTCTGGACGGGAGGAACGCGACGCTGTGGTCCTGTGCCCAGTGACGGGGTGTGTGCACCGCTCGTGCGCGCAAGCCCGTCCTCGGCACAGTTGCATCGTGGCGCGTCGACCAGCCCCGGACCTGACATGAGAGGGCAACGGGGAATTGATCAGTCGCGAGGATGGACGTGGTGTGTCCCTCGGACGCGTCCGCACACCCGCTCGTACAGTGGCGCACTGGGGGCTCTGGTCCGCCTACCCGGGCCGCGTCCGCCCCACCCACGGCGCGTGGCGCTGGGTCCCCCCAACGGCGGCGGTCACCATCGTTCTGCTGCTCTGGTGGGGCGTCACTGCCGTTTCTCTGGTCCCCAGCGTGATCTTGCCCAACCCCGTCGACGTGTTCGTGCGTGTGCTGTCGTGGGCAGGCGACGGGACGGGGTTGCGCTACTTGTTTCCGACGTTGGGAGCAGCAGTTCTTGGCAGCGTCATCGCCATGATCGTGGCCGTCCCGCTGGGTATTGCCATCGCGCACTCGCGCCTGATGGCGGCGGTCCTCGAGCCGTTCGTCGCCTTCTCCCAGGTGATCCCACTGGTGGCCATCGCGCCCTTGCTTGCGCTGTGGATCGGGTACGGAGTGGTGCCCATCGCGATGCTGTGCGCCATCATCTCCTTCTTCCCCATGGTCACCACCACCATCATTGGCCTGCGAAGCCTTGACATGCGAATCGTGGAGCACGCGTTGCTCGACGGCGCCGCCCCCCGCCAGCGACTCCTCCACGTCGAACTGCCCATGGCGGCCCCGGCCATCCTCGCGGGAATCCGGGCGGGCTTCGTCCTGTCCATGACGGGCGCCATCGTCGGGGAATTCGTCATGGGTGGTGCGGGATTGGGAACTCTGCTCACTATCTCGCGGGAGGCTGCCGACAGTGTCGGTGTCTTCGCTGTGCTCGTGTGGATCGCCGCCGCAGCGCTGCTCCTGCAGGGCACCATCCAGATCGCAGAACGAGCCAGCACCCGCCGTCTCCAGGGAGAACACTCATGAGAACCACCCGCCGCCAGTTGCTCACCGGCACCCTGGGGCTCGCTGCCCTCGCCGGATTGACATCCTGCGGCAGCGGTCCCGGCGAAGCTCCGGGATCTTTACCCGCGACGGACAGCGCCACCACTGCCCGCATTGATCTCACCATCGGGCTCACCTACATCCCCAACGTTCAGTTCAGTCCCTTCTACGTGGCCAGAGACCTGGGGCTGTTCGCCGAGATGGGACTCGACGTGACGCTGCGCCACCACGGCGCCCAGGAGGACTCCTTCGGTGCGCTGTTGGGCGGCGAGGAGGACATCGTGTTCGCCAGCGGTGATGAAGCGGTGGTGGCATCCGCCTCCGGATCTTCGATCGCGACCTTCGGCACCGGCTTCCAACAGTTCCCGGGAGTCCTGCTCGCCCCAGCGGATTCCGGAATCACGACGGTGGAGGATCTACGTGGGCGCACCATTGGGCTGCCGGGGCACTTTGGATCGAGCTACTACACCGTGCTTGCTGCCCTGCACCTCGCCGGGCTGGACGCCGAGGACGTCACCCTGCAGGACATCGGCTACACCCAGGTCACGGCCCTCACCACCGGCCGGGTGGACGTGGTGGTGGGCTACACCAACAATGAGACGGTCCAATTCGCCGCCGCCGGATTCGACGTCGTGGAACTGGCCGTACAGGATCCAGCGGAACCCACCTTGGTGGGACCGGGTCTGACCACGGTCCCGGGACGTTTCGAGCACGACGTCCTGAGTGGTGTGAAAGAGGCAGTGTTGAGGGCCGAGGAACGCATTCTGGCGGATCCGGACTTGGCCATCGAAGCCACCATGGCCGAGGTTCCGACCCTGTCCGAGCCGGACCAGGAGGAGGCGGCGCGCGCTGTGCTGGCAGCCACGTCGGAGCTGTGGCTGCGCAACGGCGAACCCAGTCTGGAGGTGGATGCAGAAGCCTTCGCCCGCATGGGGGACTTCCTGACCGAAGTGGGCATCATCGATGCAGCTCCGACGGCTCCAACCGTCGCGGTGTGACCTCTTCGCCCACCGGTTCCTCGTCGCTGATCCCACGGCGGCCAAACTCGTCCACATGCAGGCGCTTCGGCCACCAGATGGCTGGGCCGATGTCGTAGGTGAGGGCCGGTACCAGCACGGTACGCACCACGAAGGTGTCCAGCAGTACGCCGAAGGCGACGATGAAAGCCAGCTGCAGCAGGAACAGGATCGGTAGCACCGCCAGGGCTGCGAAGGTGGCTGCCAGCACGATGCCGGCCGAGGTGATCACGCCGCCCGTGACCGAGAGACCGCGCAGGATGCCGACGCGTGTGCCGTGGTGCAGCGCCTCCTCCCTCACACGTGTCATCAGGAAGATGTTGTAGTCGATGCCCAGGGCGACGAGGAACACGAAACCGTACAGGGGTACCGACGGGTCTGCGCCGGGCAACTCCAGAATGTGAGTGAAGACCAAAGCCGCCGTACCCAGAGCCGTGCCGAACGACAGGACCGTGGTCAGTACCAGGAGCACGGGTGCCACGACGCTGCGCAGCAGGAGGATCAGGATGATCAGGATGACCACCAGTACGACGGGGATGATCAGGTTGCGGTCGCGGATGGAGGTGTCCTTGGTGTCGATCGCCACGGCTGTGGTGCCACCCACCAGCGCCAGCTCTCCCAAGTCGGCACGAAGATCGCGGACGGTGTTCTCGGCCTCGGGACTGTCGCCGGCATCGGTGAGTGTTGTCTGCAGCAGTACCTGCCCGGCGTCGACGGTGGGTTCCGGCGCCGGAGTACCCGGTGGGCCGAGCGGTTGAATGCCATCCGTGGTGACCGGGGCGGAACCCGAGGGCGAGTCGGCGGCGAGCACGCTGACGGAGGAGACACCGTCGGAGGCGAGAAGGATGTCCGCGGCTTCCTGCAACCGGCCCTCGTCCACGAGGACGTTGGCCGGGTCGCCGGAACCGTCCGGGAAGTGTTCCGCCAACACTGCCTGACCGTCACGGGCGTCACTGAAGCCGAGGACGAATTCACTGGCGGGTACGCCGTCGGCACGGAGTGTGGGGACGAACGCCGCGCCGGCTGCGAGCAGGAGTGCGCACACGATCCACGCGGTCCTGGGGCGTTTCGCGATGAGGCGTCCCGCCAGTGCATAGGGTCCCGACTCCATCTGGGCTTCATTGGAACGCTCCGGATCGAAGCGGGGACGCCGCGGCCAGAATGCGGTCCGGCCGAGCAGGTACAGCATGGCTGGCAGGAGAGTCAGAGCCGCGAGCATGGCGAACACAATGCCGACGGATGCCACCGGTCCCAGCGACTGGTTCGAGGCCAGGTCACTGAGCAGCAGGCACAGCAGACCAGCGATGACGGTGCCACCCGAGGCGAGCACGGGTTCCACGACGCCGCGGATAGCCGCGAAGGTGGCTGCGTGCCGGGACGTGTTGCGTCGCAGTTCTTCCGCGTAACGGGACGTGTAGAGCAGCGAATAATCCGTGGTGGCGCCGATGACCAGGATGAAGAGGATGCCCTGGGTCTGGCCGCTGAGTGTGAGGATTTCGGCCTTGGCGAGCCACCAGTTGGTGAGCAGCGCGGCGCACAGGGCGAACAGGCTCGTGGTCAGCACCAGAAGAGGTAGCAGGATGGCGCGGTAGACCGCGAGAAGGATGACCAGCACCACCCCGAAGGTCACGAGCAGGAGCAGTCCGTCAATCCCGGCGAAGGCGGCGGTGAGGTCAGCGGTGAAGCCGGCAGGGCCGGTGATGTGGGACGTGATGTCCTCCGGGAGGTCATCTCGAAGGCTGTCGCGCGCTGTTTCCACGAGGTCACCGATCTCGGCATCGGTGGACAGCGGCATGAACGCCTGCGCGGCCAGGCCGTCCTCGGAGGGGATCAGCGGTGAGACATCATTGACGCCCTCCAGATCGGCGAGTGAGGCCACTGCGTCGGAGAGTGACGTGAGGGTGGATTCGTCGAGAGGGGAGTCGGCGTCGAAAATGATGATGGCAGGGATCTGGCTGTCACCCACGAAGTCGACGAAGCGCTCACTCACCTGAGTGGCGTCCGCGCTCTCGGGGAGGAAGCTGGCCTGATCATTGCTGGCCACCTCGTCCACGCGTCCGAAGTAGGGGCCGCCCACTCCCGCTACGGCAAACCAGATCACGATCAGCAGCGACGGGATGAGGACGCGCACCAAACGGGACGGGCGTTCGCCCTCGGGGGCTCCGGCATGTCGGCCCGAACCGGCCTTGCGTGCGCTCGTGGCCGCCATGGAATCTCCCTCAAACACTGGTAACTAGATGGTCTAGCTGATAAACAAGCTAGACTAACTAGCATGACGGCGTCAACGCCTCCAACCGAAAAGGCAGACCGGTGGGACTTCGGATCTGCGGCGAGTCCGCTCACCCATGCGCTGCGCGATGTGTTGAGTAGTTTCAGCAATCTGCAGCGTCACGTCGCCCACACATTGGGTCTCGGGCTGAACGACGTTGCGGCGTTGGAACACCTCATCGGCCACGACGATGTGGGGCCCGCGGAGCTGGCGTCCCTCCTCGGCATCACCACCGCCTCGGCCACCGTCCTCGTCGACCGCCTTGAACATGCTGGCCACGTGGAACGTCGCAACCATCCTCAGGACCGACGTCGGAAACACCTCATCGCGACCGAGCATGCGAAAGCGGAAGTGCTCCACGTCCTCCAACCGATCTTCGCGATGCACTCCAGCATTGATCAGCACTACAGCGACGACGAGAAGGCCATCATTGAGTCCTATCTCCGTCGCGTCAGCCAGAGTTACGACGGGCATGTTCACTCTGACGCGCATGATGCCCCGGCGAGGACGGACCCAGCCGTGTGAACGGTCTTCCGGGACCGGACTTATTCCACAGTTCGCCCGGAGCGGACGGAATTGTGGCAGGGCAGCTTCTCCTGCTTTGATGGAGGCATGGACCTGCTTCTCGTCACCCGTGCCTGGGTGGATCTGCAGCGCCAGCGCAGCGCAATGTGTTGAGGGCCATCCCCAGGGAAGCGCTGATCAATGCTGTTCTCGGCGAGGACGTGGCCGGGCGGAATGAGATGGTGTCACTGCATCTGGTGCGTGTACTTCAATGTCCATATCCAGATGGTGGGGCGCCAGGTCGCCCGATCCGGTGCGCCGATGCCAGGACATGATTGATCCGTGGTTCCCTAGCCTCCGCTTGCTTGCCCTGCCCCTCTGGGAGCGGCACCTCAACTACCCACGTCATCCCCTCACCGTGAAAAGGGACCACCATGTCTGCAACCAGTCAGGTTGAGGCGCCCGAGTCGGCGCCCGAAAAGAAGAAGAATCCACTCTCCAAATTCAGCGTTCAAATCGTCCTTGGTCTGATCGTGGGCGCCGCACTGGGCGGCGTTGCGGTCTGGATGGGTCCTGCCGTCCCCGGCGATCCGCCGGAGCCCAACTGGCTTGCCGCCACGCTTGACCAGATCGGCAGCTCTTACGTGGGGCTGCTCAGACTGCTCGTTGTCCCGCTGGTCGTCACTGCAGTCATCTCCTCGATATCTCGGCTGCGGGAAGTCACCAACGCCGCCCGCCTGGCCCTGCAGACGCTGCTCTGGTTCGCCATCACAGCCTTCGCGTCAGTTCTGGTGGGCATCGTCGTGGGAGTGGTGTCGCGTCCCTGGCTGACGGGTGGCGTGACTGCTGATGCAGAGCGTGACCTCGGATTCGTCGGCTCCTGGACGGCCTTTCTGACCGGCCTCATCCCCGACAATATCTACGGTCTCGGCGTGCAGGTTTCGGAATCCGATGCAGGATTCGCCGGCAGCGCGTCGGTGAACGTTCTGCAGATCCTTGTGATCTCCATCGCCTTCGGCATCGCCGCACTCAAAGTGGGCGAGAAGGCTGATGGGTTCATCGACTTCGCGGAGTCAGCGTTGTCCGTTGTGCAAAAGGTGCTGTGGTGGGTCATCCGGCTTGCACCGATCGGCACGGCAGCCCTCATCGGCAACGCGATCGTCAGCTACGGATGGGCCTCACTGGCCTCGCTCGGCACGTTCACCGCGGCGCTGTACGGGGGACTGCTCATCGTCTGGCTCGTGGTGTACCCCGCCATCCTGAAACTCAACGGGCTCTCCGTCGGCGCGTTCTACCGCAACGTCTGGCCCGTCATCACGCTTGGCTTCGTCACCCGCTCGTCCATGGGTGTCATGCCCGTCACCCAGCAGGTGGCGGAGCGCAACCTCGGTGTCCCGCGCTCCTATTCCAGCTTCGTGGTGCCACTTGGCGCCACCACCAAGATGGACGGTTGCGCCGCCGTGTACCCAGCGCTTGCCGCGATCTTCGTCGCCCAGTTCTACGGCATCGATCTCAGCATTACGCAGTACCTCTTGATCATCGTCGTTTCCGTGCTCGGCTCCGCCGCGACGGCCGGCACCACAGGCGCGGTCGTCATGCTGACGCTGACACTCTCCACACTGGGCCTGCCGCTGGCGGGTGTGGGCCTCCTCCTGGCCGTCGAGCCCATCGTCGACATGGGCCGCACCGCCCTCAACGTCACGGGCCAGGCGCTGGTCCCGACGGTCGTCGCCAAGCGGGAGGGCATCCTGGATCGTGACACCTACGACTCTGCGCCGTCCTTCGAGGGAGTCCGCATCTGAACTCTCAACGTCAGCTGTGAAAGGGTGCCCGTCGACAGCGGTCGGCGGGCACTCCCGTCATATGGCGACCGGACACGCCGCACTCACTGTGCCCCGCGTCAATAATTGACGCGGGGCACAGTCGTCGCCGTGTGTCGGGTCAGCTCAGTCTTTGTGCCGCCGGTTGTTAGCGATGACGGTCATGCCGCCAATCGAGCCTGCAATCACGAGGATGACTCCGCACGCCACGCTGGAGAATCGGTCCGGCCAGGGCAACATCTCCGGCGGTGTGAACATTCCGAGGACGATGGGTTCGATGACGGCACCCACAGGCACGACCATGCGGGCGACCAAACCCCAAGGACCACGACGCCTGGCCGCGGCGCCGATAAGTCCCAAAGGACCACAGACAACAAGCCCCAGCGCGAACCAGGAGCTGTTCTCATCCCAGATGGTTGCGTCGAACATGCCGGAGACACGTCCGATGGCATAGTGCGCGGCCAAGGAGAACTCACTGCCCACGATCCCTGCCACGAAAGACCGGAGCGGGTGGCCGACGAACCAACCGCTCAGGATCGCCAACCCGGCCCACACTGTGCCGGAGTTGGCCAGCTTACTGATCGTGAGCCTGATCGTCTTGAACTCATTGGCCTCGCCCACCATCTGGGTCATTGTGGTGATGTTGGTTGCCCACGACACCACGGCCAGACCCAGAGCCACCGCCAGAACCAGAAGCCACCCTCTGGTGCTGGGCCCCGCCATGGACGACGACGGTTGGTCAGGGTTTCGGTCAATCACTGCATCCACGAGGTGAGGGTCCTTCAACAGTTCGCGATACCACCCAGTTGCACGAAACAAACGTTTCTCGGCAAGGCCTCGGCGGGGATTCGCCTCTCAGGGTAGGCCACCCACCCCTCGTGACGCCGCGAACCTCAGAGTCCACCTCGTGCAACGGGCAAACGTGGACGAGGGTCGTGGATGACGTGCGACTCACGTCGTACGTTCCCCTTGCCAGATCCCCCTCCCGTGGGATGCTGAGCCATGGATCTTCGACCTCTGATGGTGGCTGGGCCGGGCATGAGCGAACAGAACCGCGGGGTCGAGGCCCTGAATGACGCTGAGGCGGCAATGCAGGGCTGAACAGGCGGATCGCCGGACCCTCAACTCGGTCGGGTGACGTGACATTTCGGTTGGACTATCAACCGAAATGTCACAGTGTTCCCACGGTTGGACTGCAAACCTCCCGGTCGGACTCAGAGCGCGTAGTACAGCTCGAACTCGTGGGGGTGTGGTCGGGTCTGGATGGCCATGATCTCGGCGCGCTTGAGCTCAATCCACGTCTCGATCAGATCTGGAGTGAAGACGTCGCCCGCGAACAGGAACTCTTGGTCAGCCTCCAGAGCGTCCAGCACCTTGTCGAGTGTTGTAGGGACCGTCTCGATGTCCGCGTGCTCTTCCGGGGGGAGCTCGTAGAGGTCCTTGTCGATGGGGTCCGGGGGCTCGATCCGATTCTGGATGCCGTCAAGACCCGCCAGCAGCATGGCCGAGAACGCGAGGTACGGATTGCTGGAGGGGTCGGGGCACCGGAACTCGATGCGCTTGGCCTTGGGGTTGGCGCCCGTGATGGGGATGCGGATACACGCTGAGCGGTTGCGTTGGGAGTACACCAAGTTCACCGGAGCCTCGAAGCCCGGCACCAGGCGGTGGTACGAGTTCACCGACGGGTTGGTGAACGCCAGCAGAGCAGGCGCATGCTTGAGGATGCCGCCGATGTAGTGGCGTGCCATGTCGGACAGACCGGCGTAGCCGCTCTCGTCGTAGAACAGCGGTTTGCCGTCGTCCCAGATGGACATGTGGCAGTGCATCCCGGAGCCATTGTCGCCAAAGATTGGTTTGGGCATGAAGGTGGCGGTCTTGCCGGCCTCCCACGCCGCATTCTTCACGAGGTACTTGAACTTCATGACGCTGTCGGCGGAGCGGAGCATGGTGTCGAAGCGCCAGTTGATCTCCGCCTGGCCAGCCGTGCCCACCTCGTGATGGGCACGCTCCACGACGAGGCCGGTGTTCTCCAGGTGCCGCACGATGTCGTCGCGCAGGTCACCGAAGTGGTCGACGGGTGCGACGGGGAAGTAGCCGCCCTTGTACCGCGGCTTGTAGCCCCGGTTGCCGCCCTCCTCGACCCGGCCGCTGTTCCAGGCGCCGGCCTTGGAATCGATGTGGTAGTACGAGCTGTTCGCGGTGGAATCAAAGCGGATGTCGTCGAAGACGTAGAACTCGGCCTCGGAGGCGAAGAAGGCAGTGTCGCCGATTCCGGTGGAAGCCAGGTACGCCTCTGCTTTGCGCACAATGTTGCGGGGATCCCGGGAGTACGGCTCTTTCGTCAGCGGGTCGTGGACGAAGAAGTTGACGTTGAGCGTCTTGGACCTGCGGAACGGGTCCACGTACGCGGTGGTCGGGTCGGGTAGGAGGGACATGTCCGACTCGTGGATCTTCTGGAAGCCGGTGATCGACGATCCGTCGAAGGAGAGCCCGTCGGTGAAGACCTCGGGTCCGAAGGACGACGCGGGAACGGTGAAGTGCTGCATGACGCCGGGAAGATCGCAGAAGCGAACATCGACTGTTTCGATGTCCTCCTCCGCGATGTAGGCCAGCAGCTCATCGGCGTCCTTGAACATGTATTCCTCCAGGTAGTGGCTTGTCCGGGCTTGCTGCGCGCAACGCTACCGGTTCTAGATTGCCCGACGGTTCCGCACCCGTTACAGCTGCGTTACGCCGACGACGGTTATCCTTGGGTCCCGTGAGCGAAGCGTTGATGTACCCCGGGCAGAGCCTGGGACTTCCCGCAGCTGGGCGGGGATCGCTCGCGGGCTGGTGGCCGAGAGTCGGTGCCATGGTGGGCGACTGGGCCGCCAGCATGGTCCTTGCGGTCGCAATCTTCGGGACGGACGTGGTGGTGGGCGACGACTGGCGCACGTTCATGATCCTCGTCGTCTACTTCGTGGAGGCGAGCCTGCTGACGGTGCTGACCGGTGGCTCGTTCGGACAGTTGATCGCAGGCGTCGGCGTCATCCGCGTCGATGGCGGCAGACTGGGTTGGTGGCGGCCCATCGTGCGGACCGCACTGAAATGCCTCGTGATCCCGCACGTGGTGGTGGGTGCCGAGCGACGACCTCTGACGGATCTGATGCTCGGCACCGTCGTGGTCACGCGCCGCTGACGCTGACCCGGATCCTCCCGTGGGCGTCACCGGCCAGCAGCCGCTCAGAGGCGTTGATCGCACCGTCCAATGACACCTCTTCGGTGAGGGAGTCCAGCGTGTCGAGATCGAGATCGCGGGCCAGCAGCTCCCACGCCTCCCGGCGTGCTGCGAGCGGGGCCCACACCGAGTCGATACCGGCCAGCGTCACGCCTCGGAGGATGAACGGCATCACGGTGGCGGGAAGATCGGCAGAACCGGCGAGACCGCATGCCGCCACGGTGCCTCCCGGCTTGGTCGCGGCCAGAGCATTGGCCAGGACGTGGCCGCCCACGGCGTCCACCACGCCCGCCCAGCGGGCAGACTGCAGCGGTCTGCCCTGCTCCGCGAGATCGTCGCGATCCACGAGGTGCATGGCGCCGAGGCCACGTAGATATTCGCCATGTTCGTCGGCGCGGCCGGTGAGGGCGGCAACCTCGAAACCGGCCCGGGCCAGGAGCAGGATGGCGATGGAACCCACACCTCCCGTGGCTCCGGTCACGAGCACCGGCCCGTTCTCAGGAGCAACGCCTTCCCTCTTCAACCGTGCAACCGCGAGCGCAGCGGTGTAGCCGGCCGTGCCCAGTGCCGCAGCGCGGGCGGGCGTGATTCCCGCGGGTAGGGTCACAGCCAACGCCGGATCCACATGTGCTCGGGTGGCCAGACCGCCATGGCGAGTCTCGGACTGGCCCGCTCCATTCAGCACGAGCCAGTCACCGGGGGAGAAACGGTCGTCGCCGGAGGACACCACCGTGCCGACGAGATCGATACCAGCCACCAGCGGCGTTTTCTTCACCACGCCGGGGCGTCCAGTCAACGCGAGCGCATCCTTGTAGTTGATGCCGGAGTATGCAACGTCAACGACGGTCATTCCATCTCCGAGGAAGGATTCCTCCACCTCCTCGAGCCTCGCGACCCGCTTGGGCTTTCCGTCGGAGGGGACTTCATAGACCACGACTGCTTGGATCATCCTGCGACACTACTCGGCCGGGCCCTCCGGTAGCGGGCTACCCACTTTCAGCACAGGCGGTTCACACTGTGGTCAGGCGTCGGCGAAGAGTTCGTCTGGAAGGTGCTCGACGCCGCGGACGTCGGCCAGCAGGCTGCGGTCGAGCGGGATTCCCCGACGGAGCACGCTGATCTCACCGGTGGGCTCAAGGATGACGGCGGCCACCTCGGAGCGGTGCCGGATGCCTGCTTCCCGAAGTTTCGGCCACAGCTCCTCCTCGTCAAGGTGAATGCGCCGGAGATGTTCCTCCACGAAACCTGTGCCCGCCATGAGGAGCAGCGGCGCATTACTCAAGGGCCACGCCGTCCTGATGAGCCGACGGAGTTGCCCAGCCAGCGCCTGCATGGCGAAGAGGGTGATCATGGCGAGGATTCCCGCCGCGAGCACCGGCGTGTCACCCAGAGCCGCGCGTCCAATGACGGCGCCCAACACGATGATCACTGCCAGATCGGTGCTGGACATCCTCGCCAGGGCGCGCTGCCCCAGCAACCTGACGAGCAGGACGAACATCCAGTACAGCCCTGCGGTCGCAACGATGACTGCGAGGGCGTCGATGACGGTGATGGAGAAATGGTCCAGCATGGATGTCTCCTCGGATGACTCGGACTCGTTGACCCCAGTAGACCACCGCGGGGCATCGCGGCATCACGGGAACACGTGCCTGTTCGGTATGTGGGTCTTCACGGACAGGGAACCATAGAGCCGGCCGCAGCACTAACCTCGGGATGTGAGGCGGGAACGTATCACCGGAGCACGTGACTGCCTCATAGGTCCCGAGAATCTTTCATGAAAGGACCGAGATGAGGAGCAAGAGCGAACCCGGACCCAACCCGGTTCCGCAACTGGACCCTGCCGTGGCCGCGGCGTGGGGCGTGCGTGTGGCCGACCCGACCGCTGGCCGTGCGACCGCATACATCGAACACTCACTCCTGGTGACCGCCACTCCGCGGGATCGGTCTGAGGTGGTGAAAAGGATCGCGGCCACGCTCGGGGAACAGGGCATCGACGTGGAGGTGATCGAGCTCGGGGTGTCCCCCGAACGGCAGGACCTGCCGGTGAAACTCAATCCTCCCACCGTCGCACTGAGACTCTTCGGAGAGAGGGACAATGTCGACGCGCTGAGTGCGTTGAAGCTGCTGCACGACAACGGCATCGAGCAGGTATCGCTCGACCACCTCATGGTCTCCGCGCCCTACTACGCGGGCGTCCCCTATTACGCGGGCGTCCCGTACTACGCGGGGGTGCCCTACTACGCAGGCGTGCCGTACTACGCCGGTGTGGGCTCCCCGATGACCACGTACGGCATCGCCGGAAGGGGTGGCCGTAGCCCGGTTTCGGTCGTCCTGCCCGACCCAGCTCGAAAGCCCCGCAAGGGCCACAGACCACCGGTGGTCGTGGTGCCGGACACCGGACTGGAGGATCACCCCTGGTTCCGGGATCGGACCGCCGCCACGGCTGAGGTGTTCGTGAATGGGCACCTCCTGGGCCGCCATGGAACCGTGCCCGGGTCGGCAACGCCGGAACCACCGCGCAACCCGCTCGACGGAGGACTGCTCCCGCATGCGGGGCACGGAACCTTCATCGCGGGGATCGTTCGCCAGCTGTGTCCCGAGGCACGCATTCTGGGCATTCCCGTGATGACCGACGATGGCGTCGTGTCCGAGTCCTGCCTGCTCGCCACTCTGCAGTCCCTGCGCACACGCCAGATTCAAGCCTTGACCACCGGCGAGAGCGATGAACTGCTGGATGTGATCAGCCTGTCCTTGGGCTACTACCACGAGGCCCCCCACGATGCCTTGTCTGACGGACCCCTGAAGCTGCTCATGGAGGACTTCGGCACCTTGGGTGTGCACGTGGTGGCAGCAGCCGGCAACAATGCCACCACCGCGCCGATGTTCCCCGCTGCCTTCGCCGGGCCTCCTTTCAACGCGGACCGCTTGCCCATGGCCACCGTGGGAGCCCAGAATCCGGATGGCACCATCGCCTACTTCAGCAACGACGGGGAATGGATCAGCTGCTGTCGCAGCGGGGCCGCCGTTGTGAGCACCATGCCCACAACGTGCGAGGGTGACAGGCAGATGACCGCAGCGCTCGAAATGGACGGGCAACAGCGAGGCACGATCGACCCGGATGGGTTCAAAGGTGGGTTCGGTGCGTGGAGTGGCACATCTTTTTCCGCTCCGGTGCTGGCGGGCGAACTGGCCGGTCATCTGGTGATGCTGGGGCCCGGCAGGGACCTGCCATCACTGGTGAGCAACGGCTGGAAAGCGCTCTTTGAGGAACTGGAATGGGACCGGCCATGAACAGGACCACCAGCCTCGTCCGGGAAGCGGCCATCCTCTTCGAGGAATACGGCGACGGACACCGCGACAGGATCGAACCGTTGGTCCGGCTCCTGAGCCCCACCCTGTGGCACATGGCGCGCGCATGCGGACTCTCGCAGGCCGATGCCGAGGACGTGGTGCAATCAGTGTGGATGACGCTCGTGGCGAAGGCCGGCACCATACGAGATCCACAGACGATCGTCGCCTGGCTCGGAACCAGCGTGCGCCGAGAGGCCTGGCGAGTGAGCCGGGAGAATCGGAGATCCGTGCCTCGGGAGGACTTCCCAGAGCATGCCGATCCCTCTCCCGGACCCGTCGAGGCGGCGTTGCGCTCCGAGACCGAACGCGCGCTGTGGAGACACTTCACACAGTTGACACCCCGCTGTCAGGCTCTCCTGCGGGTCATCAGCCGCGGTGGGGCGCCCGACTACTCGGCGCTCGCCGCCGCCTGGGGCATGCCGGTGGGTTCCATCGGTCCCACCCGTGGCCGGTGCTTGGACACCCTCCGCAAGGCGCTTCTGGCGGACCCGGAATGGAGTACATCGTGAACGAGCCGATCAGCCAACACATGGACTGGATTGATGAGGACATCCTCGCCCAGCTTGGTGCTCTCTTCACGGTCCTGGATCCTCCGAGTGAGACCCTGGCTGAGGACACGTTGTTTGCGCTGTCGATGGCCTCCCTCGATGCGGAGTTGGCCACGCTGCAGGAGACCTCGCTGCTGGCGATGCGCGCCGATGTCACCACCGCGGACTCGGTGACGTTCACCAGTTCCGCGCTGCAACTCATGGTGTCGGCGTCGTCGGAGGGCGATGCGCTGCGAGTGGACGGGTGGATCACCGGTGGCGGCCTGAAGGTGGAACTCATCTCGGGCGCCACTTCCTACACCGCGATCTCCGACGTGCACGGTCGCCTCGTCTGGGACTCCGTCCCCCGGGGCCGGTTGCGCTTCCTGATGCACCCGGCCAATGAGGATTCGCGCCCGGTACTGACTCCGGTGATTGAGTTCTGAGAGTGGGGGAGAAGCCTGTGGACGCGCTGAATTCTGCGTACCAACAGGCGCGAGCCGCCATTGCCCACTACCAACTCCAGGATGCCCGGCAGTTCTTGAACACGGCCAAGCACCTACTTGAGACGTTGGGACGCGAGAACCATGTTGAGATGGACCTGCGCATCCGGCTGACGGAGTCCTGGCTGACCTGCGACGATCACGGGCTGCAGGCCGCACTGGAGCAGGTGTCAGCCGCACGTCGGGATGCCGAGGAGGCCGGTCGGGACGATCTGCGTGGCCTGGCCCACATCCAGGCGGGCGTGCTGAATGCGCGCGCTGGTCACGTCGAGGAGGGGCTGGCGCAGTTGAGGATTGCGGTGGGGCTGTCGGCGGTCCTGCCTGCGGAGGACCGCGTGAGGCTACTCATCAACAAGGGCGCCATCTGCTCCCAGGCGGGGGAGCTGGACGAGGCAGCCCGAGATCTGCACGCCGCGAAGTCCATGACGCAGATCGCTCCACAGTATGCGTTCATGGCTACGCACAACCTCGGATTCGTGGAGTACCTGCGAGGAGACCTGCCCTCTGCACTGCGCTGGATGGCAGCAGCTGACGAATTGCCGGCCGACGTTGATCGTTCGGTCTCAAGGCTGGACAGGGCCCGCGTCCTCATGGAGGTGGGGATGGTGGGTGACGCTGAGATGCTCCTGCAGGAGGCGACGACGGAGATGCGTGAGTTGCACCTGTTCCAGGAACTGCTGGATGCGCAGCTGGAGCTGGCGAAGTGTGCCTTCCTGCGGTGGGACAGTGCGGCTGCGGCGGCCCACGTGGATCGGATGCTGGCCACGGCCGAGGGACACGAGGATCGTCGCCATCTGGAGGCGCGGCTCCTGCGCGTCGAGTCCTCGGCCTCACTCGCCGACATCCCGGAGTCGGAGATCATGAATGAGGTCCTTGCGCTTGTGGCCTCAGCCCGGGAAGCCGGATGGACATCGCTGGCGGACAGGGGTGTTGCCCGATGGGTGATCCTGGTGGGCGGGCAGGGAGCCGAGGACCCCCAACTCGGTGTTCGCAGTGCAGTGCGGCGGATGCGGGCATCGCCCTACCTTGCGACCCGCGCCCTGGCCATCAGGGCTCAACTGGAGATGGCGGACAGCGAGCGGCAGCGTGCACGACTTCTGCGCGCCGCCGCCCTCGATATCGCCACAGCACGGGCTGGCATGTCGAACCTGGACCTGCGATCAGCCATGGCCATCCACATGTCCCCGGTGATCAAGTCCGACGTGTCCCGGGCAGTGGCTCGGGGCGACCCGTGGGCGGCACTGTCATCGACGGAACGGTGGCGAACGGCGTTGGACAGCGTGCCCACCGTGTTGCCGCCAGCAGATCCCGTTGTCGCCACGTTGTGGTCGCGGCTGCGCCAATGCCATGAGCATCTCAGGGATGCCCACCACGGCGGGTCCGAGAATCTTCGCCGGGAGGTCACAAGGATCGAACGACAGCTGCGCGAGCGCTCCTGGACCAGCAGCTCCGTCTCCTCCCTGCACAATCGCCGACCACCCCGACGGGCGGAGCTGGGGTGCGCCACCGTGCTCAGTTACGCATGGACGACTGACGGCTTGTCGGTGGTGAGTATCTCACCCGGACACAAGGCGGAGCTGGTGGAGCTGGGACCCGCACCGGCAATCACCCAGTTTGTCGTCCGGGCCACCGCGGATGCCTCTGCTGCCGCACGCGTGGGCCATGGCTTGCTGACGGCCGGGGTGATGGGATCGTTGTCTGCATCCCTGGAACGGCTCGACGAGATGTTGCTGCCTCCCGACATCCGGGATGGCTCCGTCATCATTGTTCCCGGCGGCTCCCTGGTCCACTTGCCATGGGGCATGCTGCCGCGACTGCGGGACAGGCCGGTCACCGTGTCCAGATCGCTCACCGCCTGGAACGCAGGACGGACTCACGTCCACGGTGTGCCACGCGTGGCCGCGGCGACCGGGCCCGGACTGGAGCTGGCCGATCAGGAGGCGCAGGCGGTGTGCGGTCAGTGGGGACGGGCCGTGCGGATGCGAGGTACAGCAAACTCGGTGACGGGGGCATTGTCCCGTCACGACGTCGTCCACATCGCAGCGCACGGCTCCCACCGGGCAGACAACCCATTGTTCTCCTCCCTGCGACTCCATGGTGGAGCTCTGTTCGCGCACGAGTTGGAGAGGGTGTCCCTGGCATCGTCGCTGGTGGTGTTGTCGGCGTGCAGCGCCGGGAGGGCTCACCTCCGGCCCGGCGATGAGGCGCTCGGTTTGACCTCCAGCCTGTTGGCGATGGGCGTCAGAGCCGTGGTGGCACCGTTGACGGATGTGCCGGACGAGGTGGCGTGCGAGACGATGGCAGCACTGCATTCCGGGCTGGCGTCGGGTCTGGACGGCCCGTCCGCGCTGGCGGCTGCCAGCAGCCATCTCCTGGCTCGCAGTTTCACCTGGTTCGGATCCGACTGGCAAGCCGACACACAAATGTGACCGGGAGATGTATCACCGTCGCGTCCGAGGCCTCCTGGTGTGTATGACGCGGGTCCCGCACGGTCAGGCTCGGGGGACCTGGCTCCTGGTTCGGCGCAATCCGGACCGGGGAAGTGGGCACTCGCGTCGCTGATCCGCCCCTGTCCATGGGTCGGTATCAGCTCCAGCCGGAATGGGGCTCGCTCAACGCGGGCCCCATTCTCCTGCGTGCACACTCAGCCATGGCGACGATGTATCAGGACACCGGGTCGGTCCTCTTCGGGGTGTGGCGCAAACCAGCGCCACCCGCGAATCGAAAGGGCGCATCACCATGCCAGCACAAGCGATGGGGCCGACCTATGCGGGTGGGTCCCAGCCAATCATCAAAGACGGCTACTCAGTTCTGTACCTGCCCGACGTGAACAATCGGGAGCTCGTGGAAGCAGGTGAGTCACCGGTCTACTACTTCATTCCCAACCAGGTCCGCATGGCGCGCAAGGAGGGCCCCGACAAGGGGGACTACCTCTTCAACATGCTCCGCTTCTCCGGAACCGGCGGCGATGGCGTCATCGGGGGCGGTGGGGATGTTGCCGGTGGCGTGTTGACCTTCTCCGTGACCGGTGATCTACCTGCGGACACGCGCGAACAGGCTGAGAAACAGATCACCAGCCAGGTGATGGAATCCAGCGACACATTCTGGGGTGCCAAGGGTGCCCGTAAGCCACCCCTCTTCCGGCCTGCGATCATTGCCACATCCACCACCAGCGTCTCCAATGTCGCCCCCACCACGCGGGGGTTCCCCGCTCTGGCCCAGGACACACGCGACACCGGCGGCAGGGACATCACGTTCACGGGCGCCCCGCCAGCGCCGACGCGTGGTCGACGCGACGGAGAAGCCTCTGACGACACTACGGGGGAGGGGCCCAGCGACAACAACCTCGACCCGTGGTACTGGCTGATGCAAGGACAGGGATCCGGCTCGATTGATCCCTCAGGGACGCATGCGTTCAGTGGGCTGCTCGGCAGCTACCCGGCCGCGATCTGCTGGGCGGCCTTCCAGGGCACCGCCTCGCCCCTGATCGTCATGCAGAACTACCAGCTCAAGGTGTGGTCACCCGTGGTGACCATCCAGATCGACGGCGACTGGGAGAAGGTGTTCACGCACTTCTCCGGCGCCGCTCAGGGCCGATACCTGTGGTCCAAGGTGGATCTCAAGACCGAGTTCAACAAGATGAAGGTCGATGGCACCATCACCGTCAAGACCACCGTCGACACGACGCTGCCAGACAGTGAGAAGATCGCCGAGAGGCTTCAGGAGCGCAGCGATCTCGTCTTCAGCAAGTTCATGGAGGAGGCACAGAAGGTCATCTTCGATCCTCCTCAGCCTGAGGTGGAGGCCGCGCAGGCATCGTCCGGCGGCATCACCCCGTGGGGGGTGGGGGTGTCGTTGAAGCATCGCCGCGACGAGACGCACCTCACACTGCACTACGACGAGAGCCAGCAGTTCGCCTACCTGCAGGACCACACCATCTCCAGCTCCCTCGCGGGCATGTTCGACGAGATGCAGGCCGATCCTGATGCCGAGCGCAAGTACTTCCAGACGGTCTATCTCGACGACTGGCCGCGCAAGCTCGCCCGCGTGGTGCGCCCCGTGGTCGCCTGGGGTGACAGGGCCGTGGAGTTCGTGTCCGTCCAAGTGGGATACCCGAACACCCAGGGCGCCATCAACTGGGAGGGGCACAGCTTCTCCGACGCCGCGGGAAACGATGGCACATGGAAATTCCAGACGGCCCAGAAGCAGGCATCGGATGTGGCGAACCAGCCAGCCGGCTGGAGCCCGGACCTGACGTTCGTGAAACGGAAGGTACATCTCTCGGAGCCGCCGAGCGACATCGAGGACCCGTACCACCGCATCCAGATCGAGCGCAATGTCATCGATCTCGACGCGGGCCCCAACGGGACGCTGCTGAACGACACCACCCTCGAGGTGCGAGCCGACAGCGCCGGCCGACTGTCCGTCGGGCCCATCCAGCTCGGGGTCATGTTGACCGAGCCGTCCCAAGTGGTGGAGGCGATCTTCGAGGCCACCACCGAAGACGGCACACCGATGGGGTTCCCACCCGTGCGGTTCCGATGGAACCAGGCAGATGTCGACCTGGACCGGACATGGGCCATCTTCACGGGGGACCCTGCCTTCCGTCCCTTCTACCGGTACCAGGTATCGGTAACCGTCAAGGGAACCCTGTTCGAGCCCGGCCGTGCCTGGTCGGGGGGTTGGACCAACACCAACGGCAACGGGCCCATCATCGTCGACGTCCCGCGTCCCGACCAGCCCGGCGTCACCGTGCGATCGGTACCGGATGAGCGTCTGCGCGGTCTCCGACAGGCGGCAGCGAGCCGCAAGGAGCTTCCGGGGGGCGGGGTGGAGACCGAATCCGTGCCGGAGCAGGGCTACGAGCGGTCCGACGCCAGCAGTGCTCCCGCGGAATCGACGGTCCTCAACTTCCGCAACTACCAAGTGTGAGGTCAACGACCATGATTGCCGAACGAGGTGCGGCGCTGTCGTTGATGCGCGACGGTGCCGGACGCCCCAAACTCTCGGCCACGTTCATCGTGGCCCGGGCGCCCGGCGTCCAGGAGCGACTCAGCGATCTGGTCGAACACGTCACACTGACCGCAGAGGTGCAGGTGCAACTGGGGTCAGGGGCGCCGAGATCGGTCTCCGTCGAGGTGGTGGGTCACCCCTCGACGTGGCGCTGGATCGACGGTCCGTTCGGGGTCACCGCCCTCAACCTGAACCTGTCCGGGGAGGAGGCGTCAGCTCTCCTCACGGCGATCATCAGGGGGGAGGGCGGCCCGATGCTGCATGCGGACATCCATCTGCTGGATGGGGACATCAGCATCGACGCGGCCCTGGGTGAGTTGCTCGGCGCTGAGTCCGGTGGCGATCCGCTGTGGCTGCGGATCGCCACCCTGGGCCCGGAAGGGCTGGTGGACATTCCGCCCGTGCGCCGACCCCGGGGACAATCCTCAACATTGAATGGCCTGACACTCGTCTCCGCCGCTCAGGCGATGCCGCTCCAAGCCGCCATACGGCCGCAGTTGGACAGACCGCAGGCGTTCGTGGCGTTGAAACCCCATCTCCTGGACCGGATACACCTGCAAACTCTCGTGCCCTTGGCCCCGGTCCCCACGACGGACGGGCCTGTCATCAATGACGTCGACGGGTTGCTCCGGGACCGCTCCCACCCGTCACGCCGCTGGTTCGTTCCCTCGTTCGTCTTCGACCCACCCGCCAGAGGGGATGCCGCCGAGGACGCCACGTTCTCGTTCCGTGTGGCGGGAGAAGGTCACACCACCGATGGCCGCGAAGCCATTGAGGCCACGATCTCACTCACTCTGCGCGAGACGATGTCGGATGCCGCCCAGAAGGCCGCGGCGGACATCGATCCGGAACACGTTGAGCCCGTGCCACTGGAGGATCTTCGAGTCCGGCTCGGGATCCCCTTCCGCGATCCGGGGACCGAGGAACGGATCGAATACCACCCGGCAGAGTCCGTCGACAGAAGCAATGGCCTGCTCAGGGTCACGTTCGCTCTTCGGGACCAGTGGGCGCGCATGGCCTATGGGGCGCTGTCCACCCCCGGCTTCCAGAGCCGGCCACCACACCTCGTCGTTGCCGCGACGTATCGGGGATGGCGAGAAGAGACCACCGCCGGTGTCGTGGGTGGACGCAAGGCGATCGGTTTGGCGGGGGCGATGGGAAAAATACAGCGCCCCGCCATCGCGCAGCTCGCAGAGAACCGCCTCACGGTGCTGGGCAATGCCACACTGCTCGACGCCAGCCGGTTGACACCCCTGCTGAAGCGTCACTGGGTGGCTGCACAGGCCACTGTGACGCTGCCCGCTCTGGAGGTCTTCGTCGATTGCAGAACCTCCGGTGACCTCTACCGAAGCAACAGTGACGGCACCGATGTCGCCCTGGGTTGTCAACCCGCATTCAGCCTTGGTCAGGGAGATCCACGCACGCACGAGGAGGTGGAAGTCTCAGCGGCTGCCGGACACGCGACGGTGTTGCGGAGCCTCACCCGCCCGCGCCGATTCCTCCTGGTGCCGAAGAGCTACTGTGTCGGACGCTACGGACCCGGCAATGGGTCGCGTTCCTACACCCCGACGCTGCTCCTGCACTCGGCGATCGACGTCGATGATCCGAGCAACATTCGCTGCGTTCTCTCAGCAGGACTCCAGCCAGACCTACCACCCCACGTTCGCGCTGCCATCGTGCACGAGTTGGCCTCTGCTGAGGCGGCACCCGTGCACGTCGAGTTGCCGTGGGATGCGGGGCTTTCCCCAACGCTTTCCTGGGCCGTGCCCAGCAACGTGCAGGTGGAGGCCGTGCCCACCGACACCGGGTTCGCCGCGATACTCAGCACGGACGTTCCCGGCTTCCTCACCCTGCAGAGTCTGCTGCGCACCAGCGGTGTCAGTGGCAGGGCCAGCTACACCCTGCCGGATGGGGCCGAGTTGTCGTGCGCGCTACGGCTTTTGCTTGATCGCGTCGTCGGACCCTGGGAGTCGGGGATCATCCACATCACCGGCAGCGGGTTGTCGCGGCGCCTGGAGAACATGCTGGACCGGCGAGTCGCCGTCGGAGAAATCCGATCGGGGAACCGGGTACTGGCCGACGTGGATCACGTACTCGGCCCCCGGGAGGACATCGACGTCACGCTCAGCGAGGACGCATCGGAGCCTGTGGTGGTTGCTCGGCAGGAGCCGGGGGTGGAAACCCTTGAAGAACTTCGCGCCTACGTCGAAGACCTCGATCTGGGTGTCGTGGTCGTGGCATCCCAGTCGATTCCCGCGGGAACCTCGATGAGTGTGAGGCTCGCGCTCGTCGGTGATGAGGACGTTCGCGACGTCACCCTGAACGCCAGCCGACGTCAGCAGGAAGTGGTGTTCACTCTCCCGCTGACACGTTACCTCACCGACCCCGCGCTGACCGTCACCGTGGAAACCCCCTCGGCCACGCCCATCACGTTCGCCTGGTCCATCCGTGACCAAGGCGTTCTCATACCCATCCACATAGAGGAATCCTGAGAAAGGAACCAACCATGACCGGCTACTCGTTGCACATCGGTCTCAACGACGTTGATCCGAATGCGTACCCACCAGATTGGGACGCCACCCTGTTCGGCTGCCACAACGATGCTCATGACATGGAGAGCATTGCGAACAGCCAGGGATTTCAGAGCACCCGCCTGCTCGACGCGCAGGCGTCGTCATCAGGGGTGCTGAGCAGCATCGCCTCTCTTGCCCGCACCTGCGGGCGGGGGGACATCGCGCTCATCACATACTCCGGCCATGGTGGCCAGGTTCCCGATTCCAACGGGGATGAGGATGATGGACAGGACGAGACGTGGGTCCTGTGGGACCGCCAGGTCAGCGATGACGAACTGCATGCCGTCTACCGTCAGTTCCCTGCTGGCAGCCGTATCGTCGTCATCTCGGACTCGTGTCACAGTGGCACGGTGGCCCGCAGCGTCTTCCAGCTGGCCATGCGGGACGCGATGACCACATCAGGAGAGGGGCAGGAGTACTGGAGCGACAGCATCCAGCTCTCCTCCGGACGGCCGAGGGCGATGCCTGTGGGCACCACGAGACGCGACGCCGAGGACCGCGCAGACCTCTACCGCATGGTCCAGTCCATTGCTGGGCCGCGCAGGTCGGGGGCGATGGCGGCCGAGTTGATTCTGTTGGCGGGATGCCAGGATGATCAATTCTCCTACGACGGCAGTGGGAACGGCGCGTTCACCGGAGCGCTGAAGACCGTGTGGCGCAATGGCGCCTTCCGCGGGAACTACGAAGCGTTCCTGGGTGAGATTCGCTCCCGACTGCCCGGCGATCAGGTTCCCAACTATCTGAGCGTCTCCGCGTCTGCGGAGTTCCAGGAGCAGCGCCCGTTCACGGTGGCTCCCGCGCACTCGGGAGGCGGCGGAACGGGCGGCGGTCAGGCACCCGATTCCGAGCGTCCAACCCTCCGACGGGGCGACAGTGGTCACCACGTGCGATACCTCCAGCAGAAACTGGTGGACAGTGGTGCCCACGTGAGTGTCGACGGGGACTTCGGGGCAGGAACATTCAGTGCCGTGAAGGACTTCCAGGCTTCGCGCGGGTTGGTTTCCGACGGCGTCGTGGGGCCTGCCACATGGGCAGCCCTGCACTCCGAGCCCGTGGATGATCCGACATCGCCACCCATGAACGGGCCAACGCCCGAAAGTCCAGCCTCGCCGACGCCTGTGGAGCCTCAGCCGGATCCGGCCCAGAGTCGTCCCACGCTTCGAAAGGGCGATCGGGGGGAGGACGTCACCTACCTGCAGGAGCGGCTCGCCAGCCGCGGCTACTGGCTGACGGCGGACGGCCACTTCGGTGCAGCCACCGAGTCTGCGGTGCGGTCATTCCAGCGCAGTCTGAACTTGACGGCTGATGGCGTCGTGGGCGCCATGACGTGGGGCGCGCTGGGCTGAGCTGTTCTTGTGGAACCGCCCGTCCGGGGGTCTCGCACGATCAGAGCGAGACTCCCGGACGGGCCGAAGCGGTCAATCCTCGGCAGTCACGAGCCAGGCATCCTCAAGTTCGCTCTGGCGCGCCTGTGCCGCCCGCAGTTCATCGGTCAGCCGGGCGAGCTGCTCGTAGTCACTGGCTGCCGCTGACATGTCCTCGTGCAGCGTGCGGATGTGTTTGTCCACTTTGGACAGCTGCGATTCGAGTCGGCTCAAGTCCTTCTTGCGCTGCCGCTCGGCGGCAGCGTCGGAGGGTGGCCCGTCGGTGACCGGAGACTTCGCGACACCGGGGGAGGCATGCATGGCCTGCCGGCGGGACAGGTACTCATCCACCCCACCCGGAAGGAGGACGCACGAGCCGTCGCCCAGTAGCGCGTAGCTGACCTCGGTGACCCGCTCGAGGAAGTACCGGTCGTGGCTCACGACGATCAGCGTGCCGGGCCAGGTGTCGAGGTAGTCCTCGATGACGGTCAGCGTGTCGATGTCCAGGTCATTGGTGGGTTCGTCGAGGATCAGCACGTTGGGTTCGGAGAGCAGCAGTCGCAGGAACTGCAGCCGACGCCGCTCACCGCCCGAGAGGTCACCGATCCGGGCCACCAGCTTGTCGCCCGTGAAGCCAAACTCCTCCAGCAGACTGCCGGCCGATGCCTCGCGTCCCGTGGCCAGACGGGTCTGCTCCTTGAGCCGGTTGACGGACTGGAGTACCCGGTCGCTGTCGTCGAGTTCAGCCACTGCCTGCGACAGGTAGCCGAGCCGGATGGTCTGGCCGCGCTTGATCGTGCCGGCGTCAGGCTCACGCAAGCCCGCCAGGAGTTCGAGAAGCGACGTCTTGCCCGCGCCGTTGACTCCCACCAGGCCAATGCGGTCGCCCGGACCGATGGACCAGGTGAGACTGTCGAGCAGTGTCCGCCCTCCGATGCTGTAGTGCACCCCTGTGAGGTCGAAGACGTCCTTGCCCAGTCGCGTGGTGGCGAACTGCTGCAGCGCGATCATGTCGCGCGGCGGTGGCACGTCGCTGATGAGGGTCTCCGCGGCCTCGATTCGGAACTTCGGCTTGGATGTTCGCGCTGGTGGGCCGCGGCGCAGCCATGCCAACTCCTTCCGCGCCAGATTCTGGCGGCGCGCCTCATTGGCGGCAGCCTGTCGCTGGCGCTCCACCCGCGCCAGCACATAGGCGGCGTAGCCACCGTCGTAGGCGTCGATGACCCCGTCGTGCACTTCCCAGATCCGCGTGCAGACAGCGTCGAGGAACCAGCGGTCATGGCTGACCACCATCATGGCCAGGCCCGCACGTGTGCGTGCCGCCAAGTGTTCAGCCAGGAAGGAGATGGCCTCGACGTCGAGGTGGTTGGTGGGCTCATCCAGCACGACGAGGTCGTGATCGCCCAGCAGCACTTCCACCAGGCCCACCCGACGACGCTCTCCGCCGGACAGCGTGCCGATGAGCCTGTCCAGATCGACGCCGGACAGCAGTGACGTGACAAGGCCCCTGCGCTGAGCATCCGCGGCCCAGACATGGTCCGGTTCACCGTCGAGGATGACGTCCCGGACGCTCTGGTCCACGTGTCCCACGTGTTCCTGGCTCAGGGTGCCGATGGACGTGGAAGCGGAAATGGTCACCCGGCCCCGATCCGGCTCCAGTTCACCCGTCAGAATGCGCAGCAGGGTGGTCTTGCCGTCGCCGTTGCGTCCGACGACACCGATCACCTCACCGGCGCCGACACCGGTGGAGATGTCGTCGAGCAGGATGCGGGTTCCGAACCCGTGCGTCACGGACTCCAGATTGACGAGGTTCGCCACTGTGTATCAGCGGCCCCGCATCGCCTGGCGGGCACCCTTGGTGCTGATGTGACCCTTGGGGACGGGCATCTTGGGGCGCATGGCATCCAGTGCTCGGAGCCGGGCCGCCACTTCCTCAACTTTGGCCGGCGGGAGTTGCTTGGGGAGTTTCTTGATGTGGTTCGTGAGCTTGTCCAGCGGCACCTGTCCGCCGCCCTTGCCCATCTGGATGACCTGCACGGAGACTCCGTAGGCCACCTGCTCGTGCTTGCGTTTCTCGCTCGCAAGCTGCGCCTTGAGCGCCCGGGCATCACCCTCGCCGATTAGCAGGAGGCCACCCGGACCGAGTGCCCGGTGAATGACATCGACGGAGTCGCGGTTGCGGCTGGCGGCGATCACGGGGGTGTATTTCCACTTCTTGCCGAGCATCTGCAACGCCACCTCGGCCGACCCGGCCTGGCCGTCGAACCGGCGGTAGGCGGCCTTCTTGGCGCGGAGCACGAACAGGGCCATGGCCGCGACCAGCCCGGCGGACAGACCCAGGAAGCCCCAGATCAGAGGACTGTCCAGCAGGAAACCGATGATCAGGAAGATCGCGAACACGCCGAGCCCGGCACCCAACAGGATCCACGGCAGCGGCTTGTCGTGCTTCGCCGTGACCTTGTAGGTCTCGATGAACTGACGGCCGCGTCCCCAGTCCGCAGGGTCCGTGGAGTTCTTCCGACGCGCCTTCTCAGCGCGCATCTCGGCCTTCTGCTTGGCGGCCAGAGCCTTGGCCTTCTCGCTTGCCATCACTTCTCCGTCGTACTCGTTGTCTTGCGGGCGTCCATGGCCGTGCGGTAGAGGCGGCCGGCGCGGTAGGAGGAACGGACCAGAGGTCCGGACAACACGCCAGAGTAACCGATCTCTCTCGCTTCTTCTTCGAGGGCCTCGAACTCGGCGGGCTCCACCCAGCGATCGACGGGGTGCAGCGTCGGGTTGGGGCGGAGATACTGGGTGATGGTGATGAGTTCGGCCCCCGCGTCGTGGAGATCCTGCAACGCCTCCGAAATCTCCTCGCGCGTCTCACCCATACCGAGAATGAGGTTCGATTTGGTGACCAGGCCCTTGTCCCGGGACATCCGCAGCACCTCGAGTGAGCGGTCATAGCGGAAACCGGGACGGATGCGCTTGAAGATGCGGGGGACGGTTTCGACGTTGTGGGCGAAGACTTCCGGGCGTGCCTCGAAGAGCTGATCGAGCAGTTCGGCCCGCCCCGAGAAGTCGGGGGCGAGCATCTCCACACCCACGCCGGGATTGACATTGTGGATCTGGCGGATGGTCTCGGCGTACAGCCAGGCGCCCTCGTCCTCGAGGTCGTCGCGGCAGACACCGGTGACCGTCGCATAGCGCAGCCCCATCTTCTTCACCGACGACGCCACGCGCATCGGCTCGGAGGGGTCATAGCCCTCCGGTTTGGCGGAGGTGATCTGACAGAAGTCGCAACGACGAGTGCACTGGTCGCCCCCGATGAGGAAGGTGGACTCACGATCCTCCCAACACTCGTAGATGTTGGGGCATGCCGCCTCCTGGCACACCGTATGGAGATCGCCCTCACCCACGATGCCCATCAGGTCCCGGTAATTGGGACCCGTCTTGGCCGTCGTCCGGATCCATGATGGCTTGCGCTCGATCGGGGTCTGCGAGTTCTTCGCTTCGACTCGCAGGAGGCGTCGGCCATCAGGTTTCACGGTCACGGCATCAAGGTTACTCTCTCATCGGGCGGCATCAGATGGGCTGATCACGGGAGACAGCTCGCGGCGCAGGAAAGGCTCGAGCTGGTGGGCCAGACCGGCAACGCTCCACTCGCCCGGCAACTCCTCCGAAAGCGATGTCACACCGGCATCGGTAATGCCACAAGGGATGATGTTGGCGAAGTACTTCGTGCTGGGCTGCACATTGAGTGCGAACCCATGCATGGCAGTGCGGGCGGCAACCCGGACACCGATGGCGCAGATCTTGCGATCCGGGCGCGTTCCGTCTGTTGGCAGCCACACTCCGGTACGCCCCGGCATGCGCACGGTCTCCAACCCCAGGGATGACAGCATCGCCATGATCGCACTTTCCAGTTGGCGCACATGATCCACCACGCCCACACCCTCGCGCAGACGCACTATGGGATATCCGACGAGTTGGCCAGGGCCGTGGTATGTGATGCGACCTCCACGGTCGACGTCGATGACCGGGGTGCCGTCCCGCGGACGTTCATGGCTGGGCGTGCGGCGTCCCGCGGTGTAGACGGGGCTGTGCTCAACGAAGATCACGTGCCCCGGTCGGGCACCTGTCGAGACGGCCGCGTGCACGGCCCGCTGATGCTCCCACGTTTCCCGATAGTCGCTCAGGTGGTGATCGTCACCGAGCCCGCGATACTCGAACGTCAGGGGTTGCCGGGACACATCCACAGTCTATCCGGCGACAAGGAGAGTGCTGTGAACAACCACCGCCCAATTCGCACGCGCCGACACCCCTTAACTGTGGATCCAGTGACGGCAGACCAGCATCCGCTCCACAGCTATCAGAGTCGACCCCCTGCTGCACACGAAATGGCCGGCGCAGAAATCCCTGCGCCGGCCAGCGCCATTGTGTGCTGCGGTCAGAGGCCGAGCTCTCCGCCGAAGTCACCCTCTTCGAGACGGGCCTTCAACGCGCTGAGGAAGCGGGCCGCGAGTGCACCGTCCACGAGACGATGGTCGTAGGTCATGGAGAGATACATCATGTCGCGGATCGCGATGGAGTCGGAACCGAACTGATCCTGCACCACCATGGGACGCTTCACGAGTGCACCAGTGCCGAGGATTGCAACCTCGGGCTGGTTGATGATGGGTGTGTCGAACAGCGTGCCGGCCGAACCGTAGTTTGTGATGGTGAATGTGCTGCCGGAGAGCTCGTCCGGGCCGACCTTGTTCGAACGTGTGCGGGCGGCCAGATCGCCGATCTTCTTCGCCAGTCCGGCGAGGTTGAGATCGCCGGCATCCTTGATGACCGGGACGAGCAGACCCTTCTCGGTGTCGACGGCAATACCGATGTGCTCAGCGTCGGCGTAGGTGACGGTGCCGGCATCGGTGTCGATGCGGGCGTTGATCACCGGGAACGCCTTCAGCGCTTCGACGGCGGCCTTCGTGATGAACGGCAGGTAGGACAACGAGGCGCCCTCGCGCTTCTTGAAGTCCTCCTTTGCCACGGCGCGGATGCGGCTGATGGCCGTCAGATCCATCTCGACGGTGGCCGTCAGCTGGGCCGAGACCTCCAGCGACTGGACCATGCGGTGCGCGATGGTCTTGCGGAGGCGGGACAGCTTCTCCGTGGTGCCACGCAGCTGATCCGCTGCGTCGGAATCGGGCTTGCTCTGCTTCTTCTCCGACGGCGCAGCAGCCGCAGGCCTTTCTGCCGGTGTCTCCGACGCCTTCTTCTTCGCGTCCTCGGCCGCCTTCAGGACATCCTGCTTGCGGATGCGGCCGCCGACCCCGGTGCCGCTCAGCGAGCTGAGATCGACGTCGTGTTCGCGGGCGAGCTTGCGCACCAGTGGCGTCACGTAGGCGCCGTCGCCTTCGGCCTCGGAAGCGCGACGGGCAACGGCTGCCTTCACTTCCGGGGACTGGTCCTCGGACTGCGGGGGAGCGGGCTTGCTCTTCGGCTTCTCCTCGGCTGACTTGTCCTCCACCTCGGCGGGGGCGGCCGTGTCCGGCTCCACGTCGTCGGGGTCGGTCCCGGCCTGGGTGGTGGGATCGGCCTTCTCCTCCTTCTCCGTTTCGGCGGAGTCGGTGGTTGCGTCCTCCTCTGGAGCTGCATCCGCATCGCCGACGATTGCGAGCACAGCGCCGACTTCCGCCACATCGTCCTCGCCGAAGCGCACTTCAAGCAGGGTTCCCGCGACGGGGGAGGGGATCTCGGTGTCAACCTTGTCGGTGGACACTTCGAGCAGGGGTTCGTCCACCTCGATGGTTTCCCCCACCTCCTTGAGCCAGCGGGAGACGGTGCCCTCCGTCACCGATTCGCCGAGCGCGGGCAGCGTCACCTCGGTGCCGGTCGCGGAACCCCCACCGGAAGGAGCGGCGGTGTCACCCTTGACCTCCTCGGCTGCATTGTCACGTGCCGCGTCGGCGGCTTCCTCAGTCGCTTCCTCTGCCTCCTCCTGTGCTTCTGCCTCCTGGGTGCCCGAATCCTGCGCGGGCTCCTCCTGTGCAGGCTCTTCCTCGGCGGGTTCCGGATCGTCGGAGGAATCCTCCGAGGTTGACTCCTCGGAGTCACCCACGATGGCGAGCACGGCGCCCACTTCGGCGACGTCGTCCTCCTCGAATCGGAGCTCCAGCACAGTTCCTGCGACGGGGGAGGGGATCTCGGTGTCAACCTTGTCGGTCGAGATCTCGAGCAGGGGTTCGTCGACCTCGATGGTCTCTCCCACCTCCTTCAGCCAACGGGAGATGGTTCCTTCGGTGACGGATTCGCCCAACGCCGGCAGGGTGACTTCAGTTGACATGGTGAAAGCTGCTCCTTCGAGAGGACTTCAAAGATGTTGTGGACCAACTCTATCCCTCATCAGGAGCGCATGTGCAGGGGACTGCCAGCCAACGACATGTTTGCTTCTCCCAGCGCCTCGGACAGGCTGGGGTGGGGGTGGATGATGTCGCGCAGGTCCTCAGGGGTTGCCCCCCAGCCGACCAGGAGGGCGCCCTCTGCGATGAGCTCGGAGACGTCGTCGCCGACGACGTGCACGCCGACGATCTCGCCCCCCGAACGGCGGATGACCCTGACCAGGCCGGTCTCACGCTCGCCCGGAGCACGTGCCATGAGTGCCCGGCCGTTACCACGCAATGGATAATCGGCCATCTCGATCTCGCCCTCCGCGCGTGCCTGCTGGGACGTCAACCCGACTGAGGCCAGCTGCGGGTGCGAATAGGTGATGCGGGCGATGTTGCTGTCGGGGCCCAGAGTGGGGCGCTGGGAGTGCTTTCCCTGCAGCTGCGCGATCCGCTCGGCGAGGAACAGGCCGTGGGCGTATCCGCGATGCGCCAGCTGCGGACCTGCCACCACATCCCCGGCCGCATACACACTCCGGCAGGAAGTCTGCAATGTGTCATCCACCGCGATGTGGGCGCCGGCTCGTTCCACGCCGGCATCGTCCAGGCCGATGTCGTCCAGCACCGGTCGTCGGCCTGCCGCCACCAGTAACACATCCGCCTCAAGAGCGTCCCCGTCGAGTTCGACGCGCACGCCGTCGTCCGTGGCACGGGCCGACGAGATGGTTGTGGAGAGTTGCACGTCGACTCCTCGCTTGCGGAGTTCGGAGAGCACAATCCTGGACAGGTCCGGCTCTTCGGTGGGAAGAAGCGACGACGTTGCCTCCGTGAGGGTGACCTGCACACCGAGGTCGTTCCACATGGAAGCGAACTCGACCCCGATGACCCCTCCGCCCAGGATGACGGCGCGCTCGGGCAGTGTGGTGAGTTGCAGCGCCTGCCAACTGTCGAGAATGCGCACACCGTCGACGGCCAGGCCGAGAGTGATAGGTGCCGCCCCAGTGGCGATCACGACGGCGCGGGCACGCAGAACCGATCCATCCACGTCAATGCCGGGGCCGCGCTGGTCCGTGGTCAGGCTGCCCCGAGCGTTGATGACCGTGATGCCGCGCGAGGCGATGAGTCCGGACAGGCCCTTGTGCAATTGTTCCACCACCGAGGTGGCGTAGTTCGAGATGGCGCCGGCGTCCACCTCGCCCAGTGCAGCGCCGATACCGAACGCGGGAGCGGACAGGACGCTCTGTCGCGCCTTCGCTGCCTGCAGCCAGCTCTTGGTGGGGATGCATCCACGGTGCAGACACGTGCCTCCCAGTGGCCCCTCGTCCACGAGGGCGACCGAGAGACCCAGCTGAGCTGCGCGGAGCGCACAGGCATAGCCGGCGGAGCCCGCGCCGAGGATGGCGACATCGTATTGGTCTGTCATGGTCCACCAGTCTTCCACGCATGCTGGCTGTGCGCCGACGCGAACACCCGAACCCGACCCGCGGGGCGTCGCATCGGAAAGCCGCGGCATACTGGGGGTGTGGGATGGTTCAGCAGGAAGAAGCGGCAGGCTCAGGTTGCTCGCGATGCGCGCGAGGTCCCGGACGTCACCAGGGACCATCTCTCGGGTTTCGTGACCACCCGGCGCGGCGTCGAGGCGTGGCTCGAGCAGCCCACCAGCTTCAACAAACCATCCATACTTCTGGTCGCCGCGAGCGGTGAATCGACGCGACGAGCCATCCCGTCCATCGATTACGGCTACGAATTCGCCGCGACGCACGACATTCCCGCGTATGACGCCGGAGTGGTGCCCTATCCCCGCCGGATGCGCGAGTACGGGGCGCGCCGTCGGGGCTGATCAGCGAGCCCCGACGAGCATCCGGCTCAGGAAGCCAGCTGGCGGGCCAGCGCCACCAGCGTGCGCACGCCAACGCCTGTACCGCCCTTGGGGGTGCACCCGAACGCGGAGTCCTCGTTGTTGGCGGGACCTGCAATGTCGAGGTGTCCCCATGCGATGTTCTCCGGGACGAAACGCTGGAGGAACGCTCCGGCTGCCAGTGCTCCGCCGAACCTGTTCTTGCCGCCCGAGCGCATGTCTGCCACCGACGACTTCAGTTGTGAACGGATCTCCTCAGTGATCGGAAGTTGCCAGAACTCCTCGCCGCCCGCCTCGGCCGCATCCAGCAGCCGGTCCGCGGTCACGTCGTCGCTGGCCATGAGACCACCCACGCGCATGCCGAGCGCCACCATGCATGCGCCGGTGAGGGTGGCGACGTCCACGATGAGATGGGGTTCGTCCAGTGCGGCGCGTGCGATGGCGTCCGCCATCACCAGGCGACCCTCTGCATCGGTGTTGTAGTTCTCCACCGTCTGACCGTCGAACATCTTCATGACGTCTCCGGAACGGTACGAGGTGCCCGAGGGCATGTTCTCGGCCATGGCGGCGTAGGCCGTGACCTTGATCCGGAGCCCCAGCGCGGCGATTGCCTGCATGGCAGCGATGACGGCAGCAGCGCCGGACATGTCGTACTTCATGCCAGCCATCTGGCCAGCCGGTTTGAGGTCCAGTCCACCGGAGTCGAAGGTGATGCCCTTGCCCACCAGTGCGAGATGGAAGGTGGCGCCGCGGGGGGCGTACTGCATGCGCACGAGGCGGGGGCCGTGTGCCGAGCCGCCACCGACGGCGAGAATGCCACCGTAGCCGCCCTTGTCCAGTGCTTTCTCGTCGAGCACGTCGACGCTCACGCGGTGCTCCCGAAGACTCTGTCTCGCCTGTTCAGCGAATAGGGCTGGCGTCAGCAGGTTGGGCGGGGTGTTCGTCCAGTCGCGGGCCCTGCACACGCTCTCGGCCACCACCCGCGCAGCGTCGATGGCTTCTCGGGCATCGCCGCGCCCGGTGGCCACGACGGTGATGGCCGAAACCTTCGGCTTGTCCTCCCCCGAGGAGATCACCTGCGGTTCGTAGGCCCCCAGCAACGCTCCCTCCGCGGCTGCGCGAATCAATTCCGGCGCGGCGAGTTCGAGCGACACGGTGACCTTCAGGCCCTCCCCGTCGGGTAGTTGCGTCACAGCGCGAAGAGCCGACCCCGCTGCACGTCGGAGCTGATCGGCGGTGACATCTGCATCACCGAGGCCGACCACCACCACGCGCGCCCCAGCGGGTGGCAGGACGACGGTTGACTCCAAGCTGGTGCTCGCCCCGAGCGACAGCGCCAGGGCGCGAGGCGTTGTGCGATACGCCTTCTGGTAAGACTTGTCGACATCCCCGACGGCGCCCACCAGGGTGGGTTCACCACCCACGGCCGTGAGGCCGAGGACGATGATGTCCGCGTCGCGGTCGATGGTTTTCGAGAGGTTGAGGGTGGCGTTGTGTCGAGTCACGCAACCACCCTACTCAAACCAGGGAGCTTGGGTCATGAGGGTTGGCAGGGGTAGGTTTGCCGCCGTGGCGAGACGCATGGGGTTGTGGGCATTCGTGCTGGCGGGCATTGTGCTGGCAGCCTCCGGTGTGCTCACGTGGGTGGCGCCGTCGACGCAGTGCCGGGGCGTGGAGATGAGCCCGGGGGACGTGTGCAGCTACTCCAGTTACACGGCGACGGACACCGACACGACACAGACCTACGAGCAGAGGGTTGCTGCCGCGCGGCAGTCAGCGCCAGTGGTGGTGGTGCTCGGTCTGGCAGCTGCGGGTTTCGGCGTGTTCGTGGCCACAAGAACAACGGCCCGCGGAGATGTGAGCGAGGCTCAGCTGTCGAGTGACATTGGTCCGTAGACCAGCCGGTCCTCCTCGTGGAGGGTGACGTCCCCCACTCCACATTCCTGTAGGTCGCTGTAGAAGAGCGACAACCACTCCTCGGCCTGTTGCTGCTCGTCGAACCGTGGCAACAGGTCTCTGCCCTGCAGAGTCTCCATCGAGTAGGAGCCGGTTCCGGGTTTCCACCAGTACGACATCAGATCGATGCTCCTCGCTTCACTCGTGGGCCCGGTCGACGGAAACGTCGGATCATGAGGGCCCGGTTGAACATGTACATGAGCAGTCCGCGCTTGGAGGCATTCGGGACTCGTTGGGCGAGGACCTTCTTGAACCCGTTCCACATGATCGCGGTGTTGATGATGGACAGTCCCAGCATCAGCCACAGCCCCGAGCCGATGTAGAAACTGATGGCGGGCCAGGCACTGGTGGCCACCACGCTGGCCATGAGGAGCAACATCACGGGCAACAGGAACTCGGTCACGGTCCACCGCACGTCAACGTAGTCGCGCAGAAGGGTCCGCTCGGGGGACGATTCGACCTTGTCCCACATGTCCACGCGCGCCTTGTACTTCGACTCACGATCTGCGCGACGCTGCTCGGCCTTGCTGAGGTTGGGGTGCAGGCGCTGCATGCGCTCCGCCTCAGCCTGCTTGCGTGTGGGGGTGGCCCCCTGCTTCTTCTGCGGTGTCCGGGAAACACGCTGAACGCTATGCGTGGTGGTGGTGTCGGCGGGGGAGGGAGTCGAGACAGGTTCACGACTCACCTGTCGTGAACCGGCGCGCTTCTCGCCCTTGGGCGTGAGAGATGAGATACGGCCGCCAGCAGGGGTGACCTGGTCCGTCCGCTCCGGATCCGCGGCCTCAGGTGCCTTGCGCTCGTAGGGGCGAAACAGTCCCACCGGGGTCCTCCAAACAAAGTGGTGCCCGCCTGTGCGGACACAATGTGCCCGGTCAAGCCGGGGGCTGCATCGTGGATCGTGCACTGCGAGTGTAAACCAGCGCACATGTTCAGGGTCCCATCAGGGTCATGACCACCCCGACGCACGCCCAGAGCGGGTAACGTGGGCGCTCACCGGAAAGAATTGTGGAAGGACTGACTCGTGGCAGGCATTTTCGAGCGGATCGCCCTGATGTTCAGGACCAAGGCGAACAAAGCTCTTGACAAGTACGAAGACCCCAGGGAGACGCTCGACTACTCCTACGAGCGTCAGCTGGACCTTCTCAGGAAGGTGCGCAGAGGCGTTGCAGACGTCGCCACCAGCCGAAAGCGGGTGGAGCTCCAGGCGCAACAGATGAATGGTGAGATCGAGAAGCTCCAGGCCGCAGCGCAGCGTGCTCTGGAGGCCAACCGCGAGGATCTCGCCCGGGAGGCGCTCACACGCAAGGCCGGCCTGCAGCAGCAACTGGGCGACCTGCAAACCCAGCATGCACAACTCCAGGGAGAGGAGGAGAAGCTGGTTCGTGCCAGCACCCGCCTCCAAGCGAAAGTGGACGCCTTCCGGACGCGCAAGGAGACCATCAAGGCCACCTACTCGGCTGCTGAGGCCCAGACGCGCATCAACGAGGCCTTCTCCGGGATCTCTGAGGAGATGGGCGACGTCGGTCTGGCGATCCAGCGCGCGGAGGACAAGACGATGCAGTTGCAGGCGCGTGCGGGGGCGGTCGATGAACTGCTCGCCTCCGGCGCCCTCGAGGATCCGTCGGGCTATGCGAAGGATGACATCACCCGGGAGCTGGACGCACTCGCTTCCGATTCGTCGGTGGAGAACGAGCTCGCGGCCATGCGTGCCCAGCTGACCGGTGGAGCTGCGACCACCGCGCAGATCGATGCGCCCGGGGAATCGGACGCAGCCGAGTCGAGTGCGACACAGAAGGAGGGCCAGGCATGATCATCCGCATCATGGGACTGGGACAGTGGTCCATGGAACCCGAACAGCTCGTCTCCCTCGGGGAGATCGACGAAGCCGTGGAGAACTCCGTCGCCTCCGGTGATCAGGACGCTCTGCGGACTGCGCTGGAGAAGCTGGTGGCCGGAGTCCGGGCTGCTGGCACACCCGTGCCGGACGACGTGATCGTCGAATCGGATCTTGTGCTCCCCGATGTGGACGCCACCGTCGAGGAGGTCCGTGCCCTGCTGGATGCGACGCAGGAGTTCTACGGGCTCATCCCCGACCTCGAACAGGATGGGGACATCCGCGCTTGAGGGTACTCGTCGCCGCTGATGCCATGGCGGGGTTGGGCCCCCGTGAAGCATCCGAGGTGATTGCCACGGCATTCGCTGACAGGGGTGCAGACGTGGCGGTGGTCCCACTCGCTGATGGGGGACGGTGGTTCGCTGCGGCCCTGAAGGACGTCGATCCCGGTATTGCCCTGTTGCGTCCCGGCAGCATTCAGCAGATGCTCATGGAACTGTCATCCGGGGATGCAGACCCGGGTGAGTCGTCGAGCCTCCTGATCGATTTGACTGATCTCACCCCCTTAGCGTGGAGCGAGCTGACCGCCGTACCGCCGTCACAGATTGCAGATGTGGCCGACGCACTCACTCACAGGGACCTGGTGGCCGTCGTGAGAACCGGGGAACAGACGATGACGCTCACCGGTCTGTCGGGCAGGGTGGCAGAGCGTGGCCGCGAGGACGGGTCGGATCTCGCCGACACGCTCGCCGCCAACGACGCGGTCTCGACCTGGCTGGCGTCCGTGAACATGGATGGCACCGCTCCCGGGAGCGGAGCTGCCGACGGTGCCGCTGCCATCGCGATGGCGTTCGGCGCTCGTGTGCAGTCCGGCATCGAGGTCCTCGTGGACGGTTTCGGTATGGGGGAGACAGCGCTGAGGGCGGACGTGTTGGTAACGGGTACCGAGGTTCTCGATTTCCACGTCGTCGGCGGAGACGTCGTGAAGGAGGTCGCACGGTTGGGAAGCGAGACGAATCGCCCGGTCATCGCACTCGCCGGCCGTAACTTCGTCTCGGCCCGGGAGTTGCGCGTCGCGGGGATTGAGTCCGCGCATGCCATCCTCGACGGCCTCGGTGATGACCACCCCAGTCCTGCACAGCTGGCGCAGGTGGCTGACAGGGTGGCGGTGTCCTGGACCTGGTGAGCGTCCGGCGGTGGGTCGTCATTTCGGTGCGGCGGTGAAGCGGCGTAAACTGACGGTGAGACATTCCAGTTTCCACTTCATTCGCATGGGAGCCATCGTGACCGACACACAAACCACAACCTCCGGCGTCATCCTGACCGATGTTGCCGTGGACAAGGTGCGCGCCCTGTTGGAGGGCGAAGGACGCGATGATCTGCGCCTGCGCATCGCCGTGCAGCCCGGAGGGTGTTCCGGTCTGCGCTACCAGCTGTACTTCGATGATCGCGACCTCGATGGCGACATCGTCAACGACTACGACGGCGTCAAGGTGGTGACGGACAAGATGAGTGGTCCGTACCTGAGCGGCGCCAGCATCGACTTCGCCGACACCATCGAGAAGCAGGGATTCACCATCGACAATCCCAACGCTGGCGGCTCGTGCGCCTGCGGGGATTCGTTCCACTGAGCGAGTCCTGACCGGACCCGCTGAGAGCTGGGGCCACCACGTCTGGTATGAGAGTGCCGCGTGGTGGCCTTTTGCGTTATCGTAGGCTTCATCAGTGACAACCTGTCGCGATCATGAAAATGTTGCGTTGGCGCTCGACGAAAGGCATCTGGTGAGTGTGGAAGTAGCGGGCAGGTCTCGGCGGGGCCATCTCCGACGCCGGACGGCGGCTGCGGTCTCAGCACTGGCGCTGGTGACCCTCACGGGCTGCGCAGGTCAGGGGGCCCGCCTGGGTCTTCCTGTGGCGGCCTCCGAGGAAGCACCCAACATGGGCAATCTGTGGATTGGCGCGTGGGTGGCGTCCTTCGTGGTGGGGGGGCTCGTCTGGGGTCTCATCGGTTGGTCGGTGATCCGCTACCGGCGACGCGACGGTGACCCCCCGGCGCCACGACAGACCAAGTACCACCTCCCGCTGGAGTTGCTGTACACCCTGGTGCCGTTCCTCATCATTGGCGTGCTGTTCTTCTACACCGTCCAAGCGCACGACAACCTTCTGGATCAGGACGCGGAGCCCGACACCACCATCGGCGTGATCGCCCAGAAGTGGTCCTGGACCTTCAACTACATGGAGGAGGACAACCCGGACATCGGCACGAACGCCAACGACGGCGGCACGCCGGAGGTCATCCCGGATCTTTACCTCCCCGTCGACAAGAGGGTGCGTTTCAACCTGAACTCTGCGGACGTCATCCACTCATTCTGGATCCCGAGCTTCTACTTCAAGATGGATGTGGTGCCGGGCCACCCCAACTCCTTTGACGTCACCCCCAACCGCATCGGCGTCTACGAAGGCAAATGCGCCGAGCTGTGCGGCACCTATCACTCGCAAATGGTGTTCAACGTGCATGTGGTTTCAGAAGCCGATTACAACGCCAGGGTCAGGCAGTTGGCAGACGCGGGGAAGGACTTCGAAGTGACGATCCCTGAAACATCGGGTGAGCTGGTGCCCAGCTTCCAGCAGCAGGAGGAACAGTCGTGAGCACACAAGCAGCTCGAGTGAGCACCCAGAGCGAGGTTCGGTCCACGCCACGCGCAGGGACGTCTCTCGGCACCAAGGTGGTGGGGTACCTGACGACGACTGACCACAAGGTCATCGGCAACATGTACCTCTTCACGTCCATCATCTTCTTCATGTTCGGCGGAGTGCTGGCGCTGTTCATTCGCGCTGAGCTCGCCAATCCGGGCATGCAGTTGCTCAACTTTGAGACCTACAACCAGTTCTTCACCATGCACGGCACGATCATGCTGCTGATGTTCGCCACGCCATTGTTCGCGGGCTTCGCCAACGCCATGATTCCGCTGCAGATCGGGGCACCTGACGTCGCCTTCCCGCGGCTCAACGCGTTCAGCTACTGGCTCTACGTCTTCGGCTCGCTCTTGGCATGCGCGGGCTTCCTCATGCCGGGCGGCGCGGCCAGCTTCGGTTGGTTCGCGTACGCCCCGCTGAGCAACGCCATCAACTCCCCGGGGTTCGGCTCCAACATGTGGGTGATGGGTCTCTACATTCTGGGCTTCTCGACCATTCTCGGCGCGGTCAACTTCACCACCACCATCATTGCGATGCGCGCACCCGGTCTGACGATGTTCCGGATGCCCATCTTCACGTGGAACATCCTCGTGACGTCGATGCTGGTACTGATCTCCTTCCCCGTGCTCGCCGCGGGTCTGCTGGTTCTCGGATCCGACCGGGTCCTGGGAAGCCAGATTTTCGACGCCAGCAACTCGGGTGCGGTGCTGTGGCAGCACCTCTTCTGGTTCTTTGGCCACCCCGAGGTCTACGTCATCGCGTTACCGTTCTTCGGCATCATCACCGAGGTGCTCAGCGTCTTCAGCCGCAAGCCCGTCTTCGGCTACTACGGTCTGGTGTTCGCCACGCTCGCAATCGGTGCCCTGTCAGCTTCCGTGTGGGCGCACCACATGTTCTCGACGGGCGCGGTGAGCCTGCCGTTCTTCTCCTTCATGTCGTTCCTCATCGCCGTCCCGACGGGGGTGAAGTTCTTCAACTGGATCGGAACGATCTGGCGAGGATCACTGACTCTGAACTCCTCCATGCTGTTTGCTCTCGGCTTCCTCGTCACGTTTCTGTTCGGTGGCCTGACCGGCATCATCCTGGCCGCACCTGCGCTGGACTTCCACGTGACGGACACCTACTTCGTCGTTGCGCACTTCCACTACACCGTCTTCGGTACGGTCGTCTTCGCCATGTTCGCCGGGTTCTACTACTGGTGGCCGAAGCTCACAGGCAAGATGCTGAACGAGACATGGGGCAAGATCCACTTCTGGATGCTGTTCTTCGGTTTCCAGATCACTTTCCTCGTGCAGCACTGGTTGGGTGCAGAGGGCATGCCACGTCGCTACGCCGATTACGCCGCTGACGAGGGGTTCACGGTCCTCAACCAAGTGTCCACGTTCGGCGCCTTCCTGCTGGGTGCTTCCATGCTTCCCTTCTTGTGGAATGCCTGGATTACCCGCAAGTCACCCAAGGTCGAGGTCAACGACCCGTGGGGCTGGGGCCGATCGCTGGAATGGGCCACCTCCTGCCCGCCGCCGCGGCACAATTTCACGTCCCTGCCGAGGATCCGCTCGATGCACCCCGCCTTCGACCTTGCACACCCCGATCTGGCTGAAGAGGACGAGGCGGAGTTCGCGGAGTTGGTGGACGAGGACGGGAACGATGAGTCCGAGCTGGTGGGAGGTCAGCACTCATGAAGCCGGAACGATACATCTTCGTATTCATCGCGATCTTCTTCGGTGTGGTGACGCCGATCTACTGGCTGATGGCTCGGGAGATCGCAGGTACCTTCGTTCTGGGCTTTGCCGGTCTCCTGGGTTTGCTCATCGCCGTCTACCTCACAATCACAGCACGTGGTTTCGACGCCCGGCCAGAGGACCGTCGAGATGCCGAGGTCTACGAGGCGGCCGGGGAGGTGGGCTTCTTCCCACCCCACAGCATGTGGCCATTCGTGTCCGCAGCCGTCGTAACGCTGATCTTCCTCGGCCCGGGCGTGGAGCAGGCGTGGATTACCATCCTGGGACTGGGAATCGGTATCTGGGCCGTGTCCGGCTGGGTCCTGGAGTTCTACCGGGGCGACTACCAGCATTGAGTACACGGGGGCTCTGCCCCCGTGAACCCCCACCGGGACGACGACCCGGTACGAACTCGCTTCGCTCGCGCGATCGTCTGTTCCGAAGAACAGGCGGCTCCGCCGCGTTCTTAGGGCTCGCTCCGCTCGCCCCGGCAAGAGCTCGCTTCGCTCGCGCGACTTTCTGTTCCGAAGAACAAGCGGCTCCGCCGCGTTCTTCGGGAGCGTCGCAGATCCCTCACCGGATCTTCCAGAGTCGACACCAAACGAAAACGCCGGTCCACGATGATGGACGGGCGTTCTTAACGACTACCAGGGCTTCCGCCGTACGTTAGCTCGCTCGGCTGAAGGCCTCCTTCAGTCCGAGGATGCCGGAGGTCTTGAGGATGCCGCGGCGATAGATCCTTTCACCCACCCAGATGGCCACGCCCATGAAAGCGACGCATAGAACCAAGGCAATAAGTGCGTCGATCCACGTCGACTCACCGGCCAAGAGGCGCTGGGGCATGACGACGCTCGAAGCAATGGGAACATAGCTCAACACCTGTGCCGCCGTTCCGCGAGCGAGGAAACCAGCGAAGTACACGCCCATCAGGATGAACGTCAGCGGCATTGTGGTGTTGTTGATGTCCTGCACGCGTGTGGCCATGGCACCGGCCGCGGCCCAGAGGCAGCTGAGAGCGGCGAAGCCCACCAGGAAGAACACGACGAACCAGCCAATGTTGGGCGCCAGAAGCGGGAGGAACTGGCCGAACTCCGTCACCGAAACACCGATGACGCCCACGATGAGGAATACCAGCAGCTGCCCCATGGCCATGATCGTGTTGCCCAATACCTTCCCGATGAGCAGGTGGCGCGTGGGCACGGCAGCGGTGAGGATCTCGACGATGCGTGACTCCTTCTCCTCCACCACGCTCTGCGCAATCTGCAGGCCGTAGGTGAGGGCGGACATGAAAAAGAGCACCGAAAAAATGAGCCCGGTAACCAGTGCGATGGCGGCGTCCTGCTCCAGCTGCTCGCCAGTCAATCGGAGCTCAACGCTCGCTCCCTCCCGTAGTGCTGCCGGGTCGATTCCCAGGGCAGCGGCGTTGGTGCGAGTCATGTAGGTGGACACCGCCTGTTGGACGTCACCCACATTGGTTTCAATGCTGTCCACCACCAGATCCCAGCCAGCATCCGTCTGCACGAGACCCGCGTCGACGTCACCGTTCTCGACAGCGGCCTCGACGTCTGGTTCATCCATGGTCAAGGTACCGATATCGCGACCGCTTGAATCCGCGGCGATCCCCACCACTTGGGCGCCGGCGTCGTCGGTGACCGCGATCGTCATCTCATCCTGGGACGAGGCAAACAGAAACGTGAAGAAGAAACCCGCGACGAGCATCAGGATCACGACCACCGTCGAGATCCAGAAACCCTTCTGGGTCAGTTTGGCCATGATCTCGCGACGCGCGACGATCCACCATGGCACGGCGGGGGCTGGATAACTCATCGTGTGATCTCCCTGTAGATATCGCTCAGTGGACGGATGGTGGGGCCGAAGGCTCGGACTGGGCCCCGGCGCATGGCCTCGGTGAGTACAGACTGTTCGGCGGCCTCGTTGGCGAAAGCCACGGATGCCTCGGCGCCATCGAGGTCGAGGACCTGGACCCCGGGGTGGTCCCGCAGCCAGCCCAGATCCGATTCGGTGCGGATGCGGTGATGGGTCTCACCGGCTCGACGCAACTCGTCCACCGGCCCATCGGCCACTACCTTCCCCTTGGCCAAAATGACGATGTCGTCGCACAACCGCTCCACCAGATCCAACTGATGGGAGGAGAAGAGCACGGGCACCTGGCGCTTGGTGAACTCGCTCAGGACGGCGAACATCTCGTCGACGGCGTCGGGATCGAGGCCGTTGAATGGTTCGTCGAGCACGAGGCCGATCGGCTCGGCGATGACAGCGGCAGCGATCTGGACGCGCTGCTGGTTGCCGAGCGAGAGAGTCTCCAGCTTGTCCTTCAGGCGGTCCCCGAGACCGAAGCGGGACATGAGGGCGTCGGCGGCATCACGCGCCTGTTTGCCGGTCATGCCGTGCAGTTCGCCGAGGTATACCAGTTGGCTGCGGACGGGCTGCTTGGGGTACAGGCCTCGCTCTTCCGGCATGTAGCCGAACTGGGCTCGTTCTCGAGCCGTGATGGGGGAGCCGTTCCAGAGAACTTTGCCAGCATTGGGCTCCAGGAGGCCCATGATCATCCGCATCGTCGTGGTTTTGCCCGCGCCGTTGCCGCCGACGAATCCGGTGAACTTGCCGGGGTGCACGTCGAAGGACACGTCGTCGACGGCGGTCAGGTCGCCGAAGCGACGTGTGAGGTTGCGCATCTCGAGCATTGTGGGGCTTCCTTTGGTTGATCGTATGGCCTACGATGCCAGCCGGGCCCGCCCGGCACATCGGCCCCAATGCTGAACTTCGGGCATTGCCGCCTCCACCGAAAGTAGGAGAAGGCTCAGATGGCTTGGTTCGAATTGCCGGGGGACACCAGTCCGTGTTCGAAGGCGTGAATGACCGCCTGAACTCGGTCACGAACATCGAGCTTGGCCAGACACGAGGAGACGTGGGTCTTGATGGTGGCCTCGCTCACGACGAGACGTCCGGCGATCTCAGCATTGGACAGGCCCGCGGCCATCAGTGTCAGTACGTCTCGTTCGCGAGCGGTCAGCCGTTGCAAACCCGGGCTACTTGTGGGTGCCTCACGCCGGCCTTCAATGGCGCCCGCGATCACTCTGCGTGTGACCTCCGGAGCCAGGAGAGCGTCACCCGCCGCCACGGTGCGGATGGACTCCATAAGTTTCTCCGGTTCGGCATTCTTCAGGAGGAAACCAGCCGCTCCGGCCTCAAGGGCCGCGAAGAGATAGTCATCGCGATCGAAGGTGGTCAGGACGATCACCTCGACTTGCGGGTGTGTGGCGCGGATACGACGCGTTGCCTCGATCCCGTTCAGCACTGGCATCTCGATGTCCATGAGAACAATGTCACATCGGCCGGCTGATGCGACGGCTTCCTCACCGTTGCCGCACTGCCCGACGAGCTGGATGTCATCCTCCACGCTGAGCATGAGAGCGAAGGCCTGCCGCACCAAGCGTTGGTCATCCACCAACAGCACTTTGATCATGCTTGGGCTGCTCTCGTTGAGCCACCGTGGAGCGGGAGGCGAGCGAGCACGCGGTAGCCCTTGTCCGGGCGGGCACCGATCTCCGTGGTTCCACCGAGGGCGGCGACGCGTTCACGAATCCCGATCTGCCCAAGCCCTGAACCCCTTGTACCGCTGAGCGGTCGACCATCATCAACGATCTCTGCCTCGGCCAGTCGCTCGCCGACGCGAACAGTGACTCGCGCTTCGGTTGCGGTCGAATGATTGCGGATGTTGGTCAGTGCCTCCTGCGTGATGCGGAACAACGTGGTTGACTGCACGCGACTGAGAGCGTCCAGACAGGAGGCTTCCCCCACCATGGAGACATCCACGGACAGGCCCAGCGTGGAGTTGTCCCCACGAGGGCAGGCAGCGATTCCAGACCAGATGCGGCGGGGTCACCTTCGTCTGAGCGCAGCGAACCCAGCATCGTGCGTAGTTCCTGGACGCTCTGGCGGGCTGAACGTTCCGCAGCCAGTAGCGAGTCCCTTGCCTCATCGGGCTTCTTGCCCATGATGCGACGGGCGGCCGCCGTTTGGACACCGATCAAGGAGACGTGATGAGCGAGAGAGTCGTGGAGTTCGCGCGCGATTCGGATCCGCTCGCCCGCAACGGCCTGCTCCGCGAGCTGGCGTGACTGTTCCTCAACGAGTTCTCGGGAGCGTACGAGTTGAGCCTCCCCATGTGCCTTCAACCATGCGTTGCGCCCCAGCCAGGTCGCGGCACCAAAATAGGCAATGTTGACCAGTACTTGGCTGATCACCAGCAGTATCGGGGAGGAGCCCAGTTCGGCGATCTGGAGGGCACCGAAGACGGAGAAGGCGAGAGCCACCCATGCCGTCATGGTCAGTAGAACCACGATAGTGGCCAGCATCAGGGCCTCGCGATTACGGGCCCAGGCCATTGCCGAGTAGAGGCCGAGGAAGTACAGCACCTGCATCGCGGGCTGTATGGCGGCGAGAGGCAGCAGGGAACCCACGGCCACGAAGTGGACGCCGGTGCACAGCAGCAGCACCCACACGGGGAACAGTCGCCGAACGGCGATCATGCCGCCAGCCAGCAGAATCATCGGGATGCTCCAGGCCAGGTGCGCCTCGGCGCGGTAGTCCGGGATCGAGTAGTACCCCAGCAGGCCACTGATCGACAGCACCACCAGAACGAGCGCGATGGCGATGTCGGTGCGCAGGGCACCCGGAGGTACCTCGCGTACGAAGTCGTCATCGATCCCGAAGAAGTCGCGCATCTACCAGCTCTGCTCCACGGGCCGTCCCTCTTCGTAGCCCGATCCGGACTGGACGCCGACGACCGCCCGGTCCGCGAATTCCTGCAGCGTGCGGGCTCCCGCATACGTGGCAGCGGAGCGTACACCAGAGGTGATCCAGTCCAGCAGGTCCTCCACGCCGGGGCGCTGCGGATCCAGATACATCCGGGAGGAGGAGATGCCCTCCTCGAACATGCCGGCACGGGCTCGCTCGAAGGCGGACTGTTCACGTGTGCGCTGCTTGACGGCTCGTGCGGAGGCCATGCCGAACGATTCCTTGTAGATGCGGCCCTGGTAGTCGCTCAACAGATCGCCGGTGGATTCATGCGTGCCGGCGAACCACGAGCCGATCATCACGGAACCGGCGCCCGCAGCGAGAGCGAGTGCGACGTCGCGGGGATGCTTGACCCCACCGTCGGCCCAGACTGCGGTGCCCAACTCCTTGGCAGCCGCCGCACATTCCAGCACGGCCGAGAACTGGGGGCGCCCGACGCCGGTCTGCATGCGCGTGGTGCACATGGCGCCGGGACCCACGCCCACCTTCAGAATGTCCGCGCCGGCCGCTACCAGGTCCGCCACACCGTCAGAGGTGACGACGTTGCCCGCCACGATCTGGATGCGTCGCCCGGTCTGTTGTGCGAAATCGTCGCGCACCTCCGCTGCGAGTTGCAGCGCCGAGATCATCTTCTCCTGGTGGCCATGGGCCGTGTCCATGACGAGGACGTCAGCACCGGCCGCGAGGGCGGCCCGCACCTTGGCAGAGACGTCTCCGTTGATGCCCACCGCCACGCCGGAGCGCAGCCGCCCCTCGTGGTCCAGGGCGGGGGAGTAGATTCCCGATCGGAGTGCGCCCTTGGCGCTCATGACGCCGATGAGACGGTCATCCGCATCCACCGCGACCGCAATCTGCTGGTGACTGGCGGACAGCACGTCGAAGACCTCCTCCGGTACGGCATCGGGAGCCACCCGTGCCACATCGGTGGTCATGGCGTCGCCGGCCTGCGCGAAACGGTCCATGCCCTCGCACGCGGTGGGGGTGACCAGACCGAGCACCTGAGCGTCTCGCACGACGACGGCGACGCCGTGGGCACGTTTGGAGATCAGGCCGAGTGTCTCTCCCACCGTGGTCTCGGCGGAGACGGTGACGGCCGTGTCGAAGACAGGGTGCGCGGCTTTCACCTGGGCGATGGCTCGGGCCACGACGTCGGAGGGGATGTCCTGGGGAAAGACCGCCAGACCACCGCGCCTGGCCATCGTTTCTGCCATGCGTCGGCCCGAGACGGCCGTCATGTTGGCCGCGACCAACGGCAGCGGAGTCTGCAGGCCGTCCGTCGACGTCAGATCCACCTGCAGGCGGGACGTGACGTCCGATCGGTTCGGGACCATGAAGACATCCGAGTACGTCAGGTCATGGGGAGGCTGGCCACTGAGGAATCGCACATTCGCAATTGTGACATCAAGGTTGATCGGTCAGCGATTCGAGGACTCCTCGAGGCTGCGAACTTCGGCGGCATCGACGGCAGTGCTTCCGCCGCCGTGATGAGCGGCAGCGTCAAGTTCCTCGGCCGTCGGCTTGGGCGCGTCGTGGCGAAGGTACCAGCGGGAAAGGCGGGCCCTGAGCGGCGACACCTCCTGCTTGATCCTCACACCGCTCGCGTCCGTGGTGGGGCTGACCTCCAGCGGTGAATGTTGGACGTGCTGGGTCAGGAAGAACTGCTCCTCCCGGCTGATGGGCAGATGCGGTTCGGAGTAGCCACCGTCCGGGGCCCGGCTGATGAGTCCCGATTCGGAGCCCTCGAGCGCCCGTTCCCTGTCCCTGCGCTGCAGACCGATGCACACGCGTCGGGTGATGAGGAATGCGATGACGGGACCGACGAAGACCGCCACCCGGAGGAAGAGTGTGATTGCGTTGAGGTTCAACTGGAAACGGGTGGCGATGATGTCGTTGCCACCGCCGATCATGAACAGCGAGAAGCAGGTAATGCCGGCCACACCCAGGGCCGTGCGGGTGGGAGCGTTGCGGGGACGGTCCAGGATGTGGTGTTCGCGCTTGTCGCCGGTCAGCCAGGCCTCCACGAACGGCCAGGCAGCCAGCAGGCCGAAGAGGAGAGCCATCATTCCCACACCCGGCAGGAACACGCTCCACGACCACGTGGTGCCCCAGAGGTAGTTCTCCCAGGCCGGCATGATGCGGATGCCGCCCTCCACCCAGCCCATGTACCAGTCGGGCTGGGAGCCGGCGGTGATCTTGGAGGGATCGTAGGGTCCGTACAGCCAGACAGGGTTGATCTGGAACAGTCCGCCCATCAGCACGAGGAAGCCGAAGACGACGAAGAAGAAGCCGCCGGCCTTGGCCATGTAGACGGGGAACAGGGGGTAGCCCACCACGTTGTTCTCGGTGCGTCCGGGGCCGGGGAACTGGGTGTGCTTGTGGTAGACCACGAGCGCCAGGTGCGCCGAGATCAGTCCCAGAAGCAGACCCGGCACGAGCAGGATGTGCACCATGTAGAGGCGGGGGATGATCAGATCGCCGGGGAACTCACCGCCGAAGACGAAGAACTCCGCCCAGGTTCCGATGATCGGAATGGAGCGGATGAGCCCGTCGACGAAACGCAGCCCGGTGCCGGAGAGCAGATCGTCGGGGAGTGAGTACCCGGCGAAACCGGCGATCAGGGACATCGACAGCAGCCCGACGCCGATCAGCCAGTTGACCTCGCGCGGTTTGCGGAAGGCACCCGTGAAGAAGACGCGCAGCATGTGGACGAAGGCTGCCGCGACGAACAGCAGCGCAGCCCAGTGGTGAATCTGGCGGACGAGCAGTCCGCCGCGGATGTCGAAGGAGATGTTCAGCGTGGAGGACAGAGCCTCCGACATCGGAATGCCCTTCATCAGTTGGTAGGAACCTGCGTACTCGACTTCGGCCATGGAGGGCTTGTACCAGATGGTCAGGAAGACGCCGGTGAGCAGGAGAATGATGAAGGAGTACAGGGCGATTTCGCCGAGCAGGAAGGACCAGTGGTCGGGGAACACCTTGCGCAGGTTTGCACGGCCCAGCTTCGCCAGGCCAAGGCGTTCGTCTGCCCAACCAGCCGCCCCGGAACCGGGAGAGGGTCGATCCGTGGCGGGCGCTTTCTCCGGCTCAAGGACCGGGGATGTGTCGGTGATTATCGTGGGCTTGGCCATCATGCGTCTCCATCCATGTAGGACTCGGGCGCATTGCGCTCGAAGTAACTGGGACCCACCGGCACCGTGAAGTCGCTCCGTGCTACCAGGTACCCTTCAGAGCTTACCCGGATGGGCAACTGTGGCAGCGAGCGTGCGGCCGGTCCGAACACGACGACGCCAGCATCGGACAGATCGAACATGGACTGGTGGCAGGGGCACAGCAGGTTGTGCGTCTGTCGTTCCCACAGGCTGATGGGGCATCCCACGTGCGTACAGATTTTCGAGTAGGCGAGGATGCCGGCAACCTGCCAGTCGCGCCGGGCTTCCGGGATCCTGATGGAGGCCGGATCCATCCGGACCACGATGAGTGAACTCTTGGCCTTCTCAATGGCCTGCTGAGAGCCCTCGTAGTTCAGCAAGGTCTCCGGTTGGGCGTTGATGAGCTGCCCAATCTCGACGTCCTCGGGCCGGATTCTCTCGAAGGTGACGTCGTTGACGATCGGAACACCGTCGGCCCAGATGGTCTCCTCCAGTGTCTCCTCAATGCGGGACCGTGTGGGCCACGGGCCGAGATCCGCGAACAGCACCACGACCGGCACCAGGGAGAACCCCAGGGCACCGGCCAGAGCGCCGCCGATCAGCTTGCGTCGCCCGAAGCGGGACTGCTCCACGCCGTCGGAGAACTGCTGAGCAACCTCAGCACGCGCCTCCGGCGGCGACGCCGCGCTGTGCCGGTACTCGATGCTTTCGGCGTCCGTCATGATCACGCGTGCCCATTGCACGCATGCCAGACCGATGAGAAGAACGGCTGTTCCGCCCGTCAGACCGAAGCCGACGTTTTGTGCGTTGGCGTAGATCGGACCGAAATCGATGAACATGTCGCGCGGGACGGCGAAGTAGATGACGACGAATGCAATCGCGAGCACCGGGACGGCGGCCAGCATGCCGACGATAGCGGCATATGCCCGGTTGGCGGCCGCGGGGTTCGCGTCCGTGTAGCGCTCGACGTGTTCCTCGAGGCCCGGGTTGGGAACGGGTTGGCCGTGGCCGGGGTCCTGCACGGCAGGATAATTGTCATGGCTCATCGGGCTCGTGCCCCCTTCTTGGCGATCCACGTGGCAACCAGGGCGATGCCGCCGATACCGATGATGAAGACCCAGAAGCCTTCGGACACGGGCCCGTTCTCGCCCATGCCGAGGCCACCGAAGGTGGGCTGCTCGTGCGCCTCGTTGAGGTAGCCGATGATGGCGCGGGCGTCGTCGTCGGAGATCACATCCTTGGAGAACACCGGCATCTGCTGGGGACCGGTACGCATGGCCTCCCAGATGTGGATGTTCTCCGTGCCGATGATGGAGGGGGCGTACTTGCCCTCGGGTAGTGCCCCGCCGTCGCCGACGATGCCGTGGCACGCCGAACAATTGGCGCGGAACAGGGCGCCACCGCGGGCGATGTCCTCCTCGGACAGCCCCTCGGGGGAGTACTGGGCCTCGGACGGGGCCTCAATTCCCGGTCCCCATGTGGAGATGTAGGCAGCGAGCGCATCCACTTCCTCTTGCGTGTAGAGAGGGGTGCGTGCAGGGATCTGAGCCTCGGGTCGTGCCGCCGGCATGCGGCCGGTGGACACCATGAAGTCCACCGAGGCGCTTCCCACACCTATGAGGCTGGGGCCGAGCGTGTTTCCCTCGCCGTTCAGACCGTGGCAGGAGGAACAGGACACCTGGTAGAGCTGGCGACCTTCTTCGATCTGTTGGCTCATCTCGGTCTCGGCCGACGTCTGCTGGGGCGAGATGAACGAGTACGCCAGACCAACCATCATCAGGGCCAGAACCAGCAGGAGCGGGCGAGCCGCCTTGTGTCGGCGTCGCTTCGAGAGAAAGTTCATGTTCTTGGGCTCCTACAGGGGTGCTCAGCGGAGGAAGTAGATGACACCGAACAAGACGATCCAGATGACGTCAACGAAGTGCCAGTAGTAGCTGACGGCGTGTGCCGCAACGGTCTGCTCGTGCGTGTGGGTGCGGGACATGTATGTGCGGGCCAGAATAAGGAGGAATGCGACGAGCCCCCCGGCGACGTGGATGCCATGGAATCCCGTCGCGAGGAAGAACGCAGACCAGTAGGTGTCGCTGGAGATGGTGAAGCCTTCACTGAAGAGCGTGAAGTACTCCCAGATCTGACCCGACACGAACGCCGCACCCAGGATGAAGGTGATGATGAAGGCTTCCCGGAGGCCCCACTTCAGCGGGTTCAGCCACGATCCACTGACGCGGCCACGCTCGGCAGCGTTCGCGCCGAGTTGGCAGGTGACCGACGACAGGACGAGGATCGCAGTGTTGATGCTGGCGAAGGTGATGTCCAGGTGTTGCGTGCTCTCGGCCCACAGCGACACCTCGCCGGTTGCCGCGGCCCGCTCGTTGTTGACGTTGCGCACCCAGAAGTAGGCAGCAAACACTGCTGCGAAGAACATGAGCTCACTGGCCAGCCACACGATGGTGCCCACGGCCACCATGTCCGGGCGGCCCTTGGGCTTGTTCAGCCGAGCGGAGGAGACCTCGTGGATGGCGCCGCTGGGGAGTGCACTGCCCGCGATCAAGGAGTCAGATTGGCTGGTCACCTCTCCATTATGCCTGTATTTCCGGGTTCAGATGCAAGGTGTCGCCTAGTTGGGTGACCCCGGATGTGTTTCCACAGCACACTGGGGCATAATGCGCCCATGTCTGTCAGCCCTGCAGTGGCGTGGTTCCTACCGTTTCACGCGGACCCCGGCGACGACATCATCCCGCTTGAGGGCTGGCGCTACCTGACCGCCTGGACGTTCGAACCGGTGCCGCTGGTGATGATTCTTCTCACAATGGCCGTTTATCTGTACGGGGTGCACGTCCTGCGCAGGAGGGGTGACCACTGGCCCCTGCTCAGGACGATTTACTTCTGCGTCCTCGGGACGGGCACCCTCGCCATCGCGCTGTTCAGTTTCCTCGGCACCTACGACACCGTGCTGTTCTGGTCCCACATGATCCAGCACATGTTGCTGAACATGATCGCTCCCGTTTTCCTCGTGGCCGGAGCACCGATGACGCTGGCGCTGCGCACCCTGCCCAGGAGACCGCGCAAGTGGCTGCTCGCGGTGCTGCACTCGTTGCCGGCCAAGATTGCGTTGTTCCCTCCGCTGACGACGTTCCTGATGATCGCCAGCCCATTCGCCCTGTACCTGACCGGCTGGTACAACCTCACCCTGAACAACGACTTGGCCCACGACACGTTGCACATCTACATGGTGGTGGTGGGATGCCTCTTCTTCTTCCCATTGTTGGGCGTGGATCCCGTGCCGATCCGGATGCCGTATCCCATACGGATCCTCCTGTTTCTCCTCACCATGCCCTTCCACGCGTTCCTGGGTGTCACAATCATGGGTTCCACTCGCCTGATCGCAGAGGACTGGTACCTGGCCTTCGAACGGTCCTGGGGTTTGAGTCCGCTGGAGGACCAAACCTGGGCAGGGGGTCTGATGTGGGCCACCGGGGACATCACGATGTTCTTCGCCATGTTCACGATCTTCCTTCAGTGGATCCAGGACTCGAAGCGTGAGGCGAAACGAATCGACCGGAAACTGGACCGGGAGGACGCACTGGCGGCGAAGCGGGCTGCTGTGGTCGCGGGCGACGACGTTGGATACGATGCCGTAGAACACGCAGTGCCAGCCAGTACCGAGCCGAAGGCGCTCGGGGATGAGGAACTTCCATGACAGAAGAAGCGGACCGCCTGAGGATTCTCTTGTTCTCCGATGACCGCACCACCCGCGAGGAAGTGAGGTTGACCCTCGGACGCAAGGTGGCCGGTGATCTTCCTGAGATCGAGGTCTTCGAGGTGGCGACGGGGCCCGCTTTGCTGCGCACGCTGGATGCCAGCACCGACTACGACCTGATCATCCTCGACGCCGAAGCTCAGCCCCACGGCGGTATGGGGCTGGGGTACCAGATCAAGGACGAGTACGCGAACTGTCCGCCGGTGATGCTTCTGGTCGCCCGGGCCGCTGATGCGTGGCTCGCCACCTGGTCCAAGGCCGAGGCCATTTCCCCGTTCCCGGTGGATCCCCTGCAGTTCCCCGAACAGGTCGCAGCCATGCTGCGCCGCTCGGTGTCGACCACGTGAGCTACACCTGGCCGGACATCCTGACGGGGCTGGTGCGCCGGGAGGGACTGGAGTCCGAAGCTGCCGAGTGGGCCCTGAACGAGATCTTCGCCGGGCGCGCCAACGACGTCAACGTTGCGGCGCTGCTCGTCGCTCTGCGCGCCAAGGGCGAGACTGAGGATGAGATCGTGGGGCTGTCGAACTCCATGCTCGCGAACTGCCTGCCCATCGCGCTGGATCCCGAAGCGGTGGACGTTGTGGGCACAGGCGGCGACAGGGCCAATACCGTCAACATCTCCACCATGGCCGCACTCGTGGCAGCTTCGGCAGGGGCGCGTGTCATCAAGCATGGCAGCCGTGCCGCCTCCTCCATGGCGGGTACGGCCGACACCCTGGAATCACTGGGCGTCAACATCTCGCTCGACCCCACCCGGCAGGCGGAGGTGCTGCGTGAAACCGGCATAGTTTTCCTGTTCGCACAGCTTTACCACCCCGCCATGCGCTTCGTCGGACCGGTCCGCAAGCAACTCGCCATCCAAACCACCTTCAATTTCCTGGGCCCACTGTCCAATCCGGCACAGCCACGTGCAATGGCACTGGGTGTCGCTGATGACGACGTCGCTCCGGTGGTCGCGCGAGTCCTCGCGGGACGTGGGGTGCGGGGCATGGTGTTTCGAGGTTTTGACGGGCTCGATGAGTTGACGACGACGTCGGCCTCCGACGTCTGGCTGATCGCGGACTCCCGCGTGCACCGCACAACGCTCGATCCCCTGGAACTCGGGCTGAACGCCGCTGCACCCGCGGACCTGACCGGTGGCGACGCCGCGCACAACGCCAACGTGGTGAAGGAGCTGGTGGCAGGTAGAACCGGTCCGATCCGCGACATCGTGGTCCTCAATGCGGCAGCAGCCCTGCTGTCGTTCCGGGGCGTCAGTGCTGTGGTGCCCCTGGTGGAGCAGATGCAGGAGGCCAAACAGGACGTGGAAGCGGCTCTCGATGAGGGCGCCTCGGCTGCCACACTGGAGCGGTGGGTGGAGATCACCAACCGCTGACGGCCACCGCCGCTATCGGACCCAGCCACAGGGCAGGACCGTAGGCGAAGTACTCGGGGCCTTGCCGACGGCGACGCAGCAGCGCGTGGGCGATTGCCCACACGGCTCCGATCAGCGTCCCGCAGAGCAGCGCCATGACCCAGCCGTCCACACCCCGCAGTGCCCCCATGGCGCCCACCGCGGCGGCCAGACGCACGTCGCCGTACCCCAGGGCAGTGGTGAAACGCCACACGAGGTGGAAGAGTCCAAGGGCTGTCAGCCCGCCCACGAGCGCGGCCAGAGCCTCCCTCCAGTCCTGCACGGCCACCCAGACCAGACCGGCGGCAATCTGTGCTGCGCAGATGGTGTTCAACGTGCGCGGCAACCACGTGGTGCGCAGATCCACCCACACGAGGGCCGCGCCAGCACCCAGGTAACCGAACCAGGAGCCGAGGCGGTCGCTCGGCACAAAATGGAGAACCTGTGCCAGCACGAACACCATGAGAGCCAGGGCCAGCACGTGTGTGAACGGTGCGAGCTGCGCGTAGTGCGGTGCCGGTTCCCCGTCGGCGACGGAGGGCTCCCGCAGGCGAGGCACCACGAATCGCAGGTGGACCGCGGCTGACAGTGCACATGCCAGCGCTACGAGCCAGGTCATGTCCTGAGGTTAGCTTCAGTCCAGGTACGAAAACACAAGAAGCGCCCATCGCCCCTCGGCGGGAGTGATGGGCGTTTCCGCGTGAACGATCAGCGCTGGGCGCGCGTGAAGCCAGCCTTCTCGGCTGCCTCCTCGGAGTTGAACCAGACCTCGGCGATGGTGCGGTCATAGCCGCCCGAGCCGGCGAGGTGGTACTTCTTGGAGCGCTCGTTGCCCTTGATGGTGAAACCCTCCGGCGGGTTCTCTCCGACGTAGGAGCCCTCACCGTAGCCCTCCTCGGTGCTTTCCACGGGCTCCGCTGTTGCGACTGCATCCTGCGGGGCTGCAGCGTCGGCGGGGCCACCAGCCGGGTCCGAGGGTGCGGGGACGCCGTCGGTGACCAGTTCGTCCTCCACCTTGGAGCTTGCCGCTTCGGCGTTGTCCCCGGCCACCTTGGACGCATTGGCGAACGTGTCGTTGTTGTTCACGTATGCCTTGGACGGCTCGTGGGCCGTCCAGCCGTCGTCCTTGGGCGTGAGGAAGTACCGCACTGCTGCGACGGCTCCCGCAAGCGCGGCCGAGATGGCGATGAACTTGACGAACTTCTTGCCCTTGCCGCCCTTCTTCTTCTGCGGCTCGAGTTCTCCCCTGAGTGCCTGCACCGCAGCCTTGCCGCGGCTGCTGGCCTCGACGACTCTCGGGTTCTCGGCAGCCTCATTCAGCAGTTCCTGCAATTTCGGCAGGACGTCGTCTGAGATCTTGCCCCTGGCTGCGTCGACGGCCGGTGAGACCTTGTCCATCGCGTCCTTGATGTGGGGCTCCCATGCGTCCAGACGTTTGGCAGCGAAATCGGCGGTGCGGACCTTTGCGCCATGCGCGACGGGCCCGGCGGCCTTCTGTGCCTCGTTGAGCAGGTCATTGGCCCTGGCCACTGCCTCGTTCAGAGCACTCTGGGCGCTCTGACGAATGTCGCCTGCGGCGGCGGCAGAATGCGCGGCGGCCTTCTTCAGTTCCTTCTTGGACTTCTTCACATTTCCTCCAACTAGGGTGTGGCTCGTGATCGAGCAGACACCACGCTACCGGGTCCAGGGTCTGTGGGCTGGCGTTGGGGGTCAGGTCGGGTAGGTTTGTCCACTGAATCTGACAACTGTGATGAAAGAGGAATGTCCATGAGCACCGCCACGCTGCACACCACCCTGGGTGACATTGTCATCAACCTGTTCGACGAGCACGCACCGAAGACCGTGGAGAACTTCACGGGTCTCGCCGGCGGCACCAAGGAGTACAGGGACGCGAAGACCGGCGAGAAGACCACCGGAAACTTCTACGACGGTGTCATCTTCCACCGTGTGATCCAGGGTTTCATGATTCAGGGCGGCGATCCGCAGGGCACCGGAACCGGTGGACCCGGCTACCAGTTCGAGGACGAGTTCCACCCCGAGCTCAGCTTCGACAGGCCGTACCTGCTGGCCATGGCCAACGCTGGTCCGGGAACCAACGGCTCACAGTTCTTCATCACGGCGGGGCCGACGCCCCACCTCAACCGCCGTCACACCATCTTCGGGGAAGTGGCCGACGAGGCGAGCCAGCGTGTCGTCGATGAGATCGAGGCCACGCCGACCGATGGCCGGGACCGCCCCAAGACGCCTGTCGTCATCAACTCGGTGACGCTCTCCTGAACTGACGCTGCTCGAACGGGCCGGTCCCTCAATGGGCCCGGCCCGTTCCGCATTCATGGCACCTTCTACGACACCTCGATTGGGATGGGACCGAAGTCCAGGTCCAGCGCAGGGCTGAGTGCACCGTCACCCAGGAGTTCCAACGCCAGCCGGTCAGTGGGGAGCCCCGCGTGCAGAGGCCAGGACCATTCCCCGTCGGTGTCCAACAACCGGACGCCCGGCAACTCCAGCCACGTTGCCACCCTTTCTGCCTCTTCCCAGGTCCCCGCAGGATGTCCATGCGGTGGAGGAACAACGGTTGCCGCTGTGGCCACGGCCTCGGCAGCCACCCTCTGGACCGCCGACGTGCGGGCTGTCGCGGCTGCGGCCAGCCGCCCGTACCTGAAGACGTGGATCTCCCAGCCACCGGCCACGGGGGCCGCCCCGACGATCTGGCGGCATGCCGCAATGGAGCGGACCCGGTGGTGGCGCACGGATGTGGCGTGGAACGCCGTCAGACGTGACGTCAGCACACCTGCTTCTTCATAACGTTGAGCAGCGATCAGTCTTGCCAGACGTGGCTGGGCCGATCGCAACACGCCTCTCGCATCCGAGTTCCAGGCCGTCCGGACCTCCTCCACCGCCCTCTCGTGCTCGGTGACCCCGTCGCCCAGCAGGCACGGTGCTGGGCACCGGCCCATCTCCTCCAGGGCGCAGGCCGAGCTTGCCGTCCGGGCAGACAGCCGTGTGGTGCACTGACGCACCCGGAAAGCTTCCTGCAGAACCATCATCGCCTCCCGCGCTGCCTCCATGGAGGTGAAGGGGCCCCAGTGCGTGGTCCCGTCGTCGGTGACCCGGCGGACCGCCGACAGGCGCGGAACGGCCTCTTGGGTGAGCTTGAGCCAGATGAGACGGTTCTGCCTCTTTGATCGACGGTTGTACCGCGGCGAGTGGCTGGCGATCATCCGCAGCTCCCGCACCTCTGCCTCCAGGGAGGTGGCGCACTCCAGGAACTGCACGCCCGTGGCCACGCGAACCATCTCATGGATTCGGGAGCGTTTCTCCGCCGACGAGAAGTAGGCGCGTACCCGCCGTCGCAGATTCACGGACTTGCCCACGTAGAGCACCTCCGTTTGCGCGCGGCCATCCGCATCGGTGCCGGTGTGTTCGAACCAGTACACGCCGGGCGCCTCCGGTGCATCCGCTGCCCAGCGCCGTTTGGCCCGCCGGTCCGGCGACACGCGCGCGGTCATCTCCGCCAGGTCCTCCAACGTGTGGACGCCCAGATTGCCCACCCGCTCCAACAACCCGTGCAGGACATCCACGGTGGCGCGCGCGTCACTCAGCGCCCGGTGGTTGGGAACGGTGGCGGCGTTGAAGTGGGCCGACAGCGTGGAGAGCTTGCAGTTGCGTACCTCATCAGCGAGCAGGACCTGACGGGCCACAGCCACGGTGTCTACCACGTGGGGCCGAGGCCACCTCAGGTGCAGTTGTTCATGACCGCGGCGCAGGAAACCGATGTCGAAGGGCGCGTTGTGAGCCACCATGACGCATCCCGCGCTGAACGTCGCGAACCGTGGAAGGGTCTCGGCGAGGTCCGGAGCACCGGCCACCATCTGGTTGGTGATCCCGGTCAGGACCTGGATCATCGGCGGGATGGGGGTGTCCGGGCGGACCAGGGTCTGGAACTCGCCGAGAATCTCGCCCCCGCGCACCTTCACGGCACCGATCTCGGTGATGCAGCTGTCCTTGCCTCCGCCCGTGGTTTCCAGGTCCACGACGCAGAATGTCACCTCTGACAGGTGCGTGCCGAGATCCTCGAAGGAGAGCTGCGCAGGGGAGGGAGCTGCCATGAACCACACCATAGGGAGCCCCACCGACAAAGCCGACACGCCCCGTGGAGGAAGTGTCAGAGGGGGTGGACAGGATGAGAACCATGACTACTTTGCATGTGGATTGTGACGGGTGTGCGGCTCGTGGGCCCGGTTGCTCCGATTGTGTGATCTCCGTTCTTCTGGGTCCTCCCGGGGACGTGGAGTTCGAAGCTTCGGAAGTGGAGGCGATGTCCGTGCTCGCGGATGCCGGTCTGGTCCCGCCGCTGCGGCTGGTGAGCACTCGGCGTGAGCACCGCTTGGGGGATAACCTGAAAGCCGTTTAGTATTTTCTCAGGTAAATGCGTGGGAGCTCAGTGGAGCTCATGGGGAAGTGGGATTGTGAATATCAGTGTGCGCCGTGCGATGGCCGTGGCCGTTGCGACCGTCCTCGTGTCCGGCTCGGTCCTCCCGGCGCATGCAGACCCCGACGCGGTGGCTGAGGCCAAGGCAGCTCTCGAACGTATTCAGCAGCAGGCATCTGCCATTGACCAAGAGATCATTGAGGCCAGCGACCGGGCCGCGCAGGGCCAGGCTGAGCTGGCGGAGGTCACGTCGGACCTGGAGCAGCAGGAGGCGCTGGTTGCCAGCATGTCGGAGGACCTCGGTGAGATCGCCGTCGTGCAGCTCCAGTCGGGTGGCTTCGACATCACAGCGCAACTGTTGACCAGCGATTCCGAGTCCAGCTTCCTCTCCGGCCTTGCCACCATTCAGAACGAGGCGAACCGCAGCAACTCCACCCTGCAGGTGTTGCAGCTGGAGCAGTCCCAGGTGGACGCCCTGCGAGCTGAAGCTGACCGGACCCAGGCGGCCCTGCAGGCGGATCTTGAGGCCAAGAAGGAACTGGCTCTGGAGTTCGAAGCCAAGGAGGCCGAGGCAGAAGCCGTCCATGAGCGATTGAGCGCCGAGGAGCGCGAAAGGTTGCGACAGCTTGAAATCCAGCGTCAGCGCGAGCAGGACGAAGCAGACAGGCTTGCGCGCATCGCCGCCGAGGAGGCCGCGGAGAGGGAAGCTGCCGAGGCCACCGCTGCGGGCGCCAACAACGCTGAGGATGCCGAGGATGATCGCCCTGCCGCTCCATCCATCGCTGCCGCGGACGAGCCAGCAGCCTCCCCTGCGGGTAACAGCTCGCGCGGCCAGAGTGCCGTGTCTGCGGCCACGGCGAAGGTGGGCAGCAGCTACGTCTGGGGAACCTCCGGTCCGAGCACGTTCGACTGCTCCGGCCTGACGAGCTATGCCTACCGACAGGTGGGCATCTCCCTGCCGCGCTCCTCACGAGCACAGTTCGCGATGGGGACGAAAGTGGCCAAGTCAGATCTTCAGCCCGGGGACCTCGTCTTCTACTACTCACCCGTGAGCCACGTCGGCATCTACATCGGTAACGGCCAGATCGTCGATGCGGCCAACCCCCGCAGCGGCGTTCGCATCACGAGCCTGAACTCCATGCCCTTCTCCGGAGCGCGCCGCGTCGGCTGATCAGTGCGCTCCGAGCTTCTCGACGAACTGCGCTGATCGCTCAAAAATCAGTTCGGCATCGTTGTCCAGGGTGGCCACGTGATAGCTGTGGTGGAGGGGGACAACCTCCGTCGACGGCAGGGCCCGCAAGAGGGTCTCGTGGCTGGAGTCATCCACCACATGATCAACGTCGGAGCGGAACAGGATCACCGGGGCGCTCAGGCGGGACATGTCTTTGCGCACCTGCTTCCACAGCTTCGTCATGCTCCAGGCAGCCGCAACGCTGAGACGGTCATAGCCGAGTTCCTCCACCCCCTCCTTGCGGATGTCGGAGACCACCCCCGGTTGGGACGCGACGACGTGTCGCAGCACTCCCGTCAACGGCAGGAGACGATTCCTGCTGGCGATGGCAGGGTTGACGAGCATCACTCCCGCCACAGGGTGCTGCTGCGCCAGGCGCAGAGCCAGGGCCCCACCCATGGACAGGCCCCCGACGACGACGGTCTCGCAGGTTTCGGCGAGCTCGTGCCATGCCTCCTCGAGATCGGCATACCAGTCGGTCCACTGGGTGGTGGCCAGGTCTTGCCAACTCGTGCCGTGGCCCGCGAGGCGGGGGGCGATGACACGGGCGTCGCACCGTTGTGCAATGGCATGGGCCCACGGAGCGATCGACATGACCGAACCGGTGAAGCCGTGGCTCAGGAGCACGCCGATGCTGCCGTCGCCCGTCCGCAGAGTCTCCGCCCAGGGACTGATGTCTGTGTCCATGACATGACCCTGCCCGGTTCGGCAGCTACCCGCAAGCAGTCAGGGGAATCGCTGGATAGAGTAAGGCCTGCGAACTGGCGCCAGAGGGGAGTCTGAGAAGAGCGTGTGGTACCCGGTGTTCAAGGCTGTCATCTTCAGGCCGCTGGTCAAATACGGTTTCAAGGCGAAGATCATCAATGCGGACAACGTGCCGCGCAGCGGGGGCGCTGTCCTGGTCAGTAACCACATCGCCATCATGGACTCTCTCGTGATTCCTGCCATGATCCCCCGCAGAATCACCTACCCCGCCAAGGCCGAACTGTTCACCGGCAAGGGCGGCCCTGGTCCCGCCATCGTCGCATGGTTCCTGAAGGCTGTTGGCATGGTTCCCATGGACCGCGGGGGTGGCCGGGCGAGCGCGACTGCTCTGGACAGCATCTCCGAGGTGCTGGCCTCCGGTGCTCTGGTGGGGATCTACCCGGAGGGGACCCGTTCCCCGGATGGCCGGTTGTACAAGGGCAAGACCGGCCTGGCGCGGATGGTCCTCTCCAATGACGTTCCCGTCCTTCCCGTCGGCGTGGTGGGGACGCACAAGGTGCGCGGCCCGTTCGGTATTCCGTGGGTGAAGCGACCAGTCGTCATCGTGGGGGAGCCGCTGGAGTTCTCGGAGTTGGCGGGCCGCGACCGTGACATGCGGGTTCTGCGCTGGGTCACCGATGAGACGCTCGCCGCCATCCAGGAGCTCACCGGCCAGGAATATGCGGATGTCTACGCCAGCCGTGTGAAGCATGGCGACCTCAGGGACACCGGCTCGGACGCTTTCGTCATCCGCCGGCCGGGCGGTGGTCCAGCGCCCGAAGCCATCGCCGGGTCAGCCGCCTGAGGAAGAGGGAACAGCCGCCAGCTGGGCACGATATCCACGACCTGCACGAGTGGGGGCTGCCTCGTGGCAGTGCGGTAGCCTGAACGCCATGTCACCCATCATGTCCCGGGAAGAACTGCGCGCCCTGCCGCAGGTCCAACAGCCGTCCTACCCGGACGCCGTTGCGCTGGACCGAGCGATCAACACCATGGAAGCTCTGCCTCCTCTGGTGTTCGCCGGCGAGTGCGATGACCTACGGCTCAAGATGGCTGACGTGGCGCAGGGGCGTGCCTTTCTGCTGCAGGGTGGTGACTGCGCCGAGTCCTTCGACGCCGTGACGGCTGACAACATCAAGGCGAAGCTTCTCGTTCAGCTCTCGATGGCCGTGGTGATGACCTATGCAGCCCAAGTACCTGTGGTGAAGGTGGGACGGATCGCCGGCCAGTACGCCAAGCCCCGCAGCAACGGCAACGAGACGCGCGGGGACGTGACGTACCCGTCGTACCGGGGTGATGCCATCAACGGTTTCGAGTTCACCGAGGAGTCACGGGTTCACGATCCCGAACGCCTCATCCGCATGTACAACGCCTCGGCGGCCACGCTGAACCTCGTGCGTGCCTTCGTCAAGGGCGGTTTCGCTGATCTGCGGGGAGTCCACACCTGGAACCGCGACTTCGTTGGCAACTCCCAGGTGGAAACCGAGTATGAGGAGTTGGCGAGCGAGATAGATCGTGCGCTGGCATTCATGGTGGCGTGTGGCGTGGATGACCGCGCGCTGTCCACCATCGACTTCTACGCCAGCCACGAGGCGCTTCTGCTCGAGTACGAGCGGGCGCTCACCCGCGTCGATTCCCGCTCCCAGCAGCTCTATGGTGTCTCGGGCCACATGCTGTGGATCGGGGAACGCACACGGCAGCTGGACGGCGCGCACGTCGAACTCCTGCGTCGGGTCCAGAATCCGCTGGGCATCAAGCTGGGTCCCAGCACCACACCCGCCGACGCCCTCGCACTCGCGGACCGGCTGGACCCGGACCACATCCCGGGCCGCATCACTTTCATCACCCGGATGGGAGCGTCAAAGGTACGCGACGTGCTGCCCCCCGTCATCGAGGCCGTCGAGGCCACCGGTCGCAAGGTCGCGTGGGTGTGCGACCCCATGCACGGCAATACCTTCGAGAGCGCCAACGGCTACAAGACCCGCGCTTTCATGGACGTGGTGGAGGAGGTCAACGGTTTCTTCGACGTCCATGACGCGTTGGGCACGTGGCCGGGCGGCGTCCACGTGGAGCTGACCGGCGACGATGTCACCGAGTGTGTGGGCGGAGTGCACCAGCTCTCGGAGGAGGATCTGAGCAGCAGGTACGAGACCGTCTGTGATCCGCGACTGAACCGGAACCAGTCCTTGGAGCTGGCCTTCACCGTCGCCGCGAGGCTTCGACAGGGACGCGACACCCGCGAGAACCCTGTGCAGGCGTTCAGCGCGCGGGACCTGTGAGCGAGCACGTCTCGTGAGCGGCACCACGTCCGTGATTGATCTACGCAGCGACACCCTCACCCAGCCATCGGCTGGGATGCTCGAGGCGATGATGGCGGCACCCGTGGGCGACGACGTCTACGGTGAGGACCCCACCGTCGATGCACTGGAGCGGCGGGCCGCAGAACTTCTCGGCCACGAGGCCGCACTCTTCTGCGTCACCGGCTCCATGGCGAACCTGCTGGGGATCTGGCTCCATGTGCCGCCCGGTGGTGAGGTGCTCTGCGATGCAGTGGCCCACATCGCCCGCGCAGAGATGGGTGCCCACGGCGCCCTGCACGGCGTGACGATGCGGACGTGGACGTCGGACCGGGGGAAACTCGTGGCCGACGACGTACTCGGCATGCTGGCCATCGACTGCGGCCCCTACCTGGTGGAGACGGCGGCGGTGGAGGTGGAGGACACCAGCAACTTCGGCGGTGGGACGGTGCAGGACTTCGGAGAAGTGTCCCGGCTCAGCCAGGAATTGGGCGGGCTCCGCATCGCCCGCCACCTCGACGGCGCACGCCTGGCCAACGCTGCTGCGGCCACGGGCCGCGGCCTGGCGGAGTACGGTCAGCTCTTCGACACTGTCAGCCTCTGTCTCTCCAAGGGTCTGGGAGCACCCGTCGGCAGCGTGCTGGCCGGTTCCGCATCGGACATGGCGCGGGCGAGAGTCCAGCGCAAGCGGCTCGGTGGCGGGTGGCGGCAGGCGGGCGTCCTCGCAGCTGCAGGCCTGTGGGCTCTGGAGCACAACCTGCCGCGCGTCGCCGATGACCATGCTGCAGCGCGCGCTTTCGCCCACGCCGTCGCGCAGCAAGCTTCGTCGGCTGTCGATCCCGGATCCGTCGAAACGAACGTGGTGTTGCTGCAGGTGCCCAATGCCCGGGCAGTCGCGGCGCGGATTGAGGAACGCGGCGTCCGTCTCAGCGTTCTGGGTCCCCGCCTGCTGCGCGCGGTGACGCACCTCGACGTGACTGCGGATGAGTGCACCGCGGCGGGTGACACCGTGGGCAGAGTACTGGCGCAGACGGCCTAGGGCGTGATCTTTGGATTGGTTCAACCGCGGAACTTCAGGACGTGCGGCCGCGTCGTCTTCGCAGCTCATCGACGAGCGCGTCGACGAAGCGTGCACGCCTGCGCGGCCACACCGTGAGGAGGAGCGCGAAGACCACCATGGAACCGCCGATGAGAATCGCTGCGGTCATGCTTTCCAAGCCGAAAGCGACGGCGAAGATGACGGACCAGACGGGTTCGGTGCACATGATCACTGCGCTGGGGGTCGCCGCAACATGGCTCTGGGCCCAACTCTGCAGGAACAGCGCCATGGCGCCACAGAAAATGCCCAAGTACAACAGCTGCCCCCACAGGACAGGGTCGCGGGGTAGCTCGAAACTGGTGAACGGCACCACGAGCAGGGAAACGATGGCACCGACGAGCGCTTGCATGACCGTGAGCTGCTGGACGTTGCCAGGCCCCACCCAGCGGCCCAGGAGCACGATGTGAAATGCGAACATTAGGGCTCCGAACAGGGTCAGGGCGGCTCCGAACCCGAACCCTGCTTCTCCTGTGCTGGCGCCGCTGGCCAGCACCATGATGCCGACGATGGTGAGCCCCACCGCCACCCACGTTCGGGAGGGCTGGCGCTGACGGAGCAGCACTGCGGAGATGACGGCGGTGAAGACCACGTAGCTGGCGGTCACGAACCCTGACAGGGAGGGTGGGGTGTACTGGAGGCCGATGATCTGGCTGCCGATACCGAGCGTGAACAGTGCCCCGAGCACGGCTCCGCGCAGCGCGGTCCCGCGCGACATCGGGAGCCGGGTGGCAAAGACGGCACCCAGCACCACACCCGTCAGCACGAGTCGTACCACGAGCAGATTGATCGCGGAGATCGATTCGAAAGCGCTTTTGGCCACCACGACCGTGGAACCCCAGGCCATCGCCGCCAACAACAGGGCGGCAAAAGCCAGCGCCGTCCGGTTCATCTGCACAGGCGAGAGCCTAGTGCCCGTCGGCAATGCTCAGGCGATGAGCAGGACAACCGTGCTGCCCTCGGCGACGTTCGTTCCCCGTCCGGGCTCCGTGCCGGAAGCGATCTTCAGGGAGAGTGGAAAATCTGTCACGTACTCGACCTCCACCTCCACTCCGACGCTCTCCAGCATCCGCGTCGCGTCCTCCAGGCTCTCGTAGCGGACGTCCGGGATCTCCACCATCACCGGACCGAGTGACTCGATGATGCTGACGGTGTCACCCCTCTTGCCGTTGCCCGGACCGGGAGTCTGGGAAACCACCTGTCCCTTGGGTACCGTCGCGGAGTTCTCCTGGGTGGTCTCCACGACAAAGCCTGCCGCCTCCAGCTGCTCGATGGCGCTGGCGGCCGGGGTTCCGTCGCCCACGAAGTCGGGAATGGCGATGGGTTCAGGGCCTTTGGAGACCGTCAGGTCAACGGGAGTGTCCCTCTTCAGCTGCGAGCCCGGAGCTTCGGAGACCGACATCACAGCGCCACTGGGGACTTCTTCCGACCACGACTGCGTGAGCTCGCCGACGACCAGATTGACCGATGCCAGTGCGGCCTCGGCCTCGTCGATCGGGCTGCCAACCACCTCGGGCATGGTGAAGCGTTCGGGCCCGAGGGAGATCACCAGTTGCACCTCCTCGCCCCTCGGAACACGCGTGCCCTCCAGTGGATCGGAGGAGATCACCAGACCCGCGGCCACCTCCTCAGAATGTGCCGTGCGGCTCGCGTCGATGTGCACGCCGTTGGCTTCCGCTCTCTGTTCAGCTACCGCCTGCGTGGTCTGCACGAGTTCCGGGGTGGTGGTGAAACGGCCCTCCGCGAACCACCACGACCCGAACGAGGCGACAGCGGTGGCAAGCAGGACGAGTAGCACCAGCAGCATGCCCCGGCGACGGCGGTGCACCGGATCCTGAGAGATCTGCAGGTTGGGGAAGACGGGTGTGCGTTGCATGCGCGGCTGACGTCCGGAGTCCTCAAAGGTGTGGTGGATGGGATGGGAACGAGGAGGGGTGCTTGACGGGCTGAGCGGGGAGCGTGGCGACGTGGGCCGCCATGCAGGAAACGAATCCCAGTCCGGCTCCTCGGGGGCTTCCATCTGCGTCACCGATGCCTGCGAGGTGTGGCCAGCCATGGCGGCGGCAGCGGGCACGGGCCGGGGGCGTGTCACCGGGCGGGGCTGAATGGGTTGGGTCAGGTCCCCGGGCGGTGAGGGCGCGGGACGGATACGGGCGGCGAGTTTGGCATTGTCGCGCCCACCGGTTGCGGCCAGCTCGAGGCGCACTTCCCGCAGCTGCTCCAGCATGACGCGCCCATTGAAGGGGCGCGAGTCAGGAGAGCGCGCGGTGCATGCCTCCACGAAGGCATCGAGATAGTCCGGGATGCGCCAGTCGTGGTGCGCGGACGCCCGGAGAGCCTTGGACGGCTTCTCGATGTCGACGTTCACGTGGGCGTAGGCGATCTGGTAGTTGTTCTCCCCGGTGTGGGGCTTCTTGCCGGTCAGCATCTCGAAGAGGACAACGCCGGCCGAGTAGACGTCGCTGCGGGAGTCCGGCCGGGAATGCGTCACGAGTTCGGGCGGAAGATAGCTGGCCGTTCCCACCAGAACACCGGTAGCGGTCATCTGCGGTGAGGTCATGACCCGCGCGAGACCGAAATCGGCCACCTTCACCTGGCCGCGGGTGGAGATCAGCACATTCTCGGGCTTGATGTCGCGGTGCACCAGGCCGCCCTCGTGGGCGGCGGACAGAGCCGCCACCACCGGGTCCAGGAGCTCGAGAGCCTCCTCGGGTCTCAGCGGCGCCTCGCGGCTGATCCGGCGACGCAGGGTCTCACCCTCCACGAACTCCATGACGATGTAGGGCTGTCCCTGCGCCGTTCCCTGGTCGAAGACCCCGACGACGGCCGGATGATTCAGCGCAGCCGCGGATCGAGCCTCATGATCGAACTTGGCGGCGAAATCATCGTCCTCGCCGAGATCGCGCCTCATGATCTTGACGGCGATCGTGCGCATGAGGCGCAGGTCCCGGGCACGGTACACCGTCGCCATTCCGCCGCGTGCAAGCTTCGCCAGAATTTCATAGCGGTCGTCCAGCACATGGCCGACCATCGGGTCGTAAGTGCTGCTCATGAACGCAATATCTCCAAAACACCTCTGGGGCGGACGTCGGACCGGACCAGCCCTGGGTGCATTGTAAGTCGGGTGGCTGACAGTTTCGGAATCGGCACGCCCGGCGTGTCCCGCTTGTTCGTCAGTGGTCGCGTTGCGCGCTCAACTCGGCCAGCCGAACCAGCGCGGTGCGTCCATCCTCGGTCATGTCGGTATCGTGCAGCAGCTCGACCGCCGTGGCGGTGTCGTCGACGATCAGCTTCTCGGCCTCCTCGAGCGCGCCGGTCGACGTGATGATTGCCCGCCCGTTGCGAAGTTGTGCCTCAGTGATGTTCGCGTTGCCGAGGAGGGCCTCCAGGGTGTTGCGCTGGGATGAGTTGGCGCGCTCGAGGGCGGTCAGCACCAGCACGGTGCGCTTGCCCTCCCGCAAGTCGTCCCCGGCCGGTTTGCCGGTGACCGACGGGTCCCCGAAGACTCCGAGGACGTCGTCGCGCATCTGGAAGGCACGCCCTACGAGCGAGCCGACGCGCGCCAGGGCGGTTTCCAGCGTCGCACTGCCGCCGCCGAGCGCCGCGCCCACCAGCAGTGGGCGCACGACGGAGTATCGAGCCGTCTTGTACTCCAGGATGCGGTTGGCCACGCGGAGCTCGGCGGAAATGGAGTCGGCCGGTGTCACGCCGAAGGAGGCGCCGACATCCAGGTACTGGCCGCACACCACCTCGGTGCGCATGCCGGCGAGCAGGGCTCGTGCCCGTGTCATGCGCTCGGGGGACAGCCTGCTCTCCTCGAAGAGCTCGACGCTCCACATGAGCAACAGGTCTCCCAGCAGGATCGCGGCGGCCGTGCCGAAGGAAGCGCCGTGACCGCGTCCTTCCATGGCGCGGTGGTGGTTCGCGAACTGCCGATGTGCCGAGGGTATGCCACGACGGGTGTCGGAGGCGTCGATGATGTCATCGTGCACGAGCGCGGACACATGCAACAGATCCAGCGAGGCCGCCGCCCGCAACAGAGCCCTTGGGTCAGTGGGGTGGCCATCGGCGGCCACATGCCCCCAGTAGCAGAACGCAGGGCGTAGCCGCTTGCCGCCGTCGGTGAATCTGCGGGCCAGATCGAGCATTTCACCGCTGACGACAGTGGACGTCAACTCCTCCTGGGAATCCAGGAAGCGCGAGAGCTCGCTGGAGAAGGCCCCGAGCAGAGTCGATCCGAGCGGATGGTGTGGATCCGGCGTTTCATACACGAATGCGAGCTTATGTGACCACCTGGACGTTGCCTATCCTTGGGGCCATGTACGACGTGTCTGTGCCCCACGCATCGATCGCTGATCTGCTGGAGACAGCCATTGAACCGTTGCTCTCCTACGAGTTCTTCCCGCCCCGCAGCGCGGAGGAGGAGCCTCGTTTCCTGAACGCCGTCGAGAAGCTGGAACGGTTCGCGCCCGACTTCGTGTCAGTGACCTACGGTGCGACGGGCTCCACGCGGGAGCGCACGATTGGAGCCACCCGGACGCTGGCACGTCGTGGCGTCCCGACGGTGGGGCACCTCACCTGTGTGTCCCAGTCACGGCAGGACACCACTGAGGCGTTGGAAGCGTACCGGAGCTCCGGCGTCATGAACGTGCTGGCCATCCGGGGTGACATGCCCGGAGGCCCCACGCAACCGTGGCAACAACATCCCGACGGCCTGGGCACGGCGACTGAACTGGTGGAGTTCATCCGCGAGAGGGGAGACTTCTGCGTGGGCGTCGCAGCCTTTCCCAACGTGCACCAGCCGGACAATGATCCCCAGCTGGATGCCCGGATCGTCGTGGAGAAGGCCAGAGCGGGCGCTGAGTTTGCCATCACCCAGCTCTTCTTCGAATCCGCCAGGTGGGTCGAACTCGTCGAACGCGTACGGGCGCGCGGATCCGACATCCCCATCATTCCGGGCATCATGCCGTTGACGGTCATCACGCAGATCGAACGTTTCGCGTCCTTGGCGGACTGTGAGCTTCCACCGGACTTCGTCGCTCAGCTGCGCGCAGCCGGGGACCCCGCCGAGGTGCGACGGATCGGGCTGGAACGGGCGGTGAGGATGTGCCACGAGCTGCTCGAGGCCGGTGCTCCCGGGCTGCAATTCTTCACCCAGAACCGCTGGCAGGCTACGTCAGAAGTGATCTCCAAGCTGCCGTGGAATCGGTCACATCAAGCGTCGTCATCCGCTGCGTCGCTCGCGTGAGTGCCACGTAAAGCACCCGCTCGCCGGCCGGGGTTTCCGCCACGATCTCGTCGGGGGAGACCACGAGGACGCCGTCGTACTCCAGGCCCTTGGCCTGCAGTGGGGTGACGATCACGAGTCTGTCCTCCAGCTGTGCGAGGCGCTCGTCCTGCATGGACAACCGCATGACGGCCTGCACGCGTGACGGCGGGCAGATGACGCCCACCGTGCCGGTCACCTGTCCGGCGAGCTCCAGAACCTCGCGGATGATCGCCTCGTTGGCGTCCTCGGGCGACGTGCTCTCGAGCCGGGGCTGCAGGCCTGTCGTGCGGACAGCCTTCGGGAGATCGGCGTCCGGATAGACCTTGGTGATCACCTTGGCCGCCAGGTCGAAGACTTCGGCGGGCGAGCGATAGTTGGTGCTGAGTGTGAAGCGTCGTGTGGGAGCGCGTCCAACGAGTTCGGCGAGGGCCTGCGACGTTTCCTCCTGGTTGGGATAGGAACTCTGTGCAGGGTCACCCACGATGGTCCAGGACGACTGTGGGCCACGCCGACGCAGCATTCGCCACTGCATGGGCGTGATGTCCTGCCCCTCGTCCACGAGGATGTGGGCATAGGTTCGCTGGGGGTCGTCCTCGGGATCCACGCCACGGTCGCGACGTAGGGTGTCCGACGTTGTCACCAGCTCGTTGACATCGCCCATATCGATGAAGACGGGTTCATCGATGTCTGCATCCTGTTCGATGGGCGCGGGCCCGAGCATGTCCAGTAGTTCGTCTAGTAGGGCCATGTCTGCCACTGACCAGCCGGTGATCTCGGTGTGATTTCCGCGTTGCAGCCACGTGAAGGACTCCTCGAGGGCTTCCCTCTCCGCAGTCGTGAAGTCGGGAGCCACCTCTGAGAGGAGGTCCGCGTCCGTGAGGCGTTCCAGGACGCGGGGGGCGTCGAGCGTGGGCCACCAGGCATTCATGAACATGGCCAGCGTTGCCTGCTCGCCGATCAGGTCCGGCACCTCCTCGGCTGGTACGTCCACGTCGTCGGAGAGCTTGGCTGCGAGCGCGGAGATGACCAGATTGCGTGCCTGCTCGCGACCCTTGTTCAGCTTGGTATGGGACAGTACGGAATCGCGGATGCGGTGAAGTTCCTCGGCATCGAGCGTCAGGACCTCGCCCTTCACGCTGACGCGCACCCGCAACGCCTCGGGGTCCTCAATGAAGGGACGACGAATGAGGCGACGGAGAACGTTCAGCATGCGGAGGCTGCCCTTGAGGGAGGCCGCCGTCGGTGGGTCCATCCGTTCGCTCGCCATGCCCAGCACGTCGCTGGCGACCGATCCGATGGACTTCAGCGTCACGGCATCCTCTCCCAGGCTGGGAAGGACGCGCTCGATGTAATTCATGAAGACATTGGAGGGGCCCACCACGAGCACGCCTCCGCGTTCGAGACGTGCGCGGTTGGAGTAGAGGAGGTAGGCGGCGCGGTGCAACGCGACGACGGTCTTGCCGGTGCCGGGGCCGCCGGCGATGATCGTCACCCCTTGATAGGGGGCGCGGATCGCCTCGTCCTGCTCCGCCTGGATGGTGGAGACGATGTCGCGCATCGTCCGGCCGCGTGCGCGCGTCAGAGCCGCCATGAGGGCGCCTTCTCCGATAATGGGAAGGTCGGTCTCCACCGAGGAGTCCAGGAGGTCGTCCTCGAGGCCGATCACCTTGTCGTCGCGGCATTGCAGCACCCGACGTCGGATGACATCCATGGGTTCGGTCTGTGTTGCTCGGTAGAACGGCTCGGCGGCGGGGGCCCGCCAGTCGATGACCAGCGGGTTGTAGTCCTCGTCCCTGACCCCCAGGCGTCCGATGTATCGGGTCTCCGGGCCGGTCATGTCGAGGCGCCCGAAGACCAAACCCTCGTGCTCGTCCTCCAGGACTGCCAGTCGTCGGGCTGCCTGGTAGGCGAAAGCATCTCGCTCGAACAGGGCAGTGCTGTCCTCCTCCCGGTGGAAGCTGGTCCGGTCCGTCTGGAACATCTGTTGGCCCTGATGTGCCGCGGAACGCGCACTGGCCGTGGCATCGGCCAGATTGTCATAGACCTTGTCGACGTGTGCCTGTTCGAGCGCGATTTCGTGGTGGAGTTCGCCGCGCGAAGTGCTCAAGTGTTTCAAACCTCTTCTTTTTGGACGGACATTCGATCCTACCCTGTTGGCGTATCGGTGCACATGTGCTGAGCGGGGGCGCTGTTCAATGATTCGTCTTTCGCAGAAGGAACGCCTAGCCTCGACGGCAACCAGAGGGGGAGGCCGCGCAGTGTCAACCGAGCCGTCGAGCCAACAATCCATGCCGCAGAGTGGGGACTCCCGCACTGCCGTGCCCGGCGGCGGAATTCAGGGCAACCGGCCATCTCCGAAGAAGGAGTCGACCACCTTCTACAAGGTGGCCATCGTGGTTCTCAGCGTGATCGTGGTGGGTCTGCTCGCCGTGATGTCCCAGAACGCCGCTCAGGTGGCAGCCCCGCAGGCCACCGCGACCGTGACCGTCACAGAGAGTTCCGATGACCGGCAGGAGCCATCAGCCGCGCCAGAAACGGCCGAGGATCCGGAGCGCGACGCTTTCCTGCTGGAGCTACCCCGCCGGGAGGAGGGTGATCCCCTCGCCAAGGGTGACGTCGACGCCGAGATCGTCATGACCGAGTGGGCCGACTACCGCTGTCCCTTCTGTTCCGTCTTTGCGGAGGACACCCTCCCGCTCCTGCAGCCGTTGGTCGACGACGGAACCCTGCGGATTGAGTTCCGGGACCTCGCCATTTTTGGCGAGGACTCCGTCAATGCTGCGGCAGGGGCACGCGCTGCAGGCGAACAGGACCTGTACTGGGAATTCGCCACGGCTCTGTTCGAGTCTCTTCCCAACGAGGGCCATCCGCCCGTGGGCGACGATGTTGTGATCAGCATCGCGGAGCAGGTGGGCGTGGCTGACATGGACAGGTTCCGGTCCGATTACGCATCGACGGAAATCCGCGAAGCCGTGGCGGCTGACAGCGCCGAGGCGAAGAGCTTCGGTATCTCGGGTACGCCCGCGTTCCTCATCGGCACGCAGTTCATTTCCGGCGCGCAGCCCATTGAGGTCTTCGAGCAGGTGATCGCGCAAGAGATCGCCGAGAACTGACTGGAGTCGGTTTGGCCGCCCACTGCTACAGGTTGCATCCGTGGTCGGGCTCATCGTCTGGCAGGTCATGAAGCCGCGCCCTGGAGGTCAGCTGCAAACCGGGTATCAAATGAGCTGAGCTGAGTCGGATCGAGGCGCCGTTCAGATCGTTCCCTGAGTAACGACGGCGGGGAACGAGCGGTCGTGTATCGAAGGGCCGCCCAACCGATGAGATTCTCACTCCGATTCAGCGGGGATTTCCCTGGCACCGGCCACTCACATCTGACTGATCTCATTGTCGAAAACGATGCTCATCCTTGTTTCCCGGAGTTATCCACAGATGCATCATGGGCATGGTGTTTAGTCGTACAGGTGTTCTATAATAGGTGTATGGGAAAGACAGAGAGTGTGGAGGCGGCGCAGTTGCTGGTGTCGGCGTTGACGCGGGAGAAACAAGCCAAAGCCGACCAGCTACGAGCCATCCTCGCCCTGGCGCAGAATTACACCGCCAGCACCGACACGATCATCGATGATGAACTGATCGAGGACCTGGTCGAAAACATTGCCACCGGCGGCTCGTTCGGCACGATCCCGATCTCGGAGTTCGCCGCGATGGAGTTGGGGCCGTTGATGGGATGCTCCCCCCAACAAGGCAAAACCATCCTGTTCGAGACCTTGAACCTGTACTACCGCCACCGCAACCTGTGGGACGCAGTTCAGGACCTGTGCTTGGATGCGCACCGTGCCCGGAAAGCCGCCGGCAAGTTCGGGGTCCTCACCCCGAAGGCCGCACAGCGGGCTGGGGAGTTGTGGGTGGAGAGGCAGCATCGCTACGCCTGGCAGGGCGCTATCGATTTGTGCGACCGGATCATCGTGGAGATGGATCCGGTGATGGCGGCTGAGAAGGAAGCCGCCCGTTTGCGGGCGCGGGAGGTCAAACTGTGGGGGTTCCATGAAGCCACCATCAACCTGACCGCGACACTGGATGCTCTGGACGCGAAATACGTGTACGCCACCGCCACCCGCATCGCCGACATTCTGCACGCGAAGCCGGAATACACGAAAGTGGCGTTGGATGTGTTGCGTGCCAAAGCACTGGGGATCATGGCGCACCCCGCCGTCGCGTTGGCGATGCTGCAAGGCGGGGTGCAGCACCCCATCTTCGGTACCACCGCAGATGACGTCGCGACCGGCATGGCCGATGCCGAACCAGACCCGGCCAGCACATCCACAAGCCCAGACATCGGAAAAGCCGACGCACCGACGGGAGCCGCCTGCACGAACCGCGAACCCGCCACCACCCATAGTGGGCCGCGTACCGAACGGGACACGACAGATACCGAGGTCCACGACATCGTCGATACCGGCACCGGACGCATCGATACTGATCCGCACCACTGCTTGGGTCACACCTGCGGCACCATCACCGTCCCACCCGCCAAACTGCAGCCCACAACACAGATCTACATCCACCTCACCGCGGACATGACAGCCAGCGACATCGAAGACGCCGGCACCGTCGCAGTCCAGACCCTGGTCGAGTTGCTCGACGGGAAACAGGTCACGATCACACCCGTAATCGACCTCAATTCCGTTCCCTCGCAATACCAGTACCGGCCCAGCAAGGCGCTCAAAGAAGCAACCCAGCTCACCTGGCCCCGCGAGGCATTCCCCTACAGCAACCGCAACAGCCGCGGCTGCGACCTCGACCACACCGATCCCTACCAGCCCGCCAGCCGGGACGCGCAAACCCGACTCGACAACCTCGCACCGCTCAGCCGCACAACCCACCGCGCCAAAACCGCCGGCTTCTGGCGATGTGACCAACCCCACCCCGGACAACTCACCTGGACATCACCACTCGGCTTCCGCTACACCATCGACAAAAACGGCACACGACGCATCGAATAAGGTGGCGCGGGCAGTGTATAGCCCCTTCTTCTCAGTGCGCAGTGGGAATGGGCGGTGATTAGCATTGCTGATGCAATACGCCGACATTCACTTCGGTCCGACCGCCGGAATCCTCGGCGGGATGAGGTTGCTTTATGACTTGTCGTCGTCCTCGTGCGGCTTGGGCAGTGTGTTGGTGCCGCCCGGGCCGGGGGTTCGCTCGATGCCACTCTTGACGAGTCCAATGAGCTGGGGGAGCACGAAGAACATGAACGGCCAGATCATCCACCACAGTGCCCCGCCAGCCCCGTTCAGGAAGAGAACCAGAAGGGCGATGCCTATCAGGATTCCCGCAGCCGAGCTGAGCGCGTAGAACGCAGGGGTACGGAACCACGGCACCACATGGCGTGGCGGCTCCGGGACAACCAGGGGTGTGGGAAGGGCGAGATCGCTGATGAGCGGAACGAACTCGCGCAGGTGTGTTGCCTGCATGGCGAGTCCCATGCGCTCGGGATACTCGGAACCGCGGAGCCGCCCGTCGGCATAGGCCTCGGCAAGAATTCCAACGGCGTGATCACGGTCGGCGTCGGAGGCGCGCAGTTTCGAGGCCTCACGGCTGCGCGGATCGCGGGTGAAGCCCCGCCACGGATTGGTGTCTGCAGGATCGGTCATGGGCGTTGACTGAGCTTACTGCCGCGGAAGGCCCGGTTGGTGGGACGGCAGTCCTCGCCGGTGAGACGCTCATGCATTTCATAGACGGCCAGAGCGGCGCTGGCGAGTTCGGCCCAGGGCTCATTGCCGGCGGGGGAGCAGGCAGATGCAGCGGGAACCTCACCGATGATGGGTGTGCGACGCAGCCAACTTCTGGCGCTGTCCGGTGCCAGACCCCAGGAGAGGTCCGGAGTGCCGTGGCGGTGGTCGTGGGTACTGGCGAGCACACCGTCGGACACGGGACGGAGCCATGTGGTCACGGGCCCCTTCTGCGTGTGGTCCACGATCTGCCTGACCGAGGTGATGCCGTGGTCCGGGCGCAGGTCGTGGGAGATGGCGGGGCGCAACGCAGGGGGAGGGGCTGGCCGCAGCCAGGAGCCAGCGGCGTACGGTTCGCACTCCACGGCCACTCGCTCGTCTGACGCGTCCGCGAAGGTGACACCCCGTTGGGTTGCCCGGGCAACCAGTAGATCCACCAGTTGGGAAGCTCGTTGACCCCGCCCCTCGGCATCGACGAGTTGCCATCGGCCAAATGTCCTGTCCAGCACGAGGCTGGTGGCCAGCAGGGCTGGCGCGGAGACGGAGTGTGTGCCATGCACGGGACCGAGATCAGAGATCAGTTGGCTGAGTTGTGGGTGCTCCAGCCGGTTCGCCACATCTCTCAGCGTGCGCCCCAGCCAGAGTTGTCGGCGACCCGCCTTGTCCTGAGGGAGTCCGGGATCATTGATGCCGAATTCTCGACGGGCGGCCCAGACGTCATCGAGGTCGTCGAGCAGATCGCGCCACCGCTCGGCCGTCGGTGCACCGAAGGCATGGGAGATGGCATGGAACTGTGCTCCGCGCTCCGACGGCAGCGCGAGCGTGGTGCCGTCCGGGAACCGATGCTCAACGGGCGGCGCCTCGACCAACTCCATACCTGCCCGGTTCAACTCGGCCACCAGATGCCCGCCCGATTTCTTGAAGACATCGCGCCACGTCGCCGGCAAGGAGATCAGCTGCGGCAATGCGTCGACGAGGTGTCCTCCCGGTCCCTCGCTCGCGGCCCAGCGCCCACCGAGCGGTGCGCCGTCGGTCACCAGGACAACGTGGTGACCCAGTTTCGCGAATCGAGCAGCAGCGGCCACCCCCGAGAGCGTCGCACCGTGCACCACCAAGGGAAGCACTGATCAATGCTGTTCTCGGCGAGGACGTGCCGGGCGGGATGAGATGGTGCGATTACATCTGGTGTGTGTACTGGATGTCCATATCCAGATGGAGGGGCGCCAGATCGCCCGATCCGGTGCGCCGCAGCCAGGACATGATTGAGCAGTGGTTCCCAAGGACATGACGGTCACAATAGTCGCCCGCCGCGGTGTCTCAGGGTCGGCGAGATTCCCGCGCGAGTGCGAGGGGAAGAGTGGCAATGGATATTCCTGCTGCCACCATCAGGGCGAGAGGAAAACCAAGTCCAGCGGCGAGCGATCCGATGAGGATCGAGCCGACGCCGGTGCCGGCGTCGAACCCCATGTTCCACACAGCGCTGGCCGTGTCGTACTCGTCGCGCCGGACAGCGCTCAGGGAGAGCAGCAAGGTGAGGTTCTGAAGGCCACCGTAGGCGACGCCGGTCAGAGACATCGCCAGGAGAAAGAGAACCACTCGCGTCGATTGCGGATCGGCGACCGCGAATGCGCAGAGAATGAGCCCAGCCGTTGTCAGCAGCACGAAGGGTCCGAGGAATGGGCGGGTTCCGTATCTGTCAGCAAGGCCACCGACGCTCCACCGGGTGAGTGCGGCTGTGATCGTGAGCAGTGCCAGCCCCCCAGTCGCCGCAAGCGGAAAGGAGACCAGTTGAGGAGCGAACGTGATCAGCGCGCCCCCTGCAAGTGTGACGGCGAGCAGCATGATCATGGGACGGACAAGACCAGATGGCAACCGTCGCCGGCGGCCACCGCCATCGGTTGGTGGGGTTGCATCCACTGCAGCGACATCACTGCTGTCCCAGGCTCGACCAAAACCGGGGACAAACACGATGCCGATCAACGGGAGCGTTCCGAGCGCGAAGACCAGCCAGAACCCGGCCGCCTCCACCAGCCACGTTCCCATCGAGAGCAGAAGAACTTGTGGGACTGCGATGGCGGCTCCGAACGCGCCGATGGCGGCACCGTGTCGAGCCGGGGGTACGACGCGGGCGACGGCAGCGGAACCGCAGACCGTCAGGATCCCGAACCCAGCTCCCCGCACCGCGGACAGCGTGAGTGTCCACCAAAGCTCTCCTGAAAAAAGATGCAGCAGTGACGGGCCGCCGAGTAGCGTCAGCCCCGTCCCAAGTACGGGAGCGGCTCCGAAACGACGAACTAGCCCCGGCACGAAACCCTGGGTCAGGATTGTTGCGAACATGAGGACTGCATTGACCAGTCCTGAGCCAGCCTCGTCGGCGCCGCCCAGCAGTGCCCACAGGGGCGCGACCGGTAAGAGCGCTGCAAATCCTGCGAACCCGGCCGCCGTAAGGCCGAGTACCGCAGGCATTCCAGATAGACGCCACACGGGTTGCTGTGTCCGTGTGGATCTCTGATGCAAGGTGTCCCACTTCACTGGGTCGATGTCCTGGGTGGGGGTCAGTCTGCGGCAGCCTATCTCGTGACTCAGTCAGGGAGCACTTCTCGCAGCACCCGGAGCGTGTTACCGCCCATGATGGCCCGGATCTCGTCGTCGGTTCGGCCGCGGTCGCGCAATTCCTGCGTGATGGCGACAATCTGGCTGGTGTCCCAGCCCACCGTCACTGAACCGTCGAAATCGCTGCCGAGTGCCGCTGTTTGCAGACCACCCACGTCGATGACGTGATCGATGGCATCGACGACGGCTGCTGGAGACCGGTCACACACGGCGGCGTTCCAGTAGCCGAGCCCGATGACGCCGCCAGTCTCTGCCACGCCGCGAATCTGTTCATCAGTGAGGTTGCGGTTGTTCTCGCACGTTGCCCGGACACCACCGTGGCTGGAGACGACCGGAGCGGTGGCGCGTTCGAGGATTTCTGAGACGGCGGCCGGGCTGACGTGGGCGATGTCGACGATTACACCGCGGCGCTCGAAGTCATCAAACACTTGACGGCCGGCGTCGGTGAGTCCTCCCCTCTCGATGCCGTGCATGGATCCTGACATCTCGTTGTCGAAGAAGTGCGCGAAACCCGCCATGCGCATACCTGCATCGAACAACACGTCGACGTTTCCGGGATCGCCCTCGAGGTTGTGCAGTCCCTCGACGGAGAACAACGCTCCGGTCACCTGCTGGCCGGACTGACGTGCCGCGAGCAGCTCATCGATGTCACTCCGGGAGCGGATCAGCATCAGACGCCCCTCCGAGTTCTCGGCAGCGTTCTCAAGTTTCTCCGCGTGGTACAGCGAGCGCTCCAGCAGTGACGTCCATGTGCTGGGCGGTTGGAGCTGTGCAATGGCCAGCAACGTGATGTTGTCGCTGTCACCGGTGTTGGCGTCGACATTCAGACCTCGCGGGGACTTGGTGACCGACGAGAACACCTGGAGGGCCACGTCGCCCTGTTCAAGACGGGGGAGATCCATGTGACCGCGAGCGGATTGCTCGAGCAGATCGCGCTTCCACATGAGCGTGTCACTGTGCATGTCGACGATCTCCAGCGACTGGTGCAGCTGACGGGTGTCCTCGTCGATCGGTGCCAGGTCCGCAGCTGCGATGCGGTTGCGGGATCTCTCTACCGCTCCCGGGGCGACAATGAAGAAAGCGGTGGCCAACGCCACCATGACGACGACGAATGCGAGCATCGCCCGGCGCCCCCGATGACCTTCCTTGCGTGCCATGCCCACCCCTTGCGACGAATACTGATCGCGACACGGTAGCACCGGCAACCGAACTGCTCACCGGTGAATCGCGGCGTCTCACCCGGGATAGAATCTCCCGGAGAACCGCATGGAGCGCCTGTGCTCTGACCAGCGGTTCACAAGCTCGGAGGTCTTGTTGGTGCTCGGTCAGGTCGTGTGGGCCGTCGTTGTCGCTGTGCTGCTGCCAGCAGTGTCAGTGGGATGGGCGATCCGTGGGGCAATCACGGTGCGTGAGTGGTTGATCCCGCCTCGCGAGCGGGCGACTGCGAAACCCCTGAGGCCGGTGCAGCCCGAGCTGCTTCGCTTCCTCAGCCAGCGTCGAATGATCCTGGCCAACGGATTCCTTCTGGCGTTTTCGTTTCTCTTCCTCATGCGTTCCATGGACCGTGGCCTCTCGTTGATGGGTGCTGTGGTGCTGGCATTCGCCTACGCCGTTATGAGTGCCACGATCACGGGCTTCACGGTATGGGTCCGTGCTCAGCAGCGTGCGCAGTACGGGCGGCCCCGGACATCCGCGACCTTCCGGTGGCCGATGTGGGTGGGGGTGGGTATCGGGGTCTTCGCTGCGCTCTATCTGCTGGTGGAGGTCGTCGGCAACCTGGTGGGGTGAACCCGTCCGAGCTGCCTGCCATGGTCACGAATCACTAACATTTCGCGATTCGCATGTTGCTTGGGCGGCAAATGCGGCAAGACTGGGACGTAGTCCGACTGCGCCACGACGGGAGACGTACAGATCAGGAGCGACGATGAACGGCGTTGACGACAGCGAGGGCAGAGCCGCCCCCGGTGTCGACAACGACGCCGCGTCCGACGAGAGCCCGACGATGATGGACAACATTTTTCGTCCCATCACGGATGAGGCTGGCGTGGCCGTCGACGACGACGCACCGGTGGACGTCCACGTGGCCGAGAACCCATCGCCGGAGCCGGTGTGGAGCCGAAAGTGGTTCATTGGTGCGGTTGCCGCCCTCGTGGGTCTGGCCGCCGGTGCAGGCGTCTGGGGTGCCAGCCTTGACAACACCACGGAGCAGGAACCCCCGCCACTGGTCGCCACACCGGATGTCAGCGAGCCCGAGAATCCAGAAGTGACGGTGACCCGGACGGTGAGAGAGACGATCGACACCACGGCCACGGCAACCGAGAGGGTCGAGACCACGGCAACGGAGACGACACGGGTGCGGGTGACCGCCACCGAAACATGGGAGATCAGCTCCACAGCGACGGAAACCGTGGAGGTGACGGCACCTCCCGCGCCGACCGTGGTGGTGACCGTCACCGAAACGGTGGTGCGGCAGAACAGTCAGGGTCTCAGGCGCGAGGCCGCGATCTCCGCGTGCGCCATCGCCGTCGAGGAGAGACTGACGAGTGAGAATCCCGAGGCGGAGGTGAACGTTCCGGCCGGCGAGGCGCTGGTGACCGCGTTGCGCAACGATCTGGACTCGTGGTTCATCAAGCTTGGAGCCCAGCTCGACGGCGCGGAGCAGATCGTGGACTGTTACGTCTCGGGCAGCGACGGCTCGCCGAGCGTCGACTCCGTTCTCGTGCGCTGACGCACGGTGAGCACCGCATCCCACAACGCATTGGCGACGTCGCGTTTGGAGCCCTGCACCCGGGTGAGAACATTGTCCTGCGCATCCAGGACGAGCGCCGCGTTGTCGACGGACTCGAAGCCTTTCGTCCAACCGACTGCATTGACGGCGAGCAGGTCGACCCCCTTGCGGCGACGTTTGGCGCGGCCCTTGGCGATCAACTCGTCATCGGTCTGGGCGGTCTCGGCAGCGAAACCGACGATCGTCTGTCCCTCCCGGCGGTCCCTCGCCAGGGTGGCCAGAATGTCGGGATTCTGGACGAGGTCAAGGGAGAGTCCCTCGTCCCCCTGCTTCGACAACTTCCGATCGCTCATCTCCGCGACCCGGTAGTCGGCGACCGCGGCCACCATGACGACGACGTCCGTCTCGACGGCGGCGCTCAGGGCGGCATCCCGGAGTTCCACCGCAGTTCCGGCGTGCTCAATGGTGATGCGGGGATGCCGGGCAGCCTCCGCCAGCACCCCGTCGCCGACATGGGCAGCCAGAAGTCTGACATCCGCGCCTCGTCGTGCGGCAGCGAGCGCCACATCGGCGCCCTGCCGTCCGCTGGAGCGATTGCCGAGGAACCGGACGGGGTCGATGGGCTCCCGGGTGCCGCCGGTGGACACTGCCACCTGCAGCCCCGCCAGGTCGGCGTCCCCGGGCACCGCTGCCAGTGCCGCCTGGAGGATCTCCTCGGGCTCGGACATCCGGCCAGGACCGGAATCACCGCCGGTCAGTGGCCCGTCGGCGGGTCCGACGACGTGCACGCCCCGCGCGCGAAGAGTGTCCACGTTGTGCCGGGTGGCGGGATGTGACCACATCTCGGTGTGCATGGCCGGTGCGACGACGACGGGCGCGGTGCTCGCCAGCAGCGTGGTGCCCAACAGGTTGTCGGCGAAGCCTGCGGCCATCCGTGCGAGAGTGTTGGCCGTGGCGGGTGCCACGATGATGAGATCGGCCGCCTGACCGAGCGCCACGTGGCGGACCTGGGCGACGTCGTCGTGCACGGACGTGGTCACGGAGTTGCGGCTGATCGACTCCCACGTCGAGGTGCCGACGAATCTCAACGAGTCCTCCGTCGGGACGACGTGCACCTCATGACCGGCGAGGACGAGCAGCCGCACGAGATGGACGCTCTTGTATGCTGCGACACCACCGCTCACACCGACAACCATGAACACCCAAGGATCTTCTCACACCCGCGATTGAGGGGTCAGCATGTGCACAGTAGTAGTCCGAGTCCCGACAGAGGCGTCGCAACCAACCCGGGTGCTGGCCATTCGCGACGAGGACCCGACGCGTCCGTGGGACGCGCTCGGTCCATGGTGGCCCACCACGCATCCCGGCGTCGAGGGTGTGCGGGATGCTCGCGCCGGCGGGGCCTGGCTGGCCACCTGTTCCGATGCCGGGCGGCTGGCAGTACTGCTGAACGTCGGTGGCCCCGCCCCGAGCCGGGGGCTGGCCTCACGGGGTGAGGTGGTGCTGGATGCCGTCTCCGGCCGTGCCCCGGATGCCTCACGGCGCACCCAGCCCTATAACCTGGTCAGCATCGACGGGCCTGAGGTCTGCCTCACACTCTCCGACGGCGGCACCGTCGAGACGCACACTCTGCCTCCGGGTGTGCACATGCTGGTCAACAGCACAGTCCCCAACGACCCGTCGTTTCCCCGGGTACCGCGTTGGCTGGAGGAGTTCCGCAGCTCCGCCCCGGACGACGATGCCGACGACTGGTTCGGTCCCTGGCTGGAGTTGCTGGCGCGCACCACCGAGCTGCCTCCCACCGACGACGCCTCGATCATCCGGGACAACCGTCCTCTGGGTATCCCCACCCTCTCGTTGCTGTTCTGCACGGCCACCGTGACCGCCACACACGTGGACGCCAACTACGTCGAATTCACCCGCCCGGGTCACTGGGACCACCCTCACGCACAGCAGTGAGAACTGGAATGCGCACGGTGTCTTGACGAACTGTCGGGACCCGGGCGTATAGTGGGTTTTGTATCGAACGGTTGTTCGAATGAAGTCTGGGGAAGGACCCGGAACCACCGACGATGCATGGAGGGCCGCTTTGGGCCCCGGCGTGGCCTCGACCCCTGCGCCGGGGCCCAAAGCCTCCTCGGGTCGAAACCAGCACAGTTCGTCACGAGATCCACTTGGAGGCCCCCATGCGCACCTACGACGAATCCATCTGTGTCCTCTTCAGCGATCGCCCCCGGCAGTTCATCTGGCGCAACCGCCTCCTGCTCGTCAAGGAGATTCAGGGCAGGTGGAGCACGTCGACGGCGTGGTGGGAATCACCGCATGTCTCGGCAGCACGCGGGGACGCGGCGACACCCACGGCGGGCACCGACCTGCTGGAGGAGATGGAGGTGTGGCGCGTCGAGGCAGGCAACGGCATGCAGCGCGGTGTCTACGAACTGGCCCACTCCGTGGGTCGCGACGACTGGGTGCTCCGGGCGGTGTGCGACTGATGCAGTTCACCCATCTGAGGGTGGCCTCGGGATACTCCTTCCAGTACGGCGCCTCGCACCCCAGCGCACTGGTGGGAGCAGCCGCAGACCTGGGCATGGACACGCTTGCGCTGACTGATCGGGGCGGGCTCTACGGGGCGGTCCGATTCGCCAAGGCATGCCTGAAAGCAGGCATCGCACCGGTGGTGGGGGTGGATCTGGCATTGGGGGACGGGGAACTGCCGACGCGACGCCCCACGCCTGCCCGCGGTGGTCAGTTGCGTGATCCCCGTCTGCCGCGGGTGGTGGTGACCGCCACCTCGCGTGCTGGCTGGGCCACGCTGTGCTCGCTCATCACGTCCTCCCACCTCAGCGGGGAACGGGGCAACCCCGTGGTGACACCGGAAATGGTGTTCCAGCACTGCGTGGGCCGCGATGTGGTTCTCACCCTCGGTGCCGATTCCGACGTCGGGAACCTGTTGGCCGCAGAAGGTTTCTCCGACGCGCGCCGCCGGCTGGCGCTGTGGCAGGAACAACTGGGTGACCAGGTGGTGCTGGCCGCCACCAACCACCACGTGGGTGGCCGGGGCGTCACCTCCGCGCACCATGCCGCGGGCATCCTGCGGCTGGCGTCGGAGAGCGGTCTGCGTTCGGTGCTGACCAACATGGTGCGGATGGCGCACCGCGAGCAGGCGGCCACCGTCGACGTCCTCGATGCCACCCGGCGGCTGGTTCCGCTGGACATGCGCAACATTGACCGACGCAACGCCGAGGGTCACCTCAAGGGCACGGCTGCCATGGTCTTCGCCGCCGAGGAGGCAGCTCTACTGGCAGGGGAGGACCCGCAGGCGCTGCTGCACCGCACCAGGGAACTGGCACTGGAGTGCAGACTGGACCCCATCGCCGACATCGGGCTGGGAGAGATCCGGCTGCCGGAGTTCGAGACGCTCGGCACCACCACGCAGCAGGCGCCCGCAGTGCTGCGTGCCCGCTGTGAAGCGGGCCTGGCGGCGCGCTACTCCACGCCCGGGGATGAGGTCCGGGACCGGCTCGAGGACGAACTGGCCGTCATCGGCACGCTCGGATTCGAGTCCTACTTCCTGACCGTCGCCGACGTGGTGCAACTCATTCGCGACCTCGGCATCCGCTGCGCCGCCCGTGGTTCCGGGGCAGGCAGCCTCGTGAACTACGCGCTCGGCGTCTCCGGTGTGGACCCCATGGCCCACGGCCTGCTCATGGAGAGGTTCCTCTCCCCACTGCGGCATGCGCTGCCGGACATCGATCTGGACGTGGAATCCCACCGCCGCACCGAGATCTATGAGAAAGTTCTGGAAACCTTCGGCGGCCAACGCGTCTCCTGTGTGGCGATGCTGGAGACCTACCGGGTGCGCCACGCCGTCCGCGACGTCGGCGCCGCACTCAGCCTACCGCCCGCGGAGGTGGACGCCATGGCCAAGGCCTTCCCCCACGTGCGGGCACGCGACGCGAAGGCTGCACTGCGCGACCTGCCGGAGCTGCGGGCCGCCGGCCTCGGTGAGCAGCGGCTGGAAGTGCTGTTCAACCTCGTGGAATCACTCGACGGCCTGCCCCGCCACATCGCCCTGCACCCCTGCGGTGTCCTGCTCAGCGATTCGTCGCTGAGGCAGCGCACCCCCATGGAAGCCAGCTTCGGCGGGTTCCCCATGAGCCAGTTCGACAAGGACGACGTGGAGGATCTCGGTCTGCTGAAGCTCGACGTACTGGGAATCCGCATGCAGTCCTCCATGGCGCATGCCCTGGATGAGATCACACGCACCCAGCCCCCCGGCCCCACCCCGGACATCGACAACCTCGCCCCATTCGATGACCCGGACACCTACGACATGATCGCCCACCGTGCCACGCTCGGCTGTTTCCAGATCGAGTCCCCGGGACAACGGGAACTGGTGGGCAAATTCGGTCCCGAAACCTTCCACGACATCATCGTCGACATCTCCTTGTTCCGGCCCGGCCCCGTGAAGTCGGACATGGTCACCCCCTTCCTGGAGGCCAGGCAGGGTTGGCGCACACCCGAGTACCTGCACCCGAGCTTCATTCCGGCGCTCGAGCAGACCGGCGGGGTGGTGGTGTTCCACGAGCAGGTCATCATGCTGATCTCCATCGCCACCGGCTGCTCGCTCGCCCAGGGCGACGAGGTGCGCCGGGCGCTGGGGGACAAACAGGGACAGGAGGAGGTCAGGCAGTGGTTGTGGCCGAAAGCGCAGGCGAAGGGCTACACCGAGCCGATCATCGAGGAGCTGTGGCACATCCTCGTGGCCTTCGCCTCCTTCGGCTTCTGCAAAGCACACGCCGCCGCTTTCGCCCTGCCCACGTACCAGTCGGCGTGGCTGAAGCGGCACTACCCGGCGCATTTCATCGCCGGCATCCTCACCCATGATCCGGGCATGTATCCCAAGCGGTTGCTGCTCGAGGAGGCCCGGCGCATGGGTATCCGGATTCTCGGTCTGGACGTCAACCACAGCGATGGCACCTATCACGTGGAGCGGGAGGACTGCCAGGAGGAAGCCCTTGACCTGGACGCCACGGCACTGCCCCGGACATGGCAGGAACCGATGGCCGTGGCAGGCCTGCCCACCATCTCCGGCTGGGGGATCCGATTGTCCCTGGCCGATGTCAAGGGCATGGGGGAGGCGGAGATCGGACGGATCGTCGCCGGTCAGCCCTATGCATCGCTCAGCGACTTCTGGGGGCGCGCAGGAGTGGATCATCCCGTGGCGGAGCGCCTTGTCCTGGCAGGTGCCTTCGACCGGCTCTACGGCATCGGGCGCCATGCCGCCGTGGCTCGACGGGAGCAGGTCACCCGTCGTGACCTGCTTCTCGCGCTGGCGGACCTGCACCGCATGCGTCGCTCCGACGAGCGCGCCCGGTCCCGCGCTGGTGGCCGTCGCCGCCACTCGGTACTGCAGGGCATCGAGGATCCGGGTGCGCTGGCCCGTGCCCAGAGCCAGAAGACCCTCGTGCCGAAGGGGCAGGCGATACAGGCTGCCTTCGACTTCAGCGAAGGCGAAGAGGCGGTGGACGTGGTGTCCACTGGACTGCCTGAAATGGATGATGATCAGCGGCTGCGTTCCGAACTGGAAATCCTGGGCCTGGATGCCAGCCAGCACATCATGGAGCGCTACCTGCCGTTCCTGCGGGCATTCGGGGCCACCAGCTCCCAACGGTTGCTGCAGCAGCGCAACCGCGCCGAGGTGTTCATCTGCGGGGTGAAGGTGGCCACCCAGACCCCGCCGGTGCGCTCCGGCAGGCGGGTGGTGTTCCTGACGCTGGACGATTCCACCGGGCCCACGGATGTCACATTCTTCGAGGATGCGCAGGGCCCCTATGCGTCGACGGTGTTCAACAGCTGGATGCTGATGGTGCGTGGCATCATTCGGCGCACCGGCCCGCGTGGCATCTCCATCCGCGCCACAGGAGCGTGGGATCTTGGCCTGCTCCACGATGCATGGCGCGGCGCCCTCGATGCGGGCGCCACTGCGGAGGCTGCACTGGCCGCGGTGGGGGAGATCGTCAACGCGAAACCCGTCGGCTTCGGGCCGGTGGGCGAGTGGATCCCGGATGAGTGGGGCGAGAAGGGAGAGCAGGAACGACGAGACGCTCGGGCTGCCAAGCGCGCGGCCGAGGCTGAGACAGGGGACATGCAGAAGGAACCCGCACCCGAGGGGTTCGAACCACCACCGGACCCGCAGGACCACACGCGGGCCGGTGGGATGGGGCGTCGACGCGTACTTGTGCACGCCAGCGGATTCGAGCAGTCACCCTATGCCGACATCAAGCCGCAGGGTACGAGTGCCGCCGAGGCGCCCCGGAAACTGTGGCACTCCAGCCCCGGCAGCTCAGGGAGGTAGAGGACGATGAGGACAATTCTGCACGTGGACATGGATGCGTTCTACGCCTCCGTGGAGATGGCACGCGACCCCTCACTGAAGAATGTTCCCATGTTCGTGGGAGGCAGTGCCCGCGGTGTGGTGCTCTCTGCCAACTATCCGGCACGCGTCTACGGGATCACCGCAGGCATGCCTTCCACCAGGGCCAGACGGCTGTGTCCACAGGTGATGGTGGTGCATCCCGATTTCGATCACTACACCGAGGTTTCCAAGGCCGTCTCGGCGGTGTTCGACACCCTGACGGACAAGGTGGAGATGACTTCCATCGACGAGGCATTCATCGACCTCACGAGTGCGCTGCGTCGGCTCGGTGGTGATGCGGGCATCGTCGCCGAGGGAATGCGGGCACAGATCATGGATGAGCAGAGGATTCCGTGCTCCATCGGCATCGGACCCAGCAAGTTCATCGCCAAACTTGCCTCGAAGGCGGCGAAACCTGATGGGTTGAAGGTGGTGGCCCCCGACGCCGTGATCTCCTTTCTTCATCCCCTGCCGGTGGATGCCATCTGGGGTGTGGGGGAGGTGACGGCGGAGAAGCTGCACCGGTTGGGCCTGATGACGGTGCGTGACATCGCCAACACTCCCCGCCCCACGCTGCAGCGGGCACTGGGTGAGGGGCAGGGCAGGTTGTTGTTCGACCTGGCGTGGGGTCAGGATGACCGCTCCGTGTTGTCGCGGGAACCGGCTGAGCGCAGCATCGGCTCCCAGGAGACGTTTGGGTGCGACACCGATGACGAGGAGGTGGTGGCCACCGAGATCCTGCGGATGGCGGCGCGTACGGCCGCCAGGATGCGCGCCCAGTCAATGGTGGGACAGGTGGTGACGCTGTCGGTGAGGTTCGCCGATTTCACGACGATCACGCGAACCGGCACACTCAGGGCGCCCACGGATCTGACGGGTGAGATTCATGCGGAAGCGATGCGATTGTGGCGGAAACTGCATCTGCAACGTGCCCGGATCAGGCGGGTGGGGGTACGGGTGGAGAAGCTGGCGGAGAAGGACGACACCTACGTGCAACCAACGCTTGATGAGCCGACGTGTGGCTGGGAACAGGCGGAACGGGCAGTGGATCGGGCAGTGCTCCGGTTCGGACCCACGGCGGTACAACGTGCCCGGCTCACCGTGCGAGCCGCACAGGCGACCTAGGGAAGTGCTGATCAATGCTGTTCTCGGTGAGGACGTGCCGGGCGGGATGAGATGGTGTCACGACATCTGGTGCGTGTACTGGATGTCCATATCCAGATGTAGGGACGCCAGATCGCCCGATCCGGTGCGCCGCAGCCAGGACATGATTGATCAGTGGTTCCCTAGAGGTCCTTGCCCTCCTGGCGCTTGCGCCACTGCTCCTCGAGCCTTTCCATGAAGTCCTGGCTGGAGGGCTTGGGGGAGTCCTGTGGTCCGGGTGTGGGCACTCTGGGCTGGCCTTCCCCCGCGACCCGCTGCCACGAGCTGACGCCGATGATTGCGGAGGCCAGCATCAGGATGAATCCCAGGACGCTGACGACAGGGTGGATCGATACGCCCACGATGAGCAACAGCAGACCCGCAACGAACCCGAGCCCGGCGAGTGTGGCGCGGCGACGATGAATCCGAACGCCAGTTGCCCCACTCAGTGTGTGTGCGAACTTGGGGTCCTCGGCCATGAGGGACGCCTCAAGCTGCTCCAACAGCTTGCGCTCCTGCTCTGACAGGGCCATACCCATCTCCCTCGCCTAGACACGGCTGACAACCCGGACAGTGTTGTCACACCTGATTGTACGTCTCCTCAAGGCCGCACGAAAGCCTTCATCCGCGACGCATGCGTGGGGACAACAGAGACTTCGGCAGGAACTGTGCCCGCAGCCGTGCGTCGCCGGGCTGTGCAGCGAGAAAGTCCTTCCGGAAGGCATGTACCTGATGACCGAGCTCCGAGGTGTCGGCGCCCCCTCGGGCGTAGCGCGCGCGCTCGACAGTCCCGGCGAGCGTCGCCAACTGGACATTCTCCGGTTTCTGGGGATTCCCACCCACTTCCTGCGCCGCCAGAACCGGAGAGGCTGTGCTCCACTTCTGGCCCGTGTCGATGAAGAGCGCCTGCACTTCGCGCCACGCGTTCTCAGCTGCCGCTGCGGGCTCCTGTCCCGCCCGGAGACGCCACAGTCGCACGAGGCTCCGGAGAGAGACCGGGAGGGCAGCGAGCACACCGAGCCCGAGCAGCAGCAGCCAACCGCCACGATTGGTGTCATCCGTGTCGTTGGAGGCGGGATCCACCGTGGGCTCCTCCGGTGGTTCCGGCGGAGCACTGGAGGGTGGAGCGCTCGGAGCCGCCGAGTCCGAGGGGGTGGCGCTGGGGGAGGGTGAACTGATGGGTGCGTCCGGATCCGTGTACTCGGGGGGACCGGCAACGGATTTCGTGGGTTCGAACGGCACCCATCCGAGGCCCTCGAAGTACAGCTCCGGCCACGAGTGCATGTTGTGTGTGGTCACGACCCACTCGTCCCCGACGCGCTCGCCGGGCGTGAAACCAATGGCCATGCGCGCAGGAATCCCCTCGAGCCGCGCCATGGTGATCATGCCCGCCGCAAAATGGATGCAGTATCCGGCACGGTCGTTCAGCAGGAAGTTGCTGATGACGTCGATGCCCACCTCGTCGGGTGCCTCAAGGCTGTAGGTGAACTCCTCCGAACGCAGGAAGCTCTGGATGGCCAGAGCCCGCTCGCCGTCGGTGGCCGCCTGAGCTGTCACCGAATCGGTCAGCGTGGCCACCGCATCGTCGAGACCATCCGGAACAGTGAGGGTGTCCTCCCCGGAGGGAGCCGTGCCGGCTGTGGCGGACGCGATGTCCTCGCGTTCAGGGTTCGGCACTGTGGATGTGGCCTCGTACTCCAGGTTCGCAGTCTGTTCAGCGGCGGCGTCGCCCGTGGCGACGATGGTCATGGTGTCAGGATCGTGGGCCCAGCTGCCATCGGCATCGAAGCTGTCCACCGCGAAGGGGACGGGCAGGTACTGGGAGGGCATCTGTATCTGCACCTGCGTCTCCACCTCTTCCCCGGGGGCGGTGTAGTCGTCCTCCAAGCCTCTGGAGGAGAGGTCCATCGAATCGAGTCCCGCGCCCTCGGTGGTCAACAGGTTCATCGCCACCGTGCGGAGATATACGGGTTCCTCCGAATCCGTGCTGTAGCGCAGGACCACCTGTTCGGATGGCCGCTGCAGGTTCTCGCTCAGGAGGATGGAGGGGTCGCTGAGTCGGATGGGAGCATTCTGGCCGGCCTGCAGCCACGGCTGCTTGTCCCCGAGAGGCACGAAAGGACTCAGGAGCGGAGCCAGCAGGGCCGCCACACCAATGGTGATGACGACGGCAGCCGTGCGGGAGACCTGGAAGGCGGGTCGTTTCGTCCCTGTACCCGCCAGATGGGTGCTGCTCAGCAGGATCAGTCCGTATCCGGCCGCGATGGCAATGAATGCCGTCCAGTCCAGTTCGCTGGCGAGGGTGACGGCGCCCACCCCGTAGACGACTCCGAGCGGGGCCAGCGACCACGCAGGTTGCTCCAACGCGTTGACGAGAAGCTCCGTGGCCAGCAGCACCAGCGCAAGAATGCACAGCAGCAACCAGTTCAGGCCCATGTTGCTCGGCAGCGGCGCTGAGTTGTCGCGCACCACCGCAGTTCCCATGCCGCCCAGCAGGATGAGCGGCTCGTACCAGGAACCTTCTGGGTCCTGCGGGGCGGGTGCCCATCGGAAACCCAGCCACAGCAGAAGTGCCGCCATGCCGAGAGTCTGCATGGCCGTCGTGACCAGCCGGGGCAGTCCGCCGAGCACACCGAGTGCTCCGATGACTGCGGACACCAGCAGGAGGGCTGGCAACCAGGTGAGGAAGTCCGTGTTCGTGAACATGGGTCGCAGGGTCCATGCGGCCAGACCCACGGCAATGGCGATGACGGATGAGTTCCAGACGGAGTGGTTGAATTTCATCGCGCCTCCACGCGTGCCATCAGCCGGTCCCAGGCTTCGACGACGCTCTCGCCGGGCCGGTATTGGTGAAGCATCCATCCCGACGTCGCGAGCAGACGGCAGGCATCACGATGTGCTTCCGCCCGTGTCACGTCCACACCCCAGGCCACCGGATCCGGAACGAGGGCGGCGGCCTGCTGCATCCGGTGGCCGACGGCGGTCAGTATCGAGGCGTCTCGGGCGCTCAGCACGCCGAGCGCTGCCATGATGGACTGCGAGTTCTCGATGGAGTCCGAATTGGACAGGCCGCTGATGAGGGACTCCCGCTCGGAGCCAGCGAGATCCACCATGGCGCCCAGCATGCGGTCTCTCGCCGACTGGGCGTCCGCATGCAGGGGAGAGTAGATCTCCGTCTCCGCCGAGACGACGGTGACGCGGCATCGCTCCGAGATCAGGACCGCGGCTATGGAGGCGACAGCCGAGATGGACCATTCCATTCCCCCGTTGGGTCCCGACCCCAGATGTGCGTCGCTGCGATTGTCGATGACGAGCGTGACCGACGGATCCCAGGGCTGTTCCTCCAGCCGGACCATCAGTTCACCCTGTTTGGCCGTGAGCCGCCAGTGGACCCGACGCAGATCGTCGCCGTGGCGATGCTCGCGTACCAGCACGTCGTCCTGACCGACATGCCCAATACGCTGCGGTGTGGTCTCACCGGTGGAGCCGGCACCAATGAGACGGCGCGGCATGGGCAAGGGGTACATCCGTGGCGTCACGCGCAGGGTCGCCGCATTACCCGGTACCCGCCAGGAGGATGTCGCGAGGTGCAGTGGATCGTTGTTGACGACGTCGAGCGGCCCGAGATCGAAATGGCCGCGGTGGTCCGCACGCACCTCATAGCTGACCGACTGGCGCCAGCGGCCCAGGCCGTGGGCGAGTGCGAAACGCGCCGCAGATCCGAGGGCACCCGGGCAGGCGTCACGGAATTCACTGGCGGTGAGGGACAGGCTCCTGCGGTTCTCGATCTGAAGATCGGCCCTGGGGCGTTCCCCGATGGGCACCTGTTGCGGCTCCACGTGGCGCGTGACGTGCAGACGAGGACTCAGCAGCACGACGACGACGAGGCCCACCAGCGGCATGATCGCCATGAGGAAGCCGATCCACATGAGGTCCGGTTCTCCCACCACTGCCGTGGCGACGATGAGAACCATACCCACGAAGAGGAGCGTGAAGCCCCGGCCTGTCAAGCGCACCTTGGTCGTGGGCAACGGTTCATCCCTTGTTCGGCAGCGGCACCTGGGCCACGGCGCCAGCCACCACCTGTTCGTTGCTTCGGCGAGCCACTTGGGCGTCCACCGTCAGGAGCACGCGATGGGACAGCACCGTGGTGGCCAGATGCGCGACGTCCTCGGGAATCACGTAATCGCGCCCCGCCAGCGCAGCCTCCACGCGTGCCGCACGCATCAGGTGGAGCGACGCCCGGGGGCTGGCTCCGAGCCTCAGGTCCGGGGAGTTGCGGGTGGCCTCCACCAGGTTGACGATGTAGTCATTGATGATGGGAGCCACGTACACCTCCCGGATCGCGACCACCGCGCGAGCCACGAAGTCGGCGTCCGTGACGGCAGACACCGTGGCGAGCTGGTCGCCGTTGGCCTGAGCCGTCAACATCGCCACTTCGGATGTTCGTGCGGGGTAGCCCATCTGGATGCGGGCCATGAACCGGTCACGTTGCGCCTCCGGCAGGGGGTAGGTCCCCTCCATCTCGATGGGGTTCTGCGTCGCGATCACCATGAACGGGTTGGGCAGCGGGTAGGTGCGGCCGTCGACGGAGACCTGGCTCTCCGCCATGGCCTCCAGAAGTGCGGACTGCGTTTTGGGGGATGCGCGGTTGATCTCGTCGCCTACGACGATGTTGGCGAAGACGCCGCCCTTCTTGAACTCGAACTCGCGGCTCTCCTGGTTGAAGACCGAGACGCCGGTGACATCGCTCGGCAGCAGGTCCGGTGTGAATTGGATGCGCCGGGCCTCGCCCGAGATCGAGCGAGCCAGAGCCTTCGCCAGCACCGTCTTGCCGACACCTGGAACGTCCTCGATCAGGAGGTGGCCCTCGGCGAACAGCACGATGATCGCCGTGTGGATCTGACGGGGCTTGCCCTCCACCACCTTGGAGATCGACTGGCCCACTGATGTGGCGACGTTGGCCACTTCTGCCAGGGACGGGGTCGCAGCGTCGTTCACGCGTGGGTCTCCTCTTCGTTCGTGGTCTGCTGGCGGCAGATCGTGGTTCAGCGTAGTTGCTCGGTTCAATTCGCCACGACTCGCGGGTGTCAATGGGTGTGCTCAACATCGCTTCTTGGTGATCCAAGTGGAGCAAAGTGGGGTATTGTGGAGGAAAATGGAGGGCTGAGGGGCTCCGGGACGGTTTGGGGAGGTGATGCGCGCATGCTGGTCGGGACGTACACCCCGAAGTTGGACGAGAAGGGACGCCTGATTCTGCCAGCTCGTTTCCGGGACGTCTTCGCGGAAGGGCTTGTCGTGGCACGCACCCAGGAGCGCGCCCTTGCCATCTACACCACAGACGGCTTCGAGTCGCTCATGACACCGGTCAGCTCGGCCCCCAACACTCTGAAGCAGGTCCGGGACTACCAGCGCATGATGGCCGCCGGAGCCAGCTTCGAGGTTCCTGACAAGCAGGGTCGCATCACCATCCCGCCGATGTTGCGCACCTACGCCGGCCTGGATCGCGACGTCGTGGTGATCGGTGCCTACAACCGGGCCGAGATCTGGGATGCCGCGCAGTGGATGGATTACTCGGACAGAGCCGAGGAGGGCTTCTCGGAGATGAATGAGGAACTGTTGGCCCATCCGGGCTGAGCAGTCACCTCACCTGCCGGGTGGTTCCCGGCCGGAACGGGGCCCTGACGTCACTTCCCCGATGTCAGGTAGCCGGACCGGAAGGGAACCAGCCGGCAGGACTTCAGGCAAAGTGCACAACCGGCGGAGAAGGGTCGAGATGGAGCAGGGCTACGCAGACGTCCACGATCCGGTCATGCGTGACCGGATCGTGGAGTTGCTGCGCCCGTCCCTGGACCACGAGGGTGCCATCTTCGTCGATGCGACACTCGGACTCGGCGGCCACGCGGCCGCGATCCTGCGGGCATGCCCCGCGGCCCGTCTCATCGGCATCGATCGGGACCTCGACGCGCACGCTGTGGCCAGGGAGCGGTTGGGTGATCTCAACCGGCGCGCCACGCTCTTTCATGCCGTATATGACGAACTGCCGCAGATCCTCCACAACATCGGCATCAGTTCGGTGGATGCTGTCCTCATGGATCTTGGCCTGTCCTCCCTGCAGATCGATCGCACCGAGCGGGGATTTGCCTACAGCGTCGACGCCCCGCTGGACATGCGCATGAATGCCGTCGACGGCCCCACGGCGGCAGACGTCGTCAACACCTATGCTCCCGGCCGGCTGTTGCGGATCCTGCGTCGTTTCGGTGAGGAGAAGTTCGCGGAGCGAATCGTCAGCTCCATCGTCACCGAGCGTGCATCGGAGCCGTTCACCCATTCAGGGCGACTTGTCGAGGTGATTTCCGCGGCAGTGCCAGCGGCGGGGCGCCGGAGTGGCGGACACCCGGCCAAGCGCACCTTCCAGGCGCTTCGCATCGAGGTCAACCGGGAACTTGAGGCACTCGCGGCAGCTGTACCGGCAGCCATCGAGGCGCTCACCGTGGGAGGCCGAGTGGCGGTCCTGTCCTATCACTCGCTCGAGGACCGACTGGTCAAGCAGACGTTCGCAGCGCTGGCCACGGATCGAGCCCCCCGCACCATGCCGGTGGTGCCACCCCACCTCAGGGCCGAGCTGCGTCTTCTCACCAGGGGCGCAGAGCGTCCGGACGCCGAAGAGATTGCCACCAACCCACGAGCCGCATCCGCACGGTTGCGCGTCGCTGAACGAACGAGGGAAGAATCATGAGCACAGCCGTATCGTTCCGGGGCGATGAACATCAGCCCTCTCGTCCTGGGCTGACGTTGGTACCCCCGACCCGCTCCACCGTGTCGCCCCTGGGGTTCGGCCTGATCATCATGGCGCTCGTGGTGATCGGCATGGCCTTGGTGATGGTCATCACCACCTCGGTTGCCGCTCAGTCCAGGGAACTCTCGATGCTCCGGAACGAGGCGACGGAACTCCAGTATCGAGCGGCCAATCTGACGACCGAGCTGCAGAGGACCTCCAGCAGTGCATCTCTGGTGATCCGGGCGAGCGACGCGGGTATGGTCCCCAATCCCAACCCGGTGTTCATCCGGCTCTCCGATGGCGCGATTTTGGGGGATGCCACGCCCGTTCTCGGCGATGAGGCGCCACACCTTCGACGACCGTCGGTCTCACTGCACACCGACGAAGAAGCGGCAGCCGCAGCGTCCTCAGCCCTTCCCATGGCTCCGGGTGCGCAGCGGTGAGCGCGAGCAATCGTCGCCCCGCGGCATCCACACCCCGTCGCTACCGCCGCAGCTGGCAGCTCCCCATCGGGCGGTCCTCGCTGCGCATCCGCTCGGCCATGGTGATCGGCGCCCTCATCATTGTGCTGTGCGGCGGGCGTGCCTTCCAGCTGCAGGCCATCGACGCCGAGGCTTTCGCCGACGAGGCAGCTACCAAGATGCAGTCCGCCTCCACACTGCCCGCCACCAGGGGCACCATCACGGATCGCAACGGCGCAGTGCTGGCCGCGACGGAACCCGCGATGCGCATCATCGCCGATCCGGACCAGGTGGTGACCAACGGGGCGGACAAGCGCTACCCCATGACCGAGCAGCAGCAGGCTGAAGCCGACGCGGCCCCCGCTGCCATTGCAGAGATTCTCGCCACCCACCTCGGCGGTAAACCCGCCGACTATTTGCCCACACTGACCAAGAAGCGGACCGACGGCACGTACTCGCGCTACGAAGTCGTCGAGAGGCAGGTGCCGGCAGCGACATGGTTGGAGATCGAGGCGGCCATGCGAGCGGGCGCGAACGGTGATGGCAGGCCCGCTTGGTACGGCCTGGCCGCGGAGACAAACCCCATCCGTACCTATCCCAACCGGTCGCTGGCCAGCAATGTCGTCGGATTTGTCAATGGCGAGGGCGTGGGCGCCGCCGGGCTGGAGAACGTCCTGGAGGACGAACTCGCAGGCCAACCCGGCCAGAGCATCTACGACGCCTCCCGGTACGGGCGCATCCCTTTCGGCACCAACGTCCTGGTTCCGCCCGTCGACGGCAACAACTACGCCTTGACGATTGACAACGACATGCAGTTGCTGGCGGAGCAGGAACTGGCCGAGGGTATGAGCACCTCCGGGGCCGAGACGGGCATGGCGCTCGTCATGAATGTGCACTCCGGCGAGTTGCTCGCCCTGGCGAATGCACCGTCGTTCGATCCCACCGCACTCGGAGAAGCGGAAACCCGCGACCTGGGCAATCGGGCGGTGACCGACGCCTACGAGCCCGGCTCCGTGCAGAAGGTGCTGACGATGGCGGCCCTCATGGACGCTGGTCTGATCAAACCGGACACACGTGTGGAGGTTCCGCCGCTGATCGCCTCAGGCTCGGGCATGGTGAAGGACGCCTTCAGTCATGGGGAGCTCAATCTGACGGTCCGCGGTGTGGTGGCGCATTCGTCCAACATTGGCACCATCAGGCTGGCCCGCCTCCTGCCCAAGGACCAACTCTCCAACTATCTGCAAGACTTCGGTCTCGGAAGCCAGCCCGAAACGGGTCTGCCGGGAGAGACGTCGGGCTCCGTCCCCGGCGCCGACATGGCCGATTACACACGGGACCAGATCTCCTTCGGGCAGGGACTGTCCGTCTCCGCTGTGCAGATGGCGTCCGCCGTGGCAGCGGTGGTCAATGGTGGTGTCTACCACCAACCCACCATCATCAAGTCCGCCACCACCGCCGATGGAACACCCATTGAGCTACCGGAGGCGACAGAGCGGAGAGTCATCTCCGAAGAGGCGTCCACGCAAGTCGTCGACGTGATGGAGGCGGTCATCGCCGGTGTCGGCAACGGGTCACGGTCAATCCCCGGATATCGGACCGCCGGCAAGTCGGGCACGGCTCAGCGCTTCGATCCGTCCTGCAAGTGCTACAACGGGTACACGGCCTCCTTCGTGGGTGTGGCGCCGGCCGAGGATCCCCAACTCCTGGTCTACGTCGTCCTGGATCAACCCAGTAATGGCAGCTCGGGGAGCAAACTGGCGCTCCCCGTCGTGCAGAACATCATGCAGACAGCCTTGCCCCGCTACAACGTTTTGCCCTCCACGACGCCCGCACCGGAGCTCCCGCTGGACTACGAGTGACACCATGACAGCGATTCGACCCCAACACGTCGACGCCGTCCCGCTCGCCGATCTGGTGGCGGGGCTCGACGTCTCCGGCGGGACGGAATCCGAGGTCTCGATCCGGGACATCAGCGTGGATTCCCGTGATGTGACTGCCGACACTCTCTGGGTGGCGCTGCCTGGCGCGTCAACCCATGGCGCGCGGTTCTCGACGTCCGCGTTGGCTTCAGGTGCTCCGGCGATCCTCACCGATCCGGAGGGAGCCGACCTCGTCGGCAGTGTCGATGTCCCGGTGTGTGTCTCCGAGGACCTTCGTCGCGACATGGGCGTGATTGCTGCCCGAGTGTTCGCCAATCCCGCCGAGCGTTTGAGGATGCTGGGTGTCACCGGCACGAACGGCAAGACCACGACTGTGGCGCTGCTGGAGTTCGCACTCACCGCATCCGGACAACGGGTGGGCACGATCGGGACGATCGGTTTCAGGATGGCGGGACAGGAGCTGCCCTCGGCCCGATCCACCGTGACGACGCCGGAATCGCCCGATCTGCAGGCGTTGTTGGCGGTGATGCTCGAAGGAGGGGCGGATGCCGTCGCCCTCGAGGTCTCCAGCCATGCCATGGCGCTGCACCGGGCCGCTGGCATGGTCCTGGATGTGGCTGGCTTCCTCAACCTGGGCATGGATCACCTGGACTTTCACGGGGATCAGGAACGCTACTTCGAGGCCAAGGCCGCCCTCTTCACCCCGGAGCACACGCGCGCCGCCGTCTGCTGGGTGGATGACGCGCACGGGGCGCGCATCGCCGAGCGTGCGCGAGCCGCCGGACTGGCCGTGGTCACCGTGGGCACCGGCGACGACGTGGATGTGCGCCTCTCCGATTTCACACCGGTGCCTCCGCTGGGTGGCGCAGCGATGCTCAGGCTGCACGGACAGGAAATGCCGGTGCAGATCGCGCTCCCCGGCCTGCACAACATGATCGACGCGGTGATGGCGCTCGCCATGGCGGAGGTCGTCGGCGTCCCCGCCGAACAGGCCCTCGCCGGCCTGAGGAGCGCGCAGGTACCCGGCCGTATGCAACTGCTCGATCTCGGCGACGACGCGCCGTCGGTCATCGTCGATTTCGCGCACACGCCCCAAGCCGTCACGGCGACGCTGGATGCCCTGGCCCAGTCCTTCGACCACATCATCACCGTGCTGGGGTGCGGTGGGGACAGGGACCGGGAGAAGAGGCCATTGATGGGAGCGGCAGCCGCGAAACACTCCCATCTGTTGGTGGTGACTGATGACAATCCGCGCACGGAGGACCCTGCGAGTATCAGGGCGGCCATGCTGGCCGGAACCGCACAGGCCAGGGGGGACGTCGCAGAGGTTGCTGGCCGCAGGGCCGCCATCGAGCATGCACTCGGTAGGGCTGGCGCCGGTAGTGTGGTGGCGATCCTTGGCAAGGGACACGAGCGTGGACAGCAGGTCGGGCGGGAAGTGCTCGATTTCGACGACGCCGTGGAGGCACGCCGTGCCTGGTTGCAGAAGACGGAAGGAAAGCCCGGATGAGGCCCCGCATGCTGTCTGAGCTCGTGGCGCTCATGCGCCCCTCACCGGTTGAGCTCTTTGGCGACGACGTGATGGTGGGCCCCGATGTGGTGCTGGACAATCGCTCCGCGACCAACGGTGCACTGTTCCTTGCGATCCCCGGCGAACGGGTGGACGGCCACGACTACGCGCCCAGCGCCGCCCGGGCCGGAGCTGCGGCCGTCATGGGGAACCGCGCAACCGAGGCAGAGGTGCCGCACCTGCTGGTGGAGGACACCGTGGCAGGGCTGTCGGCGTTGGCCCGCGGCGTGGTTCGCGAGGCACGCCGTCGCGGACTGGTGAGCATCGGCATCACCGGCTCCTCGGGCAAGACCAGCACGAAGGACCTCCTGGCCCACGTGCTCGAGGGAGCAGGCGAGACGGTGGCTCCCACCGGCAGCCAGAACAACGAGATCGGTGTTCCCCTGACGGCGTGCCGGATCGGGGACCAGACCGCATACCTCGTGAGTGAGATGGGGGCACGGGGGATCGGGCACATCGCATGGCTCACGTCGCTCGTACCCCTCGACGTGGCGGTGGTGCTCAATGTGGGTCATGCACACGTCGGAGAGTTCGGTGGGCTGGAGCAGACAGCGCTGGCCAAACGCGAACTGGTGGAGGGGTTGGACGGCACCGGCTGGGCCGTCCTGAACGCCGATGATCCCCGCGTCGCGGACATGCGGGAGCACACCGGCGCCCGCCTGGCCTGGTTCGGCGAGGGTGAGCTGCCGCCCGGCGATCTGCAGGTGGCCGCCCGGAACGTGGCGATGGGTGCCTTCAGCCAACCGCGCTTCGATCTGGTCGTGGTGCGTAACGCACGGGAGCAGTCAGTTCCCGTGCAGCTGAAGCTCGTCGGCCGCCACCAGGTCTCCAATGCGCTGGCCGCTGCCGCTGCCGCCCTCGCCACCGGAGCCGCCGTCGAGGACGTCGCCTCCCGGCTCGCGTCCGCCGAGCCCCGATCGAGTTGGCGCATGGAACTCCATCCACGCTCCGACGGCGTGCTGATCCTGAACGATTCCTACAACGCCAACCCTGACTCCATGGCCGCCGCGGTGCGCACCGCCGTGGAACTGGCCGAGGCCCAGCGGAGCGAACACCCGCACGCACGCGTCATCGCGGTGCTGGGCGACATGCTGGAGCTGGGACCTCTTGCGCAGGAGGCGCATCTCGCCATCGGCCAACTCGCCGGTGACCTCGGCGTCACGCAGCTCCTGGCCGTGGGGGAGTTCTCCGCGCAACTGTGCGAGGGCGCGTACCGGGCCGGCGTCGAGGCCTCGCAGTCTCACCGGGACGAGATAGCAGCACAGCTGGAACTTCGCGCCGGAGACGTTGTGCTCATCAAGGGCTCACGCGGCGTGGGACTGGAAGCGGTGGCCGCCGCCCTGATGGAGGACACCGCATGATCACCATTCTGCTGGCCGGAGGGCTCTCGCTGGTGTTCACCCTCATCGGCACACCGCGCCTGATCAAGTTCCTGACGGTCAGGCAGTACGGGCAGTTTGTCCGGGAGGACGGCCCCAAGGAGCACCTCGTCAAGCGCGGTACCCCCACCATGGGGGGAATAGTCATCGTCATCGCGGTGGTCCTGTCCTACTTCATCGCCCACCTCATCCGTCTCACGCCACCCACCTACTCCGGGGTGCTGCTGCTCGGGTTGATGGCCGCCATGGGTGTCCTCGGATTCCTCGATGACTGGGCAAAAATCTCCGCTGAGCGATCGCTCGGGCTCACAGCGCGCGGCAAACTCATCGGCCAGTTCCTGATCGGGGCTGTCTTCGGGGTCCTCGCCCTGAGCGTTCCCAACGAGCGTGGACTGACCCCCGGTTCCCAGCTGGTCTCCTTCCTCCGCGACATTCCCTGGCTCTACCTGCCGTTCATCGTCGCCGTCGTCTGGATCCTGTTCCAGGTGATGGCGTGGTCCAATGCCGTGAATCTGACCGATGGCCTCGATGGACTCGCCGCCGGCAGCGCCACGCTGGTCTTCGCCGCGTACGCCCTGGTCAACATCTGGCAGTACAACCAGTGGTGCGCCCGCACATCGACGGCCGGTCCACGGTGTTATGAGGTCCGCGATCCCTACGACGTGGCTGTCGTCGCGCTCGCACTCGCCGGGGCCTGCTTCGGGTTCCTCTGGTGGAACGCCAAACCCGCGAAGATTTTCATGGGTGACACCGGCTCGATGGCTCTCGGCGGTGCGCTCGCGGGACTGGCCGTCATGACCCGCACAGAACTCCTGCTGGTCATCATGGGTTTCCTCTTCGTGATGGAGGCAGGCTCCGTGACTCTGCAGGTGGCCTACTTCAAACTGACCAGGGGCAAACGAATCTTCAAGATGTCACCCATTCACCACCACTTCGAACTGCTCGGATGGCAGGAGATCACCGTCACCATACGGTTCTGGATCATCAGCGGTCTCTGCGTGGCGGTGGGGCTCGGCATCTTCTACGCGGAATGGGTGGTGGGACAGTGACGAAGGAGTGGATTTCGACCGCCGATCGCCTGAGTGACTGGCCCTCGGCGCACGTGGTGGTGGCGGGGCTGGGCGTCTCGGGGTTCGCCGCTGCGGATGGCCTGATGTCGTTGGGTGCCCGCATCACCGTCCTCGATGAGTCCGAGAAGCACGCCGACAAGGCCTCCCTGCTCGAGATGTTGGACGTCACGGTACGGCTCGGTCCCGGTGCCACGAGTACATTGCCCGACGACGTGGACCTGGTGGTCACCTCACCGGGGTGGCGTCCGAGCGCGCCGCTGCTGCAGCAGGCGGCGGCTCGCGGGGTTCCCATCTGGGGCGAGACCGAGTTGGCGTGGCGCATGATGCATCCGGATCGCGTAGTGCCGTGGCTCGCGGTCACCGGCACCAACGGCAAGACCACCACCACCCAGATGCTGGAGTCCATGCTGCGTGCTGAGGGCCTCGCCACGGCCGCCGTCGGCAACATCGGCCGGCCCATCGTGGAAGCGATCCTTGACGACACCGCCTATGACGTCCTGGCCGTGGAGCTGTCCAGCTTCCAGTTGCACTGGATGCACACCGTCGAGATGCACTCGGCGGTGGTGCTGAATCTGCATCCGGATCATCTCGAGTGGTACGAGGGTCCCGACGGCTACGAACGATACGTCGCGGACAAGGCCAGAATCTACGCCGGGGTGCGCCATGCAGCCGTCTACAACGTGGCCGAACCGGCCACTGAGAAGCTGGTCGAGGAGGCAGAGGTCACTGAGGGTGCCCGCGCCATCGGATTCACCACCGGCATCCCGGCCCCCAGCATGGTCGGCGTCGTGGACGACCTCCTCGTGGATCGTGCCTTCGTTGCACAGCGCAAGGATTCCGCGCTCGAAGTGGCCAAGCTCGTCGACGTCAGCCCGTATGCTCCCCACAACGTGGAGAACGCGCTGGCCGCGGCCGCGCTGGCCCGAAGCTTCGGCGTGTCCGCGGGCGCCGTCGCACGCGGATTGCAGGATGTGGAGCTGGCCGGCCACCGGATGCAGACGGTGGCGGCCGCCGACGGTGTGACATGGGTCGACGACTCCAAGGCCACCAACCCCCACGCCGCCAACTCGGCCATGAACGCGTACCCGTCCTTCGTGTGGATTGCAGGTGGACAGGCAAAGGGAACAACTTTCGACGAGCTCGTCCAGGAGCATGGGTCCCAGATGCGGGGCGCCGTCGTCATCGGCATCGACCGGCATCTGGTGGCGGATTCACTTTCACGACACGCGCCCGAGGTCCCGGTCCATGTCCTCGATTCATCGGAGAGTGGGGTCATGGATCAGGTGGTGGCACTGGCGGCAGAGATGGCGCGGGACGGTGACGTGGTTCTCCTGTCACCCGGCTGCGCAAGCCTGGACATGTTCGCCGGCTACGGCGACCGTGGCGAACAGTTCACAGCTGCCGTCCGACGCCACGTCCACCTGGGACCAGAACTCTGACATCGCCGACGCCGAAGGGACACCTGCCCACCATGGCCGTTGCCACTGACACCGCCTCGCAGCCGCGACAGGCACCAGCGCCCTCGGGACTGCGTGCGCTGGTGGCATCCCCTCTGGCTGACCAGTACATGGTCAGCTTCGCCGTCACCATCCTGTGTGCCGTCGGCGCCATGATGGTGCTCTCGGCCTCGTCGGTGCAGGCCCAGTTCAGTGGGCGATCCCCCTACTACTACGCCATCCGTCAGCTCGTGTTCATGGCGGCCGGAATCATCGGTGCCGTCGTGATCGGCCGCATCAATCCCCGCGTCATCCAGCGCATGGGATGGCTGGGATGGGGGCTGTCCATGGTCGGACTGCTTCTGGTGTTGAGTCCTTTGGGACACACTGTCAACGGCAACCAGAACTGGATCAACGTCGCAGGCTTCACCTTCCAGCCATCGGAGTTCGCAAAGCTGGGCCTCATCGTGTGGGCCGCCGGCATCTGGCACACGAAGCGAGGCCGTCTGCATGAGGTACCGCAGTTGCTCGTACCGTTCATACCGGGCGCCGCTCTCATCCTCGCCCTCATCCTGGCGGGGCGGGATCTCGGCACCGGCATCGTGGTGGGCATCATCATCGCGGCCCTCCTCTTCTTCGTCGGTACCTCATTTAGGCTGCTGGTCCCGGCCGCCGTCGTCGCCATCACAGGCGTGGCGCTGCTCGTGATCGGCTCCCCGAACCGCATGTCGCGCATGAGGGTCTTCTGGGACCCGAGCTCCAACACGGACCTCTCGTCGCAGCCCATGGCCGCCGTCTATGCGCTCGCTTCCGGGGGATGGTGGGGACTCGGGTTGGGCGCCAGCAGGCAGAAGTGGGGAGGACTGAAGGACGCGGCACACACTGACTTCATCTTCGCCGTCATCGGTGAGGAGCTGGGACTTTTCGGCGTACTCGTGGTGATCGCCATGTTCGCGATCCTGGCCCGCGCCGGCTTCTCGATCGCCCTGCGCTCTGACAGACTCTTCAATCGCATCGTTGCCGCTGGCATCACTGGATGGCTCCTGGTCCAAGGACTTATCAACATCATGGTTGTGATGCACCTCCTCCCGGTGCTCGGGATCCCTCTTCCCTTCGTCTCCTCGGGAGGATCCGCCCTGCTGGCCAATCTCCTTGCCGTTGGCATCCTTCTCGCGTGTGCTCGCGACACCCCGCAGGCACGAGCGCACCTCGCGGCGCGCAGGAATACCATCACGAAACCGCGCATGACGAGCATCTTGGCGGCGGGGAGCGCGCGTTGACCAGCGTCGTTCTCGCCGGCGGGGGAACAGCGGGTCACACGTCACCCCTCATCGCGACTGCGGAGGCGTTGAAGGTTCTCGATCCGCACGGGGAACTGGTGTGCGTCGGAACCGCGCGGGGACTGGAGACCCGGGTGGTGCCCGCGGCGGGGCTGGCACTGGAACTCATCACACCGGTTCCCATGCCAAGGAAACCGGGCTCGGATCTGGTGAAACTGCCCTGGAAGCTCGCCAGATCCGTCCGGGAGTCCCGTCGAATCCTGCGAGATGCAGGGGCGGATGCCCTGGTGGGTTTCGGTGGCTACGTGGCCATCCCCGCCTACATCGCCGCCCGCACCATGGGTGTGCCCGTGGTGATCCACGAGGCCAACAAGGTGCCCGGCATCGCCAACCGGATTGGTGCGCGGTTCGCGGCCCACGTCGCCACCACGTTCGAGGAGACCGCACTTCCGGGCGCTCACCTGACCGGTATGCCGATGTCGCGCTCGATCACCGACGGCCACGGGTCCGTTGACCGGGCTCGCGAACAGTTCGATCTCCATCCCGACCGGCCGGTGCTGCTCGTCAGCGGCGGCTCCCAGGGGGCACGCAGCATCAATGATGCGGTGCACTCGGCACTGGATGAGTTTCTCTCTGCAGGCATCCAGGTGCTGCACGTCCTCGGACCCAAGAACTTCACGGACCAGCACGTGGTACGCACGCACCCGAGCGGGGGGCGCTACCGCCCAGTGCCGTTCGTGGAAACCATGGCCGACGCCTACCGCGCAGCCGACCTGATGCTGGCTCGCGGTGGAGCCGCCACCGTCATGGAGACCGCCGTTTCCGGGCTGCCCGTCGTCTTCGTGCCGCTGCCGTGGGGCAACGGAGAGCAGGAGAAGAACGTCTCCGGGCTCGTCGACAGCGGCGCCGGACTGATGATTCGAGACGATGCTCTGAGCGGCGACACACTGCGCGCCGAGATCCTGCCGCTCATGACGGATACGGCGCGGCTGCAGGAAATGTCGAAGAGGGCGCGCACCCACTATCCTCGTGACGCTGCTGAATCGCTCGCACGCGCCACCCTCGCCGTGATTGGCACCAAGTAAGGACACACACCACCGTGACCCTCGTGAAACCCATCGACGTCGAACCCGCCGCACAGGTGGGACCGGTCCACTTCATTGCCGCAGGAGGCTCGGGCATGAGCGGTGTCGCACGCCTCTACGCCCAGCAGGGAATTGTGGTTTCCGGATCGGACCAGAGTGATTCGACGGCACTGCAATCCTTGGCCCAGGTGGGTGTCACCGTGTCCGTGGGCCATGATGTGGCCAACCTCGGGGACGCGGCCACCGTCGTCATCTCCTCGGCAGTGCGTGAGTCCAACGTCGAACTGGTTGAGGCACGTCGGAGGGGACTGCGGGTCTGGCACCGGTCGGCAGCGCTGGCTGCCCTGATGATGGGCAAGCGAGGCATCTCCGTTGCAGGCACCCATGGCAAGACCACAACCACAGCCATGACTGCCGTCATGCTGACCGAGATCGGCGCGGATCCGAGCTATGTCATCGGAGGGCCGCTGTCCAGCACCGGAGTCAGCTCGGCAGCCGGTACGGGGGAAGCGTTCGTCGTCGAGGCCGACGAGAGCGACGGCTCCTTCATGCAGTACCCGACTGAGATCGCCGTGATCACCAACGTGGGGGCGGACCATCTCGTGAACTGGAGAACACCGGAGGCCTACGCGGAGGGATTCCGTGCGTTCGCGACGGGAGATAGTGTGCGATCCGTCGTCATCAACGTCGACGATCCCGGTTCACGGAGAATCGCGACGGAGCTCGTTGGCCAGGTGCCGAACCTGATCACGTATGGCGAGTCGGCCGACGCGGACGTGCGCATCACGGATGTCGAGCCCAGCGGCAACGGCGTCACAGCGACGCTGACGTACGGCGAGGACTCGGGCCCCATCACGCTGCAGGTGCCCGGAAACCACAATCTCGCGGACGCCTCCGCCGCCTATGCCGCGGGACGCCTGCTCGGACACTCACATGCCGAGTGCATCAGCTCTCTGGAACGCTACGAGGGGACTCTGCGGCGGTTCCAGCTCATCACCGACACCGCCGGCATCCGCGTCTTCGATGACTACGCCCACCACCCCACCGAGATCCGGGCCGCGCTGAGCGCTGCCCGGCGCGCCACGGAGGCGGGGAACGAGGCCACCGGCCTGCCCGGCCGTCTCATCGCCTGCTTCCAGCCGCACCTCTACTCGCGCACCCAGGACTTCCACGACGAGTTCGGCGAAGTCATGACACTGGCGGACATCGCCGTCATCAACGACGTCTGTGGGGCCCGCGAGGACCCGATTCCCGGGGTGACGGGACAGCTGGTGGTGGACGCGGCGCGACGTCATGGCGCACGCGAAGTGGAATACGTGGTGGACAAGTACGACCTTCCCCAAGCGTTGAACGACATCGCACAACCGGGAGATCTGATCATCACCCTCGGCTGCGGAGACGTCACCATCGTCGGTCCGCTGCTGGCACCACTACTGGCTGAGCGTCCGGAAGCCGTCTCCAGTTGAGCAGTTCCAACAGTGGATCCTTTGCCGCGTTGCTGGAGCAACGGAAGCGAAGTGGGCGGCGTCGGCGCATGATCCGATGGGGCGTGATTGCCGGCATCGTGCTGGTGCTCGGTGCCCTGGTGTGGCTGGTGACGCTGTCACCCGTCTTCCGAGTGCATGACGTGACCGTGCAGGGAACCGAGCTGCTCTCCGGCGACGAGGTCCTCCTGGCGGCGCGGGTGGTTCCTGACAGCCGCATGATTGCTCTCGAGGTCGGTGACATCGAGACACGCGTTGCGGAGTTGCCCGCCGTCCGCGACGTGGAGGTGAGTCGCGATCTGCCCAGCACCGTGGTGATCGACGTCACGGAGCGCTCCATCGTCTTCCAACGAGTGGAAGCCGGAACGTTCCAATGGGTGGACGACCAAGGAGTGATCTTCTCGACGTCGGCCGAGCCCGTCGCGGACGTGCTGCAGGTCGTGACGGCCAGCGAGGACCAGCGGGTGCTGCAGGACGTGGCCGAAGTCGTCTCCCGCATACCGCCGCCGTTGCTTCCACGAGTTGAACTGGTGCAGGCGAAGGCGGTTGACCGGATCACCCTCGAACTGAGCGAAGGGGACCTCGTCGTGTGGGGGAGCGCGGAGCAGTCCGAACTGAAGGCGGATGTCTTGGAAGCGCTGCTGTCCGTGGAGGCGCAGGTCTACGACGTGTCGGCCCCCAGCAACCCCACCACCCGCTGATGTGGCGATCCCAGCTCTCGTCGCGGTGCCCCTCAGAGGCAACCCTGAAGTTGCACTTGAGGTGATCTGAGCGGATCGCGGCGCCGCGTTGGACGTGGTGGTTTCGGCACCATAGCCTTGCGGCTATTACAGCGGGTCTCGCTGCACCAACTGACGTCTAGAATTCCGACGAAACGATAGGGCCCAAGCATGGCAAGCGCATCACAGAACTACCTGGCAGTCATCAAGGTGGTCGGAGTCGGCGGCGGTGGTGTCAACGCCGTCAACCGCATGATCGAGGCAGGGCTCCGGGGAGTGGAGTTCATCGCCGTCAACACTGACGCCCAGGCTCTGCTGATGAGCGATGCTGATGTGAAACTCGACATCGGACGTGAGCTGACCCGCGGACTCGGCGCCGGCGCCGATCCCGCGAAGGGTCAGCAGGCCGCTGAGGACCATTCGGACGAGATCGAGGAAGCGCTCAAGGGCGCCGACATGGTTTTCGTCACCGCGGGCGAGGGGGGCGGCACGGGCACAGGAGCCGCTCCGATCGTCGCGAAGGTGGCTCGTTCGCTGGGCGCACTCACCATTGGCGTCGTGACCAGGCCGTTCTCCTTCGAGGGGCGCCGCCGCTCCACGCAGGCGGACACCGGCATCAATGCGCTGCGCGAAGAGGTCGACACACTCATCGTGATCCCCAATGACAAACTGCTCCAGATGACCGACCACACGGTCGCCATCCTGGACGCCTTCAAGGCGGCCGACCAGGTGCTCATGCAGGGTGTCTCCGGCATCACGGATCTGATCACCACTCCCGGCCTCATCAACCTGGACTTCGCCGACGTGAAGTCCATCATGAGCCAGGCCGGTTCCGCGCTCATGGGTATTGGTTCGGCACGTGGCGAGGATCGTGCGAGGGCAGCGTGCGAGATGGCTATCTCATCCCCACTCCTCGAGGCGAGCATCGACGGCGCGCACGGCGTTCTGCTCGCCGTTGCCGGTGGCAGCGACCTCGGGCTCTTCGAGGTCTCGGCTGCTGCGCAACTGATCGAGGAGGCCGCCCACGATGAGGCCAACATCATCTTCGGTACCGTGATCGACGACTCCCTCGGCGATGAAGTGCGCGTGACCGTCATCGCGGCCGGTTTCGACGGCGGCATGCCCCAGAAGCGGTCGAACGCCCGTCCCGACAACGCTCGCCAGCAGCAGTCCCGCCCCGCACCACAGGAAGGCCACGGATCCTCACAGGCCCCGCAGGCAAGTCCCATGCCCTCCGCCAGGCCGGACCAGCAGCACCAGCAGCGCACCGCCGCTCCTCGACCCGCCGACGAGGACTTGGACGTCCCGGACTTCATGAAGTGAGTTGACCCCACACTGTTCCTGCACCGCGAGGTTTTTTCGGAAATCGAGGGAATCTGTCGCGTGTCATGTGTCGCTTGTGCGTCTCCCCGGGGGTGGGCACGATAGTGTCTCGTGGAGAAAGCACAGACATGAGGAGACGGAACTGTGGGCGTACGAAAGCTGGCCGAGTGGATGGGTCTGGTAGAGGACAGCCGGTACAGCGATCCGGCCGATGAAGTCTCAGCCGAACTCAGCGAGGACGTCTACATCGATGAGGAACCCGAGGAGTTGGTGAGTCGAGTGTCCAAGCTGCCGCAGCAACGGCCCCAGATGAGCGTGGCCGCCCCCGAGCCCGAGGTGGCCGACATCAATCGCATCGTGAGTGTGAGGCCGCGTTCCTACAACGAGGCGCGCGCAATCGCGGAGAACTTCCGCGACGGCATCCCCGTGATCATGAATCTCTCCGACATGGAGACCGGTGAGGACAAGCGCCTTGTGGACTTCGCCGCGGGCCTCATCTTCGGACTGCGCGGCAACATCGAGCGCGTATCCAGCCAGGTCTTCCTGCTGTGTCCCCAGAACCTTGTGGTGGGACCTGAGGACAAGGAACGCCTGGCAACAGGCGGCTTCTTCAACCAGAGCTGAACACATTCCACCCCCGTCCCGACACGTATGGAGTTGAAAAGATGAGCCTTACCCTCGAAGAGGTCCGCCGCGTCCGGTTCCGCATGGCCAAACGCAATGTGACGGGATACGAGGTCGGTGATGTCGACACGTTCATCGACAAGGTGGAGGAGTCCTTCGCCCAGTTCGAGAACGAGAGAGAGTTGCTGCGTCGCGAGGCCGAGTCCCTGCGCAGCTCCGATGACGTCGGCCACGCGGCCGTCACGGATCAGGATCAGGCAGCCAAGGACGCCGAGATCGCTGCGCTGCGCGCCGAGGTTGACCGGCTCAATGCCGAAGCAGCGGACGCGTCGGCTGCCGGGGACGCGGCCGAACCTGGCGCCGAGGACGACGGTGAGGCCGGACGGCTGCGTGGCCAGCTTGACCAAGTGCAGGCACGCAACGACGAACTGCGCTCAGAACTGGATCGTGTCCGCTCTGAACTCGATGAGGTCCGTACCGCCCGCGTGAACGAGGTGGCGGGGCAGGTGCAGACCCTGACCGTGGGTACCCGCGACGATGCCAGTCCCGCCGTCATCCGGCTGGTGCAGCTCGCCACCGAACAGGCCGAGCAGCTCGTCGAAGAGGCGAGCGCGGAGGCGGCCCGGAAGCTTGACGACGCCAAGCAGCAGTCCCAGGAGATCATCACCGATGCCCGGACCCAGGCAGAACGCGTGGAGTCCGAGGCTGAAGCTCGGGCGCAACAGCTGGAGACCGAGACGGCGGAGCGCCGCACCCAGCTGTTGACGGATCTGGAACGTGAACAGAGTGAATTGAGTCACAAGGTGGATGCGCTGCGCGGTTTCGAGGCGTCGTACCGGGACAACCTCAGGAGCTACCTCAACAAGCACATCTCGATGTTGGATGAGGACACACCGGAGCCGGTCGACGTGCCCGAGCTGGCGACGCGCAAGGACTCGGACACCCCCCGGCTCGACGCGCTGGCGCAGGGTCGCGACCACTGATCTCGCTGGGGTTGATTTGGAGCCTGCGGGGTGTATTCTCCTGCGAACCACTCATGAGCCGGAGAGATGACCATGACCACGAACAAGCAAGCATCCGAGGAGTCCACCATGGACCTGCCCGTCCGTGAGGGCGAGGACCCATGGACGGCCGAAGAGATCGCCGAACAACGTGCGGCTCTGAGCGAGGAGATCGAGCGTCTCGAGAAGAAGATTGCCGTTACCGAGGACGAACTCAGTGACATTCTCAAGGGTGGCACCGATGGTGCGGGACGGGACCCCGCGGACCTCGGGTCCAGCAACTTCGAGCGAGACCAGGAGGTTGCCCTGGCCCAGAACGCCAGAGAGATGGCTGATCAGGCAAGACTCGCTCTGCGTCTGTTCAACGAGGGCAACTACGGACTGTGCGAAGTGTGCGACAACCCGATCGGCAAGGGCAGGCTGCAAGTCTTTCCCCGCGCGACGCTGTGTGTCACGTGCAAACAGCGTGAGGAGCGGCGCTGAGCAGTGCATGGCCGAGGCCAGCGCTCCTCCTGGCGTTGGGGACTGGCGTTCTGGGATACGCCATTGACCAGCTCACCAAGCTTCTCGCGCTGCAACACCTCACCCCCGGGCAGCCGCACGAGGTGATCGGGTCTCTCCTCCGGTTCACCCTCATCCGCAATCCCGGCGCGGCTTTCGGCCTCGGCAGCAATTTCACCCTCGCGCTCTCAATCTTCGCCATCGCGGCGCTGCTCGGCTGCCTCGTCGTGGGACTGCCCCGCGTCCGTACCCTGCCGCAAGGGCTTGCCCTCGGGCTGCTCATTGCAGGGATAGGAGGCAACCTCCATGATCGTCTCCTGAGGGCACCATCGCCCCTGCTGGGGCACGTCATCGACTTCTTCCAACTACCCAACTTCGCCATCTTCAACGTTGCCGACATCTGCATCACCACGGCCGCGGTTCTGGTGGTCCTGATTGCATTCCTGGACGGCCGTCGCGAGCAGAAGGCATCCCGCCCGTGAGCATTTTTCTGGTCCCCCCGGACCTGGCCGGCGAACGAGTGGATGCGGTGGCGGCGCGCATCACCGGCCACAGCCGGTCACGGATCGATTCCCTGATTGGCGATGGCGGCCTCGAGCTGGACGGGAGGCCTGTTACCAAGGCGTCCCAGCGGGTCGTTGGCGGGGAGATGTTGGAACTGGTTGCGGAGCCCCGACCACTGGACGTCCCCGTGCGCCCCCGGGAGGCGGCTGGCATGGAGATCGTCCATGACGACGCGCACGTGGTGGTAGTGGACAAGCCCGCCGGCGTGGCGGCCCACCCCAGCCTGGGATGGGACGGCCACTCCGTCACCGAACACCTCGCGGCGGCCGGCTTCCGCATCTCCACCTCGGGGGCATCCGAGCGCCAGGGTGTCGTCTCCCGCCTTGACGTCGGCACCAGCGGGTTGATGGTGGTGGCCAAGTCCGAGCTCGCATACACCGTCTTGAAGCAGGCATTCCGCGACAAAGCGGTGGACAAGACCTACCTGGCGCTGGTTCAGGGGCATCCGGATCCGTTCAGCGGCACCATCGAGGCCCCCATCGGGCGACATCCCGGTGCGCAGTGGAAGATGGCGGTCGTGGAAAGGGGTAGGGCCAGCGTCACGCACTACGAGACACTGGAGGCCCATCGTGCAGCCACCCTGCTCCAAGTGCAGCTCGAGACGGGGCGGACACACCAGATCCGGGTCCATGCGGCAGCCGTCGGACATCCCTGCTGCGGGGACGCTCTGTATGGATGCGATCCCGTTCTCGCTGAAAGGCTCGGCCTGGACAGGCAGTGGTTGCATGCCGCCGGGCTAGGCTTCACGCACCCCGGTTCGGGGGAATGGGTCCACTTCTCGTCCACGCCGCCCGAGCAACTCAGAAGAGCACTGGACATCGTTCGCGAGAATTGAGTATCGGGGAGCCCCGCGTGAGTCTGCGACGGTCTTTCCAGTAGGGTGATCGAATGCGCAGAGCGAAAATTGTATGTACCCTCGGTCCCTCATCCAACACCACGGAGCGTCTGGTCGAGCTGATCAACGCCGGTATGAACGTCGCGCGGCTCAACATGAGCCACGGCGATTACGACGAACACGGCGCACGGTTGAAGGCGGTCCGTGAAGCTGCTGACATCACGGGCAAGACGGTGGGCGTCCTCGCCGACCTGCAGGGCCCCAAGATCCGGCTGGGACGCTTCGCCAACGACGAGAAGCACCATCTCGATGTGGGTGACCGTTTCACGATCACCATCGACGACATCGAGGGCGACGGTTCCCGCTGCTCCACGACGTTCAAGGGACTGCCCGACGACGTCAACGTCGGGGACAAAATTCTCATCGATGACGGCAAGGTGGGGCTGGAGGCCATCGAGGTCACCGCCACTGACGTTGTGACCAAGGTGATCGTTCCCGGTCCCGTGTCCAACAACAAGGGCATCAACCTTCCGGGCGTCGCCGTCTCCGTCCCAGCACTGAGCGAGAAGGATGAGGCCGATCTGCGATGGGCCCTCGGGCAGGACATTGACCTCATTGCACTGTCTTTTGTGCGTTCCGCCGATGACATCAAGCGGGTCCACGAGATCATGGACGAGGAGGGGCGCCATCTGCCGGTGATCGCCAAGCTCGAGAAGCCGCAGGCCATCACGAACCTGCAGGCCATCATCGACGCCTTCGACGCGTTCATGGTGGCGCGCGGAGACCTGGGCGTCGAGCTGCCGCTCGAGGATGTGCCGCTGGTCCAGAAGGAAATCATCCGTGCGGCCCGCAAGTGGGCCAAGCCGGTCATTGTCGCCACCCAGATGCTCGAGTCCATGATCTCCGCGCCGCGCCCCACGCGAGCCGAGACCAGCGACGTCGCCAACGCCATCCTCGACGGGGCAGATGCGGTCATGCTCTCCGGCGAGACATCCGTCGGCGACTTCCCCGTGGAGACCGTGGCCACCATGGCCCGGATCGCGGAGAAGACGGAGCAGACCGGCCACGATGAGATCAACATCATCGACTGGGATCCCCACACCACAGGTGGCGTGCTGGCCAAGGCCGCGGCCGAGGTGGCTGACCGCGTGGGCGCCCGCTTCCTGGTGGCATTCACCAAATCCGGGGACACGGCACGCCGACTCTCCAGGCTCCGCTCGTCGATCCCCCTGCTGGTGTTCTCCCCCGAGCACAGCACGCAGCAGTCCATGACCTTGTCATGGGGTGTTGAGACGCACATGACCCCTGATTTCGCGAATCAGGAGGAAATGGTGGTGGAGGTGGACAAGTTCCTGCGCGACCGGAACATGATCGACGTGGGGGAGCGCATCGTCATTCTCTCCGGCTCCCCGATGGGTGTGCCCGGCAAGACGAACAACCTGCGGGTCCACAAGATCAAGGAACGGAGCGAGAAGATCTGATCAGCGCGGCGCGCACTGAGTACATGTGCAACGAAAGGAGGGAGGCCGCTCAGCGGCCTCCCTCTCGTCGTACCCGGAAGGGGAGTCGAACCCCTACAGCCTTTCGGCCAGACGGGTTTGAGCCGTCCGCGTATACCATTCCGCCACCCGGGCCGGGTCCCCAATATTGTGCCACAGCTGTTCGCGACGATGCGCATCGGTCACATGTGTCCTGCACCGCAGAGCATTCGTGCGCGGCTTGGCCGTCACGCTTGTTCGCGCGGTAGTATTCACAGACGCTGCGGGGAAGCAGCGCAGACACCATCGCCGAGGGAGCGACAATGCCCACGAACTCACGTCCGACCAGAGTGCTCGTTGCCGAGGACGAGGCCCTGATCCGTCTGGATCTGGTGGAGCTGCTGACCGATGAGGGTTTTGAGGTGATCGGTCAGGCGGCGGATGGTGAAGAAGCCGTGAAGCTGGCCCGGGAGCTGGAGCCTGATCTTGTGATCATGGACGTGAAGATGCCCCGCATGGACGGCATTGCCGCTGCGGAGTCCATTGCCGAGGAGCGCATCGCCCCCATCGTCATGCTGACGGCATTCAACCAGCGCGACCTCGTGGAGCGGGCACGCGACGCCGGCGCCATGGCTTATGTGGTGAAACCGTTCGACGCCTCCGACGTCGTCCCCGCCATTGAAATCGCCATCGGACGCTTCGCCGAGATCAAGGCGATCGAGGAGGAGCTTGCCTCACTCGAGGACAGGTTCGAGTCGCGCAAGATCATCGACCAGGCGAAGGGGATCCTCCAGGAAGGGTTGGGGCTCACTGAACCCGAGGCCTTCCGATGGATCCAGAAGACCGCCATGGATCTGCGCAAGTCCATGCGCGAGGTCGCCGAGGGCGTCATCAGCCACAAGAAGCGCTGAACGCACGGGGGCTCCGCCCCCGTGAACCCCCGGGTAAAGCTTTGGAACTCGCTCCGCTCGCACGGTCAGGATTCGGGCAGCATGTGGCAGGTGAGGCGGCCGATGGCGGTCCGGCGGCCGGCGTCGTCAACGATCTCGACCTCGTAGATGGCGGTGCGTCGTCCCAGGTGCAGCGCCGTTGCCGTACCCGTCACGCGTCCCTGCCTGGCTGACCGGATGTGGGTGACGTTGAGATCCACTCCCACCGGCACATGCTTCATCGGCCTCCCGTGCATCACAGCGCCCATGGACGCCAGAGTCTCCACCAGCACCGCGGATGCTCCCCCGTGCAGCAGCCCGAACGGTTGGGTGTTGCCCTCCACCGGGATGCTCCCCACCACCTTCTCGGCAGTGAGTTCGTGCATCTCGAAGCCCATCTTCTGGTCGAGGGGAAAGTCGAGGGTGTGCAGCCAGTCCGGCAGGGGGTGTTCCATCACAACGTCACTGTAGGGCCCCGGCGCGTTCATCGTGGCAGCTATCCTCAGAGGCGTGAATCCCCAACCGCGACTGCTGCTCATCGATGGACACTCCGTGGCGTACCGGGCGTTCTTCGCACTGCCCGTCGACAACTTCTCCACGACGACGGGGCAGCACACGAACGCTGTCTTTGGTTTCACCTCCATGTTGATCAACGTTCTGCGCGACGAGAAACCCAGCCATGTGGCTGTTGCCTTCGACGTCTCCCGGCAGTCGTTTCGCACGGACAGCTATCCCGAGTACAAGGCAAACCGCTCCACCTCCCCGGAGGAGTTCAAGGGCCAGGTGACGCTCATCAAGGACGTACTCGAGGCCATGAACGTCCCGCACGTGGAACTGGAGGGGTACGAGGCCGACGACGTGATCGCCACCCTCGCCACCCAGGCCACGGCTGATGGTTTCGACGTCCTCGTGTGCACGGGCGATCGCGACGCCTTTCAGCTGGTCACCGACCAGGTGACGGTGCTTTACCCCCGCAAGGGGATGTCGGATCTGGTGCGCATGACTCCGGAAGCGGTCGAGGAGAAGTACTTGGTGCCCCCGGCGCGCCATCCCGAAATCGCTGCACTGGTCGGCGAGTCGAGCGACAATCTCCCCGGCGTCCCCGGCGTGGGCCCGAAGACTGCCGCCAAATGGATCACGGAGTTCGACGGCCTGGACAATATTCTGGCGCGGGCCGAACAGATCAAGGGCAAGGCCGGGGAGTCCCTGCGGGCTCACCTCGACGACGTCGCCCGCAACCGTCGCCTGAATGAGCTTGTGCGTGACCTCGACCTTCCGCTGGCGGTGACCGGCACCATCCGTCGGGAATGGGACAGGGAACGGGTGCACGAGTTGTTCGACTCGCTGGAGTTCCGGGTTCTGCGGGAACGCCTGCTTGAGCTGTCGCCCCAGGAACCCGTCGCGACCGGCGCCTTCGACGTCGAGGGAATCGCTCTGCAGCCCGGCGCAGTCCGCGCCTGGCTCGGGGAGCACGCCCGGGACCTGACCGGCGTGCACTTCGTGGGTGCGTGGGGCTCCGGGACGGGGGACCTGTCCGGTCTTGCGTTGGCGGGAACAGATGGGGCCGGTGCGTGGATCGACGTCACCGAACTGACCCCGGACGACGACGCCGCACTGGCCGCGTGGCTGGAGGACCCGACACCACGCAAGGTGGTGCACGAGGCCAAGGGACCCACGCTCGCCTGCTGGGCGCGGGGCTGGAACCTTGCCGGAATCGAGCTCGACACGCTCCTGGCCGCATACCTGCTGCGGCCCGACCAGCGCACGTACGATCTGGCCGATCTCGTGATGCGCCATCTGAAGCGTGAACTGGCGGACAGAACCGCGGAGGTGGACGCCCCTCAACTCACCCTGGACTTCGACACCGATCACGACGAGACCGTCGACATCGCTCTGCTCCATGCGCGGGCGGTCCTGGATCTCGCCGCCGCCCTGCGCACCGAGTTGGTGGAAAGGGATGCCGACGACCTCCTGCGTGAGGTGGAGCTTCCCCTGCAACGCACGCTGGCCGGGATGGAGCAGCTGGGCATCGCTGTGGACGCGGAGCGGCTGGAGGACCTTCGGAGCCAGTTCGACGACGCGGTGAGACAGGCCCAGGAAGCGGCCTGGGAGGTGTTGGGGCACGAGGTGAACCTCGGGTCCCCCAAGCAGCTCCAAGCGGTGCTGTTCGACGAGCTGGACATGCCGAAGACTCGCAGAACGAAATCGGGCTACACCACTGACGCCGAAGCGTTGGAGGGGTTGTTCGCGAAGACGGAGCACCCTTTCCTCGGGCACCTGCTCTCCCACCGGGACTCCATCAGGCTGCGGCAGACGGTCGACGGTCTGCTGGGCTCCGTGCAGCCGGACGGCCGGATTCACACCACCTATGTCCAGACGATGGCAGCCACCGGCCGGTTGTCGTCCATCGATCCCAATCTGCAGAACATTCCGATCCGCACCTCGCTCGGACGCCAGATTCGCAGCGCGTTCATTGCCGGTGACGGTTTTGAGAATCTGATGAGCGCTGACTATTCGCAGATCGAGATGCGGCTGATGGCCCACGCGAGCGAGGACGAGGGGCTGATCGAGGCATTCCGTTCCGGCCGCGACTTCCACAACGAGATGGCGGCCAAGGTCTTCGCCGTCCACCCCGCCGATGTCACCCCGGAGATGCGTGCACGGATCAAGGCCATGAACTACGGGCTGGCGTACGGGCTGAGCGCCTTCGGCCTGTCGAACCAGCTGAAGATCACCGTCGGGGAGGCCAAGGCCCTCATGGAGGACTACTTCTCCCGCATGGGAGGGGTGCAGGCCTATCTCGCGGACATCGTCGCCGAAGCGCGTCGCCGCGGTTACACCTCCACGATGCTGGGACGCCGCAGATACCTGCCGGATCTGACGTCGGGCAACCGCCAGCGCCGCGAGATGGCGGAGCGTGCCGCGCTGAATGCGCCCATCCAGGGCTCAGCAGCCGATGTGATCAAGATCGCGATGATCAACGTCGGCCGTGCGCTCGAGGAGGAGGGCCTCCGGAGCCGGATGCTGCTGCAGGTGCACGACGAATTGGTCCTCGAGGTTGCAGCGGGGGAGCAGGATGCCGTGGGCGAACTGGTACGTCGTCACATGGAGGGGGCGATGGAGCTGACTGTCTCGCTCGAGGTGTCGATCGGCGTCGGCGACTCCTGGTTCACTGCCGCTCACTGAGGGGTCAGGCGCCCACGTAGGGTGCCGCGTAGAAGAACACCCGGGAGTCCCACAGATCCGTCCCCGCGCGGTGATCCCAGCAGATGATCATCGTGAGCAGAGGGTCGCCCTCGTAGTCCACCATGACGTCGGAATCAGGATCGTAGTCCTCCACGAAGATCTTCTGCGCCTCCACGAAGTCGTAGCACGCCACTTCACCTTGAGCACCGTGAAGGACGATGCGGTCGCCGGGCTGGAGTTGGCTCTGGCCGCCCTCGAACAGCTGGTTTCCGAGAGCGCCGCCGCGGCGGTAGGTGTGGATGGACAAGACGGTCTTGCCGGCGGAGGCGCCCGCTGCCGGGCCCTGGTTCCACCAGGACGCCGTGCGCGGTTCGCTCTTGGGTGGGGCAGCAATGGCTCCCTCGGCGTCGATCCCCAGCGACACGACCTGTTCATCCACCCCGAAGCGCTGGATAACGTATCGTACCGGCTCGAATCCCTCGTCGCTGAGCGGCTGACAGTAGCCGGTGACGGTGGGAGATGGGGAGGGCGCGGGAGATGTTGCCGGTGGCGTACTTGCCGGTTGTTCGACGGCGGGCTCACTGGTGACCGGTTCCACGGCAGCGGGGGACACGTCGACGGTGGGTGCTGTGGTCGTCTCCACCGCCTGGGGTTCCGCCTGGGTGGTGCCGGGTGTGCGGAATGCGAAGAAGGCGACGACGCCGACCAGGACGGCGACGGCGACCACGAGGGTCACGAAGCGGCGGCGGCTGGGGCCGACTGTTGCACTGGTCACACCGCCAGCCTAACCTCTTGCGGAACCACACCCGTTTGACCGGCCCAGCGGCGTGAAGCTACAGTGAAAGCGCATAGTGGCCTGTCCGCCCCCGGACGTAGAGGGGTGGGCGCGTTGAACGGTCCGTCGTACACGATTCGAGCTCCCGACAACAAGGCCCTGAGCGTTAGGCCTTACCCATTTCGGAGCCCCACTACATGACCTCCTCCACTGAGGCGTCTGCTGTCGCAGTCGACGATTTCGGCACCCCGGAAGCCTTCATGGCTGCCGTCGATGCCACCATCAAGTACTTCAACGACGGGGACATCGTGTCCGGCACCGTCGTCAAGGTCGACCGGGACGAAGTCCTGCTCGACATCGGTTACAAGACCGAAGGCGTCATTCCTTCCAAGGAACTCTCCATCAAGCACGACGTGGACCCGTTCGAGGTGGTCAGCGTCGGTGATGAGATCGAGGCCCTTGTCCAGCAGAAGGAGGACAAGGAGGGACGCCTGATCCTGTCCAAGAAGCGGGCTCAGTACGAGCGCGCCTGGGGCACGATCGAGAAGATCAAGGAAGAGGACGGCGTCGTTTCCGGTTCCGTCATCGAGGTGGTCAAGGGTGGACTCATCGTCGACATCGGTCTGCGTGGCTTCCTGCCCGCGTCGCTGGTGGAGATGCGCCGTGTCCGTGACCTGCAGCCCTACGTGGGCATGGAGCTTGAGGCCAAGATCATCGAGCTGGACAAGAACCGCAACAATGTGGTGCTGTCCCGCCGTGCCTGGCTTGAGCAAACCCAGTCCGAGGTGCGTCAGACGTTCCTCACGCAGCTGCAGAAGGGCCAGATCCGCAAGGGTGTCGTGTCCTCCATCGTCAACTTCGGTGCGTTCGTCGATCTCGGCGGCGTTGACGGACTCGTGCACGTCTCCGAGCTGTCCTGGAAGCACATCGATCACCCGAACGAGGTGGTCGAAGTCGGTACCCCGGTCACCGTCGAGGTGCTCGAGGTGGACATGGACCGCGAGCGTGTTTCACTGTCGTTGAAGGCCACACAGGAGGATCCGTGGCAGACCTTCGCACGTCTGCACCAGATCGGCCAGATCGTGCCGGGCAAGGTCACCAAGCTGGTGCCGTTCGGTGCGTTCGTTCGTGTCGGTGACGGCATTGAGGGCTTGGTGCACGTCTCCGAGCTCGCAGAGCGCCACGTCGAGATTCCGGAGCAGGTTGTCTCTGTGGGCGACGAAGTGATGGTGAAGGTCATCGACATCGACCTTGAGCGTCGTCGTGTCTCCCTCTCGCTGAAGCAGGCGAACGAGGGTCTGGACGTCAACGCGGAAGAATTCGACGCCTCGCTCTACGGCATGGCCGACAGCTATGACGAGAAGGGCAACTACATTTATCCGGAGGGCTTCGATCCGGAAACGCAGGAGTGGAAGCCCGGCTTCGAGGAGCAGCAGCAGGCGTGGGAGCGTCAGTACGCCGAGGCCCAGGCCCGCTGGGAAGCACACAAGAGGCAGGTCAGCGAGTCCGAGACGTCCGAGCGTGAAGCGGCGGTGCAGGCAAGTGCTGGCTTCTCCTCCGCACCCACGCAGGAGTCCGAGTCGGGAGAGGGTTCGCTCGCATCGGACGAGGCTCTTCAGGCGCTGCGCGACAAGCTCACGGGCGGCAGCTGATCACGGCCGTGAGATGTGAATTGTCTCGCTGACAAGCGAGAAGGCCCGCCCCATCGTGGGGCGGGCCTTCTCGCTTTGTCAGTGGTGAGCGTCAGGCGCCCTTGCGGCCGGTGACGAGGTTGACGACCAGGACGATCAGTGCGATCACCAGCAGGATGTGGATCAGGCCGCCAGCGATGTCGGCGATGAAGCCGATCAGCCACAGGGCGAGCAGCACCACGAGAACGATCCAGAGAATGCGGGCCATGCGTTTTCCTTTCGGGACGAGGGCTATCCGCCCACGAGATTGAGGTCCGATCCTAGCCGGACAAGTGGTTCGGTGGCGGGGAGCCACTCCGTGGGGGCGAAACAACCGAGATACTGTGTGGGCATGGTGCGGATCGGGCTGACGGGCGGCATCGCGTCGGGAAAAACACTGGTCTCCGATCAGCTGGGCGCTGCGGGAGCCCTCATCATCGATTCCGACCTACTGGCGCGACGGGTGGTGGAGCCGGGCTCAACGGGTCTCCGCGAAGTTGTCGAGCGCTTCGGTGACCAGGTGCTGCACCCCGACGGTTCGCTCGACCGCGCACATTTGGGAGAGATGGTGTTCGCCGATGCCGGGGCCAGAGCTGACCTCAACGCCATCGTCCATCCACGAGTGCGAGCGGAAGCTTACCGCATCGAACAGGCCGCCCCTCGGGATGCCGTGGTGGTCCACGTGATCCCGCTCCTCGTCGAGACCGGACAGCAGGACAAGTTCGACTCCGTCGTCGTCGTCGATGTTCCGGAGGACCTCCAACTCCGAAGGCTCATGGAGCGCAACGGGTTGACCCGCGATCAGGCAGAGGCTCGGGTGGCTGCCCAGGCTCCGCGGAGTGAACGGCTGGCGGCAGCTGACTGGGTCATTGACAACAGCGGCACACCCGAGCAGACGCGGCGGCGGGTGGAAGAACTGTGGCACGAACACATCGCCACACTGCTCGACGCCACTGACGGCTGAGCCGATTGTTCGGGTTGTGGCCGTCTGTGGTTGGTAGACCAGCCACAGGTGGACACCATTGCCGCCGATCTACTTGTTGGCCTCGATCATCTGCCGTAGTTCCTTCTTCAGGTCCGAGACCTCATCCCGGTGGGCCGCCGCCACCTCGAACTGCAATGACGCGGCCGCCTCGTGCATCTGGCTCGTCAGGCTCTCGATCAGATCTGTCAGTTCATTGACGGCCAGGTTGGAGGGGTCCAGACCGCCGTTGCGCTTCGAGGTCCGCCCCTGCTTGCCCTTGGCCAACAAGTCCTCGGTGTCGGCATCCTCACGCTGGAGCATGTCGGTGATGTCGGCGATCTTCTTCCGTAGTGGTTGGGGATCCACGCCGTGCTCGGTGTTGTACGCAATCTGCTTCTCGCGACGACGATTGGTCTCCTCGATCGCGGCTTCCATGGAGCGTGTGACCTTGTCGGCATACATGTGCACCTGGCCGGCAACGTTTCGGGCCGCGCGCCCGATGGTCTGGATCAGTGACCTCTCGGAGCGGAGGAAGCCCTCCTTGTCGGCGTCGAGGATGGCCACCAGCGACACCTCGGGAAGGTCCAGCCCCTCGCGGAGAAGGTTGATCCCGACGAGGACATCGAACTCGCCGAGCCGCAGCTCCCGCAGGAGCTCGATGCGGCGCAGCGTGTCGATGTCGGAGTGGAGGTAGCGGGTCTTGATGCCGTTGTCCATGAGGTAGTCGGTCAGGTCCTCGGCCATCTTCTTCGTCAGTGTGGTGACCAGGACACGCTCGTTGCGCTCCACGCGCTGCTTGATCTCACCCATCAGGTCGTCGATCTGGCCCTTGGTGGGTTTCAGCACCACTTCGGGGTCCACAAGGCCGGTGGGGCGGATGATCTGTTCCACATAGCCGTCGCCACGATCCGTCTCGTAGGGACCCGGGGTGGCCGACAGGTAGACGGTCTGTCCGATGCGGTCGACGAACTCGTCGAACTTCAGTGGGCGATTGTCCAGGGCACTGGGAAGGCGGAAACCGTGGTCCACGAGGGTGCGTTTGCGCGAGGCATCGCCCTCGAACATGCCACCGATCTGCGGAATGGTGACATGGGACTCGTCCACCACCAGCAGGAAGTCCTCCGGGAAGTAGTCCAGCAGGCAGGACGGGGCCGAACCCGGTGGCCGGCCATCCACGTGCGCCGAGTAGTTCTCGATGCCGGAGCAGGTGCCGATCTGGCGCATCATCTCGATGTCGTAGCTGGTGCGCATCCGCAGGCGTTGGGCTTCCAGGAGTTTGCCCTCGCTCTCGAGTTCCTGGAGCCTCACCACCAGCTCCGCTTCAATGCCCGCGATGGCTCGCTCCATCCGTTCCGGTCCCGCCGAGTAGTGCGTGGCGGGGAAGATGTAGATCTCCTGCTCGTCATGGAGCACGGTGCCGGTCAGCGCCTGCATCGTGGAGATGCGCTCAATCTCGTCGCCGAAGAACTCGATCCGCACCGCGTTCTCCTCGTACATGGGAAAAATCTCCAGCGTGTCACCGCGTACCCGGAATGTGCCGCGGGTACCGGCGAGGTCGTTGCGGGCGTACTGGATGTCCACGAGGTGCCGCAGGAGTGTCGTGCGGTCGTGGCTTTCCCCCACGCGCAGGGTGATGCGCTGCCTCAGGTACTCCTCGGGGGTGCCCAGGCCGTAGATGGCGGACACCGAAGCCACCACGATGCAGTCGCGCCTGGTGAGCAGCGAACTGGTTGCCGAGTGGCGCAACCGCTCCACTTCCTCGTTGAGGGAGGAGTCCTTCTCGATGTAGGTGTCTGTCTGGGGGACGTAGGCCTCCGGCTGGTAGTAGTCGTAGTAGGAGACGAAGTACTCCACCGCATTGTCCGGGAAGAACGAGCGGAGTTCGTTGGCGAACTGCGCAGCCAGGGTCTTGTTGGGCTGCATCACCAGGATGGGGCGCTGCACGCGTTCCGCCAACCATCCGACGGTGGCTGTCTTGCCGGTGCCCGTGGCGCCGAGGAGGACGACGTGTTGTTCGCCTGCGTTGATGCGACGCTCCAGCTCCGCGATGGCTGTGGGCTGGTCACCGGACGGCTCGAACCCGGCCTGCATCTTCAACGGCGCCACCTGCCGCTGCAGCTCGTCAACTGGTCTCATGCACCCAAGAGTAATCACCCCCGCTGACAGTTTTTCCGGGCGCCGAGTGCTCTCGATCGGTGGGGCTGCAGTCAGGAATCCTCTCAGATGCCGCGCAGCCGGGGAGAGGTCCTGTTGCGCGTGAGCCACAGCAGAAGGTCCAGGGAAGGGCCACCGATCGTGTCGAACTCATCGTCGCCACCCAATCGCGCTCGAAAGCCCTCGTCGGCGAGGATCAGCATGCCGGGCAGGTCCGGACGCCGTCCGATGCGCTCGGCTTCGAAGGCCAGCAGCATTTCCGCGATGTCATCGTCCACATGGACACGGAAGCCGTCGACGCCCATGTCAACGGAATGCACGACCACTTCAAACAGCCGCGCCAACGGGATCTGGTTGACAGCGAGCCGGTATCCGGGACGCAGCTCCACCTCAGTGGCGTTTCCCTCAAGGGAGGGCAGCAGGGTCTGGAGTTCGCTCGCCGATGTGTCCAGGTCCACCTGGAGGCGTAGCCCGCTTGCCAGAGCGCCCTCCTCAATGGCTCGCACCTTCTCACGGTGCGATTCGTACATCCCTGTGGGACGGTCGAGAGCGATGCTCCGGCACACACGAAGAAAGCCACGAGCGTTCTCCACGAGGTGCGCTGCGACGTGACTGCGCGTCCATCCGGGCAGACCCGACGGTAGGGCCCACTGCTCCTCCGAGAAACCTATGGTGGCACCAAGCAATTGTTGCGTGTGCTCTCGGATGGCGACAAGGAGGACATCGTATTGGACGCCGTTTTCTCCCGGGCGGCTCGACATGTCGGACAACCTACCAAAGGCGGCCCAATGCTCCGCGTGATGACGCGCACATCAAGATGCGGGTTCGAGTGTTCGCCACGAGCCTCGCACTGGGAAGACAGTTTTGTCGGGGCTCATCAGTACCATGGTGCGAGTGGATGAACACTTGAGAGTACGGGGAGCCCGGGTCAACAACCTGAGGAACGTCTCCATTGATCTGCCCCGCGACGCGATGATCGTGTTCACGGGGCTGAGCGGCTCGGGAAAGTCCTCCTTGGCGTTCGACACCATCTTCGCTGAGGGGCAGCGCCGCTACGTCGAGTCCCTGTCCGCCTACGCCCGGCAGTTCCTCGGCCAGATGGAGAAGCCGGACTGCGATTTCATTGAGGGCCTGTCGCCGGCGGTGTCGATTGACCAGAAGTCCACCAGCCGGAATCCTCGTTCCACGGTGGGAACCATCACCGAGGTCTACGACTACCTTCGCCTGCTGTTCGCGCGAATCGGCATACCGCACTGCGAGGTGTGCGGAGCACCCATCGGGAAGCAGACCCCGCAACAGATCGTGGACCGGCTGATGGGGATGGAGGAGGGGACCCGTTTCCAGATTCTGGCGCCCCTGGTGAAAGGGCGGAAGGGCGAGTTCGTCGAATTGTTCCGTCAGCTGGTCACCGACGGCTACAGCCGTGTCCGCGTGGACGGCGGGGTGTACCAGCTCACCGAGATTCCTGAGCTGGACAAGAAACGCAAACACGATGTCGATGTCATTGTGGATCGTGTGGTGGTCCGCGAATCGGCCAAGCAGCGCATCACCGAATCGGTGGAGGCGGCCCTGGCTCTCGCCCACGGTGTGGTGGGGGTGGAGTTCGTCGATCTTGACCAGAAGGACCCCGACCGGGAGAAGCGATTCTCGGAGAAGCTGGGCTGCCCCAACGAGCACGACATCAGCATCGACGAGCTCGAACCCCGTCAGTTCTCGTTCAACGGCCCGTGGGGAGCCTGCGCCGTGTGCTCGGGCCTCGGCACGACGCTGGAGGTGGATCCGGAGCTCGTGATTCCGGATGAGTCACTCAGCCTCGCCGAGGGCGCCATCGCACCGTGGGCCACCCCTCACCTGCGCGGTCACTACGACCACGTTCTGGGATCGCTCGCAGACGAGCATGGTTTCAGTGTCGACGTCCCGTGGGAGGGGCTCGCGCCACGTCACCGCAAACTGTTGCTGGAGGGCGTCGGGGACCCGGTTCTCGTGAGCTATCGCAACCGCTTCGGACGCGTGCGCACGTACTCGCAGAAGTATGAGGGCATCCTGCCGTTCGTCCGACGACGCCATGGTGAGGCGGAGACCGACAGCGCCCGCGACAGGTGGGGCGGCTACATGCGCGAGATCGATTGCTCGGCCTGTGGCGGAGCGCGGCTGCGTCCCGCCACGCTGGCCGTCACCGTCGCCGGGCACAACATCGCCCAGGTTGCGTCCATGTCCATCGCGAACGCGTCGGAGTTCCTGGACGGTTTGGTGCTGTCCGCGAGGGACGCCCACATCGCCGAGCGGGTTGTGAAGGAAATCCGGGAGAGACTGCGGTTCCTCCTCGACGTGGGGCTGGACTACCTGACACTGTCACGGTCAGCCGGCTCCCTGTCCGGCGGCGAGGCCCAGCGCATCAGGCTCGCAACCCAGATTGGCTCCGGTCTCGTGGGTGTGCTCTATGTGCTGGACGAACCCAGCATCGGTCTCCACCAGAGGGACAACAAGCGCCTCATTCAGACCCTGATCCGGCTGCGGGACCTGGGCAACACCCTCATCGTCGTCGAGCACGACGAGGACACCATCCGTTCGGCCGACTGGGTGGTGGACATTGGCCCCGGCGCCGGTGAGTACGGCGGCAACGTGGTCGTGTCCGGAACCGTTGAGGAGCTGTTGCAGTCCGACGGTTCCCTCACCGGGCAGTACCTCAAGGGCCAGTTGTCCATCCCGACGCCCGCCACCCGCCGTGCCGGCAACGGTCTGGCGGTCAGGGTGGTAGGAGCCACCGAGAACAACCTGCGCAATGTCACGGTGGACTTCCCCCTGGGCAAGTTCGTGGCAGTCACGGGCGTCAGCGGCTCGGGCAAGTCGTCGTTGGTCAACTCGATCCTCTACACATCGGCGGCCAAGCAGATCTACGGCGCCAAAGCCGTGCCCGGCAGGCACAGGTCGCTGAAGGGCCTCGAACACCTGGACAAGGTCATCCAGGTGGACCAGTCGCCGATCGGCCGCACACCGCGGTCCAACCCCGCCACCTACACCGGGGTGTTCGACAAGATCCGTACCCTGTTCTCCCAGACATCCGAGGCGAAGGTTCGCGGCTACATGCCGGGCCGCTTCTCCTTCAACGTCAAGGGTGGCCGGTGCGAGAACTGCTCCGGCGACGGCACCATCAAGATCGAGATGAACTTTCTGCCGGATGTCTACGTGCCCTGCGAGGTGTGCCACGGAGCCAGGTACAACCGCGAAACCCTGGAGGTGCACTACAAGGGCAAGTCCATTTCTGAGGTTCTGGACATGTCCATCACCGAGGGTGCGGATTTCTTCGCCTCCATCGGTTCCATCGCTCGTCACCTGAAGACGTTGGAGGAGGTGGGTCTCGGCTACGTCCGTCTCGGCCAGCCGGCCACCACCCTCTCCGGCGGCGAGGCGCAGAGGGTCAAGCTCGCCGCCGAGCTGCAGAAGCGATCCACCGGCCGCACCCTGTACGTCCTCGATGAGCCCACCACCGGGCTGCACTTCGAGGATGTCCGCAAGTTGCTGGGAGTCCTGCAGAGGCTCGTCGACACCGGAAACACCGTGGTGGTCATCGAGCACAACCTCGATGTCATCAAGAGCGCCGACTGGGTCATCGACATGGGGCCCGGTGGTGGCTCGCATGGCGGCGAGGTGGTGGCCAGCGGTACACCGGAAGCGGTTGCCGATGCGCCGGATTCGGTGACCGGTGAGTACCTTGCGCCGATGTTGAACGGCGGCCGGGCACTGCTCAACCGGGTGGCGTCCTGAGCGTTCGCAGGGGTGGGGTCCGTCCGCTGGGAGGCCGACCTATCATCGAGGATCATGGCTGATCCGTCCACGTACCGTCCGCGCCCGGGATCCATCCCCACCGATCCGGGTGTCTACCGCTTCTTCGACGCATTCGGCAACGTCATCTACGTGGGCAAGGCCAAGAACCTGCGCCAGCGGCTCAACTCCTACTTCGCCGATCCGGCGTCGCTGCACTTCCGCACCCAGACGATGGTACGGACGGCGGCAAGGGTGGAGTGGACCGTGGTGGCCAACGAGCTCGAGGCCCTGCAACTCGAGTACACGTGGATCCAGGAGTACGACCCCCGGTTCAACGTCAAGTACCGCGATGACAAGTCCTACCCCTGGCTCGCCGTGACCTGGTCAGAGGAATACCCGCGCGTGTTCGTCGGAAGGGGAGCGAAGAAGAGAGGGACCCGGTACTTTGGTCCCTTCGGTCAGGCCTGGGCGATCCGGGAGACCGTCGACATGCTGCTGCGCGTCTTCCCCATGCGCTCCTGCACCCAGGGCGTCTTCCGGAACGCACGCTCGGCAGGCCGACCCTGCCTCCTCGGGGACATCGGCAAGTGCTCCGCCCCCTGTGTGGGCCGGGTCAGCGAGGAGGAACACCGCCAGATCGTGGCCGACTTCTGCTCATTCATGGGCGGCAACACGGCAGGCATCATCGGGCAGCTGGAGCACGACATGCTGCAGGCCTCCGCGGATCTGAACTTCGAGAAGGCCGCCGTGCTGCGGGACTCCCTGGGAGCGCTGCGTCGGGTTCAGGAGAAGAACACCGTCGTGCTGGGCGAGGACACCCGAGCAGACGTGGTGGGGTTCGCCGACGACGGCCAACAGGTGGCCGTGCAGGTGTTCCACATTCACGCCGGACGCATCACCGGGGAGCGGGGATGGGTCGCGGACCGCACCGATGACCGCGATCTGACGGAGCTCCTGGAATCCTTCCTGCTGCAGTTGTACAGGGAATTCGACGTCGCTGTGCCCCCTCTGATCCTGTCATCGGTGGAGGCGGAGCACACGCTGGTGGAGCTGCTGGCCGTGCAGCGCGGTGCCAAGGTAGACATCCGGGTTCCGCTGCGCGGCAACAAGCGGATGCTGCTGGACACAGTGGTGAAGAACGCGGAGATGGCCCTGTCCCAGCGCCAGACCAAACGCGCCTCCGACCTCACCACGCGCAACCGTGCGCTCGACGAGGTGGGGGAGGCGCTGAACCTACCCTCCCCGCCGCTGCGCATCGAGTGCTACGACATCTCCCACACGCAGGGCTCCGAGGTGGTGGGATCCATGGTCGTGTTCGAGGACGGCATGGCGAAGAAGTCCGACTACCGACGCTTCATCATCAAGTCCTTCGAGGGATCCAACGATGTGGCGGCGATGGATGAGGTGCTGCGACGGCGTCTCCGTCGTCTGCTGGATGACCGGCCGGGCGAATCGGGCGGGGAGGGACCACTGCTGATCGATCCCACCACGGGCGCCCCGCGCAGGTTCTCCTACGCTCCCGCCCTGATCGTCGTCGACGGTGGTCTCCCGCAGGTCAACGCTGCCCAAGCCGTCCTGGATGATCTGGGGTTGGCCGACGAGATTGCGCTGTGTGGCCTGGCCAAACGGCTCGAGGAGGTGTGGGTGCCGGGCAGCGAGTACCCGGTGATCCTGCCGCGGGCAAGCGAGGGCCTGTACCTGCTCCAGCGGGTGCGGGATGAGGCGCACCGGTTTGCCATCGCCCACCACCGTTCGCGTCGTGCCAAGAACATGGTGGCCTCGACCCTTGACACCGTGCCGGGGCTGGGGGAGATGCGACGCAAGGCGCTGTTGACGTACTTCGGTAGTCTCCGCAAGCTTCGCGCGGCCACCCCGGAGGAGATCGCTCAGGTCCCCGGCTTCGGTCCCCGCCTCGCCGAGGCCGTCTTCGCCGCGGTGGCCGATACCGGCGGCGAAGCCATCAACCTCGCCACGGGAGAGGTCACCGACACCTGATGGTGGTACTGCTGGAACGCTGGCAGTGCTGCTAAAATAGCTGCATGAGTGTTGCTATCACTGTGCGTGAGGTTCCAAATCACGTCCGCGACGAGTTGGCGTCGCGCGCTGCTCGGGCTGGCATGTCATTGCAGGAGTACCTGCGGACAATGCTTGTTCAGAGTACTGCGCGCCCCGCTGTAGACGACGTCATCGCGCGTGCTCGCTCTCGCGTCGAGGCCACCGGCGTGCATGTCGATGCTGCGTCGATCCTGTCGGCACGCGATGCGGATCGTCGGTGAGGCGCTGGATCGTCTGTGACGCCTCGGCCGTGGTGGCCGTCCTTCTGGACGCAGGGCCGGATGGTCGCTGGGCCACCGACCTTCTCGCGGGGGAGGATCTCGCAGCCCCCAGCTTGCTTCCATTCGAGGCCGCCAACATCATCCGACGACACGTTTTGGCGGCTCTCATCACCTCGGACCAGGCAGCCCAGGCGTACGCAGATCTGCTCGACTTGGCCGTCGAGCAGTGGCCCTACGAACTCTTGGCGCACCGATCGTGGCAGCTCCGCGCCAACCTGACGGCGTACGACGCCAGCTATGTCGCCCTCGCGGAGTTCCTCGAGACGAAGCTGGTCACGCTTGACCGGCGCATCGGTCGCGCGCCCGGTGTCCGCTGCGAAGTCGTGACACCGGAGCAGGGTGTGTAGGACTTGGGTCGCTGTCGCATCGACACAGACCCACCCTCGTGCGGAAGGCTTGAAGGCTGGACCAGGTTGTGGTCTGACCGCTATCATGACCATATGACTCGTCGAATGACTGCGACAGAGGCCAAGGCGAAGTTACTCGCGCTCCTCGATGACGTCTCCGACGGCGAGGAACTTGAGATCACCAAGCACGGGCGGACAGTCGCACGGCTGGTCCCTGCGACCGGCCCGTCCGCCTTGAAGGGTGCGTATGCTGGCGTCGCGATCTCCGATGAGGACGACGAGTCGCTTTTCGGTGCAGGTACGACGTGGGAAACGGCGTGAGCTTGATCGTCCTGGACACCCACGTCGTTCAGTGGTGGTCCGCTGAGCCGGAGCGCCTCAGCGAGCCGGCAGTCGCGGCCATCGAATCAGCCGATGAACTCGCTGTCGCCGCCATCAGCTGGTACGAGCTCGCGTGGCTGGCGGCACACGGACGCATCGTGGTGAGTATTCCGATCCGGGTGTGGTTGGCTGGCCTTGCCTCACGGGTCCGCACGCTTCCGATCACCACGTCTCTTGCGGACGCCGCAGTGGCCCTGCCCGGGTCATTTCCCGGGGATCCAGCAGACCGGCTGATCTTCGCCACCGCCGTCGAGCACGGTGCCAGTCTGGTCACCAAGGATGGCCGAATGCGCAAGCACCGGCATCCACATCCGATCACCGTTTGGTAGACCTGCGGCATTGTTGGGACGCCCGGTGCGCTGCAGCCAGGGCATGATTGATCAGTGGTTCCCTAGGAATCGAGGTGTCGTCGTAGATCCATCGCGTCGTGGAGGACTCGACCGACAACCAGGACGTCGCCGTCGAGTCGGCAGGTCAGGAAGTGCCGCGGACGGCGAACTTTTCCACCGCGCGAGCGACGACGGCTCTGCGCCAGATGCCAGGAAAACACCCCGTCGCCCAGCTCTGGGCGAGGTGTCCGCCCCAACTCGTCGTTGCGGGCGGCGGCGTCCCTGATGGCTGCGGAGATCAGTGCCTCGTATCGCTGGCGTGCTTCCTCCCCGAACTGGTCGTGCGACCAGGCGAGGATCGAGAGAATGTCGGTCTGAGCGGCATGTGTGAGGCGATACCTCGTCATCAGCCCGCTGCAGCGCGGGTGCCGAGCTGCCCTATGAAGTCGTCGAGGGACTCATCTTCGATGTCGTCGAAACGACCCGCGGCAAGATCCGACCACCCTTCATCGGCGGCTCGGCGGAGGACTGCGACTTTCGCTGCTTCCTGTGCGTGCTCGCGCTCCACGAGTCGCAGGCCTTCGCGCAGTACCTCGCTGGCGTTCTGATAGCGCCCAGACTTCACCAGCGCCTCAACAAGTTCGTGTTGGTGCTGACTCAGAACGACATTTCTCGTAGCCACGGCAACCACCTCCACTGGCAGTATATGCCAACATGTGGTGATCTGCTGGGTTGGTATTGCTCAATGGCCGTGGGGACGCCAGCGGCCGAAGCCGCCTTCTGAGTTGATGATCTGACCGCTGATCCATGCGGCCTCGTCCGTGAGGAGCCAGGCGAGGAGCCGCGCTGCGTCGTCTGGCTGTCCGAAGCGACCGAGAGGGAACATCGGCTCAACCATCCGCCAGGTCTCCTCAGTCATGTAGCCGGTGTCCACGGGTCCAGGGTTGACGGTGTTGACGCGGATGCCGCGATCCGCGAGCTCATCCGCAATCGTTGTGGTGACTCCCGCGATGGCGGCCTTGGCCGCCGCGTAGGCGACCTCCCCCGGCATCGGACCCAGCCCCTGACCCGAGGTGAGGAAGACGATCGATGCCGTGGAGCCCTCTTCATGGTGCGTCATGAAGGCTTGCGTCAGGAGGATGGAGGCGCGCGCATCGACCGCCCAGTGCCGATCGAGATCAGCAGCGCTCAACTCGCCCACGGCGCCGTCGGACCCTGACATGGCCTGGTTGCATATCAACGCGTCGATGGTGCCGAACTCTTCAATTGCTGCATCGATCACCCGGGCGGGCGCCTCAGGATCGACGAAATCTGCATGGAGGTCAGCAACTCGAGCGTCTCCGATGAGATGAGCTCGAACTCCGGCGAGCACCGCTTCCATGTCATCGCCACCCCAAGCCTGCTCATCGTCGTGCGGCGAGAAGTGATGGCAGAACACGCTCGCGCCGTAGGCGGCCAGTCGGCAGGCGGTGGCGTAACCGATGGCTGCCCGACGACTCACCCCGGTCACCACCGCTGACTTCCCCATCAGGGGCAGCGGGTCGCGGGCCAATATGTCGTGTTCAGCCTCGGTCGAGGTCGCTCGGTCAAGATTGTTCGCTGACTGCTCGAAGCGACCAGAAGCCTCTTCGATGTCATGATCCGAGCGTTGCACCTGGCGCTCCTTCCCACGTGGACAACTTATCTTGTCGTCGTGGTCTCTGTATCGGCGTTCGGGCTGCGCCCACCTGCCCGGTCTTTCACCCGCCTACTTGAACGCTGTTCAAGTCGTGGTGTTGAATGGACGCCAGTTGTTTTTTCACCCCAGGAAGTGGAGCGGTAGATGTCGACACAGGTGAGCGCCCCCGGCCGGCAACGAGCATTGGCCCCGAGTGATCTCGCTCGCATTGCCGTGTTCGCCGCCCTGCTCTCCGCCATGGCGCTGACTCCGCCCATTCCGCTGGGCCCAGTCCCCATCACGCTGCAGACACTCGGAGTGGCCCTGACCGGCCTCTGCCTGGGCCCGTGGCGCGGCTTTGCAGCTGTGGCCCTCTACGTCGCCGTAGGTGCTGCTGGCCTTCCGGTCTTCTCCGGCGGCGCTGCCGGCGTGGGGGTGCTGATCGGCCCGACGGGCGGATACCTGCTCTCATTCCCGCTCGCGGCCCTGGTGGGGGGATTCGTGGCCCGGTGGGCAGTGCGCCGAGGTCTGAGCGCGACGACGCCGCTAATCATGCTGGGGGGTCTGCTGCTCGCCCGCTACCTCGTCATCATGCCGATCGGGGTCACCCATCTTTCCAACGTGCTGGGAGTCAGCTGGCGGGAAGCCCTCTTCATTGACGTGCCGTTCTGGGTGGGGGACCTCGTCAAGTCGATCATCGCTGTGACGCTGGCCATGGCGGTCCACAAGGCGTTTCCCCGGCTACTTGGACGATGATCCACCTCCACGACGTCAGCGTCGTGATTCCGGCGCACCGTCGCGGAGAAGCCGACCGTACATTGTTGGCGGATGTCTCCCTGACGCTGGACGAACGTCGCATCTGCGTCATCGGGGCCAACGGGTCGGGGAAGTCGACGCTGCTGAGACTCATGAACGGCCTGCGGCTACCCTCATCGGGACGCGTGACGGCCTCCGGATTCGACACCGTCAACCAGGGTCGGGACGTCCGCAACGCCGTCGGCTTCATCTTCACCGATCCGCTGGCACAGCTTGTCATGTCCACTCCGATCGAGGATGTGGAACTCAGCCTGCGGAGCCGGATCAAGGGCCGTCCCGCTCGCGCTGCGCGGGCCCTGGAGCTGCTGGAGGAGCGGGGACTGGGAAGACTGGCGCACCAGAGCATCCACGATCTCTCGGGTGGGGAGCGGCAACTCGTGGCCCTCACCAGCGTGCTGGCCGTGGAGCCGTCGATCATCGTGGCCGACGAACCGACCACGCTGTTGGACCTTCGGAACAAACTCGCACTACGGGCCACGTTCGCGGCGCTCCCGCAACAGCTCATCTACTCCACCCACGACCTGGGCGTAGCCGCCGATGCTGACCGGGTGCTCGTGATCGACGACGGACGCATCGTGGCAGATGACGAACCCGGCCGGGCGATCCGGCACTACGAACAACTCATGGGGGTGCGCTCGTGAATCCGCACGCGGGGGTGCTCGGTATCCATGAACCCGGAGACGGGTGGTTGTTTCGGATCCCGGTCGGGATCAAGTACCTCCTCCTACTCGCACTGGTGGTGCCCGTACTGGCGTTCGCATCGTGGCCGGTCACCCTGGGCGCCCTGCTCGTGGTGCTGTTGTTCCACCGCACGAGCGGCATCCGGTTGTCGCGAGCGCTGCGGCTGGGCTGGATGATGTGGAGCATCTTGGCTGTGCTTGCGCTGTTCCATCTGGTGACACTGGCCCCCGAAGCAGCATTTGTGCGCCCCGGAAATCTGCTGGTGGCCATCCTCGCAGCGCGGATGCTGACCCTCACAACGGGAGCACCCGAGCTGCTGGATGCGTTGGTGTGGGCGCTGCGGCCCCTCCGGTTCCTCGGCGTCAATCCGGACCAGGTGGCGCTGGCCGTGGCGCTCATGATCCGGTCCATTCCGTACCTCCTCGGCAGTGTCGATGATGCCCGGATGGCCGCACGGGCGCGGGGGCTGGAGCGCAATCCCGCCCTGCTGCTCACCCCCGTGATCATTGGTGCGGTCGCGTATGCCGAGCGCAGCGGTGAGGCACTCATGGCCCGCGGCATTGGAGAGCGCACTCTGGCCGACTGACCCCGCGAGCCGCTCGGACTAGTGTGGTGGCCATGCCTGCAACCCACGTGACGCAACGATTGGTCATCGTCACCGGAATGTCCGGTGCCGGGCGGCGAACCGCCGCCCACGCCATGGAGGATCTCGGGTGGTACGTCGTGGACAATCTGCCGCCCGTCATGCTCCCGGGACTCGCTGCGGAACTCGTCCGCACCGGAACTGATCGGGTGGCCGTCGGGTTCGATGTGCGCAGCCGTGAACAGTTCGAGCAGCTTCCCGATGCGCTGGCCGCACTCCGCGCGCAGGGTGTCGAGGTCACCGTCCTGTTCCTCGAAGCCAGCGATGACATCATCGTGCAACGGCAGGAATCCAACAGACGTCCGCTTCCCCTGCAGGGCGACGGGCGGCTCGTGGAGGGCATGGTGCGCGAGCGTCGCCTCCTGGCGGATCTGCGGGCGAGTGCCGACATCGTCGTGGACACCTCCGGTCTCACTCCCCGGCAGCTGGCGCAGCGCGTCTCCAACCACTTCGGGAACGACGCCACCGACACACTTCGCATCGCCCTGATCTCGTTCGGGTTCAAGAACGGTGTGCCGATCGATGCCGACGTGGTCTTCGACGTCCGATTCCTGCCGAATCCCTACTGGGTGCCCGAGTTGCGTCCTCGGACCGGGCTCTCCCCGGACGTCGCCGAATATGTGCTGGGGCAGCCCGACGCCCCCGCGTTCCAGGAACACGTGCTGCAGCTGCTCAGCACCATGGCTCCCGGCTATATGCGCGAGGGCAAACGACAGGTGACCGTGGCGGTGGGTTGCACCGGGGGCAAACACCGCTCGACGGCCATCTGCGAGGCGCTGGCCCCGCGCCTCCAGGAGAGAGGCTTCGGCGTCACCATCCTCCACCGTGACATGGGCAAGGAGTGAACACCATGCAGGGCATCGGAGCGCTCCCCAACGTGGTGGCGTGCGGTGGTGGACACGGACTGTCTGCCTCCCTCACGGCGTTGCGGCGGGTCACCGACAATCTGACGGCGGTGGTCACCGTCGCCGATGATGGAGGCAGCTCCGGGCAGTTGCGCCGCGAACTGGGCTGCCTGCCGCCCGGGGATCTGCGGATGGCACTCGCAGCGCTCTGCAGCGATGACCAGGAAGGACGTACTTGGGCCAGCGTCCTGCAATCCCGTTTCACCGGCGACGGAGCCCTCTCCGGGCACGCCATCGGCAACCTGCTGATCGCAGGTCTCTGGCAGCAGCTGGGTGACACCGTGGCTGGCCTCGACATGGTGGCGGATCTTCTGCGGACGCGGGGAAGGGTCTTGCCCATGTCCTCCTTGCCCCTGGAGATTGAGGCGGACGTCATTGGTCTCTCGGACGTCGCGCCTGATGAGGTTGCCACGCTGTCGGGTCAGGCGACCATCGCCAGCACGGACGGCACCGTGCAGTCGGTGCGACTGATCCCGCACGAACCCCCTGCATGCGCGGAGGCCGTCGAGGCGGTCATGGATGCCGATTTCGTCGTGCTGGGGCCCGGATCGTGGTTCACGTCGGTGATACCCCACTTGCTGGTACCGGACCTGGCGCGCGCCATCCTTCACACCCCTGCGCAACGCGTCCTGGTGCTGAACATCGCCCCCGCCGACGAGACCGATGGGTTCACTGCCTCCCGGCACATAGAGCTCCTTGCAGAGCATGCGCCCAGCCTTCGGCTCGATGTGGTCATAGCCGACGATCGCTTCGCCGGGACGGATCCGCACCTGGAGCGCTATGCAGCGTCGCTGGGCGCACGTCTGGTGGTGGAGGACGTCGGTCTTCGCGATGAGTCACCCCGGCATGACACGAATCGTCTCGCCTCAGTTTTCTCCGAGGTGCTGACCCGGGGATGATCAGGGCGAGGGATGCATGGCAGTATCTACCGCATGGCCCTGACACAGAAGGTGAAGTCCGAACTCGCTGCCGTGGCCACCCCGCACCCCAATGCACGACGCGCCGAAGTGTCCACGATGTTGCGATTCGCCGGTGGCTTGCACCTCGTGGGGGGACGCATCGTCGTTGAGGCCGAACTCGACACGGGGGCTGCCGCTCGGCGCCTGCGTGCCTTCATCGGTGAACTGTATTCGCTGGACAGCGAAATGCTCGTGATCAACTCCTCGGGGTTGCGTCGCAGCACCCGCTACAGCGTGCGGGTGGTACGCGACGGGGAGAAGCTCGCCAGGTTGACCGGGCTGGTCGATCAGAAACGCCGCCCCGTCAGGGGCCTTCCTCCCTCCGTCGTCGGTGGATCGCTGGCGGATGCCGTCGCGGTGTGGCGGGGCGCCTTCCTGGCCCGGGGTTCGCTGACGGAGCCGGGCCGTTCCATGGCGCTTGAAGTCACATGTCCGGGCTCGGAGGCGGGACTTGCGCTGGTGGGTGCTGCGCGGCGCCTCGGGCTGACGGTGAAGTCCCGCGAGGTGCGAGGGGTGGAGCGTGTCGTGCTGCGGGACGGGGCGGACATCGCGGATCTCCTCACGCGGATGGGAGCTCACGACACGCGCCTCGTGTGGGAGGAACGTCGCATGCGTCGGGAGGTGCGCGCTCAGGCCAACCGCCTCGCCAACTTCGATGACGCCAACCTCCGCCGCTCCGCCCGTGCGGCAGTGGCGGCTGGCGCACGCGTCGAGAGGGCGTTGGAGATCCTCGGGAAACAGACACCGGAACATCTGCGGATGGCGGGGGAACTGCGCCTGCAGCACCAGCAGGCGAGCCTGGAGGAACTCGGGAAGCTGCACGACCCTCCACTGACAAAGGATGCCATTGCAGGCAGGATCCGCCGTCTCCTCGCCACCGCGGACAAGGCCGCAGCCACGGCCGGTGTGCCGGGCACTGAGGCGAGCCTCCCGATGGAGCTGCGCGACGACGAGTGATCGGTCACCGCCAACAAGCCGGGCTGGGGTTCGCCAGCGACCCCGCTTGAACCTGAACCGGCCCCGTTCGATAGGGTGGGAGATGTCCATAGACGCTGCGCACGCGGCTCCCGCTGCGGTGCGCAGCGACACTCTCTCGAAGGGGATTCACACACATGACCGTCAAGGTTGGAATCAATGGCTTCGGCCGCATTGGCCGCAACTACTTCCGCGCCCTCGTGGCGCAGGGCGCTGATCTCGAGGTGGTCGCAGTCAACGACCTCACTGACAACGCAACACTGGCACACCTTCTGAAGTACGACTCAATCCTCGGCCGTTTCCCCGGCGAGATCTCCCACACCGATGACGCCATCGTCGTCGACGGCAAGGAAATCAAGGCCTACGCGGAGAAGGATCCCGCGAACCTCCCCTGGAGCGATCTGGGCGTTGACGTCGTCCTCGAGTCCACCGGTTTCTTCACCGATGCCACCAAGGCCAAGGCGCACATTGACGCCGGCGCCAAGAAGGTCATCATCTCCGCCCCCGCGAAGAACGAGGACATCACCATGGTGATGGGCGTGAACGACGACAAGTACGATTCGTCCTCGCACCACATCATCTCCAACGCCTCCTGCACCACCAACTGCCTGGCGCCGATGGCCAAGGTGCTCAACGACGGTCTCGGCATCGAGAAGGGTCTGATGACCACGATCCATGCCTACACCGCCGACCAGAACCTGCAGGACGCTCCGCACAAGGACCTGCGTCGCGCCCGCGCCGCAGCGCTCAACCTTGTCCCCACCACCACCGGCGCGGCCAAGGCCGTCTCCCTGGTGCTGCCCGAACTCAAGGGGAAGCTGGACGGCTACGCCATGCGCGTTCCCACCCCCACCGGTTCTGTCACGGACCTGACCTTCGAGGCCGCACGCGAGACCACCGTCGAAGAAGTCAATGAGGTCGTCAAGAAGGCCGCCGAAGGCGCCCTCAAGGGCATCCTCACCTACACCGAGGATGCCATCGTCAGCAAGGACATCGAGACGGATCCGGCCTCCTGCATCTTCGATGCCGCCATGACCAAGGTCATCGGGAACCAGGTCAAGGTTCTCGGCTGGTACGACAACGAGTGGGGCTACGCCAACCGTTGCGTTGACCTGACGACCCTCGTCGGCTCCTCGCTCTGATTCCGGCTCCACCACCTGTCAACCAAGGGAAGGCGATTCCACGTGAAGTCCATCGATGACCTCGGCAACCTGTCGGGCAAGCGGATTCTGATCCGTTGCGATTTCAATGTCCCGCTCGACGGCGAGACCATCACGGATGACGGCCGCATCCGTGCAGCCCTGCCCACGCTGAAGGCATTGCGTGAAAAGGGTGCACGGATCGTCATCATGGCTCACTTGGGCCGCCCCAAGGGAGCTTTCAATCCGAAGTACTCCCTGGCCCCGGTGGCCGGGCGGCTCTCGGAGCTGCTCGGCGCCGAGGTCTCCCTCGCCACTGACGTGGTGGGTGCCTCTGCTGTCCAGACGGTGGACGCACTGGGTGACGGGGACGTCGCCCTTCTGGAGAACGTCCGCTTCGAGGCGGCTGAAGAGTCCAAGGACGAGTCGGAACGCGCCGCGCTGGCGGAGAAGTACGCCCAGTTCGGGGACATGTTCGTGTCCGACGGCTTCGGGGTCGTACACCGGAAGCAGGCATCGGTCTACGACGTGGCCAAACTTCTTCCGAACGCTGCCGGCTACTTGGTGGCCAAGGAGGTCGACGTTCTGCGTCGGCTCACCGAAACTCCCGAGCGTCCATTCGTCGTCGTCCTGGGAGGCGCCAAGGTGGCGGACAAGCTGTCCGTCATTGACAACCTGCTGAAGGTGGCCGACACACTCGTCATCGGCGGTGGCATGGCGTTCACGTTCCTCAAGGCACAGGGTCATGACATCGGGGGCTCCCTGGTGGATGACAGCAATCTCGAGACGTGCCGCGGCTACATCGAGGCTGCGCAGGCGCAGGGCAAGGAAATTCTGCTGCCTGTCGACGTCCGTGTTGCCGAGGGAATGGACTTCGGAGCCCGCACTGTCACCGGACATGTCGACGTTGTCGGTTCCAACGCCATCCCCGGCGACAAGATGGGCCTCGACATTGGCCCGGAGACCGAGAAACTGTTCGCGGAGTCCATTCGTCTTGCCAGGACTGCGTTCTGGAACGGTCCCATGGGGGTGTTCGAGATCGAGCAACTCGCGAGTGGCACCGCCGCGGTGGCCAAGGCCCTCACACAGGTGGACGGACTGTCCGTGGTGGGTGGCGGCGATTCGGCTGCGGCCGTTCGCACGCTCGGCCACTCCGACGATGAGTTCGGCCACATCTCCACGGGCGGCGGCGCCTCCCTGGAGTTCCTTGAGGGCAGAGAACTGCCCGGTATCTCCGTTCTGGAAGAAGGAACCAACTGATGACCCGCAAGCCGATCATGGCAGGCAACTGGAAAATGAACCTCGACCACGTCGAGGCCACCGGCATGGTGCAGAAGCTGGCGTGGACTCTCAACGACAAGGAGTACGACGGTTCAACCGTCGAATGCGTCGTCGTGCCCCCCTACACCGATCTGCGCACCGTTCAAACTCTCATCGACGGTGAACGCATGCCCATCACACTGGGTGCGCAGGACGTCTCTGCCCACGACTCCGGCGCCTACACGGGGGAGGTGAGCGCCGCCATGTTGGCCAAGCTCCGTGTCTCCTACGTGGTGGTCGGGCACTCCGAGCGTCGCCAGTACCACGCCGAAACGGATGAGATCATCAACACCAAGGCCCACAAGGTCCTCGGCGCAGGCATGACGCCCATCATCTGCGTGGGCGAGGGTCTGGACATCCGCAAGGAGGGCCGCCACGTGGAGTACACACTCAACCAGGTGCGCGGCACGTTGGCGGGGCTCAGCGCCGAACAGGTGGCGGGTCTTGTCATCGCCTACGAACCGGTATGGGCGATCGGTACAGGAGAAGTAGCAACTCCCGAGGACGCTCAGGAAGTGTGTGGAGCCATCCGCACGGAGGTCGCGAGCCTGTACGACGACGCCACTGCTGACAGCATCCGTATTCAGTACGGCGGTTCCGTGAAGTCGGGCAACGTCGCGCAGATCATGGCCAAGCCAGATGTCGACGGCGCGCTCGTCGGTGGAGCCAGTCTCCAGCCCGAGGAGTTCGCAGCCATCGTGCTGTTCGAGAAGCTGCTGGCCTGAACATCAATCACGACAAGAGCGGCCGCCGGGATCCTTCCCGGCGGCCGTTGTTGTGTCCAGGCCGCCCCGCCGGGGAAGGCAGGAGCACGCGGTGGAGGCATAGTGCAGTTGTGGTTGGAGGACCAACCAGGATTACACAGTGCCCTCGGTCTCACGCTGTCCGAGGCGAACCCCGGATGTGGAGATTTGAGAGCTCTCGGATAGACTCCAGTGCGTGATTGTCCCTCTCGTCAGCTGGCCCGTAACGACTCTCTCGATCATCCTGATCCTGCTCAGCGTTCTGTTGGCGGCGTCGGTTCTTCTCCACAAGGGTCGTGGAGGAGGAATGTCGGATCTCTTTGGTGGTGGCATGTCAACGTCCATGGGCGGAGTCTCCACTGCTGAGCGCCGACTTGACCGCATCACCGTGGTTCTGACCGCTGTGTGGGTGCTCACAATCGCAGCTCTGCTGGTGCTGTACCGCATTGGCGCCTGAGCTTCCTCCGGTCAATTAGTCAATCCCACATAAGGAGTAATCGTGGCAGGTGGCAACGCCATCCGCGGTAGCCGAGTCGGCGCCGGTCCCATGGGAGAAGCAGAACGGGGCGATTCGGCCCCGAGGCTGCACGTCTCGTACTACTGCTCCAGCGGACACGAGACGCGCCCCGCGTTCGCCGTTGATGCCACCATTCCCGAGTCCTGGGATTGTCCCCGGTGCGGTCTGCCGGCCAATACCGATGCGGAGAACCCGCCACCTCCGCCGAAGATCACTCCGTACAAAACGCATCTTGCCTACGTGAAGGAACGTCGCAGCGAGGCTGAAGCCGCCCAGATTCTGGACGAGGCTGTGAAATCGCTGAGGGCACGTCGAGCCGCCGGCGAGATCATCTACTGAGCTCTCAGAGGGCGCAGTCGTAGGGCTGCGGGAGGTTGACGGCCGCCTCTGCATCCAGGAACCAGTAGGTCACATGGCGTGCCTCGAGGTGGGAGGCGGGCAGAGACGGGTCACCGTCGATGGCTCGCGCAGCTGCATCCGCTTTCCCGGCACCCGTTGTGATCACCCAGATCTCGTCGGAACGGTTCATGGCGTCAAGTGTGAGGGAGATGCGTTCCGACGGTGGCGTGGGCGAATCCGTGACCCCCACCACCATGCGGTTCGTCACCTCGAAGCTGGGGTGGCCCGGGAATATTGACCCGACGTGACCGTCCGGGCCGACCCCCACGAGGGTGATGTCGAAGACGGTGTCCCCAAGTTCCGTCTCGTACTCGGCGGCGCCCTGGTGCGAGTCCGCTCGTCCGTCCTGCGCGGGCATCATGTGAATGTCCGCTGATTTGATGTGGACGGTGCGAGCCAGCCGACTGACTGCCTGCAGGGAGTTGCGCTCGGAATCGGTTGCGGGAATGAAGCGCTCATCGCCCCACCACAGCTGGAGTTTGGTGGCGTCGAGGTCGGAGCCCGCCACCAGCTCGGCGAATCGTTCGTACATCTTGTTGGCCGTTCGCCCCCCTGTCAGGCATACATGGACGACGCCACGCTCCTCCTGCAGTTCGATGACACGCCCCAGCAGCCGACGCGCGACGATGTCTGCCACCGCATCGGCATCGGGCATCCGCACTATGCGGCGATACATCGTCTTAGTCATTCCTTCGTTCCAGGATGCGACTGACGGCGGACTCGAAGATGTCGTCGGCGTCCATGCGCTGCAATTCCTCGGTCAACAGATCCGTCAACGGTCTGCGACGGAGAGCCACCTTGCGTTCCGGCTGGCCCGGGACGTTGTACAGGGCGATGCTGTCCGATGTCCCTCGATTGATGACGATGTCTCCGCCCTCGGTGGTGAGGCGGACTTCGGAGACGCCCGGCATGGAGCTTTCCTCATTCTCGACAGCGATGCCCAGTCTGTCCTCCAGCCACGCCATCAGGAGTGTGGCGGGCGCATTGTCGGGGGCTGAGCGCACGAGGGCGCCGGTGACGGTCGCCGGGTACTGGTCGAGGGCAGCGGCGAGCAGCGCACGCCACCGCGTGAGGCGTGTCCACGTCAGGTCCGTGTCGCCGGGGGTGTGGTTGCGGGCTCGCGTGATGAGCGCCTGTTGCGGATCCTCTGCGCTCGCCGCGTCGGTGATGCGTCGATCCGCCAGTCTGCCGACGGGGTCCTCACTGGGATCGTCGGGTGCGTCATGGGGCCACCACACGATGGTGGGGGAGTCAGGCAGCAGCAGGGGCAGGAGAACGGAACCGGCATGCTCTGCGAGGGCTCCGGACATGGTCAGGGCCAGGAGGTCGCCGGGCAGACCCTCGCCCACCTGAATCTCGGCGTCGAGGGCGGATTCCCCGTTGGCGTAGGTCACCACGATCACTCGCGACGGGTGTGCCGTCGCCGATGCGCGGGCAGCCTGCAGCGCATCGTCGCGATGTTCCTCGTCGGAGACCACGAGAAGTGTGAGGACCATGCCGCTGGCGGGTCCCACGTTGCGGCGTGCTCGGAGCAGTTCGGAGGCCACCTCGCGGGTGGTGGTGTTCTTCAGTTCGATGATCACGTCGGTTGTCCTGTCGTCGTCTCTCAGGGCCTGCGCCAGGCGAAGCCGTCGCGGGCAAGCATGTCCCATGCACTCTGCGGGCCCCACGTTCCGGATTCATAGGATTGCGGCTGCTCATCCAGGCTCGCCCAGTGCTCAAGTACCGGGTCCAGGATCTTCCAGCTGAGTTCCACTTCCTGCTGCTGCGGGAACAATGGTGCGTCGCCCAGCATGACGTCCAGAATCAGACGTTCGTAGGCCTCGGGGGAGGACTCGGTGAACGATCCGCCGTAGGCGAAGTCCATGGAGACCTCGCGGATCTCCATCTGCGTCCCCGGAACCTTGGCCCCGAAGCGCAGTGTGACGCCCTCGTCCGGCTGTATCCGCATGACCAGGGCGTTCGTGCCCAGTTCCTCGGTGTCCGTGGCGGTGAAGGGCAGGTGGGGTGCCCGTTTGAAACTCAGGGCGACTTCCGTGACCCGTCGGGGCATGCGTTTGGCGGCGCGCAGATAGAACGGAACTCCAGCCCAGCGGCGGTTGTCCACGTCCACCCGGATAGCCGCGTATGTCTCGGTGGTGGACCCGGGATCCACGCCGTCGGCCTCCAGATATCCCTTCACCTGTTCCGCCCCCTGCCAGCCCGCACAGTACTGTCCGCGCGCCGTCGTCTCGGACAGGTTGCCGGGTACGTGGGCCGCAGCCAGCACCTTCTGCTTCTCGGTGCGCAGCTGTGAGGCCTCGAAGGACGTCGGCTCCTCCATCGCGGTGAGGGCGAGCAGCTGGAGCAAGTGGTTCTGGATGACGTCGCGCGCGGCGCCAATGCCGTCGTAGTAGCCGGCACGGCCACCGATACCGATGTCCTCGGCCATCGTGATCTGCACATGGCTGACGTAGTGGTTGTTCCAGATGGGTTCGAACATCTGGTTGGCGAAGCGCAGCGCCAGCATGTTCTGGACCGTTTCCTTGCCCAGGTAGTGGTCGATGCGGAAGACCTCGTGGGGCTCGAAGAGGGAACTGACCACGTCGTTCAGTTCCTTGGCGGACTCCAGATCGTGCCCGAACGGCTTCTCGATGACCACGCGATTCCATCCGCCCTCGTCCCGTTTGGTCAGCCCGTGCTTCTTCAACTGGGAGACGACGAGCTCGAAACTCGAGGGGGGGATGGAGAGGTAGAACGCGTGATTGCCGCCGGTTCCGCGGGCCTCGTCAAGCTCGGTGATGGTCTCCTTCAGCTTGCTGAAGGACTCGTCGGAATCGAAAGTGCCCGGCACGAAGCGAATTCCCTCAAGCAGTTGTTCCCAGACCTCCTCACGGAAAGGGGTGCGGGAGTTCTCCTTCACCGCGTCGTGGACCACCTGGGCGAAGTCCTGGTTCTTCCAGTCACGGCGGGCGAATCCCACCAGACCGAATCCCGGCGGCAGCATGCCGCGGTTCGCCAGGTCGTAGACGGCTGGCATCAACTTCTTGCGGGAAAGATCTCCGGTCACACCGAAGATCACGAGAACGCAGGGGCCAGCGATCCGGGGGAGTCTGCGGTCCTGGGGATCACGCAACGGGTTGTCAGAGTATTCAGGCATCGGCTTCCTTGGCTGGGGAAGGGTGGTGTCGGGACAGCATCACAACCATAGCCACTGCTGGGGGATCGTCGGGGGTGTCCTTCACGGATGGATGCGTCGTGAAGCCGATCGGCCCGTCTTGGGGGAGCCCGGTGGGGCAGGTAGGATGCGAAGTCGACCAGCGAGTTGTGTGGTGGGTCCCCATCATGGGGCAAAACGATGTGAAAGTGGGCGTGTACGTGGTTGCAGGAGCCGCCGAGGCAACCGCCGTCCGGGCAGGCGTCAAGGACGTGGTGAAGGCCTACGTGGCCCTGACCAAACCTCGCATCATCGAGCTACTGCTCGTCACCACTGTGCCCGCCATGTTCCTGGCAGCGGGGGGTCTCCCTGCCTGGGACCTCGTCCTGTGGACGATGATCGGCGGCATGTTCGCTGCGGCCAGCGCCAACACTTTCAACTGCGTGCTCGATGCCGACATCGACGAGATCATGCGTCGGACCCGCCGTCGGCCGATGCCGCGTCATCAGGTGGGTACGGTGCCCGCCTCCGTGTTCGGAGTGCTGCTGGGGATCCTTGCCACCCTCGTTCTGGGATTCGGAGCCAACTGGCTCTCGGCCATCCTCGCCCTGACGGCGAACGCTTTCTACGTCTTCGTCTACACGATGTGGTTGAAGCGCCGAACCTCGCAGAACATCGTCTGGGGAGGCATAGCGGGATGCTTCCCACCGTTGATCGGCTGGACCGCAGTGACGGGCGAGCTCGCCGTGGCGCCGTTCGTGCTCTTCGCGATCGTCTTCCTGTGGACACCGCCCCACACGTGGGCGCTCGCTTTCCGGTACCGCGACGACTATGCCGCGGCCGAGGTGCCGATGCTGCCGGTGGTCCGCTCCGCACCGCACGTGGCGATGCAGATCTTCTGGTTCTCCGTCGCCACCGTCGCCGTCTCCCTGCTGCTGTGGCCCCTGGCGCCCACCGGTTGGCTGTATCCGATCGTCGCCGCCGTGCTCGGTGTCGTGTTCCTCTGGGAGGCATGGCGGCTGTGGCAGCGTGCCCGTGCCGACGTCTCCATCACCCAGTTGAAGGCCATGCGGCTCTTCCACTGGAGCAACAGCTATCTGGCGCTGCTCTTCCTGGCCATGGCCATCGATCCCCTGATCACCTGACGCGGCCCACTTCGTTCTGACCGGACACGCCTCACTCAGTGTCCAGCGAGGACACATACGGCGCGGCGGGCATCCAATGCCGCGTGTCGGGTCAGCGGGAAGCGGAGGTGGACCTTCTGGTGGATGCCGACGAGGCAACGGTGGTGTCGGTCGCGGTCGAGCGTCGTCGCGTGGAGAACAGCAGCCATGCCGCCGCCAGGGTCACGAGCGTGAGACCGATGATGTGAAGGATGACCAGTCCGACAGGGACGCCCGTGAAGTACTGGACGTAGCCGATGAGTCCTTGCAGCGCCACCGTCCCCAGAAGGACCCACGCCGCCCTCGTTGCACGAACGTGACGTCCCCGCCGCAGAAGAACGACGCTGGCGATGGATCCGAGAGTGAGGAGCCACGCCGACGCGGAATGAACCCTCGCAATGATGGGAATGCTGAGGCCATTGCGCTCGGCGTCGATGTCCCCGGCGTGTGGGCCCGCCCCCGTGACGAGCGTGCCGATGACGATCGACACCATGGCCATGGCGAACGTACCGATCACCACGTAGCGCATGAAGGGCGGCACCGCATCAGCCGGTACCCCGCGAGCGACTGTCACCGCCCAGGTTGCCAGCACGACGAGCGCTACCGACAGCAGCAGATGTGCGGCCACCAGGGATGGATTGAGGTCGAGCCGGACGACGATGCCGCCGACCACGGCCTGGAGGGGGATGCCCAACCCAATGCCCAGCGACAGCCACCACAACTTGGTGAATGCGCGACGGTTGAGCCACACGGAGATGAACGCGCCGAGTGCGGCGATGATCAGCACGAAGGTCAGCAGCCGGTTCCCGAACTCGATGACTCCATTCGCACCCGATTCCGGATGGGGAGTCCAGGAACCCTCGTAGCAGTGGGGCCAGGTGGGGCAGCCGAGCCCGGATCCGGTGACACGTACCACGGCTCCGGTGACGATGATCAGCATGTTGGCCACCAACGAGGCGATCAGCCACCGCTTCATTGCCTTCTCGCTGTCGACGAGGCGGAGGGGAGTCCAGCCGTTGGGGCTGCGGGTGGTGCGAGTCATGACGTCCATCGAAACACCTTTCGTGCAACAACCAGTGTGCCCGCGCACCACACCGCGAGCACAATCAGACTGGAGGGCGTACCGCTGCGCAGGGCCTCGCCGAGAGCGGCAGTGGGCAGCAACGCCACGAGCGGCTGGGCCCAGCCGGGATGGCTGCTGACCGGCAGAAGGAGAGCTCCCGCGACCACACCGAACAGGTAGACCAGATTGGCGACGGCCAGAGTGACCTCCGGGCGCGCCGTGCCCGCCAGGGACAGTGCCAGACCCGCGAAGGCTCCCGCTGCCAGAACGCACCCGGCCACCCCCACCAAAAGGGTCGGAGGATCAAATCCCGGACGCCACCCGAGGACCAGGGCAACGATCGCGAGGACCAGCAGCTGCAGCGTTGTGACCAGGGCAATCGCCGTGGCCTTGCCCAACAGGATTCCGAGCTTGCCCAAAGGAGTGGCGGCCAGCCGCTCAAGCACGTTGTAGCGTCGCTCGAACCCGGTGGCGATGGCCAATGAGGTGAAGCACGAGGACCAGATGGCAAGGGCGAAAACGGACGGCACGAGCGTCGGGAAGTTCAGACCGAAGCCTGCCCCGAGGAATCGTCCGGCGACGAGAATCCCGATGGGAATCACCAGCGCCAACAATGCCTGTTCGCCGTTGCGCAGAATGAGACCTGCCTCTGTACGGGCGTGCCCCCACACCTGTCGGGAGCGTGGCGCCGCGGCACCGGCGGGCGCGAAGTTGAGGCTGGTCATGTCTCCGACCCGGTGGTGTTGTTCAGGAACACGGTCTCGAGATCCTCGTGGCGGGTCAGGTCCCCGACCGTGCCGCTGACGGTGATGCGGCCATGGTCAATGATGTGTACTTCGTCGGCCAGTTCCGTTGCCTCGCGCATGTCGTGGGTGGTGAGCAGTACAGCAACTCCGGCGTCGCGCACCCGGCGCACCACGTCCCAGACAAAACGCTTGACACGGACATCAAGCCCCGCTGTGGGTTCGTCGAGAAACACGAGCTCAGGGCGCCCCACCAGAGCCCCAGCCAGGTTCACGAGCTGCTGTTGTCCTCCTGAGAGCCGTCGGTACGGTGTGGCGGCAAAAGCGTCAATCCCCAAGAGATCCATCAGGACATCAGAAGAGTGGGAGCGAGCATAGAGCTGCGAGAGATAGTGAAGAAGCGTGCGTGGGGTGATCTGGGACCAGGCGCCCGTCTGCTGGGGCATCAGGCCGACACGGGGAAGAATTTCACGCGTCCCCGGCACATGTCCGAAGATGTGCAACTCGCCGCTGTCGGGAGTCAGCAGACCTGTGCAGCAGCGGATGAAGGTGGTTTTGCCCGCGCCGTTGGGGCCCAGCAGGGCGGTGACGCGTCCAGCAGCGGCCTCCAGCGACAACTCCTGCAGAGCTCTTCCAGAAGCGAATTCAACGCTCAGCTGGGTCGCTGCAATCGGCGGTGGCACGGACACGCACTCAGCGTACCGGGGCGTGTTGGAACGGCGGGCTCGCGGGGCCGCGGTAAGGGTCCCCTCGCTTGAATGATCGAGATGATTAGGAAACACTTGTGTAGTCAAATCATTTGCGACGGAAGGAGGGCGTCATGGAGAACCACGAAGCAGACGACCGCTCCACCCGGCAGCGCGTCGTCGATTCCATCCTGCAGCACGGTCCCTCGACGGCGCGTCAGCTGGCCGATCGACTCGCGCTGACACCAGCCGCCGTTCGCCGCCACCTCACCGCTCTGCTCGCCGAGGGGACACTCGCGGACGCCGAGCAACGCGTTTACGGCGCCCGGGGCAGGGGACGCCCGTCGAAGATCTTCTCTCTCACCGATGTCGCTCGGGCCGAGTTCCCCCACACCTACGACGCATTGGCCATCGCGGCTCTGCGTCGGTTGCAGGAGGCCGCTGGCTCCGACGCGGTTCGGGGTTTGACCGAAGAACGCCTTGCAGGCCTTGAGATACAGTTCAACGAGTTGAAGGCTGAACAGCCGGACCGGGATTCCGTCGAGATTCTCCAGGAGACGCTCGCCCGAAATGGCTATGCACCCCAGGTGAAACCTGTTGCCTCCGGCGAGCAGCTCTGTCAACATCACTGCCCGGTGGCACACGTTGCCGCCGAGTTCCCGATTCTCTGCGAGGTGGAGACCGCCCTGTTCTCACGGCTGCTCGACAGCCACGTTCAGCGGCTCGCCACCATCGCACACGGCGACGGGGTGTGCACCACCCATGTGCCCCATCCCGTCACCCAGACCACCGCCACCCTTCAGGAAGTGACTCCATCATGACGCAGACAGCACCAAAGCCGGCTCCGGGCCTGGGAGCAACGCAGGACGAGCACCTTGATGCACTTGCGAGCTATCAATTCGGCTGGCACGACAGCGACACGGCTGGCGCCGTCGCGAAGCGGGGCATCAATGAGGACGTCGTCAGCAACATTTCGGAGCTGAAGGATGAGCCCGAGTGGATGCACGACTTCCGTCAGAAGGGCTTGAAGCTGTTCCGCAAGAAGCCCATGCCCACATGGGGCGCGGACCTCAGCGGCATCGATTTCGAGAACATCAAGTACTTCGTCCGCTCCACCGAGAAGCAGGCCCAGACCTGGGAGGACCTTCCCGAGGACATCAAGAACACTTACGACCGCCTGGGTATCCCGGAGGCCGAGAAGGCGCGGCTCGTCGCAGGAGTGGCCGCGCAGTACGAGTCCGAGGTGGTGTACCACAAGATCAATGAAGAGCTCGAGCGTCAGGGCGTCATCTTCATGGACACCGACACCGCGCTGAAGGAGCACCCGGAACTCTTCAAGGAATACTTCGGCACCGTCATCCCCGTCGGTGACAACAAGTTCGCCTCTCTGAACTCGGCCGTGTGGTCCGGAGGGTCATTCATCTACGTCCCCAAGGGCGTCAACGTGACGATCCCGCTGCAGGCCTACTTCCGGATCAACACGGAGAACATGGGCCAGTTCGAGCGCACGCTGATCATCGTCGACGAGGGTGCCTACGTGCACTACGTCGAGGGCTGCACTGCGCCGATCTACTCCAGCGACTCGTTGCACTCCGCCGTCGTTGAGATCGTCGTGAAGAAGAACGCACGCTGCCGCTACACCACCATCCAGAACTGGTCCAACAACGTCTACAACCTGGTCACCAAGCGCGCCACCTGTGAGGAGGGCGCCACCATGGAGTGGATCGACGGCAACATCGGCTCCAAGGTCACCATGAAGTACCCGGCCGTCTACCTCATGGGTGAGCATGCTCGTGGCGAGACACTGTCCATCGCGTTCGCAGGCGAGGGTCAGCACCAGGATGCCGGCTCCAAGATGGTGCACTGCGCACCGAACACGTCCAGCTCCATCGTGTCGAAGTCGGTTGCCCGCGGTGGCGGACGCTCGTCCTACCGCGGTCTGGTGAAGGTTGAGCCCGGCGCACACCACTCGAAGTCGTCGGTGATGTGCGACGCGCTGCTGGTGGACCAGATCTCGCGCTCCGACACGTATCCGTACGTGGACGTGCGTGAGGACGATGTCTCCATGGCACACGAAGCGACGGTCTCCAAGGTGTCGGCGGACCAGCTCTTCTACCTGATGAGCCGGGGCATGGGTGAGTTCGAAGCCATGGCCATGATCGTGCGGGGCTTCGTCGAGCCGATTGCACGGGAACTTCCCATGGAGTACGCACTGGAATTGAACCGCCTCATCGAACTGCAGATGGAGGGTGCGGTCGGCTGACGCCACCCACCCACTCCATAGTTCTCCACCGAAGAAAGACACGAGATTGTCCACCATCACTGAGCCCGTACCCAACGCTGCCCCCGACCGCTCCGAGGCGCCGAACGTTGCATCGGCCATCGAAACGGTCGAGTCACACCTGCACCCCTCTCCGTCGTGGGACATCGACGACCACCCGATGCCCTCCGGTCGTGAGGAAATCTGGCGTTTCACCCCGATCAAGCGTTTCAAGGGTCTCCTCGCCGATCAGGCGAGCCCGGACACGCTCGACTGGTCCACCGACCTGCCGGAGGGCGTCACCCTGGAGCGGATCACGCAGGAGGAGGCACGCGGGCTGTCCGTCGAGGCACCCGTGGATCGCGTGTCCGCCCTCGCCGCCAAGAACGCCGCTGAAGCCTTCCACCTGCGCGTGGCGGCCAACGCCGAGATCGACGAACCCATCATTATCGGAGCTCGCGGCACAGGGGGCGACGTCTCAGATCACGTGATCGTCACCGTCGGCGCCAACGCCCACGCCACGATCGTGATCCACTACACCGGATCGGGCAGCTACGCCGAGAAGACCGACATCATCGTCAACGGCGGTGCGCGCCTGAACCTCGTCACGCTGCAGGACTGGGCCGACGATGCGATCCACGGCGGCCAGCGCTCCGTACGGGTGGGGCGTGATGCGCACGTGAAGACCATCACAGCCTCCATGGGTGGCGACGTCGTCCGCCTCCAGGAGAACTCCCACTTCGAGGGTCCTGGCGGTGAGGTGGAAGCCTATGGTCTGTACTTCGTCGACGCCGGGCAACACATCCAACACCGGCTGTTCGTGGATCACAACGAGCCCAGGACCAGGAGCAACGTGGACTACCGCGGCGCCCTGCAGGGCCAGGGGGCGCACTCGGTGTGGATCGGAGACATCCTGATCCGCAAGGAGGCCGAGGGGATCGACACCTATGAGTCCAACAAGAACCTCGTCCTGACCGACGGCTGCCAAGCGGACTCGGTGCCGAATCTCGAAATCGAGACCGGCGAGATCGCAGGTGCCGGTCACGCCTCTACCACTGGACGCTTCGACGACCTCCAGCTGTTCTACCTCCGCAGCCGCGGCATCTCCGAGATGGAGGCGCGCCGACTCGTCGTGCACGGCTTCTTCGTCGACATCATCCGCCGGATCGGCGTTCCACAGGTGGAGGACCGCTTGCTGCAGCAGGTGGAGCGTGAACTCGAACTCTCCGCCCTCATCGAGGGCAGTGGGTCGTGAGTTTCCAGGCCGTGGCCGACGTGTCCGAAGTGACCGCCGATCAGCCACTCGCGGTGGAGGTGGGGGACCTCGATGTGGCCATCGTGCTGCACCAGGGCGAGTACTTCGCGCTGGAGGATGAATGCACGCACGGCAAGGTCGCCCTCAGCGAGGGCGACGTGGAGGATGGCGCCGTCGAGTGCTACCTCCACGGCTCGGTCTTCGACCTGAAGACCGGCGTGCCCCGCTGCCTCCCCGCCACCCAACCGGTGGCTGTTTTTCCCTGCCGAGTCGAGGGCACATCCATCGAAGTGGACATCGACAATCCCATCAACAGCCAAGCAATCCAGGAGTCCTGAATACCCATGTCCAAACTCGTCATCACAGACCTGCACGTCGATGTCCTGACCGAAGCCGGTCCCAAGGAGATCCTCAAGGGCGTCAACCTGACCGCGAACCCTGGCGAGATTCACGCCATCATGGGTCCCAACGGCTCCGGGAAGTCCACGCTCGCATATGCGGTGGCAGGCCATCCGAATTACGAGATCACCAGTGGCACCGTGACCCTCGACGGGGTGGAGCTGACCGAACTCACCGTCGATGAGCGGGCACGCGAGGGACTTTTCCTGGCCATGCAGTATCCGGTGGAGGTGCCCGGGGTGTCCGTGGCCAACTTCCTGCGCACGGCCAAGACGGCGCTGAATGGCGAAGCGCCGAAGATCCGCACCTGGGTCAAGGACGTCGAGGCCGCTCTGGGTGGCATGCAGCTGGACAAGACCTTCTCCGCACGTTCCGTGAACGAGGGCTTTTCCGGCGGCGAGAAGAAGCGTCACGAAATCGCACAGCTCGAACTCCTGAACCCGAAGTCGGCCATTCTCGATGAAACCGACTCCGGCCTGGACATCGATGCGCTGCGCGTCGTCAGCGATGGCGTCAACCGCTTCACCGCGAAGGGTGACCGCTCATTGCTGCTGATCACCCACTACACACGCATACTCCACTACATCGAGCCCAGCTTCGTGCACGTCTTCATCGACGGCCGGATTGCCGAGTCCGGTGGCCGCGAACTGGCCGACAAGCTCGAAGCCGAAGGCTACGAGTCGTATCTCAAGGATGCTGTCGCCAGTTGAGCGGTTCCCTACCGCGCCATCCAGAGAGGGAGGCGATTGAGAGTGTTTGACGTTGAGAGGATCCGCGAGGACTTCCCGATCCTGAGTCGTACATCCGGCGAGCATCCGCTCGTGTACCTGGACTCGGCCAACACGTCGCAGAAGCCCCGTGCCGTCATTGACGCAATCTCGGAGCACTACTCGGAGCACAATGCCAACGTCGCCCGAGCGATGCACATGTTGGGTGCGGAGGCCACCGAGGCATTCGAGGGCGCCCGCACCGCCGTCGCGGAGTTCATCGGTGCGGAACGCGGCGACGAGGTGGTCTTCACCAAGAACGCCTCCGAGGCGCTGAATCTGGCTGCCCACACACTCGGTGCCTCGCTGAAACCCGGCGACGAGGTGGTCATCTCCGTCATGGAGCACCACTCCAACATCGTTCCCTGGCAGCTTGTCTGTGAACGGACCGGTGCCCGGCTACGGTGGTTCGACGTCACCGACGAGGGTCGGCTCGATCTCGAAGCTGCCGAACGCGAGCAGCTCATCAACGAGCGCACCAGGATTGTCTCCCTCACTTCCGTCTCCAATGTGCTGGGGACCCACAATCCCATCACGGAGATCGCGCGACAGGCGCATGACGTCGGAGCCCTGATGGTCGTCGACGCCTCCCAGGCCGTTCCCCACCAGGTCACGGACGTCTCCACCCTCGGAGCAGACGTGATCTGTTTCACCGGGCACAAGATGTGCGGGCCCACGGGCATTGGCGTGCTGTGGGGTCGCCACGATCTCCTGAAGACGCTTCCCCCGTTCCTGGGCGGCGGGGAGATGATTGAGATTGTGGAGATGGAGCGCTCCACGTTCGCGCCACCTCCGTATCGGTTCGAGGCGGGAACGCCCCCGATCGCGCAGGCCGCGGGACTGGGAGCAGCCGTGCGGTACCTCTCTGGGATTGGCATGGAGGCCATCGCGCAGCACGAGAACGCGATGACGGCCTATGCGTTGGACAAGCTGACAAGCATCGATGGCCTGGCCGTTCTCGGGCCCACGGATTCGGCGGACCGGGGGAGTGCCATCTCCTTCAACCTTGCCGATGTGCATCCCCATGACGTCATGCAGGTTCTGGACTCGCGGGGCATCGCCATCCGCGGTGGCCACCATTGCGCCCGGCCGCTGCACCGTCGGTTGGGCCACCAGTCATCGACGCGCGCCTCGTCGTACCTCTACACCACGAAATCGGAGATTGATGCTCTGGCTGACGCACTCGTGTTCACCCGCAACTACTTCTCCCCACTCGTCAAGCAAGGGTGATGCAGCTGTGAACATCGATGAGCTGTACCAGACGATCATTCTCGATCACTACCGCGAGAAGCACCATGTGGGTCTGCGCGAGCCTTATGAGGCACAGGTTCACCACGTCAACCCGTCGTGTGGCGATGAGTTGACGCTGAGGGCGCACCTTGAGGGGGACACCATCGCTGACGTGTCCTACGACGGCGTCGGATGCTCCATCTCGCAAGCGTCGACGTCGGTCATGACCGATCTTGTCATCGGGCAGAGCGTCGAGCACGCGCTCGCCCTGTACGATGACTTTCTCGAAATGATGCAGTCCAAGGGGGAGATCAGCCCGGACGAGAATCGTTTCGAGGACGCCATCGCCTTCGCCGGCGTTTCGAAGTTTCCTGCGCGTGTCAAGTGCGCGCTGTTGTCCTGGGCGGCATTGCGAGATGCGCTCAGTCAAGCCACTTCCAAGGAGTCGTGAGACACATGTACCAGAACGATACCCAGCGTCCCAGTGATCTCGTCAAGGATGATCTGCCGGATGTCGACGAGGCCAGCTCCGTCCCCACGGAGGAGGAGATTGAGGAGGCGATGAAGGACGTCGTTGATCCTGAACTGTTCGTCAACATCGTGGACCTCGGCCTGCTCTATGGCGTGACCGTGGACGACGAAGGCAACGTCACGCTCGACATGACGCTGACCTCACCCACGTGCCCGTTGACGGACAAGATTGAGTACGACACCAGGTACGTGCTGGACGGACTTGTCAAGTCCGTCACCGTGAACTGGGTGTGGCTGCCACCGTGGTCGCTGGAAATGATCAGCGATGACGGCCGCGAGCAGCTCCGCGCCGTGGGCTACAACCTTTAGGGCACCGCTAATCAATTATGCCCTGGCTGCGGCGTACCGGATCGGGCGACCTGGCGCCCCACCATCTGGATATGGACATCCAGTACACGCACCAGATGACGTGACACCATCTCATCCCGCCCCGGCCAAGTCCTCGCCGAGAACAGCATTGATCAGCGCTCCCCTAGGAAGTCCCGGGTCTCGAGAACATCGACTCCTCGGACATCGTGGGGTTCGGCGGCGAGTTGACGGCGCTCTCCGAGCTGTCCGAGCCGAACGGTAACCGGACCTGCAGAATCCACCGGCCGCCCTTCACGATTGCCTGCGACGTGCCATTCAGCAGGGCCAGGCGTTCCTGAACGCCTGTGAGGCCGAACCCCCGCCGCGCTGCTCGGGAATCCTTGCGCTCGTTGCTGAATTCGCCCAGCACGTCTTCGTCGCCCTGCAGGATGGAGAACGAGCACCTGCTGCCGGGCTTCGCGTGCTTCACGACGTTGTTTCCCACCTCGACTGCGATGGCGGACAAAGTCTGGCATCGTGCCGCGCTCAGCTTCGTGACATCGAAGTGAACGTCCACGTCGAAACCCTCCGCGCGCAGCCGCTCGGCCTGATCGTTGACAGCGGCGCGGAGAGTGTCCACGTCGGCTGGGGGACCGGGCGGCAGGGTCCGATCCGGTTCGTCACGCAGAGCTGCGAGAAGCTGGCGCAGGTCATGCGCCGAGGACCTGCAGTCTTCTGCAATCTTCTCAAGCTGCCCGAGCGCCATCGGTGACAGGTTCGGGTCGCTCATGACGATGTTGGCACGCATGGCCGCGCTGGACAACGTCTGCGCCACGCTGTCGTGCAGCTCCCGCGCAAGTGCAGTCTGCAGTTGCTGCACCCGCTCCTCGCCGGTTTCTCGTTCGCGCTCAATGCGTTGGCTAGCGCGACGGTACGCGACCCCGCCGCCATACGACAAGGCAAGGAGAATCAGGAGGATGACTGAGGTGGCCCATCGATCAGAGGCCGATTCTATAGACGTCCTGACCAAAGCCAAATAACCTAGCCCCATAAGTCCCATGACCAATGGGGTCTTCCACGCGATATCTCTCCGGGCAGCTGCAAAGATGTTGACGTAGAAGGACAACCCACTGGCACTGGACATCGGGCTCTCGAGCGGCAGCCAAAATGCCAAACTCAATGCGACAAGAACCCCTCCGACAGCAGGACGTCTGTAGGAAATGGCCGCCCCGCCGCATGCTGCTATGTCTACTACCCAAAACCAAGGATGATAAATGGTCTGGTTAATCAAGAGGGCGAACAGGAAAAGTATCAGACTTACCAGCGGCTCCAGCCACCCAGCGGTGGACCATCTGCGCGCAGTTTCCGTCATGTTTGCTGATTATAACGGCACCAACACCCTGGTGTCTGATTGCAATCCTCACCCCCACCGTGTGCACAGCCAGGGCAGCCAGCGGCAGTACCCGGGACGGGACGCGAGCAGGCGTCCGCCCATCGAGCTCTTGACGACTGACTTGGTGGTGTACGCGACGTAGGGGAACGCTGCGAGGGCTGGGGTGACATCATCTGGTGAGAACATTAGAACCTCCGTGGGGGATACGTTGTTGACATCACCGTATTGCCTCGCTGACGCAAAAAGCCAGCCAAAATGGATAGTGACAACTACGGGGGAATGACAACTTCTCGTGGTCAATTGGGGGTCAACTTGCGACGACACATCTTCATTGGCGGTCGGCTTTAATCATATCGCATTTGTGTTGTGACTGTGATTGGTGTGTGCTTGTATCACGTCACTGCGGAAGACCCAGTGATTGCGGAATTGTCAGCAGACTGGCCGAGCAGCGAAAAGGGGAGATGTGGACTTCTCCAATATGGACTGGACGTATCTCCTGGTCGCCGTCGTCTTCCTGCTGCTCGTCGGGGCACAGGCGCTGCTGGTGAACCGAGAGCGCGGATGGCTGGGCGCATTCGTGCCGGCTGTTTATTTCGTGCTTCTGCTGGTCCTGGGAGCCACGGGCCGGCTCTCCTCGTTGACAGACTTCGTGTTCGCGGCCCTAGGGCTGTTGGGACTCCTGGCGTGGTGGATCAGCGCCCGTGACTCCCGCCGGCGAGCACGGGAGGAGTTGACGATATTCCCCCCACAGACAGCGGCGGACCCGGGTGACTCACTGCCCCCACCGAGTACCGGGGTCCGCCGCCATACCCACATGCGCGCCGCCTAATTCTCCACCAAACCCCATTCGTGGGCTTTTGCTGCCAGCTGCGCACGGCTGTGTGACTGGGTCTTTTTAAGCAACCGGCTGACGTAGGTCTTCACCGTACTGGGTGCCAGATAGATGGCCTCGGAAATCTGTGCATTGTCCAAGCCCTTGCCGACAAGGCGTACGAGTTCCAATTCGGTCTCACCGAGATCAGCAGGTGGCTGAACCTGGCGCTGGAACTGCCTGAGCACGGTGGCCAGCAGCCTGGGGGAGACCAGCGCGTCCCCGTGATAGGCACTGCGGATGCCGTGGATCAGCATGTCGGGTGGATCCACTTTGAGTAGGAAGCCACTGGCGCCAGCTTCCAGGGCGGTTCTCATCGTGTGTTCGTCGCCGAGGACCGTGAAACAGAGAACGCGTGGCGGATCAGTCAGCGCGAACACCTTGCGGATCAACTCGACCCCTGACATCTGCGGCATGTGGATGTCCGTGAGCAGGACATCGGGTTTCAGCGACTTCACCAGCTCCAGAGCCGGAGCGCCATCCGTGGCGCTGCCCACAATCTCGATGTCGTCGGCGCGTGCCACGTAGCTCTCGATTGCCATCTGGGCCAACGGATCGTCCTCGGCAACGACGACACGGATGGTCGGACCTGACATCAGGGCTCCTTCTCGTGCGGTATTGGGGGGGCTCCGCACCCGCCCATCGTAGGGCAACAGCCCTCAGATAGTAGCGTGACAATGTTGAGAAACAATGTTGGGGTGGAAGCTTTATCGTCGGCAACCTCTCCGGTAGCGCCGGATGCACGGACCAATATGTTCGTCCTGGAAGCCAATGATGGCTATCTCGTTCACAGCCGTGAGTGCCACACCATGAGCACTGACCTGGACAGTCTCTTGACGCTCCTTGACATGCAGGGGGGCGGTGCCGCTCGGATTCTCCGGGTGCGGTTCGGGGGGACGCCGCCAGCCGGAATGCGAGCAGGCGATTTTTCAATTCGTCGGACCATTCGACGTCTGAACGACCAGCGAATCCCACCACCGACTCAGGTCGTAGGCTCAGCCCGACAGTGGATGGCGCCCGACGACGTCGTGGCGCGCAGGGTGTCCACGCCCACCCATTGTGGTCTCGATCAGGAGCACTTCCGTGACCAGCCAGTCAGACCCGTGGAACTGGTTGAGCCGTTCTATCCACAGCTCCCAGTGGTCTGTTGGCCGTTGCCGCGACAGGGTCATATGAGGTTTGAAGCGTTTGGGCGAGTCGACGCGCGCTCCGCTGCGCTGACAGGCGGCACGGACACGCAGAGCAAGGTTGTCAAGGCCCGGCAGATCGCCATCCACACCGATCCAGATGGGGGTGGAGGCGCCCGGTCGTGGAAACAGCCCGGCCCCCCGCAGCACCAGCTCCAGAGGGCGGGTGTTCGTGGCCAGTGACGAGAGCTCGTCGCGGAGCGCGTCCACCAGTACGCTCTGGACCGCGGGCATGAAGGACAAGGTGATGTGCCATTTGGCGGGGTTCACCAGTCTCACGCCTGTTCGGGCGATCCCGGTGGCTTCGACGAAGTCCTCCAGCTCGGCCACTAGTTCGGCCGGAGGTCGCAGGGCGACGAACATCCGCTTGGTACCCATGCTCGCCATGTAACCACAGACCTCCGACAGCTCCCGGATGCAGAGAAATGGGGAACACGGCAACCAGCGCGTAGAGTCTCCCCTCGTGTTGCAGGCCAAGGATGTAGAAGTACGCGCAGGGGCGAAGCTGTTGCTGTCCCCCGTCTCGTTCCAGGTGATCCCGGGGGACCGCATTGGCCTCGTTGGGCGAAATGGCGCGGGCAAGACAACTCTCACCCGGATTCTTGCCGGTGACGCCCTGCCGGTCTCAGGAAATGTGACGCGGGCCGGCCAGCTGGGATATCTGCCGCAGGATCCCCGCGCGGGAGATCCTGACCAGCTGGCGCGTGACCGGATTCTCGGCTCCCGGGGGCTTGACCATGTGATGCGACGTCTCCGCGACGCGGAGGAGAGAATGGCCGAATCCGACGCCGGGGAACGCGAGGCGGCGATGGCCTCCTACACCCGCGCGGAGAACGCTTTGCAGGCTGCAGGCGGGTATGCCGCAGAGGCGGAGGCGGCGCGCATTGCGGCCAATCTCGGACTGCCTGAGCGGATCCTGGGGCAGCAGTTGTCGACGCTCTCCGGTGGTCAGCGTCGCCGCGTGGAGCTCGCACGGATTCTGTTCTCGGACGCCGACACGCTGCTCCTGGACGAACCCACGAACCACCTTGATGCGGATTCGATCGTGTGGTTGCGCTCGTATCTCCAGGCCTTTCCCGGCGGCCTCATCATCATCAGTCACGACACGGAGCTGCTGGACTCCGTCATCAACAAGGTGTTCCACCTCGACGCGAACCGTGCGGAGATGGATGTCTACGCCATGAACTGGAAGCGCTACCTCCAGCAGCGGGAGACCGACGAAAAGCGTCGCAAGCGCGAACGGGTGAATGCGGAGAAGAAGGCCAGTCAGCTCAATGCGCAGGCTGACAAGATGCGCGCCAAAGCCACCAAAGCCGTCGCCGCCCAGAACATGGCCAAGCGTGCGGACCGGCTCCTCGCCGGCCTGGAAGGCGCCCGGCAGAACGACCAGGTGGCGAAAATCAGGTTCCCTGACCCTGCCCCATGCGGCAAGACGCCCCTACGGGCGACGGACCTGTCCAAGGCATACGGCTCCCTGGAGGTTTTCACGGCCGTGGATCTCGCGATCGACAAGGGGTCGAAGGTGGTGATCCTCGGTCTCAACGGCGCGGGCAAGACCACCATGCTGCGGATTCTGGCAGGTCTTGAGGAGCCTGACACGGGTCAGCGCCTGCTCGGGCACGGAGCCCAGCTCGGCTACTACGCACAGGAACACGAGACTTTGGACGTCTCGCGGAGCGTGCTGGAGAACATGACGTCGGCCTCTCCCGATCTGAACGACACCCAGGTGCGTAAGGTACTCGGTTCCTTCCTTTTCAGCGGTGACGACGTCGACAAGCCGGCGCGTGTCCTCTCCGGAGGGGAGAAGACGCGGTTGGCGCTGGCGATGTTGGTGGTCTCCGCATCGAACGTGCTGCTCCTGGACGAACCGACCAACAACCTGGATCCTGCCTCCCGAGCCGAAGTGCTCTCGGCTCTGCGCACCTATGCCGGTGCCGTCGTCCTCGTGACGCATGATCCGGGCGCCGTGGAGGCTCTGGAACCGGACAGGGTGCTGGTCCTGCCTGACGGCGTCGAGGACCTGTGGGGCGACGACTATGCAGACTTGGTGTCCTTGGCCTGAGCCTGCAGCGGTGATACCCGGCACGAAAGAGAGAGATGTGGACGCCCAGGCTGCTCGTTTCGGCCGTGAGGCCTGCCGGAGTTACTACTCTGGTGTCTCACCAATCACGAGGAGAAGCGATGGCGCGAATCAATTTCGGAACAGGCGGATGGCGAGCAATCATCGGGGATGAGTTCACACGCGCGAACGTGCGGCTGCTGTGCGGCGCGGTGGCACATCGCATCATCGATGAGGGTGTGCAGGATGCCGGCATCGTCATCGGTTACGACCGCCGTTTCCTGTCCGACGTTGCCGCCGAATGGGCAGCCGAAGTGTTTGCCGGGATGGGGATTGCCTGCCAGTTGATCCGCGTTGCCCAGGCACCCACCCCTCTGATCATGTGGACGGTCAAGGACCGTTCACTGCCGTACGGCATGGCAATCACGGCCTCCCACAACCCCGCGCTCTACAACGGCATCAAGGTGTTCACCGCCGGCGGCAAGGATGCCGACGAAGAAGTCACCGTCGACGTTGAGCGTCGCATGGAGGCACTGGAGGGCTCGGGCGAGGCTGAACTCCCGACCGTCACCTACGCGCAGGCACTCAAGAGCGGCGCGGTGAAGGAGATCGACCCCTTCAATGGCTACATCGACTCGATCATCAGCCAAGTGGACATGGACGCCATCCGTCGCGCACACCTGAAGGTGGCGCTGGATCCGATGTTCGGGGTGTCGCGGACCTCGTTGCAGACGATCCTGCTCACCGCGCGCACCGAGGTGGACGTCATCAACGATCGGCACGACACGCTGTTCGGTGGCCACCTGCCCTCGCCCACCAGCGCCGGGCTGTCCATGCTGAAGCGCTACGTGGTGGAGAACAACTGCGACCTCGGGATCGCCACCGACGGCGACGCCGACCGCATTGGTGTCATCGACGACAAGGGCAAGTTCCTGCACCCCAACCAATTGCTGGTCATCCTGTACTACTACCTGCTGAAGTACAAGGGCTGGGAGGGCCCAGTTGTGCGCAACGTGGCCACCACCTCGCTGCTGGATGACGTCGCCGAGCGGTTCGGGCAGAAGTGCTACGAGGTGCCCGTCGGCTTCAAGTGGATCTCCGGCAAGATGCTCGAGACCGACGCCATCATCGGCGGTGAGTCCTCCGGCGGTCTGACAGTGCGCGGCCACATCGCAGGAAAGGACGGCATCTACGCCGCAGCACTGCTCGTGGAGATGATCGCCGTCGTCGGAAAGTCGATGAGCGAAATCTACGACGAGATCACGGGAGAGTTCGATCCGCACTACATGGCAGAGACGGACTTCACGTTCCCGGTGGAACGCAAGGCCGAGATCCAGCAGACCCTCATGGTGGACAAGAAGATTCCGGAGTTCACTGCTGAGGTGGCGGACACGTCCTATCTGGACGGATGCAAGGTGTATTTCACCAATGGTTGGATCATCGCGCGGTTCTCGGGTACCGAACCGTTGCTGCGCATTTTCTGCGAGATGCCGAGCCAGTTCGAGGCCGAACAGGCGTGCGACGAGTTCAGGCAGTTCCTGGATCTGTAGCCTGGTCCGGAGCAGCTTTCGGCTCGCACGGACGATCAGAGATCCGCCGCTTCGCTCACCCTCTCCATGACGCCCGCGGCGATCTCGGGCATCACCTCGGGGTCGGAGAAGTGACTGCCATCCGCGCGTGCCCGTACTCCGTTGGTCTCGTCGTTGCATGGCACGGCGTCATCGTTGCAGTAGAGGTCATCGACGGCAATGGTTTCAACACCCTCCGTCGCGGCGGCGTAGTCGCGAACAATCGCGTTCCATCGTTGCCGGTATTCGTCGTTGTGGGCCAGGCGGTCCAGGAAGGGGTGACAGTTCTCGGGGGTGCACTGCGAGTAGACACCGAGACCGATGCGATCTGTCTCAATGATCACCAGCGAGGCGCCCTCGGACATCAGGCGTTCGGCCGTCGTCTCCAGGTTGTCCTGGGTGATCTGCCAGAATTCCTCACTCTCGGGCCCAAGGATCTGCCCGTCGACGCGCATGTCGGCCAGTTCGTAGCGGCTCCACCACACCACCGTTCCTGGGTTGAACTGTTCCAAGGCCTGATTCTGGAAGTCGAGCGCCCCGGAGCACACCACGTCCGGCTCTCCTGCGTACAGCGGGACATCCAGTCCGGTGGGTGCGCAGCCACCGGCGGTCGCACTCGCGATCCGTAGACCCCGGTTCCGGGCGGCAGTCTCCAGCTCGGGGTTGAATCGCTGCGGCACCGAATCGCCCACCATCAAAATGATGCGTCGATTGACGGCGCCGTCGGGCTGCAGTTTCTGGAGCACGGGGGATAGCGGGGTGCCGCCCCCGAAACTGACCGCGACCAGCATGGCCGCCAGCGAGAGGATCGCGAGCGTGGCGGATCGCTTGGCGGTGAACCACTTCCGCGTGCGGACGGGCATCTCGACGAGGTGGTAGGACGCTGATGCCGCCGCGATGGTCAGCACCACGACCACTATCGCCCGGATCCAGCGGAATCCTTCCCTGTCGCCGATGATCCAGATCGCCAGGGGCCAGTGCCACAGGTACAGCCCGTAGGAGATTCGGCCGAGGTAGGCGATGGGCTCCCATCCCAGGATCCTCGCCAAAACACCTTCGCCCTGGGCGAGGACCAACCCGACTATGACCAGCAGAGTGCCGAGGCTGAACGCGAAAGCTCCCCACTGGTAGTAGAACTCGGGCGGACCATCGAGGAATGGGAAGATCGCAATCATCACGACCACCCCCACCCACGCCAGCACCTGGTGGTGGCGTCCCAGCCAGGATTTGACCGCTGAGTTCGTCAGAACGATGGCAGCGAGAGCGCCGAGCAGAGGCTCGAATGCCTTGGCATCAGTGCCCATGTAGGCACGATCCGGTAGGGCAGGATCGAACACCAGATACATCGTGACGGCTGAGGCGATGATCAGCGCCAGAGTCAACCAGCCGGCCGCACGGGCGAACGTTCTGGCGTGGCCTGCGGAATCCCCCGCCCGAAGTCGACGCGTGATGAGCAGCACCACGCCGAGAGTGGCCAGAAGAATCAGGGGCCAGATGACATAGAACTGTTCCTCCACTGCGAGCGACCACATGTGGAGCAGCGGTGACGGCATGCCGGTATCGGAGAAATAGCTGTTCGCCGTCATCAGGTGCCAGTTGGCCACGTACAGCAGGGTCCACCACAAATCTGCACTGACGCTGCGGATCTGGTACAGCGGAGCGAGCCAGAGCATCCACACGGTCACGGCCGCCAGCGTGAGCAGCGCCGCGGGCATGAGCCGCTTGAACCGCCGGAGCCAGAAGTTGCCCAAGTTGATACGGCCGTCGCGGCTCGCCTCCCGCATCAGTCCGGCGGTGATCAGATAACCCGACAGCACGAAGAAGACGTCCACGCCGATGTAACCGGCAGCGAAACGCGGGGTCGAGACGTGGAAAAGAATCACCAGGAAGACAGCAATGGTGCGGACGCCGTCGAGGGCGGCCATGCGGCGCGCGCCTTGATGGGTGGTCTTCGGCGGCGAGACAGTTGTCACAAAGGAATCCGGTTCTCTTCTCGAGCGTCGATCAGGGCCATCACACAACTCATGGGCTGCGTGACCGCACGGCCCAAGTTATCAGCGAGCGCCCGGAAACCTCAGATGACTCGTCGAAGGGCTCATCGATTCAGGTCCGTCATCGGTGTCCATTTCCGGGAGCGTAGCCGGTCACCTGACTTGTCGGTGCCATGGTGATGCACGCCACGGACACGTGAGTTTGCGTGGCAGGGATGGAGGCGGTGCTGTTGTGAAAGGCGTTGGGTCCCATGGCCACGAGGTCGGTGGCCTGTGGCTCCGTGAGCTCGATGTCGTGGGCGATGGTGGCCGTCGACACGATGTCGAAGTGTCCATGGGCCGCGTGCTTGAGTTTCTCCAGCTTCGCCTCGCCCACCTCCAGCAGACCGTGGGAGTGCCGCAATTCCGACAGGTGATCAGAGTGGGGGAGCACCACTACCAGCGTGCCCCTACCGGACAGAACGCGGGCGAACTCCGCGAGGTTGCGGGGTGCGAAGATGCACAGCACGGCATCCACGGAAGCGTCGGCCAGGGGCAGGGAGTCCCACGTGTCGGCCACGACTGACGCCATCCGGGGATGTGCTCTGGCCGCCCTGCGGGACGCGGGAACCGACACGTCGACGGCGAGTCCATGGGCCTTGGGCAACTGCTTCAGCACGCCGGCCAGGTGATGGCCCGTCCCCGCGCCCACCTCCACCAGCCGGTGTGCCTCAGGAAGTGCCGCCGCGACGTCGTCGGTGATGGGACGGTAGTGTCCGGAGCTGAGGAAGCGATCCCGTGCTGCCACCATGTCGGCAGTGTCAGCATTGACAGGCGCCGGGCGCCCCAAGAGGTTGACGTAGCCCTGCCGGGCGATGTCGTAGGTGTGGCGTGACGGACAGATCAGGCTCGAACCCGAAAGGGAGAAGCCCTGCCGGCACACTGGGCATCGCAGCCAAGGCAGCACCTCCCGCAGAGGGGTCAATGGACCGGCTCGTCGACGGCGGATCCGGCGGCACGCTGCTGTGCCTGACGCGCGGCCCGCCGTTGTGCCTTGCGTCGGTCCTGCAGGTCCGAGCGTATGAGCACAACAATGCCGATCAGCGCGATGGCGCCGAAGGCGTACCACTGCAGGGCATAGGAGAAGTGGTTTCCCTCCGACGGCGGGGGAGGTGTGATGGGCAGCATGGTGTCGCCGTTGTCCGGTGTCGATTCGATCAGGTTGACGTAGCCGGGCAGCAGGTCCGTGCCGAGTGAGGTGCCGATGGCGTCCGAACTGATGAACCGCACCTGGAAATCGCGAGGGATGATGGCATTGTCCTTGGCGCGTTCGTCGCGGCGGACGTACCCGGTGATCTCCACCTGCCCCTCAGGTGTGGGTGGAAGGATCTCGGTGTCGGGTCTGCCCTGCTGCTTCGGTATAAAACCTCGGTTCACCACCACTGCATCTCCCGAGGTGGTCTGGAAGATGGACAGCACCTCGATTCCCGGGCCGTCGTGGTTCCTGTACTTGACCCGGTACTGGACGCCCGTGTACTGGCCCACCAGACGAACGCGGCGCCACTGCTCCTCGTCGGTGAGGGGGTCGCCCATGACATCGGCGTAGTTGACGACGGGTGCATCCCGGTTGGCGGCAACCGCCTGGTTCTCCTGGCGCGTCTCATCCAGCCGGGCGAGCTGCCAGTCGCCGAGATTCGCGAACACCACAGCCATCAGAACGAGAAAGACTGCGAGAGCCACCCAGCGCAGCACCAGTTTCTTCACCCAGGCTCCTCCACCGTTCCTCGAATCACAGCTGTGCCCGGTAGGGCCACCAGCCCACTGTCCTCCTCGTCCGTCGGTGTGACAAGCGCAGGGGGTCTGTTGTCCGTGGCGTTGGCGAGCAGGACCACCAGGGGCAGGAGCGCTGCACCGGCCAGCGCAACGATCTTCCACCATCCCGGTACCACCAGGAAAGCAAGGAAACAGGCTGTCCTGACAGCCATGGTCAGCAGGTAGCGCCGGTTGCGGGCATCAATGTCCAGCGTCTTGTTGCGACCCGCATTGGTGATGAGAGTCACATCCTGGTCCCGCTTGCTGGCTGGCACATTCCCAGCATACGTAGGCCCGACAAGCAGCCTCACAGAATTGCACACTGCCCTCCGCGACGAACCCGCGGGGTGCGCTAAGTTGTTGCCGTGCAGGCATCTCGAGTTGTACTTGTCACCGGCGGCTCCAAGGGGATCGGTCGCATCATCGCCGAGAAGTTCCGCGACGCCGGCCACAGGGTGGCCGCGACGTACCGGAGCGGATCGGTGCCCGACGGGGTGTTCGGCGTCGGGTGCGACGTCACGAACCAGTCCCAGGTGGACGAGGCCTTCAGCGCAGTGGAGGCGGAACTGGGAGCGGTGGAGGTGCTCATCGCCAACGCCGGCGTCACCAAGGACACGCTGATCGCGCGCATGAGCGATGGGGACTGGGACGCTGTCATCGACACCAACCTCACCGGAACCTTTCGCGTCGTGCGTCGCGCGGCCCGTCCCATGACCCGAGGACGATTCGGGCGCATCATCCTGGTGTCGTCGGTCGTCGGCCTTATGGGCAATCCCGGACAGGTGAACTACGCCGCCTCCAAGGCGGCGCTCGTGGGTGTGGCGCGCAGCCTCACCCGTGAACTGGGCAGCCGCAACATCACCTGCAACGTGGTGGCGCCCGGCTTCATCAGCACAGACATGACCGCCGCACTGCCGGAGGAAACCATCAAGGGTTACGAGGCACGGATCCCGGCAGGCCGGTTGGGGGAGTCCTCTGACGTCGCCGCTGCCTCCCTGTTCCTCGCGGGCGACGATGCCGGATACATCTCCGGCGCCGTGATCCCCATCGACGGCGGTCTGGGTATGGGCCACTGACTTGGGCGCCCCGCCCCACCTCACGTCACACAAACCCGTTGGTCACAACAGCACTGGAGATGCAACACATGGGAATCCTTGAGGGCAAGAACATCCTGGTCACCGGTCTGACCATGAACACCTCCATCGCGCACTCGGTGGCTGCCATCGCTCAGCAGGAGGGTGCCACCGTGGTGGTGTCCTCCATGGGACGAGCGGTGTCGCTTGCGCAGCGGGTCGCGGGGCGCATGGAGCCATCCCCGCCCGTCATTGAGCTGGACGTCACCGATCCTGCCCATCTTGAAGCCCTGCCGGGAGTGCTGCAGGAGCACTTCACCGGGGGTCTGGACGGTGTGGTCCACTCCATTGCCTACGCCAACCCTGAGACGGCTCTGGGCGGCAAGTTCCTGGAGACCGGCTGGGATGACGTGGCCCAGTCGCTGCACGTCTCCGCCTACTCCTTGAAGAGCCTCACCATGGCGGTGCACCCACTGTTGAACCGTGGCGCCGGCGTCGTCGGACTGACATTCGACGCCAGCGTCTCCTGGCCCAGCTATGACTGGATGGGGGTCTCGAAGGCAGCGCTCGAATCCACGAGCCGCTATCTGGCCCGCTACCTGGGCCCCGAGCGCATCCGCTCCAACATCGTGGCGGCCGGCCCCATCGATTCAGTCGCGAAGAAGGCCATCCCGGGCTCGAACACGTTCAACGATATCTGGGCTGAACGTGCACCGCTGGGGTGGGATGCCAGCGACGGAACCGCGACGGCACGCGCCGTCGTCGCGCTCATGTCGGACTGGTTCCCGGCAACCACGGGCGAAATCATTCACGTGGACGGCGGATTGCACGCCACGGGGGCCTGAGGCTCCGGCCACTGCCCGTGTGACGGTTGATGTCGGGTAGGTTTGGCGCCATGGCAGCGGTGGCAGAACTGGCGGGTGTGACGATCTCGCGTGGGGGATCAACCCTTCTCAATCAGATCAACCTCACCATCCGTGAGGACGAGCGCTGGGTGGTGATCGGCCCCAACGGTGCGGGCAAGACAACCCTGTTGCAGGTGCTCTCGGGCAACATGTATCCCAGTGACGGTGTCGTCGGCCTGCTGGGGGACGTGGTGGGCACGGTCGACATCTTCGAACTCCGCCCCCGCATCGGACTGACCTCCACCGCGCTGGAGGACCGCCTGCCACACGGTGAGAAGGTGCTCGACGTGGTGGTCTCGGCCGCCCACGCCGTCGTGGGGCGGTGGAACGAGGTGTACGAGGAGATGGATCTGGGCCAGGCGCGGGCCCTTCTGGCAGATCTGCGCATCGATCATCTCGCCGAGCGAACCTTCGGCACCCTGAGCGAGGGGGAGCGCAAGCGGGCCCAGATCGCACGGGCGCTGATGACCGATCCCGAGTTGTTGTTGCTGGACGAACCTGCCAGCGGCCTCGACCTCGCTGGCCGTGAGGCGTTGCTCACCACGCTCTCGGAGCTGTTCACCGATCCCTATGCGCCGGCCACTGTCCTCGTGACGCACCACGTGGAGGAGATCCCGGAGGGCATCACCCACTGCCTCCTGCTGGCGGACGCCGAGATCGTGGCCGCCGGTCCCATCGAAGAGGCTCTGACGGATGAGTACCTCAGCCGCACCTTCGGGATGTCGCTGCAGGTGATGCAGGACCACGGCAGATGGAGCGCCCGTTCGGCAGGCCGTCATGGGTGAGGATGGCTTCCTCGCCTGGCTCGCCGCGAACGCCTGGGCTTTCTGGGGAGTCGTGGCTCTCGGGCTCGCAGCGGCAGAGTTGCTCACCCTGGACCTGACCCTGCTGATGCTCGCAGCCGGCGCCGCGGCGGGCGGAGCGACCGCGCTGGTGTTTCCCGGGTTCTGGTGGCTCCAGGTGTTGGTGGCCGTCGTCGTGTCCGTCCTCACGCTGCTGATTCTGCGACCCACCCTTCTCAACAAGGTGCGCAACGCCCCCGGATACCGTTCCTCGCTGGAGTCGCTCGTGGGCTCCTCCGGGGTGACCACCTCGGAAGTCACCGCCTCCGCGGGTGAGGTGAAGGTACAGGGCCAGGTCTGGGACGCCCGGGCCTTCGACCCGTCCATGACGTTGACCGCCGGCGACGACGTCGAGGTCTACGGCATCGACGGCATCACACTCATCGTGTATCCCGTCGACCCCGTCACCCGCCAGCTGCGCGACAACTGAACAACTCAACCAGGATTCGAGAGAGGAAACCATGGAATTCGTGCTCATCGGTCTCGTGATCGTCGTGGTGCTGCTGTTGTCCATGACGCTGAAGATCATCCGGCAGCAGCACGTCGCGATCGTGGAGAGGCTGGGCAAGTACCGTCGCAAGCTGGAGCCGGGCCCACACCTGGTGATTCCCATCTTCGACAAGATCGTCCACGATCTCGACGTCCGCGAGGAGGTAGTGCCCTTTCCTCCCCAGGGTGTGATCACCGAGGACAACCTGATGGTGTCGATCGATTCCGTGATCTACTTCCAGATCGTCGACCCCGTGCGTGCCGCCTACGAGGCCCAGGACTACCGCGGCGCCATCGAACAGCTGACCATGACCACCCTGCGCAACATCATCGGCGGCATGGACCTGGAGACCGCACTCACCTCGCGTGACGAGATCAACCAGAAGCTGCGCATGGTGCTGGACGAGGCCACCGGCAAGTGGGGCATCAAGGTCAACCGCGTCGAGCTGCGCGCCATCGATCCACCGGCAACCATCCGTGACGCCATGGAGAAGGGCGCCCGGGCGGAACGTGACAAGCGCGCCACGATCCTCCTGGCCGAGGGCCAGCGGCAGTCGCAGATCCTGTCGGCCGGTGGCGACCGTGAGTCGGCCATCCTGCGCGCCCAGGGCGCTCGGGAAGCCGCTGTCCTCTCCGCTCAGGCTGACCGGCAGGCTCAGATGCTGCGCGCCGAGGGTGAGGCCCAGGCGATCACGACGGTGTTCAACGCCATTCATGCTGGCCAGCCGGACCAGTCGCTGCTGGCGTACCAGTACATGCAGATGCTGCCCAACCTCGCCCAGGGCGACTCCAACAAGATGTGGATCATTCCCAGCGAGCTGAACGATGCACTCAAGGGGCTGGGTCAAGTCGCGGGTGCCAGCTCTGGGGCAGGGTCGGAGGAAGCGGAACGCGACTACTCCGACAAGGCCCGGGGAAACTTCACGGCGCCCGAGAAGGTGGACGTGCAGGCCGAGATCGAGGAGCAGACGGCACGGGACCGTGAGCGCTCGCAGGCGACCGTCCAGAAGGCCATCGACGAGGCGCAGGCTCTGGACAACCCGGGGATCGGCAAACGAGGGAGCGGCAAGCGCGGACTGTCGGCGCAGTTCGGTGGCGGGGCGTCACCGGCCATCGAGCAAACGTCAACGAGCCCGACATCGACGGAACGGGCCGACGCGAAGGACGCAAAGCCTGAAGCGCTGAGTCCCGAGCAGACCGAAACCGCGCCCGACAGCTAGTCGGTAGCTTTGGTGTCGAGGACGCCACCAAAGCTGCCAATTAGTCGACGGGCCGGGCTGCCAGCCGCTGGGCTATGACGCTGCACGCCATCAGCTGCGCCTGGTGGAAGATCATCAGCGGGAGCACGATCAGGCCCACGGACTGACCGACGAAAAGAACGCTGGCCATGGGAACCCCTGTGGTCAGTGACTTCTTTGTGCCGCAGAACATGATCGCAATCCGGTCCTCTCGCGAGAAGCGAAGCCTTCCGCCGAGCCACCACGTGAACCAGAGCATGAAGGCCAGGAGCGCCAGACACATCAGGAGGAGGGTGACCAGATCGCCGGCGTCGACGTCGCGCCAGGTACCGGATGCGAAGAAGTCCGAGAACGCCCCGTAGACCACGAGGCAGATTACGAACTGGTCGACGTATTTGAGCCTGGCTCTGTGCCGGAGCATGAAGGAGGCGGTCCACCGTCGGGACAGCTGCCCGAGGATGAACGGCAGGAGAAGCTGCAGCAGCACAGCGACGAAGGAATCCAGTGTGATGGCACACTCCCCGCTGGAGGGCAGCAACGCAACGGCCAGCAGGGGGGTCAACACGACCCCCAACAGGTTGGACGTGGTGGCCGAGACCATGGCACCCGGCACGTTGCCGCCGGCCAGCGACGTGAACGTGATCGAGGACTGCACGGTGGACGGCACGAGACAGAGATAGGCGAATCCAAGCGCCAGTGAGGGGCCGAGCACACCGTCGGGAAGGAAGCGGACTCCCACTGCCACAAGTGGGAACAGCGCGAAGGTGATGGCCAGGATCACCACGTGGAGGCGCCAGTTTCGCAGGCCCGCCCAGGCCTCGGCCAGCGGAAGGCGCGCGCCGTATCCGAAGAAGAGACCGAAGATGGCGACGACGGTGAGGGCATCGAGAACCTCGGCCGCGCGGCCGGTCGCGGGCACCACGAAGGCCAGGGCGGCTGAACCGAGGATCAGCAGGAGGAAGGTGTCGAATCTCGGCAGCCGCACCAATGTCCTCCCTCATGCCCGTCGCTGGCCGTCTCGGAAATCGACGACGGTGCTCACCCTAATGGGAATGCTGGCCTCCACGGAGTCGGGGCGGCACCGGATTGGGACACTGCCGCCACTCTCGCTACCTTGGCCGTTGCTCATTCTCCACATCTGCGAAGGATCGCCAGTGACAACGCACTCCCCTCCTCCCTCATCCGTGGACGCAGCGGAGGTGCGCTACCGGATCAAACCCAAGGCTGGCGTCTTCTATCCGGCACTCGGTCTGATTCTGCTCTTCGTGGTGCTGGCCATAGCGATGCCAGAGCAGTTTGCCCGGTTCGTGGAGAGCGGAAACACCGCCGTGGTCAACGGGCTCGGCTGGTACTACGTCCTGCTCACCACCGCGTTTGTGGCGTTCAGCGTCTGGATTGCCATTGGCCGCCGTGGCGACGTCGTGCTCGGCAAGGACGATGCCACTCCCGCCTATTCGATGCGCACCTGGTTTGCCATGCTCTTCGCCGCCGGGATGGGAATCGGTCTGGTCTTCTGGGGCGTGGCGGAGCCGCTGTCCCACATGGCGTCGCCGCCGCCGGACGTCGCCGGTGGCACGGGTGAAGCCATCGCCCAGGCGGCGATGAACCGAACTTTCCTGCACTGGGGTCTGCACGCCTGGGCCATCTACGTGGTCGTCGGACTGGCGATCGCCTACGCTGTCCACCGCCGTGGGCGGCCGGTCAGCATCCGCTGGGCGCTGGAACCGGTGCTGGGGGACAAGGTGCATGGCTGGCTCGGCAACGTGGTTGACGTCATCGCCATTGTCGGAACCATCTTCGGTGTTGCGACCTCCCTGGGATTCGGCGTCGCACAGGTTGCCGGTGGTCTGGAATTCCTGGGCATCGCCGAGGACACCACACCGCTTCAGGTGGGCCTGATTGCAGGGGTCACCGCACTGGCGACCCTCTCTGTCGTCACCGGGCTCGACAAGGGCATCAAGTGGCTGTCGAACTTCAACATGGGCCTAGCGGCCGTCCTGCTCGTCGTCGTCCTCATTGCTGGGCCGGCCACGTTGTTCGTGCTGCGGGAATTCGTGCAGTCGCTCGGTTCCTACCTGCAGAACTTCATCGGACTCAGCTTCAAGACCCTTCCCTTCCACGGTGCCTCGGGAGAGACATGGCTGGGTGGTTGGACCACCTACTACTGGGGGTGGTGGATGAGCTGGTCACCCTTCGTCGGGGTCTTCATTGCCCGAATCTCCAGAGGTCGAACGGTACGGGAGTTCGTGGCCGGTGTGTTGCTGGTCCCCACACTGGTGACGTTCCTCTGGTTCTCCATCATGGGCGGCACAGCACTGTGGGAACAGCAGTTCGGTGGCGGTTCGCTCATCGACGCCGAGGGTGGGGTGGATCAGAACATTGCACTGTTCCAGATGTTGGAGTTGCTGCCCGGGTCCGCCGTGCTGGCCGGCGTGGCCATGATCCTGGTGATCGTGTTCTTCGTGACAAGTTCGGACTCCGGATCGTTTGTCATCGACATGATCTCCCACGGTGGCAGCGCGACGCCTCCCGTGTGGTCACGCGTGATGTGGTCCATTCTCGAGGGAGCCATCGCAGCCGTGGTCCTGTGGGCGGCCGGTGATTCCCTCGGCCTTCGGGCGCTGCAGGTCCTGGCGATTCTCGTGGCGGCCCCGTGGAGTGTCGTGATGGTGGTGATGTGTGTGTCCACGGCGCGTGCACTGAACTCCGAGAGCAGGCGCACCGCGCGGCTGGAGAAGGCTGCGCTGCGGCGCGAACTCGCTGAGGACTTGCGTGAGGACAACGATGAGGTCGCCGTCGCCTAGGACGGTGAGCTCGCGAGCCCAGCCTGGTTTGGAAGCGCCGACCGGACACGTCGCAGTCGCTGATGGCCGAGCCGGATATCGACGTCGGTGGCACCGAACGCGGTATCTCCGGTCGCGGCCGATACGTGGCGTCCTGCGGAGCTCTCGGTGTCGTTGCCGTCGCCGTATGAGCGCGAAGGGCGGGGACCGACGCGATGGTCGGCCCCCGCCCCCTCGGAGCTACAGCGTCAGCTGCTGAAGCGCACGATGTTGTTGAACACGAACTTGGTGACCTGCCTGTAGCCGGAGTCCGTGGCCTCGACCACGGTTGCCTCGGCGTAGCTTCGGCAACCGTTGCGCCCGGTTTGGGCTGTGTCGCACTCGGTGCGCCATCTCCGGCCATCCGCCGCCGTCCAGCTGTTGGTGTAGGCCAACCTGTTGCCCTCCCAGAGGCTGCGGGGAGCAGCCACATAGGTCAGGTTGTTGAAGTGCCAGCCATTGACCTGGACGAACCGGCCGTCAACGGCGTGAACCTTCGTACTCCAGATGTATGTGAAGCAACGCACCGTTTGTGAATACGGCTCGCACGTTGTCATCCACCTACGCCCGTTCACATTGTGGAAGCCCGGCGTCTCGTAGATGTCACCCGGAAGTGGGGTGGTGGCGGTCGCCGTGGACGTCGGCTCTGCCGTGACGGTCACGGTGACGGTCGGTGTCGATGTGGGTTGTGCGGTGACTGTTTCCGTGACGGTGGGTGTTGATGTGGGCTCTGCGGTCACGGTCACCGTTACCGTCGGCGTGACGCTCGGTTCAGGTGAGGGGTCGCCATCCAGCTGCATTCCGACGATCACGGGATCGTGGTCGGAGCTGCGGAACGGGGTGGGCTCCCACAGGTCCTGAACTTCCTGCCCCTTGAAGTTCAGGTTGTAATCGAGCACGCTCGCCTCGTCGGCATTGATGTGCCAGGCGGCGGTACCGGTCACGTCATCGCCCGCTGCGTCATTGGCCATGGCGTAGTCGAGGTAACCCAACTGGCCATCGAAGACGTAGCTGTAGGCGTACTCGCCCTGATACTCCTTCATCAGATCGGAGTAGCCGGCGTCCACGAGCACGTCGATGGGATCCTCATGATCGTAGGAGTTGAGGTCACCGAGAACGAGGGAGCGGTCCGCGCCCTGTCCGGTGGGGTCACCGTCCAACCACGTGGCCATCTCCTCGGCCGCTGCGGTGCGGGTCAGGTTGCAGTTGCCTGCGCCGTCGCCCAGATCCGGATCGCCCAATTCGTCGCAATCCGATCCCTTGGACTTCAGGTGATTGACACTGATGTTGACCAGCTCACCGGATTCGATGTGCTCGAATGTCTGGAGCAGGACGGGACGGTTCTTCTCGTCGTTGAAGTCCAGTGCCTCCCAGTCGCCCGCGAGCTGGGTGGTGGCCGGCTTGTAGATGAACGCTTGGACGATGGCATCGCTGCCAACCACGCCGGTATTCACCGCCTCGTACGTCTCGGAACCAATGTTGCTGTTCAGTGCCGAAACCAAGTTCTCGACGGCAGTGCCATTGTTCTCGATCTCGATGAGACCGAAGACGTCGGCGTCGATCTCAGCCAGCGCCGAGACGATCTTCTGCTGTTGACGTTCAAACTCTTCCGCATTGTCCGCACCGCGCTCACCGAACGTCGTGAAGTAGTTCAGCACATTGAAGGATGCGACGGTGAAGTCACCACCAACCTCCGGCACGTCGGGACGCGGATTCTCCACGTTGTGCTGCGCACCGACGGTGGGCTGCAGCTTGTAGGCGTTGTTCCGGTAGCTCATGATGCCGGTCAGGTCCGTGAGCGTGTCGCCACCGCGGAAGTAGTTGTCCTGAGTGAAATCGTCACCATCGGGGTGCCGGACGGGGGAGGGGTTCTGGTTGCTCTGTCCGTCATCCAGAATCAGGCGGTTCGTCTCGTTCTCCGCAGCCAGGTCCCTGGCGTCATCGCCTGGCTCCACGACAGCGGTGGGGGTGAACTGACGTTCTGGGCCGAGGACGATCTCGCCGTAGCGGCCGTACTGGAAGTACTCCAGGATGGTCAGTTCATCGGGGAAGGTGACGAGCATCCCCTCGTAGCGTTCAGGATCGTCCACGGGAACGGTCAGTTCTGTGGCGGCAGGCGCAGTGCCCGCTTCGGTCTGCACATCGACGCTGGATTGGGTGATCTGTGTCTGACCGAAGAACTCGCTGACCTCGCCCGTGACCTGCACGGGCGTCCCGTCAGCCAGCTCCGACTGACCGGGGGCGTAGACGAAGATGCCGTCGCTCGTGGCGTCGTTGTCATCGCCCGCGTCCTGGACGTAGTAGCCATTGAACTGGTTCTGGCCCTGGAAGGAGCCGACGACGTGACCCTGAATGGTCACGGTGTCGCCGACCATGGGGCTGGCATCACCGTCTCCCTGCACCTCACCAATGGCGACGATCTCGCCCGGTTGCGGCGGGTCGGTGGTGGGGGGATCAGTGGGCTCGACGCCGTCGCAGTCCAGTGTGCCGAGCGTGGAGAAGTCATCGATCGTGGCGGATGCTGTGAAGTCAACTGAGGGGTCGTAGGCATCCGACGGGTCGGTGTCGACCGTGCAGCCCTTCTTGGTCAGCGTCTGGTTGGCCGTGGAAACACCACCACCTGACCAGCTGGAACCAGGATCAACGCCGACCTGACCGATGGAGTCGAGCACCGTGGAACCCCTGCTGAGTGTCAGCGCATCGTCCCCGTTGTAGTTGACGACGGGAGACGCAAGATCCCCGAGTCCCTGCAGCTCATTGCTGGCCTGGGAGTTGTACAAAACGAAGTACTCGCCGGCTGCCAGCTGCTGCGTGGGCAGGGTCTGGGTGTTGTTCGCCGACGCGTTGCCGTTCGAGAAGAGACGAATGGTGTAGTCATCAAGGTCAACGGCGGCGGTCGTGGGGTTGTACACCTCGAGCGCCTTGTTCTGGCCGCTGCCCTCGATGTAGACGCTGAACATCAGGTCCGAGGCGGGGGCGGCTTGCGCCGTCGTGGTGAGTGCCAGAGCCCCGAAGCCCGACAGGGCCAGGGCTGTGGCGGACAGGACCGCCAATGGTCGTTTGTGAAGCAAGAGAATCCCACCTTCTGAGAGTGACGTCTTCCGTTGGCGCAGTCCTTGGGCCAACCGGGACAATGAGCCTAACTCTGAAGGTGTCAAATGTCATCCACTATTAGGAACTCGAGCGGGGTTCCGGAGGCGGGATGACCAAACCGGCCGACCAGCTGGTGACCCGTCACTTGCGTGCACCGCGACTTCCAGTGCTCGATGGAATCATCGACGTCATGTCACGAATCAGGTAACGGGCCCCTGTGACGACCTGCTCGTCACCTGCTTGCAGTCGAGGCCCGTGCCTCAGGAGGATGCAGCTGTGGCGGGTTCAGCTGCCCTCTTGGGCGAGATTGGCCAGTCGTCCGGGTAGCGATACGCCATCTCGGCGACCTGTTCGTCGAGTTTGCGTCGGGATCGTGCCGAGAGCCTGTCCCCGAATACGATGCCGTTCAGGTGATCCGTCTCATGCTGAAAGCACCGTGCCAGGAAACCGGTGCCCTCCAGTTCAATGGGGTTTCCCTCCGCGTCCTGTCCCGTGCAGCGTGTCCAGTCCGGGCGAGACAGGGCCTGGTAACCGCCGGGATATGAGAGGCAACCCTCGTCGCCGGCGTCCAAACGTCTGTCCTTGCCGGAGGGCAGCTCGACCTCCGGATTGCACACCACTCCGGTGTGGATCCGGTCATCCGCATCCGGGCACTCGAAGACGAAGACTGCGAGATCCACGCCCACCTGTGTGGCCGCCAGACCGACGCCCTGGGCTTCGCGCATGGTGGCGAACATGTCACGCACCAACTCGTGCAGCTCGTCGTCGAATTCCGTCACCTCCCGGGTGGGTGCGTGCATGACGGGGGTTCCCCACCGGGTGATGGGGCGGACCGAGCCGCCGGATGTCAGGTCTGTTGGCATGTGGTTCTCCTGATTGTGACGCAAAGTCTTCGCCGTCCAGTATGCCGTCGGTGCACACTGGGTGCATGACACCTGGTCCCTGGGACGTGCTGCTGGCGGAGTACGGGGATCACCTGAGCCTGAGCCGTCGTCTTTCCCCGAACACCGTCCGCGCCTACCTCACCGACCTGCGACATCTGGCAAACGCCGTTGACGTCCCGCCTCGGGCAGTCACCCTGCAGGTGTTGCGCGGATGGCTGGCAGCGCTGTTGGAGGGTGGCTCTGCTCCATCGACGATCCAGCGACGCGTGAGCGCAGTGCGGGGGTTCTTCGCGTGGGCGGTGGAACAGTCGCTTCTCGACGAGGATCCCGCTCTTCGGTTGCGATCACCCCGGAAGACACGCAGACTGCCCGTCGTGCCTGCTCAGGACGACGTGGCGGATGCGATGGCCTCCACCCGGGCCCGAGCGGAGGAGGGACCGCTCGCCGTCCGTGATCTGGCGATTCTCGAGGTCCTCTACGCCGGAGGGATTCGTGTTGCGGAACTCTGCTCGCTGAACCTCGTTGACGTTGACGATGAGCGTGGGGTCCTGCGAGTCGTGGGCAAGGGCGACAAGGAGAGAGCCGTCCCGTTGGGTGCCCCTGCCAGGACTGCGCTGGCGGCATGGCGCGCAGTCCGGCCGCCGCTGGTCCGCACGGGCAGTGCAAACGCGCTTTTCGTGGGCGCGCGTGGCGGGAGAATCGATCCCCGAGTGGTGCGACGAGTGGTGCACGACGCGACGTCGGCAGGCGGGTCCGACGTCGGGCCCCACGGGCTGCGACACGCCATGGCCACCCATCTCCTGGAGGGCGGGGCGGACCTGCGCAGTGTGCAGGAAATCCTCGGCCACGCGTCCGTTGCCACCACACAGATTTACACGCATGTCTCCGCCGAGCGGCTCCGAGCAGCTTTCCGGCAAGCTCATCCCCGAGCCTGAGCCTGAAACCATCCAATGGGACCCGCGGCTGATACGGATGACGTGGGCCGTGAGGGTGCTTCTTCGCGCGATAGCTTCGCGGGAGCGGAATCTGTGGTTGATTGGGTCGATGTACCCCATTGATGACCTGACCATGCAGATCTGGGCATCAGTGACGGGTGAACCCGAATCAACCCCACAGCTGCATGTCACGGGTCAGTCAGACCTGCTGTCTTGCTCGTTGGCAGTGAAGGATGTGGCGCTCGCAAGCGTGTCGGTGGCCCTGATGGCCGCTTCGGCGGCGATGTCGCGGTGCAGCAGCCGACCTGTCAACTGTGCTGTTGATCGAGCCCACGTCGCGGAGGCAATGCTGAGCGAGAGGCGCTTCCGCCTCGCCGGTGAACCAGCAGGCATGGGTTTCGCCTCCCTGTCCACGTTCTGGCGAGCCGCTGATGGATGGGTCAGAACGCACGCCAACTATCCATGGCATCGGGGCGCGCTTCTGCGGGCCCTCGGTGTCGAAGAGAGCGCAGATTCTGAGGTGACCCGTGGCAGAGTCTCGGCAGCGATGTCGGAATTGCCCGCTGATGCGGTGGAGAATCGCGTGTTTGATCAGGGAGGCATTGCCGTGCGGGTGCGCACAGTCGATGAGTGGGCCACCAGTGAGCAGGGACGGGTGCTGGGGCAGGAGGACCTCGTCGGGCGTCGAGTTCTATCAGGAACCACGGCTCGCAGCACACTGACGGGTCAGTCTCCGGCCGGAGGTGCGCGCGTCCTTGACCTAACTCGCGTCATCGCAGGGCCGGTGTGTACTCGATACCTGGGGTCGTTGGGCGCTGATGTCCTGCGTCTGGACAGTGCGACGCATCCGGACATGGTGCCCGGTCAACCTGCCGACACACTACTTGGAAAGCGCTCCGCGGAGGTGGACTTCGCGATGCCAAGCGGATACGACACGCTTCACTGTCTCCTGGATGCCGCTGACGTGCTCATCTGTGGTTACCGACCCGGATCTCTCGACAGATTTGGACTGAGTGACCAAGAACTGTCGGAGCGTCATCCGGGCCTCGTGGTGGTGCGCCTCGCAGCGTGGGGTCACACCGGTCCGTGGGCGATGCGGCGGGGGTTTGACAGCATCGTTCAGGCGGCAACCGGGATCGCCGACGCTGAAGCCCTCGACGGGAAGCCCGGCGTCCTGCCATGCCAGCTTCTCGATCATGCCACTGGCTACCTTGCAGCTGCGGCCGCTCTCAACGGGCTGCACCACCGGGAGAGCGCAGGTGGCACCCAGATCCGTACGCTGTCGCTCGCACGAACGGCCAAGCTGTTGGTTGATTCCCGGTCAGGGGCCGTAGCAGAAAATGCGTCGTCTGGGCGTGAACCGTTGCTGAGCCTGCTGGAGAGCAACGATCGGGAGGTTGCGGCAGTTGCCCCACCTGGCGCCATCGGTGGTCGGCGACTCCAGTGGCCAGCGCGGGTCAGCGGCTATCTCATGGATGATCCCGTGTGGCTGTGAAACGGATGCAGCGTGAAGAACGGTGGGACGCTTGGTGGCACGACTGGCGCATGCAAGCCACTGTGATTCTGGGACAGGAGGGTCGAGTGGTGATTCTGGCTGAGGTCCAAGCCGCGTTGCGCCTGTAGCCCGGGGATCACCTGCATCTTTCCACCCATGGCGCTCGACTTTTCCTGGAACGAAAAGCAGACGCCGTCTCTGAGTTGCGAGAGCTCACTCGTCACGTGCCAACCAGACGCTCACTTGTGGACGAGTTGTTGGAAGAGAGACGGGTAGCGACAGGCGCTGAAACACGGCTCCTCAGCCGACGGGACTGAGCGGATCGATCAGTGCGCCGCCCTTCCAGGCCATCCAGTGGAGGTGGCAGCCGGTCGACAATCCCGTGGAGCCGACAAACCCCAGCGTGCTGCCTGCTGACAACATTGCGCCCGTGCTCACTCCGAGGCCCTGCAGGTGCGCATATGCGGTGCGAAGACCGTCATGCTCAATGATGACGCGGTACCCGTATGCGGAATGGAACGAGGCGCTGACCACGCGACCGGACCATGGGGTCACCACCGGTGTGCCACAGGGAGCGGCGATGTCGGTGCCGTCATGCAACTTGCGAACACCTGTGATCGGATGGGTCCGCATGCCGAACCGCGAACTGGTTCGGCCCGCCACCGGCATCCCTCCGCTCGGCAGGACGGAGACAAGGTCGGTCCGCGGCACCGGAGCGCTTCCATGGGGGAGGAGCCGGATCCCTGGCGTCACCAGTTGGGCCAGTGGATCGAAGTAGTCAGAGCCGTCCGTCAGTCCCCAGTGCAGGCAAGCGGATCGGCAATGATCATCCACGCCGACGACACCAATCACCTGCCCCGCCACCACCCGCTGCCCCTTGGAGACCTGTGCCACGGCAGGGGTGTAGGTGGTGCGGACGGAGCCACCATGGTCCACGGAAATGGTGGGCCGGCCGGCCACCATCCCTGCGAAGAACACTGTCCCGTCCGCGGCGGCGTGCACTGCATCACCGGAAGAGGCGGCAAGGTCCACCCCGCGGTGTCCCGCCGAGTAGCGCGTTGCCGAGCTGTCGAACAGTGTCAGCGCACGGCCAGGCACAGGTTGCTGCAATGTCAGGGGGTCGGCATGAGCCGGTGACATCCCCAGCTGCAGCAGCAGGAGCGTGAGAACGAGGCACAGGAGTCGCATGCCTACTTCTATGGTCGTGTGGGACCAGCACACACCATTCGTGCGTGCCGCCTGGGGACAAGTCGGCCGATCACGAACATCCAGTCATGAGTTGGTTGATGAGGGGTGCAACGTCTAGGATCGCGGGTGCAGCCGATATGTGATTATCGGTTGACATCGCATGCGCTGTGCGGGCAACCGCCGGTGGCCGCGTGGTCCCATCCTCCTTCAGGGAAGGGGTGCCGCTGCCGGGCGCATCAGGAGGGCCCGTCCGGGTCCTGAACAACCACCTCGCGGGGCACGCAGCCCCGCATGACATCTGGGCGCAGAATCAAGCGTCCGCGAAAGGAAACGGCCATGGCCGTCGTCACCGCACGCCAACTGTTGGAGTCCGGAGTCCACTTCGGGCACCAGACCCGCCGCTGGAATCCCAAGATGAAGCGCTTCATCTTCACCGAGCGCAATGGCATCTACATCATCGATCTCCAGCTCTCACTGAGTTACATCGACAAGGCATACGCCTTTGTGAAGTCCACCGTCGCTCGCGGCGGGCAGGTGCTGTTCGTGGGCACCAAGAAGCAGGCCCAGGAAGCGATCTCCGAGCAGGCGACCCGCGTCGGCATGCCGTATGTCAACCAGCGTTGGCTCGGCGGCATGCTCACCAACTTCCAGACCATCTCCAAGCGCATCCAGCGCCTCAAGGAACTTGAGGGCATGGACCTCGAGGACGTGCCCGGCAGCGGCCTGACCAAGAAGGAACTGCTGCAGCTTGAGCGCGAGAAGATGAAGCTCGACAAGACCCTCGGCGGTATCCGCGACATGGGTCGCACGCCGCAGGCCGTCTGGATCGTCGACACCAAGAAGGAACACCTCGCCGTCGACGAAGCCCGCAAGCTGCACATCCCCATCGTGGGCATCCTGGACACCAACTGTGATCCAGATGAGGTTGACTACGCAGTCCCCGGCAACGACGACGCCATCCGTTCCGTCGCGCTCCTGACGCGCGTGATTGCCGACGCCGTGGCTGCCGGTCTCATGGAGCGCTCCAGTGGACGCTCCGACGACGACCAGGCCGCCGAAGAGCCCATGCCCGACTGGGAACGCGAACTGCTGGCCAAGGGCGACGAGTCCAAGCCCGCCCAGGCCGACGCCAAGCCAGCCCAGGAAGCCCCGTCAGCCGAGGCCGCCCCCGCCTCCGAAGAGCAGCCCGTCGCGGAAGCTGTGACTGGCGAGGCCGCAGCCGATGCGGATGTCGCGGCAGCCGAAGAGGCCATCGAGACGGTCCCGGCCGTCGAGACCGCCGATACAGACGAGACGGTCCCCGCAGCCAAGCCCGACGAGGCAACGGCAGCCGAGACCACCGAATCCAACTGAGAAGAGGGGATGGGACAACCCATGGCAATTACTGCCGCAGACGTGAAGAAGCTCCGCGACGCCACCGGCGCGGGCATGATGGACGCCAAGAGGGCGTTGACAGAGGCTGATGGCGACTTCGCCAAGGCGAGTGAGGGATTGCGCATCTCCGGCCTCGCCAAGCAGGCCAAGCGTGCGGACCGGGAAGCCACCAATGGCATCGTGGCCGGTCGCGACGGCATCCTCATCCAGCTCGCCGCGGAAACCGACTTCGTGGCGAAGAACGCTGAGTTCGTGACACTGGCCGATAAGGTCGTTGAAGCCGTCGCCGCCAGCGGTGCCTCCGACGTGGCATCGGCCAACGCCGCCGCCCTGGACGGCGGCACCGTCGAGAACGCCGTCATGGAACTCGGGGCCAAGCTGGGGGAGAATCTCTCCCTCGCCGCCGTCGCCAACTTCGACGGCACCACGCACCTCTACCTGCACCGTCGTGCTGCCGATCTGCCACCCCAGGTGGGCGTACTCGTCGAATACGACGGGGATGCCACCCTGGCGCACCAGGTGAGCATGCAGATCGCGGCCATGCGTCCGTCGTTCGTTTCGCGCGACGAGGTTCCGTCGGAGACGGTGGAGAATGAACGACGCATCGCCGAGGCCACCGCGCGCGAGGAGGGCAAGCCCGAGGGCGCCATCTCACGGATCGTCGAGGGGCGCCTGGGTGGCTTCTTCAAGGACGTCGCCCTGCTGGATCAGCCAGCCGTGTGGGAGGACAAGAAGTCCGTGGGCGACATCCTCAAGGCACAGGGCACCGAGGTGAAGCGTTTCGTGAGGTTCGCCGTCGGAGCCTGACCTCCGCACCGATCATGTTGACGGCGTACCGCCCGCGACCACGTCGCAGGCGGTACGCCGTCCTCGCATGTGCCCACCCTCCTGGCAGGCGATAGGCTGACAGCCATCCGATCGAAAGGCGCTCATGAGCAAGCCATACAAACGCGTCCTGCTGAAGCTCTCCGGTGAAGTCTTCGGCGGTGGCAAGCTGGGCGTCGATCCGGCAATCGTCGAGGGCATGGCATCCGAAATCGCCGACGTCGTACGCGCAGGGACGGAGGTGGCAGTCGTCGTCGGGGGTGGCAATTACTTCCGTGGCGCCGAGCTGAGCCGTAGTGGCATGGCCAGGGACCGCGCCGACTACATGGGCATGCTCGGAACGGTCATGAACTGCCTCGCCCTGCAGGACTTCTGCGAGAAGGCCGGGATCGAAACCCGCGTGCAGTCCGCCATCACCATGGGACAGGTGGCTGAGGACTACATTCCCCGGCGCGCCGAGAGACACCTTGAAAAGGGGCGGCTCGTGATTTTCGGGGCGGGCTCCGGAATGCCGTACTTCTCCACCGACACCGTCGCAGCCCAGCGTGCGCTGGAGATCAGCGCTGAGGTGCTGCTCATGGGTAAACAGGGTGTCGACGGCGTGTTCAACGCTGATCCCGCCACCAATCCCGATGCCGTCATGTATGAGTCACTGACCTACGACCAGTTCCTCAGCGAGGATCTGAAGGTCGCCGATGCCACGGCCATCGCCCTCGCACGAGACAATGATCTGTCCATCGTCTTCTTCAACCTCTCAGTCAGGGGCAACATCGCCCGGGTGGTCAACCGCGATCACATCGGCACCAGGCTGTCCCGCTGATAGCTCCAGTCAGTCACCCAAGCGGAAGGAACACGCGAAACCATCATGATTGCCGAAGTACAGAAGGACGCCCAGACCAGGATGCAGCAGGCGGTGGAATTTGCACGGGAGGACCTGGCAACCATTCGCACCGGTCGCGCACACCCCGCCATGTTCAACCGCATTCAGGCGGAGTACTACGGGGCCCCGACACCCCTGCAACAGCTCGCCACGTTCACCTCAACCGATCCGCGCTCGCTGCTGATCACTCCCTTCGACCGGAGCGCCATGGGCGCCATCGAGAAGGCCATCCGGGACGCTGATCTCGGGGTGAACCCCAGCAACGACGGGAACTCCATCCGCATCGTCATGCCCCAGCTGACTGAGGATCGCCGCAAGGAGTACGTCAAGCTAGCCAAGTCCAAGGCCGAGGATGCCCGCGTCGTTGTCCGCAACGCACGCCGCCAGGCAATGGATCAGCTGAAGAAGCTCCAGAAGGATGGCGAGATCAGCGAGGACGACCTGACCCGGGCGGAGAAGGCGATTGACGGCTCCACCAAGAAGTTTGTGGACAGCATCGACGAGCTGTTGAAGAACAAGGAAACGGAGCTCAGCGAAGTCTGATGACGACAGCCGACAGCGCCCTCCCGCCCAAGCCCCCCGCCGGGCGAAACCTTCCGGTGGCGCTCGGCGTCGGCATCGTCGCTTTTGTGACGGTGGCCGGCGGGTTGCTGTTCCTTCCGTGGCTCTTCATCGCGGTGATCGGACTTGCACTCTGCCTCGCGGTCGTCGAGCTTGACCGGGCACTGCAGCGCAAGGGCATGCATGCGAGCGCCGGGGTGATCGTTGTGGGCACGGGCATCAGCTTCGTCGGTGGCTACGCGGTGTCGCTTGTCACGTTCCCGCTGACACCGGTCGAATTCGTCATGGTGTGCGTCGCGGGAACCATGCTGGTATCCCTGCTGGTGCGTCTGCGCAAAGGACCGGAAGGGTTCATGCGCGACGCCGCGGCCAGCGGGTTCCTCATTGCCTACATTCCGCTGCTCGGCGTCTTCGTTCCCCTGGTGTTTGCCGCTGACGACGGCGCGATGAGGCTGGTCATTCTCATCTCCTGTGTGGTGGTCTCCGACATCGCGGCCTACGCCGTCGGATCACAACTCGGCCGCCACAAAATGGCGCCCCTCATCAGTCCCAGCAAGACCTGGGAGGGGCTCCTGGGAGCCATGGCGTTCACCGGTCTCGCGGGCGCGCTCTTCGTCGTGTTCCTGCTGGGGGCTCCGTGGTGGGTCGGTGTGATCCTGGGTTTTGCGCTGTCTCTGGCTGGCACATTGGGCGACCTCGCCGAGTCGCTGATCAAACGAGATGCAGGCATCAAGGACATGTCCAATTTCCTGCCCGGCCACGGAGGAGTGATGGACCGGCTCGACTCGATGCTGGTCGCCGTCCCGCTCGGCTGGCTCGTCCTGCAACTGAGCTTGGGAGCCTGACATGGAAAAGACACTTCTGCCGCTGATCTTCGAGGCGCCTCGCCGCGGCAAACCACCGCGCCACTGGCTGGACCTGGATCCGGACGAACGACGCGACGCTGCCAAGGCCCTCGGTCTGCCTGCCTTCCGGGCTGACCAGATTTCCCGTCACGTCTTCGACAACCTCTCCGACGATGCCACGAGCTGGTCCGACATTCCTGCGGCCATCCGTGACGATCTGAACGAACAGCTGTTCCCCAACCTCCTGCAGCACTCCACGAGGCGGACGGCCGATCAGGGTGCCACCATCAAGACTCTGTGGAAGCTCCACGACGGCACGCTGTTGGAATCGGTGCTGATGCGCTACCCCAACCGCTCCACGCTGTGCATCTCGTCGCAGGCGGGCTGCGGCATGGCCTGCCCCTTCTGCGCCACCGGTCAGGGTGGATTGCAGCGGAACCTGAGTCAGGCAGAGATCACGATACAGGCGCTGGCCGCCAACCAGATGCTGGCCGCAGGTGAGGTACCGGGTACCACTGGGCGCCTGAACAACATCGTGTTCATGGGGATGGGCGAGCCGCTGGCGAACTACAACGCGGTCATGGGCTCGATCCGGACGCTGATCGAGCCGTCCCCCAACGGGTTCGGGATGAGCGCCCGGGGCATCACCGTCTCCACCGTCGGACTCGTGAACAGGATTCACGCGATGACGGAGGAGGGTCTACCGCTCACGCTGGCCGTGTCGCTCCATGCCCCCGACGATGAACTGCGCGATGAGATCGTCCCCATCAACAATCGCTGGAAGGTCGACGAGGTGGTGGACGCCGCGTGGGAGTATGCGCGACGCACGAAGCGTCGCGTCTCCATCGAGTACGCCCTGATGCGCGATATCAACGACTCGGTGGCCCGGGCCGAACTGCTGTGTGACGTCCTGAAGCGCCGCGGCGACTGGGGGTGGGTGCACGTCAACCTCATCCCACTGAACCCCACTCCCGGATCGAAATGGACCGCATCGCGCAGGGAGGATGAGCGGGCCTTCGTCACCACACTGGAACGACGGGGAGTTCCCGTGACGCTGCGGGACACCCGTGGCAGCGAGATCGACGGGGCGTGCGGCCAGTTGGCCGCCGCCAACACGCCGTGACAACGCTGTTCGTGTTGACTATTGGCAGCACATCCGTTCGCGCGACGGTCCCCGGGCTTCCGGGCCGGGTGCTGTCCATCGCTTCTTCGTCGTGACGCCCGCGCGGATTCCACCTGTCCACATGTCACCGTGATGCTTCGAAAAAGCACGAGCATCGCTACTATCAGCTTGTTTGCCGCACCAACTGGAGGAGCACCATGGAACAAGCATTGGAAAGCGTGTACGGAACCGTCGTCGCACGCAACCCTGGAGAAGCCGAATTTCACCAGGCCGTCCGTGAAGTGTTCGAAAGTCTCGGTCCCGTCATCAAGAAGCACCCCGAGTACCTTGAATCCAAAATGCTTGAGCGCATCTGCGAGCCTGAGCGCCAGATCATCTTCCGTGTGCCGTGGATGGATGATGCCGGATGTGTCCAGGTCAACCGCGGCTTCCGCGTCGAATTCAACTCCGCGCTCGGCCCGTACAAGGGTGGTCTGCGCTTCCACCCCAGCGTCTACCTGGGCATCGTCAAGTTCCTCGGGTTCGAGCAAATCTTCAAGAACTCCCTGACGGGGCTCCCCATCGGCGGCGGCAAGGGCGGATCCGATTTCGATCCCCACGGCAAGTCCAACGATGAGGTCATGCGCTTCTGCCAGTCGTTCATGACGGAGCTGTACCGTCACATCGGCGAGTACAAAGACGTCCCGGCAGGCGACATCGGCGTCGGCGGACGCGAGATTGGCTACATGTTCGGCCAGTACAAGCGAATCACCAACCAGTACGAGTCCGGTGTCCTGACCGGAAAGGGTCTGGACTGGGGCGGCTCGCTCGTGCGTCCGGAGGCCACCGGGTACGGCACTGTGGTCTTTGCGAACGAGATGCTGAAAACCAAGGGCGAGAGCTTCGATGGCAAAGTGGTCACGGTTTCCGGCTCGGGCAATGTGGCCATCTACGCCATCGCCAAGGTGCATCAGCTCGGCGGCAAGGTCATCGGATTCTCCGATTCGAGCGGCTACGTCGTCGATGAGGACGGAGTGGATCTGGCACTGCTGAAGCAGATCAAGGAAGTGGAAAGGGGTCGCGTCGCGGACTATGCCGCCCGTCGGGACAAGGCTCACGTCTCGCACGATGGCTCCATCTGGGATGTCCCCGTCGATGTGGCGCTGCCATGTGCGACGCAGAACGAACTCGACGAGGGTCAGGCCACGACCCTTGTCAAGAACGGCGTCAAGGTGGTCGCCGAGGGCGCCAACATGCCGACGACGCCGGAGGGCACGGCGATCTTCCAGCAGGCGGGCGTGTTGTTCGGTCCGGGCAAGGCGGCCAACGCCGGTGGCGTGGCAACCTCCGGGCTCGAGATGCAGCAGAACGCCATGCGCGATTCCTGGAGCTTCGAGCACACGGAGAACCGCCTCACCGAGATCATGGTCAACATCCACGACATGTGCGCCGCAACGGCCGAGGAGTATGGGGCGCCGGGCGACTACGTCACCGGTGCCAACATTCACGGCTTCATAAAGGTGGCCAACGCGATGACGGCATTCGGTCTCGTCTGACTGGCCTCACTGCCGGGGCTGGCCGCAGTTGTGTGGCGTGAAAGACTTGCCCCGTGCGCAGAGTGATTTTGTTGGGCAGTACCGGCTCCATTGGTACCCAGACCCTCGATGTCATCGGCAGTCGCCGGGATTGTTTCCACGTCGTCGGCCTCGCGGCGTCCGGCTCGCAGACCCGGCTCCTGGCGCAACAGATCGCCGAGTTCCGTCCGAGGGTGGTCGCGCTGGCGAAAGCCTCCGCAGCCCGCGACCTCATGCAAGAGCTGTATGCCGAGGCTGACCGGAGGGGTTGGAGCCTGGGGGAGACGGAGCTGCCGAAACTGCTCCTCGGGCCGGATGCTGCCACTGAACTTGCCGCGATGGATGCCGACGTCGTGGTCAATGCCGTGACGGGCGCTGCCGGGCTCCGCCCGACCCTGGCCTGCCTTGAGGCTGGGACCACCCTGGCGCTGGCGAACAAGGAGTCGCTGGTCATCGGTGGGCGCCTCGTGACGAGCGCCGCCGCCGAGGGGCAGCTCGTCGCCGTCGATTCTGAGCACTCCGCATTCGCTCAGGCTCTGCGGGGTGGCAGGGCAGACGAGGTTTCGCGTCTGATCCTGACGGCCTCGGGCGGCCCATTCCGTGGGCGGACTGCTGAGGAGCTCGCGAGCGTGACCCCTCAACAGGCAATGGCGCACCCGACGTGGGACATGGGCCGCGTCATCACCATCAACTCTGCGACGCTCGTGAACAAAGGTTTGGAACTCCTGGAGGCGGGACTTCTCTACGATGTGGCGCTGGACGACATCACCGTCGTGGTGCACCCCCAGTCGGTGGTCCATTCGATGGTCGAGTTCGTGGATGGCTCCACGCTCGCCCAGGTCTCGCCGCCTGACATGCGGCTGCCCATTGCGCTCGCACTGACCTGGCCGGAGCGGCTGCCAGCCGCCGCTGCGCCCTGCGACTGGAGTCAGGCAGCCACCTGGACATTCGAACCGCTGGACGACCGTACCTTCCCGGCCGTCAGCCTCGCTCGTCGCGCCGGCAAAGCCGCGGGCACCGCCCCAGCCGTGTTCAACGCCGCCAACGAGACCTGCGTCGACGCCTTCAGCGAGGGCAAGCTGTCCTTCATCGACATCGTCGCCACCATCGAGGCGTGTCTCGACGAGCACCTGGTGGATGGTCACGTGAGTGATCGCGACATGGATGTCGACGCCGTGCTCGCCGCCGACGCGTGGGGCCGTCAGCGTGCGGCCGAACTTGTGGAGGCGCGCGCATGACCGTGGTGGTCGGAGTGTTCTTCGCGATCCTCTTCTTCGCCCTCATCATGGCCTCGATCGCCCTCCACGAGGTGGGCCACCTCATTCCCGCCAAGATCTTCGGGGTGCGGGTGCCGAAGTACTTCGTCGGATTCGGTAAAACCCTGTGGTCCCGCAGGTTCGGAGAGACCGAGTACGGCGTGAAAGCCATCCCCTTGGGAGGATTCGTTCAGCTGCTCGGCATGTACCCGCCCGCCCGTCCCGGAACCAAGAGCTGGATCGGCCGGGTTGCCGACGACGCCCGTCGCGGTGAGTACGACCAGATCACACGCGAGGACGACGGCAGACTGTTCCACCAGAAACCCGTGTGGCAGCGCATCATCGTGATGCTGGGCGGAATCTCCATGAACATTTTTCTGGCCTTCCTGATCTTCCTTGGGATCAACGTTTTCCACGGCACTTATCAGCTCACTCTGGAGGTGGACCGGGTGAGCGACTGCGTCATTCCTGCCGAGCGTGAGGTGCGCGAATGTCTGCCGACGGACCCCCCCACGCCCGCCGCGGAAGCGGGTGTGCAGGAGGGGGACCTGCTGCTGTCGTTCAATGGCGTCACACTGACATCGTGGGAACAGATGGGGGACCTGATTCGCGACAATGGTGCCGGTGAGGCCCGAGTCGTCGTGGAGAGGGAGGGACAGGAAGTCGAACTCGCTCCCACGAATACGGTCATCACCGAGTTGCCGGACCGCCTGGATCCGACGAGGACGGTGGAAGCCGGGTTCTTCGGGGTGGGTCCCACCGAGGAGCTGACACGTGGGGGAGTGGGGGACACGCTCAGCCAGATGTGGGAGATGACGCGGATGTCCCTCATTGCCATTGCGGAGTTTCCCGTCAGGATTTACAATGTCGCCGCCGATCTGGTGACCGGTCAGCCCAGGGACATCAACAGTCCGCTGTCCATCGTCGGTGCCAGCCGGATTGCTGGCGAGTTCAGCGTCGCTGACCAGTTCTCGCTCGGTGATCGCGTGGCAAACTGGATGGCGTTGCTGGGGAGCGTCAATCTGTTCGTCGGGTTGCTGAACGTGGTCCCACTCGTCCCGCTCGACGGCGGACACGTCGCCGGGGCCATCTACGAATGGCTCCGCCGTGGCTTCAACAAGCTCCGCGGACGGCCCGATCCCGGTGCCGTCGACACAGCAAGAATGTTCCCCGTCGTCTACCTCGTGGGCGCCTTCCTGCTCCTCGGAGGGGCCATCCTCATCATCGCAGACGTCATCACACCCATTTCTCTGTTCTAGGATCAATACATGACCGTGAGTCTCGGAATGCCCGCACCACCCGCCCCCACCCTCGCGCCCCGGCGGAAGACGCGAAAGATCAAGGTGGGAACAACCCACGTTGGTGGCGACGCGCCCATCAGCGTGCAGTCGATGACCACCACAAAAACCACCGACATCAACGGAACGCTGCAGCAGATTGCAGAGCTGACGGCCACGGGATGCGACATCGTGCGCGTCGCCGTCCCCAGCCAGGACGATGCCGATGTGTTGCACATCATCGCCCAGAAGTCCCAGATCCCGGTGATCGCCGACATCCATTTCCAACCGCGCTACGTCTTCGCGGCCATCGACGCAGGCTGCGCGGCCGTGCGCGTGAACCCGGGCAACATCATCCAGTTCGACAACAAGGTTGCCGAGATCGCCAAGGCCGCCGAGTCCGCGGGCATCTCGCTGCGAATCGGTGTCAATGCCGGCTCGCTCGACAAGCGACTGCTCGCCAAATACGGCGCCCCCACACCCGAGGCCCTCGTGGAATCAGCTCTGTGGGAGGCCTCTCTGTTCGAGGACGTGGGCTTCCACGACTTCAAGATCTCCGTGAAACACAACGATCCCGTCGTCATGGTGCGCGCCTATGAACTGCTCAGTGAGAAGTGCGACTACCCGCTGCACCTCGGCGTCACCGAGGCAGGGCCCGCGTTCCAGGGCACCATCAAGTCATCCGTGGCCTTCGGCGCGCTGCTGAGCCAGGGCATCGGCGACACCATCCGCGTTTCTCTGTCGGCCCCTCCAGTGGAGGAGATCAAGGTGGGGCTGAAGATTCTGGAGTCGCTCAACCTGCGTCCCCGGAAGCTGGACATCGTCTCCTGCCCGTCCTGCGGCCGCGCCCAGGTGGACGTCTACACGCTGGCCGAACAGGTGACCGAAGGGCTTCAGGGCCTGGAGGCACCGTTGCGCGTGGCGGTCATGGGATGCGTCGTCAATGGCCCCGGCGAGGCTCGCGAAGCCGATTTAGGTGTCGCTTCCGGCAATGGCAAGGGCCAGATTTTCGTGAAGGGCGAGGTCATCAAGACCGTGCCGGAGGCGGAGATCGTGGAGACGCTGTTGCAAGAGGCTCGCCGCATCGCGGACGAGATGGGTGAGTTGGGTTCGCCCGAGGTTGCGGTGTCCTGACATGGCCACCAGGCTCCGGCTGCTCGGCCCCCCGGATCGTGCCGAGGTGGAGTCACTCCTGGCGCAGCGCCCCGTCGAGAACCTCTTCCTCGCCGCGAAGGTGGGGTTGTTCGGGGTGGACCGACGACGGCTGGGCAAGCTGCACGGCTTCGAACGTGACGGCAAGCTGACGGCCGTGTGCCTGAACGCGGGAACGGTGTTCCCGGCGGGAGTGGACCCCGACGCGATTCCCGAATTCGTCGGAGCCATCGGGGGCACCCGGCGTGCCTCGTCGATTCTCGGCAACAGCATGACGGCCCTGGGCCTGTTCGTGGGGCTCGCGGAGCGGTGGCCCGCGTCCTGGGGATCGTATGTCAATGTGCGGCGCAAGCAACCGCTGATGGTGAGACGCGGAGCGCCGGATTCTGAAGCGGATCCCCGCGTGCGGTTGTTGACCATGAAGGATTTCGACTCCTATCTCGAGGCGTCGGTGCACATGTACACCGAGGAAATCGGCTCCTCGCCCTACAAGTACGGTCCCGGCTATGAGTCGTTCGTCGCGGAGCGCATCAAGAACCGGGATGCGTGGGGCATCGTCGAGAACTCCAAGGTGATCTTCAAGGCGGATCTCGGGCCCAAGTTCCGCGACCAGGCCCAGTTGCAGGGTGTGTGGGTGGACCCGGAGCTCCGCGGCACGGGAATGTCAGTACCGGCGCTGGCCGGAATGCTCAAGGACGTGGTCCGCACCCACGACGTCGTCTCCCTGTACGTCAACGACTTCAACACCCCCGCCATCCGCTCGTATGAGCATCTGGGGTTCGAACACGTCGGCGCCCTGTCGACGGTGCACTACTGAAGTGAACCGCCGTAGCGTGCAGTGCGACCCTGGGAGCGCTGCGCCAGTGAGAACCGAGCTGTCCTGAAGCCCGTACCCTGAGTTCGGCCGGCGAGGAACGAGCCTGCCGAGTATCGAAGGGCGTGCGGCGGTCGATGTCCTTCGATATGCCGCTGCTCGTGCATGGCGGCTACTCAGGACGCGGATGGGGGTGTTGTTGCTGTTCGGATCTTGCGGCGGCCAGCGAGATGATCAATCTCAGGTCAGTCGCCCTGCGATGCGGTCGCCCACCTCGCTGGTGCGGACGCCCCCAGCGGTTCTCTCTGTGATGTCAGCGGCGACTGCCTCGTCGATACGACGGGCCTCCTCCCGCATGCCCAGATGCTCCAGCAGCAGAGCCATCGACGAGATGGCCGCCGTTGGATCGGCGATGCCCTGGCCGGCGATGTCGGGGGCGGAACCGTGAACCGGTTCGAACATCGACGGGAACTCGCCACTGGGGTTGATGTTGGCGCTGGCCGCGAGGCCGATGCCCCCGGTGACTGCCGCTGCGAGGTCGGTGACGATGTCGCCGAACAGGTTGTCGGTCACGATCACGTCGAACTGGGCCGGATTCACCACCATGGCGATCATCGCCGCGTCGATGTGCAGGTAGTCGCGATCGACGTCCGCGTACTCTGTGCCCACCTCGTTGAAGATCCGGTTCCACAGCGTGCCAGCGTTCACGAGTACGTTGTGCTTGTGCAGCAAGGTGAGCTTGCCGCGCCGGGCTCGCGCCCGCTCGAAGGCATCACGGACGACACGCTCCACACCATGGGCAGTGTTCACTGAGACCTCTGTGGCCAGCTCATGAGGCGTCCCGGTGCGGACGGCGCCGCCATTGCCGCAGTACAGGCCCTCGGTGCCCTCCCGAACAACGACGAAGTCGATGTCTCCCTGTGCTGTGACCGCGTCCGAGAGAGGGGTGGAGACGCCCGGATACAGCCGGGACGGACGCAGGTTGATGGCGTGGTCGAATGCGAAGCGCAGCTTCAGGAGGAGCCCGCGCTCGAGGAGGCCACTGGGAATGGTCGTCGAGCCGGGTGCGGCCCCGACGGCGCCCAGCACGATGGCGTCGACGCCTTTCAGTTCTTCCATGACGGTGTCCGGGAGCACTTCGCCGGTGCGCTGCCAGCGCTGGGCGCCCAGATCGTAGGGGCTGAAGGTGAAGGTTTCCTCGCCAGCGGCTGCCGCCAGCACCTTGAGCGCTTCGGCCGTCACCTCGGGACCGATACCGTCGCCGCCGATCACTGCCAAGGTCCTGCCGGATGGTGTTGTCATGGTTGGAAACCCTAGGCCACGCGTGATGGCCGTCTCACCATGTGGGTCATCGTGTCCCACGAAGCGAGACGACGGGGGTAGCCTCGGCCCCGAACGAGAGCAGCTGGAGGGTAGCCATGACGACGACACCCACATGTCCCGAAGAGTTCCACATCTTCGACACGAGCCTGCGCGACGGGGCGCAGCAGGAGGGACTGAGGCTCAGTGTGGCCGACAAGCTGAAGATCGCTGCCTATCTCGACGAGCTGGGCGTCACCTTCATCGAGGGCGGCTGGCCGGGCGCCAGCCCGGGCGATACGCAGTTCTTCGCCGAGGCCGCCACGGAGCTCAACCTCACGACGTCGAAGCTGGTCGCCTTCGGGGCCACCCGTAAGCCGGGTGGATCGGCTGCCACGGACACGCTGACGCAGGCGCTGGTGGATGCCGGGACGGACTACGTGTGCATCGTCGCGAAGAGTCACGACGAGCACGTCACCCGTGCACTGCGCACCACGCTCGAGGAGAACCTCGAGATGGTCCGCGACACCGTCGAGCACCTCATCTCGCAGGGCAAGAAAGTCTTCGTCGATTGCGAGCACTTCTTCGACGGCTACCGCGCCAACCCGGAGTATGCGCTGTCCGTGGTCCGTACCGCAGCCCAGGCCGGGGCCGAGGTGGTGGTCCTGTGCGACACCAACGGCGGCATGCTGCCGAGCTGGATGGGCGATGTGGTGAGCGCTGCGGCCCAGACCGGCGCCAACCTCGGCGTGCACTGCCACAACGACACGGCCTGCGCCGTCGCCAACACGCTCTCAGCGGTGGAGGCCGGCGTCATGCATGTCCAGGGCACCTTCAACGGCTACGGCGAGCGCACGGGCAATGCCGACCTGTCCGCGCTGATTCCCAACCTGCAGTTGAAGTACGGCTGGGACCTGTTGCCGCCCGAGCGTCTCTCCGAGATCACGCGCGTGGCCCACGCGATCGCCCTGGTGGCGCACCAGCCACTGCTCGGCCGACAGCCCTACGTGGGGCAGTCGAGTTTCGCCCACAAGGCGGGCCTGCACGCGAGCGCCATCAAGGTGGACCCAAACCTGTACCAGCACATCGACCCCGCGCTCGTCGGCAACGACATGCGCATGCTGATCTCGGACATGGCGGGCCGGGCCAACATCCAGATCAAAGGTGAACAGATCGGCGTCGACCTCAGCGACCGTGAACTCGCTGCCCGCATCACGGCCCGGGTGAAGGCGAAGGAGGCTGAGGGCTACAGCTACGAGTCCAGCGACGCCAGCTTCGAGATGCTCCTGCGCGACGAGATGGGGATCCTCGAGAGGCCCATTGAGGTGCATTCCTGGAGGGTTCTGTCCGAGGAGAATGATCACAGTTCGATCAGCGAAGCGACGGTGAAGCTCACCGCCAAGGGCGAGAAGCAGATGGTGGTGGGGGAGGGCAACGGTCCCGTCAACGCCCTCGACATGGCGCTCCGCAAGGCGGTGGCCTCCGCCTACCCGGAGGTCAGCGAATTCGAACTCACCGACTACCGGGTCCGCATCCTGGATGAGGGCCACGGCACGGACGCCACCGTCCGCACGCTGATCGACACGTCCTGGCGCGGGGAGACGTGGACCACGGTGGGAGTGGGCACGGACGTCATCGAGGCGTCCTGGGAGGCGCTGCTGGATGCCATCGTCTACGGCATCTTCACCCACGTCCCCTCCGACTGACCCGGTAAGCGGTCGCCGGTAGGCTGCTGCACATGCGCATTGCTCGTTTCGCCGCCGCCGGCAAGGACCCGGCCTACGGCATCATTGAACTGGCCGTCGACGGGGGAGAGAACCCTGACACGATTGCCGTCCTGAACAACGATCCGCTCGCCGGGACGGCCGTCAACTACACCGGCGAACGCCACCACCTGGAGGAAGTCCGACTTCTCGCGCCCGTGATCTCCCGCAGCAAGGTCGTCGGGGTGGGGCGCAACTTTGCGGACCACGCCGCCGAGATGGGAAACGAGGTCCCCGCTGGGGCGCCGCTGCTGTTCCTCAAACCCAACACCAGCATTGTGGGGCCGAACGATCCCATCGTCGTCCCGGCCGGGTGCGACACTGTGAGCTTTGAGGGTGAACTGGCGATCGTCATCGGCCGGATCTGCAAGGAGGTGCCGGCAGAGCGCGTGCCCGAAGTGATCTTCGGCTACACCATCGCCAACGACGTCACGCAGCGCGACTGGCAAGCGGGCGACGAGCAGTGGACGCGCGCCAAGGGCTCCGACACCTTCTGCCCTCTCGGTCCGTGGATCAACACTCACTTCTCCATCGAGGAGGCATCGAAGCTGGGCATCCAGACCCGCCTCAATGGGGACACGCGCCAGGACGGCAACACATCCGAGATGGTGCGTGGCATCTCGGAGCTGGTGAGCTTCATCTCCTCCTTCACCACCCTGCTGCCGGGTGACCTCATCCTGACCGGTACGCCGAAGGGCGTCGGCGACATGGGTGCCGGCGACGTCGTCGAGATCGACATCGACGGATTGGGGACCCTCAGCAACCCGGTTGCCTCCGCGTGAGATTCCCGGACCATCACCGGTCCGAGCCCCCTGCGGGGCTGACCTACCCGACGTCACTGCGCGGAGCGGGTCAGGAACCGTTCCGTCTCCTGTTCGGCGCCGCCATCGCCGTGTCAGCCTTCGTGCTGGTGGTGCCACTGCTCGCCCAGGCGTTCATGGCCCTGGGGTGGGCGTTGTTGGGGGACGGCCTGTCTTTCGAGGAGTATTCGAGCGCCGCCAGCGCCTATGAACTGCCGGAGGGGTTGGCCGCGACGCATCTGGCCCTGGCCAGTCTGCTGCTGGTGGCCTGGTTGGTCTTTCGTTTCCTGCATGGACGCGAGATCCGGTGGCTGGTGTCGGTGCAACCGGGGTTGCGGGGACGCTACCTGGTGGTGTGCCTCGGCGTCGCCGTCGTGGTGTTGAACGCGGCGCTGTGGGCCTCCTTCGTGCTCGGGATGCCGGACTTCGGTCCGGCCCAGCCTGGCTGGCCGGCTTTCCTCGTCGTCCTTCTTGTTACCTCGCCGTTGCAGGCCGTCGCCGAGGAGGTGTTCTTCCGCGGCTATCTGCTGCAGGCCATCGGCTCTGCGACGGGGAAGGCTTGGGTTGGGATTGTGGCCACCGCACTGGTGTTCGCCCTGTTCCATGGCACCCAGAATCCCGCGCTCTTCGTGCACCGGTTTGCCTTCGGGCTGCTGGCCGGCTGGTTGGTGCTCCGGACGGGAGGACTGGAGGCTGGGATTGCGGCGCACGTCGTGAACAACGTGTTCGCCTTCGGATATGCGCTGTTCACAGGCGGCGTGGCGGCCACCAAGGCGATCTCGGAGATCACTTGGGCCAAGGCGGGGTTCGACGTCGCGGGTTTCGCTGTGTTCGCGCTCGTGGCGGTGTGGCTGGCAGGCCGGTTCAACGTCGCAACGACAACGCCTGCGACGGTCATGAGATGACCAGCGACGGGGTTGAATCAGCCGCCATTCCAATTTGTGCGGGGTCTGGCGCGTCCTGTAGAGTTCCATCTCGTGTCCGACGCGTCGGACGCTGAGGGGTATAGGGTAATTGGCAGCCCGACTGATTCTGGTTCAGTTAGTCTAGGTTCGAGTCCTAGTACCCCTGCGAAATGCGACAGCACCGTTCGTGATATTCGCGGTGCGCGACCGTTTCACCACTGCCTGGCCCCGTTGTGTAGCGGCCTAGCACGCCGCCCTCTCAAGGCGGTAGCGCGGGTTCGAATCCCGTCGGGGCTACCAGGAATGAACACCCCGCGACCGTCACGGTCGTGGGGTGTTGTGTTGTGTTCCGGCCTGCTGCAGTGAGGTCGCCGTGGAAAACTGTTCGCCTTAACCGTTCGGTTGTGGCCCCCAGACCGATGTTTACTGAACGGTTAACGCTGACAGACAGCCCTGCGTTCAGCGCTTGCCGCGCACGTCGTCAACGACGTCGGAGTTCTGGGCTGCTCGTACGCAGCCGGCAACCAGCTTGGGCAGGTCCGCTTCCTCGACCAGCGCCGCAAGCTTCTGCGCATCTCGAGGTAGGCCGAGCTGTTCCGCGCCCTCAGCGGCCCGGTCGTCGACGTAGGGAGCAACGTTCGTCCAGATGCCCTGGACCTCGCGGCAGAAGATCGCTGCGCCAGTGGGGCCGATGCCTTTGAAGCGTTGCAGCGTCTTTTCCAGTGCGGCAACATCGTCGCACTGCTCCCGCATCCGGCGCAGGTCGCCGCCATACTCGTCAAGCACCGCCTCGGCCAGTTCGCCGAGCATGGTTGCCGTCGACTCGTCATAGCGGCGATAGTGTCCGCGGCCCATTGCGTCGACACGGTCCTGCCAGGAGGCATCTCGCATCTTCTGCGGAGTGCGGTAGCCGGCGTCCCACAGCTCCTTCGCGGCCGCGGTTGCAATTTCCGCGGAGATTCGGGCTGAAAGCAGCAACGTGAGCACAAGCAGCTGGAACAGCGGCGACGGCTTGTCACGCAGCGTGATCCCGGCTTCTTCGGCGTACGTGCGTCCGTGCCGGGCCAGCAATGTCGTGGTTGTGGTGCGTATATCCATACTCGCCGACGTTAGTGTGTGGGTCAGACGACGAGCCTCAGTTGCCAGCCGACGTGGCCCGTCGACGGCTGAGCAACACAATCCGTCCACTATGCCTTCCGCGTGCCGCTCCCGGTGACGGCCGTAACGACGTACTCTGCGTCATGGTTTCGAACTGAACTGATCGGGAAAGGCGGTTCGGGCCACTCTGGAGATGTCTGAGTCATTCCATCCGATCCTCACCGACGCTGTAGGAAGCCGCAATGCCGTCCACTCCCACCGGACCCACGAGGCCGTCCCACCCAGCCACTGACGCCACATCGGCGGCTGATTCTCCCCCCACAGCCGAACAGGCAACCGTTGCACGATCTCTCGTTGAGACCGCGGGAATCGAGATCATCAGTGAGTCAGAACGCACCGCGAAACCGAGCGACCTGTTCTGGCCCTGGTTCGCAGCCAACGTCTCCGTCTTCGGAATGAGCTATGGCAGCTACCTGTTGGGCTTCGGTATCTCGCTGTGGCAGGCGACCATCGTCGGTGTCATCGGCATCGTCATCAGCTTTGCACTGTGCGGACTCATCGCAATTGCAGGCAAGCGTGGTAGTACCCCCACGATGATCCTTTCCCGGGCAGCGTTCGGCGTGCAGGGGCAGAAGCTCCCCGGCGTCATCTCTTGGCTCACCTCCATTGGTTGGGAGACAGTTCTGGCGATCACGGCAGTGCTTGCCACCTCGACGGTGTTTCGTGCGCTCGGCTGGGGTACGGGGACAACCGTCACCCTGCTTGCGACACTGTTCATCTCAGCCCTCATCGTGATTGCCTCGGTGCTCGGCTATCACACCATCATCAAGCTGCAATCAGTGCTCACATGGGCGACGGGGATCATGACCATTGGCTTCATGGTGCTCACCGTCCCGCGGATTCAGTGGGACCAGATCGGGTCAACGCCCGCTGGTTCAGCGCAACAAATGCTCGGCGCGCTCGTTCTAGTGCTCACTGGTTTCGGACTCGGCTGGATCAACATTGCCGCCGACTGGTCGCGCTATCAGAAACGTTCCACACCTGATGGCACGATCGTGCTGTGGAACACTTTTGGCGCCTCCGTGGCCCCCGTCGTCCTCGTCGTGTTCGGACTGCTCCTGGCTGAATCGGACCCGGCGCTCGCCGATGCCATCGGCAATGACCCCATCGGTGCCCTGATCACCATCCTGCCTCTGTGGGCGCTGATCCCCGTGTGGATCGTTGCGGTGCTCACGCAAGTGTCTGGGGCAATACTTGGCATCTACTCCTCCGGATTGACGTTGCTGAGCCTGGGTGTCCGCATCCCGCGTCCTGCCGCGGCCGCCGTGGACGGGCTCATCCTCACCGCTGGCACGATCTGGGTGGTGTTCTTCGCCACCAGCTTCATCGGTCCGTTCCAGAGCTTCCTGCTCACGCTCGGCGTACCCATGGCGTCCTGGGCCGGGATCCTGATTGCCGACATCATCACCCGACGCAGCGTCTACGACGAGGCGGCCCTGTTCGACTCCGCGGGCCGGTACGGCCGCTTCGACTGGGTCTCGATCATCACGATGATCGTCGCCTCCATACTCGGGTGGGGTCTGGTGGCCAACCAGTTCGTCCAGGAGGCGCAGTGGAACAACTGGCAGGGCTACCTGCTGGGCCTCGTCGGTGGCCGGGACAGCGCCTGGGCCGCCGCGAACGTTGGAGTGCTCGTCTCCCTCTTCTTCTCCTTCATCATCACCTTCGTCGTACGCCGCGCCCGCATCCATCGGCAGGAGGAAGGCCTGGCGCGCCTCAGCTCGTGATGAACCACTCGGGAACCACGATCAGGGCTTCCGCCAGCCCCCACCAACGGGGAGTCGGGGCCCTGCTCGGCCTCGCGATCGGTGATGCCCTCGGCATGCCGACGCAGTCTTTCTCCCGTGGAGAGATCGCACGACGGTTCGGCCGCCTCGAAGGGTTACGGGACGCGCCCGCAGATCAGCCGGTCGCCCCGGGAATGGCTGCGGGGTCGATCACCGATGACACCGAACAGGCCCTGATGGTGGCGGACCTGCTCATTGCAGGCTCCGGGACCATCGACGCTGCCGAGTTCGCCGCCGCCCTGCGCGCATGGGAAGCGTCAATGATCGCCAAGGGATCGCTGGATCTGTTGGGACCCTCCACCCGGGCTGCCCTGGCCGCCTTGGATTCCGGCGTGAGCGCGGAGGAGGCAGGCCGGGCGGGGACGACGAACGGGGCAGCCATGCGTATCGCCCCTGTTGGTATCGCCTTCCCCAACGGTCCGGCACTGCTCGATGCGGTGGTCATGACCAGCCGGGTCACCCACAACACCAATCTGGGGCTGTCGTCGGCTGCAGCGGTCGCGGCCGCCGTCAGTGCCGGCGTTGATGGCGCAGACATGTCCACGGCGCTGGCGGCTGGCGTGGAAGCTGCAGCACGTGGAGCGTCCCGCGGTCACTGGGAGGCGGGTGCCTCGATCGCTCAGCGGTTCATGGCGCTGAGAGAGCAGGCGGGGGAGCGAACGGATGAAGAGTTCACCACCTACCTCGACGAGGTTGTCGGCACATCCGTGCAGTCCCAGGAATCGGTCGTCAGCGCACTGCTCATCGCCGACCGGTACCGCGAGCGGCCGTTCGAGGGGCTCTGTGTGGCCGCCACCCTCGGTGGGGACACCGACACCATTGGTGCGATCGCGGGAGCTATCTTGGGCGCCACCCTCGGCGGGGATGCGTTCCCCGCATCGGTCCGAGAACACGTCGGGCATGTCAATGACCTCCACCTGGATACGCGAGTCGAAGCGCTGCTCAAGCTGCGACGGCGTTCAAAGGATCCGACATGACGCATGGGAGGGTCCTGCACGCGGGACAGATCATCCTGGACATGGTGCTGGATGTACCGGCAGTCCCGGAAGTGGGCGGTGACATGTACGCCCGCTCGTTCGAACTCGTTGCCGGTGGTGGGTTCAACGTGATGGCCGCAGCCGCCCGCGACGGGGCCGAGGTCCTGTACCTGGGCGGTCACGGTGCCGGTCCATTCGGCGACATCGCACGAGACGCCCTGCGACGGGAGGCCATCGACGCGTTGGCCCCGGTTGACGCACGTCAGGACACCGGTTTCTGCGTCGCGCTCATCGACGATGACGCCGAGCGCACCTTCGTCTCCACGAAAGGTGCGGAGTTCACATCGAGCCTCGAAGTCTTCGCCGCGGCAGATCCACAGGAGGGCGACGTCATCTACGTCTCCGGATACTCGCTCCTACCCAGCGAACACCGCGACGTGCTGCTCGCATGGTTGCCACGCATCCCCGCCGAGTGCGTGGTGGTCTTCGACCCCGGTCCGCTCTTGGCTGAGCTCGAGGAGGAGGCGCTCGATGCGGTGAGCGCCCGGATCGATGTGTGGAGTCTGAACGAGCGTGAGGCCCAGATTCTGGCAAAGCGTTTCGACTTCGACGTCAGCAATCTCGAGACGGCCCCAACCAGAGAGCAGATCGTGCGCGATCTCGCCGCGTGGACAGGCGGCGCGGTCGTCCTGCGCTGTGGCGCCGACGGTGCGGTCGTGGCCGACGGCAGTCACACTGTAGCCATCAGGGCACCAGCCGTGGACGCCGTCGACACGAACGGCGCCGGTGACGCGCACTGCGGTGTGCTGTGCTCGCAACTGGCCTCGGGAGCGCCGCTGATCGACGCGGCGAAGCGCGCCACCCACGCGGCCGCGATCGCCGTCACCCGCCACGGGCCGGCCACGTCACCCACGGCTGAGGAAATCAATGCGGCAATGAGGGGACTTGGTTTCGGTTCCCACCAGTGAGGTCCTGGGTCGAGGTGCGGATAACCCGCCGCCCGGCGCCGTGGACGCTGCGACGTTCGCCGCACTCACACACTCACACATTCAAGGTTGTGCCGGATTGCTGCCCTGCACAGGCGATCGTCGAAGGTCGCCACCCGGGCTTCGATGGGTTTCGCAGCGAGAAGGACACAGCAGTCAGGCATCTTCAACCCCGTCTGGACTCGCAACTGGCCAGCGCCGCGGGCAGCAGTCAGGCGGCTCCGTCGGAGCGACGGAGCACGTCGCTGAGCCGCTCTGCAGCAGCCATGACGGCTGGAGCGTGAAGTCGACCGGGCTGGCGGGTCAGTCGCTCGATGGGGCCGGAAACGGAGACAGCGGCCAGGATGCGACCCGTCGGCGCCAGCACCGGAGCCGAGACCGATGCCACTCCCGGTTCACGCTCACCCACGGACTGTGCCCAGCCACGACGACGGACGGTCTGCAACCCAGTGGCTGTGAAGGCGGCGGTTTCGAGCAGCTTGGGAAGTCTGTCCGGCTCCTCCCACGCCATCAGAACCTGGGCCGCCGAGCCGGCCGTCATGGGTAGCTGAGCACCCACGGGCACAGTGTCGCGCAGACCCGACGGCCTCTCAACGGCCGCTGAACAGACGCGGATGTCTCCTTGGCGGCGGAACAGCTGAGCGGACTCACCCGTGATGTCGCGCAGGCGCGTGAGGATGGGGGCAGCCGTCGCAATCAAGGGATCTTCGCTCGCAGAGTCGGCGAGTTCCAGGAGTCGAGGACCGAGCACGAAGCGCCCCTGCAGATCCCTTCCCACGAAGCGGTGATGCTCCAGCGCCACCGCCAGGCGGTGAGCGGTGGGGCGCGCGAGTCCCGTCGCCGTGACGAGCCCCGCCAAGGTCAAGGGGTGCTGTTCGAGGGCTGACAACACGGCAGCTGCTTTGTCGAGCACTCCGACGCCACTGGTTTCGTCCATATTGCGAGATTATCATCTCGAATGCTGGACGCGCAATGGTCAGATGACTTGCTCGGGGATAGCGTTCAGATTCGCGCTATGGAGGAGTGAGGACACATGGGCAAGACCCTGGCGGAGAAGGTGTGGGATGCACACGTCGTGCGTTCAGCCGCAGAGGAACCGGACCTGCTCTACATCGATCTGCATCTGGTGCACGAGGTCACAAGCCCGCAGGCGTTCGAAGGCCTACGGATGAACGGGCGCTCGGTGCGTCGGCCGGACCTGACGCTGGCGACAGAGGACCACAACACCCCGACCCTGAATATCAATCGGCCCATTGCGGATCCGGTGTCGCGCATCCAGGTGGATACACTCCGCAGGAATGCGGAGGATTTTGGCATCCGTATCCATTCCTTGGGGGACCTCGACCAAGGGATTGTCCACATCATCGGGCCCCAGTTGGGCGTCACGCAGCCGGGCATGACGATTGTCTGCGGTGACTCCCACACCGCTACGCACGGCGCGTTCGGCGCCATCGCATTCGGGATTGGAACCAGCGAAGTCGAGCACGTGCTCGCGACGCAGACGCTGCCACAGCACAAGCCGAAGATGATGGCAGTCAATGTCGACGGTGAGCTGCCCGAAGGAGTCAGCGCCAAGGATCTGGTGCTGACGCTGATCGCAAAGGTGGGCACCGGTGGCGGCCAGGGATACATCGTCGAGTACCGCGGATCCACCATCGAGTCCCTCTCCATGGAGGGGCGGATGACCATCTGCAACATGTCCATCGAGTGGGGCGCCAAGGCGGGCATGATGGCCCCGGACGAGAAGACCTTCGAGTATCTCCGCGGACGTCCCCATGCGCCGCAGGGCGAGGAGTGGGACGCTGCCGTCGAGTACTGGAGCACCCTGCGCAGCGATGACGACGCGCACTTCGACGTGGAGGTTGACCTCGATGCCACCACAATGACGCCCTTCGTGACGTGGGGCACCAACCCCGCCCAGGGTGTCCCGCTGGGAGGGACGGTACCGGCACCTGAGGACTTCAGCTCCGACGTCGAGCGTTCCACCGCCGCCCGATCTCTGGAGTACATGCAACTGACTCCGGGCATGCGAATGCGCGACATCACCGTCGACACCGTATTTCTGGGTTCCTGCACAAACGGCCGCATCGAGGATCTGCGGTTGGCGGCCTCTGTCATCAGGGGCAGGCGCATCGCCGACTCGCTGCGGATGCTCGTGGTTCCCGGCTCCGCACGGGTACGGCTGCAGGCGGAGACAGAAGGCTTGGACAAAGTGTTTCTCGATGCCGGTGCCGAGTGGCGGGCAGCCGGCTGTTCCATGTGCCTCGGAATGAACCCGGACCAGCTGGCTCCGGGGGAACGCGCAGCCTCCACTTCCAACCGCAACTTCGAGGGCCGACAGGGCAAGGGCGGTCTCACCCACCTCGTCTCGCCCGCCGTCGCGGCAGCCACCGCCATCACCGGCCACCTGAGCACACCAGCCGACCTGATCGGAGCCTGATCCATGGAACCCTTCATCACACACACCGGCATCGGCGTACCGCTGCGGCGTTCCAACGTGGACACCGATCAGATCATCCCTGCCGTCTACCTCAAGCGCATCACTCGAACCGGTTTTGAGGACGGGCTGTTCTCCGCCTGGCGCAAGGATCCGGACTTCGTCCTGAACCGTGAGCCGTGGAAACACGGCAGCATCCTGATCCCCGGCCCCGACTTCGGGACGGGATCCTCGCGTGAGCACGCTGTGTGGGCGCTGCAGAACTATGGATTCAGGGTGGTCATCGGCTCGCGATTCGGTGACATTTTCCGCTCCAATGCCGGCAAAGCGGGACTGCTGGTGGCCGTTGTGGACGAGGACGTCGTGGAACAGCTCTGGGATGCCGTCGAGAACCGTCCCGAGGAGCAGCTCACGGTGAATCTGAAGGACCGCACCATCGCGGTGGGGGATGCGGTGTACCCGTTCATGATCGACGATCACACCCGTGGGCGGCTCCTGCAGGGGCTCGACGACATCTCCTCCACGCTCCTGCACGCCGATGACATCGCGGACTACGAGGCCACACGCCCGAGTTTCAAGCCGAAAACACTCCCCGTACGGGTCGCTGTGTGACGATCCCTGTCACGACAATGCGGCCGCTACTGCCAGCTTGAGGGAGTCCTGGAACCGGGTTTCGCGATCTTCGACGTTCATGTTGCGGCTGTGGTCGAGCAGGTGATCGGTGACCGTGAGCACCGTGAGTGCTTCGCGGCCGAACTCAGCGGCTGCGCCATAGATGCCGGCTGACTCCATGTCCACCCCCAGCACGTTGTATCGGGCGAGTTGCTCCAGCTGACCGGGGGGACCAGCGAGGTAGAAGTGGTCCTGGCACACGATGGTGCCGGCGTGCACGGTGGCGTCCAGATCGGCTGCGGCGCTGACTGCGGCAGCGGCAAGGTGGTGGCTGGCTACCGCCGAGAAGTGGAGACCGGGCAGCCGCAACTCGTTCATGTTGGACTGGGTGTGTGCTCCGACGGCGACGATCACGTCACCCACCTGCACGTGTTCCGGGATTGCGCCGGCAGTGCCCACACGGATGATGCGCTGCACGTCGTAGACCTGGAACAATTCGGTGGCGTAAATCACGGCCGATGGCATTCCCATCCCGGAGGCCATGACAGAGAGCGGATGACCGTCGACGGTGCCTGTGAAGCCCTCGATGCCGCGGACGTCGGTGACCTGCCTTGCGTCACCCATAAGTATCTCCGCGATCCGCCGGGCACGCTTAGGATCGCCCGGAAAGATCACTGCGGGAGCGAAATCTCCGGACTCTGCATTGATGTGCGGTGTAGCCATAACTGGCTCCTTTCGAGGGCGTGACTCGTCACGGATAGGGTTTGCCGATGCCAGCTGGTGCCACCACGGACTTGACGAATCCGCCCACTGCCAGAATTGTGACAATGTAGGGGATCATCAGGACCACTTCGGTGGGGATCGGAGCATCGACGGTTTGGATGATGAAACCCAGGTTGGTGGCGAAGCCGAACAACAGGGCAGCGGCTGCGGCGCCGAATGGACGCCACCCGCCAAGGATCATTGCTGCGAGTGCGATGTAGCCGTTTCCAGCAACCATGTTCTTGCTGAACGCCAGCCCCATACCGATGGTGAACATGGCACCCCCCATCCCCGCCATTGCGCCACCGAGCAGCACGTTGCGCCACCGTAAGGCGTTGACCTTGATGCCGACGGTGTCGGCGGCTTTGGGATGCTCGCCAACCGATCGCGTGTGCAGCCCCCACCGCGACCTGAAGAGCTGGACGTGAAGCACCACGATCAGCACATAGACGAGGTAGACCAGGATCGACTGATCGAACATGACCGGTCCGATCACCGGAATCCCCGCGAGCAACGGGATGCGCAGCGTCGGCAACGAGAGGGGTTGGTTGAGGCTTGCCCCGGAGCCCGAGAAGAGCACGGAGAACAGGAACGACGTCAGGCCAATCGCCAACATGTTGAGTACGACACCCACGATGATGTTGTCCACCCGGTACTTGATGGCAAACAGCCCCAGCAGGGCGGCGACGCCGACGCCCGCCAGGGGCGCTGTCAGCAGTCCAAGCCAAGCGCTACCGACGGCCGAGGCAGCGATCACCGCCGCGAACGCCCCGGCGATCATCTGCCCCTCGATGGCGATGTTGATCACGCCGGATCGCTCACACACGACGGCGGACAAGGCGCCGAACGCAAGAGGGACTGCGAAGGCGAGGGCGCCGGTGAGCAGACGCATGACGGGAATCGAGGCGGCTTCGCTTCCGGCGACAGCCCAGCTCAGAAATACGAAGACCAAGGCCAGACCAGCGACGACTACCGGCCACGTGGAGACCTTCTGTTTCCGCAGTCTCTGGAGGACTGCGTAACCGGTGGCTGCAAACGCAATCACCGTCAGCACAGCGTTGGTGATCCCCGCAGGCACCGTCACGTCGGGAATGGTGAACCAGCTCGTTGCGCCCTGCATCGAGTAGGTGGCATCGCCCGCCGAGCCGATGGCCAGCAGCAGCGTGGCAATCGACATCAATGCCGCAACGATTGGCCATTTCCAGGAGATTGGTGCCGCGACATCGGTCTCGCTGACCGCGTCAGAAGCGGGGGTCTGGACGGTCATGACTGCGCACCTTCCGCGGCGGGGGACACGGCGACCGGTCGGTCCAGCACACGTTTGTCGATCGGATTGGGCAACCGGAAGATCGCGCGCACCAGCGGCGGTGCGGCGATCAGGAGGACGATGACCGCCTGTGCGACTTGCACGATGTCAATGGGGATGGCCGAGGCGGCCTGCATGAGTGAGCCGCCCGCGTTGAGGGCGCCGAACAACAGACCTGCAAAAAACGTTCCGAGCGGTCGCGAGCGGCCGAGCAGCGCGACGGTAATGGCGTCGAAGCCATAGTTGGCCGCAATGCCCGAAGTCAAGAACTGCTCGCTGCCGAGGGTGGGGCCTGTTGCGGCCAAGCCTGCCAAGCCACCCGAAATCAGCATGGTGATGACAATGACGCTCGGCACGGACATGCCAGAGGCATTGGCCGCGGCGGGGTTGGCTCCGACGGCCTTGAGTTCGAAGCCGAACGTCGAGCGCTCCAGTACCCACCAGACCGCAATCGTGGCCAGAATCGCTATCACGAAACCCCAGTGCAGCCGATAGATGGGGCTGATCATGGGTGGCAGCGCGGCGCCCGGGGTGACGTCGAGGGATTTACCGGCAAAACCGTCACCGATGAACGCTGGGGTCTTCAACAGAAACAGTAGAAGATACAGGGCGATCGAGTTGAGCATGATCGTCACGATGACCTCGTTAGCGTTCACCTTGGCCTTCAGCACACCGACGATTCCACCCCAGATGGCGCCGGCAGCGATGGCGGCGACGATGGCTGCGATCAGGTGGAGGCCAGGTGGCAGTGGCACCGCGAAGCCGACCCATCCCGCCGCGATTGCACCGACGATGAACTGCCCCTGGGCGCCGATGTTGAACAGACCGCCCCGGAATCCAAGACCGACAGCCAGCCCAGCGATGATCAGCGGGATGGCGTTGGTCAGCGTTTCGGTCAGAGGCCGCATGGCTCGCGCGAATGTCGCCGCGTCGTAGTCGAAGATCGCGCCACGGAACAGCGACGTGAAGTAGCCGCTGGCAGCCATTCCAGCGGCGGTGAACGCGTCGCTCGGTCGCGAGAAGAAATACGTCATGGTGTAGCGAAAGACGGGGTCGAACAGTGTGACCAGTAGGGCCCCGATGATCAAGGCGAGTAGGACGGCCAAGGCGATGAGCATGCCGGAGGAGGCCATGATGTCGCGCAGTACGGTGCCACCTCGAGGCGGGTCCTGGCGGGTGTGCCCGGTGGCTGTCGTGTCACTCATGCGTGTCTCCTGTGGCGTCATCCCGGGAGACTCCCGCCATCATCAGGCCCAGTTCGTCGCGGGGCGTGCCCTGCGGGACCACACCGACGATGCCGCCGCGATACATGATGGCGATCTGGTCGGCCAACGCCTCCACCTCGTCGAGTTCGCTGGAGATCACGATGATCGGGATCCCCTTGTCCCGTTCTGCGACCATTCGTTTGTAGATGAACTCGACAGACCCGACATCGACGCCGCGGGTGGGTTGGGAGACCACCAACAGCCTCAGGTCGCGGTTCATGGCTCGGGCCAGGATGGCCTTTTGTGCGTTGCCTCCCGACAGGGTTGAGATCGGATCCTTGACCGTGGTGACGCGCACGTCGAATTCGTCGCGCAACTCGGCCGCATTTTCAAGGATCACGTTCGGGCGAAGCGACGGCCCCTTGGCGTAGGGCTCCACGTCGTAGAGGTCAAGCACCATGTTGTCGGCAATCGTGAAGCTGCCAATCATGCCGTCGGTCTGCCGGTCCTCCGGAACGAAGCCGAGCCCAGAGTGTAGACGCTGCTTGACTGTTTGATCCAACAAGTTCTCGCCGTCAAGTGTCATCGTGCCAGCGGCTGGTGTCCGCGTGCCCAGAATGGCTTCAGCCAACTCGGTCTGTCCGTTACCCTGCACCCCACCAATTGCCAGGATCTGACCACGGTCCACATACAGATCGATGTTGTTGACAACGGCCCGGCCGTCCGGGTCCAGAATGGTGAGGCCACTGATCTCCAACCCCGGCTTGCTCTCCGCGGCCGGTTCCTTCTCAACACCGAGTTCGACGGCGCGCCCCACCATGAGCGAGGCCAGCTCCGCCCTTGTCGAGGTGGGAGATGCCTGCCCCACCACCTTGCCACGCCGAATCACTGTGATCTCATCGGCGATGGCTTGAACTTCGCCGAGTTTATGGGTGATGAAGACGATGGACGTACCGGACTCCTTCAGCTGCCGCATGATGTTCAACAGCTCGTCCGTCTCCTGCGGTGTGAGAACCGCCGTCGGTTCATCGAGGATCAAGACCTTGGCCTCCCGGGAGAGGGCCTTGATGATCTCAACCCGTTGTTGGGCACCCACGTCGAGATCCTGGATCAGGGCGTCGGGATCGATGTCGAAGCTGAACCGGTCGGACAGTTCTCGGACCCGTGACGCGGCGACATCTTGATTGATCAGCCCGAAGCGGGATGTGGGCTCGTATCCGAGCACCATGGACTCGGCCACCGTGAACACGGGGACGAGCATGAAGTGCTGGTGCACCATGCCGATTCCGGCCGCGACGGCGTCGCCTGGGCCGTTCAGTTTCACCGGCTCGCCGTCAATCAAGATTTCGCCCTCGTCGGGCTCGTAGAGCCCGTACAGCACGTTCATCAGGGTGGATTTTCCGGCGCCGTTCTCACCGAGGAGTGCGTGGATCTGTCCCGGCTCAACGGTCAGATCAATGCTGTCGTTCGCGGTCAGTGGGCCAAACCGTTTCGTGATGCCACGCAACTCTAATTTCATAGCACGGGGACCTCATCTCGAGATGTCGTCATGGCTGGTTCACCGTCTCGATGGTGACAGTGCCGTCGATGACGTCAGCCCTGAGTTCGTCCAGTTCCTGCCGCAATTCGTCGGGCACTTCGTCATCGAATTCATGGAAGGGCGCCAACCCAACGCTGCCGTTCTCGAGGTTGCCGATGTATGCCTCAGACGTGAATGAGCCATCGAGCTCGCTTTCGACCGTGTCATAGACGGCTTGACCGACGAGTTTGACGACAGAGGTGAGGATCAGGTCGCCGAACTCGGTGGTCTCGTAGCCGTCGAAGTCCACCCACACGATGGCTGTCCCGGGGCGGGCGCGGGCTGCGGCGAGCGCCCCGTTGCCGGCGTTGCCCCCCACCGGCATGATGATGTCCGCGTCCTGCGAGATCATGCCCTGAGTCAGTTGATTGCCGCGTGCCTGATCCTGGAAGCCCCCGGCAAACGACCCTGATTGGGTGTCCTTGTTCCAGCCGATGAGTCGAACCGAGGCGTCATTCTGGGCGTTGTAGCGCATTACCCCTTCGGCGAATCCGTCCATGAACAATGCCACCGGTGGAATCTGCATTCCGCCCCACGTTCCCACCACACCGGTCTCAGACATTCCGGCGGCCAGGTAGCCAGCGAGGAGCGAAGCCTCGGCGGTATTGAACACCAGCGCCTTGGCATTGGGCAGGTCGACTTCCTCGGGAGGATCCCCAGCGGTGATACGAGAGTCGATGAGCACGAAATTGATGTCCGGATTGGCCTCTGCTGCCCGACGAATTGCGTCATTGAGTGTGAAGGCAACGCCGAAGATAATGGTGCAGTTTTGGGCAATTAGGTTGTCGATGTTCTGCTTAAAATCGCCCGGGCCCGATGACTCCGTGGTTGCGGAGCGCACGTTCAGCTCGGCGACAGCCCTGTCGAGACCTTCCTTGGCCGACTGATTGAACGACTTGTCAGAGAACCCCGCCTGATCGGAGACGAGGCACGCCTTCACCGGGCTCTCGATGGCGTCTTCCTCGTTGTACCAAGGAGGGCGCTCAGGAGCCGGTGCACAACTGGCCACCGTCATCGCCGAAGCGAGCAACAGCGTAGCCACGGCCCACATCCGTCGCATGACCGCCTCCTCGCGCTCAAGTCCGACTGGTCTAACAAGTGTGGGGCCCGGACATGCTGGGCGACCACAACGTCAGTATGGCACGCGCTCCTCGCGGCTTGTCGCAGTCTGAGCAATTGACCTCGTGCGCGGCCCGATTGAAAGGATGAGTGAGGGAAGGATGGACCCCTCACGCGTCGGCCATGAGAGCTTCTCTTCGTGAGCAGTGAGGTGTAACGAGTTGGTAAACACGAAGCGATGATGTGGCATCGGGGACTCATCGGGGGTATAAACGACCTAATCCACAGAGCCGCGCCCCGCGCGGCCTCAACACGTAAGTAGGAGACTCATGCGAGCCCCACACAGATTCCTGGCACTTGCAGCCGGTGCCGCAGTGCTGGCTGTTACCGCCTGCGGTGGCGACAGCGATCCCGCTGACACCCCGGACCCTGATGCGACCGGAGACGCCACCACGGCGTCCGGTGGCGAGATCAGCGTCCGTGGTTGTACGCCCCAGAACCCGCTCATCGGCTCCGCCACCACGGAGGTGTGTGGCGGCAACGTGATCGACGCCTTCACCGCCAAGCTCATCCGCTACGACGTCGAAACGGCCGAGCCGCTGATGGACATCGCCGAGTCCATCGAGACCGATGACAACCAGACCTTCACCGTCAACCTGCAAGAGGGGTACATGTTCCAGGATGGAACAGAAGTCCTCGCCCGGAACTTCGTGGACGCCTGGAACTGGGCCGCCTACGGCCCCAATGGACAAAATGGTGCCTACTTCTTTGAGCCCATTGAGGGCTACGCGGACCTGCAGTGTGCCGACGATGATTGCGCCACCGAGCCGGCTGCCCAAGAAATGAGTGGACTGGAAGTCGTTGACGACTACACGTTCACCATCCGGACCGCAGAGCCGATCTCAAACCTTCCCGTGCGCTTGGGGTACTCCACCTTCGTGCCTCAGCCCGATGCGTTCCTCGAAGCTGAGGACAAGGACGCCTTCAGCGAGTCGCCGATCGGTGCGGGTCCCTTCCAGGTAGTGGCGAACACCGCCACAGAGATGGTGCTCGAGAGGTTTGAGGACTACTCCGGCGAGAACGTACCCAACGTGGACAGGGTCACATTCCGCATCTACAACGACCCGAATGCGGCCTACAACGACGTTGTGGCCAACAACCTGGACCTGACGGATCTGATTCCCCCCGACCAGCTCGTCGGCGACGCGTGGCAGAACGCGTTGGAGGGCCGCAATGGTACGGCTGAAACCGGCATCATCCAGGTGCTGTCGTTCTCCAGCGTGGATCCGCAACTGGAAGATGTGAACATGCGCAAAGCCATCTCCATGGCTGTTGACAAGGAACTGATCACCGAACAGATCTTCAACAATGCGCGTGTGCCGGCCACCGGATGGGTCTCACCAGTTGTCGACGGATACCAGGAGAATGTCTGCGGCGAGGCCTGCGAATTCAATCCTGAAGAAGCCCAGAGGTTGTATGACGAGGCAGGTGGCTACGAGGGCATTTTCCAGCTCTCCATCAACGCCGACGGTGGTCACCAGCTGTGGGCGGACGCGTTCTGCAACCAGCTGAGGAACAATCTGGACATGGACTGCCAGGTCAACGCCACTCCGGACTTCTCCACGCTGCGCACCCAAGTCCAGTCGCGTGAGCTGGAAGGCGCCTTCCGCGGCGGCTGGCAGATGGACTACCCCTCCATCGAGAACTTCCTGACGCCCATCTACGCCACAGGTGCATCGTCGAACGACACCGATTACGCCAGCGAGGAGTTCATGACCCTGCTTGCCGAAGGTGACGCCGCGACCACGCCTGAACTCGCGAATGAGAAGTACCAGGAGGCTGAAGCTCAGTTGGCGGAGGACTTCCCGACCATGCCGCTGTGGTACCAGGAGACGCAGTACGGGTACTCCAACCGGGTCGACAATGTGAGAATGAATCCCTTCAGCCAGTGGGATCTCAGCTCGATCACCGTTGAGTGATCCTTCGACGATTGGTTGACACCTTCTGAGGCGGTCCGTCGGTTTTCCGGCGGACCGCCTTGCCGGGCCAGCAGAGACAGGTGAATTGCGTTGGGCAAGTACATAATCAGGCGGCTGTTGCAGATGATCCCGGTGCTCCTGGGCACCTCGTTCCTCATCTTCACGATGGTGTTCGTCCTTCCGGGCGACCCCACGGACGGCCGGTGCGGGGAGCGCCCGTGTTCGCCGGCGTACATCGCCGCTTTCCGTGCCGAGTACAACTTGGATGAGCCACTGCTGGTGCGCTACTTCCTGTACCTGGGGAAACTGCTCCAGGGAGACTTGGGCACCAACTTCTACGGCAACCGTGTGGTCGACGAATTGCTGCTGCGCTACCCCACGACCTTGAAGCTCACCCTCATCGCCATCCTGGTGGTCATCATCGTCGGTATCTCCGCCGGCGTTCTCGCTGGCATTCGCAAGGGCAAGTTCATCGACAACCTCGTGACCGTCAGCACGCTGCTGGTCATCTCCGTTCCCGTCTTCGTGCTCGGTGCGGGCGCCCAGTGGGTGTTCGGCCTCCAGCTCGAGATTTTCCCTGTCACCGCAACGCAGGGCACGTGGTACCAGCTCCTCATGCCGGGCTTCGTGCTGGGTGCGCTGTCGGTGGCCTACGTGGCGCGCCTGACGCGCACCAATTTGGTGGAGAACCTGCGTTCCGACTACCTGCGTACCGCGAAATCCAAGGGCATGTCCCAGAGCCGCGCCGTGGGTGTGCATGCACTGCGCAACTCGTTGATCCCGGTGGTCACCTACATCGGGGCCAGCGTCGGATCGCTGATGGGCGGCGCCATCATCACCGAGCGCATCTTCAACATCAACGGCGTCGGCTTCTTCATCTGGCGCTCCATCAATCAGCGCGACGGTGTTTCCGTGGTGGGAGCCGTGCTCGTGCTGGTGCTGGTGTACCTGATCGTGAACCTGCTCGTGGACTTGCTCTACGGCGTCCTGGACCCGAGGATCACCCATGACTGATACCCACGCAAACACTCCGGAAGAGAAGAACGTTGAGGGTGTCAACGCCGCCGTCGATGATCCGGCGGACGCGGGCTCATCACTCTGGAGCGACGCCTGGCGCATCATGCGGAGCAGGCCGCTGTTCTGGATCTCTGCGGGCCTGATCGTCCTCGTCGTCCTGATGGCACTGGTGCCACAGCTCTTCACATCCGCCGACCCGGCGTTCTGCCAACTGGAGCTCGCGCGACAACCACCCAGCTCCGACGCGTGGTTCGGCTACGACCTTCAGGGTTGTGACGTGTACTCGCGCACCATCTACGGCGCACGTTCCTCCATTCTGGTGGGGGTGCTCACGGTCACTGCAACAGTGATCATCGGAGGGGCGTTGGGGATCATCGCTGGCTTCACCGGAGGCTGGGTGGACGCCCTCCTCTCCCGCATCGCCGATGTCTTCTTCGCGATCCCGCTCCTGCTCGGTGGCATCATCATCATGTACACCTTCCGCTCCCCGCCGGGCACGCCGTACTCGCTGATCGTGGGCAAGGTCGTGTTCGCCATGGCGATCCTGTTCTGGCCCAACATTTTCCGTCTGATGCGTTCCAGCGTGATGCAGGTAAAACCGAACGAGTATGTGCTGGCTGCACGTGCGCTTGGTGCGAGCCCGGCCCGGATCGTCCTGTCCCATGTGTTGCCCAACGCGGTGGCGCCTGTCATTGTCGTCGCCACCATCGATCTGGGTGTGTTCATCACGGTGGAAGCCTCCCTGTCCTTCCTGGGCATCGGCCTCCAACCGCCAGCCATCTCCTGGGGCATTGCGATCTCCGAAGCCTCTCAGCTTGGCTACATCGCTGCGGCACCGCACATGCTGTTGTTCCCGTCCATCTTCCTGTCGCTCGCGGTCCTCGGTTTCATCATGCTGGGTGAAGTCGTCCGCGACGCCATGGACCCCAAGCTTCGGTGAGGACCTCCTGATGAGTACCATCACAACGCCCACGAACCATCGCCAGGTGTCGAAGTACGCCCGCAACTGGGAGCATGGCAAAGACGGACTCCTGCTGGACGTCGACGATCTGCAGGTGGAGTTCCGCACTTCCCAGGGTGTGGCCAGAGCCATCAATGGGGTGTCCTTCAAGCTTCATGAGGGCGAAACCCTGGCCATTCTCGGTGAGTCCGGCTCCGGCAAGTCCGTCACGGCGCAGGCCATCATGGGCATCATCGACTCGCCGCCCGGATTCGTCACCGGTGGCGCCATCCGATACTGCGGGGAAGACCTGCTCAGGTTGCCGGAAAAGGTGCGCCGCACCGTCCGCGGGCCTGAAGTGTCGATGATCTTCCAGGACGCGTTGAGTTCTCTGAACCCCGTTTTTCCGGTCGGATGGCAGATCGCGGAGATGATGCGGATCCATTGGGGCATGAATCGCTCCGACGCGAAAACACGAGCCATCAGCCTGATGGAGCGCGTCCACATTCCGGGGGCCAAGGAGCGGGTGGACGCGTTCCCGCACCAGTTCTCCGGCGGGATGCGCCAGCGCATCATGATCGCCATGGCGATTGCTCTGGACCCGACGGTGCTCATCGCGGATGAGCCCACCACAGCTCTGGATGTCACAGTCCAGGCGCAGATCATGCAACTTCTGCAGGAGTTGCAGGACGAGTCCCGGATGGGGCTCATCCTCATCACGCACGACCTCGGAGTGGTCGCCGACGTCGCGGACAAGGTGGCCATCATGTACACCGGCCGTATCGTCGAAACTGGTGAGATCAACGAGGTCTTCGCACAGCCCGCGCACGGTTACACCCGGGGCCTGCTGGAATCGATCCCGCGCATCGATCAGAAGGGCCAGAAACTGTCCGCCATCGGTGGTCTGCCCCCCAACCTGTTGAAGATTCCGGCCGGGTGCGCATTCCATCCGCGTTGTCGGTTCGCGACGCCCCACTGCTCGGTTGGGGAGCCGCCAGATCTCGTGGAGTTGCCCACCGGCAGGCTGCACGCCTGCCTCAACGCGGAAGAGGTGATGAGCGATGCCCGGTGACGTCATCCTCTCGGCGCACGATCTGAAGAAGCACTATCCGATCAAGGCCGGGGTCATCAAGCACACCGTCGGTCACGTACGAGCAGTCGACGGTGTGACCTTCGATCTGCACGCCGGAGAGACGCTCGGAGTGGTGGGGGAGTCCGGCTGTGGCAAGTCGACACTTGGCCGCATGCTGATGCGGCTCGAGGAGCCGACCGCCGGTCGTCTGGAATTCAACGGGAAGGACCTGTATTCCCTCAAGGGCGCCGCAATGCGGAAGGCTCGTCGAGACATTCAGATCGTGTTCCAGGACCCCTACACATCGCTGAACCCCCGCAAGACGGTGGGTGACATCGTCGGGGAACCGTTCGAAGTGCATCCCGATGCCGTCGGCAAGAAGGGTCGGCGCGCGCGCGTCCAAGAGTTGCTCGAGGTGGTCGGTCTTAGTCCCGAACACATCAATCGTTATCCCCACCAGTTCTCCGGAGGTCAGCGGCAACGCATCGGCATTGCTCGCGGTATCGCGCTGAACCCCAAGGTTTTGATCTGCGACGAGCCGGTTTCGGCCTTGGATGTCTCGGTGCAGGCGCAGGTGGTGAACCTTCTCGAAGATCTTCAGAAAGAGTTGGGCCTGGCCTACGTTTTCATCGCCCACGACCTGTCGGTGGTGCGCCACATCTCCAACCGCGTGGCGGTCATGTACCTGGGTCGTATCGTCGAGATCGGGGACGAGAAGCAGATCTATGAGAGCCCAACGCACCCGTACACGCAGGCGCTGCTGTCGGCTGTTCCGGTGCCGGATCCCCGCCAGCGTGGGCAGAAGGAGAGGATAGTTCTGCAGGGCGACGTCCCCAGCCCTGCCAACCCGCCGTCGGGCTGTCATTTCCATACGCGCTGCTGGAAGGCGGAGCCCAAGTGCTCCACGGATGTGCCCGAGCTGATCGAGCGGCCCGACGGAGTGACCGAGCACCATTCGGCCTGCCACTTCGCTGAACCGATGCAGATTGTTTGACGCTGGTCGCTAGGCGGGCCTCGCCGGCCGGATCCGTTACCGACCGGACACGCCGCATTCAATAGCCGCTGCGCAGACCACGACCGGACACGCCGCATCCAAGGCGCGCCGCGCATACCATGACCGGACACGCTGCAATCAGTACCCGCCGAGCCGAATGTTTCCTCGCGCCACATCGAATGCCGCGTGTCCGGTCAGTCGTCGACGATGGGTGGCGCGAATGGCTGATTCACTTCGAAGTTTGTTAGTCAGCAAGGACATCTCAGAGTCCCAGGACGCCTCGAAGTCCCTTGTCGACCTCACGCAGGAGGCTGTCGGGAAGGTGACCAATCGGATCACCGAGCTCAGTTCTGTCCAGAGTGACCAGCGCCGTGATGTTGACGACGGAATCGCGGGGGAGGTTCGTGGAGACTGCGGGTAGGAAGACGTTTCCCGGCATAACGGCCAAGGAGGTGTTGGATGTGATGACGGCGACCAGCACGGTCGCCAGTCGACTCCGATTGTAGGAATCTGCCTGCACAATCAGCACTGGGCGACGCTTGGCCGGTCGACTTCCCACTGCTTGCCCCAAGTCAACCCAGTGGACATCGCCGCGCTGGGTCACCACTCCTCCTCGGAGTCCGACAGCCGGGCCCTGCCAGCGGCGACGGCGCCTGTGGTTGAGTCGTCGGTCCCGCTTTGTTGCGCCAACGCTGCGTCGATCTGGGCAGTAACGGACCGTTCGTCCAGCACGTCGAGATAGTTCTTGGCAGCCCGCGCGAAGAACTCCGATCGGCTGAGCCCCAACTCTTCCGCGCGCCGCGAGGCGCGGTGAAAAACGTCCTCGGGCAGAGAAATGGCTGTCTTCATGAGCCGAGTATAACTTGGTATGACCATTGAAGCTGATGGTCTGTGACGGCACAAACTCGGCACCGAGTCGATGATCACGAACGACCCGGGTTTTGTCAGCGCGGATGACGACCCCCACGCAGTACGAGCAAAGATCTTCACGGACGGCCAAACGCCGCAATGTAGAACGTGCGGTTAGGTGCTCAACTTCTGTTCGACTACCAACCGAAGTTGAGTACCCAAGCTTGCCAGCCCTCGTCCGTAAGCGCGAGGTCCACTTCCAGGAGCTTGACGGCAAGCACCTGCTCCATCTTCGAAGGGTGTTGGCTATCCCGTCGGTTGCCGCGAGACCCACTCCGCCAGTTCCACGCGGGGGCCCGTGTAGAACGGTGTCTCCTCGCGGACGTGCAGACGAGCTTCGACGGAGCGCTGGTGGCGCATCGCGTCGGTGAGCCGGTGCAGTTCGTCGGCCTCGAAGGCCAGCACCCATTCGTAGTCGTTCAGAGCGAAGCTGGACAGCGTCGAGGCGATCACATCCGGGTACTCGCGACCGGCCATCCCGTGCTCGTAGAGCATCTTCGAGCGGTGCTCGTTGTCGAGGTAGTACCACTCGTAGCTGCGCACGAACGGGTAGACGCACAGCCAGGGCCGCGGAGCGAAGCCGGCGAAGCAGGACGGCACGTGCATGCGGTTGAACTCAGCGGGGCGGTGCACGCCCATGACGGACCACACCGGCTCCAGGAAAGTCCCAAGTGCGCTCTTCCGCGTGGCGTGGTAGGCCGCCTGCAACTGGGCGGGATCGTGCGCGGTGGTCCAGACCATGAGGTCGGCGTCGGCCCGGAAGCCGCCGACGTCGTAGAAGCCTCTCAGGGTGACACCCGTGGCCTCGATCTCGGACGTGAGCGAACTGAAGTCACCGCCGGGCGGCAGGGACGAGGCGGTTCTGAACACCGAGTACATGGCATACAACGGCATGGCGTTGATGGCCTCGATGTCGACGTCGGTCTCGTCGCGTGCGTCGCGACCGGGATGGGCGGTCATGCTGTGGCTCCTTCCGTGGCGGACGATGCGGTGGATGAGGTATCGGCGGGGCGGGCGTGTCTCTGCGGTGGCTTGCAGCAGTCGGCGGGGCAGCTCTGGACAGCAGCCGCGGCGTGATCCAGTTCGCCCCGTGCAGCGGCGGCCTTCTCCAACAGCAGATCCACGAGCAGGGAGTGGAATTCCGGGTCCTGGTCCACGGTCGCGGCGCGCTGGTATTCCAGCTCGACCTCGTTGGCCGTTTCGCGGGCCTCGGTGTCGAGGTCGTAGAGCACTTCCATGTGGTCGCTGAGGAACCCGATAGGGGCAGCGACAACTCCAACGACTCCCTCCCCCTTCACCTCAGCCATGCGGTCGTTGATGTCCGGCTCCAGCCAGGGGACGTGCGGCGGGCCGGAGCGCGAGCAGTACGTCAGCTCCCAGTCAAGTTCCTCACCCAGCTCCTTCGACGCCAACTCGGCAACGCGGGTGGCGACGCGCTGGTGTTGCTGCTCATAGGTGCCGCGCACGATCCCGGAGGTGGCGTTCATGGTGATGGGAATGGAGTGGGTGACGAACAGCACGCGCATCACAGCATCGCCGATCCGCTCCCGCAACTCTCTCACCGCCGCCACAAGCGAGCGGGCGTTGGCGTTCACGAACTCGTCGCGATCCGAGTACGGGGTGACCTTGTCGATGCTCACCACGCCGTCGGTGCTCGCCTCGGCCGCCTGCATATCCTCGCGGTACTGCCTGCAACCGGAGTAGGAACCATAAGCCGAGGTGGCCATGCCGATGATGCGACGGTGCCCGTCAGCCTGCAACTTCGCGACTGTCTCGGCGTTGTAGGGCAGCCAGTTCCGGTTGCCAATGACCACTGGGACGTCCAGGCCACGACGATCCAGCTCAGCCCGGATGTTATCCAGAAGACGGGCATTGAGTTCGTTGATGGGCGATCGTCCACCGAACATCATGTAGTGCTCGGAGACCTCCAGTAGACGTTCATCGGGGATCCCGCGGCCAGCTGTGGCGTTGCGCATGAAGGGCAGCACGTCGTCGGGCTGATTGGGGCCTCCATAGGAGGAGACCAGGACGGCGGTGTAGGGGCTGAGATCGGCTTTCACAATGCCTCCAGTCTGGGATTCGGATCAAGGTCACCCAGCGACAGTCCAGTGGCGGGACAGTGCTGGCTTTCGAGTTCGTCGGGGTTGAGCTCGTTCGCCGGCGAGATTGCGGTGATGCCGCACACTTCGTACAGCGCGCTCAGATACGCCTCACTGCGGCCAGCCTCAGCGGCTTGTTTCGCACGCATAGACGGCGTGTGCAGGAGCCGGGTGGCGAGCCGTCGAAGGGCATGGGCGCATTCATCGCGCTCCAGGGGACGTCCCTGGGGGAGCCGTGAGACCTCGTCCGAGACGAGTTCCAGCACGGCCTGACGCAGTTCGACGACCGCTGGGTCAACCTGCTTCGTGCGGAGCTTGGCCAGGAGGTTCTCCACACCCTCGGACACGAGTTCCGCGGCACGCTCGGCGTCGTCATTCCATCGGGGCGCGACGTCGCGTTGGATGCGGGCGAGATCCACGGCAGTGACATGCGGCAGCCCGGCGACCTCCGGGGCGACGTCGCCCGGAAGTGAGAGATCGACGACGGCTACCGGGCGGGGACAAGCGAGCATGTCGGCAGTGATGACGTGACCGCCCGTGCCCCGACAGGTGACGATGACGTCAGCGCGGTGCACGGCATCGGGGAGTTCATGTACGTAGCGGAGCTGATGCGATTCCGCGAAGGCCTGCCCGCGTCCCGAAGCAGAGTGGACGCTCACGTCGTGCGCCCCGCGTGAGCGGGCAGCGCTGACGACTGCTCCGGCGAAGGAGCCGGTGCCGACGATCAGAACGCGCTGGGCCGACCAGTCGAGGGGACCGAGCAGATCGAGTGCTTCGGAGACCACGGATCGACCGGCTGCGTGCAGCGAGGTCTCGCGGGCGATGCGCCGAGACGTGCGCAGGGCTTCTTCAATCAGCGTTGTGAGAACGGGGCTGGCAAGATCATTGTCCTGTGCGTCGTTGAGCGCTCGACGGAGCTGTCCAGCGATTTCGCGCTCACCCATGATCATGGACTCGAGACCCGCCGCAACCCGGAAGATGTGCGTCAGCGCATCCTCGTCCTCCATGACCTCCCAGGCGCTGGTTTCGGGGCCCAGACGGGCGAGACGCAGACGTGCATGAGCGGTGGCGAGATCCGGAGCATCCACCAGCAGCTCCACGCGGTTGCAGGTTGTCAGCAACACGACTCCGTCGACGTCCCGGGTGCCGCGGAGCTCATGAGCAATCCGGGACGCGACGTCGGTGGCGCGGGCCACCTCGGCGAGGCCCTGATGGTTGTGCTGCACGGAGAAGATTCGGAGGTTCACGATCAACCCAGTGTGGCACGGATTCTCGGATAAGGCAGAATCACCTACGTGACTTCACGCGACGCACCAGCTCTGCTCCAAGCCCTAGCGGGACACCGAACCGGGCGCCCTCCGGTGTGGTTCATGCGGCAGGCCGGGAGGTCTCTCCCCGAGTACAGAGAAGTGCGACGGGGCGTCGCCATGCTGGATGCGTGCCTGAGACCGGAACTGGCGGCCGAAATCACCCTGCAACCGGTGCGTCGCCACAAGGTGGATGCCGCCATTTTCTTCTCTGACATCATGACTCCGCTGAAGCTGGCCGGGGTGGGGGTGGACATCGTCGCCGACGTGGGGCCGGTGATAGAACACCCCGTACGAACATCGGCCGACGTGGACGCTCTCGTGCAGCATGAGATGGAGGATGCCAGCCCCATCTCGGAAGCCGTCCACCTGATCGTGGCCGAGTTGGGGCACTCCACTCCACTCATCGGATTCGCCGGAGCTCCCTTCACGCTGGCTGCCTACCTCGTGGAGGGTCGCGGCACGCGCGACCACCTCGCCGCACGGGCCATGATGCACGCCGATCCTGCCGCGTGGCACCGGCTTCTCCAATGGTGCGGCCGCGTCTCCGGCGAGTTCCTGAAAGTGCAGGTGGATGCCGGCGCCCGCGCCGTTCAACTCTTCGACTCCTGGGCGGGTTCGCTCTCCCGCGCCGACTACGTGAATCATGTTGCCGCCCACTCCGCCGCCGCCCTCGCCGCCGTCGAGGGAGAAGTCCCGCGCATCCACTTCGGTACGGGCACACGCCACCTGCTCACCGACATGGCCGCCTGTGGCGTGGAAGCAATGGGCATCGACTACCGGACACCGCTCGACGAGGCCGCCGACGTGTTGCCCGGCATGCCGCTGCAGGGCAACATCGATCCGGCGCTGCTGGATGCCGGCTGGGAAGCCCTGGAGAGCCACACTCGCGACGTCGTGGAGCGGGGACGGAACGCGCCGGGACATGTGGTGAACCTCGGCCACGGCGTGCCTCCCACCGCTGATCCCGAGGTGCTGACCCGCCTCGTCGACCTGGTCCACTCGCTGTGAGCGCCGTCGTGATCGGAGGCGGTCTCGCCGGGCTGGTCACCGCCCGTGAACTCCTCCGCGCCGGGGAAGTGGTGGACCTGTACGAAGCTGCAGAGCATCTCGGCGGACTGGTGGCGCCCGTGCGGGTCGGTGGTGTCGTGGTCGACGGAGGTGCAGAGGCCTTTGGGCTGCGCACCAGTAGCGTGAGTGATCTCTGCGCAGAGCTGGGTCTGGAGGTGGCCGAACCTCAGGGACAGCCACATATCTGGTGGCCCGAGGCACCGTATCGGTGGCCCATGACCAACGGCGTGCTGGGCATCCCCGGAAGCCTGGAGGACCCCGCGGTCACAGCCGCTCTGACACCCGGTGAGGTGGCCGAGGCCGTGCGGGACCTGCAGATGGGAGGGGAGACGGCGGCCGACGAACCCATGCTCGGACCCCTCGTGGAGGCCAGACTCGGTGCTGCGGTGGTGGAGCGGCTCGTCGAACCGGTCGCTCGCGGCGTCTACGGACGCTCAGCCCACGACATGGACGTGGACCTCATGGTGCCCGGACTGCGTGACGCGTTGCTGGAGCACGGATCGCTGGTGGCTGCTGTCTCTGCGATTCGCAAACCGGGCGCGGCCGCCGTCGCGCAGCCCGTCGGCGGCCTCTACCAACTCGTTGACGCCCTGGCCGGGGACATCCGGGAGAGGGGTGGCCGGATCCATATGGGACATCCCCTGCTGGAGTGGCAACATGATCGCCATGGCTGGGAGATCCGCACCAAAGCTGGCCCCCAGCGTGCGGATCGCGTGATTCTCGCCGTGAACGGTCGCTCTGCCGGGGAGCTGTTCTCGCTGCTCGGTGAAAAGGTGGAAGTGCCGCCCACACACCCAAGTTTCCAGGCTGTCCTGGCCCTGACGCACCCTGACCTAGCTACGGGCCCCGTGGGCTCCGGAGTGATCGTTGGACGACGCGACGAGGCCCTGGTGGCGCGGGCCATGACCCACTACTCGCTGAAGTGGCCATGGGCCGCGCAGGGAAACCTCCACATCCTCCGTCTGGCCTATGCCGCCGCCCCCTCGCAGGCCCGGGTGCTGAAGGACGCCTCACTGCTGCTCGGAATCGATCTTGATGACGACGACGTGCGCGGATTCGAGGTGCTGCACTGGGAGATGCCGACTGCGCTGTCGCCGCAGGGGCGCGCCCACTTGGCGGAGAAGCTGGGGAAGTACGACGGACTCGAGGTGACGGGGGCCTGGGTGGCCGGCAACGGAATCGCAGCCGTCGTCACAGCCGCCGCGGAGGTGGGGGCATGAAGCTTCGGCTCGGAACCCGTGCCTCGACGCTGGCCGTGACGCAGTCCACCCATGTGGCCGAGGCGCTCCGAGGACTGGGACACGAGGTGGAACTCGTCCGCATCACCACGCGCGGCGACAGGATGCGGGGCTCCCTGACGGCACTGGCAGGGCTGGGGGTGTTCGCAGCGGAGTTGCGCACCGCCCTTCTGACAGGCGAATGTGACTTCGCCGTCCACTCGCTGAAGGACCTGCCGGTGGAGCGTGTCCCGGGCCTCGTGATCGCTGCCATTCCTGAGCGGGAGGACCCGCGGGACGCCCTGTGCGCCCGGGACGGTCTGCGGCTTGCGAGCCTTCCCAGTAACGCGCGGGTGGGCACTGGCTCGCCCCGCCGCGTCGCCCAGCTGCGCGGGATCAGGCAGGACCTGGAATACGTCGACATTCGTGGGAACATCGAGACTCGATTGTCCCGGGTGGCGCCCGGCGACCTCGACGCCGTCGTCCTGGCTGCCGCCGGCCTGAACCGGCTGGGTCTCGAGGGACGCATCACGGAACACCTGGACCTGCTGCCCTCACCCGGACAGGGGGCGCTGGCGCTGGAATGCCGTAGCGGGAACGACGAGGTTCGAGAAGCCCTTGCCGCCCTCGACGACGCTGACACCCGCGTGGCCGTCACTGCCGAACGCGAAATGCTGCGGGCTCTCGGCGGTGGCTGCGCGGCACCCATCGGGGCCCTGGGGGCACCGGCGATGTCGCCCGGCTCCGGTGGCTCGTCGTCGCGCACGGTCGGGGCCGGGCAGCCGTCGTCGCACCTCAGTGCGGGACCGGCGCGGACCCGCAACGGCAGGGATTCCGACAAGCCGCACCTCACCGGGGGTGTGTACGCTATGGACGGCAGCCGTCGCCTCATCCTCTCCATCTCGATCTCCAATCCAGAAGCTGCTGGACAGTGGATCGCGCAGGAGATGGTGATGAGAGGGGCGAATGACATCTGTGACGTGGCGGCCACTCGGGAGTCCCGCCTGGAGGACTTCCACCAGGATCGGGTCGAGAACACGCAGCAGGACATCTTTCGTGACATCCACCAGGACGTATTCGCCGGCCGCGCCCTCTGGCCCCGTGGCCACGAACTCCGCAACACGTGCGTCTTCCTGCCGCGCGAGGAGGGGAGTCTGAGTGCCGCGCTCGAGGCGGCGGGACCACAGGTGGTGTGCGAGCCGTTGATCCGACGGCGCACTCTCACCCCGACCGGAGACCTGACCGGCGCCGACTGGGTGGCTGTGACGTCCGCCCGCACCGTCGACACCCTCACCGAGCTGGGCTGGCGGATTCCCGACGAGGCACGCATAGCTGCCGTGGGCGGGGCCACGGCTCGTGCTCTGGAAGCCGTCGGCTACACAGTGGACCTCGTCCCGGCCGGGTCGTCCAGCGCCGCTGACCTGTTATCGGTGTGGCCGGAAGGCTCGGGGCGCGTGATCATTCCCGGCTCCGCGCTCTCCTCACCGGAGCTGGTCAATGGACTACGGAACAAGGGTTACGACGCACACGCGCTGCCGATCTACACCGTCGATCCCGTCTCCGCGCCCAGCCCCAACCTGGCCAGCGCATGGCACCGTGGACATTTCGACGCCGTGATCGTGACATCCGGCTCCGTGACGCGCGCCATCGACAGCCTGCTCGGCTGGCCCTCCGGGATCCGGGTTCTGGCTTTCGGACAGCCGACGGCCGCGGCGCTCGCCGACCTCGGCGTCGCCGCAGCCGTGTCACCCGGACAGGACCCGGCATCCGTGGTCCGCGCTCTGACCGACCTCCTCACGAAGGGCCAGGCATGATGCCCCTCATCCGTCCCCGCAGGCTCCGCGCGACACCCGCCATGCGTCGGCTCGTCGCCGAAACCCGCCTGCACCCCAACCAGCTGGTGTGGCCGCTGTTCGTCGGAGAGGACTCTGCTCCGATCTCCTCCATGCCGGGCGTCATCAGGCATGACCTCACCTCCGTCGAAGAAGCCGCCCGGAAGGCCGTCGATGCGGGACTCGGAGGTGTCATGCTCTTCGGGGTTCCCGACGATGCGGACAAGGATGAGCAGGGAACCCAGGGTTGGTTGCCTGACGGAATGGGCCAACGGGCTGCCTCCGCCGTCCGGAACGCCGTCGGCGACGAGCTCGTGGTGATGATCGACACCTGTCTGGACGAGTTCACCACCCATGGTCACTGCGGGGTGCTCGACGAACATGGGGGCGTGGACAATGACGCCACCCTCGAGTTGTATGGGCGCATGGCCGTTGCGCAGGCCGAGGCAGGAGCGCACGTGGTCTCGCCGTCGGGAATGATGGACGGGCAGGTCGCGGTAATTCGGGAGGCGCTCGATGCCGCCGGCCACAGTGATGTGGCCATCCTCGCGTACGCCGCGAAGTACGCCTCCGCGTTCTACGGGCCGTTCCGCGAAGCAGTCTCCTCCACTTTGCAGGGCGATCGACGCACCTACCAGCAGGACCCGGGGAACCGTCGTGAGGGGGTACGTGAGGCCCGCCTCGATCTGGCGGAGGGTGCCGACATGGTCATGGTGAAGCCCGCGAGCCACTACCTGGACGTGTTGGCCGACGTGGCCGCCATCACCGACGTGCCAGTGGTTGCCTACCAAGTGTCGGGGGAGTACGCCATGATCGAGGCCGCCGCGGAACGGGGCTGGATTGACCGGCAGCGCGCCGTCGAGGAGTCGGTGACGAGCATCGCGCGGGCGGGTGCCGACATCGTGTTGACCTATTGGGCTCTGGAGCTGGCCAGATGGCTGAAGTGAGCGGAGCAGCGTGGTCATGATGATCCGCGGAACGAGAAGAACGGACCGATGAGATGAAGCAGGCAACTCCGAAGCAGCAGAAGCTGATGGCACGAGCGAAGGCCGTGATCCCGGGTGGAGTGTCGTCGCCGGTGCGGGCGTTCGGCTCAGTGGGTGGCACGCCGGTGTTCGTGGCCAGGGCTGAGGGCAACAGGGTTTTCGACGTCGACGGCACCGACTATGTGGATCTCGTCTGTTCCTGGGGTCCGGCCCTGCTCGGCCATGCGCATCCAACGGTGGTCGGGGCAGTGCAGGCAGCTGCGGCGCAGGGACTGTCCTTCGGCGCCCCCACCTCAGCCGAGGTGGACCTCGCCACTCTGATTCATGAGCGTGTGCCTGCCGCCGAGCGCGTCCGCTTCGTGTCGACCGGCACGGAGGCGACAATGACCGCCATCCGCCTTGCGCGGGGTGCCACTGGTCGTCCCCTGATCGTGAAGTTCGCTGGGCTGTATCACGGCCACAGCGACGCGCTTCTGGCCGCCGCCGGATCGGGGCTTGCGACCGCCGGTCTGCCCGGCTCTGCTGGCGTCACAGAGGCGACGGCCGCAGAAACCATCGTGCTGCCCTACAACGACGTCGTGGCGTTAGAGCAGGCTTTCGACAGCCACGGGGAGCGCATCGCGGCCGTCATCACCGAGGCCGTTCCCGCGAACATGGGCGTCGTGCCCCCAGCAGCTGGCTTCAATGAAACCATCCGGCGTGTCACCGCCGAGCACGGTGCTCTGATGATCTTCGACGAGGTCATGACGGGCTTCCGTGTCGGTCCGGCCGGCTGGTGGGGCGTCGAGGCCGGCGTGGAGAACCCGACGTACACCCCCGACATCTTCACCTTCGGCAAGGTCGTCGGTGGAGGAATGCCGCTTGCCGCGCTGGGGGGAAGGGCTGAGGTGATGGAGTTGCTGGCCCCTAGCGGTCCGGTGTACCAGGCCGGCACGCTGTCGGGAAACCCGTTGGCCACAGCCGCCGGTATCGCGACGCTCCAACTCGCCGATGACCACGTCTACGCCCTCGTGAACCGGCGCTCCAAGGAGTTGCGGGACGCCGTCGGATCGGCACTGGCCGGGGCTGGGATTCCTCACGTCGTGCAGAGCGCTGGCAGCCTGTTCTCCGTCTTCTTCCGCGACGAGCCGGTCCACAACTATGACGACGCCAAGGCGCAGAACACGGCAGCGTTCGCAGCCTTCTTCCACGCCATGCTGGAGGTAGGGGTGGCCCTGCCTCCGTCGGCCTTCGAGGCGTGGTTCCTCTCAGCGGCCCACGACGACGAGGCAATGGAACGGATCACCCAGGCACTCCCGGCAGCCGCCGAGGCCGCTGCCGCCTTGGAGTTGATCGGCTAGCCCTTCGTTGCCTCACTCGAAAGAAGAAGACCAGAGCAACCAGCACCCACCCTCTCACACCCTCGTAGTATCGAAGGATGACACATCTCATTACTCTCCCGTCGACGGCAATCCGGGCCTGACCGGCGGCGGCGTCGTCGGCTTGGTGGAGGTGGGGCGCGAAGTCGGGTCTTCACTCGTGGTTGCTGTTGACGTCGGCTCCGCACTCGGGCTGGACGGCGGTGTGATGGACACCGACGGCGTGGGAGTCAGCGATGGTGCATTTCCGACCACCGTGAATCCCTGCGGCTGCAGCGGGACGGAATTACCCACACCTTCTTCCGCCAATTGTCCGAAGCGATCGTAAGAACTCCATATCATTCCGGCCGGGCTGGTCTGTTCAACTGTCTCGGTGCGGGCCTCATCGGTGGCGTTGTGCAGGAGCACGGTCTGACGGCCACTTCCACTCAGAACCAGTCGGGACACTTCCGGGATCAGCAGTACGGCATCCAGTTTCGCCGGAGCTCCGCCGCCCGACGCGGTGGCCGACAATTCCGTCGCCCCTGCCGGCAACACCGTTGGCAGTGTCACGGGAACCAGAGAACCTGGCGCCTCGGTGACGCCCTGAGGGCCACCGGAGCCCGTGTCCACGGAACCGAGTGATTGCGATCCCGCGAAGAACTCAAGATCCACCGAGTCCTCCGCGACCAGGTCCACCACTGGCAGTACCAAGCGCGGCTGGTTGGAGACCGGAACGTCCCACGTGCCGGTCGCGCCGTCCGACAGGGACACGTACGCGCCACCACTCCACAGCGACTCTCCCGTCCACGGGGATTCCGGTGTGACAACCTCGGCAGAATCGTTGATGACCCCGGCCTCGGCCTCTGCGACGGCAACTCCGTTGAGAGATTCCAACGTCGTCATGGTTTGGGCCGCGGCCGAAACGTCGGGATGCCGGTCGAGCGCGATCATTGACAACAAACCGTGAATGGCCGATTCCGCTCCGGAGTTGCGGTTGATGTCACCGTTGGCCTGCAGCCCGTCGTAGGTGACGCCAGTTTCCGGGTTGTACATCGGTTCCCCGGCGCGGTTCGCGCCGAAATACCAGGCACCGGTCATGGCGGCCAGCGACTCCAGACCCGGTCTACCGGCCACATCGGCGAGCATGAGCAACGACTGCAATCGAGAATCGACGCCATACGCGATCTGTGTCAGATCGGTCGGCGCCGGCTGCCAGCCATTGATCGGTCCGGTCGACGTGAGCAGGTACGGCGTGAACACGGCCGCATCGGTCAACCCCGCGCGCAGAATCGCTGCGTCCTCCGATTCGAGGACATCCGCGGCCTGCGCCAGAGCCGCCGGCATCTGTGAGGCCCACGCGTGCCAGAGGGAGCGTGAGTGCGTCCACTGCACCACCGAACCGAACGGCCAGCTGCCGGCTTCCCCGTCGGACATGGCCGCGATGCCCTCGGCGTAGCGTTCCAAGGCCTCCTCCGCCCTGTCCGCCACATCGGAATCCGAGGCACTTCTGACATAGGCCGCCAAGCCGAGCACCGCCTCCGCAGTCGCATCGGCGCCGTCGACGATCAACCACGCCGGAACACGCACGCCATCGGCCACATCGTATTGGCCGTAACGGGACAGAGAACTCCGATCCAGTGCCGTCAGGGCAAGTTCAAGACGATCTTCGAGAAAGCCAGCGAATGCCGGATCCTCGTCCCCGAACGCCTCGTAGCCTTCGCCGAGCGCCCAAATGGTGCGGGCCAGCCAGTACGACTCACCGGAGTCACTCGGGTCGGGCAGCTCGACGGGTTCGGGACTCCGATTGAGGGATCCGTCAGGTTGCATCCACAGCACCACGTTTCCGGCATTCGCGCCGGTGGTCGTCTGCATGTACGTCACACCGCGCAGCAGCTGGTAGGCGCGCTCCCGGCTGTCCTCATCCCCGGTGTCTCGCCAGTGCCGCAGGTACACGACCGCGGCACGTGTGAGGTCGTCGGTGTTGAAGGCGCCCTGCCCCCACGTATCGGTGGCTTCGTCATAGGGCCCACCACCCACGCGCTCGAAGGTGCCGCCATCGCGTGCGTCGGCATAGGTCCACAGCACGCCGACGGAGGGCTCCTCATCCAGGCGGTAGGTGGTATGCCCTTCCTGATCCGGCGGGGCGACGGTGTCACCCAGAAAGTTCAGGTGGGCGAGGTTCGTCAGCGGGCTCACGACAACGTCATTGTCGGCGTGAGAATCCCCGTGAGCGAGAACGGCACCGACTCCGACGAAGAGAAGCGCAGCCGAAATTCCCACGGAGAGAGCGGTGCTGAGCCGACGGGCGATCTTTCTGGTCATCGTTGACCCACTTTCCTCGAGCCTGGGGGACTCGCCGCGGTCCGGCGCTCATTCCCGGTCTGTCTGTGATGCTACGGAGCGCCGGGGTCACCTCAGGGTGCCTCTGCGCAACTTTCTGTCAGGCGCGGACATTTGTCACCCGAGTTGACCTTGAGCAGGGGTTAGCATGCGAGCACTGAGCGTCTCAATGAGGAGTGTGCAATGACCAATCGGAGATCAACCTCTGCAATCGTCGGGCTGGCCGCCGTCGCCCTGCTGACCGCCTGCGGCGGGGACAGTGGTGGGGAAGGTACTGGAAACGGAACCACGGAGGAATCTGGCGCCACGGGCCCGATCACCGTCTGGTTCTCCAACAACGAGCAAGAGGTGGCGTGGGGGAACGAGGTCACCGATCAGTGGAATGCCGAGAATCCCGATCAGCAGGTCACCGCCCAGGAGATCCCGGCGGGCTCCAGCTCCGAGGAAGCCATCACGGCTGCCATCACAGCGGGCACCGCACCGTGCCTCGTGTACAACATCTCGCCGGCCGCGGCGCCCCAGTGGGAACGGCAGGGCGGTCTCGTCGATCTCACCATCATGGAGGGAGGTGAGGACTACCTCACGGAGCGTGGTGGAGAACTTGTCGAGGGATATCGCGGTCAGGACGGGGGCCTCTTCCAAGTGCCATGGAAGTCCAACCCCGTCATGGTGATGTACAACAAGGAGATCTTCAGCGAGGCTGGGATCGATCCCGAGAATCCAGACATGGACACCTTTGAGAAGTTCACTTCAAATGCCCAGCAGATCGTCGATTCGGGTGCCGCCGACGCTGCGATCTGGCCTGCGCCCACGAGCGAGTTCTTCCAGTCATGGTTCGATTTCTATCCCACCTATCTCGCTCAGACCGACGGCACGAATCTCGTGGAGGATGGCGAGGCGACGTTCAACGATGAGGACGGCGAGGCGGTGATGGAGTTCTTCCGCGGATTGTACGAGCAGGGACTCGCTCCACAAGAGGCCTCCAACGACGACGCGATGGGCACCGGTGCATCGGCCATGCAGATGGCGGGTCCGTGGGCCATCGCCTCTTATGACGGCCAGATCGATTATGGGTTCATGCCGGTTCCCACACAGGACGGCAAGGCCCCGGAGGACATCTACACGTTCGCCGACGCCAAGAACATCTCCATGTTCACGAGCTGTGAGAACACAGGCACGGCGTGGGAGTTTCTGAAGTTCACCACCAGCGAGGAAGCCGACGGCGCGTTCCTGGAGGCCACGGGCCAGATGCCCATGCGTCCGGGATTGGAGGATACGTATCCGGATTATTTCGAGGCCAACCCCAACTACGTTGCCTTCGCGGATCAGGCGGCACGGACCGTCGACGTGCCAAGCGTCCCCAATTCCGTGGAGATGTGGCAGGACTTCCGTGACGAGTACTCCGCAGCAGTCATCTTCGGCACAACACCCATCCCCGACGCACTGTCAGCGGCTGAGGAGTCGGTGAACAGTCTCATCTCAGGCTGATGAGTACCGTCACCACTCCGCGATCCCCGGCCGATGAGGCCGGGGGCGCGGGGCAGAAAAGGACGGCCTCGCTCAGCGAGCGGATACTGGGCAAGCATCCACTGGGCATCTTGTTCAGCGCGCCCTATGTCATCTTCCTGGTCGTGGTGTTCGCGTATCCTTTCTTCCTGGCCATCTGGATCTCGTTCCACGACTACATCTTCACTGCTCCCGGTTCCAATGTGGATCATGAATTCGTGGGGTTCGCGAACTACGTGACGGCTCTGACGGACCCGGCCGTCCTGCGGTCTTTCCTGAACACGCTGATCTTCCTCGTCATCAACGTTCCGATCACAGTGGTGCTGTCCATGGTGCTGGCCACGGCGCTCAATGCCGGTGTGCGATGGGCGGCGGTATTCCGCGTCGCGTTCTACGTGCCCTATGTCACCGCCAGCGTGTCTCTGATCGGCGTGTGGTTGCTGCTCTTTGCGCAGGACGGGCTCATCAACACGATTCTCGGGCCGCTCGCGCCGGATCCGTCGTGGCTCATCAACTCCAGTTTGGCCATGCCGTCGATCGCGCTGTACGTGGCATGGAAGCAGCTGGGGTTCTTCATCCTGCTCTATCTGGCCGCTCTGCAAGGGATCCCCGGCGAATTGTACGAGGCTGCCTCGATTGATGGCGCTGGCACCCTCAACAGGTTCTGGAACGTCACCGTCCCGGGAGTACGACCGGCCACTGTTCTGGTTCTCATCCTCGCGATCATCATCGGTGCGAACCTTTTCACTGAGCCATATTTGCTCACGAATGGTGGGGGACCGAACGGAGCCTCAGCCACACCAGTGCTGCTCATTTATCAGAAGGCCCTCCAGCAAACGAATCCAGATGTGGCCTCGGCCATCGGTGTTGTACTGGTCATCATCGTGGGACTGCTGTCAGCCATGGCCAATCGAGTTGGGGGAGGTGGCGACAATGTCTGACAGAGCCAAGCGGATTCTCCTGTACGTGCTCCTTGCCGTCGGCGCGCTCATTTTCATCTTTCCGTTCTACTTCATGGTGATCGGGGCGTTCCAGACCAATCCCACCAATGATCCCTCCAGTCTCCTTCCCACGAGCGGATGGACAGTTCAGAACTTCAGCGACATCAATGCCCGCGTCCCGCTGTTCCAAGCGTTGTTCAATTCCGGTGTCTTCACCGTCGGCGTGCTGCTGGGAACCCTGACATTCGGGCTGCTCGCAGGTTACGCATCGGCTCGTCTGCGCTTCCGAGGACGCAGTTTGATCTTCGTCCTGATGTTGCTTGTGCAGATGATTCCGTTCCAGTTGCTAATGGTGCCGCTGTACGTTCTTCTCACTCGAACGTACGGCTTGGGAGATACCTATCTGGGGATCATTCTTCCGTTCCTCATCAACACGACGGCGGTCTTCATCTTCCGACAGTTCTTCCTCGGTCTCCCGGAATCGATCTTCGAGTCTGCGCGTCTCGATGGTGCCAGCGAGCTAAGAACTCTGTGGTCGATTGCGCTGCCGCTGGTGCGGCCCGCCGTCGTGACCGTCATCCTCGTGACCTTCATCGGACCATGGAATGAGTTCCTCTGGCCCTTTCTCATCACGAAGGAGGCAAGCATGCAGCCACTGGCGGTGGCCCTGGCAAACTACATCAGCAACGTCTCTCAGACAGCATCCAATCCCAACGGCGCAATTCTTGCCGGTGCCTGCGTGTTGGCGTTCCCCGTGGTTCTGTTGTTCACCGCGTTCCAGAAATACTTCACCTCAACCGACGTCGGCTCCGGCGTCAAAGGATGACCACCGAACAGGAGATCGTTCCAGTGCCCGCTGTTTCCCTCTTCAAGCATGCCGCCTTCCCATTGGGCCCATTCGAACCGTATGCAGGCAACCCGATCATGCGCCCCTTGGGAGACTCGTGGGAGTCAACCAATCTCTACAATCCCGCGGCCCTCGTCATCGACGACACGGTGGTACTGCTGTACCGCGCCCACGCCGAGGACATCGTCTCCCACGTCGGCATTGCCTCCAGCAGTGACGGATTCAACTTCGAGCGGGAGCCGACGCCCATCCTGTCCCCGGAGCACGACTATGAGGTCTCCGGATGTGAGGACCCACGTGTCGTGTTCATCGACGGCACCTACTACCTCACATACACGGGGGCCTCGAGGGATCGCACGATGGCACAACTGTGCCTGGCCACGTCAACGGATCTGCGTACGTGGACCAAACACGGTCCACTCTTCGAGGACTTCGACACTTTCGCCACCATGGACCCCAGAGGGCACAACTGGAGCAAGGCTGGTGTGATCGTACCTTTCCGAATACAGGGCAAGTGGTGGATGTACTTCGGCGAGGGTGGCATTTACTGGGCCACCAGCGACGACCTCATTCACTGGACTCCTGGAACTCCGGACACCGAGCCCATGTACTCGCCAACACGGGGCAGTTTCGACGCCGACCTCGTGGAAGTCGGAACATCCCCAGTTCTCACTGACAATGGACTGCTGGTGATGCTCACCAACGGCGCAACCCGGCAGTTCTTCGACGACCACGTGGACGTCGACTACCGTTGTGGCCAAATTGCCATCGACCCGGCGAACCCCACAAAAGTCCTCGCAAGGATGCAGGAGCCCTGGCTTCGGCCGCAAACATTCGAGGACACCCACGGCCTGATCTCCAACGTGACCTTCGTCGAGGGGCTGGTGTTCTTTAAGGGCGTCTGGTTGGCCTACTACGGTCAGAGCGACACGACCCTCGCCGTCGCCGTCCACGATCCAGCCAAACCTTGGGGCGCCTCGGCAGTGCCGCTGGAAGTCTAGAAGTTCAGCTCCCAGCCGAAACCTGAGGCGACTATCGCGCCCACACCCGCAATCACTGCGCCGATCACGACGGCGAAGCACAGAACGGCCAGCACCTTGCCGATGGGGTGCGGCTCGTGTGCTTCAACATCGGCGGCGCCACCCACGCCATAGGACAACGACCGAATTCCCAGAGCGAAGATCGCGGGCAGTCCGGCGCCGAGCAGGATGCCAACCAGCAGAACCTGTCCCCCACCCTCAAGGGCCAAAATAATGTTGTTCATACCTTGGCCTTCTTCCTCTTCTTCTTCTTACTCTTGGGCGGGGCTGCTGCGGCGATGTCGACCTGCGGAATGGCAGTTGCTCCGAACAGTTCGGGATCGCGACGGAGATCACGCGGAACCCAGTCGTCGTTGACGTTCCTGGAATCGACGGGCGCCTTGCGTGAGTACCAGTACATGAAACCGGCGGACGCTACCAGAAGGCCGAAGACGACAAGCGTTCCAAACAGCCCGCCCAGCGTGTGTCCCATGAGCCACATCAGTGCGCCCACGGTGCCTGCAGCTGGCAGCGTGATGGCCCATGCCAGCAGCATGCGGGTGGCCACGCTCCAGTTCACCTTGGCGCCACGTTTGCCCACTCCTGAGCCGAGGATGGAACCGGTGGCGACGTGCGTCGTCGAGAGCGCAAAACCCATCTGACTGGAGACCAGAATGACGGCGGCAGAGGACGCCTCAGCCGCCATGCCCTGAGGAGAAGAGATCTCGACGAGGCCCTTACCGAGCGTGCGGATGATGCGCCAGCCGCCGATGTAGGTGCCCGCTGCGATGGCGACGGCGCAGGCGGCCTTGACCCAGAACGGGACGGCTGTGAGATCGGTCCAGTGACCGCTGGCGATGAGGGCAAGTGTGATGACGCCCATGGTTTTCTGGGCGTCATTGGTGCCGTGTGCGAGGGAGACGAGTGAGGCGGAGCCGATCTGACCCCAACGAAAACCGCTGTTGCGATACTTCTCAGCAACGCCCTTGGTGATGCGGAACACCAGCGCGGTTCCGATGCTGGCGACGACCAGCGCAATCACGGGTGACATTAATCCCGGCAGAATCACCTTGCCCACCACGCCGTCGAGAGTGGTGCCGTCGCCCACCCACTTGACGCCCTGAACGCCGAGCCCCGCGATCGCAGCGCCGATGAGGCCACCGAAGAGCGCGTGGGAAGAACTGGAGGGGAGCCCGAACAGCCACGTCATCAGGTTCCACACGATGCCGCCCACCAGACCCGCAAGAAGGATCAACAGGAGCGCTTGACCCCCGTCGGCAAGGAACTCGGCTCGTGGGGCACCGTTGGCATCCTGAATGTTGATCACTCCGTTGGTGACCGTCAAAGCCACTTCCACCGAGAGGAAAGCGCCCACCAGATTCAGGACTGCAGACAGCCCCACGGCGGTGCGCGGTGGCAGCGCCTTGGTGGCGATGGAGGTAGCCATGGCGTTGCCTGTGTCGTGGAAGCCGTTGGTGAAATCAAACACCAAGGCAGTGATGACCACAAGCGTGAGGGTCACGAGTTCAGGGCTCACACTGCAACTATGCCTGTTGAGTGCTGCGGGAAGTAATCCGGGGCCAAAACTGCCAACCTGCGACGCTCAATCGGCGTCTCTGCGCGGCGGGAAATCGGGGGCGCGACTGAGCGAGCATGACAACCCGCATACGCTTGTTGCAGACCCGAGGAGGCCAACCGTGCGTGTGCTCATCGCTCCTGACTCGCTCAAGGGCACATGCACCGCGGTTGACGCTGCACGCGCGATCGCTGTGGGCTGGCGCAGCGCGAGACCCGATGACGACCTCACTCTCCTGCCGATGGCCGACGGCGGCGAGGGAACGCTCGACGCCATCGAGGCGGCGACCACCGCCAGTCGTCGCTCGTCAGAAGTCACCGGGCCCGATGGTCGGCCCGTCACTGCCGACTGGTTGATGCTTCCGACCGGGGAAGCCGTCATTGAACTGGCGCAGGCGGCAGGCCTTCCGTTGATGGCGCGTCTCGACCCGCTGAACGCCACGACGCGCGGTGTGGGGGAGCTGATCAGAATCGCGCTGGATGGAGGGGCAACGTTGGTCACCGTCGCGCTGGGTGGCTCAGCGACCACCGACGGTGGCGCCGGTGCGCTTGCGGCGCTCGGTGTGCAGCTGTTCGACGGCGCCGGCCTGCCCCTGCCGGATGGAGGAGGGGCGCTGCGGCGGCTGGCGTGGATCGATGATCGCAGTCTCGTCTCACTTCCCTCCGGCGGCGTTCGCCTCCTCACCGACGTCACCAACCCACTGCTGGGCCCGACGGGCGCCGCGGCGGTGTTCGGGCCGCAAAAGGGAGCTGGCGGACACCAGGTGGATGAACTGGAGGCGGGCTTGTACCGCCTCGCTGAAGTGGTGGGCGTCGACCCGTCAGGCGCTGGTTTCGGGGCAGCGGGAGGAGCGGCCTACGGCTTGACGTCCCTGCTGGGAGCGACGGTCGTGCCGGGGGCCGCGGAGGTGGTGAGAATCTGCGGATTCCCCGAAGCCCTGCTCTCTGCGGATGTGGTCGTCACGGCTGAAGGTCGCTTCGATGAGACCTCAATGGGAGGCAAGGTGGTTGGCACCGTCATCACGGCGGGGAGGGAGAAGGCGATCGTCATCGCTGGCTCCTTCGCCGCGCAGTGCCCCGTGAAGTCCATCTCGCTCGAAACGCTGGCCGGGTCATCAGAGGCCGCCCGGACCGACGTCGAGCACTGGCTGAGGAGAGCCGGCGCTGAAGCAGCCGCTCTCGTCGCGCGGTAAACCGGCCGAAAACCCGTTGCACCACCCGTAATGTGTTGGACCAGCGGTCCATCACAGGTGAGGCATAGACCAGTGGTATTACCAGAGCACCCGTTACCATGATCGAAGTATCTCTTCGTGCTCCCGGCCTCTCGGATGGGCGCGCGGATCGTCGCCCTGTCCGTCAGAAAGGCTCTCGTGAACCGTCTGCCCCTGCTGAGCCTGAAGAACCGCTCGTTCATCGGACTCGTGTGCGTCATTATCGCGGTCCTCGGCGTCGTCTCGATGACCATCCTGCGGCAAGAACTCATCCCATCGGTCTCTCTGCCCGCCGTCGCAGTAGTGGCTACCAATCCGGGAGCCTCGTCCGAACAAATGGCCGAGACCGTCGCCGACCCCATCGAGCGTCAGATGCGCACTCTCGACAACGTCGAGGGCACCAGCGCAACCAGCAGGTCGAATTTCACCACGATCAACGTCGAGCTGGACTACGGGTCCGACATCTACCGCGCCGCATCGCAGGCCGACGCGCTCATCTCCCGGCTCGAGTCGCAACTCCCCGAGGGCACCACCACACAAGTGCTGACCGGCGGTTCAGGGGACCTGCCCGCCATGATCGTCTCGGTTGCCTCGGACCTGGACACTCCCGAACTGGCCCGTCGCCTGGACCTGACCGCGCTTGCAGACATCGGATCGGTCCCGGGCGTCGCGACGGTGCAGCTCATCGGTGCCGCGGATGAAATCGTGCGCATCACACTCGACGAGGCAGCGATGGCGGCCAACGGAGTGACGCAGGGCGACATCACCTCCGCGCTCGACGATGCGGGCGTCGTGCTGCCCGGTGGCAGCGTGACCGACGGCACCGTAGAGCTGGACATCACCATCGGTAACGCCTTCAGCAGCGTCGACGAGTTGGCTGAGCTGATAGTCATCCCCGACGCCGCCGATGGCACACCCGTGGCCCTCGACGACGTGAGTACCGTCGAGCTCACCACGGCGGACGTCGAATCCGTCTCTCGCACTGATGGTCGCGAGTCCATCACCATGCTCATCATCCCGACGACGGGAGCCAATTTCGTCGAGCTGTCCGACGGTGTCACCACCATCCTGGACCGGGCTGCCGCATCGATCGGGTCCGCCACCGAGTTCACCGTCGTCTTCGATCAGGCCCCGTTCATCCAGGAATCGATCAGCGGTCTCGCCACCGAGGGTGCCTGGGGTCTCGGCTTCGCCGTGGTCGTGATCTTCCTGTTCCTGTGGGCACTGCGCCCGACTCTGATCACGGCCATCTCCATCCCGCTGTCCCTGCTGTTCGCCTTCATCGGCATGCTGGCCACCAACACCACCATCAACATCATGGCGCTGGCCGGGTTGACGCTGGCCATCGGCCGCATGGTGGATGACTCCATCGTCGTGATCGAGAATATCGTGCGGCACCTCGGGTTCTCCGTGAAGAACCGGTTCGCCACAATCGTCGACGCCGTCACCGAGGTTGCCAGTGCCGTCGTGTCCTCCACCGTGGTGGCGCTGCTGGTGTTCCTGCCCATCACGCTCGTCCCCGGACTGGCCGGCGAACTGTTCCGCCCCTTCGCGCTGACCACCGTGCTGGCGCTGACCGGCTCTCTGCTCGTGTCGCTGACCATCGTGCCGGTGCTCGCATACTGGTTCATGCGGGGCAGGGCCGACGATGCTGACGACGACCTCGAGGAGACCGGCGAGGACCCGATGTACGCCGCGTCCAAGGGCTGGCTCGCGCGGCTCTACCGGCCGGGGCTTTCCTGGGCGCTTTCACACCGCGTCGTGACGGTGATCCTCGCAATCGCCATTTTCGGGGGCAGCATTGCCATGTTCCCGCTGCTCAAGATCAACCTGCTCGGCGAATCCGGGATGAACAACATTCAGGCTTCACAGACCCTCCCGGTTGGCACCGTGCTGGAGGACTCCGTCGCCGCGGCCGAGGAGACCGAAGAAGTGCTGCGGGACGTCGAAGGCGTGGAGAGCATCCAGACCACCGTCGGAGGCAACCAGTTCGGGTTCGGTGGCGGCGGCTCCCAGAATGAGATCAGCTACACGATCACCACCGATGTGGAGGCCGACCAGTCGGAACTCGCCACTGAGATCACCGAAGCGCTGGATGCACACGAGGAAGCGGACGACACCCGTGGTGACCTTGAGGTTGTCGACTCCGGCAGCCTGCTCGGCTCTGACACCGTGGACGTCACCATCACCGCTCTCGACGATGAAACCCAGGCAGCTGCGAGCGAACAGATCGTCGAGGCCCTGTCCTCGCTCGATTCGGTCAGCAGCGCCACGTCCGACTTCGAAGCCACGGCCCCCAGCCTGGAGGTCTCGGTACGCGGCGAGGATGCCGCCGCTCTGGGACTCTCGGCCACCGAGGCTGCCGGTCTGATCGCCGCCAGCACCACCGACTTTCCGTTCGGCGCCGTCACACTCGACGGCTCGGACCTCGACCTCTACCTGGAGACGGGTAGCGCCGTCGAGACCGTCGAGGACGTCGAGAACCTGGATCTTGGTGGGTTCGCCCTGTCCGCGATTGCCGACGTCGAGCGGGTCAACATCGTGCCCGCCATCTCCACGGTGAACGCAGTACGCACCATCACCATCTCCGCCACACCTGTCAGCAGCGACGATGTCGGCGCTGTCGGCGAAGAGGTGCGCGCCGCGATGGAGGACCTCGATCTGCCCGACGGAGTGACGTGGGAAATCGGTGGCGTGACCGCCGACGTGGACGAGGCATTCAATCAACTGGGGCTCGCGATGATCGCAGCCATCCTGCTGATCTATGTGGTGCTGGTGTGGCTGTTCAAGTCGCTGATCCAGCCGTTGATCCTGCTGGTGTCGATTCCCTTCGCGGCCACCGGCACCATCCTTGCCCTGTTGATCACCGGCACTCCGCTGGGTCTGCCAAGCCTGGTGGGCGTGCTGATGCTGATCGGCATCGTGGTCACCAATGCCATCGTGTTGATCGATCTCGTCAACCAGTACCGACGCCATGGCATGGCCCTTGATGACGCACTGCTGAACGGCGGGCAGAACCGTGTCCGCCCGATCATCATGACCGCCGCAGCGACGATCATGGCCATGGTCCCGCCCGCGCTGGGTCTTTCAAGCCAATCGAGCTTCGTCTCCGGCCCGATGGCGATCGCGGTCATCGGCGGCCTCATCGCGTCGACGCTGATCACGCTGATCATCGTCCCGGTGCTCTACTCGATGATCGAGGGCGTCAAGGAGCGACACGGTCGCACACCACAGCCGATGGACGGTGAGCCCGAACAGCCCGCACCACGACGCGCAGAGGTGGACACCACGGTCGCGCCGTGATCAGTGTTCATCCGCATCCGTCGGCGGGCGGGTCCCAGAACGAGTGAGGACGGTACCCGTCAGCCACGGAGAGGACGCGCAACGCACCAGTTGTCGTGACACCATCTCATCGAAGCCCGGCCAAGTCCTCGCCGAGAACAGCAGTGATCAGTGCTCCCCTGGGTCACTGTTGGAATGTCGGCGTGATCACGGCCCGGGCGATCGTATTGAACAGGGCTGTAAATGCCACTTTCGTGGGACTGTCATCGGTGCTGAGGTTGAGGGACTCCACGTCCAGCGCGTGTACTGCGAAGCTGTAGCGATGCGGACGGTCACCTTCTGGGGGTGCGGCTCCGATGTAGGCGCTGGTGCCACCGTCGTTGCGCACATGGAAGGCATCGCCAGGAAGTGCCGAATCGCTCTGACCGAGGTTCTGCGCCAGCTCGGTGACGGTGACCGCGAGGTCAACCACGCTCCAGTGCCAGAACCCTGCGGGGGTGGGAGCATCCGGGTCGAAACAGTTGACCAGAAAGCTGCGGGTCTCCCGCGGGAAACCGGACCAGGACAGGTGGGGCGAGATATTGGCACCGCTCTGGGTGAACATCGGATCCATCGGCTGGCCATCAGTGATGTCCGTGCTTGTCACGGCGAACGACGGCACAGCTGGGAGAAGTTCATAGGGGTCGGGAGCAACGGGACGCTGCAGATCCATGGGTCCTCCTTGGCATAGAATTTCAACCAATCTATCGTCTCGGGTGGGCCATGTCGGGGCACCCTTTGGCGACGCCGTTGTGGTTCAGGACACGCAGTGGGACTTCACGGGCTCAATCAAGTGTGGGTGGGCGTACCAGCAGGTTCACAGCGGTGCCAGTCCACAAGCATGAACCGATGGAGCCCAGACACCGACGGAGAGCAATGACGGAAGCAGCAGGCCGTGGCCGAATCGACTTCGTCCGGTGGCGGAGCGATTCACCAAGTGGTGGCAATCTCTATGACAACGAACTGGCGGCAGCGCTCCGATCGCAGGGGGTGGACCTCAGCGAACACGACCTCGCGGGCCCGTGGCCGTGCCCGGAACCCGACGACCACAAACGGTTCGCAGCGGTGCTTGAGGCCGGAAACGACTGGTTGGTTGACAACATCGTTGGCTCCGCAGCACCGGAGGTGATCAGATCCGCCACCGCGGCCGAACGTCGGATCACGCTGCTCATGCACTACTTCCCCAGCGACGATCCGGCGTTGTCCTCGGGCCACCGGCAACGACTTGCCGCCACGGAGGCGGAAGCTGTCCAAGCGGCGAGCAACGTCGTGGTAACCAGCGAATGGGCCGCCGCGGAAGTGTCGGCCCGGTACGGGAGACACGATGCCGAGGTCGCGCACCCGGGGGTCCAACCAGCAGAGATTGCCCCGGGGTCGGTCCGCGACGGTGGTGCTCCCGTGCTGCTCTGGTTGGCAAGGCTCACCGCCCAGAAGGACCCCCTCACCTTCGTGGACGCGCTCAATTCTCTGCGCGATCTTGAGTGGACGGCGCAGCTGGTGGGGCCGATCACCGACCGGGATGTCAGCGAAGAAGTCCATCGGCGCATCGCCGGTGCTGGTCTCGCCGATCGCATTGACGTACCCGGTCCACAAACTGATGATGCGTTGAAGGCCACATGGGCGCGCACCGACCTCCTCGTGCACACCTCCCGAAGTGAGACCTACGGCATGGTGGTCAGTGAGGCGCTGGCGCGGGGAATCCCCTCGGTGGTGGCCACTGGCACCGGCGCCGTCGAAGCCCAGAGGGTGGGGTCCACGTTCCCGCGCGGGGATGCCGCCGCACTGGCTGACGTATTGCGCACATGGCTCACCGACCCGCAGCTACGAGATCGGTGGCGGAGCGAGGCAACGCATCACAGGGCTTATCTGCCGACGTGGATGGATGCCGCCCGGACCATTGCGTCGACCCTCGCCTGACGGCCATCGTCGCCCAGGAACCCGCCGGGACGTCTCCTCAGAATCGGGCCTCTCTCACCACTGCATCTGCTCGGGAGCCAACACCCGCAGCACCCGTCGCTCCACGAACTCGACGATCGCATGCCCCACGAGCGCGATCAGTGTGACCACCACCACCGTGGACCACAGGGAGGTGTACCGGCTCGTCGCCGCATCCACCGCCATCATGTTTCCCAGACCGGTGCCGGTGGCCAGCCACTCGGCGACGGTCGCGGCGAGCAGTGCGGTGGGCGCCGCGATCCGGGCGGAGGCGAAGAACGACGGAGCCATCGCCGGCAGCCGTCCGAGAAGCAGCACCCGCGGCGTCGGCGTCGCGTAGGTGGCGAAGACGTCGGCCACCTGTCCCGGCAGCTGGGCCAGCCCGGACATGCAGGACACCAGCGTGGGGAAGAACGTCAGGATCGCCACCACCACAGCCGTCCCGAACGAGCCGCGGCCGAGGGCCGCCACCAGCAGCGGAGCGATGGCGATGATGGGCACGCACCGCAGTGCCACCGCCACGGGTGTCAGCGTGCGTCTCACGCGGACCGACAGCGAGAACGCGGCCGCCAGTGCCACGCCCATCAGGAGTCCGACGAAGTAGCCGGGAATCGCGACGGCGAGGGTCTCGCGGGTGGCGGCGAGCAGTTCGGCGCGATGGGTGCTGGCTTCGGGAGAGGTCACCAGCCACTGCCACACGTCCCAGGGACGCTTCGCAAAGTAGGGATCGAGCCCCAACAACCCGAACAGCCCCGTCCAGACCGCCAGCACCAACACTGCCGCGACGAGAACTCCGATGGCACCCTGCATCCGACGTCGCCACGGCCGCTCCGCCCTGGTGGGACCGGGAGGCGTGAGCAGTACCGTCGGCTGTTCCGTCGACACACGACGGGCAATGTGGGAGACGGCCGTGTATCCCGCCAGTGACACGACGGTGCTGAGCAGCATGAGGGCCCACAGCCCATCGGTGTCGAGGCTCCGCAGCGCCAGGATGGACAGCACACCGAGCCCTCGTTCAGCGCCGGTGAACTCTCCCACCAGCGCGCCGAGGAACGCCGCCGGCACCGATGCCTGGAGCCCAGCCATCAGATAGGGCAGCGACGCACGGGCCCGAACCGTTGTGAGCGTTGTCAGTCTGCCGCGGCCGTAGGAGGCGGTGAGGTCGAGCCACGACCGCGGCATCGCCCTCAGGCCGACGAGCAGTGGGACGAGCGTCAGGTAGTAGACGGCCAGAGCCGCCAGGGTGATTTGCGGTCCGTCCCCGAAGCCGAACACCAGCCGAAGCAACGGCCCAAGTGCCACGAGCGGAAGGCAGTAGACCACCAGTGCCAGTCGCAACACCATCCGCTCCAGCGACGGCAGCAGCACCACCAGCAGCGCCAGCAGCAGGGCCGCAAGAGCACCGAGGAGGTAGCCGATGAATGCTTCTCGCGTGGTGTAGAAGAGGGCGCGTCCGTAGACGTCGGTGTTCTCGACGATCTTGAGGAGCATGCCGGAGGGAACGCCTATCAGGTGTCGGCCAGCCAGGATGGTTCGCCCGACCACTTCCCAGACGCCTATGAACAGTGCACAACCCGCTACGACACGGGCTGTTGCGAACGACCGTCGCTCGCTCCGACGTACATCCGGCATCTGCTCCTGCGTGGGTGGCGTGGCGGGGTGGGTCTGGACGGGCATGGGGTCAAGCACCCTCGCTGAGGTACTCATCGACACCGAGCAGTGCCTCGATGCGAGTCACGAGCCGCCCGAAGCCGTCGCTGTGCAGGTGGTCCACGCGGCGCGGTCGCGGCAGGTCGACGGGCAGGTCCGCCACGATCCTCCCGGGCCGGGGTGACATCACCAGCACCCGGTCGGACAGCAGGACGGCCTCGGTGATGGAGTGGGTGACCAGCAGCGTGGTCGTCGTCGCACTGGACCACAGGGGCGGAAGCTCGATGTTGAGCCGTCTCCGGGTGAGTTCGTCGACCGCCCCGAACGGTTCGTCGAGCAGCAGGAGCCGCGGTACTGTGATGAGGCAACGAGCGATCGCAGCCCGCTGACGCATGCCGCCGGAGAGGGCTGCGGGGCGGACATCCTCGAAGCCCGCGAGCCCGACGGTTTCCAGCAATTCGGAGACCCGCTCGTCATCGACCGGTTGTCGGGCAAGTTTCTGCGCCAGTGCCACGTTGCCGGCGGTTGTCCGCCACGGCAGGAGGGACGCGTCCTGAAAGGCAATCGCGAGTTCGCCGCGCTGGCGCAGCTGCAGTGGTGCATCTCCGTCGATACTGACGGAGCCACCCGGATCGGGGCGTTCCAACCCCGCAATGATGCGCAGCAGCGTTGATTTTCCGCAGCCGGACGGTCCGACGAGGGCTGTGACCGACCCGGCATCCAGGCGCAGATCCTGCTCCTCAATGGCCACGAAGGATTCGTTCGCCGTGGGGAAGGTCTTTCCGACAGCCGTGCAGATGACTTCCGGTGCCGTGCGTTGCGCGTACTCCGAACTCACGCGCTGGGTCCGTCCCGATACACCTCGTCGAGGATCGAGTGATCCCACAGCTCAGCAGTGGCGCCGTCAATGCCCAACAGCGTGAACAATTCCAGATTGTTCTCGACCTGCTCCTCGGTGAACCAGCCGAACCCGTTCTCCTCAGTCGCCTCGGAGAACATGATGTCGAGTTGTACCTCTGCCTGCCTGCGCTGCGTCTCCAGGTCGAGACCGGCATCCGGGTAGCTGTCGACGGCGAGCTCGGCCGCGGCCTGTGGATCGTCCTTGTAAAGTTGCCAGCCCTGCGCATCTCCGCGCAGCAGGCGCACGATCTGATCCCGTCTCACCTCGTCCTCAAGGCTGGAGCGCAGGACGGTGTAGGTCTGGCTCATTGGGTTGTAACCGAAGTCAGCCAACAGCATCGAGTATCCCTCAATGCCCTGGACGTCCAGGGCCACGGGAAGATCGTTGTAGAAGCAGTAGATGCCATCGACCTGGCTTGCCGTGAGCACGGCGGGATCGTACTGGCTCGGGATGAACTCCACCTGGTCCTCGGCCAGGTTGTTGATGGTGAGGAAAGCCGTGAGCCCCGGTGTGTCGGTGCCGGCAACGCCGATCTTCTTGCCCACGAGGTCCTGGGGCTGCCGCAGCGGTGCCTCCGCGAGAGACAGGATCGTTGCGGGAGACTTCTGGTACTGGGCGCCGATGATGACCAGCCCAGCCCCCTCAGCGTTCGAGCGCGCGACGCCGTCGGCTGCTGAGATGTTCATCAACGCGGCACCGCTGACGGTGTTGGCATCGCCGGCAACATTGGGGCCGCCGGGAGCGAGGCTGACCGCCAGTCCGAGGTCGTCGAACAAGCCGCGATCCTGCGCGATGTAGGTGCCACCGAACTGCACCGAGTGGGTCCAGGACAACTGGTAGGTGATCTCGTCCCGACCGGATGCGGACGAGTCGGTGCCGCAGCCCAACAGGCCGCCTGCCGTCACGAGGCCGAATCCTCCCAGGAGCGTGCGACGGGTCAACAGTTGGGGCATGTGAACTCCAAGGGGAGGGATGTTGGTTCCCCGAGTTTAGGCGTTCATCGATTCACACAGCCATGCAGCCTCGATCGTGTCCCGCCCCCCGAGGCCAGCCAACAGAGGGAGCCACCGCGTGATTACGTCGGTGCGCATTGGCGTCAGCCACGGTTCTGACCAGCCCGAGGTCACGGACACCGCTGCCTGCGCCTCGGCCTTGGCTTCGCTCACGGCGGCTTCCGCCCGTCGCGAGGCCTCCGTCAGGCATGGAAACAGGCGGTGTTCACCTCACTCGTAGCCGGAGCTTCGTCCGCCCACGGCAGCTTCAACTGATTTTGCCTCAGCCTTGGCCTCACTCACCGCCGCCTCGGCGTTCTTTGCCACCTCATCGGCCGCTTCAGTGGCATCCATTGACTCGATCGCCACGCGGCTCTCATCGCGTCCGATCGCGCGGGCGCCGCCGTGCTCCAGTTGTGGAGTTTCATCGGTCTCGGGCTCCGCCTCGGCGTCGGCCTCGGCCTCGGCTGGGCGATCCATGACCGGCCGCTGCGTCTCGGACTTGTCTCCGAACGCCTCGGTGACGGTGCGGATTGCCTCGGTGAACTCGCCGGGAATCACCCAGAAGGTGTTGTTCTCGCCATTGGCCAGAGCGGGAAGAGTTTCGAGGTACTTGTATGCGAGAAGCTTGGGGTCCGCGTCGTTGGCGTGAACGGACTGGAAGACGCGTTCGATGGCCTTGGCCTCGCCGTCGGCCCGCAGGATTCGTGCCTGCTGATCGCCCTGGGCCACAAGGATGTCCTGCTGGCGTGTGCCCTCGGCTGTGAGGATTCGCGACTGCCGTTCGCCCTCGGCGTGCAGGATGGTGGCGCGCTTGTCCCGTTCGGCCCGCATCTGCTTCTCCATGGCTTCCTTGATGCTGTTGGGAGGATCAATGGCCTTGATCTCCACCCGGTTGACGCGAATGCCCCACTTTCCCGTCGCCTCGTCGAGCACTGTGCGCAGCTGGGCGTTGATGGCCTCGCGGGAGGTGAGCGCCTCTTCCAGATCCATGCTGCCGATCAGGTTTCGCAGAGTGGTGACGGTGAGCTGGTCGATGGCCTGCAGATAGTCGGCGACCTCGTACGCTGCGGCGCGGGGGTCGGTGATCTGGTAGTAGAGGACGGTGTCAATGTTGACCACGAGGTTGTCCTCGGTGATCACCGGCTGGGGGGTCGACGGGAACACCTGCTCGCGGATGTCGAGCTTGTCGCGCACCCGGTCCGCGATCGGGATGATGAAGTTCAGCCCGGGCTGCAGCGTGGTGCGGTAGCGGCCGAATCGTTCAATGTTGAAGCGGTGGGCCTGCGGCACGATTTTCACCGTCAGCATCACCATGTAAACGATGATGAGTGCTGCGACGATGATCGGCACAAAAATGAACTCCATGATTCGGTTTCCTTTCGCTCCTATGGCAGGAGGTCCCGTGGGTAGACGACTGCGGTGGCGCCTTCGATCTCCATCACATCGACGGCCGCTCCTGGTGGGATCACAAGGTGCTCGTCGAGCGGACGAGCCGACCAGTTCTCGCCAGAAAGCTTGATCAGCCCACGCTTGGCGGTGACTTCCTCCAGCACCGTCGCCGTTCTCCCCACCAGGGCGTCAGTGCCGTCGCGGGTCAGCGGTGGCCGGGACATGTGTCGGCGAGCAATGGGACGAACGACGAACAAGCCAGCCATTGAGGCAGCCGAGAAGGTGAGCAGCTGGACCACCATGGGGGCATCGAACCCCGCGACCACGGCAGCCAGCAGGGCCGCGGCGCTGAGAATGCCGAACGCCAACGTCAGCGAGAAGGCTTCAGCGACGCCGAGAGCCACCGCCACGATCAACCAAGCGATCCACCACATCCAGCCGGCCTCCAATCCGGAGATGCCCCAAGTCTACGTCGTGGATGCAACGCATCCCGGTCCGGGTGCTGGCCCGAAACTGCATCAATGGTTGTCGGGGCTACGGGCTATGCGTACACGAGGCGCTGGTCGTTGGGCGTTGAGCAGCGGCACCTATGCGTCAGACCGGACGAACGAGCCGTCCAAGCGAGAATTGGGCGATTGGCGCGTAGCCGAGCACCACTGGCCACAGGGCATGCGTGACCAGCCACGCCTCGCTCGCCTGACCAGACCCGGGCGGGGCCACGTCGACACCATGCTCGAAGAAAACCCGCAGCGGTCCGGAACGCACGCTCCACGACCAGGTACGAGCGGCTTCGTCGACCGTCTCAATGCGGAAGACGGCGGTGATGCCTCCCACACCTATGACCCGACCAGTGGTTCCCGGTGCAATGACCGGCTCGGGGTAGTCAACCTGGCGCAGATGTGGAGCCCACTGAGACCACCACACCGGCTGGGTGTAGTGCTTCCAGACTTCGTCGACCGGCAACGGACCTCGTGCGCGGAGACGCATGGATCCGGAGAGAAGGGAACTCACCTCTTCAGTCTCACCCTGAAGTGCTCGTATTCCAAGATCGGTACGACAGGCATCGCGATCGGCCGCTGCCCGGTTGCCACATCCCGGTAGCTCTCGTCGTGCACCGCGGATGCTCTAGCGTCTGCGTATGGCGAGCAAGCGGAGTGCGGTCGAGCTGGAGGTGGGCGAGCGCACGGTGCGGCTGAGCAGCCCGGATCGGGTGTACTTTCCCGAGCGCGGCTGGACCAAACTCGATGTTGCGAACTACTACATTGCCGTGGGCGAGGGTGTGCTGCGTGCCCTGCGCGAGCGCCCCACCATGCTGCACCGGTTCCCCAAGGGGCTGGCGGGGGAGAAGGTGCACCAGAAGCGACTTCCACAGGGCGCCCCGGACTGGATTGAGACGGTCGAGCTGTCCTTTCCCCGCTACGGGCTGACAGCCGATGAGCTCTGCCCCACCGAGGTGGCCCAGATCTTGTGGGCGGTCCAGATGAGCACGGTGGAGTTCCACCCGTGGAACGTGCGGCGCGCCGACGTCGACCGGCCGGACGAGTGGCGCATCGACCTCGATCCCATGCCCGACGCCAACTTCGCACGTGTCCGGCGCGTCACCGAGGCTGCGCACGAGGTGCTCGACGAGTTGGGCATCACCGGCTACCCCAAGACCTCCGGCGGCAACGGGATGCACGTCTACGTGCGGATCGTTCCCGCATGGTCTTTCGCCGACGTTCGTCGCGCCGCCTGGGGCTTCGCGCGCGAGGTGGAACGGCGGCTGCCTGACGATGTCACCACCGCGTGGTGGCGCAAGGACCGGGACCCGCGCACTGTTTTCGTCGACTACAACCAGAACGCCCGGGATCACACCATGGCGTGCGCGTACTCCCTGCGTGGCGTCCCGGAGGCCACGGTGTCGACGCCGGTGACGTGGGAGGAGGTGGTCGACGTGGAACCCGCGGACTTCACCCTGGCCACGGTGCCGGATCGGTTTCAGCGACTCGGTGACCTGCACGCGAGCATCGATGACGAGGCATTCCGGCTTGACACTCTGCTGGAGTGGGCCGCCCGTGACGAGAGGGAGGCCCCGGACGCTGTGGGCGACAACGACGAGCCAGACCATGGAGGCTCCGGTCCGGCCAGGACTCGTTAGCCGCACCGAATTCTAGAATTGACTCTCCAGGATCAGACGGGCGCCAACACCTCAGACTCCATCCGGGCGTAGCTGGCTTCCATGCCTTCGGTCATACCGGTCTCCAGGATCATGTCGCGTGTCGCCATGTCCGGGTAGGTGACCAACTGTGACAGCAGGGTGCCACCCTCGACAGGGGTGAAAGTGATTTCGTTGATGTTGGTCGGCTCCATCCCGATCATCTGTTCCGTCGACACCGTGCGGTACGGGTACGACGACTCCAGTAGCTCGCCGGTGAAGCCGAAGCCGTTCTCACCGTCCGCATCCACCCATTCGTAGCGATAGTGCTCACCAACGGTGGTTGCCGCCTCGCACACCGGCATCGTCCAGCCTTCAGGGCCCAGCATCCAGCGTCGCATCAGCTCGGGCTCGTGGTGGGCCTCCCACACCTTCTCGATGGGGCCACGAATGATGCGGCTCACGCGGACATGAGTGTCGTCAAGGACTTTCAGCGTGGTGCCGCTTCCTGCGGCGTAGGAGGTGAGGTCAGACACCACGTCGTCGATCTGTGCCATGGCGGTGCGCGTGCCCTCCTCCATGCCCATCTCGACGAGCATTTCGAGGTCTTGCGTCGAGTTGAACCACGTGGTTGTGGTGAGGCGGGACCCGCTGTCGGTGTCCTCGAATGTGAGGATCACGCGCATGGTGGGGGCGCTTTCGTCGGGGGTGCCGTCCTCCTGCGCGAAGCCGTCGATGATCTCAAAGGAGTGGGGGGCGTCGACGGTGATCCACTTCCAGTAGCCATTCATGCGTTCACCGTCGGGACCGGTCATGTAGTAGGACGACCGCCCGCCCGGGACCATGTCGTGGCGGGGGAACGTGGCGGGCCACTCGGGAGGTCCCCAGAACTTCTCTATCTGCCGCGGATCGGAATAGGCCTCCCAGAGGCGGCGTACGGGGACTGCAAACTCCGCCACGACCGTCATCGTGAGGGCTTCGACGTCCTTGTCAATGGATGTGATGGGCATGGGTCTTGCCTTTCGTGGGTGGTCAGTCGTCTGCCAGTAGGGCGTCGAGGCGCTGGATGCGACCCCGCCAGATCTCCTCGTAGCGGCCCAACAGTTCCTGGGTTCGCTTCAGGGTCTCGGGGTTGCCGCGGACCATGCGTTCCCGGCCTTTCGGGTGCTTGGTCACCAGTCCGGCTTCTTCCAGGACGGCCACGTGCTTCTGCACCGCCGCGAACGACATGTCGTAGAAAGCCGCCAATTGCGAGACCGATACCTCTCCGATGAGAGTTCGGCTCAGAATGTCCCGACGTGTCGCGTCGGCGAGAGCGCGGAAGATCCGATCCACCTCATCGTCGGTGAGCCGTTGGTCCGCTCTATGTACAACCATTTGGTTGTAGGTTAACTCACGCGTGGTGAGTTGGCAAGGCATCGTGAGGATCTGGGCGGGAGCGCTGTCCCCCAGCCTGGACTTTATGGACACTCGCGGTCGTATGCACCGCGAGTGCTCTGATTCTCCAGGCGCTGGGACACGACTACACGTGCCGGGCTCACGGTCGGACAATCACGTGATGGCGGGGTAGGTGCATGACGGATGGCATCGCAAGAACCCAGTGGTCGGACACTGGACCGGTAGCTGAGCGCGTGTCAGCCGCTGCGCAGCAAGAGCTTTCGCGTGAGCCAGCCGAAGGGCGGACGCGCGAGGGCGAAGGGATCCGGCCCTCGGAGTTTGCGGAGGACAGCTTTCTCGTGGCTGAACGTCTGCATCCCGAATTCGCCGTGGTAGCGGCCCACACCGCTGTCTCCCACGCCACCGAATGGCAGCGTCGCAACCGCCAGTTGTGCCACCACCATGTTGAAGGCGAGGCCACCCGACGACGTGTCCTTTTGAATGCGCTCGCGCACCTCGTCGTCCTCGGTGAACGCATAGAGTGCCAACGGCTTGGGGCGGGCGTTGATGAATTCGATCGCTTCGTCGAGGTCATCAACGGCAAGTATCGGGAGGATCGGGCCGAAAATTTCCTCCTGCATGACGGGGGATCCGGGATCGACGTCCAGCAGGATGGTCGGCGCGACGTAACGCTCGTCCGGATCCGCGGTGCCGCCCTTGTACACGCGACCGTCGTCGAGCAGGCCAGCGAGTCGTTCCGCATGCTTGGTGTTCACGATGCGGCCGTAGTTGGGGGACTGGCGAGGGTCGGACCCGTACATCTGACGCACGGCCCGTGCGATCTCCCGTGCCAGCGGCGTGACGAGTTCCGGCGTCGTCAGCACGTAGTCGGGTGCGACGCACGTCTGACCTGCGTTGCTGAACTTTCCCCACGCGATGGACTGGGCAGCGGCACTGAGGCGAGCGGAGTCGTCGACCCAGACTGGCGATTTCCCTCCCAGCTCCAATGTGACCGGCGTGAGGGTCTTCGCGGCGGCGGTCATCACGATGGAGCCGACCTTGCCGTTGCCGGTGTAGAAGATGTGATCGACGTTGCACTCCAGCAGACGCGTGGTCTCGTCGACGGCGCCCTCGACCACTTGGATGGCGTCGGCGTCGAGATACTGCGGCATCAGCTCTGCGAGGAGCTCCGAGCACGCAGGCGCCACCTCGCTGGGCTTGAGCACGACAGCGTTGCCAGCGGCCAAGGCCCCGACGAGCGGCGCCAGGATGAGATTGATGGGGTAGTTCCAGGGACCGATGATCAGCACGGTGCCGAGGGGTTCGCGGTGGATCGCTGCGCGAGCCGGGCCGATGAGCGCCGATGTCTTGACCTTGCGGTCAGTTGTCCAATTGTCGAGGTTCTTGAGGGCGAATTGCACCTCGTTGGTGACCGACACAATCTCGGTGACCTGTGTCTCCACCTCGTTCTTCCTGAGATCCGCCCACAGCGCCTCCCGGATCCGTGGAGCGGATTCCGTGAGCATCCGCTCCAACGCCTCCAGCTGTGCGCGCCGCCACGCCAATGTCTTCGTGCGACCCGAGGCGAAAGCGGCCCGGGCAACGTCCACTCGAGCATCCACCCAGGCCAAGTCCTCGTGGGTGCCGTCCGTGCGGTCTGCCTGTTCCGTAGCCATCTCGAATCCAGTCCTCTTCGTCGCTGGGAAACCCTGGGTTCGACTGTACTTGGCCCCGCCAATCAGGCGTCGATGCGGCCGGTGAACTCGTCCATGGAGGAATAGACGTGAAACACCTTGTCAGCGACCACGTCCCAGACTGGCGTGGGCAACACTCTCCGCAGAGCCATGCCGAGCTTCACTGTCCGCGGCTTCAACACCAGTGGCCTACCAGAGAGCATTCCTTCCCACGCGGCCCCCGCCGCGCTGAGGGGAGTCATGATGGGGGTCAACAGACACCATGGTGTCGAGGTTCCGGTGAGCTTCGCGGCCGAAGCGGTGCTATGCGACCCCGGGCGAGCAGCCACACACCTGCCAAGTAGATTGAGGACATCTGGCAGGAGGTTGCGGTGACGTCATCGCGCGTCGGGACGCCGAAGTCGAAGAGCGGAGCCGGGAGACTTCCGGGCGCTGACGAAGCCGCCCTGACGCTCGGCCACATCCGGTCCAAGAGAACCCGAAGCCGGCCGAAGGTCCCCAGCTGGGTCCTCAAGGTGATCATGGCCGTCACGGGCGTGCTGTTCGCCCTGTTCGTGCTGGTGCACATGATCGGCAATCTCAAGGTCTTCACCGGTGCCGAATCCTTCAATGAATACGCACACTGGCTGCGAACCGTCCTGCAGCCGTTCCTGCCCTACGAGGGGCTCCTGTGGATCCTGCGCGCGGTACTCATCGTCGCTCTGGTGGCGCATGTCTGGGCGGCAGCGCTGATCTGGGGACGCTCGCGTACATCGCGCGGATCGCATCGTCGCCCCGGCATGTGGGTGAAGTCCTTCACGGCCAGAACCATGCCGGTCACGGGAGTCATCCTGCTGGGATTCGTCGTCGTGCATGTCCTCGACCTGACAACCGGCACCACCGGTGTGGCGGCGGAGTCTTTCCAACCGGCCACGCGAGAGACGGCGCACGCCTACGAGAATCTTGTCGCGAGTCTCCAACGCCCATGGGCGGCCATCCTCTACGCCGTGTCGATGCTCGCCCTCTTCCTCCACCTCGCCCACGGTCTCTGGACCGTCGCGACAGACCTCGGTGCCACCGGACGCCGCACCCGCGCCATCGGTTTCGTCGTGGCGGGGGTACTGGCGCTGGCGGTCATGCTCGGCAACATCATCATTCCCCTTGCTGTTCTGGCAGGAGTGGTGACTTGAGCAAGCACTGGAAGGCCCCGAGGGCAAGAGTCGCCAATGTCGCGGTGGGAGGGGTACTTGACCCGCACACCCCTGACGGACCGCCCGAATCTGCCTGGGAGCGACGCAAACTCGACTACCGACTGGTCAACCCCTCGAACCGTCGCAGATTCAAGATCATCGTCGTAGGCACCGGTCTGGCCGGATCGGGCGCCGCCGCCTCGTTGGGCGAGCTGGGCTACGAGGTGGAGTGCTTCACCTTCCACGACGCACCCCGCCGGGCCCACTCGGTGGCCGCTCAGGGCGGCATCAACGCGGCCCGCGACAACACCGCCGACAACGACTCACTGGAACGCTTCGTCATCGACACCGTCAAGGGCGGCGACTTCCGCGGACGTGAGGCCGACGCCTTCCGGCTGGCAGCGGAATCCATGCGCGTCGTGGACCATCTCAATGCAATCGGGGCGCCCTTCGCACGTGAGTACGGCGGCACGCTGGCCACCCGATCCTTCGGCGGAGTACAGGTGTCGCGCACCTTCTACGCCCGCGGCCAGACCGGCCAGCAACTCCAGATTGCCAGCGCCCAGGCCCTGCAGCGCCAGATCGACGCCGGCACCGTCACACTGCGCATCCGCCACGAGATGATGGACCTCATCACGGACGATGACCGCGTGGCGGGCGTCGTCATGCGCAACCTCATCTCCGGCGACATCACAGCCCACACGGCGCATGCCGTCGTCCTGTGTACGGGCGGCTACGGCAACATCTTCTTCCACTCGACGCTGGCGAAGAACTCCAATGCCTCCGCCATCTGGCGGGCCGCCCAGCGCGGCGCGCACTTCGCATCACCGTCCTTCATCCAGTTCCATCCGACGGCGCTGCCCATCAGCTCCGCGTGGCAGTCCAAGACCATCCTGATGAGCGAATCGCTCCGCAACGACGGGCGCATCTGGGTCCCTTCGAGACCAGGGGATGATCGCCTCGCCAACGACATCGGCGAGGACGAGCGCGACTACTACCTGGAGCGCAAGTACCCCGCCTTCGGCAACCTCACGCCACGCGACGTCGCCTCCCGCGCCGCCACCGAGCAGATCCGCTCCGGGCACGGCGTCGGGCCGCTGAACAACGGCGTCTACCTCGATTTCCGCGACGCCATCGCCAGACTCGGCAAGGACACCATCGAGGAACGCTACGGCAACCTCTTCCACATGTACCGCAACGCCACCGGCGAGGACCCGTACGCCGTGCCGATGCGCATCGCACCCGGCGCGCACTTCACGATGGGTGGGCTGTGGAGCGACTACGACATGATGACGTCGCTGCCCGGCCTCTTCGTCGGCGGTGAGTGCGGGTGGGGCTATCACGGCGCCAACAGACTGGGCGCGAACTCACTGCTGTCGGCGTGCGTCGACGGCTGGTTCACGCTGCCGCACACGGTCGCCAACTACCTTGCGCCCCACCTTGGTCAACCCCTGCTGGATGACGATTCCCCGAATGTGCGGCAGGCCGTGGCACGGACGCGGTCCCGGGTCGAAGCGCTCCTTGCCATCCGGGGCGGTCATGGTCCGGCTCACTTTCACCGTCGTCTGGGAGAAATCCTGTACGACGGCTGCGGCGTGATCCGCACACGCGAGACGTTGCAGTGCGCCATCGGCCATGTGCGAGAACTGCGCCACGAGTTCTGGCGCGATCTGCGAGTCGTCGGCACGGGGAAGCGGCTCAACCAGGAACTGGAACACGCCGGACGGGTGGCCGACTATCTGGAGCTGGCGGAACTGATGTGCGTCGATGCGTTGGACCGCGAGGAATCCTGTGGTGCCCACTTCCGCGCCGAGCACCAGCGCCACGGCGAGGCGGCCCGCGACGACAAGCACTGGACCTTCGCCTCCGCATGGCAGATCGTGCCCGACGGTTTCGTCCGGCATCACGAGCCGCTGACCTTCACCACCGTGCCCCTCACCACAAGGGACTACTCATGAGACTGATCATCGACGTCTGGCGCCAGGACGATCCGGGCGACGCGGGGCGATATGAGACCCACGAGGTGGACGACGCCACCGCGGAGATGTCACTCCTGGAACTCCTCGACAGACTGAATTTCGATCTGGTCGAGAGTGGTCGGGAACCGGTGGCTTTCGAGTCCGACTGTCGGGAGGGGATCTGCGGTGCCTGCGGCATCACGGTCGACGGCGACCCTCACGGCCCCCAGCAGAACACCCCGTCGTGCCACCAGCGGCTGGCCAGTTTCACCGACGGCCAGCACATTCGCCTGGAGCCCCTGCGCTCCGCGGCCTACCCGGTCATCCGGGACCTGGTGGTGGATCGGACCGCCCTGGATCGCATCATCGTGGCCGGGGGACACATCGGCGTTCCCGCCGGATCGGCCCCCGAGGCGGACGCCCTCCTTCTGCCGCACGAACGCGCCGAGCAGGCGCTCGACATGGCCGCCTGCATTGGCTGTGGGGCATGCGTCGCCGCCTGCCCCAATGGATCGGGGCACCTGTTCGTCGGCTCGAAGCTGGCGCACCTGTCGCTGCTTCCCACCGGTGAGCAGGAGCGTGGCAAGCGTGCGCGTTCCATGCTCGCGGAGATGGAACAGGACTTCGGCCCCTGCTCGCTGTACGGAGAATGCGCGAAAGTGTGTCCGGCGGGGATCCCGCTGATGGCCGTCGCGGCGGTCAACAAGGAGGGGTTGCGCTCCTTCCTGCGACGCAAAGCCGATTGACGGCCGTCGCGGAAGTTCCTGGCTCCGAGCAGCACTCGCATTCATATTGGAGTGATACATTCCTGCCCAAGGCACATGGCAGGGGCTGTCGATGACTCAGCAGGATTTTAATCGCGAGTACGAGAACCAACAGATTCGCGCACGCAACAACGAGATCATTCGCAATGAACTGCGCCACGCGGAACTGCGGGCGAGAGAAAGAGCGCAGGACAGCCACCCGATCGCGACGATCCTGTCCGTTCTGGCTGCCTCGCTCTGGGTGATATCGATAGTCACGCTGTACGACGTCGTTGTCGCCAACGTGTCGGTGCTGGAGTCGGTTGTCGTCCTCGTGCCCGACGCGTGGCTCCGGCCGCAATGGTGGGGAGTCCTCCTGAAAGCAGTCATCGCGGTGGTGATCGCTTCGCCGCTGTTCATCCTGGCGTTCGTCCTCAAGAAGGTTCGCTCCACGGTGGGTTACCAGTTTTCTCTGTCCGGCTGGGCGGTGCTGCCGCTGTGGTGCTGGATGGTCGTGATGACAACAGTGCGTGCGGTGATTGATCTGCTGGGCATCGCCGTCGCGTGGGTGGCGTTCCTGCTCCTTCGCGACGTTGACGTCAACCCCGTGACCGAACTGGGCACCGAAGCCCTGTGGGCGGCTCTGCTGTTCATCGTGCCCGCTGCCGTCGTCCGGGCTTTCGTGCTCACCCGGCAGGCGCGGTCGGTGCGGTAGGACGTTGCTGCGGGGCACTTCGGCTGCTCGTCACAGCTGAGCGGGAAACGGAGAACAGCTCCTGGTTGTCGTATCGGGGAAAGTCGAATCTCAACGCATGCTCCCGTCTGTGCCTACACTGCCGGGGGCGGGACGTCGCTCGTGCGGCGGACGGTCATCAATATCCACACGCGAGGGAGCAGTTATGCAATTGGGAATGGTGGGCCTGGGACGCATGGGCGCCAATATCGTCCGACGGTTGATGCGGGAAGGGCACGAATGCGTGGTCCACGACATCGACCGTGATGCCATGGACACACTGGCATCGGAAGGTGCAGTCGCCGCAGACAGCTACGCGGACCTGGCTGCCAAGCTCAAGGCTCCTCGCGCGGTGTGGCTGATGGTGCCGGCGGGTATCACGGGCTTGGTGGTCGAAGAGGTAGCGGAGGTGCTGGAACCCGATGACATCATCATCGACGGCGGCAACTCCAACTATCGCGACGACGTCCGCCGCAGCAAGGCGATGAAGGACAAGGGCATCCATTACGTCGATGTCGGTACCAGCGGAGGCGTGTTCGGACTGGAGCGCGGCTACTGCCTCATGGTGGGAGGCGACGACGAAGCCTTCGAGCGCATCGAACCGGTGCTCAAGACCATTGCACCCGGTCAGATCGGCATCAAGCGAACTCCCGGGCGCGAGGGAGAACGCTCCACCGAAGAGCTGGGCTACCTGCACTGCGGGCCCTCTGGCGCTGGGCACTTCGTCAAGATGGTCCACAACGGCATCGAGTACGGCATGATGGCGGCGCTCGCCGAGGGCTTCAACATCCTCGAGCATGCAGATGCCGGGCTGGAGGAATCCGAGCACAGCGCGGAGGTTGCGCCGCTGGAGTTCCCGGAGTTCTACCAGTTCAACATCGACGTGGGCAGGGTGGCCGAGGTGTGGCGTCGCGGATCGGTCATATCCTCATGGCTGCTGGACCTGACGGCTGCCTCCATGGCGTCCAATCCCGACCTGGACGGCCTGGCTGGCCGCGTCTCCGATTCCGGCGAGGGCAGATGGACGGTCAAAGCCGCCGTCGACACCGGCACTCCCGCCCCGGTGCTGGCTGCAGCGTTGTTCGGGCGATTCTCCTCCCGGGGTGAGGATCTCGTGGCCAACAAGGTCCTCTCGGCCATGCGCCTCGAATTCGGCGGGCACAAAGAACTGCCCGCTGGTGAGGTGCTCGAGGCAGGCGGTGACAAGGCCGAACAGGAGGACACCTCGCAGGGGTAGGGGCAGCACGGTGGCTGGCCCGGCGAAGCTCGGACCCGTCACTCCAACGTGCCCACCCGCATTCCCTACCGCTGGCTCAACAGTGTTCAATGTCACGGAGGTGACGGGCTGGACGCAGAATTCTCCGTCCAGCCCGGGTCGGAACATCAGTGATGGGGTACCACCCGCGATGCCTCTGACATGATGAACCAAGAACTGGACCCTGCACTGCTTTCGAAGGAGCACCCAGCATGGCTGACACGACTGATCAGGGTGGCAAACCGTTCGTCACCGACATTGAGCACGAGACCCTGGAGAACACGAACTTCCGCACCACGCTGTGGACCGGGACACACCTGCAACTGACCGTCATGAACATTCCCGCTGGCGGCGACATCGGCTTGGAGGTGCACGAGGAGAACGACCAGTTCCTCCGCGTCGAGCAAGGTCGGGGGCGCTGCGAGATGGGGCCCGAGGAGGGCAACCTGAATTTCGTCCGCGACGTCGCCGATGACGACATCATCCTCGTTCCCGCCGGCATGTGGCACAACGTCACCAATACCGGCGACGATGACTTGAAGGTCTACGCGCTCTACGGCCCCCCGGACCATGAACCCGGCACCGTCCATCCCACCCAGGAGGACGCTGAAGCCGATCCGCACGAGCACTGACCGTGCGGGACTCGCTGTGCTCCGCGGGATCATCATCAACGGACCGCCGACGCCCTGATGAGTTCTTCGACGTGATCGGCGGCACTTCCGCCCTCATGTGACGGTGACGATCGCCCAACCCCAGGAGATGCGATGACATTGCGCAACCACGTCCAGCTGATCGCCTATGCCGACCGCTTGGGAGGCGACCTGCCCGGACTTGCCGAGATTCTACGCTCACGAGAACTGGAGGGTGCGTTCGGTGGCGTGCACATCCTGCCGTTCTTCACGCCGTTCGACGGGGCCGACGCCGGCTTCGACCCCGTGGACCACACGGCCGTCGATCCCCGGCTCGGGAGCTGGGACGACGTCCGGGACATCGCCACCAGCCATGACGTTGTGGTGGACCTCATCGTCAACCACGTCTCCGCAGACTCCGTCGCGTTCCAGGATGTGAAGGAGAAAGGGGAGGAGTCGCCGTCGTATCCAATGTTCCTCACCATGTCCACTGTCTTCCCCGACGGCGCAACGGAGGAGGACCTCACCCGCATCTACCGACCACGGCCGGGTCTGCCGTTCACGGCAATGAAACTGGGGGAGAGGCTCCGCTACGTCTGGACCACTTTCACGCCGCAACAGGTGGACATCGATGTGCGTTCCGATCAGGGGAAGGCGTACCTCACGTCGATCCTTGACGCCGTCGCATCGGCCGGGGTGACACTGATCCGGTTGGACGCCGTCGGCTATGCGGTGAAGACGCCGGGTACGAGCAGCTTCATGACCCCGGACACGTTCGGATTCATCGAGGGATTCACCGCTCAGGCGCGGCAGCGCGGTGTCGACGTCCTGGTGGAGGTGCATTCCTACTTCAAGCAGCAGATCGAGATCGGGCGCTCGGTGGATCTGGTCTACGACTTCGCGCTTCCACCGCTCGTGCTTCACGCGCTCTACACCGGGGACGGCGCGGCGCTGGTGCGATGGATGGACGTGCGGCCGCCCAATGCGGTGACCGTCCTGGACACCCACGACGGTATTGGCGTGATCGACGTCGGCCCGGACCAGGGCGCTCCGGACAGGCCGGGTCTGCTCACCCCCGCGCAGATCGACGAACTCGTGGAGGGCATTCACACCCACACGAATGGCACCTCGGCCCGGGCCACCGGCGCTGCGGCATCGAACCTCGACCTGTATCAGGTGAACTCCACCTTCTACGACGCTCTGGGACGCGACGATGAGCGCTACCTTGCCGCCCGCGCCATCCAGTTCTTCACTCCCGGCATCCCGCAGGTCTACTACGTGGGTGCACTCGCCGGCGACAACGATGTGGAGCTGCTGGCGCGCACCGGAGTTGGTCGCGACATCAACCGACACCACTTCACCGAGGCCGAGATCACCGATGCACTGGAGCGACCCGTGGTGCAGGCTCTCCTGGGGTTGTGCCGATTCCGCAATCACGTGGCGGCCTTCGATGGGGAACTCGACGTCTCGCTGGAGGGTGCAGAGCTCACCATGCACCGCCGGGGCAAGGAGGATGCCCGGTCGCACGCGACGCTCCGGGTGGATCTGAGCTCGGGTGAGTCAGAACTCGAATGGGCTCAGCCGGATGGCGGCGGTGTACGCCACGGGCTCCTCTCAATGGCGGGATGGCCAGAACCTGTTCGAGATGTGCCGCCTCTCCTCACAGGTGGCTGAGAGCCCCGGCCCGCTTCCCAGTGCCGCGTCAGGCCGGGGATCATCTGGCCACTGCGGCCCGGACCTGGGTGTGGGTGTCCGAGTCGAAGGAGACGATGAGCACGCCGTCGACCTGTGTGGTGGCGTTGCGGATGGTGTCGACCGCGACGGCGATGGCATCCTGCTTCGGCCAACCGTAGATTCCGGCGCTGATCAGGGGGAACGCGACGCTCATGGCGCCCAACTCGTCGGCCACTTCAAGGGAGCGCCGGTAGCAGGACTCCAGGAGTGTGCGGTCGCGTTGTCCGGCGGCGTAGTTGGGGCCGACGGTGTGGATCACCCACCGTGCAGGCAGCTCTCCCGCGGTGGTCCAGCCGGCATCACCGGTGGCCAGTCCGTCGGGGAACCGTGCGATGCAGTCACGGAGGATCGCCGGCCCGCCGGCTCGGTGGATCGCGCCGTCGACGCCGCCGCCGCCCCGCATGGCCCGGTTGGCCGCATTGACGATGGCGTCGACTGACTGGGTGGTGATGTCGCCCTGCACAGCAGTGATGGAAACCATGCACCCAGTCTGCACAACGATCGAGGTCACCGGTCGCCTCCGCGTGGACACGGTTCTGATCCGCAACACTGGCCCACGGGCCTTTCCGGGCGCTTTTCGGCCGAGTTGGGAACCGAAACCGTCGCCCTTGTTCTCTGACGGGTGCGACGATGGCTGCATGAAGCAGCGTGTGAAGAAAGTTTTCGGTCGCGTGGCACACCGGGTGGTCAACGGGCTCACGCAGCAGAGCACGGACATCGTCGACACCGACGCATCGGTGGAGCCGGCGCTGGTCGACCTCTGCCGGCAGGCGGCCACGGAGGCGATCGTCCTGTTGACGAACGACGGCACACTACCTCTGGCCCCGGAAACTCGCGTTGCGTTGTTCGGACGCGTCCAGAACGACTGGTTCACGGTGGGCTATGGCTCGGGAGGCGACGTGAAGCCGCCGTACCGCCGCTCGCTCGCCGAAACGCTCGGCGCTTCACCATCCATCGTTCTCGACGAGGAGCTGGCCGCCGCGTACTCCCGGTGGTGCAGCGCGAACGTCCCAGATGAGGGTTACTGGGGGCACTGGCCCCGCCATTTCGAGGAGATGCCGTTGGGTGCCCAGCTCCTCGACGGGGCTGCTGCCCGCTGCGACATTGCCGTCGTGGTCATCGGCCGGGCGGCCGGTGAGGATCGCGACAACGTCCTGGAAGAGGGCAGCTACTACCTGACAGAGGATGAGCGTCGCATGTGCGACGCGGTGATGGCCCGCTTCGAACACACCGTCGTGGTGGTGAACACCGGCAACGTGATCGACATGGCCTGGGCCGAGCCCTACGGAAATCGGCTGTCCGCGCTGGTCCTGGCGTGGCAGGGAGGCATGGAGAGTGCGCAGGCGCTGGCGGATGTCCTGGTGGGGGTGAGTGCGCCGTCGGGCCGGTTGACGTCCACAATCGCCCGGCGCTATGAGGACTACCCCTCGGCAGGAAACTTCGGGCACCGACATCACACGAACTACGTGGAGGACGTCTACGTCGGCTACCGCTACTTCGAGACCTTCGCCCCGGATGCCGTCCTGTTCCCGTTCGGCCACGGCCTCTCCTACACCTCGTTCGGGTACAGCAACGTCGAGTGCGATGTCGTGGACAACACGGTGCGCGTCGCTGTCGATGTCACCAATCTCGGTTCCCGTCACAGTTCCCGGGACGTGGTCCAGCTGTACTTCCGTGCCCCCGGCGGCGCGCTGGGCACTCCGGAGCGGTCACTGGCAGCCTTCGAGAAGACCGATGTCCTGGCCCCAGGCGATACCCAGCGCCTGGAGCTCCACTTTCAGGTCACCGACATGGCGTCCTACGACGACGGCGGTGTCACGCGCCACCGGTCGGCCTGGGTGCTGCAGCCGGGCCGCTACGACTTCCACCTCGGCCGTGATGTCAGATCAGCGGAATGGATCGGATCGCACGAGGTGAGCGAACTCCGGGTCGTGGCGCAACTGGAGGAGGCCTGCGCAGCGGCACCGGACGGTCGTTTCCGTCGCATGGTCCGATCCCGCGACGACGGGACACCCCGCCTGCGTTGGGAGGATGTCCCCACTCGCTCGATCGATTTGCGACGTCGCATCCTCGACAGCCTTCCGGACCCTCTCCCTGCCAGCACCTCGCGGCCCCTCACCCTCGACGATGTCGCCGGGGGAGCCGCAACCCTGGAGGAGTTCACCGCGCAACTGACGCCCGAGGAACTGGAAGCGCTCAGCCGAGGCGACATCCGCATGAACAGCCCCTTGGGTGCGGCCGGAAACGCCGGGGTTCTGGGAGGTGTCTCCGACGCCCTGCGCGCACGAGGTGTGCCGCCGGTCACCTGCACGGACGGCCCGTCCGGGATCCGGCTGAGCGCCTACACCGCGCTCCTGCCCAGCGGCACGGCGCTGGCCTCCAGTTGGAACGTGGCACTCGTACGCAGCCTGGCCGCCGAGCACGGCCGGGAGATGGTGAAGAAGGGTTCCGATGTGTTGCTGAGTCCCGGGATGAACATCCACCGGGATCCGCTGTGCGGCCGCAACTTCGAATACTTCTCGGAAGAACCACTGATCACCGGTCGGATGGGGGCGGCTGTGGTCTCCGGTGTGCAGTCCAAGGGCGTTTCCGCGTGCCCCAAGCATTTCGCGGCGAACAATCAGGAGACCAACCGCAGCAAGAGTGATTCCCGCGTTTCAGAGAGGGCCCTGCGTGAGATCTACCTCCGGGGCTTCGAAATCTGTATTCGAGAGGCCAATCCACACACCATCATGACCTCCTACAACAAAATCAATGGCGTCTGGGCGCATTACAACCACGAGCTGGCCACCACCATTCTTCGCGACCAATGGGGCTGGGACGGCATGGTCATGACCGACTGGTGGATGCAGCCGTCACCAGATCCCGATTTTCCCGAGGCGTGGGACAGCGCATACCGCGTGCGCGCCCAAGTGGATGTTCTGATGCCCGGCAGCAAGATCTCCGGCCTTCGACGTGGACGTGACTCATCACTGCTGGCGTCGTTGCAGAAGAACGATGGCGTCACGCTGGCCGAACTGCAACGCACCGGGGTCAACGTCCTGCGATTCGTGATGCGATCGCAGCCGTTCACTCGGACGGCGAAAGGTTGACGCGGTGGCTCAGCCGTGCCGGTGCCCTGTCAGCTCGCTCCGGGGGACGCGTTGGGCTTCCAGACCCACAGATGTCAACAACAGGAGCACCGAGGGAAGGAAGGCCAGCCCGACGCTGAGAGCGAGCAGAAGAGCCCACACGAGCAGTGCCATCGCTACCACCGCCGTGATGAGTCTCACGTGACGCTGCGACATGTCGGCGAAGGCCAGTGCCATGATGAGAAGCACCGGGATCGCGAGGACGTAGCCCGCTGAAGCGCCCAGGTCCTCGAAGGCCCGGGGTGCGGTCACGATGACCAGCCCCACCGTCAGGCCGTAACCGATGCGACGAATCAGAGCCGACGCAGGGACTCTTCCCCGGACTCCGCCGACGGTGAGAATTGCAGCGGCGAGCAGCAACAAAGCCATCAGGGTCAAGGCCATATGGACACGGTAGTTGACTTTAGGTGATCGTCAATCCACTTTCGGCAGACGGCGCACACGAATACCAGGTGATCCGGGGCCAGTTATTACCCCCCGGGGTATGCTGGGTGTCGGTCCCGATTCATCCGATGCGAAGGAGAGAGCAATGAGCAGCTACACCATCACGACCACCCTGGAACAGCCCTACGATCGGGCCGTCCAATCAGTCCGCGAGGCTCTGGGAGCGCAAGGGTTTGGAATCCTGACGGAGATTGATCTCAAGGACACACTGAAGAAGAAGCTCGACGTCGACGTCGAACCCCAGATCATCCTGGGTGCCTGCAGGCCACCTCTCGCCCATGAGGCGATCCAGGCGGAGCCGTCCATCGCCGCCGTTCTTCCATGCAACGTTGTCGTCCGGTCGGCGGGGGAGTCAAGCACTGTCGTCGAGGCTTTTGATCCCGACGCGATGATGGGCCTCGCAGACAACGAGGCCCTGCACAAGGTGGCGTCGGACGCCAAGCAGCGCATGAAGGCGGCGTTCGCTGCGCTCGATGGCATGAGCTAACGCAGTTCCCTGGAACCCGACGGACGGGGTGCATCGCGCTCTTTGCGGAGTTCCAGCAACATCTCGGTGGGTCAGCCAGCGGAAATGTTGCTGCAATTCATGGCAAGTCCTGACCTCGCTCCCGTGGCGGTTCGCTGTCTGAGTAGGGTGAGCAGTGGCACTCAACTGGGGCGTCCACATCGGCGTCGACGAGCATGCGGGTGCTGGGAAGGGAACACATGAAGATCAGGGTGGGTGCCAAGGAGTCCGACGTCTCGATCGCGAGAGCCGAACGCCTGGCCGAGCAATTGCGGGGTCAGGACCACGAGGTCGAAATCGTGTGGCTGCCGGACACGCGCGACAGGGAGAGCATCGGCCAGCTGCGCCTCGGTCTGCTGCGTGACGACTTCGACGTTGCAATTCACCGTATGAACCGGGTCCCCACCACCCCTGTGCCCGGCCTCGTCATGGCCGCGATTCCGCTTCGCGACGACGCTCGGGACGCGTTCTGCGGGAGGAACGGCATGATGCTGTCCAGCCTTCCCGATGACTCCCGGATCGCCACGCAGGGCCCTCTGCGGCGGGGCAACATCCGGCGGGTGCGACCCCACATGCAGTTCGAGGACCTGAGGCCAAGTCTTACGGCGTGTCTGGACAAGGTCGCTGCGGGTGAGCTCGATGCCGTCGTGGCCAGCGCAGCAGACATTGCCGCCATCGGCCGCCAGGACGCGATCACTGACTATGTGGGATTCGTGTCGGCACCCGGATCCGGGGCGGTGGGCTTCGAGTGCCGCGAGGCGGATGCTGAGCTGGTTGAGGTGCTGTCGCAGTTCGACGATCCGGACACGCGCATCTGTGTGATCACCGAGCGTGCCGCTCGGGCTGCGCTCAATGTGTCCGACGCCGTCTCCATCGGCGCCTTCGCCCGGCGCAGCGGGCTTCTGACCCTCAGGGTGGATGTCATTCCGCATGACGGATCGGAGGTGATGACCGCGCAGATCGGGATGCCCACGTCGGAGTTCCATGCCGTCCGTTGTGGTCACCGCGCCGCCGAGTCGCTGAGGCTTCGAGGGGCAGAGAAGATTGGCCGAACCTCCGAGCCAGACCCAGAACCCGAAGATCAGGAACGCCCCCGGGCCTCGGACCTGAGCCATGCCCGCGTCCTCGTTCCCCGGGAGGAGGGACGACTGTCACAGGGGCTGCGTGAGGCAGGCATGACCGTCGACTCCGTGCCACTGCAGCGACGCGATGTCCTCTCGGTCAGCAGCACGCTGGACGGTGCGGACTGGGTGGCGTTCACGTCGCGTCGAGCCGTGGACAGCATCCGCGAGTTGGGCTGGACGCTCCCGCGCGAGGCGAAAGTGGCCGCCGTCGGTCCCGGCACGGCCGACGCGCTCGTGGACCTGGGCTACACCGTTGAACTGCAGCCCACCGAGGGTTGGGGCATCAACGCGTTGTTGCGGATATGGCCGGAGGGCACGGGCAAGGTACTTGTTCCCGGATCCGCGCTGCTCGCCCCCACATTCGTTGCGGGATTGCAGGCCAAGGGTTACGTGGCCCAGCTCATCCCCGTCTACACGATGAAGGCCATTGATGCTGCGCCGCAGGAGTTGGTGGAGGCATGGAACGATGGATGCTACGACGCCGTCGTCATTGCTTCGGGGTCGAGTGCGTTGGCCGTCAGCCAGCTGCTCGGCTGGAGGGATGACGTCGCCGTGATCTCCGTCGGCGAATCAGCAGCCGCCGTGCTGAAACGCGTGGGCGTCGATGTTGCTGGCGAGGCAGCCACCTATGAGCCCAGCGAGACTATCGAACTGCTGCGCAAGGCCATCGAGGGACGGGACACGCAAGGCTAGAACCTGGCTGTGCAGGGAGAAGAGGGGCAACCCGTACACGCTGGTCCGCCCCTCCTTCAGTTCATGCGGTAGCAGCGACCGGTCGACGCTCCGGGTGCCGACGACGCGCGATAAGTTTCCGCAGTTCCTCGGCCCACAGCACGGTGGACGCCATGGCCAGTGAGATCAGCCAGTGCCACCAGTCCAGCGAAGCCGTCCCGAAGGCCACCTGAAGAATCGGCACGTGCACGACGGCGATCTGCATGACGGCTCCGAAAGCCACCGCACCCAACAACCACTTGTTGGAGCCCATCCCGCGGAAAGCGCTGGTGATGGGGGAGCGGGCCGAGAACACGTTGAACAGTTGCGCAAAGACCAGTGTGGTGAAGCCTGCCGTTCGAGCCACTTCGAGGTTGTCGCTGCCCGATATGAGGCCGCCCACCAGGAACATGTCCATGGTCAGCAGCGTCGCGGCGGCCATGACGACACCGACGAAGGCGATGATGCCCCACATCTTGGCATCGATGACCCGTTCGTCCATGTGCCGCGGTCTGCGGGCCATGACGTCGTCGATTTCGGGATCCAGACCCAGTGCAAGGGCGGGGCCTGAATCGGTGACAAGGTTGATCCAGAGAATCTGCACCGCCAGCAACGGTACGACGATGCCAGCCGTGGAGGCCTCCGTCAGTCCGATCACACCGGCGAGGACCACTCCGAAGAAGACGGTCAGCACCTCACCCATGTTGGAGGACAGCAGGTACCTCAGGAACTTCTTGATGTTGTCGAAGATGACCCTGCCCTGTTCGACGGCGGCGACGATCGTGGCGAAGTTGTCGTCGCCCAGGATCATCGATGCGGCCTCCTTGGTGACCTCGGTTCCGGTGATGCCCATGGCCACACCGATGTCAGCGGACTTCAACGCGGGCGCATCGTTGACGCCATCACCGGTCATCGCGACGATCTGTCCGTCGGCCTGCAGCGCGTCCACGATCCGGAGCTTGTGCTCCGGTGCCACCCGCGCGAACACGTCGATGTCTCGGGTGGCGGAGGCAAACTCCGCCTCGTCGAGTTCATCAAGCTCCAGACCGGTCACGGCCCGTTTGCCAGGCGTCGTGATGTTCAGGTCCTGGGCGATCCGCAGTGCTGTGACCGGGTGGTCGCCGGTGATCATGATGACGCGGATGCCGGCCCGGTGGGCTTTGACGACGGCGTCGCGGGCCTCGCTGCGCGCGGGGTCGATCATGCCGACGGTGCCCACCCACGTCAGGTCGGTCTCCAGCGGTTCGGCCTGTTCGGCAGTGATCTCACGGCGCCGGCGCGTATCAGAGGGCAGGTCGTCGTCGCTGAGTTCGCGGAAGGCGACACCCATGGTGCGCATGGCCTTGTTCGACAGCTCCTCCACGTCCTGGAGAACCTGAGCTCGCGCGTGATCGTCCATGACCTCCACGCTGCCGCCGCGCATCATGTGCGTGCAGCGGTCAAGCAGCACGTCGGGTGCGCCCTTGGTGATCAGGGCGAGCCGATCGTTCTCCTCGTGGTCCACCTGCACCGTCGACATGCGTTTGCGCTCAGATGTGAAGGGGACCTCACCGATCCGGCTGAAGCGACTGACGCGGGAGTCGGTGACACCCAGCTTCCGCTCGGCCACGAGGAAGGCGGCCTCGGTGGGATCGCCCACGATGCGCCATTCGCCATCCTCCTCGCGAAGATCGGCGTTGGATGTCAGCGAGCCTCCCACCAGCACACTGCGGCCCTCGGTGAGCTGGTCGGCATCGCTGGCCTGCACCTCACCGTCGGGCCGATAACCGATGCCCGTGACCGCAGTGCTGCCGGAACTGGTCCGGATCTCTTGCACGGTCATCTCATTCTGCGTCAGCGTGCCGGTCTTGTCGGAGCAGATCACCGACGCCGAGCCCAGGGTTTCCACCGAGTTGAGGTTCTTCACGATGGCGTTGCGCCTGGACATCCGCTGCACACCCAGCGACAGCACCACCGACAGGATGGCCGGTAGACCTTCCGGGACGGCCGCAACGGCCAGCGAGACGCCGAGCAACAGGATCGCGACGGCGTCTGCGGCGGTCTCCACATCGCTGACGAGCCACACTGTCGCCATGACCACCACGGCGATGATCACGACTGCTATGCCGAGCATTTTTCCCACGAACGCGATCTCGCGCTCCAGGGGTGTTGGTTCCTGTTCGGTGGATTCCAGCATCTGCGCCACTGAACCCATTTCGGTGTCCATGCCGGTGGCGGTCACCACCGCGAGGCCCGTGCCCTGCGTGACGGCCGTGCCGCGGAACACCATGTTGGTGCGGTCACCGAGCGGAACCTTGCCCTCCTGTTGTCCGGGCTCCTTGCCGACGGCAGTGGACTCGCCCGTCAGCGCAGCTTCCGCGACGCGCAGGGCGCTGGAACGAACAAGCCTCGCATCGGCGCCGATGCTGTCGCCCTCACCGAGAACCAGGAGATCGCCACGGACGAGATCGCGGGCCGCGATCACCTGCTGCCTGCCATCACGGATCACCGTGGCCCCGGACTGGCTCATCTTCTGCAACTCGGCGACGGCCTGCTCGGCTTTGGCCTCCTGCGCGAATCCGAGGGCCGCATTGGCGACGATGATGATGAGGATCACCACGGCGTCGACCGGGACGCCCTGAGCGCCCTCGACAGCCCAGGCGATGACCGAGATCACCACCGCCGCGATCAGCAGGTAGACCAGGGGGTCCTTGAACTGTGCAAGAACCTTGCGCCAGAGGGGAACTGGTGGGGCGGCACGTAGTTCGTTGGGGCCGTCGGATGCAAGACGTTGACGCGCCTCTTCCTCACCGAGACCGACATCGGTCTCGACTCCGAGGTCAACCACCAAGTCTTCCAGTGGGGCCATCGATACTCGTACTCCCTGCGAACCGCTCATTTGATCACAGTACCCAGCAGCTGAGACAGTTCTCGGCCGAGCCCCGTGCAACGGGATGGACCCGTCCGTCCGGTCAGAATGGTTCTGTCGGGGGTGCCTGCCTATCATCACCGGCATGGGCGTTCGGACATATGACGGGCAACGGCTGGTGATGGACGGCTACGACGCCCTCGTCACGTACAAGAACATGAAAAGTCTCAGAATGCGGATCAAGCCACCGCACGGCGAGGTGGTGGTCTCCGCCCCATTCTTCACCCCGGATCACGTCATCGGGGATTTCTTGGCGGAAAGACATCAGTGGATCCTCAAGCACCGGGAGGAAGTGCGCTCTCGTTCAGCCGTACCGGAGTCGTTCGTCACCGGTGGCCGTGTTCCGCTGTGGGGTTCGTGGCGGGAACTGGTCGTGGAGGATGGTTCACGACCGTCGGCGAGGATCCGGGGCGCACAGGTTCACATACGACGCCCAGCAGGTCACGATGAAGCTGCAGCATGCGCGGTGGACGGTCTCTACAGGCGGGAGGTCGGACCCGTCGTTGAGGCGGAGTTGGAGAAGTGGGAACCCCGCATCGGTCGTCGGTGCACGGAGGTGCGACTGAAGCGGATGACATCGCGGTGGGGGAGTTGCCATCCCGTCACCGGAGCGATGAGCTTCAACATTCTGCTGGCGAAGTACCGGCCTGAGGCACTCGAGTACGTGGTCGTCCACGAACTGGTGCACCTTGTGGAGCGCGGACACGGCCCCGCCTTCAAGGCATGCATGAGTGTCCATCTGCCCGACTGGCCAGCCCGTCGGCAACTGCTCAAGCAGGAACCGTGCCAGCTTTTCCCGTAGCTATTGGTGCCAAGCGGGCCCTGCAACGCTGCCAGCGCGTCGACGCCAGACAAATGGTTACGCGGCCACGGGGTCAGCACTACGCCGGTGAAGAGACCTTACGGATGGGCGAGCTTGTCTGGTGACCACCTTGCCGCCGGTTCACTGCTGTGGGCATCACTGCGCCATACTGAGTTCGCCAACCAATGGAGGTGGAAATGGACCTGCTCACTCTGGGAGTTCTCGCAACGTCGAGCAAGGAGAACGAATCCCGGCTCCCAATACATCCGCAGCACTTCACGCATATTGATGAGGACCTGCGCGCCCGGATCATGCTGGAGCGGGGATACGGGCTCCGGTTCGGGATCTCCGATGAGCATCTCTCCCATGAGGTGGGATCCGTCGCCAGCCGCGAGGAGATCCTGGATCGTGCCGATGTCGTCCTGCTGCCCAAACCATTGCTGAGCGATCTCGAGGCGATGCGCACCGGCCAGGTCCTGTGGGGGTGGCCGCACGCCGTGCAGGATCCCGACCTCACCCAGATATCCATCGACAAGAGGCTCACCCTCATCGCGTGGGAAGCCATGAACCACTGGAACGGCAACGGTGATTTCGGAACCCATGTCTTCCACCGGAACAACGAACTCGCCGGTTACGCCTCAGTCCTACATGCCCTGACGCTCCAGGGCATCACCGGTCATTACGGGCAGCGACTCCGAGCGGTGGTCATCGGCTTCGGCAGCACCGGCCGCGGAGCCGTGACAGCCCTGCACGCCTTCGGCATCTCCGAGGTCACCGTCCTGACCTCCCGCGTGGTGACCGCGGTGGCTGACCCAATGTCGGGGACGGTGTTGCGGCACATCGAGCCGACGGCCGACGACCCCAGCCGTACGGTGGTGCAACTGGTGGACGGCGCCGTCCCCACTCAGGAGGTGCTGGCGGGATACGACGTCGTCGTCAACTGCGTCCTGCAGGACACCGACCAGCCGCAGATGTACGTCAACAATGACGATCTGAAGCTGTTCGCCCCCGGAACTCTGCTCGTGGACGTCTCCTGCGACGAGGGCATGGGGTTTGAGTTCGCCCGCCCCACATCCTTCGAGGACCCCACGTTCACCGTGGGCGACGGCGTGACCTACTACGCAGTGGACCACAGCCCCACCTACCTGTGGAACAGCGCCACATGGGACATCAGTGAGGCTCTGATACCGCATCTGCGCACCGTCATGAGCGGCAATTGGGATGACAGCCCCACCATCGCGAGGGCCATTGAAATCCGCGACGGCGTCATCCAGAACCCGAAGATCCTCTCGTTCCAGGGGCGCGATGGGCGTTATCCGCACCGCATCGTCTGAGAGGCGGGCGGAGGTGGCCGTGATCCTGCCACAGGCGGTGCCGACGAACGGGATCCCGTCACCGCTTCCGGAAGAGGTTCTTGGTGGAGTACAGCGGCTCGCTTGTGACCAGCACGCCGAGGTTGCGGAGGATCGCGCGATCCACCGGGCCCAGAATGACGGAGGAGTGGGCGTCACAACCGCGAAGATGCTGCAGCTCGGCCAAAGCCCTCTTCGCCAGCGGGTCTGCGTTGGCGCTAACGGCTAGTGCAATGAGCACTTCGTCGGTGTGGAGGCGGGGGTTCTTGCTCCCGAGATGCCGGGTTTTGAGTTCCTGGATGGGTTCGATCGCCTCGGCCGAGAGCAGTTTGGCGGAATCGTCGATCCCGGCGAGCGCTTTCAGAGCGTCGAGGAGCATGGCGGAGCAGGCTCCCAGCAGAGGGGAAGTCTTCCCTGTGATGATCCGGCCATCCGGGAGCTCCAGGGCTGCGGCTGGCGCCTGCGTGGTTCGCGCCATCCGCAGCGCGGGGGCCACGACGGGTCGATCGTCGGTACTGATCCCCAGAGAACTCATCAGCAACGCGATCTGGTCCGATTCCGTCGGCTCCAGCTGGTCCTGTTTCTCCCTGACGGCGGCTGCGTACCAGCGTCGGATGACTTCCTGCTTGGACGCTTCCCGACACACCTCGTCGTCGGAGATGCAGTAGCCCACCATGTTGACGCCCATGTCCGTGGGCGACTTGTAGGGGGACTCACCGAGAATGCGCTCGAACAACAGATTGAGCACCGGGAAGATCTCGACGTCCCGGTTGTAGCTGACCACCTGCTCGCCATGGGCCGCCAGGTGGAAGGGGTCGATCATGTTGACGTCGTCGAGGTCCGCCGTTGCTGCCTCGTAGGCGACGTTCACGGGGTGGTCGAGTGGCAGATTCCAGATCGGAAACGTTTCGAACTTCGCGTAACCGGAGCGGATGCCGCGGGCGTGATCGTGATACATCTGCGACAGGCACGTGGCCATCTTGCCGCTGCCGGGGCCGGGCCCCGTGACAACGACGACGTCCCGGGACGTCTCCACGTAGTCGTTCCTGCCGTACCCCTGCTCGCTCACGATGCGTGAGATGTCGTTGGGGTAGCCCTTGATGGGGTAGTGGCGATACACCTTCAGCCCCAGCTTCTCCAGCTTCCTCTTGAACGCCCGCGCATGGCTGTTGTCCTCGGCCATCCGCGAGATGACCACGCTCCCCACATAGAGTCCCCGGGACCTGAACCCGTCGACGAGGCGCAGGACGTCCTCGTCGTAGGAGATTCCATGATCCGCACGGATCTTGTTCCGCGCCAGATCGCGGGCGCTGACCGCGATGATGATCTCCAGGTCATCCTTGAGCCGTGCAAGCATCTCCACCTTGTTGTCCGGGGTGAAGCCGGGCAGGACGCGGGAGGCGTGCAAGTCGTCGAAGAGTTTGCCGCCGAGTTCCAGGTACAGCTTGCCGCCGAACTGTTTGCGGCGCACGTCGATCCAGTGGGACTGCAGCTCGAGATACTTCCCGCGGTCGAATCCATCTCTGTGCATGACTGTCCGCCACCTCCGAGCGGAGCATACCGGGACCGGATCAGCACCCGCGAGACAGCAGGTAGCGGGCAGAGGATTCGGGCGGCCATGAGGGGCGACACGCCTATCCGATCGGGGACGACCGCGGAGGCAGGCCTGTAGATTTGACATGGCCATCCCCCCAGCTTGAGGTGAAGCAGTGAAGTTGTTTGTGCGATCCGTGGTGCTCGGCGCGACCTTTTTGTTCGGCGTCACGTCGTGCGCACCAGCGCCGATGGTGACAACCGTGGACAGTGAGCCGATTCCCAGCTCCTCCGCGACGACGACGAGCGCCCCCGTGGATCCACCTCCATCGCCGTCCGTGACCCCGGAGGAACAAGAGACACCCCAGGCAAGCAGGACGCCGGAAGAGACAGCGACCCCATCGGTGAGCCGGACCACACCGACGACGGCGACGCCGGAGTCGACCGAAACGCAGCAAGCGCCCGCCGAGCCGGCCGACAGCGTGAGCGAACCCGCCACCTCCAGCACGCCGTCGGAGACGGTGCTCCCCGCCGCCCTCATCGAACCCGGTGACACCGGGGACACGGTGCGCGAGCTGCAGCACAGGTTGCTGCAGCTGGACTGGTTCGAGGGTCCGATCACCGACACTTTCGGCGAGCAGACAGAGCTGGCCGTCGAAGGGTTCCAGACCAAGCGAGGATTCCCGGCACTCGGATTCGTGGATCAACAGACATGGACACGGCTCGTCGAGATGTCAAGGACCCCCACCCGCGACGAGATGTACAACGTCCTGACGCCCGGTCCGGCGCTGCTCGCGTCAGGTTCGAAGGGTGATGGGGTGAAGGACCTGCAGGCACGGCTGCAACAGATCGCGTGGTTCGATGCGTCCATCACGGGCAATTACGGTCCGGTGACCGTGGCCGCCGTCGAGGGGTTTCAGGCCAAGCGTGAGATTCCGGTGACTGGCGAGGTGGATCAGCGCACCATGGACAGGCTGGTGGCGATGACGCGCAAGCCCACCGCTGACGAGTTGAACAACGCGGCGCCCAAGGCGAAGTCGACGGCGATGACGCTGGATGACAGGTGTCTGAACGGCCGCGTCGTCTGCATCTCGAAGTCGCAGCGCAAGCTCGCGTGGGTGGTGGACGGCGAGATCCGTATGTCCATGGACGTACGCTTCGGCTCGGAACTCACGCCCACGCGCAACGGCGCCTTCGCCGTGAACTGGAAATCCAGGAACCACGTCTCCAGCCTCTACGACACGCCGATGCCCTACGCGCTGTTCTTCTCTGGTGGTCAGGCCGTCCACTACTCGGCCGACTTCGCCGCGCGGGGCTACAACGGATCGTCGCACGGATGCGTCAATGTCCGGAATGAGGGCGCGGTTGCGGCTCTCTTCGACGCCACCCGGGTGGGGGACAAGGTCATCGTCTATCAGGGGTGAGTCCCGTCCAGTGGGAAGACACCCACCGCGATCTTAGTGGGGCAGGTTCGGCTATCGTCGGTCACGCGCACACCTGTTTGAACGGAAGGCGTCTCTGTGAACATCGTCATTGCGATCGGCCTGCAGGTCATCGGTTCGTTCCTGTTCGCCAGTGGCGCGACTCTGCAACACCTGGGCGTGAAGGGCACGTTCGACCCGGCGGGCAAAACGTCGTCGAACCGGCTCACTCTGGCCGGGTTGCTCCGGCTCTTCCTCATTCCCAAATGGCTGCTGGGTCTGCTGCTGGTCTTCAGTGGCGCGGCCCTCCACCTGATTGCGCTCAGTATGGCGCCCGTGACGGTGGTCCAGCCCGTCGGTATCCTCGCCGTGCCCTGGTCCGTTCTCCTGGCCGCGAAGATTCATGGACATCAGATACCGCGTCGCATCTGGTCCGCCGTCACGGTGACGGTGATTGGTGTCGTGGGGTTCACGATCTTCTCCTCGCTGTTCGCGACGGGGGAGAAGGAGTTCGAGTTCAACCCTATCCTGGTCTCGTTCATCGTGGTCTGCGCGCTGTGCGCGCTTCTCTCGTTCGTCGCCACCAAGGCCGCTTCGTGGGCGAAGGCGATGCTGTGGTCGTCGGTTGGCGCCATTTTCTACGGGCTCGCCTCCGGCATGATGAAGGCTGCCATCAACCTGATCCAGAGCGATGACTTCTCTCTCCTCGACTGGCGCGTCCTCACCGTGGTGGCGTTCATGCTTGCCTGCTACGGGCTCGGTGTGTGGATGATCCAGCAGGGCTACGCATCGGGCCCGGCCGAGATCACCGTGGGCACCATGACGACGGTGGATCCCTTCGTGGCCGTCGTCTTCGGGTTGGTGGTCCTGGGGGAGGGCGCCGGGATGAGTGTCGGTCCCACTATCGGCATGGTGGTCTCCGGGGCCGTCGCCGTCTACGGAGTGGTGCTGCTGTCCCGTGACCACCCCGATGCGGTGGAGGAACGTCGTCAGGCGGCAGAGGAGGCGGCCGAAGCGCTCGCGGCCGTGCACGCGTTGCAGTTCGACTCGGAGGGTTCCGACGGTGCCGGGGACTCAGCCCGTGATGTCGAGAGCAGCCAGCGGCGTACTGAAGGTTGAGAGCACCAGAGTTCCTCGTCCGCGCTCCACAGCGAACGAAACGGTGCCGGTGTACTGCTCTCCAGCGCCGACGGTGACCAACTCGTAATCAAGCGGATCCGCCACTTCCAAAGTGGCGTTGTTGAACATGTAGAGCGAGAAACTGCGTTCTCCCTGACCTTCGTCAAGACTGATCCGGTACTCAATCGTCAGCCCCTCCGGGCCCCACTCCTGCGACAGGATTTCGAACAGGCCCGTGCCGTTGCCCTCGAACGGGATCGCCGCTCCGCCCACGATGGCGGGTGACAACGACGTCTCCGGAGACGGTTGAGCGCTCACGGTGGCGCTTGGTGACGGCTCGGAAGAAGAGAACCCGCCTGTGAACTGCAGTACGAGGACGATGGCCACGATGGCAGCGACGATGGAGATGACGAGCCAGAGCGTCGTCCTGCTGGGGCGCGGTGGCGGCTGGAACTGGCGCAGGTCCGACGGGGGCGTCGGCTCGGTCGGCTGTCCGAACGGCACTCGGGGATCGCGCCCGGAGGTGCTTCCGTAGTTCGGTGGGGACCACCCGGTATCAGGTTGCGACCATGGCGATCGGCCGCCCGGAGTGGGTTGGGACCCATCGCCGCCCGGGGGTGGCCACTGCTGATTGCTCATGAGGATGACAACGATACCCACCCGAAGCCCGGCGCCGTGAGCGAGGAGTTTTCCACCGACGGTTCGGCAATGTGGTTAGCGACGTCCCCAACCGACGAAACAAGAAGACATGAGCACTGAAACAACACGTCTGCACGGCTCCACGAGCGCCGACCTGCTGGCCATCCCCGTCATCATGCTGGGTTTCCACCCGCGCGAATCCTGCGTGGTGCTGGGCGTCTGCGGATCCCGGGTGGAGTTCTGCGCCCGCATGGATCTCGATTGGTTCACCTCCGGCTTCACCTTCGGGGATGTGGCCGAACAGTTGGAACACGCCATCAGCGCCTGTGAGGGGTGCGCCATAGCTGTCCTCGCCTACAGCGCTGATCCGGAAGCCGCCCTTGTCGCCATCGAAGAACTTGTTGGAGTGATCGGGGAGGAGGACGTGGCCGAGGCACTGGTGACCGATGGTGATCGGTTCTGGTACGCCTACCCCGGACTGCTACTGCCACCCGAGGGCATCTCCTACTCCTACGCCTCCAGCAACTTCGCCGCGCAGGCCGTGTACTCCGGGCTGAACGTCACGGCGTCGCGGGAGGACGCCGTTGCAGAGGTGCAGCCACCGGATCCAGCCGCCCTGGCTGGCATCGAGGAGGCGGTCGCGCAGTCCGTCCGCAGGACGGCAGCGTTGACGGGTGAGCAACGCTGGGGGCTGCTGGCGCACCTCATGGACAGTCCTTCCGCCCTGGGTGCGAAGGCGGTGGATTTCGCGGTGTTGCTGCAGGAGGAGGAGCACTTCGCGGAAGTGCTGGCACGTTTGAACTCGGAGACCGCTCCGCGGCTGCGCAAGAGACTGGCGGAGGCTCGCCGATCGAGTTGTCCGGCGATCGCTGCCAACGTTGTGTCTCTGCTCACACTGGCCTGCTGGCTCGACGGGGAAGGAGCACAGCAGAGCGATTGCCTTGGACAACTCGAAGACCTCGACGCCCAGCATCCACTGATGCGAGTGCTCAGCAGGATGCACAAGCAGGCCATCCCTCCCAGCAGGTGGGATGAATGACGCGGGCCCAGCCGAGAGCGCCAACCCACGGCCGTAGAGTGGAGGCATGCGATTCGTGGTGTGTGGTGAGGCACTGATAGACATGCTGCTGGCCAACGAGGTCTCTCCAGCGGAGTCCCTCTGGACGGCGTTGGCGGGTGGCGGACCCATGAACACGGCGGTGGCACTGCGGCGGCTGGATCAGGACGTCCAGTTCCTGGGGCGCCTCGGAGGTGACGCTTTCGGTGGCCAGATTAAGAACTACCTTGAGACCAATGGCGTCGGCCTCGACCTGGCGGTGCGGACCACCGAGCCCACGTCCTTGGCTGTCGTGTCCTTGGACGATGAGGGCAAGGCCCAATACACCTTCCACTTTGACGGCACCTCCAACTTCGGATGGAGCCGGCAGGAGTTCCCCGCCCTTGGCGATGATGACTGGCTGCACTTCGGCTCGATTGGCGCCGTCGTTGGTCGAGGCGTGAAACCCCTGCTGGACTTCGTCGCGTCAACCGATGCCGCGGTCAGCTATGACATCAACATCAGGCCCACCGTCCAGCCGGATCGAGCTGCGTACTACGGAACCGTGATGGACCTGATGGCGGCCGTGGGCTCCGGGGGCGGCATTGTGAAGGCGAGCGACGACGACATCAACTGGCTCGTCAATGATGAGGATCCCCTGTCTTATGCCGAGACGTGGGTCACCGAACATGGCCTGAGCCTGTTCATCGTCACACTCGGCCCCGACGGGGCGGTGGCCGTCAAGCCCGACGGCCGCCAGATCCGCGTTCCGGGGCAGCACGTCGACCTGGTGGACACCGTCGGTGCTGGGGACACCTTCATGGCCGGTTTCCTCGCCGCCTACGCCGATGACCCCCTCCACTTGGAGGCGGCGCTCAGCAGGGGTGCCGCCGCTGCTGCCCTCGTCTGTGGCCGCAAGGGAGCCAACCCACCCACCACCACCGAGTTGGAGACCTTCCTTGCCGGCTGAGCGAGCACAGGCCGTGAAGGCTGTGATGCCGCGACGGTATATTGATCGGTTGCGCGAGGTGAACGGCCGTCGGGGAGCCGGGAACGCGAGCAGACATCTGATGACACCGCCCCAGAGGAGCAGTTCGTGAGCCAGGACATGGACCAGAGGACCTACGACCGGGTGCAGGCCCAGGAGAAGTGGCAGGCATTCTGGGAGGAGGACGAGACCTTCAGGCCCCGGGACGACGGACGCAGTGAACGCCGATACGTCCTGGACATGTTCCCCTACCCTTCCGGCGACCTCCACATGGGCCACGCCGAGGCCTATGCGATGGGTGATGTCCTGTCCCGTTTCTGGCGCATGCAGGGCTTCGACGTGATGCACCCCATTGGCTGGGACTCCTTCGGGCTGCCCGCGGAGAACGCGGCGATCCGCGCCAACGCCCATCCCGCCACCTGGACCTACAACAACATTGAGACACAGGCGCGCTCGTTTCGTCGCTACGGTCTGTCTCTGGACTGGTCCCGCAGATTGCACACTTCCGACGAGGAGTACTACCGCTGGACGCAGTGGCTCTTCCTGCAGTTCAGGGAGAGGGGGCTGGCCTACCGCAAGGACTCACCCGTCAACTGGTGTCCCACGGACCAGACGGTGCTGGCCAATGAGCAGGTCATCGCCGGGCACTGTGAACGCTGCGGTGCCGAGGTCACCAAGCGCAAGCTCAACCAGTGGTATTTCAGGATCACGGAGTACGCGGATCAGCTGCTGGAGGACATGCAGCAGCTGGAGGGCGGCTGGCCGGACCACGTCCTGGCCATGCAGCGCAACTGGATCGGTCGATCTGAAGGTGCCCACGTGCACTTCGCCGTGGAGGGTCGGAGCGAACCCATCACCGTGTTCACGACGCGCCCGGACACCCTCTTCGGTGCCACCTACATGGCGGTGGCGCCGGATGCGGCACTGGCTGCCGAACTGGTGAGCGACGAGCAGAGGCCAGCCTTCGAGGCCTATGCCGAACAGGCCAGGAAGCAGACCGAGATCGAGCGCCAGTCCACGGAGCGCGCCAAGACCGGTGTCTTCCTCGGGGCCTGGGCCACCAACCCGGTCAACGGCGAGAAGATGCCCATCTGGGCAGCTGACTATGTCTTGGCTGACTACGGCACGGGCGCCATCATGGCGGTGCCGGCCCACGACCAGCGGGACCTCGACTTCGCCCGCACACACGATCTGCCCGTGCAAACTGTCATTGACGTGGATGGCACCGACCCCGCGCAGACCGGTGTGGCAACCGTCGGTGACGGTCCGTACCTGAATTCCGGTCAGCTGAACGGTCTGTCAGACAAGGCCACGGGTGTCTCGACGATCATCGAGCAGTTGGAGGCTGACGGCAGCGGTACCGGCAGCATCCAGTACCGGTTGCGTGACTGGCTGCTGTCGCGTCAGCGTTTCTGGGGGTGCCCCATCCCCATCATCCACTGCGCAAGCTGCGGTGAGGTACCGGTGCCCGAGGACCAGCTGCCCGTCCGGCTTCCGGACCTGCGGGGAGCTGCGCTCGCCCCGAAGGGCACGTCCCCGCTGGCGTCGGCAACGGAGTGGGTCAACGTCGAATGTCCCTCCTGCAACGGACCAGCGACACGGGACACCGACACCATGGACACCTTCGTGGACTCGTCCTGGTACTTCTTCCGTTACTGCTCGCCGCACTACACCGAGGGTCCCTTTGACCCGGAGGCCGTGGCCAATTGGATGCCGGTGGCGCAGTACGTGGGCGGCGTGGAGCACGCGATTTTGCACCTGCTCTACATGCGGTTCTTCACGAAGGTGCTGCGCGACATGGGGCTCGTCTCCTTCGATGAGCCCATGGAGCGGCTGCTGAACCAGGGGCAGGTCATCAACCAGGGCCGCGCTATGAGCAAGTCGCTCGGCAACGGCGTCGACCTCGGACAGGTGATCGATGAGTACGGCGTGGATGCCGTGCGATTGACGGTGGTGTTCGCGGGCCCGCCGGAGGATGACATCGACTGGGCCACCCTGTCCCCCGCCTCCTCGCTGAAATTCCTGCAGCGCGCCTACCGGATCGCCGCTGACGTGACCAGCGCTCCTGATGTCGATGTCTCCACGGGAGATCCGACGCTGAGGCGAGCCACCCACAAGGCGATCGCCGAGATCGGGCAACTGGTCGAGTCGGGGCGCTTCAACGTCGCCGTGGCCCGCACCATGGAGTTGGTCAATGCTGCGCGCAAGGCTATCGACGGCGTCCCCGGCGGCTCGGACCCTGCCGTCCGGGAGGCCGCCTCCTTCGTGGCGCAGTCGCTCAGCCTGGTGGCTCCCTACGTCGCTGAGGAGATGTGGGAAAGACTGGGCCTTCCTCCGTCGATCGCCAACAGCCAGTGGCCCACTGCCGATCCTTCCTTGATGACGGAGGAGTCGGTGACCATGGTGGTGCAGATTCAGGGCAAGGTGCGGGGCCGGATCGAGGTCCCGGCCGACATCGACGAGGACCGGGCCCTGGAGCTGGCGCTGGCTGACGCGGGTGTCCAGCGATCGCTGGAGGGACGCGAGGTGGCCAAGGTCATAGCGCGCCTGCCGAAGATGTTGAGCCTGGTACCCGCCACGTAATCGTCGCGGGACCACCGGGGTGCAAGGGCCCCGGTTGGTCTTCCGGCCGCCGTTTTCCACAGCCGGCCCGATTTGTGGTGACGGCACGGCACAACCGCCCAAGGTGTGGTGCATGAGCCCCGCACCGAAATCCACCTTTGACGACGAGCTGGCCCGAGCCCGCCTTGCCTTCATCAGTGCTGGCCAGCCCGCCCTCGGCGCTCCGCGTCGGGCGGCGGATGAACCTGCCGATCCGCCAGCCGGGGAGTACGAGAACCTTCAGGACCCGAACACCCGCTCAACCAGGGACGAGTCCAGGCGTGTACGGATCTTTGACCGGTTCTCGCTGACCACTCGCCAGGCTGTGGCCGTCCTGGTGCTGCTGCTCTGTGGCGTGGTGGTAACCCTGACCGCTCTGGGTAGGAGTTCTGCGTCGCAGCTGCCCATCGAGTCGACTCCGGTTGTGTCAATCGCTTCCTCGACGCCTGTTGCGTCGGTGAGCCCAACGCCCACGTTGGTGCGTGTTCACGTCCTGGGCGCCGTGGTCACTCCGGGGGTGGTGATGGTGCCGGAGGGCGCCATCGTGCAGGATGCTGTCGTTGCCGCTGGAGGACTGCTGCCGGATGCCGATCCCGCCGAGCTGAACCTCGCGGCCGCGGTGGGAGATGGCCAGCAGGTGATAGTGGGGACCGCCGCGGAGCCGCGCGGGGAGGTGGTTCAGCAACCGGGTGCGGCCTCCGGTGCAGGAGCGTCAGGTGCGGTGGGGGCGCTCGTGAACCTGAACACCGCCACCCCTGCGCAGTTGGAGGAGCTGCCGGGAGTCGGCCCGGTGACAGCTGCGGCCATCGTGTCGTGGCGCGAGGACAACGGCGACTTCAGCTCGGTGGCGGACCTTCAGGAGGTTTCCGGAATCGGGCCGAAGGGGTTCGCGAAGTTGGAACCCCTGGTGACCGTGTGAGGCCCCAGGACTGGCGTTTGGTCCCGCTCGCAGTGGCTGCGTGGGCAGGGTCGTGGCTGGGCTCGGCCGGTCATGTACCGGGCTGGGGACTTGGCATCGGTCTCGCTGCCGGTGTTGTGGCTGCGGCAGTGTGGTCGGTGACCACCAAGCGCATCTGGATTGCTGTGGTGATCGCGGTCCTGGTGGTGACGGCGTCGTCCACGCTGCTGCGCGCGGTCACCGTGAAGACAGCCGCTCCCGCCCAGCTCGCAGCTGAGGGTGCCGCTGCCACGGTCCTGGTCGCGATGAAGGGAGAGCCCTACATTCGGGAGGGACGCAGCCCGCCGTTGGCGGTGGCTCGTGCTGAACTGCGACAGCTGGAGGCGCGGGGGACGCTGTTCGTCACACGGCAGCCGGTGGTGATTTTTGCGAGCGGGGCACTCGCGGAGGACTTCGCGACGGCTCAGTCCGGCGGTATCTATGAGATCCGGGGCTTGTTGGCTCCGGCCGAGCCGTCCTCTCCTGAGTCACTGGTCGTCAGGGCCCGTACACTGTCAGAGCTGAGGAGCGCGCCCGGCCCCGTCGACGCGTTCGTGAACTCCCTGCGAGGGGGACTGCGGGACAGCACAGCACTGTCCCCGCCACTCCAGGCAGCTCTGATGCCGTCGCTCGTGGTGGGCGACACCGTTGGCATCACTGATGAGATGGATGAGCAGTTCAAAGCCACTTCGTTGTCGCATCTGATGGCGGTGAGCGGCTCCAACCTTTCTCTGATGCTTGTGGTGCTGCTTGCTCTGGCGCGCGCTGTCGGGGTTCGGGGGTGGTGGGTACGGGTTGTTGGTCTCTGCGGGGTGGCGCTGTTCGTCCTGGTGTGCCGGGGTGAGCCATCCGTTGTGCGGGCGGCCGCAATGGGGCTCGTGGCCGTCTCCGCCGTCGGGGTGGGCAGAGGGCGACGAAGTGTGCGCAACCTGGCGCTGGCGGTGCTGTCGCTGATGCTCATCGACCCGTGGCTTTCGCGGTCATGGGGGTTCTCACTGTCGGTGGCCGCATGCTCCGGCATCGCGCTGTGGTCCCCCATGTGGGTCGAGACCATCTCCGCGTGGGCTCCCCGATGGTTGGCCGAGGCGCTCGCCATCCCGTTGGCAGCACAGCTGGCCACCCAACCCCTGATCACGGCGCTGTCCGGGAAGGTGTCGGTGATCGGGGTGCTGGCCAACGCCTTCGCGGGTCCTTTCGTGGGCCCAGCCACCGTCCTCGGTCTGGCAGCCATGTGCACGGCTTTCCTGCCCGTGGTTCCTGTGGTGTTGGGGTTTTTGGCCGGATGGTGCGTGCAGCCCATACTCTGGATCGCACAGTGGGGATCGGCGCTGCCGTCCGCGGCGCTGGAGTGGCCAGCCACACCCCTCGGGATTGGCCTGTCCGCCCTCTTCTGCCTCGTCCTGGGATCACTGCTGATCCACGCACTGCGCCGTCGACTCCTGACACTTCTACTGGTCGCTGCCCTCATGGCCGCCACACTGGTGCGGCCGGTGGCGTGGGGCTGGCCCGGCACGTGGCAGGCCGTGTTCTGCGACGTGGGGCAGGGGGATGCAACGGTGCTCAATGCTGGTGGGGGAAGGGCCGTGCTGGTCGATGCCGGCCCGGATGCCGGTGGTGTTGTGGAATGCCTAGATTCGTTGGGCGTGGTGGCCATTCCCATGGTGGTCCTGACCCACTTCCACGCCGATCACATCGGAGGACTGACGGCGGTGCTGCGCAGGTACGAGCCGGAACTGATCCTGCTGAGTCCGTACGAATCGCCGATCCCAGGAGCCGCCGCTGTCAGGGGACACGCCACCGCGACGGGTGTTCGGCTGGTCACAGCCCGTCCGGGTGACGCGATGCAGGTGGGGGAGGTGTCCTGGAGAACCGTTTCCGCCTTCGATGCGGGGGGAACGACGGCGGGCCATGAAGGGCAGAGCGAGGCCGAGAATGACTCCTCGGTGGTGGGAGTGGCCCGGGTGGGTGAGCTGCGGCTCCTGCTGCCCGGCGACGCGGAACCGTTGGGCCAGCGTCGGGCTCTGGCTGAGGCGGATCGGCTGGACCTCAGTCTGAGCGCCCATGTCCTGAAGCTGCCCCACCACGGCTCAGCCAGTCAGGAGCCGCTGTTCATCGCAGCCAGCGAGGCACGTCTGGCGGTGGCGAGCGCGGGACAGGACAACGACTACGGGCATCCATCCCGAGCGGCCCTCGACCTGGCCGTCCGGGACGGCATGGCCATCGCCCGCACGGATCTGGAGGGCTCCATCGCCGTCCACCTCGCCGATGGGCAGCTCACAGTGCGCCGCACTGGGTGATCGGTCAGGAGGGTCTGGCGTCTGGCTCTCACTCCACAGGGCTGAGCGTCCTTCGTGCCCCTGAGACGGGAAACCGGGAAGCGGGACGGGCTCGAGGCGCGCGTGTCACCGGCAGGTGGCAAGCTGTACCGCGTGAAAGCCTTCGGAACCACCTTGCTGGTCACGGGTGGCGAGCAACTCCTCGCCTCCCGTGCGGTTGAAGCGCGCCGCGATGCGGCCGTCCGGGAACAGCCGGCGGCGGAGGTGAACCGCATCAATGCGCTGGAATTGGGCACCTCGATGCTGTCCGAGGTGGTGGGGGGCTCGCTATTCTCCAGTCACATCGTCGCGATCGTCGATGACGTGGGCGCCACACCGCCGGAGGTGGTGGACCAGTTGGTGTCCGTCGCCAAGGACCCGGGCGACGAATTGTGTCTGATCCTCGTCCATGAGGGCGGCAACAAGGGCAAGGGACTGATCGACAAGCTGAAGAAGGCGAAGATCGAGACCGAGTCGGTGGCACCGCTGAAGCCGTGGGAACTGCCCAAGTTCTGTGCCCGTGAGGCCAAGCGGCTCAAGGTGGGACTGGGACAGGAGGCGGCCGACGCCTTGGTTGCCGCTGTGGGAACAGATCTTCGGAGTCTCACGTCCGCCCTGTCGCAACTGGCCGACGATGCGGGAGGCAGTGAAATCGACGCACGGTTCGTGACGCGATACTTCGCCGGGCGGGCCGAAGTGACATCCTTCGCCGTCGCTGATGCGGTGCTCGCCGGGAATACATCCCTTGCGATGGAGAGGTTGCGCTGGGCCCTGCACTCAGGTGTTGCTCCGGTGCTGGTGACCAGTGCCATGGCGGGTGCTTTCAGAGGGATGGGCAGATATCTCGACGCCCAGGTGAGTCGGATGAACGACTACGACTTGGCACGGCAGATCGGGGTGCCGTCGTTCAGGATCAAGAACTACAACGCCGCCTCACGCAACTGGCAGCAGACTGGCATCGCCGAGGCAATCAAGTTGATCGCCCTCGCTGACGCTGACGTCAAGGGAGCAGCGACAAACGCCGACTATGCGCTGGAGAAGATGGTTCTGGGAATCCTGTCCAACCGTCGGCACTGACGTCGACATCTACCGCCGTTTCCTCGCTCGCAGTACTGGGCAGTACTGGGTTGGAGACGTCAAACAGCGCCCCGACCACCGAGTGTCAGGGCGCTGGCTGCGGAATTGAACGAGGCGCTGGATCAGGTGAGAGAAGCAGCTGTCGACGAGATCGCCGACTTGCGGTTCGCGGCCTGGTTGCGGTGGATGACACCCTTGCTGACTGCACGGTCCAAGCTGCGGTTGGCGACGGCGGCCAGCTCCACGGCCTTCTCGTTGTTGCCCTCGGCAACGGCGGTGCGGAAGGCACGCACATGCGTGCGCAGCTCAGACTTGACGGCCTTGTTGCGCTGACGCGCGATCTCGTTGGTCTTGTTCCGCTTCTTCTGGGACTTGATGTTCGCCACTTGGCAAGCCTCGCTCAGTGCTGTTGTGAAAAGGTTTGGATGCGCGTACTCACGCGACGCTCCAGACTACCTGAGCGTGACAGCCCGGGCCAAATTCGGCTGCCCCATCGCTGTTCCGACGCACGAACCGGGTCCTCGTGGCGAACTCGGACATGGCTTCCCCGATCTCCGTCACATCTGTGACGCCATTCCACGGAGCCCGCTGCTCCCTCCTCGGCGTTTCGGGGACGCCGCCGGAACGTGAGAAGATGGCTCGTCACCCACGAACCACGAGGATGTTGATGCCCGCACCGCTTCCCGGCAGGACCGATCCAGCGATCATCCGCAACTTCTGCATCATCGCTCACATCGACCACGGAAAGTCGACGCTCGCAGACCGCATGCTGCAGTTGACCGGCGTCGTCGATGGTCGAAGCATGCGCGCGCAGTACCTCGACCGTATGGACATCGAACGCGAACGCGGCATCACCATCAAGAGCCAGGCCGTGCGCATGCCGTGGACCGTCAACGACAAGGTCCACGTGCTGAACATGATCGACACGCCTGGCCACGTGGACTTCACCTACGAGGTCTCGAGGTCGCTCGCGGCCTGCGAGGGCGCGCTGCTGCTGGTCGATGCTGCCCAGGGCATCGAGGCCCAGACGCTCGCCAACCTGTACCTCGCTCTTGAGGCGGATCTCCACATCATCCCGGTGCTCAACAAGATTGATCTCCCAGGTGCCCAGCCGGAGAAGTATGCGGCTGAACTCGCCGGCATCATCGGCTGCGACGTGGATGACGTCCTCCTCGTCTCAGCCAAGACGGGCATGGGGGTTGAAGCACTCCTCGATGAGATCGTGGGACAGATCCCGCCTCCCGTCGGCGACGCCGACGCTCCCGCCCGCGCACTGATCTTCGATTCCGTCTACGACACGTACCGGGGTGTCGTCACCTACGTCCGAGTCATCGACGGCGAACTCAGTGGCCGCGAACGCATCCTCATGATGTCGAGCCGGACCGAGCATGAACTTCTCGAGGTGGGCGTGATCTCACCCGAACCGATGAAGTCACCCTCGATCGGTGTCGGCGAGGTGGGCTATCTCATCACCGGGGTGAAGGATGTGCGGCAGTCGCGCGTCGGTGACACGGTCACGGCTGCCCACAAGCCCGCTGCCACGGCTCTCGGTGGCTACCGGGACCCCAACCCCATGGTCTACTCCGGGCTCTACCCGATCGACGGCGACGAGTTCAACATGCTGCGCGAAGCCCTGGAGAAGTTGCAGCTCAACGACGCAGCACTGGTCTGGGAGCCCGAGACCTCCGGCGCCCTCGGTTTCGGTTTCCGCATCGGTTTCCTCGGCCTCCTCCACATGGAAATCGTCCGCGAACGCCTGGAACGCGAGTTCAACCTGTCGCTGATCTCCACCGCACCGAACGTTGTCTACGACGTGACGATGGAGGACGGCACGGAGCACACCGTGACCAATCCGTCGGAGTACCCGCAGGGCAAGATCGCGGAAGTACGTGAGCCCGTCGTCAATGCCACCATCCTGGCCCCAGCGGTCTACATCGGGGTCATCCTGGAGTTGTGCCAGACCCGACGCGGGGTGCAGCGCGGCCTCGACTACATCAGCGAGGACCGCGTCGAGATTCGCTACACGCTGCCGCTGGCCGAGATCGTCTTCGATTTCTTCGACGCACTGAAGTCGCGCACCAAGGGCTACGCCTCGCTCGACTACGAACCGGCCGGTCAGCAACCCGCCGATCTGGTCAAGGTGGACATCCTCCTGCAGGGCGAGACGGTGGATGCGTTCAGCTCCATCGTGCACCGGGACAAGTCCTACGCCTACGGCCTCATGATGGCAGGCAAGCTCAAGGAACTCATCCCCCGGCAGCAGTTCGAGGTGCCCATCCAGGCCGCCATCGGCAGCCGAGTGATTGCCCGCGAGACGATCCGGGCGATGCGCAAGGACGTGCTGGCCAAATGCTACGGCGGGGACATCTCCCGCAAACGCAAGCTTCTGGAGAAGCAGAAGGAGGGCAAGAAGCGCATGAAGATGGTGGGACGCGTCGAGGTGCCGCAGGAAGCCTTTGTGGCCGCCCTGTCCACCACCGAACCCACCAAGAAATAGCGGCCCGTCGAGGACAAGGTCTAGACTTCCGCAACCTATGCGTCACTCTCCCTTCGACACCGTTTCACCGGTCTACCCGGCGCGCGCGGCATGGGGCACGGCCTCCAGCCTGCGCGCATGGCAGGCTGAGGCCTTCGCCCAGTACGAGGGGGCCCAACCTCGCGACTTCCTCTGTGTGGCGACGCCCGGCGCCGGCAAGACGACGTTCGCCCTCCGCGTCGCCCACCACCTGTTGGCGACGCGCACCATCAAGCGGATCGTCGTGGTCACACCCACCGAACACCTGAAGGTGCAGTGGGCCGACGCGGCCGCGAAAGTCGGCATCCACCTGGATCCCGGCCTGAACCGCTCCACCAAGCGCGGCCGCGCCAAGGAGTTCGACGGCTCCGTGGTCACCTATGCGGGCGTCGCGATGAGGGCGTGGTCCTACGAGGCGCTGTGCCACGCGGTGGACACCCTGGTGATCTTCGACGAGATCCACCACGCCGGGGACGCGCTCAGCTGGGGCGAGGGCATCGAGGAGGCCTTCACGCATGCCACCCGACGGCTGGCACTGACCGGCACGCCGTTCCGCTCCGACGACAACCCCATCCCCTTCGTCGACTACGAGGAGATCGCCCCGGGCGTCAGGATCTCGCGACCCGACTACACGTACGGCTATGCCCAGGCGCTGGCGGACCATGTGGTGCGTCCCGTGCTCTTCATGAACTACGGCGGACCCATGCGGTGGCGCACCAAGGCTGGTGACGAGCTGGACGTGGACCTGGGGACAGCACTCACCAAGGACCTGACGGCACAGGCGTGGCGCACCGCCCTGGCGCCGACGGGGGAGTGGATCAACGCTGTCCTGCAGGCGGCGGACACCCGGCTCTCGGAGGTGCGGCGACACGTCCCCGATGCCGGTGGTCTTGTGATCGCGTCGAATCAGAGCCAGGCACGGGCATACGCCAAGCTGCTGACCTCTATCAGCGGTGAGGAACCGAGCGTCGTCCTGTCCGACAGCACACGCTCCTCGGCGCGCATCGACGAGTTCGCCGCCGCCACCTCCCGCTGGATGGTGGCGGTGCGCATGGTGTCCGAGGGCGTCGACGTGCCACGACTCGCCGTCGGCGTGTACGCGACGGCCACCTCCACTCCCTTGTTCTTCGCGCAGGCCGTGGGACGTTTCGTCCGGTCACGCCGCCGCGGTGAGGTGGCCACGGTCTTCCTTCCCACCGTCCCGATCCTGCTCGCGCACGCGGGGGCGCTGGAGCGGCAACGCGACCACGTCCTCGGTAAACCGAAGAACGACGACGACCTCTGGAGCGAATCGGATGCGCTCATGGCAGCGGCCAACCAGCAGGACGCGGCCCAGGATGACCTGCTTGGCAGCTTCGAGGCTCTGGAATCCAGGGCGACCTTTGACCACGTGCTGTTCGACTCCCAGGCCTTCGGCATGCACGCCGAGCCATTGTCCAGCGACGAGCAGGACTATCTGGGTCTGCCCGGCCTGCTGGAGCCGGACCAGGTGAGTACCCTCCTGCAGGATCGGCAATCGAAGCAGATGCGGCGCCGGGACAAGCAGGACCGCAAACAGCGCGCCGAGCCGGGAGTGGCGCTGCACCGGGCACTGGCGAGCAAGCGCAAGGAACTGAACTCGCTGGTCGCACAATTCGCCCGCACGTCCGGCGTGCCGCACAGCCACGTGCATGCGAACCTTCGACGCGAATGCGGGGGTCCGTCTTTGGCGGAGGCCTCCCAGGACCAGGTGGAGCAACGAGTGCAGACAATCCGCGCCTGGATACGGGCGGCATGAGGCCATCCCATACCGGCCGTCGAGTGGATTCCCACGGCCATGTTGGGCGTCCCGGTGGAGTCGATTCCACGGTGAGGTGTGTGGCCCCTTCGAAGATCTCGACGCACCGGACCGTCGACTTCTTCGCATTTTCGCGCAGAGTGTGACACGTCGTGGTTAGGCTGGAACATGAAAATCTCCGAAGTGATCAAGAAGAAGGGTGGCGGCGTCGTCACCATTCCCCCATCCGCCACGATCGCCGACATGGTGGGGTTCCTGGACGAGCACCGCATCGGCGCCGTGATCGTCAGTGAGGACGACGGCGCCACAGTCGCAGGCATCGCCAGCGAACGCGACATCGTTCGCGCACTCCACGAACGCGGCGTCGACGTTCTGCAGGACACGGTGCAGACCATCATGACGCGTGAGGTGTGGACCTGTGCGCCGAAGGACGAGCTCGAGTCGATCGCCGTCCAGATGACGGAGCATCGCGTGCGGCACCTCCCTGTCGTCGAGGACGACAAACTGGTGGCCATCGTGTCCATCGGCGACGTGGTGAAGCACCGCCTCGACGAACTTCAGGACGAACGCAACGACCTCGTGCAGTACATGCACGGGTGAGGGGGAATGGACGACGCGGGGTGGTCCCGGCTCAGCGAAGTCCTGAAGTGGTCAGTCCCTGCACGAGGTAGCGCTGCAGGAACAGGAAGACCACCAGCATGGGCATCACCACGATGAGGGAGCCCATGAACAGTTCCGGGTAGCGCACGTTCTGGCTCGTCATGAACTGGCTCAGAGCCACCTGCACGGTGCGGGTGTCGTCGCGCCCCACGAGGCTCGGCCAGAGAAAGGCATTCCAGGCGCCGATGAGCACGATGGTGCCGACGGCGGCGATGATTCCCTTGGAGTTCGGCACCACGATCCGCCAGAAACTGGTCCAGGGATTGCAGCCGTCCACCAGTGAGGCATCCTCCAGTTCCTCCGGGAAGTCGAGGAAATACTGCCGGAACAGATACGTCGCGAAAGCAGAGAAGATGGTGGGCACCACCAGTCCACGGAATGTGTCCACCCATCCCAATTGCGCGGTGATGATGAACATCGGAACAAAGATCGTGGCCACCGGAACCATCAGCGTGAACAGCGTCAGAGCCAGCATGAGGCGCGACGCCCTGTGCGTGTATCGCGCCAGGGCATAACCGGCCAGCAGGCTGACGAAGATCGTACCGGCAGTCTGGAGCGCGGCCTGGATGGCAGAGTTGCCCAGGGCGCGCAGAATACCCACCGAATCGTTCTCGAGAAGTGAATACAGATTGGTGAGGTTCACCTGGTCCGGCAGCCATTGCCACGTGGCCGAGACGATGTTGGAGTTGGTGGAGAAGGCGTTGCGAACGATGACCCAGAACGGCAGTAGGAACAGCACCGCCAGGACCACCAGGGTGATGTAGCGCACGCCGAGCCAGAATTTCTGTTGACTCATCTCGAACTCCTGTTGAGGATGAAGTTCTGCCCCACCCCGAACAGCACGATGATGGCCGTCAGGATCATGGTGCCGGCACCGCCCACGCCCAGGTCCTGCTGGCCTCCGCCGACGGCGATCAGGTACAGGTGCACCAACGGTGGACGTGCGTAGGGCGGGTAGCTGCCGATGGAGCCCAGCATGTTGTAGAACTCGTCGAATGCCTGGAATGCGTTGATCAGCAGCAGCAGAACGACGGCGAGGCTGGTCGCCTTGAGCTGGGGCAGCGTGATGAAGCGGAGGAGCCGCCAGCCGGAGGCGCCGTCGAGAGCAGCCGCCTCGTAGGTTTCCTGCGGGATGCGCTGCAGGCCAGCAAGCAGCAGGATCATGTAGAAGCCCGTCTGCAACCACAACCGCACACTGACCAGCGCCACCCAGTAGAGATCGTTGGTGCCGCCCAGCCAGTTGACCTGATCCCCACCGGCGGCCGTGATGGCCTGGTTCAGCAGACCGAATCGAGCGCCGGAGAAGAAGGCGAACCGCCAGATGATGGCGGCGATGACGTAGGAGACCGCCGTCGGGATGAAGAAGACCGAGCGGAAGAATGCCTGTCCCCACTTCAGGTTGTTCAGCAGCAGTGCGAGCCCGAGCGAGGCGACGTAGGTGGTGGGGACGATGAAGACAGCAAACGCGACGAAGGTGACGAGCGACTGGATGAACAGACTGTCGTTGAGCAGGTAGGTGTAGTTGTCCAGTCCGACGAAGCGGGTTGGGTTGACCGTGTTGCGCGCCTCGAAGAAGGACAGGTACGCGCTCCACACGATCGGTAGATAGACGAATGCCAGGAGACCCACGAAGAACGGGGAGACGAACGCAACGAACCACAGATTGCGGCCCTGGTGACCGCGCAGCCGACGCCAGAGCCCCGGCCTTCCCGTGGAGGGGGAGGCCGGGGCGACGGTGTTGGAGGCGGCGGTGGACATCAACCCTGGAGCTGTTCGAGTTCGTTCGCGATCAGTTCCCTGAGCGGCTCAAACTCGGCGGCCGGGTCGGCGCCGTTCTTGATGACATTGCTGAGAGCCGCGGCGTACTGCTCACCGATGGCTCCGGACCACATGATGTCGTTGGCGAAGCCGCTGTCCGCGACGAACTGTGCCGCGTCGGCCCCGGGGCCATCAGCCAGCTGGGTGGCCCGGGGGACCAGGGCCGGCTTGGCGGGAATGTGGGTGCCGTAGGAGTCGGCGAAGTCCACCTGCTTGTCCTCCTCCTCGATCCAGAGCCACCTGACGTACTCCTTCGAGGCCTCGACGTTCGCACCCTCGGCCGCCACGCAGGCACCGAACGCACCGAAGGGGACCGATGGCCTCCCGTTGCTGCCGATCGCCGGGAAGGGCAAGACTCCCACGTCGTCGCCGAATGCCTCCCGGATGGCGGGCAATGACCACAGGCCGCCCCACTGGAACGCTGCCTCCTCATTGACGAAGGCGGCAGGGTCGAACCATTCGGCCGACGCAGCCTGCACGACGCCACCGGACTGGGAGAATTCGCGGTAGGCCACCAGCCCGTTGTAGAAGTCCTCGTTCAGGAACGCCGCCTCAGTACGGTCCTCGTTGAGCTGCTCGTAGCCAGCGGACCAGATGAACATCGTGCCCAGCACTCCGACGCCGCCGTCGTTGCCGGCGAAGAATCCGCCCATGGAATCGGTTCGGACGGCGTTGGCGGCTGTGATCAACTCCTCCAAGGTGGTGGGAGGCTCGATGCCTGCCGCTTCCAGGAGGGAGGGACGGTAGTACAGCAGCTGCATGTCAATGACCTGCGGAATGCCGTGGATCCTGCCCTCGAAGGTGAAGCGCTCCATCACCGACGGGTTGAACTCTTCCCGGGCATCGCCGATGAGTTCGGTGAGATCCGCCAGCTGGCCGCTGCGAATCTGGTCCAGGGAACCCCCCTGCTCCGCCTCGAAGACGTCGGGCACATCGTCGGTCAGCAGTTGCGCCGCAAGGATGCTGTTGTAGTCGCCCGGGTTCCACCTGACCGTGACGTCTGCCGCCTCGTAGTCGGCGGCGTAGCGCTCGGTGGCCTCCTTGACGCCCTCCTCGCCGTACTGGTGGTACCAGTGCGTGAGGGAGGGATTCTCGCCCGAGGGCGGGACACCGCCGGTGCTGGCTTCGCCGGCGCCGGGGGACGCGGTGGAGCCGCCGTCGAGCGGGTTGTTCTGACCGCAGGCGGCCAGTGTGGCGGCTGCGGCCAGGCCGCCTCCGAGACCGAGCATGCTTCGTCGAGAGATGTTCATGCCGACAATCTTCGCACCATCGACCAACGATGGACCCGCCATTCATGCGCTCACAGCGGAATTGCTGGACTTGGCTAGTCTTCGGGGATGCCCAGCGCCCTGCCCAGCGGTGATCCGCTACCCCCGGACGGTTCCCTCCCGCCGCGCGTGATTGACGGGCTCAAAGGCGCGCCCCTGTCCCTCTACGTTCACGTTCCGTTCTGCCGAACTCGCTGCGGTTACTGCGACTTCAACACCTACACCGCCTCTGAACTGCCCGGGATGTCCAGTGGCGATTACGTCCGTGGTGCGCTGCGTGAGATCGAACTGGCCCGTGGTGTGCTCGGCGACGGTGCGCCCTCGGTCGACACCGTTTTCTTCGGCGGGGGAACGCCGACGATGCTGCCGGCCGCCACGCTCGGCACGCTCCTCGACAGCATCCGCGGCCGATTCGGGCTGGCATCGGATGCCGAGATCACCACCGAGGCAAATCCCGACACCGTTGATCGCGCGTACTTCGATCAGCTCCGCGAAGCCGGTTTCACCCGGATCTCGCTGGGCATGCAGTCGGTGGTGCCCCATGTGCTGGACGTGCTGGAGCGGGTCCACACCCCCGAGCGGGGCCTACAGGCGGCTGGCTGGGCGGCGGAAGCGGGGTTCGAGCACATCAGCCTCGACCTCATCTACGGGACGCCCGGCGAGTCCGTCGACGACTGGATGCAGTCACTCCAAGCAGTGGGGGCCACGCCCGTCGACCACGTCAGCGCCTACTCGCTCATCGTCGAAGACGGTACGCGCCTGGCCATGCAGGTGCGACGGGGCCAGATCCCCATGCCGGACGACGACGAACTGGCCGACAAGTACCTGATGGCCGAGGAGTTCCTGACTAGTCACGGCATGGTCAACTATGAGGTGAGCAACTGGGCGGCGTCGCCGTCGGGGCAGTGCCGCCACAATCTGAACTACTGGCGGGGCGCCAACTGGTGGGGGATTGGCCCCGGTTCCCACAGCCACATCTCGGGGATGCGGTTCTGGAACCGCAAGCATCCACGCCCCTACGTGGCGGAACTGACGGCGGGTCGTTCGCCGGCGCAGGCGGGCGAGTTGCTCTCGGAGGAGGACCGGCGAATCGAGCGGGTCATGCTGGAGCTCCGCCTCGCGGAAGGGCTGGACCTCAGGGTCCTCACTTCCTCCGAGCGAGCCCGCGTGCCCGACATCATGGCAGCCGGTCTCGGGCATGTGACGCAGGAGCGGCTCATCCTGACGCTGAGGGGCCGGCTCCTGGCCGACGGCGTCGTCCGCGACCTCCTCGACTGAGCCTGATCGAGGTCCAGCAACATTTCGGGTGGACTGCCCCCCGAAATGTTGCTGAACCTCCGGCGCCTGCCGTGAAGTGCCGGACTAGACGGTGGAGGGCTGCGGTTTGCGCTTGTTTGTGCGGGTGCGCTTGCCGTTGAGCAGTGTCCCGACGGGGGTGTAGCGCACGCCGTACTGGTAGGCCACCAGGAGAGGGATCACCGTGAACAGGAAGATCAGCACGGTCTTCACGTAGAACGGCAGGGGCCACGGCGCGACGACGCCCTGGAAGACGGCGACCAGCGGCAGGTGCATCAGATACAGCCAGAACGAGGCGTCCGAGAGCCACCGCACCCACGGCCGCGATGTGGAGAAAACCACGCGGAACAGTCCCAGCAGGGCAAGGATCGCAACCCAACTGAACGCGACTTGGAACGCTCGCGACGCCGCCAGGCTGGGCCCCACAGTTGCGATAGCCGTCGCCACCAGCAGCGCCGACACGACGGTGAGGATCACCCAGTTGCGCGTGATGCGCAGGAATCCCGGATGCACATGCCCGCTCGGCAGACACATGGCACACCCAACGGCGAAGAAGCCCGCGTAGTAACCCAGCACCACGGGGTCGAGGAGGATCTTCTCCGTGTAGCCCGGCCCGAAGGGGCTGTCCACCATCGCATACTGTCCGACGATCGTGGCGACCACCATGGCGCCGATGAACACGCCGTGGCCTCGACTCAACCACGTCGCAACCCGGGGAGCGTGGCGCTTGATGAGATGACGCACGCCGACGGCGATGACAAACGCACACACCAGCACCCACAGCATCCACAGGAACCACAGATGCGCAAGCCTGAGGTCGAACACGTTCAGCAGGGCTGAGAAGTAGTTGGTTGGCTCGCCCGGATCCTGCCCCGCGAGGAGTCGGCCAGTGCGGAAACCCCACCCGGTGAGGGGAAGGATGACGATCACGGCGACGACGAACGGAAGCAGTACCCGCTTCGCCCGGTGCCGCAACAGGCTCAGTGCTCCCCGTTTGTGCCAGAGCATGGCGGTGAAGAAGCCGGAGATCAGGAAGAACAGGGGCATTCTGAAGCCGTGCAGGACGTTGATGGTGTTGCCCAGCGTCATGCGGGCGACGGCGTTGTCCGCGTCGTAGTAGGGGATGAACCGCGTGGAGGCGTGCAACACGATGCCCAGCAGCATCGCGGTGGCCCGCAAGGCGTCAAGGTCGTGGTGGCGTATCGGCGCAGGCCGGCTGTCAGACATCGCGGATACTGTAGCCGTCGTCGACGTGGCGCCGATCCCAGTGCTGGATGCGGCAGGTCGATCTGGTGCTGCTCACACGTGGAGGCGACGACGTCAGAGCAGTCGCGAAAGGCGCCGATGGTGGTGTAGAGAAGGTCTGTGACGGAGACGGCCCATCCCCAGTTCCCCGGAAGCCAGACAGCGGGCAGTTCACGTGCGTACCCAGCTCTGCAGCACAATGGGGGCATGCAGACTACTTCTGAGTACGACCTCATAGTGATTGGTGCGGGCAGCACCGGAGAAAACGTGGCCGATCGCGCAGTCCAGGGTGGACTCAGCGTTGTCGTTGTGGAAGAGGAACTGGTGGGAGGTGACTGTTCCTACTGGGCGTGCATGCCGTCAAAGGTGTTGTTGCGCTCCGGGCAGGCGCTGCGAGCGGCACAGGCGGTGCCGGGAGCGAGTGAGGCTGTCACTGGAGAGCTGGACGTTGAGTCAGTACTGGAACGACGGACAACATTCACCCACGACTGGGACGACGCCAGCCAGGTTGAATGGCTGGACGGTGCCGGTATTGACCTGATCCGCGGCCATGCGCGACTGACGGGGGAACGCGAGGTCACCGTCACCGGTTCCAACGGCGACTCCCGAGTGCTGACCGCGAAGTACGCCGTCGCCATCGCAAGCGGAAGCGAAGCCAGGATCGTTGGCATTCCCGGTCTCCGCGACGCCAAGCCCTGGACCAGCCGGGACGCCACCAGCGTCAAGGAGGTACCGGAGAGTCTCGCCATCATCGGCGGCGGCGTGGTGGCCTGCGAGATGGCGACAGCCTTCTCCGACTTCGGGGCGAAAGTCACCATCATCGCCCGTGGACGCCTCCTGGCGGGCATGGAGGACTTCGCCGGCGACGCGGTGGCGGACTCCCTCCGCGATCGCGGCGTGACCGTCATGCTTGACACCGGGACCACGTCCGTCTCGCGGGACGCCGACGGGGTGAGGATCGAGACGGACACCGGGGAGAGCATTCATGCCACCGAGGTGCTGACTGCCACGGGCCGCAAGGCCCGCACCGACGGCTTGGGGCTCGACGTCGTGGGGCTCAGCGACGGCGATTGGCTCGAGGTGGATGACACCATGCGGGTCAAGGGCATCGACTGGCTCTACGCCGCCGGCGACGTGAACCATCGCGTCCTGTTGACACATCAGGGCAAGTACCAGGCCCGGGCGGCAGGCGATGTCATAGCCGCCCGGGCCAAAGGCAAGGCCGTGGACGATGCCGCCTGGGGGGCGCATGTGGCAACTGCTGACCACAGTGCGGTCCCGCAGGTGGTGTTTTCCAGTCCTGAGGTCGCCTCCGTCGGGATGACCGCCGCACAGGCCGAGGAGCAGGGACTGAATGTGCGGGCGGTCGACCTGGCCATCGAGAGCGAGGCAGGAGCGTCCGTGCAGCGCGACGGATACGAGGGCAGGGCACGCATGGTGGTTGACGTGGACCGGGAAGTGATCGTCGGTATGACCTTCATGGGACCCGACGTCAGCGACCTTCTCCACGCGGCCACGATCGCCGTCGTCGGCGAGGTTCCGCTGGCCCGTCTGTGGCACGCCGTACCCGCATACCCGACGGTGAGTGAGCTCTGGCTGGGACTGCTGCAGGCCTACGGCCGGGAATCAGCCATGACCTGAGACACCTTCTGCACAACCAGGGCCCCGTCCACGGACGGGGCCCTGGTGCATTCAGAGGTGAGTTTCGGCTCCACCGTTGACATGCACTCCACCTTGTCCTAGTGTACTAATCACTTAGTACAGCAGTACACGAGTGACGACGCGAGAGGAGTGAACGACGGACATGGAGTTCGACACAAGCTCTCCGATCTGGCTCCAACTGGTCTCCGAGTTCTCGCGACGCATCGTCGCCGGTGAGTGGGAGGCCGGAGGGAAGATTCCCGGTGTACGGGAACTGGCGCTCCAACTTGGCGTGAATCCCAACACCGTCCAACGAGCGCTGTCAGAGATGGAGCGCGACGGGCTGTGCCGATCGGAGAGAACCGCCGGAAGGTTCATCACCGACGACAAGCATCGCATCGCAGAGTTGCGACGCGCACTCGTCACCGACGCGGCCGACGAATACATCCGAGTGAGCCGGGGCCTGCGCATGGACAACACTGACGCCCTTGCCCTCATTGACGAAAGGTGGAACCGACGTGACTTCACACAGCATGACTACACAGGAAAGGAGGCCTGAGGACATGACGAGCAACGCTATTGAGATCCGTGGACTCACCAAGACATATGGGCCAGTACGGGCTCTCGACGCGCTCGATCTGACCCTGCCGCCCGGGCAGATCGTCGGGCTCCTCGGCGAGAACGGCTGCGGCAAGACAACGCTGCTGAAGGTTCTCGCAGGCGTCCTGAGCAACCACACGGGCGACGTCAGAATCGCGGGTCACAGGCCGGGGCCGGAATCCAAGGCACACGTTTCCTTCCTCCCCGACGCCAGCTTCCTTCCCGACCACTCACGTGTCAGCGAATGCGTCCAGATGTATCGGGACTTCTTCGCCGATTTCGACGTCGACAAGGCCGTCGATCTCATCGGATTCTTCGGACTGCAACAGCGCCTGCGCCTCAAGCAGATGTCCAAGGGCATGCGCGAGAAGGTCCAGATCGCACTCGCCATGTCGCGGCAGGCCAGGGTCTACCTCCTCGACGAGCCCATCTCGGGTGTCGACCCGGCAGCGCGGGAAATCATCCTCGACGGCATGGTGCGCAACCTGTCCGAGGACTCGCTGGTCCTGATCTCCACCCACCTGGTGCACGATCTCGAGTCCATCCTCGACGGCGCCGTCATGATGCGCTACGGCAAAGTCCTGCTCGCAGGCGACGTCGACGACCTCCGTGCCCAGCACCACACGAGCATCGACCAACTGTTCAGGGAGGTTTACCAATGGTCACCACGTTGATCAAGCATGAGTTTCTCCGCACACGTACCTGGCTTGCGATCATGTTCGGGGCCGTGACGCTCCTGACGCTGGTGGGGCTCGTCATGACCTACATGCCGTGGCCCCTGATCCGAGGGCTCGGGTTCCTGCTCACCCTGGTGGCCGTGGGTGCGTTCCTCTTCCTCGTGCAGCTGGGAATGACGTTCGACTACTGGCGCTCCAGTTACACCCGGACCGGATACTTCACGCAGTCCCTGCCCATTCAGGGCTCGACCATCTACGGCGCGAAGCTTCTCTGGGGAGCAGTGGTGACGGTGGCAGCTCTGGTGTGGACCGGCGTCCTGGCGGTGCCGGTGATGTTCGCTGCCTCCAACGCCTTCGATCTGGGCATCTCATTTGCCCTGATCCTTGACACCCTCGGTGTCGTTCTCGGCTCCGCGCCGGCATGGATGTGGGTGGTGATGGCTGTCGTCTTCATTGCCTTGTACGTGAGCGGGTTGGCGCAGTACTACTTCGCTGCGTCAATCGGCAGTGAGGCCAGGCTGAACAGCCTCGGGATCGGCGGTCCGATCATCGTCTGGTTCGTGCTCTACATGGTGATGCAGTTGCTGCTGTTCCTGGGAATGATCGCCGTGCCGCTGGGTCTGACGGGGACGGCCGACGGCAGTTCGCTGGTCATCACCTCGATGAACTTCCTGGAGCTGATGGCCAGCGATCAGGATCCCCAGGGCATGCCTCTGGGATTCATCCCCATGACGTTCGCCGTGACCGCACTGCTCATCTGGCGCACCGTCGTCTCCTGGAACAAGAAGGTCTCCCTGGCCTGATCATCCGAGACTGGGATGCCTCCTTTCCCGAAGTCACACCAGCAAGCGAAGAACGCCACTGATACGTCAGTGGCGTTCTTTGTGCCGGGCATCCTTCATCGCCGATCAGGGGCAGAGGCGAGAGGTGGACCAGCCGTCCTCGGTGCGAGTGAAGACGATGCGGTCGTGCAGGCGGGAGCGACGGCCCTGCCAGAACTCGATCCGCTCCGGCACCACCCGAAAACCGCCCCAGAACGGGGGAGTGGGGACGGGCTCATCGGAGGGGAAGCGTTCCTCGGCGGCCTCGAAGGCCTCCTCCAACTCCTTGCGCGACCCGATGGGTCGGCTCTGGTGCGACGCCCACGCCGCGGTTTGGGACTTTCGTGGCCGCACCGAAAAGTAGTCCTCCACCTGGGTGCGCTCCACCTGCTCGGCGACACCGTCGATCCTGACCTGGCGCTCGAGCTCACTCCAGTTGAAGCTCAGAGCGACGCGCGGGTTGGTCTCAATCGCCCGCCCCTTGTCCGAATCCAGATTGGTGTAGAAGACGAAGCCCTCTTCGTCCCACTCCTTCAGCAGGACGACACGCCCCTGCGGCTGCCATGAGCCATCGGAGAGCTGCGTGACGGTGGAGACGGTCATGGAGGTTGCCTCGAACCGTTGCCCTTCGTCCTGGGCTTGGGTGGCATCGGAGAGCCAGTGGTCGAAGAACTCGAACGGATCCGCGGAGGGGTTGTCGATGAGGGAATTGGCGTCGTAGTCCAGCCGGCGGTCTCGAAGATCATGGGAACTCATGTGCTCCATCTTGCCCGGTGTGTCCGGGCAGGTCTCGACGACGACGGTGTGGCAGCGCCCCGAAACCCGCTGCGGCACCTACTGTGGCGCCCGTGGAACGCTACGGATCCGATGTGTTAAAGCCCGGCTGGCAGAAGGCCCACCTCAAGCAGACCCGCGACGTCCCCGTCGAGATGGATGCTGTGGTGGAGTTTGACGACTTCTGTGGCGCCGTCGTCGGGTGGGAGAACGGACTGGTGGTCCTGGAGGACCGGCGCGGCAAACGCCGCAGCTTCCCTTTCGGCCCCGGCTTCCTGCTCGAGGGCCAACCCGTGGCGCTGCGACCCCCACTGCGCAATGCCCCCGGGAAACCCAGGTACACAGCATCCGGCTCCCGTGCCGACGCTGCTCCCGCCACGGCGAGGGTGGCACTGCCGAGCCGCATCTACGTCGAGGGTCGCCACGACGCCGAACTCATCGAGAAGGTGTGGGGCGACGACCTGCGACACGTGGGAGTCGTGGTGGAGTTCCTCGGCGGCATCGACGACCTGCCGGCCATCGTCGCGGAGTTCGCGCCCGAGCCGGGCCGCCGTCTCGGAGTGCTCGTGGACCATCTGGTGCCGGGCAGCAAGGAATCGCGCATCGTCAAGCAGGTGAACACTGCCGGCTACCGCGACGTGGTCCTGGTGGAGGGACACGAGTTCATCGACATCTGGCACGCGGTGAAGCCGGCTCGCGTGGGACGCAAGGCCTGGCCGAGCGTCCCGCGCGACGTCGATTTCAAGAAGGGCACCCTCGAAGCGCTCGGCCTGCCGCACGCGGACCAAAGAGACATCGCCAGGGGTTGGCAGGCCATCCTGGCCCGCGTTGAATCGTGGCGCGATCTCGAACCCCAGTTGAACACCAAGGTGGAGCGGCTGATCGATTTCGTGACGCAGGATCACATGCCGCTCGAGTGATCATCGGCATCCCAGGCGGGGGATAGGGTTGGGGCATGGACACCGACGGCATCCTTGGGCTCATGCGGGAGACGGCTGACGAGGTCATCAATCCCCGCTTCCGCGCATTGGACGAGGATGACATCAGCCACAAGAGTGCGCCCTGGGATCTCGTGACGGTCGCCGACACGGAAGCCGAGGCGTACCTCACCAAGCGGCTGCAGTCCGCCTTCCCCGACGCGCTGGTGGTGGGGGAGGAATCCATCTTCGAGCACCCCGAGAAACGCAAACTGCTGCCGAACGCAGACCACGCCTTCATCATCGACCCCATCGACGGCACACGGAACTTCGTCCGCGGCCGGATCCAGCACGGGGTGATGGTGGCGGAGACCCGCGGTGGCATCACCACTCGCGGCTGGATCTGGCAGCCCCAGACGGAGCGTGCCTACGTCGCAGAACGCGGCGCCGGCGCTCGCTTGAACGGTGAACCCATCGTGCGACCCAAGAGTGACCGGCTGCCGCGGGGGGCCTCCTCCAAGGAATCCATGCACGGTTTCACGGCCGACGGCGCCCTCTCGCCGGTGGTGTGGTCCCAGTTCGCCTGCGCATTCGACTACCCCGCCGTCCTCCATGGCGACATCGACTTCATGTACTACACGTCGATGCATCCGTGGGACCACCTTGCCGGGTCGCTCATGGTCACCGAGAACGGTGGCGTCAGCCGCACCATGGACGGACTCGCCTACTCGGTGCTGTCGTGCTCCAAGGGTCTGCTCGTGGCCAACGACGCCCTGGTGTGGATGACCGCCCAGCAGAACTGGCCGGCGGCCAGGCGCGACGCAGAGGCGCCGTCGCTCACAGTGAACTGATGGGCAGCTGAGTGCGGGGCTTGATGCCCGCAGCCTCCAACTCGGCGTAGATCAGCGGCAGCGCCACGTCCAGTGTTGCCCGCGAGAAGGGCCATTCGTTGGCCTCAGCCGCGTCCTGAAGTTTGGTTCCCTGCTGGATCAGCATCTCGGTGTTGCCGTACAGCATGCCGATCTCCGCACGCTGGATGAACGCGAAGTCCCGGTCCACCTCGTGACCGTGCCCGGGGACAAAAATCGTCTTCTCGTTCGCGGCCCCGAGCACGCCGTCGAGCGCGGTGGGCCAGTTCTTGATGTTGGAGGTCTCGTCGAACTGCGGATCGCCGCCCGATTCCAGCATGTCGCCGGCGAAGATGACCTTGGCGCTCGGGACGAGGACAAGGACGTCGCTGTTGGTGTGGGCGCCACCGAAGTGCACCATTTCCACCAGCGTTCCGCCGCCGAGGTCGATGGCCTTGGCGATCGAGAAGGTGGTGGAGGGTTCGGGAAGCGGCTCCAGGCCGATGCTGTCAGCGAACTCCCGGGTTGCCCTGCTCGGCTCCGTCAGCAAATTCTCGTGCGCGATGCTGATGACCCCGTCGATGCCGGAGAGGCCGAACCAGTGGTCGTGATGGTTGTGGGTGATCACCACGTGGGTCACCGGAACGTGCGCAATCGTACGGGCCTGAGCCGCCAGTTCGGCGCCCTGTTCCGGGGTGGAACCCGCGTCCACCAGCATCGCGGCATCCGCACCCACGATCAGGCCGACGTTCACGCGATCGGGTTCACAGGTCGCCACGTGGATGCCGGGCGCGAGTTCGCGCCACTCGCCGATGCTCGTAGAACTCATGCGGCACAGCCTATGCCGCTGGCGAAGCCAACCATCCGGGCCGACCGACGGGTTGGCGGTCACTTTGCACCCGCCGTACACTGGCACTCGCTCGTGTTGAGTGCCAACGATCCCCGACCGAGGAGGTGTACATGCTCGACGACCGCAAGCTGGCCGTTCTGAAGGCCATTGTCACCGACTACGTCGCGAGCCGCGAACCGGTGGGGTCAAAGGCGCTGGTGGAACGCCACCAGCTCGACGTCTCCTCGGCCACCGTGCGCAATGACATGGCCGTGCTGGAGGAGGAGGGCTACATCACCCAGCCCCACACCAGCGCGGGCCGCATCCCCACGGACAAGGGCTATCGGTTGTTCGTCGACAAGTTGGCCAGCGTCAAACCGCTCTCCGCCGCTGAACGTCGCGCCATCCAGACGTTCATGACCGGTGCTCTCGACGTCGACGACCTCGTCACACGCACCGTCCGACTGCTGGCGCAGATGACCCGGCAGGTGGCCATCGTGCAGTACCCGGTGTCGCAGAGCAGCACGATCGCCCACATTGACCTCGTGGCCCTGACCACGGAGCGTCTCATGGTCATCGTCGTCAACTCCTCCGGCCGGATCGAACAGCATGTTCTGGAACTCCCGGCCCACGACGAGGACGTCCGCAGCCATGTGCGCACCAAGCTGCGGGAGGCGGCCATCGGCAAGGCTCCCGCGGATGCCGCCGGATCGTTGGGGCTGCTGCTCGACGCCTTCCAGCCGCTGGAACGCGCCGTCGCCATACCCGTGATCTCCGTCGTCCTCGATCTCCTCGCCTCGGAACCGAACTCCCAGGTGGTGGTGGCCGGTGTGCCGAATCTCGCCACTTTCGATTCGGCCTTCCAGTCGGGAATGCGTCCCTTGCTGGAAGCGTTGGAGGAGCAGGTGGTGCTGCTGCGCCTGCTCGGTGAGGTTTCGGGGGATCGTGACATCACTGTGCGGATTGGCCAGGAGAACACGGCGCAGGGATTCCAGTCGACGTCCCTCATCGCCTCCGCATATGGCCCGAGCGGTGCCGTCGCCGCCAACCTGGGTGTGGTGGGCCCCACCCGTATGGACTACCCGTCCACCATTGCGTCAGTACGCGCTGTGGCGCGTTACGTCAGCCGTTTCCTGTTGGAAGGATGAGTCGGAACCACTCATGAGCAAGGACTACTACACCACCCTGGGCGTCGATCGCGACGCCAGCGCCGAGCAGATCAAGAAGGCGTATCGCCGTCGGGCCATGAAAGTGCATCCCGACGTCGCTCCCGGCGAGGATGCAGCCGAACAGTTCAAAGAACTGAACGAGGCCTACGAGGTGCTCAGCGACTCCAACAAGCGGGCTATCTTCGACCGCGGCGGGGACCCGATGAGCCAGCAGGGAGCCGGATTCTCCGGTTTCGGCGGCGGTTTCGGCGGAGGCTTCTCCGGTGGGTTCGACTTCTCCAACCTCGTCGACGCCATGTTCGGTGCACAGGCGGGCCGCGGACCCCGTTCCCGCGTGCGGCAGGGCCAGGACGCATTGCTTCGCGCGCAGCTGCAGCTGCACGAGGCAGTGTTCGGCACCACGAAACCCCTCAAGGTGGACACGGCCGTCGTGTGTCCGAAGTGCCACGGCCAGGGTGGCGAGCCCGGTTCCGAGCCCATTACCTGCCCCACCTGCAATGGTCAGGGCGAGGTCTCCCAGATCCAGCGGAGCTTCCTCGGCGACATCCGCACGTCGCAGCCGTGCCCGAATTGTCGCGGCTACGGCACCATCATTCCGCGACCGTGCGGCGAGTGCTCCGGCGAGGGCCGCGTGCGTTCGGCGCGCACCATCTCCGTGCGCATTCCCGCGGGTGTGTCCACCGGCATCCGCATCCATCTCGAGGGGCAGGGAGAGGTGGGTCCCGGCGGCGGACCCGCAGGAGACCTGTACGTGGAACTCCACGTGGCCGAGCACCCAACCTTCCGTCGCGACGGCGACAACCTGGAGATGGTGGTGAAGGTGCCCATGACGGCCGCTGCTCTCGGCACCACCGTCAACATCAGCACGCTGGAGGCCGAATGGGACGGCTCCGATACGGATGACAGATCCGTCGACGTGGAGGTGCCCGCCGGCACCCAGTCCGGCACCCGGATCGCGCTCAAGGGACGAGGTGTCCCCAAGCTACGGGGCGGGGGCCGCGGTGATCTGGGCATCACCGTGCTCGTGCAGACACCCACCCGGCTTGATGACCGTCAACGCGAGATCCTGCGGCAACTCGCTGATGAGCGCGACGAGATGCAGCCCGAGGCGGATGTCCACCACGGCAGCGGCAAGGGCGTATTCGGATGGCTCAAGGAGACCTTCTCCTGATGGGTGAGGAGCTGTTCGGCTTCAACGTCGAATCGCGACTCGACGGCCACGGCCGAACCGGCACCATCACCACCCCGCACGGGGCAATCGAGACGCCGGCGTTCATCGTCGTCGGGACGAAGGCGACGGTGAAGGCCGTCCTGCCCGAGGCCCTCACCGATCTGGGTGCGCAGGCCGTGCTCGCCAACGCCTATCACCTGTACCTGCAGCCCGGATCGGACATCGTCGACGAGGCGGGCGGCCTCGGTGCGTTCATGAACTGGCGGGGGCCCACCTTCACCGACTCCGGCGGCTTCCAGGTGATGAGCCTCGGGTCCGGATTCAAGAAGGTCCTCGCCATGGACACCGACGGCCTGGGCAATGACGATGTGATCGCCGAGGGGAGGACGCGAATGGCCCACGTCGACGACGACGGCGTCACTTTCACGAGTCACCTCAACGGCGACAAGCATCGCTTCACACCAGAGATCTCGTTGCAGATCCAGCACCGGCTGGGCGCCGACATCATGTTCGCCTTCGACGAGTTGACCACGCTGATGAATACTCGGCCCTACCAGGAGCGCTCCGTCGAACGCACCCATGCCTGGGCCGCCCGTTGCCTCGCCGAGCACCAACGCCTCACGGTGGAGCGGGCGGACAAGCCGTACCAGGCGCTGTTCGGGGTCATTCAGGGGGCGCAGTATGAGGACCTCCGACGCCAGGCGGCCCGGGGGCTCGCCGAGCTGGACGTGGACGGCCGCTCCTTCGACGGTTTCGGCCTGGGTGGAGCGCTCGAGAAGGAAAACCTGGGCACGATCATCGGTTGGATGGTAGATGAATTGCCCGAGGACAAGCCCCGCCACCTCCTGGGCATCTCCGAGCCGGACGACTTCTTCGCCGCCATCGCCGCGGGTGCCGACACCTTCGACTGCGTCAACCCCTCCCGGGTGGCCCGCAACGCCGCCATCTACACGGCAGACGGCCGCTACAACATCAACACCGCCGCCTCACGCCGCGCCTTCGTGCCGTTGGAGGAGGGCTGCGAATGCTACACCTGCACGCACTACACCCGGGCCTACCTGCACCACCTGTTCAAGGCCAAGGAGATCCTGTCCTCCACGCTCGCCACCATCCACAACGAACGCTTCACCGTGCGCTTGGTCGACAACATCCGGGAAGCCATGCGGGCCGGAGACTTCGACGCCTACCGCGATGAGTTCCTGGGACGCTTCTACGCGAAGCGAGCGCCGACCGGTGGCGCCTTCTCACCCACGTTGTTCCCTGAGTAACGAACGCGAGGTGTGCGCTTTCTCGCCCATATCGTTGCCTGAGTAACGACGGCGAGGCACGAGCGTCGTGTATCGAAGGGCCTCGTGAGTTCGTCCTTCGATACACCGCCGATCGTCCCTCACGGCGGCACTCAGGACGACGTGATCCTCGCCCGCCGCTACTCAAGGAGCGAAGGGTTACAGGAAGCTCGGTTCGTGTTTCTTCACCAGTGCGATGACCCGGTACGTCACGGGCAGCAGCAGTACTTCGACGAGCACCTTGTAGACATATCCCACCAGGATGTAGTTGACCAGCGTGCCGCCGGTCACGATGCCGCCGAACGCGATCACACAGAACAGCGCAGTATCAGCCGCCTCACCGACGAGAGTCGACCCGAGGAGTCGCGACCACAGTGAACCGTCCGGAGCACGCTCCTTCAACCTGACGAGGACAAGTGCATTGAGCATCTGTCCGGCGACGTAGCCCACGAGGCTGGCGAGGACAATCCTCGGCACGAACCCCAGGATGGCGTCGAACGCCTCCTGGTTCGGCCAGTCCGCCGCTGGCGGTGCGATGCCCACGAGAAGGAACGTGACCGACGCCAGCACGGAGACGCCGAAACCGATGAAGATGGCCCGACGGGCGCCCCGGAAGCCGTACACCTCGGCCAGGACGTCGCCGAAGATGTAGGTGAGGGGGAACAGAAGAGCACCGCCGTCGGTGATCAGGGGCAGGACGGGGAAGCCGAACACCTCCACCTCGGGGCCGATGGCGATCAGTTTCACCGCGGCCACGTTCGAGATCAGCAGCAGCGAGCAGAACAGGGCGACGATGAGGTCAAAGTTCCCTCGCCCTGGGCGAGCGAACGAGGTACCCCGAACGGGTTTGTCAGCTGGCGATGTCACCCGCCGAATCCTATGCCCGCCCGGGACTTCGATAACACTCACCGCCCTCCCGTCGCATCTACGGCGAACGGTCCCCTACAGGTGGCAAGATGGAGCCATGACAGAGATTCCCGACGGCCCAGTGAACGACACTGCCGACTTCGACAGCCCGGTACCTGATGAGTCTGAACAGCTTGACCAGATCCAGGAAGCGGATTCTCTGGTGCATCGCGGCGTGGACGACGTGCTGGATGAGGGCTACACGGCCCCTGAACAGTGGTCGGCCGCGCAGGGCTTCGGCAACACCCCGGCCGAGATGCGTCAGGGTGAGACGATCAATCAGCGCGTGAAGCAGGAGCAGCCGGAGAAGAAGCCGGTGGACCGGGACTGGAACGCCTCCCAGGAGGACCGCGAGGTGGGCGGCGAGCGAGCTGGACGTCTCATGCAGGTGCAGGGCCCCGGCGGCGAGGCCACATTGGGCAGCGACGTCGGCTTCAGCGGTGGTGCCGCCAGCGCGGAGGAAGCAGCCATGCACATCATCAACGAGGACGACGAGGATGACCTCGACTCCTGATCGCAGTTCCCGGTGAGGGTGGTGTGGTTGTCCAGTTGGCACATCCGGCCGGCGGACTACACTTTGCCGGGTAACCGGGTGCGACAGGCGCTCCCGTGACGAATGTGAAGGCGACGAGACACTGAACCCCAAGACAGCTCTGGATCTGAGCGACGGCACCCGAGTCTTCGAGGTGCCGTCATCCATCGACATGGTGAAGTTGCTGGGCCCCCGGGATGACTACCTCCGGATTCTGGAGGACGCCCTGGAGGCGGACGTGCACGTGCGGGGCAACAACATGACGCTCACGGGCAGTACCGCAGACGTGGCGGCGGCCGCTGACATTCTCACCGAGCTGGTCACCATCATCCGCACCGGTCAGGGACTCACCACCGAGACAGTCGAACGAGTGGTGGGCATGTCGTCGGAGCCCGACGTGCGGCCCAGCGAGGTCCTGACCGCGGACATCGTCTCGGCTCGCGGCAAAACCGTGCGACCCAAGACGTTGAACCAGAAGCGCTACGTGGATGCCATCGATGCGCACACGATCGTGTTCGGGATCGGACCTGCCGGAACTGGCAAGACGTACCTCGCCATGGCCAAGGCGGTGCAGGCGCTGCAGGCGAAACAGGTCACCCGCATCATCCTGACGCGTCCGGCCATCGAGGCGGGAGAGAAGCTCGGCTACCTGCCGGGAACGTTGAGCGACAAGATCGATCCCTATGTGCGTCCGCTCTACGACGCGCTCCACGACATGGTGGAGTCCGAAGCCGTTCCGAAGCTGCTGACCTCCGGCATCATCGAGGTGGCCCCCCTGGCCTACATGCGGGGACGGACCCTCAACGATGCCTTCATCATCCTCGACGAGGCACAGAACACCTCGGCCGAGCAGATGAAGATGTTCCTCACACGGCTCGGCTTCGGGTCCAAGGTGGTGGTCACCGGTGACATCACGCAGGTGGACCTGCCCGGCGGCGTCCGCAGCGGACTGCGCGTGGTGCAGGGAATCCTGGACGGTATCGACGACATCTCCTTCATCAACCTGACCGCCCGCGACGTGGTGCGGCACAAACTGGTGGGACGCATCGTCGAGGCCTACGACAAGTTCGACACCGTGACTGCGCACGCAGCAGAGAATGCCCAGGGCGTGCGCCGGCCATGATCGATGTCAACAATGAGTCCGGCGTGGAGGCCGATGAGCTCGGTCTCGTGGCACTCGCCCGCTTCACCCTGAACCGGCTGCGGATCCATCCGCTGGCGGACCTCTCCATCCTGCTGGTCGACGAGGCCACGATGACCGACTATCACGAGCGCTTCATGGACCTGCCCGGGCCCACGGACGTCATGAGCTTCCCGATGGACGAGCTCCGGTCCCCACGTGACGACGAGGAGCCGTCGATGGGGATGTTGGGCGACATCGTGCTCTGCCCCCAGGTCACGGCACGCCAGGCGTCGGAGAACGGCCGGGAGGCGGACGCCGAGGCCGAATACCTTCTCGTCCACGGCCTGCTGCATCTTCTGGGTCACGACCATGACGACCCGGAGGAGAAGGCCGTCATGTTCGGACTCAACGACAAGATCATTGCGGCCTGGGAGATCGGCCGTGCGGAGCGTACCTGCAGCTGACCCCGAAACCTCTGGTGGCAAGCAGTTCACATGTCGGTTATTTGTTGTGCCCATTTTTTGCGAATACGTTGACAGACATCTGACGTGTCGCCCATAGTGTGGGGCAGGTCGTCCAACGTCGGTGTTGGGCTCAACAGGAGGACTACACATGAGAGCTGCATGGCGCAGATCCCGCATAATGGTGTTACTCACCGCCCTCGTCGCCACCATCGCGCTGGTCATGCCATTCGGGCAGACCGCTACCGCGGGCGGCCCCGGCGAGTGGGATGACGTGAACATTGGCCGCATGCGTATCGTGACCCCCGCTGCTGGGGTAGAGCCATACAACATCGGTGACGTGGTACCCGTCACTATTCGGATGGAATCCAACGGCGACGCGCCGAGACGAAATATCGTTGCTACCTCGGACGACGTTCCCGATGCCAGCAACTGCGACTGGACAGGCTTCCCGAGCGGGACTGCCGGCAGGTACAGCTGCAACGTGACCTACACAGTGACGGAGGAGGACGCCGCAGCGGCTGAAGCCAATTTCGCGGTGACCTACACCCAGACTCCCGTCGGTCCGGGCCCGGACAACACTCCGACCGGCGAGGATCCGATCGTGACCGTCTTCAACGGCACCCTCCCAGTCGTCTCCTCAACCTCCGACGACCTTTTGGAGGTGGAGATGACGCGCACTGACGACAACGATCCCGTGCGTCCCGGAGACACGTTGACCTTTGACATCACTTACAGAAACGTTTCTGGTCAGACGCTGACGGCGTACCCTCGCTCAAGCAATCTGAACAATGTCACGCCGGACGTCACACCGAACTGCCGTTATGTGGATTTGTCAGCCGCCGGCTTCACTTGTACGTTCGCCAACTACACCGTCCAGGACTCCGATTTCGAGGCGGGTAGTTTCACTCCTACCGTCACGTTTGACGCGACCAGTGATCGTGAAGGCACTGACGTTCTGCAGGCCGGCATCACCGCCACCCTGCCGGCTATCCCCGTCGCGGCGCCGAGCGACGAACCCCGCGAAGACGGCGAATACACGGTCCTGGCCAGCGCTGGTGACTTCGGCTACACCTGTCACCGCATCCCCGCGCTGACCCAGGCGCCCAATGGTCATATCCTTGCCTCTTGGGACGGCCGTCCCGGCAGCTGTGCGGACGCTCCCCAAGCCAACTCCATCATTCAGCGCCGCTCCACCGATGGTGGGCAGACATGGGAGGACGTCACCGTCGTCGCCGCAGGTCAGCCCACCCCTGACGCAGAGAAGTTCGGCTACTCCGACCCCTCCTACGTGGTGGACCGCGAGACAGGCACCATCTTCAACTTCTTCGTGAAGTCCTACGATCAGGGCTTCCAAGGATCACAGCCCGGGACCGACCCCGATGCTCGCAACGTGGTGCATGCAGCGGTCACCCAGTCCACTGACAACGGTGTGACGTGGAGCGAGCCGCGCGTCATCACCGACGCCATCACCGACGCAACCACGTGGAACAGCCGCTTCGCTGCTTCTGGCGAGGGCATTCAGCTGCGCTACGAGCCGTACGACGGTCGGTTAATTCAGCAGTTCACCATCCGCAATAGCGCGGCTGGTGGCAATGGGTACCAGGCCGTGTCCGTCTACTCCGACGACCACGGCGAAACCTGGGAGGTGGGTGAACCGGTAGGTCCGGACGGCGGCATGGACGAGAACAAAGTGGTTGAGCTCTCCGACGGCACCGTCATGCTGAACTCGCGCCCCTCTTCCGGTCCCACATTGCGCAAAGTGGCCTACTCCACCGATGGCGGTATCACCTACGGTGAGGTCACGTCCGATCCGGAGCTTCCGGATCCGCGCAACAATGCCTCGATCATTCGCGCATACCCTGAAGCGGAGATGGGCAGCGCACGAGCAAGAATCTTGCTGTTCTCAAACGCTGCAAGCACGAGTGGCCGCAGCAACGGCACCATCCGCATCTCATATGACGATGGCCAGACATGGTCCGCCTCCAAGCAGTTCCAGTCGGGCGCAATGGCGTACTCCACGCTCACGCCTCTCCTGGGAGAGGGTCAGGAAGGCCGTTACGGACTGCTCTATGAGGGTGCCGCCAACCAGATTCGTTACATGAACATCTCCTTGGATTGGTTAGGCGTCGGTTCGATTGCCATCACCGCTGAGAACCAGAGCGTCAACCGTGGTGAGAACGAAGTCACGTTCACGGCTACGAACCTGGGCGGGGAGGATGTGACCTTCACACCCGCCTTCACGCTGCCGGACGGCTGGATTGCCAGCGATGTCGCCCCGGTGACCCTGGCACCTGACGCTACGGGTACGTTCACGACAACCGTGACCGTGCCGGACACCGCCGATCCGGGTACATTCTCCATCACCGCAACGGCGGATGTGGGGGAGAGCAGTTCCACGGGGACAGCAGATCTGACCGTCGAGCTTCTCCCAGGACAGAATCCCACCGAGGTTCTCGACGTGACAGTCGTCAACTCACCCCCCGGCGAGACCGGGGAGGGCATAGAGAATGCCTTCGATGGGGACACGAGCACCCTGTGGCACACCCCGTACGCAGGAACCACTTTCCCGGTCGACGTGGACATGCAGCTCGGTGACGAACCGGTCGAGGTCACCAAGCTCGAGTACGTCCCCAGGACATCTCGCAGCAACGGCAATATCAACGGCTACGAGGTGTGGGCTGGCGACAGTTTGGATGATCTGGCGATGGTGGCCGAGGGGAACTTCGCGAATAACAACGACCCCAAGACGGTGCTGCTCGACGGCACGTACCAGTTCGTGCGGTTGCGTGCCACCTCTAGCTATGGGGACAGGGCGGACACATGGGTCTCTGCCGCGGAGATCCGCGTCCGGGCCGCTGTCCCGGATGACGAACCCGGGACCTACCTCGAGGTGAGCCTGGAGCGCACCGACGATCTGGGCACTCCTGTCGAGGAGGGAGACGAGTTGGCGTTCAACATCATTTACACCAACACGTCAGACCGGAGCATCGTCGCATTCCCACGCGAGTCGAACCTCGAGAACGTGTTGGTCGACGGAGGCGACAACTGCCGATGGGACGGTCTGGCGGCCGGAGCCACCCAGCAATGTGGCTTCGCCCGATACACCGTTACAGCTGATGACGTTGAAGCGGGCTCCTTCACTCCCTCGGTGACATTCGATGCGACTGCCGACCGTGATGGAACGGAGATTCTCCAGGAAGGTGTCGTCGCGACGCTGCCAGCCATCCAGGTGGGTGACGATGATCCGACGCCGACCACGACCGTGACCGCAACGGTCACAGCTACGGCCACAGAGACGGCAACGGCAACGGCAACCGAAACTGTCACCGCCACGGCTACGACCACGGCCACGGCTACGACCACGGCCACGGCAACAACCACAGCCACGGCTACGACCACTGCGACTCAGACAGCGACCGTCACGGTCACGGAGACGGTGACGGTCACGCCGACCAGTCCAACCACTACGGCGACGATGACCACGCCGCCCACGACGCTAACGCCGACGACACCGCCGTCGACTACTCCCGCGCCGCCGGCGATGGAGTACCCGGAGAAGTTGTACCAGACGCCGGGGTACCACTCCTACAACGGGCGTGAGTGGTTCACCACCTGTGAGCCGTACTCGGCGACCACTCGCTGCCGCACGAACATCTGGGCCTCCCAGGTCAAGCCGGTCAACGGCGAACTGCAGTGGGTGACCGGTTGGGTGTTCAACAACCTGACGTACCTGCCCATGGACAGGGAGACGTGGGCGGGCAACCGACTGGCCTACACCAATCAGTGGACCTCTGATGAGGGCCGCCGGTGGAGGACCGAGTGTGACACTCCCGCGACAGGCAACAATGCTTGCCGCAGCTACATCTGGACCACGGTCTGGGTTCCCTCATCACCGGGAGCCAACACCTTCGTCCAGAGAAACCAGTGGGTCCTGAACAACATGGTGTCGTTCACCTGACCCGAGACACCCCCATCACGGGCCGCAACCATCTGGTTGCGGCCCGTGCTGCGTGATGCTCCCACTGGGGGAGTGGATCGCTACACTGAAATCTCACCGGTCCCGCCGCACCCGAACTGAGTTGATCACCACCACATGACCCAGTCCCAATGGATTGAGTTGGCCGCAGCGCTCGGCCTCGCCCTCATCGCTGGCCTGCTGGCTGCCGTGGAAACGGCATTGTCCCGGATCTCCAAGTCCCGCGCCGAGAACATGTTCGCCGACGAGGAGAGCCGGGCTGCGGAGCGCGTCAAGCTCATCGCCCAGGACCCGGCGCCGTCGATCAACGCGCTGATGTTCGTGCGGATGCTCTGCGAGGTGACGGCCACCATCACCGTCGCGCGCGTCACGTTCGCCGTCTTCGATACGGCCTGGGGTGAGATGGCCTCCACCATCGCCATCATCTTCGTGGTCGCGTTCATTCTGTGGGGAGTCGCGCCGCGTACGTTGGGTCGGCAACATCCCGAGGGTTTCATGCGGATCTTCGCCCCGCTCGTGTCCTTCCTCACCACGGTGTTCGGCTCCGTCGCCCAGCTCATGGTCATGCTCGGCAACGCCATCACACCGGGCAGGGGATTTGCGGACGGCCCCTTCGCATCGGAGGCTGAGTTGCGTGATCTCGTCGACATCGCGCAGGCCGCCGACGTCATCGAAGCCCGCGAATCCAAGATGATCCATTCGGTCTTCGAGCTCGGCGACACCCTTGTGAAAGAGGTGATGGTGCCGCGCCCGGACATGGTGTTCACCCAACGTGATCGGACCCTGCGTCAATTGCTGTCCCTGGCACTGCGTTCCGGCTTCTCCCGTATTCCGGTCGTCGGGGACGGCATCGATGACGTTCTCGGGGTGATCTATCTCAAGGATGTGGCCAAGCGCATCTATGACTTCCCGGACGCGGAGCGTCTGGAGACCGTCGGTGATCTCATGCGGCCCGCCACCTTCGTCCCCGATTCCAAACCCGCCGCGGAACTCCTGCGGGACATGCAGCTGCGACACTCCCACGTTGTTGTGGTGGTGGACGAGTTCGGCGGGACTGCCGGGCTCGCAACAATTGAGGACATCATCGAGGAGATCGTCGGGGAGATCGTCGACGAGTACGACCACGAGACCGAGGCAGTGGTGGAGGTTGAGCCCGGGCTGTACCGGATCTCGTCGCGCCTTCCGGTGGATGAACTCGGGGAACTGTTCGGCGTCGAACTCGAGGACGAGGACGTGGAGACGGTGGGTGGTTTGATGGCGAAGCTACTCAACGTGGTGCCCATCCCCGGAGCGCAGGTGACGTTCGAGGGCATAGAGATGACCGCGGACAGGGCCGTGGGCCGACGACACCAGATCGGCACGGTGCTCGTGCGCCACGTGCCGCAGGATCCCGATGCTGAGGAGCGCAACGATGACTGAGACCATTCACCGATCGGGCTTTGCCTGCTTCGTCGGAAGGCCGAACGCCGGCAAGTCCACGTTGACCAATGCGCTCGTGGGCCAGAAGGTGGCGATCGCCTCCAGCAAGCCGCAGACCACGCGGCACGCGGTACGAGGCATCGTGACGCGGGACGACGGCCAGCTCATCCTCATCGACACTCCGGGGTTGCACCGTCCCCGAACCCTGCTGGGTCAGCGACTCAACGACGTGGTGCGGGAGACGTGGTCCGAGGTGGACGTCGTCGGGATCTGTCTGCCGTGCAATCAGCGGATTGGCCCGGGGGACCGCTACATCGCCTCCCAGATCGCTGAGTTGCGCAGCAAGCCCAAGATCATGGCGGTGGCGACGAAGACGGACCTGGTCTCTCGTGACCGCGTGCTGTCCCACCTCGTCGACGTGGCGCAACTCGGAGAGGAGCTGGGCATCGAGTGGGCCGATGTGGTGCCGTGCTCGGCCACGATGGGCGACCAGGTGGACACCGTCGCCGATGTGCTGATGGGCATGCTGCCCGAAGGGCCGCAGTACTACCCGGACGGTGAGATCACCGACGAGCCGGAGGAGACACTGATTGCCGAACTCATCCGCGAGGCAGCGCTGGAGGGTGTCCGGGATGAGTTGCCGCACTCGATCGCCGTGATGATCGACGAAATGATTCCGAGGGCGGACCGTCCCGAGGACAAGCCGTTGCTCGATGTCTTCGCCACGATCGTGGTGGAGCGCGAGTCGCAGAAGGGCATCGTGATTGGCCACCGGGGTTCGCGGCTCAAGCAGATCGGAACCGACGCCCGCAAGCAGATCAACCGTCTCCTCGGCACGCCCGTGCATCTGAGCCTGCACGTGAAGGTCATGAAGGAATGGCAGCGCGACACCAAGCACCTGAACCGCTTGGGCTTCTGAGTCGCGCCACGACCGGACACGCCGCACTCGTTGCCCCCGGGACCCGTCGCGACCCGACACGCCGCACTCGCTGCCTACCGTGACCCGTTGCGACCCGACACGCCGCATTGAGTGAGGACGACGGCGATATACGGCTTGGTGGCCAGTGAGTGCCGTGTGTCGGGCGTCGTTAGCAGAGCCTCGATGCACGCACTACTTATGGCCCCTGCCACGGTTGCGACTGGACACGCCGCACTCGCTGCTCCCGCGACACTTTGCGACCGGACACGCGGCACCCGCTGCCTCCCGCGACACTTTGCGACCGGACACGCCGCATTGAGTGGGGAGGAAGGCGATATACGGCTTGGTGGCGAGTGAGTGTGATTTGTCGGGCGTCGTTAGCAGGGGGTTCCTGTGCACGCACTACTGATGGCCCTTGGCGACGGTTGTGACGGGACACGCGGCATTCGCTGTCGCCCGTGACCTGTTGCGACCAGACAGGTGGCATTCGCTGTCGCCCGTGACTCGTTTCGACCGGAGACGGCGCATTGGGTGAGGGCGACGGCGATATACGGCTTGGTGGCGAGTGAGTGCGGTGAGTCGTGCGTCTTGGTGGGGGCGGGTTCACCTCCGGCGAGCTTCCGAAGAGTGGTTCACAGGTTTCCTGTGGAAAAGACGCTTTCCGCATCGCATTAGCTGGGTTTGAGATTATTGTGGAGCCCTTGGCAGATGGCTGGGGGAAGAGGGTCTTCTATGAGGATGCAGCGACGCAGCATGGCCCGAGGCTGGGCGGGACTATTGCTGGCAGTGGCGTTGACAGGTGCCTGCTCGCCCGAGACCCCGCCGGAGCCGGAGCCTGAGCAGACTCTCTCCGTCGACCCGACGACGCCTTCCCCGGTCAGCATCTCCCCAACCACCGAACCCACCCCGACTCCCACTCCCACTCCATCCAGCACGCTCAGCGAGGAGCAAACCGCGGCAGCTGAGACCGTGATGGAGTTCTTCAGATTGAAGAATGAGCTGGGGCAGGATCCCTACCTCGAATTTCAGCCACTCGCCAACATCACAACCGGACAAACGCAGGTCTTGCAAATGAGCGTGATCGATAGGTACCGCGTCGAAGAGCTTGTTCAAACGGGAGAAACTGAGTATTACATTACTTCAGTCGGTGACGTTGAAGGTGAACAAGATGACCTAACTGTGAAGGTCCAGGCCTGTACAGATGCCACCGACGTTGACCTGGTGGAGGTTGGAACAGGCGATTCAGTGCTACCAGCCGAGAGAGCCTTTTTCGTTGAATGGGATATGGATATCCTTCACGATGGGTTCTCCTGGAAAGTCGGCGATATCGAAAGTGGCACAGTTGATCGATGTGGACCATGATGCTGGTCAGATTATTCGGAATCGTTGCGATTATCGTTTCTGCCTCTTTTGTCTCCCCAGCGCGGACAGCGGCTGATGATCAAGTTATATGCACACAGACGACCGAACTCGGGGAGTGCCTTCTGACTGTCACAGTTCCCAGTGGCCCCACAAATCAAGGAGGAGACAGGACGAGTGCGACAGTTAGGAGTGGTCCGCAGAAATGCACTCGGCCGGGTGGCGGTGAGGTGGCATGCACGTCGGATGCGGGTACGTGGCATGCAGGGCGCTTGTGTTATGTCCGACCGGAGACGCCAGCACCGCCGCTCACTGATCCCATTTGGGGAGGTCGGACGGATGGGGTGGTGATGCGGTGCACTTCCGCGGGCAACGTCTCTGGACTGTACTGGCAGGAGTCTGCAGCCGCGGCAGCGGCGGCTATTCCCGATCCGGCTCGACTGGCGCAGGTGGCGGTGGCCAACATGGATCTGCTTCCCATCCAATTGGGAACGTTCCCGAAGATCACTCAGAATGCTCCGGACCACCTGGGCTATGTGGGATGGAACGTGTGGTTGTGGGTCGAGGATCCGGCGGAAAATACATGGGGACCGATCACACGCTCGGCTTCCGAGGCGGGTTACACCGTGACGGCCACAGCGACCGTAGCCGAAGTGGTTTGGGACATGGGCAATGGCGACAGGGTCACGTGCGGACAGGGAACTGCGCGACGCGCGTCCATGACCGGAAACGAGCCGTCACCGGACTGCGGATATGTGTACACCCACGATGGCGAATACACGATTACGGCCACGACTTACTGGAACGTTGTGTGGTCGGGCATCGGCAGTTCAGGAACCATCGACCTGGACCTCACACGCTCAGGCGACGTCCGCATCGCAGAAGTACAGGTGGTGAATGTGGCGCCAAGCAACAACTGACGCGGCGAGCATTCGGGGAGCACCTGCAGTAACACCAGTGGTCCTCGCCTCACCCGAGCTGTACCGCTGGTGCAACACATCACGGGTGGTGCAAGACCTGCAGGTTCCTGAAAACTCTGGGGCAGATAGCCCTCGCGAACCGCGCGCATCCATCCAGCCGAGATGAGAGCGGTGTCCCACAGCTCGCGGTAGCCCGCCCGGGGTGGGCGGACGGAACCGGCGCTTGTCAGCCGCGGGAAGAGGGCATTGGTCGGCAGGCATTCGTGAGAATGGCGGACGGAACCGGCGGTTGCCAGCCGCGGGACGAGGACGTTGATCGGCAGACATTCGTGAGATGTGCTTGCCGGGGGTGATTCGTGCGGTTAGGCTCACCACGTGGCATCGAGAGTTTTGCTCCTCCGTCGCCGCAGCGAGGCCCAGTCCTGAACTGCCAGCCTCCTCGCTGCGGAGATCTGCCGTGTCTGGCGACAATCACAATCCCAGCCGAGGAAGCATCACCATGAATCAGTTCACCACCCGCGTTCAGAAAAAGCCCGTCCAGCAGCCCACGCCCATGCCGGTCGATCGCTACCGCGCATTCGAGCCCGTCCAAGTACCGGACCGGACGTGGCCGGACCAGAAGATCACGAAGGCCCCGCGCTGGCTGTCCACTGACCTGCGCGACGGCAACCAGGCCCTGATCGACCCCATGACATCAGCGCGCAAGATGCGGATGTTCGAACTGCTCGTGGGGCTGGGGTACAAGGAGATCGAGATTGGGTTCCCGTCGGCCTCCCTGACCGACTTCGACTTCGTGCGCACACTGATCGAGGGCGATCACGTGCCGGACGACGTCACCATCTCCGTCCTGACGCAGGCCCGTGAGGACCTGATCAGCCGCACGGCGGAATCCCTGATCGGCGCGAAGCGCGCGAACATCCACATGTACAACGCGACCGCCGAGTTGTTCCGGCGGGTGGTGTTTCACATCGACGAGAGCCAGTGCATCAACATGGCCACCCGCGGCACCGAGATGGTGATGAAGTACGCGGACAAGTATCTGCGCGACGTGGAGTTCGGCTACCAGTACTCTCCGGAAATCTTCACGCAGACGCCCACCGACTTCGCCGTCGAGGTCTGCAACGCCGTCATCGACACCTGGCAGCCCAGCGCGGATCGGGAGATCATCGTGAACCTGCCCGCCACGGTGGAGCGTTCCACACCGAATACCTACGCGGACCAGATCGAGTACTTCTGCCGCAACGTCAAGAACCGCGACGACGTGGTTGTGTCCCTGCATCCCCACAATGATCGCGGCACCGCAGTCGCTGCCTCCGAACTGGGTCAGATGGCCGGTGCGGATCGTGTGGAGGGGTGTCTGTTCGGCCATGGGGAACGGACCGGCAACGTCGACCTCGTCACGCTGGCGCTGAACCTCTACACCCAGGGTATCGACCCGCAGCTGGACTTTTCCGACATCGACCATGTGCGACGCACCGTGGAGTACTGCACCGGTCTGCCCGTCCATCCGCGCCACCCCTACGCCGGCGACCTCGTGTACACGGCATTCTCCGGCTCCCATCAGGACGCCATCAAGAAGGGGCTGGAGTATCTGGAACACGTGGCCGCCGAACAGGGCAAGACTGTGGCCGAACTGGAATGGGAAGCCCCCTACCTGCCCATCGATCCCTTCGACGTGGGCCGTACCTACGAGGCCGTCATCCGGGTCAACTCTCAGTCGGGCAAGGGTGGCATGGCGTACCTGATGAAGTCCGAGGCGAAGATGGACCTGCCCCGTCGCCTGCAGATGGAGTTCAGCCGCGTGGTCCAGGACCACACGGACAGCAAGGGCGGCGAAGTCAGCTCGCAGCAGATCTTCGACATCTTCCAGCGCGAGTACCTGGAGGAGGGCGCTTGGGCGCTGACGTCGGCTGGTTCCTCCTCACAGAACGGCCACTTCACCATCAACGCGGTGGTCAACGATCCCGACGGCAACGACGTTGAGCTCTCAGGTGAGGGCAACGGGCCGGTCTCGGCCTTCGTCGATGCGCTGATGGAGACCGGCGTCAAGGTGACGGTCCTGGACTACAGCGAGCACGCGTTGGAATCCGGCGACGACGCGAAGGCCGCCGCCTACGTGGAGTGTGAAGTGGGTGAGGGTGACGACGCGATGGTGCTGTGGGGCGTCGGGGTGGACCCGAGCATCACCAGCGCATCCATGCGAGCGATCCTCAGCGCCGTGAACCGCGCCGTCCGGGAGCAGTCGGAGGTGCCTTCTCAGCGGCCCTGAAGTTGCGGACGTCCGACGCATCGCAAGATGGTTGTTCGCACGCTCCCGGATGGGCCAATGTTGCAGAATTTCTGCTCATACGGCAACGATTCAGTCACAAAAGTGCCCGAAATATCCTGTCGGTGTGGGGATTGCCCTTAGGCTGACGTGCATCAACCGGCTCGGTTGTTCCCATGACCTGACGAAGGAAGGACCACACGTGAACAAGCGTGTATTCAAGTTCAGTGTCGCCGTGGTTGCCAGCGCCTTGGCGCTGTCGGCGTGCGGCGGTGACGACGGCGGCGGCGGCGATGCAGGAAGCAATGGCGACGCCGAATCGCTGGACACCAGCATCAGCATTCTCGCCCCGTCGTACTCGGAAACCTCCCGGAGCGATTGGGAGGCGATGATCGCCCAGTTCAACGAGGAGTACCCCGATGTTGAGGTGGCGCTGCAGATCGAGGGTTGGGATAATTTCCAGTCCAACGTCCAGGCTCGCATTCAGTCCAACGATCTCCCCGACATCCTCAACGACAATGCCTTCGCGCTGGCAGCGGACGGCGGACTGCTGTATCCCATCGACGAGGTGGTCAGCCAGGAGACGCTTGACAAGATTGAGCCAGCACTGTTGGAGAACGGTACGGGCGCCGACGGCACCCAATGGGCGATCCCTGACGTCGCTTCGGCCCGCATGATGGCCTACAACACCGACCTCTTCGAGCAGGCAGGCGTCGCAGAACCGCCGTCAACGTGGGACGAACTGGAAGCGGCGTCGCAACAGATCAACGACCTCGGCGATGACATCTACGCCTACGGTATGCCGCTGGGCGAGGAAGAGGCACAGGTTGAGGCCTCGCTGTGGTTGTGGGGTCTCGACGGCACGTGGGCCCAGGGTGAAGAGCTCGTGGCCAACCAGCCTGACGCCGTCGAAGCGTTCACAGAGATGAAGAGCTTCATCGACGAGGGCTACACACAGCCCAACGTCGGCTCGACCAATCGCCAGGACGCCGTCGACCTGTTCAACAACGGGAGGCTGGCGATGCTGCTGATGCACACCGGCGTCCTCGCTCAGACCGATGCCGATTACCCGGAGATCAACTACGAGCTCGCCCCCGTACCGTCGAGGGACGGCTCACCCGTGGCGCTGGGCGTGACAGACTTCATCGTCGCGTTCGACAACCAGGACGAAGATCGCAAGCAAGCCACCGGTGCGTTCCTGGACATGTTCTACGACGATGAGAACTACGAGAACTGGTACCAGGGGACCGGGCTGATGCCGGTCACCTCCACCATGATTGAGCAGGCCGCCGAGGAAGCGGACCACTTCGCCCCGTTCTACGAGGCGCTTAGTGAGGTGTCCTTCCTTCCCGTGGGCAACCCGCGCTGGGACGTGCTGCAGGCTGCACTGCAGGGCACAGCGGGCAACCTGGAGTCCGAGGACCCGGAGACCGTCCTGGAAGACATTCAGGCCCAGGTCGACGCCCAGAGCTGATCATCCCGCCGCGCTCCGGGGCGTCAGGTGTGTGATCTGCCGCTCCGGAGCACGGACCCTCAAGGAGTGGAGTCACCATGTCGGAACAGGCTCTGGCAGCCACTGGAACTGCGCCGTCGAAGCGCAGGAAGAGAAGGAGTGAAACCCTCGCCGCGATTCCGTGGCTGTTGCCCACGCTGATCCTCATTTTCGGTGTGGTGCTGTATCCCGCGGCGTTGTTGTTCTACTTCTCATTCGTCGGGTTCAACCGAATCGGTCGTTCACAGGGATGGGTGGGCTGGGACAACTACTTCGGCTCCGCTGGCGCACTGACCTTTCCTACAGTGCCCATTGACCGCATCCTCATCAACACCGTCGTGTGGGTTGTGGTTGTGGTGGCCGTGACTCTTCTGCTGTCGCTCGCGTTGGCACAGTTCCTCAACCAGAACTTCCGGTTCCGCAAGATCATCAGACTGTTCGTCATCCTGCCGTGGGCGTCATCGGTGGTCATGACCACCACGGTGTTCAACTACGGCCTCCAGACCGACGTCGGTCTGTTCAACCGGCTGTTGGTTGATACCGGGATCCTGGATGCGGCCTACGGGTTTACGAACGATCCGACGAGTGCATTCTGGGCGTCGGTCTTTGTTGCGATGTACGTGTCCCTGCCGTTCAGCACCTACACAATTCTCGCGGGACTCCAAGCGGTTCCCGGGGAAATCATCGAGGCGAGCCACGTCGATGGCGCCAGCAGGATACAACGCTACCTGCACATCGTGCTGCCGGTGCTACGCCCAGCCATCGCCGTGGCGGCCCTGATCAACATCATCAACGTCTTCAACTCACTGCCGATCCTCCAGATCATGAACGACACCCCCGGATACCACGAGGGACACACCACCACGACGTTGATCTTCGAGTACAAGGCCCAGCTGGGCCCCGGCGTGGCGAGTGCCCTCTCGGTAATCAACTTCCTGTTCTGCGTCGTGATCATCGCCATCTACCTCGCAGTGGTCCGGCCCACGAAGGAGATCGACTGATGGCCACCAAGCATTCCCATCGCGGGGGCATACACAAGCGGCCCAACCCATGGTTGATCGGCATCGGCGCCCTCGCCATCGTGGTGTTCTTCAGTTTCCCGTACATGCTGATGCTCATCACCTCGCTGAAGACGCAGGGCGACGTGCGGCGCATCCCGCCCAACTATCTGCCCAGCAACCCGATGCCCAGCAACTACCTGGACGTGTGGTCATCCAACGTGGCTCCCGGCAGTTCGTTGCTGGCCACCACCGTCATCGCGATCGGGGCAACCCTGCTCGTGCTGCTGGTGGCGACGCCGGCGTCCTACTACATCGCACGATTCAGGTTCCCCGGGCGGATGCCGTTCCTCCTGTTGGTATTGACCACACAAATGTTGCAGCCCACGGTGCTGGCCGTCGGCCTGTTCCAGGAGTTCAGCGGATGGACCGGCTACACGGTGTGGGCGGCACTGATCCTGATCAACGGTGCGTTCAACCTGAGCTTTGCGATCTGGATCATGCAGGCGTTCTTCGCCTCGGTGCCGAAAGAAGTCGATGAGGCGGCGCTGATGGACGGTCTGGGGCGGCTGCAGACGATGTTCAAGATTTCCCTGCCACTGGTATGGCCTGGAATTGTGACCGCGATCGTGTTCGTGTTCGTCAACACGTGGAACGAATACGCGGCGGCGTTCGTCCTGGTGCAACAGCCCGACCTGCAGCCGTTGACGGTCTCGATGCCTCGCTTCCTGGGCCTCTACATCCAGGACTGGCAGTACCTGTTCACCGTCGCGATCGTCGCGATCGTTCCGGTCATCATCCTGTTCGGCATCATCGAGAAGCGTCTTATCGGTGGCCTGACCGCCGGCGCCGGGAAGTGATCCTCAGAGATCGAACGCCCGCGATCCCTCGCCGGGGGGATCTCAGCCTGCATCCGCGAGGTCTTCAGGATCCGGGATGAGGCTGTAGACCCACATGTCCCGACGCGTGTCTCCGACGGCCTGCCACTGACGCAACAGCCCTTCCCGCATGTAGCTGCAGGCCTCGGCGATGCGCCAGGAACCCTCGTTCCAGGGCTCGACGAAGAGTTGCAGCCGGCCGACGCCGGGCAGCCTCACCGCCCACCTGGTCAGGGTGGCCAGCGCGTCCTGCGCGTGCCCTCTGTGGCGGAACTGTTCCGCCACCCAGTATCCGATCGTGAGTCGGCCACGGTCGAAGTCTCGCGTCCACAGGCCGATGTTGCCGATGGCCTCGTCCGTCCTCTTGTCCGCGATGGCGAAGGAGAAGCCGGTTCCCTCGATCACGCGTTGTCGTTGTCTCTCCAGGTAGGCGGCAATGTCGTCGGGATCACCGCTGCTGGGGACGGATGTGATGAGGGGGATCAGCGGGTCCGTCGCCACGGACTTGATCAGGGGTGCGTCGCTGTCCCGCCACGCCCTCAGGCGCACCACGGTGCCGTCCAGGATGGGAACTGTCGTGGGGATCATGATGGAACTCCTCAGGCGCTGCCGAATCGTCGGTCACGATCACAGTACTGTTCGACGGCGGCCCAGAGGTCCAGCCGATCGAAGTCAGGCCACAGCCGGTTCAGGAAGATGAACTCCGCGTAGGCCGATTGCCACAGTAGGAAGTTGGACGTGCGCTGCTCTCCGGAGCTGCGCACGAAGAGGTCGACGTCGGGGATTTCCGGCTCGTCGAGGAACTTGCGGAAACGCTCCTCGGTGATGCGTTCCGGATCCAGCTTCCCTGCCCTGGCCTGCCGCGCGATCTCCCGCACGGCGTCGACGATCTCGGCACGGCCACCGTAATTGACGCAGAACTGCAGAGTTAACTTCGTGTTGGACTGGCTCTGCCGCTCCGCATCCTCGAGTTCCCGAATGACCGATCCCCACAGGCGTGGCCGCCGCCCGGCCCACCGGATGCGAACACCCAGGGCATCGAGCTCGTCGCGGCGACGGTGAATGACGTCGCGGTTGAAGCCCATCAGCCAGCGCACCTCGTCGGGTGAGCGTTTCCAGTTCTCGGTGGAGAAGGCGTAGGCCGACAAGTACGGGATCCCCAGCTCCAGGGCGCCATGGATGACCTCGAGGAGGGACGCCTCTCCTCGCGCGTGCCCCTCCGTTCGCTTCAAGCCCCGCTGCTTGGCCCAGCGGCCGTTGCCGTCCATGACGATCGCGACGTGCTGCGGCAGGCGCGCCGCAGGGATCTGCGGGGGACGTGCACCGCTGGGATGCGGGGTGGGTGCGCGGTAGGAGTCGGCCACGAGTACCAATCTATCGCGCTTCGAAGGGTCAAATAGGATGGCTGGCATGCCCACCTATCGTGACGAAGCCGTTGTGCTGCGCACGTACCGGTTGGGTGAAGCCGATCGCATCATCAGTCTTCTCACCCGCCAGCACGGCAAGGTGCGGGCCGTTGCCCGGGGCGTCCGACGGACGAGCAGCAAGTTCGGAGCCCGGTTGGAGCCGTTCAGCCACGTCGACATCCAGTTCGCCGAAGGGCGTGGAGCGCTGGATGTGGTGACGCAGGTGGAGACACTGCACGCCGGACTGCTGGGCATGGATTACGACCGCTTCACCGCTGCCGAGGTGCTCGTGGAGGCGGCCGACCGCCTCGTCGTGGAGGACCGCACCCCCGCCCTGCCGCAGTACCGGCTGCTGCTCGGGGCCCTCCTGGCCTTGGCGGACCCGACGCGCCCGGCGGCCACCATCGTTGATTCCTATCTGCTCCGCTCACTCGCCGTCGCCGGCTGGGCGGTGACGCTGGGGGAGTGCTCCAACTGTGGCGTGGTGGGAGAGACGAACCTGTGGTTCTCGCCGCAGGGCGGTGGAACGGTCTGCGCGCGATGTCGCCCGCCATCCTCGGCCCGTGTGGACGAGGAATCGCTCCTGCATCTCGGTGCCCTGCTGAGCGGCGACTGGGGAACCGTCGCTGAGATCTCGACGTCAACGGTCAATCGTTGCCACGGTCTGGTCACCGCCTATGCAACGTGGCACCTGGACCGGGCGCTGCGCTCGCTGCCCTTCCTGCAGCGCTGAATCAGGAGCACTCGGCGCACAGGCCGTAGAGCTCCACCTCGTGGCCGACGTCGGTGAACCCGTGTCGTTTGGCCACCTCCGCAGCCCAGATCTCCACGACCTCGGCGGCAATCTCCTGCGCCGCCCCACAGTTCCGGCACACCAGGTGGTGGTGGTGGCTGTCGGAGCATTTCCGGTAGGCCGCCTCACCGTCGAGGGTGCGCAGCGTGTCCACCTCACCGGCCTCCACCATCGTCTGCAGAGCCCGGTACACCGTCGCCAGACCCATGCGATCGCCCAGCTGTTTGAGCTCGTCGTGGATCTGGCTGGCGGTGCGGAACTCCTCCACCCCGGCCATGTAGTCGCGGATGGCGGAGCGCTGCCACGTGTTGCGGGGTGCGTTAGTGCTCGTCAAAGTGGTCTCCGTGGAGTGCGTGGCGGTGCCCGTCGTGCACATAGTCGACGTGGTCGCCGTGTTGGATGAGTTGCACACCCGGGGTGTGGGCGTGCTCGTCGTCATGGTGTTCCGCGCGCCGGTAGTTCACGGCGTCGGGGTGCTCCTCGACGTAAGGGATGAAGTTGCGTCGGCGTCTCAGGGGGCCTGCCAGCATCCACGAGAGTGCCAGGAGGCCGATGGCGACCACGACGATGGTGGCGCCCGTGGCCGAATCCAGATAGAACGAGCCTGCGGTCCCCAGCGCGGCAGCCACCACACCGACGCCCATCGCGCCGAAGAATGCGCCCTTGAAGCCGACGAACAGCTGCTGCGAGGTGGCCACTGGAATCACCATCAGGGCACTGATGAGGAGCAGGCCGACGGTGCGCATGGAGATGGTGACCGTCACCGCCGCGAGTACCACGATCAGCAGGTTGAGGACCTGCACCCGGATGCCCAGCACCTGTGCGTAGTCCTCGTCGACGGCGACGGCGAACAGTCGCGGCGACAGCCCGATGCAGAGCACGAGGATGATCGCCCCCAAAATGCCGATCACCCACAGGTCCGTTGAGCTCACGGAAGTGAGGGACCCGAAGAGGTAGGCCGAGAGGCCGGCAGACCCCTGCCCAGCGATGCCGGCCATCATCACCCCTGAGGCGATGCCGCCGTAGAAGAGGATGGCCAGCCCAAGATCCCCGGTGGCCTTGCCCTTCTGGCGCAGCAGCTCCACGACGACGGCGCCCACGACGCAGGTGACGACAGCCATCGGCAGTGGGGCGGTGCCGGTGAGGAAGGCGAGCCCGACTCCCATGATGGCGACGTGGCCCAGACCGTCGCCCAGAAGGCTCAGCTTGCGCTGCACGATGTACATGCCGATGGCGGGCGCGATCAGGCCGCTGAGGAGCGCCGCTATCAGCGCGCGCTGCATGAAGGGCAGGCTCCAGAGTTCCATCACCGTCTGCCACCTGCGATGAGATCCCGGAGCCCCAGGGTGGAGCTGTCGCCAGGGCTGGGGACGCAATCGGTGGCCCCGTGGGTGTCGGCGGTGACGACGCGTCCGTCGCAGAGCGTCACCCAGCGGTCAAGGATTCCAGCCAGGGGCCCCTGTTCGTGCAGCACGACGGCGAGCCCGAGGCCGTCGGATCGCAGTGCACCGAGGAGTCGCGCCAGACCATCCTGGCTGTGGAGGTCCACGCCGGCCAGCGGCTCGTCCATGATCAGCAGTTCCGGCTCGGAGGCCAGCGCGCGAGCAATCAGAACGCGCTGTTTCTGGCCCCCGGACAGGGTGCTGAATGGCCACTTCGCCCTGTCCGTCAGTTCGACGAGCTTCAGCGCGCGCTCGACGTGCTTGCGATCCTCGCGGTTCAGGAACTGAAAAATTCTGTGGTGTGACAGACGGCCGGAGGAGACGATCTCCCGGACCGTCGCGTTGGAGACGTTGAGGGTGGAGTGCTGCGGCACGTAGCCCACCCGGTCCCACTCGCGGAAGTCGGTCAGCTCCGTCCCGAAGAGTTGCACCGAGCCCTCCTGGAATGGGATCAGTCCGAGGACGGCGCGGATGGTGGTGGATTTGCCGGAGCCGTTGCCGCCCAGAATGGCGACGGCCTCGCCCGCGTGAACCTGGAGGCTCACATCCCGCAGGATGGGCAACCCGCCGAGCGAGACGTACAGCCCCTGCGCGTCGAGCAAAGGTGGGTGCTGAGGCTGGGCATCGGCGTCTGCGGCCGAGTTGTCGAGGGGAGAGATGTGATGAAGAGCTGTGTCAGCCACAGTCATTCGCCTCCTGGATGGCGGCGAGGTTGGCTCGCATGATTGCGGGATAGTCCTCGCCAGCGGATTGGTCGCTGAGTGTCTCGATGGGATCCAGCACGGCCGTCTCCAGGTCCAGATCCGTGGCGACCGAGGCCGCCACGGCGTCCGAGGCTGCCGTTTCGAAGAAGATGGTGGTGGCGCCATGTTCCCGCGCCAGTTCCTGGACCTCGGCGATGCGCGCCGGTGACGGCTCCACGTTGGGGGAGATGCCCGCCACGCCCACCTGCTCAAGATCGTAGCGATCCGCTAGGTAGCCGAAGGCGCTGTGCGACGTGAACAGCTCGCGTCGTGCACAGTTCTCAAGTCCGGAACTCAGCTCGTCGTCGATCTCGTTCAGTGTGGCGACGGCTGACGTGGCATTGCTGGCGATGGTCTCAGCCTCCTCGGGAACGAGGAGCGTCAGCCGCTCCGCGATCGCTTCCTCCACGGCGGCCAGCCGTTGGGGGTCGAGCCAGAAGTGCGGATCCATGTCTCCGTGGTCGTGGTCTGCGTCGTGGTCGGCGTCGTGGTCCTCGTCCTCGTCGTGGGCTTCGAGCGATTCGTCGACGCCTTTGAGGTCCGCGAATTCTGCCACGTCCAGTACTCGGGCGGGATCGGCCTGCTGGACCGCCTCGTCCACTGCGGGCTGGAATCCCGAGAGGTACACGACGAGGTCAGCCTGCGTGGCGGTGGCCACCTGCTGAGGCGTGAGTTCCACGTCGTGGGGCTCGATTCCCGGCGTGGTGAGGGACGAGACGCTGACGAGGTCTCCGCCGACGCTGGTCACTGCGTACTCCAGCGGGTAGAAGGCTGCTGCCACCTGAACTGCGGAATCCTCCGCTGAGTCGCCGACGGCTGCGCGGTCATTCACACCGCACCCGGAGAGTGCGAGCACACCGGCCATAGCTATTCCGAGACGATGTCGAGCATTGATGTTCATGAGAATCAGTATCATTAACAACCGTCTAGCATGTCAAGTGCCCCGGTTGATCGCACCAGTCAGGAGAGCCAGCGTGTTGACGATGTCGCGTGGATGGCGATGGGTGGTTGTTGTCATGGCTGCTGTTGCCGGCGTCGGCTCAGTGGTTCTGGCGGTGCTCGGCTCTCCAGGTCTGTGGTTCACGGCTGGTGCCATGTCTCTTGTCTGTATCAGTCAGGTGTCGGAGATTCGCAGAATGGCATGGGGTGCAGCGGATAGAACCGAGGTTGTGAGTGAGCCCTCCGGCTTTGCTACGAACCGGGATCGGGCGCGTGAGTGAGGGCGCGGACGTGATGCTGGCTATCTCGCGTTTTCGGGACGTCGGTGCTGGCTTCGCGGCGGAGGCGGCGACGGTCGTCGAGTTCTGGCGCGAGCGGCCGGGATGCTTGGGCGTCGACGTCGTGCGCAACCTCGACGACCCGGACTTGTGGGCCATCGTCAGTCGGTGGGAGAACGTCGGCGCCTACCGTCGCTCCTTCAATGGATTCGACGCCAAAGTGATCCTCACCCCCGTTCTGAGCAGAGCCATCGACGAGCCGTCGGCCTATCTACCGCCGCAAGATTTGGGCGACAACATCCCCCGTCGCGGCTGATCCGGCCTGGCCTTGTTCATCGACATCCGTCGCCATTCCAGCTCAGGCCAACGCCCGCGCTAATTCCACAAGCCCGTCATGTTCCTTTGGCGCCCGTCCAAAGTTTCGAGGCCCGTTCTATAGCGCGGGCGCGAAAACATGGGACGGGCGTACGCGCGAGGGAGGGGCGCCCTCTCCCCGACCTATGTCAGACCGATGCGGGCCAGGAGATGAATCTCGTCGGGCAGGGAGCCGCGGAACTCCTGGTAGGACTCCATCGCTGGCTGGGAGCCGCCGCGCCCCAGGAGGCGTCGCCGGAATCGCTCTCCAACGTCGCGGGTCAGGCCACCGTTGTCCCTGATCCACGCGACCGTGTCAGCGTCCATGACCTCCGACCAGAGATACGAGTAGTAGCTCGCGGAATACCCGCCGGCGAAGACGTGGGCGAAGTAGGTGGTGCGGTAGCGGGGCGGAATGAGGGGGAACGCCATGCCCCACGACTCCAGGGCAGCGGTCTCGAAGCGCTCCACGTCGCCGGGCGTTGAGGGGAGCTGCGAGGCCGGCGTGGTGTGCCAGGACTGGTCGAGCATCATGGCGGCGAGCTTCTCGTAGGTGTCGTAGCCAATCCCTTCTGCTCGCGTGGCCACCAACGCATCCCTCAGGGCCGTCGGCATGGGCTCGCCCGTGGCATGGTGCACGGCATAATCCTCAATGAGCGCCGGTTCCCACGCCCAGATCTCGTTGACCTGCGACGGGTACTCCACGAAGTCCTGTGGCACCGCCGTGCCGGAGCGCGACGGGTAGCGCACATCCGAGAGCAGTCCGTGCAGGTCATGGCCGAACTCATGGAACAAGGTGATGACGTTGTCCCAAGAGAGGAGACTGGGAGCCCCGGGCGCCGGTTCGGTGAAGTTGCACGTGTTGGTCACCACGGGCTTCGACTCAAGCACGTGCGACTGTTCGACGATGCTCGTCATCCACGCCCCTCCCTGCTTCGTGGGGCGCGTGAATGGATCGATGATGACGGCTCCGAGGACGTCGCCGGTCTCCTCCCGCACCTCGAAGACGCGCGCATCATCGGTGTATCCGACGAGGTCCGGACGTTCGTGGAAGGTGATGCCATAGAGCCTCGTGGCGGCCGCGAAGACGCCATGGGTCAGTACCCGCTCGAACTCCAGGTACGGCTTCAGCTCGTCGGCATCGACGGCGTTGGCGGCTGCCGCGCGTGCCGCGTAGAACTCCCAGTCCCAGGGTTCGAAGGTGCCCTCAGGATGGTCTTCGGCGAACAGCTTTTGCAGTGCTGCCGCTTCTCGCTGAACGATCTGCAGGACGCCCGGAGCGAGGCGCTGCAGCATGGCGGTGACATTCTCGGTGGTGCGCGCGCAGCCGTCGTCGGCAACGTAGGCCGCATGGTGTTCGAAGCCCAGGAGGTGGGCGCGTTCCTCTCTCAACGCCACGGTGTCGAGTACGAGCTGACGGGTGTCGTGCTCGCCGACCAGCCCCCGGGAAATGGAGGCGGTGTACACCTTTCTGCGCAGGTCCCGGTTCCTGAGACTGGCCAGGACTGGCTGCCCAGTGGTGTTGACGAGCGGCAGCAACCACCCTTGCTGGCCGCTGGCTTCTGCGAGGGCGCGGGCTCCGTCGCGCTCCGCTGAACTCAGGCCGTCGAGTTCTGACTCCCGTTTGACGAGCAGCGACGCCGCGTTTCGTCCTTCCGTGATGTGCTGCTGGAAGCGGGTCGCGAGATCGGCGAGTTGGGCGTTGATCTGCCGCAGCCGCGTCTTGTCCTGCTCCTCGAGTGTGATGCCGTTGCGCCGGAATTCGCGCAGTCGTTCGTCCAGGAGGTGGGAGTCCTGTGTGTCCAGGGCAACCTCACCGTCGTCGCGTCGTGTCGCCAGTTGTTGCAGGCGCTCGTGCAGCGCGCTGTTGAGGAGGATGGCGTCGCTGTGTCCCGCGAGGCGTGGTGAGTACTCGGCGACGATGGCATCGCGCTCCGGGTTGGTGTCTGCCGATTTTGCCACCCAGAAGGCGTTGAGGGTTCGGGAGAGGATCTGGCCGCTGCGTTCCCATGCATGAAGGGTGTTTTCCACCGTTGCCGGGTCCGTGTTCGTTGCAATGGCGTCCAGTTCCTCGATCTGCTGGGACATCCCAGCATCCAGTGCCTCCCGGACGTCGGCGTCGGTGATCGCGGCGTAGTCCGGGAGTTCGAAGTCGAGGGTGGAGGGCTGCAGCAACGGATTGGTCATGTGCCCATTCAAGCGCAACGTCTCCGGAGCCGCAGGGGCGCTCCCCAACGTGATCCGCAGGCTCACCGACACCCATCACACACATCACCGATTGAAATAAAGCAACGTGTCCATGGCCGCGACCCACTCTTCGGCCGCCTCCGCTGCGGAAACCTGCTCCTCCTGGGTTTCCATCACGATGACGGGGACGATCGGGTTCTTGTCCATGCCTTCGATCGACGGAACGTCGAAGGTGATCATCGTGTCGCCGGCAGCAACCTGATCGCCCTGTTCCGCGTGTGTGGTGAAGCCTTCACCGTTCAATTGGACAGTGTCAAGGCCAAGGTGAACAAGGATCCCCACCTCATTCTCTGTGAGGATGGCGAAGGCGTGCGGCCACATTTGCACCACCTGGCCGCTGACCGGTGCAACAGCTTCCACACTCTCGCGCGGCGGGTCAATGGCCACGCCGTAACCCACCAGCCCCTCAGAGAACGTCGGATCCGGCACCTCATTCAGGGGCACCACTTTCCCCGGTAGAGGCGACAGAATTGGCATCGACGTGTCAGAAGCTGCGGAGGCGGTCGTCGACTCCTGTTCCCTCACCGGCGAATCGCTATCGGCTGCAGCTTCAACCTCAGGCTCGGTAAGAGCGGGCGCTGGGGCTGGCCGATCGGGGGCTGGTGAGCCAAGTGCCGTATTGATTTCATTCTTCATGGTGTCAGCCTGAGTGCCGAAGATGGCTTGGACGTTGTTGCCCACGTCGATGACGCCCGCAGCCCCCAGAGCCTTGAGGCGCCTCTTGTCCACGTCGTTCTTGTCCGCCACCTCAATTCGGAGCCGGGTGATGCAGGCGTCAACGTTGAGGAGGTTGTCCCTACCGCCAAATGCCTCAATGAGTTGTTCGGTACGCTCCGTGGCTGGCACGGGCTTTCCCTCGTTGTCGTTGTCGGCCATGGCAGAGGCTTCCGACGCTGCGAACTCCTCATCTGGTTCCCGTCCGGGAGTGCGCATGTTGAAGCGAGTGATGGCGAACCGGAATAGCACGTAGTACAGAGCGGCGAAAACGAGTCCTTGTATGAGGAGCAGCAGGACGTTGTTGGCTGCGGGCGCCGTGCCGTACAGCAGCAGATCTAGGCCTCCCGCTGAAAACGAGAAGCCGAGGTGGATATCGAGAATGTAGGCGATCGCCAGCGAGGTACCAGTGAGAACCGCATGGATGACGTACAGCGGGAACGCGACGAACATGAACGAGAATTCGAGCGGCTCGGTGACGCCAGTGATAAAGGCTGTCAGACCCGCTGCGCCGAGGATGCCAACGGCCAGCTTGCGCTGCCCCGGTTTGGCCACATGGATCATGGCCAGAGCGGCGGCGGGCAGGCCAAACATCAGAATTGGGTAGAAGCCAGCCGTCAGAAGTCCTGCTGTGGTGTCGCCGGCAGCGAAGCGGGTCAGTTCCCCCGTGACCAGGCCGTCGGGGCCGTCGTAGTCTCCGTAGACGAACCAGATGTAGGTGTTGACGATGTGGTGGAGGCCTAGCGGGATCAGCATGCGGTTGACGACGCCGTACACGAATGCGCCAATCGCTCCAGAGCCGGCGATGAATGCACCCACCCAAGTGAGCCCGCTGTTGAACAGCGGGTAGAAATAGCTCAGGACAATGCCGAGGAACAGCGCGGCCAGAGACACCACGATGGGAACGAACCGGCGGCCACCGAAGAAACCAAGATAGGACGGCAGCGTGATGTCGTGGTACTTGTCGAACAACCACGCGGTGATCAGTCCTATGAGGATGCCCACCAAGACGCTGTAGTCGATCAGCGCTTGGTTGCCGGCGGCGTCAGTGACGCCGTCGAGCACGACGGGCGACATCGACTCGAAGACGGCGGTGATCACCAAGTAGCCTGCCACGGCTGACAGTGCCGTGGATCCGTCAGCCTTCTTGGCAAAACCAATGGCGACTCCTACGGCGAACAGCATCGGAAGGTTAGCGAAGATCGCACCTCCCGCAGCGCTCATGGAGTCAAAAAAGGGACCGATGATGGGAGCGTTGAACTGCCCCAGCAAGTCGTCTTGTCCGAGCCGCAGGAGAATGCCTGCGGCCGGCAGCAGGGCAATGGGCAGCATCAGACTCTTTCCGAGGCGCTGCAACTGAGCGAATCCGGGGATATGCCGCTTTTCTCTGGTTCGGGGTTTGTCTACGGTCTTTGTGGTGCTCACTGGTCCTCCTGCGGTCGCTCGCGGACCGGATGTCGGCTTGGGCTGGTGAATGGACTGAGCCTAGGTCCGATGCTCGCACGGATCGATCAAGGCCGCAGGGATTGTGGTCAACCCACGGCGAGGCCCGGATCCGACCAATACTCGCCCAGCGCGTAGCCGCACCTGGATGATCAGTGGCATGACGTCTCTTCGTTTAGGGTGGTGCAGGGCTTCAGCACCGATGCGCCCAACGTCGACGGGGCGCGTGTCTCAACTCTCTAGCTTCATTCTGACGTGCCGCGGCTAGTTTGGGCTGATGGTGAAGAAGCGATTCGTGCCCACTCTTGTGATTGTTGTGGCCTTCTCGATGGCCATCTTCGTGCTGATCGACGGCGATGCTCCCGTCTGGCTGGTCGTCTTCATGGCAGCGGTGGGTCTTGTTCTGATTGCGCTCAATGGCCGTCGTGGCCGTCACACGTCTTGGACCGAAGCGCAGGAAACGATGAAGGTAGGGCATGCGGTCGTGTTCTGGAAGCCAGGCTGCATGTACTGCGAACGACTCCTGCGGGCCATGGGAAAGGATGACCGCGTCACGTGGGTCAATGTCTGGGTGGACCAGGAGGCGAATGATGAGGTCTGTCGTCTGAATGACGGTGACGAGTTGACGCCGACTGCGGTGGTGGGGGACAGGGTGCTTCGGAATCCGTCGGCCGAGGAGTTGGAGGAGGCGCTGTCGGAGGGTCAGCGCCGGTAGCTGTGGAGTGCGTGACGGTAGACCGACACGCACTCCGCACCGAACAGCTCGTGCCGGCGGACATCCCAGCCGACGACGTAGACTTGGCGGTCGCCCACACAGGAGGAACATGACCCCGCCCGCACCCCTGCGCCTGCACGCACCCAGCCGCCCAGACGCCGTCGTGGTGGACCTGCCCGTGGTGCTCGCACCCATGGCCGGGGTGACGAACGCGGCGTACCGGCAACTGTGTCGGGAACAGGGGGCAGGGCTGTACGTCTGCGAGATGATCACATCACGCGGCCTGGTCGTCGGCGATCACAAGACCCAGGACATGCTGCAGTTCGATCCCGGAGAGACCACTCGCTCGGTGCAGCTCTACGGGGTGGACGCGAACGTGATGGCTGACGCGGCGCGCATTCTGTGCCGTGAACACGGCGTGGGCCACATTGATCTGAACTTCGGCTGTCCCGTACCGAAGGTCACACGGAAGGGCGGAGGCGGGGTCCTGCCCTACAAGCGCGACCGCCTGCGAGCCATCGTGCGGGAAACCGTGAAGGCCGCCGACGAGTTCGGCGTGCCGGTCACCATCAAGACCAGGATCGGGATTGACGCCGAGCACCACACCTTCCTCGACGCAGGGCGTATCGCCCAGGACGAAGGAGCGGCCGCGATCGCCCTGCACGGACGTACGGTCCAACAGGCGTACTCCGGCGAAGCGGACTGGGAACGGATCGCGGAACTGAAGCACGCCGTCGACATTCCCGTGCTCGGCAACGGGGACATCTGGGAGGCGGAAGATGCCCTGAGGATGATGGAGGAGACAGGTTGCGACGGCGTCGTCATCGGACGCGGTTGCCTCGGACGTCCATGGCTGTTCGGGGACCTCGCGGCCGCCTTCGCCGGCGACACCCATCGGAAGAGACCGAGCCTGGGGGAGGTGGGTGCCATGCTGATCCGCCACGCCGAACTGCTCACCGCCATCATGGGGGAGCAGCACGGAATGACCGACCTGCGCAAGCACATGGCGTGGTACTTCAAGGGCTACCCGGTGGGGGAACTGCGTCGCCACTTCGCGATGGTCTCCACCTTGGCGGAACTGCGGTCTCTGGTCGCGCAACTCGACGACGATGCCCCGTTTCCCGAGACAGAACTCGGCACACCCCGTGGCCGGCAGGGAAGCCCCCGGGGCAAGGTGGTGCTGCCCTACGGTTGGTACGACGACACGTCGGGCTCCGACCTCGACCTCGCTGACGCCGAACTCGGCGTCAGCGGCGGCTGAGCCCGGAGGTCAGAAGCGACCCGACCGAAATGGCTGGGCCAGTGTTGGCGGCCAGTTGAAGCGCTGTCCCGGCCGCACGCGGCTCGTCTCAGCGTTCGGCTCGCGGCAACCACTGCGTCAGCGGCTCGCCGACGTAGAGCTGCCTCGGCCGATGGATCCTCTGCGCCGGGTTCTCATGCACTTCCTTCCAATGCGCGATCCAGCCTGGTGTCCGTCCGATGGCGAACATGACGGTGAACATGTCGGTGGGGATGCCGATGGCACGCAGGATGATGCCGGAGTAGAAGTCGACGTTGGGGTACAGCTTGCGGTCGCGGAAGTAGTCGTCGGCCAGGGCCGCTTCCTCCACCTGTTGGGCGATATCGAGCAGGGGGTCGGTGATGTGCATCGATTCCAAGAGGCTGTGCGCCGCCTCCTTGAGAATCTGTGCGCGGGGATCGAAGTTGCGATACACCCGGTGCCCGAAACCCATGAGCCGGACCGGGGATTCACGGTCCTTGGCCTGATCGATGTAGCGGTTGACAGGGATGCCATCGCGGTGGATGTGCTCCAGCATCTCCAGCACCGCCATGTTGGCGCCACCGTGCCGGGGGCCCCACAACGCATTGACGCCAGCAGCGACCGATGCGAAGAGGTTGGCGCCACCGGAGGCGACCATCCGCACGGTGGAGGTGGAGCAGTTCTGCTCGTGGTCTGCGTGCAGGACCAGGAACATGTTCAGTGCGTGCGCCACCTCGGGCGTGGGCTCGTAGTCCCGATAGGGGACCGAGAACATCATGTGGAGGAAGTTCTCGGCGTAGGGGAGGTCGTAGCGGGGGTAGGCGATGGGTTGACCGATGTGCGACTTGTAGGACGCGGCGGCGATCGTGCGAGTCTTGGCCATCAGGGCGGCCGCGGCGCGACGGAATCCCTCGTTGTCTGTGATGGTGATCTCAGGCAGGTCGTATGCCTGCAGCGCGTTGATCATCGCGGAGAGGATGGCCATGGGGTGAGCATCGGCAGGGAAGCCGTCGAAGTGCTTGCGCATGTCGCGGTGCAGTGCCGAGTTCTCCGTCAGCAGCTCGCGGAACACGTTGCGTTCCTCGGCGTCCGGCAGCTCCCCGAAGATGAGGAGCTCGGCCGTCTCAACGAAGGAGGACCGTGCGGCGAGGTCCTCGATGGGAACGCCCCGGTAGCGCAGGATCCCCTCCTCGCCGTCGATGAAGGTGATCTCCGATGCGCAGGAACCGGTGTTGCCGTAGCCGTCGTCGAGTGTGATGAGCCCTGAGGAGGAGCGGAGGGAGGAGATGTCGATCGCTCGTTCCCCTTCTGTCCCAGTCACGACGGGCAGCTCGATGTCGTTTCCATCCACGTGCAGAATTGCGGTCTCGGCCATGGTCGTCCTTCCGTCGGTCTTCACGCTGTTGTCAACGCTAGCTTCCGGCGCAGCCGTGCCGTCCCCGGGGGTGATCAATGAGGACGACACACCCATGGGAGGAGAACCGGTGCCCCAACTGCGAGCGCAACGCCGAAGACGCTGGGATAGGTTGGCGAACGAGATGAACGACTCCTTGTTGCCTCGCACGAAGCTCTGGGCCCACACCATGCATGGTCACGGCGACGACGTCGTGACAGCCCACGCCACCTCCTCCGCAACCGTGGAACCTGCCGCAAGGCGGACACGCGAGTACCGGGAGGAGGCAGAACGGCGGCTGCTCAACCCGGCCGCAAGCTTCAGTTCCGGCGCCGGGGACCGCCTGGTGCCGGAGGCGCCGGATCCACTGCGAACCTGTTTCCAGAGGGACAGGGACCGAATCGTCCATTCGACGGCGTTTCGTCGTCTGGCGGGCAAGACCCAGGTGGTGGTGTACCCCACCGACCACCAGCGCACCCGTCTGACCCACGCGATCGAGGTGGCCCAGTGCGCCGTCGCCATGGCACGGGGGATAGGCGCCAATGTGGTCCTGGCGGATGCCATGGCCCTCGGTCACGACTGCGGTCACGGACCCGGTGGACACGCCTCCGAGGACGCCTTCGACCAGTTCATCGAGGAGGGCTATGACCACGGCCCCTGGGGTGCCGACGTCGTGCTGACCGATCTCAACCTGTGTCGCGAAACCCTGGACGGCATCCGCAACCACTCCTGGTCCCGGCCGGCGCCCTCAATTCTGGAGGGGGAACTGGTCTCCTGGGCCGACAGGATCGCCTACTGCGCACATGACCTGGAGGACGCGATCCATGCCGGCATCGTTGCCCCCGCCGATCTTCCCGAGGTGGTGAGCGACGTGGTGGGAACCACCCGACGCCAGCAACTCTCCACCTTCCTCAATGCCGTCATCACCACCACCATGACGACCGGCACTGTAGGTATGGACAAGCAGACCGCGGAAGCGTTGGCTGCCCTGCGTCGCTTCAACTACGAGCGCATCTACACGCGCCCCGAGTCCACGCGTCAGAGTCTGGTGGTGGTGCGGGTGCTGACCGGTCTGGTGGAGTACTACCTGGAACATCCGAGCGCCATGCCCCAGGAGTATCGCACCGACGAAGCAGTGCGCGGAGTCGTCACCTACGTCGGCGGAATGACTGACCGGTTCGCCTTCGAACAGGCCCAGCGACTGCTCGGTTGGAATCCTCAACAATTGCCCGCCGGTATCGGCCGCTACGCCTGAGCCTGAGAATGGCCGGTCCTGGAGCGTCGTACCCCCGGACTAGACTGCTCCCATGGCTGGACGGATCCACGACGAGGACATCGCAGCTGTCCGCGAGCGGATCCGGATCGACGACGTGGTGGGCGATTTCGTTGCGCTGCGCAACGCCGGTGGTGGGTCCTTGAAAGGGCTGTGTCCATTCCACGACGAGAAGACACCCAGCTTCACCGTGACGCCATCCCGGGGATTCTTCTACTGCTTCGGATGTGGTGAGGGCGGCGATGTCTTCACCTTTCTCCAGAAGCAGCAGAACCTCGGCTTCACCGAGGCCGTGCAGACACTCGCCGATCGATCAGGAATCCAGCTGCGCATCACCGACGACGGCACCGGCCAGCCGCCCGGCCTGCGGAAGAGGATTCTGGAGGCCAACGCCGCCGCTGAAGAGTTCTTCAGATCGCAGCTGGGCTCACCGGAGGCGATTGAGGCCCGCCGATTCCTCGACCAGCGGGGGTTCGACCGCGCCGTCGCGCTGCACTTCGGTCTGGGATACGCGCCGAAGCACGGCCGTATGCTGCGGCAGGCGTTGCAGGCACAGGGCTTCGACGACGCCACGCTCAAGGCAGCCGGACTGATCCGCGACGGTGGCCGCGACTTCTTCAGCGGACGCCTGCTGTGGCCCATCCGGGACTCCGGGCAGAGCGTCCTCGGGTTCGGTGCCCGTCGTATCCACGACGACGACAGGCTGCCCGCCAAGTACATCAACACCCCTGAGACGGCCGTGTACAAGAAGTCCCAGGTGCTCTACGGCCTGGATTTCGCCCGCCAACCCATCGGCAAACGGTCGCAGGCGGTGGTGGTGGAGGGATACACCGACGTCATGGCCGCGCATCTCGCGGGAGTCGACACCGCCGTCGCCAGCTGTGGCACAGCGTTCGGAGACGACCACGCCCGGCTCCTGCAACGCCTCATGGGCACCACCGACGGGTTGCACGGCGAGGTCATCTTCACCTTCGACGGTGACAAGGCCGGCCAGAATGCCGCGCTCAAGGTGTTCAAGGGGGACCAGAACTTCATCGCCCAGACCTACGTCGCCGTCGAGCCCTCCGGCCTGGATCCCTGCGATCTTCGCTTGGAGCACGGCGACGCCGCGGTCCGGGAACTGGTGGGCAGGCGCGTCCCGCTCTATCGGTTCGTCATGGAGAACGTCATCAAATCCTATGATCTGGACCGCGCCGACGGGCGTCTTGCAGCACTGCGGGAATCCTCCGACCTGATCAGCGCCATCCGGGACTCGTCGCTCATCAGCCAGTACCTGCGGGAGCTTGCAGGCATGCTCGGAATGGACATCGAGGACGTCCGCCACGAGGTGTCGCGCAAGCAGCGTGGTGGAGCGTCGTCGTCGCAACGCAGGCCGGAGCCCGAGGAGTCCAGCACGGACGACGTCGATCCTGCCTGGCCCAATCCCGGGGATCCGGCGCTTCGCCTCGAACGCGACACCTTGAAACTGATGCTGCAGTACCCCCTCACGTTCGACGCGGCGTGGAACGGTGTGGTGATCGAGGACTTCACCCACCCCGGATACCAAGCCGTGTTCCGGCTCATCCGGGACACGCCGCTGGTGGAGGGATGGGGCGATGCGCTGCGGGAGAACACGTCGTCGGAGGTGCTGACGCAGTTGCTGGTCTCGCTACTCGTGGAGCCCCTGCTCCGAGAACCGGATGAGGTGTACTCCTTGGCGCACTCGAGCCGTCTGCGTCTCGCGCGCACCGTGCGTCGGATTGCGCAGTGCAAGTCCCGGCTGCAACGCACGGATCCGGTCAAGGACCCAACGAGTCACCGCAGCCAGTTCGCGGAACTGACCGCCCTGGAGATGGAACGCAAGCGGCTGCTGTCGGTCAGTGCAGGCGAGTGACCTCGCAACCCCTGCCCCGGACGATCACGCGCAGGCGACGCTCGGGAGCCGGCACTGTTCCGACTCCAGCAGGATCCGGGCCCGGACCAGGGCGCGTCGCTCCAACCGCGCCACCGTAGTGGGTGAGACGTTGAGCAGTTCGGCCACTTCCGCCTGACTGTGGCACCGGGTGCCCACTCCGTAGCGCAACCTGAGCAGTTCACCGGCGTCGCTCAGAAGGTTCAGGAAGTCGAGACCGTGGACCTCCACGACATCGAAGCCACCATCACTGGCGAGCTGATGGGACCCCAACTCCTCCAGAGAAGTGGTCACGGCGAAAGCACTGGCCGCCGCGGAGGAGCTCGCCCCCACCATCCGAGCCACTTCTCGTGAGGGCGGCAGGCGGTGCTCATTGCAGGACACGTGGTGTTCCTGCTCCGTCATGAGAATGCGCAACCGATGACGCCTCCCCGGGCCATCCAGCTCTCCCGCCCGCCGTGCAGCGCTGGCACGGACGGCTCGCTGAATGTACTCGTGCGCCAAGGTGCTGAGCCGACAGCCGCGGGTCATGTCGAAACGCATGAGGGCCTCGGCCAGGCCCAGACAGCCGTCCTGGAAAACGTCGTCGAACGGGAGGCGGTGACGACGGGAGGATTCGTGGGCGAGCTTCGCCACCAGTCGCAGGTTGGCGAGCCACAGGAACTCCCAGGCCACCACCCCAGAGGCTGCCACCCGCTCCAGGTCGCGACGATCGTGAGCTGTCCGCCTCGTCAGGAGGTGCCGCGCGTAGACGCCAGCCTCAATCCGGAGCAGCAGGGTGCGCTCCATCTCCACGCTGGTCACCGGTGAGTTCAATACGGCTGTCGTGATCGTCATGGCCACAAAGTTGCCATCTCGGCATGGAGATCATCCACGTCGGCGGCGGATTGAACAACACCGGCACCGTTCGGACAACACCTCCTCCAACAGCGCGCATTCACCAGTCTGTGATGCCGAGGTTCGGCGACATATCGGGGGGCTGACCAGCAGAAATGTTGACCAAGCCAATGGCGGGCACAATGGGGTGATGGCCATCTTTGGAAATCGTCCCGACAAGTCGCTCGAACGTGAACTGCAGTCCCACCTCGGGAGGCGCGTCGATGTGATCGCTCAAGGCTCCGGACCGGAGGCGTCCCTGCTGGCCGCCAGGGAACTCCTCGCGCTGCGTGAGCGGGGAGAGTGGCGTGTGTTCGGGTGGGAGCAGATCGCCAACGGAGCCTGGCGCGAAGAGGAGTCGACGTTCACCTGGGAAACGACGTCGGGTGATCACTTCACCGTCGCCCTCGACGACGCGGGCCGGCTGCCGGAGCTCTTCAGGGAGCGCATCCAGGCCTCAATGGTTGCGACCCTCAGTCACGACCTGCCACGGGGGCGGGTGCAGATCATTGGCCGACGGACGCTCGACGGCAGCGATCAGGTCACCTGGTACGCCGTCGCGGGCGGCGGCGCGGACCTCGCCGATCCGGCTGTGGCGGACTTTGTCGTCGCCGAGACCGACCGTTTGAAGGCGGAGTACGGGGTCTGAGAACCGCCGCCCGACGGCTGCGATGACGCGGGCTGCCGTTTGGACGAGACGCTGACCCATCTGGTAGCGTTTCACCTCGCGCGGTGCACCACAGCCGCCGTTCCCCTGTAGCTCAATTGGCAGAGCATTCGACTGTTAATCGAAGGGTTGTTGGTTCGAGTCCAACCGGGGGAGCCAGTTGAAAGAGCGCTTTGACTAGGGATAACACTTGTATCGGCCATTGCTTTCGAGTGCTGCAGGCAACTATTGGGCGACATGAAGCTCCGCGACTGTCCTTGAAGGCGATTCGCCCGGCCCTTTGATCCACCAGGACCCGATCCGAACGGCGGACGTGAGGCCACTCCTATCGAGTGCAGCGGCACGGTTCGATCGTGATTTGAGGGCGTGGTGATCCAGGTTGGCGGCTTCGAGCCCAGCGATGTCAGCATGCAGCATCCAGCTAGGGCTCGGACCAGCACGGCAGCCCGGGACCGCAGGAGTGTCCGCGTAGGCGACTTCCTACTGCGGGGGCAGCTTGCTTCTCGCATCTACAACATTTCCCGACGGGGTCCAGCCAGAACGGGGAAGCACCCGGGACGCTTCAGCCCCGGGTGCCTATCCTTACGCGAACCGCACTTGGCTGTTGAACACCTCCTTAGTGACCACCCGGTAGGCGTCGCCGCTGCGCTCGATCACAGTGGCGACGACGTAGTTGCGGCAGCCGTTGCGACCAGAGGCGGCCGTGTCGCACTCGGTGCGCCAAGTGCGTCCCTCATCGGAGGTCCACGAACCGTTAGCGGCCAAGGGATTGCCCCTCCAGATTCGCTTCGGGGAAGCGGCATATGTGAGGTTGTTGAACAACCATCCGTTCACCTGTGCATAGCTATTACCGTATGCCTGGATGGTGGTACCCCAGATGTAGGTGTAACAGCGGCGGGTGGCCGAGTACGGCTCGCAGACGGTCATCCACTTGCGGCCACCAACATTGTGGAAGCCAGGCGTGTCGTAGAGATCGCTACCGCCGGTTCCGCCTGGCGTCGTCACAGTCTCGGTGGGCTGGGGCTCAGGCGCCGGATTCTCCGGCAATGCAATTTGCTCTGCTTCCTGCGTGATCTTATCGGCATCAGCCTGCAGAAGGAATCCATCCCTGACCATGCGATCAGCCTGAGCGGCAACGTGGGTCAGATACTTGTTGCGACTCGGGTAGAGGCTCTCGAGTAGATCCTCGTCGAATGGTGTCTTGGTGCCGATGTAGGGGCAGGCGCGACCCGGGGGCAAGCCGTACGTGGCTGTGGGAATATCGACGTATGGGCTACGCAGACCCCCAATCGCATTACCGAAGTTGTCACGGGCGATGTTGAGTCCGTCGTAGACGAAACGACCGGCGTGCGGTGGCTCGATGCCCTGCGTCCACTTCTTCAGGTTCACCGCAGCCGCGTTGAAGAAGTACTCATAGGGCAGATCATTTGCAGTCTGGGTGCCTTCGAATCCACAAACCGCGGTCGTCACCGGAGTGATGCCGGCGGCGGAGGCATCAGCATCGGGAACGAAGTTTTCGTAGATGCTCGCAGAGTCGTGGGAGGTGCCAGCCATTTCGTAGAGGCGAAAACGGTCGTCGTCAGCACTGCTATCGTCGCGGCGATAGTTGAAACTGAAGAAATCACTTTCGGTGCGCAACATGATGACGGGCACCGTCGTCGAACGAATCACACTGGGTCCGCCGCTGTCACACTGGTTGATGCGGGACGGGCCAGTCGGTCCGCCGAGGAGCCAACCGTCATAGATGGGATCTCCGTGGAATTTGGAGATGTCGCCGAAAGTATTCAGGTAGCGGGCGGCGAATCCACCGGTCTGCGACCAGCCCTCACCGAACACGGTGTCAGCCGGACTCGGCAGTGGGTTGGTGGGAGAATCGCTGCGCATCAGCGCACCTACCTGGCTCATGATGTCCCAAATCAGACCATTTTCGTACAGCTTGGAGGAGTTCTCGTTGTAGCCGTCCTCGCCCGGTATCGTGCCGCAGGTCTGCTCCTCAGGCGGCAGTGGATTGTCCATTGCCAGCGAAGCGTAGCGATCAGGGTCGAAACGCTTCAGAGCTTGGATAGTGATGGGCTTGCTGGTGATTCCCACCCATGCATCGCCGTCGTTGATGATCTGGTCGTAGTGGAGTTGCCACATGCGGTCCAAGTCGATGGCGAGCGTGGGGTTGAGTGGCTCGACCCAGACGGTCCCGCTGAATTGGCTTGCATCGGAAGGGGTCCGAACGACGATGCGGGTCTCGTATGGGGCGCCCGCGGTACGGATTACTGGATCCTCGCCGTCCCACGAGTAGACATTGGCATCGCCGCTGACGAATAGCTCCAGTTCCTTGTAATCGGCCTCGTTGGCCGCTTTTCGAGGTGGTCCCATGCGATCGATGAACGGGCGCGAATTCGCTGTGGTCGGGATGGGGCCGGTGGCATCAGGCACAGCGACGTCGATGATGAGCCCACCAGGATCTGCGGCCGACGGCGTCGACACGGCAAGTCCTGCTGCCAGGCCGACGCCGAGCACGGCGACGCCGACGCGGCGCGCAAATAAGTGTTTCACTGATCTACTCCTCCTGGAGATGGTGTGTAAGGAGAGGCTTCACTGTCGCTCCATCGCTGACGGTAGTCCCGCTGACTCGAGGCGGTCAACGGCGTTCGGCGCTCGTGCAATCAGCGTTGCGGCGCTGAGAGTTGTTGCAGGTCACCGTGCCGGAACTCATGACATTGATCCTGAGTGCAGATCTGGTTTCCAGGCATGAGAAAACGTGCAGACCTCACAAAGGTCGGAATGCAGGCAGATCACGGCGTCGATACCAGACTTAGAGGTTCCGCCAGTAGGTCATGGGCGGCGGGTTGGTCGGGTGTCCCAGCGGTGGGTGGTCCAGGCGGTGCGGAGTA